>CAWDKQ010000012.1:0-565914 GCA_963802915.1 Bryobacterales bacterium
GGCCCAGTTACGGCTGTGCTGGCGGCTTAATTACTGCGGGAGGCGGATCCGGATCGGCCACACGACGCCAGCCTGACTTCGGGGGTGGGGCTGGAGTGGAAGCAGGAGCCGAGTCCGTATTGGCGGCAGGAGCCGCATTCGCCGCGGGAGCCGCATTCGCCGCGGGAGCCGCAGCCGCATCCGGGGAATTTCCCATGTTCACCATGGGGCCGCCGGTCGGTTCATCCACGGCCACGCGGTGCTTTCGAGCCGTATAATCCGTATCTGTTTCCGTACTGGCCGGGACATGATCCGGTGCGTGCGTCACCATCATCGGACCAGCGCTATCCGCCCCGCCCGTTGGGGCCAGGTAAACACGCCGGTATTTGATCTCAGCGGTCGGATACCGCCGCCGGGCCGAATTGGCAAGATCGACTTCGATGGATCGATCGGTTCCAGACGCGGCGCCTTCCGGCATGTGGAAATAGAGTGCGTAGCGCTGCCGCAGACGTTCCAACGTGGTCTCGAGCGCCGAAGCATCGTCGACGCTCATGGCATCTCCGCCCGAATCCTTAGCGATTTCCGCCGTCCCTGCCGAGTGCGTCTGTCCGCCCATCCCTCCGCCACCCGGGTAACCACCCCGGCGCGGGAAAATGATTCCACCCAAGGGTCCGCCCATCCCCCCGCCAGGGTTTCCACCATGCCGGCCCATCCCGCCACGATTCGCCATGGCGTCTGGCGCCAGCAACAGGCTCATCACCGCGTCGGCCCTTTCGAGGGCCCGGCCCACCGCGGCTTCATCCCGTTCCTTCTGGGTTTGGTCGTCCGTCATGATGACGATCGCGCGCCGGGCATCCCGCCGAGCCTCGTTGCGAACGTACTCTGCCGCTCGCAGCATTCCATGCGTGATATCGGTGCCGCCGTCGAACGTCTCCTGTTGAAGCAGCCGCTCCATTTCGCGATTCACGTCATCCTGGCTGCTCCGAAACGGCATGCGGAGCCGCGCGCCGCGGTCGAACACCATGATCCCGACCCGGTCGTCTTTCCCGAGCACATGCATGGCTTCATGGCAGGCATCGGCGATCCGCTGGACGTGAACCCGCATACTGCCGCTGACATCCAGAAGGAGCAGGATGTCGATCGGCATGTTTTCGCTGGCAAAATTGCGGATCGGGACGACCTTCCCCTGTTCGCGCAGAACGAAATCCTCCACCCGCAGCCCGGTAATCGCGCGATTCTCGGTGTCCAGCACCTGGGCGTCGACGCGGACCAGGGCGACATCGCTATGGAAAGTTATGTTCGTGGTGTCGTCGTCCGCGGCGAAGCCCGCGTAGGCGAAGAGCAGCAGGATGGAAAGGCGGGTCATCATGTATAAAACGTTGCCGCCGCTGCCTTAGTTTCAGCGGTCCTTAGACGTCCAGGTTTCTAACGTCTAAAGCGTTGTCTTCAATGAACTTACGCCGGCTCTCGACGTCCTCGCCCATCAGAGTGGAGAAAATTGTCTCGGTTTCGGTCAAATCCTCGAGATTCACCTTCAGCAGCGTCCTTTTCTCGGGATTCATGGTTGTCTCCCAAAGCTGCTCCGCGTTCATCTCACCGAGACCTTTGTACCGCTGGATGTTCACTTCTCTGGTGCCCTCACCCTTGACGTGGTCCAGCAGCTCGCGCCAGCTCGGCTTCGTCTCGCTCCGGCCCTCACGGGTGATCGTGAACGGCGCATGGTTGTACTTCGCCACCTGCTTGGCCATGGCGCGCATGCGCCGATACTCCGGTTGAGTGGCCAGCTCCACGCCGATCGCGCGTTCAGCATTCGTTGGATCCTTGTACAGAACGGCCCAAGTCGAATGCTCTTCGTCGAAATGCAGCCGAGCCTCGATCTTCTGCGCCTTGAGCGCTTCGAATACCGGCTTCACATTCTGCTCTTCGCTGAAATCCGATTTCTGATCGACGTGATACTCGGGGTTTGTCAGAATCTCTACGACGCGTCCATCTCGCAACCGCCGTTCCAGTAAGCGGAACGATTTGTTGAAGCTCATCGAGAGACATCAGGAATGCTCGCAGCTCTGAGCCTTCAAACTTCACCTTCGCGGCAGTTTCGACCTCGAGGTTTTCGGTCGCGCGGCGCAGGATCTCGCGCGTGAATTCTTTGTCGTCCTTGATGTACTTCTCGGATTTGCCCTTCTTGATCCGGTATAGCGGAGGCTGCGCCACATAGACGTTGCTGCGCTTGATGAGCTCCTGCATGTGCCGGAAGAAGAACGTCAGCAGCAGCGTGCGGATATGCGAACCGTCAACGTCGGCGTCGGTCATGATGATGATCTTGTGATATCGCAGCCGTGTCGGATCGAAATCGTCTTTGCCGATACCGGTGCCGATGGCCGTGATCATCGACCGAATTTCGTCGTGGCCCAGCATCTTGTCGTAGCGGGCCTTCTCGACGTTCAGAATTTTGCCCTTCAGGGGAAGAATCGCCTGGAATTTGCGATCGCGCCCAGCTTTCGCGGTGCCACCGGCCGACTCGCCCTCAACCAGGAACAATTCGCAACGCTCGGGATCCTTCTCCTGGCAATCCGCCAGCTTTCCCGGCAATCCGCCGGAATCAAGAGCGCCTTTACGGCGCGTCAGGTCGCGAGCTTTACGAGCCGCTTCGCGAGCGCGAGCCGCGTCAATCGCTTTTCCGACGATCTTCTTTGCTACAGCCGGATTCTTGTCGAAGAACTCGCCGAGCTTATCATTGACGAATGTCGTTACGAATCCGCTGATATCGCTGTTGAGCTTGCCTTTGGTCTGACCTTCAAACTGCGGCTGCGGCAGCTTCACGCTGATAACAGCCGTGAGACCTTCGCGAACGTCGTCGCCGCTGAGGTTTTCTTTCACATCTTTGAACAGGCCGGCGGCTTGCCCATAGGCGTTAATCGTGCGGGTGAGCGCGCTGCGAAAACCGCTGAGGTGCGATCCGCCATCCACGGTATTGATGTTGTTGGCAAAGCTGAAAACCGTATCCGAGTAGCCGTCGTTGTATTGCAGCGCAACTTCCAGCGCCAGCATTCCGCCATTGGGCATTTCGCGCTCGGCCTCAAAATAAATCGGCTTCTCGTGCAATACCGACTTGCCCTTGTTCAGGTGCTTGATAAACTCCGCTATGCCGCCGCTGTAATGAAACTCGTGCGATTTCGCCGGCTCCACGCGTTCATCGCTGAGCGTGATGGTCAGTCCCTTGTTTAGAAACGCCAACTCGCGCAGACGCTGCGACAGAGTGTCGAAGTTGAACTCCGTCGCGTCCATGACCGTGTTATCGGGCTTGAACGTGATTTTGGTGCCGCTCTTGTTCCCGGCCTTCCCGGTCTTTTGCAGGGGGCCCTTCGGAACGCCACGATGATATTCCTGCTCCCAGGTCGCTTTGTCGCGCCAGATTTCGAGCAGCAGCGTTTCCGATAGCGCATTGACGCAGCTCACGCCGACGCCATGCAAGCCGCCCGACACCTTGTAGCTATTCGAATCGAACTTTCCGCCCGCGTGCAATTTCGTCAGTACAACCTGCGCCGCTGAAACTCCCTCTTCGGCGTGAATGTCCACCGGGATGCCACGGCCATTGTCGACGACGGTAACCGAATTATCGATATGAATGGTGACGTTGATGGTGTCGCAATGACCGGCCAGTGCTTCGTCCACAGAGTTGTCGACCACTTCGTATACGAGATGGTGAAGCCCCGCTTCCGTGGTGGAACCGATATACATCGCAGGCCGCAGACGCACGGCCTCCAGACCCTCGAGCACTTTGATACTACGGGAATCGTAAAACTCAGGATTCGTTGCCATTCAACTCCTAACAATCTTTCAAAACTAATTTGGATCAGATGCGCATCGGCATGACCACATACCGATACTTGTTGCCGTTTTCTTCCGAGCCCGGCCGCAGCTCGCCGGCGCTTTGCGGATCCCGGAAGTGGAATGCGACGTTGCCATCGGATAGCGCTCTCAGGAATTCCAGCAAGTAATGCGCATTGAAGCCGATTTCGACCTGCGTGCCCTCGTACTCGGTCGGAATGCTTTCTTCGCTTTCGCCTGTCTCCGATAGCGAGGAGTGAATCTTCACTTCGCCAGGCAACACGCGAAAACGGATTGCGCGCGATCGTTCATCGGAGAACTGCGCCACACGCTCGATGGCAGCCCGCAGCTCATCGCGGTTCAACTGAATCGAAAACGGGTGGTCTTTGGGGAGCACGCGCTCGAAATCTGGGAAGTTGCCGGTAAGCTTGCGGCTCAACAGCAGTCGCTCTCCGATCCGGAAGAACAAGTGATTATCGTCACCGGAAAACTGGATCATGGCGTCGTCGCCGCTCTCACCGGCCAGCTTCTGAATCTCCGCCATCGCTTTGCGAGGCAGCAGCGCGCGATAGGAAGCGCCCATCCCAGGGAATTCCATCCCATGTTCCACCATCGCGAGACGGTGCCCATCGGTAGCCACCAGCGTGATCCCATTCGATTTCAGAATCAGCAGAGCGCCGTTCAACGTGAATCGCGACTCTTCCGCTGAAATTGAAAAGATCGTCCGCGAAATCATCGAGGCCAGGATCTTCACGGGAATCTCGGCAAGGACTTCCGGCATCTCCGGCAGCTCCGGAAAGCTCTCGCGTGACATGCCAGCAATCCTTGTCCGGGATCTTCCGCACACCAGGCTGGCCCACTGGTTCTCCTGGAGCTTCACTTCCACATCAGCGTCCGGAAGCAGACGGACATAATCCAGCAGACGCTTCGCCGGGATCGTCCCCGCTCCCTGCTTCTTGACCTTCGCGGGGCAGGAGCACCGGATTCCCAGTTCGAGATCCGTGGCTGTGAGATTAATCCGGTCCCCTTCTGCCTCAACCAGCACGTTCGACAGGATGGGAATCGTCGTTTTTTTCTCGACCACCCCCTGGGACAGGTTGAGTTCGCGTACCAGGTCGGACTTGCTGACTGTGAACTCCATGGTGTTTGCGCTCCGCTGGGCCTTGACTGTTTCGGTGCTCATCGGTGTTCTCTCTTAACGTTGAATAAGTAGTTATTCTTAAGAACAGGATTCGTAGGGCCTGTGGAAATGTTGATTTCTCCCTAAATTATAGCAAACTCAGAAACTTTCCACCACACCAAGCTGTGATTTTTGATGCGCGCCCGCGATGAAATTTTTGGTCTCGGGGAGTCTTGCACACAATTCGACACCCCTGCTGCATACCCACTGTGGAAATCTAAAACAAGCCTAATGTAATGAGTCACTTATGCGTTGGATCTCGCTGTTGAAAACCGTGTCTGTCGTGCGCATGCGCTCGATCTTCTGGACGGAGTGCAAAACGGTGGTGTGGTGCTTCCCTCCAAACGATCGCCCAATCTCGGGCAGAGACGCCTGCGTAAGGTCTTTCACCAGGTACATTGCCACCTGCCTCGGAAAGGCGATCAACTGCGCATTCGTCTTCTGCTTAAGCTGGACCGGCTGCAAGGAAAAGTGCTCGGCTACGGCCTTGATGATCGCTTCGATGGTGATCTTGCGATCCTGGCCGTTGCTGAGGTGCTTGAGCACCTGCTGAGCCATGGGTAGATTGATCGGAGTTCCGGTAACGGATGCGTAGGCGATTAGCTTTATGAGCGCGCCTTCCAGTTCCCGCACATTCGACTTCGTCTTTGTTGCGATGAAGATCCGGACATCTTGGGGCAGACGCACGCCGTCCGATTCCGACTTCTTATCCAGAATTGCCATCTTGGTCTCCAGATCCGGAGGCTGCACGTCGACCATAAGACCCCACTCAAAGCGAGAGCGTAGACGCTCCACGAGGCCGGGGATATTTTTCGGAGGAGAATCGCTCGAAATCACAATCTGCTTCTGATGCTCGAACAAGGTGTTGAACGTGTGGAAGAATTCCTCCTGCGTCCGTTCTTTCCCGGCAAGAATCTGTATGTCGTCAATCAGCAAAACGTCAGCCGAGCGATAGTGATTGTGAAACGACTGCATGCGATCGAGCTTGATGCAGTTGATCATTTCGTTCATGAAGCGCTCGCTGGATGTGTAAATGATCTTCATCTCGGCATAATGATCCAGCAGCGATCGGCCGATGGCATGCATGAGATGCGTTTTGCCCATCCCCACTCCTCCGTAGATCAGGAGGGGGTTGTATTTTTTCGACGGGATGGTTGCGACGGCCTTTGCGGCCGCATGGGCAAACTGGTTACAGGAGCCCACCACGAAGTTGTCGAAAGTGAATTTCGGATTGAGGTTGATGTACGGTGAAAACCCCGAGCCACCAGCCAAATCCTGAGCCTCTGTCTTTTCTTGAGAAAAAATCAGCTCGTATAACACCTCAGTGATAGGCAATTCTAAGTCTCGTATGGCCGACCACACTTCGCCAGCATACTCTTGCATCATCCATTGGCGCGTAACGTCGTCAGGAACGGCGACGTACAACGTGGATCGCTCAAGGCGGCGAAAATCGGTTTTCGACAGCCAGTTATCGTATGCAGCGCTGCTGATTTTCTTCTGCAAGAGCTGCTTGATCTGTTCCCAGCAATTCATTCGTTTTGTTCGGCCGCACCTTTTGCACACGTTTTCCACAATCTGTGGAAAACCAGTTTCATCTCCGATTCAGTTGGACCGATCGGGCCGGAGGGTTTAGTTCGCGGTGGATCAAGCACCGCCAAGCGTGCCAGCGGAAAAGTCAGTCTAGCACAGAACTATTGGTCCATACGCCATGCATTTTGGTATTTTTTTGTGCTTTATTTTCAGCTTGATAGGCGTATTTGCTCAAAACATTTGCAACGCAAATGTAACCAGTGCCCGCGAGGTACTATAACCTGTTTCCGGGTAACCCTTTGGAACGTCGCAAGTTGAAATTGACAGGTATGGTACTGGCGAGCGACAATGAAGGTTCCGCGATGCGGGAGTAACTCAGTTGGTAGAGTGCAACCTTGCCAAGGTTGATGTCGCGGGTTCGAATCCCGTCTCCCGCTCCATTCCCCTCCTTTAGAAACAACACACCTTACGCAGCCGTCTGGGTATTGGCCCGTGAGAAGCGGTTTAGTCTATTTTTGTGACGGTCGCTTCAATATTCATTCTTCGCGATGTCACCGGGTCGTCGATTGACGCGACCATCGTGGTTTTACCGGGGGTGAGCAATCCGTCCACATCCGCCCGCAACTGGCCGATGACGGGCAATGGCGCCATAGACGCGGCCGTCTTGTTTTGTTGAAGTACGCTGCTGAGATCGAGCGTAGCCTTCAATCGTACTTTGGCGCCGACGTCGTTTACGCGGCACTCGATGTTTACGCCAATGTCGGCGTAGTTGATCTGCGTTGAAACCATCGGAGCGGCTGAGGTAGAACCAGCCGGCTGAGACGAACCCGTCGCATAAGGCACCTTCTGCCCAACTCGAAATATTCCTTTCTCGTTGGCGGTCGCCATGATTACGTAGCGGCGCCCAGCTGTCGCAGAAGCATCGGACCCGTCGTGGAAGTTGAATTCGACTCTGTAGACGGAGTCAGAACCGCCTTCATTGTTTTGGGCGCTTGCCGGGATCACGGGAATTAACAACGTGGTGAGCAACAGCAGAGTATTGGTGCGCATGTAAGTCTTGCGACCTCCTGTCTGAATGACGGAGAACGCGCCACAAGCGTGGGCGGCCTATTAGGCAATCGAACAGCTCGTAACGAGTACTCTGGAATTACAATCCCAATCGCGTCACAATATATCCGCTCAGCGAAATGGGAGTTGGAACAAGTTGGATTGCCCGGGCATGGATACTGGCCATCACGCCAACGCTAGGATTCTGCCAGGCTCCGCGTATCTTTTATACCGATCTCGTAAGCGGACCGGCCACTGGCGGCCAGAATAATAGCGGCGCATTCATTACGCTGTACGGCCAACGCTTCGGGCCAACGCGTGGCAGCGGCTTCGTGACGGTTGGTGGCGGCGCTATCGCGGCGTATCCCGTTTGGACCGACACGAAAGTCAGCATCCAGCTCGGCCCTTCCGCAGCCACTGGGAACATCGTTCTGACGAACGCGAATGGCGTTTCGAATGGCATCCCCTTCACGATTGCACCCGGCAATATCTATTTCGTGGCGACCGACGGCAGCGATAACGCGAACGGCAGCTACGCCACTCCCTGGCAAACTCTGACCCACGCCCGCGACACCATCGCGCCCGGCGACATCGTGTACGCCATGAACGGGGTCGAGCAAACTACCGACGACGGGGCCGGCTGGAGCAGTTGCTTGACCCTCGGCGCAAACTCGGGTTCGCCGGGCCTATTAAAAGCCATGGTCGTTTATCCCGGCGCCATCGCAACCATCGGAAACGTAAACTCCACAGCCAACGGTGGCTGCGATACCGGCATCCGATCGAAGGGCGAAGGTGAAAGCTACTGGGCTTTTGCGGGATTCACGATTCGCGGCGGCTCGATAGCCGTGAACCTCAATGACGAAACTGGCTGGCGCATCGTCGCCAATGATATGAGCTGTCCCAACGGCAACGACGAAGCCGGCTGCCTGAACCTCGCGTATGAGGTCGCGCTGAAGGTGTACGGCAACAACATCCATCATGTCGGAACGAATCTAAACCCGGGGGCTGTGACAGCGCTCTATCATGGCGTCTATATTTCAGAGCTGAATCACGGGGTCGACTTCGGCTGGAACACTATTGCGTATGTGCAGGGCTGCCGCGGATTGCAGCAGAACGTGAATGAAGGCGCCAGCTCTTACGATCTCCACATCCACGACAACATCATCCACGACACGCAGTGTGACGGCATCGTCATGACCACGGTCGATCCTTCGATGGGCGTGGTCGAGCTCTATAACAATCTCATCTACAACGCCGGCACCGGACCGGCCAACGCGGAAAACACCGGCACGTGGATGTGCATGGACATCCAAGGCTGGGACCCCGACGGTTACGGGCCCGGCTCGGGCGTTATCGACGTCTACAACAACACCCTCTACAATTGCGGAAACTGGATCGATCCGCCGTATAGCGCATCGGAGGGTATGCTGCTGTGGGCGAACGAAGGGAATCCGAACAAGTCATTGCGCTTGCGTAACAACATAATCTATGCGAGCAAAGTGAGCCCGTACTGCGCGGATTTGGTCTGTGAGGGTATCACCGGCAGCAACAATATCTTCTACGGCAACGGCCCGGCTCCTTCGCCAAGCACCATTACGGGATCGATCCATGCGGATCCGGAGCTGAGCCCGAACTTTCAGTTGCTACCCGGCAGTCCGGCAATCGATGCTGGCGTGCCGATCGCAGGATTGAGCACGGATCTCGACGGCGTCCCAAGGCCTCAGGGAGCACCCTTCGACATCGGCGCTTATCAATACACCCCAGGGAGCTCTACAGTTCTGTTTCTCACCGCGAGCCCCGCAAACCTCGACTTCGGGAACGAACGGCTCAACGAAAGCAGTACGCTCAACGTGACGGTCGCGAACGCCGGAAATCAGACCGTGACAATCAAGGCGGCATCCATAACAGGAACCGGTTTCAGCATCGTCGCCCAACCGCCGTATCCTGATGTTCTGGCGCCAAACGCAACGGCGCAGTTCTCGATAAAGTTCGCGCCCGTCACGCTGACGCGTGTCGCAAACGGCATGCTCACCATCACCAGCAACGCAACGAACTCTCCCACGGCTATCCCGCTTTCCGGCAATCCATCGGACCCGCGCCGGCGCGCGCTCGAGCCATAATCTGGTCGATCACGGCAGTCTTGGCATCGGCGTAATACTGGACCTCGTTCCATTCCCGTTCGCCCAAAGCCAACTTAGTGCGAGCGTACAGGTCGCGGTCGGCGGCATTGCCGCGGAGCCAGTCCCGGAACAGCAGCATCCGCTCGATTTCCGGGCATCCGGACGAAAACACATGGAGATTGATGTCCGTGTCAGGACCTTTGAATAAGCGGTGCTCGTACCAATTGGGTTCCCGGATCCGCAGCACATAGCCCGATGCTTCCAAATCCGGCGCATACGAATCTTCCTGCGCCGAGTCCGCGACCTCCAGCACCAAATCGATAATCGGCTTTGCGGCCAGCCCCGGCACAGAGGTCGATCCGGCATGCTCGATCCGAAGAGCCCGGCTGCCAAGCAGGGATTGAATTCTGTCCGCCTCGAGTTGAAACAGCTCCGGCCAGCGCGGGTCGTAGTCCACAATCCGAATGCGTTTATTGGTGGCCGGTATACTGATACGCTCCGATCTCAAACCCCGCCGCCTTGTCGCGTGTCACGCCGTCACGATCCGTCCCCGCGCCGGCATCCGCGGCAACGTGATACGCTCCGCTACCACTCCTGAGATGAAAATCGTACTGGCCCAAATTGACGAACAGCGGATCTTTCCGGACGGTATTGACTACCTGCGGAAATCCGGACGCCGATCCATTCCCATAGAACAGATTATTGCTGCCGCTGATTCCATCCCTGGGACCGATCAGGAAAGGAATACTGCCCGGTTCGAAGATGATGTTGTTCGTGACCCGGATGCGCAAGTTCGGATTATGACCGCCGTTCATCACGCCGGCGTTTGAAGATCCGTAGGGAGGATGCGCAAAGGTTCCGCAGTTGACCATGGTGTTGTTGTAGACGTTGATCACGCCCCCGCCCTGTGGCCCGGTATTCGTCCCACCAGCCGCGTAAATACACGCCCAGTTCCCCGAGTTTTCCAGATTCGCCGGGCCCTTACCGGCGTTGTAAATCACGTTATTGTAGGCCTCCACTTTGCCTTGCGACGGATCCACGGTCGCGAAGATAATTCCGTCGCACTGGGTGTCGTGAATGGTGTTGTCGTGCACGCTCAGATCGTACTGGTTATGGCCGGTGGGATCGCTTGGCCCTCCTCCTTGCAATGGCGAGGAATGAAACTGGATGCCGCGGCAGCCGTGGACGTTGGCGATCGTGTTCCAGCCGACCTCGATATGGTTTGAATCGGTCGAGAAATAAACGCCATGATAGAGCGCCGAAGCGGTGGCCTTCCCGGCATCGTGAACGTTGTTCCCAAGGAATTTGATGTAGGAAGTGAGCTGGGTCTCGAAGCAGGCGCTCGCCTCGTCGCCGTCGGGGCAGGACATATCGTTGTTCACGACGCGCCAGTAATCGGAAGCCGCGAGATTGAAGGCCTCATTCTTACCGCGTAGTGTCAAACCGGCGAAAACCCAATTCCCGGTATTGGGATGGCCCTTGGATCGAATCGCGCTGGAGGGCCCATTCACGTTGCCGATGGTGACTGTCGCGCCGGGATAGGCGACGATCGCTATTGGCAGACCAGGCTTGCCGCCGCTATCGAGCAGCATGCACGTATTCCAACCCTGCCCATCGTCCGTTGTCTGGCTGACCCCGTTCATGGCGTATGCGATGTCGCCGGGCTTCATAGAATCGCGCGCTTTCAGAAGAGTACGCCATGGCGAATTGAAGCTACCCGAGTGCGTATCCTTACCGCTTGTGGATACGAAATAGATTTTGCCGGGCCGCACGGTAAACGGGACACCGTTGGAAATGCCGGCAGGCGTGGTCACCACAAGGGTCCCGGTCGCCGCCGTGGGACCCAATTGGATGCAGATTTTCGTGTCGCTCCAGCAGGGATAATTGGAGATCCGGCCACCGCCCACGGTCACAAATGACGTCGGATCGGCGGAGGCGCCGAAACGCTTCCCGCTTATGGTGACGTAAGCGCCGCTCGGACCACTCTCCAGGTCGGTGTAGAAAATCCGGGGGGCCTGGGCGTCCGCGGAAGCAACCGCAAAGCCGACCAGGAACACGCAGAATCGGAGCACAATCGATTATAGATCCATCTTTTCTCCGAACTTCCAAACGGCTCGGAGCGTATCTACCTAAGGGAAACCGATATGCTCAAGTTCCTGCTCTGGTGCATTCTTTTTATCCTCTGCTGGCCACTGGCGATTCTGGCCCTGGTACTCTACCCGATCGTGTGGCTGTTGCTGCTGCCTTTCCGGGTCGTAGGATTTGCGGTAGGAGGAGTGCTGGAACTCATCTGGGCGCTTCTGACGCTTCCCGCCCGCGTTATCCGCCGAATCGCCTGACGGGGACGCCTACTTCTCATCACCTGTTGCCTCCCCCATAAGAACTGTGGCATTCTCCTGTTATCCGAATGACTGTCATTCCGGAGAACCTGCTGCTCGACATTCGTTTCGCGCTTCGCGTGCTTCGGAAGTCCCCCGCGTTCACGGTCGTAGCCTTACTCACTTTGATGCTGGGCATCGGAGCCAACGTGGTCGTCTTCGGGGTGCTGAATGCCGTCCTGCTGCATCCGCTGGATGTGAGCGACCCGCAGAGCCTCTATCAGATTCGCCACAAGCGGTGGATGATGGGAAGACTGTTGACTACGTCGTATCCAGCGTTTGAGGATTTTCGGCAGCGAAACACTACCTTCAGCGGGATGGCGGGGATTTATGGATACTCTCATGCGGCACTGAGCTGGCGTAATGCGCTGATGAACGTCCACGGCGATGAAGTCACCGGCAACTATTTCGACATGCTGGGGGTGCAGCCGGAGCTAGGTCGATTCTTTCACGCGGCGGACGAGCATGGCCCGGATTCAGCGCCGTATGTGGTGCTGAGCGAGGCGCTATGGCGAAGCTCGTTCCAAGCCGATCCCGGCGTAGTCGGAAGCACCATCGAACTCAACAAGCATCCGTTTACTGTGGTTGGCGTGACGGCGTCGCAATTCCACGGCACGGAGCGGTTTGTGTGGCCGGACTACTGGATTCCAATGGTGAACGAGGAGCAGGTGGAGGGATCGGATTACCTGCGTAGCCGGACATCGATCGCTGTTACGGTAATTGGCCGGCTGAAGCCAGGCGTGAGGCCGATGCAGGCGGCGGAAAATCTGAGTGCGATTTCGGCCGAGCTGGCGAAGGAATATCCGGAGACTGACGACGGCCAGCCACTGAGGTTAATCCATCCGGGACTCATCGGGGATGAAGGCGAAGTCATTCGCGGATTTCTTTACAGCGTGACGTTGCTTGCTTTGCTTGTGCTGGCGGCGGCATGCGCGAACCTGGCGAGTCTGTTTGCGGCGCGCGTGGCGGATCGTGGGAGGGAACTGGCGCTGCGTGTCGCTTTGGGATCGAGCCGGTGGCGGCTGGCGAGGCAACTGCTGACCGAAGCCGTGCTGATCTCGCTGCTGGGCGGAGCAGCGGGACTGATGACCGCGGACCTGTTACTCGGCGTGCTGAACCGGTGGCAGCCGGCGGCGGAAGCGCATCTGGCCGCAAACGTTGACACGCGTGTCTACATGGTGGGTCTGGTATTCACACTGGCGAGCGCGTTGCTGTTTGGCATGATTCCGGCGCGGCAGGCCTGGCAGAGCAGCCCTTTGCAAATGATGAAGGGCGGAACGCCGGATGCAATGCACCTGCGTCGATTTGCGTTGCGGGACCTGTTGTTGGGCGCGCAGATTGCAATCTGCACGCTGCTGGTAACGGCCTCGCTAGTCGCGGTGCGCGGGATGGAGCGCGCGCTGCATGCCCCACTGGGCTTCCAACCGCAAGGCGCCATGCTGGTCGATTTGGACCTGAGCCAGGCGGGGCAGACGGGCGACTCGGCGCTCGAGAAAAGGAAAGAGATGATTGAGGCGGCACGGAGCATCCCCGGTGTGACCGCGGCCGGTACCGTGAGCCGCACGCCGATGACCGGTGGGATGCGTGGGATTCCTGTTTTCCGGCCGGGTACGACGGAGTTCAAACTCGACAATTCCGTGCTCGCGCCGTACGTATTCCCAATGTCGCCCGGGTATCTGGAGGCTGCCGGTACACGGCTGCTCAGTGGCCGGGATGTCTCATGGCACGACACGGCAAATAGGCCGTATGTGGCGATCGTGAACGAAACTTTCGCACGCAAGATGTGGGGCCAAACGCAGCCCATCGGACAGCGGTTCATTCTGTGGGGCAAGCTGACGGAAGTGGTGGGCGTGGCGGAGGACGGCAAGTATCACGATCTGCAAGAAGCGCCACAGCCTGTGGTGTATCCGCCGTTGTCGCAAAAGGAGCAGAGCGAAGCGGTCCTTGTGGTGCGGTCGCGCCTGGCGCCGAACGAGATGGCTGCGGCGCTTCATCGCGCACTGAGCAGCATCGATCCGAACGTTCCAATGACCGTGCAGAACTGGTCCGATACGCTGGATGGTGAGCTGTTACCGGCACGGGCCGCGACAGTGGCGCTGGGCGTCATGGGGCTGCTGGCGGCGATGCTGGCGGTTACGGGTATTTTCGGCATGGCAGCCTACAACGTAAGCCGGCGGATGAAGGAGCTGGGAATTCGCGTGGCGTTGGGTGCGCGCAGAAAGCAGGTGATGAGCGCGGCGGTGGGACGCCCCGTGGTGCTGCTTGCTGTAGGGTCGGCCGTTGGATTGTTATCAGGCGTCTTCGCCAGCCGGTTTCTGGGGCAGATTGTGTATCAGGCGAATCCTCAGGATCCGCTGGTTGTGGGCGGCGCCGTACTGACGATGGCGCTGCTGGGCATTACAGCGTCCGCTATTCCAGCCCGGCGGGCGCTTACGGTCGATCCATCGCGACTTATGCGGGAAGAATGAAGCGGGTGACGAGATCCGCACGTTCGCGCGGGCTGAGCAACGGTAGCTCAATCGGCTCGTAGCCGCATTCCGAATACACCTGCGACATCAGTCGATACGTCCGGACGGCCTCGTCGAAATCCTGCCGCCGCTCCGAATCGAGCTGGTAAATCTCCCGCCACGGCGGCGCGAGGAACACGCGTTTAGCGTAGCGATACCGCTCGCAAGCCGCTCGAATCGCGGTTTCGGCCGGCAAGCCGATCAGCCGGGCATAGCAAAGCGTGTCGGGAATACCGCGATCGAAAAACGTCACTTCGGTGCCATTCGCGTGTTCCAGGAAGGACTCAATCGAACGCTCCAGCATCAATCGCGTATAAGCCGCTCGATCGTCCCAGGGGAGAGCCCTCCCGCCGGTGCTCGCCTGTTCTTGAATAATCTGTCGAGCTACTTCAGGAACGCAACGGAAACCGCGCTGTTCCAGCTCCCGCAGCAACGTGGTTTTCCCTGCGCCGGGCCCTCCGCTGATGACGAATAGCCTTTCATCCAAGGGGATCGCCGGCTTGAGCCTGCGCGACTACTTCGTCGCTGGTGACATAGAATCCCGTTAGCAGCGAGCTCCCAAACGATGTAGTAATGGCGACGTCGGCGGCATCGCGGCCGGTAGCCATCAAAATGCGCCCAATCCGTGGCCTGTTGTGTCGCGCATCGACCGTCCACCAGCGTCCTTCCAGATAAACTTCGAACCAGGCGCTAAAATCCATGGGTGAAGGCGAGATCGGAACTCCGATGTCGCCGAGATATCCGGTTGCATATCGCGCAGGGATATTGAGGCAGCGGCAGAACGTAATCGCGAGGTGCTGAAAATCGCGGCAGACGCCGGTGCGCTCGGTGTAGACGTTGAGCGCCGATTTCGTCGGGCGGGCGAACTGGTAGCCAAAAAGCACTTTTTGGTAGACCCAGTCGCAGACGGCTTGGACGCGTGCCCATCCCGGTTGGACGCCCGCGAACAGATCCGTCGCGATGTTCGACATTAAATCCACTTCGCAATAACGGCTCGCCAGCAGGTAGCGCAGCGTTTCCTGCGGAAGATCCTCCACCGGGTGTTGCCGCGCGTCGGGAGCTATGGGATCGAGTTCGCCGGAATCTTGAATCAACGTGGAGTTCCAGATTCGCAGCGGACCGGGTTCCGGGACGAAACGGCAGCACTTATTTCCGAAGCTATCGACATAGCCCTGCATGTCAACTGCGGGTTCCACTCGCACCTGGTCCGGCTCGAGCAGGTCCGCCTCCCGCGAAGGATGAACGTTGAGCATGGCGATCATGGGAGCCCGCCCAGCGATCTGGAAGTATATGTCGTAACCCAGTCGGATCAGCATAAACTGTATGAGGCTTGCCAACGAATGATGTTTCGAAAGAGGCCTGAAACGGTCTGCACGGTAGAATACAGACTAGCATCGAAACACGGAGAGTGAATGACGTTCTGCTTGGGGATGAACCTGGAAGAGGGGCTGGTCGGGATTGCGGATACTCGTGTGCTGTCAGGCCATGAGTCGCTGATGGCGAAGAAAGTCGCTACCTATCAGGGTCCGGGTTTTTCGTTTTTCGTTATGACCTCCGGACTGCGTTCTTTGCGCGAAAAAGTCCTGCTCTGGTTCGAGGATGTTTTCGCCCGCCAGACGGATGTCCGGAGCCGCCTCTTCAAAGTGGTAAACCTCTACGCTTCCCAAGTTCGGCGCGTCGCTGACGAGGACGGCCCCTCGCTGCGGGCGGCCGACTTCCGCTTCAATATCCACACTCTCATCGGCGGCCAGATGGCGGGCGATTCGATGCATCGCCTTTATCTCGTCTACCCGGAGGGAAACTGGGTCGAGGTTGGACCGGACACGCCGTACCAGATCATCGGAAATTCGGGATTTGGCAAGCCCATTATTGAACGGTCCCTGGCCTACACCGATCCAATTGTTTACGCGTTCAAGCTCGGCCTGCTGGCGTTCGACGCGACCCGGCTCTGCGCCGCGGACGTCGATTTTCCCATCGACCTGCTGCTGTACCGGCGTGGAACCTTTGAGTTAGTGGAGCATCGCTACGAACGCGAAGATCTGAGCCAAATCTCGGCGTGGTGGCAACAGCGCATGCGTACCGCCGTGAGCGAACTGCCGTCGCAGTGGGTAGAGAGCGTCTTCTCAAAAGTCGGTTTAGGCGAGAAGCCCGCGCCATCGCCTTGAAAACTCGATGAAGCTAGCGGTTTTTGCCGTTCAGGAGGCCTTTCGGGAAGACCATGACTCCGGATTCTGATGCCTTGAAGATCTTGTAGAGAATCTCGTTTTGAGGCAGCTGGGTCTCGAGGTAGTCGACCCCTTCCGGCGTGATTACGAAGCTGCTGCGGTCGTCCTGTGTTATGAACCGGCGGCCTTTTAAGTACCAGATGGAGAATTGCAAATGCTCGCGCGGGAACGCCATCAGATTCTCGAGATCGAGCATTGAGAGCGCAGCCAGATCGGCATTTGCGCGGCGTTTGGCGTAGAGCAGGCAGAGAACGCCGATGCGAATCTTCGCTTCGGCATCGATACCATCAGTAAATTCCTTGCTTTGGAAGACGGGCAGAGCGGTGGGCTGGTTTGCTTCCAGATCCTTATCGTAAGACGAGCGAGTTTCCGGATTGCTCAGAACCTCGTACGCTTCCCGAATTTGGCGGAATCGCTCGGCGTCTCCGGTCTGAAGATTGTCCGGATGGTAGCGGGCGGCAAACAGCTTATATACCCGCTGAACGGTTT
Organism: Bryobacterales bacterium; assembly: GCA_963802915.1. Taxonomy (GTDB): domain Bacteria; phylum Acidobacteriota; class Terriglobia; order Bryobacterales; family Bryobacteraceae; genus JAICMB01. Next base: position 17,284 of record CAWDKQ010000012.1, read on the forward strand.
CCATCTCGGCGCGCGGATGGATCTGCAGCAGGTCGTAATAATTAACCGGCACACCTATTATTTCGGACGGAACCGGCTGTTTCTATATGTAAATTCGTTTTACGCGGGCGTGGATTCCGCATAGGACGCTATAGGAGATAGTCCCAGCGGTTCTGGCGATCTGCTGCGCGTCGATGGTGTTGCCATTTTCGGAGCCGAGGAGGATGACCGGATCTCCTACCTCGAGATCGGGGATGTTGGTGACGTCGATGGTGGTCAGGTCCATGGAAACCGCGCCGATGATGGACGCCAGTTTACCTCCGGCGATCACCCGACCGCGATTGGAGAGGCGGTGTGGGATGCCATCGGCGTAGCCGGCGGCCAGAACGGCAATGCGCATCGGTTTGGGGGTCCGGAATATTCCGCCGTAGCCAACCAGCGCACCTTCGGGCAGCTCTTTAAGGGCCAGAATGGAGGTTTTCCAGCTCAGGGCGGGTTTGACGTCGAGCACACGCTCTGGCGCGCTGCCCTTGGACGCGGGCGAGACGTAGCCATAAATCGCGTGTCCGGGACGAACCATCTTTTGCCAGGCTTGGCGGCGGCCATAGGCTACCGGGATGGTGCTCGAAAGGTGGATGTATTCGGGTTCGACGCCAAGGTGTGCCAATTCGACGCGAATGTCTTCGAAGTAACGGAGCTGATCCTCGGTCTGCTGGCCACTGTAGTCGGCCGAAGACGCGAAGTGCGTCATGAGGCCCTCGATCCTGACGTGTTGGGCGGCTTGGACGATCTCGGCGATTTGCGCGGCAGGCTCGCGCGTCCCCAAGCGTCCCATGCCGCTGTCGATTTTCAGGTGGTAAGCGGCCGTAGTCTCATTGCGGGCGGCCAATTGATCCCAAGCCGGGATGTCTTCGAGCGTATGGATTACGGGAGTCAGTCGGTAATCGAGCAGGCCCTGGCGTTCGGCTGGGAGAAAATCGGCCATCACCAGAATGCGAGCTTTGATGTTGGCGTCCCGAAGCGCCGCGCCTTCTTCGACACTGCTCACGGCAAGCCATCGCGCGCCGGCAGCGGTGAGACTTCGGGAGACCTCGACCGCGCCGTGGCGATAGGCATCGGCCTTGACCACCGGCATCACTTCGACCTCAGAGCCGACGGTCTCACGAACCGCGTTGAAGTTGCTGGCGATTTGGCCGAGGGAGATTTCGACCCACGAGCGGTAGGCGAAGGATGCCATACCTATAAGGTAATTCCGACGAGCAATTGCTCATACCGATCCGTGACGGCGTCCCAACTGTATCGTTCAGCGATGCGCTTTTGGGCTTTTGTTCGCAACGCTTCTCGTTGTGCTTCGGGCATTTCGAGCGCTTCACGAAGCTTGTCCGTAAGATTGGCGTGAGTATACGGGATGCCGGAATCGCCGGCGACCTCGGCGTTTTCCGGCGTATCGAGATAAAGCACCAATGCGCCTCGCCCCATCGCTTCGATGAGAGCGGGGTGAGTGCCTCCAACTTCGGTCGCGTGGATATATGCGAAGCAGTGCGAGCCGAGTTCGCGATAACCTTGGCCGTAGATTGCGCCGGGTATGATTACGCGAGGGTCGCTGGTGTTGCGAACTTCTCGGATGTAATCTTCCGCATACGGGGCATCGCCGATCAGCGCGAGTTTGAAATCTGTCCGGATAGTCTCGAAGGCCTGACGCACGAGCAGTGCATTGTTTTCCGGCTCCATGCGGCTGACGTAGAGGAAGTATCTATGCTTCTCGAGAGAGAGCTTAGTCAGGGTGCCGGTAGTCTCAACTCTGTCGAGCTCCGCGCCGTACGGAATAAAGGTGGTTCGTTTCGAATAATGCTCGAGATAATATTGCTCGATTTGTTCGGCATCAGTTATGACGGCGGTGGGGAAGATTACCGCGAGATGCTCGGAGATGAGATACCAAGCTTTCGCGAAGGCATTCCATTTCTTGCGGCGGCGCTCCACGCCGTCGACATTGAGCGCCACTGGGATGCCGAGCAGGCGCGGCCAGAGAGTAAAGATAGCATTGGCGGCGTTGCAGTAGAGCGCGACGGTCTGGCGATGAAGGATCAGATGAATCGTCGAGAGGAAGGTGTGCGCAATGGTGTCGAAGTACTTATGACGCCAGGTTGGAAGATAAACGAGAGAAACGCCGCGATAAGTTTCGTCAGGATGTTTCTCGCGGCAGTAAACAGTGACACGATAGCCGCGTGCCGCTAAACGGGTGGATATCTCTTCGGCGAAAGTTTCGAATCCGCCGTACCTGGCTGGTATTCCTCGCGTGCCAACAAGGGCGATACTGACGGGCTTCCCGATTTATCCCCTCGCGGCCCTGGACCTCGAATACACCCGCGCTGCCGCTTTGGATTTTGGCGCCGGCAGGCTCACCGGTTCATAACGGAACCAGCTTGCGATGTACTCATCGTCTACGCGTTTGCGGGCCATGATTTCGCGTCTTTTCTCCATAACGCGACGCCAGTTCTGGATCACGTACCAGAAAGCTTTGAGCGAACTCTGTTCGCGGACCAGGCAGCAAGTAAGAACCACAATGTCGCGCGATGTGATGGAGAACCAGTTACGCCGATACAAGGAGCCGGTCATGTTCTTAATGCGCATGAGGAACCGGTTCTTGACCGAATGCATATTAATCTCAGCGGGAAGCGCGCGGCGATTTCCGGGCAGGACATTGCGGACATGATATCCACGGGCATGCGGCGTATAGATACAGCGCCAGCCTAGCAACTGGGCCCGCCATGCAACATCGGCATCTTCACGGTACACGAAAAAGTCAGGGTCGAAGAACTCGTCGCCGAACGCGATGTCATCAATCATTTGACGGCGGTACAGAGCGGCGGCGGCGGTAGCGCCGAAAACGTATTCGTGATTCAAGTAATGACCGTTGTCGATTTCCTGGCTGCCGCGATCGAGGTGACGCAGCATGGGCGTGAAGTAAATGCCGGTGGAATCGACGAGCGGTTTGTCGGGAAGGTCGAAGCTGGCGAGGATAGTGAGGAGTTTGCCGCAGACAGTGCCGATCTTCGGATCCATCTGACCCGCGTCCGCGAGGGACTGGATAAAATTCGGCAATAACAGCACGTCGGGATTTAGAGTCAAGACCCAGTCGCCGTCACTCAGACCGATTGCCTGGTTCTGCGCGGCCGCGAAGCCGATGTTCTCGTCGTTATAGACAATCTGACAGCGATCCTCGAATTGTTCGAGGATGTCCACGGTTCCATCGGTGGAAGCATTGTCGATGACAATTACTTCTTTGTTAGCGTATCGCTGGGCTAATACCGACTCCAGGCACCTCTTAATAAAACGTCCGCTGTTATAAGTAACGATTGTTACTGAGACCCGTTCGTTATAGGACATTGTAAGTGGGCGTTTCCTATTTGGTACTGCTTGTAATTGTCCTCACCCTGTTATTTTGCTGCGCTTCCCATGGCGCTGGGCGCACGCTGCCCAAAATCATACACTGCACCGCCAGACCCGCGGTCTTCGCGTATACCGTGATAACTTGTGACTTCCGCCGAACAAAAAGTCCGGTTAACAACCGAACGGCGGATCCCAGCACAACTGCACCGCAGACTCCCCTGAAATTACGGCGGCTGAAGTGCTTAGACGCATACTTTAGCAGGCTACCATACCAGCAAAGCTCACGGTTGGACCATTCCATGTGACGGACGCTCGCGCCGCCCTGATGTTTCGCCAGGACCTGCGGGAGATAGCGAATTTTGCCGAGCTCCAACGCCCGTTTGCAGAAATCGACATCCTCGAACCAGACCGGCGAAAAGCGTTCATCAAAGCCTTCGAGGCGGCTCCATAATTCGCGCTTGAAAAGCATAAATGCGCCGGCAGGTTGTTCCACATCCGCGGCCGTTTCGAGAGAGAAATCCAGGCAGCGATAACGGCGATTGACTGAATTCGAAGGAAACAAGCGATTGAGGCCGATCGCTTCGAAGGCGAGGGCGGCGGGAGCCGGCAGAGCGCGAATCGTGAATCCGGTTTGGGAACGACCTTCGCGATCGAGGAGCCGGCCGGCCGCAATGGCAACTTGTTCGGAAGCGCAGGCCTCGACCAGAGCAGTTACGGGCGTTAATAACTCGACGTCCGGGTTGAGCAGCAGAATATAGTCCGAAGCGGTTCGCGCGATTCCTTGATTGACCGCGGCAGCGAAGCCGCGGTTATCGAGGTTCGAAATGAAGTAAACCTCGGGATGACGGCGAACGCGCTGCGCCGTATCATCGGTGGATGCGTTATCGATGACGGTAACTTCAAGGCCGCGGCACGATTCGATGCAGCGATCGATCGTCTCGCCGGAGTTCCACGTAACTATGACCGCGCCAATGGTGCTCATGTGAGGGCGAAGTAAAGGCGCCAGTACAAGTCGAAACCGGTCTCGCGTTGCAGATCGTGAATCTCCTGCTCGCTCTCACGAAGGAGGGAAGACAGCGCACCATCCGCGCATGACTTTCGCCGGACGGTCCGGAACAGTTTCATGGCCTCGACTTTTCCCTTCAAAAATGCCCATCCGGTGCCGTGACGCAAGGCTAGTAAGCCCCACAGAGTTTGCCCCACGGTTACAGGCCAGCCATAACGTAGAATCCAATGCGGCGGAAAATGCCGGGCAACCAATAGCAACTGATTGCGAGAAATGCGTCTCACGGTTTCTTTGTGCCACTGCCCCAGCGTCGCGCTACCCCTGTGACGGGCTGTGGCGTCTGGAACATAGACGCCAAAGTAGCCGTTGGTTGCGCAACGAATTCCGAAATCGACATCTTCGAGATAGGATTCGAAGACTTCATCTAGAAAACCGATTCGCTCAAATAAGTCGCTGCGAAAAATTGCGGCAGTAAATGGCGCGAAGCGGATTATCCGCTCGGAGTTCCAGGTTGGTCCGTCCGGGCGTGCGGTACCGCATCGCCACGCGCAGGCTCCGCGGCAGATGGCGTCCCAGGAACCGTCGAGGTGAGTGGGACGGTTAGAAGCGATTAACTTGCCTGTGGCAAACCACGCATCGCGAGCCGTGGCTCGAACGAGAAGTTGCTCCAACCAATCGTTCGCGACCTGGACATCATTGTTCAAGATTGCGATCCATTCGCCTGTCGCAGCGCGAATGCCTTCGTTGACCGCGCGACAGAATCCTCGGTTGGTGTCGAATTTCACCACACGAGCGCCTTCCTTTTCAGCGACGGCAACAGAATGGTCGCTGCTGCCGTTATCAACGACGAGAATCTCGCCGGCGGGACTGGTCTGGCGGTGTAAGCAGGCAAGAGCGGTTTCCAGCAGGCTCGCACCATTCCAGTTCGGAATAACTACCGAAACACGAGGCGCCATCAAACTCACAAGGGAATGAAAGAACGCGGGGTAGGTCAGAACAAGAATATCATTCCTTTGTACCTTTGAGCAAGGCGAGGACATGTAACGGATGTTACAAAGCTGATTAAGTACGCTGGCTGATGCTTCTGCGGTTGGGACGACATCTCAATTGAAGGGAGACTCGATTACCGTGACGCTTATATTTCTCGCGATATTGGTGCTTGGTCTCATGTGCGGAAGCGAATTAAACATAGCCGCGTTCGCGCATCCCACGCTCGGCCGGCAACCGCCAGACGTTCACATTCGCGTACGCTCGTCATTCGCTCGTTTACTGGGGCACGTGATGCCGTTCTGGATGGGGGGTTCAACTTTGCTGAACCTGGTTGCGATACTGCCATTCGAACATCTAAACGAACCGGCGTGGCGCTGGGCGGCGATCGCATTCTGTATCCAAGTTTTCGCGGTCGTCTTTTCGCTCGCGGGCCCGGTTCCGATTAACAATCGGATCGCGGGATGGACCCCGGAATCAATTCCCAACGATTGGCGTGCGCAGGAGCACCGCTGGGATTTATATCATTGGGTGCGAACCTGTCTATTGATTGCAGCCTTCGCGTTTCTTGTCCTCAGTGTTATCGCGTCACGTTGAATTTGGCCGGCGCGCTGGCAACGCCCCCGACTGTGACTACCACTTGCTGGGATCCGAGCGGAACACTTGCGGGCACCATGAAGTTAATTTGCGTGACTCCGACCGACCATGACGGAATACCGATAAACTGAATTCCCGACGTTGCGTCCACGCCACCGATGGTCAGCGTGACTTGCTGCGTGGGCTTCGGAGTGGGTCTTCTGCTATCGGGTGTCGATCCAGTGGTGACCGAGGGCGACACTTGGCCATCGCCGGTAATGAACATCGTGTAGACTTGTCCGCGGACGCCGCTCTTCGATGGATTGACGGAGCCGTCGGCGAATACGAAGATACCGGGTGCGGCTTGACCGACCTGAAATTGGGTGGTGGCGGGCTCTTCCAGATAAGGAGTAATCACTACCAGCGTCGCGGTTCCCGGTTGGGTTTCGTACGGAATTTGGATATTCAACTGACCGGGCGAAACGTAATAGAGGGGCGCTGGAACGTTGTTGATGTACGCATTGATTCCGGCGATGAAGTCCGGAAGAGGAATCGCGGTAGCGGAAACTACCGAGAGTCCCATCTGAACTCCGTAGACGCTGAGGATCATGCCGGGTGCATAGACCTGCTGTCCGGATGCGGCATTGCTGACACCCGCGATAATCTGGTTGGGTTGCAATTGCGCGGTCGTGAACCGAGCGGAAAGCTGCTGCGACCATGCCGCGTTGGTGCCGGGATCGACACCGCCGAACGCGAAGACGACGTTGCGCGGAACGTTGGCGAGAGTCTTGAATCCAAGCGTGGCTTGAATGGACCCGTTGGCCGGAATCTTCCCGCTTGCGAAGAAGGTTGCGATCTGGGAAGTGTAGTCGGCGCCGTCGATTGTGAAGGCGGTGAGAGTGGTTGCGATACCGGCTTCTTCGGTAAGCGTCAGCGTGAAGCTCCATTGGTATCCGTTGCTGTCGGGAGCCGTTTGATAAACGGGATTTTGATCGATGGTGGCGACAACCGCTGAAGCTGTTGGCGGTTTGCTGCTCCATTGGTGGACCAAATTGTTCGCGTCCACGGAGCCTAGGCCGGTCGCCATGTCGTATCCTTTGCCGGCGTTGTAGCCGAGAGATCCACCGGAGCAATTGGGCGAACCTCCGGCGCACGCGACCTTATTGTTGCCGGACGTGACGTCGTGGAAGATTCCGCTGGTGCTTTCGGCGAGCCTATACAAGTTTGGGTTGATGTTGCCGAGCCCGGCCTGGCTTTCGATTCCCGTCGACACCAGGTATTGATTCAGGAGCGCGGCCATGGCCGCCCAGACCGGCGCTCCGAAGGAAGTTCCTCCGTAATGTTGCGTGGTCCCGTTGGTGTAAACCACGAAAGGGTCGTGTTCGTTCGATGCGTCCGACGCGACATCGGGGACGTGGCGAGAGCCATCATTCGGAACGCCGGGACCAGTTTGCCAGGGAGGCTTCGGAAAATACGTGGACACTCCCCCGCCCCCGACGGCCAATCCGATAGTCGAGCTCGAGTCGTTCCAGGCGACTTCCGGAATATAAGACAGGGCCGAACCGCTGCTGGTATTGTTCGTGACGCTCCAGTATGTGCCGCCGCCTTCGGAAAATTCCGTTCCGCCGACCGACGTGACTTCCGGGACTACGGCGGGCGTGTCGACGGCGAGTCCGGATTGGGCCACGGTGTTGTTCACATCTTCACAATCGGCCGCTCCGGCATCTCCGGCAGCCGCAAACCAAGTCATGCCCTGCGCATTCGCCTGCCGGGCCCAAGATTCGAATGTCGGAAGATCGATGAGGTCCATTTCTTCGCAGAGACCGTAGCTCATACTGATGACCGGCGCCGTGTTGTTGTTGATGACATAGGCGACAGCATCGAAGGTGTTATCGGAATAGACGAAGAGAATGGTGGCGTTCTTGGCGATGGCGCCCGCCCATTCGATATCGAGATCGGCTTCGGCGAGGTCGGTGGTGGAACTGTATCCGGGATCGGGGTTGCCGGTATCGCGAATTACCTGGAGGTTCGGTGCGGACAGGCCGTAATTGCGACGAAAATTCTGGATGTCGGAAATGTGGATGTTGGTCTGGCCTACCACGGCGATGTTTTGGCCGGTTCCGTCGATGCCGGCGTTGTAGAGTGCCTTGATGTCGTAGATGGTTGCGAGATCGTCGGGCACCACGAAATGAGCTCCACCTTGGGTGTCCAGTGGTTTGCCCGGCCTACTGCGAGGCTTGGGACGAAAATCGTTGAGGCCGCGAATTCCTACCACAATATTTTGGAGTGCGGCTGGGATAGTCGGCTCGGTGGCGTTTGCGAAATGCGTTTCGCCGTTGACGACGTATCGATGCAGCTCGGTCTGAAACGAATTTTTGACTTGGCCGGCGCTGCCGCTAAAACGCACCCAATTGCGGCCGTTCGCTACGGAATCGACGGTGAAGCCTTGGGATTGCAGCCAGGCCGTGATCTTGGCTATGTCTGATTGGCTCGCCCCGAATCGATCCGCGTATTGCTGTGGCGTGAGCCATTTGTGGTAGTTCGGCGACGAAGGATTCTGCTGCTCCGCGAGGAATTGGTCGAGGGCGGCCTGTTGAGCATCCGACGGTTTGAGAACCAACATCATGCCGCGGAGGTTGAGGGACGGCGGGACTGCGCCTTGGTCGAACCGGGGCTGGGCGAGGGGGTTGACGTTTCCGTGCAGAGTGACCCTGTTAGTGTCATCGATGCGGGCTGAAATGCGGTCCTGCTGGGCGTAGAGGGTCGCCATCAACAGAAATGGTAGGGGCGCGGTGGCGATGACTCGCCGGATTGCAGTGCTCATAGCGATGGTGGTCGGGGTTAAATCTTCTTTGTGACGGCGGCCTTTATTCGCCGGTTCCGCGGGCGAGCCGCTCTTCCGCCAGGACGATAGGCCTCGCCTTGCGGCTTCCGAAACGCTTCTTCACCAGGAAGCCGAGATTGTAAAGCCCATCCCGCCAAGGATTTAGCTTAATCTCACCCAAGCGCGAAGAGTACATGATGGACAGTTCCGTAAAGCGGATCTTCGGGTTCCTGAGAGCTTCGATCTTGATCTCCTCGGAGAACGCCATTCCATCGGACTCCAGGACCATTTCCTTTAGGATGGAGCGGCGAAAAACCCACATGCCGGATTGGGAATCTCGAACCCAGCGGAAGAAGAGAATCGAGGTTGCGAGCGAAAGCACCCAGTTTCCGAACTTGTGCTTGAAGCTCATGGCATGACGGTCACGCACGGGGAATCGGGATGCGTTGAGGAAGTCGACTTCGAGATGAAGGAAGGCTTCGATCAGGTAGGAGATGGCGTCGGGTGGATAGCTATGATCGCCGTCGAGGGTGACGATGATGTCGCTCGTGGCCCAGGAAAAGCCTTGCTTGTAGCTGCGGCCGTAGCCCCGGACAGGCTCACGGATAATTTGAGCGCCGTAGGATTGGGCGACGTCGGAAGTGCGGTCGGTGGAACCGTTGTCGACGACGATCACCTGGTCGACAAAATCGGGCATGCGGGTCATGACACGCTCGATCCCCTGCTCCTCGTTGAGGCAAGGAATGATGACGGTGATGCTGTTGGACTTATACACGCCTTCGCGCCTTACAATCCAAGCTATCATGTTGGCATGAAGTTGTTCGCTCTTGCGCTCCTGTTGTGCGCGGGTTTGGGCGCCACGGATCAGGCGCAGCTCAAGCAGGTGCAAACGGTCTACATTTTGCCGATGGGCAGCGGCATGGATCAATATCTAGCGAACAAGATCTCGCGCGAAGGATTGTTCCAGGTGGTAACGGATCCGAAAAAGGCCGACGCGGTTTTCACCGATCAGATCGGCGAGGGTTTCGAGCGGAAGCTCGACGAGTTGTATCCACCGCCGCCGGCTCCTAAAGCGGAGGATGAGGATAAAGAGGCCGATGCCGCGGCTGCAAAGAGTGATGCAAAGCCGGATGAGAAGGCCGATGCGAAGCCGGATTCGAAGGCGGACTTGAGCGGTGGGATGCGGGAGCACACATCGACGTGGGGACGAGGTAAAGGCACCTATTTTCTGGTGGATCGCAAGTCGCGGACGGTGATCTGGTCGACCTACGATCGCTCGCCGAATCGGGCCGCCGATACGTTGAATCGCAAAGCGGATCAGATAGTCGAACGGCTCAAACGCGACCTGACAGGGACAAAGTAGTTTCCACCTGCTTGACGCCGCGCTTTTTTTCGACTAGCTCGCGATAAGATTGCTCCAACCGGAGCGTCATCGCCCGCATATCTCTGTTTGCCACCACGTGCTCCCGGGCCTGCGCCGCGAGATCACGGGCCTTTTGGGGATCTTCGAATAACTCAAGAATCCGGGCAGCGAAGTCGGCCGGATCGTCGGCGAGCGCGCAGATCGGGTGATTCTCGTTCACGAGCCCTTCCGCTCCCATACGCGTTGAGACGACCGGAATACCGGCCGCAAACGCTTCGAGAAGTTTCACTCGCATACCCGATCCGCTGAGGATGGGGCAGACGAAGACGCCGTAGCGGCCGAGAGGTTCGTGTATGTCGTCGACGAATCCGCGTAGCTCGATCGCATCTCCGACATCAGGCAGCGAATGGCGAGGCGGAGGGTCGGATCCAACCACGACCAGGCGCGCATCGGGACAGCGCTCCAGCACGCGAGGTAATACGCTGCGGACGAACCAGGTCAGGGCATGCTGGTTGGGCGCATGCCGAAAGCTGCCGAGGAATAGCATCGTGTGGGGCTCGCGTCCTTCGGATCGGAAATCATATCCAGAAGTGTCGATTCCTGCCCGGAGGTTGTCGTCGATGCGGTCCTTCAACTCGGGGAGAAATGACACGACCCAGTCTTTATTTGCGGGACTGCAGACTTGTATGCGATCGAAGCGGGGCAGGATGCGAAGTTCGTAGCGTAGGGCTCGGAGGTATTCGAAGGAAGCTTTGATTTTGGGGAGCGCTCCGTGTAATTGGGGAATCGTCCGGCCGATCGACTGGAAGTAGACGTCGTGCTCGAAAAGCACGCTGGCAATGTGTTCGAACGCGCAGCCATATTGCGAGAGCGAGGTGTATTCGAGCTGCACGACGTCGATCTGATGCAGATAGATTTGCCGGTGGAGCAGCCATTCGAGGTCCGGGCTGGAGAATTCCCGGATGGAGAACGGGACGGTAGATCCGAATTCCTTGGTGCGCCCTGTGGAGGCGGACGATGTAGTCGGTGGAATCGGCGAGCTGCTCGAGTTCGGCATGGGCCCAACGATCGTGATCGTTGATCGAGGAGAATGACGAGGTGGAGTGAGACAAGACGCGCGAGCTCGCGCGTGGTCTGGTACATGAAGACGGCTCCGCCATGGACGGGCGGGCAGATGGAATAAGGCGAGGCGAAAAGCACGCGAAGTTTGTCGGATGCGGGGGTGAGGGCCTGAAAGCGGTCGCGGAAGTAGCCGGCGAGAGGGCGGCGAAATGCTTCGGTGTCGTTGATGAGAGCCAGCCGGCGGGCGCGGGTGCGAGCTCGCATAGCTCCAGCAGTCTGACGGGCCGCCCGAAAGAGCGCCGAGAGATTGGGCCGCTCGGGGGATTCGCCTAAGAAGACGGTGACGATCGCCGCGGTGTAGTTGAAGGCGAAGTGCGAGAGCATGCGCCGCCATTCGTGGATGTTCTTCCAGCAGAAGAGCAGGATGTTTTTCTGGATGACGAGATCGATGTGCGGACTTTTTGAAGCGCTTGCCGATGGTGCCACGGTGTTCGTGATAGACGACGCTGTTCGGCTGGTACAGGACTTTCCAGCCGCGTTTCCAGGCCTGATAGCCGACGTCGGTGTCTTCGAGGTAGAAGGGGGCGAGGATGTGGTCAAATCCGCCGAGCTCGAGGAACTTGCGGCGATCGAAGGCGCAGGAGCCACCTCCTCCGTAGAAACAGGGATAGAGATCGGTGATTGCAGGATCGTCGCGGTGGCGGACGCGGAGGGTCCGTTTTCCCACCAGGCTTGCGTGAGTCCAGTTTCTTCGCGGATGCGTGTTCGGATCGCTGAAGAAGATCTGGCAGGAGACGGCGAAGACTGTTTCGTCCGAGAAGCCGGCCAAGAAGCGGCGCGAGGAAGCCGGGTTCGGGTCGCATGTCGCTGTTGAGGAGGATGACGATATCGTTTTTGGCGGCGCGAAAGCCGGCATTCGAGCCGCCGCCAAATCCGAGGTTCGTTTCGAGCTGCACCACGCGGACGGTTGGAAACTGCTCGCGCAGAACCTGGGCGCTGTCGTCGGTTGAGCCGTTTTCGACGACTATGACTTCGTTGTCCGGGTTGCCGTCCATGGCGGCGATGACATGGGGCAGATATTTTTGAAGCAGGTCGGCACCATTCCAGTTGGGTATGACAACGCTGGCGGCTTCGGTGGAGGGTCTGGTGTCGCGCGGGGGAGTCTTGCGCTTACCGGTGACAAACCAAAGGAGATCGGCGAGGGCGAGGCCGATCATCGGGATCGCGACGAGAAACGGCGAGACGATCAGGAGCGGCAGCGATCGCAGGAACCGCAGCAGAGTTGTGGTGAATGTTTTCACCCGAGATCAGGACCCAGGCCAATTGTACGTCCGGCTTTGACCCAACGCGAGGCGCGGACGGCGTGGAGCTTGGCTTCGAGAGTTTCTCTTTCTTGTTCCAGTTTTTGGGCCCAGACGGTCCTCTCGATGACCGTGTTTTCGGCAACTTCGAGCAAGCGGGCGCATTCGGCCAGTTCGTTTCTAACGGCGGTGAGGCGTTCCTGGGTATCGAGGGCCCATTGCGTTTTTGCCGCGATGTCCGCCTCCAGGCCAGCGACCTTGGCTTCGTAACCCTCGCGCTGGTCGGTCAGTTCGTTCTGGAGTTGATCGATGCGTTGGTGGGTGATCTTTAGTTTCTCGTTGAGGCTTTCGGCCCAGACATTTCGGGCCTCCAGTTCTAGCTTCTGGTCGCGATATTGGCGGAGGAGGCGGTCGCGCTCGTCCTGCGTTTCGATCAGCCAGGTCTGCGTGCGGTGAAGCTGGTCGTCCAGGAGGCGGATATGTTGTTCGCGCTCGCGGAGAAGGTTGGCAGCCGTGGGTACGTATATAAAGGATGCCTTCTCTGGCAGGGCAGACCTGCTACTGAGCGCTATGAAGAAATGATCGTTGGCTGGAGTGGTGGACGCGGCGTCCAGGCGGGCGCGGGCGATTGAGGATCCGGAGGAAAAAACGAACGATTCCGTGCGGTTTTGGACGAGGAGCTCGGTGTTTGGGAAAAGTCGTTTTAGCTCGGCGAGGAACTCGTCCGCCTCGAATTCGTGTTCGTGAAAGGGATTGGGGCCGCTTTCGGCTCGCGTCTCCGCGTAGTAGCTCTTGTTGGGTGTGGAGACGATTAGCAAGCCGGCGTCGGTGAGGACGCGCGCGCATTCGTCGAGAAAACGGCGTGAATCCGGAAGATGCTCGATCACTTCGAACGCGACGAGGACATCGAAGCTTTGGGCCGGGAACGGGAGGTCCAGGCAGGAGCCGGTCAGATAAAGAGTGTTCGGGCGAGGGTAATTCAGGCGGGCATATTCGATGGCGTCGGCAGAAAGGTCGAGGCCCGTTACGTGAGCGGCCGTCTGTGCGAGTTCAGCAGTTCCGTAGCCGGCGCCGCAGCCGCAATCGAGGACGCGTTTGTCTTGCACGTACTGTTGTGCGAAGGCGTAGCGGGCAAGGTGTTCGCTCCAGAGATCCTCGTTGACTTGGCCCGGGATAACGCGTTCGCCGGTGAATTCAACCAATTCGGGACTCCGCGCGGTAGAGAAGGGGCTCGGGTGGCGGGGCGGTTCCGAGGCGACGATTGAGCTCGACCCGGCAGGGCAAATGAACGTAGCCGTAGACCTGATTGGGTCCGTTGGTCATTTGCAGGGTGATGGCGTTGTCGATCCAGTCGCACATGACGTAGCTATGCAGGGTGCCGTCGGCTATGGCGGGCGAGAAGGAGAAGGCGGAGGGGTATAGCTCGGGTAGCTGGAGGTGGAAATCGACTGTGTAGACGTCGCCGGCGTGCATGGGAGGCAGGTCGAAGTCTTCGCGCATGGTGTTGGTACCGGCGAAGTCGAGTCCCATGTGATTGCGGAGCATAAAGCCGACGTTGGGAAGAGTGATGTCTTCGTTCGCCCGGACGCTGATGCGTACGACGATTTCGGAGGATGGCTCAAGGACGGGCAATGGGATGCCGTGCGGATCAAGGACGGCGATGCCGATGATTTCAGCGCGGCGGTCCCCATGGCGGTGGTCGATGTGGGGGATGTGATCGACGATTTCGGGCGCCGTGATTCGGGTGGGCGTTTTCGTCGTGGCTTCGGGCGCGTGGCGGGCGGTGAGATAGCGGGCGTCCTTTTCGGCCATGGCGGCCATGTATTTTGCTGTGACTTTGTCGGTCTCGCCAATGTCGCGCATGTGGCCGGCGTCGAGCCACATAGCTCGGTCTCCGATAGATTTGACGTCGCCGATGGCGTGGGAGACGAAGATGATGGTGATGCCACGTTCGCGAAGTTCGTGGACTTTTCGCATGCAGCGCTGACGGAAATAGATGTCGCCGACAGCGAGGGCTTCATCGACTAGAAGGATTTCGGGATCGACATGGATGGCGACGGCGAAGGCGAGCCGCACAGCCATACCCGAGGAATAGGTTTTGACGGGCTGGTCGATGAAGTCGCCGATCTCAGCGAAATGCTCGATTTCGGGCGAACTTGCGGTCCATTTCCTTGCGGGAAAGGCCGAGGATGGCGCCATTCAGGTAGACATTGTCGCGTCCGCTGAATTCGGGATTGAATCCGGAGCCGAGCTCGAGAAGGGCGGCTACGCGTCCATGGACCGATGTATTCCCCTTTGTAATCTGAAGGATACCGGCGATGATCTGCAGCAGGGTACTTTTGCCGGAGCCGTTTTCCCCTACGATACAGAAGGTCTCGCCGCGATGGATTTCGAATGAAATGTCGCGGAGGGCCCAGAAATCGCGATGGAAGCTTTTTCGGTTGAGGAAGAGGAGTTCCTTGAGTCGGTCGCTGGGAGAGGAATAAATCGGGTAGCTCTTTGAGACGCTACGGAACTCGACTGCGATCTGAGGGCACTAAGACGAATCTATCGGAGGTGCAAAGAGTGTGTCAAATGAAGGGGATTCAGGAGGAAGATTCAGGACGACCGCCGACACCAGCTCACGCGCGTCGACTTTCTATCTAGCGGCTAGGTGCCGCTGGCCCGAGAGGTCTCATTTAGAGAGCCCGCGTTCGGCTCAGTTAGTTTCGGCACGGTAAGTCGAGGGAGCCGGTAGTCGTCCTGAAACGCTTGATCGTTATCTATAGGACCTCCTACAACTAACAAGCACCGAGTAGACGTACCCAGCACCTGATCTTAAGCTAACCTAATGTTTCGATCGTGTCAATACCTCATCGGGGGCCGATGGCGGATTCCCCGTAGGTCGTTGACAATGCGAAAGAAACTTGCATATTATTTAGGTAGAAGCTATACGCCGGTGTAGCTCAGGTGGTTAGAGCGACGGTCTCATAATCCGTAGGTCGAAGGTTCGACTCCTTCCGCCGGCACCATTCTCCAAGAGCGTGCGTCACGCGCGCGTGCGGGGTGGTTTGTGCCCCTCACTTCGATCCGACAATGTGCTCGTATATGCGGTGTAGATCGTCTTGCGAGTAGTACTCTATCTCTATTTTTCCGCGCTGATCGTTTTTCTCATTGATTCGGACGCGGGTCCCAAGTGCGCTCTCCAATTCAGTGACGGCGGCCTTGATATTTGGATCCTGGGCCGGCTCTGCTTTTGGATCCTTGGTCTCGCGCGTCTCGGTTGCCTGCTGGACCATTCGCTCCACTTGACGGACAGAATAGCCTTGCGCCGCAGTTTTATTGGCTAGAGAGAGTTGAGCGCTTTCGTCAGGGAGGCCTAGGATTGCTCGTGCATGTCCCATCGAGAGGCGCCGCTCGGCAATGAGAAGTTGGATTTCGTTGGGGAGACGAAGGAGGCGGAGAAGGTTAGTGATTGTGGTGCGGTCTTTGCCGGTACGGCGTCCGATTTCTTCGTGACTGAGGCTAAGTTCGCGGGCGAGGCGATCGAGAGCTTGGGCAGTTTCTATCGGGTTCAGGTCTTCGCGTTGAATGTTCTCTATGAGCGCGATTTCGAGGATGCGGTCGTCCGCATAGTCCTGGACGATGGCGGGGACTTCCGTGAGACCGGCGAGTTGGGCTGCGCGTAGCCTTCGCTCGCCGGCGATGAGTTCGTAGCGTTCTCCTTTGTGGCGAAGGATGAGTGGCTGAATGAGGCCGTTGGCCTCGATGGAATTGGCGAGCTCCTGAATTTTTTGAGGATCGAAGACCGTGCGCGGTTGGAGGGGGTTCGGATCGATGTTCGCGAGGGGAATCTGGGCAGCAGCGCCTGAGTGGGTTTGGTTGTCGGGGTGTGGAGTCAGATTGGCAGGGGGATGGTCGGCGACAACGGCCCTGGCGGTCGGAATGAGGGCAGAGAGGCCTTTACCCAACACTTTGCGTTGCTTGTCTGGCTTGCTCACTGGCGATGATCTCCTTTGCGAGTTGTATGTAGCTTTCAGCGCCGCGGGAGCGGACGTCGTACGAGATAATTGGCTTGCCAAAGCTGGGGGCTTCCGCGAGCCGGATGCTCCTTGGTATTACGGTTTCGAAGACCTGATCGGTGAAGAATTCCCTGAGGTCTTGGGCAACCTGGCGGGTGAGATTCATCCTCTCGTCGAACATAGTGAGGAGGACTCCTTCGATCGCGAGGTTGTGGGAAAAGGACGTATTCACGCGTTCGACGGTGTCTAGAAGTTGCGATATTCCTTCGAGGGCGAAGAATTCGCATTGAATCGGGATGAGGACGGAGTCGGCAGCGACGAGGGCGTTTAGTGTTAACAAGTCCAGAGCGGGTGGGCAATCGATGAGGATGAATTGATAGGAATCTCGAACGTGACCCATTTTTTGGCGGAGTTGTTGCTCGCGGGAGTCGGTGTCGACAAGCTCGATGTTAGCGGCGACGAGGTTCTTATCCGCGGGAATTATGCTGAGGCCTTCAAAGTCGGTGTTTTTGACGGTGTCTTCGATAGGTATGTGTCCCATTAGCACGTCGTAGAGTGTCGGCTGGCCCGGCGCTTTGGCCACCCCTAAGCCGGTTGTGGCGTTTCCTTGAGGATCCGAGTCGATCAGAAGGATTTTGAGGTCGTTGGCAGCGAACGAGGCAGCGAGATTTATGGCTGTAGTGGTCTTACCGACGCCTCCCTTTTGGTTGGCGATCGCTATTACTTTTCCCAAGTGTGGGGCTCCAAGTTAGGAGCGTAGCACAAGGTTGAATTGTTCCACGTGAAACACTCAATCCTCAGCGTTCCACGTGGAACCTATCGCGACGAGGCGGCGATCTCCCCAGGGCATTTGAATTGGATCTTCCCAGGCGATATGTGGATCTCCCTTGACGCGAGCGAAATCTGTGGATCCTAAGAAGATAGCCAGGCGAGGGGCGAGTTTTGGCAGCAGCTTCAGGACATCTTCGGGCGCCACAGCTCGCGAAACGATGCAATCGAATTTGACCGTGACATCCTCTGCCCGATTGGCCAGGACATGCACATTCCTTAGAGAACGGGTACTCTCACGGAGGAAGACAGCCTTCCGCTGGTGCGACTCGATCAGTGTTACTTGGTCATCCGGACGGTAGATGGCCAATGGGACCCCTGGAAAGCCCGCACCGGAACCAACATCGGCGAAGGAGGTGCCACACTGAATGTCCTTGAGAACGGCCGCAAAGAAAAGTGACTCACAATAGTGTCGAAGTACGATCTCTTCCGAAGACCGTACGGATGTCAGATTGATCTTAGGATTCCAGCGCCGCAGCAACTCGAAATGTGCAAATAGCTCGTCAATCTGATCAGAAGTTAAAGCCAGGTACGGGTCCAGGTGGAAATGCAGCCGTTCGCCGAACCAATTCCGGTCTTCAGGCACGGCCGTTGAGGCTAAGATAGACGTCCAGTACGGCGATAGCAGCCGGTGTTACGCCGGGAATGCGAGACGCCTGGCCTAGAGTCTCGGGTCGAACACGGTCCAATTTCTGCCGAACCTCTGTGGAAAGACCTGGGATTCCGCTGAACTGGAAAGTTGGCGGGATGTGGCGGCGCTCTGCATCCTTCAGCCGATCGATCTGGCGCTCCTGTTGGGCGATGTAGCCCGCATACTTAGCCTCAGTTTCGATGGTGGTCAGGACGCCGTGGAGGGGCGACTCGCCCGTCTTCGAAATAAGCCAATCCTTCAGGAGATCTATCTTGGCTTCCGGCCTGCGAAGCCACTGCATCAAGGTCGGCCGATCTTCTCCAGGCGTGCTGAGAGTTGGAAATACAGCGGGGTCCAGACGGGTTCGATTCAAGAGGTCTGAGTATGCGACTTTCTGGTTCTGCTTCCGCAAATAGACATTCCAGCGCTCGTCCGTTACGATTCCGGCATGTCTTCCCAATGGCGTTAAACGCTCATCGGCATTATCAATGCGGAGATGGAGGCGAAATTCGGCCCTGGACGTAAACATGCGGTACGGCTCGTCCGCACCCTTGCTGATCAGGTCGTCGATGAGAATGCCGGTGTATCCCTGAGTGCGGCCGATAATGACCGGATCCTGGGATTTAAGCTTCGCGGCAGCATTGAGACCGGCGAGGAGACCTTGGCATCCGGCTTCTTCATAGCCGGAGGTTCCGTTGATCTGGCCGGCCAGAAACAAGCCCGAAATAGATTTCACTTCCAGCGCATGGGTCAGTTCCCGCGGATCGATCGCATCGTACTCGATCGCATAGCCGGGGCGGATCATCTCGGCGTCTTCTAAACCAGGCACGGAAGCGACCATAGCGGTCTGCACGTCGACGGGCATGCTAGTCGACATGCCGTTGACATAGACCTCATACGTGTCGAGGCCCTCGGGCTCCAAAAAGATCTGGTGGCGAGTCTTGTCCGGGAACTTTACAACCTTGTCCTCAATGGAGGGGCAGTATCTCGGGCCCACGCCTTCGATCTGGCCGCTGTACAGCGGAGAGCGGGGGATTGCAGCGCGGAGTAGATCTAGTGTCTTATCAGACGTGTATGCTATATAACACTTGATCTGCTCGCGGTCGATCTTTTCGGTCAAAAAGGAGAATGGAGTTGGAACGGCATCCCCACTTTGCGCTTCAAAGCGATTCCAGTCAATTGTGCGCCCATCCAGCCTGGGTGGTGTTCCAGTCTTCAACCTGGTCCACGAAAGGCCCAGAGTTCGGAGCTGGTCCCCGAGCAGATTGGAGGGGGCCTCTCCATTCCGTCCGCAACTGTACTTTTGATCTCCGACGTGAGCGAGCCCATTCAGAAATGTCCCGGTGGTGACCACTACAGCGCCGCACGACAAGGTCCGGCCATCGCGGAGGAGCACGCCCGTCGCACGACGATCGGGTCCGTCTGTGATTACCAACTGCGCCACCTCGGCCTGCAGGATGCGCAGGTTGGGTTCCCGCTCGAGAACCTCACGCATTTTGATGCGGTACTGTTTTTTATCGCACTGCGCGCGGGGAGACCAGACTGCCGGACCCCGGCTGGTGTTCAGCAGCCGGAATTGAATACCGACGGCGTCCGTGACCTCGCCCATAACGCCGCCGAGGGCATCGATTTCGCGGACCAAGTGGCCTTTTGCGATACCACCGATTGCTGGATTGCATGACATTTGCGCGATCAGATCGAGATTCATGGTGATCATAGCGGTGCGAAGCCCTAAGCGGGCGCAGGCCCGGGCAGCTTCGCATCCGGCATGACCGGCTCCTACAACGATCACGTCGTACTTCGATGTCACTTCTTCTATTCTATTAGGTTGGAGGCAAATCCCTGAAAATACTTGTCGTCGGCGGCGGTGGCCGCGAGCATGCTCTCGTCTGGAAGCTCGCGCAGCACACCGGGGCCGAGATCTTTGCAGCGCCGGGAAATCCGGGCAGCGCGCAACATGCCACTTTGTTGGACACCAGCGACTATCTGGCAGCGGCTGAATCGATCGAAGCCGATTTGACGGTTGTAGGGCCAGAGGCACCGTTAGCGATGGGGATCGTTGACCAGTTCCGAAGGGCGGGGTTCGCTATCTTCGGACCCACCGCCGCTGCCGCGCGGCTTGAAAGCAGCAAAACTTTCGCAAAAGAGTTCATGACGCGGGCGGGAATTCCGACGGCGCGATTCACGACGGCATCCACTGAGCAGGAAGCCTACGATGCGCTACGACGCTTTGGCATTCCAATAGTTGTGAAGGCTGACGGGCTCGTTGCCGGCAAGGGCGTTACGATCGCGCAGTCGCAGGTTGAAGCCGAACAGGCCATCGAACAGTTGCTCGGGCAGGGAACTCATATCGTTATTGAAGAATACCTCGCCGGCGAAGAGGCAAGTTTTATCGTGCTGAGCGACGGGAAGAGAATCCTGCCGCTCGAGGCCTCTCAAGATCACAAAGCTGTTTTCGATGGCGACACAGGGCCGAACACCGGTGGCATGGGCGCATATTCCGACGGCCGCATTCTGAACGATGCGGAAATTCAACGCGTCATGGATACGGTTATCGAGCCCGCGATTCAGCGCATGAACCATGAAGGTGAACCGTTCACCGGGTTTCTTTATGCCGGGTTGATGATGACCGCCGCTGGTCCTAAAGTGCTGGAATTCAATGCTCGGCTGGGCGATCCGGAGACGCAGGCCCTTATGCATCGCATGCGATCGGACTTCGTTCCCGCTCTAGAAAGCGCGGCCCGGGGCGAGTTGGACGTTTCTACGCTGGAGTGGGCCCCGGAGCCTTCGGTCTGCGTGGTGATGGCGTCGGCCGGTTATCCAGGCAAAGCGCGTACGGGAGATGCGATTATCGGCATCGACCAAGTCCAGGATGCAGTGGTTTTTCAAGCCGGAACAAAACTTCTCAATGATGTTTTAATGACCGGAGGAGGACGCGTGCTGGGCGTGACAGCGTCGGGTTCGGACCTTGCGGGCGCGATCGGGAAGGCTTATGAAGCGGTCTCGAAGATCAGTTTCGAGGGGTTGCACTACCGGCACGATATCGGACAGAAAGGCCTGAAGCGCTGGTAAGATCGATGTATGCGGGGACGTAGCTCAGATGGATAGAGCGGTCGCCTCCTAAGCGACAGGTCGGCAGTTCGAATCTGCCCGTCCCTACCACTACAACGGACGCCTCACAATGTCTAAAGGACTATCACGGCGCGAACTCGCGGTGGCCGCACTCGCCGGAGCGGCTTTGAAAGCACAAGAAAAGAAATATAACGGGCCGCTTGATGGCGCTGATGCCAGGGTCGATTCGAAACAGTTCGATCCGGTGGCCTGGACTCTGGATCGCCAGCATTCCGCTCCTCTCAAGCTGACGTTTCAAGCTACGAATCGGAAGCAGGCCGAAGCTTGGCAGCGCCAATTCCGTGCCAAGGTGGTGGATCTTGTCGGCGGTTTTCCCGATGCGCGACCACCGCTGAAGCCGCAAACGATCGAGGTGCGCGAATTTCCCGGCTACAAGCGAGAGAAATTCGTTTTCGAAAGTCGGCCCGGTGTCGGCGTTCTCGGTTATCTTCTGACGCCGACGAATTCGACAGCCCCGCACGCCACGGTCATTTGTGTTCCGGGGCATGGGCGCGGAGTCGACGATATTGTTGGGATCGACGAACACGGGAACGATCGCACCACAAAAGTCGGATACGAGTACGATTTCGCGATTCAAGTGGCGGAGCATGGAATGGCTGCGGTCGCGATCGAGCCGATGGCTTTCGGATGCCGGCGCGACGCAAAGACCAGCGCTCATGGACTGTCGGCGTCGGCATGCCAACCGGCGGCCGGCTCGGCGCTGCTGCTCGGCGAGACCATGATCGGATGGCGCGTCTACGATGTGATGCGTACGATCGATTGGGTTGCGACACGGCCGGAACTGGATTCGAAGCGCATCGGATGCATGGGCATTTCCGGCGGAGGAACTTGTACGCTGTTCGCGACGGCTCTCGATTCGCGCATTCAGGCGGCGTTCGTTAGCGGTTATCTCAACACATTTCGCGACAGCATCATGACCGTGTCGCATTGCATCGATAACTACGTGCCGGGCATTCTCAATTGGGGCGAGCAGTACGACGTTGCCGCATTGATTGCTCCGCGGCCGTTGTTTTCAGAAGGCGGCGATCAGGATCCGATTTTCCCGGTAGCGGCGACACGGGAAAGCTATCAGCGGGTGAAAAAAGTCTACGAAGTTTTCGGTGTACCGGAGAATGTGCAGCAGGAAATCTTCAGTGGCGTTCACGAGTTTCACGGGCTGCAAGGGCTGCCGTTCTTAAAAGCGAAATTGACGGCCGCGTGAACGTATCACGACGCCACGACGCGGCGCCCCTCGATTCGATACGCCTTTGAAAGCACCACCTGGATTGCCTCGCTATAGATGCGATGCTCCTCTTGTAGGATGCGAGCAGAGAGCGACTCCACAGTGTCGTCGTCGAGGACAGGGACGGCGGCTTGAGCCACGATGGGTCCGGAGTCGAGGTCTTCATCCACGAAATGAACCGTGCAGCCGGTGATCTTGACTCCGTGACGCAGCGCTTGCTCCTGCGCGTCGAGCCCAGGGAACGCAGGGAGCAACGATGGGTGGATGTTTAAAATCCGCATTGGAAATTCGCCGATGAAGTGCGGACTGAGAAGGCGCATATAGCCAGCCAGACAAATCAAATCCACTTCGTGATTCTTTAGGGCCGCGGCGATGGTGGTGTCGTACGTTTCGCGCTCGATTCCCTTAGACGGAAGGCAGAGCGTCTCAAGGCCTAATCGCTGGGCGATTTCGAGACCTCGAGCGTCGCGGCGATTTGAAATGACGACCGCGATTTCAGCGGCGATCGCGCCCGACGCAACGTTGCGGGCGATGGCTTCGAAATTCGATCCGCGGCCGGAGAGGAGAATCCCCAGCTTTTTCATGTATAGATCACACGGCGCTTCGGCAGCTTCACGATAGACCCGATCACCTGGAATGGCTCGTCCATCTTGTTGAGGATCTTCTCAGCTTTACTTTGCTTCTGCTTTCCGATCACGAGGATCATACCGATTCCAAGATTGAATGTCCGACGCCAATCGGAGTCCGGTATGTTGCCGATGGAACGGAGTCGCTCGAAGAATTCGGGGACCTGCCAGGAGGATGTCTGCACCTCAGCGCCGAGACCTTCCGGTAGAATACGCGGAAGATTGTCCGTGATTCCTCCGCCGGTGATGTGCGCGGCGCCCTTCAGCAAGCCGGCGTCGATCAGCGTGCGGATTGGCTTAAGATAGCTGCGATGCACCTTCAGCAATTCGGCGGCGAGCTCCTCGGTCAGCTCTTCGCCTGCAACTTCGAATAACAGTTTGCGCGCTAGCGAATAGCCGTTGGTATGGAGCCCGTTTGAAGGAAGGCCGAGCAGCACGTCGCCGGTGCGAATATTGGCGCCCGTGAGCATCGCCTTCTTTTCGACGGCCCCGACGATGAATCCGGCGAGATCGTACTCGCCCTCTTGATAGAGACCCGGCATCTCGGCGGTCTCGCCCCCGATGAGGGCACATCCATTATTCCGGCAGCCTCGCGCGATGCCGGATACAACCTGGGCCGCGACACCCGCATTGAGCTTTCCGACAGCGAAGTAGTCGAGAAAGAAGAGCGGTGTCGCGCCTTGAACGGCAATATCGTTGACGCAATGATTCACCAGGTCTTCGCCGATGGTGTCGTGACGATTCGATTGGAAAGCAATTTTCAGTTTTGTGCCGACACCGTCGGCGGAACTGATCAGAACGGGTTTCTTCCAGCCCGCGAGTTGGAATCCAGCGCCGAATGAGCCGATGTCGGTCAGCACGTTGCGAGTGAACGTGGGCCTGGCCAACTTCTTGATCTGCGCGACCGCGCGGTCGGCCTCGTCAATATTTACTCCGGCCTGCTTGTAACCTATTTTTTTTTTCGACGCCATAGCTTCATAATGCAGGGAAGGCTCCGTGGCCGCCCTGCCCACTCGTTTGGGGAAATTCTATAATAAGCGATCAACAACATGAATCGACTCTTGTTTGCTTTCGTGGCTATCTGTGCGGTTCGCGCGGAAGTGCCCTCCGCGATCGCGATCCGGAATGCCCGGATTGTCCCGGTCAGCTCGCCCGCCATCGCGCACGGCACGGTCGTGCTGCGCAATGGCTTGATTGAAGCAGTTGGCGCGGAGGTTCCGATACCGGCCGACGCCTGGGTAATCGAAGGCGATGGTCTGACGGTTTATCCGGGGCTGATCGATGCACTCAGCTCGACCGGCATGCCCGATACGTCGCCGGCTAGCGGCGGCAGAGGCGGCGGCGCGGCAGCGGTTCCAGTGTCAACTACGCCTGCGCCTGCGACTCCGCCGGCACGCGGACCTGAAGATCGGCCGAATACGACGAGCTGGCTGCGTGCGGCGGACCTGGTCAAGCCTACCGAGAAGCGCGTCGAATCCGCGCGGGATGCCGGATTCACGACCGCTGTTGCATTTCCGATGCGTGGGATCTTTGCGGGGCAGGGCGCGGTGGTCGATCTCGCGGGAGAGAATGGCGGCGAGATGGTGGTCGCTCCGGACGTTGGCCAATACGTCACGCTGACATCGAATGGATTTACGGGCGGCTATCCTGGTTCGTTGATGGGCGTTATTGCATATATTCGCCAGATTTACATTGATGCCGATTATTATCAGAAGGCCAAAGCCGCATACGCGAAGGATCCTCGCAGTGTGCCGCGGCCCGCTTACGATCGAGCACTCGAGGGAGTGATTGAATCTCCTCGCGTGCTGATGCCGGTGAACCGGCGGATCGATATCGATCGCATGCTGCGCTTTGCCGCCGAGCTGAAGTTGAATCCGATATTGTATGGGCCGGTGGAAGGATACCGGTCGGTCGATTTGTTGAAAGGCAGCGGCGTGCCGGTGCTTTTGAATCTCAAATGGCCGGAGAAGAGTAAGGATGGGGATCCGGAGGATGTGGATACCATGCGGGCACTGGAAAATCGAGCGAACGCGCCGCACACAGCCGCGATGTTTGCTAAGAGCGGCGTGAAGTTTGCTTTTTATACGGGCGGGCTCGATAAGCGTTCGGATGTTTGGAAGGGCGTGAAGAAGGCGATCGATGCGGGTCTTACGCCGGACGATGCATTGCGGGCGATGACGCTTTCGCCGGCTGAGATTTATGGCGTGAGCGATCGCATGGGCAGCATTGAAAAGGGCAAGATTGCGAATCTGGTGATTACCAAGGGCGATCTTTTCCAGACGGGGAGCCAAGTGAAGTACGTGATCGTGGATGGCGTGAAATTCGAGCCTACTCCGGAAGAAGCGCCAAAGCATGAAGCAGGAGGCGATCAATGAAGCGGATTTTTCTCGGTGGCTTGTTTGCGTGTGCGGCATCATTCGCCGCTGCTCCAATTCTGATTCAAAACGCGACGGTGATCACGGTCACGAAGGGAACCTTCCAGGGATCGGTGCTCATTCGCGATGGAAAAATTGCGGATGTCGGACCGAAGGTGCTGGCGCCGGGAGGCGCGACGATCGTGGATGCGACGGGCAAATACTTAATGCCCGGCATCATCGATTGCCACTCTCACATCGCGGCCGACAGCATCAACGAGGGCGCCGTTTCGGTGTCGTCGATGGTGGGGATTGAAGATGTTTTGAACCCGGATGACATCTCTATCTATCGAGCGCTTGCGGGTGGGGTGACGACGGCGAACATCCTGCATGGGAGCGCGAATGCAATCGGCGGAAAATGCCAGGTGATCAAACTTCGCTGGGGCAAAGACGCACACGACTTGATTTTCCAGGGCGCAATGCCGGGCATCAAATTCGCGTTGGGCGAAAATCCGAAACGAATGGGCAATCCGAACACGTTCCGGCAGACTACCAACTACCGGTATCCGGCTACGCGCATGGGCGTGGAGGACGTGATTCGCGAGGCGTTCACGGAGGCGAAGCAATACCAGCAATCGTGGGCCGATTACAAAGCCAAAGTGGCGCGAGGGGAAGCGGCCATTCCGCCGCGGCGCGATCTCCAACTGGAGCCGCTGGTCGAAGTGCTCGAGGGCAAGAGGTTCGTGCATGCGCACTGCTACCGGCAGGATGAAATCCTGATGTTGTTGCGCGTTGCCGATGACTACGGCTTTAAAATTCGAACTTTGCAGCACGTGCTGGAAGGATACAAAGTGGCGAATGAGATTGCCGCGCATGGCGCGGGCGCATCGACGTTCAGCGACTGGTGGTCTTACAAGGTGGAGGCGTTTGACGCCATTCCGTACAACGCGACTTTCATGATGCGCAAGGGCGTTTTGGTGTCGTTGAACAGCGACTCGGAAGAGTTAATGCGGCATCTCAATGACGAGGCGGCGAAGGCCATGAAATATGGCGGGGCCACGGACGATGAGGCGCTGGCGATGATCACGATCAATCCGGCGAAACAGTTGGCCATCGATAACAGGGTCGGGTCGATTGAAGTGGGCAAAGACGCGGACCTGGCCCTGTTCGACAAACATCCTCTTTCGAATTACGCAAAGGTGGAAAAGGTGTACATCGACGGGGAAGAGTATTTCGATCGCGATCGCGACCTGGCGGAACGCGCCAAGAAGGAAGCGGCTAAGAGAGCGTTGCTGGAGCAAGAAAAGACGAGCGATCAACAGCAGCGAAAGAACACTCCCGGCGGCGGAAAGAGGCCCGGACAATGAGATTCGTAGCGGTAGTTTTCTTCTCGGTGTGCGCCGCGTTCGCGGCTTCGGACGATACGTTTTTGATTAGGAACGCGACGGTTCATCCCGTAGCGGCGCCTGAAATACAGAACGGGTCGGTTCTCGTGCGGGATGGGAAGATCATCGGGATCGGCAAGAACCTGGCGCAACCGAAGGGCGTTCGCGTGATCGACGCCAAGGGACTGCATGTTTACCCGGGCATGATCGATTCGGGGACGGAATTGGGACTTTCCGAAATCGGCTCAGTACGCGAGAGCGTGGATACGGGCGAGCTCGGGAAATTCGATCCGCAGCTTCGCGCGGAGATCGCGGTGAATCCGGCGAGCGAGCATATTCCGGTGACGCGCGTGAATGGGATCACGAGTGTGATCACGATGCCGATGGGCGCGGGTGGCGGCGGCATGCGCAACGCGGCACGCCAGGGAATCATCACTGGGCAAGCGGCATTGATTCATCTCGACGGATGGACGTGGGAAGAGATGGAGATCAAGAAGACGGCCGCGATGGCGATGCGCTTTCCGACGCTTCAGGTTCCACCGGATCGGGGCGGAGATTTTGCCGGAATGTTCGGCCCGCGCGTGACGTACACGGAAGCGAAGAAAACGTACGAGGAGGAATTGAAGGAGCTTCGCGAGTTCTTTGAAGAAGCGCGGCGGTATGAAAAGGCGAAAGCCGCGAATGCGGCCGGATTCAAGCTCGATTTGAAATATGAAGCGATGCTTCCCGTGCTGCAAGGAAAAGTTCCGCTGGTGGCCATGACTCCGCGCGAGCGGGCGATTCGCGATGCCTTGCAGTTCGCGGACATGGAGAAGGTAAGGCTGGTGATCGCGGATCCGCGCGAGATCGGCAAAACGGGGCCGGATTTAAAAGCAAAGAACGTACCGGCGATTCTCGGTCCGACGCTGCGGGTTCCGGAGAATGAAGACGATCCTTACGATGCCGCCTATACGCTACCGGATCAGTTTTACAAAGCCGGTGTGAAGTTCGCGTTCGGCTCCTTCACGAATGAGTTTTCGCGAAATCTGCCGTATCAGGCCGCGACCGCTGTGGCGTTCGGTTTGCCTTATGAGGAGGCGTTGAAGGCAGTAACCTTGAATCCGGCGCAGATTTGGGGTGTGGGCGATCGGATCGGATCGATCGAAGAAGGAAAATGGGCGGACCTGATCATTACCGATGGCGATCCGCTGGAGACGCGGACGCAAGTGAAGCAGCTTTTCATTAAAGGGAAGCAGGTCGATTTGGATAACAAGCAGAAGCGGTTGTACGAGAAGTATATGGGGCGCCCCTAAAACAACGTTCTAAGTTCTACGTTTATTCGTAGCGCAGGGCTTCGGTGGGATTGAGCTGCGAAGCCCGGTTGGCGGGGAGAAGGCCGAAGACTACTCCGACAATTAGCGAGACTACGAACGCTACCAGGACTGAAACATACGATATCGGCACGGGCACTCCCTCGGTGAAGAGGCGGATGCTGAGAGGGATTGAGATTCCGATCAGAATTCCGACCACGCCTCCGGCTACGCTGATCACTACCGCTTCGGTTAAGAACTGCTCCAGGATCTCGCGGCGCGACGCGCCTACTGCCATGCGGACGCCGATCTCGCGGGTCCTTTCGGTCACCGTCACCAGCATGATATTCATGATTCCGATTCCGGAGATGATCAACGCGATGGTCGACACCAGGATCAGAACCAGCGAGAGTACGAGAGCGGTTTTCTGCGCGGCTTCCAGGATGCCTGAGAGATTTTCGACATCGTATTTGGCGCCGCTCCGATGCCTCGACTCGATGAGTTGTTGCACCAGTAAGGTGACGTTCGGGACATCGCTCGCCGTTCTCGCTTGAACGTACATCGGGTCGATTTTCTCGACCTGGTTGAAGTATCGAATGACGGGGATTGGGATGAGAATCGTTTCGTTGCTCAACTCCGAGAAGCCGAAACTGTCGGTTTTTTCCTTGAAGGTTCCGATGACTGTGAACTGAAGTCCATGGAGCTTGATGATCTGGCCGACAGAGGCCGACTGGCTCCCGTAGAGCCGCTTCGCGAGCTTTTCGGTGAGCATCGCGACTTTCTGGCGAAGAGAGACATCGCTCGCATCCATGAATCGGCCGGCGAGAAGCTCCAGGTTTCGCACGATTGGATACTGATCGTCAGATCCGATGACGCGAACATCTTCTTCCTTCCCCTGGATCAGCATGCGATCGAAGTTGGTCATGATGCCGGTGGCGGCGGAGATGCGATCGGCAAGCTGGGTGCGCACTGCTTCCACGTCGGCGAGTTTGATGAAATCGGCGTCCACCTTAGCGGATGTATTGGCGCCCGCGGAATATTCGGCGTAAATGAGGTTGGAGCCGATGCCTCGGATCTTGTCGAGGATGTAGTCGCGGCTGGTTAGGGAGATAGTTACGACGAGAATAACGGAGGCGTTCCCGATTACCAGGCCTAGCGCGGTGAGAAAGGTGCGAACTTTATTGGCGCGTAACGCCTGGATGCTGAAGCTTAAAGCTTCGCCGATGTGCATACTTTAGATGTCAAGCCCCCGAAGCCCTCTGCAACAGCTTCTGAGCTTCTTCGCGCGTGGGGTCGTTCGGCGTCAAATTACTTTGGAGATACTTTCTGAGAAGATCCCGTGCCTCGTCCAGATTCCGTTTGGTCTCGACGTACGTTTTGGCGCGAGTATAAAGTACGTAAGGATTGTTGGGAGCCAGCTTTTCAGCCTGCGCGAACTCGGCCTCGCTCTCCTGCACGCGTCCCTGTTTGGCGAGGTATCGTGCGAGCGCCAAAACATGGCCCACCTGGTGCGGTGCAATAGCAACGGCGCGCCGGAGCTGGTCTTCGACCGTGTCGAACTCCTTGCGGCGCTCGGCGACCTGTGCTTCGGCCCAGTGACCCTCGGCCGGATCCGATCTCCCGATTAGGTGCGCCAGAGCTTCGGCTTTGTCGAGTCCACCGCCGAGGAACCCGGGTGCATCCAGATAATAATCCAAAAGGTCGCCGGTAGCGTCCTTGTTTGTGGGATCCAGGCTGACGGACAACTCGAAATACTGGCGGGCGTGGGATGCTGCCATCGGCGCCGTAAACGGACTTGACGTTTCAGCGCGTCGGCCCCAGGCCCGGCCGAGCCAGTCGGCATAAACGGAATTTTTCGGATCTAAGTCTAGTGCTTTCTGGAAGTATTCGGTTGCTCGTTTGTATTCACCCGACATGAACAGGGCTTGCCCCATGAGCTCGTAGGTCCGGGCGTCCGGCGTTTTGATGGTACGCAGGATTCTGAGCGAACCTTCATAATCGGTGCGCTGATATCGATCTTCCGCCAATTTCAGGTCTTGCCCTGGCGCGAGAAGCCCCGCGGATAAGGCGAGTACTAGGATAAATCTGCTCATTTACCAAATCCCCGTAAAGGATGACGCCTTACTGTTCTACAAGCTTAGATGTCGAGGCCTTGACGTTGGATACGGATTTCGACGTATCGGCGTGCGATCCGTTTCCACCATCCTAAGAGGGGTAGAACCATGTTATAACAACATGAGCTATGCTTAAGAACCTCCTTGTTGTCCTGGTGGTCCTAGTGGGTACCACATTCGCTGTTGCGCAGCCGGTCGTGAACTCAGCGGTGAATGCAGCCAGCTACCTGACTCCTCCGAATCCGAGCTCAACCGTGACGGGAATCCCCCCAATCGCCCAGGGGTCTATTTTTGTCGTATTTGGAACAGGAATGGGGCCTTCGGCATTGGTACAAGCCACCTCGTTCCCACTTAATACGACCCTCAGCGGGACTTCGATTTCGATCACGAGCGGCGGTCAGACCGTAAGCGCCTATATGGTCTATACGTTAGCCGCCCAGGTGGCGGCGATTCTGCCTTCAACGACTCCTACGGGATCCGCGACGCTGACGGTTACCTACAACAACCAGACCAGCAAGGCCTTTACTATCAACGTGACCAAGGCCGTGCCCGGAATTTTCACTATCAATTCGCAAGGGACGGGTCCAGGAGTGGCGCAGGTAGCGTTGAGCTCGACGAATATCAAGCTCAACAATCTGACGACGCCTGGAACGCCGGGATCGGTCATGATCCTGTACGGGACGGGACTGGGACCGATTAGTGGGCCGGATAACGTTGCTCCGGGTGCAGTGAGCACGGGCGGAACTGTGACGGTGACGATCGGCGGGACGGCGGCGACGGTGTTGTATGCGGGTCGCGCACCTCAATTCCCGGGTGAGGATCAGATTAATATTCAGCTCCCGGCGAATGTTCCGCTAGGTTGTTATACGCCGGCGGTGATCACAGTCAATGGTATTCCGAGCAATGATTTTGTGTTGTCGACGGCAAAGGCGGGGAGCACATCGTGCGTGCATCCGTTCGGTTTGAGCCAGACAGCCGAAGCTACGGTGGATGCGGGCGGGTCCGTGAATGCGGGCGTGTTTGCGGCTGTTCGCGGTGCGGTGCCTCCGATTACAGCAGAGGGGGCCGGCGGCCTCTTCGGAACCTTTAACGGATCGGAACTGTACAACGCGTACACGGAAATCCTGACAAACTTCCACGTCGTTTACTATCCTGTTCCCGCGGGCACCACAGGCTCCTGTGTTGTTTACGACCAGCTATCCGGCGCTTCATCGGGGGCAAACATACCGACGGATTTTACGGGCATCGGCGGCACGGAACTGTATCCTGCTCCCTCTTCGCCAGCGCTTGATTTCTTGACGCTCTCGGGGCCCAATGGAGTCTCGCAGAACATCACGCGCGCCGGCAGCGGCGGCCCGGGCGCTGGTTATCTGTGGGTCAGCATCACTCCATCGGTGTTAGGACAAGGGGCGTTTACACTCTCCGGGACAGGTGGGCCGGACATCGCAGCGTTCAGTGCCACGACACAATTCCCACAAAACCTGGTTTGGAGTCAATTGGGTAGTCTGTTAACTCCGCCAGCCGCGAACGGCGTCACTATAGCGTGGACGGGCAACGGGACATCGGACCAGCCGAACGTGAATATATTCGGGAGCGCGAGCGTATTCAACAATTCCGATCCGTCGCAGAACCGCGGCAAGTCTTTTTCGTGTATCGTTTCCGCCACTTCGGGTCAGTTTGCGGTACCGGCGAGCATTACATCGCAACTGCCAGTGGCAGGCACCGGCGAAACGGCGGAAGGATCCCTTGGGATTTCGATTGGCGGCGGCTCGCCGTTCAATGCGACATTGACTAGCGGCAAGGCGCTCGACGGTACGTTTTTCGGATTCGGTGAAGCTTTCGTGAACAGCCCCGTTAAGTGGCAGTAAAAAAACAAAGGGCCGCGGGGCTGTAACCGAGCAGCAACACGCCCCGCCTTGTTATTCTATAGAAAACAGCACTCTTGCTGGAGGGACTCCGTATGTTTCCCAAGACTCGCAGATGCGGTCTTTTCGCAATTACATCTTTGTTATTCGCAGGAGCGGCTTTCGCTCAAATTTCCGCTATCGAGGGTGACGTCAAGGGCGCCGATGGGCAGCCTGTCAAAGGCGCGCAGATCCTCATTGAGCGACAAGACATGAAAGGCACCTACAAGGGCGCCAAAACGGACAAAAAAGGCCACTACATCTACAATGGCTTGCCTCTGGGCACCTATAAGGTGAGTGTCATCATCGACGGCAAGACGGCCGATTCGATGGATAAAGTCAGGACGCAGTTGGGCGATCCAGTTCCGATCAATTTCGATCTGAAGCAAACGGCCCAACAAAATCAAGCTTTGCAGCAGGCCGCCGCGACAGGCACCCTGACCAAAGATCAGGAACGCGGTATGTCCAAGGAGCAGAAGGAGGCCTACGAAAAGAAGGCCAAGGAAAACGCCGCTGCCATGGCCAAGAACAAGGAGTTGAACGATGCGTTCAACACCGGCAAGGAGGCCATGACCGCGAAGAATTATGACGCCGCGGTCCAGGCCTTCGAGAAGGCCAGCCAGGTGGATGCCAACCAGCACGTGATCTGGGGCCAATTGGCTGAATCCTACATGGACCTGGGCGGGACCAAGACCGGCGCCGATCAGACGGCAGCTTACGAAAAGGGTCTGGAAGCGTATGGGAAAGCCATCGCGCTAAAACCGGACGATGCTGCCTATCACAACAACTACGCGCTGGCGCTGGTGAAAGACAAGAAGATCCCCGAAGCGCAAGCCGAGTTGACCAAAGCGGCGGAGCTCGATCCCAGCAATGCCGGGAAGTATTATTACAATCTCGGCGCGGTGCTGGTGAACGCGGGGCAGAACGACGCGGCAGCCGAGGCGTTCAAGAAAGCTATCTCGCTTGACGACAACTACGCCGACGCTCATTATCAATACGCGATCACCCAAATGGCAAAGGCCACTGTGGATAAGGACGGCAAGATTCAGCCGCCTCCGGGGACGATCGAAGAGCTGCAAAAATATCTGGCATTGAAACCCGATGGCGCGTATGCACAATCCGCGAAGGATATGCTGACGACGCTCACGGGGACGGTGCAGACGAACTACGTGAATCCGAACGCTCCGAAATCGAAGACGAACAAGAAGAAGACGAATTAGTTCTGAACGTTCCCGGTTCTACGTACTACGTTTTCTGTGGGCGGGCCTTCGGGTTCGCCCATTCTTATTTTTGCGGCCGATACCATTTCAGATTGTGCGTGGCGGAGCCGATGCAGCGCAGGCGGCCTGAAATGCGAAGTCGGAGGCCGGTCGATTTCCGTGAGCTTCCATGGATTCCGATGCTCTTCGAGGCGTCCATCGATATCGACGGAGCGCAGTTGATCATGTGCGTCAGGTTGGAAGCGATGACGTGGCGCTGCCAACCCGGACTCTCGCACCAGACCACTTCGGTGAGGCCGCTTTGCGAGCGCGCTAAACCTTGATTTGCGCCAAAACCGCCGCCGCATCCTCTTCCGTGAACTTCTCCGTCTTCGCCGAATGGTTCATGGAGCAAAACTTCGGACCGCACATCGAGCAGAACGCCGCATCCTTGAATCCTTCTTCCGGCAGCGTCTCGTCATGCATCGCCTGCGCCGTCTCCGGGTCGAGCGATAACGCAAACTGCTTTTTCCAGTCGAATGCATACCGCGCCCGCGACAACTCGTCATCGCGATCGCGCGCGCCCGGACGATGCCGCGCGATATCCGCCGCATGCGCCGCAATCTTATAGGCAATGATCCCGGCCTTCACGTCCTCGCGATTCGGCAGACCCAGATGTTCCTTCGGCGTCACGTAGCAAAGCATCGACGCTCCATACCAGCCGATCATCGCCGCCCCGATCGCCGACGTAATGTGGTCGTATCCAGGAGCGAAATCCGTCACCAGCGGACCCAGCGTGTAGAACGGCGCGTCGAAACACATCTCGCGTTCCTTCTCCACCTGCATCTGGATCTGGTCCATCGGAATGTGCCCCGGCCCCTCGATCATGGTCTGCACATCGTACTCCCAGGCTTTCCTGGTCAGCTCGCCCAGAGTCTTCAACTCCGCGAATTGCGCTTCATCGCTCGCATCGGCCAGCGAACCCGGCCGCAGACCATCGCCCAGCGAGAAGCTCACATCGTGTTTCTGGAAGATTTTGCAGATATCGTCGAATCGCTCGTACAGGAAATTCTGCTTGTGATTCTTCACCATCCACTCGGCCAGAATCGCGCCGCCGCGGCTTACGATTCCAGTTACGCGTTTCGTTGTCAGCGGAATGTATTGGACCAGCACACCGGCATGGATCGTCATGTAATCGACGCCTTGCTCCGCCTGTTCCTCGATGACCTCCAGCATCACGTTGATGTTGAGATCTTCCACACGACGTACGCGGGCCAGCGCCTCGTAGATCGGCACCGTTCCGATCGGCACCGGCGAGTCGGCGATGATCGCCTTGCGGATCAAAGGAATGTCGCCGCCCGTCGAGAGATCCATCACCGTGTCGGCACCGTACTTCACCGAATAACGCAGCTTCTCGAGTTCTTCGGCGATGTTCGAAGTTGTCGAGGAATTGCCGATATTGGCGTTGATCTTGCACTTCGAAGCCACGCCAATACACATGGGCTCCAGATTCGTGTGGTTAATATTCGCCGGAATAATCATGCGCCCGCGCGCCACCTCGTCACGAATCGTTTCAGGTGACAGGCGTTCACGCCGCGCGACATACTCCATCTCCGGCGTGATCGTGCCCTTGCGGGCATAGTGCATTTGAGTGCGAATCGGATCGCTAGTACGTTTGGAAACCCATTCGGTACGCATAATGGTGATTCTAGCGTGCCCGCGACGCTACTTGCCCGGCCGCATGCCCAGCCGCGTCTCAAGCACCCGAACCAGATTTTGTAGCTCGGCGTTCTTGCTCGACTCTCTCGCAAGCTGCGCCCGCAAAGTTCGGATCTCCGCTTCGAGCTCAACCTTCTCTTGATCCACCGTCTCGTGCTTCTGAGGCGGGGGAGCTACTACCACCGGGGACGGTCCCACGAATCGTGCCTCTTCCTCCGCAAGCGGCGCCGTTGAGCCCTCGCCATACAACAGCAGCGCTACCTTGACGTCGCCCGAATGCCTGGCATACGTGAGATTGCCTTGGCGAAGCTGTGCCGCATCCAGATTGATGGTCTTGTGCGAGTCTCCTTCGTCCACTTGCAATATGCCTCGCTGCGCACTTTGAATTGCAGGTGTCGCGCGGTCCCAATCCACATGCAGTTGCGCTCCGGGAGAATCCTGCACGCGCAGTGACAAGCTAGGCGGAGGCGCTTCGGACCAGTAGCGATCCTTGGCCAGGAGACCTGCGAATATTATGAGCCCGGAAATGGGAATCGCCCAAAACCATTGTTGCCATCGTTTCTTCCGCTGGTCGCGCTCGCGGACAAATCGCGGCGCTTCAAAGGGTCTGTTGCCATAGAAATCGGCTGTCGGGCGCATTACGGCGCCCGGTGGCCGTCCCTGTTGAGGCGTCAAAACCGGAGCCGGATGAACCAGCGCCGTCCCCTCCTCCGCTGACGCAGCGGCAGCGAATGCCGCTGGGCGCTCCGGACTGGCTGGGCGGGAATGAACGCCCCGCGGGCGGACTCCATGCAGCGGTTCGAGAACGAATTCACGCTCCGGCCTGTGCTCGACGATCTGGCCATGCGAATCCCGTACGAAAAAAGCGGCTTTTGTCGGTCCCACTCGCCCCGGCCGCAATACCAGCGTGAACTGCCACGGCAGCGGGAAGCATTGTTGGAAGACCTTGATGTCACTTTCGGTGAGCGACAAATCCGTCCGCGTGTGCGACAGGAACCAGCCGGCCACCTGCAAATTCTTGAGTAGCAGATCGCTCTTGGCGCTTTCCAGCATCCGAGCCAGGTCTTGCAAATCCTTTTCGGAAAGGACGAAGGAACCGCCTTCCGAGTGCTCGCATGAGATCGGACGCCACGCCGCGATGCGGGTCACGTTTCCGACTCGCGATCCGAAGAAGACACCACCGACCTCGACGCCTCCGCGCGTGTTCGCGTGAAAGCTCGACGAGACCGTCAGGCGGATCTCATCAATGATTTCAAGGGGATAATCGATCGTGAGATTCGCTTCCGGCGAGAACCAGGAGCCCAACTTTGTTTCAGGAGTTTTCTCGACTACATCCATTTAGCACTCGCACAATACTGCCCTCCACGGCATGGTTGCTGACGGAGGTGGCCGAGTTCTCGTCCGTGTCGGGCTCGTCTGGTACTTCGTGAAGATGATACCAATACGTGATTCCGGCCGCGAGAGCGGAAAGCGCCACAACGGCGATGAACCACTTTACCGTGGAGCGGTTCCAGGCACGCACATTCTCGACAATAGAACCCGTCATGCGTATTCCGGCCCACGCCAGCGCCACCGACACAGTCAGCTTGATGTACCAGGCGATCAGATCGAGATGGCCTTGTCCGCCCACCTGGCTCCAGACCGTGAAGATCGCGATCAGAGCGATCCAGAATTCAAACGCGTAGGCCAACCGCAGCAAGGGTCTGTTAAGAACCGGCTTTTCTGCTTCCGGGGTTACCGGAAGGGCCGGAGGGACCTCGACGGCTGAGACTTCAGGCGCCGCATCGGGCACGCTTGGCTCGACCGTCCTTTGTTCCTCGGCCTGTTCCGTTACATCCATCCGTTTTCAGGCTATCAAGTCTATTAGACTACGGGAGGCGTCAATACCGCACAGAATCTCCTGATTTGACCGAGTCGTGGCATAATTCTTGTCCATGAAGACCCGATTTTTCGAGAGTCTTGCTCAGGATCTACGCCACGCGGCGCGAGGGCTCCGTCGCAACCCTCTATTTACTTTGACGGCGGTCTTCGCAGCCGCGTTGGGCATCGGCAGCACGACGGCCGTTTTCAGCGTTGTCGATCGAATCCTGTTTCGCAGTCTGCCCTATCCGCACGACGAGCGTTTGGTTTCACTGGGCATGATGGCGCCGCTCGATACGAACGAGTTCCTTTTCGCCGAGAACTATTTCGATTGGCGCAGGCACCAAACGCCCTTCGAATCGATCACATCGTTCGTCGCGGGCAGCTACGATTGCGACCTGACCCAGGTGAATCCGGTGCGGCTCTCCTGCGTGGACGTCGAGGGAAATTTTCTAAGGACGCTGGACCGTCCGCCACTGCTGGGTAGGAGCTTTACGCCGCAAGAAGACAAGCCGGGCGCGGCGAAAACGGCTCTGATGTTTTACGGAGTTTGGAGAAGCCGATTCGGTGGCAATCCTAATGTCGTCGGGAAGGTTGTTTCGCTCGACGGGCAGCCGGTGACCATCATCGGCGTGCTTCCGCCGGACTTCGAAATGCCGACGCTTTCGACTGCCGATCTGTTAATGCCGTCGCAGTTGAACGAGGCGACAAATCACAACGGCGTGGGACTCCGCGTCTTCGGGCGTCTGAAACCCGGAGTGACTGTCCAACAGGCGCAGGCAGCCATGCAGCCGCTGTTCGCGAGAGCGCTCGAGACCGTTCCGCCGCAATTCCGGAAGGAGGTTTTTTTGCGAGTCCGCTCGCTGCGGGACCGGCAGGTGCAAGACGCCCGGCGGGCATCGTGGGTGCTCCTTGCAGCGGTCTTATCGGTCTTGTTGATCGCGTGCGCAAATATCGCGAACCTGCTGCTGGCACGGTCGACGGCAAGGCAGCGAGAGCTGGCGGTTCGTGTGGCGCTCGGAGCGGGACGCTCCCGGCTGATTCGTCAGAGTCTGACGGAAGCGGTATTACTCGGGATTTTAGGCGGAGCCGCGGGCTACGGCATCGCATGGGCTATGCTCCGCGTATTCGTGGGCATCGCTCCAGGAGGCATTCCCCGATTGGAGCAGGCATCTCTGGATGGGCGGGTGCTGTTGTTCACCATTGGCGGGGCGTTGCTTTCCGGAGTCATTTTCGGTTTGGCTCCAGCGCTTCAGAAGGCTCGCGCGGATGTCCTGACCGGTTGGAGATCGGCCGGCGCGCCGCGCGCGATGTTGCGCGAGTGGCTGGTAGCCGCGCAGATTGCCATGTCGTTGGTGCTTCTAACTGGTGCGGGCATGCTGTTACGAAGTCTGTGGAAGATGGAGAGCGTTCCTCTCGGGATGGAGACCGAGCACGTAGTCACGGCGGAGTTCACCGCCAGCAGGCTGCGCTATTCCGAAGATGCGCGGCTGCTCCAGTTCTTTGACGAGGTGCAAAGCCGCCTGGAACACATCCCGGGCGCGAGCGCGTATGCTCTCACCGATTCGATCCCGCCATCCGGCGGAACGCGAGGGCGGCCGTTTTCGACGATCCCCGCGGAAGGAGTGCCACAGATGACGGAAGGGACGGGCGGAATGGTGATGTGGCGATATGTTTCGCCGGGCTATTTTTCGACGCTCGGAATTCGGATCCTACGCGGCCGTGGATTCCGCGAAGAGGATCGGACCGCGGCGGAGCAGAACGCGGTGTTAAGCGAATCGTTTGCACAGCGGCTGTTTCCTAACGGCGATGCGATTGGGCGCCGCTTGCTGATCGACGGCGGCGAGCGCGTGATCGGCATCGCCGCCGATGTTCGCGATGGAGGTCGTTTGCAGAGATCCGATCCGGAATTCTACGTGATTCGCAGGCGATTGACCGGCGGCGTGTTTTCGAACCAACCGCCGCCGGAGGGCTGGAGACATGCTTTCGTGGCTGTAAGAACGCCGGTCGACAGCGGGGTGATGGCGGGATGGATCCGAAAGGAACTGGGGGAAATCGATCCCGAAATGCCGGTTACGATTTCGACCATGCAGCAGCGGGTGGGCAAGTTGGCCGCGCGGCCTCGTTTCAATGCACTCCTTCTGGCATTGTTCGCCGGAGTCGGTGTGCTGCTGGCGATGATCGGATTGTACGGCGTCATGGCGTTCCTGGTGGGACAACGCACGCAGGAAATCGGAGTGCGCATGGCGCTCGGTGCGACGCCTCGGGACATCACGCAGATGGTTTTATCGCGGGCGGCGCGCTGGACCGTCGCGGGGCTCGCGTGCGGACTGGTGGGTTCCCTGTTCGCCACACGAATTTTGCGTACGATGCTGTTCGATGTGCCGGAGCGGGATCCGTGGACCTACGGCGTAGTGCTGCCGCTTCTTTTATTCATCGCGCTCGCGGCGGCCTGGATACCTTCGCGGCGAGCAGCGCGCGTGCATCCGATGACGGCGCTGCGGCACGAATGAGTAAGGAAGCCTTTGATCGCAAGCTCGCCGAGATTGAGGCATTGCGATCCGCGCCGGAGGAGACGGCGCAAGAGCAGTTACGGAAAGCGCTCAAGGATCGCAGCAATTATGCCGTTGCAAAGGCGGCAGCGATCGCGGGCGACCGGGGATTCGAGGGCCTTGCGCCGGACCTCGTGGCGGCGTTCGACCGGTTCCTGCAGAACGCTACGAAATCCGACCCGCAGTGTTGGGCGAAGAACGCAATCGCCAAGGCTCTGAAGGACCTGGGGCATCGGGAGGCCGAAGTGTTTTTTCGCGGCACGGCCCATGTTCAAATGGAGCCGGTGTGGGGTGGGCGCGAGGACACCGCCGCGACGCTGCGGGGAACCTGCGCGCTAGCTCTGGTCGGCACCAGGGCCCTGAGTTTCGACATCCTGACGCGGCTCACCGATCTTTTGAACGATGTCGAAACGCCGGTTCGGATCGATGCAGTGCGTGCAATGGCGCAACTGAATGCGCGCGAGGGTATGCTGCCGCTGCGCCTGAAGGCGTTGGTGGGAGATAAAGAACCGGAAGTGGTCGGACAGTGCTTCGCCGCTCTGCTGAGTCTGGGACCTCGGGAGTGCCTGCCGTTTGTTGCCGGGTTTCTACAAAATGCGGACGCCGACGTTCGGATGGAAGCTGCCGGCGCGCTGGCCGATTCCAGGGAGGCCGAGGCTATGGACTTCCTCAAGCAATTCTGGGCGACCCAGACGGATCCGCGTATTAAACGCACTTTGCTGACGCTGCTGGCGGGTTCGCCTGTTCCGGCGGCTGCCGATTTCCTGCTTTCCGTAGTGGAAGAGGGATCGCAGCAGATCGCCGCCGAGGCTTTGACAGCGCTTTCGAAGAGCCGCTACCGGTTGCAATTCAAGGAGCGCGCGGAAGCTGCCGTGACAGGAAGAGGAATCCCAGCCTTAGGGGCGGTCTTTAAAGCGGAATGGAGTGAGGAATGACAAGTAACAAGATTCCGTGAAAATCATCGAACAGAGTGTCCGTTCCCCGTTTCCAGCAGGACCCCCCAAATACTGACTTTCTTTCCGGCGGTGGCGAGCTGGGAGCTCTCATGCGTTCGCTGGACTGGTCGACGACCAGACTCGGTCCGGTAGAACACTGGCCGCAGAGTCTCAGAACTTCCGTAAGTCTCTGCCTGAACTCCCGCTTCGCGATCATCATCTGGTGGGGTCCCGAGCTGATCATGCTCTACAACGATGCGTATCGGCACATGACCCTGGCGTCGAAGCACCCGGCGGCTCTTGGCAATCCGGGGAAAGATTGCTGGCACGAAATCTGGGACGTAATCGGCCCGATGCTGGAGCGGGTGCTGCATACGGGCGAAGCCACCTGGTCCGATGACCTGTGCCTGCTTCTCGAACGACACGGGTATCCGGAAGAGACGTATCACACGTTCTCCTACAGCCCGATTCGCGATGAATCGGGCGGGGTGGGTGGAGTCTTCACTCCGGTAACGGAGACCACCGAGAGGGTGATCGGAGAGCGGAGGCTGCGCACGCTTCGGGATCTCGCGGCGCGAGCGATTGACGCCCAAAACGAACCGCAGGCCTGGAGCATCGCGGCGGAAGTGCTGGGTGAGAACCCCTTAGATATTCCCTTCGCCATGCTGTACCGGCTGGATGGTGATGGCGAGGCCAGAATGGCCGGTTCGGCCAGCCTGCCTGAGGGTCATCCGTTGTTGCCCGAAGTGATTTCGTTGAGCGGTCGCGGCGGAAGTCTTGCCGAGGAGGTGCGCCGGGTCGCGGCTACCGGAGCTCCCATGGAGCTGCGCGATTTCGATCCGTCCGGTTCGGAATCCGGACCGAGGGAGATGGTATTTTTGCCTCTGTCGCAGACGGGCTCGGCCGCGCCGCTGGGCGTGTTGGTGGCCGCGGCCAGTCCGCGAAAACGGCTGGATGAAAGCTACAGGACGTTCCTAAGTTTAGTGGCGTCGCAGATCGCGAAAGGAGTTGCCGACGCGCAGGCGTATGAGCAGGAGCGCAAGCGTGCGGAGGCGCTCGCGGAAATCGATCGCGCCAAGACGCTGTTTTTTAGCAACGTCAGTCATGAATTCCGGACTCCTTTAACGCTGATGCTCAGCCCGCTTGAGGATCTGCTGGCGCGATCGCCCAAGGCGCTGGCGGCGAGCCGGGAGGACATCGAGCTGATCCACCGGAATGGCATCCGGCTACTGAAGCTGGTGAACACGCTACTCGATTTTTCACGGATTGAAGCGGGGCGCATCGACGCGGTTTACGAGCCGACTGATCTGGCCACGTGGACGGCCGAACTCGCCAGCGTCTTCCGGTCGGCGGTGGAGAAGGCCGGCCTGGAACTCGCGGTGGACTGCCCTTCGCTGGCAGAACCAGCCTTTGTCGATCGGGAGATGTGGGAGAAAATCGTTCTCAATCTCCTTTCGAACGCTCTGAAATTTACTTATCACGGTTCCATCACGGTGGCGTTGAAGCAGGTTTCGGGCGGAGAGATTCAACTGACTGTTTCCGACACAGGAACCGGGATTCCCGCCGAAGAGCTGCCCAACATCTTCGAGCGATTCCATCGGGTACGCGGGTCGCGCGGCCGAACGCATGAAGGCACGGGCATTGGGCTGGCGCTAGTTTACGAGCTGGCTCGCCTGCACGGCGGGTCCGTGGGAGTGTCGAGCCCGGTGGACGAGGGAACTACATTTACGGTCACCATTCCCGCGGGCAGCGCGCATCTTCCGCCGGACAAGATCGGAACGGCGCGGACCCTGGCTTCGACGGCATTGGGAGCGAACGCGTATATCGAAGAGGCGATGCGATGGTTGCCGGCTCAGGCAAAGGCGGAAGAAGGCACTCGCACGACGGCGTTTCCTTCCGATGTTTTTGTTTTTCGAGCGGCGGGCGATGGGTTCAATCGGAATGGCCGCGAACGGATCGTGATCGCCGACGATAACGCGGACATGCGGGAGTATTTGCGACGGCTGCTGGCGGAGCACTACGATGTCGAAGTGGTGAACAACGGACGCCAGGCAGTGGAGGTTTGCCGGGAGGAGCCTCCGCAACTGGTGCTGTCGGATGTGATGATGCCGCAGCTCGATGGCTTCGGCGTCCTTCGAGAACTTCGCTCCGACGCGCGAACCGCGACGGTTCCGGTGATTCTGTTGTCGGCGCGGGCCGGCGAAGAATCGCGGATCGAGGGCCTGCAGGCCGGAGCGGACGACTACCTGATTAAACCATTCTCGGCGCGCGAACTGGTAGCCCGGATCGGCGCTCACGTGGAGCTGGCCCGCTTGAGAAAACAGGCCGCGGAAGCTTTGCGCGAGAGTGAAGAGCGATTTCGCGCGATGGCGAACGCTTCGCCGGTGTTGATCTGGCAGACGGACGCACAGAGCGACTGCACCTATCTGAGTAAAGGCTGGCTCGATCTTACTGGCAGGACTTTAGAACAGGAGTTGGGGCGAGGCCTGCTGGAGAGCGTTCATCCGGACGACCGGGCGCAATGCAACAGCACCTATCAGAAAGCCTTTGATGGGCGAGCACCATTCACAATGGAGTATCGGCTGCGGCGGGCGGATGGGCAATATCGCTGGCTCTTGAGCAATGGCGTTCCACGTTTTACCGAATCGGGCGAGTTCCTGGGTTACATCGGCTCTTCTGTGGACATAA
Organism: Bryobacterales bacterium; assembly: GCA_963802915.1. Lineage (GTDB taxonomy): Bacteria > Acidobacteriota > Terriglobia > Bryobacterales > Bryobacteraceae > JAICMB01. The sequence goes on from CAWDKQ010000012.1 coordinate 60,211, forward strand.
CCGATCGCAAGAACATGGAAGACGCGCTGCGGATGGCGAATCGCGATCTGGAGCAGTTCGCTTACGCGGTCTCTCACGACTTACAAGAGCCGCTACGCAACCTCAGCAATTTTACGGAATTGCTGTCCATGAAATACCGCAGGAATGTGGACCCCGATGCCGATGAGATATTTGCGTTCATCATCGAGGGCGCCGCTCGCATGAACACGCTGCTGAAGGACCTCCTCACGTACACGCACCTCACGGGCGAGAGCGACGATCCACGAGAGCCCACCGATTGCAACGGAGTGATGAAAGGAGTGTTGAAGAATCTGTCCATGGCGATTGAGGAGAGCCGGGCCCAAATCACATACGATCCGCTACCGACGGTGGTCGCCAGCCCGGTTCATTTACTGCAGCTCTTCCAGAACCTGGTTGGGAACGCGATCAAGTATCGCGCTAAGGACGCTCCGATTATCCATATTTCAGCCGCGGCCGACGGCGGCAAATGGATCTTCTCGGTGAAGGACAACGGCATCGGCATCGACCCGAAGCATTCTACTCGGATCTTCGGGTTGTTCAAAAGGCTTCACGGACGCGATCGATATTCCGGCACGGGGCTTGGTCTGGCGATTTGTCAGAAGATTGTGGAGCGGTACGGGGGACGGATATGGGTTGAATCGGAGTTGGGGAAGGGCTCGAAATTTCTGTTTACTTGGCCGCGAGCGGATGGGAAATAACTTTGGGACCGCTCCCTTCCGGGTCAGTGAAATAATCATCGACGATCTCCGCTTGCTCACGCGCGCGGTTCCGTAAGATCGTGAGAATCCGGGACAGCGTTGCGGAACCCCGACCGTGACGGTCACGGCTCTCCTAGGGGCTGCAGGAAGGTCAAGGGGTTCGAGAAGGAATGGGATAGTATCTCACCGCAAGACTTACGCGGTCGCTGATGGGCGGGTGAGAGTAGAGCCAGAAGACTATGAATGGATTTGGATGCGGTGGCTCCAGATCCGTCTCTCCTTCGATCTGAAAGGCGCGGGCCGAGGCTTGGCCAGGATCGGGAATTATATCTGTCGTGATGTAAAGAGAATAGGCGTCGGCCTGGGCTTCCTGGCGGCGGCTGTAGGCGTTCCCGATTGGATCGCCAATGAAGTTGAGAAGGAGCAGAATCAGCGCGAAGACGGGTAGCGACGCGCGGTCCGCCGGACTCCGTACGTCGAAGCGCTTTCCCCACCGGGAGACAAAGACCTTGATCAGAACATAGGTGCAATAGAAGCCTAAGAGCAATAAGACCGAGGCGTAGACGATCCCTTTTACGATGTGGCCCAGCACGTAGTGGCCGAGCTCGTGACCGAAAGTGGTCATCAGTTCTGGTTCCGGCTCTTTACGAATAATGGTGTCGTATAGCACGACGCGCTTTGAAGATCCGAAACCGGAAACATAGGCGTTGAGCGAATTCGTCTTGGAACTGGCTTTCATTTCGAAAAGCTTTTCTTGCGGGATGGTCACTCCGGCTTTATGGAGCAGTTTTTCGATAGGCGCGACCAGTTCGGGATGCTGCTTGGCGAGCGGTTCGAAGTTATTGAAGAGCGGTTCGACAACATAGGGTTCGATCCAGGTGCCGACCAATATCAAAGGCAAACAGGCGAGCCAGGCATACAGCCACCAACGCCTTGGACTAAGGTGGAGCAGGAAGTAGAATCCCCAAACGGCGATCACCGCGATGAATAGGCTCAGGGCCTGTGCTTTGAGCCAGTCCGCGAACCATCCCGGCCATTGCTGGATCGATATTCCGTAGTGAAGCGAGAGCGCGTGGTAAGAAATGTCGATGGGCAGTTCGAAGACCGCGGTGATCGCGAAGATAATCGCGATGACAAGCGGCATGGGCCTGCTCCGCAAACGGGGCGCTACACGCCAATGAATCAGGGCAAGGAGAACGATCGCGGACAACGCGATCTCCGAGAAATAGAGGACATGGCGCGCAAAGGCGTATTGGACTGCGAGAGCCAATTTATCCGGCGGCAGCGTGTAGGACTGAATAGAGTGCACGAAACCGGATTGTACAATGAGGTTTGGCTGAACACAGACGCATGTGCCCGAATTGCCGGGCGTTTATTACGACGAGCGACAAAGTTTGTCCTTATTGCGGTGCGCAGCCGGGGCCTTCTCCACGCGTTCGCTTCGATTCGGGACAGATACTGGGCGGCCTGATTCCGCAGGCCCGCTTCACCACAATTCTGATCCTGCTGATCAACACGGGGCTGTATATTGCGGACAAGCTGAATCCCCAAGCCGGAATCACCATGGCGGGTGCGAGTCTGCCTTGGGTATTCGAACGCATACAGTTGTGGAGATTGGTGACTGCCGGTTTTTTGCATGGCGGCATTCTGCACATTCTGATGAATTCGTGGGTCCTGTTCGATCTCGGGGCCGAAGTGGAACAGATCTATGGCACGAGCCGCATGATTGTCTTCTATTTCGTGTCGACAGTTACGGGATTTTATCTGAGTTCGCACATGGGTCTGCAATCGCTGGGATCGTCGGCGGGGATCTTCGGCTTGATCGGCGCGATGCTGGCGTTCGGATTGTTCGATAAGTCATCGCTGGGGTCCGCGGTGAAGTCGCTCTATACGCGGTGGCTCATTTACATGCTGGTACTGAGCTTTATTCCGGGTGTCGATTTCTATGCGCACCTGGGAGGGTTGGCCGGAGGATTCGCCGCGGCGTGGCTGGCGAGCACTCCACTGGCTCGCCTGATGTGGAAAGAACCTCTGCTGAAGGGACTGGCGATCGCGTGTATAGCGCTTACGGCGGCGGCATTCGCCATGATGTTTTATTACATGAACAATGCCGGTCCGGCGAGTATGTAGGGGCCTTGCTTCGGCGATCTCCACTTGCCGTTCGGGAGCGCTTGGGGACCGCTCCCTGCCGGGTCCGTGAAATAATTTCGGCACTCTCCGCTTGCTGACGCGCGCGGTTCCATAACATCGTGAAAATCCGGGATAGCATTGCGGAACCCCGAACGGACAAATGAGCCGCGGCGGAAAGTGCCTTGGACGCCAACCTCGGTCAATCACTAGAGATCCTCGAGAGTGAGTTTGACATCCGCCCTTTTCCAGGCGGTTCGGAATTGGGTTTCGGCCTGTTTCGCCTCCGCCTTCTTGCCTTGCTCGCGGAGGCTCTGCCACAGACCGAAGAGGGCGCGGCCATTTCCGGGATGATGCGCGAGATCGTCGCGGAAGGCCTGTTCAGCTTCCGGGAATTGGCTGGACGTCATCAACGCGCGGCCGAGCGATTCGCGAGCGGGAATGAACCATGCGGGAGCGTCATCGGAGTGAAGAGCGTCCTCGAGTTGCGCGGCGGCCCGGAAATGCGCGACGGCGCCGGCCATGGATACACGATTCATCGCGATGGACCCTTCGAGCAAGTGAGACGCGACATTCAACACATCCTGGGTGCGATTGAGATTCATCATGGCATCGTCGGGGAGGGTGGCGATGGCCTTCAGCAGAGAATCGCGTTCGGCGTCGGCTTCATAGAAATTTCTTCTGGCCGAGAATGCCATTCCGCGCGCGAAGTGCCAAAGAGCACGGGTGGATAAACCGGACGCATCCGGCTCCGGGAGCTTCAGGATGTCGTCCCAACGGTGAAATCGGACAAGCACTAATTCCTGGGTTGGCAAATAGAACTCGGGTTGCGGAGTATCGCCTGTTAGTTGGGCGGCGGCTTTACCAGCTTCGGCAAAACGGCCATCCATGCTGGCCGATATGGCCGCGACGTACAGGCCTCGGGCATTATCTTCGGCGGCGGCCGCGGGTAATGGCGCTGCGGCGAGAACACAGAAGAGAAAAATGCCCTTGGTGGGGTTAGAAACCGCGCTCACCGGGTTTGCTCATTGCAATGCGGGTATCGCTGTCGTGTTGCATGCGCTGCCAAAGCGTCTCCGGCTTGTCATCGAAAACGATGTCCGCGGTTGCGCGCAGCACCGACCAACCGCCCGCGTCGACTTCTTTCTCCAACTGATCGGGACCCCAGCCCGCGTAGCCGGCATAAAGACGGAAAGTGGAACGCGCGGCGCCAGAGGAGACCGATTTCTCGATGAAATCTTTGTTGCCGGAAGCGTAGACTTCCGCGATGACGCGGGATGCCCCTTCGGGTTTTGCGCGGGTACGAATCAGAGCTTGCGCGGAGCTGGTTTCCACGGGGCCCCCTTCAAAAACGGGATCGTTCTTGGCACTTTTAAATTGAGGAAAGATTTTTGATAGGACGGTATCGCTGGCACGATTGAGGATCAGGCCAACGGCGCCATTGTCCTCGTCATAATGGACGATCAGAACGACCGTCTGAGCGAAATTCGGATCCGAAAGGTCGGGTGTGGCGACGAGGATCGCTCCAGTAGCGAGATCCTGCGAACTTCCGCTTTGGACCGGGCGAATGTCGTGGGAGCGGTGAACCGCGAGTCCCGCGAGCAGCAGGGTGGCGGGAATTAGCCACAGCAATCGAAGCCAGAGCCGCACAACATAATTCTAGCGCCCGTACGGGAAACGCTCCAAAACGGTAGTGGCTTCGGTATCCTACGATTATGGGCATCCGGACAATCTACTCGCTTACGTTTTTGCTTTCATTCAGTTCCGGCGTGGGGTTCGCCCAGGCGACTCAATCTCCACTACCGAACGAAACGCCGACCGTCTACGATGGCAAAAAGCCCGAAAAAGAAGACAAATCGCGCTTGAGGGAGCTGTCCGGAGTGGTCAAGGACCAGAATGGCGCTCCGGTCGAGGACGCTATTGTTCAGCTCAAGGATATGAAGACCGGAAGGCTGATTGACTTCATCACGAAGCAGAACGGCGTGTACGAGTTTCACGACCTGAGCATGGACATCGATTACGAGTTGACGGCGAAGCGCGACGGTTACGGCGAACCGGTAAAGAGGAAGCTCAGCAAGTACGATTCGCGCAAACCGGCCACGCTCAATTTCGAGCTGCAAGGCCAGAAAAAAGCATCCTGACCCGGGGTTAAAATGGCCACCATCGTGACTCACTCATGGAGGACCACTCGCAGGAGATTTCTGAGCGCCGGCGCAGGGCTGAGTATCCTGGCCGCCTCTCGGGAACGGCGCATCTTCTCGTCTGGCCGCATTGGCAATCTGCGGCTCAAGAATCGTCTCGTTCGCAGCGCTACCGCGGAAGGCGCCTGCCACGAGGGCATCATGACCGATGAGGGCATCGCGATCTATCGCGCTCTCGGCCGGGGCGGCGCCGGGCTTATCATCACCGGCAACATGGCCGCCATGGCCGGCGGCCGCTACAACGAACTGCAAACGTGCATCTATGACGACCGTTTCATTCCCTCCATCCGGCGGATCGCCGAGGCGGTGCACGGCGCTCGCAACGGCTGCAAGGTGTTGGCGCAGCTCACCCACACCGCGCCAGAGGGCCAGTTGTCGGACCCCATCGCAGCGTCGGCCAAGCCGCTTTCCTCCTGGAAAAGACAGCCGCGTGCGATGACCACTCAGGAAGTCGAAGAGTTGACCGGGCAATTTGCCCAAGCCATTCGCCGCGCCAAGACCGCCGGTTTCGACGGCGTGGAAATCTACGCCGCTGGATACCTGCTCGGTTCGTTTCTTTCTCCCTATACCAATACGCGCGGCGACCGCTTCGGGGGAAGCTTGGAGAACCGCGTCCGCGTCATCGCCGATATCATCTCCAAAGCCCGGAAACTGGTGGGAGGCGATTTCCCCATCCAGGCCAAGCTCAACTGCGACGATGGCGTGGAGGGTGGAACGAACATAGATACTTTTCCCGCCGTAGCCGCCCAGATGGAAATGGCCGGCGTGGCGGCCATCGATGTTATTGGAGCGGTCCACAGCCCCGAACCGGAATCCTTCTATCTCAAATATGCGCAGAAACTGCGTGTCAAGGTGCCGGTGATCCTGACCGGCGGCAACCGCAACGTTGACCGGCTGGAGCAGATTCTCCAGGCGGGCCCGCCGGATTTCGTCGCAATGGCACGGCCCTTCATCCGTGAGCCCGACCTTCCCGCCCGCTGGCAGGCGCGCAAAGGCGACCCGGATGCCGCCTGCATTTCCTGCAACCGCTGCCTGGAGGGTTTCCGCCAGGGCAAAATCACGCGCTGCCGGGTGAACGAAGCCTCGCTGACGGTTCGGCGCAGCTAGTGTGCCGCATGCACGTAACAGGCCGTTACGGATTCACGTCTAATCTGCCACTCAACATTCTTATTCCACCGTCTTATTCAATCCGAGCGTTTGCGAGCAGGTGCTCTTCGATGGTTTGCAGAAGATGCGAGGGATGCACCGGTTTCGAGATGTATCCGGTCATACCGGCCTCGAGACAGCGCTCGCGGTCTCCGGTCATCGCGTGAGCTGTCATCGCGATAATGGGCAATCCCTTCCAGCGCGGGTCCTGGCGAATGATGCGGGTGGTTTCCAGGCCATCGAGGACGGGCATCTGAACATCCATGAGGACGAGATCGAAGGTGCCGCTTTCGAGCCGCGTTAAGGCTTCCCGGCCGTCGTTGGCGAGCTCGATTGCAAAACCTCTTTTGCGCAAGACGGCGGTAACCACTTTCTGATTGACATGATTGTCTTCGACGACCAGGATCCGGCCGGCATTGGGCTGCACGGGCGTGCTTCCGGTCGCGGACGCGTCAGATACACCTGGCTCAATCGACGGCGCGGCGGAGGCCGGTCCACGGGCGCCCACTGCTGACGCAGACCAAGACAAGGTCTGGGCAGGTATTCCGCATTTGAGGTTCACGGAAAAAACAGTTCCACGGCCGGGTTCACTCTCCACGTTTATCTCCCCTTCATACATTTCGGCCAATTTTCTGGTTATTGCTAGTCCTAATCCTGTTCCGCCGTATTTGCGGCTCACACTGCCGTCGGCCTGGGTGAACTTGTCGAAAATATACGGGAGTTTGTCAGGATCGATCCCGGAGCCAGTATCTTCCACTTCCAGATGCAGCATGAGGTCAGTTGCTGAGAGTGTCGTGGCACGCAAGCGCACGTCGATGGAGCCTCTCTCCGTGAACTTTACGGCATTGCTGAGCAGATTCGAGAGGATCTGACGCAATCGCAAAGGATCGCCAACAACCTGGCGTGGCACAGAGCTTGCGATCTCGCAGGTCAGCGTGACATGATGGCGCTCAGCCGCGGGGACGTGGGAACGAACGCAATCGTCCACCATGGCCTGGATGTCGAACGGAATCTTTTCGAGCGACATTTTTCCGGCCTCGATTTTAGAAAGATCGAGGATGTCGTTGAGCAACGAAAGAAGGGAGTACGCACACTGCTGCGCCGTCTGAAGTCTTTCACGCTGTTCGGTGGTCAGCTTCCCTTCCATTGCGAGATCCACCATGCCGATGACGCCGTTCATGGGGGTGCGCAATTCGTGCGACATGTTGGCCAGGAATTCACTCTTCGCTTTGCTGGCGGCTTCGGCGCGCAATGTAATGGCCTGCAATTCCTCCGTGCGCTGTCGGATGCGCTCTTCGAGGGTCTCCTGATGATCGAGGAGCGCCTTCTGAGAGGCGGCCAGGGCTTCGATCATGCCATTGAAGCTTTCAGCGAGGTACTCAATTTCGTCGCCCGTATGGCTTACCCGCAGCGGTATCAATTGACCATTTCGAACGGAAGTGATGCCGTCCTGTAACAGCACCAGCGGCCGCGCGAGAAGGCGGATTGTGAAGCGTCCGATGGCGGCGGCCACTAGAAGAACAATGACACAGAGCAGAATGCCTTTGGAGACATCGAAATTGTCCTGCCGGAGATCGTAGCCCATGAAAGTGGCTACGACCCAAAAGACAAGAGCAGCGGTGAAGACCGAGAACTTCGAGGCGAGGGACCGGAGCCGCCTGGGGCGCTGAAAAGTGGTTTGACCCTGGTCGACCTTCACGTCCACTAATCGACCAGTTTTAGCCTAGTCTCCATAAGGGGTTCGCCTTATGGCACAGCAGACGCTGCGTAGCGCAGACGCACTGTAACGACAAACTAATTTTATTGGAACTAACGATCCAGGCGGTACGTACGTCTTAGTAAGTAAAGCAGCTGGCCCCCGTGCGGTCCCTTTCCCCAACAAACCAACCCCGCACGGGGGCTCCTATCTACGGTGATCCCGGAAGCGGTCACTCACTTTCGGGAAATCTCACAATCGAACAATCCTTCCACTTAGTCTATAACTCCGAAATCACTTTGCCTTAACAAAGTGAGGAAGGTGGATGCCAGAAAGAAAGGGATTGTTTCACTTGGAATCTTTCGCTTAGGTTAACAGAGCTTCGCGGCCGACGGAAACGACAAACGTGATGCAGGACTGGAGCAAATAGCGAAAAGACGTCCCTCACGTGCATGTAACGCCGCCACACGCTAGACTTCATGATTTAGCTTACAAAACGCTGTCGGCCGTGACGGCCATGTTCGCGCGGTTTACCGAGATGGCTTACGCTCAGCGAGCCAAAGCCAAAAGGATCCGCACGTATTTGAAAGGACTTCCGTAGGTTCGCGAGCCAGGTGACGCCACTTCTGAAGTTGATGGCGGGGCCGTTACATCATACGGAGCGCGGGGCATCGCCACGAATGGAGTGCCGGCGTTTTCTCGTCACTAACGATCTTGAGGTGGCACCTTAGATTTACGGCCGAGCAGCGGTCTATTCAGAAATTCGACGACAGGGTGCATGGCTCGAAAGAGAGTTGAAATCTTGTCTCGAATTTCCGGAGTGGCCGCGATCGACGGCTCCAGCGTGATATCGAAGATCCAATCTTTTTTCTTGATGAGGGCGATAGCGGGGTGATCGGGATCGAATCCCTTGGGCGCGCGCGAAAGCTCGTCTCCCTTCAACTCTCCACACAGCTTTGACGTCTTCTTGTCTTTGAGGAGCCGATCCAGTTCGCGGTGGTTCTCAGCAATGTGCTGGCGAACGGTGAAGATCACGTCGCGGTCAGGATGGTAAATACCGGCCGCAACTTCCACCTCTTCGCCGGAAACGCTGAAATACAATCCTCCGCCCTCGACGCCTCGCCGTCGAAACGAGGCGGCGATATTCGTTTTGTAAGGACGCTTGTCGGCGCTGAAGCGGATGTCGCGATAAATGCGGAAGATCGCTTTCTTGGGCTCGCTGACATACTCGGGCGCGAATTTTGCCAGGTCGGCATTCAAGTCTTCGATCAGGGCCAGCATCGGCTCTTTCACGTGGGTGTCGTATTGCTCTTTGCGAGGTTGAAACCACTCGCGTGTGTTGTTGCGCTTTAACGCGCGCAGAAACTTGAGCGCCTCTGGAGGAAAGCCTGCGAAACGGGATGGCATAATCGGAATGGATGCGGTCCTATGAGGAGACGAAGCAGCGTCTCACCCAGATTTCCGATTTAAGCATAGTCGAAGGAGCGGCGCTCAGCCGCTATACCCGATTTGGAATTGGCGGTCCAGCGGATCTCTACGTAGAAGCATCGAGCGAGTTGGGGTTCATTGCCGCGCTGGCAGAGGTTCGAGAGAGGGCGCTTCCTTACGTCGTCATTGGCGGCGGCACGAATCTGATTGTGTCGGATACGGGTTTCCCGGGCGTGGTGTTGCGATATAGAGGGCGCGAAATTCGCGGTCAGGGCACGTGTCTCGATGCCTGCGCCGGCGCGGATCTTCAGGAACTCGTGGATTATTCGACCGCTCACGGACTAAAAGGAATCGAGACGATGACCGGGATTCCCGGGTCGGTTGGCGGCGCGGTGTACGGCAATGCGGGCGCTTACGGGCACTCGATCATGGAACGCGTTCATAGCGTTCGATTCTTCGATGGATCTGAAATCCGGGTGTTCGACAATGCGCAGTGCGAGTTCCGCTATCGCGAGAGCGTGTTCAAGCGGCGTAAGGATTGGGTTATATTCTCGACTGAGTTGCACATGGATCTGGCGCCCCCGGCGGATCTACAGCGCGTCGCGGATGATATTCTTCGAATCCGGAATGAGAAGTATCCGCCGACCATGAAATGCGCGGGTAGCATTTTCAAGAATCTGATTTTGGACGAGCTGCCGGAGACAGTGCGGCAGCGGGCGCCATCGCGGGTGATTCGAGAAGGTAAGGTGCCGTCGGCGTATTTTCTCGAAGAAGTGGGGGCCAAGGGCATGAAGAACGGCGATATTCATGTCGCTGAGTATCACGCCAACCTGATTTATAACGCCGGTCAGGGGACGGCTCGGGAGCTGCGCGAAGTGATCGATTGTTTGAAGCGTCGCGTTTTCCAGCGGTTTGGTTTGCAGCTTGAAGAGGAAGTTCAGTACGTCGGATTCGAGTCGTCAATGCCTTTCCTCAATTCAGCCGTCTAATTGGCAATGCGGATTCTTGACTTTCTTCTCGTGGCGGGAATTGCGGCCGGTCCCGTGGCAGGGCAGAACAAAATCAGCTTGGACTCGATGGATCGTCTGGAGCTGTTGGGTGTGAAAGCCGAGACGGCAAGATATCGGGGCCGGCATGCGCTGCACGTTGTCGAACAAGACGCAGCGAATGGCACGACAATGGCGATGGTCAAAGGGACGGATTTCAAGGACGGGGTGATCGAGATTGAAGTGGCGGGCGCGCTCCGGCCCGGAGCAATGGATGCCGCGCGCGGATTCGTCGGCGTCGCTTTTCGAATCCAGCCGCACGGCGACAAATATGAGTGCTTCTATCTGCGTCCGACGAATGGACGGGCGGACGATCAGCTTCGCCGCAACCACAGCGTACAGTACGTCTCTGAGCCGGAGTTCCCGTGGCAGCGGTTGAGAAAAGAGAATCCTGGCGTGTATGAATCCTATGCGGACCTGGAACCGGGAGTTTGGACTCGGATGAAGATCCTTGTCTCGGGCACAAAAGCGAGATTGTACGTCAACGGTGCGGAGCAGCCGGTTCTAATCGTAAACGATTTGAAACTGGGCGAGAACCGCGGCGGTGTTGGACTGTGGATCGGTCCCGGAACAGATGGGTACTTTTCGAATCTCACGATTCAGTGACAGAATTCAGTTTCTCCTCGACACTGCGCACTTTGTCGTCCATGGTCTGCTCGCGATCGACGCGAGTGCCGAAGCGCATGCTGGTTGAGATGCGGGAACTCCCATCTGGTGCAGGGTCTCATGGCATTTCTTGACGGCGTTGAACACGGCGTCCCACTCGCCTTCGACGTTCGTTCCGTAGGCGTGCAGTTTGGTTTTGAGACCGGCGTCGGCGAGGATTCGCTCGCATACTGTCACTTCCTTCGAGACGGAGACTCCAATCCCCATGGGGATCACACAAACATCGGCGATGACTTTCATTGTTCTTTCCTTAGCCTACCGCTGCCATCGGGGCATGCCGCAGTCGTGAAAGGTAGGATGAAAAGAGGGCAAAATATGGCAACGCTCGATTGGTCACAGTGTCCCGCCGTGGAAAGCATCCCTGGGAAGATGAGCGGTGCTTGGGTGTTTAAGGGAACGCGGATGCCGGTTCAGACGGTGTTCGACAATCTTGAGGCCGGAATGTCGGTCGAGGATATCACAAAGGTGTTCGACGTCACTCCGGAGGAGGTGAAGGCGGTTCTTCACTTTGCCGCTGAGAGCCTTCGGAAAGAGCCGACGTTCGGCTGATGAAGATTCTATTCGACAATGGAACTCCGAAGCCCATTGCCCGTGAGCTCCGTGGCCACGAAATCGCATATGCGCGCCGCATAGGCTGGCATGAACTGGGAAAACGGCGAGTTGATTCAACAGGCGGAGGCGGCCGGCTATGAGGTTCTTCTTAGCACTGACAAGAACATTCGGTATCAGCAAAACTTGACTGGGCGGAAAATCGCGTTGGTGGTTCTTGCAAACTCGCAATGGCCGATTGTGCGTCTGGATCTCGACAGGATCGCTGCCGCCGTGAATGCGGCAGCGCCCGGGAGCTATACCGAGGTGGAGATTCCTTTCGAGTGAGTCGGTCGTCCCTTTTCATTGTTCTTTCCTCAGGCGGGCGATGCTTTCCTTCAATGTTTGGGCTTGCGGCCAATCGGGGTGGTGGCGCAGGAATTCTTCGAGATCCGCGGCGGCTTCTTTTGCGCGATGCTGGCGGACGTGGATCTCGGCGAGCAGCAGTTGGGGATGCGAAAAGTGCGACGGATCGATCTCGATGGCGCGGGCCAGGTATTTCTCCGCAAGATCGAGATGGCTCAGCTCGAAATACGTCATGCCGAGCTGGGAGTTTGCGAGCGCGTCGTTGGGGCGAGTGGCGACGACATGCTCGTTGATGGTTCTGGCTTCGTCCAATTTGTTGAGGTTGATCAGGACGCCTCCGAGGTTTACCAACGGCTCGTAGGAGTCGGGAGCGTGCGCGAGGGCCTGGCGGAAATAATTCTCGGCACGGTCGAATCGGCGCTCCTGGTAGGCGAGAGTGCCCAGAGTGTTCCACGCCGCGCTTAGTGGGGGAGCCAGAGCGACGGATTTTTCGAGATGAGCTTTGGCACAATCGACATCGCGGCGAGCCAAACATTTCTTGGCGTCTTCGTATTCGCGCCAGGCTCGATTGGGGATGGCTAATTCTCGCGCGGACACGGAACTCTGCTGTTTGATGGCGTCTTGGAAAGTGAATTCGGAGTCTTTGAGGTGCAGGTCTAACGCTACCTGCTGGTGCGAATCGGCTGAGCCGGGACCGATTTCGACAGTTACTCTCGCTTCACCTCGCGCGGGATCCATGATCGCGAGCGTGTACGTTCCGGCCGCGAGGCGGCGAAAACGGAAACGGCCTTGCGAGTCGCAGGGGGCTATGTCTTCGAATGGGACGGTTACTCCATAGATTGAGACGGACGCTGGCCCGGTTGACTCGAGGCGGCCGTCGAGTTCGTAGACGGGCTCTTTGGCTAGCGCCGCGAGAGCGAGAATTGTTGCCAACAGAGACACCATAATCGTTTGCGGGACCGCTGTCCGTTCGGGTCTGCGAAAAAATCGGCTAATTGCCCCTCCGTTACCGTCGGGGTTCCGCAACGCTGTCCTGGATTTTCACGATCCTACGGAACCACGCGCGTCACGGTCACGGCTCAGAACGGTGGACCTGCTATTGAAACTGTTACGCCGCTTTGAGCTTGCGCTCCTCCGATAGATAGAGTCAAGGGCACTGACGGTCCGGGAGCAACGCCCGCGGGTATGACGGCGTTTACCTGCAGCACTCCGGCGCCTTGCGGCAACTCTCCGGCGTAGGCCAGAGTCGCGGTCTGACCTCCGATCTGCACGACTACGGGGAGAACCGGTGCGGGCAAAACCGGGCCTGTCGCCAACTGGCCCGTGACTCCGGGCGGGTTGGTCTGGCCTTCGCCAGTTGCGAAGAAAACGATGGTATCGCCGATGTGCGCGGGGTTCGACGGTGAATTCTGAGATCCGTCCTGGTTGAGCACGGGTGGAAAGATTCCGGGCGCGGCGGGGACTACGGGAACATTGAGCGGAAGCGAATTGCGGCCCTGCGTCTGCACCACGATGTTCGTCGAGCTGTTTCCCGCCACCTCGTACGGCACCACGGCATTGATCTGGCTACCGGAAAGATAGGTCAGCGGCGCGGGAACGCCATCGAAGAGCACTTGCGTATTGGCTGCATTCGTCGAAAGCGTGACTACGGAGGCAGGAACCGAACTCGCCACTCCGTCAGGCGCGAGATCCGTGCCATATATGGTGACGGTTTCCCCGGGGGCGACACCTCCGCCCATGAAGCTCGCTGCGTTTACGACCTCGCTGATCGCGACCACGCCGGCAAGCAATTGGCGAACGCGGTCGTTGTCCTGGTCTGAAAAATAGATAATGCCTCGCGAATCGATGGCGAGGTCGCGCGGCGAATTAATTAGGGCTCCAAGCGCTGGTCCGCCATCGCCGGCGTCTCCCGGTGCGGTCCCGCCCGCGACAGTCTGAAGCGTTCCATTGGCCGCGATCATACGGATGCGATTGTTGAGCGAATCCGCGATATAGAGGTTCCCGAGATTATCGAACGCCAGGCCGGTGGGAAGCGCGAGCTGTGCCTGGGTCGCCGGCGATCCGTCGCCAGCTCCGCCACGCACACCGTTTCCCGCAAGAGTCGTGATGGTCTGGTTGAGCGCGGAAACCATGCGGACGCGGTCATTGAAGAAATCGGCGATATACACGTTGCCATGCGTGTCGATGGCAAGCGCACGCGGATAATTGAGATGAGCGGACGAGGCCGGTCCGCCGTCCCCATCATAGCCAGGCAGGCCTTGCCGCGCGTCGCCTGCGAACGGATGAATAGTCCCGCCGGGATCTACGATGCGAACGCGATTATTGCCGGAATCGGCGATGTACATGTTACCGGCCCTGTCGAATACGACGGCGTTCGGAGATTCGAGATGGGCGCTAGTGGCGGCCTCATTATCGCCGTCGTTGCCGGACACACCCAGTATTCCGGCGACGATCGTCATCGAGCCGTTCACGAGTTTGCGAATAACGCTGGCGTCCGTGTCCGCGATGTAGAGCGCACCGGTAGCATCAAAGGCGAGGCCATTCGGCGAATTCAAACCCGAGGCGACAGTCGAGATGATCCCGTCTGTCGAGACCTGACGTACTCGATTGTTGTTCGCTTCCGCAATATAAACGCTGCCGTCCGGAGCGATTGCAACGCCGCTCGGTCCGAACATTCGTGCAGATAGTGCGGGGCCGCCGTCGCCAGCGCCGTGATCCGACCCGGCGACGGTCATGATGATTCCTTGCGCGGAGATTTCGCGGATGCGATTGTTCGCGCTGTCGGCGATCAGAATATTCCCCTGCGCGTCGACGGCGACACCGAACGGGAAATTGAGTTGGGCGCTACGGGCGAGAGACCCCTCCCCGCTAAATCCGGGAGTGCCGGTTCCGGCGATAGTCGTCAGGACGGCGTTGGGCGTGAGTGGCTGCGTGATCTTGCGAATGACATGGTTCCAGGTGTCGGCGACGTAGAGCGTGCCGGAGGGATCCACGGCGAGTCCGGCGGGATAATTGAACGCTGTGCCAAGAGGAGCGTTGTCGCCATTGTATCCGCTCTTATTGATTCCGGCGATGGTGTTGATGTTGTGATCGGCCACCGTAACCACGCGAATGCGCTGATTTTTCGAATCCGAAATGAAGAGGTTCCCGGCGGCGTCGAGGGCGATGCCGTAGGGGAAATCCAACTGCGCCTGAATTGCAGGACCGCCGTCGCCGAAATAGCCCTGAGCGCCGGTGCCGGCGTAGGACACGACACTGCCGTCGGGAGTCGCTTTGAGTACGCGGTTGTTGCCGCTATCGAGGATGAAGACGTTGCCGAAGGAATCGATAGCGACATCGCGCGGAGAAGCGAGTGACAGGGACGGAGCAAAGGTGCTGACAGCTGCGGATGATGCTGCAATTTTCAGGATTCGATTGTCGCCGGCGTCGGCAACGTACACGTCGCCATTGGGAGCGATTGCCGCGTGCCATGGAAATAATAATTGATTGGTCGCGGTGGTGATTATGCCCGAGACGGAGACGCGACGTAGAAGGTTGTACGAAGTGTCCGCGATATAAATGTTGCCGGCGGAGTCGACTGAAACGCCGTGCGGAGAATTCAAAAGCGCGGCGGTCGCCGGTCCGTTATCTCCGATATTCAGAGGCGTGCCGGCAAAGGGCAGGATGGTGAATTGAGCTGTTTGCGCAAGAATGCCCGTTGAAAATAGCAGGAGCGCGGCGGCAATACGCATTAGCACACTACACACGATCACTCGAGGGAGCAGGGACAAGCCGCGCCCTCCATGATTCCAGAATCTGCCCGGCATTCGACGATTCAATGCGCGTACACCCGGCCGCGAAGGCTTCCAGGGCAACTTCGAGCGTTTCGGCGGCGCGATACTTGAGTTGGATTTTATCGCGTGCGTGGTTTCGAAGGATAGCGATGTCGGCGAGATTGGGCGTGGCTAAGAAATCGACTCCGGCGCGTTTCGCGATGCGACAGGCGACAATTTTGTGCTCGTCCGTCAAGTATTCGGACTCGAGGTTCACTGTCAAAAGCGCGTGAATTTCGTGACAAGCGTCCGCGATCTGAAGCAGTTCCATCTCGAGGTATTGGAACTGGCGCGAGACGAGCTTGCCCGTATTCATGGTGACGACGATCTCTTTCGCTCCGCGCCGCAGGGAATCGCGAACGGCGTACTGCTTGATGGCCGTGGTGGAATAACCGTGCGGCCAATCGACCGCGGTGCTTAAAGCGATGGACGGGCCGGTCCAGCGTTCGGCAAGGTCGAGGTCGGAAGGGCGAACGATAACGGCGCCCATGCACAGACGTTTGGCAACAGCGCACCCTTGCGCGACCTGCTCTTCTGTCAGTTGCGGATCCAAAAGAGGGAGTTCGGTGATAGTGGCGAGGTCTTCGTAAGTACGAGGTTCTGGCGTGGTCACATTGGACATACTTCGCCTTTCAAAACAGGGTCCGGACCTGTTCTACTCGTTACATTGTAAGCTTAGTGGCGTGCTTTTCTGAGAGGCGTGGAGCGGGGAGAATTACTGGGACCGGCGGGAGCGGCTTTTCGCTCCCGTAGACAGTCCCAGGTTGCGGAGTTCGGTTTTGGCCTGAGGAGCAACGTCGCTGGTTGGATACTTACTGACAATTTCGCGAAATTCCTTGGCTGCGGCGTCACGCTTACCCATCGCGAGCAGCGTTTTGCCCTTCCAGAAGTGCGCGCCGGCAGTTTTGGGATTGTCCGTATAGTGCTCGAGGACGGCGTCGAAGGCCTGCAACGCATTCGGGTAGTCCTGTTTTTTGTAGTAAATGTTCCCGATGTAGAACTGGGAGTTCGGCGCGAACTGCGTTTCGTTGAAGTATTTAACAAAGTCGCTGAATTCCTGGAGCGCGATATCGTAGTTGCCGCCGAGATAGTCGCGGTAAGCGTTGGAATACAGAGTCTCGGCCGAAAGGCCCGCGGGAGGACCTGACGGAGCGATCGTGGTCGCGGGCATGTTGGCGCTGAGCGGAGAACCTCCGGGAGGCGTTGAGCCAAGCACTCCAGTTCCATTTTGTGCGGGCGGAGGAGCGGCGGGAGGGGTACGGATCACATTGACGGTGTTTTGAAGATCGGTGACTTTGGCGTCGAGCTTGCCGATTCGCGCGCTGACATCGTTCACGGTCTCGCGCAAATTGCGGAAATCTTCGGACATCGTATCGAGCTTTGCGCCGACACTCAATACGGGCGCCGCGACCTTGTCCTGCTGCTGCTTGACGGTGTCGTTGAAGCTACTCTGCATTACCGCCAGGGCCGTGGCCGTACGGGTTTGCGCGTCGAGCGTCTGTTGGGCTAGGACGGTAAGCTGATCCAGAGACTTCTGAAGGCTTCGGACCTGGTCTTGTAATTGGGCAACGTCGCGCTGCAACTCGATCATTTCCTTGCTCGCGGCGAAGGAAAGCGGCATCGAGACCAGCAGGACACAAGTGATGCCTAGAACTTTCATGCATGCTCCTTTCGAGCAGGCCGGTTAGGAGCCGGCCTGCCCGTTCCACTAAAAAGCGCGGGTCACGAGACCCGCAAACTCACTGGGCCACGGAAAGGTGGGCCCGCCTGTTCTTTTGATAGCACTCTTCGGTCGCTTCGGTACACTGCGGACGCTCTTTCCCATAGCTGATGGTTTTCAGCTTGTCGGTGGGAACGCCGAGTTGCACCAGGAAGTCCTTCGCGGAAGTAGCGCGGCGATCGCCCAATCCGAGGTTGTATTCGGCTGAGCCGCGTTCGTCGCAATGACCTTCCACCATGATTACGACGTTGGGATCGTTCTGGAAGATATGCTTGAGAAGATCCGCGTCATGGGTCAGGGCTTCGCGCGCGTCGGCGCGAATATCGCTCTTATCGTAATCGAAATAGGCATCCTGACCGTCTCGGCCGAGTATCTCTGCGGAGGTGAGCGACGGGGCAGTCGGCGGAGGCGGAGGCGGAGGTGGAGGGCTGGTCACTTCCACCGTAACGGAGCGGGTATCGGATCCGCCGGGGCCGTTGGCCACCAATGAGTAGGTGGTGGTCGCGCTGGGGAACACCTGGCGCGAACCATTGCTTTGGACGGCGCCGACACCTTGATCGATGGTCATATCGGTGGCGTTGCTGATGGACCATCGCAGCGTTGAGGATTGACCCTTCTGGATCGTACTGGGCTCGGCAGTAAAGCTGTTGATAGACGGTTTAGCCGGCGGCGGCGCCGCGATCGGGGCCGGCGGCTGGACTGGAGGCGGCGGTGGAGGTACTTTCTTTTTACAACTGGAAGCAAAAACGAGAAGCGCGAGCGCCAGCACCATGACGGTCGCCTTCCATAATTGCGATCTGTAGTTGTGAGTCATTTCGGGATTCCTTCTCCTCTTGTTCGAACTGGTTTGCGGTAATTTATTGGCGGCTCCAGACAGGGTTTTCATTGCTGCCCACCGAGGTGAGCTGCTGTTTGCCTGAGCCATCGGCGAGCATGGTCCAGAGCTGGCTGACGCGCCCACGTTTTGAAGCATAGACGAGATGTATTCCATCGGGCGCCCAACTCGGATTTTCGTTCCTTCCTTCGCCATGAGTCAACTGAACGACATCGCCGGTCGCAACGTCCATGGTGAAGATGTTGTAGTTGCCTGGTTCAAAACCTTTAGTCCATGCAAATGCAATGTGCTGGCCATCGGGGTTCCAGGACGGGTTGGTCGCCTCGCCCTGTCCGTTGGTCAAACGAACTATGTCTGTCCCGTCTGTATTCATTCTATATATTTGCGGCAGCCCGCCGCGATCTGAGACGAAAACAATCTGGCCGCCGGTCTTGGGATTGACTTTGGGCTCGACATCAATACAGCGGCAATGCGAGATGCGCTGCAGGTTGCTGCCGTCGACGTTCGACATGAAAATCTGCACTTCTCCACCTCCCGCGCTGGAGTAGAAAAGAAGGTGCTGGCTGTCCGGTGTGAAATCGGAGGGCGCGTTCATGGAAGCGTTCTGATTGTAGAAAGGAAGCTTGCGGGAGGACTCGAGCGAATGGATGAAAATCTGTGGCTGGCCCTTGGCGTAGGTCATGAACGCAATTTTCGTGTTGTCGGGCGAAACGGCAGGGAACGTGGTGATGGAATTATAGTGCGTCAGAGCCGTTTCATGCGTGCCGTCGTAATCCATGGACCAGATTTCCTTGTGGCCGGTGCGTTCCGACACGTAGTAAATCTTGGTGCCGACCAGGCTCTTAGCGCCGAACTGCTTCAGGATGTCGGCGGCGAAATCGCGAGCCACTTTCATCGCGCCGGCGTCATCAAGGGTGCCGAGATAGATTTTGCCGAGGACTTGTGCGCTCTGCGGCGTCGGCTGCGCAACGTTGAATAACCATCCATACAGGACGAGTTGTCCGTTCTGCGCCGCGGTGTAGCCGAACGCCAGCCAGTTCGCGTTTACCGGTGGACTGGACCACTGTGAGAGCGACGGCGTCTGTGGCGCGGTTTTGAAATCGGCGGGCTGCTGCGGGATCTGGATCGGGTAGAAGGTCTTGGGGACCATCTTCACTTGCCCGGAATTCTGGAGTTCATTCCAAAGAGTCCGGTTGAAGGTGTCCATGTGCTGCTGCGCTTCGCCCGAGCCGCGGAAATCAGGGATCGCGATCGCGGGTTTTTCGCCGTGGCCTCTGATATCGATGACCGCCTGGGACTGCGCGAGCAGAATGGCGCTGGCTGTGACGCCTAGTAAGAGAAAGGTGAGAATTTGGGATCTTTTCATCGCTGTAGCTGGAATCGGAAATCAATGTTCATGTAGCTGCCGTTATATTCCGGCGGCAGTGGTGGAAACGGCGCGGCCTCAGTCACGGCCCGCAATGCCGAAAAATCGAGAGTGGTATTACCGCTGCGCTGAGCGATCTGAGCGTTTCGGATGGTGCCGTTGCGCAGGATGTCGACATTAACGATCGCCATGGGAGCTTGCACGCCCGCGAGACCACTAGTGTTCCAATGGCGCGCCACGGCTTCCATGAGAGCCTGCGCGTAGCCTCCGAACATGGTGCCGACGATACTGTTTGGGTTGATGCCGACACCGAAATTGGTGCCCGCCTTTTGGAACATGGGAGATACGGCGGCGGGGGCCTGACTGCTGGTCACCTGGTTTGGTTGCAACGGCTGGGCCCGATATTTTTGAATGGCGTAGTTCTTATTGACGGGCTTCTCCGGCATGCGGCTCTTGAGATTGACCGCGTCTTTATCCGGCGGAGGAGTTTTCTGGCGTGGTTGCGGCTTTTCTTCGACGTGCTGTTGGACCTGGCTCTCCGTATCGTTTGCTACGGGATTGATGCGGCCGTGCCGCGACGGAACCGGGATCGCCCGCACGGCATCCACGGAGACGGAGTTTCCGAAGCCTGGTGTCGTGGTGCCCAGAACAACCTTATTCGCGTTGGAGTACAGATGCCAGCCGCTGAATACGACAATCATCCCCGCATGAAACAGCACGGAAGCCAGAAACGGCTTCTTCAGCGACTCTTGTTGATCGAGGATGTCCGCATGCGGAACCATATCACTTGTGCTTGCCGGTGTCGTCTTCCGGTTGCGTCACGATGTTGACGTGCAACTTGGCGTCGCCGAGCGCGGCGATGACGCCCGCGATCGGTTCCCACGTGGTGCTCTTGTCGGCTTGCAGGTAGACTGCCGTGGCGTTCGGGAAATGCTGCTTGACTTCATCGCCGAGCAAGTTGATGTTGACTGTTTTGCCGTTTAAAAACAGCTCGCCATCGCGGTTCATGGAGACAACCGGAAGTTCTTTAATGGTGTCCTTGACCTTGTTGACCTTGGGAACATCGATCTCAAGGCCGAACTCCATCACATGCGCGGTCAACATGAAAATGATGAGGAGCACGAGCACGACGTCGACAAGAGGGACGATGTTGATCTCGGATAAGGTGCTGGTGCCCCGGAAACGGCTGCGGCCGCCATTGGTATTTCCGCCGAGTGTAAACGCCATGCGCGCTAGTCCTCGAAGGTCCTTTCCGTAAGGTTCAAGAATTCCAGCGAGAAATCTTCCATACGCGCTCCGAACTCGCGAATCCGGCTGCCGAAAATGTTGTAGAAAATGGCGGCTGGAATCGCCGCAACAAGTCCAAGCGCGGTAGTGACGAGCGCTTCGGAAATACCGGGAGCAACGGCTCGGAGACTGGCTGCACCAGCGGTGCCGAGCGCGGAGAACGAGTCGATGATGCCCCACACGGTGCCGAACAGACCGATGAACGGAGAGACGGCTGCGGTGGTCGCGAGGAGGTTCATATTGCGCTCGAGCTTAGTGACCTCTTCGCTGATGCCGAGCTGAAGATTTCGCTCCAAAGCGGTTTTGTTCGTGAGCGCGCCACGGGTCTTAATCTGTCGATTCACTTCGCTGTATCCGAAATCAAAAACAGAAATAAGCGGCGAGGCGCGAAATTGTTCACTCGCGACGGCGACAGCCTCCAGTCCTTTGGCCTTGCGAAACGCTCTCAGAAACGAACGATTGGCCGATTGCGCCTGGCGGAAGATGTTCCACTTCGAGAAAATTACAGCCCAGGAAAGCAGCGAGAAGATGGCGAGGATGACCATCACCGTCTGCGGCACGATGTGCGCGCTCTCGATCAGCTCCCAGATGCTCAGTTGTAGGAAGATCCCACCGGTGTGGGGCAGTATCAAACCGGCTCCTTTCAGACTTAAGACCCATGATAGCTAGATACGGGTCGGAGACGCGCGGGAAGCAGTTCGAAAGACCTGCTACCACAAAGACGGTCAACCGTTAATTTTAGACGGACTCCGACCTCGTATAATTTCATCGAGTGTTGTTGGAACTGGTGGTGGAGAATTACGCGGTGGTGGAACGGGCGCGCGTGCGCTTCCATGCGGGGCTGAATCTGCTCACGGGCGAGACGGGCAGCGGTAAATCCATGGTAGTGGATGCGTTGGGCCTGCTCTTCGGCGGACGTGCGTCGGCTGACATGGTTCGCTCGGATACGGAACGAGCCAGGATCTCGGGGATTTTCGAAGCGCCTCGCGCAGTTGGATTACAAAAACTTTTGGAAGATGCCGGTGTCGAGGCGGAAGATGGCGAATTATTAATCGAACGCGAGATTCAGTCTAGCGGGAAATCGAGGGCTTTCGCGGGCAGCAGACCGGTGACCGCGGCTCTACTTCGCGACCTCGCTCCGTATCTCGGCGATATCCACGGGCAGCACGATCAGCAGCAATTGTTTTCGACAGAAGCGCAGCTCGAGATGCTGGACGATTTCGTGGAAGCGGAATCGGCGCTGAGTGAGACTTCCAAACTGTTCCGCGAATGGCGGGAGGCGTCGCGCGAGCTTCAGGAATTGGAACGCTCCGAACAGGAGCGGCTCCGCATGGCCGACCTGTGGAGTTTTCAGCATAAAGAAATCGAGGCGTCGCAGCTGAAGCCGGGTGAAGATGCCGAGTTGGAAAACGAACGGCGCGTGCTCAAGAATGTCGCGCGATTGCAGGAGAACGCGAATGCCGCCTATGCCGCTCTCTACGATGCGCCGGAAAGCGCCGCGACGCAGTTGCGCATTGCGATTAAAAAGATCGAGGATTTGTGCCGGATCGATTCCAGCATCGAGAGCGCCCTCGAGGCTTTGAAGCCGGCCGCCATTGTGGTGGATGAAGCATCAGGGGCGCTGCGCGATTATCTGGACCGGCTGGAGGCCGATCCTAATCGGCTGGAAGATATCGAGACGCGGCTGGAATTGATTGACCGGCTGAAGCGCAAGTACGGCGGATCGGTTCGAGAAATATTGGCGTTTCTCGATGACGTCAGCGCAAGACTGAGTGCGGTGGAGAGCGCGGGCGAACGCAAGAGCGCTCTCGCGGCTCGAATCAAGGAACTTGCGGATTTGTACACCACGGCCGCTGGAAAGCTGACGAAGCTACGTTCGGAGGGCGCGCGCAAACTTGCCCACGCGGTGGAGCGCGAACTCGGATCGCTGGCCATGCAAAATACGGTGTTTCAGATTCAGCTTCAGAAGGCGGACTGGTCGGAGCGAGGCGTCGATTCGATCCAGTTTTTGATTTCACCGAATCCCGGGGAGGAGCCTCGTCCGTTAGAACGCATTGCATCGGGCGGCGAATTGTCCAGAATCGCTCTGGCGCTTAAGACCTGCTTGAGGCAAGCCCCCGCGAGCGGGGCGCCGCGCACGCTGGTATTCGACGAAATCGACACTGGGATCGGCGGCGCGGTGGCGGAGAGCGTCGGAAGGCGGCTGAAACAGCTTGCGGCATCGAACCAGGTCTTGTGCGTGACGCATCTCGCGCAGGTCGCGGGTTTTGCCGACCATCATTACGTAGTAGGGAAACGTGAGGTCAAAGGCCGCACGGTGGCGGAAATCGAGGAACTGACGGCGCCTTTGAGGAAGCGTGAAATCGGCCGGATGCTATCCGGAGAAAAGGTCACACCGGAAGCTCTCAAGCAGGCTGAGCAGTTAATGCGATTGGCAAACGAATAAGACACATAACACACCACTTGTACGTGGAGCCATAAAGCGCGGCTGATTTATGGAATATTACAGTAACAGTTCTATTAAAAACAGAACAATGTAAGATATCCATCATTTGCCCCGATTTCGCTCCGCATATCTCTTCTGTGACCACATTTAACTTGTGGCTCTGAATGAATAGGTTATCCGTACATGTGTTCAGTGATGATATGAACGGGCTATGTCCTATCGATTGGCATGAACCTTGCTCCGGTCTGAGTACAAACATAGGCTCATACACATTACGCCCGGCCGCCTGACCGTGCGATGTACGGTCATGGTTTTCGTTACGAAAGGGGAAGCGATTCTCATGAGGCAACTCAGGCCGGAACACACTGGATTCTTCGTCAGAACATTACTGGCCGCACTGATAATAACTCTGTTATTCAGCATTCCAGCGACTGCACAACTGACAAGCGGTAACCTTGCTGGTACGGTGGTCGACCAGAGCGGTGCGGCGATACCAAACGTGACTATAAGTGCGGTGCACACGTCCACGGGTCAGAAGTTTATCGCGCACACTTCTAGCCTCGGCGCCTACACGATCGTGAATTTGCCGGTCGGAAGCTACGATCTTCTGATCGAAGCGCAGGGCTTCACGAGCGAAGCAATCAAGGGCGTTGCAGTGGCGCTGAACATAACAACATCTAAGAACGTTACACTCCAGGTCGGACAATTGGCTACGCAGGTCGAGGTAGCGGCTGCAGGAGTCACGATCGACACACAGACGGCGCAGGTCCAGACATCCTTTCAAACGACGGAGTTGACCGAATTGCCGAGTGCGTCGAGTGGATTGGGAGTTCTCAATCTAGCTCTATTGACGGCGGGTGTCGCGACCAGCGGCGGCGTTGGCGCCGGCACGGGCCCCACTGTAGGCGGGCAGCGGCCACGCAATAATAACTTCACGGTGGAAGGCATCGATAATAACAGCGGCAGCGTTACGGGACCTTTGGTTGGCGTTCCGAACGATGCAGTGGCGGAATTCACCGCGTTGCAAAATCAGTTTTCTCCTGATTTCGGACATTCCTCAGGCGGACAGTTCAACCAGATTGTGAAAAGTGGAACGAACGAGTTTCATGGCTCGGCCTATGAGTATTTGAACAACCGCGATCTGAACGCGGCCGACAACCTGAATTTCATCGACCAGAACCCCCTTCATTCACGCTATGACAACAACCGTTTCGGCGGCACGTTGGGCGGTCCCATCAAGCGTAATAAGATGTTTTTCTTCATCGATTACGAGTACAACCCGGTCGGCGGGACTGGTTCGGCGGGACTGGTGTACGCTCCAACGGCGAACGGCTACTCAACCATTGCCACGATTCCCGGAATCAATCAGACGAACCTCAGCATCATGAAGCAGTATTTGGGGACCGCGACTAGCCCACTGCCGGCTTCGCTTTTCCCGATGGTTGGTCCGGGAAATGAGAGCTTGGGCGAGCAGGTAGCCTCGACCGCGAAGGCGGTCGAGATCGGGCAAATCAGCGTGACGGCACCGTCTTATTCAAACCAGTCGAATGCAGTTGCTGCCTTCGATTACAACATCTCGGACAAAGACTCGATCCGCGGCCGGTACATCTCGAACCGCTACGGCGGCCTCGATACCTCGGCCAGCCTTCCCGTGTTCTACAGCACAATTCCGTCGAACGAGTATCTTGCCACGTTTTCGGAATATCACACCTTCACCCCCTCACTGACGAACGAGTTCCGCGCAGGATTTAACCGCAGCAATCAAACGTACCCGGTTGGCAATTTCAAATTCCCGGGCCTGGATGTATTTCCAAACATCACCCTCTATGAAATGGGCGGCGTGAATATCGGACCCGATCCGAACGCGCCCCAGGGCGGCATCCAGAACACGTACCAACTGACCGACAACGTTACGTGGGTGAAGGGCAATCACAATTTCAAGTTCGGCTTTGACGGCTGGAAGCAGATTTCGCCGCAGTTCTTTACGCAGCGTTCCCGAGGCGACTACGAGTACAGCTATCTGTCCGACTACCTGGAAGACTACAATCCGGATTACATCGCCCAGCGTTCGCTCGGCGGCGCGGAATACTATGGCGACCGAATTCTGTCCGGTTTCTATGGGAACGACAGTTGGAAAATCAAACGGAATCTGACGGTGAACATCGGCGCGCGTTACGAATACAATACCGTTCCGTACAGCGAACGGTTGCAGACGCGCAACGCGATCTCGGACGTCCCAGGCCTGATCACATTCGGCAAGCCTCAACCGCAGAAAGATGCGATCATGCCGCGCGTAGGACTTGCCTACTCGCCCGGTACCGATGGCAAGACGTCAATTCGCGCCGGATTCGGCATTAACTACGACGTTCTTTATGACAACCAAGGGCTGTTAACGCTGCCTCCACAGGCCACCACTACGGTCGACGTTACCGGGCTCGACCAAGGAGGGTTCCTGGCGGGCGGCGGTATTCCTCCCAACGCAACGAGTGCGACGCTCACACAGGCTCAGGCCCGTGCAGGAACGGGCGGCTACGTTCCCAACCAGACCCGGCCGGAAACGGTCCAGTGGAATGTCGGAATACAGCGAGAGTTTCGCAACAACTACACGTTTGAGTCTCGCTACCTCGGCACGCATAGCGTGCACCTTTCCGTGCAGGACCAGTTGAACCGGCAGCCGGTGGTCAACTCCTCCAACGCGCTACCGCTCTACTACACTGCGCCGAGCCAGGCAACTCTCGATGGCCTGACCAACACGCTCTCGAATCTCACGGCTCTCTATAACGCGCACGGCAACGTCATTCCGGCATACCTCCAGGCGGGATTCACCGGCATTATCACTTCGTACCAGCCCTGGGGCAATTCGATCTATCACGGCTTGGCAAACCAACTGACGCGCCGGTTTTCCAACGGCCTGCAATTCGTCACCGCTTACACCTGGAGTCACGCCATGGACGACTCCACTGCCGACGTATTCTCGACTTACCTCACGCCACGCCGTCCGCAGGACGCTCGCAACATCAGAGGTGACTGGTCGAGTTCCGCGCTGGACCACCGGCAGCGATTCACGGACACCGTGATCTACGACATGCCATTCTTCAAGAACTCCAGATGGCTAGTCAAGAACATTGTAGGCAATTGGGAATTCGCTCCGATTTACACCTACCAAACGGGGACCCTCTACGACGTCCAGAGCGGCGTTGACGCCAACCTGAATGGCGATTCCGCGGGTGACCGCGTTTTCGTTAACAAGAGTGGAGAGCCGAATGTTGGCTCCGGCACGACCGCGCTAAAGAACAGCGCCGGCCAGACGGTAGCTTTCCTGGTGAACAACCCCAACGCCGGATACGTGGCGGCGCCGAAGGGTACCCTTCCCAATGGCGGCCGCAATACCGAACATCTCAACCCGATTGACGATCTCGACATGACGGTAGCGAAGAACATTTGGCTCACCGAGAAGTACAAGCTCCAATTTGCGGCGCAGTTCTTCAATATCTTCAACCACCCGCAGTATATCGGGAGCAACATCAATAGCGTTGCCTCCGTCGGGTACACGAGCGGCGCGGTCCACAATTTCCTGATTCCGACGAACTCCCTGTTCGCGGATCCAACGCAGGCGTTTTCGAGCAATCCGCGATCGATTCAGATCTCAGCTAAGTTTACATTCTGAAGTTCAGAGACCTGCTGGTATCGGAAGGGAGCCTTCGGGCTCCCTTTTTTTGCGACGGAGCGGCGTAATTCACACGATACGGTGCGGCCCGCAGCATCACGGGCCACGCTGCTATTTACGAGACGATATACGGCGCGCGATAGGGGTTGCGCGTCTTCATCTTGTCGGCTTCAGCATCGTTCACGAAGTTTTGCGAGTTCGGATCGAACGCCAGGCGGCGCCGCAGTCGATAGCTGGTATTCGCCATGTGTACAAGACACGCCGAGGCAGTTCCTTCGGCAACATCGGCATTCAGATCCTCTTGCTTACGGCTGCGAACGGCGCTCAGGAAATTCGCGACGTGAGCGTTCGAATCGTCGCCGTGCCCCTTTTCAGCCTTCATGGTCTCGCCCGGCTCATGCTTGTCGCCCAGGAAAATCGAGAAGCCGGTGTGGTCAACCGACATGTATCCTTCGTCGCCGAAAAACTGATTGCCTATGGAATTACCGCCGCTAAGCGCCTGGCCCGTAGGCGGCTCGAAGGTGATCTCGCCTTCGCTGGGCGTAGGTAATCCGCGCACTTCGAACACGATCTCGGCGTTGCCGTAGCTGAACGACGCGATCTGGTTGTTGGGTGTTTCCTGATCGTCGTCATAGGCGTACTTGCCGCCTGTTGAGGACGCGGAGGTGGGCAAACCGACGCCAAGTCCCCAGCGGCACATGTCCATCTCGTGAATTCCCTGGTTTCCGATGTCGCCGTTGCCGGTGTTCCAAAACCAATGCCAGTTGTAGACGTGATGATTTTTCGTGTACGGCTCCATCGCCGCGGGGCCGAGAAAGAGATCCCAATTCACGCCGGCCGGAACCGGCTCGACCGGCGTGTGTCCGATGGAGGGACGGCGCTTAAAACAGATCCCGCGCGCCATATAGAGTTTTCCGATCGCGCCATCGTGGAGCAGTTGAACCGCACGTTGTTTGTGCGGAGTGCTGCGGCTCTGCATTCCGATTTGAACGATGCGATTCGCCTGGCGGGCATGCGCCAACATGCGCTGGCTCTCGAAAATGTTGTAGGTGGCGGGCTTCTCGCAATAGACGTCTTTGCCCGCTTCGACGTCCCAAATCGTCGTCAGCGCGTGCCAGTGGTTCGGTGTGGCCACGGTGACCGCATCGATATCCTTGTCTTCGAAAAGCTTGCGCATGTCGGAATAGACTTTGGGCGTGTATCCTTTGTCTTTTTCCACTCGTGCGACGGCGCGCTCAGTTTGCGCCTGGTTGACGTCGCAGACAGCGGCAACAGTTGCGTTTTCCTGGCGGCCGATGAGTCCGAGGTGTGCGGTGCCGCGGCCGCCCACTCCGATTACGCCAACATTAATGCGGTCGTTAGCGCCGAATGCACGCATTGCCAGTGCGCCGCCGGCGACGATGAAAGTCCGACGTTTCATGGGTCCAGTCTAACTCCGTTGACGTCCGAGAAACTTCTCGACCCCGCGGCGGCAATCCTCTGTCATTCGCGCGATCGCATTGGTTTGTACGCCGGATTCGAGAGCGGCTTCGAAGGACATGGAGTCCATCTGGTAGAGCAGCCGTTTCGACAGCATTACGGCGGATGCGGACTTGGTGGTGAGGTGCGAGGCGTACGCCTCGATTTTATCCGCGAAGCTGTCGTCGGGATAAACATGATGGACCAGGCCGATTTCCCTGGCGCGCAGCGCGGAGATGACTTCGCCGGTGGCGACCAGCTCGAAAGCCGCCTTCTCGGATACCGAGCGGCGTAGAATCGCCATTACCATCGCGGGTACAAATCCGATGTTCACTTCCGGATACCCGAATTGCGCGGATTCCGAGGCGAGAATAATATCGCAGGCGGTCGCGAGTCCGCAGCCCCCCGCGAGAGCCCGGCCGTGCACGGCGGCTACGATCGGATGGGGGTGATTGCGCATTGCGAGAAACAACTCCGCCATGTTGCGCGCGTCGTCCATGTTCTCGAGGACGCCGGCCTGGGCGGCCTTTTCAAGTCCGGCGAGATCGGCTCCGGAGCAGAAATCTTTTCCAGCGCCGCTCAGAAGAACGACGCGGCATCCAGGATCGCGGGCGCTGGTAGCAAGCGCGTTCTTCACGGCCTCGACCAATTCGGCGTTGAGGGCGTTTCGCTTGTCCGGGCGGTTCAGCGTGATGCGAGCGATACCGTTCGCAACATTGTAGAGGATCACCCGGCGGCTCCCGTTGCGGTGTCGCTCAAGCGTTGGCGCAAAACGCGCTTCAGTATTTTTCCACTGGGGTTCTTTGGAAATTCTTCGAGCATTACAATTTGCTTCGGAACTTTGAAACTCGCCAGACGCAAACGAGCATGTGTGAGGAGGTCCTCTTCCTCGATTTTGACGCCGGCCAGAGGCACTACGCAGGCGACTACTTTTTCGATCCAGTAGGGATCCGGCAGTCCAATAACCGCGACTTCGCCGACGCCCGGATGCTGCGCGATGGCCTCTTCGACTTCCTGGCTGGACACGTTCTCGCCTCCGCTCTTAATCATGTCCTTTTTGCGATCGAGAAAATAGAGACAGCCGCTCGCGTCGCGATAAGCGATATCGCCGGTGTGATGCCAGCCACCTTGAAATAGGGCTTCGTTCGCCTCGGGATCTTCGAAATACCCGGGCGTAATCGATGGGCCGCGGAGCACAATCTCGCCCGGACTCGCGGGGGCGACGTCGTTCATTTGTTCGTCGACGATGCGCAGTTCCAGAGGCAGGTGCTCAATGCCGATCGGATCCGGCGCGGCGAGCATGTGCCCGAGCTCCGCCGCAGGCGTGGAAGAACCTAATGCCGTTGTTTCCGTCTGGCCCCAGGCATTCACCCACTGTGCATCCGGTACAAGTTGCCTCCAGCGCTGGAAGACCGGTGTCGGGAGGTACTGAAAAACGAAGAGGCGCTGCAAGCTGGACAGGTCAGCGGAATCAATGGCCGGCGTTTGGATTAGGCCAACCCAGACCGTGGCGGGCAATGCGATGGTGTTTACTTTCTGAGTCGCGATGGCGTTTAGAATCGGCTCCGGACGCGGCAGCGGAATGATGACGCTATCGCAGCCGGAGGCGAAACACGCGAATGTCATCACCATGCCCGCGACGTGAAACATCGGCAGCGCGAGCAGGTACTTGAGTGTTCGATCGAGCCCGTAATCGGTATAACTGGCGAGCAAGTACGCGTACCAATTGAGGTGGTTAAGCACGACGCCTTTCGGCCTGGCCGTAGTGCCGCTGGTGAAGATGATGATGTTGGGATCTTCATTTGCAACGAAACGCTCGACGGAGGTTCCGTCGTAGTTGGCCAGCTCGTTACGAAATGCTTCGTCCATGATGAATCGCACCGCCGGGGCGCGATTCACTTTGGGCAGAAATACCGGTTCCACGAGAAGCGCCTTCGCGCGTGTTTTTTCGATCACGTAGTCGACGTCATCGGACGTGAACATCAAGTTGATGGGGACGAGCATCGCTCCGATGCGGGCACACGCGAAAAAAGCCGCGGCATATTCCGGCGAGTTCATCGCAAAGATAGCGACCGCATCGCCGCGATCGATGCCGTGATGCAATAGCAAGCGCGCAACGCGATTGGCCAGGGCGTCAAATTCTCCATAGGTCAGATCGCGCCCTTGGAAGTGAATGGCATGTTTGCCGGGTCCACGCGCGGCGCTGCGTTTTAAAGCATCGCCTACGTTGAAGCGATGGATCAGGTTGTGGCCGAGCTCGGACATGCTAGAGTTTCTCTTCTTTTGCGATGATCTCTTTCATGACTTCAGACGTTCCCGCGCCGATGGTGTTGAGCCGTAGATCGCGCCACATGCGGCCTACCGGATATTCAGTGGTGTAGGAAAAACCCCCGAAGATCTGCATGCAGTCATAGGAGATTTTCTGCGATAGCTCCGATGTGTATAGCTTCGCCATCGTGATCTCACGGACGGCGCGGTTGCCACGGTTCAGCAGATCGAGCGCGCGGTAGACAAGCCATCGTCCGGCCTCGATCGAAGTAAGATGCTCCGCGAAGCGGTGACGCCAAACCTGGAATTTTCCGACCTGCGATCCGAACGCGGTACGTTCGTGCCCATAGGCAATAGCATCGCGAATGCCTTTATCCATCGCGGCCAGCGCGCCGATCGCGGCGGCCAGGCGCTCGCCCTGGAAATTCTCCATGATGTAGTAGAAACCGCGATTCGCCTGGCCTAGAATGTTGTGGGCCGGCACGCGGCACTCGTCGAAGAAGAGCTCGGCTGTGTCGGATGCTAGATTGCCGATCTTCTTGAGCTTCTTGCCTACCGAGAATCCTGGCGTGTTGGTTGGGAACAGCACTAGCGAGATCCCTTTGTGACCTTCGGCGCCGGTGCGTACGGCGAGCACAATGAAATCCGAGCGCGTGCCGTTTGTGATCCACAGTTTTTGACCCGTGATGACCAGGTCATGCCCTTCGAAGCGTCCGCGCGTTTTGATTGCCGCCACATCCGATCCGCCGCCCGGCTCGCTAATGCCAAGCGCTCCGATCCATTCTCCGCTGACGGCGTTGGGGATGAACTGTTCCTGCTGCTCTGGCGTTCCCAACTCCTGGATTACCGGGATGGTCAGCTCCGACTGAACCATGAACGCCATATTCACGCTTCCGCTCTCGGATTCGCTCATGGCTTCGAGATACGCGGCGGTCGCCCACCAATCGAGACCGCTGCCGCCCCATTTCGGATCGATGCGGATACCGAAGAGCCCAAGTTCGGCGGCTTTGCGAAACAATATCCGCGGGAACATGCCTTCTTCGTCCCAATCGGCTGCGTATGGAGCTATTTCTTCACGGCAGAACCGTTTGACGGTTCGCCGGATCAGTTGATGATCTTCGTTAAAATACGGAAACTCAGTCGTTAGCTGCTGTACCGCGTGCGTGCCCATCATCTTTCCCCTCTGCTTCAATCTCGACCAGCATTTGTCCCGGCGCGACGACGTCGCCGCACTTCACCAATACGGCCCGCACCTCGCCCCGGATGCTGGTTTTAATAGTTTGCTCCATTTTCATGGCCTCCAGCACGAGCAGCGGATCGCCAGGCTGGACCTGCTGCCCCTCGGTGACGAGAATGCGAAGTACCTGACCGGGCATCGGCGAATTGGCTGTTTCATGTAGCGCTCCGCTGGATGCGCGCGGATAGCGAGGCAGACGCCGGACCGTTCGCTGCAGCAGAGCGGATCGAACGTAATATTCGTCGCCGTTCTGATGGACTTGGAATCCGCACGGAACGCCGTCAGCTTGCGCCGAGTATTCGCGTCCCGCGATTTCGAACTTCATGGGAGGCCGTGGATAGGGGTTGTTGCGGTAGCCGATCGGGATGGATGGCAGGATGGTCCGCCGCGCGTGCTCAGAGCGTTCGATGTAATCCGCGACGACTTTCGCGAGCAGCGCATCGTCCGGTGCAGGCTGCTTGCCTGCGAGCAAGCTCGATCAGGTATTCGCGATTTGTCTCGACGCCTTGCGCCACGAATCGTTTGAGGGCGTGAACCAGCTTGCGGACCGCGGTCTCGCGATCCGGAGCATGCGCGATTATTTTCGCGAGCAGCGGATCGTAATGGACCCCGATTTCAGTTCCCTGCTCCACGGCTGTATCGACGCGCACATTTTCCGGCGGCTCCCAGACGTGCAGACTGCCGGTGGACGGCACGAAATCGTTCTCCGGGACTTCGGCGTAGAGCCGAGCTTCGATGGCGTGACCCGCCGGTTCAGGTCTTTGAGGTAGCGGTTTTCCTTCTGCAATCTCGATTTGTAGCCGAATCAGATCGAGCCCAGTGACCATTTCCGTCACGGGGTGTTCGACTTGAATGCGGGTGTTCACTTCAATGAAATAGAAGTCGCCAGTGGGCGCCAGGAGAAACTCCACGGTGCCTGCGTTCGTATACTCCAGCTTCTTGGCAAGCGTGACAGCGGCGGCTGCAATTTTGTCTCGCGTGGCGGGGTTGATTCCAGGCGCCGGGCTCTCTTCAACGATCTTCTGGTAGCGGCGCTGGATGGAACAGTCGCGCTCGTAAAGGTGCAGGATGTTTCCGTGGTGATCGCCAATGATCTGGATCTCGATATGGCGCGCGCCTTCTATGTATTTTTCAATCAGGAGGGTTCCGTCGCCGAACGCGCGCTCGGCCTCGCCACGCGCAGCTTGCAGTGCATCATCGAGTTGCGTCGAATTGCGAACGATGCGCATGCCGCGTCCACCGCCGCCGGCCGAGGCTTTAATAAGGACCGGGAATTCGCCTTCTGCGGGAGCGGGCACAACCGGAACTCCAACTGATTCCGCCAGCATCCGCGCATTCACCTTGGATCCCAATCGCGCGGATCACGTCCGAGCGTGGCCCGATAAAGACGATGCCGGCATGTTCGCATGCGGCGGCGAAATCGGCGTTCTCCGCGAGGAATCCGTAGCCGGGATGGATGGCATCGGCTGAAGTTTGCTGCGCGGCGTCGAGGATAGTTTCGATATTCAGGTAGGATTCGATTCGGACCGCGTGGTCGGCTCGTCTTACGTGAAGCGCGTTGCTATCGAAGTCCGTATAGAGCGCGACGGTTTCGATGCCCATCTCGCGGCATGTACGCATAATTCGCACCGCGATCTCGCCACGATTCGCTATCAGGATGCGGTGAAGGAGAGGCATATTAATGGCGGAACACGCCCCACTCCATCGTTCCTTCGACTGGCGCATTGTACGGCCGCTGAGAGCGAGATCGCGATTACGGTGCGCGTTTCGCGAGGATCGATGACGCCGTCGTCCCACAGACGCGCCGTCGCGAAATAGCAGTCCGATTCGCGCGTGATCTGATCTTCCAGAGCTTTCTTTGCGAACGTCAGTTTTGCTTCGTCGACAGGCTGTCCAGCCTTCGCGGCGGCTTCGCGGCGAATAATATCCATGACACCCGATAGCTGCTGCGGACCCATCACTGCGATGCGATGGTTCGGCCACGTGAAGAGAAAACGCGGCTCGTATGCGCGGCCGCACATCGCATAATTGCCAGCGCCATACGATCCGCCGACCATGATGGTAATTGCGGGAACCGTGGAGTTTGAAACCGCATTGATGAGCTTCGCTCCGGCTCGAATGATGCCGTCTTCTTCGTACGCCCGGCCGACCATGAAACCGGTGATGTTTTGCAGGAAGAGCAGCGGGATGTCCTGCTGATTGCAGAGAGCGATGAACTGCGCTCCTTTTTCCGATGACTCCGTCATCAGCACGCCATTGTTGCCGAGAATGCCGACGGGAAATCCATGGATGCGTGCGAAGCCGGTCACCAGCGTCGGTCCATACTCGGGCTTGAACTCAGCAAACTCGCTGGCGTCGACAATTCGGGCAATCACATCGCGGATCTCGAACGGCACGCGCAGGTCGGCGGAGGCGATCCCAAGAAGTTCGTCGCTATCGTAAACGGGAGGACGCGGGACGGCCGCGGGGCCCCCAGGCTTTCGCCGATTGAAGTGTTCGACAATCTCCCGCGCCATGCGAATCGCGTCGAACTCATCTTCGGCGAGGTAATCCGATAATCCCGAGACACGGGAGTGCATCTCCGCGCCTCCGAGCGATTCTTCGTCCGACACTTCGCCAGTGGCCATCTTCACTAACGGCGGTCCCGCGAGAAAAACCTGCGCCTGTTTTTTCACCATGATCACGTAGTCCGACATGCCGGGCAGGTACGCGCCGCCGGCAGTGGAGCTACCAAAGACAACGGAGATGGTGGGAATGCGTTCCTTGGATCGGCGCGTGATTTCGCGGAAACCGCGACCACCCGCGACAAAGATTTTGCTCTGTTGCGGCAGATCCGCACCGGCGGATTCCACAAGCATAATCGCCGGCAGATGATTTTGCCGCGCGATATCGGCGAGGCGAGCATTTTTCCATAAACCGGCTTCGCCCGTTGCACCGCCTTTCGCGGTCGCTTCGTTGGCGATGATGAGGCACTCACGGCCGCATATGAGTCCGATGCCGCCGATCACGCCCGCGCCCGGGAATTCGTTCTCCATGCCGATGCCGGCGAGCGCAGCGATCTCGAGGAAATACGAGCCTTCGTCGAGCAGCATCTCGACGCGGTCGCGCGGCAACAAGCGTCCTCGTTCGATATGACGCTTGACATATTTTTCGCCGCCGCCCTCGGTCGAGCGCTTCAGTTCCGCGCGCAGCTTTTCTAGCGCGGCCTGCATGGCGGCATAGTTGGATTGATAAAGGCTGGAATTCCGGTCGACCGTGGATCGGATCGCTGGCACGCAGGAATTTACTTTATCATCGCGCCGACTCAAGAATCGAGTTAACGCGATTGATGGTTAGTTCTTTCAACGGTGTCGAGGCGAGGAAATTCATGCCTTTGATGCAGTCGTAGCGTTTCCAGGCCATCCGCAAACCGGATCGCTCAACAATGCGTTCAAATTTCGAAACCGACATTCGCGCGAGGCCGGCCTCCGCGTAACTGCCAACTCCATCCGCGCGAAACATGGAGCGAGCTTCCATTACGGCCTTCTCCGAAAAAAGAAGGTGCACCCAAGGGACCTTGCAAAAATAGCCCATGTGGGCGCCCCAGGGCGAATACCACGGCGGCGCGAAAGTGATGTAGATACGGCCTCCGGGAGCCAGCGCAGCGGCCATCCCCGCGAGCGTTTCTTCTGCTTCCAGAAAGTGCTCGAAGCTGTTTCTGGTGATGATTACGTCGCACTTAACGCCGTCAGGCACACGCTGCGCGAAGACGACCCGATCCGCTATACCTCGGGTCTCCGCGAGTCCTTTCCCGACGTCGAAAGAGCTAGGGTCAATGTCGATTCCATAGACGAGTCTTGAGTGCGCGGCCAGCGCTACGGTCTGATAACCATAACTGCAACCCCAATCCGCAACGACCCTGCCGGTGACTTCGCTGGTTATGTGCGGGAAAGCCTCTTCCAGTTGATCGAGCTCCTTCCCTGCTTCATAATGCACGCCCTGCATCGGGTAATCCGCGCTGCCGGGTCTACGGCACAAGAGCAGCAGCAGCCGCGCCTGCAGACTGTGCGATCCGGTCATGGTTGGTATTTACTTTATCAGGCTGCGTGGTAACATGAGGTTTCATGTTCTTCACCCACGCCCATCATCATCACCATTCTCGATGGCGGGCGGGCGTCTGAACCGATTTTGAACTGAAACAAGCCAGCCCGCCGAGTTCAATGGCGGGCTTTTTTATTGCTATGCAGACAGATTTGGACTTCAGCAAACTCGGCGGCCTCATCACGGCCGTCATTCAGGACGACGCAACGGGACGCGTGCTCATGGTTGGTTTTATGAATGAGGAAGCGTTCCAAAAGACGGTTGAGAGCGGCTTCGCGACTTTTTACAGCCGCTCTCGCAACAAGCTCTGGCTGAAGGGCGAAACATCGGGGCATCGTCTTGTAGTCAAAGAGATCTCCACCGATTGCGACAAGGATGCGCTGCTCATCCGCGTCGAAGCTCTCGGGCCGGGCGTGTGCCACGAAGGTTATCAAAGCTGTTTTTTCCGGCGCCTTGATAACGGCGCCTGGGTGGAATCGGAAGAGCGGGTGTACGATCCCGCCGAGGTCTACAACAAATGATGCTGAAACTCGGAATACCGAAGGGAAGCCTCGAGAATGCGACGATCGATCTTTTTCGGCGCGCGGGCTTCAATATCACGACCAGCTCGCGATCGTATTTTCCGGCGATCGACGATCCCGAAATCGAGTGCATGCTGATCCGCGCGCAAGAGATGGCGCGCTACGTCGAAGACGGCGTGCTCGATGCCGGTCTCACGGGCCGCGATTGGGTCCAGGAAGGCGAAGCGAATGTTCAGACCGTCGCCGACCTGATTTATGCCAAGCAGAGTTTCGGCAAAGTGCGCTGGGTGCTAGCGGTTCCGGAAGCCTCACCGTTTCATTCCGTGAAAGACCTGCAAGGTAAAATCATCGCGACGGAATTGGTTTGCGCCACGCGACGGTACCTGGAAGCGAACGGCGTTACGGCGAAGGTTGAGTTTAGTTGGGGCGCGACCGAGGTGAAGCCGCCGGTGCTTGCCGATGCCATTGTCGAGGTCACCGAAACGGGATCTTCGCTGCGGGCGAATAAGCTGCGGATTATCGAAACGGTTCTCGAATCGAATACGCAGCTGATCGCAAACGTCGATTCCTGGCAGGACGATGAGAAGCGCCGCAAGCTGGAAGATATCAAGATGCTGCTCGAAGGCGCCATCAACGCTCTCGGGAAGGTCGGGCTCATGTTGAACGTTGAAAAGGTGAACCTGCCGGCGGTCCTCAAGATCCTGCCGGCGCTCAAGAAACCGACCATTTCGAACCTGAGTGAAGATGAGTGGGTCGCGGTGCATACGATTCTCGATGAAAGCACGGTCCGCGTTATTATTCCGCGGCTGAAAGAGGCCGGAGCGCAGGGCATTGTCGAATATCCTCTGAACAAGATCGTGATGTGACCCATGCTGCGAATCATCGACAGTTCACAATCGGAAGAGCTTATCGCGCGGAAGTCGGTTCGACTCTCAGAAGCGGAAGCGATCGTCGGGCCGATCCTGGCGGACGTGCGGAATCGGGGCGACGCGGCGCTCTTCGAGTATGCACGGAAATTCGATGCTTTTGAGGGGGACAGCTTTGTCGTAACGCCGACGGCGGCTAAAGTCACTCCCGAGTTTACGCGCGCGCTCGAAGTAGCGTCGGCAAACATACGCGAATACTCACAAATGCAGTTGCCGCGTGAGAGTTCCACCGAGTTGCCTGGGGGCCGACGGCTCGGAAACATCGTTCGCCCGCTCGATTCCATGGGCGCGTACATTCCAGCGGGACGTTATCCGCTGCCGTCAACGCTTTTGATGACAGTGATCCCGGCACAGGTGGCGGGCGTCAGAAACATATGTGTTGCATGTCCGCATCCTAGCGTTGAGATTCTCGCGGCTTTCGAATTTTGCGGAACGGGGCGGATGTTTCGGCTTGGGGGAGCGCAGGCCATTGCCGCGTTTGCTTTCGGCACAGAGACTGTTCCCAAGGTCGACCGCATTGTCGGTCCCGGCAACATCTATGTCGCCGCGGCGAAAAAGCTGCTCGCCGGCGAGGTGGGAATTGATTTTGTCGCGGGCCCCACCGAGATCGTGATTATTGCCGAAGAAGGCAATCCCAGGCATATCGCGGCCGATATGCTGGCTCAGGCGGAGCACGATACGGAAGCGTCCTCGATCCTGCTCACCACGTCGCGGCAACTCGCAGAGCGCGTCGCAATGGAAGTGAGCCGCCAACTCGAAATGCTTCCGACCGCGCCGGTTGCCTGCGAGGCGATCCGTAATAACAGCGCGATCGTGCTGGTTCGCTCCATCGACGAAGCAGTAGAGATTTCAAATCGCATCGCGCCGGAGCATCTTGCGATTCCTGACGCATCACTGCTCCCCGGAATTAGAAACGCGGGAAGCGTGTTTATCGGACCGAACAGCCCGGAAGCCGCGGGCGATTACGCGTCGGGCCCGAATCACGTGCTGCCCACGTCGGGCGCGGCCCGCATTCGAGGCGGTTTGTCGTCGGCGGATTTTGTGAAAGTGATCTCGATACAGGAATTGACACACGACGCTCTGAAGAGTCTCGCGCCGGCCGTCACGACACTGGCCCGCGCTGAAGGACTGGAAGCGCACGCGCGCTCCGTGGAGGTAAGACTTGCCTAGAGAAATCGAACTGCCACCCGGCGTGCTGCAACCGCGTGAGGCGGTCCTGCGCATGCAGCCGTATTCGCCGCCGACCTCGGGCCGGCTTGGGAAACTTCGACTCGACTTCAATGAAAACACCATCGGCGCATCGCCGCGCGTCGTCGAAGCGCTGCACGAGTATCTCACCGAGGAGCGTCTCGCGGTCTATCCGGAATATGGCGCTGCGAAGGAGGAACTGGCCGCGTTCTTCGACGTCGAACCTGAGGATTTCATTCTGACAAATGGCACCGATGAAGCCATCCAGGTGCTCATCAACACCTATGTGGATGATGGCGACGAAGTCATTTCGTTGCGGCCTTCCTATGCGATGTATCGCTTCTATGCGGAAGTGGCGGGAGCGGAAGTTCGTGAAATTCCCTATCGTCCGGAGAAGCTTGCGTTTCCGCTGGAGGAACTCGTGGACGCGATCAGTCCGGTGACTCGGGCCGTGCTTATTTCCAACCCGAATAATCCGACCGGTACCGGCACATCGCGGGCCGGTATCGAGAGAGTTTTGGAAAAAGCGACGAATGCGGCCGTGCTGATCGATGAAGCGTATTACGAGTTTTCCGGCGTGACAACGCTGGGACTAATCAACGATTATCCAAATCTCTTCGTGAGCCGGACATTTTCGAAAGTGTATGGCATGGCGGGGATGCGCATCGGCTGTTTGTTCTCGCAATCCGAAAACGTGGAGTTTCTGCACAAAGCGCAATCGCCGTATAGCGTGAATACCGTTGCGACAATTGCAGCACGGGCCGCGATCCAAGACACGGCGTTCGTCGAAAAATACGTCACGGAAGTGCTGGCTGCGCGCGAGATGCTGTATGTGGGCCTGGAAGAATTGGGTATCAGCTATTACGAGAGCAAAGCGAACTTTGTCCTCTTCGAAGCCGGCGCCCGCGCTATTTTCATACGGGATGAACTGCGCGCCCAGGGCGTGCTGGTCCGCGACCGCAGCTACGAGATTCCAGGATGCGTTCGCGTGACCGTGGGCACGCGCGACCAAGTCCGCCGATTCCTGAAGGAGCTTCGCGAAATATGGTGAAACAGCTTCTGGTCTTCGATATGGATGGCGTGCTTGTGGACGTCTCCGAATCTTATCGCGAGACAATCGTCCGCACCGTCGAGCATTTCACAGGCAAGCGAATCACGCGCGAGCAGATCCAGGAATATAAGAATGCAGGCGGTTGGAATAACGACTGGGCATTATCGCAACGCATTTGCGCCGACCTGGGCGTGGAGGTCGATTATCCGACCGTCGTTGCGTATTTTAATGAGCTGTTTCTCAATCAAGGCCTCATCCATCGCGAGCGTTGGATCCCCAAGAACGGATTTTTCGAGAAGCTGTCGGAGCGCTTCGACCTGGCTATCTTCACGGGGCGCAATCAGACGGAAGCTGGCGTCACACTCCAACGCGAATGCTGCCACGACCGTTTCTGCATGCTGGTTTCATCGGACGATGTCGAAAATGGTAAGCCGCATCCCGAAGGTCTTTTGAAGATCGCGGCGCAGCATCCCGGCAAACGATTGCTTTATGTCGGCGACACAGTCGACGATGCCCGAAGCGCCGCAGCGGCGAATGTTCCGTTTATTGGCGTGGTGGGTCCGGAGACGCCGGGACGCGATGAAGTGGTCAGTTTGCTTCGACGTGAAGGTGCAATTCAAGTTCTGAGTGACATCAATGAGATCTGCTAATCTCACGCGCAACACCAAAGAAACCCAAATCGCCGGGACGCTTCGCATTGAGGGGCAGGGCAAATACGATATTTCAACCGGCATCCGATTCTTCGATCACATGTTGGAGTTGTTCACGAAG
The DNA here is from genome assembly GCA_963802915.1 of Bryobacterales bacterium. GTDB lineage: Bacteria > Acidobacteriota > Terriglobia > Bryobacterales > Bryobacteraceae > JAICMB01. Next base: position 100,767 of record CAWDKQ010000012.1, read on the forward strand.
CACGGCGGCTTCGATCTTACTTTGAAGGCTACGGGCGACCTCGATGTCGATCAGCATCATACGGTGGAAGACGTCGGCATTGTGCTCGGCCAATTGGTCGCGAAAGCCCTCGGCGATCGTAAGGGAATCAATCGCGCTGGGTATTTCGTGCTGCCTATGGATGAGACGCTAGCCGTTGTCGCCCTCGACCTCGGCGGCCGACCAGCGCTCGTTTATAAAGACAAGGTGAAAGTTCGCACGGTCGGCGATTTGCAGACCGAGCTCGTCGAAGATTTCTTCGGCGGCTTCGTGAACCATGCCGGCGCGAACCTTCACGCGAAGGTGCTCTATGGCCGGTCCAGCCATCACAAAATTGAAGCGATCTTCAAATGTTTCGCGCGCGCCTTGCGATATGCGTGTTCGAAAGACGAGCGCCTGAAAGATCAATTGCCATCCACCAAGGGGCTTTTATGATCAGCATTCTCGACTACGGAGCCGGCAATCTGCGTTCCGTGCAGAATACTCTCGATGAGATCGGCGCGGATTACAGACTTGTTCACACGGGCGACGAACTCCGCGAGGCCAGGAAGATCATCCTGCCCGGCGTCGGACACTTTGGGCAGATGATGCGCGCCCTCGACGAAATGGAGGTGCGCCAACCATTGCTCGAACGCATCCACGCCGGGGTGCCGTTTCTGGGAATCTGTCTCGGACTTCAGGCGCTGTTCGGCTCCAGTGAGGAAGCGCCCGAGCTCAGCGGCCTCGGCATTTTCCAAGGCAAAGTGCGGCGCTTCACGGCGAGCGACGTGCGCATCCCGCATATGGGATGGAACGAACTCGAACCTCTGCGGGCTTCGAAGCTGCTCTCGAATCTCGGCACCGCGCCGTACGTCTACTTCGCGCACAGCTATTACGCGCCGGTGGTGGATTCCACGGCCGCGACGTGCACTTACACGCTCCCCTATACCGCGGTGCTCGATTCGAAGAATATTTTCGGTGTGCAGTTTCACCCCGAAAAATCCGGGCCGCTGGGCCTCGCCATTGTGAGGAACTTCATCGAACTGTGCTAGCCAAACGCATTATTCCCTGTTTGGATGTCACCGGCGGGCGCGTGGTCAAAGGCGTGAATTTCGTGAATCTCCGCGATGCGGGAGATCCCGTTGAGCTCGCCGAACGCTATAACAGCCAGGGCGCGGACGAGCTGGTTTTTCTCGACATTACGGCTTCCAGCGATGCGCGCGAAATCATGGCCGACGTGGTCGCTCGCACAGCCCGCCGAGTCTTCATCCCATTGACGGTCGGCGGCGGCATTCGCTCTATCGCCGATGCGCGACGCATCCTGCTCTCCGGCGCGGATAAGGTGAGCGTCAATACGGCTGCGGTGCGGCGCTCGGACTTAATCCACGAGTTGAGCCAGGAGTTCGGCGCTCAAGCGGTGGTGCTCGCCATCGACGCCCGGCGCAACGATAACGGATCGTGGAACGTGTACACTCGTGGCGGCCGCGACGATGAGGGCATTAACGCGGTCGAGTGGGCTCAGCAGGGAGAAGACCTCGGGGCGGGCGAGATACTGCTCACATCGATGGACACGGATGGCGTTCAGGAAGGCTTCGATTGCAGCCTAACCGCCGCTATCTCGCGTGCTACACAGATCCCCGTCATTGCTTCCGGCGGCGCCGGTAAACCCGAAGATTTCGAGCGTGTCTTCAAGGCAGGTCTTGCCGATGCTGCCCTGGCGGCTTCGATTTTCCACTACGGCACGTACACGGTCGCCGAGTTGAAGCATTATCTGCAGGAACGCAATGTTCCCGTGAGGCCGGCGCAATGATCATCCCGTGTATCGACCTCATGGGCGGCAAAGTCGTCCAGCTCGTTCAGGGGCGCGAGAAGGCGCTCGAAGGCGATTCGCCGCTTGTCATGATCGAGAAATTCGCGGCATTTCCGCAAATTCAGGTGATCGATCTCGATGCCGCGATGTCCCAGGGCGCCAACGACGACATTGTCGAACTGCTCGCGTCGCGCGCAGTCACCCGCGTCGGAGGCGGCGTCCGAACTGCCGGGCGTGCCCGCAAGCTCATCGATCAAGGCGCGCACAAAGTGATCGTCGGAACGGCGGCGTTCCATACTCCGGTGCTGGAACAGATCGTAAAGGAGGTGGGACACGACCGGTTGGTTATCGCACTCGATTCCAAGGGTGGCAAAGTGGTGGTGCAAGGCTGGACCGAAGCTACGGAGGTGAAAGCCGAGGACGTCCTGAAGCATTTCGAGCCATACTGCTCCGGCTTTCTCTGCACCTACGTCGACAAAGAAGGGATGATGGCCGGCACCGATCTCGAATGGTTTCGACGTCTTCGCGATCGCACCAGCCATGAAATCACGGCGGCTGGCGGAATTACGAACGATCGACGATATCAGGGCCCTGCACCAGCTCAATATCAACGCGGCGCTTGGTATGGCGATCTACACGGGCCGGCTGGACCTGGCCGAACTCGCCGGCCTTACTTTCGCTTGAGGGTGAACGGTTTCATTTTCATTCCCTCGGGCAAGTCCATAAATTGAAGCTGCGCCTCGCCATCGCCGGTTACCCGCATTTGGATCCGGAGCGTTTCATCGTCGGCGTCCTTCCGGTCGAATGAGAGCTTGTCGCCATCGATCCTGGCATTGGAAATGGGCAGTTCGGGGCCCCCGCCGGTAGCTTCCACCAGGTCGCCTTCGTCGTTGACGCGAATATCGCCGCCGCTCATAGTTCCAGAAATCGGCTCTCCGGCCTGGAGCTTCAGCGTTATAAAGACGTTTTCTTTGAACCGCGCTTCCCAAACTCCCGTGAATTTTTGAGGCTGCGCGGTACCGATAGTACTAAGCGCGGCGAGTAGTGCGACGACGGCGCCAATCCTGTTCATCAACCTGACCCTGCAAATTATGGGCCGACCTGCCGATCATTACTCCGATGAGATACCGCTCGGCAAGTGTGACGATCCGGCCCTCGTGTGCCCGCAAAGCACTCGGAACACAGGCCACTACCGTCGCCCGCGCGTGGGCTATATAATTCATTGTGCAGGATCGTTGTGGACAATAAACGCGAAACTTCGTCCGTTGTGGATGAGCTGAATCGTCTGGATGGTCAGATCGACGCCGCTCCGGATCTGAACGCCTTGAAGCCGATCTTCTACCGGCTCGAGGAGATTACAAAAAACAACTCCGCTGATTTCGACGTCCTGACGCGGGTTTCGGACATCAAGCAGCACCTGATGAGCAGGGGGCGGCAGCTGAAACCGGAGGGTGGCGTAACCACGGGAAGCAATCCAATTTTGCCTGCTCACGCCTCCGGGACACTCGGAATGGCAGTGTCCGTGACGGGTGCGCCGCCAATTCCGACCGTTCCGACGTCTTCCTACCCTGCCGAAATAGACCACACTCTGTCCCTGCCGGATCCCATGCGTACGGCCTCGATGGAGACTGCGGCCGTCCGGCCCGAATCGACACGCGAAGTCTTTGTTCCGCCCGTCAGAACACCCCCTCCGCCTCCTCCACCAGCGCCACCCGCGGGTCCGCCCACGAACTGGAAGAAGCCCGCATTGTTCGGAGGGACGCTTGGGCTGCTTCTTGTCATTGTGATCGCCGGGGTTATGGCGTACGTGAAGCGGAAGCCCGCCGCGCCCGTGGCTCCGCCCGCTTCCACGGTTGCGGTATCCGTCGCCACCATCCCCACCGGGGCCGATATACGCGTCAACGACCAGCCGACATGCAAGTCAGACTGCCGTATCAATCTCAAACCCGGACAATACAACCTGATGGCGGTTCTCCCCGGCTACGAGCAAGCGCTGCAGGCCGTCACGGTAGAAGCAGGGCATCCGACCACCCTCAGCCTGACATTGGTTCCCCAGGCTCCGTCGCTTAAGATCCTGACCGACCTCGGCAATGGCGGCCAAGTCTTCTTGGATGGCAAGGCGATGGGACCGCTGCAGGACGGACAGATTGCTCTGGATCATTTGGCGGCTGGAACGCACGAAGTCAAAATCACGAGCGATAAAGGCGGTGAGGCGAAATTCTCGTTTCAGTCCACTCCCGGATCGGCGCCTGCGCTTCAAGGTCCCATCGCGACTCGAAATCTCGCGGCGGTTTTGGCCAGCGGCCTCGGTGGTCAGATCCACATCGGTACCAGCGTGATGCCAATGAAGGTGTCTCTCGACGGCCAAGCGGCGGGAGACGCGGGAGCCGATGGGATCGACTTGAAGAATGTCGCGGCAGGCGATCACGAATTGACGTTGAACGATGGGAAAGAGGATCGCAAGCTCACGGTGACGTCCGGTCCCGCTCCGGTGCTGACGGCCTGGATCAATGCCAGCAGCAGCGGCGGCATACTGGTAGTCAATGCGGGCGAGGACGGTGCCACCGTCCTGATCGACGGCAAAGCGTATCCGCGTAAAACCAAACGCGGCCAGCTTTGGATTCCGAATCTTCCGCCGAAGGATTACAAAATCAAAGTTGTAAAGCAGGGATTCCAGGATTCGCAGGAGCAGACTGCTTCCATCAAGAAAGGCGAAGAGGCGCGTGTCGCTTTCAAATTGCAAGCGATTCCGCAAATTGCGGTGCTGCACGTCACGGGAGGCACGGCGGGAGCGGACGTACTGATCGACAACCAGAGCGTCGGCAAAATCGACGCTAACGGTGCGCTGTCTTACTCGAATGTGGCGCCGGGAGATCATACGCTCGAGATCCGGCGCGACCAGTACATGCCCAAGACGTTGACGAAAACGTTCCGGCCGGGTGAAACTCTCGAATTGTCCGGGGACGCCGCGGTTCTGGCGCACGCTAGTGGCACGCTGCGGTTGACTATTGCGCCGAAAGAGGCGCAGGTGACGATCAAACGGTCTGACGATGCGCGCGCGAATCCGATTCTTGCGGGATCGCACTCGCTCCCAGCGGGCAGCTACACTCTCGTCGGCAAGGCTCCCGGCTACACGGATGGGACAGTCACGGTGCAAGTGAAGCCCGGTGACTTGGCCGCGGCCGAATTGAAGCTCGTTAAAGAAGGCACCCCCATCAAGCCCACAACTGCGAAAGCGGATTGGGTGCATCCCGCGGAGTGGAAGCCCGACAACGGCTGGCTCATACATACCGGCGGCAACTTTGTCGAGTACAACGTCCAGCCCAGCACCGGAGTTTTCGTGTTCACGGTGCGCTTAATAAAGGGCGGCGTCTTCACCAAGCATATTCAGTGGCGCGTGAATACTGTAGACGATAAGAACTACGTCCACTTCCAGCTCGACAAGAAGAGCTTGCAATCGAGAATCGTATCGAACGGCAAGAGCGTCGAACGGCCGAAGATCCAGATTGAAGGCCAGGAGCCGTTCACGCTTCAGATCGATATTTCATCGGATCGCATCGTTCACAAGATGCGAGAAGGCGATCAGTGGGTGGTGATCGACACGCTTCCGAAGGCCAATGCCAATCAGGGCAAGTTTGGGTTCTTTATTCCTGGGAAGGACGAGGTGGCAATTTCGGGTTTTTCGTTCAGCCCGCGATAGGAGCATCACGCCTCTCAGTGTGCAGTGGCGTTGACGAGAATTGAGGCCGAACAGCCAGTCCGGCCCCCGTCTCACGTGGCACGCCGGCCCAGTACATGTTCCCGGCCGCCCGACGGCCGCAAAACCTGCCGTTGATTGTGCCCGGCGCAAGCTGACGTGATTCCAAATGAATTCGATAGCAGGTAACGACGGTCATGTTAAACGAGAGCCTGGGTTCGGAGCAGTACTACGTAATTGAACTCGTCTGTTGCATGTCAGTATCCACGCTGGGATTCTTCGAGGGCAGGCTGTTGAGGACTGCCGATCTTGCCTGATCAAGATCGGGCTGTGCTTCGGAGAGACCTCCTGGTCCGGCTCTGTTTGCCACGCTTCATGAATGACGCCTTCGTGTCCTCGCAGTTGAATACGTGGATACCCGGACGGCCGATGGCTTAAACTAGAAGCGAAAGCAGGAGGTCGTCGTGGACGCCTTGGCGGAGAAATTGGACGCTCGATTGCGCGATTGGAAGCCGGAGACCGCGGCAGAGGCCAGGGAGCGCATCACTGAGGTGATAGAGCTCGCCGATCACGACATCCTTGACATCGCGCGCTCGCGCGCCGCTGAACAGGACGTCCTCGATCTGCTCGATGAACCCCCAACCCGGTGAAATCTGGCTGGCCGACCTGGGACTCGCTGCTAAGACGCGTCCCGTCGTGATTGTTCCCGCCAAGACCCCGACCCGCCGCGGGCACTTGTCTTGTACGTGCCTCTCACCACCCAGCGGAGAAACAGTCCGTATGAAGTGCCACTGCCGCGGCTTTCCTTTCTTGATCGTGAATCCGTAGCCAATGTTCAAGGATTAGGATCTCTGCCAACCGTGCGTCTTGAACGCAAGATTGGCAGGCTTCCGGCGGGAATAATGGACCAACTCAAAGACGCGCTGGCTTTTGCCCTGGATCTTGCACCGGCTTCCGAATGAGCGCTGAGCCGTCCCGGCGATCCGTCGATGCCGCGCCACTTGGCCGTACAGGTCGCCGATGCTTCCCTTGTGCTTGGCCGACCGACCTGCTAGATCCAACATCGATGGTTAAGGCGTTATCCCGAATTGAGCAAGAATTCTATGAAAAAGCGGCGGCCCAGTTTCACCTCCGCCGTGGATCGGGATGGTTACCGCGCGCCCGTCTCTGTGAATCCAGCGCTTGTCTGTCCGCCTGACGGCGCGCCGAAAATCCTCAGCGCGGGCGCTCGGCATTCACGATGGCTGTGCTGTCCGACGGGCGATTAGCCCTTCGCGCGGTATTCAGCGGCAATCATTTCGAAGACGATTTCAAGTTCGGCCAGGGCCTCTTCTCGCGTAGGCATGAGTGCATAACACCCTGGAATCGCGGGAATTTCTGCGACCGAGCCATCCGGCTGGTTCCGATACAATACGACTTTGTAATCGTCCAGGCTCATCCCATCCCTATTCTACGCCCCTCCCCGCTCCTTCTCCATCCCGCTGTGATATAAACAAAACTCGGCTATGCCTAGAATCGTACGCTGTTCCCTGATTCAAGCCACCAACGTCGCCCCCATCACCCTCCCGCTCGAACAGGTCAAGAAGGCTATGGTCGACAAGCACCTCGGCTATCTTCAACAGGCTGCGGATGCCGGCGCCCAAGTCGCTTGTTTACAGGAAATCTTCTACGGCCCCTACTTCTGCGCCGAACAGGAAACTCGCTGGTACGATTTCACCGAGACCATTCCCGATGGCCCGACGATTCGTCTGATGCAGGACGTGGCGCGCCAACACAATATGGCGATCATCGTCCCCATCTACGAAAAAGAGCAGGAAGGCATCTACTACAACACCGCAGCAGTGATCGGACGCGACGGGTCATACCTGGGAAAATATCGCAAGACGCACATCCCGCATGTCGCACCAGGTTTTTGGGAGAAATTTTATTTCCGTCCCGGCAATCTCGGCTACCCAACGTTCGATCTCGGGTTCGCCCGCATCGGCGTGTATATCTGCTATGACCGCCATTTCCCAGAAGGCGCTCGCGCTTTAGGATTGAACGGCGCTGAGATTGTATTCAATCCCTCAGCAACAGTGGCCGGCTTGAGCGAGTATCTGTGGAAGCTGGAACAGCCCGCTCACGCCGTCGCGAACGGATATTTCATCGCAGCCATCAATCGCGTGGGAACCGAAGCCCCCTGGAACATCGGCGAGTTCTACGGCAGCAGTTATTTCTGCGACCCGCGCGGTCAGATTATCGCGCAGGCTTCGCGCGACAAAGACGAAGTGCTCACCGCCGACCTGGACCTCGATAAGATCGGCGAAGTGCGCAAAACCTGGCAATTCTTCCGCGACCGGCGTCCCGATCTCTACGAGCCGCTCGTTCGAGCCTGAGGCACTCCTATGACAAAAAACGAAATCCTCCTCGCCAACCAGGAATATCTTTTCCCGTCCGTCTTTCACTACTACAAAGACCCGCTTGTTATCGCCAGGGCCAAAGACCAATACGTCTGGGATGCCGACGGCAACCAGTACCTCGATTTCTTCGGCGGCATCGTCACCATTAGCGTCGGCCACTGCAACGAAGAGGTGAATCGCAAGCTGCACGCCCAGATCGATACGCTGCAGCACGTCTCCACCGTCTTCGCGAACGAGCCGCAAGCCGCCCTTGCGAAGAAGATCGCGTCCATTACGCCGAACGGCAAGCTCACGAAATCGTTTTTCACAAACAGTGGAACCGAAGCCAACGAAACCGCGATTCTTGCGGCGCGCTGCTATACCGGCGCAAGCGAGATCGTCGCCCTGCGGTATTCCTATCACGGACGCAGCGCTATGGCGATGACGCTGACAGGGCAGGCATCGTGGCGATTGGGTGGCGTCACAGCGCCTGGAATCGTCCACGCCGTCAACGCCTACTGCTATCGCTGCCCGCTGGGATTGACTTATCCGAGTTGCGGCGTCCGCTGCGCCAGGGATGTGGAAGAGGTGATCAAGACCACAACCTCCGGCCGCATCGCAGGGTTCATCGCCGAGCCGATTCAAGGCGTTGCGGGATACGTCACGCCTCCCAAAGAATATTTCCCCATCGTCGCGGACATCGTCAAAAAGTACGGCGGCGTTTTTATCAGCGATGAAGTGCAGACCGCATGGGGCCGCACCGGCGGCAAATGGTTTGGTATCGAGCAGTGGGGCGTGGAGCCGGATATCATCACCAGCGCCAAGGGACTCGGAAATGGCTCGCCAGTTGGGCTTACGGTAGCCAAGCCGGCCATCGCAGACTCCGTGAAAGGCGCCACAATTTCCACGTTCGGAGGAAACCCTGTCACGGCGACCGCAGCAAAAGCGGTGCTCGATTACATCGAAGACCATCAGCTCGCCATCAATGCCGCCGAAGTCGGAGCATATATTCGTGAAAAATTCCTGGAGCTACAAGCCAAACATCCAATCATCGGCGAAGTACGCGGCATGGGCCTCCTGCAGGCTCTCGAAATAGTGGAAGATCCCGAAAGCAAAACGCCGGACCCCGCGCAAACGCTAGCGATCATGGAAGCCGCGCGAGAGAATCGGATCCTGCTCGGCAAGGGCGGACTATACGGCAACGTGCTTCGCGTTTCCCCGCCGCTGAATATCAGCAAGACCGACGTCGACGAGTTCATCAAACAACTCGACGCGAGTTTTGTGCGGTCGCGATCCACCGCAGCAGTATGAACAACGCGGTACCGCAACCAACGCCCGAGCTGATTGCGCAAAACTTCGCCGAAATCCATCCGCCCTTTACGTCTCAAGAGGCCGTGGTCGAGGCGAATCGCTGTCTCTTTTGCTACGACGCGCCCTGTTCCGCGGCCTGCCCGACGCATATCGATGTTCCGCGATTCATCAAGAAAATCGCAACCGGGAACCTGCGCGGCTCCGCACTGACCATTCTCGACGCCAACATTCTGGGCCTGAGCTGCTCACGCGTCTGCCCCGTCGATGTGCTCTGCGAGGGAGCTTGCGTGATGCACCGATACAATCGCGAGCCAATCGAGATTGGGCGTTTACAGCGCCACGCCATGGACGATTTCTACGCGCACGGAGCCAAGCTGCCGATGAAGTCGCCCGACCGGCGCGGCAGAATCGCGTGTATCGGCGCCGGACCGGCATCGCTCGCATGCGCCGCCGAGCTTCGCCGCAACGGTTATTCCGTCACGGTCTTCGAAGCACGCCCGAAAGCCGGAGGCCTGAACACTTATGGAGTCGCGGAGTACAAATTCCGTCCCGTCGACGCCGATAAGGAAATCGGCCTGATCAGAGCTTTGGGAGTTGAGTTCCGCACCGGCGTACGCGTGGGCGTCGATATCGACCTCGATAGGCTGGAAACAGAGTTCGACATGATTTTCGTCGGCGTTGGCCTGGGGCCGATTCAATCTCTCGGTATCCCTCGCGAAGATCTCCCCGGAGTGGTCGATGCAGTCACGTTCATCGCGGAGTACAAGACCGGAACGCCGAGAGTCGGACGCCGCGTCGCGGTGATCGGCGGGGGCAATACGGCTATCGATGCGGCTTGCGCGGCCAAGCGATTGGGCGCTGAAGAAGTGACCGTCGTCTATCGCCGAGGCGAGCAGGATATGCCCGCCTTTGCTTTCGAATACGAGCATGCCAAGAAGGACGGCATCCGATTTTTATGGCGAGCCAGGCCGGTTGCGATTCATGGAAGCAGCGCGGCCGAACGCCTCGAATACAACGGAGGTGAGCTATTCTGCGATATGGTGATCCTTTCCATCGGTCAGTCGAAATTGTTTGAAGCGCTCGCGGAAGAAAAGCGGATCGCGATGGAAAACGGCCGTGTCGAAGTGGATCGCAAAACTGGGCAAACCTCGAACCCCAGGTATTTCGCCGGCGGCGATTGCGTCAACGGCGGACGCGAAGTGGTGGACGCGGTGGCGGATGGCACCAGGGCCGGCCGGGCCATTTCGACCCTGCTTGCGGGATAAACAAAAATGGATGAACGCCAATTTTATAAAGAATCGAATACGACGAAGCCAATGAACCTGAACTGCCCGTTTTGCAGAACGGAGGACAGCTACGATCTGCGTTGGCTCTTACGGACGAAGATCGACCGGCTGCCTGGCAACGCAGACGAGCGCGATCGCGCAAAGTTCAAGAAGGCAGCGAGCTACATGGTCCTGCTCGACGACAAAGTAATGTGCAAGAATATGCGATGCCGCAAACGTTTTGATATTTCCGGAGTCAAGACTACGGCTTTTATCTAGGGAGCTTCAAAACCAGGCCGAACTCAGGATTCTCGCGCGTTCCCGTAATCTTGAAAGGAATCACGGCCCCGGCGCCTTTCTTTCTGAAGAGCGGGTCGGCAATCTTCAGCAGCATCGATTTCCACCCCGTGGTCATCTGCGAAAGCTCCGCCTGCATTATGGCCGTGCCTGTAAAATCGAGCTGTTCGTTATCGATGTTGTAGTTGCCGCTTAAGACAATATCCGCGCCCGGAACGCCGAACGATAACTTTGAAAACATGATCAACCCGTCTTTCAAGACGAAACTACCTTTTAGGTCCGAGGCAACAGTGCCGCCGGTCTCTTCGGGCCGGCCCTGGGCCCGATGACTCAGATTTGCTACTTTCTCTTGGATATTAGAACTCGTAAAGTGCGCGCCCTGCACCCCGAACGTCCCGTTCAGATACAGCCGGTCCGGAATATCGCGGTCGCCCGGCGGCAACTCGAATTTCGCGTGAAAACGGACTGCTCCTGTCAGAGCCGGTTTGTCCGATTTCACGGCGAGGCGCAGCAGATCTTCGATCCTCGCATCGGTAACCGTGATATCCAGTGACACGGTCTTTCCTTGCTCTCCCTCGTTATGGACTACCCCACCCACGCAGTGAATCGTCGATCGTCCGAAATGTGCATCGACGGGCTGAAGCAGCGTGTCGCCGTTCGTGCCGTCCACGATGGAGTGGAATGTCGTCTTCAGATCAACGGGATGACCGCCCACGCGGACCGTGAAATCGGGCGTATCGGTATCGCCGTTCACTTCGATGTGATCAAGCGTACCGTTGTACTTTCCGCGCGACGATAGGATTCCGGAAATCCCTTTGAAGACGCCGAGATCTGCACGCTCGAATGTGTAAGATCCGGAGACCGGCGTAAGTCCCGGATCTTCTTCCTGCCACGGTCCGAAACTGCCAGTCGAATGGATCTCACCCGGCGGTTTGGCGTTCCGAAGCGTGGTTACAAACGACATCGGCTGGTTGCGCGCGACAGTGCGCATCGTCAGTTGATGGATGTTGAACAGTAGCGAATCTTTCCCAGCTTGTTTCGGCAAGATCCGCAACACCGCGTCGTCGGTGTCGATCTCACCGACTTCGATATGAGAAGCGCCATCCGGGTTCCCGATGCCGATCTGCTCATCGTGATGCGCGCCGACGTTGATCTCCAACCCGTACAATCGAACGCTGCGAATATGCGGCGTTGGCCGGAGTAATTCCAACAGCCCTGTCGAGACTGAGAAGCTCTTGATCGTAATTAGCGGCGGGGCTGAAGGATCGTCTTTACGATGCAGCACCAAGTTGGTTCCCGTGGCGCCGATTCCCGGGAGTAGTGAAATTCTTAAGCTTCCCAGTTCGACGTCGCTTTCAAACCGCCTCTGCAACATGCGGATGGCGCGTTCGCGGAGGATGGGCTCGCTGTAAGCCGCGAGAATAAAGAAAGCGACGACCCCGGCCAGCAATAGCGACCCGGCCACGATCATCCAAATGCGAAGGCGCGATGCCGCCCGCTCTTTTGTCGCTGGCACTGCTAGGTAGGACGCTACCAGGACATCGTTGTTACTTCAAGTACGATCGCAGTTTTCCCAGGTCGCGTTTCATCGCCGCAAAGACATCGGATTGAGGAACAGTGAGTTCCCGATTTCCATTTTCAGCGCCGCCTAAGGGATATTCGAAGTGAAGTTGAAGGGGTCCCGCAAAATCCGACGCCTTGAGCATCCCGAAGAACTCTTGAAATCGAACCATCCCCTGCCCGAGCGGCTTCCATTCCGGATTCCAGTTTCCCCGCGCATCCTTCTCCCACAGGAAGTCTTTCACCGCGACGCCGCGCAGGTGCGATTGAATCACGCGCAAGCTGTTGATCCAGCCGCCGAAGCCACCCTCGATCGTGGCGTGCCCGATATCGTAGTTCACCGCGACCGCCTTGGGATCGAAGTCCTTCAGCAGAATATACAGGTCCCAAATCGACGCACCCACGAGGTTGATGCCGGAATGCGTGTGATACATCGCGGTCGCGTGATAGCGGGCATTGACCGCGGCCAATCGAGCCACACGCGGCTTCAACGCATCCAGTTGCCGTGGAATCGGGATGACGGGGTCGTACTTGAATCCGCCCCAGCGATAATGATGGATCCCCAGCTCCGATATCGTTCTGAGAATGTCCTCCGCGAAAGGGCTACCCGCATCGGCGATGTCCGTCGTGACCATCGGAACCTGAAGACCATGATCACGAATGATCGAGACCAGCTCCGGCAAATCCTGCCGCACTCGCGCCGGCTCCACGTGGCCGCCTTTTCGCACCGTGAGGTCGATTCCGTCGAAGCCCATCGTCGCCGCGGCGTTCGCCAAGGCTTCACCCTGAAGGAATTGAAGATGCTTGGAGAAAATCGATACCATCAGTCCTCGTTCCTTCGCGTTGGCGAGAGCGCACGCTCCAATCAATAGGGACCGCCGTGAAAACATTCTCATCACTCGGACCGCAGGGCGTTCATTGGATCTAACCGCGTCGCGCGCCAAGCCGGCAGGAGAACCGCCAGCGCGCTCACCACGAGCAGCAGCGATCCGAACATCGCATAAACCGTTAAGTCCACCGCGCCAACGCCGAACAACTGGCTCGCGAGCAGGCGGGTCAAGAGTGGCGCAGCGACCGCGCCAGCCGCGAGTCCCGCGATAGCAAGCGTGAGACCGCTCTTCAACACCATAACGAGAATGTCCGCAGACCGAGCTCCCAACGCTACGCGGATTCCCATCTCCGCAGTGCGTTGCGTTACCTGATACGACATGACTCCATACAACCCAAGAGCCGCAAGCAGCAGCGCGACGGCCGAAAACGCGCCAAGCATCGTGAGCAGCAAGCGCCTCTGACCCAGGGACGCGTCGACAAGAGATGCCAGCGTGCGTATCTTCCACATTGGTTGGTCTTTGTCGAGCGACCACACCGCATTCCGCACATCGCGCACGCGATCCATGGGATTCCCGCGCGTGCGAACCACGAGTGTCGCGAAGGTGATAGGATCCTGCGCGTAGGGAACATAGAGCTGCGGTGTCTCCGGTTCATCGAGCCGGTCGTGACGGACATTCCCGACGATGCCCACCACCGTGGTAGCAACCATCGAAACATCCCCGGGTGCAAGGTCGCGTTGCGGAATCAGAACCTGCCTTCCGATGGCATCCTGACCGGGCCAGTACCGGCGCACGAAACCCTCGCTGACCACGATGACACGCCGGGCGTTGAGGATGTCCGAGGCTAAGAACGTTCGTCCCGCAAGCAAAGGGATGTGTACTGTCGCGAAATACGATGGCGTCGCGGCATTGTAGAGCGCTACGAAAGGTTCGCCCGGTGGAGGAACGGGACGGTCCGGCAATCCGATCGCGGTGGCATCGCCATTGCCGCTGAAAGGGAGCCCTCGAACAATGCCGGCCGATTCCACTCCCGGCAGCGCCTGCACACGCGTAACCACATCGGAGTGGAACTGAGCCTGCTGCGCAGCGCGTGGATACTTATTCTCCGGCAGACGATATTCTATCGTCAGAACATTTCCATCAAACCCCGTATCTACGCGCAACAGCCGACGCAGACTCTCGATCATCAGGCCGGAACCGATGAGCATGACCAGCGCCAAAGCAACCTGCCCGATTGCCAACAAACTTCTGAGCCGTGTTCGGCCGAACTCCCCGCGCACCCGTGAGCAGCCATCGGCTACGCGGCGCGCCATCAACGCCGGGGCTAATCCGAAGGCGACAGCAGAAAGCACCGCGATCGCCGCGATGAATCCCAGAACTTTCCAACTCGGATCGATGTTCACTTCACCCGGCCATGAATCGATAAGCTTGCTCGACACGTATCGCGCCAGAGAGTACGAGATTCCCACGCCCAACGCCGCTCCACTCAATGCCAGAACCAGGCTCTCGGTCAGTAACTGCCGTACGAGCCGCATCCGGCCAGCGCCAAGCGCCGCGCGTAAGGACATCTCTTGCCGGCGACCCGCCGCTTTGCTCAGCAGCAGATTGGCGATATTCGCGCACGCAATGAGCAGCAGGCATCCGACAGCCGCGGCTAATGCCATTAATGCCGGACGTACGCCCTGCACCATGACATCGCGAACGGGCAGCATCAGCGCGCCCCGATCTCGATTGGTCTTCGGATACTCGTTTGAGAGCAGCTTCACGATGCCGTCGAGCTCCACTTTGGCGCTCGTGAACTCGACGCCGTTTTTCAGCCGCCCTAACGCCACCACGCACTGTTGCGCCCGCTCTTTCGAGTAACCCGGATAGAACCGCGGCGGCAAAAAAACATCCGGCTGGAAAAAAGGCGGCTCGAACTTCTGAGGAAGAATTCCAACCACGGTGAAGAGTTCACCATTCAAAGTGACAGTGCGTCCGACCAACGACACGTCGCCACCGAATCGCCCGTGCCACAAACCATAGCTGAGCACTACGACACGGTCGCCACCGGTTTGTCCTTCGGCGTCGTTGAAGGTACGCCCCAAACGGGCGTTCACCCCGAGAATTCGGAAGTACTCGGGTGATACGAACGCTCCAGCTACACGAGCGGGCTGGTCGATACCCGTCAGATTCACGCTTTGCCCCATGAGCGACGACAAGGCTGCGAACGATTTTGCTTTGCGCCAGTCGTCCAGGTCCGCGGCAGAAATCAGCGTGCGCTTGTGTTGGGCGTTCGTCTCCCAAAAGAAGACCAGTTGTTCGGGGTGAGCAAACGGCAGCGGCCGGAGTAACACCGCATCCACAACACTGAACATGGCGCCGTTCGCGCCAATGGCGACCGCAATGGTTAGTATCGCTGCGATCGCAAATCCCGGCTGGCGGCTGAGTACGCGCCGACTGTATCGCGCGTCCTGCCATAAACCGTCCAGCGCCATTCCACCATTTTAGAAACAAATCAGGACAGTACACTCGCTACCGGTCTCTCGGCCGCCGGTTCTTTTAGTAATGAGTGTACTGTCCCTTGCTTCGATTCACCGGCCAGATACTGGTATCGAAGTTTTCCGCAAGGCCGCGACACCATATCCCAGGTTCTTCACCGCTTTTGGGATCGCGAAGGGGAACTCCTTGCCCGCGAGTCCGGAGTGAAGCTTCGTCACAACGTGCACGCCGTTTACGTCCGCAATCTCCAAACGCGCTCCATCTTCGTTCGCAGCGGTGAAGCTGACCGGTCCCGAAAGAATGGTGGCGTACGTGCCGTCGCCTTGCACATGAACAGCCGGCACCGTTGCCGCAACATCCGTGTAGATCACATAATCGCCCGCCGGCAGAACCGCCCCGCCCCAGCGCGTCTCGAAGGGAAGCGTTACGGAGGCCCTGAACTGTTGCGCATTCGCCGGCACCGTCGCACTGGCCAGCACTGCCGCTACCGAAGCGGCAAACACCGCGAATTTATTGAAACTCATACCACATCTCCTTTTTCCGACTTATGGATCGAACCATTTCCGGATGGTCTTCGTCCTATCACTCAGACGAGAGTTTTCGAACAACGGGACCTCAGCAGGAGATCAAGCGTTTGTTATGACACAAGCAGTTCAGCCACAAAGAGTTGAGCAGAGTTCTCAGCCGCGGCAGCCTCTCAAAGCTCTTCGCTTCGGAGTATTCGAGGTCGATCTGCAGTCCCGCGAACTGCGCAAGCGCGGCCTGAGACTGAATCTTCAAAAGAAGCCGTTCCAAATTCTCGAGCTGTTACTCGAAAGACCCGGAGAGCTGATATCTCGCAAGGAAGTGGCCGACCGGCTCTGGCCTGGCATCTACGTAAACTTCGACCGCAGCCTGAATACGGCAGTTAATGCATTGCGCCGCGTGCTTGGCGATTCTTCGAAGAGTCCGCGATACCTCGAAACCCGGTCCGGATTGGGTTACCGCTTCATCGCGCCGGTCGAGCGCGTCACTGCGGATCCTGAAATCAGGCAGCCGGTCCGCGCTGTCCGCTCCATCGCCATCCTGCCGTTTACCAGCGCCGCCGGAGTTCCTTTAACGGATCGCATCGCGGAGGAAATCGAGGACCGTGTCCTTGCTGAGCTATCGACGATAGATAATCTGCGCATCGCAGGCCGTAGCGCCGTAGCGAGACACCTGAAGCCGGCTCTCGACACAGCGCTTCTCGGCCGCGAACTAAATGTCAAAGGAGTGCTGACGGGCCGCATCTCGCATCACGGAACATCGTTGAACGCAGCCGTCGAACTTGTGGATGCGGCTACGGGCTGGCGCATTTGGGGCGAAAACTGCCTCGGCGCGGCTGACGATATCGATGCACTCGGCAGAACCGTAGCCAAGTGTGTTGCGGCGCAGTTCCGCCCGCATGAGGAGAAGGGGAACGATGAAGGGCTCCAGGATTATCTTAAAGGCCGCTTCTTCCTGGCCAAGATCAACGAGGACGCACTTCGCCGCGCTGTGGCGTATTTCGAATCGGCTCTCGCTCAGGACCAAACGTCCGCGCTTGCGTATTCCGGACTTGCCGACGCATATACAATGTTCGCGTTCCTGGAAGTGATGCCGCCTTCGATCGCGTACACACGCGCGAAGCAATACGCGGAATCCGCGGTTCGCCTCGATACCAAACTTGCTGAAGCGCGCACGTCGCTTGCCTGTGTGAGGGCGTCTTTTGAGTCGGACTTCGCCTCCAGCGAATCGGAATTCCGGTTAGCGTTGGACGCGAATCCGAGCTACGCGGCGGCCCATAATGGATATGCCGCGCTCCTATCCTCACTAGGCCGCTTCGACGAAGCTCGCGATGAGATCCGCCGCGCGCTGGATTTAGATCCTCTTTGTCTAGTCATCAACAGCCAGGCCGCCTGGGATCTCTGCATGGCTCGCGACTATGACGCAGCGCTTCAACAGGCATGGAAAGCGCTGGCGCTCGAACCGCGCTTCGCTCCGGCTCAGCATGCGCTCGGACTTGCAAATCTGTTGTTAGGCAATAACGAAGAAGCGATCGTCGAATTCCAGAACACCTGTGTATGTTCGGATCACCATCCAGGAGCGCTTGCCGCGCTGGCCCATGCGTATGCGGCGGCTGGGCAAAAAAACGAAGCTTCCACGATCCTGAAGCAGCTTGAGGAGACATCCGGCCGCAAGCATGTATCGAACTATTGGTTCGGCATCGTCCTTACCGCTCTTGGCGATATGAAGGCCGCCCTCGACCATCTTCAGCAGGGCATGAGGGACGGCGATGTCTGGATGACTTGGATCAACGTCGACCCGCGATTCGAACCGTTACGACGTGCTGGCCTGTCGCTGCCTACTTTCGCGGCTCGCTAGAAGGCGGCACGATCGCGTTCATGCGCATATACGTGACCAGGTTGCCGTAGTGCTCGTCGGTGTGCGATTCGTTCAAGGATAAGAGAGCCAGCTTTGTGAGTTTCAGGCCCATAAATGGAACCATGGCGGCCGAGGACGCGTCGGTCAATCCAGCGTAGACACCCTCGCAATAGGCGAAAGCATCGTTCAGCGCGCTCGTGATCTCCGCCTTCGTGTGAGCGGTTTTCTCAACTTCCTTCATCATAGGCTTGCCGTCTTTCACAGCTCCACAGAATTCATATTGACCATCCGCGATGTGAGCCAGAACTTCGCCATAGGTGCGGACTCCGTCGGTAGGTTTGAAAGAATACTTCTCCTCCGGCACCTTCTCCGCCGACTTTAGAATGGTACCCTTCAGGTATTCGTAAATACCCTTCGAGCTAGCAACTTGCGGATTCTCCATCACCGGCTGGTCAGCCGCTAGGATACAAAACGGGGCAGCAAAGAGCGCGATAGCTAAGGTTCTCATGGAACTCTATCCTAGCTCAAAACGACTCGCAAAATTCGTCGATCGTTCGGATGACGAATTCGATCTCGTCTTTTGTAATGTGGTCCACGTGGATGCCGCAGCATACCACTACATTCTTGCCGAGCCGAGCCGCCAGTTTACTCGCAGCGCTTTGCACGATGACGTCCTCTCTATGCCCAGGAATTGTGAGCACGGATATGGAGCCGCGCGCTTCGCCGAGCCCGACCGCTCCCAAGTGAGGTCGATCGCCGCCCGTGATCACGACGCACAGATCGTCGCCCATGGGGACGGTGACCGCCTCGATTCTAATCCTTGAAGAGCTGGCGCTCCAATTCGCCATCACAACCTCATTGTGTCCTAAGAACGGGTTCGCTGCGAGCCGTTCGCATAAAACTGAGAACCAAATATTACAGGCCTGCAACGACATACGAGCCCCCGTTCCACCCACCGAACGGCTTCGGCCCTAAACTCGGATCGTAAATTGTGGTGCCGGAGAGCCGCGGAGAGCGCGATATACCAACCGAACCCACCGTGCGTCGCTTACCTAACGCCGGAACGGAAACTTCCGGCTCGGAGTCTCATCTTTCATGAGAGAAAGAGGGTGGGACTAAAGTACTGCAATGACAACCCGATAGATAATCAGTGCGCAACCCCGTGTGCGGGTGGCACAAGCTCGGCGATGAGTTAACCCCGGTGTTACTGTAAAGAGAAACGTACGAATGGCCTTTCAGATCCGTCCACTTAAGGAGTTCCTCGTTCGTCCTGCGCTCCCACCGGCGCTGGGCCGATTGAGTGATCTCTCCTACAACATACTTTGGAGTTGGGATCACACGATCCGGTCGTTGTTCCGGCGCATTGACCCGGCCTTATGGCGGGCCTGCGATCACAATCCCGTTCTCATGCTCGGCCGCGTTCCCCAAGCCACGCTGGAACGCGCCGCCGCCGATCCGCGTTTCCTGGCGCTCTATCGCAAAGCATGCGAGATCTACGATGCCTATCTCCACAAACTAGAACTCGAGGAGAGCGACAAACTGATCGCGTATTTTTCAATGGAGTATGGCCTCGCGGGTTGTATTCCGATCTACTCGGGCGGTCTCGGAATCTTGTCCGGCGATCATCTCAAGGCCTCCAGCGATGCCGACATTCCACTCGTGGGCGTAGCCCTGCTCTATCAGAAGGGCTACCTCTCTCAGTCACTCAACCAGGACGGCTGGCAACAGGAGAGGAATCCTGTAAACGACTTTTATACTCTTCCCCTAAAGCCGGTTTTGCTCGACGACGGCTCCGAACTGCACGTCGATGTGAAACTTCCGACCGGCATTGTTCACATTAAGGTGTGGCAGATTATTGTGGGAAGGGTCAAGCTGATCCTTCTTGACACGAACATTCCGCAGAACGAACGCGTGGAGCATCGTGAAATCACGGACATGCTCTACGGCGGCGACATTCATGTGCGAATCCGCCAGGAGATCGTGCTTGGGATCGGTGGCTTGCGCGCGCTCGACAGCCTCAACCTCAAGCCCACCGTTTACCACATGAACGAGGGACATTCGGCATTTCTGGCCATCGAACGCATGCGTCTGCTGATTGCCAACGAAGGTCTGACGTTCGAAGAAGCTCTCGATGCGTGTCGCGTCAACAACGTTTTCACGACGCACACGTCCGTGCCGGCCGGGATCGATATATTTGACGCCGGCTTACTGTACGAATATTTTGGCGATTACTGCCGCGAAGGCGGTATTCCTTTCGATCAGTTTCTTTCGCTCGGACGCCGCAATCCCTCCGACGGAAATGAGCGCTTCTCGATGGCCATCTCGGCCATCAAGACTTCCGCGTATCGCAACGCGGTCAGTTCGCTCCATCGGCAGATTTCGCAGGAAATGTGGCAGGAGTTGTGGCCCAAGCTGCCGGTCTGGGAAATCCCGATCACCTCCGTTACCAACGGCGTTCATCTTCCCACCTGGTGTAACAGCGATCTGGCCCAGTTGTATGACCAGTACCTCGCGCCCGATTGGCGGGAGCGTCACCCCGACCCCAAAGTTTGGGATCTCGTCGCTGAGATTCCGGATCAGGAGCTTTGGGAAACCCACCGGCGCCGCAAGCGCAACCTCATCCAGTTTGTCCGCGAGCGGACAGTTGCGAGCGCCATAAACCGCAAATCGCCCGCGTCCGAACAACGGCGTTTGGGCGAAATTCTAGACCCGGATGTGCTTACCATCGGCTTCGCCCGACGGTTCGCGACTTATAAACGGGCGACGCTACTTTTCCGCGACGTCGATCGCCTTCGCCGCATCTTAACTAGCAAGGATAGGCCTGTACAGGTCATCATTGCCGGGAAGGCCCACCCTAAAGATCACCCCGGGAAGATGCTCATTCGCGAGATTGTGCAACTCTCCAGGGACCCGCAACTTTCCGGACACATCGTTTTCATTGAGGATTATGGCCTGCGCGTCGGGCGTGAACTGGTCCAGGGGGTCGACCTCTGGTTAAACACCCCGCGCCGCGGCGAGGAAGCTTGTGGTACCAGCGGGATGAAGGCCGGCATCAATGGCATCCTGAACTTGAGCATTCTCGACGGTTGGTTCGACGAAGCCTATGAAATTTCCGGGGGCTGGGCAATAGGCGATCGCGAGCCTTACTCCGAAGACCAGGACGAAATCCACGCGCGCGCAATCTACTCCATATTGGAAAACGAGATTGTGCCGATGTACTATAAAGCGCGCGACGAAGAGGGAGTGCCCACGGATTGGGTGCGCCGGATGAAACAGTCGCTGATGCACCTCAGCCCGCAATTTAATGCGCAACGGATGGTCGCGGAGTACGTCTCTCAGTTGTACGATCCGGCGCATAACGCCTATCTGGAGGCGAGAGAGAATCACTACCAAGCCTCCCGCGAGCGGGTCCGATGGAATGAGCAGGTAAGCCGGGCGTGGGACCGCATCCGGATCGTGGAAGCGGGCTCTGGTCCTGAAGGCGCCGTCCTCAGCGGTCGTCCGATACCGATGCGAGCGGTAGTGGAATTGTCAGGTCTCAGCCCGAATGAAGTACGAGTCGAAGCAGTAATTGGACGGGTTGGTGTAAACGGAGAGTTGGAGGATACGCAGATTTTGACGTTGCCGCCGGTCGAGCAACATGGCGGAGCTTATTTGTTTGCCAAAGAGTTTGTGCCCTATCAGACCGGCAGGTTAGGGTACTCGTTGCGGGTCAGTCCGAATCACTACGACAACCCACTAACGCGCCCGTGTAATTCGCTCCTGAAGTGGAGCCCCGATTAGTATCCGTAAGTCCTGGTTAAGAGGTTAGTACTAAGGTGCGTGTCAAGGCGCAACCAGAGGTAATGATTTCAGCCCCGCAGACTGGTAAGCATTACCAAAAACATAATCCGTCATTCATGTGTAAGCAGATTTCAGTGGATTTGAGACGCCTTTCGTGGTACATAGTTACTTAGGCGCATGCGGGACACCGTAAGTCGCTTCCCTAGCCGGCTCCCGCGGAAATCCTCCGAAGACTCAACCCTGTGAAGAAGTCTCTGTCGCTCTAAAATCTGCGGAGCAGCTATCGTATACAACGGGCCGTGCAGCTCGACGGCTCGAGGAGTACAAATAATGGACGATGACCGAAAGTATAAGCAACGGGGCTACATGGACACCGATCGCGATCGGCCCTCCAACGGCCACCGGCGCGAGGACCGTCCCAAACCGAATGGACCACGCCCCCCACTCGACGTTACGGGGCCCCGCCTTCCACGCCTGGTTCAGCACGTAGTCGCTGCGCGCTGTTTTAACTGCGCAACGGCTTTGCCTGAGAATATCGATTGGAAGAGCAATTGCCCGAAGTGCAATGCCGCGCTGCATTGCTGTAAGCAGTGCGCTCACTTCGAGCCATCGACGCGCTTTCAATGTTTGAAACCGATTCCAGTGCGCATCCCGTACAAGGACCAGACTAACGACTGTGCGCTGTTCAAACCGCGCGTGACGGTCGCACGCGACGCCGCGCCGGTCAACAATGGTCAACCCGCTGCAGCGCCGCCACCCGCGCCGCGCAATTCAAGCGACGCGCGTACCGCGTTCGACAACCTTTTTAAGAAGCCTAGTTAAGACATCGCCCGGTGCAACTCGCAGAACTGTATCGACAGCGTGCGTTTCGCTTAGTCGACGCGCCTGAGCTCCCCGCTCCCGGACCTGGACAAATTCAAGTACGCGTCACGGCCGTCGGCATCTGCGGCTCTGACGTTCATAATTTTTCGGAGGGTGGCGTCGGCGATACGGCTTGTGTCTACCCCATGGTACTGGGCCACGAACCTGCCGGTACTGTCGCGAAGATCGGACCGGGTGTGACGGGATGGTCCGTCGGAGACGCCGCCGTCCTCGAACCGGCATTGTACTGTTATCACTGTGAGTACTGCAGAACGGGTCATCACAATGTCTGTGCCGGCATCCGCTTCCTCAGCACCGTCAACGAACCTGGATTCTTCCGTGAGTTCGTAAACCTGCCGGCGCAGAACCTGATGCCGCTCGCGCCGAATCTCAGCGCCGCGGAAGGCACTATCGTCGAACCACTCGCGGTCGCTCTGCATTCCTTGAATCTCGCTAAGATTCAGATCGGTGAGACAGCCGTAGTTTTCGGTGCAGGACCAATCGGTCTGCTGACCATTGCTTCTCTGAAACTTTCCGGCATTTCCCGTGTCTGGGCCGTTGAGCCCGTCGCGGCACGTCGCGAGTTGGCGGTCTCGCTCGGAGCGGACGTTGCGATCGACTCGGCGCAAACGGATCCCGTCCGCCAGATCCTGGCCGACACCGGCAAGCGCGGCGTCGATGTTTCCTTCGATTGCGCGGCGAAGCAGAACACTTCGAATCAGTGCCTGTACGTCACGCGAAACGCCGGCCGCGTGGTCATCACCGGAATCGCGTCGGAGTCCTTTATCTCTCTCGATGCGAATCCCATGCGCCGCAAAGAACTGCCCGTTCTCACCGTACGCCGCTCGAATCACGACTCCGAAACAGCGCTGCACCTCATGGCCGCCGAACCGCGGCGCTTCGTTCCGATCCTTTCGCATACCCGTCCGATGACGGAGATCCAGAGTTCGTTCGAACAGCTTGAATCTTATTCGGGCGCCGCCGTGAAGGTCGTCCTGACGCCCTGACGATCGCGTCCGAAAACGGCTAGTCCGAAAAACTCACGGACGCATAATAGGGTCATGGAACTCGACGCCGACGCCTGCTACCGCGCCCTGCAGACTCGCGACGCGCGGTTCGACGGCCGCTTCTTCACCGGCGTCAAAACCACTGGAGTCTACTGCCGCCCTATCTGCCCGGCACCGACGCCCTATCGCAAGAACTGCTCCTTCTTCGCGTGCGCGGCAGCGGCGCAGGAGGCCGGTTTCCGCCCTTGCCTCCGTTGCCGGCCCGAGATCGCGCCCGGCTCGCCCGCCTGGAGTGGAACGTCGGCCACGGTTTCGAAGGCACTGCGGCTGATTGCCGAAGGAGCTCTCGACGATGGTCCTGTAGATCGACTTGCTGCCCGCGTCGGAGTCGGCGACCGTCAGCTCCGCCGCCTCTTCAACGAGCACATTGGCGCATCGCCGCTCACCGTAGCGAGTGCGCAACGGATACTGTTCGCGAAGAAGCTCCTGTTGGAAACCGCCCTCCCGATCACCGACATCGCCTTCGCGGCCGGTTACTCGAGTGTTCGCCGTTTCAATCACACTATGCGCGATACCTACCAGCGCAGCCCTCGAGAACTGCGCGGCCGCAAGCCTCCAGAAAGCACGGCGATCTTGCTAACGCTGCCGTTCCGTCCGCCCTACAACTGGAACGCTCTGATACGATTCCTCGGTCCGCGGGCCATTCCGGGCGTCGAACAGGTGACGGAAGACAGCTATGCCCGCACGATTCGGATTGATGGCGTGCCGGGCCGCATCGAAGTAACGCCTGTTCCGGGAGCATCGCACCTAGTGGCCCGCATCGAGCTTCAGAGTCTCCGCCCGCTCGCCCGCGTAGCCGACAGGCTACGCCGCATCTTTGACACTAGCGCTCCAATAGAAGACATCGAGTCGCAACTGAAGCCCCTGATAAAAGCCGATCGCGGCGTTCGCGTACCCGGCGCCTGGGACGTCTTTGAACTCGCCGTTCGGGCCATCCTCGGACAACAGGTAACAGTCAAAGGAGCGACCACTCTCTCCGGACGCCTCGTCGAGAAGTTTGGCGATTCCTCGGCGCATGGCCGCCACTTTCCCACACCCGAAACGATGGCCCGCTCCGACCTGGCCACCATTGGACTCCCGCGAGCCCGCGCCCACTCCCTGCGATCTCTAGCCGAAGCATTCGCTTCCAACACGCCGCCCGATAACACGGACGATCTTCGCAAGCTACCCGGCATCGGTGAATGGACCGCTCAGTACATAGCCATGCGAGCATTTAACGAGCCGGACGCATTTCCGGCCACAGACCTCGGGCTCATAAAGGCGGGCGGTAAGGACGTCGCGAAGAAAGCCGAACAATGGCGTCCTTGGCGAGCCTATGCAGCCATGCATCTTTGGATGTCTCTATGACTGACCTCAGCTACGATTTGATTGAATCGCCCATCGGCACTGTTATCATCCTTTGCGGCCGCGAAGTTATGCGGGAACTCTACTTTCTCGATCGCAAGCCCGAAGCCGCGAACGGCTCAACGCGCGTAATCGATCCGCACGGCTACAGCAGCCGCCTGAAGGCGTATTTCAACCGCGACCTGGAAGCGCTCGACAAGATCGAAGTGGACCCGCAAGGAACAGCATTCCAACAGATCGTCTGGAAAGCGTTGCGCACCATCCCAGCCGGCCAAACGGAAAGTTACGGCGGACTCGCGGCACGGATCGGGCGTCCTTCAGCCTGTCGCGCGGTCGGGCTTGCCAATGGCCAGAACCCGATATCGCTCGTGATTCCATGCCACCGGGTGATCGGATCGAATGGGAAACTTACCGGCTATGGCGGCGGAATCCACCGCAAGCAATGGCTGCTGGAATTCGAGGGCGCTCAAGCTTCCATGAACTTGTAGGCGATCATGTGGCAGATGATCATGTGCGCATCCTCGATCCTGCCCATGTGCGCAACCGGAACCTGAATATTCAACTGCGCCATCGGACCGAGTTTACCGCCGTCGCGTCCCGTTAGGGCGATGGTCTTGCAACCGACCGAGTTCGCGTACTCCATTGCGCAAACCACGTTCGGCGAGTTGCCGGATCCGCTGATGCACATGACGACATCCCCTGCCTGGGCGAAGTTCTTCAACTGTTCTGTGAATACGCAGTCATAGCCGACATCGTTCGAGTAGGCAGTGAGTGTCGGCAACGAATCCGTGAGCGCCATTATCTTGAACCGCTCGTTACGCTGATAGCTCGCGCCCTTCACGATGTCGCAGGCAAAATGCGAAGCCGTCGAAGCGCTTCCGCCGTTCCCGCATACGAAAATGTGGCGTCCATTGGCGCGGGCCTCCTGGAACCACTCAATCGCGCGGCCAACGCGATCCGTATCGATAATGTCGATGGTCCGAAGCAATTCGGTTCTGTACTGATCGGCAAACGTCATACGAGAAAAAAATCCAATGCTTTCGAAACGTATTGTTTGAGATCGCTGCGCCTCACCACTGCGTCCAGGAATCCGTGCTCCAGCAGGAACTCGCTGGTTTGGAATCCTTCGGGCAACTTCTGCCGGATGGTCTGCTCGATCACTCGAGGTCCGGCAAACCCGATCTGGGCGCCCGGCTCGCCGATGTTCAGATCGCCGAGCATCGCGAAACTAGCGGTCACGCCGCCGGTGGTCGGATCGGTGAGAACGCTGATGAAGGGCACTCCGGCGTCATCCAGACGCATCAGGGCGGCTGAGATTTTCCCAAGCTGCATCAGGCTTACCGCACCTTCCTGCATCCGCGCGCCGCCCGAAGCCGACACGATCACCAGCGGCGTCTTATCTTCCATCGATCGCTCAATCGCGCGCGTGATCTTCTCTCCCACCACCGCACCCATGCTGCCGCCAATGAACTTCAACTCCAAGGCGCAAATGTAGACACGCCTGCCGTTCACATTGCCTGCGGCCGAAATGATCGCGTCGGGCAGCGACGTCGCCTTCTGCGTGGACGCCAGTCGAGCCAGGTACGTCTTCGAGTCGACGAAGTGCAGCGGATCCGACGAAACCAGATCGCGGTCGAACTCTTCGTATTGGCCTTCATCGAACAGGAGAGCGAGCCGTGTACGGGCGTCGATGCGGAAGTGATGGTCGCACTTCGGGCAGACCTGGTGATTCTCATCCAAAGCCTTGCGCCAGATCACTTGTCCGCAGTTCTCGCACTTGAGCCACAGCCCTTCGGTGCGGACACGGCGCTCCTCATCGCCCCCTCCCCCCTCGGTAGGCGGCTTATTGCGGGTAAACCAAGCCATTTACATTAGGGTACCGCGTGGCGTCGATGCCGCTGGTTATTTGGAATAAGGATGACCGCGCAGGATGGTGAATGCGCGGTAGACCTGCTCGGCTACCATCACCCGCGCGAACTCATGCGGAAACGTGAAGGTCGAAAGAGAGAGAAGCAGGTCGGCCTTTTCGCGCCAGCCCGCTGGATACCCGGCCGCGCCGCCGATTACAAAAACCATGTCTCGCGCTTTTTGTTCGGCATCGCCAACCAGGTTGGCAAACTTGAACGAATCGAGCCGCTTACCTTCAGGATCGAGCAGGATCTTGCTAGCCGTCGGATGCTTGGACCAAACATCGAAGCGACCCGGCTGGATCTCTCGCATCTCGATGTTGGAATACCGCGTGGTGCGTTTCACATACTCCTCCGCCAGTGCGTTCGCGTTTGTATCGCGAGGCTTGCCAATATAGTAGAGGAAGACCTTCATTGATGAAGTATTTTGCTGCCTTGTTCCTTGCGCTGCCGCTGGCCGCGGCCGACACCCCGGGCGTTGTAACGAATCGCCCGCCTCTACAGCCTAACGCCTTCGATCAGCTTCCGCTCGGTTCCGTGAAGCCGAAGGGATGGCTGCGCCGCCAGCTTCAAATTCAAGCCAACGGTCTGAGCGGCCATATCGACGAGTTCTGGCCGGATCTGGAGAACAGCGGCTGGCTAGGCAAATCCGGCGAGAGCTGGGAGCGGGGACCGTATTACATGGACGGCCTGGTCCCGCTGGCGTATCTCCTCGACGATCCGGAACTTGTCCGCAAAGCAAACAAGTGGGTGTCCTGGACCTTGGAGCATCAACGCGCGGATGGAGCCATCGGACCGGAGAAGAACACCGACTGGTGGCCGGACATGATCGTCCTGAAGGCTCTGACGCAATATCAGGAAGCCACTGGCGACCCACGTGTGATCCCATTGATGAAGCGGTTCTTCCAGTACCAGGCCGCGCAGCTCGCCGCCAATCCCCTTAAGAGCTGGGCACAATATCGTTGGGAAGACGAAGTCTTGAGCATTGAGTGGTTGTATAACCGGACCGGCGATACCAAGCTGCTCGAGCTCGCCAAAGCGCTGCGCTCCACCGGATACAACTGGCAGGAACAGTTTGCGGACTTCGCCTACCACGATAAGATCTCAAAGCCGCAGGCGAATCTCAAGACTCACGTCGTGAACAACGCAATGGCGCTCAAGACATCCGCTGTTTGGTGGCTGATCAGCGGCGAAAAATCCGACCACGACGCCGTATACAAACAGCTCCGCGAAATGGACCAGTACCATCTGCTCGCCAACGGAGTCCACAGCGGCGACGAGCATTATGCCGGCCACGATCCATCGCAGGGCACCGAGCTTTGCGCGGTCGTGGAAGGGATGTTTTCTCTCGAAGAAATGATCTCGATTCTCGGCGATCCGGCATTTGGTGACCGCGAAGAGAAGATCGCATTCAATGCACTGCCCGGCGCGTTCAGCGGGGACATGTGGGCCCATCAATACGACCAGCAGCCGAACCAGGCTGAAGTGAGCATCGCGCCGAGGCACTGGACCACTAACAACCCTGACTCGAATATCTTCGGACTCGAACCCAACTATGGATGCTGCACGGCCAACTATCACCAAGGTTTCCCGAAGTTCGCTGCAAACCTCTGGATGGCCACTGGCGATGGACTCGCCGCGGTCTTCTACGCGCCGAGCGAAGTGCAGACAGCGGTAAAGGACGGAACCAAGGTCACGATCACAGAGGACACTGACTATCCGTTTAAGGATTCAATCCAGCTCACGGTTAAGCCTGAAAAGCCCGCTCGATTTCCGCTCGTGCTCCGTATACCAGCATGGGTTGATAAGCCTCAAATCGAAGTGAACGGTAATACTCAGACCGGCGTGAAACCGGGTTCGTTCTTTACGCTCAATCGCGCCTGGCAAACTGGCGATAAGGTGACTATTGTCTTTCCGATGCATGTGCGGGTGAGCCGCTGGTATCACAACTCCGCGGCTATCGAACGCGGTCCGCTGGTATTCTCGCTGAAAATCGGTGAAGACTGGCAGCGCATAAAGATGCAAGGACTCACGGCGGATTGGAAAGTCGAGCCCACGACGCCATGGAATTACGGCCTGATCATCGATACGAAGAGTCCCGACAGGTCGGTTCAGGTAATCGAACACCCTGTCGGCGATTTCCCGTTCACGCCGAACGGCGCTCCACTGGAGTTGCATGTGAAAGGGCGCGAGCTTCCGAACTGGACACTGGAGGATGGTTCCGCCGGCCCGCTTCCAGGAAGCCCGAACTTTAGCATGCAGCCTGTCGAAACGCTCACGCTCATACCGTACGGCTCCGCTAAACTGCGCATAACGGAGTTTCCCGTTTTGTTACGATAAACGCTCGCACCACAGAAAATGCTACCTACCGAGATTCTGATCCATACGCCCGACGGAAAGACACAGACGCTCGCGCTGAACCGCGAGCGCTTTTCTTTGGGCCGCGCCAGCACGAACGAACTTTGTTATCCCGACGACTCCGGCCTCTCTCGCCAGCATCTCGCGCTCGAAAAGGCGGACGATTCGTGGGTCGTCCGCGATCTGGGCAGCAAGAATGGGACGTTTGTGAACGGCAACAGGATCGCGGGTCCGCATACTCTAGGCAAGAACGATCGTGTGACCGCCGGCCACCTGACGATGGAGTTCGCAAATCGAGCGCCAGTCTTCGAAAAGACAGTTGTGTTCGTCGAGTCGCCGTCCAGCGAGCCTACCGCATCGACGGTGGTCAGTTTAGATGGTGTTCTGGCAAAGGACAGGGAATTGGCCGGAGGCGCGCAGATGCACGCCTTGATTGCAGCCGGACGAGAGCTCGTAGCCGGACACAAGAGCCTGGCTGAACTGTTCGCGCTGATCCTCGACAAATCGATTGAAGCCGTGGGCGCGTCGCGAGGCGTTCTCATGACCATCGAAGGCGAGGAACTCGTGGTCCGCGCCGCAAAGGGCGAAGGATTGCGCATGAGCACCTGGGTACGCGACCGTGTGATCGAGAAGAAGGAATCCATGCTGATTCCCGACGCTCGGCTGAACGAAGCGCTTGCCGGCCGTATGAGTATCGTGGAGCAGCAGATCCGCAGCATGATCGCGGTGCCGCTGCAAACCGACACGCGAGTGATCGGCATCATCTATCTCGATTCGCCTTTTTTTGTTCGTGAGTTCACCAAGGAAGACCTCAGCCTGCTCACCGTGATGGCGAATATCGCTGCTATCCGTATCGAGCACGCCCGCCTCGCCGAGGTGGAGCAGGCCGAACAAATGATGGCGAAGGAGCTCCAGCAGGCTTACGACATCCAGCGCGGATTGCTGCCGGAGAAGGCGCCGATTGTTCCTGGTCTGGACCTCGCCGGATACAATGCGCCCTGCCGAGGCGTCGGCGGCGATTACTACGACTTTATCCAGTGCGTCGACGGACGGCTGGCGCTACTCGTCGCTGATGTGGCCGGGAAAGGGATGCCCGCGGCGCTTCTCATGTCGAACCTGCAGGCCCGCGCCCAGGTTCTGTTCGATGACCCCACCGGCCTCGCATCGCTTGTTACGCGCCTGAATCGAGTTTTGAAGGCGAACGTCCCCGCCAATCGCTTCGTGACATTCTTCATTGGAGTGATCGATCCCGCGACCGGCGAAATGACTTACGTGAACGCGGGCCACAATCCGCCGCTGTTGATGCATCGCAACGGCGGGCTGGAACGGCTGGAAACCACCGGAACGATACTGGGTATTCTTCCGAAAGCCGAGTATGAAGAGAAGACCTGCTGTCTCGCTGAAGGCGATGTCGTGGTGCTGTTCAGCGACGGCGTAACCGAGGCATCGAGGCCTGATGTCGACGAAGAGTTCGGCGAAGATCGCCTCGCCGGCATTCTCTCCGAGTTGAGCGACCAGCCCGCGAAAATTATTGTCGATGCAATTCAACAGCGCTTGCAGGCATTCATGGCCGGGGCTCCGCCCGCGGACGACATTACTATGGTGATCGCCCGCAGGGTCACTCCATAAACGGTTTCCAGTCTTCTTCGTCAGACGGCGGCTCGGCGCGGCCGCCCATGTACTTCGCCAGGAAGTCTTCCGTCGCGGCCCAGAAACGCATGCTGTTTTCCGGCCGCGCGAACCCGTGGCCTTCGTCGGCGAACACGATGTACTCGACCGGCTTGCCGTTCTCGCGCATGGCATGAACAATCTGGTCGCTTTCGGCCTTTTTGACGCGCGGATCGTTTGCGCCTTGCCCGATCAGTAGCGGAACCGAGATCCGCTCCGATTGGAACAACGGCGACCGCGATTTCAGGAACTCCTCTTCCGTGTCGATATCGCCTACGCGCTTGTCGAACATTGCTTTCATGGGCGCCCAATAAGGCGGAATCGTTCGCAGGAGAGTGAGCAGGTTCGACGGACCGACGATATCCACTCCGCAGGAAAACTCAGAGGGAGTGAATGCCAGAGCGGCGAGCACCGCGTATCCGCCATAGCTGCCGCCCATGATGCAGAAGCGCTTCGGATCGGCATAGGCATTATCGATGGCCCACTTTTTTGCGTCGAGAAGATCGTCGTGCATCTTCGCGCCCCACTCGCGATCGCCGGCATTCAGGTGCGCCTTGCCGTATCCGGTTGAACCCCGATAGTTGATTTGGAGCACGCCATATCCGCGATTCGCGAGCATCTGGACCAGAGGATTGTAACCCCAGGTATCGCGCACCCATGGACCGCCGTGCACAAGCAGCACCATTGGCGCGTTCCGAGACACTCCGACCGGCATTGTCAGATAACCCTGAATGACGAGCCCATCGCGGGCCGTCAGTTCGATCGGCCGCATCTTCGAAAGCTTGTAGGCAGCCAGCTCCGGATATGCCGCGAACAGAAACTCCGCCGTTTTTGTGTCACGACGATAGGCGTAGTATGCAGGGGAGGCGTCATCGGACAAATACGCCACGAGCCAGACACTGTCGTTGAGATCGCGGCTGACCACCTGAAACTCGGAATCGTGAATGCGAGCGAGCGCCTCAAAATCGGGACGGATCGATTCATCAAGAATCTGCCATTCGGTTTTCGCCCGCACAAAATTCACGGCCTGCAGTTCATGCGTACGGGGATGCTCCATGGCGCCGCCGACGTCATATTTCGAATCTTCCGCGATCACGCGAGAATCGCCCGAAGCGAGATCGACGTCCAGCAGGCGCGTTGTATTCGCGTCCACGCTCGACATCAGCCACAAACTGTTGTTATCCGGAGAGAATCCAGCGACTCCGCCGGTTGCGTCCTCGGGACCCCATTGTTGGAAAGAGCGCCACGGCGACTGCGCATCCGAACGAATCCGGATTTCCTGCCAACCGCCGGGAAGCATGGCCTCGGCTGCGCGAACCTGAAGAGCGTTGTCGGCAGTCCATCCTCCGACATCGCCGGGGTTCTCGGTATCCAACTCCATCTCGCCAGTTTCGAAGCGCAAGCAGTACACATCGAACAATTCCGGATTTCTTTGGTTCAGGCTGACCAGCATCCGATCGGGAAAGGAGGGGTCGACTGCGACGATCTGCGCGCGCGCACCCTCGAACGGCGTGAGATCCCTGGTCTCCCGAGCGGCGACGGCGGTTTGATAAAGGTGGAAGTTTTCATTGCCGCCGACATCCTGGACATAGAGGATGTGCTTACTATCGGGTTGCCAGAAATAGCTGCGGATTCCGCGCAGCCGATCGTTGGTGATGACTCGGTCATCGTGGGAGCCGAGGGTCCGTACCCACACATTGAGGACACCGTTATCGGGCGCGAGATAGGCAAGCAATTTACCGTCGGGTGAAAGGCGGGGCGATGCCTTCTCCGGGTTGCCGAACAGAATACGGCGCGGAATCAAAGGAACGTCATTCATAGATTTCGTGGGGAAAAGCCCCTCTCGCAAAGGTACAACATGTTCATACCTGATTAGTGAAGTTGCCCCTCGCTCACGGGTCTGTGAAAAATCGTCGACAATCTCCGCTTACTTACGTGCGCGGTTCCGTAAGATCGTGAAAATCCGGGACAGCCGATTTTTTCACAGGCGGAACCCCGACGGTAACGAAGGGGCACTATCGACGAGTTTGGGTCTGTGATAAAGTCCCCTAGCATGGTGCTTAGAATTTTGATCGCTCTTCTACTTAGCTCATCCACAATTTTTGCTGTCGATCGCGGCGAGGAGATCCGGCTGTGGCCGAATGGAGCGCCGGGCTCCGAGGGCGAGACGGCGAAGGAGGTCTTCGAAAGCTCGCCCAATTCGAAGCTGCCGAAGAAGTTCACTGTTGTTCACTATCCCTCCATTTATGTCTTTCTCGCGCCCAAAGAGAAAGCAAACGGAGCGGCCGTGGTTGTGGCTCCGGGAGGCGGTCACTCGCAGCTCGTCATCGACAAGGAAGGCTGGGACATTGCGGATTGGCTCAACAGGAACGGCATCTCGGCATTTGTTCTGAAATATCGCCTGGCCCGTGCTCCCGATTCGCACTATACCGTGCAGGGCAGCGCTCTGCCAGACGCCGCTCGCGCGATGCGTACGGTCCGGCTGCACGCGAAGGAGTGGGCCGTCGATCCATCGCGGATCGGTTTCATGGGCTTCTCCGCCGGTGGTGAAATCGCGGCTCTCATGGAGACCCGCTTCGATCCAGGCAGTGACAATTCAACGGATCCGGTCGAACGCGTTAGCTCACGGCCCGATTTCGCGGTGGTTGTGTATCCGGGATACCGGCCCGGAACGATCACTGTTCCAAAAGATGCCCCGCCTACATTCTTGGTCTGCGCAGACGACGACCGTTCCCATGTCGTGACCACGGCGAACTTGTATCTCGATCTCGAGAAACAAGGCGTGTCATCGGAGATGCACATCTATGCGAGCGGCGGCCACGGATTCGGCATGAGAGACTCGAAGCTCCCCGTCTCCACGTGGCCCGACCGATTGAGAGACTGGATGGTTGACCGTAAGATTATTCCGTCAGTCATGCCGTAACGCTTCGAGCGGCTGAATACGCGCGGCTCGTACCGCCGGAACGCTGGCGGCAGTGAGCGCGACTAGCGATAGCACCACGACAGCGGTCACCATCACGACCGGATCGAGCCCGGGCACGCCGTATAGCTGCGATTCGACAGCCCGGCCCGCCGCAATTGCACCAAGTATCCCGGCCGTCGCGCCGACAAGCACCAAAAGCCCAACCTCGCTGAGGATCATGCGGAGAATGCTCAGTGGCTCCGCTCCCAACACCATGCGGATGCCGATCTCGGCTGTCCTGCGGCTGACAACATACGCAATGACGCCATAGAGGCCGACCGCCGTGAGTAGCAACGCCAGCACTCCGAATGCGGCTGAAAGAGCGGCGATCAAGCGGTCCGTATAAGTGACATCCTTGACATGCTTTTCCATCGGATTCAAACCGAACACGGGGAGCGATGGATCGAGTTGTGTCATGGCGCCGCGAATTGCGCCGGATAAAGAATCGAATCCGCGGTCGGCGCGAACGAAGAACGTCGCGCCCTGGATTCGCGGAGATTTCTGGAGCGATTGCTCATACGGCAGAAAGTACGTCGGTTTGACCGTTTCGCGTAGCGAGAGATTGTCGGAATCGGCAACCACGCCCACGATCTCAAGGTCTAGCGGACGCCCCGCGCCCGCTTCCATCTTACGGCCGATCGCGCTTCGATTCCCGAAGAAGTGTCTTACGAAGGCCTGATTTACTACCACCACCTTCGGCGCGCCGACCCGGTCGCGATCGTCGAACTCGCGTCCTTCAAGGACGGTGGTTCCGACTGTGTGAAAATATCCAGGTCCAACTTCATTGAGACTGCTCATCATCTCGTTGTCGTCGCGCTGCGTATATCCTTCCACGGAGACATTGCTATTCGAATCGGAACCCGAGAGCGGAGCGGACTGTGCCATGGAGACGGCTTCAACACCGGGTATCGCAGCGAGCTTTCGTGTCAACTCGCGGTAGAGACCCATGCCGCGCTCCGTGTCGTATCCGCCCAATCCCGCATCGACGGAGAACGCGATCAAGTGGTCCACTCGAAATCCGGGTTGGTGTTGCAGCAAATTCGCCAGACTTCGGCCGAACAATCCAGCCGTGCAAAGTAGCACGAGCGAGAGTGCTAGCTGTCCTGCCACCAGGACTTTGCGGGAACGGGAATGGACGGTTCCCCCGGAGGTCTGGGAACGTTCGCCCAGGGGCGACGATGCTCCGCTTGTGGCTTGTACTGCCGGGATGATTCCGAACAGCAGGGTCGCGGCGAACATCAGCACGATGCTGAAACCGAGAATCGGAAGGTTTAATCTTCCGCCAAGCCAGCCGCTCAGAATATCGGAAGGCAGCAGACGAATGATGCCGTCGGTTAGAGCCGGCGCCAGGAGCAAGCCTAACAGAGTGCCGATTACTGCCAGCACCGCGCTTTCGATGAAGAGCAGCCGGATGACGCGTAATCGTCCCGCGCCCAGAGCGAGACGGATTGAAATCTCACGGGCGCGATTGACAGCACGCGCCATGAGCAGGTTTGCGAGATTGGCGCAAGCGATCACGAGCAAGAGCAGGACCATCGCCAGAAGAACGAACAGAGGCTTCTTCCAATCCTGCTCAAGGGTATTGAGGCCTTGCGAGGCGGCGTGAAGTTCGAGACGTTTGGTTGAGAATCGCTCCCGCGCGACGCGATTCTTCGGGCTGGTGCGCTGAAGTTCATCGAGGACGGCCGCCGTAAATCTCGGCTGCAGCTCCGTCATGGCACGCTCACGTGAAACGCCGGGCGCCAGACGGCCGATAATCGTCAGGAACTGGTTATCCGGCTTGTCGTAGAATTCGCGGCCCGGATTCAACACGGTCCACATCGAGATAGGCACATAGACGTCGGGCGAACTGCCGGCCAGCACCCCACGGAAGCCCTCCGGCGCGATGCCGATTACCGTGAATGGCAGCCCATCCAGTCGGATGTTTTG
Source organism: Bryobacterales bacterium (assembly GCA_963802915.1). GTDB lineage: Bacteria > Acidobacteriota > Terriglobia > Bryobacterales > Bryobacteraceae > JAICMB01. The sequence continues at coordinate 136,654 of CAWDKQ010000012.1, forward strand.
GTTCACGATGGACTTGGCTGCGCCGAAGCGGCGAACCCAGAAATCGTGCGAAAGCACAGCGACGGGCGAAGTCCCAATGGTTGCGTCATCCGACGGGCTAAGGAGACGACCGGTCTGCGCGCTGACGCCGAGAACATCGAAGAAATTGCCGGATACTACTTCCGCGCCGCCACGCTCCGGAGCGCCACCGGCCAGCACCTGCACCGAAAAACCCGAGCGGACAGCGAGTCCTTGAAGCGACTTGCTATCGCGCAATTGCTGGTACAAGGGGTACGAGAAGACCCTTTCGTTGTTGTCGCTGGACGCGCTGCCGGGAAGGTACGGCGGATCATAATGCAAAACCACCAGTTGTTCCGGTTGCCGCACCGGCAACGAGCGCAGCAACACTTGATAGAACAGCGAGAAAATCGCCGTGTTCGATGCAATTCCCAGTCCTAGCGTCGCGACCGCAAGGAAGAAGAAGCCGGGCGCACGGCGTAAACTGCGTAGCGCGAACAGAAGATCGGTCTTCATAGCTGTTGTATAGACGATGCGAGCGTAGCGTTCGTTGGCTGCTATTTTAGAGCAGCGATCACGGCGTCGGTAAATTCTCTGGTGGTAGCGTTGCCGCCGATATCACGGGTTACGTGTTTGCCTTCGGCGTAGATACTTTCGACAGCTTTCTGGAGCCGCTGAGCCGCTTCGTTCTCGCCCAGATGGACGAGCATCATGATGCCGGATAGCATCAGCGCGGTCGGATTCGCGATCCCTCGGCCGGCTATGTCGGGTGCGCTTCCGTGGACCGCTTCAAATACGGCGTCGCGCTCTCCCAGGTTGGCGCCGGGCACAACGCCCAACCCGCCGACCAATCCCGCGGCAAGATCCGATACGATGTCGCCATAGAGATTGGGCAGCAGTAGCACATCGAACGTCTCGGGGCGCATTACGAGCTGCATGGAGGCGTTGTCGACAATCAACTCGCGGTACTCGATCTCCGGATATTCCTGCGCCACTTCGCGACAGCAACGTAGAAACAGTCCATCGGCGAGCTTCATGATGTTGGCCTTGTGCACCGCGGTCACTTTCTTACGGCCGTTCTTACGCGAGTATTCAAACGCCGCTTTCGCAATCCGCAGCGAAGCCGTCCGGGTGATCACTTTGAGACCGGTGACAACATCTTTCACGATCTCGTTTTCGAGCCCGGCGTAGAGATCCTCCGTGTTTTCGCGGAAGATCACCATGTCGATCTTGACGTCGGAGAAGCGCGACTTCACGCCCGGAAGGGATCGCACGGGGCGCACGTTCGCGTAGAGATCGAGTGCTTTGCGTAGCGCGACATTGACGCTCGGAAAGCCGCCGGCGATAGGCGTGGTGACGGGTCCTTTCAATCCGACGCGGGTCCGCGCAATCGAGGCGATCACGTTGGGCGGGAGAACTTCGCGCTCCCGTTCGATGATCTCGGCATTGAGATCCACGCATTCCCAATCGATAACAACACCGGTCGCGTCCACGGCTCGGCGCGTGGCCTGCGCCACTTCGGGGCCGATGCCATCCCCTGGAATCAATGTGACTGAATGCGGCACATTACCATTGTAGGGAATGGCCAAGATTCAAAGAGCGTTGATTAGTGTCACCGATAAAACAGGACTTGAGGAGTTCGCGCGAGCGCTCAACTCCCTCGGCGTGGAGATCATTTCAACCGGCGGGACGGCGCGCGCGATTCATGCGGCAGGCGTTCCAGTGAAGGAAGTCTCCGAGGTGACCGGCTTCCCCGAAATGCTCGACGGCAGGTTGAAGACCATCAATCCCAGGATCGCCGGCGGCATCCTCGCGATACGCGGCAAAGCGGATCACATGAGCGCGATCGAACAGCATGGGATCCCGCGGATCGACATGGTGGTGGTGAATCTCTATCAGTTCGAGAAAGCCGCGGCGAAGGCGGATGCGGGGCTTGAGGAGCTGATCGAGAACATCGATATCGGCGGTCCAACGTTGATTCGCGCGGCGGCGAAGAACTACCAGGACGTTGCAGTCGTTACGTCGTCATCGGACTACCCGGCGATTGCGCAAGAGCTGCGTGAGAACAATTGCGCATTATCTCAAGAGACGTTGTGGCGTCTGGCATTGAAGGCCTTCGAGACCACGGCGTCGTATGACCACGCGATCAGCGCCCGTCTTTCGGGCTGGAACAAGGAGGCCTCTCAACTCCCCGACGTTCTGGATATCCGCGCTGCACGCGCTTTGGACCTGCGCTACGGCGAGAATCCGCATCAATCCGCGGCTTTGTATTCCACCCGGCAAGGCGGAATCGCGTCGGCGGAGCAGCTTCATGGAAAGGAGCTGTCGTACAACAACCTCGTCGATTTGGATGCCGCCTGGCAGCTTATTCAAGAGTTCGAGCGGCCGGCATCGGCCGTGATTAAGCACACCAATCCGTGCGGATGCGCCGAGGCGGATTCGCAGGCCGAGAGCTATCGCAGAGCATTCGAGGCGGATACTGTTTCGGCATTCGGCGGCGTGCTGGCGTTCAATCGCACGCTCGATGACGAAACGGCTCGGGAGATCTCGAAGACGTTTATTGAGGCGATTGCGGCACCCGATTACACGCCGGAAGCGTTGGCAGTGCTCACGTCGAAGAAGAATCTCCGGTTGTTGAAGGTAACGCCGACGCCGGGTTCGGAGTTGGTCGTGAAATCGATCAGCGGCGGATATCTGGCGCAGACGGCGGATGTACATCGCTTGGATCGTTCGCAAGCGAAGATTGTAAGCGAGCGGATGCCGACGGAAGCGGAATGGCAGGCCCTCGATTTCGGCTGGAAAGTATGCAAGCACGTGAAGTCAAACGCCATCGTTTACGCGCGGCCCGGACAGACGGTGAGCGTCGGCGCGGGGCAGATGAGCCGTGTCGATTCTGTGAAGGTCGGCGCGATGAAAGCGGTGCTTTCGTTGGAGGGCACGGTTCTGGCATCCGATGCGTTTTTCCCATTTCCCGATGGCGTGGAAGAGGCTGCGAAATACGGCATCACTGCCGTGATTGAGCCGGGTGGTTCGGTCCGCGATGAGGAGGTAATCGCGGCGGCGAACCGGCTCGGGCTCGCGATGGTGTTTACGGGCGTGCGGCACTTCCGCCACTGAGCGTCAAAGATGGGCGAAGATCTGCCCCATGACGTCATCGCAGTAGGCGACGTAGCGGACTACGAGGTCCTTCAGCGCGACGGGCGGCTCGATCCCGATGCGGCAGCATGTGGCCAGCTTTGCTTCGGGAATCTTCGAGAGTACATGGAGCAGGAGCTGATTGAGGCTAATCCAAAGGTCGGTCAGCTTCGTCCAGGAGTAATCGCCATAGTCCTGCGCTGCAATCCACTCCGGGGATACCGGCGCACCCGCGACGAGGATGGGCTCCGCGAGCGCGCGAGCAAACCAATGATGGTGAGCGGTGGCCAGATCAATGAGATGGCCGAGCGCTTCCTTGCGCGACCAGGGTTTCCGCTTCAGTCGCTGATCGCCGTATTCGTCGGTGTAGATGAGGTTTTCGGTGGCGCTCTCGATCAATCCCTTCAAGGTGGCGATCGGCTCGGAAATCGAAACGGCCGCCAAATTCAGGAGCGGCTCCGAGCCGCGGTAGGTCTCATAGGTGACGCCGAGCCGGTTGAGGCTACGAGCAGCGGCGCACTCGGGCAGTCGCAGAAGACCCAGGACCAGATGTCGTATTTCGATGGACGAGGAGCCGAGCGAGTCCGCTTCTTCGGCGGCATAGGCCAGTGCCTGTTGGGCATCCGTGGTGAGCGGGAGCTCTTTGTCAGGGCCGGGTTCCCTTAACCCCTCGGAAATGTTTTGGATCGAGGTTTCGCTATAAAACAAACCGAACAGAAGATGCTCTGTGTCGATCCAATGCGAATTCCGAATGCTAGCCTCATGGTGCGCAGCGAAGATTGCTTGCCGGGCCGGTATCGTGAATCGCTCAAACATGGATAGCCCATTGCGATAATACTCTTCCTCCGATGCGAGCGCTAGAATGAAGCACATGTCAGACATCTATAAGATGGTAGAAATTGTGGGAACTTCGCCGACCAGTTTTGCCGAAGCAACTCGCGCCGCGGTTGCCGAAGCCGGCAAAACCATTCGTCATATGGATTGGTTTGAAGTGGTCAATGAGCGCGGCTGTATCGCCGATGGACAGGTGAAGGAATTCCAGGTCACCGTCAAGATCGGATTTAAAATCGAACGCTGACGTTCACCAGATCGATTTGAGTTTCCAGATATCGAGCGAGACCACTTTACCTGTGCCGGTAAGCTCAATGCCGGTGCTTTGTGGCGACGGAAAGATGCGGTCGGAGATGACTGCCTCGCCGCTGCCGCCAAAAACTTCTACTGAACTGCGATCGACGAAGATGTGCAGAACAGGCGGTCCTGACAGCGGCGCACGATGGACGCCCGGAAAATCCTTGCTGAAATTCGTGATGCCGGAATTTCGGCGATCTACGAACAGCTCTCCGTCATAACCGACAATGGTCTCGTCCGATGGTCCCTTGCGTAGGTGGAACGCAGCTTTGCCGTCAAACTTTGCCATGATTTCGTAGCTGTCGGACTGAAAATCGCGAAGCTTGGCATTCGCGTCCGCCACGCTGGCGTTCGTTATGTGAATCGGATCGGTTCGCAACGCCTTTAACTCGGCGATCGGTTCCTGGATCAATCGGGTTCCATCCGGCATCTGCTTCAGCTTCAAGACGCGCGGAATCGATTGTATGCAGCGCCACGGGCTTGTCGGCTCGTCCTTCGCGTACTGCCAATTGCTGAACCATCCAATCCAGATGCGGCGTCCGTCGGATGATGGAATGTCGTTGAAAGAAGTGCTCGCGTAGAAATCCTTGCCATGATCGGCCCACAATGTCGTGGAAGCTGGATTGTCGTTAGTGAACTTCGTTCCATCAAATTGGCCGACGAAATATTGATTCCCCGATCCGCCGAGCAAAGCGCCGGGATTGATGTTTATCGATAGCATCCAGCGATTCTCCTGTAACGGGAACAGGTCGGGGCACTCCCAATCGCCACCGGTCGCACCCGCCGGACCGAAATCGCTGAGCGCGCTCCACTCCTTCAAATTGTGCGACGTAAAGAAGCGGACTTTGTGCTCTTTGGGGAGAGACACCACCATGATCCAACGATGTGTAGCGTCATGCCAGAAGACTTTGGGATCGCGGAAGTCCTGCATACCCAGATCGATCACGGGATTGCCTTTGTACTTGGTCCAGGTGCGGCCGCGATCGTTGCTGAAAGCGATGTTCTGCGTCTGACGCGTCGGGGTGTGGCCGGTGTAGATGGCCACCATGCAATCCGCGCCTTTACAGAAACCACTCGAATTGTTTCGGTCGACCACCGCGCTTCCGGAGAAGATCATGATGCCGTTTTCTTCTGCGAGCGCTACAGGTAGATGCTGCCAGTGCACCATATCTGGACTGACGGCGTGTCCCCAGCTCATATGGCCCCAACGATCGCCAAACGGGTTGTATTGATAGAAGAGATGATACTCGCCTTTGTAGAAGACGAGGCCGTTGGGATCGTTGGTCCAATTCTTCGCGGGGCTGAAATGGAATTGCGGGCGGAACGGCTCGTTATAACTTTGGGCATCGCACAACGGCGAAGCGAGCAAGCTGAGAAACAGGATCGCGATTTTCATTGACTTAGGATTGCGGCGGAATGCGCAGGCAAAGAGAATTTGAGAAGCCCGTTCCGCGCGGTCACGCCGGCGATGCCGCTCAAAAGATCGTGCCACGTACCATCCGCCGCTTCCACTTCCACGGCTTCCGGTTTCGTGTCGTTGTTGAAAGCCACGATGGTCTGTCCCCGACGATAGACATAGGTGTGGTCGGCGATCGCGAGTTGGGCCATCGCGCCGTTGCGCAAATCCGCGGTCTCAGCACGTAATCGCGCCAGCTTTCGAACGTATTCAAAAACAGCCTGCTGCTCTCGGTCGCGCCCTTTCGCGGTGAACGCGTTCCGCGGATCCTCACGCCAGCCGCCCGGGAAATCGCGGCGATTATCGGGATCGTTCCCTCCGCGCATCGCTATCTCATCACCGTAATAAATCATCGGAATGCCGCGCGATGTCATCAGGTAAGTGAAGGCGAGTCTCAGCCCGTCCGCAGTTGCGCCTTTTTCGTTCATGAAGCGCTCCATATCGTGAAGGCCGAGAAACGTCACGAGATTATTGGGATTGGGATAAAGGTAGTCATGCCCGAGCATAACCGCGAGATCCTTGAGTGAACTGCCCTGCGCAAACGCGCGCCGGATCGTATAAAACTGCGGAAAATCGAAAAGGGACTGCACACCGGAATCGATTCCATCGAACTGCCTGCGTCCACCTTGGAAGAACGACACGAGCCCCGGATCGCCATCGTACATTTCGCCGACCACGCGGAAGTCGGGGTATTCTTTATTGATCGCGCGCATCCAATCGCGCCAAAACTTCCGAGGCACGTATGGCAGCGTATCCTGGCGGATTCCATCGAGACCGGTCGCGCCGACCCACCATAATGTGTTCTGGATCAGGTATAGCGCTGTTTCGGGATCGTCCTGGTTGAGATCGGGAAGAATATCGAGGAACCAGCCGTCGAGAGTACACGTTTGGAACTCGGACGGCGCGTGCGGATCGATCAGCGTCCAGGTTTGCCAACATTCGGTGGGATGATGCGCCGCCGTGCCGTGAAACCAGGTAGGCGTCGGTGGATCCTGGACCCAGGGATGATACGGCCCCGTGTGATTCGCAACCATGTCGAGGATCAATTTGATGCCACTGCGATGCGCGGCGTCGGTTAGCTCGCGCAGTTTTGCGAGATCGCCGAGGTGCTCGTCGACGGAATAGAAGTCCACCGCGCCATAGCCGTGATAATCCGTGATTGCCTGGCCCTCGTATTTTTCCCGTTCATTCAAGTGGTTCACGTTGTCGTAAACCGGATTGATCCAGATGGCGGTGACGCCGAGATCTTTCAAATAAGGAAGGTGGTCGATGATGCCCTGCAAATCGCCGCCATGATAGTAGCGAGGTTTAGCGCGATCGAACAGCCCTTTCGAAATCGCAGGATCGTCGTTGGAAGGATCGCCGTTGGCGAAGCGATCCGGCATGATGAGATAAATCAGATCGTCTTGCGAGAAGCCTTGAAAACGTCCAGAGCGAGGCAGGGGATCGAGCGTTTCAAAAGGCGCGCTGGTCGATCCATCCGATGTTGTGATCTTCAAACGATGTGAACCGGCGCCGCGGACGGTCACATCCACGAAAAGATAGGTCCCGTTTCCGTTCACTTGCGGCGCGCCCACGGAGATGCCGGAATCCTCCGCCTCGACATGCGCTCCGGTGAGGGCCTTGCCGCGGATTAGAACGCGCACGGGGTTGATGGAATGTCCAGTCCACCAGGACGGCGGTTCCACTTTTGTCACGACAGGCGCAGCGGACAGGGCCGCGCATAAAAACGGGAGCAGTATTTTCATGTACGAGCAGGAGCCGCCTTCAGGCTGGAACGAACGGGCGCAGTCACATCTTCTACGCGTTGCATTAGCAACGCCGCAATCACCATGAAGAGACCGCCGGCAATAACCGCATAGAGACGATTGTTGTCCAGCAGGTGATTCATCACCCATCCGAAAAACAGCGACGCCGTGATCTCAGGTAGGACGATCGCGAAATTGAAAACTCCCATGTAGATGCCGATCTTTTTCGGGGGAAGGCAGCCGGCGAGAATCGTGTAGGGCATCGCGAGCGTGCTGGCCCAGGCGATGCCGACGCCGATCATGGAAGCGAAGAGCATCCACTTATCGTGAATGATGCCGACGGAGAACAACCCAGCAGCGCCGCACAAAAGGCAAAGCGCATGCGTCATCTTGCGTCCGAGTCGACGGGCGAGAATCGGAAGAGCGAACGAGAAAAGAAAGCAGACCGCGGAATACATGGCGAAACAGAGTCCGCTCCACTCCTCGCCTTCTTTGTAGAGAGGCGATGCGGTGTCGGGAGCGCCGAAGACGTTGCGCGCCACCGCGGGCGTGAAGTAAAGCCACATGCAGAATAGGCCGAGCCACGTGCAAATCTGAACCAGCGAGAGCTGCCGCATGGTGGGAGGCATTTCCCCGATGGCGCCGATAATCTCACGGGCGTTATGCAAGAGTCCGCTATTCTCCGCGTTGGCGCGGCGGAACTCTTCGATGTTTTCAGGAGGATATTCTTTGGTGGTGAGGACTGTCCACAGGACGCAGCCGAAGAACACCGGCGCTCCGATGTAAAACGCCAGCCGGACGGATTCCGGAATCCCCTGGGTCGCAGCGGCGCCAAGTCCGACGTGAAACACGTTGGTCAACAGCCACGGCAGCGCGGATGCGATCACGGCGCCCAATCCGATCATGAGGCTCTGCATGGCGAAACCGCGCGCACGCTGCTCTTCCGGCAGCATGTCGGCGACGAACGCCCGGAACGGTTCCATGCTGATGTTGATGGACGCGTCCATGATCCACAAAAGACCGGCTGCCATCCACAACATGGAAGCGTGGGGCATCGCGATCAGAGCCAAAGAACTGAGAATCGCTCCAGTGAGGAAATAGGGCCGCCGGCGTCCGAGCCGATTCCACGTGCGGTCGCTCATGTGTCCAATCACCGGCTGCACCAATAATCCGGTGAGCGGGGCGGCCAGCCACAACAACGGCAACTGGTCGGCGTGAGCGCCCAGGTATTCGTAGATCGCGCTCATGTTGGAAAGCTGCAGATTCCAACCGAACTGGATTCCGAAGAATCCCAGGCTCATGTTCACGATCTGCCACGTATTTAACCGCGGTTTCTCCATATCCCCAAATCTGGTGTCAAGTATACTGCAAGGGCGACCGCGTCCTGCCGGGTCCGTGAAATAATCACAGGCTATCTCCGCTCGCTTCACGCGCGCGGTTCCGCATGATCGTGGAAGTCCAGGACAGCGTTGCAGAACCCCGAAGGTGACGGAGGGGCAATCGCCGATTTTTTCACGCGTCCTGCCCGCGCGCGGTTCGATTGGGGTTCAGGAAGAACGTTTGTCGTTGTTGGTTCGTAGTTCGTCGTTCTGAGACGAAGACTAGACGGCTCGAAACAGACGAACTGGTTCGCTGTAGGCGAGACGCGATGCGATGTATTCGTCCACGCGATCGAACAAGGCGCGCGGGCTTTCGCCGGGCCACGCCGCGAACATCGCCGTGGCTACGCCATCGACGCCGGCATCCTGGATTTTCCGAAGCGAGCGCGACACGATGATGAAGGAACTCGCCGACCAACGGAACAGCTCGCGAGAGAATCCTTCGGGACCCGCGAGCCTCTGTGCGAGCGCCGCGAGTACTTTATCGCCCTCATCATAACCGTCTTGCTCATTGATTTCCGGCACTCGGGTCGCCAACACCGCGAGCACGAATCCAAGCTGGCCCTGCCCTGCCAGGTCCGAAATTGCCGCTTCGGCATCGGCCCTGCCACCCACACTGAGCGTTTTCATCGCGACCTCTATCGCAGTCATTTTATACGAAGATCGACTGGAATGGGGGGACGCGGCGCAGCGCAAATGCGGGGAACGGGATGGGGCAGATACGGGGCTACTTCATGCTGAAGAGCAGCCAGGCTAGAATGCCGATCGCGCCGGGCAGCAGAATCTCGGCCCAGTTACGACAGACAATGCGCAGAGTTTTCGGGAGCGCCGTGTCGCCTTCGTGCTCCTTACGCAACGATGAGGCGAAGCGGGAACGCACGCCGGAAGGAAGACCGCGGATGGCCCGTACGATCTCTTCCCGTCCACGCCGGTCGGCAATCAAAATCGTGGCCGAATTGATGCCGTTGGTGGATTGTTCCAGCTTCTTCCGCAAACGCGGTGGAACATCCTCCACGGAACGAAAAACCTGGGTCTTATCGCCTACCGAGATGAAGATCGTCGAGCTCTTTACGGTGACGCGGGCCATAAAGCACTATGAACTTACGGCTTTGGGTAACATTGTCCGGGACGTCCCGGACGCACCCAGCACGTGGAAATCCCCTGCATGATCCAATATAACCTGAATAAACCCAAGCGCGGCTTTCGACAGGGCCTTATCTTTGCGATAAATCAGACCGAGCCTTCGGATCATCACTTCCGGCCCTAACGAGACTGCCGCCATTCTCCCATTCGCCACTTCCTCGGCGCAGTTGGAGGCGGCGAGAAAAGAAACACCGAGGCCGGCCATCACAAATCGCTTGATCATCTCGGTGGAATCGAGTTCCATCGAGATATTCAGCTCATCCTCGACCGCTTCGGCCCACACATCGAGGCGAGCGCGCGTAGTTCCGGACTTTGGCAATAAGACCTGGTGGCCCAGCAAATCACGCGGCAGTATCGACCGTTTGTGCGCCAACGCACTTCCGGGGGGCGCAATGAGTTTCACTTCGTCCGAGTGTATATTCGCCACCTGAAGCTTCTTCTCCTGCACCGGAAGCTGCGTGATCCCGAAATCCGCCAGATTGTCCAGCACCGCTTCCATCACACGTGCCCCATACGACCGATCCACCGAAAGTTGGACGTTTGGGAAAAGTTTCTTATACTGCGAAAACACCTCGGGCAGGACGTAGATACAAGTGGCTTCGTTCGCGGCGATAATTAATTCGCCCTTGGGGACCCGTTCCAGTTCGTTGATTGTGTCCTGGGCCCGGCGGCGAAGATCGAGAATTTGTTCGGCGTACTCCGCGAAGATTCTTCCGGCCGTCGTCAGGGCGATTTTGGTGCCAAGCCGTTCGAAAAGCGTGGCATTGAGCTCCTGTTCGAGCTGACGAACCTGGGCGCTGATCGCCGGCTGGGTGCGATAGCACGTTTGAGCCGCTTTCGAAAAGCTTTTCAAGCGCACGATCTCAAGGAACGTGTGCAGTTGATCCAGATCCATGAACGACTTGGATTCCCTTCGCCCAACTTGGGACTGATAACCTCATTGTAACCGCATACACAGGTTCATCAATCCCTTTTCAGCAGTTTATCGGTTCGACGTCATGTCCGTTGCCAGAAACTTGGTCAGAGCAGCGTTGAAAGGAGCGGAACATTCCAATTGTGGCACGTGGCCGCATTGGTCGAAGACCGTGATTTGCGCACCGGCGATCTCTTTAGCAAATTGCTGGCCCGAAGCTAGGGGAACCAAATGGTCTTGGCGGCCCCACAGAACGAGCGTAGGGACCTTAATTGCGCCCAACTTCCCGTCCACGAAGTCCTGGCCTAGAAGCATGGAATCGATGAACCGGTCGATCGTATACCCGTCGTTCTTACGCAAATGCTCGGTGAACAGCTTTTCGGCGGCTGCTTCCGTCGCAAACGCCGGATTCGCCAACACCGCGCTCAAGACGAGCTTGGCGCCTGCGACGGTGGAGGGATTCAGACCCTGCATCATTTCCCGGGTCGGCTTGATGGGACTGTTCGCGAACGAGTAACCGGCCGAGTCGACAAGGACGAGCTTCTCGACCCGCTCCGGATGGGCGAGAGTAAATGCCACCGCGGTCCATCCTCCAAGCGAGTTGCCGACCACGACGGCTTTGTCGATTGCAAGCTTCTTGCAGAAACCCTCTAGGAAATCCACCAATGTCGCGACCCGATAATCGATCAGCGGTTTGTCGGAGAATCCGAAGCCGATCTGATCCGGCGCCCAAACATGATATTTGGATGCCAAAGCGGGCACGGTAAGCACCCAGTTGGTAGCGTCGCCGCCGAGCCCATGGAGCAGGATGACATTCGGTCCAGACCCGGCTTCGACGTAATGGATCTTCTGTCCATAAACTTCAACCTGTTTGTTATCGGACTGGGCCCTTGCCGGAATGGCGGCGATGAGCAAAGCAAAGAGAATTGGGACTCGTTTCATGCGCACCTGAGTACGCTACCACAGATTGAAGACGAGCTACAGGGACAAAAGACGAGGCTCAATCTCGCGCAACACCTTCTCCACGCTTTCGTCGAGCGTCTCCAGGTCGGTATGGCATTCAATGTCGGGGGACAACGGCTCTTCATAGGGATCGTCGATTCCCGTAAAACCGTGAATCTGGCCGCCCCGAGCTTTTCGATAGAGTCCCTTCACATCCCGCTGCTCGCACACAGGCAATGGGGCGTTGACATAGATCTCGACGAAGTTACCGATACGCTCGCGTACTTCCTGCCGAACTGCGCGGTACGGCGAGATTACGGACACCAGAGTGATCACTCCATGACGCGTCAGCAATTCCGCGACGTAACCGATCCGCCGGATATTCTCGTCCCGGTCTTCCTTGCTGAAGCCGAGGCCTTTCGACAAGTATTTCCGAATTTCGTCCCCGTCCAGGAGTTCGACTCGATACCCGTACGACAATAGCCGGTCGTGCACGGCCCGCCCCAAGGTTGACTTCCCGGCGGAACTGAGCCCCGTGAACCACAATGTCAGGCCTTTCGAAGGGGCTTTCGCAGGCTCCTGGCAGCCGACGGCCGCTAGATTTCGTTTAGGCACTGGTGTTGGGCCCATTCTAACGCGATGGTGTGGCTCTAGTTCTGGTTCACGGCGCGGCGAGTTTTCTCGAGACTACTTCGCAGGGATTCGGCTGGCACCCCGTGAAGAATGGGGCCCAGTATCCTTCCCATGCCGAACGGGATGTCGCGCGTAAGCGAAACCGACTCATATTCGACATAAACGCCGCCGTCCTTTTCTTCGAAGAACCAATAGCCGTACATGCGCCAGAGGAGTCCACGGTCGTTGCCCACGGGTAATTCGTGCTCATCCGCTTTGCCCGGGTCGCTGACCTCGGCGATGCGGGTGGTATGCGAACGGCAGTACATGTGAGTGGCGTCAACCGGCACGAAATGAATTTCATGCTCGGTGTTCAAAACGTCCGTCATAAAGAATTTCGACTTGACGATCCTCATGTACACGTTGAAGTCGTTTCCATTACGCGACCGCACCTTTGCATCGGCGATTTCAGGGCCGTAATAATCCTTATTGTGCGCGTAGTCTTGTACGATGCCCACTGTTTTTGCAAGGGTTGCGTGTGGGATGAAAAGCGCTCCGATCCAGTCGTGAATCAACGCGGACTTGAGCTCGACCTCACCGTTGCCCTGACCCGGCTCAATCACTACATCGCCCTTCAGCAATTCTCGACGGTGCTCGGCGGTTTCCGCGGAGCGAATAAAGTTGGCGCTATGCAGGCGGGCCTCCGCATTGGCTTCGACGCCGGCAACGTAGCGGTCGAACGCGGCTGAGGTCTCACGCTTCAGTTCTACGGCCGCATTCGCCGTGACGGCACTCAAAAAAATCAGGAATACGAGGGAGCGCAATGGTGCCGCGATTAGGAAAGGACTCGAGTGGCTGAAGCGAGGCGTGAGCAGATGGTGCGCGCGCGTCGAAGTTGCTGGCCGAGCCCGGGATCCACGGATACGCAGCTGCGAAGCGCAGTCGCGATCACCTGGAGGGCTTCGGGGGTGAGAAGTTCGATTGCGTCTATGAATTCACTGAATGTGATTTCATGTTCGTCTATCGCAACCAGAAGAGCACACGCCGTACGGCTATCCGCGTCACTTCGCTGGAGCATATATTTGTATTATAACTTACCTCGTAGTCCTATGCGCGTAGTATTTTGGGTCCATCCCAAGAGGCTCAAAATCAGCGGTTTGGTAGCCTGGAATTTACCATGAGCACATTATACGAACTCGATCCTGGCCCCGAGTGTCCGGAACTCGTCCGGATGATCGTGGAGATCCCCAAGAACTCGGCGAACAAGTATGAATACGACGGTAAACTGGGCGTTTTTCGCCTGGACCGTGCTCTCTATTCGCCAATGCATTATCCGGGGGATTACGGGTTCATACCAGGAACGCTGGCATCGGATGGCGATCCGATGGACGTGCTGGTGATGGTGGAGGAGCCGAGCTTTTCAGGCTGCTTGATCGAGGTACGGCCTGTCGGCATCCTAAACATGATCGATCAACAGGAGAAGGATCAAAAAATTCTGGCGGTCCCCAACCGCAATCCTCGGTACGACGAGATCCATACCATCGACCAGATTTTCCCGCACGTGCGGCGCGAGATCGAGCACTTCTTCACGATCTACAAAGAACTCGAGGGCCGCGTTACACATACACAAGGATGGGATGGACCCAGAGAAGCTCGAAAGGCGATTACGGACAGTCGCAATGCGTATCTCGAAAAACACGCTCCGGCTGTGGAACCTCCTAAAGGTTAGTTAGACCCGGCGCGGCGCGCCTCCTGCCAGTGTAAGCGCAGGTCTTTACGCCGCAGTTCATGTTTTACGAAAATTTCGGCTTCGGCTTTGGCGTGTTCGGCGGTTCGGTAAGCATTGAGCCAGTAGGCCGGCTCCGGACCGGAGAGATGAACGGTCCATACGTTTTCCGAGGTCTCCGTGAGCCTCACATAATGTTCGGGATCTATCGTGGCAGCGTAGCTATCGAACGTGAGTTTCATGCTCTTCTATTGTCCCCCATCTCAAACCGGTCATTTGACTGGCAGCGTCACGATGTTAAACCAAAAGTGTTCGATGGCGCGCACAACGCTCAAGAACTGATCGAAATCCACAGGTTTAGCTATGTAACAATTTGCATGCAAGTTGTAGGCTCGATGCAGATCCTGAGCGGCATTCGATGTTGTCAGAATCATCACCGGAATGCGGCGCAGCAGCGGATCGGCTTTGACTTCCTGCAGTACCTCACGCCCGCTCTTGCGCGGCAAATTGAGGTCGAGCAGGATCAAGTCCGGGCGTGGCGCAGCCGTATATTTCCCGGTTCGATGAAGAAATTCCGTCGCCTCCACGCCATCACTGACGACGCTGAGGTGGTTAACGACGCGGCCTTCTTTGAAGGCTTCCTCAGTCAGGCGGACATCGGCGGGGTTGTCCTCAACCAGTAACACTTCGATTGGACGTCCGATTACACCCATGGAAATGTAACTGAAGTTGCAACCAACGTTCCAAAGCCCGGAATCATCGTAAGTCTTTGTGAATTAATGAAGTTGTAAGATATGGAGGTAGTTTTTACCCGAGTTGCCCGTTTTTCATGCGTTTTTTCCCGACTTGTAATTTTGAATGACGGCTAAACAGAAACATTTGTCGTACGTTCTGTTTTCGAATTCTCAAAACGGCCATCAGGCATGAGCTTGTATTGGCGGCCACGCCAGACGATCGTATTCCCAAAAAATCCCACGATCCAGAAGGCGAAGCTAAGAATATCCTGCAGCGAAACTCGCGACCAATTCGGCCGGCATCCCAAAACCGTTTTCGACGTAGACCATGCGGCGAGACCGCGAAAAACAAGGGTCGGAATGAGGATGGGCCACCAGGAGGGTTCCGAGGCGACGGTGAGAATCGCAATCGGCAAAGGATTCGTGAATACCTGGCCAATGTACCCGGCCGGGCGCGAGCGTCGCGTGCTGCGGTTCCAGCGCAATCGGTGGACGAAATTTAAATGCATGTCCTGGCTTCCGATACGATGCTCGACAATGTTTCGGGAAAGGATCACGCCATAGCCCTCGTCCGCGATCACTTTGCCGATCATGAAATCTTCCGCCAGATAATCCTTGAACGGATCGAATCCGCCGACCGCCTTCAGGACAGACTTGCGGACGATCATGGTAGGACCCACTCCAAACTTGACGCCTTCCACCAGGCGCGCGACCAGGAGGCCCGCAAGAAACTCTGTGTTAAGGCCCTCCGCCTCGAGCGCGGACCAGAAACCAGGTATTCCGACGGCGCGATACGGGCAGGAGGCGAGAGCTATGGTTTCATCCTCCATCTCCGCCGCAACCCTTTTCAGGAAAGTACTATCGACCCGGACGTCGCTGTCGCTCATTACGATCAGGTCGTTGCGTGCCTCGGCGAGCATGCGCTCGAGACTATAGACTTTAGCGTTCGCGTAGGGCGGTTCGCCAGTTACGATTAAACGCGAGGGAATGTTCGGGAACTCGGATTGAAGCCTGCGAACGACCTCGACCGCGGGATCGTCATAGCATCGGACAGCGAAGAGAAGATCGAAGTCGCGGTAGTCCTGGACGAAGAAGCTGCGCAAATTATCCGCGAGACCGAGATCGCGGCCGGCTAAGGGCTTCAGAACGCTAATGCCCGGCGGAATGGCGCGTTCCGTTGGCGCTGGTTTGCCGAGGTAATCGCGTACCGCAAGCAGAAGCAGGACACAATAAACAAGCGAGCCCGCCAGGATGCATGCCAACGCAGCGGCAACAAGGCTCATTCGGACGGAGCTTTGGTTTCGATCAACTGCTTGATGTCGGCGAGAAAGTCATCGATCCGCTTGACGCCCTGATCGCCGTGCTTTCTGTTGCGAACCGACACCGAGTCGTTCTGCGCTTCACGGTCGCCAACCACGAGCATGAAGGGGATCTTCTGAAGCTGCGCTTCCCTAATCTTTAAATTCACTTTCTCCTTGCGGTCGTCAACGGTCACGCGAATATCGGCTGCGTCCAAGCGCTCCTTCACCTGGTTGGCGAATTCGATCTGGCGATCGGTGATCGGCAGAACAATGGCCTGCACCGGGGCGAGCCAGACAGGAAATGCACCGGCGTAGTGTTCCACAAGAATTCCGAAAAAGCGCTCCACCGAACCGTAAAGGGCACGATGGACCATCAAGGGCTGATGCTTCTTACCGTCTTCGGCTATGTACTCGAGATTGAACTTGCGAGGCAGAGTGAAATCGAACTGGACGGTTGAGAGCTGCCAGGGTCGTCCGATGGCATCCACCAATTTGACATCGATTTTTGGTCCGTAAAAGGCCGCTTCATCCCGCACCACGCTCGCTTTGATCTGAAGGCGATCGACAGCCTTTTGCAGCGCGGTTTCAGCGAGCGCCCATTGTTCCGGCGCGCCGTCGTATTTGCCGCTCGCGCCGCCATCCCAAGTCGAGATCTCGGCGTGATAATCCGTAAACCCATAGGTTTTCAGCGTGTCGGTGGCGAACTCGAGACAACTTACGATTTCGTCCTCGATCTGGTCCGGAGTGCAGAAAATGTGGGCGTCATCCTGCGTGAATCCACGAACGCGCATCAGCCCATGCATGACTCCTGAACGCTCATACCGGTAAACGGTGCCGAGTTCGCCGAGCCGCACGGGCAGATCGCGATAGCTGTGCGCTTTGTCGGCGTAAATCAGGATGTGGCCGGGACAGTTCATTGGCTTGAGCTGGTACTCGGCGTCATCCAGTTCCATCGGCTTGAACATGTTGTCCGCGTAAAAATTCGCATGCCCGGAGGTTTTCCAAAGCTCCCGGCGCATGACGTGCGGCGTGTAGACGAGCGAATAACCGCGCTTCAGATACTGATCGCGCATCCAGTCTTCCAGGATTTTGCGGATGCGTCCGCCTTTGGGGTGGAAGAAAATCAGACCGGGACCGGCGAGTTCCTGGATGCTGAAGAGATCGAGTTCCTGACCCAGCTTGCGATGGTCGCGCTTTTTCGCTTCCTCGACTTGCTGGAGGTAAGCGTCGAGCTCTTTCTTAGAAAAGAACGCCGTGCCGTAGATGCGTTGCAAGCGGGCGTTGTGCTCATCGCCTTTCCAGTAAGCGCCGGCAACCGAGAGCAGCTTGAACGCCTTGATGCGCGAGGTGGAAGGGACGTGAGGTCCGCGGCAAAAGTCGATGAAATTAGGACCGAGGGTGTATTCGGAAAAAACATCGTCGGCCTTTTCTTCGATGAGCTGGACTTTCATCCAGTCGTCATCATATTTTTTCAGACCCTCGTCTTTGCGCGTCATGACGCGTTCATAGGGAAGTCCCTTGGCCTGGAGTTCCCACATGCGTGCCTCGATCTTTTCGAGATCTTCGGGCGTAAAGGCCGTGTCGCGCTGGAAATCGTAATAGAAGCCGGTGTCGGTGGGAGGTCCGATACCGAGTTTCGTTTCGGGATAGAGCTCGAGCACGGCGGCGGCCAGCAAATGCGCGGTGGAGTGCCGATAAACCTGGAGCGCCTCGGGATTCTTGGAGGTCAACACTTGCAAAGTGGCGTCGTGCTCCAGCGGCCGCGTCAGATCGTACATTTCTCCGTTAACACGCGCGACCACGGCGTCGTCGGCGAGGCGGGGACTTATCGACCTGGCAACGTCGATCGGCTTGGATCCCGCTGGCACGGTCTGCTGGCTGCCATCAGGCAGAGTAATAGTAATGCTCTGGCTCATTAAACTTCAGGTTAGCAAGGCTTGTTGTTCATTGCTCGTGTGCAAGACTGGGACATTAGATGAACCTTGGCGACATCGCGGCAAACATTGAGCCGGGTGACGATGAAATCTGGGTCTCCAGGACTGCTTCGACCGTCTCCTACCCCGACCACGGGAACGATCTTTGCTTCGAAATAGAAGACACTTCGTTCTGGTTTCAACACCGTAATGGATGCCTCTTAGCGGCTATGGGCCGGTTCCCGCCAGGCGGGTTGTTTTGGGATATTGGCGGCGGCAATGGATATGTCTCGCGAGCGATTCAGAATGCCGGTTGGCCCGTAGTGCTGTTGGAACCCGGACCCCGCGGCGCGGCGAACGCACGTCGGAGGGGGATCGAACGGATTGTATGTTCTACGTTTGAGGGTGCCGGTTTTTCGGCAGGGAGCATTCCCGCCGCTGGCGCTTTCGATGTCGTCGAGCACATTCGTGACGATTTAGCGTTCGTCGAAGCCATCGAACGAGCTCTCATTCCAGGTGGACGGTTCTATGTGACTGTCCCGGCATTTTGGTTCCTGTGGTCTCAGGAAGACAACGAAGCGGGGCATCTTCGGCGTTACACGATGGCCGGCTTACGAGGTTTGCTGGAGCGGGCTGGGCTTCAGGTAGAGTACATAACCTATTTCTTCCGGTTTCTGCCACTTCCGATACTCATGCTGCGTACGTTGCCGTATAAGCTCGGAATGCGGCGCTCCGAACAGGATCGTGTGAATCGAACCAGCTCGGATCATCGAATATCAATCGGACCTATTCAGTCGGCTTTCCAGGCTTTGTTGGATCGTGAGGTGGATCTGATCCGGTCGGGCCGGTCGATGAGGTTGGGCGGAAGCCTGCTCGCGGTGGTCAAGAAAGTGTCAAGTGACACCGCAATCGAGAGAACCGGGAACTAGCTGCGCTACCATATTCCCGTAATGCCTGCGACTACTGAGCCGGGCGTTTTTGACGAAGCAGCGTTGGTGGCGCGAGCCCGCGAGGGCGATGCCGCGGCATACAACGAGCTTGTCGGCCGTTACGAACGCAAGATTTTCCGGCTCGCAAAGCACATCACCCAAAACGACGAAGACGCCGAGGACGTCCTTCAGGAAACGTTCCTGAAGGCCTTTGAACATTTGCCCGATTTTCAGGGTCAGTCGAAGTTCTATACCTGGATCGTGCGCATTGCGGTGAACGAGTCCCTGATGAAGCTCCGCAAGCGCAAATCGGACCGCACAGTCCCGCTCGATGAACCCGTGGACACGGGAGAAGACACCGTGGTCCGGGAGATTGCTGTATGGGACGAGAATCCGGAACAGAAGTACTCGCGCGAGGAGCTCAGCCAAATCCTGGATGAAGCCGTCCAAGGGCTAAAACCAGCTTTTCGAACCGTTTTCGCATTAAGAGACATCGAAGAACTGAGTACGGAAGAAACCGCGGAAGCACTCGGGATTTCAATCCCGGCTGTGAAGAGCAGGCTGCTACGGGCACGCCTGCAACTTCGCGAAAGGCTGACTCGTTTCTTCAAGCGGAAAGGGGACGACGTTTTTGCTTACCTGTAAAGAATTTGTGCAGGAGCTGAGCCAGTATCTGGATGAAGACATCGACGCGGAGCTTCGACGTAAGCTTGAGACGCATGTCAACAACTGTCCCAACTGCTTTGTGATTTTCGACACTACTAAGAGAACGATCCAGGTCTACAAAGGCATGGAGCCGCAGACCATGCCAAACGAGGTCCACGATCGGCTCATGGCGGCACTTGAGAAGCGGCTCGCGGCGAAGCGATGCAAGCCTCAGAGCTAAGTATTCAGGGCTTGGTGAAGGCTTAGACAGTCGGAGCTAAAGCCCCACTGTTTCAAAAGCTTACGAACTTCATCCACGCGCCCCGACCAAGCCGGAAACTCGACTGAGACTGAATTGGGTTTATGTGAGAGTTCCGGGTTCACCGGGAAGTCGAGACGCGAAAGCACGTCGAGAAGAGTTTCCAATAACCTGGGCTCGACGGAAACTTGCAGCAAAACGAGTTCCCCTTCGGAGCCGAAGAGAGCGGGGGTTGAGCTCATCTGTCCAGATCCTTTCCTAGCGATCCGGCCCATAAAAAAACCCTCTGGGCGAGGCCACAGAGGGCTTAGATTCGTGAAGACCGACTCGCCTTTAGCACTTTTTAGCGTGGTTGCAAGTAGCCAGATTCCGACCGAGAACGGAACCTAAATCAATCCACGTCCAAGGCCAGAATAACACCGCCGGAAATGGAATGCAATAGTCAGATCGGCGTGAAAGAGGCCTTTCACTCTTTTGTAAGCTCTTCGAAACGGGCGCGCTGATCCGGATCTAGAATGCGTAGGATTTGATTCTTGCCGGTTGCCTTCCAGTCGTCCAATTGGGCTTGAAGATCTTGATGATAACGGGCGTAGTCGTCCAGTATTGTCTTCAGCTGCTGGCGCTGCTGGGGCGTTAGGTTGAGCTCCTTCGTCAAATTCGAGTAAGAGAGCATCGCCTCATTCTTGAACGCGGCGCTTCGGTGAAACCGGTAATAGAGCCCAGCCCGCATTATCACTGCGCCCGCTACCGCACCAGAAAGGAACACCACAAGCAGTATTGCTAATACGCGCGGATTCTGCCACGAGGGCCGATCGGTGTCGAACATTCTAGGCGCTATTGCTGGTAACTAGCGAGATTCACGAGAACCGCGTCACGTTCCTGAGGAGTCGTGGCGTTGTCCACATCATCGCTCGTCACGATGGGCGAAATGTCGGGAGCTGGAGCTTTGTCCACCATCGTGACTACCGGAGGGTTCGCGTCTACCGTAAACCCTCGGTCTGCCGTTTCGCTAGAAATCAGGTAACCACCGAGCAGCAAGACAAGGGTCGCGGAGGCATAGAAAAGGCGCTTGGCGAAGACCGGTTCAAGAAACGCGGCCCACACGGAGTTGCTGGCGCGAGCGTCGTCGATACGCTGCATAACGCGCGCATAGAACCCGGCTCGCAGTTCCAGTCCATCGGAGACTCGCAAAGATTGCAGAGCGGCGGATTGCAACTCCAGTTCGCTCAACTCATTGGCGCATTCGCGGCAGGAGTTAAGATGCGCTTCCATATCTTCCGGGATCGCCCGGCTAAACTTCCCACTAACACCCCTGAGATACTCTTCAAGGTTGTCCTTGACAGGCTGATGCATAACATTCCCTCAAAAAGAACCCTACGCCCCGGATCTAACGTCCGGTGGCGACTGCTAAATATTGCCAGTCCCGGAACCGGTCGAACCGGATCCTCGATTGATGCGCTGCGCCGCTTTCACGAGCTTCTGGCGCGCCCGGAAAAGCTTCACTTTGATTGTATTCTCGTTCATGCTGGTCATCTGCGACAACTCTTCCACGGAGTGTCCCTCAACTTCTTTCAACAGAAGCAAGGTTCTATCTTCTTCGGATAGCTTGTCCAGAAGCTTAAGTACCAGGTCCCGCTGAGCGAGCCTGGTGTCCATGGGCTGTCCGTGGTCGATTACCGTCTCGCTATTTTCCATGCGGAGAGCATCCTCTTCGGAGAAGTCGCTCTCATACACCAACTTGCGAACACGTTTTTTCCGGAGATAATCGTAGCACTCGTTGACCGTGATCTTATAAATCCAGGTCAGCAGAGAACTGCGGAAGTCGAAGTTCTTGATCGAAAAGTAGATCTTCGCGAACACCTGCTGCGCGATATCCTCGGCATCGTTGTGATTGCGGAGGATGCCGAAAATGATAGAAAAAACTTTGGCTTGGTAGCGTTCCACGATTTCGCGGAAGGCAATCTCGTCATGGGCCTGAACGCGGCGGACGAGCGCCGCTTCTTCAGTACTCCTGTGATCCACTCTGGTCTTGGTCCGGGTTGGCTCGCCGGAGACGGGGAAGGGAAGAACGCTGCTTAAGCCGTCCATACACTCCTGAAGACGTGCCGAATTTACAGGCGGTTGCAGCCATTTAGAGAGACCGGCGCCGGGCGGAATTTCGCATCCTACGGCCGAGTGTAGCATCTAAGAGATGATCGAGTCGGCGTACCGGAAGCGAAGGGGTTGCCCTAAGAGGTCCCTTACGCAATAATGGTGGTTAGACTCGAATTCCGCAGGAGATACTAAAACCCATGGTTACGTTGACCGAAACCGCAGTTACGAAAGTGAAGGAGATTCTCGACAGCCAGGAGCCGAAACCGTCCGGGCTACGCATCGCCGTTGTGGGCGGTGGATGCTCCGGGTTCAGCTATTCGATGGCCTTTGAGAACACACCGAACATGCTGGATAAGACCTATAGCTACGATGGGTTGAAGGTATTCGTGGATCAAGCCAGCCTCCTTTACCTGGACGGAGCCGAAGTGGACTACGTCGAGACCTTGGAGGGCTCAGGCTTCAAGTTCAACAATCCCAACGTGAAGAGCACTTGCGGCTGCGGCAGCTCGTTTAGCGCTTGATCGCGGCAGGCTAGTACCTGCGCGCAAGCAAATGCTGGAACGACTGCTTACCGAGTCCTCCAACCCGGCCTCGGTTGGAATTGATTCTAAGCCGACGGCCGAAGTCCTGAGAATCATCAACGACGAAGATCACAAGGTGGCTCCCGCAGTCTCGCGTGAGATCCCGCAGATCGCTAAGGCGGTAGACAGGATCGTGGACGCGATCGGAAAAGGGGGCCATCTTTTTTATATCGGCGCCGGTACCAGCGGACGACTCGGCGTTTTGGACGCCGCCGAGTGCCCTCCGACTTTTAATGTTCCTCCCGAGCTGGTGCAGGGCATAATCGCCGGTGGCGAAAAAGCGCTGGCGCGAGCCACTGAGGCGAGCGAGGACGATCCGGAGTTAGGCAAGCACGACCTGTTATCGCACGGCTTTCGCCCACGCGATGTTCTGGTCGGTATTGCCGCGAGTGGCCGGACGCCTTACGTCCTGGGCGCGATTCAGGAAGCCCGTAGCATGGGCGCGCTGACCATCGGCATCAGTTGTACTCCCGATTCTGAACTATCCCGATCCGTCGATATTGCCATCACGCCGCTTCCTGGTCCCGAGATTATCGCCGGCTCGACCAGGATGCGCGCGGGTACGGCAACAAAGCTGGTGCTTAATATGCTGAGTACAGCGACGATGATCCGGTCTGGATATGTGTACGGAAACCTCATGGTGAACGTGCAGCCCAAGAATCAGAAACTCGAGGATCGGGCGAAACGTATTGTTGCCGAGGCTTCGGGACTCCCTTACGATACGGCCGCGGAACTGTTGACACAAGCGTGTGGCAAAGTGAAAACGGCGATCGTCATGGGTGTTTTGGCGATCGACCGCGAAGCAGCGGAGGCTAAACTCTCGCTCGCCGGGGGCCGGATCGGGGAGGCTTTGAAGATCTGATGGAAAAACTACTGATTCAAGGCGGAGCGCGGTTGGAGGGCGAGATCCCCATCAGCGGTGCGAAAAACTCCGCGCTGCCCGCTCTGGCGGCTTGTCTGCTCACGCGAGAGCCGGTGAAGCTGAATCGCATCCCGCGCGTGCGCGACATTCGCACCATGGAGAAACTGCTCTCCTACACAGGTGCGAAGGTCGAGATCAACGGCGCGCAGGTTAGCGTTCGTGCCGACGCCCTGAACAAGCCCGAGGCGCCTTACGACCTGGTTAAGACCATGCGCGCATCGAGTCTTGTATTGGGTCCCCTGGTCGCCCGCACCGGTCGCGCGCGAGTATCCATGCCGGGCGGCTGCGCAATCGGATCGCGTCCTATCAATCTTCACGTTTCGGCGCTCGAGCAGCTTGGCGCGGAGATACGGACCGAGCACGGCTACGTGGAAGCAGTAGCGCCTCGCGGGCTGCGCGGAACCTACGTTCATTTCGATCGCATCACCGTGACCGGAACAGAGGATCTGCTGATGGCGGCCACCCTCGCCGAGGGCGAAACCGTGATCGAGAACGCGGCGCGTGAGCCGGAAGTGCAGGACTTAGCTGCGTTGCTTGTAAAAATGGGCGCTCAGATTGAGGGCGCCGGCACCTCGACCATTCGAGTCCGTGGCGTCGCAGAACTTCACGGTGCGCAGCACTCGATTATTCCGGACCGGATTGAAGCCGGCACATTCCTGATTGCCGGGGCCATGACCGGAGGCGATCTCGTGGTTCAGGGGTGCGTCCCGGAACATCTGCACGCGCTGACGGTCAAGATGCGGCAGGCTGGGGCTGATGTTACGGAAGCGGGTGAGGGCGCTCTGCGAGTGAGGCGTTCCGGCCGGCTCCGCGCGACCGACATCACGACCGAGGAATATCCCGGCTTCGCTACGGATCTCCAGGCGCAGTACATGGCCATGATGACGGGAGCGGAGGGAATCGCGTTCATCACCGAAACGATTTTCGAAAACCGCTTCATGCACGCGCAGGAACTCGCTCGCATGGGAGCGAACATCCGGTTGGAGGGAAGACAGGCGATTGTAGCCGGAGTTCCGCGGCTGTCGGGTGCGCAAGTGATCGCGTCGGACTTGCGGGCGAGCGCGTCGCTGGTACTTGCCGCGCTGGTCGCAAAAGGCGAAACTTTGATCGACCGCGTCTACCATATCGATCGCGGTTATGAGAGAATCGAGTCGAAACTCCAGCAGGCCGGAGCCCACGTCAAACGAGTATCGGATTATGAGTACGCAGCCAAAGCACCATAGCGACGGTTTCCTCAACCTGGTAAACGATGCGAAATCCCGCGTCAAAGAGATCGACATCGGGCAGTACAAGGCCATGGTTGCATCGGGCGATCCACACGTTCTCGTGGATGTACGCGAGGAAAGCGAGTGGACGGCCGGTCATGTTAAGGGAGCCTCGCATTTGGGCAAGGGAATCATCGAGCGCGATATCGAGAAGACCGTTCCCGATAAGGATTCCAAACTCGTGCTCTACTGCGGTGGGGGCTTTCGTTCCGCGCTTGCGGCCGACGCGCTGCAGAAAATGGGTTACTCGAACGCTATCTCGCTCGATGGCGGATGGCGCGCGCTTCAGGAATCGGGGCTTCCGTTAGAAAAGTAGTTCCTACGTCCAGCCGAATACCGTTGCGAAATTGAAGTAAATGATTCCGGCCAATGCGCAGCATTCCAGCACGCTGACGGCTTTGGAGAACGAGCTGTTCATAAACTCGAAGCGCAACAGCAGGGCCAGCACACCCGACACGTACACCAGGATCGGCGGGAGATTGGTCCAATCCCCATACGTGACAACGTAATATACAATCACCCCGTAATAGAACAGAGGAACGTTGCTTTCATTGCTGTTGGGACGGCTGCGGAGGAAGATCACCCAGCAGGCGAAAGCTGCCAGCAGCATGGTCGAAATGCTGAATGCCGATGAATTCACTTCTGATCCCGCTCAATGCCGGCGCATGTAACGGCGCCAACCCTTATATCGAACGAACGGGCGCGTTTGTGTAGTTCCAGGCGGCGCAAAGTTTTCCCTGAGCGGGTCGCGGGCGACGATGCCGATAGGACAAAAGTACTGGTTAAGGCTGCCGTCCTCCTGTGCCACTATCAGATAAGAGATGACCAAAGAAGCGATTCTTTCAGCAATCACTCAGATCGGCATCGTTCCGATTGTTCGTACGGACAGCGCGGAAGGCGCGATTAAGGCGATCGAGGCGATTTACCGCGGTGGCATTCGCGCGGCGGAGATCACGATGACAGTTCCGGGAGCGATTAAGGCTCTGGAGAAGCTGGCCGATCAATTTGGTGACCAGATCGTGCTCGGAGCGGGGACGGTCCTCGATCCCGAAACAGCGCGAATCTGCATGCTGGCCGGAGCCCAGTTTTTCGTGACGCCGTGCCTGAGGCTCAACACCATCGAGGTCGCCAAGCGCTACTCGAAGCCGATTATGCCCGGCGCTCTGACGCCGACCGAGGTTCTGACCGCCTGGGAGGCAGGCGCCGACGCGATCAAGATCTTTCCATGCGGCAATGTCGGGGGGGCCAAGTATATCAAGGCGCTGAAGGCTCCATTCCCGCAAATCGAGATGGTCCCGACAGGCGGAGTCAATCTGGAGACTTGCGGCGATTTCTTGAAGGCTGGGGCTTGTGCGGTGGGCGTCGGCGGCGAGCTGATCGACGCGGCGACAATCAAAGCTGGCAAGTTCGAAGTGTTCGAAGAACGGGCCAAGCAGTTCCTGGCGGCCATCGCGCGGGCGCGGTCCGCTCCCGCTGCGGCATAGGCTCCAGTCAGCTAGCTAACGGCGCTCTGAATCGCCTCAGCCAACGTCGGATGGATATGCACAGCATTCTGAATCACCGACGCAGGGGCCTTCGCGTTCATGATGTCGATATACATGTGCACAAGCTCGCCGCCTTCGGCAGCGAGCACGGCCGCGCCGAGAATCATGCCAGTGCCTTCCTCAATTAAAACTTTGATGAAGCCGTCCGTCTCGCCGATCTCGGTGGCTTTGCCGTTCTTCGCCATGTCGAATCGTGACACTCGGAACTTGCGACCCTGCTCCTTAGCCTCCCGTTCCGTCATGCCGACGCGGCCCAGTTCGGGATCGACGAACATCGCATACGGGGTCACGCGAATCCGTGGTGCGCTTCCCATCGCCGGCGATTTGCGATTCCAGAACGCGATAGTCGTCCCACGATAGCCGCGTCCTCACTTCGGCGCGGCTGGAAGCTTGATTGGCTTCAGTTCCCCGTTTATTGCCTCGTAATTCGCAATGACTCCAGAAAGCAGATCACGCAGATATTTCGCCTGATGCCATGGCATTGTTACAGCGACCCGCTCTAACAGAATCCCGTGCTGATTTTTCCAGTTTGGAGAATCATCATTGGGAACTTGCATGAGCTCCGAAAAACGTAGTCTGACATCGTACAGACTCCAATCCATGTTCACTACGTTCGAATAAGCCGCAAACACGCCTTCCTCGGGCTCCTCAATCGGGAGCGAATTGAGGTCGAGATTCAAATCAGGTTCAGCGCTCGTAACTGCCTTTTGTTCTTTCGCCATCGACCCTTGGCCTCCTACCTAACTGCGATAACTGCCGATTGCATTCCGGAAATTAGGCGACGGCGCCGCCACGACAACGTTTCGCACGAGAGCGTTTGTTCCAGTATGCCCCCTCGTAATGCGGTGTCCGGCTAATTTCCTCTTATGGATGTGGTTCGAACCGCGAAGGCGAGCAGGTTTGAAGCGACGACGCCTCGGTTTCGCCAAGTCCTGAGACGCACCCGACTCCTTCTCCAACGCCTCGTTCTCCTGCTCGAAGGTTTTGACCTGCATAGTCTCTTCAGATAAGTTGGTGAACCAACGATTGAGTTCACTGAATGGGACAAACTTAAGGATAAGAGCTACATCGAATCCAGCCGCCACACGAATCAAAGTATTAAGTGTTAAATTGCCATACTCTGGGTTCGCGGCCCGCGAAACGACTCCCTGCTTGAGACCGGCACGGTCAGCTAGAATCTCTTGCGTTATCCCCTGTTGTTTCATTAATGCCCTAATCTGAAACGGAACGCCGCGTTTCACCTGCGCCGCGACGAACTCCTCCCGATATTCCTTGCTCCTCGCGAATTTCTGCCAGAGCTCCTTAAATGTGGTCACAGACAGAACCTCTTCCTTGCTCAAAATCAATTTTTAGTCGCAGCGCGATGTCAAAAGCAGCATGCGGCTTATAGGTACCTCTGCGCTTCTCGCAGCCTAGAAGCATTGTGAATTCGCCGTATATGGTCGGAGGCCAGATGCCCACAGGGCGGAAGCGCCGGCGGTACGGGCGCTTAGATCCAGGGCTTGAGGTATAAATGTGAAATCTAATTTCCCCTAATCCTGTATGCCTTCCAGTTAGCACTTTGAATTCCTCTGTGTAGGGATCCTCCCAATTTACGCTAGCGTTCAAGATCAAGAGCGCGGCGTCGAATTGGGCCTGCACTGCTGGCGACTGGGCAACATACCACTCCTGGATCAGATTGTGACCGTCCTCCGTGATGAAGTCTAGGAATCTCCACAGGCCCATTTTACCTGAAATATCTCTGATATGCAATATTGCATGGAACCGTTAGCGCCTCTGGGAGGTGACAAGTTGATGAAAATAAGGGACCAGATGGCCCTTATACAAATGGCCCGTTTGTAAGCCCAACCCTAGTGACCAGACAGCTCTTGCCCTGGCCAATTTCATCGCCCTGAGGATTCAAGGCTGATTATAGCTAGCTGACTAATTCTCGTGCTCGGCGCTGGAGAACTCTTCGCGAGGATACAAGTCTTGCCAGGATCGAGCTTAACCGCCGTGCGCAGGCCTCGGAGACCGTTCCTCGGGGTATTGTGACCAGCTTGCGACA
The DNA here is from genome assembly GCA_963802915.1 of Bryobacterales bacterium. Lineage (GTDB taxonomy): Bacteria > Acidobacteriota > Terriglobia > Bryobacterales > Bryobacteraceae > JAICMB01. Next base: position 165,067 of record CAWDKQ010000012.1, read on the forward strand.
GTCGATGGTGTGCTTGTAGCGCTGTTGCACCAATCTAGCGTTTGTTCGTGAAACGGCTTCGTTCGGCGCTCACCAGAACTGATCGGACTAGGCCTGTCACTCCTTAAGACACGGCGCTCTGAATCGCCTCAGCCAACGTCGGATGGATATGCACAGCATTCTGAATCACCGACGCGGGGGCCTTCGCGTTCATGATGTCGATATACATATGCACCAGCTCGCCGCCCTCGGTGGCAAGCACGGCCGCGCCAAGAATCATGCCGGTGCCTTCCTCAATTAAAACTTTGATGAAGCCGTCCGTCTCGCCGATCTCGGTGGCTTTGCCGTTCTTCGCCATGTCGAATCGTGACACTCGGAACTTGCGGCCCTGCTCCCTAGCCTCCCGTTCCGTTATGCCGACGCGGCCCAGTTCGGGATCGACGAACATCGCATACGGGGTCACGCGATCCGTGGTGCGCTTCCCATCGCCGGCGATTTGCGATTCCAGAACGCGATAGTCGTCCCACGAAGTATGAGTCGACATCAACCCGCCGCGAATATCGCCGGCGGCCCAGATGCCGGGAACATTCGTAGCAAGCCGCTTATCTACTTTCAGGATTCCCCGCTCCATCTCCACGCCGACCGTTTCCAACCCCAGATCGTCCGTATTCGGACGCCGCCCAACACCGATGAAAACATGTGACGTATTCAGCTCGCCAATGGACGCAGCCTCTCTGTTGAGGCGGAACTCGATACCTTCGCGTTCCAGAAACGTCTGCATCGCTGTCGAGATGTCCTCGTCTTCGCGCGGCGCAATGTGTGGGCCGCGATGCCAGATCGTGACCTGGCTACCCATGCGCCGGTAGAACTGGCCCATTTCGAGTCCTACATAACCGCCGCCGATCATGGCGAGGCTCTCGGGAAGTTCAAAATGGTCCAGCCAGTTCTCCGCAGTCAGGTAGTCGATTTTATCGAGTCCTTCGATTTTCGGGATCACGCTGCGAGTGCCGGTATCGAGAACCACCTGGTCGGCAGTCAAGACCCGGTCGCCGACGCTCACGGCGAATGCGGATCCTCGACGGCCCAGCAAACGGGCGTGGCCGCGGATCAGCTCAGGATTGTCGCTGAAGTTGCTTGCGAGACCATCCCGCGATTGCTGCGCGATCCCGCGCGCCCGCCGGATCACGGCTGGGAAATCGACCTCAACGATGGGAATTCGAATTCCGAAATCGTTAGCCCTTCGAGCCAGATGCGCCACGCGGGCCGACGCGATGGCCGCTTTCGTGGGTGTGCATCCGAAGTTGATGCACGACCCGCCCAGGTGCTTGCGTTCCGCGAGAGCCACGCGCCGGCCGGATCTCGCCAGGGCTCCTGCCAGCGGAATACCCGCCTGTCCGCCGCCAATTATGAAAACGTCGCAGTGCCCATCGCTCACGGCTGCTCCTGGAGCGCATTCACCGCTGCCCCGATTACAGCGACTTCCTCGCCACCCGGCACGATCTCAAAGACGTATCCTTGCAGTGGGCTCATTTTCACCATCTCGTGCAGGTATTGATTCAGGCGGTTCAAATCGACATGCCTGGCGTGATGGCCGGTGATGAAGAATTTCCCCGGACCTGCCATGTGAATGGAGCTTGCCGTCGCCGCCGCCAGCGCGCGATGCCAAAGCTTTACAAAATCCTTGCAGCGCTGATCTCCCTGGGCTGCATTTTCGAAGATCTCGTCCGGCTCCATGTCCAGAAAGCGCAACCTCATGGCGCGGTGTCCCATGATCCCTTCGACATGTCCCACGCCTCCGCAGCCGCAAAACTTCTCGGCCGGATCGAGTGAAACAACCGTGTGTCCACCCTCCCAGACGCCGTCGCCGCTGGGGTAGATGCCGAATCCGATTCCATGCCCCAGGGTCCAGACTCGAATCAGTTTATCCAGTTGTCCTCGCCGCGCGGCTAATCCGGTCGCCACGATATCGGCATCGTTGTAGAGATAGACCGGCGCCGCGATTCCAACCTCGCGCAGCTCCGCCGCGAGCAGCTCCTGCATGCGGCATCCCTTCAACTGCTGAAGGTTCGGCGATTCCTCAATCACACCGCCGCGTACGATGCCCGGCACTCCGACCCCGACGGCGTCAATCTCGGCGCCTTTAGCCACGGCTTCCGCCTGTTGACGGATCGTGTGAGCAATCTGCTCAGCCGGCATCCCCGCCAGGTCTTCCGCCGTCTCGTTTTCGGGATAGACACGCAGGCCGCCAATTAACTCGTTGTCTTCCACGATACCGATCGAGATCTGCTCCGCTGTTTTAATTCCGATGGCTCGCCGCATATTTAAACTGTGCTGAACTTGGACAGCTTGTTGAGACCGTTGAACGCCGCTGCTTTGTAGCATTCTGCCAGCGTCGGATAGTTGAACACTGTGTTGACGAAGTAATCCACCGTGCCGCCGAGAATCATCACTGCCTGGCCGATGTGCAGGAGTTCGGAAGCGCCCTCGCCGATGATGTGGACGCCCAATATCAAGTGCGTCTCCCGGTTGAAGATGATCTTCAAACGGCCCGTCGTGTCGCCGCGGATCTGCCCACGCGCGATCTCACGATAATACGCCACTCCGACCTCGTATGGAACGTCCTCCTCCGTGAGTTGTTCTTCGGTCTTGCCGATAAAAGAGATTTCGGGAATCGTGTAGATGCCGTACGGATATGTGGCGGGGTTAGAATGGACCTCGATGCCAAACGCCTTGGCTGCCGCGATGCGCCCCTGTTCCATGGAAACGGACGCCAGGCTCGGAAAACCGATCACGTCGCCAACCGCGTAAACGTGGGGTTGGCTGGTGCGGTAGTCTTTATCCACGGTGATGCGGCCGCGAGAATCGGATTCGATGCCGGCGGCTTTAAGATTCAGCTCGTCGACGTTACCCTGGCGACCCACGGCGTAGAGCAGCGCATCGCCGGACAGCTTCTTACGGCTTTCGAGGTTCGCGACTACGGTGCCCCCTGGGCCCTCTTCCACGCTCTGAACCTCCTCGTTCAGACGCATGGTGACGCGGCTGTCCCGCAAGTGGTACGAGAGCGCTTCCACCATTTCCTGATCGGCAAACTCCAGGAGTCGCGGGCGCTTCTCCACTAGGATCACGCGCACTCCGAGAGTCGCGAACATACACGTGTACTCGACCCCGATCACGCCGCCGCCGACCACGATGAGGGTCTTCGGGATCTCCGGCATCATCAGGACCTGATCGCTGTCGAGAATATTTTTCCCATTGGTCGGTACTTTGGACGAGGTCGCCGGCTTGGTTCCGGTGGCAATCACGACGTACTCGGCGCCATATTGCGTGGCGCCGCGGGAATTCTCGACTTGAATCGTGTTGGGGTTTATGAAACTGGCGACGCCGGTCAGTAGCTCGACGTTGTTGCGTGAGAGCTGCGCCGCGATTACGTCGATTTCAGTTTTGATCACGTGCTGGACCCGGAAAGCCAGGTCGTTCACCGTGATCTTGTCCTTGACGCGATAATTGACGCCGTAGATGTTCTGATAAAGATAACCGGAGAGATGTAAGACAGCCTCCCGGATCGTTTTACTGGGAATGGTGCCCGTGTTGATGCAGGTGCCGCCCACTACTTCGCGGCGTTCAACTACAGCGACTCGCTTCCCGGATTTCGCACCCTGGATAGCCGCCCGTTGGCCTGCCGGCCCGGACCCTATGACAACCAGATCGTAGGTCTGCACCCTAAGAGTATAAGTGAACTGAGCCTCTGAACGGTTTTTTCGTTACGTGATCGTTACCAGATCGCTACTGCTCAAGCCCAACCGCGAATCCGGTAAACGAAGAGCCCCACGTACTCCCGAAGCGCGATCGCTGAATTGTTCAGGGCATCGGGCTCTGGCAGAAACTGGAACGGGAGATCCGCCTTCGGCCAGCCCGTAAGATAATCAGCCGGCGAGGGGCTCACATCGAATCCTATCTTCCGAAAACACCCCAAAGCGCGAGGCATATGCGAGGCAGACGTGACCAGCAGCACGCGATGGATTCCTCGTTGGGCCAACACGTCACGCGAGAAGCGGGCGTTCTCTTCCGTGTTCTTGGAGCGCGTCTCGATGAGAATCGCCGATTCCGGAACACCCCATTCTTCCAAAATCGATCGAGCTGCCTCTGCTTCAGTCTGAACCCCGGAACCGAACATCGGAACTTCACCGCCGGTCACCAGGATTAGCGGCGCTTTGCCTGCACGGTAGAGACGGAAGCCTTGCATCAACCTGTCGGCTGCTTCGGTGAACTCACCGCGGGGATGAGCCGCGTTGGCGGTGTGCATGAAACCGCCTAGAACTACGATCGCGGGAGCTTGGGGCGCATTCTCCACAGTGTTTCCGGCGAATCGATTTTCCAGCCCTCCCAACAGCGACTGCGAAACAAACCGCGTGCTGAGCGACCACAAGATCAGAATGGCAAGGCCGAGTGCCCATCGTCCCAATGCCCTGACGCGATAGAACCAGAACGCGATCAGCAGCAGGATGAGACTCAGTCCCAGCGGTCCGAAAACCAGCGCGGCGAGCTTTCCGAAATAAAAGAGCATGACTTATCGCTTGATCACTGCGCGTGCTTCCAACGGTCGAATTTCAAGGTGATCCACCTTGTCTTCCAGTTCAAATGGCTGGTTGATCTTCGCCTCGGGATACAGGGGTCTGAAGAAATTATCGATCAAAAAATCGAGCGTCGATCCACTGACCGCCAGTCCGGAGATCTCGACGCGCTGGAGATAAACCGTAGCCCGTCCGCGAGCCGACTCAATCCGTACGCTCACCTTCACCGGCTTGTCTCCGTCGATCAGCTTGGAAAGGAACCAGCCTGTTTCGATGCCTTCTCCGTGCCGAACCTTCAGGAAATTGACGGTCGCATAACCCGTGGCCGTGCCGTTCCCCAATTCCAGCCGTGTATCCCGCACTCCTTCGGGAACGATGGTCGGCAGCTTGGCGCGGGCCCAGACGTTCAGATCCCCGACATTGAAAATGAAAACCGATCCCGGCTTCGCCTTACCGGATTGTATGATGTCGATTTTCTGCTGCACCCCGGCCGCGCGCGGATCGGTCATACGCGGCTGAGCGACCGCAATCAATGCGGCAAATACGATCAACTTTCTCAAGCTACTTCCCGAGCCTCACGGTTTTCCATTCCATCGCCGTGCCTTTCGGGAGCATAGGGTCTTCGGCCGGGAGGAAGAACGTTCCGACTCCCGGAAGATTGGGTGGCACTTCGACCTCTACGATCGAGGTCACGGAGGTGGGCGTGGACTCGTGGGGTTTTTCCGACTTGACTTGACGCGAGGCGTAGCGCCGGTCCGCGGAGACGAGCATGGCGTAAAAAAAGGCATGCTGGTTCTCAAACGTCAGGTCGGTAAACTCCAGACCCGCGATGTAGGTCCCCTCCACCTTCTGAAGTACGCGCAGCCGTCCGGACGCGGTCGCACCTTTTGGAACTAGCAGCTTACCGTTCTGCTTGATATCGGAGGTCACAGTTGCGCTAATCGCGTCCCCAACTTTTGCTTCGCTTGTACGAACAGATGTTTCCAGACGCAAGTCGCATAGCAGGTCGGGCGGAAGTGTGAACTCGATTGTTGGCGTAGTAGGGGTTGGGTTGCCGGCTGCCTCCGGCGGTGCGGCATTCGCCGACAGAACGGATTCAGTTGTGTATTGGCGGCAGTGCGTAAAATCGATCCGGTTGCGGACTTCAGCTCCGCTTTCATTAACCATCCATGTGTTCGCGTTGCGGGGCAGGAGGAATTCGTTCGAGCCGATTTGGATACGCCCATATTCGATGTCCGAACGTACGCTCCGAATCTCCAGTCCGATTGGAATTTCAGAGGCTTCGACGCTTAGACGCAGCAGCTCGAAGGACGTCGTATCGGCCCAGAACGATCCACGCATCCCCACGAGACCTTTCGCGCCGTTCAAGTTTACCGTCCAGTGGGAGAAGACGGGAGAGATCAGGAAGTCGAAGCGCGCGGCGTGGTGTCCGCCAACGTCTTCCACGCCGGAATAGCGAATCACCGCCGAATCTCCAGCGAACACTGCACGGGCGTTGGACTCGAACTCGCCGTTGCTGGTCAGGCCGGTTCCCACTATCTCGGCGATCGGCCGGTTTTCGAAATGTGCCGCTCCGGGCCAGGAGAACAGTTCATCATCGCCGACACGCGCAACCTCAAGTTCTACGACGTCCTGCACGTGGAAGGGTTTCGATTGTGAATGACGGCTGGCGCGTTCGATGTTCTCGAGGCAGGTAACGTTGGGGAGATGGGCAAGATCCGCCGCGGCGCGGTGCTTAATTCTCGATAAAAGTAGAACCTCGGGCGGCAGATCGGACTGTCCACACAACTGGACTGCAGCGCAGGCCAGCAGGAGGACAATTCCTCTCTTCATTCGGTGGGATCCGCGGTTGAGAATTCGATATAGCCCTGTTGCGGAATTATGTCCAGGGGCAGACTATCGTCCATGAGTGTGAGTTGAAAGCGGACCATGTCGCCGCGATGCACGCCCAGCGCGCTCAGCGGGATTCCAATCTCCAGAATTTTATCGCGCGCCACTTCGGCTTCGGGATTGTGAAGCAGCGGCAGACACAGCTTGTCGGTTCCCAGGTTGATTTCAGTGAACTGAGCATCCGCGACGAGATCCAGCCTCAGGTAGAGGCGACTGCCATCGCTGCCGTACATAAGATCGTTGACTCTCGGAATGTGACCGTGCATCGAACCGGAACGCAGGTCCACGCGGTAGTGACCGGCGCCCATCCACTCGTAGTAAGAAGAGACTTCGCCGTCTATGCAGGCGCGAATCGGACTGACCGGTGGCTCATTAAACTCCTGTCGCGTCGTCTTCAGAATCGGCCGGGCGAGTTCCTCGGGAACTCTGGCGCCGAGAGCGCGATAGACATTGGTCAGATGATCGCGATAGAGTTGGTCGAAATCCGGGCGATTGTCGGATCGAATGCTCGGGCCCGTACCACCAGCACCAATCGCTGCCTTCCGCGATCAGCAATTCCTCATAGGCCAGCTTGCGTTTCTCTTCCGAAACGTTAGCAGCGAACTGATCGTAGGTTTGGTGGGCGCGCAGAAGAAACTCCCAGGCGCGATTGTCCTCTTCGGCTCCAATCCAGACGTCAAAATTCGAGTTGATCCAGGAACCTGGAAAAATATGATCGATCTGATGAGCCGGCACGCGTCCGATAGACTCCGAAACCGTAAGAGCGTGCATTTGCGGATCGGCGGTAATTCGCGAATATAGTTCCCGCAAAAAGGGCCGGCCGTTGCGATCGTAGTATTCCCAAGCGTTCTCGCCATCGAGGATGATGGGAACCAGGGCATCGCCGCAATTGGCCGAGTTCATGCGGATGTGATGCAAGAAATGCTCCGCTGCGTCCGCCGCGCCCATTTTCGAATACACAAAACCGATAAGGTCGCTGAGATGATGGTCGCGGAAAATAACATGCATCTCTCGCCCTTGCTGGGTCCAGATATACGGGCGATAACTAACATCGGGAGTCGCGGAACGTTGTAGCGTGCGCGCAAGCACTCCGTTGTCCGTGGCTATCCATTTAAACCCTTCATCGGCCGCTATCGCCAGCACTTCATCCGAAACAGATCCCTCTGACGGCCAGAGTCCTAGACTTGTCTGACCCAACTCGCGTTCCGTGAACCGCTTGGCGCGATGCAGTTGTTCGCGGGCATCTCGAGGATAAGAGAACCGGCTCGGTAGTGGCACATAAGGATGCGATACGCCGGCGATGTTCGAATCGCAAAGAAGCGGCAGGATGGGATGGTAGAACGGTGTGGTGGAAATCTCGATCTGTCCTCGCGCGGCGAATTCTTTATAGACGGGCAGAACGCAGCGTAGGATTTCCATCTGCTTTTCGCCTGCTAGAAGTTGATCTTCGCGAGTGTAGTCGCGGCCCTTGTTAACCAACCTCACCACTTCGCTATCGTGCTCCAGGAACTCTTCGTCGAACCAGGCAAGCTGCGAGAGCACCTGCAGATCCCGCAGATCCCGAGTGCCGAAAATGCGGCGCCCGCGGCTCGCAACGCGTCCCGAGACTATCCAGGCGTCGTACAACTCGCGGTAGCGTGGAAACCGGCCGATCATTTGCGGCGTGAGGTGAAAGTAATAGTTCAGTAGAAATTCCTGCTCTTCCTCAGTCAGTTCCTCGGTGCGAGTCATGGCGATGCGCAGGAACGGATCTGCAGCCGTGCCTTTCGCATAATCCTCAATCTGGACTGCCATCGACGGGACCAGGTTGAACGTCTGGCGAATTTCCGGAAACTCCTCGAGGATTTTCACCATGCCGTAATAGTCCTTGAGCGCGTGCATGCGCGTCCACGGCAGGCGATACTCGCCCGTCACCAGGTTCTTGTAGAACGGCTGGTGCATGTGCCAGACGAAGCAGAGAAAGATGTTTGACATTATGGGTTACTTGCCGCCGAAAGTAACTCCGCACGGGCGAGGGAGGAGTGGTATGGCGGATGGCGCGCCAAAGCATATCGTTCAATTCGTCGTCGTCGGCGCGGTCCGCGTCGGTGAAGTCGAGCCGTTGCGAGTTCCCGGCACTGGTACCCGCGAGGTTCCGTTCTTCCAGGTTGATGCGGGGCTGCTCGACGTCGTAGGTGACCAGGTTGGGTTGGGTTGTGAAGGCGTTGAACATGGGGCGAGCCGCCGCGTCGAACTGTGTCATGGGGCGTAATCCCAGAATCAACTCGATGGTACGCAACATCGACGTCGTGTTGTACATAGTGCTATCGATGCTCGCGGTATGCGTGTACGGCGAAATTACAAACGCGGGTGACCGGTGCGAATCGATGTGATCCGGTCCGTTCTGAGCATCGTCTTCGAGAACAAAAATCGCTGTGCTCTTCCAAAACGGGCTGTTCGACACGCCATTCACAATCATTCCGAGCGCGTAATCGTTGTCCGCGAATGAGGAGAGCGGTGCGATTTTCCCCGGCGCCGCTCCGGATGTGTGATCGTTGCCGAGTCTCATCACAATCAGCTTTGGCATGTTATTGTTCGCTTGGAACTGCTCGAAGTCCTTCAAGAAAACCCGTGCGCGCTTCACGTCGGGATAATCGAGGTCGAACCCACGATAAGACATGTTCGTGTCGGGGCTGAGGATCGGGTCACGCACCGAATCCACTTGCACGCCGTCGTCGCCCGGCTTTGGGCTGGTTGTTCGCCATATAGCCGTAGTTGCGGATGCTGAGCCCGTGCTGCGCCGCCGTCGGTCCAGATATAGCCCGCGGGTTCGGGAGAAGCCGGATCCTGTTCTTCGTAATCGTAGTGATGGCGACGCTTGGCATAGCTGTTTGGCCAGAGCTTTTGGACATAGTCGTTGGCAATGGCCCCCGTGGACCAGTTGTGCCCATCGGCGCTCACGTCCGAATTGACGTAGAAATTGTCGAGCAGAACAAATTCCCGCGCGAGCTTGTGGTGGTTCGGACTCGCCTTTTCATTAAACAGCGCGAGGGAGGGCTCGCTTTCGCCTTTGCCGATGTCGCCAAGAACCTGATCGTAGGTTCGATTTTCTTTGACGATATAAATGACGTGCTCGATTGGCGTGGGACCGCCGGGAACGGTCGGGATGGCGCTGGGCTTGGCGAGCGGGCCCAGGTCGTCGAGCTTATTGTCATCGTAGGGAGAGTTCGCCATGGCCTGCTTTGTATAGCCGTCGATGGCGTCGTCGGTGATCGTCGGAATGATGGATGCCGTGCCCGTTTGAAGGGCACCGACGTACTGTACACCGTTGCGTCCCGAATTCAGTGGATTGGCCGGGCCGATTCGGACCGGGGCCGTTGGGGTTCGGATAACTGCGCAATCCTCGGCCATTTAATACAACGAGGCGGCCATCGGCCAAGGCGTTCACGGCCGTCGGATACCAGCCGGTGGGAATAAATCCGAGCACATGGCTGCGTGGTTCCGTGACGTCCACCACGCCGACCACGTTGGCGTCGGAGCAGACGACGTAAATTTTGCTGAAGTCCGGGCTCATCGCCAGGGCAGTGGGGGTCATGCCCATGGGCTGCATCGGCGTCATCGCGACATTAATCGTTTCGAGCAGATGCAGGTCCTTCGTGTCCGTAACGCCGATAGAGTACACATTGTTCGTATTCGCGGCGGCGATGAAGAGGCGTCCCGTGTAGCTCGCGTTCGGGTCCGCCGATTCCTCGCCGTTCTGCGTCGGACGCCAAAGAATATCGGTGGGATGCAATCCGACTGGCATCGTTTCGAGCTTGTTTCCGTTGTCGGCCTGGTAGTGGTTGAGAGTGCCATCGGCCCAACTGGTCACGAACAGCGACTTTCCATCGGGATGAAAGCGAATGCGGTACGGTCTGCGGCACGTTTTGAATTTGTCGATCACAATGCCGGACTGCGGATTCACGATCAGGATCTGATCGTGATAAAGGTCGGCTGCGTAAATAAGCCGGCCATCCGGAGTAACGGCGATATCGCCAATAAAATCCTGCCAAGTGCGATTGGCCGGCTCGACAAATTGAAAAGTTCTCGACGGCTGCATCTGGCCGTTGTCGTTCAAAGTGAACTCGAAGATGCCAGCCGTAGAGCCGCCGCTGACCCACAGCGTTTTTCCTTCTTTCGAAAGAGCCATGCCGAGCCATGCGTCGGGAACGGAGGTTCGGCTGGTCACTGTTCCGGATTGCAGATCGACGACGCTCAACGAGGGTGCATGATAACCACCGTTCAGAACAATCATGAAACGTTCGTTCTGCGCAACTACGGCGGACATCGGGAACGTGTCGAGCGGAACCTGCTGTCCTACCGGGCGAACGGTCCAACCGCTGTTCAACAAATATCCTCCAGGGACAGGCCCAACTTGTTCTCGCGGAGGAGGTTGCGAGGTAGAGATCATAGCCATCGCGAAGAACGCGGCGGCTCCTACTGCCTTTTTCATTCGTAGAACCTTTGTGCGATGGGAAAGCGGCGGCCGATGCCGAACGCTTTGGTTGTCACCTTCAGACCCGGCGCGGCCTGCTGGCGTTTGTATTCGTTTCGATCGACCTTATTGATGATCTCGCGCACGAGCTGGATCGGTACGTTTTGAGATTCGGCGATCTGCAGCGGCGATTGGAACTGTTCGACGTAGGCGCGCAGGATCGGATCGAGGATTTCGTAAGGGGGTAGAGAATCAGTATCTTTCTGATCGGGCCGCAACTCGGCGGACGGTGGTTTTTCGAAAACACTTTCCGGGATCGCCCCGGGATGCCGGCGATTCGCCACTCGCGAAAGCTCATAAACCAGCACCTTGGGGACATCGCTGATCACGGCAAGCCCCCCGCACATGTCGCCGTATAACGTGCAATACCCGACGGCGAGCTCGCTCTTGTTCCCAGTGGTTAGGACGAGAGCACCGGATTTGTTCGAGAGCGCCATGAGCGTGACGCCGCGAAGTCGTGATTGCAGATTCTCTTCAGTGACATCGCGCGCGTGAGCGCCGAATAATGGATCGAGCACACTGAGGAAGCTGTCGTAAGCCTGTCCTATTGGAACAATATCGAAGGATATGCCGAGATTGTGTGCCAGATCGCGGGCATCGGAAACGCTGTGTTCCGAAGAATACGGACCTGGCATTCCGATTCCCGTGACGTTCTCGCGTCCCACGGCATCCACGGCGATTGCTGCGACGAGCGAGGAATCGATTCCGCCGCTCAGGCCGATAAGGACTCGCCGGAATCCACACTTGCGAATGTAGTCTCGCGTCCCGAGGACCAGCGCTTCATAGACCGCCTCGCATTCATCGTGGAGATTCTCATGCTGGTCGCCAGTCATGCGATCGCTATCGAACAAGACGAGATCTTCGGCGAAGGATTTGGCCGATGCGATGACATTGCCATCGGCGTCCATGGCAAAACTGGCGCCATCGAAAACAAGCTGATCGTTTCCACCTACCTGGTTGACGTAAACGATGGGCATTCGGAAGTGGCGCGCCGTAGTCTGAAAGATTTCACGACGTAGCGCCCTTTTGCCCATGTTGTATGGCGAAGCGTTGATGCTGATGAAGATGCCGGCGCCAGCGTGCGCCTGTTCTTCCACCGGGTCGCGGCTGTAGCGGCGTCGCTCCCAGAATTGCTTGTCGTTCCAGGCATCCTCGCAGACTGTGAGTGCCGTCTTTGTTCCTGAAATCTCAATCGGACATTGCTTATCGGCGGGATGAAAGTAGCGCGTCTCGTCGAAGACGTCGTAGGTTGGCAGCAGCATTTTATTCTGCCGGGCTTCGACAATGCCGCCTCGAATCACGGCCGCGCTGTTATAGAGGAGGTTGCCGGTGGCCGTTGCCGTAGTTGTTACGGTGCCGCAAATGATGGTGGGTTTGAGAGCGGCCGTTTCCGCGGCAAGCCGTTGGAGATGCTCTTCGGTGCGGTCGAGAAAGCTCTGCTTTTCGAGAAGATCGCGGGGCGGATAGCCCGTGATCGCGAGTTCCGGGAAGACAACGACGTCTGCGCCCGCTTCGTGCGCCTGGCGCGTGTAGTTCAGGATGACGCGCGTGTTTCCGGAGAGGTCGCCGACGGTAGAGTTCGTCTGTGCGAGCGCAATTCGCATGAAAATACTATTTTAGGTGGTCGGCGAAGGCTCAAAGGCTAAAACCGAATCGCGCCACCATCTCCCGCCGGCCAAGACTTGTGATGCCGAGCGCCCGGCTATCGAGATCTTGCGTCACCCATTTCTTCTTCAGGGCGACTTTCAACACGGCAGCGCCAAGCGCACCGCCAAGGTGAGGACGCCGCTCACTCCAATCGAGACAAGCGTACGCAAAGCGGCGGCGTAGCGCTCCAGTGGCTCCAAGGTCAATGCCGAGAGACGCGAACGCTTTCGCTCCAAGTGGCGTGAGACTATAAGCATCATCCCTCCCCGGCGAGATCCAGCCTTGCGATTGGAAGCCATCGTGGAGCGAGACGCCCAACGTCCCGGCGATATGGTCGTAGCATGTGCGCGCGGCGCGAAGCCGGCTGGGCGTATTTGGTACGAATTTATCGCGAGTCCCGCCGGCAAGAACGCTCAGGCGTTCTAAAACATCGGCCACGTTCGGCCCTTCGAGACTGTAGTAGCGATGCTTTCCCTGAACATGCACTTTAACCAGATGCTCGGACTTCAACCGATTCAGGTGTACGCTCGCCGTTGACGGACTCACCTCGGCCACAATTGCAAGCTCGGTGCTGGTTCGCGCATGACCGTCGACGAGATAGTAAAGCATTCGCGCCCGCGCCGGTTCTCCGATTGCCGCCGCAATCCCGCTGACGGCGTTGTCGACATTCATAGTTTGATCGTAAACGAAGTGTCAATGTCCTGCAACTGGCATACTGCCCAGTAGGAGAATGCCAGTGACGATAACGTGTATCATCCGCTATGAAATCGATCCGTTGCAGCGTGAAGCGTTCAAGAAGTATGCCGAGAATTGGGGCCGCATCATTCCCCGCTGCGGCGGCCATCTCATAGGATATTTCCTCCCTTATGAAGGCACCAATTATGTAGGTTGGGGTTTGATTGCATTCGATAGCCTCGCATCTTATGAAGCTTATAAGACACGCTTGAAGTCGGATCCGGAAGCGAGAGACAATTTTGCGATGGCACAAACCAAACGAATTATTCTTCGCGAAGAGAGAAACTTCGTGGAAGTGGTGGACGGAACCTTCGAACTTCCGTCGAAGCTCAAAGACGGTGCACCGGGACCATGCTGACGCAGTCTGAAAAGGGACGAGCGTTTCGCGCTCTTCATGCGCGTGACCGGGCCTTTATCATTCCCAACCCGTGGGATATCGGCACCGCGCGATTACTGGCGCAAATCGGATTTGAGGCGCTGGCCACCACGAGCGCGGGCTATGCTTTCTCCGCCGGGAAACAGGACAACACGATCGGCCGCAATGAAATGATGAATCACATTCGCGCCATCGTCTCAGCTACCGACCTTCCGGTTAGCGCCGATTTAGAGAATGGTTTTGGAGACACGCCTGAAATTGTCGCCGAAACCATCCGGCTTGGCGCGGTAGCCGGACTTGCAGGCGGATCCATTGAAGATATGTCCCGGCAAGCAGGCCATCCTGTTTATGAATTCGAGCATGCGGTGGAGCGGGTCCGCGCCGCGGCGGAGGCAGTTCACTCTCTGCCCTTCACGTTCACCCTGACGGCGCGCTGCGAAAACTACCTGGTTGGCCGGCCCGATCTGCGAGACACAGTCAAGCGTCTGCAGGCCTATCAGGAAGCGGGCGCCGATGTTCTTTATGCGCCCGGGCTCACCAGTAAGGACGATATATCCGCGGTCGTCAGTTCCTTGGATCGTCCTGTGAACGTCGTGATGGGATTGCAAGGAGTTCAACTGAGTCTGGCGGAACTCTCAGTGATTGGCGTCAAACGAATCAGCGTCGGCAGCGCTCTTTCACGCGCGGCTCTCGGAGCTTTTCTTCGCGCGGCATGGGAGATGCGGGAGCACGGCACGTTCACTTTCGCGGAGGATGCTGTCAACTATCGCGAAATTAGCGCCATGTTCGCGGCGCCATGAAGAAGATCGGGATTGTGGGTGGCGTCGGTTGGCGATCCACAGTCGATTACTACTCCGGGATCTGCCTTCGAAGCGAACAAGAGCGCCTTTCGACGCCCGAGATGAGTATCGAATCCTTGGATCTGAACAAGGCCGTCTCCTATCTCGGCGTCGACGGCGACGAAGAGTCCTGGGCGCAATTCGATAACTACCATCGCGCGGCGTTGCAGCGTCTGGAGGCGAGCGGCGTCGATTTCGCTGTGATGGCGAGTAATTCGCCTCATCACCGCTTCACCTCCATCGTGCGCCGTCTGAGGATCCCGGTCATAAACATCTTCGAGGCCGCAGCTAAGGAAAGTGCCCATGTCGGAGCCGGCAAGGTGCTTATACTGGGCACTGACTTGACCATGCGATCGCCCAAATTTCGAGCGGAATTTGCGAAGTGTGGCATTCAAGCCTCCGGTCCGCGCGACGAGGCAGTGAGAACGAAGACAGCCGAATTGATTGCAGATCTGCAACTCGGCAAGTTGGACGGGGCGGCGTCGCAGCTTTCGGAAATCGCAAAAGGTTCGCCCACAGTCTGTTTAGCATGCACGGAGCTGCCACTCGCCTTTCCCGACTGGAAGATGCTGCCAACTTTCGAATACGATGGCATCCTATATATCAATACGACTGCCGTGCACATAAACGCGGCTTTCGATTTCGCTATCGAATGAATGATTGCTATAAAGTGATGCGAATGGCGGCCGTGCTCGCGGCCTTACAGATGACGGTCCGCGCGCAGAACTCGGATGGGGTCATTAACGCAGCAAGCTATGGCGCGTCCGTGGCCCCAGGGAGCATCGCGGTGACAATCGGGAATCCATTTTTTACGATCACACCCGGAGCCAACGTTTCCGTGCAGTTCGATGGCGGCCCGCCAGCTCCGATTTTCTACATTTCAGGGAGTCAAATCGGTATCCAAATTCCCTGGGAGTTGTCGGGGAAATCGCAAACCACCGTCACCGTTACAGTCGACGGCCAAGCCAGCGATCCCCAACCTGTGGATCTGATCGCGTTCGCTCCTGGCATCTTCACCGCCAACGGGCCAGGTACGGGACAGGGCTTCATCGTTGACGGTTCGTCAAATCTGTTTGATTCTTCGAATCCCGCGGTTCCCGGGAAAACTGTCGTTTCGATCTACTGTACCGGGTTGGGCGCAGTCACAAACCGGCCGGCCACGGGATCTCCCGCGTCGGCAGCAACGCTGTCCGTTACCACGACCACTCCCGGCGTGTCGATCGGCGGCGCGCCGGCCGAGGTGCTGTTTTCGGGCCTGGTGCCGGACTTGATGGGTGAATACGTGGTGAACGCGCTGGTTCCCGCCGGCTCATCAACAGGAAACGCGGTGCCTGTGACGATCTCCATCGGTGGCTTCACCTCCAACGTCGCAACGATGGCGGTCCAGCCTCGTACGGCTGCGACGGAGTCGGATGAGCGCGCCGCCGCATTGATCGCGCAGATGACCCAGGATGAAAAGCTCCAGCTCTTGCATGGCGCGGAGACGACACCCGATTACGTGAGCCAGGCGCTGCCTCGCGGAGGCGGCGGATACGTTCCAGGTATTCCAAGGCTGGGCATACCCAATCTCTATATCGCCGATGGCAGCGTCGGAGTCGCCAACGGCGTCGGACAAGCGACCGCGCTGCCGTCAGCCCTTGCGAGCGCCGCCGGGTGGGACGTCAACGAGGCATATAAGTACGGCCGCGTAATTGGGGCCGAGCTGCGAGCCTACGGCATGAATTTAAACCTCGGCGGGAACATTAATCTGATCGGCCGGGAGCCGCGTGATGGCCGGACATACGAAACCAAAGGCGAAGATCCGATATTGGCGGGCAGGATTGCCGCCGCCCACATTCGCGGCACGCAGGACCAGCACGTTATCGGATGCATCAAGCATTTTGCGCTCAACGATCAAGAGACTGGCCGCGCCACGGCCGATTCACTGATCGATGAACGAGCTGCCAGAGAGAGTGACCTGCTGGCCTTCGAGATCGGCGTGAAAGATTCGAATGTGCAATCCGTCATGTGCGCGTACAACGAGGTAAACAAGACTTACTCGTGCGAAAATCCTCATCTTCTGAATCAGGTGCTCAAGGGCGATTGGGGCTTCAAAGGGTACGTGATGTCGGACTGGTGGGCGTCGCAAAGTACAAACGCTTCGGCGCTCGCCGGTCTCGACCAGGAGCAGCCGAACAACACGTGGTTCGCGGGGTTGAACGCCGCGGTACAGAACGGGCAAGTGCCGCAAACCC
Source organism: Bryobacterales bacterium (assembly GCA_963802915.1). Taxonomy (GTDB): domain Bacteria; phylum Acidobacteriota; class Terriglobia; order Bryobacterales; family Bryobacteraceae; genus JAICMB01. Next base: position 181,851 of record CAWDKQ010000012.1, read on the forward strand.
GAATCGACAATATGGCTCAGCGCGTATTGCGTGCCATGTTCGAAGTAGGATTGTTCGATTATCCGGAGTCGCTGCAACCAATTGACAGCGCGACGGACCAGTCTGTGGCGCAGGAGGCTGAGGAGCAAGGCGCGGTGCTGCTGAAGAACGCAGGCGGGCAGCTTCCACTGAGCCCGTCGGCGATCAAGTCGATTGCCGTGATCGGCTCTCATGCCGACATCGCAGTGCTATCCGGCGGCGGATCGGCGCAGGTCACTCCAACCGGAGGTCCTGCATTGGTTCAGAGCAATCCCTGTCCACCATGCTGGGCGCCTGTGATCTGGGACCCTTCTTCGCCGTTGAAGGCGATCCAAGCCAAGGCGCCTCAAGCAACGGTGCGCTTCGACGACGGAACAAACAGTGGAAGCGCAGCCTCACTGGCCGAATCTTCCGACGTCGCGATTGTTTTTCTGAGTCAATGGACCAGCGAAGGCATGGATCTGACAGGATTGAACTTTACCGATCTTACCGACGCCTCGCCAGTTGACCAGGACGCGCTTGTCGCGGCTATAGCGGCGGCAAATCCGCACACGATCGTTGTGTTAGAGAATGGCGGCCCGCAAGTGATGCCATGGCTGAATAACGTCAGCGCCGTGCTGGAGGCCTGGTATCCCGGGCAGCGCGGCGGCGAGGCCATCGCGAATATTCTGTTTGGCGCCGTGAATCCATCGGGGAAGCTGCCTGTGACATTTCCCGCGAGCGTCGCAGATCTGCCGCGTCCGGTGATTCCGTCGCCGGGTACTTCCAGCAATCCGTTCCCTGTGGACTATTTTGAAGGACTGCTGGTCGGCTACAAGTGGTACGAATCGAAAAACATGACACCTCTGTTTCCATTCGGATTTGGACTGTCGTACACCACATTTTCTCTCTCGAATGCGAAGATCAGCGATCCCGCCCCCGGCACGGCCGGATTTCAGGTCACGTTCGATCTTCAAAACACTGGCCAGGTGGCTGGAGCGGAAGTCGCGCAGGTTTACGTGGGTTTAGCGGCAGCGCGGGGCGAGACGCCAAATCGGCTGGTGGGCTGGCAAAAGGTATTGCTCGATTCAGGCGCGCTGCAACATGTGACCATCACCGTGGATGAGAACGACTCCTCTCATCCGCTTAGCTATTGGGACGCCAGTTTGAGCACCTGGCGCATAGCGCCCGGTGATTACCCGATTTATCTTGGAACCGATAGCGCGAATCTGACTAAGGTAGGAACGTTCCACGCCGGCGCGCGCTGAATTACGAGAATGAGATCATGACCGGCGTACGAATGGACAAGTGGCTGTGGGCTGCTCGATTTTTCAAAACCCGTTCGCTCGCCACACGGGCTTGTGAACTCGGCAGGATTGAGTCCAACGGACAACAAGTCAAACCTTCGCGCGAGGTTAAGGTCGGCGACCTGCTGCAGGTTAAGAACGACAGAGGCGAGTTTCAAGTGGAAGTGCTGGGTCTTAGCGAAATGCGAGGCCCCGCGCCGATAGCGCAGACGCTTTACCGTGAAACGGATGCGAGCCGGCAGTTGCGCCTCAAGCTTGTGGAAGAGCGCAAAGCGATGCCACATTTCGAAAACTCGCGCGAAGGGAAACCGTCGAAACGCGATCGCCGCAAACTCGATCGGCTGCGCGGATTCTAACTCAATTCAAAGTCCTCGACCGGAGCCTCATGCTTTGCTCCTCGAAACGCCAGGTTGAGCATCGGCGGAGCGATCAACGTGGTTGCGATTGCCATAAACACCACTACCGCGTAGACCGATTTCGGAACAATACCCATACTGAGTCCGATTTGCGCTACCACCATGCCAACTTCGCCGCGTGGAACCATGCCGGAACCTACTCGCAGCATGGAGGTCCAGCCGAGACGCGCAACAGCTAAGCCGCACCCGACCAGTTTGGAAATAACGGCTGCGACGAATATGATCCCGCAGAGAAGCAGAATCGAAGGTTGCGCGAACACATGCAGGTCGAGATGCATGCCGATGCCCACCAGGAAAAAGGGAACCAGCAATTCTGTGACGCCATGCGTTAGATCGAGCACCCGCTCTTCGACCGTATCCGAGAGAGCCATGCCCGCCAGAAACGCTCCGATAATAGCCGCAACGCCTGCATAAACGGCGAGAACCGACAAGCCGAATAACAGAATCAGTCCGAGATTAAACTCGACCTCGCCGACCGCCAGGCTTTTTCGCAATCGCGGTATAAATGCGGAAACAGTTTTGGTTCCCAACGTGGCGATTACCAGCGTGAAGCCTATCGCCATCGCCGCCGTCAGGACAATCTCCAGAATGTTCAGCTTCTCGCGGCCCAGGCCGCTGACCACGGCCAGCACAATCAATCCGAGCACGTCGTCGATGACTGCGGCCGCCAGGATGATCCGGCTCGATTGATCGCTGAGGAGGCCCTTCGAACGCAGTACCTGGGCCGTGATTCCCACTGAGGTTGCCACCATCGCCGCGCCCACAAAAATCGCCTCGAGATGGCTCGCTCCCCAAAGGGCCATGATCCCCCATCCCAGGAAAAACGGAGCCACCACGCCGAGAACCGCGGTGAGCGAGGCGATGCCGCCCACGCGGAACAGATCCGCCGGCTTCACCTCCAGTCCCACGCGGAAAAGCAGGAACATCACGCCGAGTTCCGCCAACGCGGACAGCACGTCATTCGGTGCGATCCAACCCAGTGCTCCCGGTCCGACAATTACGCCCGCTACAATCTCACCCACGATCGCGGGCTGTCCAAAGCGCTCAAACAGCTCGGCCAGCACCTTTGCTGAACCGAACACAATGAGCATTGCCAGCGGTATGGTCAAAGCGTCGCTATGCACTCTTCAAGTGTCAGATGAAAGCAGAGTGCATTCAATACCTGAAAAAGGTACTTTACACCGCAAAGTAGTTGCCGTATACTCAATTCCATGGCTTCCGTTCAACCGATCGATTCCTCGCGGCATGAACCGATCGAAATGCATGCCCGTGCGATGGACCATCTGCAATACATCCGCGAGACCATGGCCAAAGCATCCGAATTCACAGCGGTCCCGGGATGGGGCGGCGTGGCAATGGGTGTTACCGCTCTGGCGGCGGCGATGCTAGCCGCGGGTCAGTCCAGTGCCGATACCTGGCTTGCAATCTGGTTTGCGGAAGGCATGGTGGCGATGGGCGTCGGCGCGCTCGCGGTCAAGCACAAATCCGATCTATCGGGCGAGCCGGTGCTCTCAGCGCCGGCACGCAAATTTGCCCTCAGCTTCGCGCCGCCTTTGATTGTCGGGGCGCTGCTCACTCTGGTCCTCTACAAGGCCGGGCTGACGAGTGCGATCCCCGGGATGTGGCTGCTGCTGTACGGCACGGGGATCGTGACCGGCGGCGCATTTTCTGTCCGGATTGTGCCCGTAATGGGCACCTGTTTTATGGCCTTGGGAGCGCTGGCCATGTTTTGTCCTTTCTCCTGGAGCAGCTATTTTCTAGCGGGGGGGTTCGGCGGCCTTCACATCATTTTCGGATTCATTATCGCCAGGAGGTACGGTGGCTAAGAACAACACTGCCCGTAAACCCGCGCCGGAAGCGCCGTCGAACGCTCCGCGCGCCGTCGTGCAACCCGGCGGCGAGACGCTGCCGGATCTCGACCGATTGATCCATGAGCGCATTCGTCTGGGTATCATCAGCGCGCTCGCCGTCAACGATTCCGTGACATTTAATGAGCTCAAGAAGCTGCTGCACACCACCGACGGCAACCTCAGCGTGCACGCCCGCAAATTGGAAGAAGCCAACTACATTGCTTGCACGAAGACATTCGAGGGCCGCATGCCGAAAACCGAGTATCGTCTGACTGACGCCGGTCGCCACGCGCTGGAAAAGTATCTCAACCACATGGAGGCTTTGATCGGGGCGATGCGGGAACGCTGAGTCCTTTTTTGAAACCGTGAATTTATGCGAGAGAGTACTTCTGAAAAGAGCGGCAAGTTGCATGCCGCGATCATTATGGACGGCAATGGTCGCTGGGCCACCGCTCGTGGCCTTCCGCGAATAGCCGGTCATCGCGCTGGTGCCGAAGCCTTACGCCGCACTGTGGAGGCTGCGCCCGAGCTTGGGGTGGGTACCGTTACCGTTTACGCGTTCTCTTCGGATAACTGGAAGCGGCCGCCGGCGGAAGTTTCGGCGTTGATGCACCTGTTCTACAACTATCTGCGCAAAGAGCGGGAACGCTGCATAGAGAAAGACATGCGCGTTTCCGTAATCGGACGGCGCGACCGGCTCCCTCGCATGCTGCTTCCGGCGATCGAGTCCACCGAACGCGAGACCGCGCACTGCTCCACGCTGCATCTGCGCATTGCGGTCGATTACTCATCCCGCGATGCTATCCTCGAAGCGGCCAAGCGGCTCCGCAAAGCAGGAACGCGCGAAGCTGTCTCAAAGCTCCTGGGTGGCCCCGATGTCGATCTTCTCATCCGCACCGGCGGCGAACAGCGTCTGAGCGATTTTTTGTTGTGGGAATGCGCTTACGCGGAACTCGTATTTACCACGCGCATGTGGCCGGACTTTGACGCGTCGGATCTGAAAGCAGCGGTTATGGAGTTTCACTCCCGCGAGCGGCGCTTTGGAGCAGTACCTGCTTTGAGCTATTCCTTGTCAGCCATCAGCTAGCCGGTCTCGATGTACGATCTCAAACCCAGTCGTACCGCGCTGCGCGTCGGGATGCGGCGCGCCCGCTCGGGTCTGTGAAAAAATCGTCGGCGATCTCCGCTTGCTTCCCGCGCGCGGTTCCGTAACATCGTGAAATCCGGGACTGCGTTACGGAACCCCGACGGTAACGGAGGGGCGACAGCCCGGTGTCGTGTCCGACTACGCGGTGTCAAGATCCGCGCTTAATCTGCGAGAGCAAATCGCGTTGGATGCTCTTGCGCGCCGGGTCGCATTGGCCGGCGAACCGTTCCAACTTTTCTTCGAGCCCGCCGGTCTTTCTGCCAAGCTTCGGGCGTTAGGGTTCCGGCGTCTCGAAGATTTGGGCTCCGCCGAACTAAACGCGCGATATTTCGCGGATCGAGCCGACGGCTTGTGCTTACGAGGTAGTTTAGGTCGCCTGATCACCGCTGGAATTTAAACTGGAACCATTTACGCCGCGCGATTCCGCTCCCGGTCGACACAGCTACGCGCCATCTTCTCGAGATCGAGAATAAGCGCCACCGTGCCATCGCCCAGAATAGTCGCCCCGGAGAACGTGTCGATGTTCTTGTACAGGCCTCCCAGCCGTTTAATCACCGTCTGATGATCCCCGATCACGTGATCGACGACAAAACCGAACTTTCCGCACTGCGTCTCGACCACCATTACCTGCGATTGCTCCGGCTCGCTCTCGACAATGCGCAGATATTCGCGCAGATCGATATAAGGAACCATCTCTCCTCGAACCGCGGCGAACTTCCCGCCGTTGGCGGTGCGCATCTGTTTGCGGGAAATCTCAAAACACTCGAGAACGCTTGCCACCGGGAGAACGAAATAACTCGACCCAACGGTTACAAGCAATCCATCGATAATTGCAAGCGTCAAGGGCAATTTCAAAGTGATGGTGGTTCCCCGCCCCTTGACGCTTGCGATATCGATCGAGCCGCGCAGACCTTCGATAGAGCGGTGAACGACATCCATGCCGACGCCTCGCCCGGAGACGGACGTGACTTCATCCGCGGTCGAGAAACCCGGTTTCATGATGAGTGAAAACGCTTCGCTCTCGCTAAGTTCGGCCTGCGGAGCGATCAAACCCCGTTCGATAGCTTTGGCGCGAATCCGTTCCGGATCAAGTCCCGCACCATCGTCTTCTATGCGAATCAGGACGTGCGCTCCGGAGTGGACGGCCGAAAGCCGAATGGTTCCCTTGGCATGTTTGCCGCATGCCAGGCGCTGCTCGACATCTTCAATCCCATGCCCGGCCGAGTTACGAATCATGTGTACCAGAGGATCGTTGAGCTGCTCGATGACGGTCTTGTCCAGTTCCGTCTCTCCACCTTCGGTCACAAACTCGATCTCTTTATGCAACTCCCGCGCGAGGTCCCGCACGACCCGACGGAAACGGCCGAAGGTAGCTCCGATCGGCAGCATACGGATGCTCATAGTGTTATCGCGGAGACGGCCGGTGAGCCGTTCCAACTCTTCGGCGACGAACGCCACTTCCGGGTCGCCGCAGGAAACAGCCAACTGTGTCAGGCGGGCTTGGACTGTGACCAATTCCCCCACAACATTCACCAGACTGTCGAGCCGCTCGGCTGGTACGCGAATGCTGGAACTCGATTCCGTGCTCTGTGCGCGCCGCGCCTCCATGTGTTGCTGTTCCTTCAGAGCCGATAACACAGCCCCTTTCTCCACCGCTTGCGCCTCAATAAGAGCTTCGCCGAGACGCGGACGAGCCGTCGCTACTTGTTCCACAATCTCCGGGCTCGCATCGCCGCGCCCGGCGAGTATCTCGCCGAGCCGCTGCGGGCGACACTCACCGTCTTCATCCGGGGCGATCCTCTCGATCAGCAGTTCGGCATCCGGCTCCACAAAAATAAACACATCGTGAATCGCATCTTCCCGCCGGTTGGTGGTCAATACAATGTCCCACCACGTATAACATTGCTCGTAATCGATGTCCTCCAATTCAGGGATGCCATCCGCATGGGCGAAGACAGTACAATCTCCCAACTCCCGCAACTCCCGAAGCAGCAGCATCGGGTTTGTACCCGTTAAGAAAACGTTAGCGGGCGGCCGGAATCGGATGCGAAACGTAACTTCGTCAGCACAATTGCGACTGACACTGGTTTTTTTTTGTCTTTCATCGACAGAATCTTCGTCCGCGATTCCGTCAAGCTTGCTAAATCCCTCGAGAATCTTCGCGCCTGCTTCCGCGTCCGTCTCGCCACCCGGGTCAAGAAGCCGTTGAATGTGATCGCGAGCGGCAAGCGTCAGGTTAATAAGGCTCGATGTTACTGGCAGCTTGCCCTGCCGCACCTTGTCGAACGTGGTTTCGACGTGATGTGTGAATCCCGCGATATCGTCAAAACCGAACATGGCGCCCGAACCCTTGATAGTATGCATGGCCCGGAAAATCTGAGCGACCAGATCCTCGGCTCCCGGATTCTGCTCCAACTCGAGAAGCGCCTGCTCCAGCCCCGCGAGCAGTTCCTGCGCTTCTTCACGATAAGCCGCGCGATGATTCTCGCTCATCCCAACACCTTCTTTACGACCGCCAATAGTTGATCCGGCTTGAACGGCTTTACGATCCAGCCGGTGGCCCCCGCGCCCTTCGCCTCCTGCTTCTTCGTATCCTGCGATTCAGTGGTGAGCACGATGATCGGAATATATTTCGACACAGGATTCGCGCGTAGCCCCTTTACCAGCCCGATACCATCCAACACCGGCATGTTCAAATCGGTGATCACGAGACGCACCGCGGGATTTATTTTCGCCAGCGCATCCTGACCATGGCAGGCTTCGACAACCGTGTATCCGGCGCCCTTCAGCGTGAATGAGACCATCTGGCGAATGCTCGCGGAGTCGTCAACCGTGAGAATGGTCTTGCTCATTGCGGCTCCTCGAAACCGTATTCCGACAGGACCGCCGCCAATGTTCCCACGGGGTCTTCCATCGTGAACGAATAGCCGGCAACCCGGAACTCCCGCGAGGCAGCCAGTAGCAATTGCGTGCAGGACAGATCGATCCCCGTTGCCCGCCGAAGGTCCAGGGTGACACCGCGCGACGCCTCCAAAGCCCGTATCAACGCATTCTTCAACTCTCCGGCAACGTTTAGGTCCACTTCGCCTTCTGCCCCGATCCGGGTCGCTGTTTCACCTACTTCCACGAGAATATTCATGCGTAATCGTCCTGTTGCTTCGTCATTTGTCTTTTCGGCGGGAAACGGGCTTTCGATATCGCTTTCATGGAATGTCCCAGGGGACTTACGCGTAAGAGCACAGCGTACTAGCAATACTCTCGAGCGGCAATACGCGATCCGCCGCCCCCCGTTTGATCGCTTCATGCGGCATCCCGAACACGACACATGTCTTTTCATCCTGCGCGATCGTGCTCGCACCGGCGGTTTTCATCTCGAGCAGGCCGTTGGCGCCGTCGTCTCCCATTCCCGTGAGAATTACCCCCACGGCGTTGCGCCCGGCATATCGCGCCCCACTGCGGAAGAGAACGTCGACCGAAGGACGATGCCGGCATACCAGCGGACCGTCTTTGACTTCGACGTAATATTGAGCGCCGCTGCGCTTGAGCAGCGTGTGATGATTGCCAGGTGCGATGAGCGCGCGCCCGCGCAGTACCCGGTCGCCATTCTCGGCTTCCTTCACAGTGATGGCGCATAGCGTGTCGAGGCGATTCGCAAACGCCCTCGTGAAATGCTCCGGCATATGCTGAACGATCACAATGCCCGGCGTGTCCGGCGGCTGCCGCTGCAAGAGCAGGCTCAAAGCCTCCGTGCCGCCCGTCGAGGCTCCAATCAGAATGACGAGCTCCGTAGTCTCCGCCATGGCTTTCCCCATGGGAGGTGGCAGGACAGCGTCGGCCGTAAGTTTGGGCGCGACCGCTGCCGGCGTGCAGATTCGCCGCACGCGGGCATGGGCCGCGGCCTTCACTGCGTCGCAGAGAAGCTGGCGCGATTCTTCGAGAAACTGCTTCGTGCCCAGTTTCGGCTTGGCGACGATATCCACCGCCCCATACTCCAGCGCCTTCAGCGTGCTCTCCGCGCCTTCCTGCGCGAGAGAAGAGCAGATGATCACCGGAATCGGATGCTGGGACATAATCTTCTTGAGAAATGTCAAGCCATCCATGCGCGGCATCTCGATATCGAGAATGATCACATCCGGAGCTTCGTGTTGCATCCTGTTGGCCGCGATGTAAGGATCGGACGCCGTAGCGATCACCTCGATCTCGGGATCCGTGCGCAGCACTTCTGTCAGAGTGTTGCGGACCAGCGCGGAATCGTCCACGATAAGAACGCGATTTTTCGAACTCATGCCACTACCTGTGCCGAACGGAGATGCCTCACAAAAACGTCTCCCGTTTTCGTGTCGAAACGGATTTTTCGTCCCCTGGTCCCCCCGAGGTCCTTTCTCAGGACCCGCAGATTTTGCGCCTGCAACCGATCCAAAGCCACCGCGGCGTTCTCGGCGCCCACCGCGGAGGCTCGTCCAGCAAGCGAGGGCGGAAACATGTCGGCGCCTCCGAAGACCTTCACTTCGAGCGACTCCACGCCGCCATGGCCCGCCATCAAATGCAGCATCATTGGGATGCAGCTATCGACGTACTTATAGGCTTCGGGATCGGCCGCGAGCGCTTTCGCCGCGGACCCGCGATGTGGAAGCATGCAGTGCGACATGGCCGCGAATCCCGAGACCGGGTTGCGCAGTACCACGCTCAGACAAGAGCCCAGAACCGTTTCGACAATCGCCGGACCCTCTCCGAAATAAAGCTCACCCGGATGCAGAACAATTCTTCGAACTTGTCTGGCCACAAGGTTCACGCGATTCTCCTGTAAACCGTCGCGGCCACCGGTGTCAGCGGAAGTTCCAGCCCGTTGAGCGTTTCCGAGTGTCCCATGAACAGGTAGCCACCGGGGCGCAGCCGCCGGACAATCGCGCCGACAACTCGTTCCTGGATTTCGCGGTCGAAGTAGATGATGACGTTGCGGCAAAAAACTACGTCCAGCGGATCGCTGATTCCAAAATCGCTGTCCATGAAATTCAGCCTGCGAAACTGGATTTTGGAACGCAATTCCGGCACGACGCGGACGAGCGGTTTTGACGGGTCCTTGCTCCGCAATAAATAGCGCTTGCGGCATTCGGGAGGAACGGGGGCGGCCAGATCCTCATTGTAAATTCCCAATTGAGCGTGTTCCAGCACGCGCGTCGAAATATCAGTCGCGAGGATGGAAAAGGACCACGCCGGACCTTCATGGACGCGGCTGTACTCGGAAAGCACCATGGCGAGCGTATAGGGCTCTTCACCGCTGGAACATCCGGCGCTCCAAAACGCGCACGGTCGCCCGACGCCTGCCCCGGTGGCGCGTTCGAGAAGCGGTAATGTTTCGCGGACGAGATATTCAAAATGACCGCGCTCGCGGAAAAAATCCGTCTTGTTGGTTGTGATCGCGTCGATCATCAGGACCAATTCTGCCTGCCGGCCCGCCTCGCTGAACAGATACCCGCAATATTCGTGAAGCGAAGGAATGCCAAGAGCCTTCATGCGTTTCCTGAGCCGCGCCTCGACCATTACCCGCTTGCCGGCCGCGAGGTTTATGCCGCACTCCGCATAGATCAACTGCTGCAGCTTGCGAAAGTCCGCCGCCGAGAGCGGCCCGGCTTCAAGACGGCTCTGATAAATAACAGCAGGATTCATAACGATTAGAACCGCTCAAAATCCTCATCAAGGCCGCCTGAACCCTTGTCCGAGGCCAATGCAACCTGACGCCGTTCCGGCTTTCTCGGAGCGTGCGACACCGCCGCGGCCAGGTTGCGCATCTCTTTTCCTGTTTCGCCGACCCTCCCGCCGACCCCGGAGCCTTCCGCGACACGAAAGAATTCGATAGTGCGAACCATTTGTTCCGCCTGTCCGGAAAGCTCTTCGCTGGTGGCCGCCATCTCCTCCGCGGCAGTCGCGTTCTGTTGGATTACGGTTTGCAACTGCTGCAATGCCGTGTTGATCTGCTGCGCACCAGTATTCTGTTCGTTGCTCGCCGCGCTGATCTCCTGCACCAGTTCCGCGGTCTTGCGGATATTGGGCACCAGGGCATCGAGCATTTGGCCTGCGGTCTCGGCCACATTCACCGTGGATCCGGAAAGCTGATTGATCTCGGCCGCGGCGCGCTGGCTGCGCTCGGCGAGTTTGCGGACTTCGGCCGCCACCACCGCGAACCCCTTCCCGTGCTCTCCCGCCCGGGCGGCTTCGATCGCGGCATTCAATGCCAGCATATTAGTCTGCCGCGCGATTTCCTCGATAATCGAAATCTTGCTTGCGATCACCCTCATGGCCGCGACAGCTTCCGTGACGGACTTCCCTCCCCCGAGAGCGTCTTCCGCGGATCGCGCCGCGATCTTTTCGGTCTGCCGCGCATTGTCGGCGCTCTGCGCAATGTTCGACACCATCTGCTCCATCGAAGACGAGGCCTCCTCGGCCGACGCCGACTGCTCGCTGGCGCCTTGCGAGAGCTGTGTCGTGGTGGTGCTCAACATGCGGCTCCCTGCCGCGACCTCGTTCGCCGCGCTCTTGATCGCCGTCACGGTCTTCGTGAGTTCGTGGACCATCCCGGCCAGAGCCCGCATCAATTCGTCGTGCTCGGAGCGCTCCTTGATCTCGACCGTCAAATTACCCTTCGCGATTTCAACCGCCGCGGCCGTAACGGTCTCCATTGAATCGATCACTTGAGCCAGGCTTTGCCCGAGAATGTCCTTGTCCGACTTCACCCGTACCTTCGCTCTCAAATCCCCCGCCGCAATCTTCTGCGCAATCCGGCTGCGGTCCGCGATCAAACCCGAAACCGTACGGAAAGAGTCCGCGAGCACACCCAGTTCGTCCTTGCTTTGGATTTCGACGTTTACGTCCACGTCGCCCGACGCGAGCTTGTCTGCCGCCGCGGTCAACTTCCCAACCGGCGTGGCAATCATGCGGGTAATCAAGATGCTCAGTGCAACTCCGATGGCCATCCCGAGCCCGATGAACAACAGGATTCTCGTCCGGGTGGCGCCGACCATTGCAGCATTATCCTTGTCGCGCTGCTCCGCGCCCGAGACGTTGAATTCTATAAGATCTCGAAGAGCCTTCCTCGCCGCTGCTTGCGCATCCTTGGCCAGACCGTCCTGGAGCTTCAGGGCTTTCTCGGTCTCCATATGGAGCGCCAGATCGATAATCTTGACGCGTTCTCTCTGATACGTTCCGTATTCGCTCTGAAATTTGGAGAGCAGTTCACGCGCCTGGGCGGACGGCGATGTTTTTAGATAGGCACTGATGTAATCTTCGGTTTCTTTCTTGTTCACCTCGATGCTCTCCACGCATTTCTGGCGTTCCTGAACTGTTTTCGCCAACAGCATGGCCCGGGCGTTCTGCCGCGCGTCGAGCACCGCCGCGTTGGCATACGAAAGATCCCGGATCGGGATAAGTTCATCGCGGTACATCGCGCGCCCACTCTCGTCAACACTGCCAACCGCACTCAACCCCAACCACCCGATTACGCCCGCAATCAGCGTCACGGCGGCAAATCCAAATTGCAGTTTGGGGGCAATTCTCAGATTTCGGAACCAGTTCATTGATAAGACTCCCCGTTATTTCTACGCTTCAAGCTGGACTTATCGGCGGGGAGGCTGGGGATATGAACCGCCTCCGAAAACGGTCTTCCACACCGGCCCTGATAACATTGGAAACAACTGGGATAGTCCTACGAAAACTAAAGCGGTCAGAGCGCCTGTTCCACAATTGGTCGAGTTTCTGCAGGCCTACGATGATAATGTCTCAGCCCTGGCGCTCGCCCTCCGCCGTATGATGATCGCGGAAGCTCCCACTGCCATCGAAGTTATTTACGACGCCTATAGCGCCGTGTCGATCGGCTTCAGTTTCACGGGACGGCTCAAAGAAATGTTCTGCCACATCGCCGTGTATCGCGATCACGTCAATCTCGGATTCAATTGGGGCGCCGATCTGCCCGATCCGAGGCGTTTATTAATCGGGAAAGGCAGCCAAGTGCGGCATTTGACCATCGCGAGCCCAGAAGATCTGAAGCAACCGCATCTGCGCGAATTTATAGGACTCGCAATCGATCGGTCTCTAATGATGCGCGGACCGGCGCCGCCGAAAACTCAGGTAATCGTCAAGGTCATGAAAGGAGACAAACGCCGTCCGAATTCGCCAATCAATTCGCGCGCGAAAGATTGAGCGTCTGTACCTCCCGGGGCGTGGTCTCCTCGTAGACCAATTCCATATCGATATCGGGTGTGTCGCGCCGGATCCTGCGCAATGTGTCCCACACGAGTCCAACAAACACCGGCAGCGCAAGGAAGAGCGCGGGATGAACAAACATGGCACGCTCAACGTTCGCGGCCAAGCTGGTAAACAGAAAGAATCCGATGAAGTAGATGAACACCAGCATGATGGCATTATTCTGAAACTGCGGCAGGGTGCAAGTGAACGGAATCTTGTGGAAGCGAAGGAGCACGATTTCCGTGAACATCACAGACAAAACGAGCACGTACGCCGCATGCATCAGACCTACGCGAGGCCCCCACGCCCACGAATAACCAAGCTCGCAAGGCAGGATAACCAAGGGCGTCAGAAATGTGAGCATGATTTTTCGAGCCACGCCGCTCGTTTCTTGCGGACTTCGATCGAGAATGACCCGGTACACCCAGTTGGCGGTCAGGCCCGCGGGCACTTCGAGGACGAATCGAATGCCCAGAATGACGAAATAGGCCAGCGCTAATGGGGCGGCGAGGATTTCGGGACTGGGAAGAGGATCGGGCGCTATCCCCGCGTTCGCGGCCGGAGCAGACATCGCCAGGAGGGACGCCACAACAAGTCCCAGCCCGGCGAAGGCGCCGAACAGAATCGAATGGGTCTCACTACGCAACAGCGCGCGAATTCCAAAGCGGTAACAGGCGCGTTGGAAGGGACTTTTTAAAAACAGGCGATCTGCAAGCGGCGCGAGCCAGTCGAGATGCCAGCGGCTCGCAGATTGCCCGGCCATCAATGATTCCGGAATCCGCATAAAATAACGGCGATAGCTCAACGTGGAGAAAGCCAGCGCCAGGAAAAACGCGGCCAAGACTGCTTTCAGACCGAGCCATGCCGCGGCCACAAGAGGAGGATTCGTTCTCCCCTGCAGAGATTGATACAGGCCGAGATACCAGACCGGCGGCAGAAAACGCACCAGCGAGTGAGGGTTGGAAGGCAGCTGGCGAATCGCGGGGACGACCGCAAAATTCGTGCAGAGCAGGACGATCAGAGCCACGATGAGAGTCAGCCGCACGAACACCGAAACCCGGCGGAAGACGCGATTCGGTAGTGCGGACATCAATAAGCCCAGCAGGGCGAAGCAAGAGAAGAAAGTGAATGCACTGGCGAGAACGACGCAGGTCGCGTGCACGCCCATGAACACGAACAATTCGAGGAAGGTGCCGCGCTCGGAGAGCACCACCCCCGGCATCATCAATGTCGAAGCGGCATTCACGTCGACGGCAAAAATGGTCGCGAGCAGAACAATGGCGCAAAGATTCGCGAAAAAGATGGTCCGCGACTTCAACGGGAGTTGCGCGAGATTGGCATAATCCTGCCCGCTCGGGAAGATTTTGTCCCACTTCACGGCCACCACGACGCCGGTGATCACCATCGCAAGAACAATGAAGAAGTACTTCTCGGGCAGAGAGGCCCAATACACATCGAAACGACGCCTGCCGCTCAGCCATCGTAGAAACGACGAGTACTTCGGGAAAAGCAACAGGGATGCGAATGCACCCGGCGCCGCCAGTAATGCGAGAATGCCGCCAATGCCGAGATTCAGCTCCGCGGCGCCGGATTCCTGCCCGGATTGAAGAATTGCGGACGCGAAATGCGCCACCAGTCGCGGAAAGGGACGTTCGAGCAACGCCGCCCATCGGAGGCGCAGTGTTTTGGCGAAACCGCTAATTACAAGGCGCCCGGACAGCGGCGACGATGTTGGCTGCAAGCGTGTCGGCATCTACATGTTCCGTTAATTGCAGGAAGGCTTCTTCGAGCGCGGGCGCCAGTCCTTTGTTTCTGATCTCATCCGTTGCGTCGTACGCGACAACCTCGCCCTTGCGCAGCAAGACTAGGTGTGTGCAGATCTTCTCTACCACTTCGAGCACCGGCGAGCAGAAGAAGATGGCTTTGCCGTTTTGCGCGAGAAGCCGGATCACGTATCGCAGGACCAGGGTCATGGAAACATCGAGTCCCGAAAACGGTTCGTCGAGAATAAGAACCTCGGGATCGTGCATGATCGCCGCGATCAACAGGATACGCTGACGCATTCCCTTTGAATACGATGCAATCGGCGAGTTGCGGTGTGGGAACATCGCAAAATCCCTCAGCATCGACTCGCCTTTCTCTTTTAAACGCGAGCGCGGTATGCCGCGAAGCGTGCCGACTAACTCCAGGTATTCCCATCCCGTTAGAAACGTGTAGAGGTTCGCTTCCTCCGGCACGTATCCAAGCCGAGCCTTGTAGGCCACGACATCGTCATTGATGTTGCGGCCGCGATAAAGAACCTGGCCGGTGGTGGGTTCCAGTAATCCCGCGAGCATTTTGACCGTGGTGCTTTTCCCGGAACCGTTGGGGCCAAGATAACCGAGGATGCCGCCGGGTCGAATGCTGAAACTGACACCCCGCACCGCCGCAACGCTCGAATACGATTTCGTCAGGCGGTCCGCTTCGAGAACTGGCGGACGTGAATCGTAGCCGTCTTGAGCGGCAGGCGCTTCATCCCGGATCGATTCGTACGTCATTGGCAACGCCGCAAGCTGGCTAACCAGGTTGGACACCAGCGTGTTGCCGGAAGTTCCCGGGACTAATTTTGCAGCGCTTTTTCGATAGCGGCCGTCACTTGCGGATCTTCGGGAGTCACCTTCGGTTCGAAGCGGGCGACAACATTGCCATTACGGTCGACCAGAAACTTCGTGAAGTTCCACTTGATCTCGCCCTTGATGCTGGGGTCCGTCTGCTCGGTCAGGTAATGGTACAGCGCCGTTTTGTCCTCGCCTTTGACTGAGACCTTCGAGTACATGGGAAAGGTCACGTTATAGGTTCGGGAGCAGAATGACTTTATCTCTTCGTTGGTACCCGGCTCCTGCGACATGAAGTTGTTGGCCGGGAACCCGATTACCACCAGTCCCTGGTCCTTGTACTTTTCGTACACCGCTTCGAGTCCCTTATATTGCGGCGTGAAACCGCACTTGCTCGCAACGTTGACCAATAACAGAACCTTGCCCTTGTATTGTTCGAGCGGAGCAGGTTTGCCGTCGATTGAGGGCAGAGTGTACTCGTAAATACCGGAACCGGCTAACAACATCGCAGGCAGCAAGAGAGCCGATCCGATAGCCAGAACTTTCAGCGTTTCATTCAGAATCATGGGGCCATGGTATCAGCGGGACTCTACAAAAGGAGCAGATTCACACAACTTTTACAACCACCGGGCATGCCTCTGGACCCCCAAGCTATGAATGGTCTTGTTTTGATATATACTGTGTATACTAAATAGCTTCGCGGACAGGCACCGGCCGCGAAGCCGGGCCTGTCGATCCGTTCGTATGCGATCCACAGGCCCCTTACCTCCTGCATTCATCCGTCAATAAGCCCATAATCAAAAGAGCCATATGGAATTGCGCCACCTGCGTTACTTCGTGACGCTTGCCGAGGAATTGAATTTTACTCGGGCCGCTCGGCGACTCAACATGGCCCAGCCTCCGTTGAGCCAGCAGATACAGCAACTCGAGCGTGAATTGGGCGTCCAGTTATTCAAACGAACCAACCGGCGCGTAGAGCTCACTTATGCCGGACAAGTGTTCCTGGTCGAGGTGCGGAGCGCCATGGAACAAGTGGAGCGCGCGGTGCGAGCCGTGCGCCGCGCCGACGGCCGCGATTGCGGCCATCTCACGGTGGGGGCTGGTGTGATGCCCATCCAGAGCGTTCTGACAAAAGTGGTGCCGCTGTTCCGCAAAGAATTTCCCGGTGTCGACTTCCGGTTGCGCGAATTGATCCCGCAAGATCAATCACACATGCTGCGCGAGGGCTCTATTGACGTCGGATTCGTGATTCCACCGTTCGATCAAGCGAACCTTTCCACCGAACTGGTGCTTACCGATGGCATCGTCGCGTGGCTGCCAGCCAACCACGCGCTCGCTAAGAAGCACGCGCTCGACTTAAGCGATCTCGAAAATGAGCGCTTCGTGTTGCCGGACCGTAGTTGGGCTCCCACGTATTTCGATCATCTCATCATGGCGTGCCGTGAAGCGGGTTTCAGTCCTAACATCGTTCATACCGGCAACGAATTCCAGACCGTGATCACTCTGATCGGCGCTGGTTTAGGTATTGGATTGGCTGCCGCCTCCACGCGCACCATCCCTGTCGAAGGGGTGAACTGCGTGCCTGTGCGTTCGGCCGGCATCCCCGTCTGGATGGCCTGGCGTGCAGACAACAAAAATCCCGTCGCGACCGGATTTGTCGAACTGGTGCGCTCGCATGCCCGGAGATTCCCTCACGCCTGATCAGGTGCGCGAGGGCGCTGACGCGCTCTGTGCAAGGCGGTCGGCGAAAACGCTGGACAACGCCTGAATAGCCTGTTCGCAATCCTGCCGGCTGACATCGTAATGCGTCACTGCCCGCATCGTGGCCGCCGAGATTCCATTCATCAGGACCCCGCGCGCCTTAAGGGCTTTGCTGAGTTCCGCCGACACAAATCCCGTTTCCGAAATGTCGAAAATGACGATGTTCGTCTGCACTTTCTCCGGATCGATTCGCACGCCCGGCATCCCGGCCAGCTCCGTCGCCAAAAACTTCGCATTCGCGTGATCCTCGCCAAGACGCTCGGGCATCTTTTCAAGCGCGATCAAACCGGCCGCCGCAAGAACGCCCGCCTGTCGCATTCCGCCGCCTAATCGCTTGCGATACAAACGCCCGCGGGCAATCGCATCGGCCTTGCCCACCAGCATCGATCCTACCGGCGCGCCGAGACCTTTCGACAGACAGAACATTACGGTATCGGCTTTGGCGGCTATATAAGAAACACGCTCGCCCAGAAAAGCAGCCGCATTGAAAATCCGGGCACCGTCCATATGAACCTTCAAGCCGAGTTCGTGCGCACCATCGCAGATCTCATTCAGAGTGGACATCGGATACACCGTCCCGCCGCCCATGTTATGAGTGTTCTCCACTTCGATGAGAGAAGTCGGAGCGTTATGCGATCCGAAGTTCCGTATGTTCTTGCGGATATTGGCCCAATTGAGAATACCGCCCTCGCCCGAAACCGGGCGGACGAGACAACCGGAAAACCACGCCGTCATCGCAAGCTCGTAATCGAGAATGTGTGCGTGCGATTCGCAGATCACTTCCTGGCCGTGTTCCGTGTGAATTTTGACGGCGATGGTGTTGCCCATGGTGCCTGAAGGCACAAACAAACCGGCCTCTTTGCCGAGGATTTCGGCGGCCCGCTGCTCCAGCTTGTTGATGGTCGGATCTTCGCGATACACATCGTCTCCGACCTCGGCTTCCGCCATCGCCCGGCGCATCTCCGACGTGGGCCGCGTTACGGTATCGCTGCGTAAATCGATCGTCCTATTCAATGGTGATGAACTCCTCGAATACTTCATTCGAAACCAGAACCCCGCGTTCAGTCAGGCGCAGGATGTCGCCGTCGCGAGCCAGCAAACCGCCGGCGATAAAGTCTTCAATCGGTTTCTTGTACCGCTCCCATTCCGACGCATCGGGACGAACGCCCTCACTCAGCCGCAGTCCCACGAAGAATTTCTCCTCGCTGCCATTGGAGCGCGTAGAGGCCACTCGCGGCGATTTTCCGCGCTCCCACAGGTCGACGTAATCGGAAGCCTGCTCGACGTTTTGGTACCGCAGCGTGCCGTCGAAGGAATGGGCGTCGGCGCCGAATCCCGCATACGGTTCGAGCCGCCAGTATTTCAGATTGTGCGCGGATTCGAAGCCCGGCCTGGCAAAATTCGAAATCTCGTAGCGCAAGATTCCGAGACGCCCCAGCTCTTCGACAGCCTTCTCATACATATCCACAATGAGTTCGTCGCCGGGAACATCCGGCGCGCCGTAGCGTTTCCCGTTCAACAATACTTCTTGACCCAGCCGGCTATCCTCGTCCACTTCCAGCATGTAGACGGAAACATGCGGCGCATCCAGCCGCGCAATCCAATCGAGCGATTCGATCCAGGATTTCATCGTCTGGCCGGGCAGCCCGGCGATCAGATCGAGATTGAGATTCGAGATGCCGCAACTTCGCAGCAGCTCCACATCGCGAGCCACCACCTCGGCCGTGTGCTTACGTCCGGTTCGCGCCAACTCGCGCGGAACGAACGATTGAACGCCCAACGAAACTCGATTGATTCCGCTGTCGGCCCAGGCACGCGCGGCATCCGGTGTGATGGATCCCGGCGCGGCTTCGATGGCTGCTTCGATCCATGGCCGGCCAGGAATCTTGTCCAGCAAACGCTGCAGCGCATCGGGCGCCAGCTGACTCGGCGTGCCACCTCCCAAATAGACGGTTTCCGGCGTCCACGCCCATTCATGCGAATCCAGCTCGGCATGAAGTGCCGGCAGATACTTTTCCCGCAACTCGCGCGGCTGGACGCCGGAAGCAAAATTACAGTACGTGCATTTTTGAGCACAAAACGGATACGAAATGTAGACTCCCGCCATTACAGCGCTACTTCTTCTCCCAGTTGGGTGCTGATTGCGGATTGAATCAGGTCCGTCAGGCTCTGCCCGGTATCGGGCAGTACGAAAGTACCCCGTGCTGGATCCCAATCCAGTTTGAAGCTCTTGGAATGGGCCGACACCCAGATCTGCCGCACCGGCGAATTCGGGCTGACGACGAACTTGGCGGGCGGATCCTCGAACTCGATGGACAGCGCGCCGGAGTTGAAGTCGGGTTCGAATTCGGCGTCGTCCGACGCGGCGAGCAGCTTGCGATAGAGAGAATTCAGCTCTTGGTCTGCTCGCTTTTGGAACTCTTGATCGTCCATATACAAAGTATGAGTGACTGCCTTCATGTTAGGCTAAGGTGGCGGGCGGACGCCAGAGGCCGCTTTGTTCTATTTCCTGAGCCTTATGGCGGTCTAAAAGCATCTTCTACTTTGGCCCCGAGCATCCTCGAATGATGGACAGCGCCTGTCTACGCCACACCGAACTTCCCGGCTCGTCCAAGCTGTTCCTGGACTTCCAGTACCATTTCGATCGCGTAGCGAGATTCTACGATGGCGGCTGGCCCGCGGATCCCGAGTCCTATCGTCGCGCGGCGGAAAATCTGCATTATCCCGACGATCGGCGGGCCGCGCTCGTGGAGGCGTTGCGTGAGCAGAACGCGGGAAATCCGTCACTCGACCTTCTCGCCCAGCCGGGAACGGTCGCGGTGGTCACGGGCCAGCAGGTTGGGCTTTTCTCCGGCCCCTCCTACACCATTTATAAGGCTCTGACCGCGGCTCGGCTCGCGCACCAACTGACGGAACAGGGTATTCCCGCAGTGCCGGTCTTCTGGCTCGCGACGGAGGATCACGATTTCGCTGAGGTCAACCACGCCTTTGTTTTCACTGGCGCGTACGAACCCGTGCGGCTCGAAGTTCAAGGCTCGAACGGGGGGCAGCGTCCGGCCGGTTCTGTCGCAATCGAAAAATTCCCTACGGACCAACTCCGCGAAGCTCTCGCCGCATTTCCGTACGGCGACAGAGTAGCGGAATTAGTCGCCCGGGCGTATGTTCCCGGAGCGACCATGGGCGCGGCATTTGAACAGCTTCTGCGAACCCTCCTCGACAAATGGGGAATTCTTTACGTCGATCCTCTGAATCCCGCATTGCGTCATATCGCCGCGCCGGTGCTGTCGGATGCTTTGACGCATGCGCATGAGCTCAAGAAGGACCTGCTTCAGCGCAACAAGGAACTTGAGGAAGCCGGCTACCATGCTCAGGTTCACATCGAAGCGCAGACGTCGCTGTTCTTTTTGCTCGATGGAGATCGCCGCATTTCACTGCGTCCGCAGAATGGCGATTACGCTTCAAAGGATCGGGTTTACAGCATCGCGGACCTGGTAGCTCGCGCCGATCAACTTTCGCCCAACGCCCTGCTGCGGCCGGTGGTGCAGGATTATCTTCTCCCGACCGTTTCCTATGTCGGAGGTCCGGCCGAACTGGCCTATATGGCGCAATCGCAGGTGTTGTACCGCCGGTTATTGGGGCGCATGCCCGTAATGATCGCGCGCAGCGGATTCACAATTCTGGAGCATCGCGCGGCGAAGCTGCTGGATCGCTATGGCCTGCGCGTACAATCGCTGTTTCAACGGGAAGCGGTGGTCCGGGAAGAGATCGCCCGCAAGCTGATACCGGCTCACCTCGTCGATGAATTTGAGGACGTGCGTCACAACATCGCCGGATCGCTCAACAAGCTTCAGGACGAGCTCATGCAGTTCGATCCCACGCTGGCGAAAGCGCTAGAGCGCAGCCGCAATAAAATGCTGTTTCAACTCGCGAAGATGGAAACCAAAACCGAGCGCGAAACCTTGCGGCGCGATGCCCGTGCATCGGAAGAAGCGAAGTGTCTCTTAAACCTGGTCTATCCCGAGAAACACCTGCAGGAACGCATCTATTCGATTCTCCCCTTCTTAGCCAAGCACGATATCGGACTGCTCGACACGATTTACGAAAACGTGAATTTGACTTGCCCCGATCACAAAGTGCTCGTGGTGTGATCGCCCTCAACGACGAACCAAGAACCAACAACGACGAACGCCTTTCCCTCCGCCGGACCGGGAAGGGAGCGGCATTTGTTTTACCCTCACTATAGATGCAAATCAACAAAGTAAAGAAAGCCCTTGCGGAAGGCAAGGTGCAGCTTGGCTGCGGCTTTGGAACATTCCGGTCCGAGGATGTCGCGCGAATCCTTGTCGCTGCCGGATTTCAATGGGCCTTCGTGGACACCGAGCATGGCAGCTTCGGTATCGAGACTGTTCAGGACATCTGCCGCGTCGCGAATTACGTCGGCTTCTGCCCGATCGTCCGCGTAGCCGACATGCAATACCATCTCGTGTCGCGAGCCCTCGACTCCGGCGCGCAGGGAATAATTTTCCCGCGAGTGGAATCGCCGGAGTTGCTCGAGAAAGCCGTGAGCTGGACGAAATTCCCGCCCGTGGGAATCCGCGGTTTCGGCCTCACGCCGATATTTGTCGAGTTCGAAAAAGTCACGATCGCACAGATGATCGAGCACTTCAATGCCAACACGATGGTGGTTCTCCAGATCGAAACACAACGCGCCGTCGACGCCCGCGACGAACTGCTAAGCATTCCCGGCATCGACGCGGTCATGGTCGGCCCCGTGGATCTTTCTATTTCACTCGGCGTGCCCGGCGATTTTCAGAATCCGAAAATGGTCGACGCCATGGAAAAAATCCGCGATAGCTGTATTGCCCACAATGTCACGCCCGGTACGCAAACTCGAACCCTTGCGTTGGCCAAGTTCTGGCGCGAACGCGGGATGCGTTTTCTCGGTTGCAGCAGCGAGATGGGCATGATGATGGAGCGCGCGTCGGAGCTGGCGAAAGAGCTCGCGTAGCGGCTATTTCGGCCTCACCGGCACAAACAACGGCTGCCCGCCGCGATTGATCAAAAGCAGCGCCGGCCTGCCCGCCGATTTCTTCAATGCCGATTGAATATCGGTAACCGAACGCACGGGCTGATTGTTGATCTGCACAATCACGTCCCCGGGTTGGACTGCGTCCGCGGCCGGTCCCGCGGGATCGACATCCGTAACCACTAATCCCTGGGTACCCGGTTTCAGGTTGAGCTGCGCCGCGATATCAGGCGTAATGGGCTGCGCCGTCAGGCCGAGTTGCCCGCCGCCTCCCTGCGCACCGCCGCTGGCGCTCGGGTTCGTCTGTGACGAAAGCGCTCCCAGTGTCACCGGGATCTTTTGCTGCTGCCCGTTTCTTACGATAGTCAACGTGATTTGCGTGCCGGGAGCGGTGGAGGCAATAGTGTTGCGGAACGTGTTCGAATCGTGAATCGGCGTGCCGTTCAGTTCTGTGATTGCGTCGCCCGGCTTCAGACCCGACTTATCCGCTGCGCTACCCGGCGCGACGGACCCCACCAGCACGCCTTCTGCTTGCTTCAGACCGAGACTCGCCGCGAGATCCGACGTGATCGGCTGCACGCTCACGCCGAGCTGCCCGCGCGTTACGTTGCCATGTTCGATAAGCTGGTCCATCACCGTCCTGGCCATGTTGGACGGAATCGCAAACCCCAGACCGATACTCGCTCCCGTGGTCGAGACAATTTGCGAGTTGATGCCGACCAGTTCCCCGTTCGTATTGACGAGCGCCCCGCCCGAATTGCCCTTATTGATGGGAGCGTCGGTTTGTAGGAAGTCTTCGAAAGAGCCGTTACTCAAGCCCGTGTTCCGGCCCTTGGCGCTAATAATCCCCGACGTGACCGTCTGGCCGATTCCCAATGGATTGCCGACTGCGAGGACGATATCGCCGACCCGCACCTGGTCGGAATTCCCGAGGTGCAGCACCGGCAGATTCGAAGCGTCGATCTTGAGAACCGCCAGATCGCTAGGTGCATCCGATCCGATCAGCTTCGCCGCAAGCGTTCGCTGGTCGCTCAAATCCACCTTGATTTCTTGCGCTCCGTCCACTACGTGGTGGTTCGTAAGGATGTGTCCATCCGCTCGCACAATTACGCCGGACCCCAGCGCCTCTTGAACCTGAGTCCCGCCCTGCTGCGGCAATCGTCCACCAAAAAACTGCTGGAAGAACGGATCGTTCGAGAATGGAAATTGTTGCGGCGCGCGAACTCTACTCGAAGCGCGAATCGTTACGACAGAGGGCGCGACTCTCTCAACTGTTGCCGCATACGAGAGCGGAGCATGCGCTGGTAGCTCCGGAGGCGGCCCCGATGACGCGTGCGCCTTTTCGTAATACTGCCGACATCCCGCTAGCGCCAACACCGCGCTGGCCAGTAACGCGAGCTTCTTCACTTGGGTCATTCCAAACTATGGACGACCCCTACGCGAGTTCCTACCTTTGTAACGGTTACTGCGGAGCCGGCCCGCGCACCACCTGGACGAAATCTCCCGGTCGAACCCATTTCTCAAAAGCGGCGCGAACGTCGGCAGCCGTCATCGTGAAATATCGATTCGCGGCGCGTAGCGGCTCATCAAGCGGCAGATCCATTTGAGCCCGCGCGAGCAAACCTCCCGCAATGGCGTCTTCGCTGGATTCGGCAAGTGGGATCTGCCGCAACAGCAGAGCCTTGGCCTGCTGTAATTCGGCCGGCGTCACGTCATCCTTCTGCATCGCGATCAGGTCGCGCTGCACCAGTGCGGCCGCCTTCGATACATTCTTCGGATCGCAGGCGTAGGAAACAGCATAAACAGCGCGCGATTTTGTCGCGTGCAATGAATCTTCCACCGTATACACATACCCCGCGACCTGCCGCAAATCATGATACAACCGCGTCGCATAAAAACCGCCGCCGAGGACGTGATTCCCGAGTTGCAGCGCATAGTAATCGTGATTGAAGCGATTCATCGGCAGCTCTTCTGCCAGCTCCACAGAATCCTGAATTGCGGTTGGATCCGGCACATTGACGGCGACGGCTTTATTGGGAGGAACGGGCGGTAGAGTGACGTCCGGCTTCGGCCCCGACGCCGTCCAGGAACCGAACGATTTCTCGATCACCGCCTTCGCCTCTTCCGGCGTAACGTCGCCGATGATCACGATCGTCGTCAGATCCGGTCGGAATGTTTTAGCGAAATAGTCTTTAACATCTGGTAGCGTGACGGTTCCAATCGTCTGCGGCGTGGCTTCCCGCAGCGACGGATCGCCTTTAGGCAAAAGCGATTTTTCCAGCGCGCGTTCCGTGCGATATCCAGGGCTTGTGAGGTTCCCCGCGACAAACTCCCCGGTTTCCTGTTTCACCACCTTGAATCCATCTTCGGGAAGCGCCGGATTCAGCTCATTATCGGCCAGCAACTGCACGCCGCGCGTGAAATACTGTTTGAGCACCTTCAGACTAAACTCGGAGCCGGCCGATTCCGACGCGGCAATATCGTCCAAAGCTTTCTGATACGCCAGCCGGTCGAGCGTCTTCGTTCCGAACGCGAACAGGCCGTCCAAAACGTCCGCGACGCCTTCCTTACCCGGAGGCGTTTGCAGATCCGATTCATGGCGAATGCTGCCGACCAGCGTCACCGTCGGGCTGATCTTCTGCGTTTGAACGATCAGGCGAATTCCATTGCTCAGAGTCATATCGGCAGGATGAAGATTGGGCTGCGGCACGGCGAGCGATTTCACGGCCACTTCCGCCCAAGTCGGCAACTCAACCGGTTTGTTCGGCGTGGCAGTGAGCTGCTCCGAACCGCCAAATCCTTTTGCCGATACGGGAGCGCCAGACGGCCGCGGCTTGAGAGTCGCGACAATCGCATTCGTATCGAGCAAATACTCTTTGGCCACACGATTGACATCCGCCACGGTCACGCTGCGAAGCGCGGCGACATCCTCTTCCGGTGACGTGCGTCCCTCCGCGGCCAGCGCTTCGGACCAGCTCGCGGCAAGACCGGGAATCGAGTTTCGATCGAATTCATCGGAGGCGATTTCGCTGCGCTTAGCCGCATCGACCAGCTCCGGCGGCAAGCCCTTTGCCACATACGTGGCAATAATCTTCTTCATCTCGGCGATGATTGGCGCGGAGTCGGCCGACGCCGGCAGAGCCGCGAGCCCAAATGCGACGCTCGCCTTGGGATACGTTTCCGCCAGTCCAAACTGTGATGCAAGGGCACGGCCTTCGGGAACCATTGCATAGAGATCGCCCCTCTGGCTCGCCAGCACATCCGCCAAAATTCGCGCCGCCGGATAATCCGGACTGTCTGTGCCCGGCATGCGATATGCGATGAAGGCCAGCACGTAAGGCAGATTGCTGTCCAACGTAAACGACTCAGCCTTTACCGGCCGAAGCTGAACCGCCGGACGCGCTGGAACGGGATGCTTGGGAATCGATCCATAAAACTGCTTCACGCTCTCCAAAGTCGCCTTGGCATCGACATCGCCGGCGACTACAAGAATTGCATTGTTGGGCGCGTACCACTGGTCCGCGAACTTCTTCAGCATCGCCGCCGTGGTTGCATCGAACGACGCCTGCGTGCCAAGGGCGTCATGAGCGTACGGCGTCCCTGAGAACATATCCTCATTGAGGCGCGTCAAAAACTTGTAAGTCGGATTGGAAAGATCCCGCGCGACCTCCTGCTCGATGGCGCCGCGTTCCTGGGACCACTGCTCCTGCGTATCGTCGATGTTGGCCATACACGCCGCGTCCAGCCGCAAAGCCACATTCACGTCCGCGGTCGGAACGGTCGTGAAATACTGCGTGATAATTTGCTGCGTGTCGGCGTTTCCCTGGCCACCGAGCTGCGCGTAGGTGGCGGCGATCTGATCCGCGGTCACGCCCTGGCATCCACGAAATGCCATATGTTCCTGCGCATGCGCCATCCCCGGAAATCCCTCCGGAGTCTCATCTCCACCAACCAGATAGTTCTGCTCGACCGTTACCACCGGGGCCAGCGGATCGCGCACGATAACAACCCGCAGCCCATTATCGAGCGTGGCGCGGGTTACGGTAATAGCCTCCGACACGGATGCCGGCTGGGCAAAGAGCAAAACACTGGTAGCGATAGCGAAAAAGGGGATCTTGAACATGAGTGGGCGAAGGTCCTTACATTTCGTTGGACGCACGAAAGGCCACAAAGGATATCTCTATTCAAAATAAGGCTTCTCGACGACGCATCTAAGGCCTGACACCCTTATTTCCGAGGGCGTTAACCGCCGATTTGTTGAGTGATGCGCCGGATCTCTGTACTCTCAATCGTCCTGCTCGCCGCGGCAGCCTTGAACGCACAGCGGAAGGAGCCCGTCGTAGGCCCCGCAAAGCTCGAACAGCCCCGTGAGACCCCTCCGGGATTAGCGGCGCGGCTCGCCCGACCGTCCCCCTATTCATTGGGAACCCTGACTGTCTCGGAACATACGATTTTGTCGACACGCGGACGGGTTCCCCGCATCGGCGTGCATCGTTCCATGCCCGCCATCTCTCAATCGAGCGGGAAATGGGAGACGCTCGCCGACGGCACCTCTCTATGGCGATTGGCGATTCAATCGACGGGCGCAACCGGTATCCGAATCCAGTTTGGCGATTTCGCGGTGGGATCGGGGAAAGTCTGGATCTACAGCGAGTCCGATCCGGCGTCGGCGCAGGGCCCCTACACGAAACGAGGCATCTTCCAAAACGGCGAGTTCTGGACTGGAACCACCTGGGGCGACACGGCCGTCCTCGAATATAAGCCCGCCGACAGCAAGGATCGTACGATTCCATTCCGGATTCGCGCCCTGGCCCACCGCGTCACGGCCAAACCAGGACTCGTGGCGCTCAACACCAACACCCCGGCCCCCACCGATCCGGCCGCCGCCTGCAATCTCGATGTGACCTGTTATCCGGACTGGTCTTCAGCCGCGAAAATGGTCTCGGAAATCAATTTCCAAACTGAAGAGAACGGCCAGCAGTTTGAAGCCGCCTGCACTGCTTCTCTGGTAGCGACGCGGGACAACAATTTCAAGCCGTACCTCCTGACCGCCGGACATTGCATCCACGATGAGCCTGACGCCCGCACGATCGAAACATACTGGACCTATCAAACCAGCCAATGCGGAGGTTCGCCGCCGGCGTTGAAAGGCAGCGCCACTTCGCAGATAGGCGCTGATTATCTGCTCAGCGGTACCATGCAAACCGGCGACTACAGCCTTGTCCTGCTCAAGGACGTTCCCAGCGGAGTACTTTATTCCGGCTGGGATCCCGCCGAGATCTCCATCGGGACGAACGTTGTTGGCATCCACCATCCCATGGCATCCTACAAACGCATCCTGTTCGGGCATCGGGTGGCCGATGAGGTTGTGCAGGTTGGAACGGACATTCTCCCGGCGGATCAGTTTTATATCATCGCCTTGGACGCAGGCATCGCTCAGCCGGGCTCGTCCGGTTCGCCGATATTTACTTCACCCGGTGTAATCGTCGGAACCCTGACCTGGGGCCCCAGTCTCGACGGCGTCGAACTGTGCGCGGCAGGCTCGTTCGATATCGGCTACGGACGTTTTTCCGTCGCGTACCCGAACCTTTTGAACTGGCTCGAAGATCTGCCTTATTCCGAGGTGCTCGCGTCCAATCCGGACGTGACCTTCACCGGATCGAACGGGGTGATCGCGGGTGGTCCCCAACAGACTGTTTCCTTGACAACACAGGCCGCGAATCCCGTGATCTTTAGCCTCCGGGCCGACGAGCCCTGGATACAGGTTTCCTCGCCAACCACCACGGTATCCGCGACGCAACCAGTGCCTGCCACGATCACCATCAATCCGGCCATGCTCAACCAGGCCGAAACCTACGCCGGAACCGTGACTATTCTTTCCGGCGCGGCGCCGCCGCAGTTCATCAACGTGAGTGTCGCGATGAAGGTGGACGCCTCGAACGTAGTTGTTTCAGCGAGCCCCAACCCTGTGCAGCAGGGCAGCGACGGCCTGTGGTCCTATACCGTTCAATTGAAAGAAACAGCGGGAGTGAGCACGCAGATAACTCGCATTCGGATCGACGGCAGAGACTATACCAGCGAGATTGCGACCTGGTTTGGCTCCGCTCAACTTCCAGCCGGAGGAACGCTCCAAGCGCCGCTCAAAGCCCAGGTTTTCTCCGTCCCCACAAATCAAATCATCGAGTTCTGGGGCGTCGACAATGTCAGCGGCAAGAATTGGTACCGCGAGTCCAGCGTCTCGTTAATCGCGAACCAATAGAATCCTGGGATGCAATGAAAGGCAACCAATAGTGGAACCGACGCCTAAGCTTTCGCAAATAGGCCCTTACCAGATCGTTGAAGAGCTTGGACGGGGAGCGATGGGCGTTGTTTTCCGTGGCTATGACGCAAGCATCGGCCGTCCCGTAGCCGTTAAGGTGATCCGTCCTCATCACGGTTTCACCGACGAACAGGCCGCCGAAGCGAGACTCCGTTTCTCCCGCGAAGCAAGCGCTGCCGGTCGACTTTCGCACCCGAACATCGTCACCATTTACCAGATGGGGGAAGATCGCGGTTACCAGTACATGACGATGGAATTCGTCGAAGGTGTGCCGCTAAATCAACTGATTGTGCCCGGCGCGCCGATGAAGGTCGAAACCGTGCTCGACATCGTGCGGCAGATCGCCGACGCCCTCGATCACGCGCACCAGCAGGAAGTCGTGCATCGCGATATAAAACCGCCTAATGTTCTGGTGAAACCCGACGGGCGCGTCAAAATCGCCGATTTTGGAATTGCCAGAGTAGCATCGCAAACCCTGACTCTACAGGGCACCACGCTGGGAACACCGGCCTACATGGCTCCGGAACAAATCCGGGGCTCCAAGGTGGACGGCAGAGCGGATCAGTACTCGCTCGCCGTACTGGCCTACCAAATGTTGTGCGGGCAGCGTCCGTTCGAAGCCGCGACGGAGCAGGCATTGATTTTTCAAATCGTCTTGCAAGAACCCAAGCCGATTCGCGAGGCAAACCCCGCTCTGCCTGCCGCCTGCGCGGCGGTTCTCGCGCGAGCGATGTCCAAGGACCCCGCGGCGCGATACGGCTCTTGCACGGAATTCAGCCGTTCCCTGTCGGCGAGTTTCGCCCCTGCGCCAGTGCCGGCCGCGCCCCCCAAGAAAAGCGCTGTGGGAAAACTCGTTCTTGCGGGAATCGCCGTGGTGCTCGCGGCCGGATTGGCGTCCGTTTTTCTGAGCCATCAATCTGCCCCTGCGCCAAGGACCGTCGCGCCCCCGATTTCGACGCCTCCTCCAGCGCAGGCAACTCCCCAGCCGGTCGAACAGGCACCGCCGCCAGTGCCAATTCGGAAACCCGCGGCTGTCAAACCGGCAGCCAAAGAAGCGGCGCCCCCGCTAACGCCGGAACAGCTCCAAGCCCAACAGGAGCGTCGTCAAGAAATCGCCGAGTTGGAAACCAGGCATCGTCAGTTGCAGACCGAACTGGACCAGGCGCAGCTTAAGCTCGACGCCCTCCGCCAGCGCTATAAGGATTCATTTCCGGACGTGCAGAACGCCATCCAGGTCGTAAACGCGACGCGTAAGAAACTCGACGACACCACCACCGAACTAAACAACTTGAAAGCCGCGGGATAACTCCTTCCAGCTCGCTTGTTAACATAGACATCAGAGCCATGAGTGCGCAGGAAGCCAGCCCGGCTCTCACGCAACATCGGGCTCACATGACCTACTCGGAATCCGTACGTTACCTCTACGCCCTGGGCAACGAGGTCCACACCGCCAAGCTCGGTCTGGATCGCATCCGCCGGCTCCTGCGCGAGCTCGGCGATCCTCAAAACGCCTGCCGATTCATTCACGTCGCTGGCACCAACGGAAAAGGTTCGACGTGCGCCATGATCGAAGCAGGCTTGCGAGCCGCGGGCGTCCGAACCGGCCTCTACACGTCTCCGCATCTGATCGAGCCCACCGAGCGCGTCGCTATCGCCGGTGAACAGATCAGTCAGGAAAACTTCGCCGCCGCCTTTGAGCAAGTGCATCGCACCGCGGAGGACCTGCTCCAAAAAGGCGAACTAGACTTGCATCCCACCTACTTCGAAACCGTCACCGCCATGGGCTTCCTGCTCTTCCGTGAGCACAAAGTGGACACGGCAGTGCTCGAGGTGGGCCTGGGCGGAAGGCTCGACGCGACTAATGTCGTGCACCCCGAGCTCTGCATCATCACCCCGATCAGCTACGACCATCAGAGCTTCCTCGGCGACACGCTGGAACAAATCGCCGCCGAAAAATATGGCATCCTCAAACCGGGAATCCCCGCAATCGTCGTCCGGGCAGCTCACGTTCCGCCTCCAGTTGTCTCCGCTCCGCTGACATATACAACCGACTGGCCCATTGAAGACCTGAAACTCACGGCGCGCGGCAGCACATTCCGGACCCGCGGCCTGGAAGTTCATTGCCCGCTCGCGGGCGAGCATCAGGTAGTAAACGCGCTGACCGCCACCATCGCCCTCCATCAACTCGGCCACGACCCTGCCGGCATCGCGCAAACAAATTGGCCAGGGCGATTGGAACGCATGCGCGAACAGCCCGAAGTCATCCTTGACGGCGCGCACAACATCGCGGGCAGTGAGGCGCTGGCCCACTACATCGAGCGCTTCTATTTCGGCCGGCGCATTTGGCTCATCTACGCCGTCATGCGCGATAAAGCCGTGCGAGAAATGACGGAGCTTTTATTCCCACTGGCCGAACGCGTGATCGCGACCGCTCCCGCCAACTCCCGCTCCCTGCCTCCGGAGCAGATCCCCGGCGAACATGTCGAAGTGGCGCCGACTGTGGCTGAAGCCATCGATCTCATAAGACGCGAAGCCTTTCCAACCGACGTTGTGTTCATCACCGGTTCGCTTTTTCTCGTTGGAGAAGCGCGCGCAATTCTGAGCTCGCTTCCCTCCTGAATGAAGTCCATGTACAATCTCCGCGCGTGGTTCTTCACCGATCCGCTGATCGTCCTTGCGACCGTTTTCTTCGCCTCCATCAGTCTGGTCACCTCATTGTTCGATCATGCCGGCAAGCGTCAAGGCGTCGTCGCCCGAGCCTGGGCGCGCGTTCTTCTCGCGGTAAGCGGCGTCAGGGTTCGGGTCAACGGACTGGAGAAAATATCGCCGAACGGAAGCTACGTCTTCGCGTCCAATCACGCCAGCTACATGGATACACCCGTAGCCCTCGCCAACATTCCCGTGCAGTTCCGTTTTATGGCAAAAAAGGGCTTGTTCAGCATCCCTTTCCTCGGTTGGCACTTGGCGCGTGCCGGCCATATTCCCGTGTATCGCGACAATCCGCGAGCTGCCGTGAAAACGCTTGGACTCGCGGCGGAAGCAATTCAGAAGCACGGCATTTCGTTGATCGTATTTCCCGAAGGCGGCCGCACCAAGACCGGCGAAATGCGCGATTTCAAAGACGGCGCGGCTTATATCGCGATCCAGGCCGGCGTTCCGGTTGTGCCGGTGGCGTTGAAGGGCACGCGCGCCGTGTTGCCGTTCGGATCGGGCACGCCAATGAGCGGCAACGTCGAGATGCGTGTCGGCGATCCGATCCCGACTGCCGGCCTCAAACTCCACGATCGCGCATGTCTGACCCGGCAGGTGCGTGAGGCGGTCGTCGCGCTGCTTCAACAATGAAAGCGGTATTCTGAAGCCGTGGACGTCGTCTGGATTATTTTGATCCTCGCGGCCGTGATCGTTTTGTCGCGGCTGGGCGGCGGGGGCTGACGCTCTTCAAGACCCGGCGGTCCGCCGGGCGGTTCGTGCTCGTAATTGCCGGAGGAGTTAAAGATCGATCTTTTCTACCACCAATAACGGCATTCAGGCGGTGCGATAAGCTGCGCATCGATTGAGCCTGCGCCGTCAACTGCTCACCGGCAGCCGCGCCCTGTTCGGCGCGTGCCGCGGTTTCAGTCGCCAGACGCTGCACTTGATCCATGGCGCGCGTAAACTGCGCCGTCCCATCGAGCTGTTCTTTGCTCGTGACATTTACTTTTTCAACTAGCGCTTTCACGCGTTCCGCGGTCTCAATGAGCGCCCCCACGGCGTTTGCCATTCCCTCCAGCGTGTTCTTGCCAGTTTGTGCTTTGATCAAAGCCGTTTCGATCACGGCGCCGGTGTCGCTCGCGGCCGCCGCCGAACGCAGCGCTAGATTGCGAACTTCAGTGGCAACCACACCAAATCCAGCCCCGGCCGCTCCCGCCCTCGCTGCTTCAATCGATGCGTTGAGAGCGAGGATATTCGTCTGAAAAGCAATTTCATTGATGGTCCCGATGACAGTTCCAACCTGCTTCGAAGACGACGCGATTTCGCTGATCGAGCCCGACATTTGTTCGAGCGTCTGATTGGTGCGAACGATTTCGCGCGCAGCGCTGTCCATCAGTTCAAAAGCCGCGCGCGCGGTTGCGGCATTCGCCTCCGCAATGGAATGAACCTTCGCGCTCGACGAATACGTATCCTGGACGTTAGCCGCCTGCTCCACCGCCCCTTGCGCCAATCCCTGACTGCTCCCGCTGACCTGCTCGGCCGCCGCCGTGACCTGCTGCGCGGATTCTTCGAGCTCGTGCACGATCGGTTCAATCTGCCCGACGAGCCGCCTCGACGCGATGTACCAGATGATTGCCGCAATCAGTACCGAAAAAAATTCCACCGTCCCCAGCAGCTTCATGCTTTTGCGGGAATTCGTTTCTATCGTACGCGGAATTTCGTAATATTCCGATTCCGGCATGCTGACCGCGATCACCCAATCCCACGGTTGAAAATAGGTGAACCAGGCGCGTTTGTATTGCGCCGTCGCATCTCCCGGATTCTTCCACGGATACCGGTCCATGGCAAGTTCGCCCGGTTTCAATGTCAGCGCCTTCTGACAGATTCGCTGAATGAAAGAGTTGCCATCGGCATCGCGGGAATCCCAGATGTCCTCGCCATCGCGCGAGCCGCCTTTCGAAATCACGTAATGGCCGCGGTCCGCCCCGGAAGCGTGCAGCACGTAGACGTATCCCGTTTTGCCGACTCGGGTGTTAATGATCGCTGTGCGAATCGAATCGTAGGCCGTTTTCTCACTGATGCCTACGTACAGCATGCCGAAGATTTTGCCGCTCCGGTCCGGGAGCGGTTCGTATGCGGACGAATACCATTGGTTCACCACGAAGGCGCGTCCGACAAAACGTTTCCCTTCGAGAACCGTGGTAACAACAGGATTCCTTTGTCCATCGGGATTGACCATAGGCAGAAACGTACCCACCGCGCGCTTCCCGTTCGATGCCGGAACGCTCGTTGCGATCCGCAGCATATCGCCGGCGTCGTTCATACGCTGGAACAGGGTGCAAGTCGCACTGACATTCCGTTGCACCACATCGACAACCACGACGTGCTTGGTAAAATCGGTGACTTGGCCGGGCCACTCGCCACCGACCAGCATTTTGGGCAATTCGATGTTGGAAGCTGTTTTCGTGTACTGATTCACGGCCTGCCAGCTTACTTTTTCGTTTTCCGCGATATGCGCTTCCCCGTCGCGCGCTAGTATGCCGCGCGCGGCAACAAGATCCGACTCCACGGCTGTCGAAAGCATGGTCCTGGCGCTCTGGCAGAACTCCGTCATGTGCTGCGCGGCGTGAATAAAATCCGAGTCGACCAGCCTGGCGCTTCCCGCTGAAGCGATAGAAGCGACGTCCTTGCCGCCCATCCAAGCGACGAAACCCGTGGTAGCGGTCGATGCCAGCGTCAGCCCGACGCCGATGAGCAGAAGGCGTTTGCGAAGTCCCATCACTGCGCTTATCGGGCCGATGGGCGATAAGGTGAGAAAAAAGAACTAAGTCGTTTGTCCGACTCTCGTTCCGCGCTGGGACGCCTGCTTCATGACATTTTGAATCAGCCGCAATCCGCAATTCCCATCCAGGCTCAGGATAGACTCCGGATGAAACTGCACCGCCTCGATCGGCAGCTCCCGATGACGCACACCCATGATCACGCCGTCCTCCGTCTCGGCTGTCACATCCAGGCACGATGGAAACGTTTCACGGCGGGCAAACAGAGAATGGTAGCGGCCTACCTTGAATTCGCTGGGCAATCCCTCGAACGCGCCCTGGTTTCGGTGCCGGATTGTCGAAGGTTTGCCGTGCATCGGGTAATCGAGTATGCCCAGCTCACCGCCAAACGCCTCGACGATTCCCTGCAATCCGAGACATACACCGAAAACCGGCACTCCCTTATGAGCAGCATGCCGGACCACGTCGGGAACCCCAAAATCAGACGGACGCCCTGGACCCGGCGAAATCAAAATGAGATCGGGCGCAATCTGGTCGATCATCTCCGCCGGCAGTCCCGCTCGATACGTCACTACTTCCGCGCCCGTCTGGCGAGCGTAGTTGGCCAGCGTGTGAATGAAGCAATCGTCGTTGTCGATTAGCAGAAGCTTCAATCCGCGGCCCGGCTCCTCCCGTGCCGCTTCCGGACCGCCCCCGGGCTTCGTCGCGCGCAATGCACGATAAAAGCTGGTAGCTTTCAGGCGCGTCTCTTCCACTTCCAGCTCCGGCACGGAATCGTACAACAGCGTCGCGCCGGCCCCATACCGCGCGATCCCGTCGCGCAGGTGGATGGTCCGAATCAGAATGCCGGTGTTGATATCGCCGTTGACCGAAATCATACCGATCGCGCCGCCATACCAGCCGCGCGCATCTTTTTCGAGATTTTCAATCGCCTGCGCCGCCGCTTTCTTCGGAGCGCCGATAATCGTGACCGCCCACATGTGCGTTAAAAACGCATCGAGTGAATCGAAGCCCGGCTGCAGCGTTCCTTCCACATGATCGACTGTATGGAACACGCCCGCATATGATTCAATCAATCGCCTGCCGATTACCCGCACCGATCCGGGAATGCAAACGCGAGATTTATCGTTGCGGTCCACGTCGCTGCACATGGTCAGCTCGGATTCTTCCTTCGTCGAATTCAGCAATTCGCGGATATTATCGGCATCGCGCAGCGGATCGCCTGTACGGCGCGCGGTGCCCGCGATGGGACATGTCTCGACGCGATTTCCTTCCACGCGCACGAACATCTCGGGCGATGCTCCCACAAGCTGCTCATCGCCAAGCTGGAGACAAAACTCGTAAGGGCTGGGGCTTGCGTGCTGAATCCGCTCGAATAGCTCCGAGGGACTGCCGCTGTAGTTGGCCGAAAAGGTCTGCCGCAGCACGACCTCATAATAATCGCCCTGGCGCATCCCTTCGCGAACCGCTTCCACTCCCGCGATATATTCTTCGGGAGTGTGATCCACGACGATCTCCGTGTCGGCGCGCTTCGTCGGCCGCGCCACCGGGACTCCGTTCCGGTCGAGACCTTTGGTCGAGAGTTCGCCGCATTCGAAATCATACTGGAACCGTTCGATCTGCTCCTTCTTGCGATCCATATAGTAAATGTCGTCGCACAAGAATAAATGCAGATCCTTGGCGCCCTCGCGCGGCAATTTGAGCTCGATCGGATCGAACTGCAGCAGCAGATCGTAGCCGAACGCGCCCGCGAAGGCGAGATGCGAATCCTGATCGCTGCGAAACTCCTCCAGCAGCGTACGCAAAATCGAAAACGGCGACGGCTGCTTACTCCGTTCCTCTTCCGGAAACAACTTGGGCAGCGGTTTCAGGCGTCCGCGCAGTGCCGCGCCTTCGAGCACAAACGAATCCCAATGCGGATGCTTCTCCAGCAGCGGCAGCAGAATTTTGCAAATCACTTCCCCGCGCGCGTTCAACGGACGAATCGCAATTTCGCGTTGCCATGCGACAAATTCGATCGGCGGGCAAATGGACGCAATATCCCATCTCGAATACCGCTCCGGATACTCATACCCGGACGAAAGATAGATGCCGCGCCGCGTGTCGAGCTTGCGCAGCAAAGGCTCAAGGCCCTTGCTAAACGGGATCTTGGATGCAGCCCTGCTAACACGAATTCCGTTGGGAGTCACATACTGGAGAGACTTCACCGGGACCACCTCTTAGAGCTTTCAGAGTACCGCAGACGATCGTTTTTTGTCGTCGCCGTTCTAACGACATTCCGATATCTAAGCTCAGTGCTGTTCAGTCAAGGATCATCCGCCAGTTTCTCCACTCGCCGGCTTAGGCGGTGTGCCCGGCCAGATCCGGTATCTTGCGGCGGCCAGCGTCATCTAGTCGGCA
This sequence comes from Bryobacterales bacterium, assembly GCA_963802915.1. Taxonomy (GTDB): domain Bacteria; phylum Acidobacteriota; class Terriglobia; order Bryobacterales; family Bryobacteraceae; genus JAICMB01. Next base: position 218,377 of record CAWDKQ010000012.1, read on the forward strand.
CGGCGATGAACGGATCGCGAGGGTGATCTTGCTAACCTCCTACGGACTGACTTCTGCCTCGCATCCAGGTGGTTGGCGGCTGGCGGATTGGTGTGCATGCGTCCAATTCCCGGATGGCGCGTGGGTGCGCAGAGCCTCAGAGCTTAACCGTGGGCGACAAAGTCGGACGACGAGAACGCCGTGAATCGGCTATCCTCTCCTAATGTCATCCAATCCGCAATACCGCTCTCGCGCTGTTCGCGCCATGGTGCTCTTGCACGACGAACATCTTCGCCGATTCGTCCACACTTGGAGGCTGGCCTTGGCGAGTTCAGTGAGCCTGCCACAGACCGATGACCCTGCCTATGCATCGCTAGAAGCGTTGGGATGTCACGTGCTGTCCGCCGCCCGCGGCTATATGATTTGGATGTGCGAGGTGTTGGCGTTACCGGAACCCGGAATTCGCTCCGCTCCGGACGCGTCTGACGTTGTCCGCGATGCGGAAGACTACATGGAGCATGTCCTTGAGCGGTGGCGGGACCCTCTGAGGGAAGTACCGAACGGCAAGCTAGAAACGCCTGAGTATCAATCGCGATGGCAGACGCGCTACTGTATCGACTCAATGTTGGAACACGCGGTCATGCATCCCATCCGCCACGCCTTTCAGCTGGACGAACTGCTTAAGGATCGTTAGACCCTCGGGCCGAGCAGATAGTGTCGCCACTGAGCGAAGGAGCACGGTTCGCCGCGCCCACGAATCGGCTTTATGCGGTTCCTGCTACGGCTTCTTGGCCGGGGCTTTGTCGTGCTTCTTCTGCTCCTCTTGTTTATGTTTCGTTAACTGCTGCTGCTTGTTCTTATCCTTGTCTTTCTTGCCACCCTTGTCTCCCATGCCTGCTCCTTTTTCAGCGATTGTGACTTGAAGTCTGGATCACGGCGCGGTAATCATTCGTAATCGCCGCGAACCAAAGCTACCACAATTGCAGTCAGGAAGAGTAACTGCAGCCGAACCCGGATATCCCGCGCACACAACAACTGTGCAGGGCAAAGTACCTTCCGGTGTCTCACGGCACTCAGGCGAGAGCCACTTTCGCCAGCGGTGACCAATCCGCCTCCACATCCTCCGAGTCGCGCCTCGTTACCTGAGCCGGCATTGGACGAGTGAGTCATGGACTCATGAACGAGTCGACTGCGGTTGAACGAGTCATCCGAGCCCCGTATACAGGATTTGTTACGAGCGAGATCGCCCGAGCAGGAATCAGCCGTGGGAGCGCGCGGAAGGCGAGCGTCACTGGTCCTACGCTGCCTCCCTCCCTGATCGTGTTGAGGGTCAGTGCGCCATCGGCGGAGCCATCGTCCCATCGGACCATTTGCCAACCGGGACCATCATAATAGTCACCCGCTCTTCAGGATCATCTGCCGCCAGAACCGGCGAGCCCGGCAGATCGGCTCCCCAGCTCTTCGCCGCGTCGCCCGGAATGAAAAACATCAAATGCGGATGCCAGTTCATGCCTTGATCGCTCAAATACTGTTGTTTCGACAGCATGTAGCACATCCCTCCCGGTTCCAGCACGGGCAGTTCCTTCTTATCCAGTGCCAATGCGGTCGCCTGGACGATCTCGCTCTTCGACTTTCCCGCCAGCACAAGTTTGGTTTTCATCAAGTAGATTGGCAAAAAGCTTCTTGCGGACGACGGATTAAAGCAAATCGCACCGCGAATTTTGGGATTCCAGAATTCCGGATGATCGGTGGTGGCGCCCCATGATCGTTCCACGATACAGAGAAAACCATTGCTGCCTTTCACTGCGGTTCTGTATCCCGTGCGGTCCAGCACCATTACTTCGGCTCCATCCGAAATGGAAGCCGGAGCAGCACTGCGCGCCAGCGCGATTTCAGACTTCTCGTCGGGCATCAAATACTGACCGAGGGGAGCCATGGCCGGATAGGGAGCCTTCTGCGCCTGCGCTCGCGCCTGAGAAGTTGCGCCCGCTATGACAGCCAGAGCAAGGAATGCTAAAGCGACGAGACTGTTGTTCCTCATGGCTCTCCAGTATACGCATGTTCTGTGTCGGGTTTCGGAACGCCGATCTCAGGATCGCGTGGCGAAATTCACGGGCATTTCGGGTTGTTGCAGCACTCCGGGCGAATATTCGCGTCGTGACCGTCCACTAGGGTCACTGAGAATATCTGTTACTTTCGACGCTCAGCGTTTCGGCGCATAGCCGCCTGTATGCAGGCGGCCATGCGGCCGTTGAGACCTGACCGGCCTCATCCGCGCGACGCAAGACGGCTCATTGCTTCACGGCGATGGCCGAGATCTCGATCTTTGCTCCAGCGATCAAACCCGCGACCTGCACTGTGGCCCGTGCTGGTTTTGGGTCGGGCATGAGTTTCTTGTAGACCTCGTTCATCTTTGGGACATCGTTCACGTCCGCTATGTAGACGGTCACAGATACGATATCTGTCATCTGAAAACCCGCCGTCTTGACAATCCTTTCGATTGCGCCGATGGCGTTCGTAGTCTGGGCAGTGATATCGGTTCCTTCGAGCTTTCCTTTCGTCGGTCCCTCCTGGCCTGCAACGTAGAGCGTGTTGCCTGCCACATATCCATCGCTAAAGGGCATACCCGCCTTGAACCCGATAGCTTTGTTCTGACCAAAGCCTTCACTGCAGCCGAACAGGGCCAATACGAAAATCAACGGCATCCACAACTGAGTGCTTTTTATGTCTAACGTCATGCCGCGATTCTATAACGCTCTTTCGCTCCCCGACAAATGAGGCCCGTTTATCAGTGCTGCCGGCAAGGTTGCTTAATGCTCTATTTCCGTCCCGTGGCACGTCCCCAACGGCATAGGCATACCAGCGATCTAAGACTTTGTACGCCGCTCTTCACATCGAACAGCGCCCCGGCAATGAAGATTGTGTCCGAGTCTAGCGTGCCTCAGGAACAATCGCTAACATGGTCGGGCGTGCCGTTGACGTTGAGGGCCAGGGCTGACGTCTCAGCCTCTGGTTATGGTTGCGGCTAGCTCAGGAACGGCACGTGGCGGGCAGTTACCGGTTGACTGGACCCCAAGTTAGTCGCTGTCGAGAATTCTTGCCTTGAATAGAGGACGCCCAGCGAGTGCAGTGTATAGGGCGTACGCAGTTAGCGCGAGTACGCTTCCGATCGCGAAAAGAGAGCTGCCCGCGTACCATGCCGAGAAATCCGCGGTGACCGGGAAGGTACGCAGAATCTGGAAAACAAAAAAACCGGCCATCAACGCCAATATTCCGAATCGGATCAAGATGAATACGAGAAGCGCCGAAATGAGCGCGATGTTCACGCCACTCAGAAGACTCGCCCGAAAGGATGATTCCGTACCGAAGTCGAGGATGGTCAAGACAACAATGAAAACAAACGCCGCCAGCGACTTCCGCCGGAATATTGCGCGCACCAGGGAAAACAGCAAGAGGAGAATCAGGGCGGAAAACATCGCTAAAGCCAGGCGGTCATTGAGGACAAAGAGCATGTGCCGGGCGTCCAGCATGGAATCTAAACGCAGCCCCGACGTCGAGACGGCTCCGGATTGCTCCCGCAGCAGGCGAAAGACGAAGGCTATAGTAAACATTCCAACCCCGCAAGCGACGCCGATCAGCAGATGTCCACCCACCAGAGGATCGCGAATTCGCCCGCCGAGTGCGCGGCTCCAGGTAATCATGATCTGTGGCCAGCGCCGCCTGACATATGGCTCGAGAGCGACGTAATAAATCCAAGCAATGCCTGCTCCCGTGAAAGCCTGGCTTATTCCTTCCAAGAAGCTCCCAACTTCGTGAGGCGTCGGGACGTGGCTTTCGCCGCACAGCCACGCCATCATGCCGCTACAGAAGCAAAAAGCCGCCAGGCGCAATGCGCCACGAGTGTCCCCTCGTCCCAGGCGCATATTGCGCCATGCCAGGAACGCGGCGAGGATCAGCATCCCAAGAAAAAATGTTGTCCCGAAGATGTTCAACGCTGTCCATTGCTGCAGAGGCTGCATCCTCTCAGTCCTGGACCACGGGCCAATGACCTGGAAATTCACCGGTCGTCCGCGCCAGGATGCGGCCTCGATTCGCAATGGCACCTCCGGCGCGTGCGCGTATGAGCCGGTCCACGCCGCCCGGGAGTCGAAGCTCACCAAAGGTATCCAATGTGGCTCTGCGGGTGTGAAGCGGGTTATGTCCAGGCCGGCCGCGGTCAATAACGCAGTCCAATCGGCCGGGCGCTGCGGAACCGGCTTCTCTTCCACCTGCGGAGGCACCGCGCTGAACTCGATCAGCCGGCCCCGCGCATCCAGATTCAAGTTCACCATTCCAGAGTGAGTCGGCGGCGGATTGTTAGGCGAAACCACGGAAACTCCGCCTTCGGTGAAGCTTGTCGGAGTTGCCTCCAGGTATTGCGGGCTCTGGCGATACCAGAAATAGATCAGAGGCGGCTGCCCTTTCGCCAGTTGCGCCCGATAGGTGGAGGGCTGCTCCTGCTTCTCGGCGTAACGATGGTACTCCTCGGCATAAGAAAAACCGTAAGCCCGGTCGGCAGGCGGCTCGGAATACCCGAGACTCTGGATCACATCCTGCGCCTTTTGCTCCAGAACCGCCGGCGGCTTCGGAACCGGAGTCTTAGTGAGTAGATTCGTCTTGCCGCCCAACACCGCCGCTGCAACCAGTCCGGCGAGAATCAGCGCCACTGAGATGCCGACGGTCCGCACCGAGATGCTGTCCGTGTCCCCGGCCGCCTCGACCATCTCGGGCGACGGCGTTTCACCCGCCGCCAGCGCAGCGGCGAGCGGGTCTCCTCCCGGTAGCGCCGCCGCTACTTGCAGCGCCGAAGCGGGCCGCTTCACCGGATCCTCGGCGAGGCAGCGGCGGATCACGCGATCCACCTCGGGGGCCAAGTCTGGGTAGCTCAAATCCGCGGAAGGCCGTTTACCAGTGAAAACCTCGTGCAGAACCACACCCAACGCATAAATGTCACTACGCGCCGTTACCTCCTGACCGGACCGCTGCTCGGGCGCCAGGTACCCGGGTGTTCCACTGCGAATGTCCTTTACTTCACCAGCCACGCCCGCCAGACCGAAATCGGTGATGCGCAACTGCCCCTGCCCGTCGAGCATGATGTTACCGGGCTTCAGATCGCGGTGCACGACGCCTTTGTCGTGCGCGGCGGCCAATCCGGCGCAGAGTTTGCGTGCGATTTCCAGCGCCTTGTCCTGCGGCAGCCTCCCGATGCGCCGCAGCAGCGAGGCCAGATCCTCGCCGTCCACGTATTCCATCGACAGATAGATCGAGCCCTCGGCTTCGCCGATGTCATACACGCGGCAGACATTGGGATGTGAGACCTGCCGGGCGATGCGCACCTCGTTGCGAAACCGCACGAGCGTGGGCTCATCGGACGTGGCACGGGCTGGAAGGAACTTGAGGGCCACCGTCTGGCCCAGCAGCAGATCGTTGGCGCGGTAAACCTCGCCCATGCCGCCGTGGCCCAACAAACTCACTACGCGGTAGCGTTGCGCCAACACCGTTCCGGGTGGGAAGCGGCCCTCGTCCATGTTCTTGGAAGAAGAGGAAGTCGAACTACGCGGCTGGTGTTGGGTCTCGGTGGCAGTGCTGCATGCGCCGTCCAGCGGAGCACCGCATTTGTTGCAGAACTCGCTCTCTAGGGGCGGAGTTGCCGAGCAAGACGGACAAAGCCTCAACTGGCTCTCCTTTCGAGCGCAGCTAGTTTCTCGGGGGCGGTTTGCTTTCGCAATTGTACACTACGACCCCTCGCATAGGCAGTTTGGCAGACCCACGAAAATTGTCCCTTTGGACAAAAACGAATCCGCTACCGCTTCTAGTCGCTTGCCCTGCGACGGTACTTCAGAGGTGGCGGCCATTGGGAATGGATCGTCGGCCATCCGTACAAAAGTCTTGTAGACGCCGTCCGGCGGAAAGCACTCTCCGAGTCGTGATACGGCCGTGAGCAGTCGGAATCATAAGAAACGCTGCTGCAAGGCGGGAGTTAATTGCCGTCGGGTCTTCCGCGACGCGACTTAGCTATTGGGAAGGACGAGCACCTTACCGTGAGGACCGGACTCCAGCAACCGGTAGGCGTCTGGGGCGTGGTTGAGCGGGAACCGGCCGGCGATGTCACTGATTACAGCGCGGCACTTCGCGGCCAAGGCCAGTCCATGCGAAATGAGACCAGGGAATTCCCGGAATCCTTCGACCCAACGCATTCCGTTGTACTTCGTGACAAAGACCGATTGCGGAAAGAGTTGGTGGAGGTTGACGGGAGGCAAGGAGCCCGACAACTCACCGTAGTTAATCAGGCAGCCCCGTGGCGCGAGTAATTGAAGGCTGGTCTCGTAAGTCGCAGCACCCATCGGATCAAATACTGCGGCCGCACCGCGACCGTGTGTGTATGCGCGAACCGCTTCCCGCACATCCTCGGTAATCCGGTCGATGACGTGGTCCACGCCAATTGCACGAACCGCATCCACACGCTTACCGCTGGCAATGCCAATGACGTCGATCCCCTGATCGGCCAGGATGGCCACGAGCATTCGACCTACGGCACCAGCGGCGCCCCACACTACGGCTGCGTGTCCCTTCAGCGGCCAGACGCGAGCCAGTCCCCCGGCAGTGAGCCCGGCGACGGCCAGACATGCACCGTCCTCAAAGCTGAGGCCATCCGGAATAGGAACAAGCATGGAAGCCGGCGCTGTGACAAAAGTCGCGCACGAACCGAGAACCGCTCCCCAGCACACCGGAGTGCCCACGGAAATCGTCACCTCTGGTCCGGTCGCCGCGACGGTGCCCGATCCCTCCCCTCCCACTGCGTGCGGAAAAGGCAGGCGAACGGTGTAGTTGCCTGAGCGAATCAACGATTCAGCGTGGTTGAGGCCCGCAGCCTCGACGCGCACCAGCACCTCGCCGGCGTTCAATGGGGGCATTTCCTCCACGCCGACCTCAATCACTTCCGGACCACCAGCACGGAGTGCGCGAGCGACCCGCCGCTGAGTAGCCGGGCTCTGGTTAGCTGGGCTCATCAGGAAGAAATATAACATCCAACACCAAGTGATGGGAGACGCAAGCCCACGTTTACCATGTGTGTGCGTGGACCGGGATTCTGCGTAGGGTCACACGGCGCGGATCACTCGCGAGGCCGCAGTGTTTATCTCGACCACGGAGCGGACGTCAGCCACTTGGAGAACGGGAGCCAACGGCTACGGCTGCCCCTGCAGTCTCCGAGTGGCGCGACATCCGACCGGACCTGCGGGGAGCACGGCGGACCAGATGTACGACATGGCGACTTCTCGCTCATGTGGATTACCGACTTGGCCGGAAATGAAGCTCCACTACTGCTGCACCGTGATGAGCGTTCCCGCCTGCGTCGTCAAGCCGTTGTACATTGCCATCGTGGGCTGGTCGCCATTGGCGAGAGAGGGCGGCACGACCACGTTGAACTGAAACTCGCCCGCGGCAACCAGGCCGGCGAAGGTTACCTTCGCAGCCACGCCGCCGATGGTGATCACCGGCATTGGCGATAACGTTCCCGATTGTGTTTCGGATCCGCTCACCACCGGTGTCGAAGTGGATCCGAAACCGTTGGCGTACATCACGATTGTCTCGCCGGGCTTGGCGGGAGTAGTCAAACCGGGATACAGACTGGTTGGACCGAGGTAACTTCCGTTGACGTGGGTGGCCGCAATATAAGGTCCGCCGCCGAAGACGAAGAACGAGGGAGATTCCGCCTGCGCCTGCACCATGAAATTGGCGCTGATCACTCCATTGTCGGAGACCTGCACGGGTACGGATCCGGAAATGGCATTCGGAGGCGTGAGTATGTTCACCTGCGTGGGGCTGATGTAGTAAACGTAAGCAGGCACGCCGTTGACCGTAACGCTAAGCCCATCAAGACTGGTTGGCAGTTGGCCACCCACGAAATCCGAGTTCCCCCAGGTTCGTGTATCGCCTGTCGGGCCGAGATTGGAGCCATTGATTTCCACCCACGTGTTCGGCGCAATCGTAGCAACACCGCCCTCCGCATTCGCCACCAGGGTGATCGCCGGCGTGGCCGTAATCAGAGGATCGGGAGCAAGAGCGACGGGGGACACTCCCGGTCCGAAAATCGAGGAGTGGGGATCGATCTGGCCCGTGGCAACGTTGATCGTGCCAATGCCGGAACCAAAGCCGACATAATAAGTGCCGTATTCCAGAAGCAGCACGGAGGTCAGATAGCCGTTGCTGTCGGTCGTCCCTACCTGGGTGGCCGCGCCGGTTGTGGTGTTGATGGTGAGGAGATTGCTGTTGTACTCCAGGTACAGCGTGGGGGAGCCGACGGAAAGCCTCACATAGGCGTCTCCGCCGTTGGGTACGGCGCTGGCGCCCAGGGGCCCGATCGCCGTCATGATGCCCGTCTGGGGATTAATCGAAAACAGAGTCGCCACCGTCTGAGAACCCGTATTGCCCACGCCGTAGAGTCCAGTGGTGGTTGAGCCAAACGTGACGAGATTGGGGGTGCCGGTCACTCCTCCTATGAGGGTGAGATTTGCGTTGGCCGTGTTGACCGAATAAAGCAGCCCGTTCTGTTCGGTGTACAGAGTGCCGTTGGCAACACCAAAGCCGTCGTATCCGCCGTTTCCCATATTCCCGATCAACGTAAACGCTCCCGAGTTGAGATCGACGACGCCGAACGGATTCTGGACTCCCTGGTCCTGTGTTGTGAGCATATAGGCATTTGCCGTCAGCATTACCGGCGGTGTGCCCGCGGGCAGAGGATCGGGCGCGAGGCCGACCAAGGACCCCGGTCCGCCAGAAAGCGCGGAGCCGGGCGTGATCTGGCCGGTGGTGACGTTGATGGTGCCAATTCCGGGACCGTAGCCGGCGTAAAAGGTGCCGTTTTCGAGAAGCGGCACGGTGCTTAAGTAGTCGTTACTGTCGGTCGTTCCCACCTGCGTGGCAGCACCGGTGGTCGTGTTGATGATGTAAAGATTGCTATTGAACTCCATGTACAGCGTGCTGGAACCGACCGAAAGCCTCGCATAGTAGCCTTGGCCGTTGGGTACAGCGCTGGCGCCGAGCGGCCCAATCGCCGTGATGGCGCCCGTCTGGGCATTGATCGAAAAAAGAGTAGCCACCACATTAGATCCCGTACCGGCCAAGCCGTACAGTCCAGTGGTGGTTGAGCCGAACGCGGCGAGATTGTTGCCGTTCAGCCCGCCGATGAGAGTGAGATTTGCGTTGCTGGTGTTAACCGAATAAAGCAGTCCGTTCTGTTCGGTGTATAGAACACCGTTCGCAGTCGCGAGGCTGCTGTATCCCCCGGATCCCATATTGCCGATCAAAGTAAACACGCCCGTTTTGAGGTCGACGATCCCGAGCGGATTCTCAACCCCCAGCGCCGCTGTTCCCAGCATATAGGCCATATCGTCAGCCGCTAGGCTGGCTTGGAGCGCGACGAGAAGTGCAATTGTCAAAAGACCTGTGGTGGCGTGTTTGCGAATATTCAAGTTGCCTCTTGTTTCCGATCAACTACACTAGCGTACCGCCACTGGCCTTCGCGAGTTCCATGAGCTGGCGGAGCAGGTTCCCGTGCGTCGATACAGGTAATCTACAGCTTACCGGGCCCCCAGCCGGATAGGTCCTCGCAACCGGCCAGCATCAGGCAACCGGTTGGCACCGCCACAAGGGCGTAAAACAGGCGATGCGCTGAAGTGCTCTGAGCGAATTGTCGGCCACCCGGAAATTCGACCTAAATGGCGTCTTGGCAGACCACTCCCAGAGGCGTAGGCACGTCAAACTCTGTCGCATCGACGCCCGATCCGCCAAAGTGGTCGTATGAGGTGCTTCTATTTGCTGAACAGTGGCTAGCTAAACTAGTTGGATATCCTCATGCGACTTGCTCAATGGACTCTCATCGCGCCCGCGCTGGCGACGCTGAATCTCTGCGCTGCCGTTCAGCCCTGGGTAGAGCGCAGCAACGAGAACGCCCTCTACGTCTTGAAATCGTTCGCCCGCTTCGCCCCGGAGAACGTAGGAAGCGCCGGTCTCGATGGCTTCGACGATCAGATCATCGACCTTAAACCTGGCCTCTACCAGCGCGGACAGACTGCGACCAAAGACGCGATCCAAACGCTCCAGGGTCGTGCGGCGGCCGAAAAAGATCCGTTAGTCCGGCAAGACCTCGAAATATTGATCAAAACGCTGTCCGACGATCTTCATTCCTCTGAAGTCCGCCACAATCGCATGTTGCCCTACTTCAACGTGACGGAAATCGTGTTCAGCGGTCTGCACGGTCTGCTCGATGACCAGATCGCCGCGAGCCGCCGTCCGGCTGCCCTGGTTCGTTTGAAACGCTACGCCGGCATGGAAGAGGGCTACACGCCGATCGTCAATCTGGCCGAGGATCGCCTGCGCGAACGCTTGTCGACACCCGGTTTACTGGGGCCTGCTCGCGCCGAGGTAGAAAAAGATCTGACGAACGCGCCCATCTATATCAACGGCATTGGAAAACTTTTCGAAAAGTACAAAATCGAGGGCTATCAAGATGCCTACGCGCGCCTGAAGGAGCAGCTTGCCTCGTACAACGAGTTCGTCACGAAAGAGATCCTGCCGAAAAGCCGTGAAGATTTCCGTCTCCCTCCTGAAATCTATGCGCTGAATCTCGAGAATTATGGAATCGATATCCCTCCGGCCGAGTTGGCAGCCAAAGCCCACGCATCGTTCACCGAAATTCAGGGTCAGATGCAGGAAGTCGCGGCGAAGCTCTCGAAGCAGAACGGCTGGTCATTTACCGACTACCGCGACGTGATCCGTCAGCTCAAGAAAGATCAGATTGTGGGCGAATCGATTCTGCCGCACTATCAAAAGCGGCTCGCGCAAATCGAAGAGATCGTCCGCCGCGAACATCTTATGACGCTGCCGGATCGGCCCGCGCGCATTCGTCTCGCATCAGCGGCCGAGAGCGCGCAGGTTCCCGCGCCGCACATGGTTCCACCGCGTCTGATCAACAATACCGGAGAGAAAGGCGAATTCGTGCTCCCGCTCAACGTCCCATCGAACAGCGGCAAAATGGAAAACTTCGACGACTTCACCTTCGATGCCGCTTCCTGGACTCTGACATCGCATGAAGCGCGGCCCGGACACGAGCTTCAGTTCGATGTCATGGTGGAGCGCGGCGTATCGCTCGCCCGCGCGCTGTTCGCATTCAACAGCACCAACGTCGAGGGATGGGGACTGTACTCCGAATGGGTCATGCAGCCCTACATGCCGCTCGATGGCCAGCTCATCTGTTTACAGCATCGGCTGATGCGATCAGCCCGCGCTTACCTCGATCCGGAGCTTCATATGGGGAAGACCACCAAAGAAGAAGCTCTGCGCGTTCTGAAGGAAGACGTGGTCCTCTCGAATGCGATGGCCAACCAGGAAGTAGAACGCTACATGTACCGGTCACCCGGACAAGCGCCTTCTTATTTCTACGGCTATACGCGCCTGCTCGAATTACGCAAGGATGCTCAGAAGGCGCTGGGACCGAAGTTCAACGTCCAGCGCTATCACGATTTCGTCTTATCGCAAGGTCTCCTGCCGCCGAACATGATGCGCAAAGCCGTAATGGAGGGTTTCGTGGAAGCGCAAGCCGTAAGCCCCCATTCCGAGCCGTGACCGCAGGGAGCGGTGCCCATGGCCAGTGGCCTACGCGACTGTTACGGAACCGCGACCGTGAGGGAGCGGACACAGCCCTGAGCAACGGTGCCCATGGCCCGCAAAATATCCCTAAGCAGCGGCGCTGTCGCCAATTGATAGCATGGTTCATCTATGGTTTTGTCCGATGTGGATATCAAGCGCTACATTGCGGAAGGCAAGATCCGTATTTCACCCGAACTGCCGCCGGAGCAGTTCGGAAGTTGCTCGGTTGATTTCCGTCTGGGGAACGAATTCAACGTCTTCGAGCACAGCCGCCACGCCTACATCGACCTGAAAGAAAAGCGCGCCATCGAAGGCCTGATGAAACCGGTGATCGTGGCCACCGGCGAGCCGTTCATTTTACAGCCCCGCGAATTCGTCCTGGCCATCACCGAGGAACAACTGGAACTGGATGACGACGTCCTGGGCCGCCTGGAAGGCCGCTCCAGCCTTGGCCGCATCGGAATTATCGTTCACGGCACGGCCGGACTATTCGATCCTGGTTGGTCTGGAAAAGCAACCTTGGAATTGAGCAATCTTGGCCGTATGCCGGTAGCGCTGTATCCGGGAATGCGGATCTGCTCATTCACTTTCGAGCAGCTCTCCACCCCCTCGTCTGTGCCTTATCGAAAAAAGATCGGCAACAAGTACTCCGGCCAGGATCGCCCGGTCGCCAGCCGTTTAGCCGGCGAGTTCAAGGGCTAGCGCCCCGAAGAACCGAATCCGCCCGCGCCCCGAGCCGTATCGCTGAGCTCGCCTTCTTCCCACTCCACTGCCTCGTATTTTGCAATCACGAGTTGCGCGACGCGATCGCCGGGGTGAATCGTGTAGCTCTGTTTTCCGAGATTCAACAGAATTACACGAATCTCGCCGCGATAACCCGGGTCGATCGTCGCGGGGCTGTTCGGCAGCGTGATCGCGTGCTTCAAGGCCAGACCGCTACGCGGCCGAACCTGCGCTTCATAGCCGGACGGAAGCTCGATCGCAATCCCGGTCGGAATCGCCTGGGGCACGTTGGGCTCCAGCACCACGGATGCCGTGGCGCACAGATCCATGCCGGCATCTTCGGCGGGACCATGGGCGTAATGGGGAATGCTCGCTTCCGGTGTGAGTCGCTTAATTCGTATTCGCAACTCGTTATGATAGCCTTTCATGCCCAAGCGTGTCCTAACCGTCTCGCCCATGCCGCCCGAGAAGTGCGCGTATGCCCTGGCCCGTTATAGCCGCTCTCCAGATTCGATTTCCGATTCCATCGAATGGGTCCGTACCCACGACTCGCAGAAATTCCTGGAGAGCTTCTATTTCCAATACGGCCACGCCTCGATCGCTGACCTCGGACATGTCGTCACCTGCTTCGAAGGAATTTCCGAGCTGGCCGCCACTGAGATCGAAGACGAACAGTTGTGGGATGGGCAAGCGCGCTCGTCGAGGTATCAGGATTTTTCGAAATCCGGATTTGTCACACCCACTGGATTATCGGAGGACGAAGCCGCGCGATATAACGAAACTGGCAAGGCGCTGATCGCGGGCTACAACCAGATCCACGCGAAGATGTCCGCCTATCTCGCCGATCGCCTGCCGCGTCCCGACACGATGAAAGAGGACGCCTACCGCCGCAACATTGCCGCGCGTGCTTTCGATGTCGCCCGCTATTTGTTGTTTCTCGGCATTCCAACGGGCGTGGGCCAAGTGACCACGATTAGAACCCTGGAACGCCAGATCCGCCGTCTCAAGGCATCGGATTATCCCGAATTGCGGGATCTTGCCGGCGAGATCGCCGAAGCCTGCGCGTCTGAGCCGGCGTGCAAATGGTACGCGAACGAAATCGCGGAACCGGTGGCGCCGACCCTGGCCCGCCATGTCGAGATCGATACCAATTTGGTCGAGAGCCGGCGCGCGCTGCGGCAATGGGCGGAGCAGAATCTCTCACCATGCACCTACGCACAATCAAGCTGCGTGGATCTGCTGCGCCCGGCCGAACCGGCAGCCGACGTTGTCGCCACGCTGCTGTATTCCGTCACGGATTGGCCCTATCGCGCCCTTTACGAAATGGCATCGGAATGGAGCAGCTCCCGGCGTGAAGAGGTGATCGGCCTCGCCATGGCGTCGAGAACCAGCCGGGACGAGCTATTGCGAGCATTCCGTGGGGCGCCTTACGTTTACGACATTGTAATGGACATTGGCGCTTACCGCGACCTGCACCGGCACCGGCGCTGCCAGCAGTTCCGCCAGGCCTATGGAACTTCTTTGGGATTCGAAACTCCGGAAGCGCTCGTCGAAGCGGGATTGGCTGTCGAATGTCAGACACTGACGGCTCTAGCTTTCGACACCGCCAAACAACTCCCGTCGCTGGCCGCCGACTACGTTCTTCCGTTCGGAACGAGAGGTAGATTCCTGTTCAAAATGGATTTTGGCGAGGCAGAATATATCTCCCGCGTCCGTTCCGGTGTAAAGGGCCATTTCAGTTATCGCCGTATCGCGTGGGAGATGAAGCAGCAAATGCAACAACTTGAGCCCGAGCTTGGCCGTCTGATGGAGGCCACGCCACCATGGGTCGAAGATCCCTTGAAGCGATAGATAAATCTGTCTTAATATAGTATCGTAGGTAACAATCGTCTCAAAACTTTACCGCCTAGACTGAGTTCTCACGTAAAAGTTGCATGCTTTTTTCTTAGCCCCACCAGCTAATACGCTGAAGCTGCGACACTTCTCCATTGGCATCAAAGCTGCCTTTAGCAAGACAGGGCCGCTGGTCGTAAAGCTGTAAGAATCGGCCCGTCAGCTCACCGCGTAGCTTGCGGTAAGAAACTTTGATGAGAAGGCAAGAAGGAGTTAATCAAATGAACCGTTTAGTTCTCACCATGGCATCAGTCGGGCTGCTCGCAGGAGCTGCGCTCGTTACGAGCGCCCGCGCGGATGAGTGGAACAAAAAAACTATCATAACCGTCAACGAATCCATTCAGGTACCCGGCAAAGTACTGCCTGCGGGCACGTACGTAATGAAGCTGATGGATTCCCAGTCAAACCGTCATATCGTCCAGATCTTCGACAAGAACGAGCAGCATCTCGAAACCACTGTTCTGGCCATCCCGAATTATCGCCTGGAACCGACTGGCAAAACCCAGTTCCAGTTCTGGGAAACGCCTCCCGGACAGCCGAAAGCGCTCCGCGCATGGTTCTACCCCGGCGACAACTTTGGCCAGGAATTCGCTTATCCGAAGTCTGAAGCCATGCAGATCGCTTCTGCCGCTCACGCCCAGGTTCCGACCACCTATGCCCAGAACGAATCTGAGCTGACAACGGCTAAAGTCGGTACCGTAAACGAGCAGGGTACGGAACAGGAAATGGCGCAATCCACGCCGCCTCCGCCGCCGGCCGCCACTCCTCAGGAAACCCCAGCTCCGGCTCCCGAGACTCCGGCCCCGACGCCTCAGGAACTGCCGCATACCGCCAGCCCTTATCCGCTGGTTGGCTTGTTCGGTTTGCTCTCGCTCGGCGCTTTCTTTATCTTGAAAGCGGTCCGCGCCTAAGTTCCTGACCCAAAATGTAACTTTTCCCTGGCGCCAGGAAACTGGCGCCAGTTCTGCGTTCGTCCAACTAGTGTAACGGGGTTTACAATGAAGGGCCGCGATCTTCTCTTCCGAGGAACACTCTTAACCGTTCTACTTGGCGGGTCCATAGTCGCGTTCGCTTTCCGAAGAGGGCAAGATTCCGCCCCGGCGCCGGCGTCGGAAGCCAAAGCTAACATACCCAGCGATAAGGAATTTACGATCCGCTCCGACGTAAGGCTGGTTCTGCTCGATGTCAGCGTAAAGGACTCCAAAGGCGCTTTGGTCTCCGGTCTAAAGCAAGACGACTTCACGGTCCTTGAAGACGGCCAGCCTCAGAAGATAACCCAATTTGCGAACCAGGATATTCCGGTCACCGTAGGGGTAGTCGTAGATGAGAGCGGCAGTATGCGTCCCAAAAGAGCTGAAACCATCACAGCGGCGCTTACGTTCATCACTTCCAGCAATCCTCAGGACGAGGTTTTCGTCATCAACTTCAATGACAAGGTCTATCATGGTCTTCCCGATACAGTGCTTTTTTCGGATAATATAAATCTGCTCCGAAATGCCCTGATGGTCACCCAACCGGAAGGCCGGACGGCTTTATACGATGCCATTTTTGCTTCGCTGCATCAATTAGATATGGGGCGTATGGGTAAGAAGACGCTGGTAGTGATCAGCGACGGTGGGGATAACATCAGCACCCATACTCGGAAAGAAGTGCAGGCCAAAGTGGATCAATCTCTGGCTACCATCTACACGGTCGGAATCTTCGACGACGACGACCCGGACCGCAATCCCGACGTTCTGAAATGGATCGCGGGCGTCAGCGGTGGAGTGGCCTACTTCCCCCGGCAACTCGAAGGAATCGTTCCCGTGTGCAAACAAATCGCTAAGGACATTCGGTCGCGATACACCATCGGCTATATTCCGCCGGAAGGCAAAGCCGGGGTTTTGCGGCACGTCAAAGTTGTTGTTGCGCAGTCGCCAGATCGGGGCAAGCTGAGCGCCAGGACGCGAACACAATATATCTACAATCCGGAGTCGGCCGACCAGTGATTATGCGCGTCAGAACCACACGTCCGAAACGAGGTTTGCGTTGGCTGGAGACGCTGCTGCTGGTTGTGGGTCTGGCCGCGGTCGATTACTACATCTGGATAAACGCCGACACGGTTATCTATCAGGCATACGAAGAGTGGAAGTTCGACCGGGAGCTGAAGGCGCCTGTTGACACCAACGCCCCGAAAACGGTGGAAATTCGCCCCCAACGTACTCCCGATGAGGTCATCGGCCGGCTCGAAATCCCGCGGCTCAACATCCGGGCGATCGTGCGCGAAGGCGATGGCGAGGACACGCTGCACCACGCGGTCGGCCATGTTCCGTCCACGGCGTTTCCCGGCGATATCGGGAACGTGGGTTTTGCCGCCCACCGGGACACGTTTTTCCGGCCCTTGCGGAACATTCGCAAGAATGACCGGATTTTCGTCTCGACGTTGAACGGCACATACGAGTACCAGGTTCAAACGACCCAGATCGTCAATCCCGACGATGTCAGCGTTTTGAAAGCGTCGGCATCGAAAGAACTGACGCTGGTAACCTGCTATCCCTTCTACTACATCGGATCCGCTCCCCATCGCTTCATCGTTCATGCCATCCAGGTCGCGGCTACACCGCAAACGCCGCAACAGCAGATAGGGTCTTGAGTTTCGCCGAGAGCGTGGTTCGCTTTAAGCGCAGCATTTCCGCCGCGGCTTTTTTGTTGCCATTCGTTTTTGTGAGCGCCTGTTCGAGAAGGTGGCGTTCGATGTTGCCGACGGTCTGCTCGAAGTCGAGACCCTGATCGGGCACGGATAAAAACGGCTGCAACTCCGGATTGAGCGGGCGCGGCGCAACTCGGGATGGCAGCGGGAAATCTCCAGGCGATAAATCCCGCCGATCGCCGCTCAAAGCCACGGCCATCTCGATAGCGTTTTCCAGTTGACGGACATTGCCTGGCCAATCGTGCCGCGCGAGCCGGTTTAGCAGGTCGGGTGAAGCATTTTTGATCGGAACCGCCTCCTCCCGGCAAATCTTCTCGATGAAGTGCAAAGCGAGAAGTGGAATGTCCTCCAACCGCTCTCGCAGCGCCGGAAGATTGATTGGAACGACGTTCAAACGATAATATAAATCCTCTCGGAAACGTCCCTGCCGCATCCGTTCCACCAAATCGACGTTGGTTGCAGCGACCACCCGAACATCCACGCGAACGGTTTCGGAGCTTCCCAGCCGTTGAAATTCCTTTTCCTGAAGCACGCGCAACAGCTTGGCTTGAAGCGTTGGCGGCATGTCTCCGATTTCATCCAGGAACAAAGTGCCTTTATTAGCCTGCTCAAAACGTCCGATGCGATTAGCAACCGCGCCGGTGAACGCCCCCTTGACGTGCCCAAACAACTCGGCTTCGAGGAGCGTTTCGGGAAGCGCGCTGCAATTGACGCTGACGAGCGGAAATGGAGAGCGATTTCCAGCCTGGTGGATCGCGCGGGCGACCATCTCTTTTCCGGTTCCGGTTTCTCCGGCGACCAGGATGGTACAGCGCCGGTTCGCGATCAAACGGATGGTTTCCACCACCGTCTGCATCCGCGAACTCTGGCCAATTAACAGCGTCCGCCAACGCTCTTCCGAGGATTCTTCGACAGTCTGCATGGCGTGAAGAGCGATGCAGCGGGCCAGAACCCGGTTAAGGCGCTCTTCGTCCACGACATCGAATGCGCCACGCCGTGTCAAACCGATCGCGCGCTCCATGTCCATAGCCGGATCGCAGAGAATGACGCGTGCGTTTCTGCACACGCGGTGAATTTCATCGAGCATCGTCTCCAGCGTGGAGCAGCCCGGAATGGGTGTGGCGACCAGGATGGCATCGAATGGTTCAGACCGCAGCAGGCCAAGAGCCTCGAAAGCCCCCTCCGCGCAGGTAAAGGAAATCTCGCCCTGCAGGCGATCGGCGACGTTCCCCTGGACGTCGCCAATGCACAGCACTTTGAAGCTCATCGCGCCTCCGTTCTTCCATCGGCAGGAGGACGCAAGTCTTTAAGAAAAAATATACTTACCCCATTTACCAGAGAGGACTACTCTGGGGAATGGGCGGCATGGCCTACGTGCGCCTAACCTTGATTCCGGGAGCGACGACGATGGATCACAACGACAACTGCAGCCGCTGCAGCGGCGGCAGCGGCAGCGGTGCTGATGATCAGAGCAAGAGTCATCTACGACCTCCAATCGGACAAATGGTCTCAAGTATCCAAAGTACGCATCGGTGATTCGACGTTATTCAATCGGACGGTCCTGCTAATTGGTAATGTCGTGGGTCGTACTCGATGCATGGGCCGGACCGTAGATCTTTGCCCATTCGGCATGCGCGGGAGTCTTGGCGTAAGCGTCCAACGCTTCTTTGCTATCGAACTCGATCACGAACGCGCCGCTGTAGCCTTCGCCTTGCACCTTGATCGGCTTCGTCCAGATACTGCGGATGCCTGGAACTTCGCCTGCCATTTTCTTCACGCCATCGTAGACGGCCTGCTTCTGAGCATCCGTGGTGTCGTCGTTCCATCGGATAGTGACGACATGGATCAGCGTGTGAGGCTGATTGAATTTGTTCGCTCCCACGAGCAGACCCGCGGCGAACAGGCATAATGCGCCGGCTACCACAAGCGCAGTCTTATTTCTGAGTTTCATGAGTCGAGTCGTCTCCCTTAATTCCAGGCCGCAGCCCGGACCATTCTTCACACACCACAATCGAGTTTGCAGGATTCTTCATTGCGTATTTTACAGTGACGGGCGAACCGATCAATTGTTCCGGACGAATAGGAACCAACTGGCGGATTTCGCCAATCTCCTGAGACGTCGCGTAATCGACGCCTCCGGCGGAATACGAATAGAAGATCGCAGTTTCGTCGGCTTCGGTTATGGATCCGTCGGCCAGGCGTCCTCGCGCGTTCACGGCGAGACGCCGCCTCTTTTCCCGTTCCCGCGGATTACGGCGAATACGGAGGACAATCCAAGGCAGCAGCGCCAGCAGTGCAACCGCCGCGACAGTCAGTATCGAAAAAGTGAATTTGTCCGACATTGGGGCAGGCGCTCGCCTACCTTCCAACAACAGTGTTTTCGAGATCTCCGACGCCGTCGATCTCCACGCGCACTTTCGATCCGGGCCGGAGCGGTCCGACGCCGGGAGGCGTGCCGGTCGCGATCAGATCGCCTGGTTCGAGCGTCATGAATTCCGAGACGTACGAAATGATATCAGCGATGCTGAACATCATTTCCGAAACCGGCGCTTCCTGTTTTTTCTCGCCGTCCACAAACGTCCGAACCCTGAGATTCGATTCCTCAACATCTTCCCGCGGCGTCATCGAAGGGCCAACGGCACAGAAAGTATCGAATCCCTTGCCGCGGGTCCACTGACCATCCTTCTTTTGCAAATCCCGCGCGGTGACGTCGTTCACGCAGGTGTAGCCGAGGACGTATTCCGCTGCTTCCGACGCCTTCACATTCCGCGCCCGTTTCCCGATAATCACACCGAGTTCGCCTTCGAAATCTACGCGCTCCGATAGAGCCGGATATACGATGGAATCGCCGGAAGCGATCAGCGACGAAGGAGGTTTGAGAAAAATAAGCGGTTCCTTGGGCGGTTCGTTTCCTAGTTCGCGAGCGTGTTCCGGATAGTTCCGTCCGACGCACACGATTTTGGATGGCGAACAGGGCGGCAAAAGCCGCGCACCCGATGGCAATTCGAGGCCATATTGCACTTCCGGATTGGCATCCGTCGCGGTCGGCTCGATGTTCGGGTTCAGGCTGAATCGATAGCGTTTCATGGAGTGATTTCGATCGGCGCGCTCTGCTTGCTCTCATTTCCTGCCTGGTCGACGGCCGACACGGTATAGCGGCAATGCTTTCCGGGCTGTATGTTCTTGTCGCTGAAGCTGGGACCTTCAAGACCCTCGGCGATTTTCTCAAAGGGACCGTTATCGACCGAGCGATACACCTTGTAACCCTTGAAATCGGATTCGGTATTGCGATCCCAGGCTAATTCCACGCTGTTAATCCCAGGCGAAGCCGTCAGGCCGGTTGGCACGGCGGGAGGAAATATGTCTTTCGTCGTCATCGCCTCCGAAGCAGTCGCGATCGCGCTTTCCGCGCTTCCGTTTGTGCCTTGCACGGAATAGAGGTACGTCTTCCCGTAGGCCGTGGTCTTGTCGATGTACTCCGGCGTGTCGCTTTCGCCGATCTGAAGCGCGGTCTTTTGATCCGGCGCGCGCCGGAAGATCCGGAAATGGGTCGCTCCCGGTTCGCTCCACGTGACCTTGACGCCGGCGGGATCGTTGACAGCTTTCAAGTCCGAGGGCGGCGGCAAGGGCGGAACGACATTGAGAGTCACCGCGTTCGACCAATCCGAGGCATGCCCTTTCGCGTTGACCAACCTCACATGCACAACCACGTCCTGCCCGATGAGACCTTCGATCGAAGTTTGCACGTTGACCGGTCCCGGCGTATTTCGATAGACGGGAATCTGTTTGTCACCGGCTTGCAAATCTACGCTCCGAACGCTCTTCACCGCGACTCCATCCGTCGTTATGTTGGGAATGGTGAAGTCGATTACGAGCGTGCTCGCGTGCTGCACGGCGCGAAGATCGGTGATGCGGACAGGCAGATTCAGCGACGGGAACTTCGGATCGCCGACATAGCCGCAACCGCTTATCAACATGCAGTACACCGCTGCGACGACCCACGCGCGACGCATCAGAGAATGTACCGGCTGAGGTCCTGATCTTTGATGATATCGGCCAGTTGTTTGCGCACATAAGCCGAGTCTATGCGCACGTTCTTCTTTTTGAGATCGGGGCCGGCAAAGGAGATCTCTTCGAGCAGCTTTTCCATGATGGTGTGAAGCCGGCGTGCGCCGATATTCTCAGCCGACTGGTTCACCTGCGCAGCAAATCGCGCGATTTCTTCGATCGCATCTTCGGAGAATCCCAGCTTGATGCCTTCGGTTTCAAGCAGCGCCGTATATTGCTTGATCAGCGCGTTCTTCGGTTCCTTGAGGATGCGGATGAAATCCCCTTCGCTGAGGGATTTCAACTCGACGCGAATCGGGAAACGGCCTTGCAATTCGGGAATCAAGTCGCTTGGCTTCGATACGTGGAATGCGCCGGCCGCGATGAACAGAATATGGTCGGTTCGGACGAAGCCGTGACGCGTATTGACAGTGGTGCCTTCGACGATCGGCAGAATGTCGCGCTGCACGCCCTCGCGGCTGACGTCGGGTCCATGGCCGGACTCGCGTCCGGCGATTTTGTCGATTTCGTCCAAGAAGATGATGCCGCTGCGCTCGACGCGTTCGAGCGCGACGCGGGTCACCTGGTCCATGTCGATGAGCTTTTGCTCTTCTTCCTGCACCAGATATTCGATCGCCTCATTGACGCGCATCTTGCGTTTGCGGGTGCGCTGGCCGAAGAGGCCCGGGAGGACATCCTTGAGATTGATGTCCATTTCCTCGATGCCGGCGGCGGTGGAAAGTTCGAACGTCGGGCCACGCTCCTTGACGTCGATTTCCACCATGCGGTCGTCCAGCTTGCCCGCGCGCAATTTCTCGCGCAGCTTTTCGCGGGTGCGATCGGCGCTTTCCGACGCCTCCGGTTGAGGCGGCATGAGGAGATCGAGAAGCCGCTCCTCGGCGTTGCGCTCCGCGCGATCGGAAACTTCGTCGAGGCGTTCTTCGCGCACCATGTCGATGGAAATATCCACCAGGTCGCGAATCATGGCCTCGACGTCCCGGCCGACATAGCCGACTTCGGTGAATTTACTGGCTTCCACCTTCAGGAAAGGCGAATTAGCCAGCTTTGCCAGACGCCGGGCGAGCTCCGTTTTGCCGACACCCGTAGGCCCGATCATGAGGATGTTCTTGGGCATCACCTCTTCGGCCATTTCCGGTTCGAGTTTCTGACGCCGGATGCGATTGCGGAGCGCGATGGCGACGGCCTTCTTGGCGTCGGCCTGCCCGATGACGTACTTGTCGAGTTCGAAGCAAATTTCGCGCGGTGTCAATTCGTCGAGCAGCGGGGCTTCGCCATTCGGCTGACCGGGTAAATAAATGACCATTAGCCCAGCTCCTCAAAACTGAAGTTTTCGTTGGTATAGATGCAGGTTTGGCCGGCAATCGTCATGGATTTTTCGGCGATCGTGCGCGCATCGAGGTCGGTATTCTGGATCAGGGCGACGGCGGCCGATTTGGCGAACGGCCCACCGGAGCCGATGGCAGCAATGTCGTTGTCGGGCTCGATCACGTCGCCGTTGCCCGAAACTATGAACGTAAATTGCGTGTCGGCGACCAGGAGCAGCGCTTCGAGATGCCGCAGAACACGGTCGGTCCGCCATTCCTTGGCAAGCTCGACGACGCTGCGCGGGAGATTGCCGTTGAATTGCTCGAGTTTGGCTTCGAAGCGCGCGAACAGGGCGAACGCATCGGCGGTGGAGCCGGCAAATCCGGCGAGGATCTTATTGTTATAGAGGCGACGCAGCTTTTTGGCCGAAGCTTTCAGGACTTCCTGGCCTAGCGTCACCTGACCATCCCCCGCGATGACAACTTTGCCGTTACGGCGCACGCAGAGTATGGTTGTGGAACGGATCTTTTCTTTCATCATGAGGCAGGCACGCGATCCGGGGATCCGTGCTACTGGAACTTTCAGTGTAGCGCGGGAGGCGTAACGTTCTGCGTTCTACGTACTAAGTTCTACGTTCGAAGTTCTAAGTTTACGTTCGTCGTTGTTGGTTCGTCGTTCGTAGTTCGTGCGGCGTTCTTCGTAGACAGTGGATACACCGAGTTATGTTATTCATCTGTAAGTAGTTGCTCTCCGGAGCGGGGCTTTGCGGTGGCTGAAAATGGGGTCTGCCTCTGCAAGGGCGACCATTTCGAACGTTCTAGGTTCTACGTCCTAAGTCCTACGTTTGGCAGCGGGGCGCTTTCGAATTAAATATATAGGATTGGTGTTGGAGTCCGTGCTTGGATGCTCGGGCCTGGGGCGTTAAGTCATTGACAGATTTGAACTATGCGGGACGAAAAAATCTTGAAAATTCTTTGCAACGACCAATTGGGCTTACAGAAATGCTCGCAACAAGCGGCTCTGGACATCCTTAAGACTCGAGTGCGCCGCGTCGAGCTCGTTCACCTTATCGCGCAGGCGGCGCAGTAGCTGGGTACGTTCAATGGCGCTCTGGATCACCAGAAGCAACTGCGCGTTGTCCCATGGTTTTTCGAGATATTGATATAAGCCGACTTCATTGATGGCGGTGATCGCACTCTGCTTGTCCGCGTGACCTGTAAGCAGCACGCGCGCCGCTTCCGGCTGATATTGCTTGGCTTTGGCGAGCATTTGCATGCCGTTCATTTTCGGCATCATGTAGTCGCTGATCACTACGTCGGCCGGAGTGGTTTCAAGGTGTTTCACCGCTTCTTCCGGACTCGTGAAGCCGTTCACCGCGTAATCGGTTTCGAGCTGAAGGAACGCCCGAATACTGGTGATTACCATATCCTCGTCGTCAACGATTACGACGCGCGCTGATCCGTTGTTTGCGCTATTCGCCAAGGTGTCTCGCTCCTTTGTTTCTGTTCAATCGGGATGCGTACGGTGAAGATGGTACCTTTGCCGAGTTCGGTTGCGAAGCTGATGCGGCCTCCGTGGGTGTCTTCAACGATTTCGCGCGAAATGGTCAGCCCCAGCCCGGTTCCTTCTCCAAATGGCTTCGTCGTAAAGCCCGCCGCGAAAATCTTCGGCCGGATCTCGTCCGGAATGCCTGGTCCGTTATCCCGCACCCAGATCTCGAGGCTGTTTTCTTCCTGCCGCGTTCCGACAACCACGATTCCTTCTCCCTCAATCGCCTGCGCGGCATTCACAATCAAGTTTAGGAAAACCTGGTTCAGCAGACCTGGGTAGCATTCCACCAGAGGAATCTCTCCGAATTGCGTTTCAATCCGGATGCGATCGCGAAACACCGTACTGGCGAGCTTGATGGTGTTGACCAACATCTCATTGATATCGGACTTCATCAACTCACTCTCGTTGACGCGCGCGAAGGTTTTGAGGCTGCGTATGATTCCGGAGATTCTCTCGCAGGCGATCTTATCTACCGCGCCAAGGCCAGCCACGACGTCGAGCATATCGATAGCTTTTTGGGGCGGCGGAGCGCCTTCCGCTTGCGCGCCGGCGAGCAACGCTTTGATCTTGTCGACAGAACGGATGATCACCTCGTTATTCGAGAAGATCGATCCGATGGGAGTTTTGATCTCGTGTACGATTCCAGCCGAGAGGCGGCCCAGCGAGGCGAGACGATGCGCTTCAGCCAGCTTGCGGTTCGCCGCATCGAGTTCCTCACGCAGCGCGGAAGAGTTATCCTGGCTCATTGCTCCACAAGCTGCCGGAACCTCTTCACCAGGATGGCGAAGATAGCCGCGGTTATCTCCATGTTGTCGGACAAAAGCTCGTAGAAGTCATCTCGTCCGATCCGCAGTAGTTTTGTGTCTTCAATTGTCTTGGCGGTGACAGCCATCGGCTCGGTATCGAAGAGCGCCCAGGCCCCCAGGACATCGTTCTGGTGGGCGGTTGTCAATGCGCTTTCATTTTGGCCGATGGTGACCGCTCCATCCAGTATGACGAACAGCGCGTCGAGCGTTTTGCCGGGTTCGAGAATCACTTTGCCCTTGGGATAGCGCACTTCCTTGGCGATGGTGGCGATGCGCGCGAGCTGATCAGGATTGAGGTTCTTGAGTAATTCGACGCCTTCGAGCGCGATTACCTTTTCGACGAGATTTCTTTCTGGCATGGTGGCGTGCATCAGGCTAACGCTAACGCTGAGTCTCGCGCCACCTGGCAGACATCGCCGTCCGCGCGCTCGCCCACCTCGTGGATGTCAGCGGCGAGGTTCCTCAAGCTCAGTTGCGCCGCGGTCGCAATGGCACAGGACGCGAGCCATTCGTCACCGGTGTTGATCAGGTCGCGAACGGCTGTTTCAACGTCGGGGACATCGATCTTGAACAGATCGCGGCCTCTCAATTCAGCGTTGCCGGCGTCTTCGAGCAATGGCATGACGATACGCTTCAAATCCTTTTCGAGCACGGTATCGAGAAACTCCAATGCGGCGGCGGTGTCGTCGTGTGAGCCGCGATTAATGGCGAGATAAGCGGCATAGATCTGCCGCGGCGGGTATTTCAAGCCCAGAAGACGAAAAAGACGATCCAACGATTCTTCGAGCCGATGCTGGAGGGTACTTACCAGGAGGCCGGCCGGGGTTTGCGGTTTACCGTACTCTCGAAAAGCTACTAACGAGGCGTTCATTTGGAAATAGTATTTGGCCTCGTCGAGAACACGTTCAGAGACTGGAATGGACCCGTAGTCGAGATCGGGCGCGTTCTCACGCAAACGGTTCAACGCGCGCAACACGGCGCCGCGCAGGGCGAGGTTGGGATGGCTGATGAAACCCATCAAGGCACTGACCGATCGCTGATTGGGGATCAGGCGCAAAACGCGCGGGATCTGGCGGCGGACCGTTAGGCTTACGGACTCGTCGTCCATGAGATCGGAAAGTGTACCGATGATTCCCGGCCCGTATTCCGCCAGTGCTTCCACGGCGGTCCCGCGCAGGTGCACGTCTCCCAATCTCCGCAAGATGGCGGGAAGATAATCGCGATTCTTGAGCGCCGCCGCGGTCCGGAGCGCAGCCGCCACGACGTCGCGGTCGTCGTCATTGAGCAGGTCTCGCAGAATGGCAGAACCTGCCTCGCCGTGAGTGCAAACAGCGATTGCCGCGAGCCTACGCCGTGCGGGATCGGGGTCGTGGACAGTCTGCTCCAGCCAATCCGGAGTGATGAGATTTTGGGCGAGTTCGGGTTGATCTATCAGGGAGCGGACGGTCGCTTCCGCAACCGCTGGATTGGGATGCGCCAGAAGTCTGGCGGCGAGTTGTTGACGTTCGCCGGAAGACTTGAGGGCGTACTGAACCGCAGCTCGAACGGCCGGCGAGTTTTCTCGCGCCGAGCGGATCTCTTCCATTGCATGTTGCCGGTAATCCGGCATTCCGCCTTTCATCGCCAGGTCGTAGACCATGGCGCGCACTTCGGGTGACGGGCTTTGGAGAAGGCGATCCATGGGGACCATGTTCCGCCAGCGATTTATGTCAATGCCTCCGAGAACCGATAAGGCATAGGCCGCCTGGCGGGGGCTGGGGCTGAGGGCCGTTTCCGCGAGTACGCGCAAAGTTGCCGGATCGTCCACGTTGATACGGGCGCTTTCGAAATCGAGACGGCGCGTATCCAGGCGATTTCGGACGGTGGTTATGTATTCGCGCTTTGCCACGATGGACAGATAGATCCAGATCACTGAAAAGACCATCACGATAATGGCGACATCGCGTATTGCCAGCGCGAATACCGTCGTTGCCAGCACCAGGATCATGCCGCCGATACCACGCGACATGCGATCCACGAATACGTCGATGAAGGCCTTGGTGCGGTTGCGTAGCTCGAGCGGGAGCGGGAGATACAGCAATTCCATGCCAGTCTTGTTAAACGAATATCGCGTGGAAGCCTCCGTTAGCCGGGTGGCCGCGGTGGAAAGCACGTCGGGCGAAATCAGGGCGGCTATCGACGCGAGAGCGATGGAGATCGGCATGATCTGAAGAGTGCCACCGACACCGAAGCGGCTCACGATCCAGCCTGTCAGAAAGAACTGGAAAATGAACGTCGCCAGGTTCAGATAAAAGCCATAGAAGTTGCCGAGGAACGCCGTCAGATCGGCCTTGTTGTGGTATGCCAGCTTTGCCTGCGCGTTGAACTGAAACTCCACCATGACGTCGATGATGAAGGTCAGCACCATAATGCCCATGATCACTTGCAGGTGCCGGTGTTTCCGAAGTGCGCCGAGGATTTCGCCGAACGAAAAGTCCTCTTCTTCCTCGCCGCCTTTAGCCGACTTTAACGCGACGTTCATTTTCGAAACCATGATCGCGAAGGGGATATAAGAGAGTACGACCATCCCCGCGGACGCGAGAATCAGGTTTGTCGTGCCGATGATCCGGACCATGAACGCCGTGAATGTCCCGCCGAAGGCCGCGCCGATCACTGAGCCGACGCCCAGGATCCCGTAGAGACGTTTCGCCTCGCGTGGCGTGAAGATGTTTGCCGCGATCAGCCAACCTTGGGCGACGAGGGAGACGCTGAACAAACTTACCCAAATGTTAAATGCGTAGACGATCCACCCGATGTTGAGCCGGATCAGCCACCAGAAGGCTACGAGGACGACGATGGAAAAGACGGTTGCAAAGTTGACCGCGGTTTTCAAAGATGCTTTTACGGCCAGGCGTGTATAGAAATAGGCCAGGAAGCCGCCCACTCCCGCGATCAGGATGTATAGCCAGGGGAGCTTATCGATGTTGAATCTATCCAGGAAGATAGCACGCGAAACGGGCTTGATGATGTAATAGGCGAAAAGCACCAGCATGAGGTAGAGTGTCATGCAGGTAGTCTTCATGTATTCGCCAGGACGCACATCGAACACACCGCGCCAAAAGATCCGTAACCGGTCCACGCTACATAGATGCTTCAAATGAGGTGGAAAGTAACATTGTGTTTTAACGTCTAACCGTTCGATGCAGCGTTATGCTGGAGTCATGTGGTGGGAGCAGGTCCGGAAGTATCTGTTTCCGGCCGCTGACGAGCGCAATCCGGCCTTTCGATACGAGATCGAATCCTCCAGCCTGCAGGGCTTACAGATCATTGGCGGTATACAGATCGCTGTCTCGCTTTTCATGCTGGCAGCCAGCTTCCTGGTTGCACGGGGTGGGGAAACGCTGCCGCTTCGATCCAAACAGGCGGCGTTAATTATCATCGTAGGTCTGATCGATATCATGGCAGCGAAGAGCCGGTTGAGCGGACGGTGGGCGCGTCCTATTTCGATATTCTCGGCTGTTGCAACAGGCGGCATTCTCATTTGGGCGTCGTTCGTGGCCGCGGCCCAAAGTACCAGCCCGAACGACTTCATCCCGGGCGAGATCACGTTGGTCCTGCTGGTTACGGTTACAATTTTGCCGCTCCGGCCGCTGCATACGCTCGCTCTGGGACTTGGCTTGCTGGGCGCTTATTACGCTCTCGCCAAGTTCTCCGAACGAACCTTCATGGCGGGCCTGGGCCCGGATCCCAATTATTTGATCTTCATAGTTATGTTGACGCTGCTCAGTGTGGGGGTCACCGCGGTGTTGTACGGGCAGCGATGGTCCAACTACGAGATCCTGCAGCAGACCATCGAGGCGGGCGAGGCACTCCGGCAGGCGCAGAATCGCATCCTACTTACGGAGAACGCATCGTCATTGAGCCGGCTGGCGGCGGCGCTCAGCCATGAGATGAACAATCCGCTCGGGGCGATGATTAGCGGCATCGACACGCTGCTGCTTCTGGCTCAGCGCCAGGCCGCGGCTACTCCCGCCGAAGAACCGAAACTGATGGAGTTGCAGGCCGAGGTTCGGCGGTCTGTACAACAATCGGCGGCTCGATTGAAGGAACTTGTTGGCAAACTGCAGCGGTTTACCGATTTGGATGAGACGAGCATGGCGTCCACCGATGTCAATGAGATTCTTCGCAGTGTGGCTACGATGGTTGGCGATGAAAAAGAGAAGGCTCCGCAGGTTGATCTTCGCCTGGAAGCAGTGCCGCCGGTGTTATGCCGGCCGCAGCAATTAGCCGCTGTTTTTCGCAGCCTGCTAAGCAACGCGATCAATGCGGTGAATGGCAACGGACGAATTTCGATTTCCTGCCGCCGGACCGAGGATCAGGTGGAAGTGGATATCGAGGACAACGGGCGCGGCATGACGACGGAGCAAATGAAACACATCTTTGAGCCGGAGTTCCGGGTCGCCGGCGGGCGTATTGCGGCGGGGAATTGGAGCATGTTTAATTCCCGACAGATTGTCAGGGAGTGTGGCGGGGATATTCGCATTTCCAGCCGCGAGGGGATGGGTACGCGGGTGACGGTCGTGCTCCCGCCGGCTAGTGGCGGGCAGCACTAACGATCTCGTTGAACGGAACGACTTGCGGCAGTTCGCCCCTCGCTGGGGTTTGTGAAATATTCGTCGACGATCTCCGCTTACTTACGTGCGCGGTTCCATAAGGTCGTGAAAATCTGGACAGCGGTTGTGGAACACCGACGGTAACGGAGGGCAATAGCCGATTTTTCACAGACCTTGCCGGTCGCGGCTCGGAACGGGCTCGTTGGTGTCGCGACAGAGTGAAAGCCCCGGACAGCGCCTGCGCGGCCCAACGGCGATGGATTGGTACTTAGCGATTTTTTCAGCGTGCTAATCTCGGGAGTCACCTATGGGGTCTGTTAACGCTCTCTCTATGGATGAAACGCTGGGGCGCCCGGAGGGCAGTAAGTCTCAGCGCTGCCGATATTATCAGGTAATCGTCGTTCTGTTTGCCGCTGCTGTTTTTCTGGGTTGCGTGGTTACTCCGCCGAGCCTGATGGACGACGTGGACGCCGTCCACGCTCAGATCGCCCGCAATATGCTTGACTCGGGAGACTGGGTCACCATGCGGCTCGATGGCGTCAAGTATCTCGAAAAATCACCTTTGAATTACTGGGCGATCGCGATCTCATTCGCGGTTTTTGGAGTCCACGATTGGTCCGCGCGGCTCCCGCTGGCCCTGTTCGCAATACTGCTGTGCTGGGTGACGGCACGGATTGGCGCATGGGCTTTCTCGGAGTTGGAGGGGCTCTATGCGGGCTTGGCGCTTTCATCCGCTATCGGACTCTTTCTTTTCACGCGGGTTCTGATTCCCGATGCAACGCTAACGCTTGTCATCGCGCTTGCGATGTGGGCTTTCCTGCGTGTTCTTGACGAACAGGAAACACGTCCCCGATTGTGGGCCGCGACTATGGCGGCTTGCATCGGAGTTGGCCTGTTATTGAAGGGTCTGATCGCGGCGTTGTTTCCCGCGGGGACGGCCCTTGTCTACCTTCTCGTTACCCGTAAGCTTTTCGATCGCGAAACGTGGCGCCGGTTGCATCCGTGGTCCGGGATTCTGATTATTCTCGCCATTGCGACGCCGTGGCACGTCCTCGCTACCTTGCGTAATCCTCCCTATTTTTATTGGTCGATGCATTCTGGGCCGGGGCAATATCACGGGTTCTTCTGGTTTTACTTCATGAATGAGCACGTGCTGCGATTCCTGAACCTGAGATATCCGCGCGACTACAACACCGTCCCGCGATTGTGGTTCTGGCTGCTCCATTTGCTCTGGCTTTTTCCTGCAAGCATGTTTCTTCCCGGCATTTTGAGGCTGAGCTATAAACCGGCAGACCGGGCAGGACGCATGCGGCTACTGGCTTTGTGCTGGATCGGATTCATTCTTGTGTTCTTCACGTTTTCTTCCACGCAGGAATATTATTCAATGCCATGCTATCCGGCGTTCGCACTGCTGCTGGGGTGCGCATTCGCTGCCGGAAGCCGCTGGATTACTATCGGCCGGCGAATTATCGCCGGCGTTGCGATTGCCGCGGCTCTCGCGATCGGTTTTATACTGATGCGGGTTTGGAGCACTCCGACGCCTGGGGATATTTCCAACGCTCTGACACAACATCCTGAAGAGTACACGCTGTCGCTGGGACACATGGGCGATCTGACGCTCGAGTCGTTTGCTTACTTGCGAACACCGTTTATCGTCGCGGGCCTGGCGTTTACGATCGGCGCCTTAGGATTGCTTCTGTTCCGTGGGCAGCGCGCCTATTTCGCGATGGCGCTGATGATGGCGATTTTCTTTCAGGCCGCGCGATTGGCACTGGTGGTTTTCGATCCTTATCTCTCATCGCGTCCGCTTGCCGAGGCGCTGTTGAAAGCTCCGCCCGGGCAACTGATCGAGGACGATGCGTATTACACGTTTTCTTCGGTGTTCTATTATGCGAATCGCCGGGGGCTGCTTCTGAACGGCCGTCAGACCAATTTGGAATATGGATCGAACGCGCCGGATGCTCCGAACGTTTTCATCGACGACGCACAATTCGGACGCCTTTGGAAAGAACCGCAGCGATACTATTTGTTGATTGAGCGCCCGCGCGTGCCGCTGGTGACGGCGGTGGTGGGAAGTTCCGCACTGCACGTTGTGGTCGAAAGCGGCGGCAAGTATCTCTTCACGAATCATGCCGATCTTGATTGACGCCACATCGCTGCTGCTGCGTAGCGCGGGCGTCAAGAGTTATACATACAACTGGCTTCGAAGTCTGCGGGAGATCGCAGAGCCCGGTGAGATTCGCGCTTTTCCTTTTCTGAACGGATTGGGGTACTTCACGCACGAAAAATCCGTGCTGAGCCCGATCGAAACGTACCCGAGGCTGGCCATGCTGTATGCCGTAAATGCGCCTGGAAATCCGATGCTGGAATGGATCGCGTCGCGCGCCGATGTGTTCCATGTTTCGAATCAGCTTCGGCGCAATATCCCGAAGCGTCCGAAGATTACGGCTACGGTTCATGACCTCACCTGTTGGCTAATGCCCGAACTTCACACGCCGGCCAACGTCCGCGCGGATCAGTTTTTCGCGGAGCACACGCTCAAGCGCGCGGATCGGTTGATCGCTGTTTCGGAGAACACGCGCCAGGATGCGATCCGCATTCTCGGGATTGCGCCGGAGAAGATTGTCACCATCTATTCCGGTATTCCTGGGGTTTACTTTGACGCTGCTCCTGCTGCTGGCGCGAAGCCATATGTTCTGTTTGTCGGCACGATCGAGCCGCGGAAGAATCTGGAGGTGCTGCTCGATGCCTGGGCGGGAATGCGGTTTCGATCCGACTTCGATTTGGTGATTGCTGGACCGGCTGGGTGGTCTTCCGAGAAAATCATGGCTCGTTTGGTGTTGGGGGAGCCGGGTGTGAAATATCTCGGTTATGTTCCGGAGGCGGAGATGCCCGGATTGACGGCGGGAGCTACGGCTTTTGTTTATCCGTCGCTTTATGAGGGCTTTGGTTTCCCGGTGGTGCAGGCGATGGCTGCTGGCGTTCCCGTGATCACTTCCAATACGTCTTGTCTTCCGGAGGTTGCTCAAGGGGGCGCGATTTTTGTCGATCCTCGGAGTGTCGGCGATCTTCGGGCGGCGATGGAGAAGCTCTTGGATGCTCCTTCGCTACGCTCTCAACTGGCCAAGGAAGGGCGTGCGAGGGCGGATCGATTTCGGTGGGATATATGCGCTCGGGAGAGCTTGCGGTTTTTCAGAGAGCTGTGACGATCTCCGCTTGCTTACGCAGCGCGGTTCCGTAAAGATCGTGAAATCCGGGGCAGCATGACACTTTTTACAAGTGTTTACTTGCCGGTCAGGCACTCGGAAATTTCTTTTTCCGTAATGGTGCCTTCTTTGATGATTCGCCAGTAGGGTTCTGTAATGTCGACGGTAGTGGCTCCGGGACCGGAACAGGTTCCCCCCTCTAAGACGAGATCGACGCGGCCGTCCATGGTACCGAAGACTTCGATACCACTGCGGCAGGTCGGCTGGCCGGAGATGTTCGCGCTGGTGGAGATGAGCGGTTGATCGAGCCAGTCGAGCAAGGCGTGCGCGATGCGGGAACGCGATTGGCGAACGGCGAGGCGTCCGGTGTTGCCGGTGACTTTCAACGGCACCTTCGCCGACGCCGGCACGATGATCGTGAGCGGGCCGGGCCAGAAATGGCGCGCCAGCAGATAGAAGCGCGCCGACAATTCTTTCGACAGCTCTTCCACCATGAAATTGCCGCTGATGAGAAGCGGCAAGGCGCGATGGATTTCCCGCCCCTTGGCTTCAAATACGCGGCCAACCGCGCGAAGATTCAAAGGATCGGCCACCAGCGTATACAGCGCGTCCGATGGAATTGCCACCACCCCGCCACGGCGGATCACAGCGGCGGCGCGCTCGATCGCCTCGGGTTGCGGTTGGTCGGGATCTATTTCAATTAGGTCTGTCGCCACTTCCAATCGCCTCCGCGACTTCAATGGCCATCCGATACCTCCCGAACGGCGCACTCAATTGCACGCCCTGGACCAAGCCGCGTACGTTCGTAACCATTTCTCTCGCGATACCGACACCTTCCTGGCGCGATTTCTCAGCGTTATCCGCGCCACGCATCCGTTCCATGAAGCGCTCCGGAACGGGGACGCGCAACTCGTTCACCATGAACTCGGCGTTGCGGTAACTTGTCAGCGGCCAAATGCCGCAAATGACCGGTAAATTTAAATGCCCGATTCGCTTTAGAAAACTTTCGAGCAGGTCGAGATCGAAGACGGGCTGCGTCACGATGTACTCAGCGCCGGCCTGGGCCTTCCATTCGAGACGGCGGATCTCTTCTTCCATGTTCAATGCGCCGGGATTCGCGCCTACGCCGAGGAGCAGAGCCGTTTGCGAACCGATGGGATTGCCTCCGATATCGAGGCCCTGATTCAGATTATTCACGATGTTCGCGAGGCCGATGGCGTCGACGTCGAAGACCGCGGTCGCGTCGGGATAAGTGCCCATGCGCGGCGGATCGCCGGTGATGCAGATCAGATTGCGCACGCCTACGGTGTGCGCTCCGAGCAGCTCCGATTGGATCCCGAGAATGTTGCGGTCGCGGCAGCAGAAGTGCATCACGGCCTCAATACCGGCTTGCTGCTGGATGAGCTGGCAGGTGACCTGGGCGCTCAGGCGCGCGCTGGCTCGCGGGCCGTCGGGAACGTTGATGCAATCAATGCCGGCGGCAGCGCACAGCCGCGCTCCTTCAATTTCTTTTGAAGCATCGACGCCGCGCGGCGGCAGGATCTCGACGAATGAAACAAAAGTGCCCGCCGCGAGTTTGGCGCCGAGCGAGCTTTTCTGCCCGACGGGAACTTTCGGCAGGGACTTGCCGCGAGCCTGGGGTTCCTCGACGGTCGCCGGCGCCTGATGCTGCATCGGTTGCAGCGATCGGGCTTCGGCGCGAATGAGCTTGATATGTTCGGCTGTTGTGCCGCAGCAGCCGCCGACGATTTTCACGCCCGCCCAGAGGAATCGGCGCGCGTATTGCGCCATGTACTCGGGCGATGAAAGATAGATGTTGCGGCCTTCGACCCTCGCCGGCTGACCGGCGTTCGGCATCGCGCTCATCGGTTTGCTGGAATAGCGCATCATGCGCTCGATGGTTTCAAGCGTCACTTTGGGACCTGTCGAGCAGTTGATTCCGATTACGTCGGCAGGCCATTCATCGAGCCGGCGGGTATATGTCTCAGGGGCAGATCCATCGAGCATGTTGCCGGAATCGTCGATGGTGACCTGGGCGATGATGACCATCTCGTTGCCGGCGGCTTCGCGTGCGGCGAAAATCGCTTCACGCAACTCGTTCAGATCGCCGAAGGTTTCGAGCACTAAGAGGTCGATGCCTGCTTCCACGAGCGCATCGGCCTGCTCCCGAAAGAAGGCGCGGGCTTCGGCAAAGGACGTGGGACCGAGCGGCTCGATACGTACGCCGAGCGGACCCATAGCGCCGGCTACATAGGCCGCATCGCCAGCGGCTTCGCGGGCGAGACGCACTCCGGCATGATTGATGTCGCGGAGTTTTTCAGCGAGTCCGAAGGCCGCGAGTCGAGGGCGATTGGCTCCGAAGGTATTCGATTCCAGGATTTCGGCGCCGGCCTTGACGTAGTCCTGGTGGGTCTCACGTACCATGGCGGGGGCTGAAAGATTCAGCTCGTCGTAGCAGCGATTGATGAAGACGCCCTTGGAGTAGAGAACAGTCCCCATAGCGCCATCCGCCACCATGACGCGATCGAGGAGCTTATCGCGGAACTCCTTGAAACGCGGGGCGATCGTAGGTATTGCGGCGACGCTCATGTGCGATGAATGCAGCCCTGGCAAGTGGACGAGGCCGGGCAGCCGGGCGTAGTGCTACTGACACGGCGATTGTAACGCATTCGAG
This sequence comes from Bryobacterales bacterium, assembly GCA_963802915.1. Classification (GTDB taxonomy): domain Bacteria; phylum Acidobacteriota; class Terriglobia; order Bryobacterales; family Bryobacteraceae; genus JAICMB01. The sequence continues at coordinate 253,551 of CAWDKQ010000012.1, forward strand.
AGATGGCGATACCGGATTAAAAACTTTGCAGAAAGTGCCGATGTACAGGGGAGGACATCGAATGCGCCTTGGGCGGTCACTTCTGTGCAGCATCGTAGCAGGAGTCTGTGTATGGGCGCAGGAGCCATCGCCCCGTCCGATCAACGCGCTTTTTCAGCAGGATAGCGCCATTGGGTCGCGTGTTGCGGTTATCGGCGTGCTCACTTCGCAGCCAGTGGTGACGGGCCGCGGATCGTGCCTGGCGTATCTTCAGGATTCTTCCGGCGCCATCGTGCTTTACACGGATGTTTTCGCCGGTTTAGCACTCCAACATGCGGGAGATCTTCTCAAAGTCACGGGTAAGCTCGCTCTATATCAGGGCGGACGGGAAGTTCTTGTAGAACGGACCGAGTATCTGGGCAATACGACGATTCCCCCCGTCCGCGATGCTTTGGTAGCGGATCTACACTCGGATCGCTACTTCGCCAAGCGGGTTCGCGTGGCGGGAGAGCTGTCGGTTGACCGCGATTTCATGACTTCCGGAGCGGTTCTCAAGGATCGCAGCGGGACCATGCGAGTATTCATGCGCGAAAACCTGATCTCAGACCAGAAATTTCTGGAGCGTTTCCTTAAGGGCGGTCCAGTGGAGTTGGTCGCGTATCTCAGGAAATACGCGCCAAACGGAAAAAGCACGCCTGAGTACGACCTGGTGCCACAAAACGTCAGTGACATCCGGCTCCCGTCATTGCCACCTTACCGGTCGATTGCCCTGATCGCCGCGATTGCGGGCATTGCTCTGTTCTCATTGACGCTATGGATCCGGCAGCGACAAAGCGAACGGCGAGCAAGCCAGCTGGAGCTGTTGGCGACGCGTCTCAAAGCGTCGGAGGAGGCCCTGCGCGCGAGCGAATCGCTTTACCGGAGCGTGACGGAAACAGCGTTGGAAGCGATTTTCAGACTGGACGAAACCGGCCGGGTTATTTTTTCCAACAAGGCCGCGGAATCGCTGTTCGGATATGCGTGTGAGGAGATGGCGGGCACGCAGTTTTTCGATCTGCTACCGGAGCGTATGAGGAACCGGGCGCGGGAAGTATTTGCCGGTTTCCTTGAGACCGGAGAGTTACCGATGAGCGCCAGCGGATTTGAATTAATCGGCCAGCATCGGGACGGTGGCGAGACACCGATGGACGGATCCGTGACCGGGCACGTGGAAAACGGACGGCAGTGCGTCACGGTAGTAATTCGAGATGCGCGGATTCGGAAGAAAGCCGAGGAAGCCACAGCCCATCTGGCCACATTGGTGGAGTCGAGCGGCGATGCGATTTTGAGCACGAACCGGGACGGCGTCATTCAAACGTGGAATCCGGGAGCGGCGCATATGTTCGGATATGGCGCTGCGGAGGTCATCGGAAAAGCCATAGCCGTGCTGTTTTCCGAAGATCATAAAGGCGATGCACTCCGACTGATCGAGCGCGCCGTAGAAGGCGAAAGCATGCGCGTTTTTGAAACTGTCGCGCGCCGGCAGGACGGCTGTGACATCGACATGGCGGTGACGGTGTCTCCGCTTCGAGACGCCGGCGGCCGGATTCTGGGGATTGTCGCAATCGCGCGCGATATCACGGCACAGCTCACTGCCAAACGCGAGCTGTCGGAGAGTGCGGAGCGATTTCGACTTCTATTTGAAGAAGCTCCGATCGCGTATCACGAAATCGACTGCGAGGGTTTCATCACTCGCGTGAATCGGGCCGATTGTGAGTTGCTGGGGCGCAACGCCGATGAGATCATCGGGCATGCGGCCTGGGAATTCGTGAAGGAGTCCCAGCGGGAACAATGCAAAAAGAACATCCGAGACATGCTGGCGGGGGATTTGCCCGTAAGTTTCGTAACCCGGGAGTGGGTCCGCAAGGGAGACGAGACTTTTATCGGTGAAGTGCATGCCAACGTCATCCTCGATTCGGAGGGTCGCGTCGCTGGCATTCGTACCGCATTATTCGACGTGACGGAACGTGCGCGCACGCAATTGCAACTGGCCACTTATTCCGACGAACTGCGGCACAAGAACGAAGAACTCGGAGCGGCGCTAGCTATCGCGCGGGAAGCCGTGGAACTCAAGGGGCAATTCGTAGCGAACGTCAGCCACGAAATCCGCACGCCGATGAACGGCGTGATCGGCATGACGAGTCTTTTGCTGGAAACCGAGCTTACTTTTGAACAGCGAGATTACGCCGAGACGGTTTTGAACTCGGCGCAGGCGCTGCTGGTGATCATCAACGACATTTTGGATTTCTCCAAGATCGCCGAGGGTCGGGTCGAGTTGGAAAAGACGGCGTTTGCGCCATACCGCCTGGTGGAGGATATATTGAAGCTGTTCCTGCCGCAGGCGTCGGCAAAGTCGCTGAGATTGACTTACAGGCTGGAGCCGGCGCTATCGCAAACCGTGGTGTCCGATCCAGGCCGGCTGCGACAGGTTCTCATTAACCTCGTTGGGAACGCAGTGAAGTTCACCGAGCGCGGGAGCGTCAACGTCAGCACGGAGATCGCGGAAGATGGTGGACCTTATCTCAAGCTGCTATTTCGCGTTACCGACAGCGGGATCGGAATCCCGATCGAAGCGCAGCGGCGCTTGTTTCAGCCGTTCGTGCAAGCCGATGGCTCCATCACGCGCAAGTACGGCGGAAGCGGTTTGGGTCTCGCGATTTCGAAGAAGCTGGCCGAGACGATGGGCGGCGAGATGGGTGTGGAGAGCACTCCGGGTCACGGGTCCACGTTCTGGTTCACGGTGCAGGTGGAGAAGGCGAACGACTGCGCGTCTCAGGGCGAGCCTGCTATTGCGGAATACGTTGAGACTGTTCCACATTGAGGATCACCAGGTCCTTAGAGGCGAGATCTTCAAAGTGAATGGCGCTCATTGGCGAGGCTGAGAATCGCTTGTTGCGGACTCGTGCCAGGACGGTTGCAAACGCAAGAATTCCCAGCAGGACCATGAATCGGCCGAGCCTGTGCATGGCCCAGAACTCGATAGCCACGCCACGGTCGGCAAGGAATAGGAACGCTATCCCGTGGGCTCCCAGGCGGACGTGGAGATTCGCCCGGCCTGGTAAATAGGAGCAGGTGAACGGGATTTTCCGGAATCCGTGAAGCGAAAACTCGACTAGCAGGATCGCGACAACCGTGAGAAGCGCGATGCTTTCCAGCGCGGGGACGGCCGGCCAAATCGTGAGATAGACGATCGCCGCAGACAGGCAGAACGGGATGGCGGAAATAACGAACAACGATTTGCGCACCGCGGAAAAATAATCCCATGGGTCTCGCACCGTCGCGATCCGAAAGATCCAGTTTGCGGGAAGTGCGATGGGGAGCGAGAATACGGCGCGCGTTCCGATAATCGCAAAGAAGAGCAGAACGAGGGGCCCGGCGAGCAAAGGGACGTTCAACTCGTGCCAGGTGGACGGGCTGTAGACCAGATCCTTCGCGTATGCGAGGGCAATCGCTAAGCCGATGCCTGCGTAAATGGCCAGCAGGAGCCGGTGTTGACGGCTTCTTGAGATCGTACGAGCGGTGAACGTGACGATAGCTCGATCCAACGAGTTGGGCAACAGGATCTTCGATGCAAACCACGTCACGCGGAATCTTTTCGACGGGGATTGGTCGGGCTGCTCCACGACGCGACGGATGCTATGCCGCCAGGCGATTGCGTAGGACAGAGCCGAGACCGGCGCCGTAAGGATCAGACTTTGGAACGCCCTGATCGCGAGCGGTCCGAAAATCGGACTGGATGTTCCGTTCAGGAACTGAAACAATCCGAGATACCAATTTGAGGGCAGCAGAGCGAAGAAACGCGGTGATGGAAACGCGGGCGCGAGGAAGTACAGGGCGAGAATCAGGAAGAAACTCGACAATTGCAAGAGACTCGAAATTGGTGGGAATTGAGCTGCGACCGCCTGGATGATGAGCATCGTCGCGAGTACAAAAAGCCCGGCGCTCACCATGGTGATCCAATACGCGCAAAACGCGCGTGCGATTTGCCATAAACTTCCACTGGATTCGACCAGCATGAAGGGATGGCAGATTCCCGTGAAGACGTTAACCGCGGCAATCGCGATGCCGAGCGCCGTAGCGATGGCGGCGATTTTCGCAAGGAAGATGGTCCGCATGCGGAGCGGCAGCGGAACCAGGACCAGGGTGTCGCGCCGGTCGGGGAGCAGCACGTTCCAGGAGAGAATCACCAGGAGACCCGCAACGGCCATGGTGGTGGCGATCAGAAAATCTTCGTCGTTCCAAGCCGCGGCTCTCAATTGAGCTCGGGTGAGCCCGCCCAATCCGAAACGCTGCACCTGGTAAAGCGCAACGACGAAGTTGAAGGCTGCCAGCATGGCAGCAAACTGGACCAGCAGCTTATGGATTTCGCCGCGCGCCGTGAGCACATCGAGATCGATCATGCGGTGAAGGAAATCGCGATAGAGGACAACGAATTGGCGGCGCTCGCCCGTCGTCAAGTCGCCTCCATAAGCTGCATGATTTGGCGTGTGATTCCTACCGTGTCCTGCTCGACGGCGAGCTGCGAGAAGATTTCTTCGAGCGTGGGAAGAGACATGAAGGATCGCAATTGTGCGATGGAGTCATTGGCAACGACGCGGCCCTTGTGCAGAATGACAACACGGGAGCACACGCGCTCTACTGTTTCGAGCTCGTGCGAACTGAACAGTACAACCTTGCCTCGGCCCGCGAGCTCCTGGATGAGACTGCGGAGAATCAGTGCGGAGTTCACATCGAGGCCGGAGAATGGCTCATCGAGAAGCACCAGATCCGGATTGTGGAGCAGCGCGGCGGCGAGCAGGATTTTCTGCCGCATGCCTTTCGAATAGGACGAGATCGGGACGTAACGATCGCCGTAGAGCGACAGCAGGCGCAGGAAGCCGTCCACTTTTTGTTTGAGCTGGCGATCGGGGAGACAGCGCAATTGGCCCACCATCTCCAGGTATTCGGCACCTGTGAGGTGCGGGTAAAGCTGGGGTTCCTCAGGAACGTATCCGAGCCGGCGCTTATATTCGATGGGATGAAGGCGGATCGGCTCACCGTGGAAGAGGATCTCGCCGTCGGTTGGATCGAGAAGGCCCGTGATCATTTTCAACGTGGTCGATTTACCTGAGCCGTTTGGTCCGAGGTAGCCGGTGACCTCGCCGGCACACGCTGTGAAACTTATGCCGCTGACGGCAGTAATACCGGAGTAGCGTTTTGTCACGTTACGGAGTTCGAGCATGGCTTATACTCGGATATCGTTATATCGCAGTCCGAGCGATAAGGTCAAGCGGGCTTCCCCTTGCACTTCGACAGGGGGAGGCGGTAACATTCTTGTAGAAGCGTTAGGGAAGACCTTATGTTAAGCGACCTGCTGTACCGTCTGCGCGCCCTCCTGCGGGTCAGCGCCGTGGAGCGTGAGTTGGACGACGAAATTCGTTTCCACCTGGATCGGGAGACGCAAAAGTACATGAAGTCGGGAATGACGACCGAAGAAGCGGCACGGCGCGCACGTTTCTCGCTTGGCGGTCTCGAAAAGATCAAGGAAGAAAGCCGCGACGCCAGGGGAATCATGCCGGTCGAGAATTTTGTTCGGAACCTGCGAATCGGCATTCGCGTGCTGTCGAAGAGCCCCGGATTCGCAATCGTTGCGATACTCTCGCTCGGGCTTGGGATCGGCGCTAACACCGCGATTTTTCAACTGCTGGATGCCGTGCGGTTACGCATGCTGCCGGTGAAAGATCCCCAACAACTCGTCGATATTCAAATGCCGGACATGAAGGCGGCGCGTGGAAATTTCCAGCGTTATCCCGGACTCACGAATCCGATCTGGGAACAGATCCGCGACCGGCAAACGATTCTCTCCGGCGTAGCAGCCTGGGGCGCCGAGGGGTTCGATACATCCACGACAGGCGAACCCCGGCTGGTCAACGGTCTCTGGGTGAGCGGTGGATTTTTCGACGTTCTGGGCATCTCCCCTTCCGCCGGCCGACTGTTCTCAGCGAGGGACGATCGCCGGGGATGCGGCCTTCCCGGTGCGGTCATCAGCGACGCTTACTGGCATCGTCAATTTGGCGGGCAACGTTCGGCCCTCGGCAGTACGGTAATGCTGGCTGGTCATCCCGTGCAAGTGATCGGAATAACGCCCCCTGGATTCTACGGGATGGAAGTGGGAGAGAGTTTCGATGTGGCGCTTCCACTTTGCTCGGAAGCTGTTTTGCATGGCTCCGACACGATGCTCGATTCCGCCACAAACTGGTGGCTCGACGTGGTGGGCCGGGCTCGTAAAGGGATGACGCTCCCAAAGGTGAGTGCCTATTTCAACGCGCTTGCACCGTCGATATTTCGGGCGACGCTCGCGCCCAATTACCCGCCGGTGAGCGTGAAACCTTATCTCGCTTCGCGGTTGACGGCAATCCCGGTGGGAAGCGGCGAATCGGATTTGCGGGAGAGCTATTCGAACCCGCTCCTGTTTCTGCAGGCGATTGCAGGCGTGGTGCTACTGATTGCTTGCGCAAACCTGGCCAATCTTATGCTGGCCCGGGCAAGCGCGCGCGAGCGGGACATCGCACTGCGGCTCGCGATTGGCGCATCGCGTGGACACATCATCGCGCAGTTAATGACCGAAAGCCTGCTGATCGCCAGCGCCGGGACGATTCTTGGTTTGTTGCTTGCCACGCGATTGAGCGGCTTGCTGCTTGCGCTTTTGAGCACGGAGAGCGGGTCCGTCGCAATGGACGTGCATCCGGACTGGTTGGTGCTCGCGTTCACGGCCGGACTCGGAGTGCTCACGTGTCTTCTTTTCGGATTGACTCCGGCGTTGCGGGCGACGCGCGAGGCATCCGCCGAATCGCTGAAAACCAGCGGACGCGGTCTCACCGCGAATCGCCAACGCTTCGGTCTGCGCCGCATGCTGGTGGCTTCACAAATGGCGCTCTCTTTAGTGCTGATTATCGGAGCTTTACTGTTTGTTCGTACGTTGAACAACCTGTCGACTTTGAATCCGGGATTTCAACCCGACGGTGTGTTGATCGCGGGAATCGGATTTGATGGCCTGAACTTTCCCAAGGAGCGCATTCCTTCATTCCGGCGGAACCTGATCGAAAAATTGCAGGCGATTCCAGGCGTCACCTCGGTGGCCGATACGAGCGCCGTGCCCCTGAGCACGAACCGCTCCAGCAACACCATGTGGATGGAGGGCACGACCGCGGATCACGGCGCGGAGGTGTTGCGAGCGAACGTCGGCGTGGACTATTTCAAAACGCTCGCCACGCCGCTGCTCGCAGGCCGGAATTTCAACGATAACGACACGCCGTCATCGCCACGAGTGGCGATCGTGAATGAAACGTTTGCGCGCAAGCTGGTGGGCGGCGCGAACCCCGTGGGAAAGAAGTTCACCATTGAATCTACGCCATCCGAGCCGGAAACGCAGGTTGAGATTGTCGGCCTGGTGAAGGACACCAAGTATGTGTTTCTCCGCGAGCCTTTCCAACGGATCGCGTTTTTCGCGATGGCACAGACACGACAGACGAATCCGTACGATGAGGTCCTGATCCGCTCGAACCTGCCCATGGACCAACTCACCGCGGGCGTGAAACTAGCGCTTCAGGATATCAGCCCGGCGATACGGTTCCGTTTCCAGGTATTGCGAACGGAGATCCAGGAATCTTTGCTGCCGGAGCGGCTGATGGCTGCGCTGTCCAGTGCCTTCGGACTTCTTGCCGGTCTTCTCGCGGCCGTGGGTCTTTATGGCGTGGTCGCCTACGCCATGGTGCAGAGACAACACGAGATCGGCATCCGCATGGCACTTGGCGCTAAGGCACGGAATATACTCACGATGGTTTTGCTGGAGAGCGGTGAAATGCTTGCCGTTGGTGTAGTCGCCGGCATTGCTTTGGCACTCGCGGCGGGGACAATGGCGAGATCGCTTCTGTTCGGATTGAGTCCCAGCGATCCAGTCGCGATCGCGATGGCGGTTTGTGCGTTAGCTTTAATCGCTTTGTTGGCGACTTATATTCCCGCGCGGCGTGCTGCGTCTCTCGATCCGTTGAAAGCGCTCCGCGAAGAATAGGGTCTTTGAAAAAATCGACTATTGCCCCTCCGTTACCGTCGGGGTTCCGCAACGCTGTCCCGGATTTTCACGATCTTACGGAATTCCGGCGTGGGAGAATGTCATCGACATGCGCTACGCCGCGTCTGTATCTCTGATTCTCCCGGTGGCACTCGCCGTTTGGGCCTCCGATTCGCCTCGCGTCGCTACGAGTCCTCCGATGGGCTGGAATAGCTGGGACTGCTATGGCACTACCGTGATCGAAGCAGAGGTGAAGGCCAACGCCGATTACATGGCGAAGCACCTCAAGCAGCACGGATGGCAGTACGTGGTCATCGATATTCAGTGGTCCGAGCAGCACCCGAAATCGCATGGCTATCGGCCGAATGCCGATCTCACGATGGACTCGAACGGGCGGCTGATTCCCGCTGTGAATCGCTTCCCTTCTTCGTCCGATGGCCGCGGGTTTAAGCCGATCGCGGATTACATTCACGGTCAAGGTCTGAAGTTCGGAATCCATATCATGCGTGGCATTCCGAGAAAAGCGGTGCAGGAGAATCTCGCGGTTGCGGGCAGCAATGTCAAGGCGGCCGATATCGCGGACGTGCATTCGGTCTGTCCCTGGAACAACGACATGTATGGCCTGGACATGGATAAAGCCGGCGCGCAGGATTACTACGATTCCATCGTGAAGCTCTATGCCGAATGGGGCGTCGATTACATCAAGGCGGACGATATAGCGCGGCCGGCGCACCGCGGCGAGATTGCGGCTCTACATCGCGCCATTCAGAAGACAGAACGGCCGATAGTGCTGAGCCTGTCGCCAGGACCGGCCATGGTCAAAGACGCGGCATTCCTTCAAGAGAACGCGAATATGTGGCGTATCTCCGACGATTTTTGGGATGACTGGAAAGCGCTGCGGTTGAACTTCATTCTGATGTCGATCTGGAGCGGCTACGGCAAGCCCGGCGCATGGCCGGATGCCGACATGCTTCCGCTCGGCCGCATCGGAATCCGCGCGGAGCGGGGTGACAATCGCATGACGCGCTTCACGCACGACGAGCAGCGGACGCTGATCAGCCTCTGGTCGATCGCGCAATCGCCTTTGATGTTCGGCGGCGACCTGCCCAGCAACGACGACTTCGCTAATTCCCTGCTCACCAACGACGACGTGCTCGAAGTGAATCAAAAAGGATCGCACGGCGGCGCTTTCGCCGAAAGCGGCGACAGCGTTGTGTGGGCTGCCGACGGACCCGGTTCGAAATACTTGGCTGTATTCAACGTGGGGGATCGGGAACCGGTCGACATTCGTGTCGACTGGCAGTCGCTCGGCATGCCGAAATCATGCCGCTTGCGCGATCTGTGGGAACGCAAGGACATGGGCTCGATCCAGGACGGCCACACATTTCACGTTGCGCCGCATGCTTCAGGACTGTACAAACTTCAGGGTCAATAACGCCAGCTCGTAAGATCGGCGCCTGGCGGGGCCGTCTTTTTCATCCGTTCGAGCATTTTCGGCAGATACATGGTGTTGTAGTGCAGGCGCGAATACGCGTTCGGCAAATTGGGATCTCCATTCCAGCAATGCTCGGCGCGATCGCCGTATTTGACCTCGCCATCGTACGGCGGATTCGTGGTGCTCTTCAGAAAATCTTCGATGTAGTAGACGGCATCGTTCAGGAAATACGTATCCGCGCTGCCTACATAGATGTGAATCTTGCCCTGCAGCTTGGGGCCGATTTTGGCCCAATCGCGCTGCAGGATGTGGCTGAGGTCGTAATGGTCGCGCCAGTACGCGGCGATCTCGGGATTGATGTCGCCGGTTACTTTGTTGAAGATATGTGCCGGATAACCATCTTCACCGACCGGCCCGTAGACGGCTTGCCAGATGTCCCATTGTTCACCGGAGCGCCCCTGCGAACCGAGAGCAAGTTCGTAGTAGTTGATGTCCTGCAGCGTGGCGGTCACGCGGCCGAGATAGTCGCGCATGGCGGGCTGCGGGACACGCTTGTGAGCGCCTTCCATGAAATAGGCGTTCCTGTCTTTATAGAGATTGGTCACTGTGTAGGCGCGGAAATCGACCGGGTCCGGACAGGCCGCGAAAGTACCGTTATAGTGATCCGGATAGAACATCTGAACAGCCAGCGATTCCCATCCCCCCGTCGATCCGCCGTACAGAAACCTCGCCCAGCCTTGGCCGATGCCGCGAAACTGCTTCTCGATATAGGGAATCAGCTCGGTCTCGATGGCATCGCCGTAGGGTCCGAGATTCGCTGAATTCACCGCGTACGAATCGTCGTAGTAGGGATTGGCATGTTGAATCTCGACGACGAGCAGGCGCGGAAACTTCGGCGAAATCCACTGCTGGTAAAACTTGTAGGCCTCTTCCTGCTGGATGCGATTGTATCCGGCAAGGTGAAAACGCTCGCTGTAATCGGGCTTCAGATTCGGATCGGGCGGCTCCGTGCGAAAGCCTTCGAAGTCGTCCGGGAAGTGGCCGTGAAAAACTGCGAGCGGGTAATGAACGTCGGGGTGCGTGTCGAAACCTTCGGGTAAGAGAACGTGCGCACCGAGGAACATTGGACGTCCCCAGAATTTCGTCAACAGCTCGCTCTGAATTTTGATGTGCCGGACATACTTGGTGTCTTTGGGCTCAGGAATCGGAGGAATCTTCTGGTCGAGAACGATCGCGATTGGCTCGGTCGCGGATCCAAGTGTGATTTTTTGCGGTTTGCTATACAGATTGCCGGGCGCGAGATTCCAATGCTGTCCTTCTCCCCGATCCATCGGCAGTTTCACGGTGTGCCCGTCGGAGCGATGGAAAGTTTCGTAGATATTCAGGACGGCTTGCACAGAGTATTCACCAGGCTTCAGGTCCGCCAGGCTATGAATTGGATAACCGGACGCGCGATCGTCGACGACAGCGGGCTGGCCGGGCTTTAGCGCGTCGACATCGATGCCGAAGATCATCTGAGACGCAGGCGTGTCGTTGATCTGCATGCGCGGTTCGGCCGAAGGATCGGTTGACACGACCAGAAGAAGCCGGCCATCGAGCGGCGTCGCGCTCTGCTCCTTTGAAAACGAAACCGAAAATCGCGGAGAGGCCGCGGCCATTCCGGCGAACATCGTCGCGGCCAACATCATTGCGGAGATCGCTAGTTTTTCAATATGCATGTTTGCTGAGAGCGCTCTTTCCAGGTTTGGATGCTATTTTTCGCCATGCCGACAAAATGTGGATCGCCAGCTCCTCGTCGCCGACTTGTTCGAGCTCGACGCCGACCCAGCCTTTCACGCCGACGTAGGGAGGCCGGTAGTACTTTTTTGGATCGGTGTGAATCAGGGCCTCCTGTTCGCCGGGCTCGGCGGGAATCCAAATGGCGATATGGCCGTCGTCGTGGTGATTATTGGCGAACATGACGTAGACCTTCTTGCCCGCGAAGAATGTCGGTTCGCCGTGCGATAGCTTTTCCATGCTGTCGGGGAGAGTCGAGCAGATTTGACGCACGCGCCGGAGGTGCTCTTCGGCTTTTGAAGGATCTGAGGTCTTTGCCATGTCCGTCTATTTTGGCACCAAAGCGACGGCGCGGCACCAACCGGCGCTCGCGCCCTTGATCTTTACGGGGAGGCACGAGACATAAAATCCATGAGGCGAGGGCAAGCGATCGAGGTTGGCCAGCTTTTCGATCTGGCAGTATTCGCTCGTGATGCCCGCGTAGTGCGCCGGCCAAATGACGCTGCCATCCCCCGTTCTTTTGAAATCGGCAATCATATCCTGGAAACCGCGATCGAGCGTCCAGGCGTCGATTCCAATCACGCGAATGCCCTGCTCAACCAGCCAAAGCGTGCTCTCACGGCCCAAGCCGGGCTGGAGGAAGTACGCTTTCGTGCCCCATCGTTCAGACGCGCCGGTGTGCAGAAGCACGATATCGCCGGGCTTGAGTTGGTAGTCGATCTTTTGCAGTGCCGATTTGAGATCGTCCACGGTGATCGTTTCACCGGGCTGTTTATGGCGGACGTCGATCACGACGCCGGGGCCGAAGCACCACTCGAGCGGGATATCGTCGATACGCTTGGCAGGCGTACCGCCCGAGGTCGCGCCGTAATGATAGGGAGCGTCGATATGCGTTCCGGCGTGGCTGCTTGCAGTGACATTCTCGACGGCCCATCCACCTCCGTTCGAGTAGACGAGATCCTCGCGGCGGCATCCGAAAATGGCCGCGACGGCTGCGCCTCCCGTTTCGTGATCGACGTATTCAATCTTCGGCGGCTCGAGTTCGCCAGCCGCCTGGTGCTCGAGAGATACGCTCAGGTCGATCAACCGCAAGGAGGACAGCGCATCGAGATCCGACATATAGGATGATGGTAGTCCAGTATGTCCGAGCACAAAGCGTTCGTAAAGTGGATTTATAAGAACGGCGATTTTCTGAAGGGAACCTACTCGCGAGAGCACACGTGGACTTTCGATGGCGGCGTAGTAGTTCCGGCTTCACCGGCGCCGACGACAGTGCGGCCGCCTTATTCCAACCCTGCGAACGTGGATCCCGAAGAAGCCTTCGTCGCGTCGATCTCGAGCTGCCACATGCTCACGTTTCTCTATCTTGCCGGCAAGGCGGGATTCGACGTGGTCAGCTATGAAGACGACGCGTCCGGCGTTTTGACGAAAAACGAGCGCGGCGCGAAGTGGGTGAGTTCGGTCACCCTGCGGCCCCGGATCGTCTATGGGGAGCGAAAGCCGACGCGCGAAGAAGAGCAGAAGCTACATCACGACGCACACGAAGAATGTTTTATCTCGAATTCCGTCAAGACGGAAATCACAGTTGCGATCTGATTTGATACACTCATCCGCTATGCGGAACCGTGTTCGTTTCCTGTCCGTACTGCTTCTGACATTTGCCGCTGCCTCGGCCGCTCCCAATCTCGACCGGGTGGCTAACTCCATCACAATTTACCGCGATACCTACGGCGTACCGCACATTTACGGTCCGACGGACGCGAGCTGTGTTTTCGGCTACGCATACGCTCAGGCGGAAGATAACTTCTGGCAGATCGAGGACAGCTACATCCGTTCGCTCGGCCGCGCTTCGGAAATTTACGGTGAGCGAACGCTCGGCGACGACCGGCTAGTGCGCGCGCTCGAAATCCCGAAGCTTTCGAAAGCGGAGTACGAGCGTGCGTCGCCCAAGATGCGCCAAATCGTGGATGCATTCGCCGACGGCATCAATTACTACCTGGCACGCAATCCACAAGTGAAACCGCGGCTGCTTACGCACTTCGAGCCCTGGTACATTTACGCCTTCGGACGTTTTGGACTCTATCATCAGTTTATTTATCGCCAGACGGGATTGAAGCCGGAAGAGGCTGGAGTGGCCGAGTCGCAGGGATCGAACATGTGGGCCGTCACGCCCGCGAAGAGCGCCGACGGCCATGCTCTGCTGCTGATCAATCCGCATCAGCCTTTTTTTGGAGTCGGGCAGTGGTACGAAGGGCACCTCCATAGCGGCGAAGGTTGGGATCTGTCGGGTGCGTCGTTCTTCGGATCCGCGTTTCCGACATTGGGACACAACGAAGCGTTGGGATGGAGCCACACGGTGAATCGGCCGGACGTGTTCGATGTTTGGGAAGAAACGTTTGATGACGCGAGCGATCCGCTGGCTTATCGCTACAACGGCGGGCATCGCAAGGCTGTTCGATGGACGGATAGCATCGTCGTGAAGACGGAGGCCGGTCCGCAGACGCGCACCTTCACCTTTATGAAGACCCATCATGGACCTGTTCTGGCGCAGCGGAACGGCAAATCTCTCGCGGTGCGATTCGCGAAATTCGAGGAGGGCGGCCAACTCGATGAATGGTACGCGATGGGTAAGGCTCGCAACCTGGCCGAATTCAAACAGGCTATGTCGTCGCTTGCGGTCCCGATGTTCAACACGATGTACGCCGATCGCGATGGGAATATTTTCTACATCTATAACGGCGCCGTTCCGAGGCGCTCCACGAAATTCAATTGGCTGAAGCCAGTTGACGGCAGTTCGACCGAGACGGAGTGGCAGGGTTATCACGCGATGGCGGACCTGCCGCAGCTTTCAAATCCGGCATCGAATTTCATGCAGAATTGCAACTCGACGCCGTTCATGACGACATCGGAGGGCAATCCGGTGGCGGGCGATTATCCACCCTACATGGTCGGTGAAGGCGATACGCCGCGGGCGCGCATTTCCCGGCGCATTCTATCTGCGAAAGACAAATTTTCATTTGAGGAATGGTCGAAGGCGGCGTTCGATACCTACGTGATCGAGGCGGACGATGAGCTGCCCAAGCTGGAGCAGGCGCTCAAGGACAGCAAACAATTCAGTGGTCCGCTGGATGAGCTACTGAGCTGGAATCGGCGCAGCACAGTGGATTCCGTGCCGATGACTCTTTTCATGCTGTGGTTCGAGAAAGAATTTGGGACGGCTGTGTTTCCCGCGTCTAAGCCCAAGCCGGACGCAGTGGAAGCATTTGCCCAGGTGGTTTCGAGTCTGGAGAAAACCTACGGGACATGGCGCGTGCCGTGGGGTGACATCAATCGCATCCAGCGGACGCAGAGCGGCGGCGAAGAGCCGTTCAGCGACGATCGCATGAGCCTGCCTGTAGCGGGCGCGCCGGGCGATGTCGGGATCGTTTTCAACTTTTATGCGCGGCCGGAGAAGGGTCAGAAGAGGCGCTACGGCGTGGCGGGGCATTCCTTCGTGAGCGTGATCGACTTTGCGCCGAAGCGCGTCGAAGCGCGATCCATTTTGCAGTTCGGAGAGAACGCTGATCCGAATTCACCGCATTATTTCGACCAGGCGCGTTTGTACGCCAAGCAGGAGTTTAAGCCGGCGTGGTTCACGCTGGAAGAGATCAAGGCGCACACGGAGCGCAGCTATCATCCGGGACAGTGATTCATCGGTTTTAAGATGCACTCACCGCGGAAGAGGCGTCCATCCCGCTAGACGTAAGCCGTTTCCCCGTGGAGTTGCTGGTCCAGACCAGCCACTTCCGTCGCCTCCGTGACTTTTACAGGGGTGATCACATCGATCAGCCAGAGCATGAACAGAGTGAAGAAGAATGCCCAGGCTGAAGAGATCAAAACGGCCACAAGCTGGACAGCAAAGAAATGTGGGTTGCCGCGCAGCAAGCCGTCGACACCTCCCGACGATGCCGGGTTCCATGCAGTTGAGGCAAAGATGCCCAGCAAAACGATACCCAGTAATCCTCCCACTCCATGCACGCCCCAGACATCCAGCGCGTCATCCCAGTGCAGGTAATTCTTTAGCGCGACCGCGTAGTAACAGACCACGCCCGCGACAATGCCGATCAACACCGCCACTGCCGGAGAAACGTAACCGGCCGCCGGCGTAACGGTGGCCAGCGCTGCCACGGCGCCGGTCAACAACCCGAGAAAGTGCGGCTTGCGGCTGTTGAACCACTCCACCACCAGCCACGCCACCGCGCCAAACGATGCGGCGATGTCCGTGTTCAGAAACGCCACCGCAGTGATGGAATCGACGCGAAACTCGCTCCCCGCGTTGAACCCGTACCATCCAAACCAGAGCAACCCCGTGCCAAGCGCCACCAATGGGATATTGTGCGGACCTTTATCGAGCACTCGCCGCTTGCCAACATAAAGTACGGAGGCCAGTGCCGCCATGCCGGCAATGTTGTGCACCACGATGCCTCCCGCGAAATCCTTGACGCCCCAGGCTGCCAGCACGCCGCCTCCCCACACCATGTGGACGAAGGGGAAATACACGCAAAGCAGCCACGCCGTCAGGAATGCCATATAGGCCTTAAACGTCACGCGGTTTGCGAACGCGCCCGTGATCAGCGCCGGGGTGATGATCGCGAACATCATCTGATACGCGCAGAACACAATCATCGGTATCGTCGCGTTGTTGGGCGCCGGCGTGGACAAAGTGATCCCTCGCAGGAACGCCCAGTCGAAATTGCCAATGATGCCGGCATAATCGGTGCCGGATTTCAGATCTCCACTGAAGCTCATGGAGAACCCACAAAGCCACCAGAGCACCGTCGTCCATCCCATGGACACAAAGCTCTGAATCATGATTGCGAGAACGTTCTTGCGTCCCACGAGGCCGCCGTAAAAGAACGCCAGACCCGGTGTCATCAGCATGACCAGGCTGGAACACAAAATCATAAAGCCGGTATTGCCAGTATCGAGGTGGGGCATATCGTCTACGGGCATTATATTCCAATAAGGCACCACCATTTAGTGGGTGGATAGCGCTTGCCGCAACCACCTACTCAGAAGAGTCAAGCACGAACGAGCCAGCATTGACGATGAGGATTTGATTACTTGACTGGGTCCTAGTGTCTTGTTACTCTTCCCATAAGACGCTTATGGGACAATTCCTCCGTCTTCGCGCCCTCTTCCAACGACGGCGGCTGGACCATGACCTGGATGAGGAGATCCAGTTCCACGTCTCGATGCTGGAGCGGAAGCACGGGACTCAGGCTTCGGCGCGACGCAGGTTCGGCAATCCCACACGGCTGAAGGAGGTTTGCCGCGATATGTGGACATTCGTTTCCATCGAGAGGCTGTGGCAGGACGTGCGCTATGCGCAACGGATGTTGCGGAAGAATCCTGCCATAACTATCGTGGCAATTCTATCGCTCGCGCTCGGGATCGGCGCCAATGCCGCCATGTTCAGCATCGTGAATAGCATTCTGCTGCGCCCGCTGCCGTTCGCAGATCCGGAACGGCTGGTCCGCATAACCGATTACTATCCCAAGGGCGCGGCGGAGGATATGCGGCAACAAAGCCGGACGATGGATATCGCGGCGTTCACCATCGAGTCTCAATTCAACATGTCGGGACAGGGTGAGGCGGTGCGGTTGCCCGGCAGCGCCGTATCTTCGAACCTCTTCCCGATGCTGGGAACGCAGCCGCTGTCGGGCCGCACGTTTCACGCCGGCGAAGACCGGCCCGGCTCGGACCGAATCGCGGTGCTGAGCTACAAGCTCTGGAAAACCAAATTCGGCGGCGATCCCGCGGCCATCGGGAAGGCGATCGCACTCGATGGAGTGAGCCGTGAAGTGGTGGGGATTATGCCTTCGGCTTTTGTGTTTCCGTCGAGCGATGTACAACTCTGGATTCCGCTTCATCTCGACCCGGGCAATGAGGTGGAATATTGGGACGCCGGATACATGCCGCTGATCGCGCGGCTGCGGCCGGGCGCAACTCTGGCCCAAGCGCGAGCCGAGGTGCGTGGATTGGTGGCTCACGTTGTACCCCAGTTTCCATGGCAAATGGCGCGGTCGTGGAATGCCGATGCCGCGGTGCTTCCGTTGCGCAACGACGTCGTCAGCAACGTACGCGGGGAACTGCTGGTGCTATTGAGCGCGGTTGCCTTGATACTACTGATCGCGTGTGCGAACGTGGCGAGCCTGTTGCTCTCGCTTTCGGCGGCGCGGCGCAAGGAGATGGCGTTGCGCTCGTCGTTGGGCGCCTCCCGCGGACGCGTCATGCAGCAGTTGATGACCGAGAGCGTGCTGTTGTCTCTTGCGGGCGGGGCTCTCGGGCTGGCGCTCGCGTACGGTGGATTAGCGGCGTTGAAATCGGTATTGCCGGCGGATACGCCTCGTCTGGCCGAAGTCACGATGGATTGGCGGGTGCTCGGCTTCGCGACGATCCTGGCCGTGTTCACGGGACTCGTTTTCGGACTCGTTCCCGCGCTGCACGCCGTGCGGCTCAATCTGGCCGGATCGATGAAAGCCGGTGGACAGCAGTCGACCGGCGCAGCGGGATCGCGATTACGCGGCATACTGACGGCGAGCGAGGTCGCACTGGCAGTGGTGTTGTTGATTGGCGCGGGATTGCTGATCAAGAGCCTGTGGCGTCTGACGAGCGTAAATCCAGGTTTTCAGCGGGCTCAGATCCTCACGGTTCGCGTGTCGCCGGACCGGTCGGTATGCCAGCAGCCCGCGGCATGCATCGCGTTCTACAACGACCTGATTCATCGCGCTGCCAGTGTCGAAGGAGTGCTCGGGGTAGCGGCGACCGATGGTGTTCCCATGAGCGGCGAAGTGCCTGCCGTGGCCGCCGAACTGGAAGATCATCCGTTCATCCCGTCGCAGAATCTCGCGACGGTACTGTGGGCCGGAGGCGTCACGCCGGAGTATTTCCGTATGCTCGGCATTCCTCTTTTGCGGGGCAGGGAATTCACGAATCAGGATGGCGAGAAGTCGGAGAAGGTAATCCTGGTGAGCGCCGCGACCGCGCGGCGTTACTGGCCCGGCAAAGACCCGATCGGGAAGCACATCCGGGTTGTCTGGGAACAGGAGCAGCGGAGGGTGGTGGGAGTGGTCGGCGACGTTCGGCAGTACGATCTCGCGAACAGTACGCCGAACTGGATCGGCGGCGCCATCTATATGCCTTATCCGCAATCCGAGGGGCTCGACCGGCAACTGCCTCTCACCATGAATCTGCTGGTCAAGACAGTGCAGAATCCCAGCGACATCTCGACGGAACTGCGGGCGCTGGTGGCGAGCCGGAATCCCAATGTCCCGGTCGGCGAGGTGCACACTCTGAATTCAGTGGTTGAAGAATCAACCACAGGGTCGCGATCGATGATGTGGTTATTCGTGGCTTTCGGCGGCGTGGCGCTATTGCTGGCTGCCATCGGGACGTACGGCGTCATTTCATATTCGGTATCGCAGCGGACCTACGAGATGGGCGTGCGCGTGGCTCTTGGGGCGACAAGGGCAAGAATCTTCGGCATGGTACTGGAGCAGTCTCTGCGCCTGGTGTCGATCGGACTGGCCTGCGGCGTGGTTATCTCGTTTGCGCTGACGCGGATGCTGGTGCAATTCCTATACGGCGTAGGCGCGACCGATCCATGGACCTTTCTGGGCGTGGCTGTGGTCCTGATTGTCACGGCATTGCTGGCTGGTTATGTCCCGGCGTGGCGAGCGTCTCGAGTGGACCCACTCAAGGCCCTGCGGGTAGATTAGGAGTATGTGCCGCAGCATCAAAGTACTCCGACAGCCCGAATCCCCGGCAACCCCGGAAGAGGTGTCGGCGGCGGCGCTCCAGTTTGTGCGAAAGGTCAGCGGATTTCGGAAACCGTCCAAGGTCAACCAGCCGGCGTTCGATGAAGCCGTCCGGGAGATCGCGAACGTTACTTCCCGTCTGCTCGAAAAACTATCCCCCACTGCGGTCCATTGAGCTCGCTTCCCGCACTGGGCGATAATAACAGGGAGCGGGACGGGGCCCTCCTTTGGAAAAGCAGCAACGCCAGAATGTTCTCAGCGTCGACGTGGAAGACTATTTCCAGGTAGAGGCTTTCAGTGGAGTTGTCGATCGCCGCGAGTGGGAATCCTATCCCAGCCGCGTTGAAGCCAATACTCATCGATTATTGGACCTGTTCGACGAAACCGGCGTCAAGACGACGTGCTTCATTCTGGGATGGGTTGCCGAGCGCTATCCCGGTCTGGTGGCTGAGATTGTCCGGCGCGGTCACGAACCGGCCTGCCATTCTTACTGGCATCGGTTGATTTTCAAATTGTCGCCTCAGGAATTCCGCGAAGACACGCGCCGGGCGAAGGATGTCATCGAGCAGGCCGCCGGCGAGGCCGTCTACGGTTATCGAGCGCCGAGTTTTTCGATCACGAAAAAGTCCTCCTGGGCGCCGGATATACTCGCAGAACTCGGATTCCGTTACGATTCCAGTATTTTTCCTGTCAAACATGACGTTTATGGTGTTCCGGACGCTCCGCGGGAGCCGTTCCGTCTGGAAACCCCGTCCGGTCCGCTCAATGAATATCCGATGACGACGTTCCGATTCGGGAACAGCCCGAACATGCCCGTCGCTGGAGGCGGATATTTGCGTATTTTCCCTTACTGGTATACGAGCGTGGGGGTGCGGCGGGTTTGGAAGGAAGGGCTTTCGGTCATTACGTACATCCATCCTTGGGAGGTCGACCCGGAGCAGCCGCGCTTAAACGGAGGCCTGAAATCGAGGCTGCGGCACTATACAAATCTGTCCAAAACCGTCCCCCGGCTCCGAAAACTGATCGCGATGGGTCCATTCCGAAGCTTTCGAGACTGCGGAATCGAACCGGGAGTGAGGAAATTCGCCTGGACGGACGATAGTGTTACAGGAACACCAGTGGAGAGTCTTACTGAACGATGAAACAAGACAATATGCCGCAAGTGGCGCGATTCTGGAACGACATCGCTTCCGAGTTCGATTCCATTTATACCGGCGAAAACAAGAGCGCAATCAGCCGCACTTTGGATCATATCTTCCGCAAAGATATGTACCAGCGGTACGAATGGGTGATGCGTAAGGCTGGCGACGTGCAAGGCACGCGGATCTGCGATGTGGGCTGCGGGTCCGGCCGTTTCGTGACGGCGCTGGCTAAAAAGGGCGCGGAACACATTACGGGTGTTGATGTCGCGCCGGAAATGTTGAAGATCGCCCGCGGGGTGGTGGCGCAGGATGGCGTCGCGGATCGCTGCGACTTTGTGCTCTCCGACGTTCTCAACTGGAAAACCGACGACAAGTACGACCTCAGCATTGCGATCGGATTCTGGGACTACATCATGGAACCGCCGGAGCGTTTGCGGCTGATCCGGAATTTTACGACCAAGAAGTTTCTGAGTGCATGGCCCCGTTATTGGACGTGGCGCATGCCGGTGCGAAAAGTGCGCCTGCAATATATCCGCGGATGCCCGGTGTACTTCTTCCGCAAGCCGCAGGTCTATAAGCTGATTGAGGGCGCGGGATTCAAGGTGGATTCCTGCGAGACAATCGGCAAATTGTTCTGCGTCGAGGCGACGCCCATTTAGTGCTGGCGCAAGTGATATTCTGGCTGGCCGTCGCCACGCCAGTTTATGCCTATTTCGGCTACCCGCTGGTTCTGCTGCTGCTTCGGACAATTGTTCATCGCCGCGTGAAGAAGGCTCCCATTGAGCCTTTCATTTCCCTGCTGATTCCGGCATACAACGAGGGTGATGTGATGCGCGAGAAAATCCGCAACTCTCTCGCGCTCGACTATCCGGTGGATCGCATGGAAATTGTGATCGCGTCGGATGGTTCCAAAGACGACACGGTCGAAGTGGCGCGGAAGTATGAAGATGGGAAGCGCATTCGCGTTATCGCGTATCCGGTAAACCGGGGAAAAATCCCCGTCCTCAATTCCACGGTTCCGGAGCTGCAAGGCGAGATCATCGTGTTCTCCGACGCGGCGGCCATGCTGTATCGGGACTCAGTTCGAAAACTGGTGATGAACTTTGCCGATCCGCGCGTCGGCGCGGTCAGTGGACGATACACCGTGGTCAAGGCCGACGAAGTGAACATCGGGAAGTCCGAAGATTTTTACTGGAAGTACGAGACGTACTTAAAAGTGCAGGAATCGCAGATAGCTTCCACTTTGGGAGGACACGGGCACCTGCACGCCATCCGTAAAGACCTGTATCCGTTCCCACCCCCCGGAACCATCAACGACGATTACATCATTCCGGTATCCGTGCTCGCCAAAGGATATCGGGCGGTGTACGAACCCGGAGCCATCGTCTACGAAGAGGCGCATGAGATGGCGGGATTCGGACGCCGGGTTCGCATCATGGCCGGCAATCTCCAGCAACTCCGCGAAATCAAAGGGCTGCTCTGGCCGCTGCGTCCACTGCCGCTCTTCTTCTTTCTTTCGCATAAAGCCAGCCGTCTGATCGTGCCATTCGCCATGCTCGCGGCGCTGATCGCGAACTTGTTCTTGCTGTCATCCCCGTTCTACAGAGTCCTTTTCTTCGGACAGGCAATCTTCTACACTATGGCCTTATTGGGGACGGTCTTCCAGTTGCGGCCGAAAACGCTGCTGCTTCCGTTCTACTTCTGCATGATCAATGCGGCCACGTTTTTCGGTCTGTATCACGCCCTCACCAGCCGTCGCCGGATGGCCTGGAAGTAAGTCGGCCTACTTATACTAGTAGTGTGGTGAGCGGAGCTGGTTCTCTCCTTCAACGCATCGCGGACCTTGAAAGAGAAGTCGCCGAGCTCAAGAACCAGGCTTTTCTTGGAGATGCCGGCGATACCTACCGCTCCGTTCTGGAATATTCTCCTGTTCCGCTCTGGATCACCAGAGACAACTGCATCGTTTTCGTGAACTCAGCGGCAGTACGCCTATTTGGAGCCACCGCTTCCGAGGACCTGCTCGGCCGATCTCCACTGGATTTCATCCATCCCGACTTCCACGCCATGGTGGAAGAGCGCCGTATGCACATCACTCAGCTTGGCCGCCCGGTTCCCATGGTTGAAGAACGAATTGTGCGATTGGATGGCCGGGCGGTGGACGTTGAAGTATCGACGCGTCCATTTCCTTTTGAGGGCGGCACCGCCGTAATCGCCAATTTCGTCGACTTGACGGAACGCAACCGCTGGGAAGAAGCGATTCGCATCAGCCGCGAGCGGCTGGACCTAGTGATTTCGAGGGTCGGGCTTGGACTGTTCTACTGCGATCTCCCGTTCGACAAGCTGATTTGGAACGAGCGTTGTAAACAGCATTTTGGGCTCCCAGCGGATGCGGAAGTTACTATCGACATCTTTTACGAACGGCTCCATCCCGACGATCGCGAGAGAACGAGAGAGGCCATTGAAGAAACGATCGCGGGGCATGGCTCATATGACGTGCAGTACCGCACGATCGGCCTCGATGGCGTGCAGCGCTGGATTCGCGCGATCGGACGTTGTTTTTACAACAAGGACGGAGAGCCCCGGCGCTTCGACGGAGTCACAATTGACATCACCGAACAAAAGAACATCGAGGAGGCGCTGCGGCACAACGAGGAGAGCTATCGAGAGCTGTTGAAGCAGCAAGCAGCGGCGCGGAATACCGCCGAGATGCTGAATCGGGTGGGGCCGCTGCTCGCCGCGGAACTCGATGCCGAAAAGTTGGTTCAGGCCGTCACCGATATCGCCACGGTGGTGCTCAATGCGGAGTGTGGAGCGTTCTTTTATAATGTCACTGGCAATGATGAGGAGCGGTACGCGCTGCACGCCGTATCGGGTCCGGGCGCCGCGGAATTGTGCGTCCCGGCTTTTCCCAGCGAAGGCATTTTGAGGATCGATGATGTCCGGTGCGATCCCCGCTTCAGCAGCAATCCGAGGTATTCGGGCCTTGTCAGTTACCTCGCGGTTCCTGTAGTATCCCGTTCCGGCGACATTATTGGGGGCCTTTCTTTTGCACATTCTTCGCCTGGGGCATTCACCGCGGCGCACGAACACATTGCGGCAGGTATTTCAGCCCAGGCCGCCATTGCACTCGACAACGCGCGCCTGTTTGAGCAGGTGAACCGTGAGCGCGATAAAGCCGAGGCGGCACAGCAAGCGCAGGCAGAGACGAACGCAGAGCTGCAACAATTTGCGTACGTCGCCAGCCACGATCTGCAAGAGCCCTTGCGAACCATTTCGAGCTTCACGCAACTCCTGGAGAAGCGGCTCGCCGATCACGTCGACCAGGACACGACCGAATTCATGGGCTATATCGTGAGCGGGGCACAGCGCATGAGCGACGTCATTCAGGATCTGCTGGCATACTCGCGGCTCCAGAACACTACTCCCGCGCCGCCGCGGCCGGTTGCCATGAACGACGTAATGCGTCAAACCGTGGAGAGTCTGCGAACGATTATCGAAGAGAGCGGCGCCGAGATTACTTCCGACAGTCTGCCGGAGGTTTGTGGCGACGAGGTGCAGCTCCTTCAGGTGCTACAGAACCTCATCGCGAATGCGATCAAATACCGGAGCGCGGAGCCTCCGCGAATCCACGTCTCCGCGGAACGGTTGGACGGGCTCTGGCGTATTTCGGTTCGAGACAATGGCATCGGAATCGACCCGCAATATCACGAGCGAATTTTCGGGATTTTCAAGCGTCTTCACGGGAATGAAGTACCGGGGACGGGGATCGGCCTCGCGATATGCAAGCGCATCGTGGAGCAGCACGGTGGCCGCATCTTCGTGAAGTCTCGCCCGAAGGAAGGTTCGACCTTTTACTTCACTCTGCGGCCCGCCTGACGGTCACTTCACGTTCAGAGTCGTCTTCAGCCAGCCGATCATCTCGGGTTTCCAATGCTGCATCTCCGGGTCACGCCATCCGCTCATTCCATGTCCGCCGCCGTCGATCGTGATTAGTTTGCAAGCGACTCCGTCCTTATGCATCGCGTCGCACATTTCCGTCGATTGCTCATAAGGCACCTGGTCGTCTTTCGTACCGTGGATGCAGAGGAATGGAGGCATGCCTTTATGAACGGCGGCAAGCGGCGATACCGCACGCAGCTTTGCGCGACCCGAGGCGTCGAGTTGCTCGGCTCCGAAGAAATGAATGCCCCCTCCGTCGGCCGCGTGCCTGTTTATGGTGTCCATATTGAATCGCTCCGGATGATCGCGGCGCTGGTCCGCCACTTGTTCGTAATCGACCGGCCCGTAGAAATCGACGACCGCGGCGACTCGGGTCTCCGGCGTATAGTGGGTTCCCGCATAGTTTACGAGAAAACCGCCCGCCGATTCACCGATGATTGCAATGCGCGAAATATCGACGTGGTATGCGGCTGCATTGGACTTGACCCAGCGAATCGCGGTGTTGAGATCTTCGATGGACTGCGGAAAGTGGGCCGCCGGCGCGAGACGATAGTCGATACTGAACCACGCGAAGCCGGCGTTTGAGAGTACGTCGAATAGAGGCCGGACGTTAGTAGCGCGCGTGCCACCATCGAAGCCTCCGCCGTGAACCAGAATCGCCGCGGGAAACGGTCCCGCTCCGTCAGGAACGTGTAGATCGATGTAGAGAGATTTGCCCTCAGGCCTGGCAAACTCGACATTTTTCTGATCCATAGGCGCCGCCACTGAAAGCGCGGCGCCGGCAATCGCAAGAACGAAAACGAATCTCCACATGAAAGGGAGATTCTAACAGCTCGATCAGACGGCCGCTTCGATAGCCGACTCGGCCGATACCGCAGACCAGTCCTTATCGCCGTCACCGCGTGCCATGGCCGCCAGATAACGATCTCGAAGCAGGCTGGCGATCGGCAAAGGCGCGGTGACATCCTCGGCCGTGGTCAGAGCGAGCTTGACATCTTTGAAACCCAGCCTCAGTTTGAACCCAGCGGGTTCAAAACGCTCCTCGGCGATGATTGTCCCGTAGTTCTGCAACACCGGCGATTTAAACAAGGAGCCGTTCACAATCTCAAGAAACTGCTTCGGATCGATCTTGGATTTCCTGAGCACGGCGAAGATCTCACCGAAGATTTCGATTGCATTCGCGATCATGAGATTGCCATTGATCTTGATCACGTTCGCATGCCAGGCTTCGGATCCGACGACGTGAGTCTTCTGCCCGATGGTGTCGAGCAATGGTTGGACGCGCTGAAGACCTTGCTCCTCGCCGGCGGCCACTACAATCAGTTTTGCGGCGGCGGCTGAATCCGGGCGTCCGAAGACAGGCGACGCAACATAATGCTGCCCGGCGTCCTTGTGAGCTTTGTTCAAACGCCTGGATAAATCCGGACTGATGGTGCTGATGGAATCGTGCACGCCGCCGGTTTTCAAACCACGCAGAATGCCGTGCTCGCCGAACACTACATCTTCCACGCCAGGATCGTCCGCGAGCATGGTAAACACGGTTCCCGCCTGCGCCGCTTCAGCCGGTGTTGCCGCAACACGAGCGCCTTCTTTCTCCAGCTTCTCGGCTTTACTTCGCGTGCGGTTGTAAACAATCAACTGGTGGCCGGCCTTGAGAAGGTTCCTTGCGATCGGCTCACCCATGCTACCCAAACCTACAAACCCGATTTCCATACTTAATAGGATGAAACGGAAGGCCCTGAGTTACCCTAAAAAGAGCAAATATAAGCCGTGATGACAGTTACGACCCAAACTAACCCCCTACTCGACGTCGAGTTTAGAATCCCATTCGATCGAATCCGGGCCGAGCACATTGAACCGGCCGTGCAGGAGTTGCTCAGGCAGTCACGCGAGAATATCGACCGGATCGTTGAGGATCGCGAACCGCGCACCTTCATCAGCACGATGATGGCTTACGATAGCGCGACCGAGGGGTTGGAGTATGCGATGGGCATCGTGAAACACCTGGAATCGGTCGCAACCACGCCCGAACTCCGCGCCGCGTATAACAAGGTTCAGCCCGACGTCAGCGCGTTCTATTCTTCGCTTCCTCTCAATGAGGGATTGTGGCGCGCGATTCAGGCTTACGCGGGAACCGACGAGGCCAAGGGCCTGACGGGAACCCGCAAGCGGTTCCTCACCAAGACAGTGGATTTCTTCCGGCGTCACGGCGCGGAGCTCGATATGGAAGGGAAAGCCCGGCTTTCGGCGATTGATGTCGAACTGTCCAAGATTACGACGCGCTTTTCCGAAAACGTTCTCGATTCAACGAACCTGTTCGAACTGATTCTGACGGATGAGGCGAGCCTCGCCGGTCTGCCGGAGAGCGCGCGGGATGCGGCACGGGAAAGCGCGAGGTCGAAAGGGAGCGACGGTTGGCGATTCACGCTTCAAGCGCCGAGCTATCTCGCGCTGATGACCTATCTCGATAACGGCGAGATACGGGAACGAATGTGGCGTGCGTATTCGAACCGGGCTGTCGATCCGGGACACGACAATCGGCCGCTCATCGGCGAAATTCTGCGCCTTCGCCGCGAGAAGGCGAATCTCCTCGGTTTTCCGGATTTTGCGGATCTCGTTCTGGACGATCGCATGGCGCATCGCGGAGAGCGTGCCCAACAGTTTTTGGCCGACCTCAAATCGAAAACGGAGCGCCGCTTCGAGGAAGAGAATCGCGAGCTGGTGGAATTCTCCAGAAAAAGCAAACTCGAACCGTGGGATGTCGGGTATTACTCGGAAAAACAGCGGGCCGCTCTGTACGATTTCGATGAAGAAGAGCTGCGCCCTTATTTTCCGCTCGAGAGCGTCGTGAAAGGCATGTTCGACATCGTGCGCCGTTTGTACGGCATCAGCGTCGTCGAGCGTCCGGGAGCGCCAGCTTGGGATCCGGAGGTGAAATACTACGAGATCCATGACGAGAGCGGCGAGATGTTGGGCGCCTTCTACGCCGACTGGTTCCCGCGAGAGAACAAGCGCGGCGGCGCATGGATGGACGCGTTTATCACCGGCGTCGATTTTGGAAACCGCTTCACGCCGCACGCAGGGCTGATTTGCGGTAACGTGACGCCTCCGGTCGCGGGACGGCCGGCGCTATTAACGCATCGCGAAGTAGAGACGATTTTTCATGAGTTCGGCCACCTGCTGCATCACTCCTTGAGTCGAGTGGAAGTGCGCAGCCTGGCTGGCGCGAACGTTGCGTGGGATTTTGTCGAGCTGCCTTCGCAGATCATGGAAAACTGGTGCTGGGAGCGCGAGGCGCTGGATCTTTTCGCGCGGCATTACAAAACTGGCGAAACCATTCCGGAAGACCTGTTCCAGAAAATGAGGCGTGCGCGCCGTTTCCGGGCAGCCAACGCCCAAATGCGGCAGCTCGGGTTTGGCTACATCGACCTGGCTCTGCATCGCGAATATTCGCCGGAACGCGACGGCGACGTAATGGAGTATGCACGCAAAGTCGGCCAGCAATTTTCTCCCGCGAAATTGCCTCGCGAATACAACATGATCGCCGGATTTACTCACCTTTTTGCGAGCCCGGTCGGTTACGGCGCCGGTTACTACTCGTACAAATGGGCGGAAGTACTCGACGCCGACGCGTTCACCCGATTCCGGGACGAGGGCATCTTCAGCCGCGACACCGGCCTCCAATTCCGCCGAAAAATCCTCGCAAAAGGCGATAGCGAAGATCCGGCAGAGCTGTATCGTAGCTTCATGGGGCGCGATCCCGATCCCAACGCCTTGTTGGAGCGCTCGGGCTTGAGATGAATCCGGTCCGCGAAACGCTGATCGATTTCTTCAACGATTTCGCGAGCATCGATAAGCCCTTCCTGATTTACGACGACGGCTTCCGCGTGGAGACGTATACTTACGCGCAGACCGCGGTTCAATCGCGCGCGTTTGAAGCTTATCTACAAGGCCGGAGTATTCGCCCCAACGACAAGATCATCATTTATTGCGAGAACCGGCCGGAGTGGCTGTTTGCCCTCTGGGGCGCGACGCTGGCCGGAGTTGTAGTGGTGCCTATCGATTTCCGGTCGTCGCCGGCGTTTGTCGATCGGATCAAGGGCATCGTGGATGCGAAGCTCGTCTACACGGGAGGTCCCTTCGATAGCGGCGGCCGGGAGCCCCAACCCTCGCCGCCCATTTCCAGCGAGACAGTCGCGGAAATTATTTTTACGTCCGGCGCGACCGCCGAGCCAAAAGGCGTAGTGATCACGCACGGGAACGTGATGGCCAACATCGTTCCCGTAGAGCTCGAAGTCATCAAATACAGAAAATACGGCAAGCCGTTTTCTCCGATTCGCTTCCTGAATCTCTTACCTCTGAGCCACATGTTCGGCCAAGCGATGGCCACGCATATTCCTCCGATGCTGCCGGGCGTGGTCGTGTTCATGCGCGGCTACAATCCGGTCGAGATCATCCATCAAATTCATTCGCGCCGCATTTCGGTCCTTGTTTCGGTTCCGAAGATTCTTGAGATCCTCCGGGAATATATCGTGCGCCGATTTCCCGAACTGGAAAATCTGCCCGACACCAAATCCCATTGGCCGTTCAAGTGGTGGAAATACCGCAAGGTGCACCGGCTTATTGGGTGGAAGTTCTGGAGTTTCATCGTCGGCGCCGCGCCCCTTCCGCCCGATCTCGAGGCGTTCTGGTCCAAGCTCGGATTCCTGGTGATCCAAGGCTACGGGCTCACTGAAACCGCTCCTATCGTCACCCTGAATCATCCGTTCCACGCGCGGCAGGGCAGCGTCGGATCTCCGATTGCCGGTGTTGAGGTGAAGATCGCGCCCGATGGCGAAATCGTGGTGCGCGGCCCCAACGTGACCAAAGGCTACTACAACGCGCCCGCGGAAACGGAGAGCGCGTTCGAAAACGGCTGGTTTCATACCGGCGATATCGGGGAACTCGATAAGGACGGCCGGCTGAGCATTCTCGGGCGCAAAAAGGAAATGATCGTCACGCCGGAAGGACTGAATGTCTTTCCCAGCGACGTCGAGCAGGTGCTCAACCGCATTCCCGGGGTGCGCGATTCCGCAGTGATCGGAACCGATCGCGTTCACGCCGTGCTGATCCTCGATCCCCGAGTCGATAAGGATGCGGTAGTCCAAAAAGCAAACAACGAATTGGCCGATTATCAGAAGATTCGATCGTCATCCATCTGGCCGCACGGCAAGTTCCCACGCACCGAAGGAACCGGCAAGCTGAAGCATCACGAGATCGCGAAGGGCACACCGCCTCCCGCGCACGGATCGAAGGTAGACATGAGCGTGCCGCTCGATCAGTTAACCTCGCTGGAGCGCGTGGAGCGCATGGTTGCGCAGAATATCGATGAATCGGAGATGACCGGACCTGCCGACAGTGTGCCCATGCCCGCGCCGGCGGATTTCCATTTCCCAACATGGAATCGGAGCCGCTGGGCCCGCGCGATTCGCCGTGTCGCCCTTCCTTACTGGCTGCTTCCGCTGACGCGCATCTTTGCCTGGGTGCATCGCAAAGGTTTGGAGAATCTGGAAGGCGTCCAACCGCCGGTAATTTTAGCGTCGAATCACCAGAGCTACATGGATGTGCCCGCGATCCTCGCGGCTCTGCCGCCTCGTTTTAGGTATCGCGCGGCGCCGGCCATGCGCAAGGAATTTTTCGAAGCGCACTTTCACCCGGATCGCTTCGGACTATTCAAACGTTTCACCAACGGATTGAATTATTACCTTTCGAGCCTCTTCTTCGATGCCTTCCCGATTCCGCAGCGCGAAGCAGGCGCGCTCGAAACATTGCGCTACATGGGCGACATCACGAGCCAGGGTTGGTGCGTTCTCATTTTCCCCGAAGGCAAAATGACGGACGCCGGCGAAATCTCCGAGTTTCAGCCCGGAGTCGGAATGATGGCCTCCCGCCTCCAGGCGCCCGTGGTTCCCATCCGAATCCGCGGTCTCGAAAAAGTGCTGCACAAGTCTTGGAAACTGGCCATTCCGGGCCGCGTGGATATTACATTCGGGAAGCCGTTGCATCTCACCGGCAACGACTATCTGGCGAATGCAAAGCGCGTGGAGGAAGCCGTCAAGGCGCTCTGACGGCTTTACTTCAGATCGTCGAACTTGATGTACGAATCGGCGCCATAACGTTTATAGTCCCGAAATTCGATCTCATTTGACTCCAGCGATTTCTTGCCGCGTCCCACTTCGACCGTTCCCGCGACCGGCATCAGATATTCGTGGCGGCCGATAGAGACGTAATCGTAATCGACGGTCATGACGGCGGAGCGGGTCGGACAGCCTGCTGGGATATCGTCGCCTTCCAGGATCAATCGCCGGACGCCGTACGTCTCGCTGTCGATCATCACCACCCCGTGATAGCCGACCTTGATTTCGTTGTTGTTTGAACCCGTGATCGCGAATTGAGATTTCTCGCGCTTCACTCGATAAGAAAAAACCTGAACTGTTCCGCTCCCGAGCGCGGCGGTTTCTTTCCACTGGAAATCGGCCCCCGAGGCGGCGTTGAAAACGGCATTGAGTAATCCTCCGAATTCGCCGAGTGTCATGGTTCCTTGAAAATCGGCGCGCTTCAGGTCGCTGCGCTCGCCATTGACTTGCAACGTCACGCGTTGTTCGATCTCATCGTGATAACGCAGCAGCTCGGCAATGGTGTCGCGGTGTCGCCACGTCCCAGCCCCGGTGGGATCGACGGAACGATGAGTCACTTCAATGCACATGAAGTTGGGAAGAGAATAGGTGTACTCCGTGGCGCGCTCTCTGGCGCTCTCGAGAAGTGCGCGCAATTGATCGGCGGGAGGGGGCGCAAGCGCGGTGGCTGGTGATGTGAAGACAAACAACGACCGCTCGCTTGCGACGTTGTCTGGCGTAGCGGGCTTTTCGGAGTTGGAAACGGGAACTGCGGCGCGAATCTCAGTAGAACCTTCCACGGTGAAGAAGACACTGCTTTCGGCTTTCTTCGAGCCCTGAGTCAGAATCGCTTTTGCCTGGTAGTGACCCGGTTGTAACGATCCTCCTTTGAGCGACGTCATGTACGGAACCATGCCGGAACCGGCATCGGGAGCCAACTGCAAAGGAATCCGTCCAGCGGATTGTCCATCCCTGAGCATCTCCAGCTCGAGCCGCGGCTTTTCGGTAGCGTGCGCATCGGGATGCAGGACGAAGAATAGCGAGATCTCTTTCTCTGAGCTGGAAAAATCGCACCCGAGATCCGGCACCACTCGCGCATTGCCATAATGGAGCGGCTCATCCGGATCGAACCCCTGCGCCAGCGGATCTGTCCTGCGCACGAGCGCGACATCGCTCAGGGCCGGACCGTCCTGTAGCGGCGGAATTTCGAAAATCGTCCGTTGCGCGCCGGTCTTTCCGTTATGCCGATCCATCACCGCTGTTTCAAGCGTGTATTTTCCCGGAGGCGCCGTGAAGTGGCGCTGCAGAGTAACGAACTCCGCGCGTTCCTTTTCCTCCGCTTCAAGCGCCCCTTGGCGCGGAATGTCTTCACTGAACTTCTCGATCACTGCTCCCGCCTGGTTCTTAATCCGCGCGAGGATTGCGATTCGGGCGGAAAAGAGACGCGTGTTTTGATCTTCCTGCATCTCTATGCCGCTCAATGGAGCCTCGACGATCACCGCATTCACGTTTCCGGCTGGCATTTTTCCAATCCGCACGACGCCTGCGCGAAACGGAATATCGGATGGAAGTTGCGCCGCTTCCTGAGCCGAGTCGAGTGTCTTCAGCAGCGGGACTTCGAAAGGTGAAACACTGAGCCCCTTCCCCGCAACGATCATTGCGTAACCGGAGGGGGCCTGGATCCTGAGTCCCTTCTTGAGCGGCTGCACTTTCACGGGATGGAACGCTCCATCTGTCGGATCGGCGACAGGGACAAACGAAGCCTGATAGTACGTGCTGAGGTCTTCCATCATTCTTCGGAGCGGTTTGCGCGGATCGCCGGAAGCCGGAATGTAAGCGCCGCCCGTGTTCATCGACAGATCGGCCAATGCTCCCGCGCCGGACACGCCTCCATCGAACCCGACGCGTCCCATTTGTTGGAGTTGCTGTTGTTGCTCTCGCTGCTGTTGTTGCTGCGGCGACAACGACGCCGATGTATCCTGGCGCGGGGCGGCGACGCCCGATCCTATGGTTGTGTTCGCATTCGACATGCCATTATTTGAATTGCCATTATTTGGCATGCCCGTAGTCGACATAAGACCGCTCGCGATACCGAATGAGTTCATCATGGAAGAACTCGCCAGGTGGGTCAGGGGATTTACGTCGACCCCGTAGATACTCAGGCCGGAGCGATTCGCGGTGGCCATAATCGCTGGAAGGGCAATGCGGTCGCGCGAGGTGGAAGGCAGTCCACGCGAGAACACGACAGCAGCTTTTCGGCCGTGCATTCCGCCTTCTTCCCTCGCCAGCGCCAGCAGTGCGGCAAGCTGCTCCTTGACGTGCTGGTGTTGCAGGATGGACTGGGATTCTTTGAGCATGGTGAGCATCAAATGAGCCGCCGCGCGTTCTTCGGCGCTGACCTTCTGCCCATTGAGTTCACCGCTTTGATCGACCGCGATCAGGTTCTTTTCCGCTTCCTGAGAGCGTGGCCCATAACCTTCCTTGATTCCTCCCGTAACTGCTAGAACTGCCTTACGCACGGCTTCGCGATCGGAAGTAAAATCCTGGATTAACCTAAGACGCCCGTCGATTTTTAAAACCGCGAAAGAAACTTTGTCTTTGCCCGCCATCTTGATCGCGTCCGACGCGACATTACGCGCGACACGCGCGGCCAACTGATCCATATGATCGAAAACCAGTGTCACCAGACGCTCGTCTCCGCTGGTGACTAAACGGATCGCTGAGATCTTCACCGGTTTGCCTGAATCCAGGATGCTTATGTCCGTGGGTTTCAGGTCCGGAGTGGGCTTGCCCTTTGAATCTCGAGCCGCGATGTCGATCGATATCTCCTTAAAGCTGGCTGGCGCGGTCGGTGGAGAAGTCTGGGCGTGCAGGACCGAAAGGACGAATAGAAGCGAGAAGGCGACTGGGACAAAAAGCTTCACGACAATTCCGGTTTGTTCATTCTTACCACAGCGTGGGTTGCGAAGATCAGAATTAGTACTTTATCGCAGTCCCGCAACCAGCTACCTCCGCTCCGTCGAAAATCATCCAGTAACTCCCAATTCTTGACGGACAGGGATTAGATAACCGAGGCGGCGAAGAGCTTTGAGGTGATGGTTGATAGCGCGTCGCACAGCCTTCGGATTGATCGCTTCGCCGAGTTCGACGAATCGAGCTCCCTGGTGCAGGATGTTCCAGACGATTTTGCATAAGCGGTGAGCGATGGCCCAGACGGCCTTGACGTATCCCAGGCGGACGAGGAGGCGTTGAAAAACGGATTGGAGACGGCTCCCTTTGGTTCTGACCGCGGCCTGAGCCGCCTGACAGAGCAGGCGGCGCAGGAAGCGATTGCCTTTGGCGGAACGGCCGGAGTGGTTTTCCCCGGCACTCTCGCTGGAGCCCGGACAGACGCCGATCCAGGATGCCAACTGCGGAGCCGAGGGGAATGCGGCAGCGTCCGGCCCGATCTCGGCGAGGATCTCCTGGGCGGCTTCGGCGCCAATGCCGGGAACCTCGATCAGCCGCATGACCGCGTCCTGATGCTTCTGCATCTGCGCTGCCGACAGCTTGTTGAGTTCGTCGATCTGCCGGTCGATCAGATCGATGCGGTCCAGGTGCTGGGTAAGCAGCCTGCAGTGGATATCTCCCATCGAGCCGGTCAGGGCGTCGACCAGCACTTCCGGCCTGCATTTCAGGTGCTGGTCGCCCAGTGCGGCCAGAGTCTCAGGGTTGGTCTCACCGCCGCCCATCGCACGGAGAATGCGCCGCCCGCTGACGCCGAGCAGATCGCTGATCACTGAGGACAACTTGATGCGGCCCTCTTCCAGGAGGCTCTCAATCTGGTTCTGCAGCCGAACCCTCTCGCGAACCAGCTGCAAGCGGCCCCGCGTAACCATCCGCCAGGCCCGCTGCCCGGCCTCGGGCACGAAGCTCAGCATCAGTTCACCGGCTGCGAACCGTCGCACCAGACGTTTGCAGTCGGCCATATCGGACTTGCGTCCTTTGGGAGCTTTGTTCGACTGAGCCTGTGCCAGATGCAGCCGCATATGCGGCTCCAGTTCCATCCAGACCGGCTTCCAGTATTGCGCCGTGCTCTCCATTACCACTTCGGCTACGCCATACCGGCTGAGCCAAGCCGACAGATGGCGCAGATCCGCCGAACCTGTGCCAAAACGGCGCGACTGCAGCGGCACATCGGGCTCGGCTGCATCCGCGATCACCACCACCAGAAGTTTCTTGTGAACGTCGATTCCTGCTATGTTGTGGGTCATACTGTAACCTTCCCGGTGAGGAAGCGGAGAACGCACGGAAAGACTACTACGCACCGTCTCGTGCTGCACCCTCCCCACTGGGGAGGACTGCGCACACTTACCGATTCAAACGTGCATTCCGGATCAGGCTTGCTGACGGACTCGATTGCTCCAAAGCGGAGTCGACCTCGTCCGCTTCCGCCCCGCAACGCCAGCTTACTCCTGCTCGCGCTTATTTTCATCACCTCCGATGGACCTCAGGCCATCTAGGCTTGCTGACGCGCGCGGTTCCGTAAGATTGTGAAAATCCGGGACAGCGTTGCGGAACCCCGACGGTAACGGAGGGGCAATAGCCCAGGACTGCGTTACGGAACCCCGACCGTGTGAGGGAGGGGAATTTCCCAATTCTTTGAACGACTAACCCATAGCTGGTTCACGGGAGTAAGATAATTAGATTGGATCGCGCTGGCCGGTTCCTTCTTATTCTGCTGCTCATCGACGCCGCGGTTTACGCCGCGGAGCCATCTTCCCGTCAAGTCAACTTCGATCGCGATATTCGCCCGATTCTCTCGGACAACTGCTTTAGCTGTCACGGTCCGGATGAAAAGAAGCGCCTCGCGAATCTGCGCTTCGACGTTCCCGATGGCGGAGCTTATTCGAAGCGCGGCAGCTATCAGATCGTGATTCCAGGCGACTCGAAAAATAGCCGTCTGTACCAGCGCGTCAGCGCCCAGAATAAGGCATCGCGGATGCCGCCGCCGAACGCGACGACAACGCTGACTCCGCAACAAGTAGAGCTTCTGAAAGACTGGATCGATCAGGGTGCCAAATGGGAAGTGCACTGGGCTTTCGTCGCTCCCAAGCGTATAGATCCTCCGGCGGTCAAAGATGTGTCCTGGGTAAAAAATCCGATCGACAATTTTGTTCTCGCGCGGCTTGAAAAAGAAGGTTTGAAACCATCGCCCGAGGCGGCCAAAGTCACTCTGCTGCGGCGTGTCACCCTCGATCTTACCGGCCTTCCTCCTACGATCGAAGAGCTGGATTCGTTTCTCGCCGACCGTTCTCCGGACGCATACGAGAAACGAGTGGATGCACTGCTCAAATCGCCGCGTTACGGCGAACGCATGGCGATGCCCTGGCTCGACCTGGCACGCTATGCCGATACGCACGGCTACCACATCGACAGCCATCGTGAGATGTGGCATTGGCGCGATTGGGTGATCAATGCGTTCAATCGCAACATGCCGTACGACGAATTTACGATCGATCAAATCGCAGGCGACCTGCTCCCGAATGCGACCGTCGAGCAAAAAGTGGCGAGCGGCTTCAATCGCAACCACATGATCAATTTCGAGGGCGGCGCGATCCCCGAGGAGTACCAGGTGGAGTACGTTGTCGATCGCGTCGAAGCGACATCGGCGACCTGGCTCGGTCTTACGATGGGCTGCGCGCGCTGCCACGATCATAAGTACGATCCCATCAAGCAGAAAGAGTTTTATCGCTTCTTCGCGTTCTTCAACAACATCTCGGAAGAGGGCCTCGACGGCCGTACCGGTAACGCGAAACCATTTCTGCAATTGCCGTCGCCCGAACAGAAGGAACGGCAGGATCGGTTGAAAGAAGCGATCTGGGCCTATGAGGAACTGCTTCCCGAAGAGCAGGTTGCCGCGGCGCAAAAATCCTGGGAGCAGTCAGAACTCGCAAAAATACCTAATGCTCCGCGCGAAGGTTTGCTCGCTCATTACGAGTTTGACGGCAATCTAACCGATTCGTCGGGGCACTATCAATACGGAAGAGTAGTGGACGGCGACCTCACTTACGACACAGGCGCTGTGGGTAAGTCCGCCGACTTCGACGGTCAGACGGAGGTGACATTCGGACATGTGCCTTCGTTCGAGCGGGATGCTCCATTCGCGATCTCCTGGTGGATGAGCGCCAACCAAAAACTCGGGATGCCCGTTCTACAGCAGATCGCGGACGCAAAATCCCGGCGCGGCATTGAAATCGCCTTGGATGATTTCGCATTGACCAGCATCCAGCAGCGCAGTCCGCGTATGTACATCCGGCTGACGAATTCCTGGCCGGACAATGCGATTGCAGTTCGCACAGTGGATCGCATCGTCGAGAAAAAACACATGTATCACGTCGTCGTCAATTACGATGGCTCCGGTAAAGCCTCGGGATTGCGCGTGTACATCGATGGCGAGCCAGTGAAACTGGAGACACTCGCGGACAATCTTTCGGGCGCCACGCACACGGATGCCGCGCTTCAGATCGGTAACAAAGATTTCGGTCTGCCCTTCAAAGGGAACCTGGACGACCTGAGAATTTACAACCGTGAGATCAAACCTAAAGAGATCGCCGCGCTGGATCGTCAGGAGCCGTTGCGAGCCATCCTGAATACGCTCGACAACAAGCGCAACAAGGAACAAAAAGAGTGGATTCGCGATTACTACCTCTCGAACGGCGCGCCGGCCGATTCTCAATGGAGTTGGGCGCAGCTCAAAAAAGTTCGCGAAGATGAGAAGCAGCTCGACAAGATCATCCCTACCACGATGGTCATGTCGGAGCTGACAGAGAAGCCTCGCGAAACTTTTGTGCTGGGTCGCGGCGATTATCGCAATCATGGCGAGAAGGTGACTCCGGGCGTTCCCGCCGTGCTGCCGCCTCTTCCCAAAGATGAACCAGCCAATCGGCTTACGCTCGCAAAGTGGCTTGTTAGCCCGTCGAATCCGCTAACAGCACGTGTCGCCGTGAACCGCTTCTGGCAAATGTATTTCGGAACGGGAATCGTCAAGACGACCGAGAACTTCGGATCGCAAGCCGATCCTCCGAGTCATCCCGAATTGCTCGATTGGCTCGCGACCGAGTTTGTGCGCACCGGCTGGGACGTACGCGCGATGCAGAAACTGATTGTGACGTCGGCAGCGTACCGGCAGTCCTCTCGAGTCTCGCCGGAACTCCTGGAGCGCGATCCTGAGAATCGGCTGCTCGCGCGTGGTCCTCGATTCCGCTTGCCCGCGGAATCGGTTCGCGATAACGCGTTGTTTGTTGGCGGTCTGCTTAAAGAGGAAGCCGGCGGCGTGGGCGTGAAGCCGTATCAACCGAAAGGCCTCTGGGAAGAAATTGCATTCGGGGATGGTTTCTCGGAGCAAACCTACAAGCAGGGCAGCGGAGACGATCTCTACCGCCGGAGCCTGTACACCTTCTGGAAGCGCACCAGCCCTCCGCCGGAGATGATTACGTTCGACGCGCCGGATCGCGAAAAATGTTTGGCGAGGCGAACGCTGACCAACACGCCTCTTCAGGCATTAGTGCTCCTGAACGATCCGGCATTCGTCGAAGCCGCTCGGGGACTTGCGCAGCGAACCATCGCGGCAACGGGATCGAATCCCGACAATCGCATTCGCTATGCGTTTCGGCTCGCCACGGACCGGGAACCCGAAACGCGCGAAATCAAGGTGCTGCGGCAGGAATTCGACGAGGAGCTGCGCCACTACAAACAGGATCAGGAAGACGCGGCAAAACTGCTAGGTGTCGGGGAGTCTCCCGTTGCGACCAAAGTCAGTAAGCCGGAACTTGCCGCGTGGACGACCGTGGCCAGCATGATCCTGAATTTGGACGAAACGATCACGAAGGAATAGTAGCGATGGAGCAATTGAAGGCGGCACAAGAACGGGCGGAAGCGCTGGCACTTACTCGGCGGCATTTCTTTGCGAAGACCAGCTCCGGCATCGGACTGGCCGCGCTCGCTTCCCTGCTGGAGCCCAACTTGCTTGCCGGGACAATCGCGGCAACCAGCGGTGGCTTGCCCGGCCTTCCGCATTTCCCACCCAAGGCGAAGCGCGTCATCTACCTGCATCAATCGGGCGCGCCTTCCCAGATCGAATTGTTCGATTACAAGCCGAAGCTTGCGAAAATGCAGGGCACCGAGCTTCCGGATTCAGTCCGGCAGGGCCAACGCATCACGGGCATGACCTCGGGCCAGACGTCGCTGCCGGTCGCCAAGTCGCTCTTCACGTTCTCGCAGCACGGCCAGTCCGGAACCTACCTCAGCGAGTTGCTGCCGCATCACGCCAAGATCGTGGACGACATCGCCATCATCAAGACGACCAACACCGAGGCGATTAATCACGATCCTGCGATCACGTTCATACAAACTGGCAGCCAGCAGCCGGGACGGCCGAGCATGGGGTCGTGGGTCAGCTATGGGCTGGGAAGCGAGAATGAAAACCTGCCGGCGTTCGTTGTGCTGATCTCGCAATCGAGCGCCATCAATACGGACCAGCCACTTTTCTCGCGCCTGTGGGGCAGCGGTTTTCTTTCGTCGAAATATCAGGGCGTGAACTTCCGCGCCTCGGGCGATCCGGTGCTTTATCTGTCCGACCCTCCCGGCGTCGACAAAGCCACGCGCCGGCGCATGCTCGACGGAATCGCGAAGCTGAATCAGATGAACGCCGAGTCTTACGGCGATCCCGAAATTGAGACGCGCATCGCGCAATACGAGATGGCTTATCGCATGCAGACGTCGGTTCCGGAGCTGATGGATCTCTCGAAAGAGCCGCAGAGCGTCTTCGACCTGTACGGACCGGATGCGCGCAAGCCTGGCAGCTATGCCGCAAATTGCCTGCTGGCGCGCCGTCTTGCTGAGCGGGGAGTGCGCTTCATTCAGCTTTATAAACGCGGCTGGGACCAGCATAACGACCTGCCTCGCGACATCGCCCTGCAAGCGCAAAGCGTCGACCAGCCGTCGGCTGCGCTGATTCAGGATTTGAAGCAGCGCGGTTTGCTCGATGACACGCTGGTGCTATGGGGCGGGGAATTCGGAAGAACGGTCTACTGTCAGGGCAAGCTGATGGAGACCAGCTACGGCCGCGATCATCATCCGCGATGCTTCAGCGTCTGGATGGCCGGCGGCGGCATCAAGCCAGGCATCACGTACGGCGAGACGGACGATTATTCCTACAACGTGGTCGCGGATCCCGTGCATGTCCACGATATCCAAGCCACGGTGCTCAACCGCCTCGGCATCGACCACAAGCGTCTGACCTTCAAATTCCAAGGCCGTCATTTCCGCCTCACCGATGTGGCGGGCGAAGTGGTCAAGAATATTCTTGTCTAGGGCTGGCTCACAACGCGCGTTCTGACACGGGGATTCCCGAAATTGGAGCGCTTGCCAGCCGGAAGCCTTGCCAATTTTCTGGCGCTCCCGCTGACAACGCCCACCGGAAGCACCGCCTCGGAAGTGTACGCATCCGGTCCCTGGATATCGAGGTTGACATACCCGTTAGTGACGCCCGAAGGCACAGTGAAATTAATCTGATACAGGCCGATCAATTCAGGCGCAAGCCCAGCAAACGTGGTCGTCGCCTGTATGTTGTCGACATAAACGTTGATCGTGTTGGTCGCCGTGCTCAGCGGACTGGACGGTCCCGGCGTACCGTCCGAAATCCCCGGTGACACTGCCCCCAGGCCGGTTAAGTACACCGATATGGTCTCTCCAATTTGCGCGGGACTCGATGCCGAGACCAATGAGTAATCGGCATGCAGAGCGGCAGCCGAGCCGAGTCCTCCCGATGGAATCGTGAACACGCCCGGCGCGGTCAGGTTTACAAATGACGGTACGGCGTTCGACGCCAAATTGTTGTTGATGACTTGAACCGACGCGATGACATCACTTGAAACGCCAAAAGGAACCACCGCCGAAACTAGGTTCGGACTCACGTATTCGACCGGAGCGGGCAAGTTGTCGACTAGCACTTGAACCCCTCCGAGATTGAACGGGAATGACCCGTCAGCCTGCGTCGTAGACGCGAGATTGGACCCGTAAATCGAAATGAACTCGCCCGGAGCGATACCCGCCGTAAACATCGACGAACTCGCCGCATTCACGACGCCGGTCGGGTTGATGAACACGCCGGAAGGCGTGAAGGTTGGCCCCTGTACCGCAATATTGATGCCGATCGTCGGCGGATCGCCGATCCCAATGCGAAGTGCGCCGCCCGTACCGAAGACATACTGATAACTACCGTCATCGTATGTCCCATTGGAATTGAGAGAATATGATCCGGAATAGGTGTAATCGATCGGATTGCTTTGAAACACCGACAGGAACCGCTCGTGTCCTAGAATCACTCCGTTACTTGCCTTCAACGATCCATAGTAAGACTGTATGTCAGCAAAATTGTTGGCCAACTGGGTGTTGTCCTGATCGAGGCCGGCCTGGTAGTAGAGGCCGCCAAAGTTGGGAGAAGTAACACCGGAGCGAACGCCGATGATCATGTCCCATCCTTGAGGGGAACCTCCAAAAACAAAATTCCCATCGGGCGAAAAGTAGAGATACTTTTGTCCGGCCAGGAGATTGGATCCCGGATTAAACGTCTGGCCTAAGTTCATGACCGCGGCGCCGTTGCTGAAGTGATATTTGACGCCTGAGAAGTTCTGATTGGTCCCGCTACTTCCATTGCCGGAGATGTAACCTGTGGCGCTTACGTTGCCAATGTTCCCGCTACCGTCGGCTGTCAATTGCAACCGGCTTTCGCTAGTGTAAAGCACCGAACCATTCGGTGAGTCCACTTGCATCAGCGTATATCCGCCGTTAAAGAACGAGTTGGTAGGCACCGGCGAGGCGAGCGGCGCAGCGATAAACAAATCGTTGAAGCCCGCCGAGTTCGCGCCTGATACGTTCTCGGTCGCGCTTCCGATGAAGATTCCGTTCGAAACCAATCCGAAGATCGAATCGCCGCTCGAGAGCGGGTGGCTGATGAAACCGTAGCCGCTGGCGGAGATGGAATAAGTGCCGGTTGTAATGATGGTCAACGAGCTCTGTGCCCCGTCGTAATACGCGTAATTAGTTAAGGTGTAGCTCCCCTTGCCGTCGAACGTGATGTTTCCGTATATTGAAATTCCATCGTCGAGCGCGTCGCTCTGATTATCGACGACCCAGATCACTTCTCGGAAGTAATAAGTCCCGTTCAACTGGGAATTGCCCGAGTTGTCCCACGACTGGGCTGACGCCAGCGGGGCCACGGCAACCGAAAACAACAACAGCGCTACTGCGAGTCTCATAAAGTTCCACATTCTGGACGGCCAGGAAGCTAATCTGGTTTACAACAAATGCCAGTATAGTAAAGGTTTGACGTCCGGAGATCCGAGATCATGCTTTCCTGGCTGTTTTCCGATCCGCTTCCGGTGGGCTCGCAGGCCCCCGACTTCAACTTGTATACGCAAAACGGCGAGGCCGTTGCGCTCTCCGCCTTCCGCGGCCGAAATGTCGTTCTGGTTTTCTATCCTGGTGACGACACCATGATCTGCCGTCAACAGCTCTGTGAATTCCGAGACAGTTGGGCCCAAGCCGAGGCCCGCAACACAGTCGTCTTCGGTGTGAATCCGCAGAGCGCGTCCAGTCACGAGCGTTTCCGCGATAAGTTCAATCTGCCGTTCCCGCTCCTCGTCGATGACGGTCAGAAAGTGGCCGCGCTATATAACGCAAGCGGTCTGTTTATAAAGCGCACGGTGTACCTGATCGATCCGGACGGAGTGATCCGGTATGCACGGCGCGGCAAACCGGCTCCGGAACAGGTTTTGGCGGCTGCGAAAATTCAGAGAGAAAATCGGGGCGCAGCCCACAATTAATCGACATACAGTTACTTCAGTGCCCGCCTGGGCCCCCTCCCGGGCGGTTTTTTTATTTCTACTGCTTCTCAACGACGAGAATCGTGAATGTCCCCGGCTTCGGTTTCATCCGGGCGCGGCCACCCGTTGAAGGCGCGTTTTCCATTTCAGCCGCCGATAGAAACAGCCGCTCCGACTTCGGATCGAACGCCATGGTCTTCGCGCTCTTCTGGGTCGCAATATCCCCGACGCTCTCGTATTCATTGGCGCTCTTCTGGCGGATCACGGAGACAGTGCCGTCCCAGTTCGACGCAAAGATCAGCTTGCTCGCCGGATCGAATGCCACGGCGTCGACGCGCTCGCC
This sequence comes from Bryobacterales bacterium, assembly GCA_963802915.1. Classification (GTDB taxonomy): domain Bacteria; phylum Acidobacteriota; class Terriglobia; order Bryobacterales; family Bryobacteraceae; genus JAICMB01. Next base: position 296,075 of record CAWDKQ010000012.1, read on the forward strand.
AATCGGCAGGGTCGCGATCACTTTGCCATTTTCTGCGTCCATTACAGCCAGAACTCTGCTGCGACAGCCGATAAACAGGCGCGACGTGGTGGTATCCATCGCGAGACCTGTTGGCGTTTTGCAGCCGGTGATCGGATATTTCTGTTTCACGGCAAGGCTGCTCGGGTCGAAGCTGACCACTTCGGCCTCCTCTTCGAGATTCACGAATCCCGTCCCCTTCCCGTTCAGCACGGCCGCTTCCGCCCCTCCGCCCAAATCGATTTTCCCGACGACAGCTTCCTTCTCAGGATCGATTTCAGTAATCGCCGCCGCATCGCCGTGACAGACGAGGACGCGCTTGATCTTCGGATCGTAAAGGGTGAAGTCGGGATCTTTAGCGACTGAAATCTTTTTAACTGTCTTGAACGTGTTCGTATCGAAAACCGATACTGTGGCGTCGCCGCCGTTGGTCGTGAATCCACGATGCAGGCTCGGCACGATTGCGATCCCGTGAACTCCCGGCGTGTCCTCCACCTTACCGAGCAGCTTGCCCGAATCGGCGTCCAGTACATCCACTTCGGTCCCATGCGAAGCGTACAACCGGTTCGACGAAGCATCGAACACGATGTAATCGAAGCCACCGTCGCCGGGAACCGGGAATCTCTTTGTCACTTTGAAGCCGGGTGCTTCCGCGCCGAAACAGGCCGACGCCATGATAGCCAGTGCAGCGCACGCAAACGCCCTATCGATTCTGTGAATCATAGGTCTTCAGCGTACTCCCGCAGTCTGAAGTTGGCCTTAAATTATCGATCCGTCCCAAAACCGGACAGTTGAGTCCACACATTGGGAAGAAGTACGGTCCTCATGTCCGTTTCCTATACACAGCAAACGGGTTCACTTCTGGAAGTGCAGTTGCAAGTCACTGAGATTCAGCAGAAAACGCTTCTCGCGCTTAAAATGAAATACTTCCGAAATGCCATTACGCTGGTTCTGATTGTGGCGACGTCGAACGTCTTTGCGCAATCCGAGGTCTCCATCATTACGCCGAAGCCCCTACCTGTCGTGGGCACATTGCTTCGACCCTTTCACCTCGAAAGGCGTTACGTCCCGCCGGCGAAGCTGACCAACTCCCCGCGTCTGGAAATGCTGGTAAGAGGTGGAAATCTTTATTTGTCCGCGCAGGACGTCATCGCGCTGGTGCTCGAAAACAATCTCGATATCGCTATTCAGCGGTACGGACCGTTCCTTGCCCGTGAGGTGCTTCGCCGCTCGCAGGGCGGCGGTATTTTGCGCAGCATCGATGCGGCCGTTTTGCCGGGTCCCCAGAGCGTCAGTCTAACTGGAGTAAGCACCGGCGGGAGCGGACTCGCAGCCGGCGCCAGCGTGGGTGGAATCGGCAGCATCGTCACCCAGGCCGGACCTGCGCCGCCCAGTCTCGACCCTTTCATATTCGCGTCAGCCAGCTACGGGCATCTCACCAGCCCCCAAACCAACCTCCTGTTGAATCAGACGGAGGCTTTAATTAACGAATATCGCCAGTACGTGTTCCAGTACGGACAAACCTACGCGTCCGGTACCAACTACGCCGTAACTTTCGTGAGTTATCGCAGTTCCGTGAACAGCCCCTCGAACAATCTGAATCCTTCTACCACTGGCTATCTCGATCTGCAAGTCAACCAGCCGTTGCTCAACGGATTCGGCGTCGCGGTGAATGGACGCGACATCAAGGTCGCCCGGAACAGCCTCAAGTACACCGACCTGCAACTCAAACGGCAGGTGATCGAAACAATCTCCTCGGCTCTGAACCTCTATTGGGATCTGGTCAGTTTTAACGACGATGTGCGCATCAAAGAGCAGGCCCTGGCGACGGCACAAAAGCTGTTTGACGATAACCAATACAAGGTTAAGCTCGGGACATTATCGGCCATCGAAGTGACGCGCGCGGCGGCGTCCGTCTCAGCCGGCAAAGAAGATTTACTGATCGCGCAAACGAACGTCGCGCAGCAGGAGACTGTCTTGAAGAACGCTCTGAGCCGTAATGGCGTGGAGAGCGCGTGGCTCGACGAAGTTCACGTCGTTCCACTTGATCGAATCGAAGTTCCCAAGACGGAGGATCTCAAACCGGTTCCGGATTTGATCCAGGAAGCGCTTCGCAGCCGTCCCGAGTTGGAGCAATCCAGAATCAGCTATCAAAGCCAGCAGATCATGCTCAAGGGAACCAAGAACAACCTGCTTCCGACGCTGAACGCATTTCTCGACGTGACGAACAACGCACTGACCGGCCCAGTCAATCCGAATTACAACGGACCATTTCCCGCCGATCCGTACTTCATTGGCGGCTACGGAAATTTCCTCAGCCAGATCCTCCGCCGCAATTTTCCCAATTACTCCGCCGGCTTTTCTTTGAACATCCCCTTCCGCAATCGCCAGGCGCAGGCGGATTACGTGACGGACGAACTGAATCTGCGGCAGAGCGAACTGCAATTGCAGCGCGCCTCCAATCAGGTACGCGTCGACGTGAAGAACGCGGTCATCGGGCTGCAACAAGCTCGCGCCCGGTACGAAACGGCGGTGAATACCAGAGTTTTGGCCGAAGAAAACCTCGAAGCCGAGCAGAAGCGCTTCCAATATGGCGCCGTGCCGGACACCACGCTCGTCATCCAGGCGCGAAACGATCTCACCGGCGATCAGACGGCTGAGATCCAGGCGATGGCGAACTACACGCATGCCAAGATTGCATTCGATCAGGCTGTTGGCGAGACGCTCGAAGTCAATCACATCACGATGGCGGAAGCGGAATCGGGACACGTTCCGAGACCTTCCAGCATTCCCGAATCGGTTCTACAGGAGAAGAAGTAATGCGGGGCCGGCGAATTCTTCAATCGCTTTGCGCGGGCGCCTGCATTGTTTTCCAATTGGCCGCGCAACAACAATCGCCGATCTTCGTCGACAAACCCCAGGTTCCCATCTTTATCCGCCCCTATACGGCGCCCTATGTCCCGCCGGTCCGGCTCGCGAATTCCAGCCGTCTTCACTCTTTGATTCGGGCCGGAAAGTTATATCTTACGGTCCAAGACGCGATCGCGCTCGCCATCGAAAACAATCTGGATCTCGAAGTCGACCGCTATGGTCCCACGTTGGCGCATTGGGCTGTGGAACGGCAGCGGGCTGGCGGCGCGTTGCGCGGAGCCACCAACAATAGCTCGCAGGTCGGGAGCGTGGCGAGCGGCCAGGGCGTTACGGGAAGTATCCAGAGCGCCGGACTCGGCAACAACGGGAATGGCGGCAGCACCGGCAATAGCAACACTTCTGTAGTGCAGCAGATCGGACCGGTCGCGCCGAATTTTGACCCCACGCTTCAAAACCAAACCACGTTTTCGCACCTGACCACGCCCTATTCCAACCTTCAGGTGGCCGAAGTCAACCCGGTAGTCGACACCACGCACGACTACTCCACTAAACTCCAGCAGGGCATTGAAACCGGGGGCACCTACTACATCCGGCAAGATGAGCATTACCTGAGCGAGAACGCGCCCAGCGATAATGTTAATCCTTCCGAAGCCCCGCTCGTATTTCTCTACGCGCAGCACTACCTTCTACAAGGTTTCGGAACCGCGCTGAACACGCGTTATATCCGAATCGCGAAGAAGAACGAGATCGCTTCGATGGAGACGTTTCGATCCCAACTCCTCGACCTTGTCGCGAACGTGCTTAATCTCTACTACGACGTCGTGAGCGGCAACGACGAGTTGAAGGCGCGCCAGACGGCCGTGGACATAGCGCAGAAGTTTTATGACGACACGAAAAGCGAAATCAAGATCGGCGTACTGGCGCAAATCGAACTTCCGCGCGCCGAGGTTGAGGTTTCCGGCCGCCGCCAGGATCTTCTAATCGCCCAGGCCGATCTGCGCCAACGCGAGACCCTGCTCAAAGAGGCGCTGGTGCGCACTCCCGACGCCATGGTCGATGAGGCGCAAGTCGTTACGCTGGACCGCATCGAGGTCCCCAAGACGGACGATCTACCATCGTTCCGCCAATTGGTGGCGACCGCCATGGCAAAACGTCCCAACGTCGCGGTCGCAAAGATTCGCGATGAGACCGCGGCGATTAATGCGCTCGGAACCGAGAACGCTCTGCTCCCTACCGCCATAGCGTTCGGAACCACCTGGAACGCCGGGGTTGCCGGCACGCCGCAATTGTCGAACGGGAATCCCGCGCCGCCCCAAAACCTCGTGGGAGGACTCGGCACCGCTTTCGCGCAGGTTCTTCGCCGCAATTATCCCAATGAAAAAGCCGGCGTTCAGATCGCCGCACCGTTGAAGAATCGTCAGGCTCAAGGCGACTATGGCATCGACCAACTGCAGTTGCGCCAGAACGACGTCAGCGGCCAGCGGACGAATAACTCCATCGTGGTAGATATTTCGCGTCAGATGATCGCGCTGCGCCAGTCGCGCGCCCGCTATTCACAGGCCGTCAACACGCGTCAGTTAGAGGAAGAACTGCTCAAAGCCGAGCAGGCGAAATTCTCCTATGGGACTTCCACCATAAGCGGCGTCATCATTGTCCAGCGGGCGCTGGTTGCCGCGCAGACTTCAGAAGTAAACGCCGCCGCGGCATACCAGCGAGCGCGCATCTCACTCGACCAGGTTCTGGGACAGACGCTCGATGTGAACCACGTCTCCGTGGAAGAAGGATTACTCGGCCGCGTCAACAAATAACGCTACGCCGAAGCCGATTTCTGACTCGCCAACGCCTGGTCGATATCCCAGAGGATATCCTCGATATCTTCCAGGCCAATCGATACGCGCACCAGGTCCGGCGTAACTCCCGCCGCTTCCTGCTCCGCCGCGCTCAATTGCTGATGCGTTGTCGACGCCGGATGAATCACAAGGCTGCGCGCATCGCCGACGTTAGCCAGTTGCGAGAAAAGCTTCAAGCCGTCGATGAATCTCTTGCCGGCCTCAAACCCGCCCTTGATTCCGAATGAAAACACCGCGCCGCCGCCCTTCGGCGTGTATTTCCGCGCCAGAGCATAGTAAGGGCTCGAAGGCAGTGACGGATACTTCACCCAGCTCACCTGTGGATGTTTCTCGAGATGCTGCGCCACCGCCAGTGTGTTCGAAAGGTGCCGGTCCATCCGCATGGTCAGCGTCTCCACGCCTTGCAGAAACAGGAACGAGTTGAAGGGGCTGATACAAGGTCCCATGTCACGCAGCCCTTCGACGCGCGCCCGGATGATGAACGCCAGGTTCCCGAACACTTCCGAGAACTTCATGCCGTGATAGGCGCGCGATGGCTCTGTCAACTGCGGGAACTTTCCGTTGTTCCAATCGAACTTGCCGCCATCGACAATGATCCCGCCGATGCTGTTTCCATGCCCGCCAATGAACTTCGTAAGAGAATGCACCACGATATCGGCGCCGTAATCGATTGGACGGCAAACGTACGGCGTCGCGAACGTATTGTCGATCACCAGCGGGATGCCGTGCTCGTGCGCAATCTTCGCCACCGCTTCGATATCCAAAACGTTCCCGCGTGGATTGCTGATCGTTTCACCGTAAAGGACCTTCGTCTTTGGGGTGATAGCCTTGCGGAAATTCTCGGGGTCGTCCGGTTCAACGAACTTTACGTTGTATCCGAACTTGCGGAAGCTGACGTCGAACTGCGTGTAGGTTCCGCCATAAAGCGTGCTCGATGAGACCAGTTCATCGCCCGGATCCATCAGACTGCTGATCGCGAGGAACTGCGCGGCCTGTCCGCTGGAGGTAGCCAAAGCCGCCGCCGCATTTTCCAGCGACGCGATCCGCTGCTCGAGCACGTCCGTCGTCGGATTCATGATCCGCGTATAAATGTTTCCGAATTCCTGAAGCGCGAACAGTCTCGCCCCGTGATCGGAATCCTTAAACACAAAGGAAGTGGATTGGTAGATAGGAACGGCCCGGGCGCCCGTCGTTGGATCGGGCGTGTAGCCATGATGCAACGCTCGTGTGTTGAACCCGAGCTGGCGGTCGATCTTCTTTTCTTCCGGCATTTAACGATTATCCTACACCCTTTTCGAACTTCAATAGGCTCAATGCGATAGACTGGAATTATCCGGTGGGCTGTACGTCTTCTCTGCGCAATTCGAGCGGCCTGTTGCCTCCGGATGATTTCGGATGACGAATCTCACTGCGCGGTCCGGCGCCGCTCTCAAAACCTACTTCGTTGTGCTGTTTTTCCTGGCGCTCAGGGCCGTCGGCAATTCTTCGATGGCCTGGGGAATGAAGCAGGTCCCGGAGAGAATGTCGGTAAATCCCGCGCTGTATCTCCGCGCCATGCTGAACCCTTTTGTCGCGATGGGAATCGCCGCTCTCATCCTCGCACTGTTAACGCGGATCGCGCTGTTCAGTCTGGCGGACCTGAGTTTTGTGCTTCCCGTTACCGCCGTCGGATACGTGATCGCCGTGTTTCTCGGAAAGGTGTTCCTGCACGAAACGGTGACGCGCCAGCGTTGGACGGGGACGCTGCTGATCTTCCTCGGCGCCGCATTGGTGGGATCCACATCGCGTAAAACGACTCCTCCCGCGGAGGAGTTGACGTGAAGTGGCTCCTGGTGGCCGCGGTGGTTTGCGCGACGGTCTTTGCCGACCTGCTGCAAAGCCACGAAATGAAGCGTGCCGGCGAGCAATCGGTGACCGCTCGCGGGTTCGCGCGAATACTGCAAACGATCGCCCAGCGGCGCTTGCTGTTCCTCGGCGTCGCCTGCAATGCGGTTTCGTTCTTCGCTTTTATGGCCCTGGTCCAAACCGAGCCGCTGAGCTTCGCCGTACCGGCTTCCTCCGCGAGTTTTGTCCTCGAGACGGTGCTCGCCAAATTCGTTTTACACGAGCGGATCGGCACGCGGAGAACGGCAGGGACTCTGGCCGTGCTGGCCGGCGTCTTGCTCGTCGGCGGATAACGGCCAGCGCCGATCGGCTAGCCGGGGCAACGAAGGAAAACGGTATCGACGTCTGGTCCTGTGTCGCGGGAATCCACCGAAGTGCCCGGATACCAAGTAATGAGTGAGCGCCACTGGATCTGTCCGACGTTCACCGGGGAAGGATCGTAGACCAGAACCTGAAGTCCGCTGATACCGGCGATTACGGTGATGTGGCTCTTTCCGTTCACCCAAAGAGGTCCGTAATTCTGAAGCCACTGCTCAATCCTATCGGGCTCCGGCGACATAGGAGGGACAGGAACCAGTCCGAGGCGTTTCGCCATCGCGACGATCTGTGGATTCTGAATGCCCGTGTCACTGTCCCGGATTTGGCAACTGACGCTATCTTCGGACGGGTCTTCAATGGAAGACTCCGTCATCTGTTTCGTTTCTCGCCGCCACCGAATCAGCATCTGCGCGCTTGCATACCAACACGACATGGTCATCTTTTGCGGGATAAGAGTCATACCCGTAACAACATACATGTCATCTCTCCTTCGGATGCTTCGTCGTTAACTACATCCGCTCTAGATAGTGTTGTGATCGGGCGCAGCGTTGCATTGGAGAGGTTGGAACCGCCTGTGAATTCGCTTAAGTTAATCGCCGGCCGGAACCAGGCGGCCGTCACGGATGTAATAGTCGGCGCCGCGCCATCGAATGCTATTGCGGCCGAAACTGGTTAGCCAGATCGCGAATGCCACGGCATCCCAGATCGGAATCAGCGGCATCTGTTTCCACAAGCCCTTCTGATGTAAACCATGGATCCCAATGATCCAGGTCAGCAGCATCCGGATCGCGAAATATCCGCCCAAATAGCCAAGAGCAACCGCAAGCGAGGGATGTATTGCCACTGCCGCGAGCGACCACGGCAATCCCTGCGTCAGCAGCAATCCGAAATGTCCCCACGGCCGCATATGACGCATCACTACGATCCAGCGCAGGCGCTTGTGCAGAAGATCGCTGATCGACCCGTAATCGCAAACCGTCTCGATCGCGTAATTGAGGAGCACCACTTCATGGCCTTGCTCAGCAATCAGACGTCCCACGAGCAGGTCGTCGGCGGGACGATTCTCGAGCTCCGGATATCCTCCAAATCCTGCAAGCCGCGCGCGGGTAGTGGCGATCGTCGGCCCTAGTGCGAACTTCACTCCGTCCAGTTGCCAGGCCACCAAAACGCCCGCGTAAAAGTCGGACATCATTCCGACGCTCTGCAGGTGATCGGTAAACGTCTTGAGTTCGGTGGGAACGTAGAAACACGTCACGGCGCCCACTTTCGGGTCGCGCAGCGGAGCTGTTACTTGCCGGAGATAGTCCGGCTGCACGCGTACATCGCTATCGCTGATGACCACGGTTTCGTATGAGGCATCGTTCACCAGGCGGGCGAGTTTGGCAACCTTGTCGTTGGTAGCCACTCGTCCCGAACCATGCAGGACGCGGATGCGGCAATGAGGAAACTCGGCCGTGAGCTTTGCTAAGACGGACTGGATTACGTCGTCGTCGGGATCGACGCAGAAAACGATTTCGAATTCCGGATAATCGAGCTTGCAGAAACTGGCCAGGTTCTCAAAAGCATCCGGATCGAGCCCTCGAAACGGTTTCAGGATGCTGACCGGCGGGGTGAACGAATCCTCGAAGACGCGTGTCTTTTGGAAATAACGCCAGGAGCTGTAAATCGCGATGAAGTAATAAATAAACGGTATGGCTGCAATCGCAAGGAACACATCGCTGGCATGGGGCATATTCTTCCGGCTACTCGGCGACAGGATGATTCGTGAGCAGCAGCTTACCTCCGCTTTCGGCAACTACAGTGAGCAGTTTGGGATCGACAAGGTTCTTCAGACGCTCCGCCGAACTTTGCTTAATCACCAGATAGTAACGGTCCGGCTGGAGCCAGCGCTCTTTCCATTGCGCATCGTCGATGAACACATTCGGCGCGCCGGGTGCATAGGAACCGTACACGAGATTATTAAATCGTCCGTTGAGCAGCAGCGCATCGCGATTCGTATAAAAGAACACGGAAGAGAACCAATAGTAGTGATGATCGACGATGAGTTTTCCCGCCGGCGACCGCAGCAATGTTTCCGCGAGCGGACGCGAGGAGAGAAAAGGATCGAATGCCGCCATGGCCATGCGAGCAGCCTGAAAAAACAATACTGCCATCAGCGCGGCAGCAAGAAAGGCGCGCCGTCCCGTGGCGCGAAAAGTGCCCACCGCTCCCAGGAGAAACGCGATCGCAGCCGTGAGAAGCGGGAGTCGCAGATAGGCGAATGAAGCGATCGTGAGGTCTTCCATATGACCGAGCGATAGCTTGTAAGCGCCCGGATGCGGGCTGAGCGCGTCGGAAATGTCGCCGGGAGTCGGAAGATTCCACGCCAGGAAATACAACGTCAGGACCCCCGCTGCCGCAATGGCCAGGACTCCGCACAGCACGCGGGTACCGTACCGGATCCACGCGCCTCCAGCCGCCATCGCCGACCCGAGAAGCAGCGCCAGCGCGGGATAACAGGGCATGGAATAGTATTCTTGCGTCGTTGAAAAAGTGAAAAACACCAGGATGAAGCCGGCCCAGCACAACGCCAGCAATCGCGTCTTCCCGGCGCGATCGGCCGGCTTGAAATCGAGCTTTGCCACGGCCGGAAAATAGACGCTCCAGGGAAACAGCCACAGTAAGTGGAAGAGCCAGAAGTAGAGCCGTGGGACAGTGTCGTAGTCGCGCGGATAGCGCATGTTCAAGAAACGAAGCAGTTGCTCGTTGATGAAATAGAACCAGAGAAAGCCATGATACTCGCCGGGAGCGCTGCGCATCGTGAATTCGAAATACGGAGGATTTCGCAATGCCGCCAGAATGTGCCATGGCGCGGCAATCAGAAGCGCCACCAGAAAGCCGCTGATCGGATGCAGAGCCTTCCAAACTCTGCGGTCGAATAACTGCTTCGTAACGGCGAGATAAATCAAAGCCGCTGCGACCGGGAACACCACGCCAACCAGGCTTTTGAACAACAAACTTGTTCCCAGGCTCGCCGCCAGGATCAAAGCCCACAATCGCGGCCGCGGCTCAGCTTCGTCTATGGCGCGCAGGAATGCCCACATCGAAAGCGCGATGCTCACCGTCAGCATCACGTCGGGAATCAGAATGCGGGTGAAGAGGAACAGGCCGAAACAGGTGGCGATGCAGAGGCCCGCGTAGAATCCAGCGCGGCGTCCGAAGGCCCAGGTCCCGAATGCAGTGGTCAGCCAGGCCAGCGCTATGGCCGAGAGAACGATCGGAATGCGGGCGGCCCAGTCCGTAGCTCCAAAGACTTTGAACGACCCTGCAATCATCCAATAGATGAGCGGCGCTTTTTCGAGATACGGGATTCCGTCCAGCCGCGCGGTGACCCAATCGCCGGACGTGAGCATGTTACGGGCGATCTGCGCCTGCACTGCGTCGACATCGTCCATCAGCGAGGGAGGGGAAATCATGCAGCCCGCGTAGATGGCGGCTGCGACCAGAAGAACTATGAGGTAGCCGTAAAAACGGTTTCCAGGGCCCGGGGCGCCGTCTGTGCCGGCACTCTGGTCTGGATTCCCCATTTCTTCATCCAAAAGAACAGTGTCATCAATCCCCATAAGTGATAGCCTAGGTTGGCGCGCCGGTCGAGGTGAGCCTGTACGAGAGATTCGATTTGCGACATCTGAAAGAACTCGCCATGTTCGCTCGACGCAAATGCCATGGCTTCCTCGAGCAGTGGCCGGAGCGGTCCCCGGAACCAGTCGTGCGTGGGAATGTCAAAGCCGATTTTCTTGCGGTTGAGAATCGCCGGAGAGAGTTTGGCGCGCATTAAATTTCTCAAGACCACTTTTTGACGGGAGCCCTGGATTTTCAAGTTCGCCGGGAGTGTGCTTGCAAACTCCACGATGCGATGATCGAGGAACGGCGGGCGCACTTCCACCGCATGAGCCATGCTGGTATGGTCGACCTTCGTCAGGATGTTATCCGGAAGAAAGTATTTCTGATCGAACCACAAAAAGGCCGATAAATCGTCGCCAGCCGCGGCCAGTTCCCGCAAGACGGAATCGAGCGCCGGTGGCAGCGTGGACTGCAGCAGCGAACCCTTTTCCTCATCATTGAACGTTCCGCTCCAATGCACATGGGCGCGCTCGGCGGGCATCCGGCAGCCTTCCAGGAAGCGCTTTAGCTTGTATTCGAATCCGATCTTGTCGTTCGACACCGGCAAGCGTTCGGCCGCTCTCTGCAACCCACGCAGCAGCGGTGGAGGCACTAGACGCGCCGTACTCGCAAGCAAGCTGGCGCGGTGCATCAGATATCCGCCGAACAATTCGTCGGCGCCTTCGCCGCTGAGCGCTACCGTCGCGCTCGTCTTTGTCAACCGCGAAAGGAACCACACCGGAAGTGCGCCGGAATCCGCGTTCGGCTCGTCGCAATAATACGCGAGCTCGTGAATCGCGGCCGGTAAATCCTGCTCGACATTGAGATCGAGTTCGGTGTGGTCGGTCCCATACATGTCCGCCACTTCGCGCGCATATCGCGCTTCGTCGAAGCTGCGACCGCGGAAAGAAATAGAAAACGTCTTGAGACGCGAGCTCGACGCCTCCGCTGCATAATGCACCAAGCTGGACGAATCCAATCCACCGCTGAGCCAGACACCCAGCGGCACGTCCGCTTCGAGATGTTCGCGAACGGATTGCTTCAGAAGCCGGTCCAACTCCGCCTCGGCCGTCTCCATCGTCCAGCGCTCCGGCTGGCCGGCTGGCAAGCGCCAGTAGCGCTCTGTGTGGACCACCCCGCGCCGCCACTCCATCCATTGGCCGGGAAGCAGTTTCTCAATGCCCTCCACCAAGGTCCATGGCGCGGGAACGTAATTCAACGAGAGATAGCAATCCAGGCCTTCCGGGCTCAATACGCGCTCGATTTCGGGATGGACCAGGATGGTCTTCAGTTCCGAGCCGAAGTAGAGGTCCTCGCCTCGGCGCGCGATGTACAAGGGTTTGATCCCCATGCGATCACGCGCCAAAACAAGCCGCCGGTCGGATTGAGACCACAGTGCCACCGCGAACATGCCGCGCAGCCGCGCGAAACACTCGGTGTCCCATTCCCGGAATGCGTAAAGAAGGGTTTCGGTGTCGCTATGGGAACGAAAGCGATAACCTCGCTGCTCCAGTTCCCGACGTAATTCAAGGTGATTGTAAATCTCGCCGTTAAAGGCGATGACGGTTTCGCCGTCCTCGGATAAGATCGGCTGATCTCCGCCTTCTATATCGATAATTTTCAGCCGCGCCGCGCCTAGAGAGATTGCCTCGGACTCAAAGACTCCTTGCTGGTTCGGGCCGCGGTGGACAATACTCGCTACCGCCTCCTGAATGCGCCCCGGCACCGCGGCGCGATGTCCGTGCGTAAAGCCGGCAATGCCGCACAATCTAGCAGCTCCCTCCCATTAATAGGCCACTTCTGACGCGGACATGGCGGGATTTACGTTCGACGGCCGGACGCGCTCGTTCCGGGGGCTCCGCCACTGAACCTGGGGCAAAAACAGTGAAGTATCGATACGTTCATGATACCGGATTGCAATGTTCATAAGCGAATCGAGTAGCGAATCGGAAAGATAATGCGGCTGTAAGCCGAGATCGATCAGACGGGAGTGCTTCGCGTTGTAATAGTGTTCCTCGGATTCGACGCGCGGCCCCGGAACATGCTCAATCTCAACGCTCATGTCCAGTTTCCGGGCCGCGGCCTGGACCATCTTCGCCAATTCCAGCACGGAAAACTGTTCCGTGAACTGGTTGAACACACGGCATTCTCCCGGTTGGGCAGGATTCAGGCAGGCAATCTCGATACACCGTACCGTATCGCGAATGTCGAGAAATCCGCGGGTCTGCCCGCCTTTTCCGTACACTGTCAAAGGGTGACCGGCGGCAGCCTGCGCGCAGAATCGGTTCAGCACCGTTCCGAAGACGTCGTCGTAGTCGAAACGGTTGATCAGCGCCTCGTCGAGCGCAACCTCGTCGGTTACAGTTCCGTACACTACGCCTTGATTCAAATCCGTGGCGCGCAGGCCCCAGATCTTGCACGCGAACATCATGTTGTGGCTATCATGCACCTTGGAAAGGTGATAGAACGAACCCGGCTGCTTCGGAAAAGGAAGCACGTCCGCGCGGCCGTTGTGCTCGATGCGGATGTAACCCTCTTCGATGTCGATATTCGGCGTGCCGTACTCGCCCATCGTGCCGAGCTTCACTAAGTGGCATTCGGGACGCAGCTCTTTGATAGCGAACAAAAGGTTCAGTGTTCCAACGACATTATTGACCTGCGTGTAGACGGCGTGTTTGCGGTCGATCATGGAATACGGCGCGGAACGCTGCTCGGCGAAGTGAACCACCGCATCCGGCTGGAAGCTCTGGATCGCACGCGAAAGAAAATCGTAATCGTTCACATCCCCGATAAACTGTTCGATAGTCTTTCCGGTGAGTTCCTGCCAAACACGCAGCCGATCCGTGAGAGGCTGGATCGGGGTCAGGGTCTGCGCGCCTAATTCGAAATCCCATTGACGGCGGACGAAATTATCGACCACGGACACCGTGTGGCCCTTCGAGGATAAGTAGAGCGCCGTGGCCCAGCCACAGTAACCATCACCGCCTAAAACGCAGATTTTCATTAAGTTAGGTTCACCTGATCCTTCCGTTACAGTGTTAGCACACCACCACTGGACGACGTGGGGCCTGCTCTTCCATGTTAACCCCTGTTACGGGAAATAGATGCTTGGACGGAGCTATTTGTTCTGGATCTCCTTTCGAATTCGCATCCAAATTTGGCAATACAGCCACTCCGCGGGTGGATCGGGCTCTTGGATGTGGTCGGGCAGCAGGACCAGGTTTCCCGTCGCCAGAAGAATCTCACGTACTCGGGGATTCTGCTCCAGCTTGGCTCTCATCGCGCCCACAATGAGACCGTAATGATCGCCCTTATTCTTCGACCGGTACTCGATCCGTCGTCCCTCAAATGTAACCCAATCGATGCCCATCTTCCGCATATTCTCCTCGCCCGCTGTCCCGGCGTCCTTCGCATCGAAAGCGGTCATCCGCGAGACGTCGGCGCGTGTATGCGGCCATCGGATCCCCGGTGCTTTGGCGCGTGGATCGTCCGGACCCTCGGGATAAAGCATCATCTGCCAGAATCCCTCCACGCTCGCGTAGCGTTTGCCTCGAAACGTAAACGGAGTCGCGGCAAAGTTCGACAGTATTCCGAGTTCGTTGCGTTTGGAGACGATCACTTGGCCTGGCTTTGCTGCTTGCGGGAGGATTTCCCACACGGCTTTCTGGCTTTCCGGGACAGGCGTCCACCAGCGCTCCGGATACGTTCCACCTTTCTGCGCATGCGCCGCGAAGCTGACAAACAATAAGAGCGTCGTAACTCGAGATTTCATGGTTTATGGAATCGCCAAACGCAATGTTACACTGTGGCCCATTGAAACAGCCCAACGAAGTATCGAGACGCTCCATACTGCGGTCGGCCGGAGCGCTGCCCTTAGCCGCGTCGGCGGCGGCTCAGACCCGCTCGAAGTCCGTCGCAGTGGTTGGCGCGGGAGCGTTCGGCGGTTGGACCGCGCTGCATTTGTTGCGGCGAGGGTATCGGGTAACACTGCTCGACGCATGGGGACCGGGAAACGCGCGCTCCAGTTCGGCGGGCGGTGAGTCGCGCGTCATTCGCGGCTCTTATGGCGCCAGACAAACCTACACGCAATTGGTCGCTCGCGCGTTGGTGTTGTGGCGTGAGAATCAAGCGAAGTGGAACACACGGCTATTGCACGAGACCGGGGCTTTGTTTATGGCGCCGGCCGAAGACGATGCGCAACGGGCTTCGATGCAGGCGCTCCGTGAAGTCGGCCTGCCATACGATCACCTGACGGGCCCAGAGGCAGCCAAGCGCTTTCCTCAAATCAATTTCGATGGCCGCGATTCGATGGTCTTCGAGCGCCAGGCCGGTTATCTTACTTCCCGCCGCGCCTGCGAAGTCGTCATGGAAGGATTTGTCAAAGAGGGCGGACAGTATCGAGGGCTGGCCGCCAAGCCTGGAGCGATCCGTTCAAACGAAATGTCGGAGCTGCTCCTCTCCGACGGTTCCACGCTTCGCGCGGACCAGTACGTGTTTGCCTGTGGACCTTGGATGGGAAAAGTCTTTCCTGAAGAGATAGGACCACTCGTTCGGCCGGCACGCCAGATCGGTTTATTTTTCGGATTGCCGAGCGGCGTCGAAAACCTCCAGGAGACAAAGTGTCCGGTATGGCTGGACGCCGGTTCTTACTACGGAATTCCGGGGAACGGATACCGCGGGATGAAAATTGTAGGCCATACTCTCGGGGATGAGTACGATCCTGTGCATCCTTGGGATCCCGACAACGCGGATCGCGTAGCTCCAACGGACCGATTCGAGGCACCGCGGGAATATCTGGCTTTCCGGTTCCCCGCAATGAAAGGCGCGCCGCTCGTGGAATCTTTCGTTTGCCAATACGAGAACTCTCCGGATGAGAACTACATTCTGGACCGTCATCCCGGATGTCAGAATGCATGGTTCGCCGGCGGCGGATCGGGCCATGGATTCAAAAACTGTCCAGCGGTTGGGGAGTTGATGGCCGATCTCGTGGAGGGGAAGAAAAGCCTTCTGCCCCTATTTGGATTGGCACGGTTTCGCGGCCAAGGGCAATAAGCGTGATGTCTCTGAGTGAGAAGCTCTCCTGATCTCCCCACTCTGCGTCGGGGGATAGAGAAACCACAGTAACGGCCCGCTGACTGGTTCGCAGCATTTTCCCTACGCGAAATACGCCCTTCTTGAGTCGCTCGCGATGAACTGAAATCAGCGGGAACGCCGCACCAGCCGAAGCAATTGCGGCTTTCATGGAGTCGATGTCAACCGCATCTGGTATCTTCGGACGCGGTGCATCAAGACGCGCCACCCTGGCCAGGAATTCGTCATTCCGAACGGAGCGCCATCGTTTAATATCCGAATTGCGAAAGACAGCGTAGCCATTTAATCGGTATGAGCAGTCGTCAAGAACATGGACAGCAGCGCGAAGCCGTTCACCGTGAAGGCTTCCGCGACCAGTTCCAGGAGTGATTTTCGCCGTGCCATCCAAGAATTTGATGCCACAATCGCCCGCTGAAGCGATTGCAGCACGCGTGAGGTCGCGGTAAGACAAAAAATGCGGTGGACCGTGTAGGTGAATTGCGCCCGCGAGGGTCTTTGAATATATAGGCACGGCTCGTTGAGCTCTTCCAATACGAGCTTCCCTCCGGCGGCGTCGACCACCATTTCTCGAACGGTCCTATCGCACAATGAAAAACTCGCGCCGGTTTGTTAGCTATTTAATTCCTTCGTTCTTGCTCTTCAGTATTGGCGTCCACGCGGCTGAATTGCCTAGCTCCAATTTGAGCGTGGTGGTCTCCGCGCCGAGCGTTGCCCCAGGTGCGAACGCACAGGTGCGGCTTACGCTCGCGACTCCTCATGCGATTTCGTCCGGCAGCGTCGCTTTCGATTTCGATCCGGCCGTGTTCGGACCGGTGATTGCGGTCGACGCATTTAGCGCGAACGGGGATCAGAATGGCCGTGCCGAGATTACGGGGAACCACATAGCCGCGGATTTCAACTCCGCGACGGGAGGGCTAGGACGCTTACCAGGTGTTCCGCTGTTGGTCATCACGCTGCCAGTGTTGTCAACGGCAACGAATGGCTCCACGTCGTCGATAGTTTTAGAGCAGGGCGACACAATTTGGAAAGACGCGGCCGGAAATCTCTTTACGCCCGCCGCGAAACCTGCGCAGTTCAAAATCGGCAGCGCATTCTCGATCGATAGCGTAACTCCGGGCGGCGGGATGCTGCCTTCCGGCACTACGGTTCGCATAAACGGGCGAGGGTTCACGCAATCGAGTACTGTTCACATCGATAGTGTTGTTCTAGCCTCGACGACCTTCATCGGGCCGCAAGAAATCGATACCACGCTTGCCGCTCCCACTGATGTTACGGGCAGGCGTGTTGTCGTGCAGAATCCGGATGGGACGCAAGCGGACTTTTATCCGGCGTTGCGCGGCACAGTCATCAGTAATCCATACGAGCTGCGTTCCGCGGATCCAAATGCACTGTTTACCTTTCCCCAGCAGACCTATTTGACTGGTTCGTATGAAGGATGGGGCGCACTGGCATTGCAAAATCCTACCCTTCAATCGGTGGATGTTTTGGTCGGCTACACATCGGTTGTCTGTCAGCCAAAATGCGCGGAAGCGGAACAATTTCAGACTGTAACCCTTCCTCCCAGCTCAATTTTCGACTGCGAGGTTAACGGTGCGTCCGCGTTTGGATGT
The DNA here is from genome assembly GCA_963802915.1 of Bryobacterales bacterium. Taxonomy (GTDB): domain Bacteria; phylum Acidobacteriota; class Terriglobia; order Bryobacterales; family Bryobacteraceae; genus JAICMB01. The sequence goes on from CAWDKQ010000012.1 coordinate 313,359, forward strand.
GTCGGCGCCACATCTCCCGTGCCCATCCGGATGATGTTCTCGGATAAGCAGCCGTTCTCGGCTCGAGGGCCGGCCAGTCTCTCCGTGACATGGGCGAACGGTGTACCGCCAAGCTGCGTTGCATCACAACTTCTACTCCCGACAGATCCGGTTTGTTGGTTATGGCTATCAGGGTCGGAACCCGCGGTTCAGACTTTGGTTGCTGACTGGGATGAGGCGACGACTTTTACCGTCACTGCAACTACCCAAGGTAGTCAGTGGTTAACTCTCTCGCGGACGACCGGTGCGACCTGCACAAAGCCTGCGTCCTGTCCGGATGGAACGATCACTCTGACTACCGATCCTTCGCTTCCACCCGGTGACTACAAAGCGGCCGTGACCGTCACGCCCGATGATGCCACTCTGCTGCCTGTTACGGCGCCGTTCACATTTCGAGTAGCGAAGTCGGTGGTTTCATTTCCAAATGCTCCGGCTTATCTGTTCTTCACGGCGCATCAGACGGACCCGCCGCCTCCGCCGGTCCCCTTAAACGTAACAGCGACGGACGCTGGTACGCCGTTTTCGGTCAGCTTGAACCCCGCCGATACGAAATGGCTCCTCGTATCGCCGATTCAAGGCGCGACGCCGGCGTCGATCGGCGTCACGGTGGATCCTTCGGCTCCGTATGAGCGAACCGCGTACATCGTAGCGACGGGACCGTCGAATAGCGTTGCCGAGATTGTGGGTATGTACATCTTCCCGACAAGTCCTCCGGTCGCGCCCGCGATCGGCACCTTTCCCTCGTCGCTAACCTTCTGGGCGAAAGCCGGCGGAAACGCGCCTGCTCCACAGACTCTTCAGTTGTCAGGTTCCGCGACCGTAACCGTTGTGACCAGTCAGGGTAATTGGCTTTCGGCATCGCTGTCATCAAGCAGCGGGTTCCCCGCATCCACGGTGAAAGTCGACCCTGCGGGGCTCAGCGCCGGCACTTATCAGGGAAGCTTGACGTTCAGTTCTCCCAGCAGCCCTCAATCTATACCTGCGATTGTCCCCGTCAGCCTGACAGTCTGGGATACAGCTCCGCAGATAACGATCGTTCCGTCCAGCCTGACGTTCACCGCATCGAGTGGAACATATGCCACAGCGGCCTTTAGTGTTTTGAGCGGCGGTGTACCCACGGATTTTTCGAGCTCCATCAGTACCGATGACGGAAATGGCTGGCTGTCGTCGGGAAACTACGCGCCCTACGGATCGGCGTCTGTTGTCGCGAACGCACAGAGTCTTCCACCGGGTACATTTAACGGAACAATCGACATTACGGCGCCGGTAGGCTCTCCAACAACGATCGCCGTGCCCGTGACCTTTGTCGTCACGCCCGCGCTACCGGCGCAGCCGCTTCCCGGGCCGCCTCTTGCGGTTTCGATTGTCAACGCCGCGTCATTAACCGCTGGCCCAATCTCCCCCGGAGAACTCCTGACGATTCTCGGCCTCAACATCGGACCCTCATCCGCTGCCGGGCTCAGTCAGGATGCGAATGGATTGCAAGTATTATTCGACGGCGTGCCGGCTCCTCTACTCTATGCGAGCCCTACGCAAGTCAATTTAGTGGTGCCATACGAGGTCGCCGGGAAAGCCTCGGTTTCCGTCGACGTGGAGTTCAACGGCGAACGTTATAGCACCGGCATGACTGTCGCCGCGACCGCTCCCGCGATCTTCACCGCGGCCGGCACAGGCGTGGGCCAGGCCAGCGGAGTCCGCGGCGCCGCAGCCCGAGGATCTATCATCCACCTATTCGCAACGGGACTAGGGCAGACAGTACCGGCCGAGGTCACGGGCGAAACCGTACCGGATGGAACGGCAAAACCAATCCTGCCGGTCGCGGTGAAAATCGGAGGCATTGGCGCACCAGTCCTGAGCATCGGTTCCGTGCCGAACCAAATCGCCGGGATCTTTGAACTCGAGGTTATCGTGCCGGCGGGCATCGCGACCGGGCCGGCTATTCCGGTGTTTCTCAGCGCCGGTTCCGCTCAGAGCCCCGATGGTGCAACGCTCGCCGTTAGATGACCTCGGGGCAGCGCCCGCGCCATGCACAACACTGTTCCAGCAAAAAGCAGCGTATCCGCGACGTAGTTCACTCCTTCGATCAGTGCCGGCGGACTGTCCATCAGGAAGATCGGCAGGTAGAGGAAGAGCGTGAGCAGCGTGACCAGCAGCCCGACCCACGCCAGGGCGATCCGCGATCGCCAGCCGGCCAGTAAACAGATGCCGCCGATCAGCAGGACCGTGCCTGTTAAATATCCCCAGAAAACGCCTAACGGGACCCATGATGGTGTCAGCTTTGCGAGGGGAACGCCAGGTGCGAATCCCGGATGCAGCGCGTTCTCGACGCCGAAAAAGATCAGCGCAATCGCGATCATGAATCGGGCGGCGACGGCCAACTGACCGCCAGCCAGCGCCCAAGCGCCGCCTGCGAACGCAGTTTCCCGAAACACAATGGTCCATGCGATCCGGTCTGTCGGATTCGCGACCGCCCTTGGCAGGTGCAGCATCAGCACGAAGAGCAGGAACATCACGCCCAAAAGCGTTGCCGACAAACGGACGTACTTGATCAGGACAATGCTGAGGGCCGCGGCCAGCAGTGCGAGGCCGACGAAATAGACCCAGAAAAGCCGCGCCGGCATCCATGCGGGTACGATTGCCATCAGCGCGTTTGCCGACGAGAAATGTTCCGCCCCAAACACCGCGATAGAAGCCGCAACGAATACCGGTCCGAGCTCGATCAACTTATCCAGCCCGGCTGCCGCCGACAACTTCTTTCGAAATGTAAAAAGGCCTAAAGCAAGAAAGACCAGGCCGGCAAACCAAAGCCAGAAGATGGATCGTGATAGCACAAGCACCTCGTGTCAATGAATTATATGCGTTGCGCCGGGATCAGTCTTGAACATCGAAGACAACCTTCCGGTTCCAATTCTGCCGAACACGACGCTAAAATAGGGATCGGTCATGGCAGAACGAGTCATCGTGAGCGACCCGGAGGTAATGAGCGGCACGCCGTGTTTCCGCGGTACTCGCGTTCCCTTTAAGAACCTTATCGACTATCTGGAAGGTGGCCACTCTCTGCTAGATTTTCTCAGACAGTTCCCCGCAGTCACCCACGAGATGGCCGTTCAGTCGCTAGAGGAAGCCAAGGAGTCGCTTTTCGCCAGGATCGCATGAAGATCCTGCTGGACGAGTGTTTGCCACTGGATTTCAGACACTCGTTTCGCTCCCATGACGCGCATAGTGCGGAGTGGGCCGGCTTCAAAGGCAAGAAGAATGGTGAGCTATTGCGCGACGCTGAACTTGCCGGGTATGACGTGCTCGTGACCGTCGATCAAGGCATATCTCGCCAACAAAAACTCATTGATCGGAAGCTCGGTTATTACGATCCACTCCCGAACAAATCAGATCGAGGACTTGTTGCCGTTTGCGGATGCCATTTTGGACGTGCTCGAAACGATTACCCCTGGCCAAATCGTAGCTGTTCGATAACTTTGCACCAGTACCCCGGGCTGTCGCTACTAATCGTGATGCATTTCCTTCTCGACATCCTTCAGCAGCTTTTCCCGCTCTGCCCCATCGCGTCCTAAATCTTCTTCCAGGCGCCGCAGCGCCAGGCCGACAACGTCGCGATGATGCAGTTTCGCACCCAACGATTCGCTGAGCTTCAGCCAGATGTCATGGAGCCGGTCGACATCTTCCGGCCATAGCCGCGGCGGGTGCGGGCCCAGATTGACGTACGTCGAGGGGCGATCCGCGCGGATAATTTCGAGCGAAAAGGGATGACGCGGCTCCGGCAGACTCTCCCATGCCAGCCCGATCAGGCGAGCGAGTTCTTCCGAACCCATTCGCTCCGATACGCCGGTCACAAGCCGCGACGCTTGAAGCTTCGCCGCGGATTGGACCATTGCGTCGAACGGATTCACGGCCGGGACCACCAGCAGTTCCACCGGTTTTCCCTCCTTCTCCGCAACTTCCACAACGTGGCTGAACAATTCCTGCTCGTAGTCGCTGAAGATTTGATCGTCGGCCAGATCGTATTCGCCTGCGCCGGTCGAGATAGTCCGCACGGTCATTACGACGATATCGTGCCGGCGCAGATTGGTTTTCTGCAGCACCTTCTTCAGATGCTCCATGTTCTGGTAATCGCGTACGGCGACCAGGACACAGCCGGGACGCGCGTGCAAGCTGTGCGTATTAATTTGTGGCTGGTGCTCGAGGTTGAATTCTTCGAAAGGCTTGTCTGAAGTCTGATGTAGCGCCAGGCGCTTCCTTTTATTCACGTACTCGGAGATTGTGAACAGAATGAATAGCGCGATGGTGAAACTCACGCCGTAGATAGTGGCGTACTCTTTCGAAAAAAGATTCGCGAGGGCCACCATCCCGAGAACAATCGTGGTCGCGCCCAGGCCGATCGGAATCTCGACGCCTCTGACACGAATGTTGAATGGAAACTTGTACTCCTGGTCGTGTCTTTGATAACGGAGTACCAGGACGCCGGCGGATTTCAGGAAGAAACTCCAGACCACGCCGAACGCATACGCTTCGCCGAGCAGATAAACGTCGCCGCGGCTCAACGCGATGGTCGCGATTTGCAGGATCGTGACCAGATTGATAATGCGGTGGGTTGTGCCGAACCGTTTATGAGGGCGGCGAAACCAGTCCAGCAGGACGCCGTCTTCGGCGACGCGATTCAGGACGCCGTTCGCGCCGATGATGGCGGTGTTGACGGCGCCCGACAGAATCAACACGCCGACAACGACGACAAAAATATGGAACCCCAATTTCAGGATCTCGGGCCCGGCAAGATGGATGGTCAGTCCGCCGAGAAGGTCGTCGCTGTATTGCTTCATCTGGGCCGGCGAGATAATCATTCCGGCCAATACCGTGATCACGCCTGTGCAGATGACTGCGTACCAGCAAACGATATTCGCGGTGATCCGGAGATTCTTCATCTTGGGATAAGCGATTTCGCGGTACACCTGCGCCAGAGTTTCAAATCCGCTCATGGAGAGCAGGGCATGACCGAAAGCGATGGTAATCGCGATGAGTGGAATGCTTGGGAAAACGGTTCCCTTGAACCATCCCAGAGCGGTGCTTCCGAATTCGAGATTGCGCGGGACGGGCGCGGGAGGAAAAGTGACGTGGCCCCGCAGCAGAATCGTAAGCGGGCACCAGATCAGGAAAATCACAACCATGACGGTCGTGATCTGCATGATCCGTAGCGCCTTCCCGCTCGATTCGTGCAGGCCCTTGATGTTCGCCCACCAGAAATACAAGGTGAAAATAGCGCCGAAAAAGGCCGCGAACATATTCGCATCGATTCGATAGGGTTCGTGGAGCAGCCCGGAGATCTCGTTGAGAAGGCGCGCCAGGTACTGGCCCGCCGTGACAATGCTGATGGGGCCGGTGAGAACGTAATCGAATACCAAAGACGAAACCGAAAGCCGGGCGACGAACGGTCCCATGCTGTCCTTGACGACGATGTAAACGCCGCCGCGGACGAACATGCTGCAACTCTCCATGTAAACGCTTCGCACGGCGAAGCTGAAGAGCATAACTCCCAAAACGAACCAGGGCGCTGCGGGGCCGATCGCAATAGCGGCGATACCGCCCGCGTAAAACATGGACGACGCCAGGTCGGCCAGCACGATGGACGCGCCTCGCCAGAAGCTTATGAAAGACAACGCGACAGTGGTGGCGACGACTACTTTCGTAGTTGGGAAAGACCTGGGACTGGAGGATTCCATTACGTGGGGAAACCTTTATTCTACGATCATAAGCATGTCTCGCACCACCGCACTCAAGAACCGGGCCCTGGAGATTGCGGCTGTTCTCCGCTCCAAAGGGTACCAATCCTGGTTGGTCGGCGGCTGCGTTCGCGACCTCATGCTCGGACGCGAACCCAAGGATTTCGATATCGCCACCGACGCGATTCCGGAGCAGCTAATCGAGCTTTTTCCGCGGGCCGAGTTGGTAGGTGCGCAGTTCGGGGTCATATTAATAGACGGAGTCGAAGTCGCCACGTTCCGTAGCGACCATGTCTATCTGGATGGACGTCATCCTGAAAAGGTCGTTTTCGAGAAAGATCCGCGCGAGGATGTCCTGCGGCGCGATTTCACGATCAACGCGCTGCTTCTCGATCCTGGGGCTCTTGACGCAATTCCGCTGCCCCTAGTGGATTTTGTCGGGGGTCTGGACGATCTGCGCGCGGGTATCATTCGAGCCATCGGGGACCCCGAACGCCGCTTTCAGGAGGATCACCTCCGAATGCTGCGGGCCATCCGCTTCGCCGCGCGGTTCGGGTTCGAAATTGATCCCGGCACCATGTCTGCCATCCAAAGGCTGCATTCGAATATTCGACGGGTTTCGGCCGAGCGCGTTCGGGATGAGATCGTACGGATTCTGACCGAGGGTCACCCGCGCCGGGGTTTCGAATTATTGGACGAGTCCGGCCTGCTGCTCGAAATCATGCCGGAAGTCTCCGCGATGAAGGGGGTTCAGCAGCCGCCGGAGTTTCATCCCGAGGGCGATGTCTGGGTCCATACGATGATGATGCTGGATTCGCTTCCGGAGAATCCGACGGCTACGCTTGCGCTGGGGGTTCTGCTGCACGATGTCGGCAAGCCGCCGACGTTCCGGATTGCCGAGCGCATCCGCTTCGACGGCCATGTGGAAGCCGGAGAGAAGATCGCATGCGATATTTTGAAGCGGCTGAAGTTTTCAAACGACGATATCGACCAGATCATCGCGCTGGTTGAAAATCACATGCGATTCTCCGATGTCCAACGGATGCGCGAAAGCACCATTAAGCGCTTTTTGCGTCTCCCGAAGTTCGAGGAGCACCTGGAACTGCACAAGCTCGATTGCCTGTCGAGCATGGGAAATCTTCAGAACTACGAATTCATGAAGGAGCGGTTCGAGCAATCGCCGCCGCAGGAATTGCGTCCAGCCCGTCTGCTGACCGGCCGCGATTTGATCGAGGCAGGCTACAAACCCGGTCCGGAGTTTGGTCGTCTGTTGGAGGCGGCCGAAGACGCCCAACTCGAGGGACGCATCCATACGAAGGAAGAGGCGCTGGAGTTGGTGCGCGGGAAAGGGCGTTCGTAGTTCGTCGTTGTTAGTTCGTCGTTCGAACGCGCTGAACTACGAACCACGAACTACGAACTACCAACGCTTAGCTTCCCAGAAACTCACCGATCGGAGCGAGTGGCTCGATGTGATCACAGAATATCTTGAGCATGACCAGCATCGGAACGGCGAGAAAGATGCCGAGGATGCCCCACAGGAATCCCCAGAAGGTCACGCCCACGAAAATGACTACGGGATTCAATAACATCCTCCGGCCCATGATGTACGGCGATACGAAGTTGCCTTCCAGGATTCCTATGCCGAAATAGCATGCTGGCGCGAGCAGCGCGTGGCCGATGTTCGGGAAAGTCGCGAGCGAGACAATGGCTACAATTCCGATGCCCGTGAGCGATCCGATGTAAGGGATGAAATTCAGAACGAAGGCCAGCGCGCCCCACAGCGCCGGGTTTGGTAGCCCGAGCAGCCAGAAAGCGACCCCCGCCGCCGTCCCCAATCCGGCGTTGATCATGGCCACCGTGATCAGGTATTTCGAGATGTGATCCTCAATCTCACGCATGATCAGCACGGCTCGTTTCTTATCTTCGAACTTCGGCAGAACGTGGATAAGCTTGCGCAGGAACAGATCGCCGGAAGAAAGCAGAAAATAAAGCAGAACCAGAAGGACGACGAGGCCGAAAATAGCATCGCGGGTTTTCGTGAGAAGTCCGTCGGCCAAACCTGGCCCCCGAAGTTCGACTTGAGCCGGTTTCTTGCCCTGGTTGCTCTGTACGCTGGTCATATTGCTGACCTGTTCGGTTGCCTGGTTCATCCGTTCCATCGGTCTCTTGAGCACTTGAAGTTCGGTGGCTATTTTGGCGGTGATCTGCGGAGCGCGCGTAACCCACTGAGCGATGGGCCCCGAGAATTCGAAGGCCAGCAGTCCGAGCAATGCCAATCCGGCAAGAATGACGAGGAACGCGCCGGCCGCCTCCGGAATCCAAGCGAGCTTCTTTAGCAGACGAACGAACGGACTCAGCAGAAAATTGAAAACAATAGCCAGCATCACGGGAATAAAGAATTCCTGCGCGAGGAATAGCGTATAAAAGCAGCCCAGCAGGAAGAGCCCGGTCAGTGCGACCGACCGCACGCTGCGGCGATCCTGCAGCATGTGCGCGGTTTTCTCCAGATCGGGGTGCTGGACCTCGGTCCCGTTACCTTCTTCCAAACCGAGGATTTGGTCAACTGCCACAGATTATGGACGCTCGTAGCAGGAGGGTGATACAGGAATGCTCTAACGTGAGGTTAGTTTAATGCGCCTTGCGTGACCAGCTCTTCGCGGGATCCGATCTGGCGCAGGCAGCGGTCGACCCATTGAGCGGTCAGCTTCTCCTGGACTCCGTTTTGAGCCAGGCGCGTGCGGAGGTTCCCAAAATCGACGCGATCGAGCGCCTGGTCCTGATTGAAGCAAGAGAACACCACCGTCTCTTCGCCGGTCTTAGGGTCCTTATGCTGTTGTAGGCACTGGGCGCAGATTTCTTTCATCATGCACTGCATCGGGGAGTTGATGCTTCCAATGGCCTTGTGGTCCGGATCGAGGAACGGTTCGAGAACGCCGTGCCGGGCCCGGGCCACGGCGCGCATCATGCCGTCCGAGCCGATCACGATCAGGCGGTTCACTTCGCCCAACGGGATCTCGGATTCTCCCAAATCGCCGCGTCCGTAAGACACCATGGCATCCACGATGTTTCCGACGAACGACTTGTCATGCGGCCGCGTGGGCTCGAAACCCGGAGCTTCGTCGCAGCACCAGATTACGAGGTCGGCCGCGCGCTCGATCTCTTCCACTTTATAGCGGTCGATGATCTTTTTATAGCCGGCGAAGTAAACCACTCGCGAGCCATTCGCGCGGAGGCTCTGGCCGATCGAGAACAGAACGGCGTTGCCAAGTCCACCTCCAGCGAGCAGGACGGTCTCCTCTGCGGGAGTCTCGGTCGGCGAGCCGGTTGGCCCCATCAGGATCACGGGCTCACTCGGTTTGAGGAGCGCGCAGAGATCGGACGAGCCGCCCATTTCAAGGACGATGGTCGAGAGGAGCCCTTGCTCCCGATCGACCGCGGCGCCCGTGAGCGCCAATCCCTCCATCGCGAGGGTTGTGCCGTCCGCGCGGGGGGCCAGCGATTCAAAATTCTGCAAACGATAGAACTGGCCGGGTTGGAATGCCCGAGCAGCCATCGGTGCGCGTACCACCACCTCGACTATATTCGGCGTGAGGCGAATCACTTCCTTCACCGAGGCGCGAAGCTCGTCGTTGAGCCGGCCGATCAACTGTTCCGGAGCAGCTTCGCTCGGGCTTAGACGGGATAACATTCGGGAGACTACCGGGTAGCCCTGTTTGGCCCCGCCCATCGCTTTCACGACATTGCCGGAAAACGATGGGTGCAGATCGCCAAAGAAGCTCATCGCGCGGCCATCCGGCCGGACGGACATCAACACGTGGACCGCGGGCGGCTTGGCGAGCTTCTCGGGTTTTACCGGGAGCCCTTCCTCGTCAAAGGCCTGGAAATAGCGGCCGTCGAGAATTGCGTTGAACGGATCTTCACGGGCCAAAACTGTATTGGGCTGCGTTCCGGCGGCGACCAGGATGCTCCGCGCAGGCAGAACATGTTGCTCGCCAGTTTTTGTAGCCAGCCGCAATGCCTGGGCATGGCCGTAAATATCGACGTCGACAGCTTGCGGCGTCAACTCCTCGGCAAAGCGAACACCCTCTTCGAGCGCCTTGGCGACTTCTTCATGATTCAGCGTGTAGCTTGGCGCATCAATCATGCGACGCCGGTATGCGATGGTTGAGCCGCCCCAGGAGTTCAGAAGATCGATGATGCGGGCCGGCCGGCCTTCCCGTTTCGCGACCAGTTTTTCCGCGCGAATTGCCCGGGCGTGGTTGATGAATTCCTCGGCGACTTCGGTTTCCTCAGCGGTCCAATTGGCCTGGATGGCAGCTCCGCCGCGTTCGGCCACCAACGTTTCGTATCGTTTCAGGAAGCGTTCTACTTGGACCGGATAGTAGGCCAGCGACTCCGTGGCCGTGTCAATGGCGGTCAGACCTCCGCCGATAACTACGATAGGCAGGCGGACTTGCAGGTTCGCGACGGAATCGACTTTTGCCGCCCCTGTAAGCTGTAGCGCCATGAGAAAATCGGAAGCTTGGCGGACGCCTCGGGCCAAGCCGTTTTTCATGGGGACAACTGTTGGACGGCCCGCGCCGGCGCATAGGGCGATGTGATCGAAGCCAAGATCCTCAAACGCGCTCTCGATGGTGATGGTGCCGCCAAATCGGACGCCGCCGAACATGCTGAACTGCGAGCGGCGCTCCAACAGCAGCCGGACTATTTTCAAGAAATTCTTGTTCCAGCGAACAGTGATGCCGTATTCGGCAACGCCGCCGAATCCCGCCATGACGCGGTCGTCCAGCGATTCGTAAATATCGTGAACATTGCGGATGGGACGGAATGGAACGCGTTGTCCATCGGGCTTTACTCCGGAAATCTCGGACGGCAGCGGCTCGATCTTTAACCCGTCGATTGCGGCTACGGTATGGCCATCGTTCATCAAATGATGCGCGAGGGTGAATCCCGCAGGTCCGAGACCGACCACCAGAACTTTGTAGCCTGAAAGCGGCCGCGCCACGGGTCGTCTCAGATTCAATGGATTCCAGCGGGTGAGCAGGCTGTAAATCTCGAATCCCCAGGGAAGCTCCAGCACGTCTTTCAGCGTTCGAGTTTCCACCTGCGGGATGTCGACCGGATCCTGCTTCTGATAAATGCAGGATTTCATGCAGTCGTTGCAAATGCGGTGGCCGGTTGCCGCAGCCATGGCGTTATCGACGGTGATGATGCCAAGTCCGCCGATACTGTAGCCGCGCTGCTTGACTACATTGAGCTCGGAGATCTTCTCTTCAAGTGGGCAGCCGGCGAGGGTGACCCCGAAAACACTGGTTTTGAACGTGCCGTTCTTTTCCTTGAGGCCGATCGAGCAGCTATCTTTCCCCTGGTTATGGCATTTGATGCAATAAGCCGCGTTATCCAATGCGCCAAGCAGATCCGTGCCCGGATCCGTAAGATCGAAACCTTCGCGGTTGCGCCAGTGGCTGGGGTGAAGACGCAACGCTGGAACATGATCAACCTGGGTGACTTCCACCGGCACCAGGTGATTCATGTCGAGTTTGTGCGGCATCTTGAACAGCACGCCATCCTTGTGCCGCGCGATGCCTTCGGGCGTCAGAGTCGCCCAGGCGGCGTAGTGCATTGCGAGATCGAGTTCGACGGCGTAATGGGGCTCGTTCTGCATCCAGCGGGAGACGTATTCCGCGAAGGTTAGCTCCGTCAAAGGCTCGCCGAAAATCCGCTCCAATTCGCCTCGGACCGCATTCCCATCGAGTGCGGCGGCCTGATCTTTCGGGATCTTGGGAACTGCCTTGCGCTGGACGAAATTCCGCTTCACGGTATAAATCGGGGCCAGGCGATTGTGAAGCGCCTGCAACTCCGCCACTTCAGCTGTGATGCCAAACAACTGTCCAATGAAATCTTCGAGATGGGGCGCGACCTCGATGATCAGCTCGGATTCGTCTTTGCGTGCCACAGCGGACGGGTTCGAGCGCGCGAGAACCAGCCTGTCATGCAGGGCTTGGTCAGACGTTTTGAGCCAGCCCAGAAATGCGACATCGAGGCGCGCGAGATCCTCAGGACGGTACAGGTCCTCAAAGGAGAATCCGAAGTTCAACAAAAGCGGGGCAGCGTGCGATTCCATCTATTTAGGAGAATGAAGGCGGGCAGCGACGACCGGTGGCGTCTCTGATTGCCGTATTATCTATTCAATTGTACCAATTCAGATGGAGTTGGGTTGAGACAAGATGCAGATTTATAAGGGTCTTTCGTTCCGGCGAGGGCGGTTCCTTACGAGGTGGTTTTCGAGGGCGCCCGGGTCAGCCTCGATATCGCGCTCCAGATCGCGCAGTTCGCGTTCGATGATGCGCTGCTCGATGCTGAGAGCAACACTGCTGTCGCCCGTGCAAGAGCGGTTTCGATCGATCGTGGCGAGCAGTTCCGCGCAGATCGTCAAGCGTTCTTTGGTGCCCATAACCTTCATGCCTCGTTTGTTTTATCGGCAGTTTCGGTGATGGGCCTTAGAGGAGAGATCAGTTTGTGGGGCGCGCCTGTTTTGCCGCTTGCCGGGCCGCAAAGCGCTTTTGGACTTCCTGCCATTGCTGTAACGTCAGAACAGCGCGAAGCTTGAGACCCATTTGTGAGAGCGTTCGGACGAGATCCGCGCGGGCTGCCACCAAACGGTCGATGGCTTCATTGGCCTTCTGGTTGTCGACGGTATCGGAATTGAAGACGTTCTCAAGGTCCTGTTCCGCTTTTTGAACTGCGGCTCGCTGTTCCTGTAGACGCGGCCGATACTCCCGCACGGTCTCGCGCATCTGGTGCATCTGGTCCGCGTTGAGGTTGAGGTCTTTGATGATCTGGCCATTCCACCATGGGCCTTTCGCGGCTTGGCCGAACAGGGACAAGCCCGCTATGAGAACGAAAGCTGCTAGATTCCGAAGCATAGTTTATTCCTCGGAGTCATCCTGAACGAGAGCTTCAATCGGCTGCACGGCCCGGGGAGCGGAGGTTTGCGCCATGGCCGAGATTTCCGTGAAAAACTGATCGTCGTGAGACGGCGGGGCCACGGGATTGGAACGGTATAGGCTGAGTCCGAGCACGATCGCCAGCAGTGCCATTGCCGAAGCAGCCCAGCGCAGGGGATGCCAGGTGCGAATTGGGGAACCGATCCGTTCGTGAATGTTTCTGCGTTGCGCGGCTAGGAAGTCGTCCGGAATCTCGGGAGGGGCGGTTGCTTGGGCGCGGCTCAGAGACAGGCGCGCGACCCGGGCGGAACATTCCTGACATGCCGCCAGATGCTCATCGGCATCTCTTAATCCGTAAAGATGATCGAGCAAGTGCTCTTCGGTCCAATGTTCGCTCGTCATGGTCTCTTCCCAAAATACAAATCGTGTAATTCCAGCCGCAGTTTCCGAACGGTACGAAACAAATGCATCTTCACCGTACCAATATCCAGCCCAAGGAGTTCGGCGATTTCCTCCAAACTGCGATTCTCATAATGGCGCAGGGTGAAAACAGCGCGTTGCCGTGGGCTGAGTTTATCGAGCGCACGTCCGAGCCGTGCGGTTATCTGACCCGCGAAAACGCGATCGTCAGCGGAAGGCTCCGTGGCAGGTTCCATTTCGAGGATGATAGATTCGTCCTCCGGCGCCGGCCTTCGCCGCCAAATCTGCCATTTACGGGATCTCAGTCGATCGAGACAAGTGTTGATGGCAATTCGCGTGATCCATTTCCCCGGATCATCCAGTTCCTTGGAACCGGCTTTGTTCATGAATTGAAAGGCCTTGAGAAAGGCATCCTGGGTCGCGGAATCCGCATCCTCGCGATCCTGGAGCATCCGCAGGCAGAGCAGGAAGATCCGCCTTTGTTCCGAAACCATCCAGGAACTGAATTCTCGGGTGCTGACTGCGGGCGCCGCCGCCAAATCCAAGCGCTCGGCCATGAACGCCATCATACCTTCTGGACGAGGAAAGCCGCGTCCAGGTTGACGGGTTTGTCGAAAAGGCTAGCTGATGTGGGTCATTGCCGCCGGCTGTTGCGGCATGCGAATGACTGCGCCTTCGTCTTGCGGGAGTTTCGCTCCCGCGAAAATAGAGCGTCCCTTGGTGATTTGAGAAACTTCCGCGTTCTCTTCCACAATCATTTCGTGCTCCACCCAGTTCGAAAGAGGAATGTTGCGGAAATAGAGCCGCTCCTGTAGTATCATAGCCTTCATCTTTGATTCTGCAGAGCGGTTCTCGCGGAAGTAGTGCCGTTCCTCAACCCGGAACTCTTGCATGAAGTCGTCGAGTGCGCGGCGGCGGGTTGATTCTTCCGTAGCTTTCATACGCTCTTCAAGCGTCACTTTGCTAGAGTTGATGATGGCGTTTGCTTCGGCTAGCGATTCTCTTTCCTTCGCAATGGCGACTTCCATGCGAGCTTGCATGATGTAGAAGGAGAGAAGGGCAGAGCCGGCTGCTACAAAAACGGGCAACAACACCCAAATGAGCGCATCGAGGTTCATACTGGCCTTATGATCGGTCCTAAACCGGAAAAAGCTTAGGGCCTAAGAGTGAAGTCGGCTTCGGGTAGGGGAAATCCCGGGGGGCCGTCATCAGATTTTGCTTTCGGTCGATAAGGAGGGTATAGGTCAGGCAAGCCCACTTGGGTGTGGGCACTGGGAACCCAGCCGCCATACCGCGGTTCCGATCGGTGTTTAAACCGAGTATTCCCTAAACGAACGGTGGATCAATGGATCTCAACAAAGCTCTGCGAGAGCTGTATGAAGAAAAGAGGCGTCTTGACCGGGCGATTGCGCGTGCGGAAAGCCAACTGGCGGCGTTGTCCCAGACTGCGCCCCGCAGCCGGAGAGGGCGGAAGAACATGAGCCCGGAAGAGCGGAAACAAGTGTCGGCTCGTATGACTGCGTACTGGGCGGCACGTCGCGCGAAACTTCAAAGCCAGCAGGATGAGAAGAAAAAACAGAAGAACGGAAACTCGGATCCCGTAGGAAACGGCGTTAGCGCTTAAAAAACCACAGCCAGAAGTACTGCTGACCGGCTCCATGCCGGTAGCGCGGCTCGAACCCATACCGTTCTGCCATTTCCACTGCCTGCTCATCCGAAAACGGTACCCCGAGCCAGGTATCGTCCGGATTCGTCGACAACGAGCTATCTCCTTGAACCTGAAACTTAAACAGCGCTCCAGGCCGCAGCAGCCGATTTACCTCCCGAACGTAATTCTCGATCACTTCGCGGCTGGGAATGTGCTGGAACACGATGGTCGAAAACGCAAAATCGAACGGAAGATCGGGCACAGCCGCCAAATCGGTCCCATTGTTCTGATACACGAACGCCTTGGGGTAGGGTTCCACGGCCGCACGGGCTAGCCGGACCATTTCCCCGCTCACATCGACCGCATGGACCTCGCCGAACAGCCGCGCCAAAGCGCGCGTAACCCGCCCCGCCCCGCATCCGATCTCGAGCACTCGCATCGCGGACGGATCTTTCCCCTGGCAGATGTTGATCATGTCAGTCAGGATCTCTTCGGCGACGGTTTGCTCGCCGGACCGGAAAAATTCTTCATCCGTCCAGTCCTGCCTGGCGGTGTCGACGTAGTAACGGGCGTTCTCCCGGGCGCGCGCATCCCAATCCCGGCGCATCTTTTCGAGCTGCTGATCGAGGCTGAATTCAGACATCCCGTGTTATATTTTGCCACATCGCCCCCAGCGCCCCAACTTCAAGGTTAGCCACGGGTTAGCCGTAGAAACTAAAAGCACTTGCGAGTTAGCCGGGTACTGGGACCGAATCGGTCACGGAATGTTAACTCGGGTATTGACCTTAGGGAACACTAAGTATAGAGTCGAAAGTGACCGTGCTCGAACAACGAAAATCCCGCCGATTTGAGCTCAAGCTACCGCTGGAACTCTTGCGCAGTGGCTCGAGAACGCTGCTGGAAAGCGGCGAGACTAAAAACCTGAGCTCCGTGGGCGTCTTGTTCGATTCAGCCGCTCAACTCGAGCCAGGTGATGTCGTCGAATATATGATCACCCTGCCGAGCCTCGCCCATGGTTCGGAGGTGCGCCTCAGATGCAAGGGCAAAGTGGTCCGGTGTACCCCTGATTCTTCCGCGGCCGCGACACTGGACCGCTGGGAGTTTGTCCGCGAGCGCAAGCCGTCCGTGATCGCGTAAAAAGTTTAAGACGGCGTCAGTTCCTCCAGTAAACGTACCGCAGCCAGTTTCCCTCCCTCTCCGATTTCCCCCAAAGGACCCACGCAAGCCGGACAACCACCATCGCAGGAGCAGGACTTGATCAGCTCTTTCGTCCCTGCGAGCAGGCGCGCGTGCATGCGGAAAAGCGCGGCGCTCTGCCCGATGCCACCCGGATAGTTGTCGTAAAGAAACAGGTCCGGCTCAAAACCTGCCGGGCTACGCGCGATATCGTCCGCGAGGGAGATGCCGAGGTCCCGTGGATCGCACATCAGGAGTAGGGATCCGACGGTTCGCATGGCGTTTGCCATTCCGATCAAACCGTTTTGAATGTCGTTTCGTGTGAGGTCCTTGAAACGGGCGAGGAACGAGGCGGGGAAATGCATCCAGAAGGAAGTGGTGTGCATTTCCTGCTCCGGCATGGAGAGCTGTCCCGCGCCGACGTTTTCGAGCGTGTAGAACTTGATCTTTTTGAAGCCGACAATCTGGCGGTTTACGCGAATATCGCCGTGAGCTGCCCGCGCGCCGTAAACGTCGCCCGATTCGAATTCGTCCAGCTCCTTGACCTGCGTGTAGTCGATGGCGTCGGTGAAGTAGTCGGAATCGACGCGGCGAACATAGGCCTTGCGGCCGTCGTAATCGAAGCGTTCAACCTGGTATTGGCGCGCCTCGTGAAGATAAATCGCCTTCTCATGAAGAGCGGTGAGGGCGGCGGGGAAGGCGACTTCGGCGATGATCTCGTGATCGTGCGTGATGTCGACTACCAGGAAGTTGTCGCTCGTAACGGCGCGCAGGCTAACCGCGTCGGCGGGGTAGGTGTCCGACGTCCAATGCCAGCAGCCACCTGAAAAATGAAGCAGTCGCGCCTCTTCCGTCAGGAAACGGCATAATTCGGCGGTATCGTGAGGCCCGAACTTCTCGCCTTCGCGAATGGGAAGTTCGAATGCCGCGCACTTCAGGTGATCGATAAGAATTTCCAGGTTGTCGGCGTTGATGTGGGCGTGCTCCGGAGAGCGATCGAAGAAATATTCCGGATGCTCCAGGATGTATTGGTCGAGCGGAGCGCTGGAGGCCACCAGCACGGCGAGCGAGGTGGTCTGACGGCGTCCCGCGCGCCCGGCGCGCTGCCAGGTGGACGCGACGGAACCAGGATACCCCGCCATCACGACCGCGTCGAGTGACCCGATATCGATGCCGAGTTCGAGAGCGTTTGTCGCCACGACAGCGCGGATATCGCCGTCGCGCAGCTTGCGCTCGATCTCACGGCGCTCCCGAGGAAGGTAGCCGCCGCGATATCCGCGAATCATGCCGCCCGCTATGGGACCGCGTTCACAGGCATCGCGGAGATAGGTGAGCAGGATCTCCGTCGCCAGGCGATTGTTGGCGAAGATGAGCGTCTGCTGCCCGCGCTCAATCAGCTCGGTCGCGATACGGCGCGTCTCGTGAAGATAGCTGCGGCGAATCCCGAGCTGGCGGTTCACGACCGGCGGATTATAGAAGACGAAAAACTTTTCTCCGCTCGGGGCACCATTGCGATCGATCATCTCGAAGGGCTGCTCCGTGAGGGCTTCGGCCAGTTCCTTGGGATTGGCGATGGTTGCCGAGCAACAGATGAATTGCGGCTTCGAGCCGTAGAACTCGCAGATCCGGCGGAGCCGCCGCAGTACGTTTGCGAGGTGGCTGCCGTAAACTCCGCGATAGTAATGTAACTCGTCGATTACGACGTACCGTAAGTTTTCAAAACATTTCGCCCATTTTGTGTGGTGGGGCAGGATACCGGCGTGGAGCATGTCCGGATTGGTGAAGACGACATTGGCTCGCTCGCGGACAGCTTTGCGCGCGTCTTGCGGCGTATCGCCATCGTACGTGAATGCCTTGATCGCGGCCCCCGAGGCATCTACAGCGGCCTGGAACTCGTGAAGCTGGTCTTCGGCGAGCGCCTTGGTGGGAAACAGATACATGGCGCGGGCGGAAGAATCGCGCAGCATGCAAACGAGAACGGGGAGGTTATAACAGATGGTCTTGCCGCTGGCGGTGGGCGTGACCACTACGACGTTGCGTCCCGCGGCAGATTGTTCAAATGCGTCGGCTTGGTGCGTGTAGAGTTGCGCGATCCCGCGCTCGTGGAGCGTCCGGCGAAGCGTGGGATGAACCGCCTCGGGGATATCCAGGTACTCGCCGGCTCGCGCGGGCTGCCGCCGGATGGCTCGCACAGGCGAATCCGGGTCGCTCATCCACTGTTCGAAGCGCGCGACGGCAGCTTCGATGCCGCCTCTGCGCGCAAGGGAGTGTTGCTCTACGGGATGGTCGTTCGGGAAGCCGAGGGTAAGATTCATCTTCGCCTTTTCTTTGCCAGAGTACCCGAATAGCAGGGTTCAAGACAAGTGGGCGAGATGCTGTTGCAGGCTCTGCGCGCGCTGGATCGCTGCGTGCTGCTCCTGCGTCGAGTGCCTAAACAACTCCTTTATGCGGCAGGTTGTCACCGCCGTGCTCTCGCGAATTGCCCTTCTAGCAATCAACTCATTTCTCCTCCGATTTCGCGCATTCGCGAACGATCAGATGATCTCATCTCCGACGGGAGGATCATCATAGTCGAGAAGAATAACAGGCGCCTCAGTAACCATTAAAATCAACATCAACGATCCTGATGATTTCCTCGCACAGTGTCTCATTGCATTGCAAGTCTGGCTGGGCGCTTGACCTCTCTGGAACCTACCTCGATTACATTCTTAGCGATGGTGCGTACGTCGCCGGACCCTGACTCGAGCACTTACGCAACCATCAACCGGTCGCCGTCCGGACCGTGACGTTGACGTTACCGTGAAGTCACCTTTGTTAGGAACGCGAGCCCATGGCCCCGACGAGGCGGCAATTATTTTTCTGCCTCCAGGAATTTTTCGATTGCGAACAGAATCGTCATGCGATGTTAACACCGCGTTTGTACTTTGAGGACTGCGTTCAGGAGGCTAAAAACTTCGTGAGTCAGAAACTTCTCCGTTGTGGGATTTTCTTTGCGGCCGCGGCACTATCTCAGGCTGCTACCATCGCTATCGGCACCCCCGGAAACAGCACTCTCTCTTCACCCACTGGCCCAACATTCATTGGGACACTCATTAACTTCGACAACCTTGCCCAGTCCTCTGGCCCGGTAGCTTCGGTTACGACGGGCGGAGTTACGGTCAGCAGCTCTGATGGTCTGGAGGTAATCCCTTACAGCACCATGAGCTACCCCAACGAAGTATTTGATGACAGCAGCAATGGCAGTGCGGATCTCGCTGTGATGCTGGGCGCGGGAACCGACAAGTTCGGCATCGGCATCGCGGATTCAGACGGCGTCTCGATTACTTTGCAGGCTTTGGGCGCCGGCGGATCGCCACTGGGCAGTGCGTTTTCCGAAAACCTGAACAACACCGACAACGTGTATGGCAATTCGTACTTCATCATTTCCGATACCGCTTGGGATATCCGCGGCGTGAGCATCTCGCAGAGCACGGGTAGCGCGAATTACTCCGGTCTGGCGATCGACGATGTCCAGTTTCAGCCGGTTCCGGAACCGTCCGCGTTTGCCCTGCTTTCAGGTGGTCTGGTTCTTTTGGGCGGCCGGCTTCTTCGTAAGAAGATATAGGCTTTCACGATATCTGACAGCTCCAATCACGAGGTCTGAAAAATATGCGTTCCTTTCTATCCGTAGCCACCAGTACGGCCATGCTCATCGGCTTGGTCTTCGATCCGACGCTTGCGTCCGCCGCATCGCCCAGCGCGACGTCCACGACTACACCCATTGAACACGTGGTCGTCATCTTTGGCGAAAACATTTCGTTCGATCACTACTTCGGAACCTATCCGATCGCGGTGAACCCTCCCGGCCAACCACGTTTCACGGCGGCTCCCAATACCCCGTCCGTTAACGGCTTGACCCCCGCGCTGCTCATCAACAATCCAAACCTGAACCCGGCGAACGGCGCCGGCGCGGCCAACCCGTTCCGCCTAAATCGTAACCAGGCATTGACGGCCGACCAAAATCATAGTTACGGTCCCGAGCAGGCTTCTTTCGACCGTGGCCTGATGGATTTGTTTCCCTCTAAGACCGGCTCTGGGGGCGGTACGCCCAACACCTTCCCGCCTGTTGTTACCACCACTGGCCTGGTGATGAGCTATTTCGACGGCAACACCGTGACCGCGATATGGAACTATGCGCAACACTATGCGCTGAACGACAACAGCTACAACACTCAGTTTGGCCCGTCCACTCCCGGAGCGATCAACCTGGTATCCGGATCCACGAACGGCATCATCCAGGGCACCGCGCTCAATACTCCGTCCAGCAACGAGGTCGCCGACGGCCAAGGTGGCTACACCCTAGTGGGAGATGCCGACCCGCTGCACGATGTCTGCTCCGGCTCTTCGAAGTTCCAGGTCAATCTATCCGGCACAAACGTAGGCAACCTACTGACTACCGCCGGCATTTCGTGGGGTTGGTTCCAGGGCGGGTTCGACCTAACGGTGGTGAACCCCAACGGCACCACAGGCTGCAATCGCAGCACTGTTTCGCCGGTCACCGGGCTTACCGAAACCGATTACGTCCCGCACCACGAGCCCTTTCAGTTCTACGCCTCGACACAGAACAGTGCCCACACTCGTCCGACGAGCCCTTCCACCGTGGGTCTTCAAGGCGACCCCGCGAATCATCAATACGACCTTCACGACTTTTTCGATGCGATCAACGCAGGTAATCTTCCGGCGGTTAGCTACGTGAAAGCTCAGTCCTATCAGAATGCCCATCCCGGCAACTCCAACCCCCTCGACGAGCAGGCATTCGTCGTCAAGGTGATCAACACGCTGCAGCGATCGCCCTTCTGGAGCACGACGGCGGTCATTCTCGCCTATGACGATTCCGACGGCTGGTACGACCATCAAATGGGGCCGCTCGTCAACGGGTCTTTCTCGACCCTGGACTCGCTCACCGGCACCAATGCCTGCGGCACCTCGGGCGTAACACCGCAACTCCCAGGCGTGAACAGCGGCGGCCTTCCTGTAAATGGCCGATGCGGATATGGGGTACGCACTCCGCTACTAGTAATCTCGCCCTGGGCGAAGCCGAACTATGTAGATCACACCGTCACCGATCAGACCTCGGTCCTTCGTTTCGTCGAGGACAACTGGAGCCTGGGCAGAATCGGCGGCGGCTCATTTGACGCCCTTGCAAACCCGATTAGCAGCATGTTCGATTTCACGCAGTCCACGCCGCAAAACGCGACGCCGGTTATCCTTTCAACTACGACCGGCCTCGTGGAGCCATAACATCCGACTCGAGCTGTTACGATAATTTTTGGCGAAAGGGCCCGCGCGGCTCTTTCGCCTTTTGTCTTCATAGGAGATATGACACGCCGCCAGTTCCTTCTGTCCTCGGCAGCCGCCGCGCCTGCCTTAGCCATGCAACACCACCATCTGCCACCCGTCGCCGATGCTCCGCCGCTAATAGACCCGGCTAAACTGGCGCCGTTCGTCGATGCGCTCCCCATACCGGCGATTGCAAAACCGATCCGCGCCGGCGCGGCCAGCTATCGAATCCCCATTCGGGAACTGACGCAGAAAGTACACCGCGACGTTCCCGAAACTCGCTTTTGGGGTTACGGCAATAGCGTTCCCGGTCCGACCATCGAGGCTCGCAGTGGTGTTCCCGTCACGATCGAGTGGCCAAATCAACTTCCGCCTAAACACTTTCTTCCGATCGATCACAACATCATGGGCGCGGAAGCCGGAAAACCCGAATCGCGCACGGTCGTCCATGTGCACGGCGCGAAGGCGCCACCCCAGAGCGACGGCTATCCGGAGGATTGGTATGCTCCGGGGAATTCGCGAACCTACACATATCCGAATCACCAGGAGGCGGCGATGCTTTGGTATCACGATCACGCCATGGGCATTAACCGCTTAAATATCTGCGCCGGCATGGCGGGAATTTACATTGTTCGCGACAGCGTAGAGGATTCTCTCCATTTACCTCAAGGCGGCTTCGAAATCCCGCTTGTCCTGATGGACAGGCAAATCACGAAGGAAGGCCAGATCTACTATCCGCATTCGCAAGTGGCCGGCGCACCATGGGTGGCGGAATATTATGGCGATCTCACGCTCATGAATGGCAAGCTGCTGCCCTACCTGGATGTCCAACCGCGCAAGTACCGATTTCGCATCTTGAACGCTTCGAATGCACGCTTCTATTTCCTGACGCTCGAAGGCGGTTACCCGGTGCACCAGATCGGCACGGATCAGGGACTGCTGTCCTCGCCTGTCGATGTAACCCGCATTTCCATCGCACCAGGCGAGCGCGCCGACATCGTCATCGATTTTCACGAAGCGGCTGGGCGCAATCTTATGCTGAAAAATCTGGAGGTGACGCTGATGCAGTTTCGAGTCGCGGCGGCCAAGTCTTCCGATGACAGCTCCCTGCCCAAAACCCTGCGGACGGTGACTCCAATGCTAGAGAGCTCAGCTGTTCGCACACGCCGTCTGACGCTTCAGGAGTACGACAACGTACTGGCCCAACCCATGATTCACACGCTGGATGGAAAGCGCTGGCACGATCCAGTTTCGGAAAAGCCCGTGCTCAACACGACCGAGATTTGGGAGTTTCTCAACCTGACAGACGACACGCATCCCATCCATTTGCATTTGGTGCGATTCCAAATTCTCGACCGCCGCCCGTTGAACATCGACGATTACCTGTACAACGACAAGAAAGTCGTTTACCTGGCCGGACCGACGCCGCCGGAAGCATCGGAAGCCGGTTGGAAGGACACTGTACGCGTGCCACCGGGGTCGAGTACGCGTATCATTGTCAACTTCGAAGGATATGCCGGCCGCTACGTCTGGCATTGCCACATTCTGGAGCATGAAGACAACGAGATGATGCGGCCTTTCGAGGTCGTACGCGGAAAGGAATAAGCCATCTCGACTCTTACGCCGATTTTGACTAATTTTCATCAATTCGAAATACGCGAATGCTACTCTGCTCGCTGCGTTCAAACCTTGCCAGGGGCCATACACTATGTTCAAACCGTTCTGTAGCGTTCTGGGACTGACAGCGTTGCTTCCCGCGTTATTCGCGGGCAACCCGGCCACCACTCCTATCAAATATGTCGTCGTGATCTTCGACGAGAATAACTCGTTCGATCATTACTTCGGAACGTATCCCAATGCCCTATATCCGAACGGAGTGGCGGCCACCACTCAGAACACTTACGGGGAATCCCCGTTCGTTCCGCTGCCGAATACGCCGTCTGTCAATGGCCTCACGCCATTGCTGAACAAGCTGAGTTCCACCGCGCCCTTCCGTTTGGACCGCGCGCAAGAGACCACCTGCGACAACGACAATCACTACAAAGACGAGCAGACCGCGTACAACTCGGGTACAGTGAACCTCTTCCCGGCCACTACTAGCGGAACCGGCACCGGTTGCACGCCCGCTCTCAGCATGGGTTATTACGACGGCAATACCGTGACGGCGCTCTGGAACTATGCGCAGTATTTCGCGATGAGCGACAACTACTTCGATACCGAGTTCGGCACCACGGTGATGGGCCACCAGAACCTGTTGGCCGGGCAGACGCACGAGACCAGCGTCACAACGATTAGCGGGAAAGTGGCGAACGGCACCGTCATCGCCAACGTGGAAGCAGGTTTTGACGATTGCGTCACTACCGCCAATGGAACCCCGGTGCAGATGACTAGCAAGAACATCGGCGATCTCTTAAATGAGGCGGGCGTGAGTTGGGGCTGGTTCTACGCCGATTTCCCGCAGTCCACCGGCACGCAGCCCATCACCATCTGCCCTTCCGCTTATAACAGCCACTATATGCCGTTCATGTATTACGCGAGTACGTCGAATCAGCATCACCTTCCTCCCAGTTCCGTCTCCGCGATCGGCACGTCCTCCGACCAGGCGAACCACAACTACGCGATCACCGATTTCTGGAACGCCGTGAGCGCCGGTAACATGCCTTCCGTGGTTTTCCTGAAGGCCACGAAGTCCCAGACCGGACATCCCTCCGACTCCAGCCCCTTACAAGAGCAAACATTTCTGGTGAACACTATTAACCAGTTGCAGCAGACGCCTTTCTGGAACCAGATGGCCATCTTTATCACCTACGACGATTCCGATGGCTGGTACGACCACGTCATGCCGCCGATCGTGAATCAATCGAACGACGCAGCCAATGACACGCTGTCCGGCGCGGCCTATTGCGGCACTCCGCAACCTGGCGCGTATCTCGATCGCTGCGGTTATGGAACGCGCCTGCCTCTCCTGGCGATCAGTCCCTACGCCAAACAGAATTACGTGGATCACGGGCTTACCGACACCACTTCCGTCACCCGCTTCATCGAAGACAATTGGAACCTCGGCCGCCTCGGCAATCAATCGTTCGACGCGCTCGCGGGTTCGCTGAACGGTCTCTTCGATTTCACGGACACCCCGAGGGCAGGCCGTATTCTGCTTCTCGATTCCAATGCGGGTACGGTCGTCACGGCGCAGTAACGCCGGTCTAAATCACTTCAAAGGGACGCATCATCTCGTTGTCCTCGTGCTCCAGCACGTGGCAGTGCCAGACGTAGCGTCCCTTGTAACCTTCGAATTTGGCGATGATGCGCGTGACCAGCAGCACATCCGCGCGCACGGTATCCTTCCAACCCGCCTCGTGCGGTTCGGGCGGAATCGGCGGTCCGGTGTAAACCAATTTGCCGGTTCTCTTATAAACCTCGAAATCAAAGCGCCGCCGGTCGAGAATCTGAAAGCGCACCAGATGCAGATGGATCGGATGCGTGTCGTCCGTCAGGTTGATCAGAGTCCAGATCTCGGTTGAATTCAAAACTGGGGTTTCAGTTACCGGCATCGAGTAATGGGCGCCGTTCAATAACATGTGAGTGGGCCTGCCCTTCGCATCTTTATAGTCCACCAGCGTGAGTTCGCGCGTCTTCACGGCGTCGCTTTCGGGAGTACGCGCTATGCCGCGCAGCTTTAACGGCAAAGATATAGCCTTAGCAGCCTTACCCTCCGACACGCGAATCTGCATGATGGGAGAACTAGCTTGCTTCAGATAAATAGTCTTTCCAGCATAAGTGCTGAAGTCCATCACGATATCCGCCCGCTCGGCTGGTGTCAGGAGCAAACTCTTCATTGCGATTGGCGCCGCCAGGAAGCCCTGATCGGAGCCGATCATCTGGAAAGGCTCGCTGCCTGGGACCAGGTTTAGACCGTCTCTCGAGAACGATAAAGTAAAGAACCCCGCATTCGAAGAATTCAACAGGCGAAAGCGATACGGCCGCGCCGCCACCTCCAAAAAGGGGGAAAGCTTGCCGTTGAGCAGCATCGCATTGCCGTTGTATTCAGCCGTCCAGGGCGGCTTCGGATATTCCAGTTGACCGTTCGTCTGAAACAGCCGGTCATAGAGACACAGCGGTATCTCATACGGACCGGCAGGCAAGTTCAACGAGTCTTCGAACGCGTCGCGAATCAGGAACTGTCCGAATAGTCCCGCTACCGCGTTGAGCCGCGTTATTCCCATGGCATGATCGTGGTAAAAAAGCCCGGTGGCTTCCTGGCGAATCGGGTAGGAGCATATTTGCGATTGCCCTGGTACAATCCATTTCTCGGGATTACCGTCGCTTTCCGGCGGTACCTTCCCTCCGTGCAGATGCACCACCGCACGCACCTCGGGAACGTCAGCGCCGGCTCCGTGCAGCGCATGGTCAACCGATAGGAGATGCTTCGTGGGCAGGTTATTAACCCATTCGACGACGATCGATTTGCCGGATGGGACGTCGAACGTAGGGCCGGGCGACATGCCGTCGTAACCCCAAAACGTAGTCGGCGGCAAATCGCGATGAATTTTCTGTTGAAACTCCCGCATGGTTACGCGGTAACGCCCTGGGCTCAAGGGCCGCGCTCGTTCTGGAATCGGCAGCGCATCCACGTATCTCGTCAGTGCCAGCGGACTGAGCGACACTCCCGCCATTTGCATCAGAAATAACCTGCGAGTGCCCATCATGCCCTTTCAGTCTATCCCGCGAGGCCAATAATGAAGCGCCGGCTGGTAAGTCCCCACGCGGAGGTTGCTCACGCGCATCTCTCCGGTTTCTCGATGAGGAAATCAATCGTAGAACAACAGTTCTCGAAGGAGCATCTTTTTCTTTCCATTGACGCGGCAGCGCGCGCAACTTCCGACAAACGCGTTCCGCCACACGCGCTGCACCGTCACATTCGATGTTAAAAAGTGATCTTCGCTCCAACCTGAACCAGCCGCGGAGCCGCCGCGCTCACAACCTGCCCGAACGTCGCGCTGCTGATATTGCCATCGACAGCTTGCGCCCCAAAGAACTGGGCGTGATTGAAGACGTTGAAAGCTTCGAGCCGCAACTGCAGAGATGTCGATTCAGTCAAGCGTAGATTCTTGAGCAGCGCCATATCGAAATTCGCCATGCCGGGGCCATGGAAGTAACGCCGTGAAGCATCGCCTGGAGTGCCCAGTGCATTCTCGCTGAACAGTCCGGCATTGAAATAGGATTGTCCGTTTCGAGGATTGCGATTCAGATTGAGAGAACCAGCCGCCACATCCGGTTCATCGACCCCATAATTGTTGATCCCATTTGGCTCCGCGCCCAAGAGTGAATTGTCGCCGTAGTTGACCAGCGTGACGGGGAGACCGGTTGTGAACCGCGTGATCCCCGATAGCTCCCATCCCTGCGTCCAGCGGTTTCTGGCACGCAAGAAACGCTCGAATGGAAGCTGGTAGCTGTAGCTCACGACAAAGTTATGCGTCAGGTCGAAGGCCGACAAGGCCCTGCTGAGCGAGGGGTTGAGTGGATTCACTTCCTCGCCGAGGTTTGAAGATTGATCCATGGACTTGCTGAACGTATACGCCGCCAGCAACTGCAGCGGTCCGCTGCTATGCCGAAACGTTACTTGTAGGGAGTTGTAGGTCGAGTTGCCAATCGCGGTCTCGAGCGTGTCGCTTCCGAAATTCGGTCCCAGAGGACCTCGGGTGCTATTGATCGTCTGGCCCGCCGCGGTAACAAAAACGTTGCTCTCATTAAATGGACCGCAAGGCGTTTGGCCTGGCGCCAGGTTTGCAGGATTGCTCAATTGCAGACAAAGTGCCGGGTTTCCGGGATTGGCCTCTTCCAGAACCAGCAGGTGATGCGCCTGCGTGCCGATGTAGCTCAGGTTGAGCACGCTATTGTTTCCGAATCCGCGCTCGATCGAGAACATGTATTCCTCGGTGTAAGGAATCTTGTTGTTGGAAGCGTAGTTCGGCATGCCGTTGATCGGCTCGAACTGCGACCAGTTCAGGCTCGGGTCGGGATGGCTCGCGGTCGTGTTCAAGGACGCAAGCTGAACTGGAAAATACTGGCCGGCATTCTGACCGTTCGCGGCCGTGATGAACGGCGTGGAAAACAGTGGCGGCCCCGGACTCGTATACGTCGTTCCGTATGGGGCATTCGCACTGCTGATCCCAATCGTCAATGCTTCGATTGCGGTATAGAACATCCCATAGCTGGCTCTAAAGCTCGTCTTGCCGCCGTCCGGCGAGTAAGCTAATCCGATGCGCGGTGCAAAATCGAGATTTCCAGGAGGCGCCAGCGTGCGTGGAACTCCGGGATCGGTTGGGAACAGGATGCCGGCGGGCGCACCCGGAAATACTACGGACTGGCGTCCGGGCGCAAACGTGGCGATCTGATTGTATTTCTCATACCAGGGCTCAATGCGATCCCAGCGCAAGCCGTAGTTCAACGTCAGGTTCTTTGTCAACCGCCAGCTATCCTGCGCGTACAGGCCGGCGTACTTGTTGCGGCCGTAGAAAGCCTGAAGTTGGCTTTGATTGTACTGGCTGGGGATGCCGAGTAGAAAATCCGCGAAGTCGACGCCGGTCTCGGTGCCGAAGAATATGAAGTTGCCGTTCAACTGCGCGATCGGATTGGTATTGACCTGGTCGTAGTGAAATTCTCCGCCTACCTTGATGGTGTGAGTTCCGATGATCTTTGAGAAGCCGTCCCGCCACTGAAACGTGTTGTTCACCTGTTTGAGTTCGTTCGTGTTCGTTCCAATGGAAAAGTTGTTGAAATCGACGCTCTCTACACCTTCGGTCTTGGGGGACAAGGGAACGATGCCCGGCGTATTCTGACCCACCACGAATCCTTGCGACGCCAGGCTGACGCCAACGCCGCCGATCGGCTGGCCTAGGTCCGTCGCGTCGCGCATAATGCTGAAGTGGAATTCATTGACGGCCGTCGAACTGATGGTCTTGGTATCGCCCAACGAAATCAGTTGTGCGCGGCCCAGGTTCAGCGCGTTGAAACCGGGTAAGCTCGCGCCGCCCTGGGCGATGGGGTAAGGGTTGTTCTGCGACCAATCGTCCAGAAAATAATAAGCCGTGAGCATCCCCCACCGCGTCGTGCTGTCGAGCCGGTAAGCGCCTTTGTCATCCCGCAGAGTCTCGTTGTAGGCCGAAGTCGAAAAAGTGCCATTAGGATTGTTGGGCGCGGGAATGTATTTGAGGAGATTGGCGGCGGGAGCGGCCCACGCGCTTCTGGGAATCGTGGCATTCGGAAGAACGCACTGCGCTGGACTCGTGCATCCCGGGACGTAATACGGCTCGCCTGTGGTGACACCGTACCCGAGTTTTTGAGAAAGCTGGCTGGCCCAATAGCGACCGCTTACAGTAGTAGGAACCGATTTTCCGTTTTGGTCGACGGTGGTGAAAGCGCTCGCAATATCAGATAGGTTCCCGGCGTGATCCGCAAGCGAAGGAACCGGAATCTCACCGGTATCGATTCCCTGCGTCAATCGAGTCCCTTGATAATCGGCAAAGAAAAAGGTCTTGTTTCTTCGAATCGGTCCGCCTAGCGTTCCACCAAATTGGTTCTGATCGAACTCCCCGCGTGTTGGCGAAAAGTAGTTCCGGGCATCGAGATCCGTATTCCGCAAGAATTCGAAGACATCCCCGTGGAATGCATTCGTGCCCGATTTCGTCACGACGTCGATCTGGCCTCCGCTGAATTCGCCGTATTCCGCGTCGAAGTTGCTAGTCAAAATCCGGAACTCAGCGATGGAATCCAGGTTGGGAACGATCGCCGTCCCCATGTTGACGTCTTCTTCGACATCGCTTCCATTCATTACGAAGCTATTGGCGAATTCCCTCTGGCCGTTGATCGAGATGGTGCCGGGATTCAAGTCGCCGGATGGTGAGAACGCGCTGACGCCAACGTCTTGCATAGTGTCCGATGTCAGCGAAGTGACCGGAACCACGCCGGTCTGAAGCGCGAGCAGATCCGTATAGCTGCGGCCGTTGAGCGGCACGGCCGTCATCTGCTTGCCCGAGATGACCTGGCCCATCTGCGTATCCGCGGTGTCGACATGAGTGGCCGATTCCGAAACCGTTACCGTGTCGCTCCTCTCTCCGACGGCCAGAGAAGCGTCCACAATAAGTTTGCTGTTAACGTCGATCGCGATATCAGTGCGCCGGAAGAGTTTGAACCCTAAGGCATCGATGTCGAGGTCATAGTGTCCCACCGGCAGCCCCTGGAACGAATAGAATCCTCGGTTATCCGCAGTGATGGCCTGCTTGACGGACGTCGAGGTTTCCCTGGCCGTTATCTTCGCGCCTGGGACGGCCGCGCCATTGGGATCTGTAACGGTTCCCGACAGGCTTCCTCCATCGTTTGCCCACAGCGTTGCTCCCAGTAGTACGAACTGAACAACTAGACGTGACGCGCGGCCCATCTCTTTTCTGGCACACTTCGAGCGCGGCTGTAAAGACACTTGGAACGAACCTCGAATATAGTTTTAAATCGGGATGTTACAACCAGCCCGAGAGCCGCATCAGATATGCGACTTCTTTGGTCTCATATTACGTGATACCGCTTTCGGTGTCAACGAAAATCAGCAAGTGAGTTGCAACTAACTTTCGAAGACCGAGTCGAGCCGGATTGCGCCGGGATTGACCCTTCATGCGGACTCTCCTAAGCTGGTAATTCATTGCTCAACTGTCCGAAGAACGCAATCCAATTGGTATTTTGGGCTGCCTTAGCCGCGCTGCCATCGACTGCGGAAACGAAATCATGGCAGCCGACCCTCTCCGCCAATCGCAGCGAGGACTATGCGGGTTCGGCGAGCTGCTCGCCCTGTCATCCGACGCAAGCGGAAAAACAGGCCGCATCGGAAATGGCCCGCTCGCTGCTCCTGCCCACCGAGGCTAGTCCCGATCACCGTCAACTCACTTTTCAGCGTGGGCCGTATTCTTACACACTGCGTCGCGCCGGCCAGGCGACTTTGACCGTGGAGGATGGTAAAGGCAAGATCGTGGAACCTATTTTCGCGATCGTCGGCTCAGGAAATATATTTCAGTCCTACCTCACCCGGCATGACGGAGCGCCTTACCGAGTCGCGGTCGATTATTTCGGAACGCGGGGCGAACTGGGTCTGGACGAGGAGGCCGATCCGCCCGTGTCTCTCGAGAGCGCATTGGGCAGGCGCCACAGCGAAAAATACGTGCGCAGTTGTTTCGGGTGCCACAGTCCCGCATCTGTCGCCGGAGAGCAGATTGATCTGGTTCATAGGCCGGTAGGAAACACCTGCGAAGTGTGCCACGGGCCCGGCGCAAAACACGTTTCAGCCGAGCGTGCCGCCGAGCGTGCGGGCAAGCGGGCCGAAGCGACAATCTTCAATCCAGGGAGCTTAAGCCCTCAGGAAAGATCCGACTTTTGCGGACAGTGCCACACCACCGCAAGCGCCATGAAAGCACAGAAGCCGCAAGGTGTTCAAAGTGTGATCTCCCCGGGGTATCGGCTGGAGGGCAGCCGCTGCTGGAACGCTGCGGACCGGCGTATCGGTTGTACCGCGTGTCACAATCCGCACGCGCCGCTCGTACGGGACACAGCGGCTTATGACGGCAAATGCCTGGCTTGCCACGCGCAGTCCGTTGGAAAACTATGCCCGAAGGGCAAACGGGACTGCGCCGGCTGTCACATGCCCAAGATCTCGGTGCCCGGCACACCCATCGTGTATGCGGATCACCGCATCCGCACTGCTGCCTTCGGGTCGACGTATCCCCAGTGAACTAACTGCTAATCGGCGTCGTGGATTCGGACATCAATTTGACGAGTAGAGAAAATCCTCGATCTCGGCAATTCGGCGCTCCGCATCGCTGTATCCAATATCGATTAGAGATCTTGTGTACTGGGGTGTAAACAGCAAATAGCTCATTAGATCGGAACAAGATGCAGCGTCACGGCCCAGGCCGTTCATGAAGTACTGGATCAGGTAGGGCATGTCCTTTTGATGTTGCTGCGCCACCTTGGATAGCGGAATGGAGGGCGTGATGCTCAATGTCGTCAATGGACGCATTTCTTCACAATGTTCTACACCTGGCTGTTGGATGTGGCCGGCGCTGAGTAGCTTATTCAACCGCTCCAGGTGTTCGATGTCGGTGGCGAGGTGATCTAGAAACATGACATTAAAGAGAATTCCCATCACCTGTGCGAGAGAAGGTTCCTTCTCATCCGGGGCGGCTTCCTCCGGCCGTTCGATATTGTCGCAGCGAACCCCGATAGCGAGCAGTTTTTCCGCTCCAAGTCGAATGATCGGACTGAGGGGTTGTTGAAGGCGGATACAACCGTCGCCGAAGAATGCAAAGCCCTTTGATGTTTTCAGCTTGACTGGTTGAAACACTAAAGGAATGGCCGCCGATGCGCAGATATGATCGACGGTAATTCGTGTCTTGAGTGTTACTCGCCGGCTCCTGTTCCACATGGCATGTCCCTCCTGGCCCTGGATGAATAAATAGCTCTTTCCTGAGTTGTAATTCGTTGCTGAAATTGCGAGGGCATAAAGATGACCATCCTCGATGTTGGTTTGGATGCGATCGCAATCGAGATGCTGGTTCAGGTAGTACCTCAGAGGAGTAGCGTCCAAAAGAGAGCGAGCGTTCCCACCACCTCCCAGAGCGCCACCGAAGGAAAGATCCAGTATCCAGGTAAGTGAGTTATGAGCTTGGGACACAATATCGCAGCGGAAAACATCCGAAGGGCGGAGCTCGGACCAAAGGTGTGCGAGCACTGCGGTCGCATGGGGCACGTCATCGCTACCTGCCGCGAGAGCGGACCCGTTGATTGCTCCCGCGGACGCGCCGTCTATGATCGGGAAGGGATTCCCACTACCTTGAATCCGTTTAATCTCGCCGATGCGTTTTAGAACCCCAGCTTGATAAGCGCCGCGCGCGCCCCCGCCGGTGATTGCAAGGCCGAGTTTGACCATTCTTTGCCTCCAGATCCGCCTCGTGCGTGTCGAGCATCGCCACGATTCGGCTCGCTTCGCGAATGGGTCAGCCTTATGCTCACGAGTATAATCCCAAACCGAGCGGAGTTCGGACGTCCGCGGCCGGAATTATAATCATTCAGACAACTCTGTCATCGCGAGGGGACGACATCCATGCTTCGACTGGGATTCCGTTTCGCGCTTATAGCAGTAGCCACTGCTTTTGCCGCGTTTGGCCAGGGCGCAAACCTCAACACGATCGTGGGGACCGGATACCTTTCTCCCACGTCACTCAAGGTCGCTCCTGGACAAGTGATCACGATTTTTGCGGCTGGAGTGGGCAGCGCGCTCACGCAGCCGGTGGTGGCCGGGGCGGGCAACTGGCCAACTTCGCTGGCCGGTATCAGCGTCACGATCCGCCAGGGAACCGATATGCCGGCGTCAATTCAGAAAGTGAGTCCGGTTACGACTTGCGGCACGAGCTGCGGCGTGATCACGGCCATTACCATTCAGATTCCCGTTGGATTAGCGGTATTCTACTGCCCTGATAACGCGTGCCCTGACATTGTTGTTCAGACTGAGATTTTTGTGTCCGAGAACGGCGTGCCCGGAACGTTGAACACACTAACTCCTCTGCCGGATCAAGTCCATATTTTGACGGTCTGCGACACTGTTCTGCCGGGAGGCATCGGTTCTTCGCCGCTGACCGGACTACCTTGCCAGCCGGTGGTGACGCATGCAAACGGCGCAATGGTTTCCAACGTAAATCCAGCCACGGTTGGCGAAGAGCTAGTGGCGTATGCAGTTGGTCTGGGCGCCACGAATCCAGCCGTGCCGGCGGGCCAGGCAGCGACGCAGCCGACGCCCACAGCGCAGCCGTTTACGCTGGACTTCAATTTTCATTCCAACGCACTTCCGTCCCAACTGTCCGCCAATTCAATCGCGTCGCCGATTCCTTTATTCACGGGGTTGGCGCCAGGTTATCCCGGACTGTACCAGATCAACTTTGTCGTGCCGCCCTTGCAGTCAGGCGCGCTTCCTTGCGCTTACGGTGTTGCGCCTCCTCCATCAGTGAGTCCGGTCAACACCAACCTAACCGTCAGTGTGGGAGGCGCCACTTCGTTCGATGGTGCCGCTATTTGCGTCTCTCTGGAATAGAGCTTAAGAAGAAGTGTCGTGACTGGCCGCTGCTAAGTTTGCGGAGGGAACGTAGGGGAACTTCGTCGATGGCTTCGACGGGACCGACTCTTTGCCGATCCCAAGGCTCACAGGGCTGTTCGTCGCAATCGAGAACATAACATCCGGCGCGTTGTCAGTAAGGGAGCGACCGTTCCATTCGGCGAAGCCGAATACGGCTGGCGTTCCGACCTCGTAGGGGAGGATGTTGGGACAGAACCGGTGCGCGACTTTCTCTCCGTAGGCGCGTGGGTCTTCGGCGGTTCCAATTGCGGACACAACGCCTGCAATTGCATTGGCCACGGTTTTTCCATGAGTTGCGAAGTCGCTTGCCGGGCATCCGGCATTCAGACGGTTGCCCAAATCTTCGTTGTATTGCGTGAACAGCGGATGGATCATTGGAAGACCTACGCGGTTGATCGAGCGCCATCCTCCGGCATCGGTAGCGAGCGTCGATATAGCCCATACCCCGATCCGGCGCTTATCCCCTGCGCCGGCGAGCAACTCTCCGTCCGGCACTTCCAGCACGATCGAATAAACCGTATGGCCTGCAAAGAGGTTTTTCGCGCGGCTCGGATCCCATCCGGATAGGTTCACCTTCGTGCCGTCCTGAAGCGCATGGCCGACGGCGTGGAGTACATCCGGTTCAATCCAAAACGGGTCGCCGGCTTTTCCAGTCCAAATGCGCAAGCCAGCGGGCGTGGCAACCGTCTCGTCGGTCGATCCCTGTGCGACGATATCCCCGGGAGCATCCGGGTTCCTGGCATCCGCACCTTTGATACAACGGACAACGTAGCGCTGCTTCCCGCGCGCGTCACGCTCATCGAACGTAAAGCGATAAGTCAGATCCTCAATAGCATCGCCATCGAGATCGACCTTAAATTCGTACATGCCTTCCGGATGGTAGCCAGGCACGGGAATGGGGCCGAAGATAGAGTGGCAGAGATCGATGACGAACACGGTGCCTGTTTCGCCGTGAAATACGTACAGGTCCGTAATGTCGAGCCGGATGTCTTGCCGGGCAATTGGTGAATCCAGGTGATGGGACATGGTGATACCCATGCAGCCGAACCACCATCGATGGCTCCAACTTGAATGGCGCTAAGACCTTTGGCAACAAACAAATCCAGTCCCAGGCCGCGAACGCCAAACTTAGGTCCATGACCGGATACGGACGCTCGTGTCGGGAGATGGCCGGAGTTCGCCATCACTGTAACGGCTTGCACATTCTCAAGTTGTCCTAGCCATTGCCGACGAGCGGATATTAAAATACACCGGCACACTGAACATTGACCGGGACTTCTCCGTATGCTCATCATGCTCTTACCGGTCCACATCGTCGCAGGCGGACTGGCAATCATCCTCGGCGGTATCGCGCTAGTGGCCTCGAAAGGCGCCACTCTTCATCGGCGGAGCGGACTGCTATTTGTCTATGCGATGCTCACGATGGGTATCAGCGGGTCCATCCTTGCATTGCGTCAGAGTCTGACAAACCCTAATGTTCTGGGCGGCTTCATGTCGGCGTATTTTGTGATCACCGCGCTGACTACTGTCCGTCCTGCTTCTACTTGGACCCGTTGGCTGAATTCGGTGGCGCTGTTCGTGGCGATCGCGCTCACTCTCTTCGAGATCGGTCTGGGGATCGAGGCGCTTGAGAGTCCGGGCCGGACGATCAACGGCGTCCCGTTCTTCATGCCGTTCTTTCTTGCGATCGTCACGACACTGGCTGCCGCGGGTGACATTCGCGCGATGCGAACGCGAGCGTTACGAGCGGCGCCCCGGCTCGCGCGGCATTTATGGCGCATGTGCTTCGCGTTGTTCATTGCGGCAGGATCGTTTTTTTCGATCCGCGCACGCGTCGCAAAGATCCTTCCGGAGCCATTTACGACTCCTGCCATGCGCGCCCTTCCTATAGTGTTGGTGTTTGTAGCGATGTTCTACTGGCTGTGGCGTGTTCGCGCCCGGCGCGGGTTAGTCCACGCGCGATAACGAAAGCGCTAGGTCGAAAGTGCTAGCGCGCCGCCCGGGAACTCCCGCTTATGCTCCTGGGAATGCATGCGTGCCGTGAGTTATAGGCGCACTCGCCCGAAGCTGCGGCGATCGTTACGACCTCGGCTATCTCCCAGCCTGAGTGGTCCTGATGCAGTAAAGGCATTGCGTTGTGAATGCAACAGAACGCGCCGTCAATTCTTTTGAACTTCGCAGGAACCGCTCCGGCCGTGCGGCCTTGTCAAACGCCAGAAAGCTTGCATCGCTGCTGGAGCGTTCGCATCCGCTCTTAGTGGCGAGGCACTTGGTCTCAACAGTGATGGTCAGGCTTGCGTTGAAAACCTGAAGAGCTTTGCACCTCGTAGCAACGCGTGACTCCGATCGTGCCGCGAAACGATGATAGCTACTCGACCTTCTTCGACTTGGCCCGGCCCTTCTTCTCAGGCGGAGGATCGCCGGCGCCGTCGATAACGGCTGCTGCCGCACTCGATTCTTCGGGCGCACTCTCGGAAGCCGTCTCAGGCGCTACTGTCGCCAGCACTTCCTTGAAAAGCTCGGCCTTCTTCAAGTCTTTCTTGGAAGGTGGGGCTTGCTCATGCCGGTAATCGTGATCGTGATAGCAGGTGCGGCATCGCACTTTCGCAGCTTCACCGTTCACAATGGACACGATGGCGTGATTGGTGACCCTGCGGCACTTTATGCAGTGGTCGTCTATGACGTCTCCTAGACGCATCTCGGACATTAAGATCTCCGGACTCTTTCGAAGTATATCAAATGGCCAATGCCAGGAGACCCGCAAGGGCCGATCCTACAATGATCCACAACGAATCGATTTTTGTGAATGCCATGGCGAGAAAACTGACCACCAGGATCGCGAGGGACACCGGTCCGGTGACCGCTCCTTGCGTCAGCGGGACGGCGGAATAGAGCAGCAGGCCGGAGCTGGCAAGTAGCATCATTCGAATTACGGATCTTACTCGCGGATGCTCGGCACGCTTGCCGAGGAACCGCAGCAACGGGATGATCAGAAACGCCGGCGTGACCATTGCCAGCCATCCGGCGCAGGCTCCCGGGAGCCCCGCGGCATAATACCCGACGCCTACGACATACAGCCCAATGGGTCCCGGACCGAGCCTGGCCGCGG
Source organism: Bryobacterales bacterium (assembly GCA_963802915.1). GTDB lineage: Bacteria > Acidobacteriota > Terriglobia > Bryobacterales > Bryobacteraceae > JAICMB01. The sequence continues at coordinate 349,915 of CAWDKQ010000012.1, forward strand.
CAATCGCCGTGTTGAGTTGCTTGTCGGTGATCAGATGGTAATGCCGCACGAAATCGGCTTGGATCACCGGCAGGGACGCGAGTCCGCTGAACGATGTGACAGTAGCTTTGAGCAGGAGCAGGTAGACGAACAGAAGATTCACGGGCGTGTCCAGAAGAGTCCCACGACGGCCGCGAGTCCTAGAATCTGAATCGGGGAGAGGCTGAAGAATTGCGCTAGCGAAAACGCAATGGCGATTACGAGAACTGTTGAGATCCAGTTCTTTTTCGTGAGCTGAACGCGCGCAAGTACGAGAGCGGCCGCGAACATCGAACCGACCGCCGCGATGAGCGTTCCTGAAATGGCGGCGTGTGCCCAACGGTTCGAGCCGGTGGCCTCGCAAATACGCGTCAGCCAGACCACCAGGATCGCGGTCGGAATGGTCACGGCGGCGAGAGCCACCAGTGCGCCAGGCAGCCTGCGCATGAGCCATGCAGCGCCGGTGCAAAACGCGAGCATGTTGGTGCCGGGAGTGATGCGCGCCAGTCCGAAGGCCACCGTGAACTGCTCGGGCGCGAGCCAACCACGGCGGTCGAATTCGCGGGCCAGAACCGCGATCGTTGGATCCCCACCGCCGAAAGTCGTGTTGCCGATGCGGAAATAAGTCGAGCCGAGTTGTTTTAGAGTTGGCACTGTTACCATCAAATCATGCCCCGTAAGTGGCCGCTGGCCGTTGCTCTGGCTATGCTGGTCGTTATCGGCGTGGCCGGGTGGGGTTGGTGGTGGCTGCGGCATCAGCCGCCGGAAAAGGTCCCGCAAAAGAAAGAAATTCAGGCTACGAAACCGGCGCCGGTCGAACTATCGTTGGAGGGGAAAATTCAGGCACGCAAGATCGTGGACGTTGCGGCTCCTATCGACGGCATATTGGACCAATATCTGGTGAACGTCGGCGAAGAAGTGTTCGAAGGCGAAGTGCTCGCCCGCATTAGGAATTCGGGTCTCGATTTAGCGGAACAAAATGCTCGCGTGGACGCGGAACGCGCGCAGACGAAAGTCACGGACCTGGAAGCGCAACTCATCGCGGCGCGTCTGGAATTATCGCGGGCGCGATCCGACGTCGTTCGGGCGAAATCGCAATACGAACAGGCGCAAAAGCTCTATCAGCGGGAGAAGATGTTGCTAGACGTTGGTGCCACTCCGCGGCTCACTTTCGAAAAGGCCGAGAAGGATTTCCAGAATGCTCAATCGGATTACCAAGGATTCCAGGGGGCCGAACACAATACGGAAGATCGCATCGCGAGCCTGACCGGGGAGCTGCAGAATTCGAAGAACATGGTCCAGCAGAAGAGCCGGGACCTGGACAATGCCGATACTGAGATTGCGGGCGGCGAAGTTCGTTCCGAGGTGAGCGGCCTGGTAATCGCGCGCCGCGGCCAGCCGGGAGACCCGGTCGATCAAAGCATGAAGGATCTGCTGCGGATCGCGGTCGATCTCAGTTCGCTCGAAGTGGTGGCCGATGCCGATCCACAAGCCTTGAAGACAATCCGGCCAGGACAGGCGGCGTCGGTTGAAGTTGCCGAATCGCCATCTTTGATCGAAGGGACAGTACGGGAAATTAAAGCGCGCCAGGTGTTCGTCGATTTCACCAGTCCGGCCGCCGTGATACGGCCCGGATTGACGGCGCGCGTAAGAATAACGGGAAGTCAGGAGCGGTAATGCACTTTTTAAAAAATAGCCTTGAAGAGTTGATTACTCAGACATCGACGAACTTGCCTCCGGATGTTCGCGCGGCAATGGGGGTCGCTTTGGAGAACGAGATTTCGGGCACGCAGGCCTCGCAGGCGCTCGGGATTATTGCGTCGAATATCGACATGGCGCAGAGCGATGAAGCGCCCATCTGCCAGGACACGGGCATGCCGACGTTTGTCGTGCATACTCCCGTGGGCGTGAATCAGATCGAAATCAGGAAGGCGATTCGCGAAGCGGTGGCGGAGGCCACTCGCCGCGGAAAACTGCGCCCCAATTCGGTGGATTCGCTAACGGGCAAAAACAGTGGCGACAATCTCGGCGCGGAAACGCCGGTGATTCACTTCGATCAATGGGAGGAAGACGAGATCGAGGTGAAGCTGATTCTCAAAGGCGGCGGCTGCGAGAACAAGAATATCCAATATTCCGTTCCTTGCGAGTTGGAGCATCTCGGCCGCGCCGATCGCAATCTTGAAGGCGTGCGCAAATGCATCCTGCATGCCGTCTGGCAGGCGCAGGGGCAGGGATGCGCGCCCGGAGCGGTGGGCGTATGCATCGGCAGCGATCGCGCGCACGGCTACGATGTCGCCAAGATGCAGTTATTTCGCACCCTCGACGATGTGAATCCCGTGCCGGAGCTGGCGAGCCTCGAAGAAGACATTATGACCGAGGCGAATCGCCTCGGCGTCGGCGCGATGGGATTTGGCGGGCGCGTTTCATTGATCGGATGCAAGATCGCCGCGGCAAACCGGTTGCCGGCGAGTTTCTTCGTTTCAGTCGCGTACGATTGCTGGGCGTTTCGGCGGCTCGGCGTGCGCCTCGATACCTCGAGCGGCGCAATTACGGGCTGGTTATATCGCGATCCGAATCGCCCGGTGGAGCGCATGGCGAGGGACGCCGGTTTCCCATTGAGCGGCCGCGAGGTCGTTTTGACAGCTCCCTTGACCGAGGAAACAGTGCGCGCGCTGAAGGTCGGCGACGTGGTTCTGGTTTCGGGCGAAGTTTACACGGGACGCGACCAGGTGCATGCGTATTTGATGAAGCACGAACCTCCGGTCGATTTGCATGGCGCCGTTCTCTATCACTGCGGTCCGGTGATGATGAAGGAAGGCGAGGAGTGGAAGGTGAAGGCGGCGGGTCCGACGACCAGCATCCGCGAAGAGCCGTATCAGGCGACCGTGATCGAACGCTATGGAGTCCGAGCCGTGATCGGCAAAGGCGGCATGGGCAAGAAGACGCTAGCCGCGCTTCAGAAGTATGGCGCTGTTTATTTGAATGGAATCGGCGGTGCGGCGCAATATTATGCCCGGACCGTGGAGAAGGTGCTTGGCGTGCATCTAACTGAGTTTGGGATTCCGGAATCGATGTGGCATCTTCGCGTGCACGATTTTGCGGCGATCGTCACGATGGATGCGCATGGGAACAGTTTGCACGCGGATATCGAGAAGGAGACCGGCGAGGTTCTAGCTTCGCTGCAGCACGCTTAATGGATTTGTTGAAAAGGCCCACCGCTGTGAAGCGATGGGCCCATGAAAAAGAGCGACGCGGTTCTTTAAAACTGGAACCGGCCGGAAAGCACCATGACGCGGCCCGATACCGCGGATCCCTGGAACGATCCATACGGGCTGGTGGGCGCTGAAACGGTCGAGGTGATCGTTCCCAATCCGCCCGCGATATTTCCTCCGGGATTGGCGAAATTCGGATGGTTGAGCAGGTTATAAACCTGCGCACCGATCATGAATCGCACATGCTCCGTGATCGGGAAGTTCTTATACAGCGAAGTATCGATGTCGAAGTACCCCGGTCCGTAGAAGCTGTTGCGCGCCGCGCCCCAGGTGGTCTCTGAACCCGCGGGGACGAAATTCGCAGTCGTGAAACAAGGCGTGTTGATTGCGCCGGTTCCACAATGCGTATTCACGCCGGCAAGCGGCTGGGCCATAACCTCCGCGCCCCCGCCGACGGCGGTGGAAAGAAGACCCGGAAGCGTGCTGTCGAACACGCTGAACGGCGATCCGGAACGAACAATGAACTTGCTCGCCAGAGTCCAGTTTCCAAGCACATAAGCGATCGCTTTATTCCCCGGCTTCCACGGCATGTCCCACGTGAAGTCCGCCACCATGTTATTGCGAATGTCCGTATCCGCATTGCTGTAATTGAGCTTTGGATAGGGAGTGCTTAGAGTGACAACCGAGTTGGCGAAGCTGAAGGGCTCGCCGGGCAGACTCGTCAGAGTATCCAGAGCATGGCTCCAGGTATACCCGATCTGACCTTGGAATCCGTACGAGAACGAACGCCGGAACTGAACCGTCAAGCCGTCATAGTTGGAATAGCCGGCATTGAGCAGTTGAGTGACAGCGTTAAAGCGGGCATCCGGCTGGTTGGCCGGCAGGCCGCCGAAGCCATTCGGGAAATTTGAGGAGTTGTACGAAGTGTTGGTGAAAGGATTGGTGACCAGTTCGTTGTAGCCGTGATTGCCGGAGTAAGTGGCAACAAACGCGTTCTTCTGTCCGAACGGCTGTTCAATCTCGAAGCTCCATTCGGCATACTTGGGCGATGCGATGTGATTCGGTGTCGAGAAGTAATTCGGCGCGCCAAATCCCGGAATCTGCGCCGCGAGTTGCGTGTAGGTAGCACTGTTAGCAAAGCCCGTTTTCAGCGCGTTGTATTCGTTCAGGGCAGTGCCCGACGCGGGCGCACCAACTGCTTGGCCACCGAAAATGTTGGCGGTGAACAGATACGGGAAGTTCTCAAAAACGTCGGAAGCGATCAGGCCCGGCGGCAGATCGGCGAAGAGACCTGCACCCGTACGGATGACGGTTTTGTTGGGACCGAAAGGACTCCACACAACACCGAGGCGAGGAAGCAGATCGGCTCCGTCTACCCCCGGATATGCATGCGCGAGACCGGTTGTAATCGAAGAGTTATAAGGAACGTCCACGCCCCCCTGGAAGCTGGTCGAATCGAATGGAGTATTCAGGCGTGAGAAGCAGTTTTCCAGACACAGTGGATTCGCCGTTCGCTCAATGCGAAGCCCATATGTAATCTTCATGTTGTTCGACACGTTCCATTCATCCTGCGCGTAGAAGCCAACGTTGTAGAGGCGGATATGCACGTCCGAAACGGGAGCGAAGGTCTGGGAGTAGGAACTGCCCGTATTCGGATTGGTCACGCCGTTGGCAAAATCAGTCAGTGAATTGAAGGTGTAGGTACCGTAGGCGTTCTCGAGAGGGCTGTAATCGGTCACGCGGTTCTTGCGCAGATTGACGCCAATTTTGAGATTGTGTTTGCCGAGCACCCACGAAAAATCGTCCACAATGCCGAGCTGGCCTGAATTGCGTCCCTGCGGGAAGACGTTGTATCCCAAATCTTCCACTCCAGCCACCTGATACCCAAAACCGATTGGATAGAAGAATCCTGAATTCGTACCACCGTTGACAATATCCAGGTTTACGGGAAGGCTTTGTGTCACCCCACTGAGATTGCCGCTAGTGAAAATAGCGCTGTACCATAGCACCGAGCCGATCAGGTTATTCACCATCGTCGGTGAGATCGTGGTCGTGTAGTTGATCTGTCCTTCATCCTGCGGCTGGATGCTCTGCACGTTGTAGAGCGGATTCACAACGTTGGTCCCGGTAGGCTGCCGGCCATGATCGATCTTGTATCGAAAGTAGATCCGATTGTTCTGGTTGATGTTCCAATCCACGCGATCGGTCATCAGCCATTCAGTGTTCATATTGGAGGCGTTGGTGGCGAACGCATTGGCGCACGGTACGCCGACGCCAAAAATTCCGCCGCCCGGAGCAGCAGTGTTGGTCCCCGCGAAAGTCGATCCGCATCCTAGAGTGCCGCTGGCATCCTGCAAAGGCCCGGTGCCGGTAGTAACCGGCTGCGTTTTCGACATAATGCCGCTGAATTCGTTGAAACCGGTCTGATACAGACTGAGAGCCGAGGCAGGTGCATTGGCGAGCGTGTAAGCCTGAAGCTGCGGCGAAGGAACCGTTACGAACGCGCTGCTAGGCAGGATGTAGCGCAACCCCTCGGTATCGGTGAAGAAGAACAGTTTGTCCTTGAGGATCCTTCCGCCAAAGTTTGCCGCATAGTTATTCGAAATGGCATGCGGACGGGTGATGCCGTCCGCGTTATTGAAGAAGTCGTTTGCGTTCAGAAGCGTTCCGTTCCAGTTCTCCACCAAATCGCCATGGAACTGGTTGCTGCCGGATTTCGTGACATAGTTCAACTGTGCTCCGGCGTTTCGCCCGTATTGAACGCTGTAGCCGTTCTGCACCACCGACGCTTCGGCGATTTCATTCTGGCCCAGCAGTAGATTGCTGGCGCCGGAGTTGTTCAAATTCAAATATGGATCGTTATAGTCGTTACCGTTGATCGTGAAAAGATTCGCCGTGCCGGGTAGTCCGTGCGAGCTGAAGTTTCCATAGCCGCCGCCGGTGTTCATCACGACGCCGGGAACCGTGAAAGCCAGAGTCGTGATATCGCCGCCCGGCGTCGGCAAATCCATGATCTGACTTGTACTGAAGCTGCGAGCCTGGTTCGCGTTCTCCGTCTCAACGATGGAGGGCGCTTCATTCACCTGCACTACTGTAGTGGCGGATTGAACCTGAGCCGTCAAGTTTAGCGTCATGGCCTGGCCCACCTGGATGGTCAGATGCGCAACCGAGGTCTGCAGGCCGGCGCTCGTGGCCCTCACCGTGTAGCGCCCAGGTGGTAGGAAGGTGAAACGGTAAACCCCCGTGGCGTTCGTAGTCGCATTCTGCGTCGCTCCTGTGTCCAGGTTCGACAGAGTCACGGTCGCTCCCGGCACTACCGCGCCCGTTGGATCCGCAACCGTCCCTGTCAGATCCCCCGTGGTCAGCGTTTGCGCGTTAGCGACTGTGACCCCTGCAAGGTAAGCGAAAGTTGCCGCCATCAGTAACGTCGTGAGAGCCCTAACGAATCCTTCGCGTGATATAAACCGTCCCAATGTCATCTATTCCTCTTTTCTCGGCACAAGGTCGCACCTAGTGATCGCTAACTTGCATCCCGTTAGCCAGAAAGAGTTGTTCTGTATTTTCAAAAGGTTGCACGGTTAACTAACCGCACAAGTTTTTCTTTTTAGAAATCTTGGAATCATTGGAATCAAAGGAGCAGGCGAGCGGGGCACTTCCGTTGAGTGGTGGGCCAACTTGCCAGTCGGCGGCTGGATTCACGTGGCGAAGAACTGAAAAGAAAGGAGTTGATCGCGATGTCTCTATCCAATGACGCTAATCCGGATTGATCCGCGTACTTAAAGTATTCTAACGCGTTACATAACTCGTCAAACTATTGATAAGGATGTGATTGAATTGCAATGTTCCATTTCCAGTATCGCTCCAAACACGATAATACAATTTCAAATATGTAACAACAGCCCCGTTAGAGAATCGTTATACGCTTGCCGCTCCGCGTTAGTGAAACGAAAGAGTCTCCGGCAGCGGCGACGGAACCTGAAAGAAGTTAAAGCCGGCGACATTCGGATCGGGGATCGTCGAGCCGTTGGACGCGAAGAATCCCGCGATTTGCGTCTGCGTTGCAAAGGCGACTGACAGCGCCGGGGTTCCATCGAGCACATTGGTGAGATACGCGTGCGGATTCGTCGGCAGACTGGGATAAACCGCGAGCGCGAGATCGTTGCGGAATACCCAAGTCGATGCCTCGCCCCCCGCGGCTCGGACCAGCGCGGATTCTGTGGGATTCGGCACGGTCTCATCGCCGATCGCAAATTGGAAGAGCACGTTCTTGGAGCGCAGGAGCGACGCGTAGGCAAGTGGATCGCCTGTCATCGAATTCCAATCGAGCCGTTCGAGATAGTTCTGTATTTCGATCGCGCCCGGCACATTGTTGACCAAAACCGGCTCGTCGCGAAGGACATAATTCTCGTTGTAGTCCGAACCGTCATTGAGCAGCGAAGGCTGCCGAGCCCCCAGAGTCTCCACGACATCGGCATGAAATGCAGGGCTCCAGCGCGCGATGTCGATAACAGAACCACCCCCGGCGTTCAACACCGCGACCGGAAGATCGGGGTCGAGTCCGGTCAAAAGCGTGCCGTAGAGCGCGCCGAGAGATTGGCCGACGTAGTAAATGCGGTTGGGATCGAAATCCACAGTGCCATCGCCGTCGATATCGACTCCCGTCTTGAGCATGCGGACCAGTTGCATGATGTCAATCGCGGTCTGGCGCAGGCAATCTCGAACCCCAAATCCGCCTGTGAGGAGTACGCACCCGCCATCGGACTCGATAGTCCCGTTCGAATTCGGAATGGACCGGCCGCCAGCCGGAATTGTCACCACCTGTCCGTTCTTCAGCCCGAGGATCACGGTGCTCGCCGGGCCATATCCGTGTCCGACTGCGTTGATGGCGACGATCGCGAAACCGTTCGAAGCCAGAATTGGCGCGACTGCGGTGGGTCCGCCGTACTGGCTGTCGCCAAGTCCGTGGCCGAAGATGACCACCGGATAACCGCCCGGCGGCTTCGCCGAGGCAGGCAGGACCGCGTGGAAATAGAGTTGGTTCACGCTGGTTCCAGGGCCGGGATCGACGCCGGTGGGAATGGGATCGATCGTCTGCTGCGAATTGAGGTAATTCGGAGAAATATAGGATGCAAAAGCGACGCTGCCCACGCCGCTGATCAGTCCGAGCGGGAGGCTCTCATCCTGGAACGCGTCCGGGTTGACCTGTGTCTGCTGGTGTAGTGTCAAAGTCGCGAGATCGGAGAATGGGTACGAAGCAATCGTCGTGAGCGACGGGTTCGTGACCGGGAGATCGCCGGCCGCCCGGTCCAGCCAGGTCGTGGCGCTCAGAGTAGTGAACGTAGTCGAGACGCTGGAACCGTCCGGATTGAAAACGATCAGCCGGTACTGGCGTCGCGAATCGAGTACGTTCTCCGGCTTCGCGTAAACCGTGTACGTTGTCGGATCGTAGATAATCTGATTCGTCCAGGTGACGTCGAACGGCGCGTCGGCCGGAGTGATGAAGATGCTGTCGCGAATCGAACTCGTGTTTACGGGTCCGGAGAAAGTCACGGCAATCCGAGGATTTACGCTGAACCCGTCCAACAGATTCAACGCCGAGATTTCGGAGCAGGTGGACGGCTGGGCAGTGCAATCCGGCAGCGGCAAATTCATTCTCAGGCCGGTCGCTTGCGTCGAATCAGGGACGGTCAACGCATCGGTGGGAAACAGGCTGACGACTGTTACGTCCGCGGCCCAGGTCAGTGGGCCGGCGAGAAGAACCAAAAATGGAAGTGACTTCATAAAACATCGGCGAATCCGCGCTTCAGATGACGGAAGAAGAGTCCACCGAGAACAAATGCAGTGACGGCGTAGGCCGCGATAATAGCCATTTCACTCAGACGAGGCAGGCGATCCGAAAGCAAACGGTCGCGATAAGCGCGGACCAGGAACGATAGTGGATTGATGTGCAGTAGAAAGCGAAATTGTGGAGGAAATTGCTGCTCGTCGATCATGATCGGCGTCATCCAGAACCAAAATGTCAGGACAACCACCAGCACCTGTGCAGTGTCGCGCAAGTAGACGTGGAGACTGGCGACAATCCAACCCACTCCGACAGCGAAAAGCCCGATCAGCAACATGTAGACGGGCAGGAGCAATAGCCAGACGCTAAAATGCCTCAGATATACGGCAACCACCACCAGCGCGAGAGAAAGCGTGATCAGGTGATTGATCAGCGACGAAAGAAAAATAGAGACCGGAACAATCTCAGCCGGGAAAACTGTCTTAGTGATCAGATTGGCGTGGTCCAGCAGCGAAGACGCGGAACGCTGGACGGTGTCCTGAAAGAGCAGCCAGGGAAGGAATCCGCAGAACAGGAAGAGCGCGTAGTTTTGCGTGACCTCGCTCTTTGGGAGCGTCGTGTGCATGCACAACTGAAAAACGAAAATCCAACTGATCAGCAACACCAGCGGATGGATCATGTTCCAGAGCCAGCCCGCCGCGGAGCCCACGAAACGCTGCTCGAAATCGCGCCGCACAAGTTGGAATAAAAGGTTGCGCCGTTCAATCAGGTTGTGCGCGAAATGTTTTCCTGGTATGGACATTCAACGGCCGAAAATAAAGCGCGCGCGGCGGATATCGGCGCCGCCGTCGAGCACGCCATCGTGCGCCAGGATGACAGTCGGCGCGGATGAGTTGCTCCACTCTCCCGATACCGTAACATGATGTCCCAAAGCGCTCAGCGCATCCACCGTCGAGCGCGGGATGCGGCCCTCCAGCATGAGGCGGCCCGGAACAAACTCGTGATTGCCGAATGAGCTGTAGAAATGTTCCGTCTGGAAGCGTGGTGCCTCGACCGCTTCCTGCGCGGTCATGCCGAATTCAACGATGTTCAAAAGCACTTGTAGCATCGCCTGGTCCTGGTTGTCGCCGCCGGGCGTGGACATCACCAGTACGAGCTTGCCCGCCCGCGTGACCAGGGTCGGGCTGAGCGTAACGCGCGGGCGCTTGCCGGGTGCGAGCTGATTGGGATGACCCGTGGTCATCACAAACGATTGCAGTCGCGTTGTGAGCGGGATGCCGGTGTCGCCCGCAATAACCGACGGCAGCCATGCGCCGCTCGGAGTCGCGGAAACAGCATTCCCGAAGCGGTCGACGACGTTCACGCAAGTAGTATCCTGAACCGGCCCATTGGACGGTTGCGACGTGGCCGGCGCATCGTTCCGCGGCCCGATCACGCCCGGACGATGTTCCATCGATGCATGCTGCGGATCGATCAGCTTGCGGCGTTCGCTGGCATAATCTTTCGAGAGCAGCGTTTCTTCCGGAATTTTACTGAAGCGCGGATCCCCGTAATACTGGTCGCGATCGGCAAACGCCAGTTTCACAGCCTCCACCACCGTATGAAGATACTCGGGGCTATTGTGTCCCATCGACTTCAAATCGTAGCCTTCGAGAATGTTCAGCGCCTCGATCACGACGGGACCTTGAGTCCAGAAACCGGGCTTGTGGATCTCGAAGCCGCGATAAGTTCCCGTGGCTTCTTCGTCATTCTTGGCCTTGAAATTGGCCATGTCGTCGTAGGAGATGAGCCCGCCGTTCTTGTCGCAGAAATCCGCGATCCGCTTGGCGATGGAACCCTTGTAAAAATAGTCGTGCACGGCCTCGAGCTTCTTGACTCGATTTCCGCGCGCCTTCTTCTCAGCAGCCACAAGCTCGCGTAGTGTGTTCGCCAGCATTGGCTCGCGGAACAGCTCGCCCCGCTTGGTGATGATGCCATTCGGATAGAAGAATTGGGCCGATGCCGGCCACGTCATCATGATGTCGTGATAGCTTTGCAGGAACTTGCCGAATTCGTCTCCCATGACGAATCCCTGGTCGGCGTACTCGATGGCTGGCGCGGCGACTTCGGCGAAGGATTTCGTCCCGTACTCCTGCAGCGCAACAATCAGGCCGTCGAAAACGCCGGGCGTTATAGCGGCTTTGATTCCCTGCATCGGAACTGGCGGCATCTGGCTGGCATCTTCCCAGGGCTCCGGCGTGCGGTGGGTGTAGTAATCGACCGTGGCTTTTGCCGGCGCCACGCCGATGCCGCTGATTGCGATCACCGGCTGGCCGGCCATTTTCACCAGCATCGGCATTTCCCCGCCGAGTCCAAACCGGCTCAGTTCCGTAACGCTGGCTGTCAGCGTAGTAGCGACCGCGGCGTCGACGGCATTGCCGCCTTGAGTGAGCATGCGAAAGCCGGCTTCGACCTCGAAATTATTCGCAGCTCCGACCATTTCATGCGTGCCGCGGACCGCGGGAAACATGGTAGGCGGTCCTTGCGGCATCAAAAGCGCAGGCGATAAAAGGAACACGGCGAGGAGCAAGACCGGTTTCATAGTGTTCTAGCCATTGTCCGATATTTTGCCGCGAGCATCCGTTCCGAGCCGCGACCGGCAGGAAGCGGTGCTCAACCGACTGACTTGACGGTCTTTTGACGGAGCGGCTGCCTCGAACCGATTGGCTCAATCCTGGCGCAACGCGATCACCGGCTCGATCCGAGTCGCCCTGCGTGTCGGCACGCAAATCGCCAACAGCGCCGCCATACCAAGAACGATCCCGACAGCACCGAATGTCGCAGGGTCATTAGGCCGCACTCCGTACAACATTTTGGCCATGAGCTGCGACAGCAACAGAGCGCCCACAATCCCCAGCGCCGTGCCGGCCAGCGCCTGCATCATGCCCTGCCCCACCACCATCCGAATCACGTCGGAACGGCCGGCCCCGAGCGACATGCGAATCCCGATCTCGTGAGTGCGCCGCGAAACGGAGTAATTCATCACGCCATAGATTCCAACCGCTGCCAGTACCAGCGCGACGACTCCGAAAACGACGAGCAGGAACATTTCGAAGCGGGGCTGTGCGGTTGCGTCCGCCACGGCGCGATCCATTGTAGTGACTTCGGAGATCGGCAGATTGCGATCGAAAGACCAGACCATTCTCTTCAAGGCCGGAGCGACATCGGCGGGATTTCCAGCGGTACGCACTACCAAAGTGATGTAGGAGGAGTGCACCGCGTCAGTGAGAAACTCGCGGTTCTGGAGCACGGCTAGATAAGCTTCCGGATACGCCTTGGCGGCCCAATCCCCTTGCTTCGCGTTCTTCGCGATTCCAATTACCGTCAACCACGCCGGTGTTTTGGACTTATCGTCGAAAGTGATGTGCTGCCCGATCGGGTCTTCTCCCGGCCAGAATTTCTCGGCTGCGCTTTCGTTGATGATCACGACGCCTGGCGCGCTCGCATCGTCCTTCTCGGCAATCAAGCGGCCCCGAATCAGAGGCAGGCGCATCGTCTCGAAGTAGCCGGGCATCACCAGACGATACACCGCGAGGGGGGATTCGCCGGGCCGTGGTTTGGGCCGGCCATCAATCAGGAACGACCAGCCCCAAATATCGCCTACCAGCGGCATATGATTGATCGCGCCGGCCGACTGAACGCCCGGCAGTGATCGTGCCCGATCGAGGAGGTCCCGGTAGAACGCTTCGCGCCGGTTCGGTTGGCTTTCCGCCGATCCCGCGACAGAGACCACCATCGAGAGTACGTTGTGCGGGTTGAAGCCGGGGTCGACGTTCTGAAGCGCGAAGAAGCTGCGGATCATCAGCCCGGCGCCGATCAATAAGACAAACGCCAGTGCAAACTCGGACGCCACCAGTAAGCCTCGGAGCCGATTCCGGCGCATGCTGTCCGTTCCTCCGCGCCCACCTTCCTTGAGCGCGCCGCTCAGATTCCCAACTGCTGCGTGCAGGGCCGGCGCTAGCCCGAAGACGAATGCCGTCAAAAAGGTAATCGCGAGCAGAAACAAACCCACGCGCCCATCGATCGCGACAGTCTCGATGCCGGGAATGTCGCCGGGGCTGAGCTGAACCAGCGATTTCGTTCCCCATACTGCAAGCAGAAGCCCGGCTGACGCTCCCAGCACAGCCAGCAGCAGATTCTCCGTCAGGAATTGGAGAATCACGCGCCACCGGCCTGCGCCCAGCGCGGTTCGCACCGCAATTTCTTTTTGTCGATCGGACGTGCGCGCCAGCAGCATGTGAGCTACGTTGGCGCACGCGATCAGAAGGACGAATCCGACCGCGCCCAGTACGATGAGCAGAGGAGTCTCGATCTTTCCGACGACATTCTCCTTCAGCGGCGTCACGATGACATCACGATTGGTGCCCGGATATTGACGCTCCAGGCGCGCGGTGATGGTTGCAATTTCCGCGCGGGCCTGCGCCAGCGATATGCCTTGTTTCAGGCGTCCGAAAATGCGCAGGCTGTTGCCGCCTCGATTATGTATGCGGTCGCCAAAGGCAGCGGGAATCCACAATTCCCCGTGTGTAGCCCAGAAAGGCGCAAACTGGAATTTTGGCGGCATCACCCCAACTACGGTGTAAGATTCGCCGTTGAGGATCATCGCCTTGCCCACCTCGCTGGGATCGCCGCTAAAACGGCGCTGCCAGAGTCCATAACTCAAAATCACTTCGTGCTCCGCGCCCTTCTTGTCTTCATCGGAGAGGAACAATCGTCCCAGCATGGGCCGGATCCCGAGCATCGGAAACAGATTCGGTGTGACGCAATGGCCGCGGACATGTTCGGGAGGTTCCGCCCCGGTGATATTCGGGGAGCAATATTCAGCGGCTCCCAGCACTTCAAACGACCGGCTCTGATCGCGCCAGTCGATATAGTTCGCGACTGCAACCGGATCGCTGTCATTGTGAAGAATCGTGACCAGACGGCCCGCATCCTTATATGCCAGCGGCCTGAGTAACACTGCGTCCACGACGCTAAAAATCGCCGTGTTCGCCCCGATGCCGAGAGCGAGCGTCATAATCGCTATGGCTGTGAAGCCGGGAGTTCGTAAGAGAGAGCGGGCCCCATAACGGAGGTCCTGCCGGAAGCTATCGAGCCATCTCCAACCCCACGCATCGTTGCTGACTTCTCGCAGGACCGTTGCATTGCCGAACCTGCGTGCCGCGGCCGTATAGGCGTCTTCCGGCGACACTCCCTGCGTCATCTGTTGCTCACGCCGCAACTCCAGGTGAAGACGCATCTCATCCTGCAAATCGCGATCGAACCGCTCGCGCCGGAACAGCATAGCCAGCCTGCGGCCGAATTCATTCAACCACTGCATACAGTTCTCCTTAAGCGGGTTGCAAAACGCGCGCGATCGCGGCTGCCACTCTCTCGTACTGTGAAAGCTCGTCGGCGAGGTGCTTCTGTCCGGACGCCGTCAGACGGTAATAACGCGCCCGTCGATTACCCGCCGTCACGCCCCAGTGCGCCTTCACCCAGCCCTTCACAAGCATCCGCTGCAGTGCCGGATACAGCGAGCCCTCCTCGACCCGCAAAACATCCTCGGAGATTTGCTCAATCGAATTAGCGATCTCGTAGCCATGCATCTCCCCATGCCGGGACAGGGTCCGCAGAATCAGCATGTCGAGTGTGCCGCGGGGGATTTCGTCGCGCTGCGTCATTTGTGCTCCGCTTACATAGGAATACTATGGCAGCACGAAAAGGTTAGCAAAAATCTTTAGTTACCGGAGCAACTCGATCAGATCGCGGCCTCGATCCTCTGTGGAATCGCCTCTTAGGTCCCATGTCGCGCCCTCGCCGTCGGCCGGATCGACCCAGGGCTCTCCATTGATCCATTGAACTTTCGTGGACGGGAATACCCGGCCCTCCAGCCGATCCGCCTCCACCGCGTCGATGCGCGCCGCGAGATGCGAGTCGCGCAGGCGGTAGTAGCTGTTCGGCGCCCACGCCAGATCTTTCACAGTTTTAAGAATAGATCCTAAAACAACTCCACGTTTTCGCCCAGCCCTTCGGATTCCATTTGCGCCACGGCCGGGGCCGCCGCGCTTATCGCCATCGTGACGCTCTGATGCACATCGTGCTCGGCTTGCATCGTGTAGTGCTTCGCGAAGTCGGCCAAACCGTGTAACAATTCGGAACCATCCGCCGGCGTGGCAGATCGGTGTTTCTCCCCGAGTTCCGCGAGCGCCTCCCTCGCCCGTCGGATCGCTTCCGCGAAGAGATCGCCAACAGAGAAACTCTGCCGGGTCGCGGAAATGTCTTCGCGCAAGCGGACTCCACGAGTGATGATCTCATCGATCTTTGCGGCGCTCTGCTCTCTCGACGAGTGTAGCGCCGCGACCGCTTTGCGCATAGCTTCCAAACAGCAGTCCTGCTCAGCCTCCGGACAATCCTGCTCCAGCAAGCCCTCTGCCGCGCCGCCCATGGAATTGAGTGTCTCTATCAGGGATTCGGAAAGTTGATTAGAATCGAGCGCCAGTTGCTGGATAGAACCAGCGAGAATGCCAAGACTGTCTCCCGGTGCGCCGATATGGGCCGCGCGAATGCTTCCGTTGAGTGCCATTCGCTGCATATGGATTTCGATCTCCCTAATCTCATCAACGGATCCCCGCAATTGTCGGATTGTCTGACGCAAGCTTTCGCTGGTCACGCGGGTATCGGCATCGTTTGCGGCGCAGCGGCTCAGAGTGGCCAGAATGGCCGCGCAACCCTGCTCCATTTGGATGATGAACGATTTCTTCTCGCTGGCGGAAATGCCGGTCAAGGCGCTGCACTCCTCCGACATCTTCCCGACTTGCGTTGCCATCTCCTCGAGGCTGCGCGAGACAGAGGCAGTCGAGGATGCAAATGTTTCGCTCGCGCCAGCCATTTGCGACGATTGCAACGTCAAGACGTTCGCCAGATCGGGTTGGTCAAGGGAAGGAATCCGTCCCAGCGCCTCGATCACATGTTCCACCTGCTGCCGCGTGATGTCATGGAACTGAAGCGATACTACCAACTCCTTGCAGGCTTCCGAGATTCTCTCGTACTCGGCTCTCAATCGAATAGAGGAATCGTGCGAACGGACTTGTGCTTCTCGAACGGACGCCAAGCTTGCTTGTACTCCGGAGATCACCGCCGGCAAATCTCTAACCTGCCCCTCCTCGAGAGCGGAAATTCTTCGCATCACGCTTTCGATCGGCGGAATGAGCAGCGCGGCCGTGTCCAGCGCGCCCTCGATTCTGGATTGAACGCTATCCGCGAGTAATTTCACCTCCTCGGCCAGATTGCCGAAGTCGCCGCCAGCGGCCCCCAGTCGTGCCGTTTCGATCCGTGTTAACACTCCAAGAGTATGAAAAGTTGAAACGGTCCCATGAAACCCCGCTAGAGTCTTCGAAAGCCTCCCCGCCTCCAGGCGAATTTTGCCCAGCAGAGAATTGCCCTTTTCAGCACGGGCCGACATCTCCGTGGAGCGGCGGAGGGCTCGCGTCAGCGCCTCCAACGCCTGCGCGCCATGCTCGCCCGAAATGACGTCCGCCAAAGATGTTAACCCGTAAGAAATCAGGTCCACCGCCGCGATGAACTCAGCGAGTTTCCCACCAATTCTTAAGAAATCCTGTTCGGTGTTGCGATTCAGATCCTTCAGATCCGCGATCACCTGCGCAAGAACCCCGGAGTCGCTTGCGGGCGCTTCGCGACGAATGAGCCACGACCTCAGGTTCACTTAGAACTTATCGGCCTTTAAGCCGTAATTCTCAGCTTGTTTTTGAATTTGTTATGCCAGCCACACCCGAGCGGCTTGCCCCAGATCGTCCGCTGTCTGAGGACTCTTCCGATCCAGAGATGGAACGCGGGCCCCGGTTCCAATCACGAGCAGACGGTTCTGTTCAGGAATACCGAAAAAGATCAATAATCTTTCGGTGGGTTCAAGTTGACGAATCGCGGACAGGTAAACATACTCCGATAGCAGACGAGCATCCACAAACGAGCCATCCACGTCCGGCTGATCCGCAACCGGATTCGCGCGGTGCTGGTCCTCAAAAAGCACGACACTACTGAACGGCT
This sequence comes from Bryobacterales bacterium, assembly GCA_963802915.1. Lineage (GTDB taxonomy): Bacteria > Acidobacteriota > Terriglobia > Bryobacterales > Bryobacteraceae > JAICMB01. The sequence continues at coordinate 367,012 of CAWDKQ010000012.1, forward strand.
TCGGCTTCGGACGAATGCCGAAACGGCAAAACATCGCCTGCGGCTGTGCGCGGCGGAAAGCCTCCGATGCCCCCCACTGAACGAACGAATTGCCGAAAAGAACCGCGCCGTTCCCGCTTAGGAAAAGATTGCGCACAAACTCGATTACGTCCGGTGATAACGAGGTTCCAAGCCAGGCACGCAGATCGAAACGGCGCAGATCGTTGTAGGTCTGGTCCAACGCCCGCAGATCTTTGGGGACGGCATTGAGCCGCATCAGAAATTGGCGGCGGATCGGGCCGAAACCATCGAATGACAGCGCTGTCTCCGGCGCGCCCGGCAACTGGCTGAGCAGCGCGTCGTACTCAAACAACCACGTGCGTTCTACTGACTCAAGCTCCGGAGCGGCCACTCTACCCGATACGCCTCTGAAGAGAACCGGCAGGATATCGCCGAACGGCTGGTCCAGCGCCATCCAATTGCCTTTCTTTTCGAGCGCCGGCCAGACCGGACCGCTTCGAGACGGACTGCCGGAAGGCATGCAGCACACGATCAGCCGGTTTCGGACCGGCAGGGCCTTTCCGGCTTTCACTCCGGCGTCGACCTTTTCGAATACCTTAGCGGCTGCGCCGCGCCACTGTGGATATAGCGGCGACCGCACCAGCACGCCTGTATCGTCGATCGAAACGCGTGGCGTTCGGGGATTCCACGCCGGCAGATCCATGCGCGCTTCTATCGCATTGATCGGTTCGAAAAGATCGTGAAACTCGCGCGGTGAAAGATGCTCGATCCAATTCATCTGAGCCGTGATCGTCCGTCGCTCCGCTGGAAACAGGAGATCCCAGTTCTTGACCTGCTCATTCAGTGAGGGAACAAATGTGCGCGGGAGGCGGGAAAGTAACTCGGGACTGATCGAATCCATCGTTCAGCCTCCGAACTCAGTTAGGACGTGCCCCGCCGCGTGTTCGCAATTTACATCCAGGAACGCGCCCAATGAAGGAGCGATATCGATCTGGCGAACTTCGCGTTCCACAATCGCGGGCTTGCGCACGGCAGCACCCAGCACCATGGTCCACGCCAGACGACAGGAACTGGTATCGCTGCGATGATTGAAAAATCCGTTGGTGCTCGAACCGTCGGGATCGCGCCCGAATTCCGGCATCACGACCATCGTGACCTTATCGCGATAGGCGGGCAATGACTGCAGGAAACTCCACAACCGGTACACCAAAGCATCGGTGCGGCGGATGTTGCCGAGATGCATCGAGTAAGTACCCGAATGCGCCACTTCCATATCCGAAAAAGTGACCACAAGTACTGCTGGAGAGACGCGCCTTAACACTTCCGTCGCGACGAAATAGGTAAGCTCATCGCCGCTCGTTGGACTTCCCGGACCATTGATAAATTGAGCGAGAGCGGCCAGGAACGCTTTCTTGAGCTCCGGATCCATGATGGCCGAGGGAGAAGGAACGCTCCAGCCGATGCGCTCATAATCGTCCTGCATCACCGTGGTCAGCTCCTGCAGAAGCATGTCGCGGTCGAGCCGCTGGTGCGCGCTGTGCCCTTGGATGATCCGCTCCACCGACTCCACCAGCAATTGCTTCGACAGTATGACGTTTCCTCCAGGACCGATATTGGCCGTCATTGCCTTGTTGCTCGTCACAACCCACGTCTGTGATGGACCGGTCTTCCATTGCTCGCGAACATACTGCAGCAGGGTGGGATGAGCAGGTTTGTCGCGGCCCCAATCGTCGACGTGCTGCCACACGCCTGTAAGGATGCTCGAAATGGTATTGAAGTGCGAAGTTACACCTTCATTCCAGGTCCACGGATAAAACAGAGACTGATTGAGCAGTTCGCTCGAAAGATGCGGAATATTGACGACGCCCTCTTGGGAAAAGCTCTCCTGACGCCGGATTCCACCCGTTGTTACGAGCACCAGCTTGGGACGCGAGTTGGAGGCCTCTTCGGGATTCGCGGCGGAAGGGAGGCACTGTGACAGGGCGGCACCTGTCAGCTTCAGGAGGGTTCTGCGACGCACGCCAATCTGGCTTCCGTGCTGCCACTCAAATTCTACACGGTTTCGAGCCGTGAGTGTCATGCGTTTGTTTTTTTCCTTGACGAGATCCGGTCAAACTTGGTATCCTCTACCAAACTAAGGGGAAGTTCGAAGTCTTCGCGCTCAGTTTGCGCTTCTGGCCACAACGGCCTATTTACAAGTTTCGCCGCTGCCGTTGTGTTTGTATTCCCGCGCACCAAGTCGCGGCAACGGTAAGAATCAAGGAGCCTATCTTGTCACGCACCAAGCTTTCCGCTGTATTGCTGGCGGCAACTCTCGCCGTCGCTTCTCTAGTCGCGCAGACCTTCCGAGGTGGCGTCGCGGGTACCGTAACTGACTCTTCCGGCGCGGCCGTCGCTCGCGCAGCAGTCAAACTGGTGAGTCCCGACACGGGCCTGACCCGAGAAAGCCTAAGTTCTTCGGCAGGCGAATTCATTTTTCAGGATTTGCCGCTCGGCAAGTACAGCGTCACAGTCGCCGCCGATGGTTTTGACACCGTCCGAGTTTCGGGCGTGACAGTCGACGCCGGCAAAATTGCCACCGTCGCACTGAAACTGGAGGTCGCGAAACTGGCCACCACGGTGGAAGTGGCGGCTGAGGCCGTAGCCATCGAAACCGCGTCTTCGGCGCAAACCAGCCTCATCGACACCAAGGAACTCCTCGACATTCCTCTGAATGGCCGCGATTTCACGCAGCTGTTGAAATTCAATCCCGGCGCCAACGCCAACGGATCGATCAATGGCTCGCGGGGTAGCGGAATTGACTGGAAGATCGACGGAGCCGATAACAACGATCTTTGGCACAACGTCAATTCCGTCAATCAAGGCGGTGTGTCGGGTATTGCCGGCGTCATGCTTCCGATTGACGCTATCGACGAGTTCTCACTGCAGAGCAGCAGCAATGCTGAAGAGGGTCGCAACTCCGGCGGCGTGCTGAATGTTGTGGTCAAGTCGGGTACAAATAGCTTGCATGGTTCCGCTTACTATTTCAACCGCAACGAGGCTCTTGCCGCGAGCGACTGGTTCACACCCCCGGGCTCTCCAACGGGCAAACTGCGAAACAATCAGGAGGGTTTCTCCCTCGGCGGCCCGATCGTAAAGAACCACACTTTCTTCTTTATCAACTACGAGCAGCAGAATTATCGGCAGGCTCTCACCGCGCCAGGAACCACTCCTTCGGCCGCATGGGTCTCGGAAGCCGCGGCGCAAATGACCAAGGATGGAGTAGCGGTGAATCCACTCGCGCAGACGTTGATCAACACTCTGTGGCCATCCAATAGCCTCGGCGGCCCTGCCAACGTCTACAATTTCGCTGGCGCTGGTATTAACCTTTCCAATAGTTACAACGGCGTTGTCAAGCTGGATCACCAGTTCAACGAAAAGAACAACATCGCCTTCCGCTATTTTGGAGGCACCGGCAACCAAACGGAGTATGTAGGCTCCGCGATGCCATATTATTTCCAAGCCTGCCCCAGCCGCATGCATAACTTCTCCTTGGTGTACAACACGGTGATTACGCCCCGTTTTGTCGCCCAGACCTTGTTGGGCGTGAACTATTTCAAACAGGTCTTCGGTGACGCCAACCACGGCTTCGATATGCCGGCCCTGGGATTCAATGACGGCGTGACCAATCCGACGGATTACGGCTCCCCCAACCTCAATATTTCCGGATTTGACTCTACCGGCTTGACGCCCCAACTCGGACGCATTGACACCACCGGCCACATCGACGAGACCTTCACCTACACGGTGGGATCGCACGAGTTCCGTTTTGGTGGTGAGTACCGCTATTCACGCCTCGATGTTTTTTACGATTCGGATGCGCCCGGCACCTTCTCTTTCAACGGTACGCAGGGTCCCTTGGCCGCCACCAGCCCGAACGACACCTGGGGCTTCGGCAGCAACCCGCTCGCGGGATCCCTCAACGCGCTGGCGGATTTCCTTTCTATGCGTATTGCTCCCGGTAACGCCACTGTCGCCTTCGGCAACCAGCAGCGCATTTACAATCTGAACGGATTTTCCTTTTTTGGCCAGGACTCTTGGAAAATTACTCCGAAGCTAACGCTGAACTATGGATTGAACTGGGTCTATCAGAGTCCGATCGATAATCCCAAGAACCTGATTTCGACGTTCATCCCCGCCGACGGCGGTATCACCTATACCGGCACCCATGGGCTGAACAGCTTGTGGCCTCGCGATCTCCACGATTTCGCGCCGCGCTTTGGTTTCGCGTACCAACCCAAGGTCGGTGGCAAGTTTGTGATCCGCGGCGGCTGGGGCATGTTCTACCAGATCCCGAACGTCAACTATTTTGGCGATAGCGGAGCGTCGAACGGCGCAGGATCAGGAATTAACGGCAACATCGGTGGGCCCGATCCGGTTTTGCATCTTGCGAGTCAGGCGCCGATCACGGTAGAAGCAGGTGTTCCGATCTTTGGAGGAATTTCGGCGCAAGGCCCTTACGGTGCTTTTTCGGTTAGCCAGCACTTCGTAGACGGTTATAGCTTCAACTCGAATCTCAACGTGCAGTATCAACTTGCCCAGAATGCGGTTGTTGAAGTTGGATACGTCAATAGCGAAAGCCATCACTTGCCGGTTATGCTGGATATCAACCAGATCCCGCAGGGCGCGCCCGAAGACATCACGTCTCGGCCCTACTATAGTCAGTTTCCGAACCTTGCCGCAATCAATGAAGTGCAGTCCATCGCCAACAGCCATTACAACTCGTTCCAGAGTTCAGTACGGACCACCAATTTCCATGGCTTTACCACTAAGCTGGCCTACACGCTGGCGCACTCCATCGACGACCTGTCCGCTGCGCGCCACACCATTCCCCAGAACAGCTATTGCCTGAAGTGCGATTACGGCAATTCGGATTTTGATATTCGTAATACGTTTTCCATGTTCATGGCCTACTCGCTCCCGGAGCCGGCTAAATACAAGGCTCTCCTCGGCGGGTGGCAACTCAACACGCTGTTCTCCTTCTTCGGGGGGTCACCGTTTACCGTCTATTCCGGAATCGATTCCAGCGGAACTGCGGAGTTTAACGACAGGGCGAGCGTCGTCGGTAATCCGTTCTCGGGCGTCCCCGCGTCAAACCGGGCAACCAGCACCTATTACTGGTTCAATCCGGCAGCGTTCACAACTCCCGCCCAAGGCACCTATGGAAACGAGACCCGTAACGAGTTTTACGGCCCTCCCACGCACCAGATCGATTTTTCGGTTTTCAAGAACATCCCGATCAAAGAACGCGTGAGGATTCAGATACGCGCTGAAATTTTCAACATCTTCAATTTCGTGAACTACGCCGGACCGGCGAACAATGCCCAAGGCAGTAACTTAGGACAGGTCGGAGCAACCTACGACGTAGCATTCGGCGCTCCGGGCATCGGTCCTGGCGCTCCCCGCAACGTGCAGCTGTCGGCGAAGCTGATCTTCTAGTTCTCCACATTTGAGCGGGCTGAACGTCCAGTTTTCTGGCCGCTCGGCCCGCCCAATTCTCGAATGCTCCACTCAGTCGCTCTCGTGGAACTGACCGTGTGCTTGGTCGCGTGGTCGCTCGCTTTCTTGAAACCTCGCAGACAGGCGGCTGGCCAGGTAAAGACCGTCCGAGCGCCGGAATCCAGGTGGGGCATCTTCCTGCAAGCCATCGGTTTTGCCGTTATCGGAGCTTACGTCCGTCCGTCCGGTTTCGAAAAGTCCCCGCTTTCTCTGATCGCATCCATGATTCTCGCCCCCTTATCCGTCGCGCTCGTTTGGGCAGCTACTCGACATCTTGGCAAGCAATGGCGCTACGAAGCCGCCCTCAGTGAGGATCACGAGTTGATACAAACCGGTCCGTACCGCTGGCTGCGCCATCCTATTTATGCATCCATGCTGGTTATGGTGCTGGCCGCCGGAGCCGCCTGGACGTGGTGGCCGATGTTCGTCGCCGCGCTGATCTTCTTCCTGATCGGGACCGAAATTCGAGTCCGCGCCGAGGATCGCCTCCTCTCCGAACGTTTTCAGGATTCGTTTCTTGCCTACCGTTCACACGTCCGCGCCTACATTCCCCTGATTCGCTGAACTGCGCCCCGACACGCGGTTTTAGCGCAATTTGGGTGAGCGAAACTTCTCAGTTTTGGCCCAGGCTCAGCGAGGTGGTCCCGTATTTTCAATAGCTAAGCCCCTGGCATGAGCCGTGCGCGAGAAAAGCGTACCCGAAAGATCCGGTCAGTCCGGAATCGCTCTCCAAAACACTATGCAGCTTACTCGCGCTGCCGATTACGGCGTCCGCGCCATGGTTCACTTGGCCGGATTGCCCGCCGGTTCCCGTGCCAGTATTACGGAACTGGCTAAGGCGGCGGAAGTCTCAGAAGGGTTCCTCACCAAGGTCTTGCAGCGGCTCGTCCCGGCCGGATACATCGTCTCCCGCCGTGGACCCGGTGGCGGCTTCGAACTCGGTGCGCCGCCTTCCGAGATCTCGCTGCTTCACATCGTCGAGGCCATCGAAGGTCCTATTCAGTTGAACCTCTGTACCGGCAAAACAAATGGTGCGGTGGCGTGCGGCAGGCAGAATTGGTGTGCGGTCCATCTGGTATGGCAACACGCGCAGGCCAGGTTGCGCGAAATCCTCGGCTCAGCGACGATTGACACGCTGGCTCGGGACTCCGAACACCGCCTCAGCGTGTTCCAGGACATCTCCGTCAACGACATCTGAAAATCTATGTTTTCATTCCCCGCAATCGATCCGATTCCCCTACCCGCTCCCGTATGGCTGATGAAGAGCCTGCTGGTGCTGACGTTCGCGCTGCATATTGCGGCCGTACAAATCCTGCTGGGCGGGCTAATGGTCGTACCTGGCCTCAATTTGTTGGGACGAAGCAGCGCGTCGCGCACCATGGCGCTAGCCTTTGCGCGTCGTCTTCCGGTCGTGATGACGTACGTCATCAATCTGGGAGTGCCGCCGCTCCTCTTCGCGCAGGTCCTCTATGGCCGCGCGCTCTACACCTCCAGCGTCGTCATCGGCCTCTACTGGATTCTCGTGATCCCGCTGTTGATGCTTTGCTATTGGCTGCTGTACCGGTTTTCAGCCCGCATGGAAGAAGGGAAAACGGCATGGTGGAGCAGCGCATTCGCCCTGCTGATCGCAATCTCCATCGCAAAAATCTACGTGAGCAATATGACCCTGATGCTGCGGCCCGAAGCGTGGCAGGCCATGTACGCAGCCGGCCAATCGGGTACCAGTCTCCCATCGGGCGACTCCAGCATGATGTGGCGCTGGCTCATGGCTCTCGCCGGCGGTCCTGTGTTCGCCGGTATCTGGGCGCTATGGCTTGCGAGCCGCAGTACATTCGGCGTTGACGACAAGCGCTTTCTGACCAGACTCGGAGGCGGGCTCGCACTCGTTGGCGCGCTCCTCCAACTCGGTTTTGCCGCACTCGTTTACGATGTCCAGCCCGGCGGTGTGCTCCAAAGGCTGCAACCCATCTACGGTTACGCGCGTTATGCCTGGCTCGCCGGCATCGCACTCGCCGCCCTTCTCGGTGCGCTTGCTCTCCTCAAACCTGCCCTCGGCGCGATCGGCAGTTGGGCCGGCGTAGTCGTAGCCTTCGTGCTGGTCGCGAGTGTCGCGCTGTTCCGCGACGGTTTGCGCGACGCCACCCTCGCATCGAAAGGCTTCGACGTGTGGCAGCTCCCCGTCGTAACCAACTGGAGTGTCGTCATTATATTTCTAATCTTGTTCGTGGCCGGCCTCGCCGCAATCGGCTGGCTCATTTCCGTTGTCGCCAGAGCAAAGAAAGTCGTGGAGAGTGTCGCATGAGTGAAGCATCCATCCCAGTAGTCCCCCAAGTCAGCACCGATACGTCAACAGACGAAAGTCCAGCGACCCGGCGCATGTTCCTCGCGGCCGGTAGTGTCGCGGGATTCGCCTATGTCGCCGCCCTCGGTTATCCCATTTATCGTTATCTCGCCTCGCCGGTCGAGCAGCAGGCCGCGCTTGCGGCCGTGACCGAGGTCACCCTCAAGGACGCCCAGAAGCTCGCCACGGGCACGGCGTTGATGTTTAAATTTGGCCCGTCTCCGGCAATGCTGATCCATCACCGTGACGACACCTGGGTGGCTCTTGGCGCTGTCTGCACGCACCTCGGCTGCACCGTCCAATATCAGCCCGATCGAAACGTAATTCACTGCGCCTGCCATGGCGGAGAGTATGACCCTGCCACGGGCGCGAACATCGCCGGGCCACCGCCGAAACCGCTCCGGCGCTTCAACGTCAAGCTGGTCCCCGACGGCGTCGTGGTCTCGCGGGCATAGGAGGAAACGTGAGCACCGCAATTTACAACTGGGTTGATGAGCGCCTGGGCGTCAGCGAAGCGCTGAAATTCGCGCGCAAAAAGACGGTCCCGGTGCATGCGCATTCTTTCTGGTATTACTGGGGCGGCATCACTCTGTTCCTGTTCCTGGTTCAAGTGTTGACCGGCGTCCTCTTGCTTCTCTACTATCGCCCCGGCGGCGAGGCGTACGATTCAGTTCGTCAGATTACCTTCCAGATGCAGTTCGGCTGGCTGATCCGCTCCGCGCACGCGTGGTCGGCAAACTTGCTCGTTCTGACCATTTTCATCCACATGTTTTCCGTCTTCTTCATGAAGGCATACCGCAAGCCTCGCGAGTTCGGATGGTTCAGCGGCATGGGGCTGCTGATCTTCGCCGTTCTGTTCGGCTTCAGCGGCTATCTCCTCCCGATGGATGAGCTTTCCTATTTCGCCACCAAGGTCGGTCTCCAGATGTGCGCCTCCATACCGTTTCTCGGACATCAGTTCGCCGACCTGATCCGCGGCGGTCCGGACGTCAATGAATTCACCGTGCAGCGCTTCTTCGCGTTGCATGTCGTGATCCTACCCGCGATATTCATTCCATTGCTTGCCTTCCACTTATGGCTCGTCCAGAAGCACGGCAATGCGGTGCCTGAATCGGAGCAGGCAAAACCGGTGGAACAACGTCATACGATTCCGTTTTTCCCGAATTTCTTCGCGAAAGACCTGGCCATGTGGCTAATTGCTTTGAATGTCGTGGCGCTCCTCGCATCGATGTTTCCCTGGACCCTCGGCAAACCGGCGGATTCGCTTACGCCCGCTCCGCTCGGGATTCATCCGGAGTGGTATTTCATGCCGGCGTTCCAGGCTCTCAAAGTTCTGGGAAAAATTGTCCCGGGAGCAACCGGCGAAATTCTGGGGATGGTGCTCTTCAATGGAGCCCTGTTGCTGTGGCTCGTGATTCCGTTTTATGACCGTTCTACTTCCGCGGGACAGACCGGCCGCAGGGCGCACTATATCGGCATAGCGGCGGTATGCGCGCTCGCCATCCTAACCGTAAGCGGTTATTGGGGCATTCACTGATACGAGGCTGACATGAATTATCCTTTCTGGGTTGTACCGCTCCTTGGTAGCGGCTGGATCATCGGACTGATTGCCATCTTTCACGTGATGATCTCTCACTTCGCCGTCGGCGGCGGATTCTATCTTCCCCTCGCGGAGCGGAAAGCCTTACGCGAAGGCCGCAATGACTGGCGTGAGACCCTGCACGGTCACGCGAAGTTCTTCCTCATCCTGACCGGCGTCTTCGGCGCGGTCTCCGGCGTCGCCATCTGGTTCTCCATCGGCCTCACCAACCCCGAGGCCACCAGCGCCCTCATTCACAACTTCGTCTTCGGATGGGCCATGGAATGGGTGTTCTTCATCGTCGAGCTCACCACAGCCGCTGTCTATTACTACACTTGGGACCGCATCGATCCCAAGCTCCACCTGAAAGTCGGCTGGCTCTACGCGGGTTCGTCGTTCTGCACCCTTGCGATTATCAACGGCATTCTGACCTTTATGCTGACGCCGGGCGATTCCTGGTTGTCAGTCGCCGGTACCGGCAACGAAGCGAGCCGCTTCTGGCCGGCCTTCTTCAACCCGACTTACTTCCCCAGCCTGCTGCTGCGCATGGCGGTTTGCGCATCTCTAGCGGGTATCTGGGCGCTCATCACCACCAGCCGCATCGACGGAGATAAGTTTCCCGCATTGAAGACGCAGCTCGTTCGCTGGAGCTCGAAGTGGCTGCTGCCGTCGTTTGTTCTGATGCCGTTCCTGCTCGGTTGGTATTTGTGGTCCGTTCCGGATTCCCAGCGAGTTCTGTTGAGCTTGGGCGTTTCCACCATCGGTTCCGGGATGTTCACGCAGGTGACCCGCAGCGCGCTCGTGATCGTCATGACGTCGGCGACCATCATCGGTGTCGTGTACTTCTTCGCGTACCGTAATCCACGGGAGTTCACGCTCGCGCATGCCTTCGCCGTGCTCTTCCTCGCTCTGCTCGCAACCGGCTCAGGGGAGTATTCGCGCGAACTGCTCCGCAAGCCCTACGTGATCGGACATTACATGTTTGCGAACGGAACTCGCGTCCGCTCCGTTGCAGATCTGAATCAGTCCGGCTACCTCCAGCACACACTCTGGATGCGCACCGACCTGTCGCCGCGGCTCGCCCGCGGCGAAGCCATGTTCCGTGGACAATGCATGTCCTGCCACACCGTCGATGGATATCGCTCCATAAAGCTGCTCCTGGCCGCGCGAAACCGCGACGCCATTTCGAACTTCCTGAAAACCCTCCACGAGCACAAGCACGATTCACCCTATTGGCGATTCATGCCTCCGCTCGTCGGAACGCCCGACGAAATCACAAGCCTGGGAGATTATCTATCGGCGTCCTTCGTGCCACCGGCCCCGCCTGCCGCACCTATTCCGGCCGGCCTCAAGCCCGGCATTAAGACACTGCGCTAAGTCCGCTCAAAAGCTCGGCGTCTCGAATCTAAACACGAGACGCCGAGACGCCCCAGGCCATCTCCCTCCGCCACTCACGCCGCACCCCTCAACATTTACTGGACCCAAACAAAAACTTTGAAAGTCACGTTGCCTTGCTGAAAGCTGACGGAACCCTGAGAGCTCGGCGCCAGAAAGTTGATTTGACTCACGCCCTCCACCAATCCAGGAGCATCGCCGGCGTACGCCACCGGCCCGCTATCTGCCGTAAGAGGGAGAAGGGGTTTGGGATAGGGAGCGGTCGCTAGATGGCCATCTTGTCCCTTTGGATCAGTTCGTCCCAAACCGGTCGCGTATACGACGACCACCGATCCAGGCTTCGCCGGATTGGTCTGGCTATTGAGAGAGCCGTCCTGATTGAAGACTGTAACATCCCGAACGTCTCCAGAAGCTTGCAGCGAAAATACGGATGGGGACGAATCCGCCATCGTCAGCGTGAACGCATCCGATTCGATTCCATTGTTCTCCACCTGCATCCGAACCGTGTCTCGCCCATACATCGTGAATGGAACGATCGCGTTCACCTGACTCGCTCCGGCATAAAGAACTACGCCCGGTATGCCCTCAAATAGAACCCTCACTCCTCCAAGTTCGAACGCAAAGAGTCCTGAAGCGTCGAGAGTTGCCCCCACGCCGGTTTGCGGACCCATGAAATACCCAAAGATGGAAATCAATTCTCCGGGAGCAAATCCCGTAGGTGAACGGGACGCGTCGAAGTTCGCGGAGTTGACGACCCCGCCGATCACCGGGCCTGTCTGAACCGGACATGATCCCGCGGGCAACTTAAGAACGCGATGTAGGTTTGCTTCCGACACGTAGAGATTGCCTCCCGAATCCGTGGCGATATCGATATTGAATTCCCGATAGGAGTACGGAAGCGAGTAGTCGACATAGCCGAAGAACTCGTCCAGGTCTCGATTAAGTACCGAGGCGAACAGACCACCGCTAGACATTTGTTTGATCCGCCCGAGAGCATCCAAAGAGAAGACAGCGCCCGACGCGCCCCCTGCTAAGCCCAATAAGTATCCGCTAAGAGCGGGGATGGTGCCGAGGCTGCTTAGCAAATTGCCTCTGGTATCCATTCGGTAAATCGCGGAGCCGTTGGAAAAAACGCTCGATCCAAACAAGAGGTTACCTTGTGCATCGACGCTCAATCCGTGGTAAGCGTCGATCGGACTGAGCAGACCATGCGTTTGGGGAAAGAACAGTGTGCTCAGCATGCCGGAAGGCGTTATTTTGACGATCGCTGAGGTGAACTGGTTGGGGTCGTGCACGAAAGCATAGAGGTTCCCATCTGGATGTGCCACCAATCCAAATGGCAGGTACACGCCCACCGAGGTCGCCGGAAGCGGCGCTTCGCCCGGGTTCGGCACCTCCCCGGGGACTCCCCCGGCAAAAATCGATGCCGCCCCCAGGGGCGTGATCTTTTTGATCGCCTGGCTGGCGTCATCGGAAACGAAAACATTTCCGGAAGCATCGACTGAGACGAACTCGGGGCCGGCGATCTCAGCGAGTGCATGGATCGTGCCGGTAGGCGAAATCTTCAAGACTCGACCGTTGTCATGATCTCCCACATAAAGACTGCCGTCGTTTCCGACGGCAACTCCCATCGGTGTGTGGAGAGTTGCGCCAATGGCCGGTCCTCCTTCCGTGCCCCTCCCATACCATGGCTGCCCAGCGGCGCGCTCCGCTGCGGAACCTGCCTTCGGCGTCCGCCAGATCACATCAATTCCATATCCATTCGCATAAGCTCCTCCCTGGCTATCCGATGAAACTACCGCACCAAATTGATTCCCCGCTGCGAAAATTGAAATCGAACCCCGGTCCGCTGAGAGGATTAGAATTCCTCCAGGGCCCGGAAGAAGAACGGAGCCATCGGCCAGGATCGCGAGGTCTTCCAGCGAAGACAAAGAGATTTTTGTCGGTGAGGCGGGGTATGTGTTTCCCGTTGTGTCAGCGCCGCCTGCGACAGTGCTGATTATGCCTCTCGTATCTACTCCCCGGATCAGACTGTTGAGCGTGTCGGCGATGAGAAGGTTTCCTTGACCGTCAACTCCAACACCGCGCGGACCATGAATATTGGCTGAAATCGCCGGACCGCCGTCACCCCCATAACAGCAATTCCCAGTGCCGGCAACCGTTGTGATTAATCCATTTCCATCGACCTTCCGGATGCGGTTGTTCGCGGAATCTGCAATATAAAGCTGGCCATTTGAGTCGAGCGCTAATCCCGCGGGCGTGTTGAGTTCAGCCGCCAGAGCGGGCTGCCCGTCTCCAGAAAAGCCAGGATGTCCTGTCCCTGCAAAGGTCCGGATAGTCCCATCTGTCGCGAGTGTGCGGATAACGTGATTTCCTGTATCTGACACGAACAGCGTCCCGTCGGGCGCCACAACCAGACCGGCGGGGTTGGATAGAGCCGCCTTCAGGGCGGGACCGCCATCGCCCGAGTATCCGCTTGTGCCATTACCTGCCACGGTGTTGATCACTCCATCAACCCCGACCTTGCGCACCCTGTTATTGCGCGTGTCCGCGATGTAGAGATTGCCTTTTTGATCGGACGTCAGCCCTTTCGGATCGAATAGCCATGCCTGAGTTGCCGGTCCACCGTCACCCCCGAAAGTCGCCGGGGGGCCTGCAATTACTTGGAACTGGCAGGAAGTGTTGGTTTGCCCCTCGAGACCAACGGAAACAAAAAAGATCAGCACTGCGGAGGTAAACGATAGCACCGAAGAGCAACTTCTTCCTGACTTAGCGGCCGCGACTTCTGCGCCGATTTCCTTGAACGTGTCCGTGAGGCACTGTTCTGCACGGATTCCAGCTACTGCGAGTTGGTCCCGAGCAATTTCCTTCACGTCGCCGGTCATGTTTTCAGAGTAACCGCGATCAATCTCCGCCTTCGCTCGCCTTGGCAACGTTTTCGCGATACCCAATTTTCGCGATACCCAATGTGATATCGTTCGCTTGTAATGACCACCCGCAATCCTATCTCCCGCCGTTCGCTCTTCGCCTTAGCAGCAGCGGCAGCGCCCTTTGCATCCGCCGCCTCGCGCGATAAGAAAATCCCCGTCGGCCTCGAACTCTTCTCCGTCCGCGACCAGTTGAAGACCGACCTCATGGGTACCGTCCGCGATGTCGCCAAAATGGGCTACCAGGATGTCGAGTTCTTCGCCCCGTATTACGACTGGACCCCTGACTACGCCAAAGAGGTCCGCAAGCATCTCGACGATCTCGGCATCCGCTGCCTCTCCACCCACAACGGTCCGAAATCTTTTTCCGTCGATGGAATTCAGCATGCCATCGAACTGAACAACATCATCGGAAGCAAATTCGTGGTCTTCGCCAGCGCCGGCCGTGTCACCACGCTCGATGGGTGGAAGGGCGTCGCCGATACCCTCACCAAGGCCTCCGAACAGTTCAAACCCGCCGGACTCCGCGCCGGATATCACAACCACCAGCTCGAATTCACGCCGCTCGAAGGTAAACGCCCCATCGAAGTCATCGCCGCCAACACGCCGAAAAATGTGATGCTGCAATTCGACGTCGGCACCTGCATCGAAGCCAAGTCCGACCCCGTCGCGTGGATCGATGCCAACCCCGGACGCATCAATTCGCTGCACCTGAAAGACTGGTCTCCCGAAAAAGGCTACAAGGTCCTATTCGGCGAGGGAGTCGCGCCCTGGAAGAAAATCTTTGAGGTTGCCGAGAAGACCGGCGGCGTGGAATTCTATTTGATCGAGCAGGAGGGAAGCGCGTATCCGGAGCTCGAAACGGCGAAGCGTTGCCTCGATACATACAACAAGATCCATGCTTGATGTAGTATAGGTTTCAGCTTGGTAACAAGCGGCGAGAAAAAACCGCACCGGATCGCTGGCTGAGGATCAAGTGGCCTCTCTCCGGTGCGGTTCGCCCAAGACGGGCTAGGATCTGGCGTCAGCTTGCTCAGGACCAACTTGGATTCATTCCCGGCGAGGCCCGCGTCCTTCTCTCCTACACCGAAAACGCCTGAACGTACCGAAACCGATGATCCCGGCAAGATCGTAAGATCGAACGGCTGCTCGGCAGCCCAAATCCAAGGAGAAGTAACCCACATAAAAAAGCCCTCTGTTGCAACTTGCCCAACGGAGGAAATGAGCGGTTTGTTAAAACTCAGAACACCGGCTCCCGCAA
Source organism: Bryobacterales bacterium (assembly GCA_963802915.1). Taxonomy (GTDB): domain Bacteria; phylum Acidobacteriota; class Terriglobia; order Bryobacterales; family Bryobacteraceae; genus JAICMB01. The sequence goes on from CAWDKQ010000012.1 coordinate 382,053, forward strand.
GCACGCCTGTCATGGCCACTCGCTTCCCCGCTCTGCCTGTTGCAATCAGAGGGACCAGGTTTTAAAGGTTACTCCATCAATTCAGCATCGAATGTGCACGCCTATGTCCAGACCAGCCCATTGAAAATAAAAGGCTTAGCAAGGCCCCGGCGCCGCCGTCTGAGGCGATTGGAAAGGCCGGTGTGTCCTACTGACACACCCTCTATTTTCGATCCGCGCACGCCGCGTCCGGCGTCTGATAATCCACCTCCACCGACAGCGCCTTGTGCCGCTTAGCCTTGCTGAGGTCGAAGTCCAGCGCCGCGATCTCGTTAGCTGCCAGGCCGGATGGATTGTGATTCGGGTCCTTATCCCCCGCGTAGAAATCCTTTCCCTCCTCGTACGGCAGCCCGCCGACTTTCAGATGAATTGTGCCCGGAATCACTGGACACCGCGTCCTCAAAACATAGCCGGTCCCGTATGGCCTGGGGTTCGCCACCCGGCCCTCTGGAACCTCTTTCATCACGTGCGCGGATTCAGCGCTCAGAAGCAACGCAAACGCGAATCCCAGAAGCATCTTCATGGGTAGATGTTAACGCGCTGCGTTCTTCTTGAAAATCGCCTTCGGAATCATTCCGTGGACCCCTTTGTTGCCATCCACCAATTCCGTCGTGCAGAAATCCACGGCGACGCTCGCCAGCATGTACGCGTCATCGCGCGTCATCCCTTTTTCCGTCACCAGGAAATCGACCGCTTCCCGAACGGCAAGCTTTGCGGCTTCCGTCAGGTCTTCGTTCAGCCCCATTACGATGTAGTGCGTCGGCGTCTCCGCGCGAGGCCACCGCAAATGCATGTCCTTGCGCACCACAAACTGAAACGTCCCGGTCAGCGCCGTCTCCATCGCCGTGATGTCCACCTCGCCGTCGCCTTGTCCCGCGTGACCGTCGCCGGCCTCGAACAGCGCGCCCGGCGCGTGTACCGGGATGTAGAGAATCGTCCCAGCCACCAGCTCTTTGTTATCGAGATTGCCGGCATGGATCCACGGCGGCGCGCTATTGATCTTGCCATTGGCTTCCGGAGGCGCAACTCCCATGCTGCCGAAAAATGGATGCATCGGAATCTCGATCGAATCCGAAAAATGCGCGATCATGCGTTCCCGGTCGAGCGGAATGATCTTCATGTGCGATTGCGGAAAATCGTCCTGAAGAAATCCCGCCCCGGGGCGAAAGGCGTTATACGCAAACGGCATCGTGACCTCGATCGACTGAATGCGCACCTCGAGCGTATCCCCAGGCTCCGCGCCTTCGATATAAACCGGTCCCGTCAGAACGTGGCCGCCCGGCCCGCGCTCCTTCACCTGGTCGAAGATGTCCTTGAGATTTTGAGGGATGTCTTTCTCCGCGACCCCCGCCGCCGCAAATCGCGCTGGGCTCCCCGTCGACACTGTCTCCATTCGAACCGTGTCTCCCGATTTAACTCGCAACACCGGCGGATTGGAAGCTGCATAGTTGCCCCAGACCACGGTCTTGGGCGTGGCTTTCAATTCGTAATGTTCAGCGTAGATCGAGCCGGTCAGGAAGAGAACGCAGAGAATACGTACCATCTATGCATTCTAATCGGCAGTCGCCTTCCCCCTGCGTTTGCCCGGCGCGACCGGGACCGGCTCGCGAACCTGCACCGTCTCAGGTTCGCCGCCCATCTTCGCGACGATCGTGTACACGATCAACCCAGTGAGAAAGCTGTAGAGCACCGCTGGCTGTGCATAAACCTTAAACGAATCGGGAACAGGCAAGAATCCCAACGGCAGGATTCCAACGATAAACCCGAGCGCCCAAGCCGAATATCCCGCCCAATTGATTCCCTGCCGTGGACCGGCCCACTTCCTTCCCGATAGGAAATAATCGGCGACCATCGCCCCGCAGATCGGCCCAAACGAAGCGCCCACCAGCGAGAACACTACAGCGAGGTTCGCCGCATAACCGGTGATCGCGAGAACAATCGCGATCGTCACGCCGACCATTGTCGACGATAAGCGCGGCACGCCCGGGATCATCGTCGAGAAGCTGTTCCCCGCGATAAATGCGCAGAAGCACGCCGGCACCACCGATGCCACGGCGAACAGGAAGAACATCGTGGTGGCCAGAAACCCTCCTACCGACCCAATGACGGAATCGTAGTTGAATGAGAGCGCGGGATTGCTGCCATGCGCGCCCGCGACCGACAAGAGAGGCAATCCACCCGCGTAGAGAATCGCCAGCGAGATACCGACGATACCGCCCAGCTTCACATCGCGTGCATCGCGGCTATTCATGCCGAAGTCCGCGCCCGCCGCTCCGGCGGTAGCAAAGAACCCGATCACAGCTTGCAGCAGTAACACGAAAGCAAGATATGGATCCGGCTGCGGCGGCTTATAAGCAGAGATACCGCCCGCCGTCTTAAAGAACACCACCAGGACCATCAACGCGGGAATAAGATTCAGAAAAATCGAAACACGCGCGACATACTGAATCCCCTTCACGCCGATGTAGCCCATGATGTAGCCCCACAGCACGGCGATGATGGCGAACGGCAATGTCCCCGGCGAAGCATCGCGGCCGAGGCCTTTCAGAATATATGTCGTCGAATAAAATGTCCCGACCGCAAACCAGCCGATCTGTAAAAGTCCCATGAGCAGGCCGGGCATGATGTACCCGCCAGCCGTGCCGAACGTGGAACTGCCCACCACGTACAGCGGATAACCGGTCTTCATCCCCAGCATCGCGGGAACGTAATAGTAAAGCGAATAGCTGAGTAGCGCGGCGACTATCAGCGAGCCAATGCAAAAGAGCGGGCCGGCATGTTCGAGCGTGCCCTGAGCGAGGGACTGATAAAAGACCACCCACAGGAACACGCCCGCATAGCTGGGGGCCGTGTTTGTGTACCAGGGCGCGCGATTAGATTGCGGATTCGGAACCGCTTTTTCGATGTACTGAGGCAGACGTGGCATCAGAGATATCGTACAGCCTAAGACCCACCGTCTGCAGAAACCCCACTCCGAGCCGCTGCCGGCCTAAAACTTCAAGTGCAAAGCCAACTGCAAAATACGACCCGCTTCATACCCCGATGCGCTCGGGTCCGCGATCGTAGTCGAAATCTGACCGAATGTCGGATCTCCGATATTCGTATCCGGATTCGAGAATTCTGTGTGATTGAACAAATTGAATGCATCGGCGCGAAGTTCGACGTCCAGGCGCTCGCCGACCTTGAAGTGCTTTGAAAGAGCCAGATCGACATTGACGTTACCGGGGCCACGAAGGGCGTTGCGAGGTGTTGTGCCGTAGGTACGGTAGGGGAGCATTGAGGCGTCTTGCTGCGCAATCGAATCCAGATTGTTGATATTCGCCACCGTGAAGTTTCCGGGATTGAACCAATAGTTACCGGCATTCGCTCCTCCCGCTGTGGGATTGGTCAGCGTCTGGTAGTTCTTCGGATTATAAGTCTGAATTGTCGATCCAACAAGGTCGGCGCGGACATATCCCGCATCGCCGGCGCCGGAGGGCCCCGGATCGCTTCGTGTGGTGCTCAAATCGCCGTAAATGTCCAACGGGAAACCGGTTCGTGCCGTGATGATGGGATAAAGACTCCAACCTCGCGTGAGCAGCTTGGGACCGCGCTGCCACAGTTGGTCGAACGGGAGATCCCAGCCACCCGAGAAGGCGACGGCATTGCGGACGTCGGTGTCGCCGGAAGCGTAAAATTCGTTGTGGTTGTAATACGGGACATTGCTGTTTCGTTGCCGGAATCCGGAAACGTTATCCAATTCATGCCCCCACGTATAGGAGAACTGGAAAAAGCTGCTACCGAAGCCACCCATGCGGCTGAACTGGCGGCGCAGGCTCGTTTCCAGCCCGTTGTAGTTGGCATGGCTGATGTTCTGGAACTCGTCCAGATAACTAAAGTTGCTACCGTACATTCTCGTGTTCGTCCCAAGGATAAATGGGTTCACATCCACAAGGCCAGTAAGCCCATGGGCGGTGTAGCCGATGTATCCCACTTCGAGCGTCATCGCGGAAGCCAGTTGCTGCTGGACGGTGAGATTGTATTGGTAGACATAAGGAGTGCGGAGGTGAGGGTCGACAAAAAAGACGCCGCCGCCTCCGAATGGAAGGAAGCCGGCTGCGCCGAAATCGATGTTCTTGGCGGGCGTTTTCGACGGAAACGGATTCACCGCTCCGGCCGCGCCATAGGGATCCTGTAATCCCGAAGGTCCCTGTTGGGCATTCGGGTACACATCCGCGAACCCGAAGAACGGCGCCTGGCCGTTGAACTGCAAATTGTCTTCACCCTTCAGGATGTCGTAGAACATGCCCCAGCCTCCACGGACGCTGGTCTTAGCATTCCCAAAGACGTCCCAGGCAAAGCCGAAGCGCGGAGCAAAATCGTTCTTATCCGGGAAGTTGGAACCCTTGGGCGCGCCGGGATCGCCGGGGAAGACGAGTCCCTCGGGCGCGTTCGGGAAACGCGTCGACTGCATGCCCGGAATAAACGAGAACGACCGGCCCTGGGTATCGAACTTCGGCTCCGAATATTCGTAGCGGAGCCCGAAGGTCAGAGTCAAGTTCTTGCGTACATGCCATTCGTCCTGCGCGAAGCCGGAGTACTGATGAGAGCGGATGTTTGATGGAGCTTTTCCGAATTGCAGAAACTCGTCCGGCAGACCCATCAGGAAGTCGGCCAGATCCAAGCCCGAACCCACGCTGGTGCCTGGGCCGTAAAAGAAGAATTCGCCGTTGACATAAAAGTCGTAAACCGTGTTGTCCTGGTAAGGCGAAAAGTAAAACCCGAATTTCATGTTGTGCTTGCCCTTCGTCCAGGACACGTTGTCGCTATAGGCGTAGGTGTTGTCGATTTCGTTCGTGGGACCCTGCGGGCTGAAGCCGACGTTGAGACCCGATCCCAAAAGGCCGATGAGCGGCGGGCCTGTCGATTGATCGGGCGTGATGTTAATTCCCAACTCCGCTGCCGTGGGGCCGGTGGCCGCGGGGATGGCCTGTACGTGATTCGAGCGCTGCGCCGTCACCCGTACTTCATTCAGGACCGTTGGGCTGAAGGTGTGCGTGTAAGCGACGGAGCCGAACCAAGTCGTGTTGCCGCTGGTGGTCGGATAACCAACGACATCCGATCCATTTGAAAACGGGCTGAGGAGCGGGTAATTTCGTGTGGAAAAGGTTCCGGTGAGTACGTCCCGGCTGGAAATGTTGAAATCGAGCTTGCCCAGATATTCATCGAATTTCGCGGTGCCCGAAGCCTGCGGAAACAGGAAGCCGGTGGGCGAAGTCGGGATGAGACCCTTTGACAGATACTCCTTCGCAACCGGATCGATCGCGCTGGGCGCGATGATGCCCTGGGCGGCCAGCGCCGGATCGGGTTGGTACTGAGGATTTGCAGTCAAGAACGCCGCGACGGTGGCCGCGCCCGAGGACTGCGAGAAATCGCCATTGGCTTCCGCTGGGGTGAAGGTAGTCACTTTGCCCGGGCTGTCGTCCAACGACGTTTGGCGTTGGCCTTCATAGGAGAAGAAAAAGAACAGCTTGTTCTTAAGAATCGGACCGCCGATAGTCCCACCGAACTGATTGCGTTTCAGAATCGGAACCGGCAGTCCCTGCTCATTATTGAAAAAGCTGTTGGCGTTGAAATCGTTGTTGCGGACGTAGTCGAAGGCGCTGCCGTGGAAACTATTCGTGCCGCTGCGGGTGACCACGCTGACGATTCCGCCGGCATTACGGCCGTACTCGGCGTTGTAGTTGCTCTCGAGCACGCGGAATTCAGCTACGGCGTCGGGATTGGGATTCGCTACCACGCCGTTACTTAAGAGATTGTTATTGAGACCCCCATCCAGCAGATATGTCACCGAGTCGGTCCGCTGCCCGCCAATGCTATAGCCGCCGGCCGCGCCTGAATCGGGATTCGTCGGCGTGACGCCAGGCTGTGTCTTCAGCAGGTCGAGCGTGTTGCGTCCGTTCAGCGGCAGCTCAAAAATCGCTTCGCCGGTCACGGTGCCACCGACGGTCGCGTTCTCCGTCTCGACCAGCGAGGGACGGCTCTCCACCATCACAACCTCGGTGAGCTGGCCAACCTGCAGCTTCACATCGAGACGCAAAGTGCTGTTGATTTCGAGCGCCGTCTGCGCCTGGATTGTGGTCTTCTCAAAACCGGGTGCGGTAGCTACGACTTTATAATGTCCGATCGGCAGTTGCAGCACCTGGTAAAACCCGACCGTGTCCGCCGTCGCATCGCGGCTGATGTTGGTTTCTATATTAGTGACGGTAACCTTGGCGCCGGGAACCGCTGCGCCCGATTGATCGGTTACATTTCCAACGATTTTTCCGGTGGCCTCCTGAGCGGATACCGGCAAGCAGAATAAAATTACGCCCGCCAATGCAGCAGCGGCGGTGCGCCTGAAGATGCAGCTCATCGTGAACTCCATTTCCCAACCAATTTGCCAGGTGCAGCGGGGACCTGGATCTACTTGGGTCGTAGAATACCACGAAGTCTGTACTTCTGTGCGAGCCTAACGCCAACCTCACCCGCGCCGCGGCCGGAGGAAGCGGTCTTTCTACCAACCCCTGCAGAACCGCGCGCGTAAGCAAGCGGAGATCGTCGACGATTATTTCACGGACCCGTCAGCAAGGGGCGAACTGCCAGCGATTTTCGCGACCGCTACTCTACTTAACGACAGTCTTAGCCACAGCCTGATTATCGTAATAATCAAACACCCGAACAGCGATCGTCTGTTCTTCCGTAGAAGCACGATCGATCACCAACCGATACTCTTCTTCAGGCGAATCGGACAAGTGCGTAACGGGTTCGACAACCTGCCACTCGCCGCCATTTACCGAGTATTCCGCATGGTCAATAATGCTGCTCGCATCCTTAGCGCTCCAGCGCACTTCAATGTGCTTGCCATTCGAAGTAGCCGTGAGTCCCGTAATCTGCGGAGGCGTATTGTCGATCAGAAACGGATCGCTGACTAACGAAGAACTGAGTGCTTCACCGGGCGGATTGCTCGGAGAATCGGACGCAGTCACCCGCAATTCGTATTCGCCGTCTGGAAACGCCGTGCTGTCCCAAGAATATTCCTTCTCTTTAAGCTTGTCTTTAAGGAGTTGCCAATCGGTCTCGCCGCGCCCTCGGATCTCGACTTTGTACACCAGCGTGTCGCCGTTCTCATCGCGAACACGCCACCGCGCCCCGATATAACCCTTCGCGTAGTTCATCGTTTGCGAGCTGCTGGTATCGAGCGAGAGGCTCGACGTCGAAACGTGTTGTTGTCCCAGCGGAGGAAGCGTGATACTGGTGGACTGTGTCGACGGCGAGCTCTGCGGCTGGAATTTATAATTCGGAGGCGTGATCTCGATCTCTTCCATCGCCGGTGCGACATTCTTCGTGAGATAGGCAATTTCGACCGAGGAAACATGCGTGGCCTCTTTACCCGGCGCGCTGAGAGAAATCTCGTATTGAAGGAATCGCGCCGATGGCGACGCCACCCGCCCGCTCAGCTCATCGCCACCAGCATGCAGCGGCACAGCAGCCCAAGGACTCCAGTTGTTCACCGGCCGGTTCACGTTGCCGCTGCGCGTTCGCACAGCGATACCGGAGTCCGAGCCGCGCAAAGCCAGCCGGCCCCAGTATGCGAAGGAGCCGGCATCCAGAGCCTCGCTTTCGAACTTCCCGGTCTTCGCGAGCCCCGGGCCAATCTGATAAACCTTTCCGATATTGCCGGTGATCGCGTAAATACCGCCTCCGGGAGTCCGCGCGAAGTTCGTCACCTGTGTCGGCGCCAGGTTGAGCAACTGCGTATTTAAAAGATCCGTATCCAGCCGGTACACGCGCCCTCGATTGCCGCTTCCGAACAAGGGACGTCCGTCTCCATCGAACCCGATGGCATAAACAATATCCGTCGAATTGCTCCACACCTTTTGCGGCGACCCCTCCGGATCGATTCGATACACATCCGAACCGCCCGCTACGGAAGTGGGCGTAAAGGAAGGCGGAGGCGTCATCAGCGCTGACGATCTCCCTGACGGTTGCACGGTAACGGTTGTAGCCGAAGGTGAGGGCGAAGGCTCCGGCGTCGGAAGTAAGATCGGTGGACTGATCGCCGGTCCAGCCTGGCGCGAACCGACGCCGGCGGCATAAATCATTCCATCGTTTCCAATCGCGACCGCGGTAATCTCGCGTTTCGGAGATTGATACAACACGAATCCCGCGCCGGAAGGACTGATGCGCAGAATCAAGCCGCCCGGTTCCGTGCCGACAATCAGGTTCCCGTTACGGTCGATCGCCAGCGAACGGGCGTGCGTCTCCTCCGTCTTGAAGAACACCGATCCTTGGCCATTTGGCGTCACCCGGAAAATCTCGCCCTGATCCCCGGTTGCGATATACAGGTTTCCGGACGCGTCGAACGCCATCGCCCAAATGTACTTCGCGTGTGGATCGAAAAACACCTGGCTCTTGCCGTCGCGAGAGACCTTATAGATCTTCCCGTCCGGATCGGTCGCCGCGTAAACGGCGTCATGCGAATCGACTGCGATCGCATGGATCTCGAGCCCCTCGAGCTCCGCGAGAGTTCGCGTCTTGCCGTCGCGCGAAATCTCGAACAGCTTCGACCTGCCCGCGCCGGTTCCTCCGCCTGCGGTAAACAGGTCGCCCTTGGAATCTGTCGCGATTGCCCAAAGGTAGGGAACTGAAGAATCGAAAACTTCTCGAACCGCCGGAGCGAGAAACATCCGGCCGTCGCTTCTCAGCGCGATATTTTCAAAAGTGCCTTTTTCGAAGTCGCCGTCGTCGGATTGCTGCCAGAATTTCGTTTCGACGGCATAGAGGTTGAACGCGAGCGCCGCAAGCGCGACCCCTGGGAGAGCACGTTTAATGTTCAATGGACTTATTTCACCGTAATCTTAAGCGTGTAGCTGCCGTTGATCGCAAGATCGAATGGAATACTGCCTTGCTCCACGGCGCTTTCCGGCGAGCTCGCGAAATGACGGCTCGCCGTGCGTCCTGTCTGCATCACGTTCATAACCGACGCAGGCAGGGCAGGAAGAGATTTGTCTTCGTAATAGACTGTCGGACGCGGTTCAACTAACGAGATGTAAAGCTTGTTATTTGTCCGCTCCTGGTTGATCAGCGAAACCTCTTGCGGAATATCCATGAAACGGTCCGACGCGCTCGCCAGGCTCTGCATCCGGTTCAGTGTGTCGGCATCGCTCAACAAAATGCGATGTTCTCCCTTCGAGAGCCCCGCTGGAATCTTCAGATCGAAATCGCGCTCCAGGCGTTCGCCGCGATAAGGCCGCAGAAAAACTTTAATCGGAACCACGGAACCCGCATCCACTTCGGCGTTGGGCACCCAGGCATTCTCGACCGTGGCTACGCGCCGGTCGGGCAGCAGGTCGATTGTCGCGTCAACGCTCTTGAGCTTCGGCGTGTGAACGGAGTTGAGGAACAGCCGGTTGAATTTATCGCCCCACCACCCCGCTAACAGCATGGGCGCGGGTGCGGGCATCTCGCCCGGAGCGAGCATCGTCGAGAGCGAAAGGTCCTGTTCACCGTCCAGCGTGACCTTACCGTTCACACGATAAGTGGCTTCATCGGCGAATTCATTCAGTCCCGAAACAGAGTTGAACAGCGTCATCATCATCAGGTAGGGCGTCCACTTCTGCTGAACAAAAACGCTGAAATGGAAATCCTTCTGCTTCCGCATGGTGTTCCCGTCGTCAAACGAACGAACATGCAGCGTTACCGGTACCATGTCCGCGGTGGCGCCCATCACGCCCATGATGGCGCTATGCCGGTCCTGATGTAACGCTCCGACAATTTCCGTCGCATTCCCAAATTTATTCGGCTGGAACTGCGATGCCAGCGTCATCAGAACCTCGCCTTTGGCCATCGGCATGTCCACCGGCCCGAGGTTAAATATAGAGTGACCGCAAGCCAGCACGTTCTTGCCATCGTTGTACGTCACCGTGCACATCCCGCTGACGCTCATATCGCCCGACACCAGCACGGCCGTTACCGCATCGCCGGGTTGCAGCGCATTCTGCCATCCAGCGGCCGGCTTCGCGCTTTGCATCGTGCTGGAGGAACCACCGCCCGCCACCGTCATTCCCATCTGCTGAAAAAACGGTCCGAATTCCCGCAGCGCGCTGTCGTCGAATCCCGCAAACGCCAGGGGCGTTTCGATCGGCACCATGGTCTGAACGGCTCCGAAATTCCCACCCCCGCCGGCTGAAACAACATTGCGAAGCATGTCTCCGGGCAGGCTCACCGCCGCGCGCTGGTTTCCAGCGCTTCCAGGAACTCGCGCGTCGGTCGGACGGCTCTGGTCAAATCCGTTCACTTCCGTCATTAGTTCGATCGGCGTAATCCCGCAGATCGCGTCCGGAGAGAACACGCTCAGACGCAGCGCCACGGCTCCCACGAGCTTCCCGTCAATATAAACCGGGCTTCCGCTCATGCCGCCCGCGACATTGGTTCGGATCGCTTTGCCGCCCATCTTGCCAATAATAATGTCCTGCCCGGGCCCCCATTGGTTCTTGAGGATGCCTACGATTTCCACTGGGATCGGCTCCGGCTCGGTGCCCGCAAGCACTGTCCAGGCATAGGCTTTCATGCGGGGTCTGAGATCGGATTCTTTGAAAATTTGGACCTTCCCGGCGTGTGGACGTACGGGAGCCGGATCGGGAGTTTGCGCGAAGCCCGTCGAGCAGAGTACGACGGCGACCAGCGCTGCTGGTTTGAGCATGGGACCTTCCTAAAACTATATGACGGGACCGCACTCCGTGGTGCTGTATTTATTATCCGTTACTTTGGACCCCGCGTAAACGTCTCGGGTTTCCATGACTTTGAATACAGGAATCTTGAGTGCGGATGTAGCACCCCCCTTTGTTGAAGCGTCGGACTATAGTAAAATCGCGACTGGCTCCGGCCCTGGTTCCAGTACGGCTGCGACCTTATTGTAAGGTTGCATGCTCAATGTGGAGCAGCACGGCCCAGTACTTAGTGGAGTTAGGGATGTATTTAACAGATAACAAGAGGAGAACGACATGAAGTTTTGGAATGGATTGGGTGCATCTTGCGCGGCTATCGCTCTGTCGATGATCGCCGGCGCGCAGACGACGTCGACGGGAACTACGCCGGCAACCTGTACAACCGCGCCGACGAGCTTGACGGCGCTAAATGTTGAGCGCGTAGTCCCGCTCACAGATATTTTGACCACTTTGACTCCCAATGCCCCGTCGAGCGTACTCGCCGGGATAGCTGGAGGCGCATTGGAAATCCACGAGGTTCTGATCTACAACTCACAGACCAACTCGATCACGTCTACCGTGTTTGTCGTCCCCACCGGCTCGCCGGTCCCGACACCCGCTGGTGGGATCACGGCGCAGAACTCGGTGCAGCAAACAACTATTGGCATCACCCAATGGATCTTCAGTTGCACTCCCACCCCGTCCGTCTTATTGGTTGGGAAGGTAACCGGCAGCCCCACTGGAGCCTACGGCAGTTTCGTAGGAGCGCCCGCCGCCGTTTCGATTGGATACACAACAGACACTCCGCCCGTAATCAATAATGTTGCCGTCGTGATTTCCGGTATCGCCGTCGAATGGTCGCAAGGCGCTACGGGAACGTTGACCTTCCCGTCTGGAACTGGGACAGGCACCGGAACTGGAACCGGTACCGGTTCTGGAGGGCTCACCGCTACGATCAAACTCCCCAACGGCAGCTTCGGGCAGCCCGGACAGGTTTATCAGATCTCCACCAGTCCGCTTCAGCTCGATGCGAGTGGCAGTACTGGAGGGACCGCTCCTCTGACCTACAAATGGACATCGAGTACGCCCGTCGCGTTCGTGAGCACCGGCAATCCCGCCACGATCGACGTCCAATTCCCGGCTCCCGGTGGATATACCATCACCCTTACAGCAACCGATGCGGCCGGCAATACCAGTTCGGTCTCGCTGGTCTTCGAATATGTAGGCCAGCCTCGCTAAATCTTTCAATTCAGTGAATCAGGGTAGCGGTGCTTCGGCGCCGCTACCCATTCGAGTAATCAATCCTACCGTTCGCTCGTTATTTCCCACCTTCCGCAACTCTCTTCGATCTTTCGAGCGACCTCGCTCGTCTAATCTGTAGGACTGGAGCATGCCAACCCTGGATCGTTTCGAAGAATTACGAATCGCTTACGACGAAGCGTTCGAGAGATTGCGCAGAGAGGTGACTATACTCAAATCGGTCGATGGCCACGGATTCGAAAACCTGCAGTATCGCGTCGAGGCGGCCGAAGCGGCGTACCGTCGAACGCGAGACGCGTTAGCACAGTTCCTGATAGACCAACAGTCGAGCGTGGAAGAACGACGCTCGTCTGTTTCTTACGGCTGTCGATAAGGCGAGACCTTGACCGGAATCTCATCCGGCTCGACCAGCCAGACGTGGCGATTCGAAAAGTATCGAATCAGTTCGAGATTGCTGGCTGCGTCCATTTCTCTCGCCCACACGACTTTTGATCGATCGATATCGGCATTGTTGTAAACCCATTCGTTCATCACGGCAGTATGCTCGGGCCCGTATCGCACGATTGCGAGCTGCAACCCGTCCATGGCGGACAGTTTCGCAAGGACTCGTTCCCGATCCGTGTTTCCTTCCGACGTGGAAAACCAGGTTGGCGGCTGATCGGGCGGTAAGAACACGCGCACCGGTTGCGCGGCGATCCTCACGGCAATGGTGGCTATGCAAATCGCCGGAATCGCCCTGGATAGAAAAAGCCCCCGGTGTGTGCTCCTCTGCCACACCCGAAGATGGCGCATCCCCTGCATCGTGAGAACGAAGAGAAGCGCCGTGAGTGGAGCGGCGTAATGCGGATAAAACCAGGCATCGATAGCCAATGCAATACACGCGATACCGCCGATGATCGCTAACCCCCTCATCTTCTTATCCCTGATCGCAGCGGGCCAAAACAGCAAGGGAACCGTAAGCGCGGGTCCGAAATAGAAGATCCAGATGCTGATCAGCTTTTTGGTCGCGTTCCACAACAAACCCTTGAAAGATCGGATTTCGGGAACGATACTCAGTTCCCACCCCGCATAGAAATCCCGCATCGCCTTGTGCCGGTAAGTGGGCACGGGTCCCGGCGATTGCCAAAGAAAAATCGGCGTCATCGCATACGGTTCCCGTTGCACTTCCTCCGGCAAACGAAACGGACTGCCCGTGACCTTGAAAAAGTAGTAGCCCAGACCTGCCCCGGCGATTGCGACGACGAGCATCGTCGGAGACCGCAAACCGCACGAGTGAAGCAAAAATCGGGTGCCGGTTTTTTCCGATCGTCCACATCGAAAGGACGATGCCAACTCCTACACACAACACCCCTCCCTCATAAGGTCGGCTGGCAGCCAGAACAGCCGCGCCGAGTCCGATCACGATCGAGTAGCGAATCTTCTGTGATCGCATGTAGCGTGGCAAAGCTCCCAGAACTAAAGCGCCTCCGATGGCCGATGCGGCCCCACCCCAGTAGCTGTTCATCCAATAGCTGAATAGCGCCAGCCGTATTACGACCAGCAATCCTCCAAGCAGTGCCCAGGCCGGCGGCAGCCATCCTTGCAAGGCCCAGCAAACCGCCGCGCACATCAGAGCCACGCTCAGATAAACGCCGATCCATGGGTGGCCCAATTTTTCCCCCACCGCGAGAATCATTCCCTGCGCCGGCTGATACATCGACGAATACGTCGGCTGTTGCAGAATGTGGATGCTCTCAAAATGCCGCCACATCGGATGCGTCGGATTGCTCAAACGGCCGGCCGCAAAAGTATCCGCCGCAAGCAAATAGCTGAATTCATCGGTGACCCTCGGCGCCCGGAGCGGCAGGACCGGGATCAAAAGCGCCCGCCCCACCAGCGCTGCCAGAAACACAACAAGAATCGAAAGCCCCTTACGCTTCCCCACCCTCTTCAAGAAACGCTCAACAGCCCCGAACTGCGGAGCACCCCACGAAGGCATCAGACGCGATTGGCGCCAAGCCCACAGCAGCATAAGGATTTCAACCACCACGACCGAGTAGCTGACCAGCAGCGCCAGGGCAAAAAACAACGGCTCAGGCATTCGAGTCGATTATATGAGAGTCCCGTCACCAGGACCGCTTAGCGGCGAAACGTCACTGGACGCTGTACCACTTTTGGTACATAATGGAGTGGTTGAGGCGAGATGAACGAAACCCGGAGATGCAGGTCCGGTTTTTACCGCACTCGACCTCATGCGGGTACAGCTTTCACGACGAATGCTCGTCGTGCTGCACGGGGTTCATCAAAAAGACGAATAAAACGCCTGCGGACGACCTGACTCTGGCGAAACAGAGAATGAAGGAGGTCACGAAATGAAAAAGCGCAACAAGCATATCGGTCCCTCGCTGGAAGACTTCTTGAAAGAAGAAGGCGTCCTGGAAGAAACACGCGCAGTCGCGCTGAAAGAGACGCTCGCCTGGCAAGTTCAACAAGCGATGCAAAAAGAAAAAATCAGCAAAGTTGAGATGGCACGACGAATGAAGACAAGCCGCGCTGCCCTTGATCGTCTACTCGATCCTGCCAACGCCTCGGTGACGCTGCAGACTCTATCCCGCGCCGCACACGCCATCGGCCGCGATCTGCGCATCGAACTGGTTTGAGTGAACAACGAATCGGAGGTCGCCGCGTGGTCAGAAGAGACCTTCGACCATCACTACTCGTTCTTTGGGATCTCCTTCCTGGCTGAAATACAAGTAGTGCTCGTCGGGCGACAGGAAAGCGGATTGGGGACTGAATGAAATATCCGCCAGCGCGACAGACTTCTTGGTCTCCGGCTCAAAGCGAATAATCTTACCGGCGCCTTTTCCCTGCTTGGGCTCTTCGAACAGGTACAAATATCGCGATCCGATTGCAACGCTTACCCACCAGAGCTTGGCTTGAGTCAAAAAGTGTTCCTCAGCGCCACCCGCGATCGGTATTCGACACAACTCGGGGTATGGGGTCGTGAAAAAGTACAGAAACCTGCCATCGTGTGAAACTCGCGGCCACATGCCGTCAGCGCCGAGACCTACAATTTTCCCATCTGAGATGTCAACTCGCACTTGGGGCGACTCCAGACCATGAGCCTGATCGTTGACTGGCCAACCCTGCGATCCATAAAGCGCCTTGCTGTCCGGAGCCCACGTGGGGAAGTCTAAGGCGTAAGCGTCCTTAGCCAGTCGGCGAACATTTCCGCCGGACGAGGGCACCACGTAAAGATAAGACCTGACGTCAGCGTTGCCATGTCGCGGAAATGTCGTAAAAGCGACCCATTTTCCATCCGGCGAATAACCGATCAGGCTCGGTGCGCCATCGTCAACTGGATTAGTGAAACCCGGGATAGCTCGGACCAATGGACGCTCATTCGTTCCATCGGCGTTCGCGACCCAGATTTCCGAAATACCAGTCCGCGTAGTGATGAAAACACGAGCGCGTCCATCCGGCGAACAACCAGGCGCTCCATAGAAGCAGCCTGAGTCCTCCACGGTTTCTATTTTCGGCGGTGTCGATTTTAGATCGGCTCGCCAGAGTGCTTCGACCCGAGTTGTTTCAGTCGCGAGCGCCCTCCCGCCAGTTAGCAACTGAGTGATCGAAAGTGTATCAGAAAGCCCAGGAATTGTTTGAGGCCGCGCTCCCGGCCCGAGCTTCAGACGCCGTAGATAAGAGACATCGCCCGAAGTCTCATAGATGATCTGCTTCCCGTCTGGTGTCCAATGCACTGCCGATATTTCGCGGGGCTCACGCGCAATCGTCGTCGGCGGCTCATTCGGAAGATAATCAGTTAGCCGCACCAGCTTAAGCGTTGAACCATCGGCATACGCCAGCTTGCGGCCATCGGGAGAAAAGGCAGACGCGCCTCCTTTTGGAGCCAACCTGCGGACGCGTTTCCCCGTTTCGGCAGAAAATAGTTCAGGCCTGCACTCAGAAAGCGCCGCGCTGATATAAACGCTGGCGACAAGAAAACGGCCATCCGGACTCCAACTACTCTCGAGCGCACTATCGCAGATCGTGCCCAAGTGTTTTTCTGAACCATGGCCCAAATCGCGAATAAACAACCTATTATCGAAGTGCGCGTATACCCGGGTGAACGCGATCTTCTTGCCATCAGGGGACCATCGCGGAGACGTCAGAACCCCTTCCTCCCTGTCTCTTCCAGCCAAGAACCGGGCACTGCCCCCGGCGACCGGCCGGGTATAAACATCACAGGAATAATCCGGCTTGCACCACTCGAAGACAAGCGTTTTCCCATCCGGCGACAAGCTGCCATCGCTCGTTTCGCTGTCCAGTTCTAAGAGCGGCTTGATCCGGATTTGTGCCGATGCAGTTCCAACGACAAATGCACAAGCATAGAAAAAGGACCGTGCTCGTGATGTACGCATGCTGCTAATCTACGTATAGCGCGAAGGGCGCAACCAGTCCGCGGAAAGGGCCGTGCCCACCTTCAGCAGTACGATTCGTTTTACGAACATTCTTTCAGCCTGATTCGTGCGGACTCCAGGCGCAATTTAGAAAGGAAGTTCGTAAATGAACACCACCGATCTCAAGCCTCTGCCGGCTCGTCCCAACCTGGAGCAATACAAGAAACAAGCGAAGGACCTGAAGTCCAGCGCGACGAATCTCAAACTGGCCGACGCGCAATTGCAAATCGCCCGCGAACACGGCTTCCTGAGTTGGCCGAAATTCGCAAAACACATCGAAGGTCTCAGCAGCTCAAATTCTCCTGTCTCGAAGTTCGAGCAGGCAGCCGATGCAATCGTGACCGGCGATCGCGCCACGCTCGAATCTCTGTTAAACGACGACCCGAAACTCATCCATCAACGCTCGACACGAGTACATCGTGCAACACTGCTCCACTACATCTCGGCCAACGGCTTCGAAAACTACCGTCAGAAAACGCCTGCGAACGCCGCCGCAATCGCGAAGCTGCTTCTTAACGCCGGAGCCGAAGTCGACGCCATAGCAGACTCGTACGGAAAAGACACGACGCTGGGTCTGATAGCCAGCAGCATCCATCCCAAACGCGCCGGAGTACAAATCGCTCTTCTGGAACTCCTGCTCGAACATGGCGCCGATGTGAACGGCGTCGCAGGCGGATCGACCCCGCTCATCGCTGCGCTCCACAACGGCCATGGTGAAGCCGCCGCGTTTCTCGCCTCTCATGGCGCGCGCCTGGATCTCGAAGGAGCCGCCGGCGTGGGTGGGCTCGATCTGGTCAAGACCCTGCTTAACACTGCGCCGAAAGACGAGATGGAGTCGGGCTTCAAGTGGGCGTGCGAGTATGGCAGAAATGACGTGGTCGAGTTCCTCCTGAACGCCGGCGTCACGGGAGAGACTGGCTTGCACTGGGCAATTATCGGTAGACAACTCGATACCATCAAGCTACTCCTCAAACACGGCGCATCGCTCGAAGCGCTCAACGAGTACGGCGCCACGCCATTAGGGCAAGCCTTGTGGTCGGCTGAGCATAATCCGGAAATAGATTACGTTCCAATTATCGAAATCCTCCGCCGCCATGGTCGCTACACTTAGGTCATGGCTCGTTTCTCCGGCGTCGATTACCTCCACATCGACTCTCAGTTTTCGGAACAGGAACTGCTCGTCCGCCAGACCGCCCGGCAGTTCGTGGAAGACCGCGTCATTCCGGTCGTGCGCGAAGCCTATCGCGACGGCATTTTTCCCAAACACCTGATCCCCGAACTCGGCGCTCTTGGATTCCTGGGCGCCAATCTCGAAGGCTACGGATGCGCCGGCTTGAACAATGTCGAATACGGCCTGGTGATGCAGGAACTGGAGCGCGGCGATTCCGGACTGCGCAGCTTCGCCTCCGTCCAGGGCGCGCTCGTGATGTATCCCATCTACACCTACGGATCGGAAGAACAGAAGCAGCGCTGGCTCCCGAAACTCCAATCGGGCGAAGCCGTCGGCTGCTTCGGACTAACCGAACCCGGATTCGGATCGAATCCCGCCGGCATGTTGACGAAAGCCCGCCAGGACGGCGATTCATGGATATTGAACGGCGAAAAGACCTGGATCACAAACGGATCCATGGCGGACATCGCGGTAGTTTGGGCGCGCGCCGAAGAAGGCATTCGTGGATTCCTGGTGGAAAAAGGAACACCAGGATTCAGCGCCTCCGATCTGCACGGCAAGCTTTCCATGCGAGCTTCGGTCACTTCCAGCCTGTCCTTCTCCGATTGCCGCGTCCCGGCGTCCAGCATGCTTCCGTGCGGAAAGGGCCTGAAGGCGCCGCTGGGCTGTCTCACGCAGGCGCGATTCGGAATCGGTTGGGGCGTCATCGGTGCAGCCATGGATTGCTATGAAGCAGCTCGCCAATACACTCTGGCGCGCAAACAGTTCGACAACAAGCCGATCGCTTCGCACCAGCTGGTTCAGGAAAAGCTCGCCTGGATGATCACGGAAATTACCAAAGCGCAGCTCCTGGCATTGCATACCGGCCGCTTGAAAGATCAGGGCAAAATCGAAGCGGCGCACATCTCGATGCTCAAGCGCAACAACGTCGCCATGGCGCTCGAATGCGCCCGCCTCAGCCGCGATCTGCTCGGCGCCAACGGCATCATGGACGAGTACCCCATCATGCGCCACATGTGCAATCTCGAAACCGTCAAAACATACGAAGGCACCGATCACATCCACACGCTGGTGATTGGCGAGCGTGTCACCGGAATCCCGGCGTACAAATAAATGCGCCTCGTTCAGCTCCGAAGTCCCGCCGGCGAACAGCGCGTCGGCCTGGTCGAAGACGATGTAATTCGGCTCCTTGATCGCTACGAATCGATTTACGACCTCGCGCGAGCGTCCACTTCCGTTGCCCAAACCGTGAGCGAGAACCGCTCCAGCGAAACTCTCGATTACGAACCGATCTATCGGCTCCAATCCGGCTGGAGACTGCTCGTCCCGTTCACGCACCCGGAACCGGCTCGCTGCCTCGTCTCCGGTACCGGCCTCACACACAAAGCCAGCGCGAAGAATCGCGACGCCATGCACGCCAAACGCGAGGACCTGTCCGACAGCATGAAAATGTACCTCTCCGGCCTCGAAGGAGGCCGTCCGGAACCGGGAGCCATCGGCGTGGCGCCGGAATGGTTCTACAAAGGAAACGGCTCCATTTTACGGGCGCACGGCGAGCCGCTTCTAACACCCTCCTACGCTCAAGATGGCGGCGAAGAGCCCGAGATTGCCGGTGTCTACCTCATCGATGAAACCGGCCAGCCGCGCCGCGTCGGCATGACCATGGCGAACGAATTTTCCGATCATCGTCTGGAAAAGCAAAATTATCTCTACCTCGCGCCGTCGAAGCTCCGCAATTGCTCTATCGGTCCCGAACTGATCACCGACCCCGACTTTAGTAATGTTCCCGGCGTCGTTCGCATCGAGCGCGACGGTCAGACGCTATGGTCGCAAGCCATCCAGAGCGGCGAAGAAAACATGGCGCATTCGCTCGCCAACCTGGAACACCATCACTTTAAGTTCGACGAGCATCGTAGGCCGGGCGACATTCACATCCATTTCTTCGGAGCAGACGCGTTCAGTTTCGGCGCCGGCATCGAACTTAAGCAAGGTGACATTATGGAGGTCGCCTTCGAAGGGTTTGGTAAGCCGCTACGTAATCCGGTGAACATAGACAGAGGTCGGGCACCGCTGATCGCCGCTAAACCGCTCTAGATTCGAATTTTCTTGTTACAAACCGGGAACTAGTTGACGCATTTGTCAGTCAAATAGTTTAGGCCGCCGGCAGTTACACCATTCATGTGGCGTTTCTCCCGAAGCGAAACCCTTTTGATGCGCCGGCGGCCCCTACCTGGTGAAACGAACCCCTCGCCTGCCTCACTACTATCCTGAGACCTGCAAACAGGTAGTCGGAGGAGGGAAGGAGGGTCTTTCTCTCGGTGAGACCCTCCTTTTTAAACGACTTCCAATTGCGCTCCATAGCCCGCTAGCTGTACGCTGTACCCATCGTGACTGGTCTCATGATGGACTACCCGTTGACGCTCAAGCACGTTCTTGAACGTTCCGCGAAGCTGTACCCCCGGAAAGAAATTGCCAGCCGCCTCGACGACGGATCGATGCACCGGTACACGTACGCCGATTTCCACCGGCGCGTTCACTGTCTGGCGCACGTACTCAAGGAACTCGAAGTGCAACCGGGCGACCGGATCGGTACGCTGTGTTGGAACAGCTACCGGCATCTGGAACTCTACTTCGCCGTTCCCTGCTACGGGGCTGTATTGCACACGCTGAATCTGCGGCTGTCCTCCGACCAGTTGGCGTTCATTATCAATCACGCCGAGGAGCGGATCATTTTCGTCGATGCTTCTCTACTGCCAATTCTGGAGCCGATCCGCAACGAGTTGAAATCCGTACGCCAAATCGTGGTGCTGGACGATTTGGATCTCGATGCCGCGCCGGAGACGCCTTATCCGTGGCCGGAACTTGACGAAAAAACCGCGGCGGCTACTTGCTACACGTCGGGAACTACAGGCAATCCGAAAGGCGTGCTGTACACGCATCGGTCGCTGTTCCTGCACAGCTACGGAACCTGCATGGCCGACAGTTTTGCACTGAGCGAGAGGGACACCATTCTGCAATTGGTTCCGATGTTTCATGCCAACGGCTGGGGCATCCCGTTTGCCGGCGTCATGACCGGGTCGCGGATGGTTTTCAGCGGAAAGTTGCTCCAACCCGCCGATATCGCCTATTTGATTCAGAACGAACGCGCAACGTTTACGGCCGGTGTGCCGACACTATGGATGGGTTTGTACAGCTACCTGGAATCGAACCCGCATGACATTTCGAGTTTGCGAACGATCGCGGCGGCCGGTTCCGCGCTGCCACGCCAATTCATTGAGCTGTACCAGAAAAAATACGGAATCGAGTTTATGCTGGCGTGGGGCATGACAGAGACCACGCCGATCGCGACCGTAACTTGTCTTAAGAGCAATCTGGAACGGCTCCCCGCCAACGAGCGCCTGGATGTGCTCGCGCGGCACGGGATGCCGCTTGCGGGGGTCGACGTCCGAATCGTGGACGAGAGCGGCAAAGAGCTCGCCTGGGACGGAACCACGATGGGCGAGTTGCAGATCCGCGGGCCGTGGATTGCCAGCGGCTACTATAACGATCCGCGCAGCGAGGACGCTTTCATGGACGGCTGGTTCCGGACAGGCGACGTGGCGACCATCGACGCTGAAGGCTACATCCAGATCATGGATCGCACCAAGGACCTGGTGAAGAGCGGCGGCGAATGGATCTCCAGCGTCGATCTTGAAAACGCCATCATGGCGCATCCCAAAGTGATGGAAGCGGCCGTGATCGGAGTGTTCCACCCAAAATGGCAGGAGCGGCCGATCGCCTGCGTCGCTCCGCTTCCGGAATTTAAAGATCAGATCACGAAGCTGGAGATTCTCGAGTTTCTAGCTTCGAGGGTCGCGAAGTGGTGGCTGCCCGACGATGTCGTTTTTATCGAAGCGGTGCCGAAGACGAGCGTCGGAAAATTTAACAAGCGAGCGCTGCGAGAGCAATTTCAGAATTATCAGGCCGATTCCGAAAAGCAGGAAGGTGGCCGGCTCGGGCACAGTCAGGGCAAATGACTGCGGGTCGAGGCGAAAAGAATCGAACTGGCCATTGAGAACGCCTTGGCCGAAAATCTGGCCGGCATTATCGATTGAGAACGCCTCGTCGAGCGTCCAGCCGGAATCCGCCGGTATCAAGTTGTTCAGGTCGAGCATTACGCCATTCAGAAAAACGAACGCGTGCGTATCGCCATCGCTCAAAGTGCTGTAACCGACGATCGATCCGGCATCATTTATGCCGTAGCCGTAACTCGACAAGCCGCCGAGAGTTCCGAGATCAAAAAGATAGCCGCGGTTGTCAGCAAAAGCATGGATGTAGCCGGAAGCGGTGGTGGAATGGCCTGCCACTTCGCCAGAATCGTTGATCGCCATGCCCCAGCTATCAACTCCGCCGAGCGTTCCGAGCATTGTGAGTCCGGAAGACTGGGTCCAAGTGAAGGCACGGAAAGCTCCGTCGCCGGTATCGCCATAGCCGACGGCTTCGCCGGAAGAATTGATGCCGTAAACGGCGCTCCACGAACCGCCCGACAGCACTCCAACATTGCTCGTCAAAGACTGCGGCGAACTGCCTTCAGACGGGCCGAGATCGACGACAGAGTATAGATTCGATCCGCTCAATAAGCCCGTCGCGAGCAATGCTGTGAGATATCTCATGTGACTTTGAAGCACAAGTATCCCACCCGCATCGAGAAAGCGTAAGGTGTTTATGGTCCCAATCTATAAGGCCACTTCTGTGGTACGCGGCAACTATTCCGTGGGGGATATCAGGCCGGAAGATAAGAACGCAGGATGCCGAAAAATGACTGGATAAAATCGATACCGGTTTGCGTCGCTACTTGTTCCTGATTATTCGTGACGGGAACAATGACGCGGACGAGGGAAGTATCGGTGCGGTTGTAGCGCAGCGCGTCCGCCGCCACGAAGACCATTGCTTTATACTCGCTGGCAACGACGCGATCGCGCGACTGATACCAATACAGGACGACATCCTTGGCATCCGCTTTGGAGACGATATAGCGGTTGACAGTGATCGGAGCGGGGCGGCCGGGAACGGTTAAGGATATTTCGTCCGAAACCGACCAGACCCAGCCGGAACCGGGCAGGCAATTCTTCGGCGAATGGGGCGATTGTCCGGAACGCTGGGAGTTGAAATACGCAACGAATAAGTCCGCGATGCGAGTCGGCGACTCTGCGTACCAGGCGGTGATGTAATCGTCGCCGCGCAAGACGTTCTTGACGTCCTCTTCCATGACGCCGCGCTGCACCAGTCGCCAATTGCCGAGCCGATCCGGGAAGGTATTGAACGGGCGATGCACGGGGGTGGTTTCGCCCCGCGAGAAGCCATAAAACAAGCCGGCCTGAGCCAGGAAAACGACCGTCAGGATCACTGCACTCTTACGCATTCTTGGCCTCCGTTACTGGATGGCGCCAGCGGTAGATGCGATTGATCACAACGTGGGCCAGGATCATCAAAGCAAACGCGACTCCAAATAAAACCCACCCTTCCAGGAGATGGAAAAAGCCTTGGGCGAGGTCGGCGCGGTATTCGCTGAGAATGCCGGTAATGGTGACGCGGGCGGCATTAGCTGCGATTGCGATCGGGATGGTTGCGATCAATAGAGCCCCGCGCATCCAAACTTTGGAGTCGAAGAAGTAGGCGTAAATCAAAGACAAGAAAGATAGAGACAAGAGAGAGCGGATGCCGCTGCAAGCCTCGACGACGGAGAGCGTCTGGCTAGCGAGCTGGAGCACGTTGCCGTCGCGGTAGACCGGGATGCCGAGCATGCCGAGCAACTGCTCCGCTACCCAGCTCGCGAAGAGCTGTAGGGGGAGGGTGATGCGGGCATAAATGATGGCCGGAATCGGGAACATGAAACAGAGCAGGAACAGCGGAAAGGCCAAGAGCTTTAGTACTTTAGTACCGCAAAGGAACCAAATGGCGCCGATGAGTGAGACAAGAAAAGCGGTGCGGGCAAGAAAGATGTTTGCGCCGAGGGTGCCCACCATGAATTGCAGCGCGCCCCACAGGACAACGACGAGACCCCAATAGTTGGTTTCGAGCCGGACGGCGGCGAGCGCGTCACGGCGCTTCCAGATGATGTAGCCGGCGACGAGGGGCACGAAGAAACCGTGGCCCATGTCCTCGTCGTTATACCACTGCTGCGCGAGACGGTAAAGTACGGGAGCGTAGCAAAAGAGCAACAACGCTCCGAACCAGACCACGCCTTTCCATGGCAGCGGGGCACCGGCAACTTGGCGGTGTTCTCCTGGAACGGACTTGGCGACAGTGGCCATACGGCTATTAGACACCAATAACGCGCGAAAACCGCTCGATCTTACGTTTCGACTACAACCGAGGGACTAGAATAAGGTTTGTGGCCGTTCTACGCGTCGTTATCTTTCTGCTGATTGTAGCATCGAACATTTTCGGCCAAACTCCGATATTTCCCTTACGAGACATCCGTCCGGGGCAGCACGGAATCGGCAAAACCGTGTTTAGCGGCAACCGCGTCGAGGATTTCCAGGTCGAAATTCTGGGGGTGCTGGAAAACCTGGGCCCGAAGCAATCCGTAATTCTGGCACGGTTGTCCGGCGGACCGCTCGATAAGACGGGCGTCATGCAAGGCATGAGTGGGAGCCCGGTATATATCGACGGGAAATTGGTCGGCGCGGTGGCTCTGGCCTTTCCATACTCGAAAGACGCGGTGGCGGGCATACGTCCCATTGAGGAGATGCAGGCGATCAGTCCGTTGCCGGCGCCGCCTCGACCGGACTCGGCGAATAATTTAGGTCCGCGCGCGGCGGGGTTCGGCGCGTCCAAAATGGAAGAGATCGCGACGCCGATGTCGTTTAACGGATTTACTAGCGGGACGCTCGAACATTTTGCTCCGGATCTGCGGAAGCTCGGATTCGAGCCGGTCCAGGGAGTTTCGAGCGGGGGCCATCTGCCTCCGAAAATGGGCAATCCCGCGATGTTGCATCCGGGCGATATGATCACGGTCCAGCTCCTATCGGGCGATTACAGTATTGGCGCCGACGGAACTGTGACTGAGATCGACGGTAATAGGCTTTTCGCGTTCGGGCATCAGTTTCTATCCGTGGGAAACACGGACCTGCCGTTTGCGCGGGCGGAAGTAATCACGGTGCTGCCGAACGTGCAAAGCTCGTTTAAAATCTCGGCCGCGCGGGAATGGATGGGGTCGATTACGCAGGATCGCAGCACGAGTATTTTCGGGGAGCTGGGCCGGCGGGCGCGAACGGTTCCTCTCTCGATCAGCGTTCATGGAGCGCGGCACGCGGCATCGTCTTATAACATGCAGATGGCGACGGACCGCGTGCTTTCGCCGTTGATTCTCCAAATGGCGGTTTATTCTGCGATCGATGCAACGGAGCGGGTGACGGGGCTCGGCAGCTTCAACGTGAAAGGCCAGATCGATTTTGAGAAGGGAACGCCGGTGCAACTCGACAATACTTATGCCGGGGATTTTGGCGTTCCGGCCTCCGTTTCGGCGGGTATCGCGGCGCCGCTCGCTTATGCCATGTCGACGGGCTTCGACGCGTTGAATGTCAAGAGCGTCGATATCTCGATTGAAGCGGCGGAGACCAAGCGGGTGTTACAGGTGGACCAGATCACGACGCGACGGGAAGTGCATCCGGGCGACTCGATTGAACTCGCGGTTTCATTTACCGGTGAGAACGGCGTGGAACTCGACCGGCGCATTTCCTACACGGTGCCGATCGGGACGCAGCCGGGACAGCTTCAATTCACGGTGACCGATGCGACGTCGGCTAATCTCGCCGATTACCAGCAATTTATTACAATGCTTCCGAAGTCTCCAACACAAGTCATCTCGCTGCTCAACAAGCTGCGGCGTAACACGAAAGCCTATCTGCGCGTATCGCGGAATGAAATCGCGTATCAGGCGCAAGGGATGGATCTGCCCGATCCGCCGCCATCGCTGGCGTTGGTGCTTGCGAAATCGCAGGGCACGGCGGCGATGAACCTATTTTCGCAGGGTTCGACGATCGCGGAAATTCCGATCGATACGGGGGATGCGGTGGTGAGCGGGACGAAGACGATTCAGGTGGATGTGAAGGAATGAGGGCGAACGGTTCGGGCGTTCTAAGTTCTAAGTTCTACGTTCTAAGTTTCGTGGTTGGAATGGCGCTCAATGGGGCTACTACGACTACCTGGGAGATGAGTTCTTATCAGGACTTCATCAAGGGCCGGTTCGATGGGGTTGCTCTGGATCGGGATGGGCGGCTTACTTTGGCTCCTAAGCTCGATAGTGTTTTTTCGTCGGGGCAGGCGGTGATCTGGAGTTTGGCTAAGGCTCCGGACGGCAGTATCTATGCGGGAACTGGGCATCGCGGGCGAGTTTATAAGATTACTCCCGGTGGGTCGAGCAGTTTGGTCTGGACGGCGGACCAGGCGGAAGTTTTCGCGGTCGCCGTGGATCCCGCTGGCGTTTTGTATGTCGCGACATCTCCGGACGGGAAGATCTTTAAGATCGACAACGGGAAGGCCGTTGAGGTTTTCAATCCGCAGACAAAATATATCTGGTCGCTCGCATTTGGCAAGGACGGCACTTTGTATGCGGGCACGGGCGATCCGGCGAATGTCTATGCGATCGATAAGGCCGGACACGGACAGCTTTATTATTCGACCGGTCAGGGGCATGTGACTTCCCTCGCCGTGGATGCGCAGGGCCGTTTGCTGGCGGGTTCGGAGCCAAACGGGATTTTATATCGCATCACGGGGAAAGAGAAGGCGTTTGTTCTCTACGATGCGAGCTTGCCGGAGATTCATGCAATCCGCGCGATGCCGGATGGCACGGTTTACGCGGCTGCTCTGGGCGGGGCATTGTCGAATAAGGCTGGCGCGTTGGCCACTTACTCGACCGGGACCTCGGCTGTGACCGTGAGCGCTCCGGCTACCAGCGTGACAGTGACCGATACGCAGGCGTCGCCGCCGGACGTGAAGAAGGCGGCTAACGCTACGGCTACGCAAACCGCGACTCAACAGACTGCGACCTCTGTTTCGGCGGCGGTCGAGATTCCGGGGATGGACAAGTCCGCGATTTATCGCATTAACCCCGATAATACCGTGGAGACGCTGTGGTCTTCGAAGGACGAGAACATCTACGATCTGGTGATGCAGCCGAATGGCGACATTCTGTTCGGGACCGACGTGCAGGCGCGGATTTATAGTTTGGGAGCGGATCGGAAGCCGGCGCTGATCGTCCAGGCAAATGAAGGCGAGGCGACGCGACTGATGGACAGCGGTGGTAGCGTACTGGCTGCGACTGGGGACACCGGGAAGCTTTTTCGGTTGACCCCGCAGGGAAGCGCGACGCAGACCGGGTCTAGCGGGAAGTACGAATCGCCGGTACACGATGCGAACACTGTGGCTCGATGGGGCCGGATCACGTGGCGACAGCGCGGCGGGACGGCGAATTTTCAAACCCGGAGCGGTAACTCAATCCGGCCGGACCAGACCTGGAGCGACTGGTCGGCTCCAATGAGCGATCCGAAGAACGCTCTGATTCAGAGTCCGAATGCGCGGTATATTCAGTGGCGCGCGGAACTGAGAGGGCCGGCGGCGGTGGAAGATGTCTGGATGGCGTACCTGCCGCAGAATAATCCTCCGACGGTGCGGAGCGTAAACATCGCTATGGTTGCGGCCAGCGGGAATTCGCAGTCGAAGGGATCGTCGGCAGCGGGCGGCGGCGCGTATACGATCACGGTTACGGATACGGGCGAGACCGCGGCCTCTACCTCGAGCGGGACGTCCACTCAGGCCATTTCGCACGGGCAGGGTTCGCAGATTCAGGTGACGTGGCAGGCGGACGATCCGGATGGCGACAAGCTGGTGTACTCGCTTTGGTTTCGCGGCGAGGATGAGACGACGTGGAAGCTGATCCGGATGAATATGCCGGAGAATTCCTTCCTGATTGATGGGGATGTATTCGCGGACGGGCGGTATTACTTCAAGGTGGTTGCGAGCGATCGGCCGTCGAATCCGCCGGCACAGGCGCGGGACGCGGAGTTGGTGAGCTCGCCGGTTCTGATCGACAATACGCCGCCGGTTGTGACGTTAGGGCCGCCGCGGCGGTCGGGGAATCATCTTGAGGTGGATGTGGATGCGGTGGATGCGACCTCGCCGCTTCACCGCTGCGAGTACTCGGTCAACGCGGGGCCATGGGTTCCCGTGGAAGCGTCCGATGGGGTGACCGATGCTCCACATGAGACTTTCCATATTGCGCTGGATAATCTGCGGGCGGGCGAGCAGTTGATCGTGGTGCGGGTGTACGACTCGGCGAACAATGCGGGGCTCGCGAAAGTGGTTGTGCGGTAGGAAAGCAGCAGAACTCGCATCGGCAAAGCACACAGGCCAAGTCATTGATTCGCGGTTGGTTGCGCGTGCGAACTGCCATGCGCCTACGACCATTTAAGGGGTGGTCGTAGGCGGCTTATGGCGAGGTGGGATATTGAGGTTGTCAAGGAACTGTGCAAGCTTGTCTCCGAACGCTCGCGTGGGCGAGGGAGGCAGCTTGCTAGTGCGTGGTTCTTGAGTTCAGCATAGGGTGACACATACGAGAGTCCGAGGGGCGGGCCGGCTATGTGATTGGGATGGTGGGGAATTTAGGTTGCATTTGGTGGGGAACGGCGTATTGTGGCAGCATCGCTGGCATAAGTGATGTGGAGTACAGTACGACTTTTCAAGTAGTAGGCATTGTTTGACGTCAGGGTCAATTGTTTGATTTTCGCTCGGTCGGAACCTCTTGTAGGTCACTGCGATATTTCGGTGAGCGAACAATACACGACTTGGATGTCAGCGGGCAGCAGTCCATCCATGTCCTGACTGAACAGGTCGAATAATGGGCGGTCAGTTAAGACCAGCAGCTTGGTTTTGGCGGTAATCCTTCCTAGGAAGTACAGGTCCGTAATGAGAACTTGTTTGATAGCGCTGTCGTAGCGGCCCCTCGGCCTAACGGAAGTATCGAGCTTATTGGTCTTGACCTCTATCACGAACTGGCAATCTACCGATACGCCATCGAATTCGTGCAGCCTTTCAGCGCCATTCGCCTTTGTGCCAACGATCAATGTGCGTTTTTCCAGTGGGACATCGAACCGTTCTGCAATTCGTTGCCGAACGGTGCTTTCGCAGCCTAGCCGATCAATAAGGTCTAAATTCACGCAGGACACCCTAGCACGAAACATTTGCGGCATTCGAAACAGTGTTTGGACTTCCTTCGCTGTTAGCCGTCTATCTGTGAGGCTACCTATGGGGAGCGCGCAAGGTGCATCTCAGGTTTCCTTCGATGTGCTCAAAATGCTCTGTAATAACCACATCGCCGTATGCGCCAGCCCGATGCGCTCTGACACGCCCACCGCATTCGGTGCAGACTCCGATGAACCGTCCTTCTCGCTGCCGACGTGCCAGTGCTTGGGCAACGGTAACGAGCTGGCCAGTTTCGTCGCGACATATTTGTGCTCTCGGCATTTCAGGCTCACCGCGCGAAAGCAATCTAGCCCCGTTGGAAATTGCAATGAGATTGCACGACGATCCGGAGCGGCTCTGCCGCGCGGGCGCCAATCGACGTCTCGGCGAGGCATCCCCAAGTAACTAATCCCATAGAGGCATGCTATTGTCTGGGCAGCTTCGACAGAAACAATGTGAGCAGAAAATCCTGCGCGGCATCTGTAGTCCGTATTGCCCGCCAGTCCTTAAATGCGCCGCTCGAAAGGTCCACCTGGGCGATCGCGTCCGTTCGCAGCCAGTCAAAGGCATTGTCGTAATCGGCGGTGTGCCGCTGTTCCCGCAATATATTGAAGGCTTCGGCCACGTTCTTCAATTGAACGCCGGCTGTAGGACTTCCGGCTTTGTAGAAGTCCTTAACGTGATCCTGGCAAACGTTTCTCATTTTGCTGTGATCAAATGTTCGGGCGAGAGTGCTTCTTTGACGGGGCACGCTCCAGTTGCTAACAGCCTCATCAATCAAAAGATGGAACAGAGCATAATAGGCAGTCGAAACCGCACGTCGAAGGCTGGCCTGCTTTGGAGTTCCTGGTTCCAGATTTGCCAAATGGTAGGCTTGCTCCAACAGGTCGTCAGCAAACGACATATCCTGTTACCAGCCAGGTTCGTTGACCGTCGCCTGCTCCGAATGGCTTCGGAAATTAAAGTACGGGAAGAGCCCATGCTCGGGCAGGTCGATTCGTTCGGACAGCTTCCACACAACCTGAGGCGCGATCTCACGTAGATTCTTTTCGCTGCTCGCCTCGTCGGAAAGCAGAACCCGAAAAAAAATAGCCCATTGGCCAACTGAGTCCGGCCCGATATCAAAACGGATACGTTGCACGTAGGGCGATAGTTCTCGAATGACTTCGGATACGGCCGCGTTGATCTTCGATTGGTTGACGATCCCTTGGGGCACGTACATGATTCGCCGCCTAACCTGAGGATACCGCGAAGCAGAATTGGCCGCGCCGGATAACCCATTCAGATCTCATGCTACCGTGGCGTCAATGTTGCGGCGGATGACGGTCTTCATTTTGATGCTTTCGGCGATGCTTCTGGCGGGCGAGTACCCGGAGGCATCGATTTATAACGGAATGGTCCGGGCTCGATTGTATTTGCCGGACGTGGAGCGAGGTTCCTATCGCGGGACGCGATTTGACTGGGCGGGGATTATCTTCAGCCTCGAATATAAAAACCATCAATTTGTCGGGCGCTGGTACGAACGCCACGATCCCAAGATTCACGATGCCATCACGGGACCCGTGGAGGAATTTCTGACCAATGGAGCGGGGCTCGGATACGATGCGGCGAAGCCGGGTGAGAACTTTATCCGGATCGGCGTGGGCACCGTGCGCAAGCCGCTCGGCGAGAAGGAATACCGGCGCTTCGAGACTTATGAGATCGTGAATCCCGGCAAGCGCATCGTCAACCCTCATCCCGATTCCATCGAATTCGTGCAGGATTTGAAAGGCGAGAACGGGTACGCGTACCACTACCGGAAAGTAGTGAAGTTGACCAAAGGCAAACCGGAACTGGTGCTCGAACACGAACTGAAGAACACAGGCAAGCTACCGATCGAGACGTTGGTCTACGATCACAATTTTTTCGTGATCGATGACGAAGTGGTGGGGCCCGATATCTCGATTCATTTCCCGTTTGAGCCGAAGGCGGTGACGGATTTTAAAGGCCTGGCGGAGATTAAAGGGAAGGACCTCACTTATCCGCAAGAGCTACAGAAGGGCCAAACTGCGATGAGCGAACTGAACGGATTCGGCGACACGGCGAAGGACTACGATTTCAGGGTAGAGAATCGAAAATCCAACGCTAGCGTACGGATCGTTGGAGACCGGCCTTTATCGAAGCTGATCTTCTGGTCGATCCGTACGGTTGCTTGCCCGGAACCTTATATCCAAATGAATATCCCTCCGGGCAAGGAATTCAAATGGCGCATTGTCTACGACCTGGCTACTTCTTCTGATTCTGGTTCGCGGTCGCGGCGTCCAAAGCCTTAATGTATTCGTCGACATTGTTCTTGTCGACGAGCGTCGTGCCGGTGTCTACGAAAGCCGGCAAGGTGTCGAACGTATTATTGGCGCCGGTCTGCTGCGGCGATTTGCTGTGGTGGATGTCATCCAATAATTGCAAGCCAAAGTAAGCCATGGTGTAGGGCTTTTGCGCGATGGTCGCGTTGATGACGCCCTTCTGGATCCAATCGAGCGTGCCATGGTCGGTATCCATTGCCACGACAACTTTGCCCGTCGCATGCTCACGATTGAGAACGTCGGCGACCACTTTGCAAGCGATGGCTTCGAGGCAGACGAAGGCATCGGGCTTTACCTTGGCGTTGCCGAGGATTTCCTTGGTGGCGTCGAAGGTGGTGCCCTCTTCACCCTTCATGTCGACTACCTGGATAATTTTCATGCCAGGGTTTTCCGCGAATGCGTCTTTGTAGCCGTGCATGCGGTCGTCTAGGTTGGGCTGGTTCGGAATCGTATAGACCACGACGTTGGCTTTGCCGCCGGTGAGCTTGGCGGTCAATCTGCCGCCCGTTAGTCCAGCCTGGTAATTGTTGGTGCCGATGAACAGAAGGCGTTTCGTCGTTGCGGCGTCGGAATCGATGGTAAGTACCGGAACGCCTTGCGCGATCGCGGCATCGATATCGGGACCCAGGACCTTGACGTCGGTTGCCTGCACTAATATGCCCGTAGGCTTCTTTCCAAGGGCATGTTGAAAGGCATCATGCTCCGCGCTGGGATCGTAATTGTCGGGGCCAACAACGTCGGCGGCCACTTTAATGTCGTTCGCGGCGCGAACCAGTCCGGCCGCGGCCGTTTGCCAATAAGGCACTTTTATGTTGGCCGCGACAAGGTAGTAATGTTCGTTCGGATCGTGTCTGGAACTGCTGCAGGACACGAGTACGCAGGAAATGCCCGCAAGTAATAAAGCATCGCGCACTCTCATCGGAGTTCCTCCCTTTTGAATCAGATATCGTTTGGCTCCATCGTATCAAAAGCGTTGTTGTTTGGCGTTGTTCGTTGTTGGTTGTTCGTTGTTGGTCGAAAGCGGGCGCTGAAATGTCTCAGGAACTGCGGTTCGTACTCGATTTCAAAACCGCGGATACGGTGCTTGTAGTCGTTTACTTCGAGGATGGCCTCAACGAGGTAATCGATGTGGCTTTGGGTATAGACGCGGCGGGGGATGGCGAGTCGAAGGAGCTCATGTTGCGCATTTTCTCCGAACATCACGGACCCGATCTCGACGGAGCGAACTCCGGCGTGCCGATATAACTCGACCGCGAGCGCCTGGCCAGGAAATTGATGGCGCGGGATATGAGGCAGCATGCGGCCGGCATCGATGTAAATGGCGTGACCACCGGGCGGCTCGACGATGGGCACGCCATGATCCGCAATGTGACGGCCGAGATAGGCGGTG
Source organism: Bryobacterales bacterium (assembly GCA_963802915.1). Taxonomy (GTDB): domain Bacteria; phylum Acidobacteriota; class Terriglobia; order Bryobacterales; family Bryobacteraceae; genus JAICMB01. The sequence goes on from CAWDKQ010000012.1 coordinate 414,641, forward strand.
GATGCGATGCGGTATTCGAGATATTCGGGTTGAAGAATTTCGGAGAGGCCGACGGCGATGGCATCGAGATCGCGGCCCGCGAGACCTCCGTAGGTTGGGAAACCTTCGGTCAGGATGAGGAGATTCGTTTCCTGCTCGGCGAGGCGGCCGTCGTTGGTGCAGAGCAGACCTCCGATGTTGGCGAAGGCGTCTTTCTTTGCCGAGAAAGTGCAGCCGTCGGCGAGCGAGAACATCTTCTGTGCGATTTGTTTGGGGGACCAATCGGCATAGCCGGGCTCCTGCTGTTTATTGAACCACGCATTTTCGGCGAAACGGCAGGCATCGAGATAGAAGGGGAGATTGTGGCGGCGGGTGATCTCACGAACCGCTTCGATGTTGGCGAGCGAAACGGGCTGGCCGCCGCCGGAGTTATTGGTGACGGTGATCATGACCAGGGGGATGTGAGCCGCGCCTTCGGTTTCGATCAAGCGCTCCAGCGCCGCGACATCCATGTTGCCTTTGAAGGGAATTTGAAGTTGCGTGTCGCGAGCCGCGGGCAGAGGCAGGTCGACGGCTTTTGCGCCGCGAAACTCGATGTTGGCACGCGTAGTGTCGAAGTGGGTGTTGTTGGGGACGATGTCTCCGGGTTTGCAGAGGACAGTAAAGAGAATCCGCTCGGCGGCGCGGCCCTGATGGGCGGGGATGACATAGCGGAAGCCCATGAGATCGTCAACGGCGGATTTGAGACGGTAGAAACTTTCGCTACCGGCGTAGGATTCGTCGCCGCGCATCATGGCGGCCCACTGCTCGGTCGACATGGCGCTGGTGCCGGAGTCGGTGAGAAGGTCGATGAGAATGTCGACGGCGCGGAGTTGGAAGAGGTTGTAGCCGGCATCTTTGAGCAACTGCTCACGCTGTTCGGGGGTGGTGCGGCGTAACGGCTCGACACTCTTGATGCGGAACGGCTCGATGATAGTTCGCACGCTTTATGGTACGGCGTGCGAGGCAAAAAAAATCCCAGGCTGCCGAAATCGGCGCCTGGGATAGCCTGCTCAGGGAAGAGGTGCTTAGGGAGGCTGCTCTTCTGCTTAGCCCTTTTTCACTTGGAGATCGTTCTCTACAGAGAAAACGCCGGGGACGCCGTTGGCGCGAATGCCGGCGATATTCTTGTCGCCCTGGTTGATGACGGTTCCGACCAGCGTCACATGACCGTTTTTCACGATGATGTGGATGGCCGGGTTCACGCCTACGGAGTAGCGGGACATGGGCCCGAAGTTGAAGATCGCCCGGTACTCAGCGCGCCGGATACCCCAATCCATTGGCGACAACGGTAGAACATTAATGTTGTTGACGACCTGAGTTACACCCTCGAGGTGCTGCACGGTACGGCCGGCATCGGCCTTCAACGTGGGGTTGGTAACGTCGCCGCTTAAGACGACGGTACTGCCGTTCACCTGGAAACCAAGATCGTCGAAGATGTTGTAGTACGGCAGCATGGCAAGTTGATGGCGGACGCGCTCCGGGAGAGGTTTATCGTTCGCCTGCAAAAAAGTCGGTACCGCAAGAACAGCACAAGCCAGAGTGATTGTGAGTTTCTGAAGAGTTCGTTTCATCGCTCTTTAATTCCTTTCTTCCACTTATAGGATGTACGTGCCCTAACGTTGGGTTCCGTCGTTACAGATATTTACCGTGACGCAGATTGCGGTAGACTGGGCGTTTCCGATGCGAATTCGACGGGTGGTTTGCCTTTTGTTGGGGGCCTGGATAGGCACGAGCCTGATTCTCGCATTGAACGTCTACCTGAATTTCAGCGCCATAGATGAAATGATGAAAAACCAGGCAGGCCATTGGGGTTCCATCAATATAGGACCAGAGCACTTCCGCGCGATTGTGATCTATCTGGCCGGGATCGAGAACGTAAAGACATACGATACGTGGGAACAGATCCAGATCGCTATTGGGCTGGTTGTCACAGCGCTTTTGTTTCTGGAGATGACTACGCGGAAGCTTTCCGCAGTTCCGGGTGTGATGACATTCCTGGTATTGTTTCTACATTTCAGAGTTACGCCGGACCTGGCTTGGCTGCATGGGTTGTTTGCGTTCAAGGAGTGGTACGAGCCTTCCATTCCGCGCAATCAGTTCTGGAGAATGCACGCGGTTTACGAGTCGATCGACCTTATCAAGTGCGTGATGGGAGTCGTGGTGGTGGGGTTTGTGCTATCGGGGCAGACTACCAGGCACGTACGCAGGAGACGGCATCATAGGACGGATGAGCCGCTTGCGGAGACCGACCGGAGGGTCGCGTCGAGGTAGGGTCCGGGGACGGCTTGCAAGGTGGGGCGATTGCGCTAGACTGAGCGTTTCGATGGGATATCGCCGTATCGTCGCATTTTTGATGGGTGCTTGGATAGGCGGGAGCGCACTCATTATTCTCCTGGTCTATCAGAACTTCAACGTGATGGACGAAATCATGAGTAACCCGCCGGATCAGGTGCAGAAAGACAGCGAAATTCTGGGACGAGAGAATGTCCGAGTATTGCTGAGATACACGACCGGGATCGAGAACGTGGAGAGTTTCGAGACGTGGGAAGAGATCCAGATTGTTATTGGGTTGCTGGCGACGGTGCTTCTCTTTCTGGAAACGTCGACGCGGGTACTTTCGACGATGCCGCTGGCGATGACTCTGCTGGTTCTGTTTCTGCATTTCAGGATCTCGCCGGACCTGGCGTGGTTCCACCGGTTATTTGCTTTCGTGCCGTGGCTGGCGGAGTCGCACGCACGGGATCAGTTCTGGAGACTGCACGGAATTTACGAGCTGATCGAGTTTGTTAAATGTATCCTCGGAATCGTGCTGACGCAGATCTTGTTCCTGGGGCCGAATACGAAGTACCGGCGCAAAAGGCGGCGGCGCAGCGTGGAACCCCTTCCCGAAATTCAGCGGGATGTGGCGCGTTAGCGCGTGCGGCGCAATTTAATTTTCGGGCGCGTGGTAGCCGGAGCGGTAACGGGCGCGCAGGCCAGGACCGCTGACCAGGACTTTGATGCGCCGAAACTTTCCGTCGCGCTCGGCATTCGATGGAACGTATCCGACGAGGTATTGATAGCGCAGCTCCGCGCCGATGCGCGCGGCCGCTTCGGGTAGAGCCTGAATGTCCTCGATCGGGAAATAGCGTCCGCCGCTTTCTCCGGCGAGCTCGCCAAGCAGGCGGGGGCCATCGCGTTCTTCCCGCGTACTGGCGCTGACCCCGTCGTTATCGAAGACGCCCATGGCATAGAGTTGCACGTCGGTCTCGGCCAGCGCTTCCTTGATTTCCGCCGCGCTGAAGCGGCTGTGATTGTCGCCCCCATCGGAGAGGATCACAAGCGCCTTGCGTGAATATCGCGCGTTTCTCATTTGCAGCAAGCCTAGATGAATCGCATCCAGAAGCGACGTCTGCCCAAACGGGCGGGCGCGCGCAAGCTCCACACGAACGTCATCCACATCGTGCGTGAACGGCAGAACCAGCTTGGGGCGATTATTGAACTCGACCAGGAAGAACTCGTCTTCGGGATTGGCGGTTTTCAGAAGCTCGGCGGCGGCCTCGCACGACTTTCGAATCTTGTCGCGCATGCTCCCGCTCATGTCGAACAGGAGGCCGATGGAGACGGGGGCGTCGTCATTTGCGAAGCTGGCGATGCGCTGTTCGACATTGTCTTCGAAGACGCGGAAGCTATTGCGGTCGAGACCTGGGACGGAGGCTCCGAGCCGCGTGGTGACGTGGACGGGGATGAGGACGAGGGGAACGTCGACGCGAAGGTCGGCGCGCACTTCTCGCATGTCGTCAGCCGGAGCCATCGGACACACAAGCGCGAGAGACGCGAGGATGCGGAAGAGCCACATTGAAGCGGGTCGAGTGTATCAGCCGCATATCGCACAGGAAACAGTACTCGCGGTCTAAAACTGCTATTGGACCTCTGCAACATAAGCCGTTCTGAGAAGATCTTCAGGCCGACCGCGGCCAACAGGACGGAGCCCCACAGAATCGGAAAGCGATAGCGCTGCTCGACTTCCACGAAATAGTAGGTGAGCGAGTAGGCGAAGAGAGCGGTGGCTACGATCCAGAATCCCGTGGAACGGTACCAGAAGAGACCGAAGAGACTGATTAGCGTCACCACGGACATAACAATTCCCAATATGCGGTTGTCGGGGTCAAGCGGGAACCAGAAAAAGAGAAAATGCCCGGCAGTCAATTGAGCGACGCGCGATGGATGGTGGGATATCCACGATCTGGCGCGTGCCATTTCAGAAACGGATAGATTGTGCTCGCCCTCATTCCGCAGGCGCTGGAGCATTGCCGGACTTCCGCTGGGGTGCTCATGAGCGAAGCACCCGGATGCGATATTGTCGGCCACGAGCGGAGAAGCGCAATCGTCCCACGAAGCCGCCACGGCCAGGCCGGCGTCGCGCACCGGGATGAAATGTCCGAATACCTTGTAATTGCGAACGGTCCAGAGGGCGGCTGGAATGAGCGCGACGATCGCGACCGTGGCTGCGATGCGAAGAGCCGGGAACTTTTGCAGGCCGTCCTTTTGAAAAAGAGAGTGGAGGAAGATCAAGACCGGCCAGAGCGGCAGCAAAGCCATCAGCACCGGAGATAGAAGGATGCCGCACGCGAGCGTCAATCCAAGGGCTAAGACCGCAGGCCACCGGGTATCGCCGGTCAGGATCTTCGCGAAAAGGTATGCTGCGAGGGCAATGGCCAGCCCGGCGAATACGGCCTCCCACTTAAATAACCGTCCTGGCAGAGGGATCAGTACTCCGAAGGCAGCCGCCCAGAATCCTGCCGGGCCTTGCCCAAACAGGCTGGCGAGGCGGTAAGCGAAATACCATTGGAGTCCCCAGGCGGCCGCGGTGACTGCAACGATAGCTAACCATCCCATCATGCCGATACCGAAAGCGATAGAGATCGCGGCGTGGAGGTAGGGATATAAGGGCGGCATCTGTGCAGTGGGTCCGCTGGGGCCGGTGAGGTAGGGATCGCTGAATCCGCGGCCTTCTCTTAGCGCTGCCGAGACGCGAGTGGCTTCTGAAGAAAACTCAACGCGGTGCGGGGCTCTCCACTGGATCGCCAGATTGAAGACGACGGAAAAGAGTATGAGGAAGGCGAGTTTAACTGGCCGACGGCACGCCTCTCTCCGGGTTGCAGCCGGTAGAGTGTATTCGAGTTTAACATCGAGCATAAACGAGCGGAAGATAGTACTAAAGTCCTAAGTGGGCTAAAGCATCGGAAGGTTTCAAACGATTGTAAAAAACAGCATGGTAAAGTGGATAGCGGTCGCGGTAGCGCGGCTCTGGCAGCCCGAATGAGCCGATTCAAGCCATCCTTTTCTTCAGCTTCGCGACTCGCTGCGCCTACGCCCGTTTATGAGACCGCTCTCCAGGAGTCGCCGGCATCGCCGGGGGGAACGGAACAGGCGATTCGAGCGCCGGTTGGCATCGACAGGACTTACGGAGAAGGGGATTCGATTGCGAAGCTCGGCTTCCTGGTGCTGTGCACATATCTGATATCGGGCTATATTGCCGAATGGCTGCTGCGGTTGACGGGGAGTTCGGGATACATTGCCAGGGTTCTCACGGTGCTACTCCCGTTGTTGTGGATCGGGTCAGCGACACGATTCCGAGGTCTGCGGCACCCCATTGGGGTCTGGTGGACGTTGTTTCTCGTATGGCTGCTGGTCGACGTGCCTTTCAGTGCCTGGAGGGGCGGTACGGTGGTGCTGCTTTTAAATTATGTGCCGCGGAGCTACATGATTTTCTTCTTCATCGCGGCGCTGACGGTGAGCGTCCGCCGATGCGTGCAATTAACTTACGTGGGAGTCGCCGGGGCGGCGATCACGTTATTTAGCTGCATAAAATTCGGTATTATCGACGGCGGACGGTTTCGAATTCCAGGCAGTCTTTTTTACGGGAACTCTAACGATCTGGCGCTGGGGCTATTACTCGGGATCACGCAATTGACCTTCCTGTTCTATCAGGACGGCTTCTTCAAAAAGGTATTCGCGACGGTTTGCATTGGCATATCGGTAATATACATGCTGCGCACCGGTTCCCGGGGATGCATGCTGGCGTCCGCGGCTTACGTCCTTCTGATTTTTGTGCTGTCGAGCAAGAAGCTGCTGGTTTTGGGAGTCGCAGTCGTGGCGGCCGTAATCGGTTTCGCGGCGCTGCCTTCGTACACGATGCAACGCCTCATGTTGTTGGGAGTGGATCAGAGTCTAGAGGACAGCACGACGGACCTGGGGGCGAGGGATTCGCGGCTGGAAAGGACGGCTCTCATCTATCGCAGCCTGGAGGAAACGGCCAAGCATCCGATATTCGGACTAGGGCCGGGCCAATTTGCAGTCGCAGTAGCGGGAGAAGCGCTCAAAAAGGGCGAGTGGTCGGCGTGGGTTGGGACGCACAATTCGTACACGCAGGTTTCGAGCGAATGCGGTTTACCGGCTTTCGTCTGTTACTGCGCGGTGATCGTGTTTTGTTTCAAGCTGAGCTACCAGGTGTTTAGGGCGACGAGGCACAACCCGGCTTACAGCGATATCACGGGCATGAGTTTCGTGTTGCTGTCGGGGATTTTTGTTTACAGCATCGCCACATTCTTTTTCCACATGGCATACACGGGCAATCTGCCTACGATATCGGGGTTGGCGTTGGCGCTATACCTTGCGACCAAGCCATTGCTGAGTACAGGTACACAACGGATTGGGCAGCAAAGAGCAGCGTGATCGTATTAGTACCCTAGTTTACGGTTGGTTTGAAGGAGGGTGCCGAAGCGGACCAATGAGAAGTACTACCAGTAACTGTGTCGCATTCGCCGTTCAGCAAGGGTTTGTAACCGTTCGGTGAAAGTTTTTGACGGTTCAGGGGTTGTGTGATGTAATCATACACTGGGCCGTAGTATCGACCCGGAGACGTGGATCTTTCGCAAGTTACACTTTGCGCTTGACTTGACAGGTGTAGGGTGTTATGTATGATTTGACTGCGTCCAAGGGTTTGGCGGCATTCATTTTGATGCATGAATCCCGCGAGCATGAAAAGCAAAGTGATCGGATACGAGAAGTTAGAACAAGTTGAGCCGATGGCCGATCGAGATGAGAGTTAAACGGGCGGAGTGGGAGCAGGCGCTGTGAGCTGCCGGCTGCCGCTAGGCTCGTTTGAGTTGACTTCATGATCTCCATGGGATTACACCAATTAAAGGCTCAGGTTGGAAAAGAGAACTTCCATCAATTCAATTCACATTTTCACAAGGAGAAGGAAATGGCAGATTTTCGCAAGTGGCTATTTGCGTTTGCTCTCGTCGCCCTATTGTTGGGCGGCAGCATGGCAAATGCTCAAATTCAAGGTGGCATGATATGCCAGGCGAACGCCGGCGCGCCGGTTATCGTTCGGTCTGAAGGTATCACTGAGTTGGTTGGCGACCTGTTGCTGGTATGCACGGGTGGTACTCCGACTGCTAGCGGGCAGCAAGTTGCCGTTACCAACGTCACGCTGACGCTCAACACGAATATTACGAGCCGTCTGCTGGGCAGCGGCTTTATCGATGCACTATTGTTGATCGATGAACCGTTCCCGGCCGCCCCGCACATCGCGACGCCTCCTGGCACGGAGGGGACCCCGGTGAACTCGCCGGCTCAGAAGATTTGCTACTCAAACGGCACGCCTACTGTAGGCCAGTGCAACTACCTGCTTGGCACCGGCGGCGGTGGTTATGGCGTTGCAACGGACCCGTACATTGATAACTCTACCGTGTACGTCGCCCAACAGGCCGCGGCCAATCAGGTGACATGGCTCGGCGTACCGATCGATCCTCCGGGTTCGTCGGGTGCGGAGCGCATTATTCGTCTGACGAACGTGCGCGGCAACGCTTGCCAGCTCGGGTTGTCTTCGACCTTGATCCCGACGCAGATCATCGGATTCGTGTCGGTCAACCCGTCGCAGAACATCCTCATTAACAACCCGCAACAGACTCTGGCCTATATCCAGCAGGGCTTGTTCGTTACCAGCACCGCTGGTGGAGAAGCGCAGTGCAACAACACGAACCTTGGGTTCACCTCGAGCAGCTCTGGTGGAAACGCTGAAGCATCCATCACCGTCAAGGAAGGTTTCGCAGCTTCGTTCAAGCGAGCCGTCTGGACCGGTCCTGCTGCCGTCGGGCCGCTCACTGGAGCCAGCATAGCCGGTGCAGTTGCGCAGAATGTCCCTGGCGCTTCGTACTTCACGGAATCGGGCCTCATGCCGGATACGACAGGGCAGGTGGGAGCTCCTTCTGGTGCCCCGGCGCTCGGTCTCGCCAGCGCTGGAACCCGTATACTCGTTAGCTTTAACAATGTTGGATCGGGGATTAACGTATACTTACCAGTTTTCGTTCCTCTAATTGGCGGCACAGGTACACCCTACCCACCGTCTACCGGATTGGGTGGTTGGACCGGAGGCTTCCTCCAACTTATCGGATCGAGCGACGCCAACGGAGATGCTAGCAGCATCGCTGGCGCGTCCGCCTCGACCACGTTTACCGGTTCCTCGTTGAACAATAGCCCGTTCGCTTCCCCGCCTAATGTTTCTGGAGTGCCCACTGCTCCCTTCAACGAGGCGGCTGCGGTCAGTATCACTGGCAACACTGGATCCGCTGTGTACGAAGTAGTGAACGCGGACCCATCGGCCATTGAGACCGCTACAATTGCGGTTGGTGTCTCCTATACCTCCAACACGGGGACCAATACTCCGCCTCCAGGAGTCTTTACAGGAACGGCTTCATTTGCTCCGTTGAGCACCGTTGGTACGGCTGACTCCAGCGCACCGATTCCGCGCTTCTGCAATCAGTCCACTGCCGCGAATCTCTTCACGGTCAGCATTTGCCAGTGCCAGTTGCTCTTCCCGTTCGTAACTCAGGCTCCTGGGTTTGACACGGGTATCGCAATCGCAAATACATCGCTTGATACATACAACGGAGTGACGCCGCAAACCGGCACGATCACGTTGTACTTCTACGGCCAAGAGGCCGGCGGCGCGGCTGTGCCGACAAGCCTTGCTTCAATGACTACAAGTGCTGCCGTACCTGCTGGACAGGTTGCAACCTACACCCTGTTTAGCGGCGCCGGCAACTTCGGAGCTGGCTGGACGGCGAACCCCGGCTTCACCGGGTACATCATCGCCGTATCCAACTTCCAGTGGTGCCACGGGTTCGCCTTCATCAGCGATCTCGGCGCACAAAAGCTGGCGGAAGGCTACTTGGCAATCCAGCTCGACCTGGGCGGCCTGAACCGAACGGGCAACCTTTCGGAACAAAAGGCCCACTAATCGACGCTTAGCTGAAGTTGTAAAGAATTGGGGAGGCTTCGGCCTCCCCAATTTTGTTTATTGCGAGCTTTCCCGCCGTCCCTCGTAGTACCCGCGTGCTATTCTGAGTAGCTTAAGTTCCCCCGCGTCCAAAAATCATTCCAGAGAGGTTGTGATGAGACGACGTCGTCTTCTTCGCGGTCTTGTGTTCGCGCCCCTTGCGCTCTTTTCCTTTTATCTTTCGGCCCAGGATGTCTTTGTTCTGCCATCCCTTACGGGTTCAACGAGCCCGACGGTGTTTACCGCCGATCCGTTCAGCCAGGCCGCTGTCATCAACTCCGCCGCCAGCAACACATCGTTTGCTTTCGCGGGTCCGAGCGGCAAGATCTATCTTGTTTCGAACACCAACACCGGCACCGTTCAGGTGACCGACAGTTCCTTCGCGAACCTTCGGACGATTATCAATTTGAGCGGCGCTATCTACGCGACGATCACAGACGATGGTAAGTACTTATTGGTAGAGGCCGGGGGCGGCCTGCTGACCATCATCAAAACCGCGAACGACTCTGTTGTCAACACCAACCTGTTCCTCAGCGGAACACTGATCGACCTTGCGGTGAGCATCGATTCCACTCAAGCATTCGGCCTGATTAGTTCTTCGGCGGGCTTGAAGGTCGCGGTGGTCAACCTTAGCAGCGGGACTCTTGCCGCTTCGTACGCAGTGCCTGGATTGAACGGGAGTGGGATTTCCGTCGCTCCTTCCGGCTTAGTTTACGTGTCCACGCAAAACGCGGTCCTCGAGCTGGATCCGAATACATTCGAAGTGCGCTACAACATTCCGGCGACCGGCCGTCCCGGCCGGGTTTACTATACACCGGACGGCAAGACGGGAGTCGCAGCGAACGAAACTCCGGTGAACGGAACGGAAGCTTTCGTGATCAACCTTGTCAACCGGACTCTGACGACAACAATTCCTCAAAGTTCATTTCCCGGCAACGTCACGCTCGATCAAATCATCCCAGTGAACGATAATCGCGCCATCGCCTATTCGAGCGCTGCGCAGAGCCTTTACGACATGACCCTCAATCCTCCGAGCGTCGTGCCGTTCTCGTTTTCGAAAGCCGGTTCCGTCAGTGCCGTAGCGGCGTCAAATTCGGTTCCAACCGCTAACGATCCGAACACTCAGTTCCTGTTCTTTACGTCGAACAGCACGGCATACCGGGTCGATCTCAACGCCGGCCAGATCACGGGACAACAGGCTCTGACGGGGACTGCGGGATATCTCTCCTTTTCGTCGCCGGGCACTAGCGGTGAGCCGGCGGCTGCCGTTTTCACCTTCGGCGACAATCAATCGGTTGCACCCAACGCTGAGAGTGCGCTTTTGGTCGTGAAAGTTGTGGATTCGCAGGGTCGTCCGATCTCCGGAGTCGCTGTGACTTTCAGCACCACTTCGAAAGGCGTGACGTTCTCAAATGCGAGTTCACTCACCGATAACGCCGGCAACGCTTCTACGAGCGTCAAGGTGACAATTACGGGGGTCGTGACGGTGAACGTTACTGCGGGTGCGCTCACAACGTCCTTCACGGTAAATGTCGGAAGCAGCGGCGCAGGTGGTCCGACCGGAGGTCTTGAAATCGAGGCCGGACAAGGGCAGGTGCTTCCCGCTTCCGGAAATGCAACACCGCTCGAAGTTTTACTCACTGATCAGACAGGAGCTCCACTTCAGGGACAAGCGGTTGTTTTCACGCTGCAGAACGGCGGAGGTACGATAAGCGACGGTTTCGGGCACAAGGCGAGCGTCGGTGGGACAGTGACGGTAACGACCACAAGCTGCAATTCGAAATCGGGCACGTCCTGTACGCCAGGACTAGCTCAAATTGACTTCTCGGCTTCGGGCCTTTCCGCCTATCCAGGTTTCCAGACGCAAATGATCACGGCATCGGCCCCTGGGAGCGTTCAGACATTCTTTGTCACGTCGACGGCCGGCTCACTGGGCTACGACCCTACGACGCTGAACTTGACAACTCAACCTACGAACTTGCCCACACTGCAAGCCGGGCAGACTCTTACGGGCGCGATTACCGGCTTTACAGCATACGGTTCGAACGCGCTTCAATACATCAGTCTCAGTATTGTCAATGGGGACGATCCGACGCAGCCTGCGCCGGCGTACTGCGCAGGGCAATACGCGCCTTTCGCGATGAGCAACGCGAAGGGTATTGTCTCGTGCGATCTGACGGTTCCGGCAACAGAGGCGCCAGGGACTTATCGATTTTCCGTGAATTTGGGCTATAACCGGACATTCGGAACCTACACGCTGACGGTTGTTGCGCCCTCGCCTACAAATGTCTCTGCCATCAGCGGCGATAAACAGACGGGAGCGCCAGGCCAACAGCTTTCCCAACCGCTGGTAGTTCAGGTTGTGGATGCGGGCGGTAATCCATCGGCGGGCGTAGCGGTGACATGGACCGTCACGCCGTCTTCCGCGGCCACTGTTAGCCCCACCACGAGCACGACGAACTCTAGCGGGTATGCGAGTACAACGGTCACTCTCGGCAGTTCGACTGGGACTGTTCAAGTCGAGGCGAAGACGGGGAGCCTGCCGGCTGTGACATTCAACCTGACTGCCACGGTTCCGGTGGCGGGGGTTCAACTCGTTTCAGGAGGCGGGCAGTCGGCTCCGCTGAATGCGACATTCTCCGCGCCCATCGTTTTCAAAGTAGTGAGTGCAAGCGGCCAAAGTGTTCCGGGCGCTACTGTCACATTTAGCGTGACCAATGGCGCTACGCTCGGCAATACTACTGCAACTTCCGATTCCAACGGCTTCGCGTCGACCACCGTGACCGCCGGAGGTACAGCGGGGACCATCACCGTAACCGCGCAATCCGGCTCTTACGCAGCTAGCGCGACATTGACGGCTGGGGCGGCGACTGCTCCGTCGAACATCGTGTTCCTGAATGGCGCGGGCTTCACCATGAACATCTCGCCTGGAGCGATCGTCGCGATTCAAGGCAACGGTCTTACCCCGGGGATTCAGGGCGTTTTGGCTCCATCCGGGGCTTTGCCTACGACATTCCAGGGCGTGACGGTGACTTTCAATGGGACCGCGGCGCCAATCTTTTCGGTCTCGAACCTGAATGGAGTCCAGCAGGTGGTGGTACAGGCTCCCTTCGAACTCACCGGATCCAGCTCGGCGACGGTCAACATTACGGGAGCGGGAGGCGGATCGGCGACTATTTCGAATGTCGCGATCCAGCCTTATGCGCCTGGCATCTTTGAGACTACGGTGTTCGGGACCAAGCAGGCCGTCGCGACACACGCTGACGGCAGTTATGTGAACCCGTCAAATCCGGCGCATCCGGGTGAGAATATCACGCTATACGTGGCGGGTCTGGGGCAAACGAATCCGGCTATGGGAACCAATCAGGCTGGCGTGGCCGGTGAGAACGTTGTCGCGAAAGTAGTGGCGGGAGTAAACAACGCGGGCGTCCCGGTGGTCTCCGCTCAGGCGGCACCGGGTCTGGTGGGCGTTTACCTGGTCACGATGACGATCCCATCGAACGAAGCTGGGGGCACTCTGCCGGTGCAGGCGATTGCTTACGATAGCGCCGGAAACCCGTATTTCGCGCAGGGGTCTGTTTTGCCGATTCAATAAGACATCGGCGGGTTTCCCTCGCTCACGCTCAGGGTTCCGCAGCGGAGCCCGCAATCCTGGAAGACGCCGGTCACGGCTCATAGCGGACGCGACAGACAGACGGGCTTGCCGGTGGTCTCCGCTCAGGCGGCGCCGGACTGGTGGGGGCACTCTTCCGGTGCAGGCGATTGCTTACGATAGCGCCTTTGCCGATTCGATAAGACATCGGCGGGTTTCCCCTCGCTCACGCTCAGGGTTCCGCTAGCGGAGCCTGCAATCCTGGAAGACCGCCGGTCACGGCTCGTTGCGGACGCAACAGACAGACGGGCGTGCCGGCGGTCTCCGCTCAGGCGGCGCCGGGTCTGGTGGGGGCACTCTGCCGGCGCCGGCGTTGCTTACGATAGCGCCTTTTGCCGATTCAATAAGACATCGGCGGGTTTCCCCTCGCTCACGCTCAGGGTTCCGCAGTGGCGCCTGCAATCCTGGAAGACGCCGGTCACGGCTCGTAGCGGACGCAACAGACAGTTACGATGTCGACGACGTGTTGCTTACGAAGGTTGAGATCGGCGGCGCGTTCTCGTAACCGATATTGGCGGTGTATTGATTCCACCACTGGGTGAAACCATTCATGTCAACGGTTTCGTACTGGGGCGGTGCGGGCGGATTGCCCTGCATACCCCCGGCAGCCCAGTTATTTACGCCGGTCGTGTAATTCGCGAAACGATTTTGATTTTCTTCATTAACGCCTTGAACCACGAAGTTCAGATTGCTTTGCTCGATGTAGGTAGGAGTGCTGAAGACGCCTGGGTCCGTGCTCGGTTGTGACGTGCTTGCATACGGCGAGGGGGGAGCGTTCTTCTGAAGCAGGCCAGCGACAATGTCGGCCGGAGTCTTGGGCGTCGCCGTGCTGCTTGTCGAAGTGTTCGAAGAACTGGCCGCCGGTGAAGGAGTGGTGGTTGTCGTCTCAGACGACGATACCGTCTTTTCTGCGAGGTTTCTGGAGGATATTAAGTCCGTCGCTGTAGAGGCTACTCGTGTACCGTCGCCTTCGGTTGAAGGACTGGAAGCGGCGAATTCACGTCGGGAAGCGCCAACTTCCTGCCGGTTGAGGGTATCGGCGGAAATCTGCGAAGACGACGCAACGCTACTTTGCCGAGTCCCACTCTGACGTCCTTCCAGCGCCTCACTGAGCTGATCCTGGAATGAGTTAGCGCTCGTTTTCGTGCTTCCTCGAGTTGTCCCATCGGTAGCGATCGGTGAAAATTCAGACCGGTTAGTGAGCAGTGTCGTGTGCAAATGGCATCAGCCTCCGAGAAGGCTGATGCACGATATTCGCCAAAAGGTTTACCGTTTAGAGGCTTGGGAAGGCTGGGGCACCACGAACTTGATATGAATCGGAATCTGCTGCCCGGTTGGTTCAACCTGTAGCGTGACATCGCCAGCGAGCCGGTCCTGCGGATGCGTCAGGCATGCCGCGCAAACGATGGAGGGATCGTCGGCATTAAAGGCAATCACAAGTTTCAGGTCTTGATGCGAGTGGATTACCGAGCGGGCCGGTTCAATAGTGAGGCCTTTGATGCCGGTGCCTGCGATAACGGTCACGTCTCCAGGCATCGTGTTCTTAATGACGATCTCCTGCCGCGAAGATGTGGTGGTGTTGAAGTCGAGCGAGGTGCGATCTATATGAACGCCGTTTGCGACTTGAGCGAGTACGGCTGCCGGATCCCTCGTCATTATAGGAGCAGCTGCCGGGTCGCCGGCGGCTCTCTCGTCATGCGGTCGTTTAATCGGACCAAATGGCGAGTTGTACGTTTCCTGCTCGGAAGGCGGCGTGACGTACCAGAACCACTCTCCATCGATCAGCTTCCATTGACTCGAGATAGGCAGTTTGATGGGGATCTGGCGACCCATCATGAAATAATCCGTGTCGCAGGTGACGACGGCCTTCGCCTTTGTGAAATTATCGGAATAGGTGATATTTCCGGTTTCGCAGGATCTGTAGCGCTTCTTTTCGGCGGCGAAGAAGACGTCTTTGCTTTCCTCGGCTACAAGAGCATCGGCGAGACGGAACTTGCCGTCGACGAAGGCCTGGTAGAACTTCGCAATTCGCGCTCGAAGCGCCTGATCGACATCGGGAGGCGCTTTCTCGAACAAATTGGCAGCTTCCTGCGCCATGGCGAGGCCTGACGCGAAAAGGAGAACCGGCGCAATGCGCAGCAATTTGTGCATGACTGTTTGACGTACGGAAGGGGCTAAAAGTCAGATGGCTGGGAGGCAGGGACTCGAACCCCGATACGCAGATCCAGAGTCTGCAGTCTTACCATTAGACGACCTCCCAGTTTCGCTTTCAATTTTAGCACCTATCGGATGCTGCGACCAAGCTAAGGCTGGCTTTTCCCGATTGTTTACAGCTTCTTAAACGAGCTTTTCGGGCGTATGATGAAGTCGATGATGCCCTTACGCCTTGCCGTCATCCTGCTCATTCTTGGCCTGGCGATCGCGCTGTTAGCCGATCCTCACCTTTTCCCCGGCGCACCCAACGGACGCGTTCCCGTGGTTGTCGGTCTGCTGTTGCTGGCGGCGCTTAACGGCATGCGGTTGAGCCGGTCCTGGGCGGCGCGGAACCGGCAGCGGCAACTCGATGAGATCCCTAAGAAGCCTCTGGGGTTGTGACAGAAGCCTCCTTCGCTAACGGGTAATTGCCCCTCGCTCACGCTCAGGGTTCCGCAGCATGATGACGAGGCAGCTACTGACACAGCTAGTAACACTCTACTAACCGATACGAAACAATTTTGAACAACAGGCATCCTAATTTTTTCGTGGCAGATTGTCTGTCTCGGACGGAGGCGTGTGCTCAGACGCAGGCGCTTCCGGTACTCGAAAGGAAGAAGTTTGGAATGAAGCGAATCAGCCGGAATGGCGGCGACCGGGGCAACGGAACTGAGAATTCGACGACCGCGACCGCTTCGGCAGCGGAACAACGCGGGGACCACGTGGATAGCCGCGAACTACTCAAGGTACTTACTGCTTTTCGGCGTGGCGATTTCAGCGTCCGAATGCCCGCTGAGCGCATTGGACTGGAAGGCCGCATCGCCGATACCTTGAACGACATCTTGCAACTCAACGAGCGGATGACTCGGGAATTCGAGCGCATTAATAAGGTCGTCGGTAAAGAAGGTAAGATCCACGAACGCGCCAACCTCGGAATCACGGCGGGGAATTGGAGCGTCTGCGTGGACGCTGTGAACGGATTAGTCGGCGATCTGGTTCAACCTTCCACGGAGATTGCGCGCGTGATTGGGGCGGTCGCGAAAGGCGATCTGACGCTGACGATGGGTCTGGACGTGGATGGGCGTCCGCTCAAGGGCGAGTTCCTGCGGACGGCGCGCGTTGTGAACACGATGGTCGATCAGTTGAATTCCTTTGCGTCGGAAGTGACACGCGTGGCGCGCGAAGTCGGGACGGAAGGAAAGCTGGGCGGCCAGGCGGATGTGAAAGGCGTTGCCGGAGTTTGGAAGGACCTGACCGATTCGGTCAACTCGATGGCCGGTAATCTCACGGCGCAGGTTCGCAATATCGCCGATGTGACAACGGCGGTTGCGAATGGCGACCTTTCGCGCAAGATTACGGTGGATGTACGCGGCGAAATTCTGGAGTTGAAGAACACCATCAATACGATGGTCGATCAGTTGAATGGATTCGCTTCGGAAGTTACTCGCGTGGCTCGGGAAGTGGGAACGGAAGGAAAACTTGGCGGGCAGGCGGATGTCAAAGGCGTCGGCGGCGTTTGGAAAGATTTAACCGATTCCGTGAATTCGATGGGCGGCAATCTTACGGCCCAGGTTCGCAATATTGCTGAAGTTACTACCGCTGTCGCGAACGGCGACCTGTCTCGTAAGATTACTGTCGATGTGCGCGGCGAGATTCTGGAATTAAAGAACACCATCAATACGATGGTGGATCAGCTTAGCTCATTCGCATCGGAAGTTACTCGCGTGGCTCGCGAGGTCGGGACGGAAGGAAAGCTCGGCGGCCAGGCGGATGTAAAAGGCGTCGCCGGTGTTTGGAAGGATCTGACTGAAAACGTAAACTCCATGGCCGGGAATTTGACTGGCCAGGTTCGCAATATTGCGGAAGTTACCACGGCCGTGGCGAATGGCGATCTTTCGCGAAAGATTACTGTCGACGTGCGCGGCGAGATTCTGGAATTGAAGAACACCATTAATACGATGGTGGATCAGCTCAGCTCTTTTGCGTCGGAAGTGACTCGCGTGGCTCGCGAAGTCGGCACGGAAGGGAAGCTCGGCGGACAGGCCGATGTGAAGGGTGTCGCGGGCGTCTGGAAGGACCTTACCGATTCAGTCAATTCGATGGCCGGGAATCTTACGGCTCAGGTTCGTAATATTGCCGAAGTGACTACCGCGGTTGCGAACGGCGATTTGTCGCGTAAGATCACGGTTCCGGTGCGCGGGGAAATCCTGGAATTGAAGAACACCATTAATACCATGGTGGATCAGCTTAACGGATTTGCGTCGGAAGTGACGCGCGTGGCCCGCGAGGTGGGTACGGAAGGGAAACTCGGCGGACAGGCTGATGTTCGCGGGGTTGCAGGGACTTGGAAGGATCTGACCGATTCCGTCAATTCGATGGCCGGTAACCTGACGAACCAGGTTCGCAATATCGCCGAAGTTACGACGGCTGTTGCACGCGGCGATCTTTCGCGCAAGATTACTGTTGCGGTGCGCGGCGAGATTCTGGAGCTGAAGAACACTATCAATACGATGGTGGATCAGCTTAACGGATTCGCGTCGGAAGTGACTCGCGTGGCCCGCGAGGTGGGGACGGAAGGAAAGCTCGGCGGCCAGGCCGATGTTCGCGGCGTGGCAGGTACGTGGAAGGATCTCACGGATTCGGTCAACTCCATGGCGAGCAATCTTACGGCTCAGGTTCGCAACATTGCTGAAGTGACCACGGCTGTGGCAAACGGCGACCTGTCGCGCAAGATTACCGTCGATGTGCGCGGCGAGATTCTGGAGCTGAAGAACACTATCAATACGATGGTGGATCAGCTTAACGGGTTTGCATCGGAAGTGACTCGCGTGGCTCGCGAGGTGGGAACGGAAGGAAAGCTTGGCGGCCAGGCGCAGGTTAAGGGCGTCGCCGGCACATGGAAAGATCTCACGGATTCGGTCAACTCGATGGCGAGCAACCTTACGGCGCAGGTTCGCAATATTGCCGAAGTGACTACGGCCGTTGCCAATGGCGATCTCTCGCGCAAGATTACTGTCGATGTACGCGGGGAAATTCTGGAGTTGAAGAACACCACCAATACGATGGTGGATCAGCTCAATGCTTTCGCATCGGAAGTGACGCGCGTGGCGCGCGAGGTGGGAACGGAAGGGAAGCTGGGCGGTCAGGCTGATGTGAAAGGCGTCGGCGGTGTCTGGAAGGATCTTACTGAGAACGTCAATTCGATGGCAGGTAATCTGACCGGCCAGGTCCGCAACATTGCTGAGGTTACGACAGCCGTTGCTAAAGGCGACTTATCGCGTAAGATCACCGTCGATGTGCGCGGCGAGATTCTGGAGCTGAAGAATACCATCAACACGATGGTGGACCAGCTTAATGCTTTCGCGTCGGAAGTGACCCGCGTGGCGCGCGAAGTTGGAACGGAAGGCAAGTTGGGCGGCCAGGCCGATGTTAAGGGCGTGGCCGGTGTCTGGCGAGACCTGACGGATTCGGTCAACTCCATGGCCGGAAATCTTACGGCGCAGGTTCGCAATATTGCTGAAGTGACCACGGCGGTTGCTAAAGGAGATTTTTCCCGCAAGATTACTGTCGATGTGCGCGGCGAGATTCTGGAATTGAAGGATTCCATCAATTCGATGGTGGACCAGGTGAACGCGTTCGCGTCGGAAGTGACTCGAGTGGCGCGCGAGGTGGGGACGGAGGGGAAGCTCGGCGGCCAGGCAGAAGTGCGCGGCGTCGCCGGCACCTGGAAAGATCTGGCCGATTCCGTCAACTCCATGGCGAGCAACCTGACGGCGCAGGTCCGCAACATCGCGCAAGTGACGACGGCTGTCGCGAATGGCGATTTATCGCGCAAGATCACAGTGGATGTACGCGGGGAAATCCTGGAGCTGAAGAACACCATGAACACGATGGTGGACCAGCTTAACTCGTTCGCGTCGGAAGTGACGCGCGTAGCTCGCGAAGTGGGAACGGAAGGGAAGCTCGGCGGGCAAGCCGTGGTGCGAGGCGTTGCGGGTACTTGGAAGGATCTGACGGACAACGTCAACTTCATGGCCGCCAACCTAACCACGCAGGTGCGAGGCATCGCCAAGGTTGTGACCGCGGTTGCGAATGGCGATCTGAAGCGAAAGCTGGTGCTGGAAACGAAGGGCGAGATTGCTGAGCTGGCCGATACGATCAACGGCATGATCGATACTCTGGCTGTTTTTGCGGACCAGGTGACGAATGTCGCGCGCGAAGTCGGTATCGAAGGAAAGCTCGGCGGACAGGCTCGCGTGCCGGGCGCGGCGGGGATCTGGCGAGATCTGACCAATAACGTCAATCAGCTCACGGCGACTCTGACGACGCAGGTTCGCGCGATCGCCGAAGTTGCGACGGCCGTTACCAAAGGCGATCTCACGCGAGCCATCGCGGTGGAAGCGCAGGGCGAAGTCGCGAACCTCAAAGACAACATCAATGAGATGATTCTGAATCTGCGCGAGACCACGCGTAAGAATCAGGAGCAGGACTGGCTCAAGACGAACGTCGCGCGGTTCACCAACATGCTGCAGGGCCAGCGCGATCTGATGGCTGTCGCTCGCATGATTCTTTCCGAGTTAGCACCGCTGGTGCAGGCGCATCAGGGTGTGTTCTATATCAACGACGCGAATGACGGCCAGTCCGCACTGAAGCTGCTCGCGAGCTATGCGTATAAAGAGCGCAAGTCGTTGTCGAACGTGTTCCGGCCGGGCGAAGGTTTGGTCGGCCAATGCGCGCTCGAAAAAGAGCGCATTCTAATCACAAACGCGCCTTCGGATTACATCAAGATCAGCTCCGGGCTGGGCGAGGCGACTCCGCTCGACATCGTGGTGCTGCCGGTGCTGTTTGAAGACGAGGTGAAGGCCGTCGTGGAGTTGGCGTCTTTCAATCACTTCAACGAAATCCATCTGGCGTTTCTCGATCAACTCACGCAGAGCATGGGCATCGTGCTGAATACGATCGCCGCAACGATGCGGACGGAGCAATTGCTGGCGCAATCGCAGGCGCTGGCCGAAGAGCTGCAGAGCCAACAGAAAGAATTGACGGAAGGCAATAAGCGGCTGGAAGCGCAGGCGCGCACTCTGACTGCATCCGAAGAGCTTTTGAAGGCGCAGCAGGAACAATTGCAGCAAACCAACGCCGAGCTACAGGAGAAGGCGCGGCTGCTGGCAGAGCAAAACGAAGAGGTCGAGAAGAAGAACAGGGAAGTCGAACTGGCCAAGCAGGCGCTGGAAGACAAGGCTGAACAACTGGCGCTTACTTCGAAGTACAAGTCCGAATTCTTGGCCAATATGTCGCATGAGCTGCGAACTCCGCTCAACAGCCTGCTGATTCTGGCACAGATGCTTGCGGAGAACACTGATGGCACACTGTCGCAGAAACAAGTGAAGTTCGCGCAGACGATTTATCAATCCGGTACGGAGCTGCTCAGCCTGATCAACGATATTCTCGATCTGTCGAAGATCGAATCGGGCATGATGGCGGTGGATGTCGATCAGTTGTTCCTGACAGATCTCGAGGAATACGCGAACAGTACCTTCCGACATGTCGCCGAGGAAAAGGGACTCGAGTTCAAAGTGGACATCCAGGAGGATGTTCCCAAGACGATTTATACCGATTCGAAGCGCCTCCAGCAGGTACTGAAGAACCTGTTGTCGAATGCACTAAAGTTTACCGAGAAGGGTTCCGTTACGCTGCGAATGCGGCGCGCTTCGGAGGGCTGGAGCCCGGATCACGGATCGTTGAATCGAGCGGACTCCGTGATCGGGTTCGACGTGATCGACACAGGTATCGGAATTCAGGATAATCAACAGGAACTCATCTTTGAAGCCTTCCGGCAAGCCGATGGAACTACCAGCCGCAAGTACGGAGGCACCGGCCTGGGTCTCTCCATCAGCCGCGAACTCACGCGTCTGCTGGGAGGCGAGCTCAGGCTGTCGAGCAAGGTGGGAGAAGGCAGTACCTTCATTTTGTACCTGCCCGCGAATTACGTTTCGCCGGCTCCCGTACAGCGCGATACCAGACCTACGCGACTTGTTACCCAGCCTCAGGCAGCCGCTCCGCCGCCGGTCGAGTTTGCTCCGCCGCCTCAGCCGAAGCAGGTGGAAACGCCGGTGTCGCCGACCCTAGCGGTGCATGCCGTCGAGGTAGCGGATGACCGGCAGAATATCGTAAAAGGCGACAAGGTTCTACTCATCGTCGAAGACGATCCGACGTTTGCGCGCATTCTCTGCGATTTGGCGCACGACAAAGACCTCAAGGTACTAGTGGCGTTACGCGGCGATCGGGGTCTGAGCCTGGCGCAGGAACTTCAGCCTGATGCGATCACGCTCGACATCCGGCTGCCCGATACGGGAGGGTGGGTGGTTCTGGATCGATTGAAGAACGATCCACGAACGCGACATATTCCGGTACACGTGATTTCGATCGATGTGGACCGGCGGCGCGGGCTCTCGCTGGGCGCAAAGACTTACCTGGAGAAATCGATTGACAAGCAGGCGTTGATCGACGTGTTCGAGCGGATACGAAATACCATCGAGCGCAAAGAACGCAGGCTGCTGGTGGTGGAGCACGACGATAACGATCGTAAACGTTTAGCGGAGTTGATCGAAGCTCCCGACGTTCAAACCACATTTGTTAGTACTGGGGCGGAGGCGCTGGATGCCGTTCGGGAAAAACCATTCGACTGCATTGTGATCGATTTGAAGCAGCCGGATATGAACGCTTTCGAATTCATTTCCGAGTTGCAGAGGCATCCCGGCGGACGGGAGTTGCCGGTGATCGTTTACACGGGCGAAGATCTGTCAGGCGAAGACGGACAACGTTTAAAGGAACTTGCGAAGACCGCTTTAGTACGAGGAGTACGCTCCGCGGAACGACTGCTGGAGGAGACGGCTCTGTTCCTGCACCGTGTTGAATCTACTCTGCCTGAAGGGCAGAGACGTCTATTGGAACAGGCACGGCAGAACAAGGATAAGTGGATCGCCGGCGGCAGCGCTCTGATCGTGGATGACGATGTCAGGAATATTTTTGCAATTACAAGCCTGTTGGAGCGTCATAAGCTCAATGTTCTGCATGCTGAAAGCGGACGCCAGGCGCTGGACCTGCTGAAGGCGACTCCGCCGTTGGATGTGATTCTGATGGATATCATGATGCCTGAGATGGACGGCTACGAAACGATTCGCGCGATCCGGCAGATGCCGGAGTATCGAAATGTTCCTATCGTGGCTCTAACCGCGAAGGCCATGAAGGGCGATCGCGATAAGTGCATCGAGGCCGGAGCATCGGATTACATAACAAAGCCTGTTAACCTAGAGGACTTGATCTGGACCCTGCGAGCATGGCTACCACGAGTAGCGGAGCAAGGAAGTTAATCATGTCGCTAATTATCCACGCTTCGGCGTCTAAGAATCGATGGGCGTGCCCGTGTTTTCACCTCGAGATGAAGTGATGCCCTTGGGAGCTGGAGTAAGTACGGCAAAAGACCCGCAGTTGGACGCTCATAGAGTCAAAATTCTGATGGTGGACGATCGTCCCGCCAATCTTCTCGCCTTGGAGACGATTCTGGAGGATCTCGGCCAGGAGCTGATTAAGGCCAACTCCGGAAAGGAGGCCCTTCGTTATCTCCTGAATAACGATTTCGCTGTAATCCTGCTGGACGTCAAGATGCCGGATATGGACGGCTTCGAGACGGCAGCTCTGATCCGGGAACGCGAGCGGTCGCGCCACACTCCGATTTTGTTTGTGACGGCCCATAAGGACGACGAGCATCTTTTCCGCGGGTACTATGCGGGCGCGGTGGACTTTCTCTATAAGCCGATCAATCCGGAAGTACTACGTTCCAAGGTCTCGGTTTTTGTCGAGCTGAGCCGCAAGAACGAGCAGTTACGGCATCACACGCTGATGCTCGAGCAGCGGAACGCCGAGCTCGAGAAAGCGATGCAGGAGCGGCAGAATGCGGAAGAGGAGGTGCGTAAGCTCAACGCGGAACTGGAGCAGCGCGTTCGCGAGCGGACGGCCGAGCTCGTGCGGGCGAATGAAGAGCTGCGGCAGTTCGGATATGCGGCGTCGCACGATTTGCGCGAGCCTTTGCGGACAGTCGCCAGCTACACGCAGCTTCTGACTCGCCGGTTCGGAGGAAAGTTCGACGCAGAAGCGGCGGAGTTCATGGCGTACATTGTCGATTCCGTACACCGCATGGATTCGCTGTTGAGCGACCTACTGGCCTACTCACATCAGTTGAATGCGTCGGACCAGACCCTCTCGTATGTCGATTCCGAGGCCGTGCTGGCGGGTGTGCTCATGAATCTCGACGTTGCGATTCGCGAAAGCGGCACTGAAATCACACACGATCCGCTTCCCGAAGTGACATCGGATTTTGTGCAGCTTGGCCAGGTATTCCAGAACCTGATTGGCAATTCGATTAAGTATCGAACCGCGGAGCCGCCGCGTATCCACATTGCCGTGGAAGAACGGGACGACGATTGGCTTTTTTCCTTTGAGGATAATGGACTTGGCATCGATCCGCGGTACCACGAGCAGATTTTCGGAATCTTCAAAAGACTGCACGGCCGCGAATATCCGGGTACGGGGATTGGGCTTGCGCTGGTGAAGCGCATTATCGAAAAGCAGGGCGGCAAAATCTGGGTGGAATCGGAAGCCGGTAACGGGGCCAGTTTCCGGTTCACGATACCCAAGTAGACGTCTGGCACCCTAGTTGCTCCTCAGCGGCTGTGCCTCTCGCTTCAGCCACCCGTGTCGGTCCGTACGAAATCATATCGACATTGGGCAATGGCTCGATGGGCGAAGTCTACTTAGCTCACGATTCCCGGCTTAACCGTAACGTTGCTTTGAAGATCCTGCCGTCCGAGTCGGTCCGGGACGCAAATCGCAAACGACGATTTACGCAGGAGGCGCGGGCGGCCAGCGCTTTAAACCATCCCAACATCCTTACAATCCACGACTTCGGGACTATTGACGGAATTTCTTACCTGGTATCGGAGTTGATCGAAGGGGAATCCCTTCGCAAAGTGATCGCCTATGGGGCTGTTCCGATCCGGCGGTTGCTGGATATCGCGATACAAATCGGCGACGGCCTTGCCGCGGCTCACGACGCAGGGATTCTCCATCGCGACCTAAAGCCGGAAAATATCATGGTGACCCCGACCGGCCGCGTCAAGCTCCTGGACTTCGGACTGGCGAAACCTTTAGACGCATCCGAAACCGTCGATGGCGAACTTGTTGGCGCGACCGTCGATGGCGAGCGTACGCAGCCTGGGCTGATTCTCGGGACCGTCGCGTATATGAGTCCGGAACAGGCGCGCGGACTGCCGCTCAGCTTCCAGTCCGACCAGTTCTCATTTGGAGTGATGCTGCACGAGATGGCCACGGGGCAGCATCCTTTCCGGCGCGAAACTCCCATGGAGACGTTGCTCGAAATCGCAAACCTGAATCAGGTGCCGTTTACGCCCGGTCCGGTCGCGTTTCGTCTGTTGGTTGCCCGCTGTTTATCGCGCGATCCGGCAAATCGTTTTTCGTCCACCAGCGAGATTCTGGAACGGTTGAAGCGCATCAGCGACGAACTTCCCGATCGAGCGCGTGTTTTGGAATCCGAAGGGTCGGAAACCGAACGTCCTGCTGTTGAGGTCGGGGGTCGTAAACCGAGGATGTGGGCAGTCCGAATCCTGGCGGCGATTCTGCTCTTCAGTATGGGTTTGATCGCGGCTCGGGTGTTGATGCGCAACCCTGGCACGGCGGATTTTTCGAATTACAAATTCCAGCAGCTTGTTCCTATTTCGAACGTGGAGGTTCTTCCGGCGCTATCGCCGAACGGCAAAACGCTAGCCTTTGCGGCGGAATCGGACGGCGTGTTTCGGATCTTTACGCAGTTGCTGAAATCGGCTGTCGCGACGCCGGTAACCCCCGGTGAAGATGACGCACTCTTTCCGTTCTGGGATCCGAATGGAAAGCACATTTATTACGTGTCCGGAAACAAGCTGTGGTCCGTAGGCGCGGCCGGAGGATCGCCGGAGCTGGTATTCGAGAACGTAGGACGCGCGGCGATCTCGCCCGATGGTAAGCGATTCGCGCTGCTGCGGAACGATGTGAATGGCGGGCAATCGTACTCTCTCTGGGTTGCGAGCGCCGGGGCGGCTCCGAAACCGTATGAGCAGAGTCCGTTTCGAGACAAGCGCTTCTTCCGATCGAGCACGGTGGCTTTCGCGCCGGACGGCCGGCTCGGACTTTGGACCGCCGAATACAATGGGGCGTCGCAGTTCTGGGTCATACTCGACCCCGAGGCTCCGCCGCGGCGCTATCTGGAAAAGCTGTCGAATGAACCCCTCGCCCGCACGTTCGCGTGGATGCCCGATTCATCTCACATCGTTTACACCGACGGTAATTTATGGATGGCGGATCTGGCTTCAGGTGAGTCGCGGAAAATCACGGCCGGGACTGACCGTGAGGTTTCGCCGTCGGTGGGTCCCGCTGGCGATAGCATGGCTTTCGCGGCTACCGATTTCAACTATTCGGTTCGGCAAATCTCTCTCGATGGCGAGCACGGAACGCCGAGTCCGGCACTGGCATTGTCCGGCGTAGCACCGGCGTGGTCTCCTGCCGCATCCCAGTACGCCTACGTAACGGATCGCAACGGGCAGCCTGAGGTCTGGCTGAAGGACATACAATCCGGGTGGGAGAGACCGCTGGTCACGTCGAAGGATTTCGACGATAAAACACTTTCGATTCTGGATGTCGCATTCTCTCCCGACGGCCAACGCATTGCGTATCGGAGGGAGGCCGTGGGATCGGAAGCGGTCTGGGTTTCTCCACTGAACGGCGAAGGCGCTACGCGGCTCGCGCGCGAGGATGGCGACGTATTCCAGCGTGGTCCAACGTGGTCGCCCGATGGCAACTGGATCGCTTATTACTCCGTGCGTAATGGCAGCTATGCTCTGATGAGAGCCGCCGCGGACGGCTCCGGCAAGCCGATTTTGATTCGCTCCGGTGTCGGAACGTATCCGGCGTGGTCGCCTAAGGGCGATTTAATCGCTACGCTTGCCGGCGATGGATTGAATGTCGTGAATGTCGATGAATCGGCGGTTCGACATGTTGGCGACGGGACCTGGTTCAATGTCGCGTGGTCCAAAGATGGGAAGCTGATCTACGGGATCCGCCGCAGCCCGCACCGTCACCTTGAATTGGCGACCATGGATCCGAGCGACGGAACCGAATCGGTTCGCGTGGAGCTCGGCGATTCTCCGGCGGCGCTGTCGTACGGGACCGCATTGAGCGAGTATCCGGTTCGCGGCGCCAGCATCTCGGCCGACGGCAAGACCTTCCTCACGTCCATCCTCGAAGGCAAATCGAGCCTGTGGCTTCTGAGCGGGTATAAGAAGTAAAATCGGCATTGGTTCCAAACAAACCAGAGCCCTCCGTCGCAGCCGCTTCGGACCACCGCTCCGCGCTTTTCGCAGGTTATCTCGGCTGGACCCTCGATGCGTTCGATTTCTTCCTGGTTGTTTTGACGCTCACCGCAATTGGAAAAGAATTCGGCAAGTCGCGGCCCGAAATGGCACTGACTCTCACGGCTACGCTGGCCTTCCGTCCAATTGGCGCGTTCGTCTTCGGACTCATAGCCGATCGCTACGGCCGGCGCCTGCCGCTCATGCTCGACCTCGTCTTCTATTCCGTCATCGAGGTCCTTTCGGGATTCGCACCCAATTACACGACTTTCATCATTCTGCGCGCACTGTTTGGAATCGGGATGGGCGCCGAGTGGGGCGTGGGAGCTTCGCTTGCGATGGAAAAAGTGCCGCCTCGGCTGCGCGGGGTTCTATCGGGATTCCTTCAGGAAGGCTATGCTGCCGGTTATCTTTTGGCGGCGCTCGCCTATTACTTCTTTTTCCCGATCTGGGGATGGCGTCCGCTATTCTTTCTCGGCGGCTTGCCGGCGCTGCTTGCATTTTACGTCCGGTTCCATGTGAAGGAATCCGAAGTTTGGGAAGAATCGAAGCACAAGGATTGGGGCCAGCTCGGACGAGCGGTCTTGTCGCACTGGAAGCTGTTTTTGTACATCGTGGTGCTAATGACGATGATGAACTTCGTTTCCCACGGTACGCAGGACATGTATCCGACCTATCTCGAGACCGAGCATCATCTGAAGCCGACCCAACAGGCGATTGTGACCTCGGTTTCGATGATTGGAGCGATCATTGGGGGCGCCGTATTCGGCCTGGTCTCCGATCGCATCGGACGCCGCAAATCCATTGTGATCGCGCTGGTGCTGGCGATACTCATGATTCCGCTGTGGGCCTTTGCGCCCGGCATCGGTCTGCTGACGCTCGGGGCATTTCTGATGCAGTTTATGGTGCAAGGAGCCTGGGGCGTGATTCCGGCGCATCTTTCGGAACTGGCGCCGAATAACGTGCGCGGCTTTCTTCCAGGGTTCGCCTATCAGTGCGGCGTGCTGTTCGCGGGATCGATTGCTTATATCGAAGCAGTTTACGCAGCGAAGGCAAGTCTTCAGACGGCGATGGCTCTTACTGCGCTGACGGTGTTCACGTTAGGAGCGATCGTCGCCGCGGTGGGCAAGGAGCGGCGTGGGATCGTGTTTCGGGGGCAGTTGGAGTAAACTAGTAGGTGATTGCACAGAGTGGGCGACTAGCTCAGCTGGGAGAGCGCTGCGTTCGCAATGCAGAGGTCGGGGGTTCGATCCCCCCGTCGTCCACCAACCTATCGTTCCTATTTCCAGTTTGGATTCGCTTCCATAGTGAAAACTCCTAGAAGCAGGCGCGCTCAAACTGAAAAACCACTCTCGATGCTCGAAAGTACTGAGCCATCAATGTTGAAAAGCTAAGGTCGGACGCGAGTGGGAGGGCGCGGATGCTCCTATCGCCGTGCGCGCGGGTGAAGCGCATACTTGCCCGAGGAGGTAAACCAAATGCGGAATCGCTTAATTACCTGCGCGGCATTCGCGCTGGTAGGCTGTCTCCTGGTCGTACCCGTGAGCAACGGATTCGACATCTCTGTTGGAGCGGCGTTAGCGTGCTGCGTGCTGGCGTGTAGCGCTCTTGGCTACGTGATCAGCGTCGTGGTCGACGTGTTTTTCAAGGATTTCGGCGAGGGGGCCGACTCCTGATTTCGCAGCTCACGCGCGGGCGCTATGGGCGAAGAAGCGGTCCGGCAGGAGCACGAAGGTGAGGATCGCGGACAGGGGATGCATCAACCCGGCGAGCAGGAATATCGGCGCGTAGGAGAAGTGCACTACAACGTATCCAGTCCCGAGCTGTGCGAGCATGCCTCCAATCGCGCCGCCGGAGCCTGAGAAGCCGCTTACTGTTCCGATTTCTGGTCCGCGATACATGTCGGTCGGCAATGTCTGTAGATTGGAGACCCATAGCCCGTGTCCAAACGTGGTGAAGCATGTCGCCGCGATCGCGAGCATCGCTGTGGGGACGTAAGGGGCGGCAATGGCGACCGGCATCACGGCAGCGCCCAGCGCCATCACGAATTTCCGGGAACGCGGCAACGCCCACCCCGCTTCTATCAGCCGTCCGGATAGCCAGCCTCCAAACAAGTAGCCGATCCCGCCGAAGGCAAAAGGCACCCACGAGTAATGCCCGATATCGGCGAGATTGAAGTGACGCTCTTTACGCAGGTATTCAGGGAGCCAGAAGATGACGAAGTAGATCACAGGATCCGTGAAGAAGCGGGTCAGAATCAGGACCCAGCATCCCCGCGACGCGACCAGAGACCACCAAGGAGGTGTATCCGCGGCGGCAGGTTTGGCTTCGTCCGGATCAGGCAAAAAGGGCTTCATGCGGGCATACTCGTCCGCGCGCAGCCAGCGATTCAAATGCGGAGGCTGATAGATAAGCAGCCACAGGAGCAGCCATCCGAATCCAACGATGCCGGTGAAGACGAAAGCGGAGCGCCATCCCCAATGGATGGCCAGCGCGGCTACGGCAACCGGAGCTGCGAGCGAACCGATGGATGTGCCCGCATTGAAAATGCCCATCCCGAGCGCCCTCTGCCTGGCTGGGAACCACTCGTTGACGGCCTTCGCCGCCGCCGGCCACGCGCCTGGCTCCGCGAGTCCAAGCAGGAAACGACAACCGGCCAGCGACCACTTGCCTCGCGCGAACCCGTGCAACACTTGCGCGAGCGACCACGCGAACATCGACGCCGCGAATCCGTTACGCGTGCCTAACCTGTCGATGAGATAACCGGAACCGGCGTACATGATCGAGTACGCCAGAAAGAAGAACGACAGGACATAGGAATAATCCTGCTCATCCAAACCAAACTCCCTGCGGATATCGAACGACACGATACCGAGGGCCTGACGGTCAAGGTAATTCACCGCAGCGGCCAGAAATAGGAGGAATGCAATTACCCACAGCAAATGGGGTATTTTCATTGAGTCATTCGGGGCGCAGAAAATCGAAATCGCAGCCTAGGTTCGCTTGTTCGACGTGCTCCATGAACAGTCGCCCGTATCCGCGGCTGAACTTGGGAGGGGTGGGCTTGAAGTGAGCGAGGCGCCGATTCATTTCGTCCTGAGAGAGATTGACATCGACGCGCCGTGCGGCCACGTCGAGGACGATTTCATCGCCATCCTGGACGATGGCAAGCGGCCCGCCAATGGCCGATTCCGGCGCTACGTGCAGAACCACCGTTCCAAAACTGGTGCCGCTCATGCGCGCGTCGGAAATGCGCACGATGTCTTTCACGCCGCGCTTCAGAAGCTTTGAAGGGATGGGAAGCTGCCCCCATTCCGGGAAGCCGGGCGCGCCCTTCGGTCCGCCGTTCTTCATCACGAGGACGCTGTTCTCATCGACCTGTAAATCCTCGTTATTAATACGAGCTAGCATGTCATCGTGGTCTGCGAAGACCACGGCTTTCCCGCGATGCTGGAGCAGTTCGGGCGATGCGGCGGTCGGTTTGATCACGCATCCCGATGGTGCGAGATTGCCATAAAGAATGGCTGTTCCACCCTCGGCGTGCAGCGGATTTGAGAGCGGCCGCACCACTTCCGGCTTAAAGCATTTGGCGACGCCGGCGTTTTGCGCGACTGTTTTGCCGTTAGCCGTCAACGCGTCACCGTGAAGCATCGGAAGCAGCTCCTTCATCACCGCTGGAACGCCACCCGCGGCGAAGAAATCTTCCATCAGGAATTCGCCCGACGGCTTTACATTGACCAGGTAAGGTGTTTTGCGAGAGATGCGATCAAAGTCGTCCAGCGTCAGCTCGACTCCTAACCTTCCCGCAATGGCGATCAAATGAACCACGGCGTTTGTGGAACCTCCCAGCGCCATCTGGACGGTCACGGCGTTTTCCATAGCCTCCCGCGTGATGATTTGTGATGGCTTCAGATCTTCTGCCACCATCTCCACCATGCGCCGGCCGCTCAACTCGGCGATCGCCATGCGGCGCGAATCAGGCGCGGGGATCGCCGCACATCCCGGAAGGGTCATGCCCATTGCTTCGGCGAGGCTTGTCATCGTCGATGCCGTTCCCATCACCGTG
Organism: Bryobacterales bacterium; assembly: GCA_963802915.1. GTDB lineage: Bacteria > Acidobacteriota > Terriglobia > Bryobacterales > Bryobacteraceae > JAICMB01. The sequence goes on from CAWDKQ010000012.1 coordinate 445,360, forward strand.
CAGTGTCCGGCGCTGCGGGCGATCGAGCCTTCAATCTCGCTCCACTGTTCTTCGGTCAGTTGACCAGTCCGGAACATGTCGAACAACTTGCGGCCGTCGGTTCCGGCTCCAAGTTTTTTGTCGCACCACTGTCCGCTCAGCATGGGACCACCGGGAACCATGATGGCTGGGATGTCGACGCTGGCCGCGCCCATGAGTTGCGCCGGCGTGGTCTTGTCGCAGCCGCACAACAACACTACGCCATCCAGCGGATTGGCGCGAATGGATTCCTCGACGTCCATCGCCATGAGGTTGCGGAACATCATCGTCGTAGGGCGCATGAACATCTCGCCCAACGAAATGGTCGGAAATTCGAGAGGAAATCCTCCAGCGGCCCAGACGCCGCGCTTCACGGCCTCCGCTACCTGTCGCAGGTGGACATTGCAATTGTTCAATTCGCTCCAGGAATTGCAAATTCCAATCACGGGCTTGCCTTCAAATACGTCTTTGTTGAAGCCTTCTGAGCGCAGCCACGCCCGGCGCGCAAAATTATAGTATTGGTCCCCTTGGAACCACTCTTCACTACGAAGTTTTCGCATTATTTTTCCAGACTGAACGCTACCACCGCATCGCCCTGCTTGGTCCCGAGCTTTCCGTGGCCACCGGCGCATATCACGATGTACTGCTTGCCGCCCATTGTGTAGGTCATAGGAGTTGCCTGCGCGCTGGCGGGCAACTCGGCCTTCCAAATCTCCTTACCGGTTTCGATGTCGAAAGCCCGCAGATACGAATCCCGGGCGGCTGCCGAGAAAACCAGCCCTCCCGCCGTGATCATGGGCCCTCCCAGATTCAGACTTCCCGGAGGCCCTCCGGGCCAAAGGGATCCCAACGGCGTTTCCCACAGAATCTTCTGCGATTTCAGATCCATCGCCGTCACGGTTCCCCACGGCGGAGGATTGCAAGGAAACCGCATCGGCGAGAGAAAAGGTTCGCGGTACATCGCATAAGGCGTGCCGGTTTGATTGCCGAATTCCCCCTGCAGCCGGTTATTTTTCGCAGCCGTGCGTTCATCCACGAGCTTGTCTCGCGGAATTAAGCGCAGAATATAGGGAAGCCGGTTCGTATTTGCCACTAGAATGCCGCGCGCGGAATCTACCGCTGCGCTGCCCCAATTCACTCCGCCGACATTGCCGGGAAACGCCAGCGTACCTTCAATGGATGGCGGCGTGAAGATCCCATCGTTGCGAAGACCCTGCAGCCGATCCGCGCACCACGCCCGATCCTTCGGCGTCGGGCCCCATACGTCATCCACGGTGAGCTTCTGCGGAACCATGGGCGGGTAACTCGAGGCCGGTTGCGTTGGAGCAGCCTCCTCCCCTTCAACATGGCTCGCTGGCACTGGCTGTTCCGTCACCTCATGCAAAGGGCGGCCCGTCAGCCGATCCAGAACAAACAGGTTGCCCATTTTCGTCGTCACGGCTACGGCGGGTTTGCCGCGAAACGAGAATAGAACGGGCTGCGATGGCACATCGTAGTCCCACAGGTCGTGATGCACCACCTGAAATCCCCACACGAATTTTCCAGTCGATGCCCGCAGCGCCACGACGGAGTCCGCCCACTTGTTGTCGCCCGGCCGCAGTCCGCCGTAGAAATCGGGACTAGCGCTCCCGGTGGGTATGAAGACCAGGTCGCGCGCGGAATCTACGGAAAGAACCGACCACGCGTTTGCGGCGCCTGTGCGCGGTGAATTCCGAACGCTCCAAGGTGTGGGGTCCCAGGTCCATTTGAGCTTGCCGGTGCGGGCATCCCAGGCGCGGACGATCCCGCGTTCGACGCTAGCCGCCCGATTGTCTCCAATCGAAGACCCCGTAATGACGAGATCGCCGGCAATGGCGGGCGGAGACGTAAGCTGATATTGGCCGGGATCGCGGAGCATTACTCCCGCGGTCAGGTCGATTTGGCCTTTGTCACCGAAGTCCATGCATGGCTTGCCGGTGGCTGCATCGAGGGCGATCAGGCGGGCGTCGATGGTTCCAATGAAGATCCGCCGCGCTCCGCTTTTCGCATCGCGCCATGTTGCAACGCCTCGCGAAGTAACTTCGGAATAGTCCCGGGAACGATCTATTTTCGGATCGTATTTCCAGCGTTCTTGACCCGTTGCTGGATCGAGCGCGATCACTTGATCGTACGGCGTGCTTAGATACAGAGTTCCATTCACCAGAATCGGAGTAGCTTCGAAGGCGGCCTTGCGATTCAGATCGGTTTCAGGCTGAAGGGCTCCCGTATGATATGTCCATGCCACTTGCAACCGTTCGACATTCGAGCGGTCAATCTGAGTGGCGGGCGAATAACGGCTTCCGCCCGGATCGTTACCGTAAGTGGGCCAGTCGGCAGCAAGAGCCGGAACTGCCAAGACAAGGGTAAGTACATTCAAGAGCTTCATCGTTGCGACGTTCCAGGAAAATCTTCACGTCCAGTGTACAAACTTACGCCTGATGACCGCACAGCACGGTCTATATGTGCTTGAAATGAACGAAATAGCGTTTGGTTCGGCAATTGCGGTGGTAGCCTATAGGCTGCTCGATGAGGCTCCTAACTTTCTTGCTGTTCACCTCCGTGGCTTGGGCTGCCGAGGTTGCGATCGATGTTCCTCAGATCATCAGTAGGTCCGTGGAGGCCACGGAGAATAATTTCAAAGAGGCTCCCAAGTACACTTTCATCGAGCACGATATCGTTTCCAAGAAGGACGGTCCGAAGAGTGAGAAGACCTACGAAGTTCTTTTCATTGATGGCTCCCCCTACGACAAGCCGACCGCAATCGAAAACCGTCCGCTCTCGCCGGAGGAGCAAAAAGCCGAGGACAAGAAACTTCGGGATGAGGTCTACAAACGAGAGCATGAGTCCGTTCAGGAAAGAGCGCGCCGCATTGCAAAGTATCAAAAGGGGCAAGCGCAGAACCAGGAACTGATGCGAGACATGGCCGAGGCGTTCCGTTTCCGGTTGGTGAAAGAAGAGAGACTCGATGGAAGGGATGTTTATCAGTTTGAGGCGACTCCGAAGCCCGGTTATGTTCCGAGGAATCGCGAATCGCGCGTTCTGCTTGGGATGAAGGGGACGTTGTGGGTTGACAAGGATACCGACCAATGGGTCAAAGTCGTGGCTCAAGTGGTGAAGCCGGTCAGCTTTTATGGTTTCTTGGCGAAGGTCGGTCCGGGAACGAGATTTGAATTGGAGCAGGAACCCGTTACCGGAAAGGTCTGGCTTCCGAAGCACTTCTCAGTTCAAGTGTATGCCTCGGCTCTGGGATTCTTGAACGAAAACTCTACTGACGATGAAACGTATCGCAACTATCGTCTCATGACGAAGGCTGTTGAACTGGAAGCGATGAGGTAGCGGCCAGCGGGATCAAGTGATACGCGCTCCCGTCGATTTGACGTTTTCGCCGCGTTTGCTCATGGGTTGCGCCCCTAATTCCTCAAGGGCACGAATCGCCTGAACTACCAGGTTTCGCCTGGATTTGAGCCTGTTTAGCTTTTGAATCAAAGCCAATTTCTTCATGCAGTCACCAGGCGGAACTGTTCTATACAGTAGAGGAGATCGGATTTTTAGTCAATATGAAAGTTGTGCGAAATAACATGTATCACCCTGGGGATATGTAAGGATTTTCGCACTTGTTGGTTGGGCTTAACAAATCGTCGCCAATTTGAGCCGCCCGAGAGAAGACAAGTTTTGGGGATGCGGAGACATGATGAGCTGTTTCGGCAGGTCGAGCATTTGCAGCGCGCGATCAAGCCGCAGGCGTGAGGGCAAGTCTTCGTCGGACACAGTGGAGAATTCAGTCAAGTAGAGGATCGCGGCTAGGGGAGCATCCGATTCACCCAAGTCGTGATGGACGCCCACGGCGTCCGGGATCGGAGACGGGATTCGCCAGGAGCGCAGCAACTCCGAACCGACCTCAGCGTGATTGGTACCACTGAGCGCGCGCTCTACCAAGAGCAGCGGACATCCGTATTCCAACAGGCCCTCCGATTGAATCTGAAAATCGCAAGAGAGCATTGAAAAGGCCAGACGGCCGATATCGTGGACCAGACCCGCTAAGAAGGCTTCGCTCGGATCTACCCGCTCCGTGACCAGGGCGAGCCGCTCGGCAGTCTCGGCGGCATCGAGCGAGTGGTTCCACAGGTCGAACAGCTTTCGGGAGGCAAATATCGGACGTAAGCAGGCCGCGCATAGGATGCGGGCGCTTGCGCTGACGCCCAGATGTTGGACCGCCTGCGTCAGCGAGCCGATCGATTGGCGAGGTTGATTGCTCGCGCTGTTTGCGATTTTGAGAAGTTCCGAAGCCAGCACGGGATCGGCGCGAAGAATCGGTTCCAGTTGCTCCAGGCAGACATTTTCGTCGGAAAGGAGCCGCATGGCCCTGTGCGCGACCGTAGGAAAGACGGGCAGATTTTGGCCGGCTTGAAATACCTTGGCAGCTTCCGTGATTTGAAGGCGCGTCTCGCCCGATAGTTCGCTTGGCGGCAGCGGATCGATGGCGCTCAACTCAAACTGCTCGTCGAACTGATCCGCCCATTCGAGAATCCTGGCAAAGTCGGCTGGGCGCTCGGGCCAAGATCCCGGCAGACTGAAGGCCTTGAGAATTTCGAGAGCCATGCCGGAGCAAGGATTTAGTCGAGCATCCTCCGTAATCTCAACCTGCAAATCTCCGGCGATTGCAGCGAAAGCCTTCGGCCGCATAGCGAGGCTTTCTGCGTGGTGCAGTAATGCGGCTTTCTCCAGAGCCCGTAGCTCTTCAGCGGAACAATCGAGGTTATGGGCGGCTTGTTTCGCCCAGCCAGCCACGCGGCGGCAATGCGCGTTCAGCGCCTCCTCCGAAATTAGAGTCATTCTCTCTGCTCCTCAGGGTTCAAGCGATTGCGCAAGCCGGAGAAGAGGATACCCGCGGATTTGGCCTTGCCGTGGGTTCACAATTCTTGTGCTGTTAACGATCTCATCGGCCTCTTGCATGCCTTTGTGAGGCTCAGTGCGTCATGGCATACACAACGTAGTTCACGCCTATGCGAATGCCTAATGCGGAGTACTTCTCGGGATATTGCGGATCGTCGGCCCACTCCCAGGAATCGCCGATGTCGGAGTTGAAGGACATGGCCACCATTAGCCGCTGGCGATCGTCGTAGATACCCATCCAGTGAGCGACTTGCCCGTCGGCCCTGTAGGTGGTACCTCGCCGGAGCGCCCATTGTCCAGGAATCTGGTAGCGGTCGTCGAGATCGTAGACGGTATGAAAAATCGAGTCGGCGTTATCGATTTCTACGATCGGACGGTCCGGGAAAACAAGCTTCATGCTTTCGTCGAAGCGGTCAAATTCTTCGGTGCCCCAGAAATCGTCGAGCATTAAAAAGCCGCCGCGCAGCAGATACTCGCGCAGCGCCTTGGCTTGGGAACTCGTCAACTTCCAGTCGCCCATTTCGCCGGCATTCAACCAGGGCCAGTTGTAGACGTCGTCGCCGTCGTCGAGATTTACGGGTTGTTCTACAGAACGCGTGTTGATGCGGGTCAGGCGGCGCAGAGCGGCCGCAAAATGGCGGTCAGCGCGAGGGTAATCCTGGGTCCAACTCGTCCCGCCCTCCGTCCAATCCGAAGATCCTTGAAATCGGAAATGGCGGCCGAATCTGGCATTGGGATGAGGCGGATACATGAGGCGGGCGAAGATCCATTCCGTTTTCTCCTGCCAGTCGGCCGGACGCTCGACGACATCGTAGGGTTCCAGACTGATGTATTCGCGGAAGGGGCGCTGGAAAGCATACAGCGAGGCGAGGGCGAAAGCCGCTACTGCAAACCGCCCATACTTCTTGCGGAAACACATGGCTACTGCTCGCGCACTCTACTCGCGAGGATACCACCGCTCCGCTAATGGAACTTAAAGGGAGGCGAGGCCGAGCAGAACCTGATCCCTGAACGCGACCTGGGTCGCCGGAATCTCATTTCGGAACTGCTCGTCGCCTCGTTCAACTGACATCGACAGCTTACTGAACGGCGTTCGCGGTTGCCGCGTCGGACAGCGGTTTCTCACCGGTGCCGTTCTCGTTCTCAGGCCAGGGTTCGTATGGACCCCCAGTATATTCGTCGACGTTGTCGTCGGCTGACTCAGGTGGCCGGATCCCTTGACTACGTTCCAGCCTTTTGGCCCGTTTTTCTTCCTGACGTTCTTTCCTGGCTTGCTCTTTCTGGCGCTTCTTAAACGTTTGCGGTCCGCGTCCAGCCATGGTTATCTCCTAAAAATGTGAAGGGCCGCGTTCCCTCGAGTTTGTCCTTCTCTTTATCGGTCCTTGTCAGACAGCGGAGCGTTCGATCCGGATAGCGGTGGCCGGAAGGCGCTCGTCGATGGAGGGGGCAAAGACATTACTAATGTAGCACCATTGCCCTGCCGGATGATAGAAACTCCCGCAAGCTGTTGTATTGATGGGCGATTTTAGTCGTTAGGCTAGTACGCCGCGAACTCGCAGGGCGTCGTCGATAATGGCCAGCAATTGCGAACGGGTCAGTTCGAAACGCTCGCTCGATGGCTGAACATCTTCCGCGACTAATGGTGCGCCGGGTTCCATCTGTGCCTTCGAATTCACCCCATAGCGGCCGCGCGATTCGAACAACTTGCGTACCTCTTCACGGGGTAGGCACTTGGCGCCGCCCAACATCTCCGCGATAAAGGTGATGCGCGCAAAATGCTCCACGGTCTCCATCCGGAAATACGCCTGGTGAACGTCGCTTCCATAGCAGACCGCCCCATGATTGGCCATCAGAATGGCGTCGTATTTCGGAATGTAAGGCAACATGCCATCCGTGAGAGCCGGGGTCCCCGGCAGTCCGTAATCGGCCAGCGGGACGCTTCCCAGTCCGATAATCACCTCCGGCAACAGCGCCAGGTTGAGCGGACGGCCCGCGGCGGCAAACCCCGTCGCTACCGGTGGATGCGCATGTAGAACGCTGACAACATCGGGCCGCATGCGGTAAATGGTCAGGTGCATCGCGATCTCGGAGGTGCGTTCGCGCGTCCCCTCGATCTTCTTGCCATCCATGTCACACACGATGAGATCGTCGACGCTCATCATGCCTTTACAAACCGCCGTCGGGGTGCAAAGTACCGTGTTGTTGTCGAGTCGAATGCTGATATTGCCGTCGTTAGCCGCGATCCAACCTTTGTTGAAGACCAGCTTCCCGATCTCGACGATATCTTGCCGTAACTCCGCTATAGATTTGGACATCCGGAAATCACAATTGTAGCAGTGGCAAGCCTTTCCTGGGTTCCATTATAAGACCGGACCTCAGGTACGTTCGTTACTTATATCGTGTTACGATATGTTTGTGATCACCGACGACCTCAGTCCTTCCGAATACCGCGCTCTGGCCGAATTCCGGTTCCAGATCCGACGTTTCCTTCACTTCAGCGAGGAACAGGCTCGCTTGAGCGGCCTGGAACCGCAGCAACACCAATTGCTGCTTGCGATCAAGGGATTGCCGGAGGCACAAAAGGCCACCATCAGCGAGATCGCATCGCGGCTTCAGCTTCGCCACCACAGCACGGTCGAGTTGGTGAATCGACTCGCGGCCAAGGGCTATATCCGCCGCATCGCGGGTGAGATTGACCGCCGTGAGGTGCTGCTGGAATTGACGAGGTCCGGCGAAGCCGTTTTGCGCCGGCTTGCTTTAGCGCATCGCGAAGAATTGCAGACTGCTGGAAGCGAGTTGTCGAGAGCGCTACGGGCCGTTTTGCAGCAAAGCCGCACGGAGGCGGCATGACGGATCGCGCGCAAACGCTCGGCGATTTCACCACTACGCCACGTGTCATCCTCATCTCGCTGATGGCGATCGTCATCGGCGCGATCAGTTCCGGGGTCGCGTGGGTGTTACTCAAGCTGATCGGCATCTTTACCAATCTGTTTTATTACGGCCGTTGGGGGACGAACCTGGTGTCGCCGGCCGGGAATCACCTTGGATTCTGGGCGATTCTGATTCCAGTCGGCGGCGCGCTGATCATCGGACTGATGGCGCGGTATGGCACCGAGCGGATCCGGGGACACGGAATTCCCGAAGCGATCGAATCGATCCTCATCAACGGCAGTCGCGTGCAGCCTCGGCTGGCGATTTTGAAGCCGCTTTCGTCTGCCATCTCGATCGGATCCGGCGGTCCTTTTGGCGCTGAAGGTCCGATCATCATGACCGGCGGCGCGTTCGGATCGATGATCGCTCAATTCTTTCACTTGACCAGCGCGGAACGCAAAACGCTACTAGTCGCGGGAGCGGCCGCAGGGATGTCGGCGACATTCGCCGCGCCGATCTCGGCTGTTCTTCTTGCTGTCGAGCTACTGCTGTTCGAATGGAAGCCGCGCAGCCTCGTTCCCGTTGCGCTGGCCAGCGCCACAGCCGGCGCTTTGAGGAGATACATCATCGGACTCGGGCCGCTGTTCCCGGTGCCGTCGCACCCGGTCTTCATTGGGCCGGCCGGCTTGCTTGGCTGTGTGATCGCGGGCGTACTCGCAGGCCTCCTGTCGGCTCTGCTCACAATCATGGTTTATGGCGCGGAGGATGCATTCCAACATCTCAAGATTCATTGGATGTGGTGGCCGGCGATCGGCGGCTTCGTAGTTGGCATTGGCGGCTTGATCTTTCCGCAAGCGCTCGGCGTCGGCTACGACACCATCGGCGCTCTGCTGACTGGCGACGTTGCCAGAACAACCATCGCCGGGATTTTGATCGTCAAATCCATCATTTGGGCGGTCTCGCTCGGATCCGGGACGTCCGGCGGAGTCCTGGCGCCATTGCTCATGATGGGCGGAGCGCTCGGCGGTATCGAGGCGATGTTTCTGCCGAACGAAGGCGCGGGCTTCTGGCCACTCATCAGCATGGGAGCAATTCTCGGAGGGACCATGCGATCGCCATTCACGGGTATCATCTTCGCCTTCGAGCTGACGCACGATCAAAACGTTCTGTTGCCGCTTCTGGTGGGTAGCGTGATCGCACACCTCTGCACGGTGCTCTTACTCAAGCGCTCGATTCTGACCGAAAAAGTCGCACGCCGCGGTTATCACTTGAGTCGCGAGTACGCTGTCGATCCGCTGGAGATTCTATTTGTGCGTGAGGTGATGCGTAGCGGTGTTGAGCCTCCGGCGTCCGGCCAGAACGATGGCGTGGTAGCGCATCCGGATGAGCCGCTCCGAGTGGTTGTCTACCGCATGGCCGAGACAGGCGTCACTAAAATGCCTGTCGTTGAACGGATGGATGCTTCGAAGATTCTGGGGGAGGTTTCGCTGGAGGATCTCCTGACAGCTCGTTCCCGTAATCTCTCGGAGGAACGTACACGAGAACGTGTGCTACGGATTCGCGTGCCTTTTGGAGCTACAAGCCGAAAACAAAAAGCGAATGGCCGGCCGCAATCGCCACCCGTTGCTTCCCCTCGACCATGAACGAGACAGGATTTGCGTTGATGCTGCCGCCGGTCTGAAAATCCCACAGCGGTTTGCCGGTCATTGCATCGAGCGCAAAGAAATTGCCTTCGCTCGATCCGCCGAACACCAACCCTCCGGCGGTCGACATCACGCCAGCCCACGATGGCGAGAGAAGTTTGAACTCCCACTTCTGATGGCCGCTATTTGCTTCGAGCGCTCGAATGGCACCATACGCCTTATCGCCGTTTAATGCCCGCTCGCCGCCCGCGCCGAAAAAAGTGCCCGGTTTGAAGTCAGCCTCGCTCTTGTAATAATACGAGCCCATCGCGCGCACTGCGACATAGAAAAGTTTCGTCGCGGCACTGTACGAGGGGCTGAACCAATTCGTCGCGCCCTGAAGGCTTGGATAAATGAGATTGCCTTCTTCCGTCGGCTCCGTATGCGGGAGCACCATGGGACGCCCTTTGTCGTCCAGCCCTTTCGCCCAGGTCTGTTTGGCGTAAGGAGTCCCGAGAAGGAACTCGCCGGTTTTTCGATCGAGCAGGTAATAGAACGCGTTGCGATTCGCCATTGCGACAACTTTCCTGGTTTGCCCGCGCACATCGAGATCGAGCAGCAACGGGATCTCAGTCGCATCCCAATCGTGAACATCGTGCGGAGTGAACTGGAAATGCCAACGTAATTTGCCGGAATCGGCAGCGATTGCGAGCAGCGAACAGGTGTAAAGGTTGTCGCCGGCGCGCGAATCGCCGTTCCAGTCGGGGCCGGGATTGCCAGTGCCCCAATAGATCAGGTTCGATTCGGGATCGTAGGAGCCGGTCACCCAGGTTGGACCGCCTCCGGTTTTCCAGCTTTCTCCCGCCCATGTCTCGACTCCGGGTTCGCCTTGCGTGGGGATGGTCCAGAGGCGCCAGATCCGTTTCCCGGTCTTCGCATCGTAGGCGTCGAGAAATCCTCGGATGCCGGCCTCTCCGCCGCTGATGCCCGTGACGATCTTATTTTCAACGGCAAGCGGCGCGCCCGTGATGCAATGGCCGGTCTTGTTGTCCGCCACCTGCACGTCCCATAGAACCGCTCCCGATCTCGCATCGAGCGCGACCAGGTGGCTGTCGAGCGTCCCGAAATAGACGGCATCGTCGAGAATCGCTACTCCGCGATTGACGCGTCCGAATCCAAGCGTCTTGATGTCCTTAGGCAATTGCTTCCGGTAGGTCCAGAGGCGGCGGCCGGAGCGCGCGTCGATTGCCGTAACGACGCTCGGCGGCTCGGTGATGTACATGATGCCATCGACCACGATAGGCGATGTCTCGAACTCACCTTTTTCATCGAGCTGATAGACCCAGAGAGGTTTCAAACCGGCCACGTTCGCCGCGGTGATCTGATCGAGACCGGAAAATCGATATGCCTGGTAATTGCCGGAGTAGGTCAACCAATTGGAAGGTTCTGAAGAAGCCTTCACGATGCGCTCAAAAGGCACCTGCGCCTGCAGGGGCAACGACAGAATCAAAACGATCAATCCGAGTTTCATCACTTCCCCTTCAAGCTCGAAAGCCACGCTACCAGGTCGTCGGCGTCGGCGTCGGACAACTTTTGGCGGTACGAAGGCATCGGCGATTTCGTGAAGTCCTTTTGAAGATCCGCAAGATCCTGCTTACGGAACGAATGAAACGCGCCCGATGCGTCGCGCAGTTGGATGGTGAAGGTGTCTTCGTTCACCCGGACTCCCGAAACGGAAGCGCCATCACGTGTTCGGACACGAACGAAAGCGAAGCCTTCGGGCACCGACGATCGGGGATCGAGGATGGTGCGACGTAAAAAATCCGCGCTACGCAACGCGCCGATCTCAGTCAAGTCAGGCCCATAACCAGTCGAGTGGCAACCGGCGCATCCGTTCTCTTGATACAAAACGCGCCCATGTTCGACATTGCCTGGCAGATTGGCGGTTACGCTGCGCGCGCCGAGCGACCGAACATACGCGCTCACCTGGAATGCTGAACGATCCCCGAGAAACCAGAACGCCGGCATGCCCGTGCCATCGATCCCTTCCACGATAAGCTCGATCAATTCCTGACCGCTGGAAGCTTTTCGAAGTTTCGGCGTCGTAAGCAATGGGCCGCGGCCACCGGTTCCACCGGCTCCGTGGCACAGAGCGCACTGCGAATCGAAGACTCGCTTGCCGGCGGCGATATCGGCTGGCGTAGCGGGGGCTAGCGGATCCACGGTTTGTGCCACCGCACATGCAGAGGTGAAAACGCAGGTCCACAGCCATCGGTATGCCATTGGTACATTCTATGCGAGACGAAACTCCATTGCCCAGCCGTCGCGACCCGGACCGTAGTAACCCTTCACTGTCCTGACGCGCGTGAATCCCAGACCCTTGTAGAATCGGACGGCCTCCTCATTGTCGATCCGCACCATCAATCGCCAGACCGCGACTTTGCGCCGTCTCAACGCCCGCAACGTAAACCGGAGCAAAGCTTCGCCAACGCCGAACCGCCGCGCTTCGGGAAATACTGCGATCGAAACCAGCTCAGCCCTGTCTTTCGCAACACACGTAATCGAATAGCCCGCAATTCTGCCGGATAGCTTGGCCAAGAGAAACAGTTCGGGACAATCTTCCAAAGCCTCGTCGAATAGGGCGCGGTCCCATGCCTCACGGCCGAACGACGCCGCCTCGATGTCCAGAATCCGGTCCACGTCGCGCGCTAGGGCCCGCCGAATTTCGATTCCGGTGTGCAAATCTTAGAATGCCTGAAGCGTTACTCTGGTGCTTCATGCGTTTGGCTGTCCTGATCCTGCTCTCCGGCTTGGCACTGAATGCACAGACCGGAGAAGACGAGTTTCACGTCTATACCGATCATCCCCGGCTCTTTCTGAAGGCCCAGCGTCTCCGATTATTGAAACGGGAGCGGGAGCGCCAGTCGATGCGCTGGATGCAATTCGAAGCGCTCATTAAAGGCGGCGCGCAAATGCCGGAGCCGGGATTCGCGTTCGCTTTGTACCACGCTGTCACGGGCGATGCCGCGATTGGAAAACAGGCGGTTGAATGGGCTCTCGCGCCCTCCGCCGATATACGCCAGTCGGCGCTGGTCTTCGACTGGTGCCAGGATCTGCTCACGCCCGCGCAATCGAAAACGCTTGCATCGAAACTCGTCACCGCGGCGCGTGACAAGTCGATGAAAGACATCCGGGCAGTTCGCACGCGAGTGCTGGCTGCCATCGCCGCGGCTGATGAAAGCGGCGATCGAGGTGAAGCCGCGATCCGCGACACGGTCGAGCGCTGGTGGAACAAGCAGATGGCGCCACGGCTCAACGAAGGCCGCGATATCGAGCCCGGCGACGACACCTTTGCACTGATGGAACTCCTTCACGCCATTCGCGACAATACCCAGATCGACCTTCGCGAATCCGCGCCGGATTATTTCAAACAACTCCCCGACTTTTATGTCATCAGCAACTATCCCGCGCCCTATCCCGGGGTGGAAAATGAATATCGCATCCCGATGTACAAAGGCGCCGGGCAGCCTGATCTCAGCTCCGCCGCGATTTCGCGCGTTGCCGGACTCGAACTGGTGGCGTACGATACCAACGCAGTCGAGAACCAGTTCGTCCAAGGCTGGCAAATGCAGGATCGTTTTCTGCTGCGGGGAACGCTCGGCAGCCCTTATGAATTCTTGTGGGCCAATCCCTACCAGCCAGGCCTGAGCTACGCCCATTTGCCGCTGGAATTTCACGACCCGCGCTCTGGCGATCTATTCATCCGCGCGAGTTGGGATGAAGACGCCGTCTGGTTCGGCCTTCATGAAGGGGAAGCCCAGGTTTTTCGCGACGGTCATATCACGGTTTTGAAACTGACCGCCGTATCCGGGGAACCTCCTAAAATACCCGTCGGCGACACCGCGACCGTTGTGCTCGGACGCCCGGGAGCGCCATTCAAAGCGTCTACTCCGAGCCTGTTCGTGATCGGATTGAAGCCGCAGCATGACTACGATGTCGAAGTGGACGATGAAGAAATGATAGAGTTGGAGACCGACCGCTCCGGCACGCTGGAAATCACATTGCCCAAGGATCAGGAGAGCGGTATCCGACTCACGGACAGGAGCCAATCGTGAACGACGCAGAACGTGCGTTTGCTATTCAGTACCTGGAACAGACTCGCGAACGAGTGCTATCCTTCGCTCGATCGCTTCCGGTGGAGCAGCGCGATTTCCACAAGACCGAAGACGACTGGAGTCCCGCCGAACTGATCGAACACATCATTGTTCTGGAACAACTTGCGTTGCGCCAGATCGCAAGCGCGACGCCGAATGAGTCGCGTCGCGGGAAAGGCGCCCACAAAGACCTGATGATTCTGGAAGGCGTGCCGGCGCGATTAACAAAAGCAAAGGCGCCAGAATTTGTTTGTCCGAACGGACGCTGGCCCGATTGGAACGTTCTGCTGGGAGAATTCGGCGCGGTTCGCAGCCGCGTGATCAACTTCGCCAAAACCGCGGAAACCGACCTGCGGATCCACTTCGCTCCGCACCTGTTCTTCAAAGATCTGGATCAATACCAGTGGCTCATTCTCATCGCCGCGCATAGCGAGCGTCACATCCGCCAGGCGGAAGAAATGCTAGCGGCGACCGCAGCGGCTCAGTAATACCAGTTCCGCAAGCGCACGTCGATCCCAGATCCCTCTAAGTCTTTCGCGAATTCTTTGATATCGCTTCCCTTGTAGTGATAAGGGTAAACGATCTTGGGATGGAACGCCCGCACCGCGTCGGCTGCTTCGTCCGGCGTCATGGTGTACGGCAGGTTCATCGGAATGAACGCGACATCGATATTCTTGAGCGCGCGCATCTCCGGCGTTCCTTCCGTATCTCCGGCAATGTAGAAGCGCTTGCCGCCGTACGTCAGAATATAGCCGTTGCCGCGGCCTTTGTCGTGATAAAACTTTCCAGCGGACGGACCGCGTACCAGGTTGTACATCGGCACGGCTTCGATCTTCCAACTGTCCCATGTGGTGGTTTCGCCGTTGTGCAGCACTTTCGCCTGAGTAACGGTTTTAGCGACAGCTTCCGGCGCAATGATGGTCGTATCGGATTTGCTGAGCTTTTCGATTAGCGGTGCATCGAGATGATCCGGGTGAATGTCGGTGATGAGGATCAGGTCAGCCTGAGGAATGCCCTCGTAATTGCCTTGGCTCCAGGGATCTACCTGAATCACCTTGCCGCCAGCCTGAATCATCATGCTGGCGTGATGGATGGGAGTGATTTTGACCTCGCCGGCGCTGGTCTGAAACTCTTCAAGAGGTCGATGCGGTTGAGCCATCAATGCAACCGTACCAAACAAGAGTACAACCGAGGAAAGACGCATATACCCTCCATGGGTCAGCCCGCCGGACTGCGAACGGGCGCGAGAGTGAACGACAGCAGAAAAATCGCGAGTGCCAGCCAGCCGAGGCGCGTTCTGACCGGATCCATCTTCGTCGTGTCGTAAATCACGGGATGGCGAAGAGCGAAAACCGCCAAAATCACCGCCCAGACGAGCCACGAAACGCCGGCCCAAACATTGTCGAACCGGAACATCGAATAAACTGCCAGGCCGAGAAGGCAGCCGATGAACGCTTTCGAAAAGAGCTTGTGTTTGGGACCGGCGAACGCATACAGAATATGTCCGCCATCGAGTTGGCCGATCGGCAAAAGGTTGAGCGCCGTGGCGAGAATCCCGACCCATGCGGCGCGGGCCATGGGATGCAGATAGATATCCGCGGTCGGCACTCCCGGGAAAATAGCCCACTCGAAAATTCGCAGAACCAGAGGCGTGCCGAACATGATTTCGCCCTGGTTACCGATGCCATGAATGATTTTCGAATTGGCGACGCCGATCGCCAGCGCCGGAAGGAGCACCGCAAAGCCGGCCAGCGGTCCCGCAATGCCGACGTCGAAAAGCGCCCTTTTTGTATAGATCGGCGAACGAATCCGAATCACGGCGCCCAACGTTCCGATCAGCGTAGGGACCGGAATGAAGTACGGCAGGCTTGCGTCGATCCCGTAATGCATGCAGGCGATGTAATGGCCCATTTCATGACACAGGAGGATGAGCAGCAACGTCAGCGAGAAGGACAATCCGTCGAGGAGCATCGCCGGGTGTCGCGGAAAATCGCCGAATACCATGAGGATGCGATCGAGGTCGATTGGCCGGCCTTGTCGAAACCCATCGGCAAGCACCGCCCCGCTGAGCGACGTCGTAACGAGCGTCACAGCGAATAAAAAGACGTGCAAGAGCAAACGCTGCGCGGACACAACAGGGCGCGGCCAACTAAACAGATTTTCGGCGGAAGAAGGGGGAACCACAAAACTACTGCAGGGTCTGGAGTTCCTTGCCGGGCTTGAAACGCACGGCCTTACCGGGTGGGATTGCCACCTCCGCGCCCGTGCGAGGATTCCGGCCGATCCCGGTTTTCCGAGGACGAACGTTGAAGATACCGAAGCCTCGAAGCTCGATGCGCTCGCCTTGTGCAAGCGCGCGCTTCATGCTTTCAAAAACGGTTTCTACTGCCATCTCGGCCTTGGTTTTGGTTATGCCGGTCCTGTTCACAACTTCATTGATGATATCGAGCTTAATCAAGACATCCTCCTCGGACGAGCAACTGACGCGTGGCTGAAAATCGCTCCGGCAGGTTCCAAACAGGAGCAAACCTCATGATAGGATTAGGGTTAGCCCTTTGTCAAGACGCTTGGCCAGAAACTGCCCATGTCGAGCCCCCAAATCTTCCCTGGAATCGGCCCCGATTCGTATCGCGAGCTCTGTTCTCAACTTGCCAGTGGAGTGGCTGTTGCGACTGTTACCGCAGCCGACGGAACACCTCACGGCTTGACCGTCAGTTCGTTCACGCCGGTTTCCATTGAGCCGCCACTGGTTCTCGTCTGCATCGATTTCCGCTGCACCGCGGTCGAGCATTTTCGAGAACAACCATTCTTTGCCATCAACATTCTGACCGATGAGCAGAGCGAACTTTCCATTTCCTTCGCCGAGAAGCCTGAAGGCCGCTTCGAAGGCATCGATTGGAAACCGGGTCAGACGGGGGCGCCGGTGCTTACAAAGTCTTTAACGACAATCGAATGCCGCCTGGACCGGGTTGTTGAAATCGGCGATCACGCGGTGATTGTTGGGCACATCGTTGCCGGGGAGACCCGGCCCGGCAACCCATTGGTCTATTTCAATCGATCCTACCGAACTCTTCGGTAAACTTTGCCGCAGTGTATTGTTCTAACCTTACATCCCGTTGTGTTTGTTGACTGAAAGCTGGCATACCAATTGCACTCCCACAAGCGTTGGAGGAAGGAAACATGCAGGGCTTAAATCGTTCTAAAGCAATCGACCTTCTCTTGGTTGAAGACAACCCCGGGGATATCAGACTCACCGAGGAAGCCCTGCGTGACGCAGGCATGCCCGTGAATTTAAGCGTCACGATGGATGGGGTGGAAGCTGTCGAGTTTCTTCACCGGCGTGGGAAATACAAAGATGCTCCCCGGCCTGACTTGATTCTTCTCGACCTGAATCTTCCGAAGAAGAACGGGCCCGAAGTCCTGTCCGACATTAAAAGCGATCCCGATTTGAAACGCATTCCGGTGCTGGTGATGACCACGTCGAGCGAGCCGGGCGACATTGAGAAAGCGTATAGCCTGAACGCGAATTGCTACATCAAGAAGCCGATCCAGCTCGACGATTTTATGAATGTGGTGCAGTCGATCGAGAACTTCTGGTTAAAGACGGCGATGCTGCCACAGCCTTGATGTTACAAGCCAAACCAATGGAGCGGGCCAGTCGTCATCCAAGGCACGTAGGTGATCAGAAGGACTGTGCCCATCAGGATGAACAAAAACGGCAGGGTTGCCCAGATGATCGTTCCCATCGGCTTCTTAAACCGGTAAGCGGATAGAAAAAGATTGATCCCGACCGGCGGATGCAAATATCCCAATTCCAGATTCGCAATGAATATGATTCCCATCTGGACCGGATCGATCCCGTAAGCCGCGGCGAGAGGCTTCAACAGCGGTACGACCACTAGGATCGCGGCGAAGATATCCATCAAAGCGCCGACCACCAGCAACGCCAGATTCAGCAGCAATAAAAACAGATACTTCGATTGCACGTGTAAGCGGACCCAATCGATCAAACGAGAAGGGATTTCGGCGTCAATCAGGTAATTCGTGAACCCCAGCGCCACACCGAGAATCAGAAGAATGCCGCCCACGATAGTGGCGCATTCGACGAAGACCACGCGAAAGTCGCGGCGTAAAGAAAAATCTCGATAAATGAAAGTCTCCACGATAAATGCGGCAAACGCGGTCAACGCGGCGGCCTCTGTAAGCGTGCCGAATCCTCCGAAAATGCCTGTGATCATTATGGCCGGAAGGAGCAGCTCCCACTTCGCGTACCAAATGGCCGCGAGCGCCTCGCGAGGCGAGAACGGATCGCGAACCGCATCATTAGAAACGCCTTTGTAGATGCCGACTGCCGCAACCGCCGAGATCATAACGAGCTCGGGAATAATGGCGCCGATGAAGAGCCTGTTGATTGGTGTCTGCGAATAGACGCAATAGAGGATCGCAGGAACGCTGGTCGGAAACAAGAGTCCCAATGACCCGGAGGCGGTCAACAATCCGATCGAGAATTTCTCCGGATAGCGAGTTTTGATCAGCATCGGGACCAACAACCCGCCGAGCGAGAGGATGGTCAGGCCGGAGCCCGCGAACGTGAAAATCGTGCAGATGGCTACGGTGGCGATCGCGAGGCCGCCAGGAATCCAACTGAAGAGCGCGGTGAACACGCGGAGCAGGCGCTTCGTTGCCCCGCCCTGCACCATAAAGTATCCAGCGAGCGTGAAGAGCGGGATGGAAGGCAGCAGCGGCGAAGCGACCAGTCTATACATCTCCACCGGCACGGAGGCTGCCGGAGTGGAGGCGTTCCAAAACAGCAGGAGAGCAAGGCCGCCGAACACGGCAAAGATGGGAAGTCCGAGGATGGTTGCCGCGAATAAAATCGTCATCGCTGCTGAAAGCACGAAGGGTGTGCCGGGTTCTATCTTGAAGCCGAGCAGGTAAGGCAGAAACAACCCGATCGCGGCAATCGCGCGTTGCGGCCAGCCGCCAGCGTGCCACACGGCTCGGAACGCGATGAGCGCGAATCCCGCCGGCATAACGGCAAGAACCGTCCATTTCGGCACCCCGGGCAACAGATAGCTACCGGCGTCGCGCTCGGATTGAACGAATACGATGCTGGCCCAGGTCAAGGAGACGGATACAGCCGCCAGGACCATCCCCGTAAAGACCTTGACGATGGGACGCCAGTTCTTTGGAAGCAGCTCCATCGAAGAGATGCCGAGCAATCGCTCCGATCGCGCAGCGAGTGCCCCGCCGAGCATCCCGATCCACAAAGTGAGCTGCTGGACGATGACGGCGTTGCCTGGAAAATCAGGCAGGCGCAGCAGCCGCATGGTCATTGCAAAAACCGGCATGATCGTCATCAGCGAGAATGCGATGACGGACAGCGAATCTTCGAAGAGGTGCAGCGGATTGGATTGGCCCGTGGAAACCGGGCTCTCCTCGGGAACGACAGGAACTGCGCTCACCGCGATCCCGCGGTGGCACGGAGATTACCGTGCGCTTTGCGGTACTCGTTGCGCAGTTTTTCGACTTCGTCGAACAGGTCGGCGGGAACCATGGTGGTCTTCATCTTGGGGTAAATCGATTCTGCGAGCTTGTGCCACTCGGCCACCGCCGTGGGGTCGGCATGAACAATGTTGAGTCCGAACTGCTGCATCAGCGGAATCGCGCTCGCCTCCGATTTGCGGATCTCTTCACGAAGCGCCACGCCCGCGACGTGGGCCGACTCCATCATTTGCTTTTGAAGGGGAGCTGGAATCTTGTCCCAGGTGTCCTTTGCGATCAGGGTAGCGCCGACGAGCTGGGCAAACTTGATGTCCAGCATATTCTTCGCGCCGAGATACCACTGGTTTGTGAGCGCGAAGAGCGGCGGCCCCTGGATGGCGTCCACCAGGCCGGTCTGAAGGCCTGTGAAAATATCGGTCGCTGCTAGCGCCACGGGATGAAATCCGTTCGCCTGGTAGATCGCGAAGCTGCCGGCGTCACCTTGCAGAACGCAAAGTTTCAGGGCGCGGATCTGATCCGGAGTGGTAACCGGTTTCTTCGTGAAGAAGTGCACCCAACCGGCATCGCCCCAATTGAGCACGATATAGCCGCGCTTCGCGATGCCCTTTTCGAGACGCGCGGAAATGTGGTCGCGGACGTAATCCAGTTCCTCATAGGAATTGAGCATCAGCGGGATCTGGAGCGCGGAGACGTCCGCATCAATGCCGCTCAATCCGGCGCCGGAGAGCGCTACGGCTTGCAGCTTTTTGATACGGACCTTTTCCACCATCTCGGGTTCGTCGCCCTGCTCGCCACCGGGATAGATCTTTAATTCGATCTTGCCGCCGGATTCCCGTTTCCAGTCGTCCCCCATTTTGACGAGGATCTCGAACCAGCGGGAATCCTTTGGGACGAGAGTGCCAAGTCGAATGATGGTGGTCTGGGCGGAAACGGTCGCGGCGCAAAAAACAAGTGCTGCCAAGGTCCGGATCATTAGCGGGTTATCCAACACTTATCGTAGGACAGGCAGTACCGTGTGTCCACCAGCGCCGAACGGTTAAGATAGAGGGAGGCCACGCGGGCCCTTAGCTCAGCGGTTAGAGCAGCGGACTCATAATCCGTTGGTCGTAGGTTCAAATCCTACAGGGCCCACCAATCCACTCAACGTTCAATTTGAATGTAGCCTTCCGTGTCACCTGGCGTCTAACCCGTTCAAGCACTTTCACCACGGATTAACTTCGGCATGACGATCCCCGGCCTGGCTCCGCGCGCGGCGGAAGACATCAAGAAACAACCCCGAATCGATCAGATCGATCGAAGCGCCGCGCGCCATCCCGCAGTTTGGATCTTCGCTCTCAGCCTGCTGTATTTCGCGCTCGTATTCCTTTCGTCTCTACATAAACCTTTGTGGCTGGATGAGTTATTCACTCTGTACCTTGCGAAGAATCAGCCTCTGTCGAACCTTCTCCATCCTTCGCCGTACGACACCCATCCGCCGCCGCTCTATTTTTTGACTCGCTTCGCACAAGATGTATTTGGCGATAGCGATTTTGCGGCACGCCTTCCGGCCGTATTCGGGTTCTGGATGCTGTGCGTTGGATTGTTCTTGTTCATACGGAGAAAGAATGGCGCGCTTTTCGGAATCCTCGGCTTTCTCCTTCCGATAGGCTCGAACGCGGCTTTCTACTACGCTTTTGAAGCCCGGCCGTACGCTCTGCTGCTCGGTTTTTCGGCGCTCGCCGCGCTCTACTGGCAATCCGTGACTTCGAACTCCGGACGCTCACTGGCCTTGACGGGACTCGGCTTGAGCCTCGCATGCGCGGCGTGCACTCATTACTACGCCGCCGTGATGTTGTTTTTTCCAATCGGGGTCGCGGAAATCGCCCGAAGCTTGAATCGCAAACGCATCGACCTCGGCGTCTGGGTCGCCATCATTTGTGGATTGCTTCCGCTAGCGATCCTGATGCCTCCGGCTTGGGTCAGCTCCCACGGCATTACGCAGCGCATCCGAGCCTCATCGACCTTTTGGGCGCGGCCTACGCTTTCGTTTCTCTTCAACTGCTACTGGGTCTACTTCGCTCGGGTCGGCACGTATCTCGCGGGTTCGCTGGTCGTGGGCGTGATCATTGCCAGACTCTCAGGCTGGTTTGGGTCCGAGAAATCGGCTCCGGAGCAACCGCGATGGCGTCCCGAAGAGCTGGCGCTGGCAGTGGGTTTTCTGACCGTCCCGATCGTCATGTGGATGGTCTGCAAGTTTGTAACGGGTTACTTCCTGCCCCGATACGGGGTCACGGCGATTATCGGAGGCACTCTGATCCTGGCCCATGTCGCGACCCTGATTCCACGCCGCGTGGCGGTCGCTGTCTTACTTGTGTTCTTTTTGTTTCAGACCGCAATCTCGATGGCGCGCGCCATGCGGGTCGAACCTCCATCGGACATGCTCGACGCATCCGTTTTACCCTCACTCGACAGTGCACCCGTCGTGATCGCCAACCCATTGGTCTTTCTTCCCGCCACGCGCTACAGCAGCGCCAATACGATCTCGCGAATCGTCTTCGTTAGCGATCCGCAGTATGCCTTTCAGAAGGCCGACTGGATTCCCGAATATTCGATCACAGGCCTGCGTCCGCTCATTCCGGGTCGCATCGAAGACTTCGCTTCGTTCCTCTCGGAGCATAAACATTTCTGGCTTTACTCGACAGGCGCGACTCGCCTGGAATGGCTGCCCGCCCGTCTTGCCGTCGCGGGATATTATTTGGAAACGGCGGCGCACCACGGCGACGTTACGCTAATTCGCGTCGATGCTCCCTCTTCAGCAACACAGAAGCCGTAAAGGGCTCTGGTATCATGCCAGTTTAAACAATGAAGGCGCTTGTGACAGGTGGCGCGGGCTGCATCGGTTCCGACCTCGCGGAAGCTCTGATTTCGCGCGGTGACCACGTTGTGGTTGCGGATAATCTGAGCAGCGGGAAGATCGAACACGTCGCCACGCTCCAGGACCATCCACGTTTTCAATTTCTCGAAGGCGATCTCGAAGATCTCGACTTTACGCTGGGCGCAATGCGCGGCGTCGATATCGTATATCATCTCGCCGCTAATCCCGACGTGAAGTTTGTAGAAGGCGATCCGACGGACAAAGATCTCAGGCAGAACATCATCTGCACGTATAACGTTTTGGAAGCGATGCGCCGCGCGGGAGTGAAGAAACTCGCGTTCTCTTCTACTTCCGCTGTGTATGGCGTCTCGCCCGTGCAGCCGATTCCGGAGAGCGCCTTTCTCCCGGAGCCGATATCGCTCTACGGAGCAACGAAGCTCGGCTGCGAAGCGCTCATTTCCGCTTTTCGAAATCTGTTTGGATTCGAATGCTGGATTTTCCGCTTCGCCAATATCGTCGGGCCGAAAGTTCGGAAAAAAGGGCGCACCGTCATCGGCGATTTCATTGTCCGGCTGCAGGAGAATCCCCGCCGTCTGAAGATTCTGGGCGACGGCCAACAGGCGAAATCGTATCTCTTGAGCTCCGAGTGCGTGGAAGCGATGCTCTTCTCGATCGATCGTTCGGAGGGCGCGCTGAACATCTACAACCTGGGCTGTAACGACCGTTTGCAGGTGACGCGAATCGCAGAGCTCGTAGTGGAAGCCATGGGATTGCAGAGCGTCGAGTACGATTTCACGGGCGGCGAGGGCGGATGGCCCGGCGATGTCCCGCGTTTCCTGCTCGACGTCAGCAAGATCAACAGGCTGGGATGGACTGCGCGTCACACCTCCGAAGAAGCAGTGCGGATCGCGATTCAAAGCGTCCTGGCCCACATGGGCGTCGCATGCAGGCAGTGATCCTGGCGGGCGGGCTCGGCACCCGGCTTCGTCCGGTCACCGCGACGGTTCCCAAGCCCATGGTTCCAGTCGCCGGAGTACCTTATCTCGAACATCAATTGCGCCTGCTTGCGGAACAACGGATCCACGATGTGCTGTTGCTTACCGGCTATCTCGGCGAACAGATTGAAGAGTATTTTGGCGACGGCGGCCGGTTCGGTCTGAAGATCGATTACTCGCGCGAGCCGCATCCGTTGGGCACGGGCGGCGCGCTGCGCCATGCGCTGGCTAAGCTTCAGGAGAGTTTTCTGGTCATCTACGGCGATTCTTACCTGCCAATCCAATATGGCGAAGCGTTCACAACACTGATTTCCTCGGGCGCCGCTGGCCTGGTGGTGGCTTACGACAACTCGCGCGAAGACACGTCGGTAAAGAACAACATCGATGTGGACGATCAGTGCTTTGTGATCCGCTATCAGAAAGACGCTCCCGATAAACTGTCCTACGTGGAAGCGGGAGTGCTCGCCTTGCGGTGCGGCGTTGTCGATCTCGTCGCGCCGGACCGGCCCGTTTCGCTCGAACAGGAGATCTTCCCCAAGCTGATTGCCTCGCGCAGTCTGGTTGCATTTATAACGACGCAGCGTTTTTACGACATCGGAACACCGGAACGGCTGGAGATGATCGAAAGGCTTCTCGGCGAATGATCATTACGAAGACACCGTTTCGAATCAGTTTTGCGGGAGGCGGATCCGATCTCGCCGGCTACTATACGCGCGAGCCCGGAGCCGTACTGTCCACGGCAATTGATAAATACATCTACATTGCTGTAAAAGATCATTTCGAGCAGACCTTTCGAGTCAGTTATTCGCAAACCGAAATCGTGGATCGCGTGGATGAGATCCAACATCGTATCGTGCGCGAATCGCTGCGCATGCTGAACGTGACGAAGGGTCTCGAAATCGTGTCGATGGGGGATCTGCCGTCGCGGACCGGGCTCGGATCATCAAGCAGTTTCACGGTCGGGCTGCTGCATGCCTTGCATGCGCAACAGGGAAGGGTGGCGAGTCCGGAACGGCTGGCCCACGAAGCCTGCAATATCGAAATAGACCGGTTGAATGAACCGATCGGCAAACAGGACCAGTACATCGCCGCATACGGCGGGCTCCAGTTCATTCAATTCAATCCCGATGGAACGGTTTTTGTCGATCCCGTGGTGTGCGCTTCGGAGACGCGGCGCGAATTGAACCGGCGTCTGATCGCTTTTTTCACGGGCTACACGCGGGATGCGCGAGATGTGCTCACGAAACAGCGGGAGTGTATCGATGAGAAACTTCCGGTGTTGAGGCGGATGTGCGAGATCGCCCGGGAGCTGCGCGAGGTTTTGACCACCGGGCGGGACCTGAACGTGTTTGGCTCCCTCTTGCATGAAGCGTGGTGCGCCAAGCGGTCGCTCACGTCCGCGATCAGCAACGGACACATCGACCAGTATTATGAGCGCGGTCTCCGTGCCGGTGCCCTCGGCGGGAAACTCCTGGGCGCGGGAGGGGGCGGCTTTCTGTTATTTTTCTGTGAACCGCATAACCAAAATAAGCTACGAGCGGAACTGTCAGAATTGCGCGAATTGAAGTTCTCGCTCGACCCCGAGGGCAGCAAAGTTGTTTATGTGGGAGTCGAGCAGGTCTACTAACTGGAACGTCCTGCCGGCCATTGCCCCTCCATTACCGTCGGGGTTCCGTAACGTTGTCCCGAGCGTGGGGAGACTGCAGGGCCGAAGAAAATGGGGGCAGTCACGGCCAGTGTGCCTGCCCCGCCAGTACGTCTGTCTGAGGAGGAGAGACGTATTTCGCTTTGCCTCAGTAGTGGGTTGACTATGGAAATCCTCTCCGGGAATTTTTTGAAACCGCAAGGTATCCTGGAGACATCCCCTCCGATATGCTCAGACGTCGATTTGTCCTCT
Source organism: Bryobacterales bacterium (assembly GCA_963802915.1). Lineage (GTDB taxonomy): Bacteria > Acidobacteriota > Terriglobia > Bryobacterales > Bryobacteraceae > JAICMB01. Next base: position 470,187 of record CAWDKQ010000012.1, read on the forward strand.
CGGCTGCTTCGTTACCCGCTTTGCTACGCGCCCAGGACGAACCAACGTTCAAAACCGGCGTAAGAGTTGTCAACGTTCTGGCAACGGTTCGGACCCGCAAAGGCCAAATCATTCGCGATCTTCTGAAAGAAGACTTCTCGGTCCTTGAAAACGGCCGTCCCCAGGAGATCAAGTACTTCTCGCGCGAATCCGATCTTCCACTGACGCTCGGGCTCATGGTTGACACCAGCATGAGCCAGAGCAAACTTATGGATGCGGAGCGAGGCGCGAGCTCCCGCTTCCTGGAGCAGGTCCTACACCCCAAGGACCAGGTTTTCATCATGCAATTTGACATGGGAGTCCAATTGCGCGTCGAACTCACTTCCTCTTTCCGGCAGCTCGACGACGGGCTCGCCTTCGTCGATACTCCGACGCGTCGTGAATTGGAAGGACAAATGGGTGGTGGCACTCTGCTTTACGACGCTGTGTTGCAGGCGTCGCAGGACATCATGCAAAAGCAGACTGGCCGCAAGGGACTGATTATCATGTCGGACGGAGTGGATACCGGCAGCGAGGCGACGCTCGAAGCCTCCGTGGAAGCGGCCGTGCGCGCCGACACGCTGATCTATTCCATCCTGTTCTCGGACTCCGGCGCTTACGGGGGGTTCTTCAGTCCCGATGGCCGCGGCGTGTTGCAGCGCATGTCCAAAGAAACCGGCGGGAACCTGTTCGTAGTCTCGAAAAAGCTTGGGCTCGATCAGATTTTCGCTCTCCTGCAGGAAGAGCTGCGAAGTCAATACAGCATCGGCTACGTGTCGGATGTGCCGGTCCGCAATTCCGAGTTTCGAACTATCCAGCTCGCGGTCAGGGACAAAGGCCTGGTGGTGCAGGCCCGCGATCGATATTGGGCCAAACGCTAGAGCGCGAAGAAATCGAGCGGCATGTCCGTTCGCTGTCCTGGATTGTCGCGATCTTACGGTGGAGACCGCGCCGACTTAGTCGCCGCTATTGACGGCTGCTTCGCCTCCGCCGGCCGCGGCTCCGCTCGACAGGGCCAGCGTCGGTATCGCGTTCGGATGCTCGGCCATTTCGGCCATGCAGTGGATCGGTACCCCTTCAGCTTCCTTCACAAAGATGAGGCAGTTGCGCTCCGTGTCGAAATCGACGTTGATCCAATCGCCGCCATGGATCTGGTCCGTGGCGATGAGGTTCGAAAGCGGCTGCACCAGCAGGCGATCGATGGCGCGTTTAAGGTGACGGGCGCCGTACTTCATATCGGTGCCTTGATCGAGAAGGAATCGTTTCGCAGCGTCGGTAGTTTTGAAAATGAACGATTTCTCGCCTGCTGTGTTGAAAATCCTCTGCTGTACTGTGTTCAGTTCGATATCGAGAATCTTGAACAACTCTGCCGAGCCCAGCACTTTGAAAGTAACAATCTTGTCGAGGCGATTGATGAACTCCGGCGTGAATTTTCGCCGCGCCGCTTCCTCGCCAGTTCGCTTGATTTTGCCGTCGATCTTTTCATCCACCGGAGCAGTTCGGGCTCGCCGAGCCTTCTCCGAAGCGCCGAAACCGAGCTTGGGGGTGAGCAGGGAACTCATCTCCGCCGCGCCGAGATTACTTGTGAGGAAAATGAACGCCCGTGAGAAATCGACTTTGCGATTATCCCCGAGCGTGAGAACTGCTTTATCGAGAATGCCGAGAAGCAGGTTCCAGAGGGCGTCGCTGGCCTTTTCGATCTCATCGAACAGTACGAAACTGAGCTTCACGGTGTCGCTGTGGTAGTGATTCAACACCTCCTGGCTCAGCAGCGGATGAGTTTCGCGATGTCCGAGGTAACCGGGAGGTGAGCCGATCAGTTTGGCGATCTCATGGCTGTGCTGAAATTCCGCGCAGTCGATCTTGATGACCGCGTGCGGGTTCTTCACCAGCACATCGGCGGTTGCCTCTACGATCCTCGTCTTTCCCGTGCCGGTCGGCCCCAGGAACAGCATATTGCCGATAGGGCGGCCCGGCGCGGTCATGCCTGCCAAGTACATCTGGTAGGCGTTGACAATCTGCAGGATAGCTTCATCCTGCCCGACGATCATTCTTCTCAGACTGTTTTCCAGGCAAGCGGCTTCAGGTCCGCTTCTTGTTGGATCGAGAGGAACATTTAACCGCAACATCTGTTTCGCCCCTATGAACGGCCTAATGAACGTTAATCGAAAAACGGTGGCCGAGCAACGTGGCTTACGGACTAAGCCGGGAGCCCCCGGGCCGCCGTAACGTAGATATTCAAGGCTGGCGAGCGTCCAAACAACGGTACAGGGGTTCTGGAACGTACCAGAGCGTTATCGGATGTCGGAAAAAGGGAGCGGACGTAGAATCGAGTTGCTGATATTCGACACAATCTCGGCGTCGGCATAGCCCGGCTGCGTGCGGAGTTTCTGCCATTCGGGATCCGAGCCGAAGTCCTTCCATAAGCGGTCCCGCGCGGCGAGATCGTCGAAGGAGAGCATGTAGACCAGATTCGGCTGTTTCGGGCCCACGATGGTTTCGCCGAAGAAGACCGGCTGCATCCCCAGCCGTTTGAAAATTCCAGCTTCTCCTTCGTTAAACATCTTGACTTTACGCGCTAATGTCGTCGCATTGTTCGATTCGTACATACGCAATTCGAAAATACGAGGCGCGCGCTTAGCATCTGTGGGCGGAGGTAGCAGCTCCGGCATAACGTCGAATGCTCGAAGCAGCGACGTTTCCAGACGGTCGTAGCTCAAGCCTGGACCGGCATTGTAGGCATCGCGGCCATGGAGGTATTCCTGATCGGCAGCCTGTTTCGCGCGCACCGTCTCCATCGCGCCGAGACTCGGAAAACTCGCGATCGTGAGGATAAACGGAGCCTCCGGCGCGATCACCGGAGCCAGGAATCCGAGCGGCCCGGCGCCCGCCCGCTTCAGCGCCGGCATCGCGACATTCTTCAAAAAGTCCGAGGTACGCTGCATCTGGTTGTCGGGAGTGTTGCGCATCCTGAGATAGCGAAGCTCGATGATCGACTTCTTCGAGGGAACGGCGGCGTCGACGTCCAAAAAGGCCATGCTGGAAGCAACTCCTATGAAGTGGCGTCTATTCATTCAATCCGAGGGTACAACAGACTCGCGGCGCGCGGTTGATATTATTCAAATTGCTGGAGAAAAAATCAACTGCAGTGGAAGCGTGAGGTTTCGCTCGCCCTCCTGTTCGTAGGGCTGCTCGCAACACGGCTCTGCCACCTGGATATCGTCTGGGTGGAAGAAGGATATCCCACTGCCGCGGCCATACAGATCCTCGACGGAAAAGCTCTCTATCGCGACGTCTGGTTCGACAAACCCCCCATCTCGCCCTATCTTTACGTTTTGTGGGGCGCGCAAATCGGCTGGCCCCTGCGCGTCGCCGGAGCCGTTTTCCTCTGGCTGTGTTGTTTGATGGCGTACCGCTTTGCGAGCGATGTTTGGAGCGAACGGGAAGGTATCGCAGCCGCATCGCTTCTGGCGTTCTTTCTCACGTTCGGCATTCCTTCTGCCGTCATGGCGCTGGCTCCCGATCTGATCATGGTTTTGCCGCATCTCGCCGCCGTGTACCTCGCCTGGAAAGCCCGGCCGTTCCTCAGCGGACTGGTTGCAGGGGGCGCGCTGCTGGTGAATCCCAAGGGAGTCTATGTATTCGCGGCGTGTTTTCTGTGGCTGCGCTACCGCGACATGTCGAAATTCGCGCTCGCCTTCCTGCTTCCCAACATCGCGGCGCTGGCATGGTTCGGCAAACCCTATCTTGACGAGGTTTGGAAGTGGGGCTTCATCTACGCGAGCCATACTTTCGTGGAGCGGCCAGCCATCGTCGGACTTCTCAGGACACTTGACTGGATCGGATTCCAGGCCGCGCTTGTCGTCGGCGCCGGCTGGTGGGTCTGGCGCGAAAGACGTCCCGATACCATCCGCTGCACCGTCTGGACTGCGATCATGCTTTGCGCCGTCACGGCGGGCTGGCGATTCTTTCCGCGTTATTACTTCATTCTCCTGGTCCCGCTTGTCATCATGGCCGCGCGGGGATACGTCCTGATGGGTTCGCGCCGGGTGCTGCTGCTCGTGCTGCTCATTCTTCCGCTCGCCCGCTTTGGACCGCGTTATCTCGAGCTGGCTTCCGACCTCTTCTATGGTCGTCCGCACCACTGGAGCGATCTCGCCATGATGGAAGACAGCCAGGCCGCATCGCGTATCATTCTCACCGACAGCGATCGCGTCGGTACGCTTCTGGTTTGGGGTTACCGGCCGGATATTTTCGCGTTCACGCGAATGGAGGCAGGGACGCGTTTCCTCGATTCCCAGCCTTTGACGGGCGTCATCGCGGACCGGCATCTGGTCAGTTCCGAAGCGCTCGTTCCTGAGTGGGCCGCCCAGAACCGCCGCGAGCTAACGCAGAGCCGCCCGAATTACATTGCCGATGGACTGGGCCCCTACAATCGCGACCTTGCGATTACGAATTACCCGGACTTGAGAGGATGGCTCCGCAACTACCGCGAGATCGCCCGGACCGAGCACACCATCATCTACAAACTACTTCCCTGACCAGCACGCTGGCCGCTTGTCCAAGAAGGCGGAAATGCCTTCCTGAGCATCTTGCGCGAGAGCGTTCATGGTCATCACTTCCTTTGCATACGCGTACGCCTTCGGCTGATCGAGGTCGATCTGGGAATAGAATGCGTCCTTGCCGATGCCGACGGTCAAACTGCTGGCCTCGGCGATCTGGCAGGCGAGCCTTCGCGTTTCCGTCGCGAGATCCGCGGTGGGAACCACTCGGTTTACAAGCCCCCAATCTGCCGCGGTCTGCGCGTCGATAATGCGCCCGGTGAGAAGCATCTCCATGGCCCGCTTCCTTCCGATCGCGCGGCTCAATGCCACCATCGGAGTCGTGCAGAACAATCCGATTTTTACACCCGGTGTTCCAAATGAGGCTGTTTCGCCGGCGATTGCCAGATCGCAAGTGGCCACGAGCTGGCAGCCTGCAGCAGTCGCCAGTCCATGAACTTGCGCGATTACCGGTTGCGGGACGCTTTGAATCTTTTCCATCAGAAGCGTGCAGACATCGAAAATGCGCCGATAATCCCCGACGCCGCGGCCCACCAATTCGCTCAAATCGTGCCCCGAGGAGAAGATCTTCCCGGATGCCGCGAGCACGATGGCCCGAACATTCTCGTCGCGCGCTAAATCTTCCAGGATTTGGATCAGATCGAGCATCAGTCCGAACGATAAGGCGTTGCGCCGCTCCGGCCGGTTCAGCGTCAGAATCGCGATCGTGCCCTCGGTGGCACGCAGCACGGTGGGGTGTTCCACAAGTCGACTCCTAACTGGAGTTTACGCCTACGCCGCCCCGGCTGCCTGATCGAGAGCAGTGCGGAGGCGCGCCTTGGCGCGGTGCAGCATCACGCGCAGGTACTCGCGGTCGACCTGGAACGCCTTGCAGACCTCGTCCTTATCCCGCTCTTCGAGGAAGATCTGCCGCAGGAGGTCGCGATCTTTCGCCGGCAGCGTTTCCAGGATGCCTCGCACCTGCGAGTTCTGTTGGCGCGAGTAAGCCGCTGATTCAGGATTGGGCGCGTCGTCCATCACTTCCGGAACTGCTTCCGGCATCGGAAGCGAACGGGTCTCGTTCCGAAACACTTCGAGCACAACATTGTTACAAACGGAATTCACGAACGCACCCAGGCGCTCGGGATGAGCGATGCCGTCGCGGCGCACGATCAGGAGGACACGCAAAAAAGTTTCCTGCCGGACCTCTTCGATCAGATGCGGAGACCGGATTCGATTCCGCAATTTGATATTCAGAAGCTCGCCAAAATAGCGCGTGAAGTGACGTTGCGTCTCGGCATCGCCGTCCCTCAGCCGATGAAGATACTCCTGGTTGAAGGAGGTGACGTCCAATGTTTCCTCTTTCCGGTCCTACCCATGTTAGTACAGTCCCTCTACTAAGGGTCACTAAGGTTGATTACTGACTAGGTATTGATTACGCGGGTCCAGTTATCCTACAAGTAGCTTGATCAACAGACTCGTCGTCGAAAATCTGAAGTTTCGGGCCATTCGCACCCTCTTGAGCATTCTTGCGATAGCAATCCAGGTTACGATGGTGCTCACTCTCGAAGGGGTTAGCACTGGTGTATTGCAAGAACAGCAACGACGCGCCCGCGGTATCGGCGCCGATATATTGATGAGCGGTACGGGAACCGGAGCGCTGATCAGCATGTCCTCCGGCACGCTAACCCCCAAGTTCTTGCCTTTCATCGAAAAACAACCTCACGTGGCAGCAGCCACAGGTGTTCTCGTGGCCCCTAATGGGTTCTTGAGCCAGGTATACGGGATCGATATTGCGGGCATGGCGCGGTTGAATGGAGGATTCCGATATCTCTCCGGTACGCCCTTCCAAGGACCCTTCGACCTCATCATCGACGATTACTACGCCAAACAGAACCATCTTCGAGTTGGCGATCATGTCCAGTTACTGAATCAATCCTGGCGAGTGGTAGGGATCGTTGAGCAAGGCGTGCTGGCGCGATTTTTTGTCCCGCTTCAAACTCTCCAGAAGCTCACCTCTAACTCCGATAAATTGAGCGCGATTTATATCAAAGTCGACAAGCCCGAGAATATCTCTTCCGTAATCGATTCGTTGAAACGCCAGCTGCCGGGTTACGGCCTCCATCCCATGGAGGAATTGATCTCGCAGATTTCGGTGAACAGCATCCCGATGCTTCACGAGTTCATTTATGTAGTTATCGGACTGGGAGTCCTTATAGGCTTTCTCGTCGTTTTCCTGTCGATGTACACCGCAGTCCTGGAGCGGACCCGTGAAATTGGAGTCTTGAAAGCCCTCGGCGCATCGCCCGGATATATTCTGAGCATCCTTTACCGTGAGACCTTTCTGTTGGCAGTTTGCGGCTCCCTGTTAGGAATCGGGCTTACATACGGGACCAGATGGGTGATCAACTCTGTGATTCACGGATCTCTGATCCAGGCCGTCGTTTACTCCTGGTGGCCCATCGCCGCGGGGATTGCGATCGTCGGAGCTTTGATGGGCGCAACGTATCCCGGATTGAAAGCAGCGCGTCAAAATGCGATTGAGGCGCTGTCGTATGAATAACGGCGCTCTCATTTCGATCCGGGATCTCAAGAAAAGTTATCGCGTCGGCGAAGTCGACGTGCACGCGTTGCGAGGCGTCAACCTCGATGTCCCTCGGGGCGAATTTCTGTCCATCATCGGACCCTCGGGTTCAGGAAAATCCACGCTGTTCCACATCATCGGCGGTCTGACTCCGCCGACATCGGGAAGCGTCTTCATCGACGGCAAGGACCTGCTGCGGATGTCCGAATCCGACCGTACCAATCTGCGCAAACAGAGCGTCGGCTTCGTGTTTCAAAAATATAATCTACTGCCGACGTTGACGGCACGGGACAATATCGAAATCGCTCGCGATATCGCGGGGCGCGACGGGCCTCTCGAACCCTGGTTTGAAGAGGTGCTTCAGTTACTCGGAATTTCGGGGCGTCTCTCGCACAAGCCGCGCGCACTGTCGGGAGGGGAGCAGCAGAGGGTCGCGATCGCCCGCGCGATCGTGAACCGGCCGTCGATCCTGCTGGCCGACGAACCGACCGGCAACCTCGATACCGAAAACTCCAACGCGGTGCTGCACCTGTTGCGGGATCTGAACGAGCGCCTCGGGCAAACAACGCTCATGATCACGCACAATCCAGAGGCCGCCGCTTACGGACACCGCATCCTGACGATGCGGGACGGGCGCATAGTCGAGCCTCTTCCGGTCCAGCCGTAACGACGAACTACGAACCAACAGCGCTATTCCACATCCTGCACAAAACAACTCTCAAAGGCCCGATCCAGCAATTCCTCCGTGAGATTGAACGGCAGTCCTTCAAAATGAATCAGATCGATTGCGTGCGATAGAACGTCACGCGGTTGGCAGCGCCGGAACGCCTTGCCTGTCTTCTTGTAGTGCTTCTCGATAAACCGGTCGAGAATGGCTTTATCGAAAGGGAGCTCTCTCGACAGGCAAAAACCTTCGAAGATTTTCTTGTACTCGTCCGGCTCCGGGCTGCGCATCAGCATTTTGTATTGAATGCGGCGCAGAAAGGCCTCGTCGCCCAGTTGATCCGGCTTGAGGTTGGTCGAGAATACCAGGAAAGCTTCGAACGGCACCGTCATCTTAGAACCGGTCCGGAAGCTGAGATAGTCGACGCGGCGTTCCATCGGCACGATCCAGCGATTCAGAACCTCGGCGGGAGTGCAGCGCTGGCGGCCAAAGTCGTCGATCAGGTAGATGCCGTTGTTTGCCTTGAGCTGATACGGCGCATCGTAAACTTTCGAGGTCTCGTTATAGCTCAAATCGAGCATTTGCATCGTCAGCTCGCCGCCGGTGGTAATGAACGGCCGCCGGCACTTAATCCAGCGCCCGTCATGCGTTGGCTCGAAGATTGCCGCCTCTGTCGCGGCGTCTTCCACGGGATGGTGATAAATGGGATCGAAGATCTGGACGATCTGTCCCTGGCATTCGATCGCATGCGGAAGGAATATGGGAGAATCGTCCAACCCGCCGAGCGCTTCCGCGAGGTAGGTTTTGCCGTTGCCGGGCTGGCCATAGATCAAGAATGAATTTCCCGAACTGACCGCAGGTCCGATCTCGGAGAGAATCTTTTTCGTGACCACCATCTTGCGGTACGCGTGCGCCAACGCGTCCGGAGTCAGCCAACCCGCCTTACGCCGCTGATGCCGCGCAAACCACGTGTACTGGAATAAAGGAACCGGCGCCGGTCCCGTGTACTGATTGTTTTCCAAATATTCCCGCGTGAGATTGCGTCCCGCCTCGGTTAATGCGAAAACCGAGCTGCTATTGCCCATCCCCAACGACCGCTTCACCTGAATCAGGTGTAGCCGCTTCATGTTCTCCATCAGCGGATCGATGAGGCTGAACTTGAACCCCATCGCCGTTGCGAGATCCCGGCCCAGGATGTCTCCCCGGAAATAAAGAAACTTGAAAACGAGCTGTTCCACGGTCGAGCTGGATAAGCCAGTCTCTTCAATAGTCTCGGGCACCGGTGGAACCAGCGACTGCTCGGGCTCCGGTTCTACGACCTGGGGAGTTTTCGAAACCAAAACGGAGAGGTCGATCAACGGTTTTGGTTCGGGAGTTACAAAAAGCGCGCTCATGAATCTGAATGTTCGCTGAGACACGCCGAACGTTCAATAGTAATATCGTCCTTAACTCATAAGGTTCGAACCCTACTCTAAATCTCAGGAACATTACGGCACATTTTTCGCCTCGCCGCCCATTCCGCGCCGCCAAGGATCAGCAAGGACGCAAGAAACCCCCACAAAATCGTTGCTACCGAGTATTGAAATGGACCGTATTCATGCTGCAGTTTCACTCGGAACCACGGCCACGTGAGAAGGTTTACATACTTGAGCACTTCGAGCAGAATGCCCACGACCGCCGCGGCCGGCAGGATGTCCCGTGCGCGAACATCGCAATTCGGCAAAATCCAATAGATTAGGAATAAGGCCAGAATCGATATCGGAATCGCGGCAATCTTGAATGCGACGTGGTCCAGAACGCCAAAGACCGCCTGGTCCTGCCCGAATGCGTTCAGGAGCATCTGGTTGTTCAAGGCCGTGAACATCGTGGAAACCATGGCCAGAGCCCCGCAGGCAAAAATCAATCCCAGGCTGACGATCTGGTTCCGCAAATAGGACCGGTTCTCGCGGCATCCCCAAATACGATTGAGCGCAACCTCCATGGGCTCAAAAACGCCGTTCGCTGTAAACAGCAGCAGCAGAATCGACACAATCTGAGTCGGACCGCGCGAAGCTACCGTGGCCCGCAGGTTGCGCTCGATAAACGCGCCGATCTGGTCGGGGAAATAATCGCCGACCGCAAAATAGACCGCCTCGCTTGCCGCGCGCCAGTGGAAAACGTTTTGGCACAGCGAGACCATCACGATAAGGAATGGAAAGAACGACAGCAGAATGTTGGCAGAAATAGAGAATGCATAGACATGCACTTCCGTTTGCGACCAATAGCGGAGTGTGGGATACCAAGCGCCGGCCCTGCGCAGAATTCGGCTGCGGCTGTTTTCCGGCGTTACGCTACGGTGTGGGGGATCCAATCTTCAGAGTAGTAAACCGTCACACGCCGATGCGGAGTCTATAATGGCTTAGGGGGATCTATGCTATTGCGATCCGCTTCCTGCCTTGGGGTGGCAGTTGTCGCGTCGGTCTCGATTTTTGGGCAAGTTGGTGGAAAGCCATCCAGCCCGTCTCCGATCAGTTCCAGCCCAGGTTCGATTTCGAATACGCCAGGCCGATCCACGAGCCCATTTCCTACAACGAATAACCCAACGACATCTCCCACCCGTCCCGTTTTTTTATCGGGTCAGGTGATGATGGACGATGGAACTCCACCTCCTGAATCCGTCGCGATTCAGCGGACCTGTTCGATGAATCCGCACACCGAGACGTACACCGATAATAAAGGACACTTCAGCTTTGAGGTCGGACAGCATGTCGGTATAATCCCGGATGCGACTGAACAGACCTTCGGGCGTCAGCCAGGAATGATCGGCAGCACGTCCTCGGGGACCTCTGGTTCGGTGGGCTCTGGCGACATGAGCCGTTTGCTGACCGGCTGTGTTTTACGCGCTTCTCTGTCGGGGTATCGTTCCGAAAGCGTCGATCTTACAAATCACAGATCGTTAGAGGATCCCAACGTCGGGACAATCATTTTGCACCGCGTAGGAAATGTGGAAGGCACCACCATTAGCGCCACTTCCGCTCTCGCTCCAAAGGACGCGAAAAAGGCCTTCGAAAAGGCCGAGGGGGATCTCAAAAAGGACAAATGGGATGACGCCGAAAAAGAGCTGACGAAGGCGACTACTGTTTATCCCAAGTACGCCGCGGCCTGGTATCAACTGGGACGCGTGCAGGAGCATGACAAGAACACGGATGCCGCCAGGAATTCCTATACGAAGGCCCTCGCGGCCGATTCGAAATACGTGAATCCGTACGCCGGTCTTGCCCTGATCGACGCTCGCGAAGCGAAGTGGCAGGATGTTAAGGACACCACAGACCGGCTCCTGAAACTTGATCCAGCGAACTTCCCCGATATGTGGTTCTACAACGCGCTTGCCAACTATAAGCTCAAGGAATACGATTCGGCGGAGAAGAGCGCGCGCGAGGGAATCAAAATGGACACCGACAATTCCCAGCCGCGCACGCACCAGCTACTCGCCGCTCTGCTTGCCGACAAGAAGGACTATTCGGGAGCGGCGCAGTGCCTGAAAGACTATCTCCGGATCGCCCCTAACGGTCCCGAAGCGGAAACGGTCAGGAAGCAGCTCGCAGCGGTCGAACAGAAGGTGCAGGCGAGCGCTCCCGCGGAAAAACCCGACGAATAGCTCGGGTTACGATAAACGTTGGTTGACATTTTCCTTTGTCACGCCCCGGCTGATCGGGAGATTGCAACTCAAATCGCGTCGCGCCTGGAACGCGGATCCGAAGCCACCGTCTGGCTCGATCCCTGTGGCCGTGATGCGCCACAAACAATCACGGCTGCCTGGGATGGAGGATTGTCATCGACCGCCATCCTGCTGCTTCTCTCGCCCAATTCCATTCCGCAAGCTCTCCCCATCCAGGAGTGGCAGCCGCTGTTGAAACACCTGGAAGGCAATGCGGCGCCCGACGTCGGAGCTATTCTTCTGGATTCGTGCCGGTTTCCCAAGCTTCTCGAGCGCAAACGATTTTATCGCTGGAGCGACGGTGCCAACGACGTTCTCCGTAGAATCGAACGTTGGATAGTCGGTCTGCACCGCGACGACCAGCCGTCTTTCGTGCCCGCGCCCCTGCCGTGGTTCCGTGGACGCCAACAGGAACTGGCTGATTTATGGTCGGCTCTCGTCGACGAGTCCGGCTTCGTGGTGCTTCTGAACGACAAGCCGCTCAGTGGCAAATCGGCCCTCGCGCAGGAATTCGCGCGATTGGCGAGCGGCCATTACCGCGACATCTTGTGGCACACTTTCAGCGATCTTCAAGGATTCTTCCCGGAACACCGTCAACTCTTAGTCCTCGACGATCTCACCGACAATGTGCCAGAAGCGGCGTGCCTGCAAGGCCGGGCTTCCATCCTCATAACGACTCGACGCCGCGACCTGGACTTCCCGCCTCACGCACGCGTCATTGAGATCGAGAGCGCGCATTCGCCCGTACTGCAACAGCCGTCCGATCCACGCGAGATCAGGCTGCTAGAAGGAATATGCGTATGCCGTCCGCAGTCCGTTCCACTCGAGCTGGCAGGCCGGATCGCCGGCTTCGACAGCAAGCAGACGAGAGACCTCGCGGATCGTTTGGCTGCATGCCGCGTGATCGATCTGCTAGAAGCAACAGGAACATATTGCCGTTTGGTAGACGGCATCGAAGCCGCCAATTCTCTACGCCAACGCCACTCCCAAATGCTGTACAAAGCGTTTTGCGATTGGAGAAAACAGCCTGAGACATGTAGAACATTCCTGGGAGAATTGGAAGCCGGTTTCGAAATGGCCATCCTTACGGACTGGAATTTGGCCACCCGGCTCGCGGCGCACGCATTCGCATTTCTGCGCTCCGAAGAACGGCTGCCGGAAGCGGTTCGATTGTATTCCCACCTACGGGACGCCGCGCGTGAACGCGATGACGCGGAAACGGTTAGAAACTGCTCGGAAGAATTGTCCTGGATCTCAGACGACTTGGGTGCCGCACGTTCTCTCTATATCAGCCCCGATCAATTAACATTCGAATTCGCCTGAAACAATCAATTCCACATAGCATCGAATCCATATGTTTCGGGGTCCGTGGATGGCATTCTTGCTGCTCTGTCCTCTAGCCTACGGATTCCAGGAACCCGAGGGTCTTCGGGCGAAATTCGTCTCGCACATCAAAGCCGAACTAGACCGTTTACCGGATTTCGTCTGCACCCAGACAGTCGAGCGATTCAGCCGCGCGAGCGCGGAGAATCCCTGGGTAAGAACCGACACTCTTCGGGTCGACGTCGCCTTCGTCGGTTCGGAAGAACTGTATTCCTTGCCCGGCGCGCAACGGTTCGACAAGCGACCGCTCGCCGATCTTGCCGGACGGGGGACCGTCAGTACGGGTCAGCTCGCTCTTCTCACGCGAGATGTTTTTCTCACGTCGCTCTCGCAATGGACCTACAAGGGCGAAACAGAAGAGAAAGGTCGGCGCGCATACGAGTACACGTACGACATCCCCGCCGATGCGAGCACTTATCACCTGCGTGCCGCCGCGGGCGAATCGATCGTCGCGTTTCAGGGTGTCTTCTGGATTGACGCCGAGAATCTCGATCTTCTAAGGCTGGAGGCGCAGGCATACGACATCCCTCCCTCGCTCGGACTCGCCGAGGCCGACACAGTACTCGAGTATTCACGTAACGGCATCGACGGTGTCGACCTGCTTCTCCCGCTATACGCTTCGCTAACGGTAGTAGGAGCGAATGGCGATTCCAGTCTAAATCGGACTCGTCTCAGCGGCTGCGAGCACTACCGGTCGGAATCGAAAATCGCGTTCCATGAGCCCTCTGAAACAACAATGGAGGCCGACCGCGGGGTGCCGAAACGTCTCGATCTTCCCAGTGGCTCCGTGTTGGAAATGACTCTCGATTCGGCTTTAGATCCAGAGGCCGCCAAGATTGGCGACACGGTCCGCGCGATTCTATCGCGGCCGCTCAAAGACGGCGAGCGCATTCTGGTCCCGCAAGGTACCGCCGTGATCGGAAGCTTGGTCCGTCTCGAGAAAACTTCCAGGCCCTTTCCGATTTACGAAGTCGGCATTCAGTTGAATACGCTGGAACTCGAAGACGGGAAAATACCGCTGAAAGCGACGATGGAAGAAGCGGGCCCGCATCCAGGCTTGCTGAAGCAGTCCAAGCATCTCGACCCGATGTTCACGAAACAACGAACTTCGCGCATCGACGTGCTGGTCCGCGAAGTCCAGCAAGGCCAGGGAATCCTGGAATGGGATGCGCGCCACGCAAAGATTCCACGCGGTCTCAAGATGAAGTGGCGGGTTTGTACATCACCGTAGCGGAGTTGACGGATTGTGCTGAAGCGGCACGCGGCTTCCGACCTGATCTCAAGCATTGATAATGCGTTGGCCGGCATTAGTCCGAGGCGTTCTTGGAGTGAATCCAAGCCCGCCCCGAATACCAGCTCAACACAACCCGAGAGATTGAGAACTGCCCCGTCGGGCGAAACGGGTTTTACGACGACGCTGCCGTCGAAGTCCCTTTGAAGAACGCCAGAAGGTCGGCGTTGATTTGGTCCGCATTGGTTGCGGGCATGCCATGCGGAAAGCCCTTATAGACCTTCAGTGTCGCGTTCTTCAAAATCTTCGCCGACTTTGGTCCCGCGGCGACGATCGGCACAATTTGATCGTCGTCACCGTGCATCACCAGCACGGGGATATCGATCTTCTTCAAGTCCTCAGTGAAGTCGGTCTCCGAGAATGCCTTAATACAGTCGTAGTGGGCTTTGACGCCGCCCATCATGCTCTGAAACCACCAGTGCTCACGAATTCCCTCCGAGATCTTCGCGCCGGGGCGGTTGTAGCCGTAAAACGGCAGCGTGATGTCCTTGTAGAACTGTGGCCGGTTCGCGGCCAGCGCTTCACGGAGACTGTCAAAAGCTGACAAGGGCAGGCCCTCCGGATTCTTTTCCGTCTTCAGCATAAGCGGCGGAACGGAGCTGATCAGCACGGCTTTCTGGACACGCTTCGCGCCGTGGCGGCCGAGGTAGCGGGTGACTTCACCACCGCCGGTGGAATGCCCAACCATGATCGCGTCCTTAAGATCGAGTTTTTCGAACAACGTAGCGAGGTCGTCCGCGTAGGTATTCATCTCGTTGCCGTCCCACGTTTGAGTGGAGCGGCCATGACCGCGCCGGTCGTGCGCAATCACGCGATAACCGCGCTGCCCGAAGAACAGCATCTGGCCATCCCAATCGTCCGCGCTCAGCGGCCAACCGTGAGAGAAAACGATCGTCTGTCCATGGCCCCAGTCTTTGTAGAAGATCTCGGTTCCGTCCTTAGTCGTGATAATACTCATGTGTTTTCCTCGTTTCTTGCCCAACGACGCTGGATGCTTCGCAGGGGTATTTCAACATTCGCCGAGTCGGCGATAGACCGCCTGGCCCAACAATTCCTCGCTAACTCAAAGTGTGAACGAATGGATCCACAAACGCGTCCCGAGATGGGATGAATCCTCGCTACCATGTTTCGGGCCGCTCTGACTAACACCAACTAGGTATATGCAGCGCTCGCTGCGGTCATCGATGGCCGTAACTTCGCTGGAAGAAAGCCTGCCATTCTGTTAAACTCCGCACTTAAAGGAACGTATAGCTGCCGCGACGCCGAGGGGTGTGTCGCGCTTCACAAAGTGAAAACAATATTCATTGGCGCATCCGCGCTCGGCGCCGCATTATTGCTGGGGCTGGACAGCGGCGCGCCTCGGATCCTATTCCGGAACATTGCCGCGAGATCCGGCATGCACTTCGTGCTCGACAATAGCGACACGCCGGAGAAGCATCAGCCCGAGACCATGATCGCCGGCGTTGCCGTCTTCGATTACAACAACGACGGGCTTCCGGACATTTACTTCGTCAACGGCGCGAAGCTGCCGGAAATGGACAAGAGCGATCCGCGTTACTGGAACCGCTTGTATCGGAACAACGGCGACGGGACTTTTACGGATGTCACGGAAAAAGCTGGCGTCAAAGGCATCGGATACGGAATGGGTGTAGCGGCGGGCGATTACGACAACGACGGCTGGGTGGATCTCTACGTGGCTGGAGTGAACGCGAATCAGCTTCTTCACAACAATGGCGACGGCACCTTCACCGATGTGACCCGCAAGGCCGGGGTTGACGGCGTCGATTTAAAACTGGGCAAACTGTTCTCCATCAGCGCCGGATGGTTCGATTACGACAACGATGGGAGGCTGGATCTCTTCGTCACCAACTACATTCGTTGGGATGCGAGTAAGGAGCCGAAGTGCATGAGTGGCGATGTTCGCGCTTACTGCAATCCAAACGTCTTTCAGGGGCAGCCGAACATGCTCTTCCACAATAATGGTGACGGCACTTTTACGAACGTCTCAGAGAAATCGGGCATCGGCAAGCTGGTTGGGAAGGGCATGGGCGTCGCATTCGCCGATTACGACAATGATGGGTTCACGGACATCTTCGTCTCGAACGACACCTATCGAAATTTCCTGTTTCACAACAATGGCAACGGTACATTCAGCGAGGTCGGCGTAACCGCGGGTGTGGCCTACAACGATGAGGGGAAATCGATGGCCGGGATGGGTGCGGATTTTCGCGACGTCGATAACGACGGCAAGCCGGACATCTGGGTGGTGGGAATGGTCAACGATACGTTCCCGCTGTTCCAAAACGCCGGGCGCGACTTCATCGACGTCACTGCGTCCTGGGGCGTCGCCAAGGCGACTGCTCGCATGACGGCGTGGAGCGCGGGAATTTACGATTTCGACAACGACGGAATGAAGGATCTGTTTGCCGCCGGCGGCGCGATTCTGGACAATGAGGAACTGGTGGATCGCCTGCCGACGAGGCTTCCCAATCTCGTTCTACGCAACATCAATGGCCGCCGGTTCGAGGATGTGAGCGAAGCGGCAGGCCTGCGCGGTGTTCCGGAGCAGCATCGAGGCGCGGCGTTCGGCGACTTCAATAATGACGGCAGAATCGACGTCGTTGTGAGCTGTATGAATGCTCCGGCGGAACTCTGGATGAACCAATCCGGCGGCGGTAATCACTGGCTGATGCTGAAGCTGCGAGGGACGAAGAGCAACCGCGAGGGACTGGGAGCGAAAGTACGCGTGGAGCCCGAGAATGGGCCGGTGCAGTGGAATCACGCGACCACCAGCGTCGGCTTCAGTTCATCGAGCGATGACCGCGTCCATTTCGGCCTGGGCTCGGCGCGGTTCGCCAAAAAAGTCGAGATCACGTGGCCGAGCGGGCTGAAACAGGTACTCCACGACGTACCGGCAGATCGAATCGTCAATGTGACCGAAGGCCGGTAGGTTCAAGGCTTCTGAGGAGTTTCGTCGTCGACTTCAAGGAAATTGATCATCGCGTTATTGCGCGATGCCGTAAATGTCAGGCGCAACTTCCCGTCCGCATCGGGATGCAGATTGTGAAACGTCTTTATTAACGCCCGGTCCGATCCGCCAGCTTCCTTGAAGACATCCAGATTCTTGATCAGTGAAGAGCCGTTGCAGGAGATATCGAAAAGCCGGCTTTGAGCGCCTCCGCCACCAGGAACCTTCGGTCCGAACCACATCTCGGAGAAACCCAGTGTGACTGCATACGTGCCGGTGTCGGCCACGGGAATGAGGTAATCGAAAGAGGCGCCGTAGCGCTCCGTGCTGAACAGATCAGGATCCGGGGTTCCGCTGACTTCATCCCGCCTTTCCACCGTTGTCCCGCCGCGATAATACCGCTCCGGCGGCCAAATGTTGCCATGCGTGTCCGCGTAAAAGGAATCGCTCGCCGTCATGCGGATTGGCACCAGCCGTCCACGCATACTGGGCAGGATTTCGATGGCATTTACAAACGCGTATTGACTTCCTCCCTGCGCAAAAGTCAGATGCAAAAAGCCATCCGATGCGGGAGTGACATCTCGAAAAACGCGGATGTCGGGAACCGAGTTCAAAGTGCCGTCGGCGGCAAAATTGATAGATAAATTTCTCGGTTCTCTGTTAATCCCCAGCACAATTGGGACCTTCGGCACCGATTCGTCCAGCAGCGTCCAAGGAGTGAGGCTTGGCCCGAAATAAAGGCGCAATTCGTAGACTCCCGGATTCAGCGGGATGTCGTAGGAGAAATTCCCCCTGCGGCAGTGCCGATAAATGCTTCGATCCGGCGTGCGTGCCAGCAATTGCCGTGGACAAACGATCGCCTCACCGCCGTGGAACCACTTGTCGGCACCCCAGACCTGGCCGAGCCTGTCGAGGTGAGCGGGGCGGCTATAGCCGGCGAGGATGCGTACGGCCGGGCCGGAGATAGGTGCGGCTGTCGGGACCGGCGGCGATGGCACTGTGGCCATGGAGGGAGCCTGCGAGATCGTCTTGGAGTGTCGCAGCCAAACAACCGCCGTAATCGCGCAACCGAAGATTATGACAACCAGAAAAGCGATAACGAACCAGCGCGGCCAAAAACGCGCGCTCTTCTTCTGTGCAGGCGCACCCGGCAGAACCTCATTCTCAAGAACGAGCCCGGCGATATTCTCGGCGCCGTTCTTCTGCACTTCGATGAACCGGACTCGGTATTGCCCCGGATCTATGGCAATCCGGAGAGGATTCTCTCTGCCCTCGTTTTGGTAGTAGCGTTCCAGCCTGCGCCGGAGCCGGAAAGCCTCGACGCGCACAATGGAATCTTCGCGCTCGTCGAAGTTCTCGCCCCGCCCCAACGCTTCAATCGCGATCTGGTGTTCCTTCGGCTGCTCGGCCATCCCATCGAAATGCCGTTCACATAAATAGCGAAGAAACCGCGATTGGTTGGGAGCTTTTCTAAAAGCGGCGGAATTCAGAACGGCATCCAACTCAGCGCGTTCCTGTCCCGTCTCGATCAGATCCACGTGGACCCCCCTGCCTTGATGCCTGCAAGCTTATCAGGATCGAATTCCCAGGTCAACCGCCTACCTTGTTGAGCAGCCGAGCGTTACACCGTTACTTGTAACGCTCCACGAGTCTGGTTAACCAAGACGTAGCTAATGAGACGGACTCCTCAAGGCTCGTTCCCTTTATACTTGCAGGCGCAACTCCCAGGGCTACCGAGCGCATTGCTTCCGAGAGTGTGCAAAACGGGATCAAAGGAGAAACTTCATGAACTTATACACGCGCATCGCACTTACTTCAGTGATGTTGCTTGCGGGGACGTGGGCGCAATCGATCATGGGTACACTCACGGGAACCGTTGCGGATAGCAGCGGCGCAGTGATTCCGCAAGCCAACGTCTCTATACGAAATGAGGCCTCTGGCGATATCCGTCGTACGGTCACCAATAGCGGTGGTTTTTTTACTTTTTCCGCACTGCCCGCCGCGACGTATTCCCTGGATGTTGAGGTCGCCGGCTTTGCCAAATGGCAGGACATCGGGATCGCATTGCACAGCGGGGATAGTAAGACGATTGGCGTAGAGCTTCGCCCCGCATCCAGCATGGAGCATATCGATGTGACGGCTGCGGTGACCACACTCGCGACGATCGACTCCGGAGAAAAATCGGCTGTGATCAGCGCCCGCGAACTCCAGAACCTTGCGATCGTCGGGCGCGACGCGGCCGAGCTGATCAAAATCCTGCCAGGAGCTGCCATGGTGGCCAACGGCGGCGTCAACGGCCAGGCTTATAGCGGTGAGGTTTACGGCATCAACGGATCGGGCATCGGAGGCAACCAAGGTGGACTTGGTGGCAACAACATCAATGGTCAAGCTGTGGATATCACCATGGATGGCGGCCACACCTATGATCCCGGGGCCGTCGGCTCCGCCACGCCCGTAAACCCCAACGTGGAGATGATTCAGGAAATTAAGGTGCTGACCTCCAACTTCGCCGCTGAAAATGCCAAAGGTCCGGTGGTGATGAATACGGTTTCGAAAGCCGGTGGCACGTCCTTCCACGGGGAGGCATACCTGACGGCTCGTAACGCCGTGATGAATTCGGCGGATTGGCAGAACAATTACAGCGACGTTCCGAAACCCAACAGCAGTTATTATTTCCCCGGTGGAAACATCGGAGGCCCGGTGGTGATCCCCGGAACCAATTTCAACAAACTCCACGACAAACTATTCTTCTTCGAAGGCTACGAGTATTACGACCAAAAAATCGACGGCGGAGTCGACCGCGCGTTTGTTCCCACGGCTGCGGAGCGCAGCGGCGATTTCAGCCAGGCCGCCAGCTATGGCCCACTGCAATCGAATCTGGGGGTCATACCAACGGGTACCGGCATCGTGAACGGCGTGATCCCCGCCAGTATGATCGATCCGGGCGCGAAGATTCTGATGAATACTTATCCGGTGCCAAACGCCAATCCGCTGACCAACAACGGCTTCAACTACAAGAGCGCGTTGCTGAGCCAGCAGAATTCGTGGCAATCGCTGAGCCGGATCGATTACAGCGTCAGCGACAACACCAAAGCTTTCGTCCGCTATAACGCCCAGCGTGAGACGCAGTATTCGCCAAACGGATTGTGGCAAGGGACTGGCGCCGACAACACCATTCCGAATCCGAGCAATATCGCGAGCGCCAATGCCTCGGATTCCTGGTCCGCGAGCTTGACCCACGTGTTCTCGCCCACCATGACGAGCGAGACCACGTTCTCTTACACTCACATCAACTTCCCCAATTCTCCGGAGGATCCCTCCAAACTACAGCGCGCCGACACCGGATTCCCATACAAGGGAATCTATGGCACGGCGCAGACGGATCCCAGCCTGCTGAGCTGGGGTGGCGCCTTCCCGGACCTTGGCGTGGCTGGCTACAACTTCCACCCGAACATGATCGCCCAGAAGGGCATCGTTACCGCCGGCGAGAATTTCACCAAAGTATTTGGCTCTCACATGACCAAGTTCGGTGTCTATTTCGAACAGGTTTATAACAGGCAGGACAACTGGGCGGAGAGCGAAGGCGTTTTCGAATACGAGCCGTGGAACACTATTTCCGGAAATATCTATGCCGACATGCTGATGGGGCAAGGCTTTTCCAGCTACACCGAAGCCGCCCAGACGGCGCCCGGCAATCTCGGCCAGCGCATTCTCGATTTTTACGCCCAGGACGCCTGGAAGGTCACGCGGCGTCTGACGCTCGAATATGGCATCCGATTGGAACACTTGCCGCAGCCCTGGGACAAAGGAGGCGTCGGCTTCGCCGTATTCAATGCCTCGGCTTACAGTAACGACCCGGCTCAGGTGAACGCGCACACTGGCCTCGAATGGAATGCTATCGACAAGAACGTTCCACTTTCCGGCGTCTCGAGTCCAGTGTTGTTCTACTCGCCGCGCTTGGGCTTGGCCTTCGATGTCTTCGGAACCGGTAAGACCGTTCTTCGCGGCGGGTGGGGAATGTTCCGCAATCCGGCGAGCGTGCAGAACGGCGGGTACACGGGGCCGTGGACGACCGCGGCTGGGAGCGAAAGCTATAGCTGCGGTTTCAATCAAACCGGATGCCTGAACTGGGCTTCCATCGATCTGCTCAAGCAGGCGCCAAATGTTCCTCAGGGTCCTGGTTCCGGCTATACCACCATCAACGTCATGGGGACGGGGCCGAACACCAACGAGCAGCCGCTGACCACCAGCTATAGCTTCAGCATCGACCAGGCACTGCCGGGCCGTTTTCTGCTGGAAACCTCCTATGTCGGGAACCAGAGTAAATACGGGCTGGAAACTCCCGACACCAATGCGATTCCACTGTTCACTCCGGGCGTCGCCGGCGCTTCCAACGTGAACATTTACCGGCCTAAGCTGAACTATCAAAACATCAACGAAACTCTCTACATCTCGAAGTCCGAATACGATTCTCTGCAGGTTTCCCTGCGGCGGAATGTGGGATGGCTAAACCTGCAGGCAAATTACACGTTCTCGAAGTCCATGGGCACTCAGAACGTGAATGGCGCCCTGCCGGATTACGGTCTGAATTACTTCTGGGGCGTCAATCCAGGCAATCGCCCGCAGGTGCTCAGCATCGCCTATACGTTGAACGTTCCGAGTTTCGTGCATGGCAACCTTCTGGCGCGCGGCCTCGCGAATGGATGGCAGGTCTCCGGCATCTTCCAGGCCGAGAGCGGTCCGGATTTGATCGCGCAGAACGCGAACTTCAACTTCACGGAAACGAACCTCAGCGCGCAATCGAGCCTGAACTCGCCCAGCGCGCCTCTCAACCCGATCCTGGTGTGCAATCCCACTTCGAATCTCAAATCGGGCCAGTATGTGAATGGCGCTTGTTTCGCCCCGCCTGCGGTTGGGCAGTTGGGAGCCGGCGTATTTCCGTACATCCCGGGTCCGGCCTTCTTCAGCACCGATCTCGGCCTGTACAAGAACTTTCAGATTAGCGAACGCCAGAAGTTTCAATTCCGGGTCTCGGCGTTCAATCTCCTGAATCATCCCTTAACAACTTTCCGCTCCGGTGATCCGAACCTCTACCTCACGTACAATGCGGCGGGAGTGTTGCAGGTTCCGAACTTCGGCGTCGCCGACTACAAGACCGGCCATCGCGTGATCGAACTGGCGGTGAAGTACTTCTTCTAATATAGATTGATGGTTGCGCTGTTCCCTGCAATCTTGTTTTTGCTTGCTTCGGCCGACTTCACTCAAGTTTCCGAACGGGCGGAGCAAGCAAAAACAGCAGGCCACACCGAAGATGCGGTCTTGCTTTACGGCGAAGGCGTGCAACTTCGCCCGACATGGGCGGATGGCTGGTGGTCTCTGGGAACTCTGCTTTTTGAGCAGCAGCGATTCCCAGAGGCCGAAGCGGCGCTGAACCGTTTCATAACGCTGACGCCGAATGCCTGGGCAGCATACGCGCCGCTGGCATTGTGCGAATACGAAACCCACCACTACGACAGCGCGGAGAAGCATTTCGAGCTGTGGGCGTCGAAAAAGCCGCCGGCGTCGAAAGCGCTAATGGCCGACGCCTTCTTCCACTGGGCGCTGCTGCTGACTCGACAGGGACGATTTGAGCAAGCGCTCGTTCTACTGACAGCCCAGGCCAAAGCCGGCAATACCGCCGGCGCGATCACTGAGGCTATGGGTCTTGCTTCGCTGCGAATTCCAAATCTTCCGGAAGACTATCCGCCCGCGGAGCGCGAGCCGATTTGGATGGCCGGTCGTGCCACGCTCGAATCGAGGCTGCGGCGTTTCGATCAGGCTGCAATCGATGCCAGACAGCTACTGTTGCACTACGGAAACCATCCGAACGTTCACTATTTCCTCGGCATCGTTTCACTGGACGCGAACGACAGCGCCAACGCGGCAAACGAGTTCCAGCGCGAACTGGAGATCTCACCGCGGCATGTGCCCGCCCTCCTTCAACTGGCCTTCTACAATCTCGAGCGTGGCGAGCCGGGCAACGCCCTTCCGCTCGCCGAGCAAGCCGTCGCGATCGCTCCGGGCGATTTCGTCGCGCAAGCAGCGCTGGGAAAGGCGCTGTTCTCGACTGGACGATTCGAAGAGAGCGCGCGTCACCTCGAGATGGCTCGAAAGATTGCCCCGGAAAGCCCGTACATCCGATGGGCGCTCTCGCAGACCTACGCCGCACTCGGGCGGCATGACGATGCCGAACGCGAGCGCGCTGTTTTCGCCAAACTGAAACCGCGCACGCCGCAAGAGGACGCGCGATGACCGCTGTAACGATGGCACTGGCGATGGCTTTCGCATCGACCGCGACCCAACCCGCGGCGTTCGAGCAGTTGTCAAGAGAAGCGGCTGCGGCCCGCGATGGGAATCGCGCCGACGATGCCATCCGTCTCTACCGGCAGGCGCTGGCAATCCGTCCTACATGGGATCAAGGATTGTGGTACCTGGGGACGCTGCTGTATGAAAAGGACCGCTTCGCCGAGGCA
This sequence comes from Bryobacterales bacterium, assembly GCA_963802915.1. Taxonomy (GTDB): domain Bacteria; phylum Acidobacteriota; class Terriglobia; order Bryobacterales; family Bryobacteraceae; genus JAICMB01. The sequence continues at coordinate 493,845 of CAWDKQ010000012.1, forward strand.
GAAGACGTGTTGCGCCGTTTTGTCGCCGTGGACGCCGATACCGGTCCAGGATGGGTCCTGCTGGGCCTGAGCGAGTTTCAGACCCGCGAATATGATCGCTCGCTCGACCACCTCCAGCACGGGCTGGCATTCGGCCTTGGCGACCGCACCGCCATGAACCGGTCGGCTTGGTACTTCGTAGCCGTTCTACTGACTCGCGCGGAGCGCTTCGACGAGAGTATGGACCTCCTGTTTGATGTCCGCCGCATCGGGCCCCCTTCAAAGCAACCAACGGATTCGATAATAGACGCCGCGGGTCTTGCCGCTCTGCGGCTGCCCTTGACCACGGGCGAGATATCGCCAGAGAGGCGAGCTGTCATTGAGCTGGCTGGCAAGGCCGCATGGACTCTCTATGGCGCGCACAAGCAGGAGGACGCTGAGGGCTTACTCAAGCAGCTCGTGACCGAATACCCGGCGGAGCCTGGCGTGCACTTCCTATATGGAGCGATCCTGATGGATTCGCGCCCCGAGGAGGCGATTGCTGAGATGCGGCGGGAATTGGAAATCTCCCCGAATCACATTCCGTCCCGCGTGCGGCTCGTCGAGAAGTACCTGCGCGAGAACAAGCCCGATGAGGCCCTCCCCCTGGCCCGCCAGGCTGTCGCGCTCAACCCGGATACGTCGGCGTCGCATTTGGCCCTGGGCGAAGTGCTAGCGCACCAAAAGGATTATCCCGGCGCGATCGTCGAACTGGAAATAGCTCGCCGGCAGTCGCCCGCTGTTGTCCGAATTCGTTGGGCGCTCAGCCGGGCGTATTCTGGCGCTGGGCGGGCCGAAGACGCCGCTCGCGAAGCGGACGAGGTGAAAAAACTAAGACAGAGCGAGGAGAAATAACTAGCCCGAATTACGGCCTCGGCTGCTGTCCATTTAACTTCAGCACCAGCTTCCGCTCGCGTTCGCTATCCTCTTTACGCTTCATCTTGAAGTAAAGCGATGCGAGTTGCACATGCACCTGTTGAAAATCGGGCGCCTCGCGTGCGACTCCTTCGAGGTAGGTGCGCGCTTCTTCGAACCTCCCCAGCGAGAGATTGATAGCGCCCATCTGGAAGCGCGCAGTCAGCGAAGAAGGACGCAGCCGTAGCGCCCTTCCGATGTAGGTGACGGCGTTCTGAAAGTCTCCGTCGCGCCGCAGAAGCGCGCCGAGATCGAGGTTCGCGTCGAAGTCGTTGGGGTCGGCCTCGAGAGCCTTTCGGAAGGAAGCCTCGGCTCCGGGATTATCGCTGTTCTCCATTTGAGCGCGCCCGTACAGCGACCAGACGCCCGGCAGTTGCCCATCCAGCTCGACCGCCCGCCCCAGTGTCGCGAGAGCTTTCTCGTTTTCGCCGGCCGAAAGCTCGGATGCGCCTAGCAACAGGTTCGCTTCCGCCGTATCGCCGCGCGCCAGAATGCGATCGATCACCGGCTGCCCCTTCGCGATCTGACCGTCTTTGATCAGCGCAAAGCCGAGCACATACGCCAGCGCTTTATCCTCCGGATTGGCACGATAAGCCGGCTCCACGAGCGCGATCGCGTCTTTGTAACGGCCGAGCCGCAGATCGCAGTCGGCGAGCAGGTAGAGGGCCTGCGTGTTTTGCGGCTGGAGCCGTCGCACTTCGCTTAGCTCGCTGGCAGCTTTGTCGTACGCCGATTGCTTGTACCATGCCAGCGCGAGATTCAGCCGCACTGTGGCGTTCGCGGAGTCGTGCGTGAGAGCGATTTTATAATTCTTAATCGCCTCGTCATAGTTGCCGAGCTTCGCAAGTTCGACGGCCAGGTTAGTGCGTGCCTCCACCGATTCCGGATGGACTTTCAGGAATTGCTCATATTTTGCAATCGCGGCCTGAGTCTTACCTTGACTGCCCAGAGTTACCGCATCGCGATAGAGCTGATCGGAATCGGGCGCCTGTGCGAAGGCTGCCGAAGCGAGAACAAAAACCAGAAAACGGCTGCCCAAACAAAAAGCATAACATCGGGTATAAGAGAATAAAAACCATGCTAATCCGCTTGATGCCGTGGATCCTCGCGGCATCCATTTGCTGTTGCGCGGCCGCGCAGGATTTGCGAAAAGGATTCGAAGATCCTCCCGGCAACGCGCGCATCATGATGCGATGGTGGTGGTTCGGATCGGCCGTCAGCAAGCCCGAACTGGAACGCGAGCTTCGCGCCATGAAGGCAGGCGGCGTCGGAGGCGTGGAAGTGCAGCCGGTATATCCAGTGGTGCTGGACGACCCGCAAACCGGAGTTCGCAATCTTCCTTATCTCTCGGATGATTTTATCGATGCGCTGCGATTCGCGTCGGCGAAAGCTCGCGAACTCGGCCTTCGCGTCGACATCACTTTGGGAAGCGGATGGCCCTATGGCGGCCCGCATGTTCCAGTCACGGAAGCAGCGGGTAAGTTGCGCTGCAATCGCGTCGCGGTCGCCAACGGTGAGCAATGGGTTCCGATGCCGTCCATTGAGAATGGCGAGAAGTTTATAGCGGCATTCAATGCGAATGGAGAGCGCATCCAATTACCCCAAACGATCAGTGGTCCGCAAACGGTCCTCATATTTATTTCGAGCCGCACCGGCCAACAGGTGAAGCGCGCGGCAGTGAATGCCGAAGGCTTCGTACTGGACCACTACGACCGCGCCGCCATTGAACATCATTTGCATGTCGTGGGCGACCGTCTGATGCAAGCGTTTGGACCGCATCCTCCTTATGCCGTGTTCAGCGACAGTCTCGAAGTGTATGGATCGGACTGGACACCGAACTTGTTAGAGGAGTTTCGGAAGCGGCGTGGTTACGGTCTAACTCCACTGCTTCCGGCCCTTGTCGGCGATATCGGCGAGAGGACATCCGATGTCCGTCGAGATTGGGGCCGAACGCTCACGGAGCTGGCGGAAGAAAATTATCTAACGCCGATTCGTGAGTGGGCAAAGAGTCACGGGACCCGCTTCCGGTCGCAGACCTACGGAATTCCTCCTGTGATGCTCTCGAGCAATGCGCTGGTAGATTTGCCCGAAGGCGAGGGATCGCAGTGGCGCAGTTTTTCCGCCACGCGATGGGCCGCGTCGGCCAGTCATCTGTATGGACGTCCGGTGACGTCTTCCGAGACTTGGACGTGGTTACACTCGCCCTCCTTTCGAGCGACGCCGCTCGACATGAAAGCAGAGGCCGATATCCATTTCCTGCAAGGCGTGAACCAGCTTATCGGGCATGGCTGGCCCTACTCGCCGCCGAGCGCAGGCGAGCCGGGTTGGCGATTCTACGCTGCTGCCGTATTCAACGATCACAATCCCTGGTGGATCGTGATGCCCGATATCGCGAAATATTGCCAGCGAATCAGCTACCTGCTCCGGCAAGGCAAACCAGCCAACGACGTCGCGCTTTATCTGCCGACTGAAGATGCTTGGGCGGGATTTACGTTGGGAAAAGATTCCGTAAATGAAGCGATGGGCACGCTGTTAGGTCCTGAGGTTGTCCCCCAGATTCTCAACGCCGGTTTTAACTTCGACTTCATTGACGATCGCGCAATCGAGCAAGTGGGATTGCCGTATCCGGTTCTCGTAATTCCCACAGTCAAGCGCATGCCGCCGACAACCGCCGCGAAGATCGAAGAATTCAAACGGCGCGGCGGCATCGTCGTGGAGGCCGCTAAGCTGGATGGGCTCTCCCGCCTGTACACGCCCGATTTTGCCACGGGTGAGCCGTCGATTGGATTCATTCATCGCAGGCTGGTGGACTCCGATATTTATTTCGTTGTGAACACCGGGAATCGCTCCGTGCATGCGCCAGCTCGCGTGCGCGTGACGGAAGGTCGCCAAGGAGAATGGTGGAATCCGATTACTGGCCGCGTGTCGAGAGCTGGCGGAAACACAGTCGAATTGAATCTCGCGCCATACGAATCGCGTATTCTGGTTTATTCGCGTCATGCCGCGGCTGTTGAGCACCAACGAACAGTAACTCGCACCCTCGATATCGGCAGGGATTGGAACGTTTCGTTTCCCGGCCGTCAAGCGATTCAGATGCACGAGTTGCGAGCCTGGACCGATGACGAGTCAACTCGTTTTTACTCCGGACGCGCGGTCTACGAAAAATCAATCGGCGTGGACGAGCCATCCGCCCAAATGACGCTCGATTTCGGCGAAGGAACACCGGTCGAGCCCACTCGCATGACGAACGGAATGCGAGCGTGGTTGGAAAGTCCGGCACGGGAGGCAGCCGTCGTCTTCGTGAACGGCATTCGAGTCGGTTCCGTTTGGTGTCCGCCGTACGAGATCGATGTGACCAGAGCGTTGCGTGCAGGAAGCAATGCCATCCGGATTGAAGTAGCGAATCTCGCGATCAACGAACTCGCCGGACAAAGTCTACCCGATTATAAGTTGCTGAATTCCAGGTACGGAGTAAGATTTCAACCGCAGGATATGGACGGGTTGAAACCGCTGCCCTCCGGGCTGTTAGGTGGAGTTAAATTGGTTTGGCGGTGAGCTAGACTGGAGGTTGGTGAACAAGTTTCTTATAGGCCTATTAGCAATTTGGGCCGTCGCTGGCTTGTCGTTCGGCGCGACCAAGAAGCGGCACACAACCGCTCAGACGAAACCCGCTCCCAAATCCCACTTCACGGCGCGGACGAAATCGAAAAGCAAGAAACCCGCTGTCACGACAGCGCGCCGCGGCTATCAGGCCACGCCCACTCCTGAGCGTTACAAGGAAATCCAGCAAGCGCTCGCCTCACGAGGCTACTTCAAGGGCGAAGTCAACGGACAGTGGGGACCGGAGTCTGTCGACGCGTTACGCCGCTTCCAGAGCGATCAGAATCTTGAACCGGACGGGAAACTCGGTTCGCTTTCACTTATTGCGATGGGGCTGGGTCCAAAGCGCATGACTGCGCAGGCCAAGCCCACTACGCCAACGGTTGTTACACCTAACCAGGAAATTCAACCCAATCAGACCAAAGAACAACCATGATTATTGGATGTGCCAGAGAGATCAAGGATCACGAGACGCGCGTGGGACTTGTGCCGTGGGGCGTCACGGCGTTGCGTGAAGCAGGACACCGGGTCCTCATAGAGGCCGGCGCAGGCGTGGGCAGCTCAATTCCCGACCGGGAATATGTGGAAGCCGGCGCGGAGATCGTCGATTCGGCAGCCGACGTTTGGAAGCGCTCCGACCTCGTTGTGAAGGTCAAAGAGCCGCAGCCATCCGAGTATGCGCATTTCCGGCCCGGATTAATTCTGTTTACGTACCTTCATCTGGCGCCTCTGCCGGAACTGACGCAGAAACTTGTCGAGATGCGAGTGAGCGGCGTGGCGTACGAAACGATTCGCGAAGAAGACGGTTCGTTGCCGCTGTTGACGCCGATGAGCGAAGTGGCCGGACGCATGGCCGTACAGATTGGTGCGCAATATCTTGAAGCACCAAATGGCGGACGTGGCGTTCTGCTCGGCGGAATTCCGGGCGTGGCTCCGGCGAACGTCGTGATTCTGGGCGGCGGCATCGTGGGACACAATTCGGCGAAGATGGCTGTTGGACTTGGTGCGCACGTCACGATCATCGATCGCAATCTGAATCGCCTGCGCGAGCTGGATGATATCTATCAGAGCCAGATCGTGACGCTCGCCTCCAACGATTGGACGGTTCGCGAAAGTCTCAAGTTGGCGGACCTCGTCGTGGGAGCGGTTCTGATTCCGGGCGCATCGGCCCCGCGATTAGTACGCCGCGAGATGCTTTCGGGCATGAAGAAGGGCGCCGTTATGGTGGATGTTTCCATCGACCAGGGCGGATGCTTTGAAACTTCCCATGCCACCACGCACACGAATCCGATTTATTTCGTCGATGGCGTGTTGCACTATTGCGTGTCGAACATGCCGGCCGCGGTACCGCACACATCCACATTCGGACTCACCAACGCAACGTTCCCGTATCTTTTGAAGATCGCGAACATGGGGCTCGAAGCGGCATGCGAGTCGAGTCAGGCGATCCGTGAAGGCGTCAACACGATGCAAGGCTCCATCACATATCCGGCCGTAGCGGAATCGCAAGGCCGGCAATGGAAAGAACTGGCGGCCGTTTTATAATTTCCATTCCGATCCGAGACCTCTACGGAACCCGCGGGTGAGGGGGGCATGCCCGATGCTCCCGCTCACTCGTGACGCCGGCACTCTTAGCGAAAACCTATTGCAAACCCCGCCATTTCCGGTTATATTAACTAAACCAGGAATCCTACTATGCGCGCGAACGTAAACAGCCCGATGCAATTCAAGACCCGCCCAACGGTCGACTGCACGGTCACTGTTACGTTCCCGGCTCTCGCCAGAGCCTAGTCCCGCAACCTCTTCAAAAATCTTAATGAGTCCGCGCTGCGGAGGCGCATTCATGGCCACTCTTATCATCGAAGAGCCCAAATCTTCGATCTGGCAATCCTTACTCGAAGCGATTCGAGGCACGGAACAGGATTTCACGCAAGGCCCCATTAGCCGCGCAGTAGTTCTGCTCGCTATTCCCATGGTTCTCGAGATGTTGATGGAGTCTCTCTTCGCGATCGTGGACGTGTTTTGGGTCACCCGGCTCGGCTCCGACGCGGTCGCAACAGTCGGGCTCACGGAGTCGATGCTGACGCTCGTTTTTTCCGTTGCCATCGGCATCAGCATGTCCACGACCGCGATGGTGGCGCGGCGCACCGGCGAGAAAGACGCGCGCGGAGCTTCCACCGCCGCGGTTCAGGCAATCATTCTTGGAACGGGGCTCGCCATCCTGATGGGGATTCCCGGCTGCTTTCTTGCGCCCAAACTGCTTTTTTGGATGGGCGCGCCACCTTCGCTGGTCGCAACAGGACATCGCTATACCGCGATCGTGTTCGGGGGATCCATCGCCGTCATGCTGCTCTTCCTGAACAACGCGATCTTTCGCGGCGCGGGCGATGCTTCGGTCGCAATGCGCGTGCTGTGGGTATCGAATGCGATCAACCTGCTGCTCGATCCCTGCTTCATCTTTGGACTCGGTCCGTTCCCGGCGCTCGGAGTAACGGGTGCGGCGGTCTCCACGCTCATCGGCCGCTCCTGCGGCGTGCTGTATCAGTTTTGGATTCTGATGAACGGCGGCAGTCGCATCCGGGTCGCGTTCGGCGATTTTCGGATTGTGCCGCGAGTGATTGCATCTCTTGCGCGCGTCTCCGTCAGCGGTATTCTGCAATTCGCGGTCGCCCATACGAGTTGGATCGTGCTGGTGCGAATCATCAGTGCGTTCGGAAGCGTCGCGCTAGCCGGCTACACCATCGGCATTCGTATCTTCATCTTCGTGATCCTGCCTTCGTGGGGGCTGAGTGGAGCGGCCGCGACCATGGTGGGGCAGAATCTCGGAGCGAAGAAACCGGATCGCGCCGAGCGCGCCGTATGGACCACGGCCGTCTACAACATGATTTTTCTCGGCTGCGTAGGCATCGCCTTCATAGTATTCCCGCAAGCCATCGCCGGGCTGTTCACCAGCGATCCCGCTGTATCGGCATATACGGTCGACTGCTTGCGGATTGTCGCGTGGGGCAATCTCGGATATGCCTTGGGGATGGTGATGCTACAGGCATTCAATGGCGCCGGCGACACGGTGACGCCGACCTTGATCAACGTCATCGGGTTCTGGTTCTGCGAAATCCCGCTCGCCTACGCGCTCGCGTTCTGGGCTCACTGGGACGTGCGCGGCGTCTTCGCGTCGATTCCGATCTCGGAGGGATTCATTTCGCTGCTGGGTCTCGCAATGTTCGCGCGAGGGAGCTGGAAGACACGGAAGATATGAGGGCCGGCCGGATGAAAGGCCGGCCCAATAGCGGTACGAATCAGAAGCGTGGCGCGACTTGCGTTCCGCTGGACACCAACACCTGTGTTGCGCCCGTAGCGGTGTCATCCAATTCAAAGGACACGTTGGGAGCGCAGGGCGGTCTCGGAGTTGCCGTCGAAAGCGTCAAGTCCACGCCCCACCGATGACGGTATGGTTGCCTGTTCCACTCGAAAGCCAAAACTGCTGATGGTCCTCATGAGCTGGATGTCCACAAGGCAGCCTCTCGAGAAAGCAAGGTGCGTTAAGCTACTCTGAGTAGCACCGTCGATCGCACTGCGCCTGTGAACAGCAGCGCCAAGGCCAGCGAGTCCGCTGCACGCCTGAATGCCGTTCGACAGTTCGTCGTCGACGTCAGACTATTCGATTGCACAATCGTTCTTGACTCCGGTTTACGAAATAGTCGCCGTCCGGACGGGCTCCGGCTTGGCTATACTACTCATCGCCCGTCTGGCGGAATCTTTAACCAACGGCCGCCACAAATTACTTCCGAACGGCTCAAGAGCCACAGCGCAGCGCCGATATGTCGGTTTGGGCGTGAGTTGCTCCCCCCGTGAAAATCCCGGAGCACAAACTATGAACATCAGCAAAAAATTGATCTTTTTATTCGGATTGATTACCCTGTCGGCAACCGTTTCCGCGATTTACTCCGCCGCGACGATCTACCACCTTCAGGGACAGGTGAACGCAGAGATCGTCGGCAGCGCGTCGCGTCTGGATGAGGCGCGTCAGATCGAAGCCGGGGTGGCAAACATGCGGAGCGCGTTCCGCGGTGTGGCGCTGTACTCTCTTGTAAAGAAACTACCAGCCGAGAACAAAGCAAGAGAGGTCTTCGAGGCTGAGGCCGCTACTATGCGCGACTTGGTCCGGCAGATGGAGAGCGCCGAACTGCGGCCAGAGGAACGGGCCTACGCGAACGCCATTGGAAAAAGCCTGGACGAGTGGGCGGAGGCATTCAAGCCGTTCGCGGATCTGACTCTTGCGGGGCATCTGGAAGAAGCGACCGAGATGGGCATGAAGACCACCGCCATGATCGACGCCATCCAGCAAAATGTCACGAAATTTGGCACAGCGAACAGCGCCCGGAAAGATGCGGCGATTGCGGCGGTTAACGCAGCCATCCAGCGGAATTTGATCATCACTGTGCTGCTTATCGTTCTGGTGGTCGTCGTGGGCAGCGGAGGAGGATTTGTTGTTCGCGGCATGGCCCGCACTTTGAAACGCCTTTCTGCGTCAGTTGCTGGCGGGGCGGAGGAGGTGGCCCAGACCGCTACCCTAATTGCTTCGTCCAGCCAGACACTCGCCCAACGCACGACTGAAAACGCCGCATCGCTCGAAGAGACCTCGGCATCGAGCGAAGAGATCAACGCGATGGCTCACAGGAACACCGAGAGTTCTTCCGCGGCGCAAGCTTGCGTCGCCGAAGCGGGGCGGAAGTTCATCGAGACGGATCGTTCGCTGGAAAAGATGGTTGCCGCCATGGCCGAGATTAATGCGTCCAGCGGCAAAATCTCCAAGATCATCAAGGTGATTGAAGAGATTGCCTTCCAGACCAACATTCTGGCGCTAAACGCGGCAGTGGAAGCGGCCCGTGCGGGCGAGGCGGGCATGGGGTTCGCCGTTGTCGCCGACGAAGTGCGCAACCTGGCGCAACGTTGTTCCCACGCAGCCGAGGACACCGCCGCGCTGATCGAGGAGTCGATCGCGAAATCCAACGACGGCAAGCAGAGAGTGGATTCGGTAGCAGCGGCAATACAAGCCATCGCCATCGAGGCGGCCAAGACAAAAGAGCTGGTGGAACAAGTGAACATGGGCAGCCGGGAACAATCGAAGGGGATCGAGCAGATTGGCCAAGCCATCGCGCAGATGGGAAAGGTCACTCAGGGGACCGCGGCTAGCGCAGAGGAGAGCGCTGCCGCAGCCGAGGAACTCACGGCCCAATCGGCGCACCTGACCGCGGCCGGAAGGCAATTGCGTGAATTAGTCGAGGGAAACTTAACTGATTGAGGCGATCGATTCGCTTTAGGACGTGTTCCTTGAAGCCGGAGCGCACAGGCATCAGCAGGAAGAAGCCCGCAAGATAGGGTGTCGCGGCGGGGATTGCTGGGCCAGCGATGCGCTCGCTCGGATCGATGAGGGGAAGATGGCGACTTCCCGCATGTGGCAGCAAACCCTCAGGTAGTCCGACGAGGACGTCATCGGCGACTGGTATTACCGTATCTTGCAAAGATGTATTCCTGAAAGGGCCGCCGTTACACCGGTTACCGAAAGGACACGCTCGGCGGAGTGATCCAATACATCACGCGCCGCTGAGCAGCCGGCTACTTCGTCATGAACGGCCAGTGATTCACGAAGTGCAGCCCGTGATAATGATAATGCCCGACTGCGACTCCAACAACCGCTGCAATCACAAGCACCACGCCGAGAACAATCAGCAGCGTAACACCCCACGGGAATCTCTTGCCTTCGCGCTTCAGCACCAGCAGGTATCCCAGGAAGACGCCGACGAAGTACAGCAGGCACATCGGGATGGCGAAGAGCATCAGGTTGAAGACATCCGGCGTGGGCGTGACGATCGCCGCGATGATCACGATGGCGAGAATCGCGTAGCGCGAATGGCGCAGCAGGAATCGCGGTGACGCGAGCCGCAGCAGCGTCAGCAGGAAAATCAGGACCGGCATCTCGAAAACGAGGCCGACGCCCAGCGTCACGTTGACGAACAGATCGAAATATTCCGTGATTGTGACCACCGGTTGGACATCGTTCATCATGCCGATGCCGAGCAGGAAGGTCAGGCCATAGCGGAAGGCGAGAAAGTATGCGAACAATCCCCCGGCGATAAAGAGTCCGGCCGTGCTGATAATGAAGGGAGCCGCCAGCCGCTTCTCCTTCTTATACAGGCCGGGAGAAATAAAGGCCCAGACCTGATACACGATCCACGGCGAAGCAATGAAGATGGAACAAAGCACCGGCAGCTTCACCCAGATGATCGAGAAGCCTTCCATCGGAGTGATCATCGCCAGACGCGGCGGCACGACGTTGAGATATCTGAGAGCCTCGACGGCCGGCTGACTCACGATTTTCCACAGCTTGTCGGCGAAGATCAGGCTGAACAGGAATGCGACGCCGAGCCCGTACAACATACGGAGAATGCGCGTACGCAGCTCTTCCAGGTGTTCCATGAACGACATGCGGAGCATGCCGTCTTCTTCTTCGTCGCCATCGGACGGAGGAGGAGGCGGGGGCGGAGGTTTCCTGCCGCCGGACGAAGCTACGGCTACAGCCGTGCTCGCCGGAACCAGATCCGCGCCGTTAGACGCGGATGGATGCTGCACTTCGGGAGTGAGACCTCCCGCCTTATCCTCGCTCATGATGGACCGCTTCTATGTTTAAGATTTGAACTTAGCTTACTGCTGACTCCGGCGCCGGGTGTTCTTTCGGGTTCTCCGCGGAGGTTTGTGCAACATGTTCCGGAACCTGCGTTCCTTGATGTTCCGCGACGTTCCCGGATTCCGAGGTGGTTGCCCTCGGGACCGTCCCGTTACCGTGTGCCTCGTGGGAGGCGGTAGATTCGGCGCCCTGAGTTGCGGTCACGCCTACAGTGGATGGATTAGATTCGGCTGGCTGTGAATTATCGTTGTACGATGAGGAGTTGTAAGCTCCTGAATCGTAATAAGGCGAGTCGTACTGGCTAGAGTCGTAGTGGTTGTAAATCTCGCTCGTATACGGGCGCATTACTTCTTTGATGGACTCGTTTTCCTTTTCCAGCTCCTTCATGTGGTGTTCAAACGTGGCTTTAAGTTCGCTCTGTGCGCGGCGAAACTCGGAGATTGCCTTTCCTAACGTCCTGCCCAGCTCCGGCAACTTCTTTGGGCCGAAGAGGACCAGGGCGACAAGGAAAATAACAACCATTTCCTGCACACCCACGGGGCCCATACAATACCTCCAGACGCTTCTATAGTAACAGGGACGCTGCCCCGTCGAAGCGTGTTTACAAAAACCTGTCGAACCACTCTAACGTGCGTTGGAGCGAATCGAGGCGATGTTTTGGCTCCCGGAAGCCGTGCCCTTCCCTCGGATATCGAACCAGTTCCGCTTCGATTCCCTGCTCCCGAATCGCCGTAAACATCTGTTCCGCCTGGGTGATATGGACATCGTTGTCGTTCTCCCCGTGCAAAAGCAGCGTCGGCGTTTTCACGTTTCCGACATGCGCCAGCGGCGACCATTTCCACAGCATCGCGTAGTTGTCGCCAGTCCACGGAAAGCCGTTAAATTCGGCGTGAACCAGATCCTGATAGAGCGATGTCGCATAAAAGCTGATCAGGTCGGAAACGCTCGCTACGGCGACAGCGGCCTTGAAGCGGTGAGTCTGCGTAATCACCCAGTTCGTCATGAATCCGCCATAGCTGCCGCCGGTCACGAACAGTTTGTCCGGATCGATATTCCCATGTTTCTGAATTACTTCGTCCAGGCCGGCCATCAAATCCTTGTAATCGCCGCCGCCCCACGCTTCGACCGAACCGTCCGAAAACTTCTGTCCATATCCGGAGCTTCCCCGTGGATTAATAGCGAGTACCGCGTAGCCATGCCCCGCAAAAACCTGCGCCTGTGGATTGAAGCCGTAACCGAATTGCCCGTGCGGTCCCCCGTGAATCGTCAGGATCAGCGGCGTCTTACCGGCCTTGCCAAGCGCGGGATAGAGCCAGCCTTCGACAGTCGTCCCACCGAAACTCTGAAAATGAATGTCTTCGGGAATCGAAAGATCGTACGAAACAGTGTTGAGATGGGTCAACTGCCGCGGCTCGCGCGCTCCCGCGTCCAGGCGGAACAGCTCGGCAGGCATGTCCGGTTTGCTGAGCACAAACGTAACCGACCCATCCCGAGCGAAGGCCGGCATCGTCAATTGCCCGCCTTTGCCGATGTCGCAGGACGACTCACCCGTCTTGAGCATCGTGTTGCACAGCAGGTTGCTCCCATGTTCGGCGACAGTATAGAGCACGAATTTCCCATCTGGCGACCACTCAATCGAGGACGTGCGCCGGTCCAGCTTCCCGTTGAGTTCCTTGGCTTCGCCGCCCTCGGACGGAATTACCCAGGCGTGAGCGTCTTCAGCCACGCTGTCAATGGTCGTGATGTCGCGCTTCGTCGCCAGGTAAGCGATGGAATGCCCATCGGGCGACACGCGCGGATCCATCTCCACACCAGGCGTGTGCGTGACCTGCCGGATCGCCCCGGATTGCGGATTTACAGCAAAGATATCGTAATTGAGCCGCGCGTCCGGATCGGGTTCGTGATTCGACAGAAAAAAGATTTCGCCATTGGCGCCCCAATCGATAGAGTGCTCGTCGTGATTGCCGTTAGTCAGGACGCGAGGACCACCACGGCCGTCCGCCGCGACAACGTAGACATGCGTTCGTCGGTTGTCGGATAACGACGTCCGCGTCTTGTACAGCAACCGCGTCACCACCACCGGATCGGTTGGAGCCGGATCCGGTTCCAGCGTTCCCGCAAAGGCGATCTGCTTGCCATCGGGCGACCACGCAAGCATATTTCCAGCCTTCGTGAGGAAAGCATTCGTCCGGTGATATTCACACACCCGGACAAGCCTGCCTGTGGCGACGTCCAAAGTGTGAATCGCATCGCGCGCTACGAAAACCACATGCGACCCGTCCAGCGACCACCGCACCGTGGTCGCTCCTGCCGTAATTCCCGGCGCCGGCTCAGGCACTCCTCCCGCCGCCGGGATACGCATCCACTGACTCATCGTCTTGTTCGCGGAAAGGTCCGAGATCGAGACAGAAAACAGAATCGCCTTCCCATCGGGAGACGGCGCGATTTCGGAAATCGTTTTGATTGCGAGCGTGTCGATAGCCGTCAGGGGTGCGGCGCACGCCGCAAACGACGCTGCGGCGCAGATCCAAAGAAATCTCACGTTGGATGGGCCTCCCGGCCCGTTCAGCGCGGCGTAAGTCGCGCTTCCTGATAGCATCGCATGAAATAACGATCTGTCATTCCTGCGATGTAATCGCACACTACGCGATGCAATGGCTGGCTGTTTAGTTCTTCCACGTAGTTCTCCGGCAACGCTCCCGGCTCGCGCAGAAAGTAGTTGAAGAGATCCCCGATCATGCCGGCCGATCGTTTGCGATCGCTGCGCAGCGGCTCGGAATTGTAAACATTGGCGTGCATGAAGCGCTTGATGCGCTGCGTCGTTTCCGTAGCCTCGGGTGTGAACGCCGCCAACCGACTTTTGACGTGCCGCACCGCTTCAAAATCGCGGACACCGGATTCCTTTGCCGCCTCTACCGTCCCGTTCACCAGACCCGCGACCATCCTGTCCATGAGCACGCGCCCCACTTCCTGGAATTGCACGCGCTCGGGCGCACCGGGAAAGTGGCCTTCCACCTGGTCGTGAATCTCCGCGAACTCCGGGACCGCCTCGCGCACATCCGCGATGCTGAACATATGTGACAAATATCCGTCCTCCAGATCCGCGGTGTCGTAAGCAATTTCATCCGCCAAGTCGATCAATTGCGCTTCGAGAGGCGGGCGCAAGGCGGGCAGGTATTCATCGAGATCCGGATCGGCGCCAGGTACCAGGTCCCGGGAATGCTTGACGATTCCCTCGCGCACTTCAAACGTCAGGTTCAGACCGGGGAAGCGTGCAAAGCTCTGTTCGAAAGAGTCCACCACCCGCAACCCATGGACATTGTGATTGAAGGAATCGCCAAAACGCTGCATTTGCAGGTTTAGTTCGAATTCGCCGGCATGAGCGAATGGTGGATGCCCGACGTCGTGTACCAACGCCAGAGCTTCGGTCAGATCCTCGTTGAGACCGAGTGCCGCCGCAACCGTACGCGCAATCAGCGCCACTTCGATAGTATGGGTCAGCCGATTCCGGAAATGGTCCGAAATGGCCGCGCTAAAGACTTGTGTTTTATTTTCGAGCCGCCGGAATGCCCGCGAGTGGGCAATGCGGTCTCGGTCCCGCTGAAACTCGTCCCAATAAACACGCGGTAATTCCGGATATCTCCGGCCGAGACTAGCTTCGACTGGAAACGCCAGAGCCGCGAGCGGCTTCACTTCGGAAGATCGCCGAGGGCCGTAAGAGCAGAGCGGCTCACCGCCGGCCGGCTGCTTCCGCGCAACGGCTCGAGCAATTTACGAGCGGCTGCCGGATCGCTTGGGGCGAGAACGTGAGCCAGGGCGATGGTGGCTGCGTCCTTGGACACCATTGCCGTGGGATGATCGATAACCGATTGGATCAGGTTGCGTGCTTCCGGAAGCTTGCCCTGAGCCGCATAGATCTGAGCCAGCGAGATCTTGGCGAGAGAAGCGTAATCCGTCTCACCCGAGTCGGCCACCTCTTTGAAGCGTTTTTCCGCTTCCTGGTTGTTGCCTTTGTCCGCCGCCTCGCTTGCCAGATAGTACTCCGCCATCACGCCAACTTCGGAGCCGTTATACTTCGCCGCCAGATCCGACCACGCCTTCTGGACGGCTTTTTCCTTATCGGACTGCGTCGGATAAAACAGCATGTACTCGTTGTTTGCGGGACCTACCTGAGCATTCTGGACCCGCATGGCATCCTGGAGAGCCTCCAGCCGGACGCCGCGCTGGTAGCGCATGTAGAAAACCACCGCCAATATCACGACGACAACACCGAGAGCGATGCCGCCCCATTGTGTTACCAGCTTCTTGTGATCGGTGACGTACTCGACGCCATGTTGTACTTCGAGCGCGAACTTGTCGCTTTTTAATTCTTTACGGGTAGCCCTATCCACTAAAAAGAACCTCTTGAGGGGAAACCCCATAATAACACGGGCAGAAAAGGCCTTACCGGCCCATCCTGCCTGTGTACCGAACCGTTATGTTACAGAACCCCGACGGTGATGCGCTAAGGCGCCAGCGTGCCCAATTCCGCTGCATTGTTCGCGACAGTCGCAGACGAGTTCTGGTGGATACTCTGGAAAAGCTGCTCTAGCGTCGAAACCGGGATCACCAGATTCCCGGATAGTGTGCTGCCGTTGACGGAAGTCTGAAGATTGGCAAGCGCGGCGATCAGACCGGACGCGTTCGGGTCGGATGGGCTCTGCATCTGGATAAAGCTCTGGAAAAAATTCACGACATTCATGAGCGCCGTGGCGTTCTGCGGCGTATCCATCAAAGCCTCGCCCGTGACCGCGACGGCCGGACCTTGGGGCGTCGATGTGCCGGTGAGTTTCACGCCGCCGCTGGTCTGCTGGATGCTTTGTAGCAGATTGCTATTCAGCACGCCGTTGAAGTTCGAGGGAACGCCGCCCGCGAACTGCCCAAGCGGCAGCACGGAAGTAAACCACAGATCCTGCGTGGACCGGTATTGCGCGGCTTTGGTGAATAAGGGCGTACCAGTCGGGGCGCTCGATCCGGCCGACGCCAGGGCCGACTGCACGCTCGCGCAATCGCCGATCACGGCGGTAAAAGCATCGGTGTACAGGGCGACGCAGGCGTTCCCGGAAGCTTGAGGGTGAATCAAATCGACTCCGGCGAGGTGGGTTACGGAACCGCCGTTCGATTGCGCCGACGATTCCAGCTTCGCAATAGCGTTGCTGAAAGAACCGTGCGCCGCGATCAGACCCTGATGCGCCCCGGCGCTGGGAGCGCTATTCATAATGATCACCACCTCGCTAATGTCTGTGCGAGGGTCCACGCCGGTTTCATTGATGAAATTTTCGAGGTTGCTGTCGGTCGATTGAATCTGCGAGAGCAAAAATTGACCCAGGACGGAGTTTTTGGCCGCGTCCACATGAGCGCCGCCGGCCATCTGGGCGGTGGGAGCGGCAAAACTGAGCAGATCGAGACTCGCGCTGGACTGCGCCAACGCAACAAACGGAACCGCGGCCAGGCAAATCAGGGCGCTTTTGAGGCTCGGCATAATAAATCCCTTCTGTTTCGATTACGAAGCTAACACGGCAGAGTCGGCATCAACTCCGCTTCTTTTTCTAAGACGGAAGTAACATCCCTTTATTACAGGACACGCCAGAGCCGCAACGGAGTCATACCTCCGGGAGAGTTCAATGAACTGGATTCAAAGTTTTTCAGGCGTGGCGATGAACAGGTTACCGAAGGTTATGTCGCCCAAAGGACACGCTATCGCCGATTACGCCATGGCTGCCGGCGCTTTCATCGTAGCTGTGGCGTTCTTCCGGGCGCATCGCAAGACGGCGGGCGTGGCGGCGCTGGTGACCGGAGCCATCCAAACAGTAAACCCTTTAATCACCGATTTTCCCGGCGGGGCTTTCAAAGTAATCAGTTACCAGACGCATGGACGCATCGACGCCGCCGCTGCCGGCATGATGGCGTCTCTACCCCAGTTGATGGGATTTGAAGATGAACCCGAGAGCCGGATCTTTTTGCTTCACGCGGCAGTGGCGACGGCGGTCATCGGCATGACGGATTTTGAGCGGAACGCGTTGGAGGCGTAAACCTCTCCCGCCAGAATGGGCGTCCACACTATCGTCGACACCTCGCCGGGCAGCGAAAAGCATTCGCTGATCCATCTCCTGCTTGGCAGACCTCTGGCGACGTCCGAAGAAGGCCAGGAGCGTATCGGCGTCGCAGAGGGGATGCCGATCTTCGGTCTGGACGCCCTGGGATCGGCGGCATATGGGCCTGAAGCCGCGCTGACCATTCTCATTCCCCTGGGTGTGGCGGGACTGGCCTACATCTTTCCCATCACACTCTGCATCCTGGTTCTGCTGACCATTGTTTACTTTTCCTACCGGCAGACTATCGCCGCCTATCCAGGGGGCGGCGGATCCTATACCGTCGCGCGCGAAAACCTGGGCGCTCGCGCCGGCCTGCTCGCCGGAACAGCGTTGATGATCGATTATCTGCTCAACGTCGCGGTGGGGATCTCTACCGGTGTCGGCGCGCTGGTTTCGGCTTTGCCGCCGCTGCAACCGCACACGCTCGAACTCTGTCTTGCGATCCTGATCTTTCTCACGCTGATGAATCTCCGCGGTCTGCGAGAGACTGGGCTGGTTTTCATGGCGCCGACTTATCTCTTCGTCGGATGCCTCGCCATCGCGATCGGACTAGGGCTCTTCAAGACAATAATCGAAGGCGGACACCCCGCACCGGTCGTAGCTCCTCCGAAATTGCACGCGGCTGTCGCGACCGTGAGCGCGTGGTTGCTTTTGAAAACGTTCGCAAGCGGATGCACGGCGATGACTGGTGTCGAAGCCGTGAGCAACGGGACTCAGGCCTTCCGCGAGCCGGTGGTCCAAACGGCGCAGCGCACGTTGACGATAATCATCACGATTCTCATGCTCCTGCTCGCGGGCATCGCGTACCTCGTCGGCGTGTATCGCATCGGCGCTTCGGACCCTGGGCAACCGGGATATCAGAGCGTCCTGTCGCAATTGGTTGGCGCGGTGGCTGGCCGAGGCGTTTTCTACTACGTAACCATCGCGTCGATTCTGATTCTCCTCTCGCTTTCCGCGAACACATCGTTTGCCGATTTTCCGCGCGTCTGCCGCGCCATGGCGCAAGATCGATTCCTGCCGTATGGATTCACCGTGCGTGGCCGGCGGCTGGTCTACTCATACGGCATCTACACACTGGCTTTTCTTTCCGGCATCCTGCTGATCGTGTTCGGCGGTGTCACGGATCGCCTGATCCCGTTGTTTGCGATCGGCGCATTTCTTGCATTCACGCTATCGCAGGCCGGGATGGTGGCGCACTGGAGGAAGCAGGGCGGACGGCGCGCTAGGAGCAGCATGATCGTTAACGCGGTCGGTGCGGCGGCCACGGGCATAACCACCCTGATCGTCGCCATCGCGAAATTCGCGGAGGGTGCCTGGATCACGCTGGCTCTCATCCCGGCGATGCTCGCTGTGATGTTGTCCATCCGGCGTCACTATGAGCGCGTCGGAAAGGAGATTGCGAACCCCGCTCCTGTCGACCTGAAGAATCTCGAAGCTCCGCTGATCGTGGTGCCCATCGACCAATGGAACAAAGCGGCACAAAAGGCTTTGCGATTCGCGATGACGCTATCGGACCGCGTTCAGGTTCTGCACGTCGATTCCGCTGACAAGGACGATGATCTCCCGAAAAAGTGGAAGGAATGGGCGGAGCAGCCCGCTCAGAAAGTTCGCAAACATCCTCCCGAACTCGTAGTGGTGAAATCGCCCTACCGCTATGTGGTGACTCCAATTCTCGACTACGTTTTGGATCTGGAGCGTCGCAGCGAAGGATCTCAGGTTGCAGTGGTGTTGGCCGAACTGGTAGAGCGCCACTGGTATCATTTCTTACTTCACAACCAGCGCGCGGAAGTGCTGCGGGCGCTATTGACGATGCAGGCCGACCAGCGCATAGCGGTGATCAGTGTGCCCTGGTATCTGAAGGAGAGCTGATCACTTCGGCGGGAACGCTTCGAATCGATAGCCGACGCCGCGAACGGTCAGCAAATGTCGAGGCCGCGTCGGATCGTCCTCGATGTAACGCCGCAATCGGACAATGAAATTGTCGATCGGCCGCGTGTCGGTGTCTTCCCGAAGCCCCCAGATCTCATCGAGCATGGTCTTGCGCGAAACCGGTTTGCCTTCGTGTTCAATCAGGTATCGCAGGACGTTCGCTTCCATCAGGGTCAAAGGATAAACCTGATCCTTGTGATGAATCTCCAGCAGATCGAAATGCACGGATTTGTCGCCGAACGAAAACTTGTCTTTGGTTTCGGAGGGTGGCGCTGCTTTGGGATTATTGTGCAGCCACTCGCGGCGGCGCAGCAATCCGCGCATGCGCGCCATCAGGATCGCGAGTTCGAACGGTTTACTGACATAATCGTCCGCACCCGCCGCGAACCCTTGCAAAACGTCCTCCGGCCTTCCCCGAGCCGTTAACATCAGAGTCGGAATGAACTGGCCGGCCTGCCGCAATTCGGAGATGACAGCGAACCCGTCTTTCCCCGGCAGCATGACATCCAGCACGACAATATCGAAAGGCGGCGAAGGCGTTTGCAATTGCTCCAGCGCGGCCTCTCCGGTGTCCACCACTTGAACCTGATAGCCTTCGGCCTCGAGATTAAACCGCAGCCCCTCAGCCAGATGCTGCTCGTCTTCGACCACTAATACGCGATTCATTTGACGATGGGAAGCTGCAGGATGAAGGTGCTGCCGCGCCCCGGACCTTCGCTTTCCGCCCACGCGCGTCCTCCGTGGGCCCTGGCGACAGCGCGCACAATATACAGACCGAGTCCGGTGCCTTGCACTCGACGGGCAAGCGGTCCGGGAGAGCGATAGAAGCGTTTGAAAATCTGCCTCAGCTCGTGCTTGGGAATACCGGCGCCTTGATCCTTAACACGCACGGAGACGTATTTGCCTTCCATTTTCGAAATTTCGATGCTGACCGAGACTTCTTTCCCCGAATACTTGACTGCGTTGTCAATGAGGTTTGCAACGGCCGCGCGGACGTCATCCAAATCGCCGATTACGGTTACCGTCGCGCCGTGCTGATATTTTAACGACTCGGGCGGCAAATGATAGAGGGCGCGGATGCGTCCCACGCACTCTTCGATGACCGCATCGAGGTCGATGGGAGTCAGATTCAAACGGCGTCGCGACGGTCCCATGCGGCCGGTTCGAAGAATCTGGTCGATAGTCGCGAGCAGCCGGTCGCTGTCCTCCAGCATCGTTTTATAGAATTCCTTGCGCTTGTCTTCGTCGACCCCGCGTGTCTGTAGGGTCTCCAGATATAGGCGGATCGATGCGACGGGGGTCTTCAATTCGTGGGTGACCGCGTTGATGAAAGCGTCGTGCTGCTCGTTGCGCCGGATTTCACGCACCAGAAATGTTGTATTCAGCACTACGCCGGCGATGATCAGCAGCAGAAGCAGGACGCCGAGAAAAAGAAGGATGCCCGTCCGCCAGTTGAGCAGAACCCATCCGACGTAGAGCAGAATAATGACCGAAATGAGCCCGATGCCCAGGGCAATGAAGAACGCGATCGATTTTCGTCTGCCGGTCAACACCATACTCTTTGAAAGCGCCGGTTTTTATCCAACCTCTTCGACCTCTTTTGACAACTGTTCCCACTCGGCCATGAGCTTTTCCAACTCCGCGCGCCGCTGATCCATCAACGTGGACGTTTTGAGAGTCTGCTCCACGCTCACAAACTCCGCCAATTCACTTTCATATCCGGCGATCTCAGCTTCCAGCCGCGAAATCTGTTCCTCGATCTCCCCGCAGCGATCTTTCATCTGTTGCATTTTGATGGGATTCACCCGCTTCGCTGCAGCGGCCTTCACAGGCTCAGGCTCCGGCTCTGTTACGGCCGGCGAAACGAGATCGAGCGAAAGATCGATCTGCTTCCCCTCCTTGCTCCACAGATAATCCTCGTAGTTGCCGCGGAAATCGTGCACCTCGCCGCCGCCGATTTCGAAAACCCGAGTGGCGAGATTGTCGATGAAATAGCGATCGTGCGACACAAAGACGATAGTCCCGGTGAATTTTTGTAGCGCTTCGAGCAAAACATCTTTCGCGCGAATGTCCAAATGATTCGTCGGCTCGTCGAGCAGCAGGAAGTTCGAAGGATGCAGCAGCATGCGAGCCAGCGCATAGCGGTTGCGCTCGCCGCCGGACAATACGCCAATGCGTTTGAAAACATCGTCCTCGGAAAACAGGAACGATCCCAGCAACGTGCGCAGCTCCGTCGAAGGCCGCGCCGCCACGCCCACCAGATCATCCAGCATGCGAGCGTCCGGATCGAGCTCCTTATATTGATCCTGCGCAAAATAATCGGGCTGCGCATTGTGCCCGAGCGTGTACTGCCCCACCGTTAACGGTTCTCGTCCCGCCAACAGTTTGATGAGCGTCGACTTCCCCGCGCCGTTTACGCCCACCAGCGCCACGCAATCCCCGCGTTCGATTACGAAATTGACATCGCTGAAAACGAGATGGTCGCCGTAGCTTTTCGCGACGTCCTTGAACTCCGCCACAATACGGCCGCTCGGCTTCGGCTGTGGAAAAGTGAAATGGATCGTCTTCTCTTCGGGCGGGATCTCAATCCGTTCGATCTTGTCCAGCTCCTTGATGCGGCTCTGCACCTGTTTCGCCTTCGTCGCCTGATAGCGGAAGCGTCCGATGAACGCTTCGAGCTGTTCAATCTTGTCGCGTTGATTCTTGTAAGCCGCTTCGAGCTGCGTCCGCCGCTCCGTCTTCTGCGCGATGAACTTCTCGTAGTTGCCGCTATAAAAATGGATGTGCCTGTTCCAGATCTCGACCGTCTTATCCACCGTCACATCCAGAAAATACCGGTCATGCGAAATCAGCACAAATGCAAACGGATAATTGACCAGATACTGCTCAAGCCAATTGCGCGCCTCCAGATCGAGATGGTTCGTCGGCTCGTCCAGCAGCAGCAGATTCGGTTTTTCCAGCAGCAGCTTGCCCAAAGCAATCCGCATCTGCCATCCGCCCGAAAACTCCTCCGTCCGCTTCGACCACTCTTCGTGCGGAAATCCCAGCCCGGTGAGCACCGTCCCCACCTGCGCTTCGAGCGAATACCCATCGCGCGCCCGAAACTCGCTATCGAGCCGGTGAAATCGATCCGCGACCTCCAGATATTCTTCGCTCTCCGGATCGAGCTCCGGCATGCGATGCGTCAGCTCCTCCATCTCGCGCTCCATGTCGCGCAGTTCGGAGAAAACCGACATGCATTCGGCGAACACGCTACGGCCCGATAGCGTGAGGCCGTCCTGAGGAAGATAGCCGGCGCTCATGCCTTTGGTTTGCGTGAGGCTGCCGTAATCGAGGCTCTCGAGTCCCGCCAGAACCTTCAATAGAGTAGATTTGCCCGTGCCATTAGCGCCGACAAGTCCGGCGCGCTCTCGGGACGTGATGAGCCAGTTAGCGTCCTCGAAAAGAAGTCTTTGGCCGTATCGTTTGCCGGCCCCGGAAAGCTGGATCAAACTCTATTTTCGCAGACGTTCTATATATTCGAGCACCTTCGCTTCATAAGGCAGCGGAAGGAAATTAGCAGGATCGAATTTTGGAAGCTGCGGCTCCGGCTCGCCAAGCGCCTGAAG
The DNA here is from genome assembly GCA_963802915.1 of Bryobacterales bacterium. Classification (GTDB taxonomy): domain Bacteria; phylum Acidobacteriota; class Terriglobia; order Bryobacterales; family Bryobacteraceae; genus JAICMB01. The sequence continues at coordinate 516,734 of CAWDKQ010000012.1, forward strand.
CACCTCGCGGCAGCGTTGAAGGTGCCACCAATTTGCGTAAGGTTCGCCATCGCCCCACGCCCATTCGTAGGCAGAGCGGACATAGCGCCGAGCCTTCTCAAGATCGCCCGTCGCAAGGTAAAGTTCGGACAGAGCCAAATTAGCGGTTCTCAGCTCAGATAACCGTTCTGCCTCTTCGCGCGCAACCTGCGTCTGCCCCATCTTAGCCCGAGCGTAGGCAAGCCGAGCCTCGGATTCGGCGGTAGAGAGATTGACCTCTCGCATCATCCGGATCTCCTCTTCAAAAGCACTCACGGCCTCGTCCCAATGCCCCAGAGAAAGCTGCCATTCACCCCGTAACCAATGCAGAGCCCGAATGTGCTGACGGTTGTTGCCCTTCTCCGCGAGGCTCTCCGCCTCTCCCATCGTGGCCTCGTCGAGGCTGCCTTTGTAGAAGCGGAGCGATGCTAACTGAAACTCAAACTCACCAGGCAGGTACATGGCCCGCCTGTTTGGAGGCCCCCAGGCCGCAAACCCATCTGCGCACTGTTCAGCGGTCTCGAAATCGCCGCGCCTCGTCGCCAACGGCAAGCCGCTCAAGTAAGTCCGCGCTTCCAGGTCCCCGTCGCCCGTTACCGGCGCGACTTTCTCCATGAGCGTCCAAGCGCGGTGAGCGTCATAAAGCTGCCCTAGCTCGGCATGCCCGACGAAGATGTTCGACAAGTCGGCAACTACCCCGCCCGGACGATCCAGGCCGACATCCAAAAGCAGGACCTTCTCGTAAATCCTCAAAGCCTCCCGTTCTCGTCCCAAAGAGCCAATGCATATCGCCACGCACGTCCAGACGCGGCTGAGTTCGTCACCTTCAAGATGCGAAGCCGGCCGCTCCCAACCCTCTGAGAAAACCGGCCGCAGCAGAGCGAGGTATTCTTCATAAGCTTCGAGGTTGAACATCAGTGCACCGCCCAGATCCAACAATGAGCTGGCGGCTACCTGGAAGCGCCCCAGATGCAGGTTAGCGCGCACAACGCGCAAGCTGTTCTCCAATTCGCCGAAAGTGGCGACATCATCCCACGGCGAATGGGGAAGCGAATTGAAATAATCGATCAACCTTTGCGCAACACCTTCGCGCTGCTCCACTGGAACAGAGTTAACTGCATAACCGCGAACAACTGGGTGCAAATCATAAAGCCCCTTCGCGCGATCCCATTGCAGCAGGCCACGCAATACCAAATCCTGAAGCGTTTCGCGGAGCCATTTCTCGGCTTCGCTACTACCGCGCCGCGGGTTTAATTCGACAAGAGTGGCGTAATCGACTTCCGCCCCCACCAATCCAATGCGCGCCAGTAGAGTGCGCGCGTCGCCTTTCAAATCATCGAACGCAATCTTAAGAATGTGATTCCTCTTGGCAACCACATCCATTTCGACAAGGTTCGGCTCAGCTCCTCCCAGAGGATCGGCAACCCACTTGTCAAAATCCCCCGGAGCAGGCGCATAATTGCGAATCAAGCCTCCAACCACTCCCACCACCAAGGGATGGCATCCAAAATTCCGATCCAGATAACGCCGTATGGACGCCGAATCACCCCTGACGTCCGCCGAGCGGAGCACCGCCTCTGCATCGGACGGATCTAATCCCCTGAGCTTGACGTGCGCCACGCCCGGCCGCTCAATCCCACTGTTATTAAACAACGCGCCAGGCATCAAGCGGGAAGAAAGAAGAAACTTCGAAGGTCCCGCACCCGTGAGCGCTTGCAAAAAGTCGGCGTCCGAAGGGCGAATACAGCCATCGGCCCGACTCTTCTCATCCACCTCCTCGTCGCGCATGTGCGAAGCGTCGTAGCGGTTGTACGCCACAAGCACACGTTCCAGCCCATCGAGAATCAATAGCCACGGCCTCTCCCGCAACAAAGGCAACAATTCGTTCGCCAGTGCGGGCGTTTTCTTCTGAATCAACTCCTCCACCGGCTTGCCCGACACATAAGCCAAAGCATGCGCGCAAAAGTCGCGCATGTCCCCGCCGTGTTCATAAAAGCTGTACCAGAAGATCCCTGCAAAATCCGGACGAGTGCTCCGAGCCTGCTGCGTCACCCAATGCCAGGAGAGAAAACTCTTTCCCATTCCCCCGATCGCTTCCAGAATCAGCACCGGCTCTTTGTCGCCAACCGCGGCCCAATCGCTGAGCTTCTGTAGTTCTGTCTTCCGCCCTTGAAACTCGGCCGTCCCCGCAAGATAAGGCGGCATGGCGACCAGCTCTTTAGGACCGGAAGACCGTTCTCGTTCCCCTTTAGGCTTCGCCAGTCGATCGCGAATCACCGTGAGCGAAAGAAGCGCCTTCGATTTAAGACCCTCCACGCTGTCGAATTCCGCATAAATCGAGTCGTTCCTAACGCGTTCCCGAAAAGCATCAAGACGCGCCCTCTCCTCATCCGTGACTCGACTCGCGGCACCCTTCGGCACAGGATGCTCATCACTCATCACGAACATGCAAATCGGAAGCTTAAGCTTTCGAGCCTCATCATATTCCAGCTCAGTAATCGAGAACCCCTTAGGATTCCGGTCCGCCGATTCCGGCATCTGCCCGTATCGATAACCAATAATCCCGACATAAGCGACTGCGCTCTGCACCTTCATCAAGGACGCATCAATAATGTCATCGGGAAGCGCCGAGTCGAATTCCATCGCCTGAGGAAACATTCCCAATTCCAAAATAGCCTTGATCACCACGTCGCGATGATCCTTGAGCTCTTTGAAAGTGCTCGAAAGAACAATGTCGTAATGTGGGCGCTCGGTCATGGAAAAAATATGATGCCGAAAATCTTTAAAGAAAATTATACTTGTTTTCAATGATTTCCGACGACACCCTAGCCTGGCCCGCTCAGACGCGGTCTACTCTAAATCAGGAATGTCACTCAGACCCGCGTTTTTCCATCCACGAAACGAACTGCGGAGGCAGACCCCCAATTCCTGCTTCCGCGGCGGCCTCTTCGCAGGCACAACTTTAATGGGATGAATAACTTAACTCGGTGTGCCAGCTTTTCGCAAAAAGAGAAACATAATAAGACAATGGCGCTCCGACTGAGCCAACTCCTGAAAAATACCATCGAAGAGACAAAACCACGATTGAACGGCCAGCGGTTGCAATCGGTAAAGCGAGGCCATAGCCGATATTGAAGACTGCCGACATGATTCCAGCGCCGGCCGCGATAACATAACCTGTCCAGTGTGCGCCCGAGGATGTTCGATTCCGGTTCCCGGCGGCGGCTGGCGGTTTCCGCAGGTCCACACTCCGGCTAAGAAAGCGATACGCCGAGAAATAAAAGTATCTGGCTGCGGTCGAAGCTCAACTTGCCGCCCAGCATTAATGGGACCAGTGAACGAGCGCGGAACTCACTCCGATGACGAGTGTGTTCGCTACTGACACGCCCAGTCGTTCCACACTCCGCCCGAATAGAATTGCGCCGAATCCCCACGCGAATCCGAACGCGAGCGCTGCCACCACCGCGTCGAGAGGGGCTGGCGAAAAAAGCTGGGCAAAATTAGGAACCGTGGCGGCGACGATCGCAAACGGCCCCACCAGACAACTGGTAACAATGAAAACCAGCCAGATGTTTTCCCACTTCCAATTTGGGATCAATTTCATCGGTGCGGTGAACAGCCCGTTGCAGATTCCCGAGAGGAGCGCGTAACCCAGGCCGAGTCCTAGCATGCTTGTTTGTGAAATCCCCTTGACTTGGTATATGAGTCGTGTTAGAAATGTCTAGACCACACGTTGCTGGTGCGGATGTCTAGACCATACAATCCGGCGGAACGAGAAATGACGGCCGAGACGGCGGTTGAGAAGATCGCGGCGATTCGAGTCGATAAGGTAAGTTCCAATCCGGTTTACGCGCAGATCGCCGATGCGCTCAGAACATTGCTGAGCTCCGGCGCGGCGTCCATTGGACTATCTCTGCCGCCCGAACGCGTACTTTGCGAGCAATTTGGCGTTAGCAGAATGACGCTGCGCCAAGCCTACGACATCCTGGAGCGCGAAGGATTGATCGAGTCTCACCGCGGGCGTGGCACCTTCGTGGCGCCGCTCAAAATGCAGAAGAAGCAGCAGGAGATGCGTAGCTTCACGGAAGAGATTCGCGCACGTGGCGGCATTCCAACCAACAAACTGATTTCGTTCCGCACCGTAAAACAGCACGGCGCGGACAAAGATTTCTTCGGGTTACCCGACGAAGAGTTATTGTATGAGGTCGAGCGAGTACGCTTTGCGGACGGCGCTCCCGTGGCGCTCGAATTGGTTTCACATTTCCGCAGTACTTGTGTCCCAACCCGGACCGGTTTGACCTCGTGATCCAGTCTCTTTATCGCCTGATGGAAGAGAATTATGGGCTGGTTCTAGCCCATTGCACCGAAGAGATTTCAGCCTCGCACCCGGCAAAGAGGCAGCGCCAACTGCTGCAAATTCCGCCGGCGGTCGCGGTCCTCTCCGTGAAGAGAAGGACCTATAGCGACAAGGAGACCCCCCGTTGAATTGGGTCTAACCACGTTTCGAGGCGATCTCTACACGGCGATCGTGCATTCGAGGAGAAGCAACAGGTAGGCGAGTCAGAGAACAAAGACGAGCAGATCCTGCGATCACTGAGCTAATTCACCGGCAGTGTTGGTGGAGCCTTAGGAGTCAATTATGGCAAGAACGATTTTCGGAATTGTTCTGTTGTTGTTCTCTTGTGTATCTGCCGTCTACGGGCAGGCCGTGACCGCGACTCTCATCGGAAACGTGAGTGACTCTTCTGGCGCGATGATTCCCGGCGTCCTGTTGCTCGTGACGGAGGAACAGACCGGCGTGTCGCGATCCACTAAGCGTGACTCTGCCGGAGACTACTCGCTGCCATATTTATCGCCGGGCTCTTACCTCATGGAACTCGAGAGTCCCGGTATGAAGAAGATCTCCAGGGCCGGTGTTCAAGTGACGGCCGGAGCAACAGTACGAGCGGATTTTCGCCTGGAACCCGGAAGTCTCACCGAAGTGGTGCAAGTAGCCGCGGAATCGCCCGTTCTCCAAACCGAGCGCGGCGATGTGAGCTTCCAGCGTCGAGGGTTCATCGCCTCTAGTCAGTTTGACTCCGGGCGGGAGCTGTCTCTCTCGCCCGGCCACTTCTTTCAGAGGTCACTTCCATGAATGTTCTGACACGCCGCAGCTTCGTCGGATCGAGCGCTGCCGCTACCTTGTCAACGGCTGCACTTTTGCGTGGCGCGGAGACCGGCGCGCAACCAAACGACCGCATTCGCATAGCTTTGATCGGAGCGGGAGGCCGAGGCCGTGCGGATCTGACGGCATTTCTGACAAACCCAGAAGTAGATTGTCCGGTGATCTGCGACATCGACGATCGTCAGATCGCATTGGGCAGCGACTTGGTCGAAAAGTCGCGCGGCAAGCGACCGGAAGCGGCAAAAGACTTCAGACGCGTCCTGGAGCGCAAAGATGTGGATGCCTGTCTGATCGGTTCGCCCGACCACTGGCACGCTTTGCAAACCATTCTCGCGTGTCAGGCCGGAAAGGACGTATACGTAGAGAAACCGCTTGCGACAAGCATCGCGGAGGGTCGCGCCATGGTGGACGCCGCCCGCCGATACAAGCGTGTGGTTCAGATGGGAACGCAGTGGCGCAGCATGACTCATTGCCAGGAGGCGATCGAGTTTGTGCATTCGGGCAAGCTGGGGAAAATCCGGCAAGTGCGCGCCTGGGCATACATGGATTGGGCCGGAGGCATCGGCCGGCCGCCCGACAGCGACCCGCCCGCGGGTGTCGATTACGACATGTGGTTAGGTCCCGCACCGCAGCGCCCGTTCAATCCGAATCGATTCCACATGAATTTTCGCTGGTTTTGGGATTATGCGGGCGGCCTGATGACGGATTGGGGCGTACATCTATTGAATGTCGCTCTATGGGGCATGGGGCACGAGACGCCGCAAGCCGTCTGCTCGTTCGGCCGCAAATACATGGCAGACGACAACACCGAGACGCCCGACACCCAGGCGGTCTTATACGAGTTTCCCTCCTATCAGTTGGTCTGGGAATCTCAAATGCTCACGGGCCTCGGCCCCAATGGACGGCCTCATGGTGTTGCTTTCAGCGGCTCCGAAGCGACGCTCACCGTCGATAACCGAGGATGGGAAGTTGTCCCGGAGCCGAGCAAGCGCGACTTCTCCATTAAGCGCAACAGCAGTTCGAAGGAACTAAACGCCGATCCCACCAGGGCTCACATCAGAGACTTTCTGGAATGCGTGCGCACCCGGCGGGATCCAGTAATGTGCCTGGAGCCGAGCCATCTGGCGACCACGGTCGCGCATCTCGGCAACATCGCTTTGCTCACTCACTCACGTATCGAGTGGAACGCGCGTGAGGAAAAAGTTCTGAACAACCAGGAGGCGAATGCACTCCTGACGCGTGAATACAGGGCCCCGTGGGTCCTCCCGATTTTAAGGAGTTCGTAGATGCCGGAGAGATTCGGAACAAGCAGCCGTAGGGATTTCATGAAAGGTGTAGCCGCGACTGGCGCGGCGATGGGCATGGCGGGAACAGCCTTGGCGGCGGGCCGCGTCATCGGCTCGAACGATCGCATCAACCTCGCCTTGATCGGCGCGGGCAGTCGCGGCACATGGATCACGAAGAAGTTCGCGAAAATTGGCACGGAAGATAATCCGGCGCAAGTGGTCGCTGTCTGCGACGTCTATCAGAAGCGCGTCAACGAGAACAAGGCGCTCTACAATTGCGACGGCTATCTCGATTGGCGCGAAGTGATCGATCGTCCGGATGTCGATGCCGTGATCATTGCGACGCCGGATCACTGGCACGCCACGATCGCTCTGGCGGCCCTCGAGCACGGCAAGGACGTTTACGTCGAGAAGCCGATGTGTCACACCATCGACGAAGCGCGACGCCTTGTCGAGACAGTGGGACGCACGAAGCGCGTCCTTCAGGTCGGCTCACAGACAACTTCCGCGCCACAGTGGTGGCGCGCCAAACAAGCCATTGCCGACGGAGCCATCGGGCAGATGGTTATGAGCCAGGGTTCTTATCACCGCAATTCGACCGAAGGGGAATGGAACTGGCCGATCGATCCGGATGCTGGTCCCGACGGCAAAGGTGAAAACTACATCGATTGGAATACCTGGCTCGGACCGGCTGCGAAGCGAGCCTGGGACCCCGACCGCTACTTCCGATTCCGAAAATATTGGGATTATTCCGGCGGCATCGCGACCGACTTATTTTTCCACGTAGCCGCGCCGCTCAACGTCTGCTGGCCGGAACCCCAGTTCCCAACCAAAGTCGTATCAGCTGGCGGCATCTACGTCTTCAAAGACAGCCGCGAAGTCCCCGACACCTTCCATCTGATGGGCGAGTACGCGGCCGGTCACTCCGTTGTGCTCTCTTCGTCGATGGCCAATTCGCAGCATATCCCAGGTCTGATTCGCGGGCATCTCGGCACCATTATCATGGTCGACCATGGCAAATTCGAAGGCGTCACCGATCATGTCACCCTGCGGCCGGAAAAGGCCACGATGGATGATGCCTATAAGGCGAAGTTCGGCGATCAGGAGAGCAAGATTCCCATCGAGCAGATCGATGTGGAGCGCACGCATTTTTCAAACTTCCTGACGTGCGTTCGCACGCGGCAGAAACCGCGGCTGGATGTCGAGACCGCGGCTCGCGCGCAGGTACTCATCTCGATGTCGGTGCAATCTTATCGCGAAGGACGCACGCTTTTCTTCGACGAGACAACGTGGAAAGTCACCTCCAAATGAGATTAGTTCTATTCTTATTGACCGGCACCCTCGTCTGCGCCGCCGGTCCGTTCACTGGAAAATGGGACATCACGCTAAAGTCATCTACCGGCGAGTACCCATCGTGGATCGAGTTTTCCGAACAAGACGGGAAACTCACCGCGCAAATGGTTGGCCGCTGGGGTAGTGCTCGCCCGCTGCCGAAAGTGGAAGCCCGCGGCAACGAAGTCGAGTTCGTCTCGCCCAAGCGCGAAGAAGGCGGCAAGGAAGACATGGTCTTTCACGGCACTTTCGCCGCCGGGCGGATCCGCGGCACCGCTAACGGACCGGACGGAACCGAATGGAACTGGATCGCGGTGCCTGCTCCGAAGCTGGACCGTAAAGCTTCTCCCAAATGGGGCAAGCCCATCCCGCTTTTCGACGGCCGCGATACCGCGGAGTGGCGCATCCGCGATGTCGCCGGACCCAACGGCTGGAAAGTCGAAGACGGCCTGCTGACCAATCATCCACGCAGTACGGATCTTCTCACCAACCGCCAGTTCCGCGACTTCAAACTACACGTCGAGTTCAACTGTCCACGCGGCTGCAACAGCGGCGTCTATCTACGAGGCCGCTACGAAGTGCAAATCGAAGACGACTCCATCAAAGCTCCGGCCACGGATCACACCGGCGGTATCTATGGATTTATCGCGCCTTCGCCTGAGCAGCCGCGCAGACCGGGTGAGTGGCAGTCCTTCGATATCACTCTGGTCGCACGCATAGTGACGGTCGTGCAAAACGGCATCACCATCATTAAGGATCAGGAGATTCCGGGTATCACTGGCGGTGCGGTCGACAGCCATGAAGAACTCCCTGGTCCGATTCTGCTGCAGGGTGACCACGGCTCTCTCTCGTTTCGCAATATCGTCGTGACCCCGGCGAAGTGATGAGACTCCTGAATCTCGCGGCGTTCGCGATCGTGCTCTCCAGCGTCGCACTGACAGAAGACATCCGAATCGGAATACTCGGCACCGATTCGTCGCACGCCGTTGCATTTACTCAAATCCTCAACGATTCATCGTCGCCCTCGCACGTGCCTGGCGCAAAGGTCGTTGCGGCATACAAGGGCGGCAGCAAGGATCTGCCGAAGAGTTATGAACGAGTGGACAAGTTCGCAGATGAATTGAACGCGAAATGGGGTGTCGAGATCGTGCCGGACATCGCCACGCTGTGCTCGAAAGTGGACGCCGTCATCATCGGAAGCATTGATGGCCGCGCGCACCTCGATCAAGTCCGCCAGGTTCTGGCCGCGCGCAAACCCATGTATATCGACAAGCCGCTGGCGGCAAGTTTAGAAGACGCCCGCGAGATTGCCCGGCTTGCGCGAGACGCCGGCGTGCCGTGGTTCAGTTCTTCCAGCTTGCGTTTCAGCCCGCTCGCCGTGGCGTCGAAATTCGCCGATGCCAAAGGCTACTTTGTATGGGGGCCGGGCCCGATTGAAGAACATCATCCCATGGAACTGGCCTGGTACGGCATCCATTCGGCTGACTTGCTCTTCACATTGATGGGTCCCGGTTGTGAGGAAGTCACGCGTACATTTACCGAGGATGCCGACGTGACCACTTGCCGCTGGAAGGGCGGACGCATCGGAACCATGCGCGTGAACCGTCCTTACAGCGAGTTCGGAACGCTCGCGTTCCGGTCGCAGGAAGTCGTGCGGAGCGCGCCGAAGCCCGGCACCGGCTACCCGGAGCTAATGCGCGAGGTCGTGAAGTTTTTCCAAACGGGCAAGCCGCCGGTTACACCGGAGGAGACGATTGAGATCTTCGCGTTCATGGACGCTGCGCAGCGCAGCAAAGACTCTGGCGGCAAACCTGAAACACTGCGCTAATGAATCGCAGGAATTTATTTCGAGCGCTAGGCTCAGCGGCTGCCGCATCCGCGATAAGTTCCCAGGCAAATCTCCCGAGGATGAAGATCTCGCGGGTCCGCGTCTACGCGCCGCTGAATCCCAATCCACTCTTCAATCAGAGCGACCTGGTGGTGACGATAGAAACCGACGCCGGAATCATGGGCATCGGCGAAGGCGGCTCCAGGGACACCTTACAGCAATGTGCGGGAAGGCTGATCGGCAAAGATCCGCGCTTCATCGAGCGCCTCTGGCAAGACATGTCGCGAGCGTTCTTTTATCCGCCGGGGCGGGAGAAGATGCACGCAATTGGCGCGCTCGATCTCGCGCTGTGGGATATCAAAGGAAAAGCTCTTGGCCTGCCCGTTCATGCAGTGCTCGGTGGGATGGTCCGGAACTATTGCGAGTGCTACAACACGATAGCCGCGATCCCAGGCACTCGGCCGGGCGTGAGCATTACCGACGAGGCGAGAGCGGCCATTGAAGCGGGTTATCGCGCCTTTCGCATCGGCGCCGCGAATGCTCCTCCGAACGCTGTTTACGACACACGCGAACGCATGAATCAGGTTCGCGAAGAGTGCGCGCAGGCCCGCGAAGGAGTCGGAAAAGACGGCGAGTGGATGGTCGACTTTCACCAACGCTTTGACCTCGCCGACGCTATTCGGGGATGCGAACTGATTCAGGATCTGGAACCGTTTTTCGTGGAAGATCCCGTACGAGCCGAAGCCTTTCAGGAAGATCTCCCGAAGTTGAGGCGTCTCGTAAAGGTTCCTCTCGCGGCCGGCGAAGAGTGGGGCAGCCGCTGGGATTTCAACCGGCTTGTGGAGCAGCACGATCTCGATTACATCCGCGCCACGCTGCCCAACGTCGGTGGGATCACCGAGATGATGAAGATCGCCGCGATTTGCGAGACACATTTCGTCGGCATCGTTCCGCATTTCACGGGACCAATCGCGACAGCCGCCTTGGTGAATTCGCTTGGAACTTTCTCCGGGCCTTTGCTGATCGAATACAACTGCGACCAACAGAAGTTGCCGTATCTTAAAACCAGTGTCGATTTTAGGAATGGCAAGATTTATCCTAATGACCGCCCGGGGCTCGGCGTGGAACTCGAAATGAAATCGTTGAAGCTGGTTTGCGAAGTGACGAAACCGCTGAATGACCGGGCACAAACGTACTTTCGCACGGATGGGTCGATAACAAATTGGTGATACACATGTCGAGATTTCCGCTGTTTCTGTTCCTTCTCCTCTCGGCTGCGGCAGCCGACGATCCCTTGCGAAACGACTGGGCGCAACTGGCCCATTATCACGTCGCCAATTCACAGTTACCGCCTCCAGCACTGCATGAGAACAGAGTCGTTTTTATGGGAGATTCCATCACGGAACGCTGGGGACGCGAGGGCGGCTTCTTCCCCGGAAAGCCGTATATCAATCGAGGGATTAAGGGACAAACAACTCCTCAGATGCTCGTTCGGTTCCGAGCCGATGTGATCGCGCTGCGGCCGAAAGTGGTTGTGATTCTCGGCGGCACGAATGATATCGCGGGCAACACGGGACCCACGACGCTCGACGCCATAGAAGACAACATTATGTCGATGGTCGACCTCGCGAAGGCGAATGGCATTCAAGTCGTATTGGCATCGATTCTGCCGGCGATCGATTATCCATGGAGACCGGGCGTGGAGCCTGCCGGCGAGATCGCGGCTTTGAACGCCTGGATCAAAGATTACGCTTCGAAGCGCGATCTCATCTTCCTTGACTACTATTCGGCAATGGTGGATGAGAAAGGCGCTCTGAAGGGAGAGCTCACTTTTGATGGAGTGCACCCAAATGAAACTGGTTATCGAGTCATGACACCCCTCGCGGAGAAGGCAATCGTACAGGCCCTTCAGCGCGCAGAGACAAATCGAAGCGTGGTGGATTCGAACCCATCGCCTCGTAGCAAGTGACGACCGAAGGGCCGTGTGTTTTTCGGCATGAGCTTCACGCAATTCAGAGTGAATGTCCGATTCTGAGAACAATACTCGTACCGGCTTTCTTGAACGTGCACAATCGCCCCTCGAACTGAGGCCCATATATGTAGTTGGATACCAGACTGGGGCTCGTGTGAGGGAACTCCTGACTCTGCTTTGGTCGCAGGTAGATTTTCACCGGCGGAGGATCACTCTTGAACCAGCTACAACCAAGAACAAGGAAGGAAGAAGCCTACCGAACTACGGAGATACGCTAGTCTCGCTTGACGCTCTGCGCGAGAAACGTGAACAGACCTTTCTGGAATGTCCTTCCGTATTCCACGAGTCCGGTAAGCCGCCTCTTTCGGCAAGCCGTGGATTCGCGCGTGCAAAAGGGCGAGATTACGCGGCCTGCTTTTCCACGATCTTGCCGCAAAGCAGTCGAACAACCTCATGACGGCCCCAAAATACTAACTCTTTTAAATGATGGTGCCCGGGGTGGGACTTGAACAAGAAGAGACCACTGAGAACGAAGAAGTTATTGATTCCAAAGAGAGCAGGAAACGCTAAATCTGCGATTGCCGCAGACTTGTGGCACGTGTACGGCACGCGAGCTACTAGGCTGAGACTTTCTTCGTACTCGCGAACTGCAAGCACAAATACTTCACCATTACGAGAACAGGAGCGGAGAGACCAAACAGGTAGTCTAGAGGTCGTTCCTCTTCGGCCGCCGGTTCCGGGACAACATAACGACATTGGGATGCAATTGCGCCATAGAAGACGCGAGTCCGAAACTGTTTTGAGGTCGGGCAGGGCATAACGTTCTTTATTCGCCTGCCGATCGGAGACGACGCGGGCCACGCGGTGGCGGTGGCTGTATGAAGAAACGAATCTTGTTCGTGGATGACGAGCCGAGGGTTTTAGAGGGTCTCGAAGACCTTCTGGTGCGGCATAGGCGCAAGTGGGACATGGCGTTTGCACTGAGCGGCTCAACGGCATTGGATCTGATTCAGAAGAGCCCGTTCGACGTGATCGTCACAGACATGCGGATGCCGGAGATGGATGGCGCGACGCTGTTGCAAAAGGTCAAGGATCAGCATCCGCAAACTGTGCGAATCGTGCTTTCGGGACATGCGGAAATGGAAGCCACGATGCGAACCGTGTCGGTGGCGCATCAGTATTTGCATAAACCATGTAATCCGGAAATCCTTGAGAAAGTAATTGAGAGGACTTGCGATCTTCAATCTCTGATCGGCGATGAGAGGATAAGGAAAACTGTCGGTAAGTTGCAGCGGCTGCCGTCATTACCTACCGTCTACGCTGCTCTCCAACGCGTCGTCTCGGATGAGAAATCCGGGGCACGAGAGATTGCTCGGGTTATCGAACTGGACATTGGGATTTCGGCGAAAGTTCTGCAACTCGTCAATTCGGCTTTCTTTGGTCTGGGGCGCTGCATCGCGACGATTCAGGAAGCTGTGGTCTACCTCGGGACCGGAATGCTCCAGAAGCTGGTGCTCGCGACGGAAGTTTTTAAGGGGAATCGTCTGAACTCGCGCAGCCCCTTTCCCGTCGAATCGCTTCGCAATCATGCGCTCTTGACGGCCGGCATAGCGCAGAGAATTCTCGGGCACGATCGCAAACAGGCGGAGGTTGCATGGGCAGCCGGGCTCCTGCACGATATCGGCAAGCTGGTCCTGGCCGCCGAACTGCCGGACCATTTGACCGCTGCAATGACACTGTCGCGCGAGACCGGACAGCCTCTGTGGCGGGCTGAGCAAGAACTACAGGGCATTTCGCATGCTGAGGTTGGCGCTTACTTGCTGGGTTTGTGGGGAATCCCGATCCCCATTGTGGAAGCTGTGGCTAACCATCACATGCCGGAGCGGGTGCAACATCCGGAACTGGACGCGCTGACCGCGGTACACCTCGCCAACGCACTTGCACACGAGTGTGAACCCGACTATAACGGCGATCCGGCTGCACTCCTGAATGCTGACTACATCGCAGCCCTAGGGCTGGCCGGCCGCCTCGACGGGTGGCGGGCGGCCGCTCAAGAACTGGCCTCGCAAAGGAGTGAACATGACCAACACGATGAACGTAGAAGCGGCGTCCGCGCAACCGCGTCCGCCAAGTGAAGATGCATGGCGCTTGGCTGGCGCGGGGCGGCCTCGTCTGCTGTGCGTGGATGACGATCCGAATGTGCTCGAAGGTCTCCAGCTTCATTTGGAGCGGCTCTATCGCATGAGCACGGCAACCAGCGGCGCCGGCGGGCTTGAGCTGCTCGATAAAGAGGGTCCATGCGCGATTGTCGTCTCCGATATGCGCATGCCGCATATGGACGGCGCCACGTTTCTGGGAAAAGTGCGCGAGCGATTCCCCGATACGGTCCGCATGCTCCTTACTGGTTATGCCGACATCGAAGCCGCCATGGCGGCGGTGAACGAAGGTCAGATTTTCCGATTTCTCACGAAGCCCTGTCCGCCGGCACAACTGCTGGGTGCCTTACGCGCGGCCACCGACCAATATCGCTTAACGACGGCTGAGCGAGTTCTCCTCGAAATGACGCTCCAGGGAAGCGTCAAGGCCCTCACCGACATTCTTGCTCTTACGCATCCGCTGGCCTTCGCGCGTGCGATGCGTCTGCGCCAGTCAGTAACCGCCCTTGCGGAATGGACCAACATGAGAGAACGCTGGCATGTTGAGATTGAGGCGATGCTTTCTCAGATCGGATGCGTGATGTTGCCGGCCAAGACGGTCGAGAAACTCCACTACGGTCACGATCTTTCAGAAGAAGAACAAAAGCAGGTTGCCGAACTACCGCGCGTAGCGGAACGTCTGCTCGGTCCGATTCCTCGGCTCGAGAGAGTTCGAGCAATTCTCGTCGGGTGCGCGGAAATAAAACGTCCTGCTAATTCAAACTCACAGAGCGAAGATGAATTCGAGAGGACAGGCATCCAGATGCTGCGGATAGCGTCGGATTTCGACACTCTTGAATCGCGTGGGCTGGATCTCAGCGTCGCGCTCGATACAATGCGTGCCCGCGGGAATCTCTACGACAGCCAATTGCTCGCGGCTTTTGCCGAACTCCGCGGGAGTACTCGTCCCGAACAGACCATCAAGGAAGTACCGTTATCGAAACTCGAAGTCGGGATGGTGTTGGCGGAAGATATCGGTTTGCAGAATGGTCTGATGCTGGCTGCACGAGGTTACGAAGTCACGTTGCAATTCGTTGAGCGGGCGCGTAAGTGGCAGTCGCAGGCAGTGAATAAAGCTGTGAAGGTTTCGACGCTGCGGAGATAATTGCTCCGCGGCGCAATGTCCGAAGTGCCCCGAGGCTCGCTATCGCGCTCATGAATCGTCCGGCACGCGACTATTTCGACAGGAAATCTGCGGCGCGTCAACTCGCGTCGCAGTTCTTGCACACATGACTTGAATGCTACCGATAATGCTTCATAACGGGTCAGGTGCTCGACCAGCGAAACCTCATTTCTACGGCTCGGGTGTTAGACCGGCCTTGGTGCCGAATCGCCTATGCCCGGCGCGTTGCGGCGAAGCAGGTCTTGTCGGCGTGAAACGGAATTTGCTGGGAGGATGAGAAGGCCCCCCGGGGCCGGAGACAGCAAATGGATGTCCGGTTCTGCGAACGGCAGGGAACCACCGCCGAGAGGCACACGTTGCGAGCTGTGGAGATGTGCCGGAAAACCCCACATGACACGTACGCGCGTTACTCCGTTGGCAATGAACAACGGCAAGTAATCTTTATCGGGCGGATGAATATGCATATCCCATAAGCCGCGAATTAGAAATCTACCAGTTGCGTCCACTATCCGCGCATTCTTTGCTACAGCAGTACTCCCGCTCTTGGTTAGCGCCGTGATGTGATAACCGCTGATCGTTACGGTTACGTCCGGATTTGCCGGCGCACTCGTCGCATCGATCACGGTGAAGTGAGTGAAAACGAGCGCTGCGTCGGGTTCGCGTGGAATTTGTTGTGCGATTGCCGACGACAGGAATAACGAAACGAGCGAAGTGAAGCTTCTGATCATCTGCCATCCCTGGAACCGATCGGGCCGCGGATTCGATTATTTCCGTTTGACAACGTTCTGTACCTTTCTGAGTCTCGCCGCAAGTGGCCCAAGAAACACCTGAGCTGCTTGTGTGTTGATTAGCTGTTTGAAAGCTGGCGTAATACCGTAGCGTGATCGAAGTACACCTTCTCGCAGACGAGTCGTTCGCCTTCGAAGACGAAGATTAGAGCGCTTTGCACTTCCATGCGGTTTCCCGTGGGCGCGATTCTTGCCCAGTCCGCGCGATGCGTTCCGCCAAACCTGCATTCCACGATGACCGCCTCATCAGCGTGATAGAGTGCCAGCCTTTCGAGCCGAAAATCCGGGAAGGCGCGGAGCAATTGAGTGAGAAGACCTTCTACTCCTTCAGCGCCATCGATGATGGCCCCCATGGCGGGCACCTCGTAGCGGGGATGATCGAATGTTGCGAGGGCGGCTGCGACGTCGTGAGTCACTGCTTCGGCCTCGATGTGAGCGTTCACGATTGCTTCGCGCCGCGCCCTTATACTATGAGTTTCTGTGGTTGCCATCTTTTTCTCCTGTTTGCCAAATATTTTCAGGGATGTTCCCTCGAGGCGTTGACCGGAGACGAAGCCGGCGCAAGTTCCGAAGAAGCGATATCGGAAACCGCTTTCCAGGAACCATCCGGCTGCTTGCGATACGTGGTTACATAACTGCCGCGGTCGTTGATTACGCCCTTGGAGTTCGGCTCGGTCATGGTCATTACGTAGGATCCCTGCGTGTAGCCGAGATCCCCCGCCTTCGAAATCTCAACCTTGGAGGCATGAAACTTGAGGGACAGGGCCGGGTCGCTAACCATTTGTTTTAGCATCTTGCGGATCGCTTCCTTGCCCGAAACCGACGGCATTCCGGGAGCCATGAGAACCGCATCGTCGGCATAATGAGCGGCGAGTTTCTCAGGGTCTTTGGAAACGTATTCATCGTTCCAACGTGTTTCGTTGTCCTTCAAAGCCTGAACCTCGGCTTGCGTTGTGTCGGGTGCGCTCTGTTGACAACCATCGGCAAATACGAAGATCAACGCCGCGCTGCCGAGGATCACCATTCTCTTGACGATTTTGTTTTTTTGGGTCATCGCGGGTTTATACGAATGCATTGCCCGATTGGATGTCGAAGAGCCAAGTGGACGCGAAATGAGGTAAACTACTTCTCAATTTGCAGCGGAGTCGAACGGTGAAGGGTTCGCCGGACCGCTCACTCAATTAGGGCTTCCATGGCGCGCGGGGACGAATGCGGCGATGTGACGCAACTTCTGATCCAATGGCGCGGCGGCGACCGCCATGCTTTGGACAAACTGATCCCCCTTGTCTACAACCAGTTGCGAGAGATTGCCGGCCGCTACCTGCGCCGCGACATGGGTGGCCGCGATCTCCAGAGCACGGAACTCGTACATGAAGCGTATGTGCGTCTCATCGATCAGACCCGCAGCGATTGGCAGAGCCGCGCGCACTTTTTCGGAGTCGCCGCCACCATCATCCGCAATCTTCTCGTCGATCATGCCCGTAGCCGCCGGGCGGCCAAGCGAGGCGGCGAAGCGGCGACAATTTCACTCGATGAAGCCCTGCTGTTCCCGGGCAGGCCGGAATTGAATCTCATCGCATTGGATGACGCGCTGCTCAGCCTGGCCCGTATTGATCCGCAACAGCAAAGGATCGTGGAACTGCGCTTTTTTGCGGGGCTCACGATTGAAGAAACGGCCGAGGTGCTTCAAGTCTCGACTTCCACCGTCAAGCGTGACTGGATTCTCGCTAAGACGTGGATCTTCCGCGAATTGTCCAAAACCGGAGAGGTCGAGCCAGAGGAGCGGTTATGACCTTTGAGCGCTGGCAGCAGGTAAAGGAGCTATTCGAATCGACACGCCAGGCTACCAGCGAAGATCGCGAACTGCAACTGGACCGCGTCGACGACACGGAGGTATCGCGCGAGGTGAGGCTGCTGCTTGCGGCTTACGATGAGTCTCGCGATTTCCTCGAGCAACCGGCGATCGCGGAACCGGAGGCGCTTCAGGCTCACATTTCATCTATCTTTCCCGGAATGCGTCTCGGCGCATTTGAAATCGTTCGAGAGCTGGCCGAGGGAGGCATGGGGGTGGTTTACGAAGGCTCCCGCGCGGACGGACAATTCCAGCAGCGAGTGGCCATAAAGGTCATGAAAAATTGGCTGCGCCGCGAAGCTGACCTGATCCGGTTTCGCGCCGAACGCCAGATTGTGGCGGACCTCAATCATCCTAACATTGCGCGCCTCCTCGATGGTGGAACGACATTAGGCGGCGTTCCTTACTCCGTAATGGAGTTCGTCGAGGGTCGTTACATTGATGACTATTGCAACCGTCGCGAACTCTCAACCGCGGAGCGTCTAAGAATCTTCCAGGCGGTCTGCGAAGGCGTCCGCTGCGCCCATCGGCATGGCGTAATTCATCGCGACTTGAAACCTTCGAATATCCTGGTGACCTCCGACGGCGTTCCGAAATTGCTGGATTTTGGAATCGCGAAAGTATCAACGGCAGACGCCCAGGCCACGCAAACCCATACATGGAATCGCGCGGCAACTCCGCGCTATGCGAGCCCGGAACAGCTCCGTGGAGAGGTTGTCAATGCGTCGTCGGACGTCTATTCTCTGGGTGTCATTCTTTATGAGCTTTTGACCGGCACGCACCCCTCTGACGGCCAGGAGTCTGAGAAACCCAGCAGGCGGGCAGGGCGGAGAGACTGGGCCCCGCATCTTGACAACATCGTTCTGAAAGCAATCGATAAAGAGCCTGCGAACCGGATCCAGTCCGTGGAAGAATTGTCGAACGAGATCGAGAGATTCTTAAACGGAGAGTCGGGTCGCGATCCGGCCGGTATCTTTCAACACCGGACCCGACGCTGGATCACAACGCTTGCGCTACCCGCGGCAGTTTTATTCTTAGTTGCCGCACTCCTCGCTTTTTGGATTCCACGCCGTCATCGCGAGTCCGGGAAGTCCGCGCGACCTTCGCTGGCAATTCTCGGATTCCAGAATTTATCGCCGAATAAGTCCGAGTCCTGGGTAGACACTGCGCTCGCCGAGATGCTGACTACGGAATTGGCTTCCAATGAACGCGTCAGGCTTGTTCCACTTGAGACCATCAATCAGGTGAAAAGAGACCTGAGTTTATCCGATGCCTCGAGTTACGCCGCAGATCAACTGAAAAAACTGCGCTTCAACCTGAATGTCGACTATTTTCTCGTCGGCTCGTTTCTGGCTTCGGGCGAAACCGATCACGGACTGCGCGTCTATTTGCGACTGCTGGACTCACGCTCCGGGCAAATTGTTGCGGCCGCAAGCGAACAAGGTTCGCCAGGGGAGTTACCGGCCATGGTCTATCAGGTGACCGACGAACTCTCCCGGCGCGGCGGCTGGGGCGAGATGGCGTCCAGCAAGTCGAATGGAGCTCTGGACTCGTTTTCGAATCCGACGGCGGCTAAATTATACGCTCAGGCCATGGTTCTCTCGAGGAACTTCGATGTGCCAGGCGCGCGAGATCTGTTGAAGCAGGCGGTCGCGGCGGATCCGCGTAGCCCCCTGGCGCATTCGGCTTATGGCGCGATTCTGGCCACGCTTGGCTTCGACGATAAAGCTCGAGCCGAAGCTAAGCTCGCCTTCGAATCGTCAGACAGCCTGCCGCGGGAGCAGCGGCTGCTGATCGAAGCACGCTATCACGCCGCGGAGCACGACTGGCCTCGCGCCATCGCCAATTATCGATCGCTGTGGGACTTGTTCAGTGATAATCCGGATTATGGACTCTTGCTGGCGCGAGCCCAATATGCGGCCGGAAAGCCGAAAGAAGCGCTTGCCACCATCGCAGCATTGCGGCGCCGAATGGAAGCGAGCGTTGCGGATCCTCGAATCGACCTGACCGAAGCCCGCACCGCGGCCCTTCAATCCGATTTCCAGACCATGCTTCGAGCCGCCTCCGCGGCGGCCATGACCGCGCAGCGCCTGAATGCGCGCACACTGATGGCGGAGGCCGAGCAGGTGCGCGGCGACGCGTTTTACAATATCGACCGCTTGGACGAAGCGATGGCATCCTATCGCAGCTCCGAACAGCTCGACCGCGAACTCGGAGACGACTTTGGTCTGGCTTCCATCCTGCTGAGAGAGGGCCGAATTCACTGGAAGCAGGGTGATTATTCCAGCAGTACGCAATACGACAAAAAGGCGCTGATTCTGTTTCGCAACATCGGCAACCATAGCGCGATTCCAACAGTACTCAACAACATGGCTCTCAACCTGAACCAACTTGGGGACCGGGATGGCGCGCTGAAGCTGCTGGAACAATCGCTGGCGGTGTTTCGAGACTTAGGCGACCGGCCAGGCGTAATGTTCACCTTGAATAATTGCGGAAATCTTCTCCGCCGATTAAACCGCCCGGAAGAGGCACGCCGGAACTTTGAAGAGAGCCTCGCCATCGCGAGTCAATTGAGCGATCATTTACAGGTCGCGCGCTCCAATGTGACGCTGGCATCGCTCGATCTGGACGAAGGCAATGTGATTCCCGCGGGAGAGCGGCTCGATCGGGCACTGGCGACCGCGAGCGCATCCGACAACCTTCGCATGGTGATTCTGCAACACATGGGAGACGTGCTGCGGGCTCGCGGCGACTTAAAAGGAGCGGAGAAGGTTTCCCTCGATTCGCTGGCGCTTTCCGTCAAGCTGAAGGCGGATCAATTCTCCGCGGATACGAGGTTGACTTTAGCCGATATCGCCGTTGAGAAAGGGGATCTCCCGGCGGCTCGCAAACTGTTCGCTGCAGCAAGCGCTTTTTACGTCTCGAACAAGCAGAAAAGCGAATTGTTGGAAGCGGCGCTCGTTGAGGCGCGAATTCATTTTGCCGCCGGGGAAACGGCTGAGGGCCGAAAGACAATCGAACCAGGCGATCGCCGGTTTCCATGCCGCTCAATCCGCAGCGCGCGAAACCGAAGCGTATTCCGTATTAGCGGACGCTTTGCTGGCGCAACATAAGCCCCGTTTAGCGCGAGAGGCTTTAGATCGCGGGATGAGCGCCTTTAAGAACTCGCATGAGTATTTGGAGTCGACCCGGTTCCGTTTGGAGTCGGCCCGCTCCGACGTCGCGTTGGGCGACGCCTCGGGAACGCGCCAA
Source organism: Bryobacterales bacterium (assembly GCA_963802915.1). GTDB lineage: Bacteria > Acidobacteriota > Terriglobia > Bryobacterales > Bryobacteraceae > JAICMB01. Next base: position 537,544 of record CAWDKQ010000012.1, read on the forward strand.
CTGCGAGCCATTCTTTCCGACGCTGAATCCAAGGGATGGTCGGGCCTTGCCGCTCAAGCCCGAGCTGCGTTGGCGCAAGAGCCTGCCTTAAGACACTAAAAAAATCTTCTCCGTCTGATCCAATCCAGGCCGATTTCCTCGCATTAATCCATGAACGCGGAAAATCGAGGACTGGAGCGAAATGATCGTATCTGACAACCGATTGGATTGCAGCCTGGCGCGGCGACTCAAGCTGCGCGACCCCCAAGCTCTGGCCGAGGTCTACGATCGCCACGGAAGAATGCTCTACGGCCTGATCTGGCGGATGGTCGGCGACCGGAGCGCGGCAGAAGACGTGACTCAGGAAACCATGCTGCGGATCTGGAATGGAATTACCGGCTTTGATGAAAGCCGGTCTTCGCTGACCACTTGGATGGCAAAGGTTGCGAGGAATCAATCGATCGATTATCTCCGCTCTCGTTCGGCCAGAGATACGGTCGCCATGGAGATCGAAGATATGCCGGCTGTTTCTGAAGATCTTGAGGAAAAGTTGGACCAGCGTCGCCGGCTGGATTTTCTTCGCAAAGGTTTTCAAATGCTTACGCCTGACGAGAAATTGGTACTCCGGCTCGCATACGTCGGCGGGCTGTCCCAAAGCGAGATTTCAAGGCATGTCGATCGGCCGCTGGGAACAGTAAAAACGTGGGTGCGCGCCGCCCTGAAAACACTTCGCGCCGAGGCGAGTTGTCTGTTGCCGGCCGAGTAGAAGCGAGAAAGGATCTTCATGATATCTAGCGCCCAACGCACGCACGCGATTGTTATTGGTGGGAGCATGGCTGGATTGCTTGCTGCTCGTGTGCTTTCTGAGCACTTTAAGAAAGTCACTTTGGTAGAACGGGATGTTTTCCCGGACAGGGACGAGAACCGGCGTGGCGTGCCGCAGGGCCGTCATACTCACGGTCTCCTGGCCAGCGGACGCCAGGTGATCGAGCGGCTGTTTCCTGGAATTTCGGACGATCTTATCCGCCGCGGGGCGATCATGGCGGACATCGCGGGCGAGAGCCGTTGGTTTATGGAGGGAGGATGTCACACCCAATTCACGAGCGGGCTTAATGGTTTGCTGATGAGCCGGCCTTTTCTCGAGTGTACCGTCCGCCGATTTCTTCAACGTGTTCCGAATGTAGAAACGCGAGAGAATCTCCCCGTTCAAGGACTGTGCTCGACCGCCGATAAAAGCCGCGTCACAGGAATTAAGGCTGGCGACGAAAGTTTTTCGGCGGACCTCGTTGTAGATACGACTGGACGCGGTTCTCACAGTCCGCGCTGGCTGGAAGCGATGGGTTATCGAAAACCTATCGAAGATAAGGTTGAGATCGCACTCTCTTACACAACGCGCTTCTTCAGCCGTCGCAAGGAAGATATGGGGGGGGACCTCGTGACGATTATCGCCCCCACACCTGGCGGCAAACGCGGCGGTGTCATTTTGGCGCAGGAGGGAGACCGTTGGACGGTTACTTTACTCTCCCATTTCGTCGCCGCCCCTCCACCTGAGTTGCCGGGCTTTATCGATTTTGCAGCCAAACTGGCAGCCCCATATATCTACGACGTCGTTCGGAAGGCTGAGCCGCTCGGCGAACCTTCAGTCACGCGATTTCCCGCCAGCACGCGGCGGCGCTACGAAAAGCTCACTCGTTTCCCTGACGGATACCTTGTCTTTGGAGACGCCATTTCGAGCTTCAACCCGATTTACGGCCAGGGAATGTCGGTCGCGGCGTTGGAGGCTGAGCAACTCGAGGCCACGCTTAGCGAAGGCGATTCCGATCTTTGGCGTCGCTTCTTCGGGAGAGCTGCAAAGGTCGTCGATACGCCCTGGAGTATCGCCGTTGGAAACGACCTGCGCATGCCGGAAGTCGAGGGCATACGAAAGAGCCCGGGTGTCAACTTAATCAACTGGTACATGTCCAAACTCCACCGGGCGGCTCATCGTGACCCGGTCGCTTCCCTGGCTTTTCACCGTGTTGCGAATCTTCTGGCCCCGCCACCAAGCGTGTTGAAGCCGGCGATCGTAGCGCGAGTGTTGTCTCAAAACTTGTGGCCGCATTAGCTAAACCTACAGAAGGCCGTCGACGTCTCAACGGAGGCGTGAGGACTGGCCAAATCGCCTGCGCCACTAAGCAGATTCGGTTAAATAAGAGAACCGCCGATTTGCTCAAAGCTTCTTGCTTCGATTGCGGACTTGGCAAATCTTGTGGTGGGTTAGTTGTACGATCGGCGATCACGTTCCTTATTTCGGCGATTGTAGCGATTCGTTCTCTGGGTACCCAACCCGGATTCCAATCGCGATTCACAGCGACCAACTGATGGCACGATAGGGCCGGTCTGCAAGTCACTTTTGGAGCGCTAAGACTTAGCCGGTCGGCGCGTAGACCTTTGTATACCTAATCAATGACCGCGCACATCACCATTGCCGGTGAATCGGCCGGATCGATTTCGGTCAGGTGGTGTACACGCCAATATCTGCAATTTTGCAACGTCCTTTTGCCATACACCAGATGGGAGCGGTGGGGTTTGCATTCTTTGCTTATGCGTGATTTGAAAGACGCCATGTACAACCCGCACGATGCGCAGATCCACGAGGCTGACGACAATTTCAAAGCCAATGGCTCGCAGCGCGGGCCCGGTGGCCGAGGCGGGCGCGAGCCAGGCGGACCACCGCCTGGAGGTCAGAACGGTCCGCCTCCTCAGTTCGGAGGCGGCAATGGACCGGGCGGCCGCGGAGGACGCGGAGGGGTGGAGATCTCTTTGGAAGCGATCTTTACTACATTTCATTCTTGGCAAACCCTAGGTCACGACTCCCTGGATGCTTCAGTTCGGCGGCCACCATCTTGCGTTGAACATCACGATCGCGGGAAACGAAGGCGTATTAACGCCAACCCTCACATGCCAAAGTGCAAAGGTTGTTCCTCGACACCCTCAATGGGTTATCTGGATGTGGGATGGCCGCCAAGAGCTGCAATGTTCTCCCTCACCCATCGGAGCGCGCGGTGATTTTTCGGACGGCTGCCTCGTTTTTTCCCACTCGAAGCAGTGATACCTCTTAAATTTGTTTCTCGCGAGCCCTTCCACGGTCTCCTAACCGGGATATCTCCGGTGCTGGTGGGCGCGTAATGACGCTCATCTTAGCTACTCTCTGGATTGGGCACGGAGTCCTTGAGGTGAGTGTGCCGCTTGTACTTGCGTAAGTGCTCGAAGGTGTCGGCTGTCGAAGGTGTCGGCTTGCTTCTCGCCTTCGACGCAGGTATGATACGGGTCCCACAGAAAAGCGACGCTCCTCGATTTGGCGCTTAAATACGCTGGGAGGTTGGCAGCCCTAGTAGCTTCACTTGCACCTTGATTTCCTCCGTGGTGCGGACTCGGTCCTCCAATTCGTGCAGGCGTTTAAGCACTCTATCCATGGACGCGTCTCCGGAATCTACCGAGAGTTCAGAAACTCGATTAGACCTGCTTCTGGGGGCCCGCCGCCAGTGAGTTTGCGTACGGCGCGATCGAGTTCGCCTTCTTGCTCCGCTTGGGTCGAAGCGACCAGATCGTTCAGGTGCGCGGCGGCGATTCGCAACCCTATCTGATCGGAGGAAGTTTTCTTCTGGGTGGCCGGGACATAGTAGCCAACGATCTGGCCATGAGAAGTGACGGCGACAGGGCCGCGACACGTTCGGCAAGGCCAGCTATGAACGCCTCCGCGCCAAAGCGATGGTCCTCTTGTTCCGGTTCTACGGACTGCGCGTATCCGACGTGGCAACTCTTAAAAAGGAGCGGATCAAAGGCGACTATATTTTTCTGCACGCGCTGAAGAATGGCGCCCCTATCTGGCTGCCGCTCTACCCGGAGGTGAAGCGCGCGCTGAACAACCTCATTCAGCCGCAGGGCACAATTGGCGAGTGCGAATACTTCTTTTGGAGCGGCCGGGGTTCTCGCGAAGAGCACATCAAAACCGTGACCCGAACATTAAAGGCCATGTTTCGAGCCAGCGGCGTGCGCGATGCTCATCCACACCGCTTTCGCGACACGCTCGCGACCGAGATCCTCATCAAAGGCGGGACAGTGGAGGATTGCGCGAACATTCTGGGCGACTCGCCAGAGATTATTCGCAAGCACTACGCCAAGTGGTCGCCGGAGTATCAGTGCCGTACCGTGGACATTTTGGACCTAGTTCATGGCACGTATACGGCACGCGAGAATTGTGAGCTTGTAAGTCGTTATATGCAACAGATAAACTTGGTGTCCGTGGTGGACTTGAACAAGAAGAGACCACTGAGAACGAAGAGGTTATTGATACAAAAAGAGCAGGAAGCGCTAATGTAGTGAAAGCACGGAGGTCTCCGGAATCAGGCGCGGTAAGGCGTTGCGGAAACGTCAACGATAACTCCCGAGTAACCGTACGCCGCCAACATCATGCGAACACTCTCCACATTCATCGCTCTGTTCGGGCTGGGACCTACCGTAATTCCCGTGATCGGTAACTGCCGGTTGCCGCTCAATGCTTTCAGGCTGTAGTAGGGTACGAGCATCCCTCGCGAGATCCGGAAAGAGGGCTTTACGGAACAATTCGGCGGGGGCGAGAAGATGAGCCGGCATTCATCCTCTTCCTTAAAATCAGCATTCTTGAAGGTCGGAATAAAAAACTCGATCGCGTCCGCGGCGCGGGTAGCGCGAAGTTCCGGATCGGCCGTAGACGTGAACCCAAACTGAATCGCCGTACGCAGAATCTCTTCTTGAGTGTCGGCATCATAAAATGTTTTCCAAAGACGCATCAAACCATTGTGCGGCGAGTCCGGGCCGGTCACCACGTCAAACCGGGACGGCTGCAATCGGATGCTCACACCGTTACCATTTGCCGTGTAACCGCGCCACTGGCTCAGGAGATTGTCCTTTTTACAAAAGCAGCATATGTAAACGCCCTCCGATGGAGGCTGCCCGAGCCGCTCGGTCAGACGGTCCAAATATACTGGCCAATCCGGGCTCGGATTATCGGTCTTCATGGATTCGATCAGCCGTCTCGCCACGCCGTAACCATGATTGAGTTCCTGTTCGTCGTTGGAAAAACGCGAATGGGACAGCCACAGATCCTGATTCGAGAGGATGCCGAGTAATCCGCCAAGATCGGAATAGTGAAAGAGCGGTTTGTCAGGGCCGACTCCGAAAATCCAGTCTTCCGCATATGAACCGACACGCCCAAGAAATGCATTAAGCGAGGCAATGTCGACGGGCGGCCGAGATGCAGTCGAGGTGCTGACCGGATTCGTAGACATTCGCGGCGTATTCTAGCAGACTGCGGACCCCCGCGACTGCGGACAACGGCACAAGCGACCGTAGGATCGGCTCTCGGAGCTTGGCCGCATTCTCACTTGTCGTGTAGTCGAAATGTAGTACATGTTCTCTCCGGATTGCTCCTGGATCACCCGCTAACCGAAAGTGATTCCCAACAGCGCTGTTGCAACCTCAGTTCCCGATGAGTGGGATTCCCGCCCATTGACGCGGTTTCTCGGACCTGAGCAGCCGAATTCACGGTCATGCCGTTTTACCAGCCATGATTCCCCTTCGACAGGCGCAACAGTTCAAAAAAATGTGACCTTGCAATATGAAGGGTCCCCCCGGAATCCGCAACAAGACTCAAACCGAAAGTCGCGGAGAATAAGCGTACCTCTACACTGGTGTTCACCCGCCAGGAGGCGCACGGTTCGATGTGGCTGAGGGAACTGCGGCAGCGAGAGCATTGGTCTCCCACCGCGATAGGATAATACCGACATGGCTGCCGCAAGACTGGGCCATTTCGATCTATTGCAGAAGATCGGCGAGGGCGGCATGGGTGTCGTCTACAAAGCGCGGGATACGCGTTTGGAGCGGGTGGTCGCTATTAAGCTGCTGCCCGAGAGCCGCGCCGCCGATGCCGAGCGTCGCGCGCGCTTCATCCGTGAGGCCAAGGCCGCGTCCGCACTGAACCATCCCAATATCGCGACCATCCACGAGGTCGGTGAGCAGGACGGGCGGACGTTCATGGTGATGGAGTTCGTCGACGGCAAGCAGTTGACCGAGATGATTCCGCGCAAGGGGATGCGGCTCACTGAAGCGCTGCGCCTGGCGGTGCAGGTGGCCGATGCGCTGACAGCGGCGCATGCGGCGGGCATCGTTCATCGCGATCTGAAGCCCGGCAACATCATGGTGGACACGCAGGGGCGGGTCAAAGTGCTGGATTTCGGGCTGGCCAAGCTAGCCGCGCCGGCGGTCGCTTTGGCGGTAGATGCAGAGACGCGGACGGCACCGCTCACCGACGAAGGCGCGATCGTGGGCAGCGTGCCGTACATGTCGCCGGAGCAGGCTGAGGGGCGTCCAGTGGATGCAAGGAGCGACATCTTCTCGTTTGGCGCGGTGCTGTACGAGATGGTGACAGGGCAGCGGGCGTTTCGCGGGGAGACGCGGGTGTCGACACTCGCAGCGGTGGTCGAGAAAGAGCCGCAGCCGGTGAGCGAGACCGGGGCGGAAGTGCCGCCGGAGCTGGCTCGGCTGATCGCGCGCTGTCTGCGCAAGGACGTGAATCGGCGCAGCCAGCATGTGTCGGACGTGAAGCTGGCGCTGGAGGAACTGCGAGACGAATCCGAATCCGGAAAGCTGATTCGGCCTGCCGCAACCGCGCCTGCGAGGCGTCGATGGTTATGGCCAGCAATGGGCGTGGTGATTGCGTTGGGTGCAGTCGCCTGGGCGTATCTGCAGCATCGCGGTGCGGCGCCGTCCCAGGGGCCCGACTTGGTGCGGGTCTCCCCGGACGATGGAAATTCGTACGTAGGGCCAAGCATCTCGCCGGACGGCAAATTTGTGGCATACGCGTCCGATCGCAGCGGCAAGATGGAACTGTGGCTGCAGCAAGTGGGAGGCGGCGATCCGATCCAGTTGACCCATTCCAGTGGCCCCGTGCAGTCCGCTCAGTTTTTCCCCGATGGCATGCGGATCTTGTACCTGACACAAGGCAGCATCGAGGTGATCCCAACTCTGGGTGGTAGGCAACCACAAGTCCTGCGGAATGGAAGTGTCGATTCGCCCATTCTTTCTCCGGATGGCCGCCAGATCGCCTATTTCGAATTCGCTCAATCCGAATTCCACCTGATGTCGATGCCTTCCGAAGGCGGACCCGCGCACGAATTGGCAGCCTGGGGCCGCACGAAGTACAAGAACACGCACCATGTGATATGGACGTCCGATAGCCGCTGGCTCATCTCTGTCGGAGGCAAGCAAGCCGATACGCAAAATGCGGATGCGTGGGAGTGGTTTGCGCTGCCGGTGGACGGCGGAGCCCCGATCCCCACCGGCGCGGGGGCTGCGCTGCGGGCAGCGGGATTAGGGGCGAGTGTCCCCACTGCGGCGCTGGGGAATCGCATTCTATTCTCCGGATGGAAGGGCGAGCGGTGGAACGTTTGGCAGATTGGCCTGACGCCTGGCTCGTGGCGAGTAACCGGCAGTCCACGCCAACTCACTTTTGCAACTGAAGACGTCGGCGTGTCGGGTGTTAGTCCGGCCGGCGCGACAGTATCGGTCGTCAAATCCTCCGCGGACCTGTACCTGCTTCCGCTCGATTCCACGAAGGGGCAGGCCGCTGGCGTAACGCGCCGGTTGACGAACGATGGACGATACAAGATGATGGCCGATGTCGGCGGAGAACCGCGCATGGCCTACTTCTACACCTGGAACTTTGGCGGTCCTACGCTCCCGAGAAACCTCTACGCACTGGATCTCGGGAGCTCGGCGCAGACGCTGGTTGCAAGGATCGATGAGGTTGTTGTCTCGCGCGACGGTCGGCAGATCGCCTACGCGGTGCCTGAAGGCGATTCCTATTCCATCCGGGTCGGCGATGCCGGAGCGGATCCCGACGCGCGAGTGGTCTGCAAGAGCTGCGGATTGCCCCGGCGATTCTCGCCCGACGGTCGTTTCTTGCTCTACTCACCCCAAGTGCAGTCCAAACATGACCCCACCAAGCGGAAGTTGACGGTCCGGCTTCTGGAACTGGCCTCGGGCAGAGACAGGCCCTGGTTAGAGCACCCGACGGAATCGGTATTCGCCGATTCATTTGGAGAAGACGGAGCGTGGTTCGATGTCGGGGTTGGACGGCGGGATAAGCGCTACATTGTCCCCTGGCGAGAGGAGCCAATCCCGGTTTCAGAGTGGCTTGAGTCTCCCACCCGCAGCCCGGACTGGGAACCGGCGCCATCGCGCAACTTCTTTTACTTTGTGCAGGACCGCAAGTTGATGGGCACCCAATTTGACTCCAACACGCGGACATTTAGCCAGCCTTTTGAAGTGAAGTTCCCTGCGGGATCGCCCGTTGAGTGGAAACCCGATGACGCGTGGGCAATTCGCGGTCCCGGTCTGGTCTTCACGCGTCAAGAGCCACACGGGTCCGTGTGGCTGATGAAGCTGCCGGAGTGACCTACCCCACGAACTTGAACACCGCTTACACGACCAGCTCCGGGCATGTCGACGAGTTTCAAGTCGATGGTGCTGAGACTGTCTGGTTGGGGTTTGAAGAATTCCACACTAATGCGCAGTGCCCGTTATCGGGGCTTAGCCGGCCTGTCTCGGGCGGTTGCGAATGATAAGTGGCGTTACCGGTGGCGTTGCGCATCATAGGTCAGGAGGCTCGTCACCTTCAAAGTGCGGATCGTATCCGGAGAAGACGAGGCATTCGAGGCGCTCGGCGTCCCAAAGAATATCGCGCGGAACCCGTCTCCTTTCCGCGCCAAGAAAATCAGCTAGTCCGTTTACAGCCTCGACAACATTGCGGTGGATCAGAGTGTCGCCCTTAGTGACTTGGAGGTACTGCCTCGTCGCTTCCGCGAATAATCGAAACTGCTGAATTGGGTATTTCCCCTTGTCCGAGAGTGCATCCTGGAGACCTTCCCATCGTCGTGCGATTTCAGCAGCAAGACGGTCTTTTCCGGAAGAGGACATGGCGTTCAACATCGTAGCGTACCCTGCAATTTCCGATAATCGCACTTTAGTGCCCTTGAAACGATTGGGGAGAATGTGGGCGCATTCTGCTAATCTTCCAGCAGAGGACTTGAAGGCATATGGTCACACGTGTAAGCATCCGACGCAAGGTCTTGTTGCTCGGGCTCGCGGCACTCGGGGCACAGGCTCAGACAAAGACACAGCTTGAATTAAAGCTGAATACCGTCGTTCCGCAGGTGCTAGTCAACATCACACTCTCGACTGGCGCCGACTCCCTGTTCCTGCCGTATTGCGGCCAAGAGGAGGGCACGCCTATTTTATGCGTCCAAGGCGTCCACTTGCAGGTGCATTCTGCTCACGGTTTCCGGCCGGCCAAACTAAGGACGACCGTCGCGGTCCTGGGTGGAATGGAACTCGGGCGCTTCGATGGGGGATTGCTGCCTGCGCGAACGGATACCAGGGTTGTATTCTTCTTTAGTCGGCGGCATTTTGAAGTGGAGCCTGGTCAACCGCTACGCCTACTGGTGGATTTGTGGTCTAACGAGACCGCGATGACGAGCGCTCAGGTGCCCACTCAGATCGCGAGTCCGCCTTTTGAATACCCCCGTGATGGTTTCGGCTGGTAAACGGCGTTCACGGAAACCTGACTTTCGAGAAAGGGCAACGCTGTTAATGATTCCGGCACCGAGAGATGTTGGCGAGAATATCGCACCCGCAGAGGTCACTAAGCAAAGTGTTGGGCCGAGGCGTTCCAGATAGGATTCGGAAGCGGACGTGACAGCTCTGGGGTAGCGTGCGGCGCCGGCCAAAGGGCTCTTACCCTTACCGCGTCTCCAGGAGAACATCTCAAGGTTGTGTACTCATAAGTACACACGAGTACACAAGCCGGCGCCACCAACAATATCTTTCTTCCTGGTCTTCTCTAGCTCAGAGACATTCAACATCAGCCAACCTGCAACCCGCGAGATGGGCGCCTCTGACGGGTGCTCGCTGGAAGCCATAAAAAAGTGAGCGGCGTTCGTGAGATGTTCTGCGCGGATAGGAAAGAACGATCGCGAGTGCTTCGCCCCCGGGGGGAATCACCTTCCGACCACGGCTCCAACTACACCCAAAGGCCAGTTTTAGAGTCCTTAGTAAGTATAGTGTTTTGTCCATATCTTGTGCGGCGCTGAAGGCGGTAAGGCATCTGCACTTGGCCTTCAAAGGGAAGACTACCGAAGAGATCTACGACGTTTTGATGATGCAATTGGTGCGCGCCATTCAGAAGTATGATCCTTCGTATACGGACAAAGTGAGAGTTGTGGCGGAGAAGATTGAAGATGCATTCCAGAAACAGTTCACCATCCTTGAGCTCAACGACCGTTTGGACTTTGATGGTAATAAGTATATCCGCATGTTTTGCCGCCGTGGTTTCCTCGAGGCGGTTAAAGGAGGAAAGGGGGTCATACGGTCGGCGGATGTACTGCTGTACTGCTGGCTGTCCATATGGCTGTACAGCAGTCCGTACTGCCGGCTGCATTTGGCCCCGGCCGGTTCCTTCTTCCATGGCGCAGAAATCGCACTCGGGTGTTATCTACAGACCTGGTTCCGATGTGATGGCTAATGCTACGCAGAGCCGCCAGCCGAGGCCGTGAAGCGATCAAAATCGTTCGCTGCCGCTTGAGCAAGTTCATACAATCGCGTCAGCAGTTCTTCCACGCTGTTGTATTGCACCGTTAACCTGCCTGGAGCAAAAGAGACGCTCGCTGGCAGATCGGCCGCCGTGCCATTCGCAGCCGCCGGCGAAACATAGATCTGCACCGCCGCGGCGCGCCGATACTTCTCCAACTTCACCAAGTGATCGCTCAATCGCCTCTTCCGCTCATGCTCCTGTTCGATGTCCGGGTCGGTTGCCAGATCTTGCAAACGTCGGATCAAATCGAGGCGGTTGAGCAGAACGGTATTGCCTGACCGGTATCCGCCGAAGCGCTGCATCAGATCAATGGCGCGCCGGCGCTGCACACGAAAAATCCGTTCGCAAATCGCGCGATCGACGACGGGTGTGTCCAACGACGCTAACTGCTCGATGATAATTGGAATCTCCAGCAACCACCGCGCTTTAGCTGCCACGGAGCTCCTCCTATCCCTTCCTCGATGTTACTGCACATTCGGGCAATTATGACCCGTTTTTCACTTATGCTAATAGCCACTAACGTAAGTAATTAATCAGATTCGGGGAGCTCTTGATGCGTGCGGAAGTGGGTTATGCGAGAGTGATGTGCACCCGAAGACTGTGCCAGAGTTCCACATTCATACCGGCGAAAGCTCCTTTTTCGAATGAATAGGCGCTCTTTGCGGAGAGGTGCGCCGCATGTCACGGTGGAAACGGCGCGGGGCGTCAGCTGTACCCTGAAGGCGACAGTTCACTTGTCCGGTGATGCCGTTTTCACAACAGCGATCTTCCCGAATACGCCATGGCCAAGCAGTGACGGCTGCTCTTTCAAGGATTGAGAATTTAAACAGGAATGTTGATCGTTAGCACAGAGGGAAGCTACACCGGGGCCCCAGAGCGCGCAGCGGACTCATAATCCGTATCAGAGCGTTTTCACCGATTTCTACGCGCTTCTACAATCTTGCATTCCTCCGTATTTCAAAGACTTGCAGGGGCACCCGTAGAACCCTGTAAAACCCCATCTATGCACGGAGGTGGCACAAATTTGGGCACATACAGGATGTCTATAGGAGGAAGCGGGATCGAAGCCGGAGTGCGGTGTTACTGGAGTGTTGAGAGGGAATCGCGGCAAATGACAGCGGACCAGCTGCCGATCGGTCCGCTTGCTGTTTGAGGGCGGTGATTTGGAATCACCGACTGGGGATTGACTATCTATCGGCGGGTTTGGTCGGGAGCTGTAGGTTGGAGGCGGATCGCTATCGCGAAACAGTCGCCCGTGATACGATTTCCGTGTTGTACCATGCCGTCGCGCGAATCGGCCCTAGAGATCCTGCGGGAGCGGCTTGCGAAGGCCACAGAGGAATCGCGAGCCGCCTCGGAACGATTCAATGCCGTCGTGAACGAGTCCCCGAGCGGCGTGCCGCATCCAGATGGGTCGCAGCGCATCTACAATGCGTCGCGTGAATATTCAGCCGCGTTTGCCGAACTGATGCGTGCAATGGAACGGCTCAACAACTTAATCGTCCACGACACGGTCCCGGACGATCTCAAAGACGCCCAAGAGCCCGATGCACGACAAAACCCCAGATGACCTCGCGGCGTTACGCAAGCGAGGACAAGCAGCGCTAATCGAGTTCTTGCGAACCGATCCTGGAAAGTCGCTTTCACGTTTATCGAGCCCGCCAAGATCGAATCTGATACCGATCCGCAGCACGCCGAGTCCGCACTCGCGAAAGCGCGTAAAGCCTTGGATGGGGTCAGGCATTTCGCAGAGCGCATGGAAGACGCAGCGGACGCATCACAGATCCACGCCAGAGCCGATCAGCTCGAAGCGGCGCTCGCCGGTCTTGACAATAGGCACTAAGGACTACTGGCACTCAGGCTTTTTTGATCGGTGATCGACGGTCAAAGCGGACGCCCTGACCGTCAACTTTAAGTGAGTTTGTAAACCGGCTTACTGCCGTTCTCTCCATTCCTCGTGACGCTCCCGGAATTCCCGCAGCCGGGCAAGGTCGTCTGAGAGCGCATCTTTATCCTGAGGCCGCAGATGGTTATTGTTCACCACCCATTGCATGGTCTCGATTACCTCGCTGAGCTTGTGGGGATCATAATTATGGTTCTCCAGCCCGCGTTGAAGATCGTTGAGTTGCTCTTTGGCCCTGTGGACCCGCTCGCGATCTTCGGTCATTGGGAACGTCTCATCCTGCACGCGATCGAGATCCCCTCGCACTCGCTCAAACAGGTGCCCCCCATAAAACCGATCTTCGCCATGATCCCGGTCGCGATCATGATCTTGAGCGAAGGCGGTCAACCCAAACATTAGTAAGCCGGAGCACATCGCGGCTCCAAATAGCAGACGTTTCATGTTAGTTCACCCTCCGGCTGTTCGATGCCGGAAGCCAGAGTGTTATTTCACGGAGTCAGGTCGAAACGAGGCGGGGTGGTTAGCGACACGGCGAAAAAGGCGGACCGCAAGCACCGAGCCTGCGATCCGCGTCGTCACTTTCGGAAGCTACTGTTTATTCGAACCTATCTATGATTCCCATCGCCGGGAGTGTACGGACACTTTAAAGGATGAAGTCCCTGAAGCTGGAGTGTTGAGGTCGCGTAACCGGATCGAGTAAGTTTAGCGGAAACAAAACTTTTCCGATAAGGATCTAAGATGCAACGTTCGCTCAAAACCTTGGAGAACACGTTGATGGAGGAGGGGAGAAGGGCCCGCGTTGCATCACCCGGCGCGGGGCTTTCTTTCAGAGCGCGCTTCCGCTGTGTCTTCTCGACATGTTCGAAATAAATTACGGCCTGCCAGCATCCAACGGTGGGGTAGGGATAATTCTCCTTCGGTCCGGATCGCCCGCTCCGTAACGCCTAGAGTGGACGAGCCGAATGTCGAGGTGGTCGTGGAAGGAAGCATCGGCTTCTCCGTGACCACCTCTGGGATGGGAACCATGCACCAGCCCCACGTCACATCCGGCAGGCTCTACAAGCTCAGAGAACCGCTCAATTCTGTCATGCGCGGAGGCGCAAGCCATGGCCGCTCGACGGACATTCCGGCTGGTTCCACCGTCTCGCTGGAGGACACCCGATCAACAGACCCGCTCGTGGACGTGGGTTGGCACGGATGCGTATTCCTGCCCGTTGAATAGAGATTCCGGGCTCTGCTGAATAAGCATTCCGGAGCGTCTTGAATATCTGCCGCCATGTCCCAAACCGTTCAGTATCAACATTATTCCGTCTTCGACGGCCTCTTTATTCAGCGCCGTCGGAACGCGTATTCACATCGGAACGGCGTATTCACGAGGCCCGGAATACTCACACGGACGGTCTACCGCGTGTTGCGAGAAGATCTTCAAGACCGTAGCGAATGTTGAAAGCTGACCCGATCATTCTTAGATCGAACACAGCCTGAGAACCCTTGCTCCCACCCGCATTCGTCCGAGGTAAGATGGGTGGACCCCGAGAACCACTCGAACCTCTCTTCGTGGAATCGAGATCATGATCGGCATTCACGTAATGATCACCACGCTGTACGCTGAGCGTGAGCGAATTGATCGTGCCATAGGCAGGTTCGAAGACGGGCTCTGGCACTTCTCCCACGCAACCGCCAAAACCGGGGCCGAAAGACCATGCCGCCGGAAGAACGGCTGGAGGTTTCGCGGCGTATGACGGCGTATTGGGCCGCGAGGCGGAAAGAGCGTCGCGGCCACTCGTAACGCAAGCTGCAACCGACAGCCCACGAGACGACGAAAAACGTTCCCTAGATTCTCATTGAACCCGCAGTATTGCGGATGCGCTGTTCGCGTACGAACTCTGGATGGAGATCGGCAAGTTTCCTGACGGCGCGTCCGCCGGTACATAGAAGTTGATCTGATATAGTCCGACGAATCCCGGCGCAAGACCAGAAAAGAACACATCGCAGTTTTCTCCATCAACGATCACTTGAAACGGATCTACTGTTTCTGCAAATGGCGGGCTTGTCGGAGAGCCGTAGCCGTCAACGAGGTCGAGCGTGAGTGGGCCAAGGCCAGTGACGTAAAGCACCAGCGGCTCGCCTGGATTTGCCGGATTGTCGGGGCCGATCAGGGAGTAATCGGAGGCTTCCGCAATGGCGAAGTTTCCGTTGTAAGTGAAAATGCCCGGATCTTCCGTGTACGAATCCGTGAAGAAATCCGCAACTAAAACCTGGTTGTCAAAAACTTGAATCTCAGCTGCCCCCGGCCCAGTTGGCGCTCCGTAGGGCACTTGGATGCTGATTTGATCCTCTCCGTCCGCGTACGCGATGCCATAAATTGGCGCTGGGATTCCGCTCACGAGCACATCTACACCTGCAAGTTCTGTTGGCAATGGGTTGACGCCCGCCAGCACGACGCCGTTTACTGTGGTCAGGTTGTCTCCAAAAATGGTCGCCAGCCCGCCCGGACTTATTCCCGACTCGTAACTCGCTGCATTGACAACAACGGCGTTTCCAGTTGCGCGTGGCTTCGCGGGCCTGACGCGAGGGCTCAGATGCGGACGGTAAAAAGGCGTCTTATGGCCCGAGTTCTCCCCGGCGATACTCGGACCCACGGACATCGCCAGAGCGGCGATGATAGCAGTGAAAGGTTTCATGGAGGTGAGATGCGGAACGCCGAAGAAGGATACATCAGGAGATGCGTCAAAGAGCAAATCGCACGGTCCAGGTCGTAATTCTAAGTAGTCGGGCCGACTGCCAGTGCGGTTGAACCGTTTCCGGGGTCGGGACAAGGAGCAAATGTCGGACAATACGGTATAACAAGTAGGCGATGGGTCATCGGCCAGATCATTTTGAGGTCTTCATCGTCGAAGACAATCCGGGCGACACGATGTTGATCAAGCAAGCGTTCAATCAACACGCGTCCGACCCCGACATTACTCTCCGGTGTGCCGACAACGGTGAGCAGGCGATTGATGCGCTACGTGAGGGGTATCGACCTCGTCTGATCTTACTGGACTTAAACATGCCGAAGATCGATGGGCACAGCCTACGAGAGCTACTTCCCGGCCTTTATCTTCTCCCGATCGAGTTTGATATCGCCGTTCACGTAGGCTGTGATCTCGGTTCCCTAGGAATCACCATGACGCTGTGGGAAGAACACGATCGCCATGGCAACTATGCCGTCGGCAATCGCAAGCGTGTGATCATGTCTAACGTCGCTGCACTCCTTTCAAGGATCGCGCAATTCGCGCAGAGACAACCCTGTGGAATGTCGTCCCATCCTGATGCTCGAATGGACCGACGTACCTCCTCGTCGCTGTCGGCTAGAATCCGCAGCATTCTTTTACACCGATGGCAGAAGATTACCAGCACAATGTTCTAGACCGGAAACGGGGCCGAGGCATTACGGACCTCACCGTTATGTACGTAACCTCACGAGCGGGCCCGATGTAACTGTTTACTACTCGCAACCTCGCCATAAACGATCTACCCTGCGTTCAGGAGGGGACAATGTTGTTAATCTTTTGCGAAAAGTGCGACGAAGTCTTACGGGTTCACGCTGACGACAGCACTGAAGAAGTAGAGCGGTTTGTACGCCGTTCCGGATGGGTCGAAACCGCCCACGGACACGCGTGCCAAAGATGCTCGGTGGCTCGTGAACGTGACGAATTATCAGGGCGATGGCTTCGGGCAGCATCTGGGAATGTTTGCCTGCGAGAATTGAAGCGATCGACGACGACGACCGGACATCGATACGGGAACGAGGTCGGATCTAGTTGAACGACACCCCGAGCCGCTCTTACGGAACCTAACGAATATCGATCTTCAATAAGACGTCCGAGTGCTCGTGACGCCAACCCCAGTATGCCCGTTGATCTTCCTCTCGGAGTTTAGCGAAGTCGCGATATCTGCGATGATTCTCTTTCAGCCAAATTCGATAAGCCCGATCTTCGCCGTTGTCCCAGTGATGGTCGTCATTGTGATCCCTGTCGTAGTACACGCGATCATCTGCATGCAACAGCATCATGGCGATCGGTGCTGTAAGGGCTGCACCGAGCAGAACTTCTAGTAACCCAGCCATTCGTGTGAATTTCCTCCGCGATACCTTGGGCAATTGGCAGGTAAGGGAGGACAGTAATTTCGATAACGGAATGAGGAGGTTAAAAGCGTCAAAACACGTGCACCGCGCAAAGGTTCGGCGCGCCGGACTCGGAATAATTTCCTGAGTCGGAAATTCTTGCGGCGGATTGAGCATCCGCGATGCCGAGCGCAATGCGACGTTCGCAGCGAGTGCCGGGAGCGATTACAAACCAGCCCCGTGTCCTGCGCTTCTTGGGGCAATGTTCTGATTGACGCGGAACAGATTGCCAGGGTCGTATTTAGCCTTAATCGCCTGCAGCCTGGCATAGTTTGCGCCGTACGTCGCCTCAACTCGCGCCGCACCCTCTTCCATCATGAAGTTGACATATCCTCCTGGTGCCGAAAATGGATGCACCGCGTCCCAGTAATCCTTGGCCCAAGTCGTGATCTTGTTCTTGTTGGCCGGATCTGGATCTACGCCGACAATCACCTCGGCCCACTTCGTCTGGCGGTAGCTAAACGCCGTATCACCGCTGGCCACGCGGTGTACTGCTCCGTTGATTGGATATAGGTGCATCGTCGAAAACATGGAAGGCAGCTTGGAGCCGTGTTTCACGTGTATCGCGATGGATTCGTCCGTGAGATGGTCAACGAAGTCGGCCTTCCAATACCACTGCATCCCCGGAGTGTAAAGCCCGTCGAAGAGGCTCTGCATCGTCGGGAACGGAATTGGACCAACCCCTACCAGCAACGGCTTGGCCCAAGTTTCCGCTGGCTTGAGCAGCTCCGCCGTCCGCTCCGGACCGGCTGTCGAGCACCAAATGACTCCGCAGACGGTTCGCATGTGTAAAGACGCCGGGAACATGTCCACAGGCGGTACCACCAGAAATGCGAAGAAACCACTAATGTCCTCCGGGGCAGTCGTGATGAATTTCTCATACGCCTTCATGACTGCAGGCGCGTCTTCCACTGCATAAAAAATCGGACCACCCATGACCGTGCTGACCGGGTGCAGGCGGAACGTGAAAGACGTTACGACTCCGAAATTGCCACCGCCGCCTCGGACCGCCCAGAAAAGGTCCTCGTTCTGATGGTCATTGGCTGTAACATAGCTTCCGTCGGCGAGAACCATATCTACAGACAGTAGATTGTCGATCGTCAGACCACATTTCCGGGAGAGGTGTCCGATCCCTCCTCCCAGCGTCAAACCTCCCACGCCTGTCGTCGAAATAATGCCGCTGGCTGCCGCTAGGCCGAAGGGATATGTCGCGTGGTCCACGTCGCCCCACACACATCCGCCCGCGACGAGTACCGTTCTCGCGGCGACATCAACCCGCACGCCGCGCATTTGTGACAGATCGATCACCAGACCGCCGTCGCAACTTCCCAGGCCGGGACCGTTGTGTCCCCCGCCGCGCACTGCCAGCAATATGCCGTTCGAGCGAGCATTGTCAACGCACGCCATCACGTCGGCGACGTCGAGGCACCGCACGATTGCAGCGGGCTTCTTGTCAATCATCGCGTTAAACAGTTTCCGGGCAGCGTCGTAATTGACGTCGTCCGGGAGAATCAGCTCACCACGCAGGTGAAGCTTCAAGGCACTGTAGTCTGCCATATTCTTCCCCCTTGCAACGAAAGTGCGCCCAGCCGCAGAATGACTCGTCATTCAACGGGAGCGAGCGTCTCGTCGAATCCGGGGATCGCCGTTTTCGATCTCCGGGTTGGGAGTCAGTATACACTGATTTGTCAAGCACGACAAAAGAACTTGAAACCCGACAGACCGGGGATGTGTCGGAGTGAACCGGCATCCGGAAGTTGCCGGAAAAAGCTGCCGCACTCCAGCTGTGATCACGCTGTTCCGCGATCGCGGAAGTGTCGATGTCAAAACGTGCCGTTATCGAAATCGTACAATCGCCAATAGGCCGGTTCGAAGGAGCGGATTCGGAAGATCGGTACGTTTCTTCCATGCCTTCTGCGACCTTTGCGAGTTTCGCAATCTTGTTTCACCCCGGAGAAGAATTGAAAACAGGATTCTCATCCGAGCCGTTTGAAACCCGCGAACTCTCACACCGTTCATGCGACCACGGACCATGAGCAATAACGGGCCGAGACCGGTGTCACGTCCGCGAGTCAGCGACTACACGTCCGGGTGAATTGCTTCCGGTTTCCGACAATTCTCGACTAACCCAGAATCCCTGCGAATTCCGACCGACTGTGGTGACCTTGGGCGAATGTATAATCAACCTCTGTAGAGCGCCAAATGGCCAACACGCACATGCAACTGTCGGCGGGAGACCGGCTTGGCCCCTACGAAATTCTCTCGCAGATCGGCGCTGGCGGCATGGGCGTGGTCTATAAGGCTCGAGACACACGCCTGGACCGGATTGTCGCCCTGAAGGTTTCGGCCGCCGAGTACTCCGAACGGTTCGAGCGGGAAGCTCGGGCCGTCGCGGCTCTGAACCACCCGAACATCTGTCAGATCTACGATGTCGGTGCAAACTTTATCGTCCTGGAATTCCTGGATGGGCACCCCCTGCTCTCTCCGGCGGAACCTGGTCCGCTGTCGATTGAGCGCGCGGTCGACTACGCTGTGCAGATCTGCGATGCGCTCGAGGCGGCGCATCAAAGAGGGACGGTGCACCGGGATCTGAAACCCGCCAACATCCTGGTTACCAAGACCGGCGTGAAGCTGCTGGACTTCGGGCTGGCGAAAGTCGTGGCGGAGGCGCCAGATTCGGAACGCGAGACTGACGAAACCCAAACGCTTGCGCTCACACGGGAAAACGCCATCCTGGGCACGGCCCACTACATGTCGCCGGAGCAGGTCGTAGGCAAACCGGCAGATACGCGTTCGGACATTTTCTCCTTTGGCGTGGTGCTGTATGAGTTGCTCAGTGCGAGGAAAGCATTCACGGGCGAAAACGCGATCTCGATTCTCGCATCCATTCTGAACCAAGATCCACCACCCTTGGTGGAGGCGCCCCGGGAGATCGCGCGAGTCGTCAGCGGTTGCATCGCTAAGCACCCAGATCAGCGCTTCCAGAACATCGGGGAGGTAAAGCGGGCGCTGAAGCTAGCGGTAGCGACTCCGGTCGCGGAACAACCATCGATCGCTGTGCTGCCGTTCGCGAATCTCAGCGCAGATGCGGAAAACGAGTATTTCAGCAACGGCTTGGCCGAGGACATCCTCAACGCGCTGGTCAAGGTGCCTGGATTGCGAGTGAGGGCCCGCACCTCCACGCTCGCATTGTTCCGAAAACAGCATGACATCCGCACTATTGCGCGAGATCTGAACGTGGAACACATCTTGGAGGGAAGTGTACGCAGGCTCGGGAATCGTCTCCGCGTGACCGCTCAGTTGATCAAGGCGTCGGACGGGTACCACCTCTGGTCGGAGCGGTACGACCGCGAGATGACGGACGTGTTCGCGATTCAGGACGAAATATCGCAGGCGATCGTCGAAACCCTGAAGCTTAAGTTAAGTGGCCGGCCGCTGCTGAACCGGCCTACTGGTGATTTGGAAGCGTACAATCTCTACCTCCGAGGACGACATCTATCGGCACGGCTCAACCCGGAGAGCGTGCGCGTGGCTCGAGGGTACTTCGAGCAGGCGCTCGCACGCGACCCGCAGTACGCCCTGGCACACGCCGGAGTGGGATACCTGATGATTATAGAAGCCGTGTGGGGCCGAGGTGATCCCCGGACTCTTTTCCCAGACGCAAAGCGATCCATAGAGAAGGCTCTGGAACTGGATGCGAATGTCGCTGTGACGCATGCGTACCTTGCAAGCGTACTCGGCGAGTACGATTATGATTGGGCAGAAGCCGAACGTGAGATGAAGCGGGCGGTGGAGCTGGGCCCTGCCGTAGCCGAGGTCCATTTCTGTTACGCTATGCATTTCCTCCAACCAGTGGGGCGGCTGAAGGAAGCGGAAGCGGAGTTCAAGCGCGCGGCCGAACTCGACCCGTTGTACCATTTCGCGGTGATCGGCCTAGCGGAAAATGCGTATCGCCGGGGTGATCCGGACGCTGCGGTGGCGCTAGCGAAGAAAGCGCTCGAGTTGGATGCGACGTACTACTTTTCGTACTGGATTCTCGGGCTGTCTCAATTTCTCAAGGGTAGCGTCGGCGATGCGGTCGATGCGGTCGAGCGGGCAGCTTTGTTTTCGGAGCGAAACCCGTGGGTGTTGGCTTCGCTCCACAATCTGTATGCGCGGGGGGGCCGGAGTGAGGAAGCGGCGGCCGTGATCAAGGAGTTGAGAGATCGTGCGCGAACGGGTTACGTAGCTCCGGGAGTATTTGGAATCGTATGCTTGGGATTGGGACAGGTGGAAGAGGCGCTGGATTGGTATGAGAAAGCCGTCGACGGCCGCGACGCCACTGTGCTGTACCTTTCGACCGAGCCCAAACTCGGGCGGCTTCGGTCTCATCCTCGCTACCAGGCGCTGCGACGCAAAATGCTTTTGCCGGAATGAATCCTCGGCTTTTGTGGGCTTAGATCCAAAAGCTCTGACCGTGTCCCGATAGCGAAAGCATAAGGAATGTCTTAAGAGGCAGACCGGAAGCTATTGATGGACTTGTAACGCCCAAACCCTACATATGAATCGGTCCAATGCCCCGGCGCAGCAGGAACGCTCCGCGATCGCGCCCCCCCGATGACAGATGACAGATCCGAGGTGTTTTTAGGATAACTTTTCAATGTTTGAGAGAAACATGAGAAAGTTTCCAAAATTGACCCCCAGATGTGTCACCTGTCACCCGAGGTGGAGGTCAGGCAGCGAGGGAGAACGATTCAGCCCGGCGGCTGGTAGGGGCTCCGATGCTTTGGACAGGTGGTGGGCGCGATCAGCAGGCAGGGCAGGAACGGTAGGGACGGCGGGCTCACCGCAGGCTCACATAGGCACGGAATGAACCAGGGCACGGTGGGCGCAGGCACGCCGGTGAATAGGTCGCTTGGAAAATAGGACCGCGATGACAGCGGGCGGTGCGGACTGTTTTCAGCCCGTAAGAAGACCGTGTTGGTCCCGGTGACGTTCAGTATTGCGGCCGGGTGGTCGCTGGATTTAAAATGATCGCGTGCATATTCTGATCGCTTGACCTAATGCTCTTCAAGGAGATCATCATGTCAAAGTGTTCACGGTGCGGCGCCGATACGAAGCTCCATGTTGACGGCGTTCCGGTGTGTGTCGGATGTGACAATTCCACTCCATCGAGTCCTCCGAAAAACTTTCAACCCTCGCGGGGAAAGAAAAACATAACGAACGTGACCCTTCCGACTCACGAGCCAGTTGCGGGCAGCGGGCCCCTTGCTACCACGACACAGAACGTTAGGAGTTCTCAAATATCTCGCGAAGATGTCGAGAGGGCACTCCGCGATGAACTTGCGATAGCGAGGGACGAATTTCGTCGTGCAGTTCAGGCCTTTGAGGCCGTGATTGGCGATATCCCCAGTGGACTCCCGCACCCAGACGGCGTTCAGCGAATGCATAACGTCTCCAGGGAACACTCCGCCGCAAGGGACAGGCTGGTTTCAGCAATCAAACGGATGAATGAGTTTTTCTTGGATGAGACCGTGCCGGAGGATTCGAAGCACGAACGCTAGACCGAGATTGCCATCCCGCAATCGAAGCCGTTCGCGCCCTCAACCCTCACCGTCGCATTCCGAATTAAGTCCGAGACTTGTTCTGATCCGCGACGCGTTCTGTTCCTCAACTCGCTCTGGCCCCAGCGTGCTGACCATGCCCGTGCCTGCCCAGCGGTTCGTGCCAGCCGTACCTTGTTCCAGCCCGTGCGTCCCGTGCCTGCCGTCCGCGCTTTCGGCCTGTCCCACAACCTGATGAATTTGGGACGGGCGGAATTCGGCCCGCCACGTCCCTGGAATGGGCAACTTACGCAGCGTGCTCCGCGTGGGGATTTTGGGACATAAGGAAACGATTTACCTTCTCTCGGCCAGTGTGCAACCCCTTCGCGACCTCCCGCACGGACGCTCCGCTGGCGTGAAGCTCCACAGCCCTGGCACGATCAAAGACGACCGAGCGACGTCCTAGGTCCTTTCCGTTCGCGACGGGATCCCACACCCAGCCCAAGGCGTTCGCGAATGATCTCCCTTTCGAATTCGGCGACGGTCGCGACGAATGGAGGAGTAGACGCGACGTGGGACTCGATTCGTCAGTATGGATAGATTGACTCACCGCGAGGGAACCGGACACAGTGGGCGCGTAATGATTCAATTCCGTCGAGAGAGTACCGGACGGAACGTTAGCTCCGAGCTCACACCGCAATACCATTCCCATTCACGATGCTTGGGGCCGGCCCGTGCAACACACTTGTTCGTCAAAATGCGTGCTGACGGCTGCCGCCACATGCCCCAACTTGAGCGGATCGATATGCAACTCCACAACGGCTTCGTTCAGACCGATTCCAACGACCGCGGGCACGAAAGGAAGGAGACTACGCACAGTTATTAAATGGGGGTTTTAGAAGAATGCAGTCGCCAGGAGCCTTGGACAAGTCCTGCTTCAGTCCGATGTAGATTTCTGTCATCGTGATCGATGCATGGCCGAGAGCATACTGAATCTTCAAGGGGAGCGCCTGTTTCGGGTTGGGCTCCTGTGCCGACCTCACCGACAGTCTGTAAGTGTATGGACAGAAAGGAGAAAGTGGTTCATAATTACCAAATGAGTGAGATCGGCGCCGAGCTGGTGAGGATACCGGATTCCGAGTCAAGTCCTGATTTTGACAGCATGTGGAATGCACTGAAATCGGCAGCGTTGGCCGGCGTGCCATCGGAGAAATCAAAGCGCCTCTATTCCGGATGTCTCGATCATTTCTACCGCTGGTACTTTCTTGAGCCCCGGCCGCCGTTCGGCAAAACCGTCGTGCAAGAGTATCGCACCGCTCTCGAACTCGAAGGGTACGCGCCCTCGACTGTAGCAATCCACATCGCCTCGCTACGAAAACTTGCCGAGGAAGCCGCAGATAACGGGCTCTTGGACCGGCAGCTTGCCGCAGGAGTTTGCCGTGTGCGCGGCCCGCGAAGGCTCGGTCGCAAACTCGGCAATTGGCTAGGCATTGATGAATCTGAAGCACTGATTTGCGCCCCGGATAGCTCCACGTTGAAGGGCGTCCGCGATCAGGCAATCCTCAGTGTGGCCCTAGGTTGCGGATTACGGCGTAGCGAACTCGCCGCGTTGACACTCGGCCATATGCAAGTCCGCGACTCCAGATGGCTAATTGCGGATCTCGTCGGCAAGCATCGTCGCTTGCGAACAGTGCCCGTTCCTGATTGGGTGAAGCTCTCGCTTGATTTGTGGCTATTCCGTGCCGGGTTCGCCACCGGCCGGGTATTCCGATCCATCAGCAAAGCGGGCGTAATGAATGGCGACTCGATGACGCCTCAAGCCATTTACGAAGTCGTCCGGACGTACGGTTATCGAACAGGAGTTCGGATCTCGCCGCACGACATGCGACGGACATTCGCCAAGCTCGCATTCGCCGGTGGTGCTCCTCTCGAACAGATTCAGTATGCTCTCGGGCATGCGTCGATCACAACTACGGAAATCTACCTCGGACTTAAGCAGGACCTCTCCAAGGCCCCAGGCGACTGCATCCATTTGAAACTCCCCTTCGATAAATGTGCATAGATCAAGTTCGTCACCATTTCCAGACTGCCTAGGTTTATTTGCTTATTACTCTTACTTGCATATCAAGCAGCCCGTCACATTCGCGACCGCGAAGCTGATCCCCTTCAAATTGCGTTCCGGCGACACCCCCGGAATCGGCCGTGGATAGCCGGACGCGAAATAGGCCGTGCGGCCGCCCGGCAGTTCGCGCATGCGGCACTCGTCGCGCGGGCAGTCCCAATCGAGCAATACCGGAATCGTGCCCGGCAAACATCCCGGCAGCCACCCATACGCGGATACGACCCTTGCTCCGCGCGAGAGCGCGGCGTCCACCGCTTTTTGCAACAACTCCGCGTGCTCGGCCTTGGTCGTGCCGAGGCTCAAATTGATCCACTCGATGCCATTCGCGGCGCACCACTCGATGGCACGCGCCAGTGTTTGCGCATCCGTCGCAAGCTTGCGATCGAAAATCTTCACCGCGAATATTTCGGCGTCCGGCGCTTTCTCGCGAATAACGGCCGCGACCGCCGTACCGTGTCCCAGTCGGTCGACATAGTCGTCGCTGACGATCGCAACCCCGCCCGCTATTCCGTTGACATGCGGATGAGCCGCATAGATGCCGCTATCGACCACGGCAACGCGCGCGCTCACGGCGCGGTAGCTGTGCGGAGGAAGTGTTGTGCGAGCGCGCCGGGCTCTTCCGCCGTCCGCGCATCCCGCAGCACAATCACACGGTCCGCGCGGCTTGCCACCTCGAACCGATGCGAGATCACTATAGTGGTTCGACCCCGCATTAGAGTCGCGCACCCGGTGATCACCTCCTGCTCCGACGCCGGATCGAGCGCCGCCGTTGGCTCGTCCAGAATCAGCACCGTTGGATTCGCCAGGTACGCCCTAGCAATTGCCAGCCGCTGCTTCTCACCTGACGAAAGAGCCATCCCGCGCTCTCCGACAATGGTCTCGTACCGTTGCGGCAGGTTCTCGATAAAATCGCCGACGCCTGCCGCGCGGCATGCATCCCGCAAGTCCGAATCCGACCCATCCGGCCGCACATAGCGCAGATTCTCCGCGATGGAGGCATGAAACACGAACGGCTCCTGATCGACGAGCACCACGTGCCGGCGCAGATCTTCGAGCCGCAATTCCCGCAGGTCGCGGCCATCCAGTCGAATCACGCCGCCATCCGGATCGAGCATCCGCAGGAGCAGATCCGCGATAGTCGATTTCCCACTGCCGCTTGGACCCACGATCGCCACAGTCTCGCCGGGTTCCACTGCAAAGCTGACGCGCTCAAGAACGATATCGCGATCAAACCGGAACGTCACGTTCTCAAACGCGATCCTTCCCGCGCAATTCTCGAGGGCTACGGTCGCCACGCTTTCGACGACTTCCACGGGCGATTCCAGGATCTGGTCCACGCGCGCCAGCGATACCCGAACCGTCGCCAGATTGGCGTACAGCCCCATCAGCGACTGGATCGGCGCCATCATCCGCATCTGATACGCCATGAAGGCGACCAGGCTGCCGACGGTCAACGCTCCGTGGATGACCTGCCAGCCGCCATAAAGAAATAGGAGCATCGTACTCGCCGACAGCAGCAGACCGGGGAGCGCCCCGGCGAGATACGTCACCCGCTGCATCGACATCAGCGCCTGAATGAACACGTCGTTCTTCGCTTTGAACCGCGCCGCTTCGTGCTGCTGCGCGTTCGATGCCACTACGAGCTTCATCCCTTGCAGTGTCTCGATGAGAAAGCTTCCGATGGCCGCGCTGGCGTTGCGCATCGCGGCGATCTGCGTTTCCAGAAGGCGGCGATAGCGATTCAGGACCCATATGCTGACTGGCAGCAGCGCCACTCCGGCCAGGAACAAGCGCGCGTCCAGCCATACGAGCATCACCACCGAGCCCAGCAGATAAAGTATGTTGCCCGTCCAAGCCAGCACGCTCTCCGCCGCGACGCGTTGTATTTCGCCAACATCGTTATTGATACGGCTCACGATCTCGCCCAGTCGCGTTCGCGCATAGAATCGCGGCGAGAGGCGCTGCAAATGCCGGTACAGAGCCAGCCGCATATCGAACAGAATCTCGGCCGAAACCCGTGTATAACGCAGCCCGCTAATAACGTTGAGAAAAAAACTTGCGATGGTGAGCGCCGCGAACATTCCGACCGTTCGCACCAACGCCATCCAGTCGCGGCCAAGCAGCGCTCTGTCGATAAGTCCTTTGGAAAGATAGGGCAGGTAAAGCGAAAACGCCGTGCCGAGCAGGCTCAGCGACACGATTAGGATTAAAGACCGCCAATACGGCAGAACGTACGCGAGCAGGCGCGGCGCGCTCTTATGGAACCACATACAGCCTGGTAGTGGTATCCGTATCGAGCGTGATGGTGCGCAGGTATTTGAAGTTGCTGGCATCGTACAGATCGATGGTGTTGCCGGCGTTGTAAACGTACAGCACCTTACCATTCGTGCTGCTTCTGATGGACATGCGCGGACGGCCCTGAAATTCCATGCGCCGATCCAGCTTGCGATTCGCTAGATCGAAGCTCCAGAACTCGTAGCGCCCGACCTCGGAATGAATGCCGTAGCCCCATTTCCGACCCGGCGCCAGAGTGAAGCTGACCCGAATCGCCGGTCCCAGCGCGTAAAAATCCACACTCTTTTGCGGCAGGTTCACGCGCGCGATCCCCATCATACGCCGGTTCGCTATCGGGTCCTGAATCTGGAAAATGCCGGTCAGGAAACCGGGTTCCTCCGTGCTGTCGTCGAGCGCGCCAAAGTCCATGTGCCCGAGGCCCGGTTCGAACGGCCGCGACAGCTCCCACTTGTCCACTTCCTTGAAATCCTTCGTATCCAGAATGGTAATGTCCGGCCCAAACAGATATAGCAGCTTCCCATCGGGTGAGAATTTCAGACCGATAAATTCACGCTCTTCGCTCTTAGGCCATGGAATGGTCCGCGTCACTTTGTGGGTCTTCAAATCGTACTGCTGCAACGTCGGCGGTCCAATCTCCCACCGATCCACGTGCTTGGTCGCGGTCTTCAACAGCAGGATCATGTAGTTATGTGTCGGGTCCGGTTCGAAGCCGTTGATGCGGACCTTCTTGTTGCCCTCGCTCAGGCGGAATGTGTCGATCACCTGCTGGCGCGCGATGTCGGCGATCTCGATATTCTCGAAGGTGCTGTTCAAGAAATAGAAGCGCTTGTGGTCATCCGACAAACTTAATTCGTCGGGGATGCCCGTCTTGGTCTGGATCCGGCCGACCACTTTTTCGGTCGTCTCGTCGAGAACGAGAATCTCGCCGGGACGCCCGCCGATGTAGAGCTTCCCATTGCCGCCGTTCAGCTCCTGGGCAGAAACGCAAATGGACAGCAGCGCGAACGCGATCAGCAGCATTCTCATGGAAACACCAGGTCGATTTTGCGCCAATCCTTCTGTGCGGCCGCGCATTTGCTGGTCCAGTCCGGAGCGTGATTGAGTTGATCCGGAACCTGCGCGGGCCAGAAGCAGCCAGTGTGGCAATCGTACAAATCGCGCTCCACGGGTTGGCACAAACCGGCCGTACCGCCGCTCGAATCCGTTTCCCATCCGGGTGAAAAGACAAGCGTGCACCCGAGCGGAATGTGCGGTTGCGCTGGCGGCTGCTGTGGCGGTCCCTGTTGCAGCGCGACAACATCGTCGGCGGTCTGCTTCTCGATCCGTTCCGCCTTGGAATTAATTGACGTGAGATGTTTCATTGAATTGCTCCAGATATCGGGGATTGCTCGCGGCCAATTCGCCGTAAATGCGAAGACAGGTATCGGTCCAGCCGCGAATCCATTCGCAATAGTGCAGATTGGCCTGCGCCGTGTCGCCGTAACGCGTGTACGCCTCGTGATAACACCCGCCGGAACACAGCGGGCGCGCCCAAGCGACGCGGCAATCGGTCTTGTTTTCGATATGATGTTTTTCCAGAAATCCGATTTGCACCAGCTTGTAGATGCCCGCCGCGCACGGTCCCGAGCTTGTGCGTCCGATTGGCGAAGCGATGGCAGAGCGCCACGTCGCCATCAGTGGACACGCCCATCAACCCCAATCCGGCCCCGCAAG
>CAWDKQ010000013.1:0-570877 GCA_963802915.1 Bryobacterales bacterium
TGGTGTTTTCCTCTGCTTGGTCGGCGTATTGCTGTTGGCCGATTCCAACTCCTCTTGCGCGGTTTCCAGCTCCTCGTTACCCGCCTGCGCCTCTTCGTTCGCCGCTCTAAGTTCCTCGAGGGTGGTGGCCTTCTCGTCGATGATCGATTGCAGATACTCTTTGGTCGCAGCGAGCTCGCGCCGAAGCCGGGAGCTTTCCCCGACATCGTGGTTCGAGGGTTCGCGCACCGGCCGCCCCTCGTTGTCCTCGAACAGGACGAGGAAATAGGGTTCCTGGGAAGCGGAGGAGGCCGTGAACGGGAACACCCTGATCGCGACCTCTTTCAGTTGGCCATTGTCTCCGATCCTGAAGCCGTCTTCCTTGGCTATGGTGTTTGTTTGTCTGGCAGTTCGGATTGCCTTACCCAAGCCCGCTATCAAGCCTTCGCGGGCCATTTTCAGAAGGTTATTGGTAGGCTCTCCCGGCGAAAGCTCAAGGTATGGAGCCGTGCGGCCCCGAACCTGAACGATATTCATATCCTTGTCAATGATGGCGCCCGGGGGGGCGTGTTCGGCCAGCACCAACCGGTCGGCCTCTCTCTGCACGTCGAGTCCGGCCCGTTCCTCGGCAATTTTCTCCCGGAGTTCCACGCGGCCCGCGGCTTGCCGGTCTTCGCTTCGGGGTGGCGCCGGAGTGCTCGCTTCCGCCCGCATGCAATAGATCTTGTGGGTTTTCTCCATCTGATGAAACGAATCGGAAAGCGTGCCGATGCTTTCCGATGGACCGAGCACCAGGAATCCCGTTGACTTGAGGGCGTAGTGCATGGTTGACAAGACCTTGCGTTGTAACACGGGTCCAAGGTAGATCAGCACGTTACAGCAACTGATGAGGTCCAGCCGGGAGAAAGGCGGGTCCTGGGTCATGTTGTGCCTTGCAAAAACGCATACGTCACGGATGGCCTTCGCGATCTGATGCGCGCGTTCGGTTCTGGTGAAGAAGCGCGCCAATCTTTGCGGTGAGACATGGGCCAAAGCAGCGCCTGTGTATGTTGCGGCACGAGCTTTTTCTATGGCTGCTTCGCTGATATCGGTGGCGAAAATCTCGAACCCAAGGCTTAGTTTTCTCTCCTCCAGGAATTCCATCAAGCAGATGGCGATGGAATAAGCTTCCTCACCCGTTGAGCATCCAGGTACCCAGATCCGGAGGGGATCGTCGGGACCTCTATTCTCAACCAGAGCGGGGAACACGCTCTTTTTCAATTCCTCGAAGACTGCCGGTTCCCGAAAGAATGCCGTGACGGTAACAAAAAAGCTCTCGGACAGCGCATTTACTTCGTCGCGGTCCCGCTCGAGCTCGCGGCTGTAGTCTTCCAGCGTTTCGAACCCGCGGAGCGCCATGCGCCGCTTGATGCGCCGACCTAGGGTGCTGTGCTTGTAGTGAGTGAAGTCCACTCCAGTGGCGCTACGCACCAAGCGGAGAATCTTCGCCAGTTCCGCAACCGCCGGCTGATCACTCGCCTCCCCAAGCTCAATCGGGACACGAGAATCGCGCGCGATGGCCACCAGTTGCCGAGCGATTCCTGCCGGCTGCAGCTCAAAGTCCACCGCCCCAGCGGAAATGGCGCTTCCCGGCATGCCATCGAACTTCGCGGTTTGCCTGTCCTGAGCGAAAGTGATACCGCCCGCGGCCTTGATCGCCTGGAGGCCCAGGGTTCCATCGGATGCGGTTCCTGAAAGAACTACCCCGAGAGCGTTGCCACCCCGGTCCGCCGCCAAGGCGCAGAAAAAAGAGTCAATTGGCAAATTGCGGCCACTTTCCGGTCGGGGCAGAGTTTGAAGGACTCCGCCGGAAATGCTCAGATTGCTTCGCGGAGGGATTACATAAACATGATTGGCCTCGGCGCGAGTCTCGCCTTTCAATTCAGAAACGGGCATCTTGCTCGCCTTGGAAAGCAACTCCGTCAGATGGCTCTCGTGGGTTGGATCGAGGTGCTGAATCAGCACGAATGCCAGGCCGGTATCTACCGGCAGGTGGTTGAGCAGTTCCGTGAATGCCTCAAGGCCACCCGCGGAGGCTCCCACACCGACAATAGAAGGAGAAGTGGCTTCCAGCGTGTCGGGGCTCAAGGTTGCCGTGTAGGTCCCGTCGATCGTCGCCGTTCGTTGCTTTGGAAGGGGCGAGACTCTTGGCTGAGGTTCACCGGTTTTATTTGTCAATGGCCACCATTACCTTTCTCGCCGGAACGAATCTCTGGAACCGGGAAAAGGGTGGCAGTGCACGTGGCGGTCCAGTCTTGGAGGAAGTGCTACCGGTATCCAATCGGCTGATTGTAACGCCGG
Organism: Bryobacterales bacterium; assembly: GCA_963802915.1. Lineage (GTDB taxonomy): Bacteria > Acidobacteriota > Terriglobia > Bryobacterales > Bryobacteraceae > JAICMB01. Next base: position 2,320 of record CAWDKQ010000013.1, read on the forward strand.
GCGCATTCGACCGGAATCAGGAGGTTCTGGGAGCGGCAAGCAGATCCTTGATGATTTTGCCTATCTCCATGAATTGATCCAGACCGGAAGGCTTGTTGATAAAGCGGGCAACTCCAAGGTCCATGAGCAGAGACCGGTCGCGCAGGGACTGAGAAGAACTCCACGCGCAAACCGGGATGCCGACCAGATGCCTGGCCGTCCGAATCTCGCGCAAGATGTCTTCGCCAGTGTACTTGGAGAGATGCAAATCCATAAGGATTAAGTCCGGAATGGCGGCCTCGGCGTACACTCCCTGTTGGCGAATAAAGGCGAGCGCCTCGCCCCCGTTCGGAAGGTGAACAAGTTCGAATCGGAGGTCCTGCTTGTTCAGAGCGCGCTCGAGCAGGAAGACGTCCGAAACGTTGTCTTCAATCACGAGAATCCGGGATGGCGTAATAACCGAAGCGCGTTTCAAGCTCACCTTCCCAACGCCGACCGCTACCTATCATTCCACAGTTGCCAGCGCTTGAGTGACAATTACGTCAGACCTTGCAAGGACGCCGGCGTCTTGAGCTGAATACAAGAATCGCATACAGTGCCAATAACACGAGTCCGGCCAGCCCGAGTAGCGGGAGGGCGCTGGCGGTATGTGGCAACGTCGCTGCCGGTGCGGGTGTTTCAACCATCCGATCAGCCGTCGGCTGGACTGGCTCAGCTTCTGCTACAGCAGGAGTTGGAGCCGGTGTTGGCTCAGGCAACGTAAGTGCGAATGCAGTGGTCTTGCCGCTTTCGTCCACAACCACGAGCGGCGCCGTCCGCAGATCTTCCACCGCACTTGTCTCCACTTCGATTGCGGGGACAGGGATCTTCGCAAAGGCGGCAATCTGCACAGCTGTTTGTTTTGAATACGCAAACTCCTGCCCGAAGTTGTCGCCGGGGTAAAACCACGCTCGAAGCTCTTTGGGTTGGCCAGCCGGTACTTCCCAATACTGGAACACGGTTTGACCGGTCGGCTGCAGGCGATAGTTCGGTATCGCCAGAATCGTCGTGATGACGTGCTGTTGATCCTTATCGTAGATCCGGACGATGTGCCGGTCCGTCAGAGAGTCAACCAGCACCATCACGTATTCACCAGGTTGAAGCAATACAGTGTGGTCCGGCGTGCAGCAGGAAGGCACTTGAAGCGGTTCAGTGACAGTCAGCGTAGTTTTCTTGTCCCAAGTGTCCGCCTGGAGGCTTGGTGACAGCGCGACGCCGATACAACCCGCGAAGGCTGCGAATGCGATGCTCCGGAAATATTTCATTTGGACATTTCTCCTCTTTTCGATTTCCTCTTCTCCCGCAGGCAGATTGGGCACCAAAGCCTGTGGCAAGCGAAAATTACGGCCTTCGAACGGATCAATGCCGCTCACTGGCGACGAGGGATTGGCGGGGGAGCCGCTCCCGCGGACTATTGAACAGTGTGAAATGTGCACTCGCAAACGCAGATTCTGCACATCCGCGTGCCTCGTTACACGCCATCTCAGCATCGCGGCTGCCTCCGGCGCTTGGCCCGACTCGTGCACAACTACAAACGCCACACTTCTCCAAAGGAGCAACACTCAATGGTAAAGAATAGATCGGTCATCGGAATCTATGCGGATCGAACCACGGTTTCGGATGCCGTCGAAGTCCTGCATAAAGCGGGATACCGGAAAACGGACATCTCCGTCCTGTCGTCCGATAACCAAGGCTCCAAGGATTTCGCGTACGAGAAACACAGCAAAGCGCCCGTGGGAGCGGCGTCGGGAGCGGTAGTGGGTGCCGTAATTGGCGCCGCCCTGGCCTGGCTCATATCCACTCAGTTTGTCTCGACTCAAAATGTGACCATCCCGGGTTCAGGACTGCTCGTCGCGGCTGGACCCGTGCTGGCTGTCTTGGCTGGCACCGGCGTGGGCGGGGCGCTGGGTTGGATCGTGGGATTGTTGGCGGGTCTGCGTCTGCCGGTATACGTCGCTAAACGCTTCGCGGGCAGAGTCCGGCGCGGCGGCATTCTGCTATCGGTTCACTGCGACAGTTCGGAATGGTGTGACCGCGCAAAGAAAATCCTGAAAGACACTGGCGCCCGGGATATCTCGTCCGCCCCGGAGGCGACTGCTGACTACGGGACCACGGACAAACCGACCGAACGGGCACCGGGGCCAGTCATCGATCGTGGCGAAGCTCGTGCACAAGAGACCACCGAACTCGTCGCTCACGAAACCAGAAAGTAGAGGCCACCGCCATGCTGGAATACGTTGGACCGATTGAGAAGCAGACTCTGGAGAATACCTACTTTCGCCAGGTGTTGTTTACCGGAAAGCACTCCCAGCTTGTTGTGATGTGCCTGAAACCGGGGGAAGACATCGGCGACGAGGTGCACCCGAATGTAGACCAGTTCTTCCGAATCGAACAGGGCGAAGCCAAATTCGTATTCAACGAGACGCAAGAGCACGCGGTGCGACCAGGAGACGCGGTCGTCGTTCCGGCCGGCACATATCATAACGTGATCAATATGTCGAAGACGGCGCCCTTGAAGCTCTATACGCTCTACTCTCCGCCAAACCATTCGGATGGGACGGTGCACAAGACCCGGGCTGAGGCGGACGCGGCGGAGGCTGTGGAGCATAGATGAGGTTGACTGGTCGTCTGCGTGCACACTCGGATAGGGACCTTAAATGGAAGAGGATTAGTATGCAATTCACTCGAGCTGCCAGTACCGCCGCATTATTTCTGCTGTTCGGGACAATTGTCCCCGTGTACGCACAGCGTGAGCAGCAAAACGAAAAGCAAGCCAAGCCGGAAGGGCAGCAGGGTAGGCAGCAGGCGCCCGCACAAGAGCAGCGCCCTCAGAGGCAGCCGCAACAGCCGCAGGCACACGGACCACAACCGCAGCAGCACGCACAACCCGCTCAAGAGCAGCAGCGGGTCGAACAGACCCGGCAATCCCAGCCGCAACAGCAACGGGTTCCACAGACTCAGCAACATCAGCCGCAACAGCAGCAGCGGACCCAACAGGTTCAGCAGCAGCAACCGCAACAGCAGCGAGTCCAGCAGATTCAGCAACATCAGCCGCAACAGCAGCAGCGGGCCCAACAGGTTCAGCCGCAGCAACCGCAACAGCAGCGAGTCCAGCAGACTCAGCAACATCAGCCGCAGCAGCAACGGGCACAACAGACTCAGCAAGAGCGGCCGCAACAGCAGCAACCGCAGCGCACGCAGCAGCAGGCGGTCGCGTGGCAACAGCAGCGGGGATGGCTACAGCAGGGCGGCGGCTGGCAGGGCCATGGCACATGGCAACAGGATCGTGCTCAACACTGGCAAAGCGACCATCGGACTTGGGCGGAACGTGGAGGCTACGGCGGATACTACATTCCTGACGCCAGCTTCAACCTATATTTCGGCAGTCGACACTGGTTCCGGATCCGCAGCCTTCCGACGATGTACATGGGATATCCGCGTTTTTCTTACGGTGGCTCTTCGTTCATGATCGTGGATCCCTGGCCTGAATACTGGGCTGAAAACTGGTACGCCACCGATGACATCTACATCGATTACAACAACGGGTACTACCTATACGACCGCAGGTATCCTGGCGTCGGACTTGCGATCAGCGTCGTGCTGTAGCGCGTGCGGGCCATCACAAGAAGTCCGAATGCACCAGTTTGCATCTTTCGTGGGAGTGGAGGTATATGAAGTGGATTGATGAAATGTTCGCGGAGATCGAAAAAGACAGCACGGCATCGAGCAAGAGAAGCGCGAATGGGACAAAAGTCGACCGGGCTAAGCATCTAAAGTCGAAAATACCGGGCGTGCTGAACGCGTGGAAAGCGCTGGTTTCCTCAATTTCGAATGATGTAAACGACTTCAACAACCACAAGAAGCGCGCCGGACAGAGCGTGGTACGAATGTCGCAAAGCTATTTCGAATGCGAGGTTTACCTGCCCGGAATGCATAGCAAGAGAATGGTCCTGACGTTGGACAACAACGACCTTCAGGTCTCGGTTCACCCTGATTTTCCCAACCAACAGTTGACCATCACCATCGAGCTGGACAAGGACGGCAAACATGGTTTCTGGGTCCTCGGCAAGATCACACAGGAAAGCGCAAAGCTGTCGGCACAACAACTATCTGAGTATCTGCTCAAACCGATCTTCGTCTCCGCCGATGTCAGTGGAGAGCTGTAGGATTCTCAATCAAATTGAAACGTTACAGGCGTACACTTCATGTTGTTTATGGAAACTACAGAGCTGAAAACTACAGAACTGGACCGCTTACGGCAAGCCTACAAGACGGCTGTCGATCATTGGGTGGCTACGATTCGAGCAGAGGAAGAACTGGCGACACCGGATCACTCGATGGTGCAGATGGAGCGATGGGACGCCGCGGGCTTTCGGGAACAAGAGGCCAGCACAAAGGCGAAGGAAGCGAAAGAAGAGTATAAGAACGCATTACGTAAAATCAACTACTCGTTCTAAATTCACGTCGTTCGGCGATGCCGTGAGCCGGACGCTAGAATAGGATCTAATGCCCCGACTGCCTGCAGTTTCGGGCCGGATTCTCATCGTCGACGATGAGGAAGCTCAACGTAGCGCTATGGCTGCGATGCTTTCCGATTGCGACTTTGACACGCAAGTCGCGTCCGACGGGCAGGAAGCGTTGGAACGGCTCGCTACCTTCAACGCGGACGTCATCGTCGCCGATCTGATTATGCCGCGCATGGACGGTTTCGAACTGTTGCGGCGCCTCAAGGAACGCGGTGACCTCACTCCGGCGATTGCGCTCACTGGCTTCGGCAGCATGGAGAAGGCACTCTCCGCGGTTCATGACCTTAAGGCATTCTGGTTCCTCGAGAAGCCTGTCGAGCCGCGGGCCTTCAAGATTCTCCTCGAACGCGCCGTCCGCTACAAGAAAAGTCTCCAGAAAACCGGTGAGCTGGAGCGAGATCTGAGCCTTCGCGGTGTACTCGGGGACTTGGTAGGAAAATCTCCGGCGATGCAGCAGATCTTCTCGCTAATAAGGCAAGTGGGGCCTACTTCAGCGCCCGTGTTGATCTGTGGAGAGAGCGGCACGGGGAAGGAATTGGTTGCACGGGAGATCCACAAATGCAGCCCTCGCCGTGATGGCCCTTTCGTCGCGATCAATGCGGCCGCCTTGCCGGAGGCATTGATCGAGAGCGAATTGTTCGGGCATGAGAAAGGCGCCTTTACGGGAGCCATGGAGCGTTCCGCCGGCTGCTTTGAGCAGGCTGACGGCGGTACTTTGTTTCTCGACGAGATCGGCGAGATGCCACAGCTTGCGCAACCAAAGCTCCTGCGCGTTCTCGAGGATTTGCGAGTGCGGCGACTTGGCGGCAAGCACGAAATCGCAGTAGACGTCCGAGTACTTGCCGCGACCAGCCAGGAACTCGGGACACATTTGCGCGAAGAGCTTTATTACCGGTTGAGCGTCTTCCAAATCGTGGTTCCACCGTTGCGTGAGCATAAAGAAGATATTCCGCCTATCGTGGACGTCATGCTGGAGAACCTGAACCGGAAATACGGCACGCGAGTTACAGGACTCGATGCGGAAGTGCTGAATCTTCTTGATCGCTACGATTGGCCGGGAAATGTGCGCGAGCTACGCAATGTCCTAGAGCGAGCCGCCATCATGGCAGGCGCGGGTTCGATCGGGTTGACGGACCTTCCGTCCCCTTCCTTGAGTGCGGGATCCGGCCGCAACGCTAAACAGTTACAAGGCCACGATGGCCCGACCGTGCTTAAGCCTGGCCAACCACTCAGGGAAATCGAAGAGGCTTACATCAAACTCACTCTTGAACACGCGGGCGGCAATCGCAAAATCGCAGCCGAGATGTTGGGGATCAGCCTCAGGACACTACACAATCGGATCGCCGCATTACGCGAAGAGGCGAAAGCGGCGACTCCCGGTTGATGGACGGCTCGCCCCACAAGCCTGATTCGGTTCTGCCGCCGCGCCGCATGCCATCGGCGGTCTCGATTTGACATGATTCTGAGCCGCGGGTGAAGCCCCGGAGTCAACGCCTTCCGCCACGCCAAGAGATCCTCATTGCCTCTGCTCTAGACGTTTTACGGACAAAAGGGGTTGAAGAAACCATCGGCTTAGAAGAAGGGCGTCACTCCTCCTCCCCGTCAATGGGATATACCATGCGCAGTAGCAGAACCAACGCAGACAGGACGATGAGCTCATTCCGGAAATGTCGCCTACGAAATATTTCTGACCGGCTCTCGCGCATTCCGTATTATGCGATTAGAAACCCGGCCGCGACGGTTTGTGACACACCGTTGTTTTCTTAGACCACCCTGCGGACGAGCCAAACAACCAGACAAATCACGATGATCGTTCCAAGCAATCCTAAGCCGAGCATTTTGTTTCTCCTTTTGATACCGACACACACTTCTAAGGCATGAGGAGGACCGAACGTCGACATGCGGCGTTATCTAAGGCCGCCTATAGCCCAAACGCAACAGACGGGGCCCTGTAATGTAACGGGCCTTAGGCTGATCACGATGTATGGTCATTTGACCAAGTGCGGTTGCAAGGAAGAGTGAGCGAATTCTGGGAAACGTCTGGCTTCTCTAGCAACGTCATTGCGCGAGTGCGCGCGCGGTGAGATTCTTTGAGTTGCGGCCATCTTGCGAATTTCGTCGGCGCGGCCGCGGTGAAAGTCCGGTTCTGCAATACGACTTCGCGAAGCTCAGCCTGGCGCGTGCGGTGGGGCAAGCGGCAGACAACCTCGCACAGTTCCTGCAGACCCGCTAGCAACAAGCCGGTTCAGGTGCGAAGCCCGAATCCTGTGCTCAGCACCAAAAGACGCAACAGCATGGGAGCTATCCTGCTGAACCTCCAAGGCCACGTCGACTGCCACCTCCTAGTACCGCGTAAACTTGATCAAAGAATTGCGCGTTTCTGGACGATCAGAGATGGCCCGAAGATAGTCCTCAAGTGAGGCGCGCTCCAGACCGATTTTTGAACAGCGACCCTGGACCTTAATAGGTATGGCGGAAGCGTTGGGACAAGACAAGCTGGCCGCGTGATGTTTTGCTGACCACAGCAGATTGCCCGACACGCTATGGATGAGACTGAGGGCTCTTTGCGAAGACTTCGGTTCTCGGGATCGAGATCGGGCTGCACTATAGCTGGTTTATCGCCGCCCTTCTGAGCGTCTTCTCACTTCCTCCCATGCCGGCAACCCCACATGGCGCGATAGCGTGATTTCGTAGAGTCGCGGAGGGACGCTGGAGCCGGTTTCCCCTTCCCGGACCTCCACGCCGGTAACGAAATCTGGTCAACTGACCAAATCCGGTCACGGCCGCAACGTCTTCGCAAAGAACGTCTACCAAAATAAACCCGGCAGGAAGCGGCCACCAATTGTGCGCTTCTCAAATTCGCCATGTTATTCGATCGATCAGCGGCGATTCCACGAAGAGGGTCCGATCCGAAAGAGATTGGCCTACCTTGTGCAAATACGACAGAGAGAGAGAGAGAGAGAGAGAGAGAGAGAGAGGAGATCTTGATGCGTTTTCGGCTTATTCGTTCGTTGGTGTTAGCAGGAGGGATTCTATCCCTGGCAACGGTGTCTTTTGCAAGAGTAGGCGTGTCGATCACAATCGCGCCCCCTGAGCTGCCCTATTACGAGCAGCCTATGTGCCCCGGCGACGGCTACATGTGGACACCTGGTTATTGGGCGTGGAGTGACGATTATTATTGGGTACCTGGCACATGGGTGATGCCTCCCGAAGTCGGGTTCCTATGGACTCCGGGCTATTGGGGTTGGGGGAGCGACGGATTTCTTTTCAATGACGGTTACTGGGGCGCGTCGGTAGGTTTCTATGGTGGGATCGACTACGGCTTTGGATACTTCGGTCATGGTTATGAAGGCGGACGCTGGCAGAACGGACATTTTTTCTACAACTCGGCGGTAAATCGCCTGGACACTAACGCCATCCACGACGCTTACAACGAAAGGGTGAACGAGAACGCCAACCGCGTCAGCTACAACGGCGGGAACGGCGGGATCGACGCTCGCGCCACCGCTGAAGAAAATGCTGCTGCACGTGGCAGGCATATCGGGCCCATATCCGCCCAAACTCAACATGCGTGGTCTGCACGAAATAACCCACAGCAACGGTTTTCGGCGAACCACGGCGCGCCGTCAATCGCTTCGACTGCTCGCCCCAGTACTGCAGTCCATCCTAAGGACCTGCCGCCGATCGAACGCCCCGCTGCTCCCAACACGGGGAATGCGAAGCTGGACCAGAAATACCAAAAGGAGCAGGAAAAGACAGTCGCGAAGCAGAACCAGGATCGGCAGAAACTCGAACAGAAGCAGGACAAGGAACATCAGCAGCTGACGAAACAGAAGGCTAATACAGTGAGAACGCAGCAGGTTGAGCAGCGGCACCAGCAACAGACGCAGCAAATGCATCAAGGACACGCCCAGCAGATGCAGCAAATGCAGCAGAGACAGTCAGGTGGCGGCGGAGGAGGTCGCGGGGGCCGGCGCGGGTGATCGAAGTTTGGTATTGGCGAGGCCGGCGTCCGTGCTTGTCAGCCGAGGAGTATCAAGAATTTGTCAACAAACGTGTTTGGTTTCCGGCTTCCGTCATTCGTTTTTGTGGCGATTATGACATTTTCTACTACCTTGTAGACGTCGCCTACGGTCGGTAGATAAATTGCGAGCCAAGCACTATCTGACAGCGTGATAGGAAGAAAACACATGATCGAAAATACCATCGGAACGTCAAATGCAGTCCTGGACAATGGCAAGGTTGAGGTCGCAATCGCGAAGCAGGCGCGTGTTCCATTGACGCATGAGTTATTAGGCAAGATGAATGCTTATTGGCGAGCTGCGAACTATCTTTCGGTCGGGCAGATTTATCTCTACGACAATCCGCTCTTGAAGGAACCGCTGAAACTGTCTCATGTGAAGCCCCTGGTGGTCGGTCATTGGGGGACCACGCCAGGCCAAAACTTCATCTATGTCCATTTGAACCGCGTGATCAAGAAGTATGACCTGGACATGTTCTATATCGCGGGTCCCGGTCACGGCGGGCCGGCGATCGTTGGCAATGTTTACCTCGAAGGTACCTGGAGTGAGATCTATCCGAACGTCACACAGGACGAGGCCGGACTAAAGAAGCTGTTCAAGCAGTTCTCGTTTCCCGGAGGAATCTCCAGCCATGTGGCGCCGACAACTCCCGGGTCGATTCACGAGGGCGGCGAGTTGGGGTATTCGCTCAGCCACGCCTTCGGGGCGGCGTTCGACAATCCTGATCTGATCGTGGCCTGCGTCGTCGGGGACGGCGAGGCGGAGACTGGTCCGCTGGCAACGGCATGGCAATCTAACAAGCTTCTCAATCCGATTTCCGATGGAGCCGTGCTGCCCATCCTTCACCTGAACGGCTATAAGATCAGCAATCCTACCGTCCTTGCCCGCGTCGAGCACGATGAGCTAGAGCAATTTTTGCGCGGCTGCGGTTGGACACCTTACTTTGTCGAAGGCGATGAGCCGGAAAAGATGCATCAACTGATGGCCGCCACGCTGGACAAGGCCGTTGAGGACATCCGGCTAATCCAAAAGAACGCTCGTACTAATAATGATAACGATCGCCCGCGCTGGCCCATGATCGTTCTGAGGTCGCCCAAGGGCTGGACCGGACCGAAGGTAGTCGACGGCCTGCAAATCGAGGGCACGTTCCGGGCGCACCAAGTGCCGCTCCTAGTCGATCCCGAACATCCCGATCATGTCCAGTTCCTCGAAAACTGGATGAAGAGCTACAAGGCCGAAGAGTTGTTCGACGGAAATGGCAGGCTCATGCCGGAACTCGCCGAACTGGCGCCGAAGGGCGATCGGCGTATGGGCGCGAATCCACATGCCAACGGAGGCATTCTTCTGCGCGACTTGCGTATGCCGGACTTTCACGTCCACGCGGTGAGCGTGCCGTCTCCTGGCGCAGTCGACGGCCAGGATACGCTCGTGTTGGGTAAGTTCCTGCGTGACGTGGCGGCGCTGAATCAGGACCAGCGTAACTTCCGTGTCTTCGGTCCCGATGAGACCGTCTCCAACCTGCTTGGCGCGATTTTCGAAGTTACGAGCCGCCAATGGGACGCCCGTGAATTAAAGAACGACGAATTCCTCGCGCCCACCGGACGTGTGTTGGATTCCATGCTAAGCGAGCATCAATGCGAAGGCTGGCTGGAAGGATATCTTCTGACTGGGCGGCACGGGCTGTTCAACAGCTATGAAGCTTTCATTCGCATCGTCGACTCTATGTTCAGCCAGCATGCCAAGTGGCTGAAAGTGACTCTGGAGCTCCCCTGGCGACGGAAGATCGCGTCGCTGAACTATCTGCTCGCGTCTCACGTGTGGCAGCAGGATCACAACGGCTTCACTCACCAGGATCCCGGATTCCTCGACCACGTGATCAATAAAAAGGCCGACATTGTGCGCGTCTATCTGCCGCCTGATGCGAATTGTCTGCTGTCGGTATTCGATCATTGCCTGCGCAGCCGCCATTACGTCAACGTGGTAGTTGCCGGGAAGCACGCACTCCCGCAATGGTTGACGATGGATGCCGCGGTGGTGCATTGCACGGAAGGAATCGGTATCTGGCAATGGGCCAGCAACGACCAGGACGGTGAACCCGACGTCGTAATGGCCTGCTGTGGGGATACGCCGACACTGGAGATTTTGGCGGCCGTTTCCATCCTTCGCGAGTATCTGCCCGCATTAAAAATACGCGTAATTAATGTCGTGGATCTAATGAAGCTGCAATCGAGCAGCGAGCACCCGCATGGACTCAGTGAAACCGATTATGATTCGCTATTCACGAAAGACAAGCACATTGTCTTTGGTTTTCACGGATACCCCTGGCTGGTCCATCGCCTGACCTACCGCCGCGCTAACCGCAATCTGCATGTTCGGGGATACAAGGAAGAGGGCACCATCACGACCGCCTTCGACATGCGCGTTCAGAACGACCTCGACCGTTTTCATCTCGTGCAAGACGTCATAGACCGCCTGCCTCACTTGGGTTCAAAAGGATCTTATCTGAAGCAGATGATGCAGGACAAACTGATCGAACACAAACATTACATCGATAGTCATGGCGAGGATTTGCCGGAGATTCGCAACTGGAAATGGAAGGCAAATTAAAGGAGTCCCTAATGCCCATTCAGGTCAATGATGAAGACGGCGGGAAAATTCTTGCCGTTCACGTCACCGGGAAGCTGGTGAGAGCGGATTATGCGGATTTTGTGCCCGAGTTTGAGCGGCTCCTGCGGCTGCACGAAAAGCTGCGTGTACTGTTCGACATGACTGGCCTTCATGGATGGGATGCCGGCGCGGCGTGGGAAGACCTCAAGTTTGACCTGAAACACTTCGGCGACATCGAACGCCTTGCGATGGTCGGGGACAAGAAGTGGCACCACGTCATGGCGGCGTTTTTCAAGCCGTTCACGAAAGGTACGACACGATACTTCGATCAGGCCGACGCCGCCGCGGCGCGGCAGTGGCTGGGGGAACCGTAGACGCCATGAAACCAATGAGTGGGAGTAACTATGGTCACCCCGGGAACGAAGGACCAAATCCGGGCAGCGTCCATCACGATGCCCGGCGAGACCTGCCTCCTTACTGGAAACGCGCACATCGCAACTGGCGGGTCTGGGTCGCGCTGTTTTTTATGCTTACGGCGATAACGATCTATGTGCTGAGCGATGACTTGGCATTTCTGCCTCATCTCCAATAGCCGCTAGAGCTGCCATGAACGACACTCTTCTGTATCCGATTCGCTTCGAGCCCATCTATCAATACCGGCTCTGGGGTGGACGCCGTCTGGCCGGCTTACTGACGGCGCCACTGCCGGACGGTCCGATCGGCGAGGCGTGGGTTCTGACCGATCGAGCGGACCATGCGAGCCGCGTCGCGGACGGCATTCTCAGAGGGCAGAGCATCGCGCAACTCATGGAGCGGTTCCCGCGACAGTTGATGGGGAAGTTGGCCGGCCGATTCCAGCGATTCCCATTATTGTTGAAGTTTCTCGACGTACTTGAAATGCTTTCGGTGCAGGTCCACCCCTCGGATACTCATAAAGATCTGCTCCCCGCGGGCGAGACCGGGAAGACCGAAGCATGGGTGGTGCTGGAGGCGGGGACAAAGAGCCGCATCTATGCGGGCCTGAAGCCAGGCGCCTCCGCGGAGGTTCTACGGCGCGCGTTAAACGATGGCACGGTGGCGGACCATCTTGCGTGCTTCCATCCGAAGCCCGGCGACGCCGTCTTCAACCCGGCTGGCGCGGTTCACTCTCTGGGCGGCGGTGTCATGGTGTTCGAGGTTCAGGAGAACAGCGACGTTACGTTTCGCTTGTATGACTGGAACCACGTGGACCCGAAGACACACCAGCAGCGGCCGCTCCAAGTGGACCAGGCGCTTGCCTGCATCGATTTTGAGGAGTCCTCAGGTGGTCTGATCAAGCCGGTAGTGGAGGCCACGTCACCCGTATTCCGCGAGAGACTTTTTCATTGTAAACGCTTCCGGTTGTGGCGCCTGCGTGGACAATCGTCATTTACCGTCGGCGTTGCGGGTGTGCCAAGCGTACTGGTATGCCTCGAGGGCGCTGGGCAAATCGAGCATAGCGGTGCGACTTATGACGCCGGAAAAGGTGACGTGTTTCTGTTACCGGCGGTTCTTGGCGTGTGCACTTTCCACCCGCGAGGCGCAGTGAACCTGTTGGAAATCGAGATACCCGAATGAAGAAGCTGATTGTGTTCGATCTGGATGGCACGCTTGCCGAAAGTAAGTCGCCAGTCGACGCGGAGATGGCCCGGCTACTTCATGATCTTATCGGCGTTGTTAGAGTCTCGATCATCTCCGGAGGAGACTGGCCGCAATTTGAAAAACAGGTGCTCTCTCATCTTCCCGCCGGCACGCTCCTGACAAATCTATCTATCCTGCCTACCTGCGGAACAAAGTTCTTCCGTTACACAGGCGCCTGGACGAAGCTCTATTCGGAAGATTTCACCTCCGCGGAAAAAGAGAAGATTCTTAGCTCTCTCAAGAAAGCGGTTACGGAAGCGGGCTTCCAGGCCAAAAAAGTCTGGGGAGAAGTAATCGAAGACCGGGGAAGCCAGATCACATTTTCCGCATTGGGTCAGCAAGCCCCTTTGGAAGATAAGGAGAAATGGGACCACGATTTCGCCAAGCGGAAGAAGATCAAAGCGATTTTGGACAAGCTGATCCCCGCATTTTCGGTCCGCATGGGTGGCGCGACATCGATCGATGTTACTAAGCCGGGCATAGATAAAGCCTACGGGATCGCCAAGCTGCGCGACATTCTTGGAATCTCAATCAAAGAAATGATTTTCGCCGGCGACGCTCTGTTTGCGGGAGGCAATGACTATCCGGCGGAGCTGGCGGGCGTGGTTTCCGTCTGTGTCCAGGGACCCCACGAGACGAAGCGAGTGATCGAGACAATGATTGCCTGTTTATCGGATCGAGGTCAGGAATGACGACCCTCGTCAGTGCATTAAAATTGCGGCGCCTCGGGATGGTGATGGAGCCCGAGCCCGGTAATCCACACGAGGTTGACGGTGTTCTGAATCCGGCAGCCATTCGTGGTCCCGATGGTGAACTCTATCTGTTCCCTCGTTTGGTTGCAAAAGGAAACTTCTCGCGCATCGGCATCGCCCGCGTGAAGTTCAATACGGCGGGCGATCCTACGGGCGTGGAGCGACTCGGCATCGCACTTGAGCCCGAAGCTGATTATGAGCTGCGGCCCAACGGCGGCGGTGGCTGCGAAGACCCCCGGATCACCTTCATCGAACCGCTGAAACGTTATGTGATGGCTTATGCCGCCTTTTCGGCCCGCGGCCCGCGTATCGCCTTGGCTGTTTCGCAAGATCTCTTTCATTGGAAGCGTCTTGGACTGGCGCGCTTTTCTCCTTATGAAGGAATCGAATTCGACGGCGTGGACGACAAAGATGCGAGTCTGTTCCCGATTGCCATTCCGAATCCGTCGGGCCACCCGGAGTTGGCTCTAATCCATCGGCCTCTTTTCCCGGGCACGCGGCCGGAGGAGACCGCTTGCCAGCTTGGGCCACGCGAGTTGGATCTCGATCGGGAAAGTATCTGGATTTCTTACTGCCCCATGGCGCCCGCGGGCGGTGAGCCGGACAGCCTCGGCAAGTTCACCTCTCATCATCGGCTGGCCAGCCCGATCGCTCCGTGGGAGCGGCTCAAGGTCGGTGGGGGCACCCCGCCAGTCCTCACTCGGCACGGCTGGCTGATCGTGTACCACGGCGTGGGTGGAATGGAGCAGACGAAGAAGGACGTCCACGCGCTGCGTTACTCGGCCGGCGTAATGGTGCTTTCGAAAGAGCACCCGCAAGTAATCCGCTATCGTTCGCACGATCCGGTCCTCACGCCCTCGCAACCGAACGAACGCGATGGAACCGTAGCGAACGTAGTGTTTCCCACGGGCATCGACCGGCGGGACGATCTTGGTTTGCCGGATCGCTTCGATGTCTATTACGGAATGGCGGACAACCGCATCGGCGTGGCGAGTCTGGACATGCCGGAAGTCTTACCGGCGGGAGGGTTGGCCGACTCTCCGAAAGCAAAGGTTTAAGACATGCCGGTCAACGTGGGCGCAGTGGTTTCGGTGCGTGGCGGAGTGGTTGACGTTCGCTTTGACCACGTCCTGCCGCCGGTTTACCGGGTGTTGCGGGCAGGGGACGGCGGGAAGATCGTGATTGAAGTGCTGGAGCAGCTCGATGCGCGGAGCGTGCGGGGTATTGCATTGACTCCCACTCAAGGGTTGGCACGAGGGATGAGCGTGGAGGACACGGGGAAGCAGCTCCAGGTGCCCGTGGGCAAGGCGATCGTCTCCCGAATGTTCGATGTGTTCGGACATTTGATCGATCGCGGGCCGGCGCTGGCTGACGTGCAGTGGCGGGATGTTCACCGCGCCCCTCCATCGCTCGAGGACCGCTCCACGAAATCGGCGCTCTTCGAGACGGGTATCAAAGCCATCGATGTTCTGGTGCCGCTGGAGCGCGGCGGAAAGGGCGGCTTATTCGGAGGCGCGGGCGTCGGCAAGACGGTTCTGTTGACAGAGATGATCCACAACATGCTCGGCCACCAGAAAGGGGTCAGCATTTTCTGTGGCATCGGCGAGCGCTGCCGCGAAGGCGAAGAACTCTACAGCGGGATGCAGGAAGCCGGCGTACTGAAGGACATGGTGATGTTGTACGGCCAGATGAACGAGCCTCCCGGCAACCGGTTTCGCGTGGGAGCGGCGGCGCTGACGATGGCGGAATATTTCCGCGACGATGAGCGCCGGGAAGTTCTTCTGCTGATCGACAATATATTCCGGTTTATTCAGGCGGGCATGGAAGTATCGGGGCTGATGGGACAGATGCCTTCGCGGCTCGGTTATCAGCCTACGATGGCCACCGAGTTGTCCGGACTTGAAGAACGCATTGCCAACACTCACGCTGGAGCCATCACCTCCATCCAGGCTGTGTACGTGCCCGCCGACGACTTAACCGACCCGGCCGCGGTTCACGTGTTTTCGCATCTCTCCGCCTCCATTGTGCTGTCGCGCCAGCGCGCGAGTCAGGGCCTTTATCCGGCGATCGATTTGCTCCAGTCCAATTCAAAAATGGCAACGCCCGGTATCGTCGGCGAAAAACACTACGAACTGGCGCAGGAAATCCGCAAGACGCTGGCGCAATACGAGGACCTGAAGGACATCGTCGCAATGCTGGGTATGGAGCAGCTTTCTCCCGAAGACCGTATGGTAGTGGGCCGCGCGCGGCGCCTCGAACGATTTCTGACGCAGCCGTTTTTCACCACGGAAAAATTCAGCGGGATAAAGGGGCAGATGGTTAGCCTGAAGGACTCGCTCGACGGCTGCGAACGCATTCTGCGCGACGAATTCAAGGATTATCCGGAGAGCGCGCTGTACATGATCGGGGCCATCGGCGAAGCCAAGAAGCCAGATGCGAAGGCGAAGCCGGCGCCAGCTAACCCTAAGCCGGAGGCGGCGCATGCATCTTAAGATCCTTCTTCCCACCGAAGTTTTCGCGGACGAGGCCCACGTGACGGGCATTGTCGCCGCAACCAGCAGCGGATCGTTCGGATTACTCGAACACCGGCTCGACTGCGTGGCGGCGCTCATGCCGGGAATCCTCACCTACGAGACTCCGGAGCGCGGAACGGTTTACCTGGCTGTGGATGAAGGGGTGCTCGTGAAGACCGGCGCGGAGGTGCTGGTCTCGGTCCGGAACGCCATCGGGGGGGCCAATCTGGGCGAGCTCCATGACGTGGTGAAACAGAAGTTTCTAACGCTGGACAGGGAAGAACGTACTGTCCGGGACATGGTCGCCAGGATGGAGAGCGGCTTTGTCGGACGATTCGCGGAGTATCAGCATGAGCGATGAAGTGAAACGCCAATCCGAGAGCGAGGAGACTGTATTCGCTCGCCGGGTGGCTTCGCAGGCTGCCCGCAAGCTCCGCGTGCAGCGCGAGGGATCGCAGGGCGTCTGGTTTGGCCTCGGCATGTCCGGACTGATCGGCTGGTCGGTGGCGGTGCCGACACTGGGAGGCGTCATGCTCGGTATGTGGCTGGACCGCCGCCATCCGGGACCGTTTTCCTGGACGCTCGCACTGCTGTTTGCCGGACTGATCATCGGTTGCGCGAACGCCTGGTATTGGGTCGACCAACAGGATAAGGCCATGCACGATGAGTGAAACCGTGGGAGTTTCGGCTGCAGTGTTGGCGGGCGTGCTGCTGGGGGCAGTGTTCTTCGGCGGATTATGGTGGACCGTCCGGCGGGCATTACCTTCCAGGCAGGCTCCGGTTTGGTTTTTCGGCAGTCTTCTCATAAGAACGGCCATCGTGCTGGGGGGATTCTATTTGGTTTCGCATGGCGACTGGCGCCGTATGGTGGGCTGCGTGGCCGGATTTCTGCTGGCTCGCACGGTTGTGTTCAGGCTTACCAGCCCCGGCCGGGCGATCGAAGGTGCATCGTGAATCTCAGTTCAGACCAGCAGATCTTCTGGCAACATGGCTTTGTCAAACTCAACGGAACCATCGTGACCACGTGGGCCATGATGATCGCGATGTCAATCGCCTCGAAGCTGGGCACGCGCCGGCTCGCTACCGAGGGCGCCATCTCACGCTGGCAGGGCTTGCTTGAAATCGTAGTCACGGCGATTGAAAAACAGATCCAGGATAACGGCCTGAAACAACCTAAGAAGTACGTCGCTTTTCTTGGCACGCTTTTCCTCTTTGTTGCGACTTCAAGTCTCTGTACGGTGATCCCCGGTTTTCAGCCTCCGACGGGTTCACTCTCCACCACGGCGGCGCTGGCTTTGTGCGTATTCGTTGCGGTACCGCTGTTCGGCATAAAGGAGCAGGGACTGGGCGGCTATCTGATGACTTACACGCGGCCGACGATCGTCATGCTGCCGTTCAACATCATCAGCGAACTCTCGCGCACGCTGGCTCTGGCGGTTCGTCTGTTCGGCAACATGATGAGCGGCGTGATGATCGTGGGCATTCTGCTCACTATCACGCCGTTTCTGTTTCCCATTATGATGACGTCGCTTGGTCTTCTGACGGGTATGGTGCAGGCCTACATCTTCAGCATTCTGGCGGCGGTTTATATCGCGGCGGCGACGCTGGTGCGCAAGCCGAAACCGGCTCCGGCTGAAGTTAAATCGGACAGCAAGTAAAGAAAGGTAGATCGAATGGACAGCAGCACACTTATCGCAGTATTCTCAATCGCCACCTCCGGCCTCACTATAGGCATCGGGTCGATGTGTCCGGCGCTGGGCGAGGGCCGCGCCGTGGCCACGGCTCTCACATCGCTGGCGCAACAACCGGACGCCTCGTCTACCATCACGCGGACGCTGTTCGTCGGCCTGGCGATGATCGAATCGCTGGCCATTTATTGCTTCGTGGTCTCCATGATTCTGATTTTCGCCAACCCGTTCTGGACCAGCGCCCTCGCACACGCCGGGGGAAAGTGAAACAATGCTTATCGATTGGTTCACGGTCGGCGCCCAGGCTCTGAATTTTCTGGTCCTGGTGTGGCTTCTAAAACATTTTCTCTACAAGCCGATTCTCAATGCCATCGATGCGCGCGAGAAGGGTATCGCGAGTAAACTTGCGGACGCCGATACAAAGCAGAAAGAGGCGCAAAAGGAACACCTCGACTTCGAGGGCAGGAACAAGGCGTTCGACGAACAGCGCGGCGCTCTGCTGAAGAAGGCGACGGATGATGCGAAGAGCGAGCGCGATCGGCTCATGAAAGACGCCCATAAGGAAGCTGATGGTTGGCGCACCGCCCAGGCGGAGACATTAAAGAACGATCAGGCCAGGCTGGGCCAGGAAATCACGCGAATGGCCGCCGGAGAAGTCTTTGCCATCGCGCGTAAGACGCTTGCCGACCTGGCCACGGCGAGTCTGGAAGAACGGGTGGGCGCGGTGTTCACGCGCCGCCTGGGCGAAATGGACGGCAAGGCAAAGGAGACGCTGGGTGCGGCCCTCAGGAGTTCGAAGGATCAGCCCGTGGTGCAGAGCGCCTTCGACATGCCCGCGGGCCAGAGGGCAACGATACAGAATGCGCTCAACGAAACCTTCTCGGCCGACATTCGCGTGCGGTTTGAAGCCGTTCCGGATGGGATCTGCGGGATCGAACTCACGGCCAACGGCCAGAAGATTGGCTGGAGCATCGCGGAGTATCTGACGTCGCTCGACCAGAAAGTCGGCGCGTTGCTGGACGCTCAACAGGGAGCCAAATGAGTATTCTTCAAGATGCCATGGACCGCACTTTTGGCGATGTCCGTCAAGCTCTTGAAGACTTTAAACCGCAATTTACTCCGCACGAAATCGGCATCGTCAAGAATGTCGCCATCGGTATCGCCACGGTATCCGGCCTACCTGGCGTTGGATATGAAGAACTGGTGCGGTTTCCGGGCGATGTGCTGGGCATCGCGTTCAACGTAGATGCGGATGAAATCGGCGTTATCCTGCTGGGCGAGTTTCAGGATTTGCACGCCGGCGGCGAAGTAGAGCGGACCGGGCGGGTAATGGATGTGGCGGTGGGAGACGGTCTGCTGGGGCGCGTGATCGATCCGCTCGGTAAACCGCTCGATGGCAAAGGGCCGGTTGCCGCGGAGAAGCGCCTGCCGGTGGAGCGTCCGGCTCCGGCGATCATGGATCGCGCGCCTGTCAACGTTCCTTTGCAGACCGGTCTCAAGGCGATCGATGCGCTTGTGCCTGTCGCGCGGGGACAGCGTGAACTGATCGTCGGAGACCGGCAGACCGGCAAAACGGCCATCGCAATCGACACGATTCTGAATCAGCGCGGGCAGGATGTCGTGTGCGTATATTGCGCGATCGGGCAGCGCGCGTCGGCCGTCGCGAAGGTTGTGGCCAACCTCCAGGAAAAGGGCGCGATGGAATACACGGTGGTCGTCGTGGCGGAAGGCAATCTTGCGCCTGGCCTTGTGTACATCACTCCTTATGCGGCGACGAGCATTGCGGAATATTTCATGGAGAAGGGCCGCGATGTACTGATCGTTTACGACGATCTCACCCACCACGCCCGCGCCTACCGCGAGCTTTCGTTGCTGTTGCGCCGTCCGCCGGGACGTGAGGCGTTCCCTGGCGACATCTTCTATATTCATTCGCGGATGCTGGAAAGGGCGACGCATTTGAACAAGGAGCGCGGGGGTGGTTCGCTGACGGCGCTGCCGATTATCGAAACCACCGCTCAGGATATCTCGGCGTACATCCCCACGAATCTGATTTCTATCACGGACGGCCAGATTTACCTTTCGCCGACATTATTCGAATTGGGAGTGTTGCCTGCGATCGACGTCGGGAAGTCCGTTTCGCGAGTGGGCGGAGCGGCGCAGCGGCCCGCTTATCGAGCCGTAGCGGGCCATCTTAAGCTGGCCTATTCGCAATTCGAGGAACTGGAATCGTTCGCTAAATTCGGCACGCGGCTGGATGACGCCACGCGCAAAACCATCGCTCACGGGCAGCGCATCCGGGTGTGTTTGAAGCAGGCGGAATCGCATCCCTGGTCGATGGTGGAACAGATTTGTGTGCTGCTCGCCTTGACGGAAGGGTTGTTCGATCCGGTGCCGCTCGAAAAAATGAAGGATGCCGAGGGAGCGCTGCAGAAGGCCGCCGCGCAGATCCCGGCCGACGTTGCGGAACGATTCTCATCGGCTGACAAATTGAGCGACGCGGATCGGAAGGCGGTACTCGACATCGCGGCGCGGAGCCTCGCTCCGTTCTTGCCGGAAGGCCGCGGCCAAGTGAGCGGGACTATGCAGAGTTTGCGCCGCCGGATCGATGGGGCGGCCGATCTGGAAGGTGTTGTGCGCGCCATGAAGGCGCTGGCGGCTTCCAGTATTGGGCAGTATGAAAAGGCCGTCGCGTCATTGGACGATTACTATCGCACGGTCGAACTTGGTTTGTCGGTGTGTCTTCGTGAGGTTGGGCCCGCGAAAGACGTCAAAGGCGGCGGCCCGGTCGGCGCAGTCGTCTTTGGTTCAGACCAGGGACTGGTGGGCCGTTTTAACGAGGTGGTTGTGGACCTCGCCACGAACACTCTGAAAAAGTTCCCCGGCAAGACCAAGAAACTCTGGGCGGTGGGCGAGCGCGTGCACTCGCTGCTGGCGGAAGCGGGGCCAGTGCCTGCGGACCTGTTGAGCGTTCCAACGTCCGTGCATGCCATCACGCAGTTGGTGGGCAGGATCCTGGTCGAGATCGAGTCGGCGCGCGAGAAGGGCGACGTGGTGGATGTCTACGTATTTCATAACCGCCCGAAATCCGGATCGGCCTATGAGCCTGCCTGCAGGCAGTTGCTGCCGCTGGACAGCGCTTGGCAAAAGAGCATGGCGAAGATGCCCTGGCCGGGGAAGAGCCGGCCGGAAGCGATCGGCGGGGCTGCGGCGGCGCTGGGAGGCTTCATCCGCGGATACCTGTTCATGCTGCTTTTTCAGGCGTGCGCGGAATCGTTGAATAGCGAAAATGCCAGCCGTCTGGCCGCAATGCAGCGCGCCGAAAAAAATATTAAGAACATCCTCGAAGATCTGAACCGTAAGTTTCATCGTGTCCGGCAGGCATCAATCGACGAAGAGCTGTTCGATGTGGTCTCCGGATTCGAGGCGCTCACGGACAAACGGCTATGAAAATAAACTCAAACGATTACCGCGTCCTGCCGGAAAAGAAAGTCAAACTCGACGAGTGGCCGACGCTCGGAAAGCCAGTTTGCAAGTCGAAGAAAAAGTATCACGAGCTTCTGGCTGACCACGTCGAGCAATTGAGCGCGCTGCAGCGCCTTCACTACGCTTCAAACCGCTATGCTCTGCTGATCGTTTTTCAGGGGATGGACGGGGCCGGAAAGGACGGCGCCATCCGGCACGTCATGTCCGGAATCAATCCGCAGGGCTGCCAGGTTTTCAGCTTTAAACAGCCCAGCGCTAACGAATTGGAACACGATTTTCTGTGGCGAACCACGTGGGATCTTCCTGAGCGCGGGCGGATCGGTATATTCAACCGCTCTTATTACGAAGAAGTGCTGGTGGTTCGGGTGCATCCGGAGATCCTTCGCAACGAAGGCCTGCCGGAAGAATTGCTCGATGAAAAGACCATCTGGGAGGAGCGCTACCGCTCCATCGTGGACTTGGAGGAACACCTTCACCGCAACGGAACGCGAACCGTCAAAGTGTTCCTGCATCTCTCGAAGGAAGAGCAGCGCAACCGCTTCCTGGCGCGCATCGACGACCCCGACAAGAACTGGAAGTTCAGCGCGGCGGACATTCACGAACGGAAATTCTGGAACCACTACATGGAGGCTTACGAGGAGTGTCTGCACGCGACCAGCACTCACCATGCGCCGTGGTACGTAGTTCCCGCCGACGATAAAGACGACGCCCGCCTGATTGTTTCGCAAATTGTCCTTGATTCGCTTCGTGAACTCAAGATGGCATATCCCAAAACCACTCCGAAACGGGAGCATGAACTAAAAGCAATTCGCAAGCTGCTGGAGAAGTGAGAAAGAGATAGATAAAATGATCGACAATAACGTTCAGGCGCCGAAAGCGACGCCAACAGTGGCGATACCAGTCCTTGAACTGCGGCCTGCAGTTCAGCAACGTAAAGACGTCGAACCTCCTGCGTGGCTGGGAAAGACTCTGAAATGGCTTTTCCCCATTGCAGCTCTCCTCTTTATTGCCCTGATCGCTATTCCTGGCTTTCTGCAAAAGTGGCTCTGGATGCGGCAGCTCGATTATGGCGGCATCTTCTGGACACTGGTTTCGGTCAAGGTCGGATTGACCTGCTCTGCATTTGCTTTTGCGTTTCTGTTCCTGTGGTTCAATCTGAGGCTTGCTTCGAAGGGCGGCACGATCCCGGCCGCCTTGAATACGCCTTCGGCGGATGGCTCAGCCGGCAATGCTGCTCAAATCAGATTACAAGCCGCCGTTCGCCATGTCGTGGCACGAGGAACAGTGCTGCTGGTGGGGGTGGCCGCCGCTATATTCGCAAGCGGCATCTATACGCAGTGGGACACCTGGCTGCGCTTCCGCTATGGTGGCGCCTTCGGACTTGCCGACCCTTTCTTCGGCGTGGATCTTGGCTTCTACATGTTTCGCCTGCCCTGGTATGAGCTGCTACAGAGCAGTCTCGTGGTTTTGACATTGCTGGCCATTGTTGCCGTAGCGTCCCAATATGCCTACTCAGGACTTCTGCGCTTCACGGGCCGCCGAGCCATCAAGGTCGCGACGCACGCGGTGCAGCATCTGTCGATACTCTTTTTCATTCTGGCGGGTGCGTTTGCCTGGGGTTATTACCTGGATCGGTTCGAGCTGCTTTATTCCACCACAGGCGTTGTGTACGGCGTGGGATATACCGTAGGTCACGTGACGCTGGCCGCGCTGTGGGTAATGATAGGCGTGTCAGTGGCGGCGTGTATCCTTCTGGCATTCAATTTCTTCCGGCCGCGGTGGAAAGCCGTGGCCATAGGAGCGGCGGTCTACGCGGCTTTTTACATCATCGGCGTCGTGCTGATTCCCGCTATCTTTCAGAAGTTCGTGGTCCAACCAAACGAGCTGGGCCTCGAAACTCCCTATCTGAAAAACTATATCGACTTCACGCGAAAAGCTTACAAGCTGGATGGCATACAGGAGACGGCTTATCCTGCGATGACGGACCTGACACCCGCCCTTCTGGCAAGGAATCAGGACACCATCCAGAACATCCGGCTCTGGGATAAACGGCCTCTGCTGCAAACCTACCAGCAGACCCAGGCAATTCGGCTTTATTACAAGTTCTACAGCGTGGATGTGGATCGCTACCATCTTGCCGATGGCTATCACCAGGTCATGCTTTCGACTCGTGAGCTTTCTCCTGAGTTACCTGCCGAGGCGCAAACTTGGGTGAACCAAAATCTGGAATTTACGCATGGATTCGGCCTCGTGATGAATTTCGTCTCCAAGAGCATCGGCGGAGGATTCCCGGAGTATCTGGTTCAGAACGTTCCGCCGCAGTCCTCATTCGGACTGAACGTGACGCAACCCGCCATTTACTATGGCGAGGGCATGCCGGGTTCGCGAATCGTGGCGACAGGCGTTAAGGAATTCGACTACCCGCAAGGCAATCAGAACGTTTACACGAGTTATAGCGGAAAGGGTGGGATCCCGCTTGACAGTCTGAGCAAGCGGCTCCTGTTCGCGTGGACGCAGGCGGACATCAATATATTGTTCACATCCTATCTGACACCCACAAGCCGCATTCAGATCTGGCGCGACGTGCAGGAACGCGTCTCGAAGGTCGCTCCTTTCTTGAAACTCGATTCCGATCCTTACGCGGTATTGAGTGAAGGAAAACTGTATTGGATACAGGATGCGTATACCGTTTCGGACCGCTTTCCGTATTCGAATCCTCGAACGGCCGACTCTGGCAGCGGCCTGAATTACATCCGTAACTCGGTTAAGGTAATTGTCGATATGTACGACGGCACGGTCTCCTTCTACATGATGGATCCGCAAGACCCCGTACTCGACGTTTATCGTCACGCGTTTCCCGGCGTCTTCAAGGACCTCGATCGACTCCCGGCCGACCTCAAATTGCACCTGCGCTATCCTCAGGATCTCTTCGCAATCCAGGCTGCGCAATATCAGCTCTTCCACATGACCGATCCTCAGGTTTTCTACAACCGCGAGGATCTATGGGTTCCACCGCGGGAGAAGTACGACGGGAAAATGAGCGCCATGGAGCCTTACTACATTCTGATGAAGCTTCCCGGAAGCGATCAGTTGGAGTACCTGCTGATGAGTCCGTTCACGCCGCAAAACAGGGATAATATGATCTCCTGGTTAGCTGCGAGGTCCGATTTCCCCGATTACGGCAAAATGCTCTTCTACCAATTGCCGAAAGATAAGTTGACTTACGGGCCGAACCAGGTTGGAGCGATGATCGACCAGAGCACGACGATTTCAGAGCAACTGACGCTCTGGGATCAGAAAGGATCGGGAGTCATCCGCGGAAAGCTGGTCGTAATTCCAATTGAAAACTCGTTCTTATATGTGGTGCCGCTGTATCTCCGGGCGGAAGGCACGAATTTTCCTCAACTCAAGCGAGTGATTGTGGCGACAGGCGACAAGGTCGTGATGCGCCCTACCCTTGACGAGGCTCTGTCCGCCCTGTTCAGTTCGCCGGAAACGCCGCAGGCCGGCGCGCCCCAGGTGACCGGAGTGTCGCAACTCGATTCGGAGATCGATCGGGAGCGCATTCAACTAGCGGCAGCACAGAAGGCGATCGACGCGCTCAAACTCCTGCTGAACGCCGCTCCTGCAGCAAAGCGTTGAGTGACTCTTTTTGACGTTCGATTGACGTTGTTGTCCCTACACTGGGGACCAGAAGGATAGAAGACTGAAGTTCATAAGGATACCAAATATGTCAAATCTTGATTCAGTAGTAGCGGTATTTCACACACACCCGGAGGCCGAGCAGGCCGTCAAAGAACTGCAGCGAGCGGGGGTCGACATGCATACCTTGTCGATCGCCGCGAAGGACGTCCACACGGACGAACAAGTAGTCGGATATTACAACGCCGGCGACCGGATGAAGCGGTGGGGCAAGATCGGCGCCTTTTGGGGAGGCTTTTGGGGCCTGTTGTTCGGTTCCGCTTTCTTCGCAATTCCAGGTATCGGGCCTATTCTCGTGGCAGGGCCGCTGGTAGCGTGGATCATTGGGGCGCTGGAGGGCGCGGTGGTGGTCGGCGGTGTCGGCGCAATTGGTGCCGGCCTCGCAAGTATCGGTATTCCAAAGGACAGCGTTATCAAGTATGAGACCGAGTTGAAGAGCGATAAGTTTGTCTTGATCGTCCACGGGACGGCGGCGGACGTCGTTAAAGCGAAAGAGGTCCTCGCTGCTTTGCAACCAGTTCATCTTGACCTGCATTCGCAAGAACAACTCGTAGCGGTAATTTAACCTCGTCAACTACAAAGGAGGCTGGCCTTGGGCACGTTATCAAATGTTCATGAAGGCCCTGTCGCCAAAGCCGGGTCCACCGGCCTAACGAGCGAAGAAGCCCGTCTCCGGATGGAAAAGGACGGACCAAATGCAATGCCCGACACAGCGCTCCATCCGCTGCGCCGGGCATTGACTAAATTTTGGGCTCCGGTTCCGTGGATGCTCGAGGCGGCGATCGTGCTGGAACTATTTCTCGGTAAGTATGTCGAGGCGGCGATCATTGCTGGCCTATTGGCGTTCAACGCCGCTCTGGGATTTTTTCAGGAAGGGCGCACCCAGGCGAAACTCGCCGCACTGAAATCGCGGCTCGCGTTGAACGCGTCCGTCGAGCGCGATAATGCGTGGAAAATTGTGCCGGCGGCCGAGTTGGTTGTGGGTGATGTCGTCAAGCTGTCACTCGGAGCCGTGGTCGCCGCCGACGTGCGGCCGACCGGGGGTTCCGTGCTGCTGGACCAGTCCATGCTCACCGGCGAGTCCGTCCCGGTCGAAGCTGGCGCGGGGTTTGAAACTTACGCGGGAGCGCTGGTGATGATTACGGGAGATTTTCTCGCTATGTCCTTGACCACGGACAATGTGCGGCCGTCCCCAACCCAATGCTTTGGCGAATCGGCAAATTGACGATCGAAGGCGTCGTGATGGGAGGCCCTCTTCTGCTCTTTTGCACGGCTGTACTGGCTGTCGGCAAATTCCGGATGGGGTTTGGAATCGATGCCCTGAGAACCCTCGCCATGGCCGCGCTTGTGTTTGGCAGTGAGGGGACGCTCTACGCCATTCGCGAACGCCGGAGCCTATGGAGTTCTCATCCAAGTCTCTGGGTCGTTGTGTCGACTCTGTGCGATATTTTGATCATTTCGACGTTGGTCCTGCGCGGAATCTTCATGGCTCCGCTGCCGATATTGGTCGTTGTAGAAGTACTTGTGGCGGCGGTGTTCGCACTCGTCCTCGACTTTGCCAAGGTCCCTGTGTTCAACCGCCTTAAGCTTTCATAGATCGTGTGGAAACGGGTGCCGGCGATAGTACGCGCCGGCCACGTACACGCCACAGCCAGTAGAACATCGCCGCGAACACCAACGCTACGGGAAGGGCGCGCATCGTAGGGGTCGTAAATGGCTCCGGAAGGATCTTTGCGACGCGCGCGCGGATGGAAAAAAACGAGCCGGCCGCAATAAACAGCGCGAAGCACATCCGCCAGAGGTGCCGCGCGAGCCCGGGCGCCGCTCGTAACGCTCCCGATCGCATCATACGAACATCGCCGGCGGCAGCCAATGTCGTGATCGTCGCCATGAAGAACAGCATGAAGAACGGGACGCCTTGCATCGTGCCGCCAGGATTCGAGAACGCCTTCAATCCCAGACCGATCTGGATGAGCGAGAGCGCGATCGCGACCGCCAGAGCCACCGCATTCACCCACCGGGTCCAGGTAGAGACAGGACGGACAGTAGTCAGCGCGGTGATCACAAAATAGGCCGCCATGAAGCCGCCCATCACATTAGCGTTCGTCAGACTCAGCCGCAACGCCAGGATCGACCCGCTGATTCCCATCGTGAGCATGGCATAGACGAACAGCAGGCCGCTTCGCCGATGTAGCGTTGCCCCTTTCGAGGCTGCCAGCGCGATAAAGCCAAGGATTATCGCCAGTCCACCCGCAACGATGTGTACCGGCAAGAGCATGATGAGGATACGCACAGGCCCTCTTCAATGTTCAACCTCATTTTTGACGGGGTTTTGACATTCCTTGCGATAGATTAGGTTTGGTTGAGTAGAAAGAGAATTATAAATGCGTAAAACACTCGCAAGCATTTTGGCAATCGCCGGTACCATGAGCGCCGTGGCTTTCGCGGCGGACAGAGAGATCAAAGTCGACGACAGGCTGGATGCTTCGGCCGACACGCTAGTCGATATGATGCGGGCTTCCGATCACGGCATCCCTCACGATATGCTCGATAAGGCAAAATGCGTGGTTGTAGTGCCCGGCATGAAGAAGGCCGGATTCATCTTCGGCGCGAAGTATGGCCGCGGCTTCGCGGTATGCCGCCGGCATGATGGAGAAGGCTGGAGCGCTCCGGCCGCGATGCAGGTTGAAGGTGGAAGCGTTGGATTTCAGATTGGCGCTTCGGAAACGGATATCGTTTTGCTCGTGATGAACGATGGCGGAATGAAGCACCTGTTATCCGATAAGTTCACGCTTGGCGGAGAAGCAACGGCGGCGGCGGGCCCGGTTGGCCGCGACGCGGCCGCACAGACCGACGCCGAGATGAACGCGGAGATGCTGTCATACTCCCGCGCGCGTGGGCTCTTCGCGGGAATATCGTTGGAAGGAGCAACGCTTCGTCCGGACGGAGAAACCAATAGAGAACTCTACGGCCACGATGCGACCAATCGCGAAATTCTAACTGGCGACTTCAAAACACCAGCGGTCGCGCAAAGATTTGAAAGGGCGCTACGCCGCGACTCGGCTGAACGCACTCAATAGGCACGGCTTTCGGGGGGCGGCGTCTCATCAATGCCGCGCCGCGCCGCCCACTGAAAGCGTCTTAAGGAACGATGACAATGCCCCAGGCGAATGGCGCGGCGGTCGCGGGCGTCAATGCACCACCAGCGCGCCAGGACGAGCCAAAGTCTCATCCGAAGGCGAACAACCAGAACATTCGTGTTTCGCCGGCAGTCATTCAAGCTGCTTCGAAGGACGGGGAAGAACTCCTGCTGTCTTTGCGGACGAATCCCGCCGGCTTGACGCAATCGGAAGCCGAAGAGCGCGCCCGCGTAGTAGGCCCAAACGAGGTGGCGCAAGAGCGGCAGCAAGGCTGGTTTGGACGCCTGCTGAAAATCATCCGCAACCCGCTTGTGATCCTCCTGACGAGTCTATCGGCGATTTCGTACGGTACAGGCGACGCGCGGGCCGGAACCGTGATGGCCGCGATGGTAGTGCTCAGCGTCGTGCTGCGGTTCGTCCAGGAGGCTCGGGCCGACGCGGCTGCCGCGAAGCTCAAGGCCATGATTCACGTTACTGCCACCGTTATTAGGGACGGTTCGGCGAAGGAGATGCCGCTCCGCGATCTGGTGCCCGGGGATATCATCAAGCTGTCCGCCGGCGACATGATTCCCGGTGACGTGCGCGTGCTCTCCTCGAAAGACCTCTTCGTTAGCCAAGGGAGCCTTACCGGCGAATCGTTTCCTGTCGAGAAGTTCCACGAAGCTCAAACTGAAGCCGCAAGCACGCCCGCGGAGATCAAGAACACGTGCTTCATGGGCACCAGCGTCGAAAGCGGCACGGCGACCGCGGTAGTAGTTACAACCGGAGTCCGCACGTATCTCGGAAGCATGGCCAGCTCCATTACCGCGGCCCAGGCGCCGACCAGCTTCGATAAGGGCCTCACCCGCTTCACCTGGCTCATGATCCGGTTCATGGCGGTGATGGTGCCCCTCGTCTTCCTCATCAATGGATTCACGAAGCACGATTGGAAGAGCGCTTTTTTCTTCGCGATGGCCGTGGCCGTGGGCCTCACTCCCGAGATGTTGCCCATGATCGTCTCCGTCTGCCTCGCCAAGGGCGCGCTCGCCATGAGCCGCAAGAAAGTGATCGTCAAGCGTCTCAACGCCATTCAGAACTTCGGGGGCATGGACGTCCTTTGCACGGATAAGACCGGCACTCTCACGGAGGACCGCGTCGTGCTGCAGCGTCATTGCAACGTCGCCGGGCGTGAAACCGAGGAAGTTCTGCTGGATGGCTATTTGATCAGCTATTTCCAGACCGGCCTCAAGAACCTCCTCGATCGTGCGATCCTGGACAGTCCCGACTTCCACGGGAAAGCGGTCGTCGAGAAGTATAAGAAGTTGGATGAAATCCCGTTCGACTTCACAAGGCGCATGATGTCCGTTCTAGTGCAGGACCCGGAAGGCAAAGCAATCCTCTTTACTAAGGGGGCTCCCGAAGAGGTTTTCCATCAGTGCTCTCATTTCGAGCTGGATGGGAAGCTGTCCCCTATGGATCCCAAACTGATGGTCGGGCTGAAGGAAGAGTACGAGAGTCTCAGCAACGATGGCTTCCGCGTCCTGGCCGTCGCCAGAAAGGAACTGCCGGGGAAACAGTCCTGCTCAAGAGATGACGAGCGGGAACTCGTGCTCAAAGGGTACGTGGCGTTTCTCGACCCGCCCAAGAACACTGCGGGCCGCGCCATTGAGGCTCTTCGTAAGCACGGCGTGGGAGTGAAAATCCTGACTGGGGACAACGAACTCATCAGTCGCAAGGTCTGCAGAGATGTGGGGCTCTCTGCCGACCCCATGCTACTCGGCAGCGACGTAGAAAAAATGTCCGATGCCGAACTCGCCGATGCCTCGGAGAAGTCCACGCTCTTCGCGCGACTCTCTCCCGCCCACAAGCAGCGGGTCATTCAGGCGCTCAGGACCAAGAAACACGTCGTCGGATTCATGGGTGACGGAATCAACGATGCTCCCGCCTTGCGAGCCGCGGACATCGGAATTTCGGTGGACACAGCTACGGACATCGCGAAGGAATCGGCCGATCTGATTTTGCTGGAGAAGGACCTGATGGTGCTCGAAGGGGGCGTGATCGAGGGCCGGAAAGTCTTCGCAAACATTCTAAAGTACATTCGGATGGGAGCGAGCTCGAATTTCGGCAACATGTTCAGCGTTCTCGGGGCAAGCGCCCTTCTCCCTTTCATCCCGATGGCCCCGATCCAGATCTTGACCAACAACCTGCTGTACGATGCTCGCAGGTAC
This sequence comes from Bryobacterales bacterium, assembly GCA_963802915.1. Classification (GTDB taxonomy): domain Bacteria; phylum Acidobacteriota; class Terriglobia; order Bryobacterales; family Bryobacteraceae; genus JAICMB01. Next base: position 32,637 of record CAWDKQ010000013.1, read on the forward strand.
CGATTCCGATCGACGCCGTGGATGAAGAGCAAGTGGCGGGCCCCAGGCCCTGGAACATCAGCGAGATCACTCGGTTCATCCTGTACATTGGCCCCATCAGTTCGATCTTCGACTACACCACTTTCTTTGTCATGCTCTGGGTTTTCAACTGTTGGGACCCTTCGCGAGCGAAGGTATTTCAGACCGGCTGGTTCGTCGAGTCCCTGATGACGCAGACGCTTATTATCCACGTCATTCGTACGAATAAGATCCCGTTTATTCAAAGCCGGGCGAGTTGGCCGCTGACGGTCACAACGCTATCCATCATGGCGCTGGCAGTGTGGTTGCCGCATTCTCCACTGGCTTCCGCTCTGGGTCTCACGAGCTTGCCAAGTCTCTATTGGCCGATCCTGGTGGTGACACTACTCAGTTACATGGTACTTACACAATTGATCAAAGTCTGGTTGCTGCGCAAGAAATTGATATAAGTACTTCCCTACTTAGCGCCCGTGCTCGCAAGAACGAATCTATCGTCCTCTTTGAAATTAGACACATCCGGATGTACTTGTCGTTCGGACGCAAATTCTAATACTACGCGTGACGGCACGTCGCCATGCTCAAGCCGGTCGAAGATTTGATTAATCGACGACAGCGGCTGTAGCTCGATATCGGCTTTAACCTTGCCCCCCACGGCAAAGGCGAGCGCTTCAGCCATGTCTTGGCGCGTTCCGACGAACGAACCGCGGATGGTGATACAGTTCGCCACCACATCGAACAGCGGGACGGGGAATTCGCCCGGAGGCAGTCCGACCAGAACGCAGGTTCCGAGCTTTCGCGTCATACCTACGCCCTGCTTGAACGCAATGAGCGAGGGTGCCGTAATTAGCACGCCATGGGCTCCGCCGCCGGTCTCCTTCTTGACAGCGGCTGCCGCGTCGGAGGTTTTCGCATTCACTATCATGTCGGCGCCGAGGCGCTTGGCGTGGGCGAGCTTGCCATCATTGATGTCGATTGCGCACACCAGCAGTCCCATGCACTTCGCGTATTGGATGGCCAGATGTCCGAGGCCTCCAACGCCCGAGATCGCGAGCCATTCGCCAGGTCTAGCTTTGGATTCCTTGATCCCCTTGTAAGTAGTGATGCCGGCACAGATGAGGGGCGCGGCTTCAGTGGACGTAAGGCCGGCAGGCACATGGGCGACGTAATTCGGATCGGCGAGTAGATAATCGGCGAAGCCGCCGTTCCTGGTATAGCCGCCAAACTGCGCCTCGGGGCAAACCGTCTCGAAACCTTGCAAGCAATACTCGCAATGACCACATGCCGAATAAAGCCACGGCACCCCGACCCGGTCCCCCTCCTTCACGATCGTCACACCCGCTCCAACAGCGGCTACCAGGCCGATGGCCTCGTGGCCGGGAATGAACGGAAGTGTGGGCTTCAACGGCCAGTCCCCGTGCGCGGCATGGAGGTCGGTGTGGCACACGCCGCACGCCTCCGTCATCACCAGGATCTGGCCCGGCCCCGGGGTCGGAATGTCCAATTCCCGAAGGACCATGGGCTTGCCGAACTGTTCGACAACCGCGGCCTGCATCTTTAATGTCATGGCTAACCCCTCGTTTCCAAATCAAATCGGCAAATATCGGTTAAGCGGGAGCGTCCAGGCGTGTTTCCCCGCTCTATGCCCGCTGTAAACACGGAGCCGCCCAAGCCGAACTTCGCATCGTTAGCCAGTGCGACGGCCTCATCCTCGTTGGGTAGGCGGAAGAACAAGGCAACGGGCCCGAAGGATTCTCGGACGTAAGCGGGCCTATAGGGCTGATCGTCTCGCAAGCCATTTGACTTACTGCTGTTCAAGTTTTTTTAACCAACTTCAGGACAACGTGTGAGGAGGCGCGCGAGGACACCGGCCTTCCGCTGTAACCGCGGGCCGGCCGGGCCCTCGCGCCGCGCCTTCACTCACTCACACGCTGCCATGTTTGATGCGGAGACGGGCCGTCGTCAGTCTGACTTCAGCTCGTCGCGTCACACACGCTGTACGCAACAAGATTGACACAGGAGTATGTACGAAAATACTAGGCAAACGACTGGTTTTTTCGGGAAGCAACCCCGGAACAAGGCGTCCGCGATCGGCGCGCGACTGCGCAAACGAACCGGGACAAGTTATTAAGTACGTCTGATCACTTCAGTTCGCGATCCGGTTGTCTCGCATGACAGCGCCGTGGGGACGGGAGCAAGACCGCGGAAATGGTTGTCCCGGACGAAATCGGCGCCACTCCAGATCGGCTGAGCCAGCCGGGCCAAGTAATTTGCACCTGCCTTAGTTTCTTGTTAAGTCGCGACGCGATTTCTTTAACGGCGGCGGCTCGCAAACAGAATTAAACGGCCGCGGCCATCGTTCGCATGTTCACCGATCTCGCAATCAGATCCGCCAGGAAAATGCGGTACAGATTGCTATCGTAGGTGACATCGAGAAACCCCGGCATACTGCTTTGACCGATGAGGCTCAGTTGCGCATCAATGGGCAAGGTAGTTAATAATCCCCTTCCCTCGGGGCTGAATCGAATGCCAGTAATTACCTTTGTAAGCTGAAACAGGTCTGCCATCTGCTTTTATCTTCCTCGGAAGTATCAACCTTAACAGTCTTCCGGCGCAATCAGAATCCGGCAACCTCCTAGGCTTCCCCGCTCGATTCCCTAAGTTATTAGCGTACGCTCTGCGCGCGAAATCACTCAAGACGACAAGGTTGTTCAGGCTAGGGTTTCTCCTAGTTGTGGCCAGCTTGAATCCCGCTGCATGCTAAAACATGGCCTCCGCTGCCGTCCAGACGCGGGCACTATACTGCCTGTCAAGAGCAGATTCGCGTTCAATCCCGGCTGCAATATTGCGCCGGCCGGAGATCCTTGAAACCCTCTTCGACCAACTCTCCGACTCGTTCTTTCTCTATGACAAAAGCCTGCGGATTGTCGGTGTGAATCAATCCGCGCAGCGTCTGTTCGGTGTGCCGTGCGCGGAAATGATCGGTAAACACTGCCACGAGTTCTTCCGATGTGCCGGCCCCAAGGCCGCCATGCTGTCGACAGGAACCATCGCGCTCCATACGAGAAATGCCCCGGAACGGATGTTGGTTGTTCGAACCGTTCCGCTACTCGATGACACGGGAGCTTTGGAAGGCATGGTCGCTACCGTGAAGAACTTCGCTCCGCAGGCCGCGAACGCCGGCGGACGGATCGTCGCGGAATCACAGGCCATGCTTGACCTGGTCAAGTTTGTACAGCGGGTAGCCATAAGTGACGTGACCTCGATTCTGATCGAGGGTGAAAACGGAACTGGTAAGGACCTGATCGCCAGAACGTTGCATGATTGGAGCGTCCGGCAATCCCAACCGTTCGTGGCGATCAACTGCGCGGCGATCCCCGCAACATTGCTCGAGAGCGAGTTGTTTGGCCACGAGAAAGGCGCCTTCACCGATGCCCGTGCCCGCAAGGTTGGCTTGCTCGAGTTGGCAGACCAGGGCACTCTTTTTCTGGACGAAATCGCGGAGCTTCCATTTCCACTCCAGGCAAAACTGTTGCGCGTGCTTGAAAACCACTGCTTTCGACGGATAGGCGGCCTGCGCGATACTTCTATCGATGTCCGTGTCATTGCCGCCACGAATAAGGACCTCCGGAAAGCAGTGCAAAACGGAGCCTTGCGGCAGGACCTTTACTATCGCTTGAACGTTATCCAACTCATCGTGCCGCCTCTGAGAGACCGTCCGCAGGACATACTGCCGTTGGCGAATTTCTTCGTCGATCACTACAACCGCAAGTTCAAGCGCCAGATCGAAGGCATTTCGGCCCGAGCTGAGAATCTGTTGTTGCTCCACCAATGGCCCGGCAATGTGCGTGAACTGCGGAACGCGATCGAGCGTGGCATGATCCTTGAAGATACCGGACAGATCCGTCCGGCCAGCTTGCCCATCGCGGTCTGTCCCACAAACGATCCTCTGCTCATTTCTCAGCGGACATGCCTGGCGGAGCAGGAACGGCGTTTCGTATTTGATGCCTTAGAGAAGACCGGCGGCAACCGTCCACAATCTGCCATCTTGTTGGGGATTACGCGTCATAAACTGCGATACAAAATGGAAAAGTTCGACCTGCACTAATCCTCCGCCGGGCAACTTATGGTCTAAGACTATGCACGGTGCCAGCGTCGCCGCCGAACTCTTCTTGTTAATCTCACCACGAAAGCCATCGCCTTCCATGACCAACTCATCGCCGCCTATCCTCACCTCGCCGAAGAAACTCCGATACCACGAGCCGCCTGCGATTCATCGAGATCGACGGGAAGCACTATCTCTGGCGTCACGTGTTGTAGCTTCGTCGCGAGCAGAAGAAGTCGTTCGCGCAGGCCCAGCAACCGGCTCTCTTCGAATTGAAAGACGACCGGCGGCCAGAAGCCGAACGCAGCGCTGAAGGGCGCTATCGGGAGCAGTCACTCTTCTCCGGGATGTCATGATGCCCCTCTTTCCTGTAAATGGACCACCACCGGCTGTTCCGTTGGCACTTGGATGGGTCGATTAAAACCGATCTCTGCGGAACGACTCCCGACGAAGCGGTAGCAGCTCTCCAAACCTTCGTTGCGCAGTCGTTGCGGGGTGAGCCTCGGGGATCACCTCAAAACCGGCCAATGAGGATCACTTCAAAACCGGCCAATGGAACTGAGTCAGGACAAGCTCATTTATACCTTGTCCGGACAGCCAGTGACAACGGGTTTTCCGCAGCGGGAATGACCGGACATATACTAACGAATACCTGGGCGGAAGACAGGGCACCGCAGGGATGCGACCCGAGCGCCGACCCAGAGGCTGGAATGGCTGGGCGGCGTCCGAGTCGCCCGCCAGGCTTTTGAGCCATTCTGGCGCGAAAGCGATAAATCCCGGGAGCGCGAGGGCAGAGTCCTCGCAGTAAAGAAGCCTCCTTCCTTATTTCTTGAGTTCTCATCTGAGATCACTCCGCAGCCGGCAACGCAGTCTTGGTGCGCCAACTGCGCGGCCCGCACTTCAGCACGTGTCCGTGATGCAGCAGGCGGTCGAGCATGGAACTGACAGCGGCATTGTCGCCGAGCAGTTTGCCCCAGTCTTCTACGGGCCGATTCGATGTGAGAAGCGTGCTGGCACGCTCATAACGCCGCATCACGATTTCTAGCAAATCCTCGGCGGCGGTATGCGGAAGTTTGCGCATGCCGAAGTCGTCGACAATGAGCAGCGGGACCGATGCAATCGACTCCATGTACTGCTTGCGCGTACCGTCCACAACGGCGTCGGCGAGTTCTTCGAGCAGCAGGTGTGTTTCGCGATACAGCACGCGGTGGCCTTGTTGAATGGCAGCGTGGCCGATGGCTTGCGCAAGATGACTCTTGCCAGTGCCGCCGGGACCGAGGAAGAGCGCATCTTCGCGGCGTGTAATGAAAGCGCCGGTCGCGAGATCAAAAACGAGACTACGATTCATCTTGGGATTAAAAGTGAAGTCGAAGTTGTCTAGAGTTTTGTGGGCGTCTCGAAAGCCGGCTTGCTTGCGGCGGCGATCCAGCAGGCGGTCGGAACGGCGCGTGAGTTCATCCGAGATCAGGCACGAGATCAGATCCAGCGTCGGCATCGCTTCCGCCTGTGCTTGCTTGAGACGGGTTTCGAGCACGGCAGCCATGCCGCCTAAACGGAGCTGGCCGAGTGCGCGTTGTAGTTCAATCAGATTCATTCCGGATTTCCCTCCAGGTTGGTTTCAGACTGCGATTGAGTTCGCTGTTCGATGACGTCGCGATACAGCGTGAGTTGGCGAATCAACGGATCGACCTGCCGTAGCGAGAGTGGCGCTGGTCCTTTGCGTTCGAGATAGCGGCGGACGAAATGGTATTCGTAGACTTCGAAGGAAAGCGCGGCCGAACAAGCATCGTCCACTGCCGCGGCGCCGTATTTCTTGGCGAGAGAGAGAACCCCTTGAATGCGGCGCACGGCGGGCTGTCCTTTCTGCGCATACATCGTTTTTGCGAGCACGCCGATAGAATCGCTGGCATTCTCGGCGCGCCGGAGCAGTTGTTGTGTGGTGAACGGCGTCTTCTTGTGGCGGTCTTCAGCAAGAATGCGATGTGCGCCGCGAGGTTGATGCAAGTGTTCGCGCAGCAGTTGGCCGGTCTTGGGATCGAGCAAGCGCACGTGCCGTCGATTCCACTGCACGTTGACTCGTCTCCCAATCCAGCCAGGCGGGGCGCTATAGTAGGCGGCTTCCACTTCGACGCAGCCATCCATGTGCACCGCGCGTTCACCGTATTGGTAATAGCGGAATGGCTCGACGGGAAGCGGCAACAGCGCAGGTTTCTCTTCTGAGAACATCGCCGCAACCTGGCGTTTGGTAGTGCCATGAATGCGGGTGTCGGCCCAATGTTCCTCCCATCGATCCAGGTAGCTTTGCGCTTCTTCGATGGTTTCGAAGCGCTTTCCTTTTAGCGGTGTCTTCTGCGCATGACCAACGCTGGACTCGACCTTGCCTTTGCGATCCGGATCTTTGATGCGGCAGGGCAGCGCCACGGCGTGGTAATGCGCCAGCATGTCGCGATAGAGCGGGTTGATGGTGGGATCGTAGATGTCCGGCTTCAACACACCTTCGCGCAGATTGTCGAGGATGAGAACGCGTGGCACGCCGCCGATTCGGGCAAACGCCGTCTCGTGCAACTCGGCCCAGGTTCGCGTGCTGGAACTGAAGACGATCAGCCGGACACACTTGCGGCTATAGCCGAGCGTCAACACAAACAAGCGGGTGCGGCGGTAACGGCCGGATTGGGGATCGCGAACCATGGGGCCTTCGCCGTAGTCGACCTGCGCTTCTTCGCCGGGCGCCGTGACGATGACGGCGCAGGGTTGTTTTTCCGGCGAGCCATGGAGCTTGTTGATGAAGCGTTTGACGCTCTGATATCCGCCGGTAAAGCCGTGGTCGTCAACCAGATCCTGCCAGATCCCCTTGGCGTTGCGACCTTGGCTCAGCGCATGCTGGATGAGTTCGCGATAGGGCTCGCTGGTACTTGCCGTCGTGGTTTGCGTCGGAGGATCGGCGCCAGAGTCGGGGATCACCTCATTGGCCGGTTTTGGGCCGCCAGAGTCGGTGGTCACGCCATTGGCCGGTTTTGAGTCTTGCGCCGCTCGTTTGCCCCATCCGCCGGGCGGCCGAACCGCAATGGCGGCTGTTCTTAGATATCCGGCCGCAGTTTCACGCCGGACACCGGTTTCTTTTTCGATGCGCCGCAGCGACCATCCCAGCCGCCCCAACGCGATGACTTCTTGCTTCTTTTTCTCGTTCAAGACGTTGCTCACATCGACGGAGAATACTCTCCGTCAGTCAACGTCCTGACTCAGTTTTTCATTGGCCGGTTTTCAGGTGATCCCGTATGGCCGGTTTTGGGTGATCCCCGAGGTGAGCTTCAGATTCTTGAAATAACGGCGCGAAAGAGTTCAACGTCCGAATCCGGCGGTAACAGATCGCAGCCCGCGACGGCGTGATTACTGGCGGCTCGAATCGCGACGCAGCCGGACCTTGTTGAATTTTGAGGTAATCGACAGGGCGTTCTAGGACCGTTCGCCATTCGTGCCATGGCATTAAGCGCCCGGCGAGACACGACAGTATGGTCCTGGATCGCGAGGCGGACTCAACGTGACCACAGAACCCCAAAACTCGTAGCAGGTCTCCACGAACTTTAAGAAATGAGTGAGATCGTCGGGTTTGCGGATAAAACAGTTTCCGTTCAATGCATAAACAGCCCTGACATGTTCAGGATCGTCGGATGTCGAAGCAACCACAATCGGAATATGCATCAAATGCGGCGTCGATTTGATCGCTTTCAAGACTTCAAGCCCGGACACCCTCGGAAGAGAAAGATCAAGGAAAATCACATCCGGGGTGGGCGCGTGCTCATACTTGCCACGCTTGTGGACGTAATCGAGCGCATCATCCCCATCCGTAACAGAGCGAAACCCGCTCGTCATACCGGCGGCCTTGAACGCTTCCTCGGTGAGCCGGGTATCGGCAGGGTTGCTTTCAACTACCAAGATTTCGATCTGGTTGCGGGGCACCGGCCATTCGTGACCGAGTGAAGGGTTGGACATAATGCATGTCCTTCTTTCTGTCGGACAAAAGGCTGCTGGGCTTCTTGGGCGGCTTCTAATTGTAACAGTTGTTATAGATATTGTCGATGAATATTTAAATAATAATCTGTAAGGTAAGGTGCTATTCGCGGCTTTTACTAGGTATTCCCCTAGGGGATCGAGTCTAAAGGATCTGGTCCACGCCTGAGGTGACTGTGGGCCGGAGGGGAAATCCGTTCACGGGCGCGATCTACTCCCTGTCGTCACTGAAGTACCGCCGCATGTGATACCGCATCTCATGTGACAGCCGCTGCTCGTGCCGTTTCGCTCGAATAACGAAGACGAATCATGAGATAAAGCAAACGACGAAGACTAAGTACCAGACCATCCCCACCACCGTTGCGACTATGCCATGAAGCTTTGCGTCGGGCAATGGATCTTCCTCCCTACAGATGCGCAGGGTTCATCCACGACAGTTGGATAACCAAACCCTTGCACCTGCCTTGCGTTGGTCATATACTCATCGCGTCAATCGAGGTAAAAATGCAACGCGGCGCCGTCTGGAAGCTCACGTCGCCTTTGTTGGGGATGTGTGATGTCGAGGACAACGTCAGCAGCTACGGGCGAACGCTGGTGACGCTCCCAGCAAACTCGCGTTTAAAAGTGCTGAATGCATCACCTGAGAATGCCTTCGTCGAGGCCGTGTGGGAAGGAAGACACGTTCTTGTCTTTCGCATCGATCTCGAGAAACGTGGAAAAGAGATAGTGAACGGGTAACTCTTACCGTGGGGTAAATTACACCGCGTTGAGCTTTTTCCTTCTAGTTCTTGACGAACCGCATCTAAGCCCTCCATCATCGATGTTGGACTCGGTGAAGGAAAATAAGAATCGAGTTAGAGTCCTCCTGGTCGAAGACAATCCAGCCGATGTGTATTTGTTTCGGAGGGCTATGGAACGTTGCCCGGCTTTCGTGGATCTATCCGTTGCCGAAGATGGCGAGCGGGCAGCGCGGCTTCTGGCTGACGGCCACAACGAACCTGATCTGATCGTACTTGATCTCAATCTTCCGAAACTAAGCGGTCTTGAAGTGTTGAAGCGATTCCGGGAAAGCGGTAAAGATCACGTTCCTGTTCTAATATTCAGTTCGTCGGAACGTCCATCCGACATCGATGCCGCCTTGGCGGCTGGAGCCAATGCCTACGCTGTGAAAGGATACGACATAGAGACGTATCACCAAGCCGTCGCTCATATCCAGCCCTGGATCGAGAAGATCGCGACGTTGAGAACCGAATCCGACGCGAGTGAGAAGTGATCAAGAATCCCGTCAGTCGTTCGGCTTCAACCATTTCTCGATGATCTGCCCGACTTCGGCGAAGTACTCGTCCACGTTGAAGGGTTTCTTGATGTACTGATTCGCTCCCGCCTCGACCATCGCCTGCAACTCGCTCTCACGGACTGAAGAACTGAACACCACCACAATCGGCTCTGGGTTGTAGGTTTACATTAGGCGATCGAATCCACGCCAATAGGCTGTGCCCATCGATCTTCGGCATGTTTAAGTCCAGTAAGATCAGCGAGGTCGATACCCCTCACGCAGCGCATCAATCGCCTGCTCACCGTTGTCGGCACACCGGAGAGTAATGTCGGGTCGGACGCGTGTTGATTGAACGCTTGCTTGATCAACATCGTATCGCCCGGATTGTCTTCGACAATGAAGACCTCAAACCGATCTGGCCGATGGTCCATCGCCTACTTGTTATATCGGTATTTTCCTCGACGTTTGTTCCTGGTGCGACCTTGGACCGTTTCAACCGTCCTGCGCAGTCGGGCTCAGCCACAGAGAGTGTTCCGTGCACAACCAACCCCTTCGTGTGCCCCTCCAACCATTCTCCCGGACTCGATCCCAGACGGATTGCACATCTGTGCAGCCCTGGAGCTCCAAGATCTCGTTGCAGATGGCGCAGATCAACAGGATTGCCATGGATGGGGCGTTCAGGCAAGAGCGCGTTTCCTGCCGAAAGAAACACCCATGTTTTCTTTAGTGATCGAAAGTCGCCCGCGAACTGTGCCCCATCGTAAGTAGGATCTGGGTCATATCCAGCGGTTGTTCACCCAGGCTAGCGTCCAGCGATCGAGAAGGCCAGTCAGGAGCCCCTACCACGCGAACGCGGTGAGGTGTATACTTTCGGTGGACCACATTTGGCGAAATTTATCGGTTTTGCAGTTCCTCCGCGCCGCTGTCGTTGAGGTCAACACACACTCCCGGATACGTTCTCTGCCGAGCAAATTCTACGGTTGCATTAAGGATCTACCTCATGACCACAGGGAATGCTAAAACAGCAGCTGTCGCTGCGGAAGCCGATCCGCATGGCAATGCCGACCAGGAAATCACAGAAGCCACGAACGACCTTCGCGAACAGGACATCGCCGCATTAGCATACGAGCTTTGGGAAGCGAGAGGGTGTCCAGAAGGATCACCTGAAATCGATTGGTTTGCCGCACTGGAACAACTTCGATCACGCGATCTCGAAGAACAAGCTGATGCCGCCGTCGCATCGAACATTTAGCCGTCCGTAAACACGAGACCCAGTACCGCGTTATCCGCAGAATCTTGATGGAAAATTCAACGCCACTTGGCGCTTAAAGCTTCTCAACAACATAGTAGACATCAGGCGCAGGCCGCATTTGACGGCTGCCTGACCATCGCACACCCCCGGCATCCGAGAACCAGGCCGTTCGCAACCCCCGGAACTCGGATGCCATGTGCGATTCGCATATTGATTTGAACTGGGACTTAGAACTTAACCCGGTTTTTCGATGTATCCACGAGCGTCGTGCTACTATTATCACAGATCAAATAAGTTTTCTCGGGTTGATTTCCCAAGTGCGAGTTTGGATTTAGACTAACCCCGACCCCGCGGAAATCGTTCCTAACGGTTTCGAAGCTGAGAAAAACGTCCTCTGGATCATCCGAAATCATGATCTGCACGAAGTTCCACGCGTTTTATATTCGCAGTCTAGTCAAAGATGTTAGTGCCGGGATAAAAGGGAGCCGGTCTCGCCGTTTTAGGAGGGTACCAGAGCCGCAACTACCGTCGGCGAGACACACTAAAAACGCGCGGCTTCGCCAAGGCCGCCAACCCGCCGAACGGAGCATTCAGACCAATAACGTCGACTACAGAGAGGTACCCTCCAGCGCCGTCAGTAGGGACGTGAGCACCGAACCGCAGGGATGCCGTAGTGTAGGAGATCGAATGATTAACGGACAGAGACGTAAATTGTCGTAGGCTGCCGGTGATCGACACGGTACACCTGGGGCGCTTCCAAGACCGCAGTTCATCAACGTGGGCATGAGCGTTAGCGCTGTCCAGCATTGTGCGGCGAGAGCGAAGAGTTTTCAAGCAAATCTTTAGAATCTGAATTAGAGTACTTACCGCGTCCCCGCCAATGAATGTTTGTCTGGTCTCATTGGCTCCGGCTCTCGCCGGCCCAAATGGCTCCGTTTCTCACCGGCACTGACAGTCAAAGATGAAAAAACCGCTGATACGTGTGCTCCTCGTCGAGAACAATGCGGCTGACGCAAGGATGACAAAACTGGTCCTGAAGGAGTCTACCCTTCAACATTCCCTAACCGTTGCTGCCGACGGCAACGAGGCTCTCGCATTCCTGCATAACGACCCGCCCTTCACAGGCTTTCCACTTCCCGAGTTGGTGTTGTTGGATCTGAACCTGCCGAAAGTAGACGGGATCGCGGTGTTGCAAGCTATCAAGAACCTACGTCGTCACGGCGGGGCGATCGCCGCAGTGATCGTGCTTTCTGGCCTGAGTGATCCCGTTCAGCAGAGTGCCGCCATGGCCCTAGGAGCGGATGCATTTTTCGCCAAGCCGCAAGACCTAGGAGAGATGCATGCTCTGGCGTCGAGCGTGCGTGAGGTGTGGGAACGGGTGTCCGGCGAGTGAATGCATCGGGTGCCCCCCCCGGTCGTTCATTCATGGTCGCGACGCTCGTTCCGCCTCGTCGCCCAATACGCGGTCTTACGCCGCGAAACCTCCATTCGTTCCTCGGGCGGCATGTTCTTTCGGCCACGGTTCTGCGGGTTGCGTGGCTGCAGTGCCAGAGCCCGTCGTTCCAACCTGCGTATGGCCCGGTCAACGCGCTCACGTTCAGCGTGCAGAGCGGTGATGATCGCGTGAATTCTCGTCATGTTTTCGAACGACGGCCCATGAATAGGGTATGCGCGAAGCACGTCTATGTTGCCCAGGCGAGTGCGCTTAGAGTGAAGCGCACCCGCTAACTCGCTATGACTGGAGTCTCAGAGTCTTTTTGCGAGTTCCCAAAGCATATCAGTTTGGGCCACCGGAATACAGCCGTAAAGCTTCGGCTGGAGGCCGCCGATGGGAATCTTAGATCGGTTCAAATAGGCAACCAGCTTCCAAGCTAGACGATGTGGACCGCGTAAACGGTGCTTGCGCGGACCGCTTTTTTGCCTTTCAAGGAGTCCCTGTCAACTGGGCGTGCCGCTCATGAAATCTGCTCCAATGCACGGGCTCATTCTTTCTTGTTAAAACCGACCAGCGCCGCTTCGAGCCGATCCGCCATGGCGTAGATCTCTGCTTCCATCTGTGTGTCTTCGATACAGTCGGCGGACTGCCGTACCGCATCAAGGGTTTTACGGGATTTCGCGAGCGCGGTCGCGCTCTGCTCAGGATCGGATATGGCTTCGGTCTTGGCGGTCTCGATAAATATGAAGCCCACCTCCAGATTCAGACGCAAGAACTCGAATATCGCGGCCTCCTGTCCTTTAACCAACCACACGAGGCTCACCTGCGGTTCTCTCATTCATCGTTTTCGTCCATGCTCATGCTTTTGACGTCGTCCGGGATCGTGTCGTTGACGATCAAGTTGTTCAGCCGTTCCATCGCACGCATCAATTCGGCAAACGCGGCTGAATACTCGCGGGACGCATTGAAGATGCGCTGCGACCCATCTGGATGCGGCAGGCCGCTCGGGGACTCATTCACGACGGCATTGAATCGTTCCGAGCGGCTCGCGATTCCTCTGTGGCTTTCGCAAGCTGCTCTCGTAGGATCTTCAGGGCCGATTCGCGCGACGGCATGGTACAACACGGAAATCGTATCACGCGTGACTGGTTAGTTGTCGCGCCCCCCAAAAAAGAGGGTTCGACGTGTTTTTCAGCCGTTTCCATCAAGCCGATGAAGCCCTCCTTAGGCAATTGAACCCGGAATACTAGGCGCTTGCCGGGTTCTTACCTGCGCGGGCGACTGCTATCGTCGATGCTTCCAAAGAGGTCAAAGCAGATGACGGACGTCTTCCAGCTTACGAAAGCAATAATTGCCGTTGCGTTCAACCCCTACGGTCGGGGAGAGATATTCATGCTGCCCGTTGGGGCGCGGCTCTGTCTGAACGATACGAGCAGTCTCCCCGGATTTGTCGGTGTCACTTATAACGGCAAGCTGTACTGCATTTTCATGGTCGATCTCATTGAGAAGTCCGTTGCAATCCGAACAGTGGGCGCTGCCGCATAGAGAACCCATCATCCCTTCCACCTTCCGTTCTGCGAAGTTGCGCCGACGCAAATGTCGCTGCGATCCGAATCAGCTTGAGAACTACTTCGACACACTTCCCAGGGTTCTTTCCGGACACACCCGGGCACTTGCCCGGTTCTTTCCATACGTTCTTTGTGTCAAGCTCCGTATGTACAGCGTGTTCGACGCGACGAGCTCAGTTTGGGCAAGTTGGAGAATTCCGTGGTGCAGCCCGAACGAAGCCACCGGCCATCTGGAGGAGGATGATGTTGGTCCGTCTCCGCATCAGACATGGCAACGTGCACGTAAGCGCGGGTTCGGCGCGAAGGTCCGGTCAAACCGCCGTTAGAGCCAATAGCCGAAGTCCTTCGTGCCGGGCCTGATCAGCTATCGCAAACCACTCTAGCGACACCGTCATTTTTCACGAACTGGTTTAGGGTTCTTAAACAGCGTTATCACGGCATTTTGTGGCCGCAGTGGTTGGAATTCTTTGGTGATGATGTTTCGTCCGTACCACACACCATCGACTTTTCGCGCATCGTCTAGAGCGGTTCCCCAAAACTCTATGCTCCACGATTCGGCGGCCATGATCTGTTCCAGGGTGGCCATGCCTTGATTATGCTACGTCTGAGCCCACGTTACAATGACACTAGGATGACTGTTTGGAAAGTCCGGGGTATCATTCGATGGCCCGACGGGACCCAAGAGACTACCGGTTGGGTACCTGATCGAGATAGCGATCCAACATTAGCAGGACTCCTAGATGCGATGGTCGAAGTGCTGGAACGTCATGGAGGCGGCGACGGTGCTGAGATTACTACGGAGCGCCAAGAGTTGGAAGTCGACGAATCCGGTAAACCGCACGATCCAATGAAGGTCCAAAACTGAAACCTACAACCATAATACTGTCGCCGATCGCAGGCTGCTCTGGTGGTTTCTCGGAGACGTTCAGTGGCCCGGCATCCGGTAGCGCCAGGAGAGATCGATCCTGGGCACGAAGAGTTTTGAGAGAAAGAGTCGTTCATCGTCACACTTCGCTCTGGCCTTTGATCGTTGCTCATATAGACATCCTATATGTGCCCACTTTTGTGCCCCCTCCCTGCTTAGACGGGGTTCTACGGGAGGTCCCGCAAGTGTTTGAATTATCCCGGAATGGAAGATTGTAGGAGCGCGTAGCAATCGGTGAAAAGGCACTGATACGGATTATGAGTCCGCTGCGCGCTCTGGGGCCCCTGTGTAGCTTTCCTCTTTGCTAACGATCAACATTCCTGTTAAAATCTCAATCCTTGAAAGAGCAGCCGTCACTGCTTGGCCATGGCGTATTCGTGGGAAGATCGCTGTTGTGAAAACGGCATCACCGGACAAGTGAACTGTCGCCTTCAGGGTTACCGCTGACGCCCCGCGCCGTTTCCACCGTGACATGCGGCCACCTCTCCGCAAAGAGCGCCTGCTCGTTCGGAAAGGAGCTTTCGCCGGTATGAATGTGGAACTCGAGACGTCTTCGGTTCCACGTCACCTCGGACGACTTCGAAGTCCAAACGTATAGAGCTCCCCAAAATCATCTGATTACTTACGTTAGTGGGTATTAGCATAAGTGAAAAACGGGTCATAATTGCCCGAATGTGCAGTAACATCGAGGAAGGGATAGGAGGAGCTCCGTGGCAGCTAAAGCGCGGTGGTTGCTGGAGATTCCAATTATCATCGAGCAGTTAGCGTCGTTGGACACACCCGTCGTCGATCGCGCGATTTGCGAACGTATCTTTCGTGTGCAGCGCCGGCGCGCCATTGATCTGATGCAGCGCTTCGGCGGATACCGGTCAGGCAATACCGTTCTGCTCAACCGCCTCGATTTGATCCGGCGTTTGCAAGATCTGGCGGCCGACCCGGACATCGAACAGGAGCATGAGCGGAAGAGGCGATTGAGCGATCACTTGGTGAAGTTGGAGAAGTATCGACGCGCCGCGGCGGTGCAGATCTATGTTTCGCCGGCGGCTGCGAATGGCACGGCGGCCGATCTGCCGGCGAGCGTCTCCTTTGCCCCAGGAAGGTTGACGGTGCAATACAACAGCGTGGAAGAGCTGCTGACGCGATTGTATGAACTTGCTCAGGCGGCAGCGAACGATTTCGATCGCTTCACGGCCTCGGCTGGCAGTTCTTCGTAGCATTGGCCGGCATCACATCGGAACCAGGTCTGTAGATAACACGCGAGGGTGATTTCTGTGCCATTGAAGAAGGAATCTGGCGGGAACAAAGGCAGCCGGAAGTACGGACTGCTGTACAGCAATATGGACAGCCAGCAGTACAGCAGTACATCCGCCGACCGTATGAACCCCTTTCCTCCTTTAACCGCCTCGAGGAAACCACGGCGGCAAAACATGCGGATATACTTATTACCATCAAAGTCCAAACGGTCGTTGAGCTCAAGGATGGTGAACTGTTTCTGGAATGCATCTTCAATCTTCTCCGCTACAACTCTCACTTTGTCCGTATACGAAGGATCGTACTTCTGAATGGCGCGCACCAACTGCATCATCAAAACATCGTAGATCTCTTCGGTAGTCTTACCTTTGAAGGCCAAATGCAAATGCCTTACCGCCTTCAGCGCCGCACAAGATGCGGACAAAACGCTATACTTACTAAGACTCCTAAAACTGCCCTTTGGGTGTCATGGAAGTCCACAGATTCCATGTTTCCAGCCTAGGGGGCGAAGCGCTCGCGATTGTTTTTCCGTATCCGCGCAGAACATCTCACGAACGCCGCTCACTTTTTTTATGGTTTCCCAGCGAGCACTCGTCGGAGGCGCCCCTGACAGCGATAAAGTATTCGTGGCGCCATTCTCGGAGGGCTCGGAACTGCGGACAGGATGATGATTTGAGCCAAGCTGATAACAGAAATCAGTCTCATAGGTAGCCGCCGTTTCTTTGTCCGTGTTGTTAGCTTGTGATGAGGATTTCCAAGATGACTTTTTATGATAACGGCTGCTTCGGGCGCCGTTTCGTTGGCCGGCCCGAGATCATGCGTTCAGGATAGTGCAGGAAATTGCACTATGCTCTTTAACGGAAGTGCTTCGCTTCTTGTCCCCACCCGCCTGATCACCTCGGAATAGCAGGTGTCGACGTGAACGTTCTAACTCATCGTGCAATTTCCTGCACTATGCAATGCCTGCGACATCAAGTCCCCGCTTCTCCGAGGTCGTCACCGCCGTCAGGACTACAAAAGTCGTTCTGCCTTTGGAATGCAGAGCTTCGTCTTCTCTGCGTGTTTCTGAAGGCGAAATCATCCCAAACGACGAGAGCTATATGCCTGCGGGAGCACTGCCTGTGAAGCTAACGTGACTAAAACCGGACCTGAAGGTTCTAAAGAGCCGAACGCTTTTGTCCGGTGCTGCTGTTCGGTAAGTTCGATAGGCCTGACGCTCACTCCGCGAAATAATCGTGATTTGAACACCGATAATCCCCTAACAATGAACAAGGATGAGCGACCAGGAGTGAAGTTAGACCTTGGAAAGTCCCGAATTGACCGCCTTGCTCAGCGCTGATTAACCCGGGTGTAGCCGCCCGCAAGGCAGGTTGGTCCCAGTCGCGTTCCGATGACAAACAGCGGCGTCAGCATCTTTGCGTTGGTTATGATCCCGCGATATGCCCTATGCCAACGCCGATGACGTAAGTAACGGCTCCCTCGATGGCACCGACGAACGTCATCTCGAGTCCGCTGCTCCACCAGGAGCGGATAGTAATAAGCGACTTGGCCGCGCCAACCGCGAAGTGAGCTATCAGCGAAATAATGGCAGCGACAATAACAGCGGGTAGCCCGGCCATGAAGAAAAACGGTATCACCGGGATGAAAGCTCCGACGGCAGTGGAGAGAGCGCCGGAAGAGGCCGAAACCCATGGCTTACTAAGACCATCCTCGCTAATGTTCAGGCGTTCGCGCGCGAGCGCCGCGACAAGCTGGTTCTTTCTCTCAGCGATGTGTCCCACAAAGTGATCGGCATCCTCTGGCGATAGGCCGCGTACTTGATACGCCAGAGAGAGCAACTCGCGGGCTTCGGCCTCGTTATACTCGACAGCGTCGCGTTCGCGGGCGAATTCGGCCTCATAAATCTCCCGCTTACTCTTCGCGGCCAGATAAGCGCCCGATCCCATTGAGAGTGCACTGGCAACCATGCCAGCAAGGCCGGCGATGAGTACAAAATGGCTATTGCCGAGAGTTGCGCCGGAGACACCCGAGACAATGCCGAAAATCGCACCCAGACCGTCATTAACTCCGTAAATTGCGTCGCCGACCCAACTGGCAGCCTTGCGTTGGCCTTCTTCTCGCGCTGCCACCAAATCGTCGAGCGCCTGTTGCGCTTGCTCCGAGTCCAACGGCGTGGTAGGCAGGTGATGGCGGATGAGCCCACTGAGTGTGAGGTAATGATCGGATTCATCGGCAAGAACCTCCTTCAGGATTGCAACGCTGGCTTCATCGTCCAACTCTCGAATCTGCTTGCCGTAGCGGGCAATGTCACGGCTCTCTTCGAGCTCCAATCGGCGTAGCATTAGTTCCTGGCCGCCAATGCGGCTGGCGAGCGAACCGGCGTCGCCGGATTCGGGGCCTTCGTACTCGGGGACATGGGCACCTAGACCAGTGAGACGCGCCGCCCACAAATCGGCGTGATCCTTCTCGACGAGCGCCAAGTTACGAAGCGCGCGCCGGCGCTGGGGATCGGTTTCCTCATGCGAGAGGGTGTCATAGGTATGGTAGCTGCGCATCTCCGCCTGCCAATTGCTGGAAAGCGCCTCGATCAGGTGTTCTGCGTCTCTGCGGTTCATCCTGCCCCATTTTAAGCTGAGGGATTACCGCTCCCGTCGCCGGAATTTGCCCATGTCCGATTGGGGGACTAGTCGAATCTGAGGTAGCGGCGGCAAAACGCCGCATCGGGAACGAAGTCAACTCCGGTGGAAAGAGACCACATGAAAAAAGAACCTGCCAAGGGAACGAGGAAACACGTGTGCCGAAAAAGCACGGCACACGCGGTGGGACAGAAGAGCTAATGAGAGTCGCCGTCGTGATCGACGTCCCCGGCCGAAAGAGCCTTCGTACTCAACTCCACTCGATCCTGCGGTGGATTAGCAGGCTTGGGCGTCGTGGACGCCGCGGTGCGTGTCTGAGCTGCGTCGAGACCGGCGACGCTGCTTGATGTTATTGGACTGATCATTTAACCTCCGATTTTATATCGACCAAAACATCTAATACTTCAATCAATTCACATCGAAATGCCGGCGGCAAATTGCCGCCGCAGGCCGCGTTCCTACAAGACCTCAGCAGTTGTTCGATAAGACAATGTCTCTTCGCGTGAACTGATTGCAGGCGCGGTTAGCGAACGACCGCGCGGAATACAACGTGCAGCGAAGATCAGGCTTCGAGTTCCTATGGACTCGCCCGCAAGCGCTTAGGATTGGTGAACCAAGTTTTATGTCCAGTAAACAGTTTGTTCCATTTTTCCTGCTTACTGCTTCCGCCCTCTCTGCATTCGCACAACAGGCCGTGAGCAATGAACCCGCAACCGAGACAATTCCTCTGACAGTAGAAACCGGCGTACCTCTCCGCGTGTATCTAACCCAGCGTCTTTCCAAGCGCCTGGATGAACCAGTTCATGCCAAACTTCTGGAGCCGATATTTGTGCTCGATCGCGAAGTAATTCCCGCGGGCTCGGAGGTGCTGGGCAAGGTCAGCCGTCTCGATTCCCAATCGAAGATGATGCGCGCCACCGCGATGTTGGGCGGCGATTTCACTCCTCTGCATCGCGCCGAAGTGGAATTCACGACCATCGTCTTACCGGATGGGCGCAATATCGATCTGCACACACTTCCGACAACCGGTCTCTCAACCATCTACAAGGCACCGCGGGGAAAAGCGAAAAAGCCCGCCAATGGTGGACCGCTCGGCACGAAGAATAAGGGCCTGAAGTCGCAGGTCAGCGACGCGATTCATCAAAAGACAGAAGCTGTCGCGGATGTCGTTCGCGGACCCGATAAAAAGGAAAGGCTCGAAGAGTTTCTCGTCAGCAAGCTGCCTTATCATCCGCAGTGGGTGAGCAAGGGGACGCGTTTCGACGCCGAACTGTCTACCCCTCTTCAGTTCGGCAGCGCTACGCTCCAGATTGGTTCTCTGAAAATGCTCGGTTCACAACCCCCTGCCAACAGCGTGGTCCATGTGCGCCTCATTACGCCGCTCGACTCCAAAACGGCAGCGCTGGGCGACCCGGTGGAGGCTGTCGTGTCGCAGCCGCTTTTCTCGGGCGACAGGAAACTAATCGTTCCCGAAGGCACGCACCTGATCGGCAAAATTACTGTGGCGCAATCGGCCCGCTTCTTCCATCGTGGCGGCCGATTGCGATTCAACTTTCAGGAATTGGAGCTGCCCGCAAGTCTGATGCGGCCCAACAACCAGATCGCATCCACCCACACCATGGCAACTCTGGAAGCCGCCGAAACCGGCAACCAGACGAAATTGAAGGTCGACGATGAAGGCGGCGTAAAAGCTGTCGAGCCCAAGACTCGCTTTTTTGCGCCCGCCATTTCTTACCTCATCGCGAGCCGGGCGTTGGACAACGACCGGAATAAGATCACAGGCGCCCCGGACAGCAATACCGGCGGACACACATTGGGCGGCGGCGCGGGTTTCGGACTACTGGGAATGGCGGCAGCGCAGGCGTCGCGCGAAGTCGGCGGGATTCTGGGCTTGTATGGATTGGGATGGTCGGTTTACACGAACATCATCTCGCGAGGAGCTGAGCTCGAGTTCGGCAAGCACACGGCCATGGACATTAAATTCGGGGCGCGTACGCCGCAAGTGCAGGCGTCCAAGTTCCGGGCCGGTTTTTAGAATCGCCCGGCACTCATAATCACAATGTGCCACGTTGCGCTTTCGAAAAGGGCGGCAGCTTGCCGCCGTGACGTCAGCGATTTCCAGCCAAGCCTCTGATTCACTGCGTTTTTGCGTGGCAATGTACTTGCCTAGCTCCAGTCTACGTAATGTTCTTCCGACTCGCTGCGTTAGCGCTGTTGTGGCAGTTCCCGATCGCAGCTCAGGACTGCGCTGTTCGCGTGAAGCTGCAGGACAGTACCGGTGCGTCGATCTCCGAAGCTGAAGTCAAACTCGAAACACCGGACGGGAAAACCGCTATTGCACAAACCGACTCGTCCGGATTGGCGGTTCTCCAGACGCCATGCGGCAAATACTCGATAACTGCGTCAAAGAGCGGATTCGAGCAACCCGGCCACAAAATAGTTGAACTCAGTGGACCCGGCACAGTCGATGCTCTGGTTGTCCTGATTCCCGAAGCATTGCACGAAAAAGTAGAGGTCAAGGACTCCGCGCCGGCAATCGACAAGAGTTCCTCGGATAGTACGCAACTCGATCCAAACCAGGTGCGGGATCTGCCGTCCCGCCCCGCCACCGTTACCGACACCCTCCCGCTACTGCCCGGCGTTGCACGCGCGCCCGATGGCGGCATCATCATCAACGGGACCAGCGAGCATCGCAGTGCATTCATCGTCAACAAGGCCGATGTCACGGATCCAGCTACCGGTGATTTTGGCAAAACTATTCCCGTGGACAGCGTCCAAACGCTCGAGGTCTTGCGAACGCCATTTCTGGCCCAATATGGCCGTTTTACCGCCGGCGTTGTCGACGTCGAGACCCGCCGCGGCGGTGACAAATGGCACGCCGACCTGAACGATCCTCTTCCCGATTTTCGTTTTCGCAGTTGGCACATGGTGGGCATCCGCGACGATTCGCCGCGTTTCGTTTTCGGTGGCCCGATCGTCGCCAACCGCCTGTATTTTGCCGAGACTGTTCAATACGATCTCGATAAGACGCCCGAACGAACGCTGCCCTATCCGTATAACGAATCGAAGAAGGAGTCGGTCAACTCGTTTGCGCAACTGGACTACATCATCTCGCCGAACCAGTTTCTTACCGCTACGCTGCACACTGCGCCACAGCACATCAATTTCGTCAATCCGCAGTTCTTTAATCCGCAGCCGGTGACTCCGAGCTACCGGCAGCAGAGCTATGCCGGGGCGTTCATTCATCACCTTTCGCTTGGGCGCAGCCTGCTCGAAAGCACCATCACGGTGCAACGCTTCGATGCAACCGTGGGTGCGCAGGGCGAATCTGGCATGGTCCTGACACCCACCGGGAATACTGGCAATTACTTCGCTTCCCAGGCTCGGGAAGCTGGACGGACAGAGTGGATCGAGACCTGGGCGCCTGCTCCGGTCAACAAAATCGGAGCGCATGATATCAAGCTCGGGTTATCCGCTGCCCGTACCAGCGATGGCGGGGAGTTCACCAGCCGCCCGATCAACGTAGTGGATACCAGCGGTTCGCTGCTTGAGAACATCAGCTTCGTCAATAAGGGCCCGTACGCGAAATCCGACTTAGAAACGGCTCTGTTTGCGCAGGACCATTGGGCGTTGACTCCGAAGATGGTGGTTGACGCCGGAGTCCGCGTGGAGCGGCAAAACCTGGCCGAAAGTGTTCGCATCGCCCCGCGCGTTGGATTCGCGTGGACGCCATTTGGAGGCGACCGCACTATCTTTCGTGCCGGCATCGGAGTGTTTTACGATCGCGTTCCTCTGAGCGTATACGCTTTTGACCATTATCCGGAACGCGTGGTCTCGCTTTTCGCTCCGGACGGCAGTCTGCTGGCGCCGCCGATCACTTATCTCAATCTCACTGGCATTCCACCGTTACCGCAGTTCCCCCTGATCCATGGCGCCAACGAGGCAGGCAGCTTTGCTCCGCATAGCTCTACATTCAATTCCCAGTTGGAGCATTCTTTTTCGCACTTGTTCAGGCTTCGGGCGAGTTTCACGGACAGCAATTCCGCGGGTCTTGTTACTTTGCAGCCGCAGATTGTAGCGTCGTCGAACGCACTGGTACTCAATGGCAACGGCATCTCCCGATATCGGGCAGCCGAAATCACAGCCCGCCTCCAGTGGAGCGGAGGCCAGCAGCTCTTTTTCTCTTATTCGCGTAGTCGCAGCCAAGGCGATCTCAACGATTTTGGATCGTTCTTGGGCAACTTTCCGCTACCCCTCATCCGTCCGAACATTTATTCCACGCTGCCGGGCGATCTTCCCAACCGTTTTCTGGCTTGGGGACGAGTACGTCTCCCGTGGAACATGCAGATTCTGCCTATGTTCGAATACCGCAACGGGTTCCCTTACGCGCGCGCAGATGCTTTAGGAAACTATGTTGGAGTGCCCAACAGCACTCGCTTTCCGGCCTTCTTCTCCGCGGACGCGCGTATCATCAAAGATATAAAGGTCAATCCTAAGTACACTTTGCGATTCTCGGTAAGCGGGTTTAACCTCACGAATCACTTCAATGCGCTGGCAGTTCACGGCAACGTAGCCGATCCGCAATACGGCGAGTTCTTTGGCACTTATATCCGACGGTTTCGCGCAGACTTCGACGTAGTTTTCTAGGGACGATGAAAAACGCGGCGCCAACAACGACTAACTCCAGACGTGCGGCGTGGATCGTGGGAATCATCGTCCTTTCGGCTTGCGCCGGGATGCTGGCGGATTGGAGCGCTCCGGGAATCGACCGCTACGCACGAGATCGTCTCATGCGGGCGCGGGGCAGAATGCCCGCCCCGGACGATATCGCAATCGTCGCCATTGACGAGCCCAGCATCGGGCGCTTGGGCCGGTTCCCATGGCCCAGATCCGTGATGGCGCGGGCCATCGACTTGCTTGCAGCGGCGCAGCCCAGAGTCATTGCGCTCGATGTGCTTTATACCGATCCAACAACTCCGGAGGAAGATGACGCGCTCGCCCGAGCGGTGGCGCACGCCGGGAACGTCGTGGTGGCAGCCGAACTCGTCGATTCTCCAGTGCCCGGAGGCCCATCGACATGGTTACTGCCCTTGCCCGAACTGCAGCGTGCCGCCGCGGCGGTGGGGCATGTGAACGTACTCGCCGAATCGGAAGGCGTCGGACGCGGGCTGCTCATACGGGCCGCCGACGATTCTGGCCACTCCTTCCTTGCCATGGCCGTGGAAACGGTCCGAATTGCAGATCGCACTCCGTTGCAAGCCGTCATGGATACACCCGACGCCGTGCTCGTGGGTCAGCGTGCCATACCTGTCGAAACCGCGTCGCCATCTGTGATTATTAGCCAAGCTAACGCTGCATCGGTTCTGACGCTGCGGGCGGCCAGGATGAGCATCGATTACATTGGCCCGACTGGCTCCTACGCGCCATTCACCTACAGCTTCGCCGATGTCCTTGATGGACATGTTCCGGCGGCTCGATTCCGCGGCAAATACGTTCTGATCGGAGCCACCGCGGCGTCCATGGGTGACCGCTTGGCATCTCCTTTCGTGCACGCCGCCGATCCTCGCGCCGACCTTCATGGCACTCTGATGCCCGGAGTCGAGGTTCTGGCCAATTCAGTGAATACGATCGTGCGGTCGCGTTTTTATGCCGAGACGCCGGACTGGCTCGCATTCCTGATCGCGGCGCTGGTCGCGGCCGTCACGCTCGCTCTGCTTGCCGCCGCGCAAGGACCGCATGAGTTTCCGAAACAAGTCGTAGTTCTCGGCGGTATGGGAACAGCAATTGTCGTCTGCGGCGCTGTCGCCTTCGACCGTTTTCTGGTCTTTCCACCGCTTGTTCCAGGTCTGGTTTCCTTCGCAGCGGCAGGACTACTTGGACTCGTCCGCAGGTCCATGGCGATCAGCGCGCAGCTCGACGAGAATATCGCCAGGTTGGCAAACTCCGACGACGACTTCTCCCCGAGCTCGGATGCAGCGGCGATTGCGGAATCGATTGCGCACTTTATCTCCGCCGACGCCGTAGCGATTTTCCGATCCTTCGGTTCGGGCGAGGATCGTCTTCTCGCGTCATACGGTGCTCCCGCGATTCAACGCTCGAAGCACGACCAACCTCCCAGCGACGTGTTCCAGTTCTCACCCTCGGAACGCGATAAGCATCAGGTCTTTCGGGTCCTATTAGAGGACGGCGTACTGATGATTGCGCATGCGTTCGGGCACCCGCCATCTCACGAAGATCAGCGTTTGTGCGCGGCTATCGCGTCGGCTTGCATCCAATCCAATCGCGCGCAGCCCGGCGAAACTCGCCCTCTATCGGGTTGGATACAAGGCGGCGAGTCGAAGGCCTTGACACTTGGATTGTTGAATCAGCGTTTAATGGAGCGGAGCCGATACATCCATCAAGCGTTATGTTCGGTGGACGATGGACTTGTAATAGCAAGCGTCGACGGCCGCATCGCTTTCGCAAACCCACGTGCGGCGGAACTGTTGAGGTCTACCCCGGAGATGCTCGTAGGTATGAGCTTGCTACAGCGGCTCGGATCGATCGAGGAAGTGGCGCGGAACGGGGATGAAAGGATCTCAGAGCACGGTGTCCTACAACACCTTCTGGTTGAGCGCGACGGGATCGAGCGCGAGTTTTCCGTCCGCGGCTCGCCGCCACGACGATTCACCCTGCGAATCGCGCCCGTATCTGCCGAGAGGAACGCGTCAGGCCAGGTGATTGGCATTGTGGCCTCCCTCTCCGATGTCACACGCCATCACGAGTTGCAGCAGATCAAGAACGACGTGGTCGCTCTTGTGTCGCACGAGATGCGCACGCCATTGACCGCGATCCAGGGCATGAGTGAATTGATCGCCTCGTACGATATGGAGCCCGTACGTCTGAAGGAGATGAGCGGCGCCATTAACAGCGAGGCCAAACGGCTCACGCAGAATGATCACCGACTACCTCGACATTGCGCGGTTGGAATCCGGCGCCACCGCGCTCCGTCCAACGCCGTTACGTGTAGAGACGTTGGTCGAGCGAACGCTGCTGCTCCTCGATCCCATCGCATCCGGACGTAGGCATCCAACTCATTCGTCATTTCGGCGATATCGATCCGATCCTGGCCGACCTGGACCTGCTGTCGCGGGCCGTTTCGAACCTCGTTTCGAATGCCATCAAATACAGTCCTGCCGGGACGCAGGTTGTTGTCTCGACACACGAAGATCGTCCGGCGCGGTCGTCGAGGTCGCGGACCATGGTTACGGCATCCCGAGCTCCGATCTCGAACACATTTTCGAAAAGTTCTATCGCGTACCGCGCGTCGAGGACGCCGATACCCCGGAACGGGACTTGGCCTCGCATGGTCCGTGAAATCGCCGAGTTGCACGGCGGAACGGTTCGGGTTGCGAGTCGGCCGGGCGCGGGATCCACTTTCACACTCTGCAATCCTCGCAGCGAGCAGGTCAAGTCGAATGGCGGATACTGGTAATAAGCTGAAACATCCACCTCGTATTCTTGTCGCCGACGACGAGCCCTCTATCCGCATGATGCTCGAAACGGGCCTCACGCTCAACGGGTTTAAGGTGAAGAGTGCCCGTACCGGGCGGGAGGCCCTTGACATCGCCGCCTCTGAGACATTTCGACGCTGTGTTGAGCGACGTATACATGCCGGATTTTGGCGGTCTCGAGCTAGTGGACGAGTTCCGATTATTGCGGCCGGGAATGCCCATCGTGCTGATGACTGCGCAGGGATCGCTCGAAGCGGCGGTGGATGCGGTTTCGCGCGGCGCTACGGATTTCATCGGAAAGCCGTTCGATATCGCGGACGTTGTGAAACTGCTGCGCCGCTACTTGGAGGCTAGGCGCGAGGCGGACACGAGCTCGGGCGTCCAAATTGCCGACAGCGACTTTTCGCGCTCCGGGCTCATCGGCCGTAGTGCGCCGATGGTAATGGTCTACAAACTAATTGCGCAGGCGGCCCGAACCGATGCCACGGTGTTGATCACGGGGCAATCGGGAACTGGAAAAGAACTGGTGGCCCGCGCAATTCACGACCTCAGCGACCGGCGCGGGCGTGCTTTTCTGTCGGTGAACTGCTCCGGGCTGACCGACACACTGCTCGAATCCGAGTTGTTCGGCCACACACGAGGGGCCTTCACGGGGTCCGCCGGCGATCATGCCGGCTTATTCGAAGCTGCCAATGGGGGTACCCTGTTTCTGGACGAACTGGCATCCACTACCGGAGCTTTTCAGGCCAGCCTCCTGCGCGTATTGCAGAGCGGCGAGGTGCGCCGCGTTGGTTCCACGCAGGTTCGCACGGTAGACGTGCGCGTCATTGCGGCGAGCAACACTCCCTTGCGTCAGCTTATCGATGCGGGGGAGTTTCGCGCGGACCTCTTCTACCGGCTCAGCGTACTCAGCATCGAACTGCCACCGTTGCGTGAGAGGCAAGGCGACATCGAACTACTGAGTTCGCATTTCTTGCAGCGCTTTCGCGCCGAAGAGCCAGTGTACGTTTCCCGGGAGGCGCTCGAGGCGCTTTCTGCTTACGACTATCCCGGAAACGTGCGGGAGCTTGAAAACGCGCTACGAAGCGCCGTGGCGCTCTCTTCCAACGGGCTAATTACCATCGACTGTTTACCGCCCGAGATCGTGGCTTGCAAAGAATCGGCGCCTGCCGGATTTAAGAGTCGGAGCCTGATCGCCGACCGTCCCAGCATGGACGAGTTGCAGCGCCGTTATCTGGAGTTCATTCTTGAAGAAAGCGGTTGGAACCGCCGCCGTGCGGCAGCCGTCCTTGAACTCGACAGGCGAACAATTCAGCGTCTCATCGCGCGTTATCAGCTACAGAGTGCCGCGGATACTGAGGTGGCAGATATGGATGCCGAGGAGGCGTCAGTGGAAAGGCCTTTGCACAACGTGTGACTCGACGCCAGCCGCCCCGGTCGGATTCATCCGTTCTCGTGCGCGCCCGCGCTGTTATCGTGCTGAGCGCCTTTCTAATAGTCTGCGGTCGTGCCGACGCCCAATCCTTAATGGTGGCTCGCGCCGCCAGCGTCAGTGGTCCGGTTACTTTGACCAGCGCTGACGGAACGCCACCGTTTGCCCTTACACGCGGATACGGACTAAGTCCCGGGGACCGCATCGATACACGCGGGGGCGGACGCGTCGTTATCGATTTAAGCGACGGCAGCATGGTGGTGGTTCAGCCGGAATCGATCATAGAAATCAAAGATTTTCGCGCCGCCAATTCTTTGCGCGAGTTGTTCGACATCACTTTGGGCCAGGTGCGCGTCCGAATCAATCATTTCGCGGGCCGGCCGAACCCCTATCGCATGAATAGTCCGACGGCGTCCATCGCAGTGCGCGGGACGGAATTTAGCATCGCGGTGGACGCGCAAGGAAGCACTCAGGTCACAGTCTATGAAGGCATTGTCGAAGTGACCAGCCTAAGCGACCCGAACAAGAAGGTGCTGATTGAAGCAGGCCGCGGTGTGTTGGTTCAGACTGGACAGGATTTTCATCTGTTCAACGCGCCAGTCGCGCGCGAGTTTGAAGAACATGAACAGGGCGAGCGTTCCGTTGCTCAAAACGGTGGACAGCAGGGCGACGCGGACGCTAATTCGCCGCGCTCCACGCCTGGCGCGTACGATCGCTACATCGCCAGTCTTTCGCAAATCGCCCAGCTACCCTTTGCCTTTCAATACAACGCCTTCCCCGAGAGCCACCTCGACAGCCTGGAAAACCCGGCGTACGCGACCGGGTTCCAGACAGCTGAAGCGAGGTTCTTCTTGTTACCAACTTTCAGTGGCATCCGCGGCTTACCGCAGAGCGCGGCGGCTGTCAGCCCGCAGGACACTGAGCCCGGCAACTACAGCATCTCCCCCGAGATTTCGATGTTCTCGCCAATTCCCGGGACTGGATTCGTGGTTGGCGCAAGTGTCGCGGCCTCCCAATTGAATGCTGGCGCAGACGCCCTCGCGCCCGATTTAGATGCCGGCTCTCTAGGCGGAACAAGCAACAGCCCGACGCACCTGACGGGATCATCCACGAGTCGTTTTTACTCCGGCTCCTTTCTTGTCGCGGATCGTTTCGGCAAGGACGCCGCGTCGAGTATTGGATTTTCCGTAGACACGTTGCGCGGCAGCGGGTCGCTGTTCACATCAACGACCGACTCCGATACTCCGGGGCAGTCCTCGACACAGCAAATCAATTCGCGCTCGAATATCTCGCAAAACCGTCTCACGCTGGGCTTGACGCACAACTTCGGAACTAGGATGAAACTGGGCGTCTATTACCGCTACGGCTTCATCGAAGCGACTGACGGCGACGTCTCTCACACTCTTAACGGATCGCCGCTGTCCCTGGACTCGACAAACTCATCGGGGCATTTATCCGAGGCTGGCCTACGGCTGCGTGGCTCGATATCTCCGCGGCTGTCTTTCGGCCTGGCCGCATCCTGGCTGGACGTGACTTTGGGTGACGGTTTAATCCGCAGCTTCGCGGTTCCTTCACAGCAGCGCGACCGGTCGCAGCGAGGCTCCGGTGGCTTTGGCATCGGATACCTCTTGAATAACCGAACCTTGCTCAGCCTGGATGTTGCCGGTGGATATTCCAACGTGGACTCGAATCGCGTTGCAAGCGCCACCAGCGCCTTGCTGCAGAGTTCTGGCGCCGACAGCCGCTTCGTATCGGTGCATGGCGCGGCGCAGGTGGACCTCACGCGAAGATTGTTCGCTTCCGCTTCATTTATGACAGTGTGGCAGTCTTACGAGATCGCGACGCAATTGTTCCCGGACCAGTTCGGCAATATGGTTTCAGTACTCAACCCACTGTTTCCTCTCCCCAGCACGAATCCTCTCCTGGGCAAGTACTTCTCCGATTTCGGAGTCGGCTGGCGTTTCTCTCCGCAGTTTTTTATCGAGTACCTCTATTCCACAGATTATGGCGTTACAACCCCGAGCCACTCTATTATGTTGCGTTACACCTTCCCCCTTCATCACGAGTAATCTGGCGGCATTCCGCCGCCCACCTCCGCCTTTTTGCTGCGGCAACTCGCCGCTTATGCCCGAATTCGCGATTCCGCATCGCATGGATAGTCTTAGCCGTCATGCTTCACCACGACGGCATGTCTCGTGCTCTGGCGTCAGGGACCAGTTACATGCAGGATTGCGGCAGAATTCTAAAGCCAAAGAGGCGCACCGGCTCAAGTAATCTCAACGATCGGCTGTAACTCCCTCACCGGGGATCGCGACGCGCGGTCCCCGGGTCTTTTGATCTATGTCTCAACCTGATGTTTTCGTAGTAGGCGGTGGTCCAGCGGGACTTGCGGCGGCCATTGCCTCCAGCCGGCGCGGTATGCGCGTCGTGGTTGCCGATGGAAACCGGCCGCCCATCGATAAGCCTTGTGGTGAGGGTTTAATGCCGGATTCCCGGTGTTTGGCCGAACGCCTTGGGGTCGTGTTGCCCGACTCGATTGGATTCGAATTTCGGGGCATACGTTTTCATGGAGCGAACCGGTCGGTGGAAGCCAGTTTCCCGAAAGGCCGCGGAATAGGTATTCGCCGCACCACCTTACACTTGGCGCTGGTGCAAGCGGCCGAGCGAGCCGGTGTAGAGTTACGGTGGTCAACGCCAGTCTCAAACATCGAAGGAATCCGGGCGCGGTGGATCGTAGGCGCCGATGGTTCCTCATCGCGAGTTCGACGATGGGCTGGACTCGATTCCGCGGTGTGGAACACGCGGCGATACGCGTACAGGCAACACTTTGCGGTGGCGCCGTGGACCGATTGCATGGAGATCTATTGGGGCGAAGGCTGCCAGATCTATGTGACTCCAGTGTCCGCCAACGAGGTTTGCGTGGCTCTAATTTCGCGGACGCCGGGAATGCGGATCGAAGAAGCGTTGCAGCGGTTTTCCCCAGTCTTGCACGAGCGCCTGCCGGCCACCGCGGCCGCCAGCCGTGAACGAGGAGCGGTGACTCCAACCCTGCGTCTGCGAGCCGTGGCGCACGACAACGTGGCCTTGATTGGCGACGCATCGGGATCCGTCGACGCGATCACAGGGGAAGGTATGTGCCTGAGTTTCCGGCAAGCCGAGGTTCTGGCGAAGGCGCTGGAGAGGGGCGACATCGCCAGTTACAACCGCGCCCATCCCCGACTCGCGCTGCGGCCCCATTGGATGGCCAAGACCATGCTCCTGCTGGATCGAGGTCCGGCGATCCGTCGCTGGGCGTTAGGCACGATGTCCGCACAACCCTGGATCTTTCGAAAGTTGCTAGCGGTGCACGTCTTATGAGAACCGCTGTTCTGGCGATTGTTGTTTTTGTTGCACCGGCCTGCGCGGCCGACTACAGCCTGGATTTAAAACCGGCGAGTACGAAAATTCAATGGACGCTCGGTGACGTCTTACACACTGTTCACGGAACATTCAATTTGAAGCGCGGCAACATCGGCTTTGACACCGATGGCGGCAAGACATCGGGGCAGGTTGTCGTGGATGTCGCAAGCGGCAATAGCGGCAGCGACGCGCGCGATCGCAGAATGCACGCTAATGTGCTCGAATCTGCGAAATATCCGGAAGCGATATTTACTCCCAGCCACATCGAGGGGACGCTGGCGGTTCCGGGGACATCGAAGGTCAAGGTCCACGGGAGCTTCACCATACATGGCGCTTCGCACGAGATGACGATGGACGTTGAGACGAAGGTGGTGGGAGACGAGATCCACGCGACGATGACGTTCGACATTCCGTACGTAGCGTGGGGGATGAAGGATCCGAGCAACTTCTTCCTTAAGGTTGAGAAGAGCGTACGAGTTTCTATCGAAGCTACCGGACAACTTCAAAAACGTTGACTCCGGACTCTCGGGCGGATATGTGCGGCTCAGACCCACGCGAACTCACGACTGCCGTTTCTGTGGTACGGTTCAGCGTGTTCTTGCGAATGTGGAAGTGGATTTAGCCATTTCGCTGAAATCCACCGAACTCCGCCAACCTGAGCTCCAGACCTCGCACGCGCCCCACAACCGTGCGCAATGTCAGCTCCAGCAGCTTCACTCCCAATGCAGTGTCCTCGTGGCATAGTCCGGCAACTGCAGGACCATCGAGAAGCAGAGCGGAACACTGCTCCCTTGCACGCACCTGAAATAATGTGGTTTGATCGTCCAGCAACGAGGACCAGCCGAATGCGTCTCCGGGCGCAAGCGCTTGGATACAAACGCTATAGAAGTCGCCAGCCACTTCCACGGCAGCGCTACCGGACGTAAGTACATAAAAGGCCTTGGACCGCTCACCTGAGAACAAGATGAGATCGCCTCCCTCGAAACTGACTTCCTTAGCCAAAGAAGTCAGCTTTGCGAGATCTTCTTCGGAAAAACCCCAAATAGAAATCTCGCCCCGAAGCACTTGTTTGAGGTCCATATGCTCCTCGGTCACTTCATGTCCGCTTCCGCGCTCTGAAGTTGAAGCGTGACACGCTCGCCATTGATCAACACAAACCCCAAGTCGATCAACTGTTGACCGGTGATATCGTACTGTTCGTAATGACGGAGATCGCCGAGACGAAAGAAGAACTCAACTGACTGGGTAAGCTCTGGATCGGCGTTCTTACTGGGAACACGGACGGTGGCACTGAAAACAATTCCATCGAACTCGGGATCCCGTCCTACAGCGCAACGAGGAATCTGTTGCTAATCGCATGGAAGGCCCCCAGCCGTGCTTTGGGAGGAGCTGCATGTCGGCTAACATTGGCAGCGGCAGAGATCACATTGACAGGAGTCGCGCTCCCGCTTGCATCCAAGAAGCATTCGTTGCGCATCGCTGGTTGGCCTGTTCAACTGGCCTGTTCAGTTACCTCCGGAATGCCCGTAAAAGTTCGTGGACGTCCTTTGTGGCCGCGTGCATTATCAATCACATACCGCACCATGCGATGGTTTACACCCAGAAGGTCGCAGGTTCGAGCCCTGCACCGCCCGCCACCATAACTACATCAGAATCAAAGCCATTGCCCGAGCGTTCGCCCTCTCGCCTTCACGTGGCGCTGTGTCCCAATTTGTGTCCACCCGCACGCTCCATTGCTTCTCGAGCGTTGGCCTGTTGAGGGTGGATGTAGCGCTTCGAGATGTGCGGGTCCACGGGTCCATGTGCGGCGCCCATCGCGTGAGACACGTATGCCGGAGGCAGTACAACTCGAGTGAGTGTCGTCTGTGGCGTGATCGCGGGCGTGGTTGTGGGTGGCGCGTATGGCGGCTCCGTCCGATTCACGGACTTTAAGGGCCCGCTGCCAAGTTTTGTTATTTCAGTTCTGATCGGTATTGCTGCTGGTTGGTCATCGGCGGATGACGCGGGCAGGCGGTATCTGGTCGGTGTTGCTGCCGCAGTGCAGTTTGCGATTTACCCGGTTTGGATTGGGATCTCACTGATCGCCGGTCTTCCGGACAGTCACACTGTCGCCCTGCGGTTACTCGCCTTCAAAGATGCGGCAGCAATAAGAACGAACCGCACTCTTAAAAGCCTACTTCGATTTCTTGATCCCCGCCCAACGTCGTCGCTGTGCCTCGGCCATTTTTTTCCGGGTGGCCGCGCTGAATCGCCTTCTAACCGGCGAGGGTAAAGGTACTGCGCCCTCGGCAACCTGCTCCTGCTTCGGTGGTCGTCCAGGTTGCTTCGCGGTGACGCCGAGCATCGACTGCACCTGAGCGATCTGGGTGTCGAGTTTGGTCTTCTGTAATTCGAGGCCGTGCAACGCGGCTTGGAGTATGTCGTGTGAGAGTGCGGGCGGACTTGGCATCTAAGACCATCATATCTCGCGCCGTCTGGGCCAAAGCACGACGAGCTTGCGCAGTGTGGTTTGTTTTTGACATAGAATAACGAACACTACGCAGGTGACCGACATTAATATCGAGGAGCGAGCGCGAGATCTTTCAGCACGGCTAGTGTCAGCCGCTAACCGAGAATATTGGCACGGCAATCTGGTTCACTTCATGTTCGTTGCGGCGGTTACTGCCGCGCTGACGGCGAGCTTAGTGGCTGGCATAGGAGGTGTGTTTTTCAACATGGACTCGAAGGTTCTGGGCGGCATTGCCCTGGTACCAGGATTCGTTGCTGCGATTGCCACCAGTCTGAAACTACAAGCACGAGCGAATTTCCATTATCGTAAACGGTATATCCTCGACGGTCTCTGGCGACGTCTGCGGTATGAATTGCCAGATCCGCCGGATGCTGTGAAAGTCGCCGCCGTTTCGAGCGCGTGGACGGAGTTGGAGAACACCTCCGAGGATCTCTGGGAAAAAGGCTTTAGGTTCTCTTGGGAAGGTGTTACGAAAACCGGGGAGCCTGGACAGAAAGACTGAAGTGGGGGCAAAGACGGGATGGCGACCAGCGGGTATCTGGTTATTCCCCTCAAATCCGTTTCCGAAGCTTCTCTGCCATCTCCCTCGCACTTAGATCAGGTTCCTAACGGCCCGACCGCATGCGGGATGATAATCGCGTCATCACGCGTAATTCCATCCGAAGGGAACAGGTGAAGCAATCACAACACTGCGTACGCGTTGATGAGAAATGTTTCGATCGGTTGCGTGTGCTCGGCGGAAAAAGCGAAACCAAGCTTCAGCGACGAAGTCTAACGTAGTGTTAACAGCCAAGAGTACGTTCTGCGAGCGATGTTCGGAAGATTTCTCAACACGCTGGCTTTTTAACCAGATACTAAACCGGACATCGAACCGGCCCGCGTTCGATTCCACGCGTTTTTCGTTCTCTTAGGAAGCTATCACGATATGGGCCTTCAGACGCAACTGGATGCTCCACATCATTCGGAATGAAACCGGTAATTCTTCTAGCGTTAATCTGCTGCTTCGAACCCTTCGCATCCAGTCAGGCTCCGCCTCTGGCCAAGCAAGATCCGCTAGGCCGTGATAATCCACGTTCCGCAGTGACGGGTTTCCTCGAATCCGCCCACGATCGCGATTACGGCCGCGCATCTCAGTACATGGATCTTCGCCAGATTCCGGAGCAAAGCCGAGCACAGCGAGGACCGGAACTGGCCAGAGAACTGGAAGCGATTCTCAATTCAGACGCCCGGTTCAATGTTTCGCAATTGAGCCGCGATCCGCAAGGCAACAGCAACTCAGACAGAGACAGCATTACAAGCGTTTCACGGGATGGACAGATGTTCCCGATCGACCTGGAGCGCGTCTCTCTGCAGCACGGCACCACCCAGGTATGGCTATTTGCAAGCGATACCGTAGCGCTGATTCCCAAGCTCGCGCCTTCCAGCACGCCGCCCTGGATCCTGCATTACCTGCCAACTCTTCTGGTTCAGGCCGAACTGCTCGAAACGCCGTTATGGAAGTGGGCGGCGTTCATCCTGGTGGTACTCCTATTGCTGTCGCTCTCGCGTCAACTCGATCGTGTCCTCAGCGCAATCGTGCGGATCGCCGGCAGCCGGTTGGGGCCAAGTGAGCGATTCCAATGGCTTGGAATTATTGTCCAGCCGTTGCGGGTGGTGTTCTGTCTTGCAGTGTTTCGTGTCGCGGTGGAGTTCATTGGACCCTCCGCAATCGCTCGACTTTATATTGGCCGAGCGACCGAACTAGTCCTGGTATGGTCCATCGCGTGGTGCTTAATTCGTCTGGCGAAACTCTTTTTCAACCGACTCGAAACGATCCTCGACGCCCGGCAGCGGTTCGCGTCACGCTCAATGCTGCATCTCGGCCGCAGGACTGCCAACGTCACGATCGGGATATTCGGAATTCTAATCGTGTTGAGCAACTGGGGCTACAACACGAGCACCTTGATCGCAGGGCTCGGAGTCGGCGGCATCGCGGTCGCGTTGGCGGCACAGCAGACCATCGCTAACGTGTTCGGGGGCGTATCAATCATCGGAGATCATCCGGTGGGTATTGGCCAGTCCGGCAAATTTGGCGACGTGATCGGTACGGTTGACGATATCGGTATGAGATCAACGCGTATACGCACTCTCAACCGGACAATTGTCAGTGTGCCGAATTCCACCTTCGCCGCGATGAATCTGGAGAACTACTCGCAGCGCGACAAGATGCTTTTTAATCCGGTACTCGATATCAAACGCAGCGCTACGGATAGTGAAATTCGAAATCTCATGGAATCGATTCAGCAGGCACTCGCGAAAAATGGGTCGGTGGAAATCGGTACGCGCCCGGCGCGTTTAATCGCGTTGACGGCATCGGCATTTCGTATCGAGATCTTCTGTTACGTGCGTACTACTGACACGGACGAGTTCTACAAGGTCCAGGGCGAATTGTTCTTAGCGATCGACACGGTTTTGAAAAGCTCCAACATTGAGCTGGTGTAAGTCGTCGAGCCTCCGAACGGCTACAGTCTAGCAGCGAAGTGTAGAAAGTCGCACAGCGCCTAGATGGTCGTCAAGGTGTCGAGAGTCGGTGATCCAGAGAGAAGCCATGCGGACTCGCGATCAGCGCAAGTGTTTCGGCCAGTTATTGCATCAGTACGCTCCCGCTCGGAAACGTTGCTTAGGCCGCGCGTAATAGTGCGTGATCGTCAGTTGGTGGCCGGCCGCTCGATGCGCTCCACCGTGTATACCGGCAAGATGTCATCTTGCCGCCTCAGTTCGAGACCGAGTCTGCCCAGAACCGTGAAGATCGTGGGGAGGTCAGCGAAGGGATTCACGGCCGGGGTGGCGTTCGGCGGCGGAGGGGGCAGCCGCATGGGGACCCAGCCTTCCGTGTTTACGGTGAACAGCCCCCTGAGCGCCGTGCGGTTTACGACCGGAAAATCCGTCCAGTTCCCAATGTAATGGACAAGGTCGTCCATATCTATGGCCTTTGCATTCAGGGGATGACCTAAGCCTCCAACAAAGTTATGGCAACCTTCCGGGTCGGTATCGAAGGTGCAGTCCTTTTCGGCGATGGTCGACTTCTGGAGCTTTGGACCTCCGCTGGCTACGGCGAGAGCATAAACCGACATCGTTTTATTCTCAACCCGCATCACGAGTCTGAAACGGTCGGTGAGAAATCCGCGGATCATCTGCCGAATTCGACTTCGCAGCTGATCCTCCTGAAGACCGGGAGGGATGGCATTGGCGGGCGCTTTGGCTTCGATATCGTACTTCTCACGAACGGTCCAGTCGGGAAGATGGGAAAGGCGCGGCGAAGGGTTGACCGGCACGTCGTAAGCGTAACTCAAAAGCGTAATCACAGGGACCGCAATCGCAACCAAGTCACCGTTAGGCAGCACTTGCACGCGCGTGTTGCGCGGGTCGGCTGAGCGAGCAGGCTTTATCGTGATCGTTGTAAATGCTTGCGACTGAGCGACGGCAGGCAAAGCCACGAGTAAGCATACGACCGCTTGGCAAAACACGGACATAATCCACCCTCCTAGCAGGATTCGACGGCTGTATCGTAGCGTTTGTTCCCGGCATGCAGATCCTTACTGAGTACGGTCTGGCATATTAGCATTCCCGATGCCGTTAGCTGATAACTCAGCGGCGAATAGCTCCGGTGCCATCGCTTTGATTCGACCCGCCCCGGCCGGCGGAATGTTCGCAACAGTTCGATACTTGCGAAGGGGGACGAGAAGTCAGATTCTGAGGCCTGCGTGAACGGCGATATCAAACTTGATCGGGAGAAGCTGAAGCCTCGGTAGGCGCTCACCGTGAGGTGCTACCGGCCGTCGCGACGAGGACTCAAAGTAACGACCGACCCCCAAAACTCGAAGCAGGTTTCCACGAACTTCAAGAACTGTGTCAGATCGCTCGGTTTTCGCATGAAACAATTCCCGTTCAGTTCGTACACGGCCCTGATGTGCTCTGGGTTCTCGGTACCGGACGCAACCACAATTGGAATATGCATCAAATGCGGTGTCGATTTGATGGCTCTCAAAACTTCAAGGCCGGATACTTTCGGAAGGGAAAGATCGAGGAAGATCAGATCGGGTGTGGGTACGTCCGCGTACTTCCCGTTTTTGTGAACATACGCCAACGCGTCCTCACCGTCTGAAACGGAGCGAAACCCACTCGTCATACCGGCGGCCTTGAACGCTGCTTCTGTGAGCCGGGTATCGGCGGGGTTGCTTTCAACTACCAGGATTTCGATCTGGTTGCGAGGCACTGGCCATTCGTGACCGAGTGAAGGGTTGGACATAGTGCATGTCCTTCTTTCTGTCGGACAAAAGGCTGCTGGGCTTCTTGGGCGGCTCCTAATTGTAACAGCTAGTTAAGCAATAATGTCCATTAATAGTTGGAATAGTTATTTGCAAGTTAGTACTATCTCCGAGAGTTTCTAGGCATTTCCCTAGTACACTTAGTGCCGGGCATCCGCCACGCCTGGGTGATTGGTGCCCGCGAGAACCTGGAGTTACCTCATTCAACAGTGCATTCTACGGTGCTGGTGACGAAAATGTTGTCGCATGGGTCTCCAAACCTTCGTATGGGAACGGAAACATTTCATCAGTCTTCCATATCGGTCTGGCGCATTGCGGGAGAAGATGGAGATCGGTAAGTTTTTCCGAACCTACTAAATGCGTGAAGATAATATCGGTTGTTGTTGACCAACTATGTACGCGAGCGTCATCCTCAATGTAAGTGGTGACAGAAAACGTTCTCATGCCGGAAAGGCAATGCTTCCTTGGTAGTCAAAGTCTTTCTCGCCGAAGACAACCCAGGTGATGTGCTTCTGTTTCGAATGGCTATGGCGGGTTGCCCAGTAGCAGTGGAGCTGCGGGTGGAAGATGACGGTGAAGCGGCATGGAGAGCCCTCTCGGGAGACGATTATCAGACCGATCTGATCGTGCTTGACGTGAACCTTCCGAAACTCACTGGTGTGGAGTTATTGAACCGGTTACGCCGTAACGGGCATGCTCGCGTCCCCGACTTTTCCTTAGTTCTTCGGCCAATCCTGCAGACATTAGTGATGCACTGGCCGCTGGAGCGAACAACTACGTCCTAAAGGGCCATGACCTCCACGAGTACATTCGCGAGGTTGAATTACGCATCTTGCCTTGGATCGAAGCGATCGCGAAGGTTCGGGCGAGCACAAAGACAGACGCTGGTACCGGGCATTAAGTAAGAGGCTCCGGCGAAAATTCGGCGTGGTTTACTCCATCCGCGTTCCACGTTCGGATAGATCCCTCGCGAATACCTTCAGGGCTCGCCCTTCCCACATCACACCGATGAGAGTCTCCAAGGGCTCGGGGTCCTCTACGCTCAAAGTCGCGTAGGCGGGGATCGTCACGGTGGTCGCTTCGTGAATCGCGAGCATCGCGGTGTTAATCCGATACGTCTCGGAGGAGAGATCAGTCGTCTCACATCGGGAACTAGCCAGTAGGTATTCTACCCACGGAAGCTAGGCGCTTACCGGATTCTCGGCGCTGAGAAAAACCTGTAACTTTAATAAGTCCAGGAAAGGTGAAATCAGATGGCAGACGTCTTCCGGCTTACGAAAGCACTTTCGGGCATATCTTTGCGCCCCGACGGGCGAGGATCATTATCCACCCTACCCGTTGGTGCGCTACTCCAATTTATCGGCCCCAGCAAGGCCCCTGGATTCGTCGAAATCACCTGCTGCGGCACAATGTACCGCATTTTCAGGGTCGATCTCATTGAGCGAACCGTAGCCGTGCGAACTCTGGCCGCCGCTGCTTAACCCATCGAGATTTTACCCGACAATATTGCCTGGTGTTTCGCCGAAAGGAGTAGACAGTCGCATTGCATCCTGAATCGGATCGTGAGGGAGTTGCACGTCAGCACCTAGGTTTATCCCAGGGTTCCTTCCGGACACAACTCGGCACGTGACCGGTTCTTTCCATCCGGTCTTTGTGTCAATCTCCGTATGTGCAGCGTGTTCGACGCGACGAGTTGAGTTCGGGCGAGTTGGAGAATTCCTCGGTACAGCCTGAATGAAGCCACCGGTCATCATGGAGGGGGATGATGCCGGTGATTGTCCGCATCAAACATGGCAACGTGACTTAATCGCGGGTTCGGTGCGAAGGTCCGGTCAAACCGCCGTCAGAGCCAATAGCCGAAGTCCTTCATGCCGAGCTTTGAACGACTGGCTCAAGATTTCTAAGTCGCCTTCGTCTGCCTGCGTTCAGAACCGATATAAGCGCACGCCAGCAGGGTGGTAGTTCATGCACTGGTCACGTCTTGCCGCGTCCTTGGCAGTTCCGGAAGCGGAGGCAACCTTGTTTATTGGAGTATCGTCATGCTCACATTCCCGGTCCCGGAGCAACACAGAAGACATCAATTGAACCTCATTGAGTTTTTGAAGGAGGATCTCGATCTGGCATTCGTGCTGTTGAAAATGCAGACGACGGAAGCGGAAAATGCAACAGACCGTAACCTTGTCGTCGCGAATATCCGGCGTGTCCTGGACACAGTTCAACACTTTGAGGGAAGGATCGAAGATCACACCGCATCACGAGAGATCCACATCCGTGCAATCGAACTGAAATCGGACCTCGAAGCTTTTTAGTAGTTATCGGTGTTTGCCTCGCGGAGCTGTCCCGCGACGATCTCGACGTTTCTCCTATAGACATCCTTCCTGTTTCCGATTTGTGCCGCCACCCTGCTTCTACAGCGTTCTACGCATCGGGCAAGTAGTTGAATATAATATTCGCAGCTATGGGCGTCTGGAAAACCGAACTGCGTCTGGTTCATACGAGCTCTTAATGAGTAACTGCTTGCAGGAGCCGCGGAAGGCGGGCCTGCTTCCCTGATGTGAGGAGCGGGGACCGACCAGCCTCCTTATTCTTCTCCAACCTTGCGGAACGTGCTGATCCCCAGGCGAATAGGCCCTCGCGATCGATCCGGTGCGTCGAATGGGTAGACATTTTCCGGCGAGCATAATATTGTGGGTTGATTGTCTCTGAGTATTGCATCCGGCTCTTACCGCCTCGCAGGCCGCGAGGACGCCGAACCTTCCGCTGAAGCAGGCCGGAGCGCGGCTGGTTCCTTTTTCGCCGCCGGCGCTTCGAAGGCTTGAATGGGGGGCCATATGCCCGACGGACGAGACGATCGACGAATAGATGAATTGGTGGACGGGGCACTCTCTTACCTGGGCGCCGGCGCCTCGCGCGACGCCTGGTTGGAATCGGCTTGCCAGGGAGATGCGGAACTGCTGCGCGAAGTGAAGCAGGCCATCGATGGGCGGCAGCAGAGGGGCGGTTTTCCGCAAAAGCCCAGGCTCGATCCGGAACACATTGGGGAATTCGAGATCGTCCGCAAGCTAGGTGAGGGCGGCATGGGGGTGGTCTACCACGCCCGTCAGACCCATCCGATCCGCCGCGAAATCGCATTAAAAGTCGTAAAGCCCGGTTTGGATTCGAGGATGGTTTTGGCGCGCTTCGAAAGCGAGCGCCAGGCGCTGGCGATGATGAACCATCCCAATATCGCGCGCGTTCTGGAAGCCGGCGCCACTTCGGCGGGCACCCCTTACTTCGTGATGGGGTTGGTGGATGGCCCGGCGATTACGCGTCATTGCGATGCCAACCGGCTCAATGTGCGGGAACGTCTGGCGTTGTTCGTTCCGGTCTGCCAGGCCATCCAGCACGCCCATCAAAAAGGCGTGATCCACCGCGATATCAAGCCCTCGAACATTCTGGTGGAGCTGCAGGAGGGAGAGCCGGTCCCGCGAGTCATCGATTTCGGTCTTGCCAAGGCAGCCAGTTCCGAAGCGAACGATGCCACCGCATACACCGAAGTCGGAACGATGGTCGGCACGCTGCAGTATATGAGCCCCGAGCAGGCCGACATGGGCGCATCGGATATCGATACTCGCAGCGACATTTATTCGCTCGGTGTCGTGCTCTACGAACTGCTCACCGGAACTACGCCGGCCGGCAGATTCGGGTCGAGCCCGGAGCGGAGCGCTCCGAATCTTGAACGTGTGCTGCGGGCCATCCGGGAAGAGGATCCGCCGCCGCTGGACGACCGGTTAAGACAGTTGCAGGACGGCCTCGCAACGGTAGCCGCGAATCGGCGCGCCGAACCGGACCGCTTGATTCGCACGGTACACGGCGAGTTGAACTGGATTGTGGCGAAGGCGCTCGATAAAGACCGCGCCCGCCGCTACCAGACCGCCAACGCACTGGGCCGCGACATCGAACGATACTTGAGCGGTGAGGCGGTGGAAGCGGGTCCGGTATCCAGGGGGTACCGGATGCGCAAGTTTGCGCGCAAGAACCGGTTCATGCTGGCGGGCGCCGGAGCTTTTTTCCTGCTGCTGGTAACAGCGACCGCATTGACCGCGTGGCAGGCGATCCGCGCGCGCAGCGCCGAAGTGACGGCGCAGAGACAGCGCGACCGGGCGGTGTCGGCCGAAGTGAGGGCGCGAAGCGAAGAACGGCAGGCGCAGGAAGATCGCAACCGGGCGATCGCGGCGGAAGCGCAGGCCCGGCACGAACGCGAGACGGCGGTCGCCGAAAAAGGTCGCGCCAACACCGAGTCGGACACCGCCAAGGCTGTGACTTCGTTTCTGCAGGAAGATCTTCTCTCGCAGGCGGACGCCAGCGACCAGGTGGGTCCGGCAAACATGCAGCGCGGTCCGGACCTCACCGTGCGAGTGGCTCTCGATCGAGCCGCGCAAAGAATCGGCGGCAAATTCTCCGCGCAGCCGGCGGTGGAAGGCGCCATCCGAAAAACTCTGGGCGATACGTACAATAACCTGGGCCTGTACGGCCAGGCCGAAGTACAGCTCGAACAGGCAGTGGCGCTACTGGGAAAATCGCTGGGCGTAGATCATCCCGACACACTCTTCGCGCTGGACCGGCTCGCCACGGTCTATCAGAATGAAGGCAAGCTCACGCAAGCCGAAGCCATGATGACGCGGGAGTTGACGAGCCGCCGCAAGGTGCTGGGACCCGATCATCCCCGGACGAACGAGACCATCAACAATCTCGGTGTCCTGTACATCCGGATGGGAAAATATGCGGAAGCCGAGCCGTATCTTCTGAAGGACCTGGACTACGCCCGGCGTCACTTCGGCTCGAATAACGACAACACGTCAACGGCTTTGAACAACCTCGGCCTGCTGTATATCAAACAGAAGAAGTACGACCAGGCAGCCAAGCTGCTGAGCGACGCGGTGGATCGGCGTAAACAGGAACTCGGTGCGGAGCATCCGAGAACTCTGGTCTCGATGTCGAATCTGGCGCTGGCCGAGAAGGGGTTGGGGAAGATTCAAGAGTCGATTGCGCTCAATCGTCAAGTACTGGAAGCACGCCGCAAGGTGCTGGGTCCTGAACACCCCAGTACACTGCGAACCATGCAGAATCTTGGCGCGGCGCTGCTCGCGGATTCGCAGTACGCCGAGGCCGAAGTCCTTCTTGTGTCCGCCTTTGTAGCAGCGAGCCGGCAGAAGTCGCTCGATCCGGACGAGGCCCGGTCAATGGCACAGAAGCTGGTCGACCTGTATACACAATGGGGCAAACCCGACAAGGTTCGCGAATGGAAGCAGAAGGTCGATTCGCGATGAGTCGCGTGGCACGCGGGAATAGCCCGCAATGTCCCGTAACGGGATTACAGCAGGGTTGGTAATCGCCTTCGTAACGCTTTGAGCGGCACAGAATTCGCGCAGTTCTTGGTCCGGGCTCAAGAACAGGGTCCTGCGATGAAGCTAGCCGGCCCGCTTGCTGCTCGCCCGCCGGGGCTTCGGCTTGCGATTGCCCTCGAGATTGAGCGCCACCGCAGCCCGGATGAGATCCTTGAAGGCGGCCTCATCGACCTTTTCGCCTTCATGGATGTCGATGGCGCGCCTGACATTCCCGTCGAGACTGGAGTTGAATAGACCTGAAGGGTCCTTCAATGCAGCTCCCTTGGCGAATGTCATCTTGACCGTCTTCTTGTATGTCTCTCCGGTGCAGACGATGCCGCCGTGGGACCAGACGGGAGTCCCCATCCATTTCCACTCTTCGACAATCTCAGGGTCTGCCTGGTGTATGATTTCGCGCACTTTCGCGAGCGTCTTGCCGCGCCAGTCCCCAAGTTCCTTGATCTTCCCGTCAATGAATGCAGAGGCAGATTCCAGCGTGTCGGACCCTTTCATGTATAGCTCCAACTCTTCCCCTTATTTTAGCTGCAGCTCGGTTTTCAGCCGGTGTATCGGAACGCTTCGCCACTTGATGACATACGGCAGCGCGAATAAGTATAGGCCGGTGAACAGGAGCAAGGCGAGCGGGAGCCCCGCCAAGAGGCCCACCCAGCCGGTATACTTCCCCAGTACTACGGCGACGAAGTTGACAATGACGCCCACCGTAAAGACAATCGACAGCCAGCGATGGGTCTTACGAATCCATTTGGTCCAGTTCATTGGGGGCTCCTCTGAGGTGACCTGTTTGGTGTTTCAACGCCGAATTGCTTTGCGTATTCGGCAGTCAGTTTTTGCCAGCCGGCCAACTTCATGGCCTCGGGGCCGACGATGCGGTTGATCGGCTCACCCGCGAGGAGCCGCTCCAGGACTTCGAAGCAGATGTGCCAGCCCGCGGCGCCCCACGAGATGAAGCGTCGATCGATGTTGTGCCACAGCGTCAGGCGCGTGCCGCTGTCAAAGGTTTCGAGTTCCCACCGGATATCGCC
This sequence comes from Bryobacterales bacterium, assembly GCA_963802915.1. Lineage (GTDB taxonomy): Bacteria > Acidobacteriota > Terriglobia > Bryobacterales > Bryobacteraceae > JAICMB01. The sequence goes on from CAWDKQ010000013.1 coordinate 76,657, forward strand.
ATATTCAAGCAACTTGGGAGCGTCGGCTCGGGTCACTCTTGTTTCGAACGGCGTGGGCGTTCCCACCCAGGTGAGATTCACCGTGCTTCCAGCCGTACCCAGGCTCCTATCGACCTCAAACGGAGCCCACTCGTGCAGATGCGCCGGGTCGGTAAGCGCCTGCCAGACTTTTTCCGGCGAGTGGCGCAGTTCTCTGACGAGAATGAGCGTCCACTTCTCTCCGTCCTTTCGTATCTGCGCCCTGCTCGCCGGACCTGGTGTGTACTGATCGCGATCGCTCATTTTCCTCTCCTTAATCTCCCTTTGGTTGGCGTTTGAGCGGGCGCATTAATAGCGTGCTAGCTGGGTGAGCTGAATGAGGTTGCCGCAGGTGTCATTCAGCTTCGCAATGGTCGCGTAGGTCACGTTGGTGGGCGGCATCGTGAACTGGGCGCCGTGGCCCTTGATCCGCTCGTAGTCAGCCTTGACGTCGTCGGTGAAGAACATCGCCGCGGGTTGGCCTTGTTGAAACATCGCCTCCTGATACGCTTTGGCCGCGGGATTGTCGTTCAGCGCCAACTGCAGTTCAGTTCCATCCGGCTCCTCAGGCGAGGCCACGGTCAGCCATCGGAATGGGCCCTGACTGAAATCAGACTTCTTGGAAAAGCCCAGTACCTCCGTATAGAAGCGCAGGGCCTTGTTCTGGTCGTCAACGTACATGCTGGTCAGTTTAATTTTCATTTCGTTTCTCCTTTGTCACGTTCGCGGTTTGGGCCGCGTCGTTTTCTCCTTTGTCTTCTTTTTCGTTGGTGTTGATTGATCCAATTGATCCATGCGGTCGAGGTGGCGCTCGAGTGCATCTACGTGAGCGGACCAAAACCGACGGAACGGAGCCAGCCAGTCATCTACCTCCTGAAGTGGTTCAGGTTTCAGGCGGTAGAGCCGGCGCTGTGCGTCCACGGTGGATTCAACAAAACCGGCCTCGCGCAGCACTCGCAGGTGCTTTGACACGGTCGGCTGCGGCATGCGAAGCTGACGCTCGATCTGTCCAACCGACTGTTGTGACGAGACCAGCAGGCTCAATATCGCGCGGCGATTCGGCTCCGCAATGACTTCGAAAACAGATTCCACTCTTTAGATATACTCCGAAGAGTATATGCGTGTCAAGGTATATAACGGTTAACGGAGACCAGGAGATGGTTTCAGCGCTGGAGCGGTTCAAGGCCGATTGTGGAAGGCGCGTTCGCGACGATTCAGGGATGAGGGTTTGTCTATGGAAATAAGCCGGCATACGCCGGCAAAAAAGGCTGATAAGGAACAAGGTCAGGGCAATCCAGACAGCACGGTGCGAAATGTGAGTTCACAGCGTCTGCGCGTACGCCCTTCGATTTTCAAATAAGATTTGAATATGACACGCCGTGACCTGTTACGAACGGGTACATGCGCGATGGTAGGCCCCATGATCGGCTCGTCGAAGCCGGCCGGTAAACTGCCGATCGCCGTATCCACCCTCGGGTGCCCTAAATGGGACTGGAACACAATCCTCAGGAATACATCTTCATGGGGGTTCGCAGCGATCGAGTTGCGCGGCATTCAGGATCAGATGGATCTGCCGAAATGCGCGGAGTTCGGCGGCACTCGATTGAAAACCAGCTTGCAGGATCTGTTCGCCGCCGGACTCAGTGTCTCCGACCTGGGCGCGTCCGCCCAGATGCATGAGCCCGATCCGGCGATACGTGCCAAACATATGGACGAAGCTCGCCGCTTCATCGATCTCGCGCATCAGTTGAACGCTCCCTATGTCCGCGTGTTCCCAAATCAGTTCGTCCCAGGCGAGGACAAAAGCGTGACCTTCGCACGCATTAGCGACGGGCTTCACGAACTAGGTGAATACGCCGCCCCGTCCGGTGTGGTGGTGATTGTCGAATCGCATGGGGAGTTTCGCCGTTCCGAGGATCTCCTGCGCATTCTCGATGGCGCCAAATCGAAGAACGTCGCTTTTCTGTGGGACGCGCACCACACCTGCGTCGAAGGCGAGAAGCCGGCCGACACCTTCGAGCACCTGGGCAAATATACGCGCCACACTCACCTCAAAGATTCCGTGCCCATTCCAGGGAAGAGCGAAGAGGACCGTCATTACGTACTCACAGGCACGGGGGACATCCCGGTAAAAGAGACTGTGGAGGTGCTTGCGAGAAACGGATACAAGGGCTATTACTGCTTCGAATGGGAAAAGCGCTGGCATCCCGACATCGATGAGCCGGAGGTTGCCTTTCCGCATTACGCCAAGACGATGCGGCGATATCTGGCTGAGGCAGGCGTCAGTGCCTGAGTTCGAAATGCAGCCTATCGGTTTCGTGAGAAGTCCCTATCACGATACTAAGGAGATCCCCAAAGGCTGCGGCGCGACGCACGAGGCCGAGGGAGTTCTTGAAATACGGTCTGATCTTGAGCCCGGGCTCGCGGACATTGAAGGTTTCTCTCACCTGATCGTCATCTGGGTGTTCGATCGCGCGGAAGGATACCAACTCGCGGGAACTCCGCCGACTGATGACCGTCCGCACGGCGTGTTCGCCACCCGCTCGCCGCGCCGGCCGAATCCCATCGGGCTGACTGTTGTCGAGTTGGTGAGCCGGCAAGGGCCTGCATTGCGAGTGCGCGGTCTGGATATGCTCGACGGCACACCGATTCTCGACATCAAGCCGTATTTATCGAATGTTCCGGCAGAACGGCTTCGGCGCGGCTGGCTCGCCGAAGCCGAAGCACGCAAAAAAATCACCGCGTCGATTGCGTCGTCGTAGCCTTGTCCAGCGCCACATAGCGATCGCGGTGGGCTTCCGGCTCAGCATGGGATTCCACGTCGATCCGCATGCGCTGGTAGTTATCGCCGGCACGGTATGCAGGCCATTCCGGCACTCCGGGACCATTTGGATTTCCGGTTTTGATGAAGTTCACAAAATAAGCCTGCATTGTTTTGGAGACTTCGCGATCGGCGGGTTCCCAGGTATAACGCGGGTCCAGGTCGAGATTCCCCAGGGCGTACTGGATCTCGGCGGAATGGACCGCGCCTCGTGGGCCTGCAGACGGCTGTGCGGATGCATTTGGTGGCGCGGGCTGGCCCGGTATCCCAAGATATGCCGGACGCGGACGCGCGTACAGATAGCGGTACACCGGCTTGCCGCCAGTCGTCATCTGGAGCTCGGTCCATTTCCATGTACTGAAGGCGATAAAGCGGGCGCTGGCGAGGTGCGTGGCGGCCTCGTATACCTCGTCGGTGGTCGACGCGGCATACGCTTTCAGGATGTCATCTGCGTTGTCTCCGTAGAATTTCCGGATGGCGTTGGCGAGCGTCTCGGGCGTGGGATCGCCCTCGCCTAACACCATGCGCGCCGGCTGTTCCTGCGTGTTCGAACCTGCCAACAGCGGAACCTTGGCCTGCTCGCCGGCCTCATAGATCGCAGTTACCGGCTTGGGCAGGAAATAACCATCGAGTGCGGTACTGAAGCGGACTCCGTGGACCTTGGTCGTCGCTTCCTGGATCTGCTCCGCGCTCATGGCCCGCAAGGCTGCCAGCGTATTCGCGCCCGCTGCAGAGCCGAACTTGAGCCCGTTCTGCTCGGCTGCAGATAGAGGCTGAGGCGGCAGACTGGAGGTCATGGAGCCGCTTTCGCCGATCGCCCCGGCAATGAGACCCCTCGAAAGCGGGGATGCCATGAGGGCGCTGACCGAAATCGACCCGGCCGATTCACCGGCTATAGTGATGCGCGTGGGATCGCCTCCGAAAGCTGCAATGTTCTTGTGCACCCATTGGAGCGCGGCTACCTGATCGAGTAACCCGTAGTTGCCCGCCGCATGGTGCGGCGACTCCTGCGTGAGTTCCGGATGAACGAAGAAGCCGAAAATATTGGTCCGGTAATTGATGGACACAGCGACCATGCCTTTGCGGGCCATGTTCTCGCCGTCGTAGCGCGGCTCGGAACCGTCGCCGTTCTGGAAACCGCCTCCGAAAACATAGAACAGAACGGGAAGTTTCTCCGTGCCCGATTTGGCGGGCGTCCAGACGTTGAGGTACAGGCAGTCCTCGCTCATGCCATTGCCGCGGAACCAGTAATCGGCGCCGGGAGAAGTCCGCTGCATGCATCGCGGGCCGAACTGGTCGGCATTGCGTACGCCCTGCCAGTTCTTGACGGGTTGTGGCTCGCGCCAGCGAAGGTCAGCTACTGGGGGTTGGGCGAACGGGATGCCCTTGAAACTGCGCACACCGTCCCTCGGCGGGGTCGTGGATTCCAGAGTACCGTTAGCAGTCTTGACGCGATCGGCCTTGACGCGATCGGCGGCGAACGCCGGCTGTATCGCGGCGGCGCACACGGCAAGGACGGCGAGGATCTTCGATGAGGTCTTCATAGGAATAATCGGCTAATCAGGATCGTATCACCAGCGCAGCACTGGGTTGTCGAGGCTCGTGTGGTCAGACTTCCTCGCTCTTGACTCAGACAACGCCGGAGGCAGGGGCGCGAGAGAGTAAATATTGGTTGGCGAGAGAGCTTCAAAGCTCCCGAAAGCTCCCGAATTTACCTGTCACCGCGCTGATTCCCGAAACGGCTAGTGGCGGCGCAAAGTACATTGACCTAGGTTCGTTCTGGCGCTTTTCCGGAGAAGCTTCATGGCAGTATCGCCGTGTCAAAATGGGCTGCCGATCTGCCAGAGACTCCTGTCATGATGATGCTGATCTGGTATTTGCGCGTGCTCATGAGCGAAGACGCGTCCGCCGCGGCGGTCATCGCCGCTTGTTGTTAGCCCGGCCGGTTGTTAGCCCGGCCGGTGGCCATCTCCCCTGGATCGTGATACTCTGGCACCCGTGTAATTGACACCGAAACGAAAGGATTTTCTCTATGCCCCTATCGAAAAGAGCGTTTGCAGAGTTTATCGGAACCTTTTGGCTCGTCTTCGGAGGATGCGGGAGCGCGGTGCTGGCTGCGGCTTTCCCCGGCCTCGGGATCGGGTTCGCGGGAGTCGCTTTGGCGTTCGGTCTCACGGTCTTGACCATGGCGTTTGCCATCGGCCACATTTCGGGATGCCATCTGAATCCCGCGGTGTCGGTGGGACTGGTGGTGGGCAAGCGATTTCCGGCGTCGGAACTGCCGGCGTACGTCGTCGCGCAGGTGTTGGGAGGCATCGCCGGATCGGGCGTGTTGTACATCATCGCGATGGGCAAAGCGGGATTCGACTTCGCGGGCGGATTTGCCTCCAACGGCTACGGCGCGCACTCTCCCGGCGGCTACAGCCTGGCGGCGTGCCTGGCGGCCGAAGTGGTGTTGACGTTCATGTTCCTGATGATCATTTTGGGCGCCACCGACACGCGAGCGCCGAAGGGATTCGCGCCGATCGCGATCGGCCTCGGGTTGACCCTGATTCATCTGATCGGGATTCCGGTCACGAACCTATCGGTGAATCCGGCGCGGAGCACAGGTCCGGCGGTATTCGTGGGCGGATGGGCGCTCGAACAGTTGTGGATGTTCTGGGTGGCGCCGATCGTAGGCGCGGCTATCGCAGGAGTCGTGTATTCCGTCTTCGCCACAGAGCCGGAACCATCGTTACAAGAGAAAATGGCGACGTCGGCGTAAGCGGAGTCGCTTGCACAGTGTCAGGAGGATCATGGCCGGCAGAGTGCCGCCGAGGGTTCCTGGCCGTGAGTTACTGCTGTCGGGTGATGAGCACGCCCGAACCGTGCCGGCAGCACCGGCCGGTTCCCAAAGCAACCAACGTGCCCCCGTTACAATCGCCAGGTTGATTCCGCTTTCAGGTCTACGGCGCGAAGTTATCCATTGGATCTCTGTTGCACCAGCCTAAGGTGCCGGGGTGAAGAGCGACCTCATTGACGCTTGTCGATCTCGCCGATACGACCGGGCGTGAATCCGAAGGAACCTCTTTCCCGTGCGGCGTCGCGAGCGAATGCTCTTTTTCGGCGTAGACTTTCGAACAGGGGATTTTGTTCACGGATTTTAGATAGTCAGTATAATGATCGAGTGACTACGGGTCGCATCGTCGGCGTTCTGTTTTTGGCGCTGGTCCCGTTGCGCGGCCAGGATGTCGATGCATTCGTCAAAAGGACATTTCCGTCTGTCGTGAAGGTGAGGACTTTCGATCACGGGCGGGTCGTGACGATGGGATGCGGTTTTTTCGTGGCGGCCGATGGGTTGATTGTGACGGATGGGCAAGTCATCGGCGATTCCAAGGTTATCGAGGTCGAAACCGCGGATGGTCAGAGGCACACCGGTGTAGCCGTGGAAGCCACCGACCCGATTCACGGGCTTGTTCTATTGCGTGTTCCAGATATCTCGTCGGTCCGGCCGCTTCTGTTGAGCTCTGCAATTCCCCAAACCGGTGAGAATGTGATGGTCGTAGCTCCAGAAAAAACGGCGAGAGTCGGCGTTATTTCAGACGTACTTTGGGTGCCGACGGCCTCTCGAACAAACATCGTGCCGCTGCACCCCTCCTCGAGTGCGGGCGGCAGTGGAATGACGCTAATAAAAATGACGGCGTTCGTGCCGGCAGGCGACAGCGGAAGTCCCGTTCTCAACCGCTCCGGAGAAGTGATCGGGGTTGCGACCTTCCGGCCCGGCGAGGGCGAAAATGCGTCTTTCGCGATCTCATCGAAGCATGTGAAAGAGATGCTGGAAAGCCCGGGATTTGTACGGGATTCGATTGCTCTACTGCAATCGAGACAACAAATCCTAAAGACCCTCCAGTAAACGTCCGATACCTTACCGATGCCGCATCGCCGGCCGGAAATATTCACCGATCGGTTCGCGAGTCTCGCAGCGAGGCTATCTCTGCGTACCAAGAGCCTCCTCGCGTTAGCCGTTCCTCTGGCGCTCCTGATCCACGCCGGGATCTTGAGCGTCCGTTCCTTTGAGGGCCTTCGCTTGCGCGATCGCCAGCAGCTTTCGCGTGTCCAAACCTGGCAGCAGGCATCGCAGCAATTCCTGGCCCACGTGTATGACGCCAACGCACGAATGAGCGCTTATGTCGCCACGGGCCGCGGCGAATATCTGAAGGACTACCGCGCGATCGAGGAATCCGTCTCGTCGCCCCTTCGACAATTGAAGCTGGCGGGACCCAAACCGCCCCTGGACCTTACCGCTCATACAGAGCAGCTTTTCGATGCTCTCTCGGCCCTCGTGCCCTTTGCGCCAGGAGCGGATTCCAACTCAGGCGGTCCACCGCAAGAAAAGCTAACGGGAGCACGCAAAGCCCTGGAGTCGGTTCGCGCTGACCTCGCGGTTATGGATCGCGCGATTGCCGCGGCTCCCCAGGAACAATCGGGATCAGGGGTTCAGATCGCAATCGAGATGGCCCTTGCCATGCTCGCGGGATGCGCGGCCGTATGGCTTTTGCTGAAGTCTTTGGAACGCGACAAACATCGGGCCGCGCAAATTGAGGCGCACACACGCGCTTCGAACATCATGGCGGAATATGAGCTGTTTAAAGCCGAGATGATGGGCGAAGCTCCTCCGGCGCCCGCGGCGGCTCCGAGCGTTCCGGTTGCTCAGGTATCTTCAGTCGCGGAACCGGCTGCGCCGAACGTTCTCCAGTCCGTGCTCAACAGCATGACGGACGGCGTCGTCATATTGAACGCCGCTGGAACCTGTCTTTTTTCCAATCCGGCCGCTGAAACGATGCTCGGCAGGAATATCGGGGGAGCGCCGCTTAGCAATTGGGGAGAACATCTTGGACCGCCTCTGGAGCAGGCGCTGCGGGGCGGCGCGGTGCAGCGAATCGAAATTCTCGCCAACATGCCCGGCGAGGTAAATGGCATCTGGTTATCGGCTAGCGCGACGCCGTTACGCGACGACATGGGCCGCGTGTGCGGCGCGGTCGGGGTCTTCATCGATATCAGCGGGCACCGCCATACGGAAGACGCGCTCAATCGCGCAAAGGAAGAGGCTGAGCGGGCCAACCGCGCGAAGAGCGAATTTCTTTCTCGCATGAGTCATGAGCTACGCACGCCGCTCAATGCAATTCTAGGGTTCGCGCAGCTCCTCAGCATGGCGCGTCTGCCGGAGCATCATCAGGATAGCGTGGAGCAAATTCTGAAGGGCGGCCGGCATCTTCTCGCGTTGATCAACGAGGTGCTCGACATCGCGAGGATCGAGTCCGGAAGGCTTTCTCTTGCGCTCGAACGCTTGTCTGCCAACGATGTCGTGCAGGAAGCGGTGACGCTAGTTGAGCCTCAGGCCGCGAAGCAGAAGATTCAGCTTTATATCGAGGCCGGGTCGGCCTGGCGATTGCACATTAGCGCGGATCGGCAGCGCTTCAAGCAGGTGGTTCTCAATATCATCTCGAACGCCGTGAAGTACAACCGCGAAGGCGGATCGGTGCGCATCTCGGTTGAGGCTCGCGAAAAGTTTTTGCGGCTGAGCGTCGCCGATACCGGCCCTGGAATTCCCGCGGACAAGATCGGCTTGTTGTTCAGCCCCTTCGAAAGGTTGGGAGCGGAACATGCCGGAGTGGAGGGAACCGGAATCGGATTGGCGCTGAGTAAGCGGCTGGTGGAAGCTATGGCCGGCCGCATCGGAGTGCACAGCGAATTCGGAAGCGGCACGACGTTCTGGGTAGAGTTCCCTGTCGCTGACGCGGTCGTTTTCACGGACGCCTGGGCACAGGAAGACCTCGGCCGGTTGACTGCCGGAGTCAACGGTTCACATCGGCCCGTGGTGCTTTGCATTGAAGACAACGATTCGAACTACCGGCTGATCGAGCGGACGCTTGCGCAACGCCCGGAAATCAAACTGATGTGCGGAGCACTGGGCGCAGACGCGGTGCCTTTGGCCGAATCACATGCACCGGAATTGATCCTTCTCGACATGCACCTTCCGGATATGGACGGGTACGAAGTTCTCCGCCTGTTGCGCGGACATCCGGCCACGGCCGATATTCCCGTTGTCGTAATCAGCGCGGACGCTACTACTCCGCAGATCGAGAAGATGCTGAACGCCGGCGCCGCCGCGTACCTTACCAAACCCCTCGACATCCAGAAGCTGCTCGCGGTTGTGGACGAGGGTATCGGGAAGGGAAGTCAAAACAAAGTTGTATGCTTAGAGAACTAAATTATTCCCGGATCCTCGTGGTTGACGATGAGCCCGCCAATGTTCATCTGCTCGACCGTTTTTTGAAAGAGGCCGGATTCACTAATATCCGTACGACTACCGATCCGAGGGAAGTGCTGCGCATTTATCGCGAGCAGCAGCCGGATATCGTTCTTCTCGACCTGCTGATGCCTTTCCTCGACGGCTTTTCCGTCATGAAGCAGCTTTGCGATGAGCTGGAGCCGGGCACGTACGTCCCAATCCTGGTGCTGACGGCAGACATCACGAACGAGACCAAGCAGCGCGCTCTTTCGAGCGGGGCGAAAGATTTTCTCACCAAACCCCTGGATCTCACCGAGGTTCTGCTCCGCATCCGCAACCTGCTCGAGACCCGGATGCTTCATGTTCAGATTCGAGCGCAAAACGAACATCTCGAGCAACGCGTTCGGGAACGCACGCGGGAACTGGAAGAATCGAAAATCGAAATTATCGACCGTCTGGCCGTGACCTGCGAGTTTCGCGACTACGCGACCGGAGAACATACCAAGCGGGTTGGGAACATATCGGCTGCTATCGCGCAGGCCAGTGGATCTCCAGGCTGGCAAGTTCGATTGATTCGCCGCGCGGCGCCGTTGCACGACATCGGAAAAATCGGGATTCCGGATGCGATTCTTTTGAAGCCAGGAAAACTGGAGCCGGCGGAATTCGAGATCATGAAGACGCACACGCTGATCGGCGCTCGTATTCTATCGGGCAGCGGTCACGCGCTTCTCAATATGGCCGAAAGCATCGCCCTGACGCATCATGAACGATGGGACGGGGCCGGCTATCCGCATCACCTGTCCGCTAACGCGATTCCATTCGAAGGCCGCGTGGTGGCGCTGGCGGACACCTTCGACGCGCTGATTCATGAGCGTCCATACAAGCCGCAATGGAGCGTCGAACAGGCGCTAGCCGAGATCCGCAAGGAAAGCGGCAGGCAATTCGATCCGGGACTTGTGAGCAGCTTCGTGCGGTTAACGGAGCGCACGGATGTCATGGCATTGGCCACGGCCGTGGGCGAGAACCACGTCTCGATTGTGACCGCTACGCTAGTCTAGCTTACGGCCTTTCGGAAAAACCTGTTCAACCCGATCACGATCAGGGCTGCGTCGACAACAGCGAGCACCGCGATCACTGTGAACGTCGGCATGTGCGGGACTTGCGGGGCGAGCGTTCCGCGCAGCCCTTCGCTGGCATAGACAAGTGGGTTGATCAACACGGCCATCTGGACAATCGGGAAGCTTTTCAGCGCGCTCCACGGATAATACGCGCAGCCGAACATGATCATCGGCGCAAGCACCAGGCTGAATAGAAGTCCGATTTGCGTTTGTCCCACGCTGCATCCGAGCGTCAAACCTCCGGCGGCCGAGAGCAGCGCGACCAGAAACACAACCAAGGCGAACTCGAGCGGCCGCTGGAATGTCACGCCCACGTTCGCGCCCATCACCAGCCACGCGGCAATTACAACGATAAATCCCGAGATCAGCGCCTGGATCACGCCCGCGAACACCTTCTCTACCGCGAGCCACTCGATTTTCATTGGCGCAAGCAGCCGATCCTCAATCTCGCGGGTGAATTGAAACTCCGCGATGAGCGGCATCGATACGGCCTGAACTCCCGTCATCAACATGCTGATCGCCATTATGCCGGGCAGCAGCATCGCGCGATAATTTTGCGGCATGAACCCGCTGCGGATCATCACCTGTCCGAAGATGAAAACGAAAAGGATCGGCTGCAACATCGTCTGCAACATGAGCGCAAGAAAGTTCCTGCGCGCCACATGTACGTCGCGGCGCAGCATCGCCGTGAATGTTTTCCAGTTCATTGCCGCAAGCTCCTTCCGGTGTGGTGCAGAAACAGATTTTCGAGACTTGGCTCCGAGATGTGCACATCGGAAAGCTCGACGCCGGCGTTCGATGCCGATGCCGCGATCGCTCCGACCAGGGCCCCACCGCGGTCGGCATATACGTCCACACTCGATCCCGTGACCTTCACTTCATTGACGCCAGGCAATTCCCGCAGCTGGTCCGCCAATCCATCCACCGGCGCGCTGAACCGCACGCGCACCAGATAGCCGCCGGGAACCGAACGCTTCAATTCCGCCGGTGTGCCGAGGGCAATGATCTTGCCGTGATCCACAATTGCGATGCGCTGGCAGAGTGCATCGGCTTCCTCCATGTTGTGCGTCGTGAGCAGGATCGTTTTGCCGGCCGCGTTGTACTCACGGATAATCTCCCAGAGCAGCAGACGCGTTTGCGGATCGAGTCCGGTGCTGGGCTCGTCCAGAAAAAGCACGTCGGGATCGTGCATCATGGCGCGTGCAATCGCGAGGCGCTGCATCATGCCGCCGGAATAGCCACGGACGATTTCTTCCGCGCGGTCGGTCAGCTGGAAACGATCCAGCAGTCCCGCGGCGCGTCGCGTCCGCTCGGCCTGAGGGATTCCGAAATACGCCGCGTGAAAAAGCAGGATCTCACGCGCCGTGAGGGAGAAATCGAGATTCGGACGCTGCTGTACCACTCCGATGAGGCGTTTCGTCTCAACCTGCTCCCGCCAAACATTATGTGGACCGATCCAGGCATCGCCGCTGGTGGGCTTCACTCTCGTGGTCAAGATGCCGACGGTAGTCGATTTTCCAGCTCCATTCGGTCCAAGCAATCCGAAAATCTCGCCGGATGCGACTTCGAGCGAAACGCCGTCCAGAGCCATAATCTCGGTCTTTTGTTTTTTCGCGACTTTACCGCGGCCGCCGAATATCGCCGATCCAGGCGCTGCCAGCGGCGGGGGAGTGTTGTAGATCTTGCGCAGATCCTTTGTCTTGACGGTGGCTCCCATGGCACCTCCTAGTGAATCAATTGCTCCAGGTCGCGTGTTGCCTTCGCCAGCATGGCGCGCAACCGCTCTTCGCGATCGGAGTTTCCCGCGGCCCAGTGGGCGGCCTTGAACGCTGCTTTCACCAATGCTCCGACCGGGCCGAAGATCGCGAAGGTTTCAGGGCCCATGAACTGGCTCCAATCTTCCCAACTCTCGGCCCGATCCCAGATGCGGCGTACGCCCTCGGGATCGCTCTCCAATTCTTTTCTTCCGGCTTCGGTGAGGTTATAAACGCGCCGGCCCTCGACGCGATCCGATTCGATCAAGCCTTCGTCCTCGAGTTGTTGCAAGGTCGGGTAGACACTGCCGGCGCTGGCCGTGTACATACCGCCGGAGCGGTCTTTCAGCTCCTTCATCAGTTGGTAGCCGTGCTTGGGACCTTCCGACAGCAGCGACAAAATGGCGAGGCGGACTTCGCCGAATTCAAAGAATCTGCGGCTTCGTTTGCTCCCGCTGAATCCGGCCCATGGACCAAAAGGTCCCATGCCGCCGAAACCGAACCACTCTTTGTTGCCCATAATATCTCCGGATATATCGTACGATATGTCGTGGCGTAAAACAAGCCTGGTTGTTGCTGCTTGTTTTCAGCCACCATTTCGTTTCGGGTCGAATCGATAACCAGATGAAAACAAGTAGCTTATGGTTCGGTCATCGGGGTGCCTTGTCCAGGGCGGCTGTAAAGAGGAGGATTGAAATGAATATCGAGAAGAAAGCCATCTGGATGCGGATTGCGGTTGCGTCTACTGCCGCGCTGGCTCTGGCGAACCTCGCTTTGGCCCAAGATTATCCGCCGCCTTATTCCGCGCCGCCCACGTTTGCTGCGGCGCAACTGGACAGCCTGGTTTCGCGGATTGCTTTATATCCCGATCCGCTGCTGGCGCAGATTCTTGCTGCCTCGACTTTCCCGGATCAGATCCAACCGGCTGCCGATTACTCGTTCTCCCATCAGAACCTGCAAGGTGAGGATCTGGCGAATGCAATGTGGCATGACAACCTGCCTTGGGACGCGAGCGTTCAAGCGTTGATTCCGTTTCCATCGGTTATGGACATGATGGTTAAAGACATGAATTGGACCACGCAACTCGGAAACACGGTGCTGGCGCAGCGCCCCGACGTGATGGACGCGGTGCAGCGGATGCGCCGTTTGTCGAGCCAATACGGATACCTGCAATCCAACGCCGAGATTAACGTGGTTGCCGCTGGGCCGGTGATTGAGATTCTACCTGTTGACCCTGGAATCGTGTACGTGCCGGCGTACAACCCTTATGTTGTGTTCGCTCCGCCGCGTCCTGGATTCTTCGTAGCGGGAGCTATTGGATTCCGCAGCGGCTTTGCGATAGGCGCCGGCTTCGGCAACTTCGGATGGGGCGGAGGGTTCAACTGGACCGCTCATACGGTGGTTGTGAATCATGCCGTGTGGGGACGGACGTCGGCGAACCGCGGATATGTCGTGAATCGGCCGGTGAATAATTTCGACGCGCGGAATAGTGCGCCGGCGCAGGCTCCGGCTCGTTTCGAAGCTCCGGCCGCTAATCGTGAGAATCATCCGGTGAATACGGATCGAGGGCGCGGAGAGAGCCGGGAGAATCTCAAGAAGAGTGAGAGAAGGTAGTTCGGAGGGTCTGAGCTTCGGATGATACTGCGGGGACCGGGTCGCGAAGACCGGTCCCCTTTCCCCATGCAACTTTCTAAGGAAGCTTCACCCCAAAAGGGAACGACGTTACGGTTGAATGGTTACTTTGTGGTTGCCCCCAATCCACCCGCACGGCAGGATTTGCAGATGCCATAACCGCTGCCGATTGTCTGGATGAAATTGCAATAGCTGGTCAGCTTGCCGAGCTCGCTCGTGCTCAGGACGGCCGTTTGGAATGTCTTCTCGGTCACCTGATAAACACCAGCGGCGGCGTTGTTATGCAGCGTGGTTCCCCAAGCGCGTAAACCGGGGGCCAACTGGCCTGCGGCAAAAGGAACACCGCCGTTGCCGGCGTTGCAAGTTCCACCCGTAGGAAGGGATGCGACGAGCTTGATCACGATGGATGTCGGCACGCCGGGGGTTAACGTGTTGCTGATCAGATCGGATTGATCGGATAGGGAGTTCAAGCCATTCGGAGTCACCAGGCAGGAACAGCAGGAGATGAGCTCTTCGGCGGGGTCGAATGTGTAGACGTTGGCGCAGATACGGCCGGCCGGGTCCGCACCGGAGACGGTACCGGCGTTAGTGAGATTCACGAAGGAATCTCCGATGTTCAGGTTTGACGCGTAGTTAACTTGGAACGCGTCCGCCGCACCCCCCACAGGAGCGTCGGCAGCAAATGCGACGGTCGAAAAGACCAATGTCGCGAGAGTTAAAAGTGTGATTTTCATCTAATTGTTTTTACAGAACCTCCAGTGGCAGAGTATCATTTCGGCTATTTATCAGAAACCACCCAGACTGTTTAGTCCAATAGTTTAGAAGCGGCCGAAGTCTAGTACCGCCAGGTCATTAGACCGGATTTGAGTTCCTAAAATACGTAGTGCATCTCACGTTTAACCTCAATTATCGTGAGGTACGTAACGCTGGAGCGTCTATTGTCGCCGGCAAGTTCTAGTACAAAATCAGTACAAATCAATAGCAACCAAATGCTTGAAACGGTGTTGGCGGACAATTACAGTTAGTAATAATTAGTGATTATTGTAAATTGTGGAGACAAGTGTGTGGATAAATAGCAGATAATTACGCAAACGCGTAAGAATTGCCCGTAGCGGGTAGGCGACGGGAAGGACAGCCGTCTCTTACAATCTAAACCGGATGTACGTCCGGATGCACCTCGTGAAGATACTAGGTTTTGGAAGGTTTCAGCTTGATTCGGAGACCAGGCCATGACGCGCCGCGTAGCGGGCCAGTTCCGCGGTCGAACGCAGGCCGGTCTTGGCCACGATATTGTTCTTGTGGAACTCGACCGTTCGCGGAGAAACGTTGAGGATCGCGCCAATCTCCTTGATGATCTTGCCCTCCGCCAGGAGTTGCAAAACCTCCCGTTCGCGGCCCGTCAATCCGATGGCGTCTTTGGCGCTGTCGGCGGGGTGGCTCATCAAGTTCTGCAGCACCTCGTTTTCAATTCGAGGAGTGATATAAGTGCGACCGGCGAGGGCCTCGCGGATCGCCACAACCAGCTCATCGGCTGCCGCATGCTTCAGCACATAGCCGGAAGCTCCCAAGCGGAAGGCCTGCGTTGCCAGCGCGACGTCGGGGCTGGCGGTCAGAAAAACGAAACGTGCGCGGAAATGCGCGCTCTTGCATTGGCGGAGCGCATCGAGGCCGTTCAACAGCGGCATGGAAATATCGGCTACGGCAGCGTCGGGCTTGAGTCTCTCAATTTCATCGACCATTTCCCGGCCGTTCCTGGCCGAGGCCACGATCTCGAATTCCGGCTCGAGTATGCGGCGGAGTCCATCGAGGATGATCTCGTGATCGTCGGCAAGTATGATTCTGTGTCTCACTCGTGCATTACTCTTTGGTGAGGGGAACTTGGACGCTGAGTCTAGTCCCCGTATCCGGCATAGAATCGATGGTAACCGAGGCTCCTATGTGGCGCGCGCGTTCTTCGATGCTCACTAGACCGAGCCCAGGGTTGATTTTGGCCTTACTCAGGTCAAAACCTTTACCATTGTCGATGACAAAGAGAGACAACCGAGTGCCATCCGTACCTTCCAGCACGACACCGGCCTCGGTCGCTCCCGAGTGCCGTGCGATGTTCCGGAGAGATTCCTGCGCGATTCGATAGAGAGCCAGCGCGACCGGAGGCGGAATTGCAGCGGGCAGGTCGCGAGCCAAAAAACTTGTCTCAATACCATGCTGGTCGCCAAATTCGCGACAATGCATTTCCAAGCTGACAGCCAGGTCAGAATGCTCCAGGATGCTTGGGTGAATCGAATGAGAGAGCCGGCGAACGTCTTCGGAAAGGGAGAGGAGTTGCTCCTGGAGGTGACTCAATTCCCGATCCAGCTCCAGAGCCTCGGCGCTTCCCGCTTTTCGCTTCAGCAATGCGAGATCGATTCCAAGGGCGGCGAGGCGCTGAGTGACGTCGTCATGCAACTCGCCGGCGATGCGGCGACGCTCCTCTTCCTGTGCCGTAATCACCTGGCCGGCAAGGTCGTGGAGCTTTTCTTGCGCCCATCTTTCCTCCGTAACATCGCGCGCGGCGGCGCTCAGCCACGATGCGCCCGGAGCCGGCGGCGCGAGCTTCCAGTGCAGCCATCGCCACCCGCCATCTTTAGTGCGGTAGCGATTTTCAAGGTCGACGACGGAATCTCCTGCGACACAATTCCGGAAAGCGGTTTTGGTTCGAGCTTGATCGTCGGGGTGAACAAACTCGAGGAATGGGCTGGAACACAACTCCTGATTCGACCAGCCAAGCAGCTTCACCATCGCCTGGTTCACGCTTTGAAATTTTCCATTCAGATCCCTGATGCACAAGGGGTCCAGAGAAATGTGGAGCAGGGTATCCCGTTGCGCGAGAAGCTGCTTGGAACGTCCTGCAAGCTGACCGATGGCGAGGGCGACGAAAAGGAATGCCGCCAGGGCGACGAGATGTTCCGGCTTTTCGATGCCGAAACCGCGGGGAGGCAGGAAATAATAGTCGAAACCAAAGCCTCCGATAATTGCGCCAGTCAAGGCTTCCAACCTGCCCCAAACGGTCGCGAGGCCGACGGTGGCCGCGATCATCAACAGCGCTACGGTGGCGTGGTCGACGTGCGGCAGACGCAAGCAGGCCGCCAAGAGAACGATAATCAAACCGGCTGAAATCGCGAGGTGCAAAACGAGCCGGCCTATATGCCGATCCTTCGGTCGTGGGGATTCGGACGCCGCACGCAGTAATAGTTCCGATGGCTCGGAATCAACTGGAGAAGGCTGACGAGATGACGATGAAGCCGCCATAGCTGAAACCAATCATATACGACAATTGCCGGTCGTCTTCCCTCGGAAAGCAAGACGGGCTGCGATAACGGAGGCCTCGGGAAAACCCGAGTATTCAGGAGTCCGAGAAGGCTGTAGACTTCCAATGAGAAGGGTCGAAACCACTCCTGCCGGCCCTTCGATAACCGAGAAAAAAATGGGTGTCCTGGGCCGTGTGCGCTTCGGAGGCGGCTCAGAATGGGGAGCAAGGCGGGTGCGACTTTTATGGACCCCGTCACTCCCCAAGTGACGGACTAGATAGCGATGGCCGGGCGCTTCTTGCCGAAACCAGTCGCCTGTTCGAATGCGTGGGCTATCTGAAGGACGCTGAAGTCTGCTTTATTGCGGCCGACGATCTGGACTCCGACCGGTAATCCTTCCGGCGTAAACCCGCCGGGTACCGAGGCCGCCGGATTCCCAGTTGCCGAGATATACCAGCAGGATTTCATCCAGTCGATGTAGCTGTCGAATTTCACGCCTGCAATCTCGGTTGGATATGGCGTGTTGATATCGAAGGGCGGTAGTTGCGTGGTAGGCAAAACGAAGTACTCGTATTTTTCGAGGAATGCCTGAAAGCTCCGCCAAATCTGGCCGTGCGCGACCTCGGCATGCGCGATATCCACGCCAGTCAGCCGCAAGCCCTCCTCAATCTCGCCCTTCAGCGTGTCTTTGAAAGCATCGGGATGTTCATGGAGCCGCGCGCCGTAGTTCGCCGCGGCACTCCAGGCGCGGAGAACACGAAAGGCGATCTCGGCGGGCGCGAAATCCGGCTCGGCCTGCTCGACGATACAACCGAGAGATTCAAATGTGGCGCGATGCCCGTCCACAACGGAGCGCACGCGCGGGTCGAACGGCACTCCGCCGAGATTCTTGAACCAGGCCACACGCACCCCTTTGAAGCTGCGCTCCAGCGGGCGTGCGAAGAGGTCTCCGGGCTCCTCGATGGAGAGCGGCGACCGCGAATCCGGTCCAGCGATCGTGCTCAGAGTCAAGGCGAGGTCCGCAACCGAGCGCCCCAGGCAGCCTGATGTACTCAGCGTCGACCACGCGAAGCCCGCGTTCGGATTGGGCACCCGGCCGACGGAAGGGCGGAAACCAACGACGTTGCAGAACGCGGCGGGATTGCGCAGCGAGCCGCCAGTGTCGGAGCCGGTGGCAACCGGAACGAGTCCACAGGCCAGGGCGACGGCCGCGCCTCCAGATGATCCGCCGCAAGTTTTGGTGAGATCGTAGGGATTACGCGTCGCACCGAAGACTTTGTTGAAGGTCTGGGATCCCGCGCCAAATTCCGGCGTGTTGGTTTTGCCTATTACGACGGCGCCGGCGCGGCGGATGCGTTCGACAATCAGATCGTCTTGCGCCGGGACGTAATCTTTGTACAGCGGCGATCCGAAAGTTGTACGGATGCCGCGGGTTTCCATCAGGTCCTTATGCGCCACGGGCAGACCATGCAGCGGTCCTAATTTTTCCTTGCGCGCTTGCATCTCGTCAGCCTTTGCAGCAGCGGCGGCGGCCATTTCCGGGACTAGAGTTACGATGGCGTTGACCTTGGGGTTCACTCTCTCGATCTGCTTCAGGTGAACGGCAAGGGCCTCGCGCGCCGAAAGCTTCCCGGCGCGGATCAGCTCTGCCATTTCTACCGCACTCATAAAACAAATTGAGGAGGCGTCTTGAGCTTTCAGAGTGTCGGGGAGAACAGATGCTGCGGCCAGTCCTTGCAGTGCCGCTCGGCGGGTCAGCTCGTTCATTTGTGCCATGCTATCACCGCGCTCGCGCCAGGATTTCATAAACCGGCTTGTTGTCGGCGAAGACGCGCCATTCCGCAACGAGGCTGTCACGGACCACTGCTTTCCAGGCAGCGGGCGTCCGCCACGCAACGCTGTTTATCGTGCCGCCCGCTTCTCCAACGGCGAGGACGATGTCGTTCTCGGCGATCACATGGTCGCTACGAATCCAATAATCCGGGCACATCGCGAAGTAGCCGCGCCATCCGGACTGCATGGGCGTGGCGCCTTGGACGCGATTGCCTAATGAATCGACGAAGAGGTGGTCGGGAGTCATAAGCTCCGATAGTTTGGCGACATCGTGAGCATTGATCGCCGATACAAATTGCTCGAAGATAACGGAGGGTTTCGTCACGCGCTACCTCGCACTTTGCGGGCGGATTCGACGCCAAAGACCGGTAGCGTTGGGTCTGTCAGCAATCCGATCTGTTTGAGTACCGAGGCCTGGTCCCAGTAAATGTGTTCGTGCGCGAGCTTCCCGTCACGGAAGCGCACGATCGCGACCAAGGCCACTTCCACATAGCGATTGGTGGGAGCTATGCCCGGCAACATCCACGGCATTTGCTGCGTGTGGGTGAACGAGAAGATCATTTCATCCACAAGCTGGTCTTCTCCCACGGTGCGGGAAATCGGTGTGAGTTTCGTGTCGGGCGGCATGGTTGGAATGAAGTCCACCGAATAGAAAGCACGCAGGGCTTCTTTACCGGCGCCACCAGTCAGCACCGGCACGTGATTGACGTAGGCGTCTTCCACCATAGTGTCCAGCGTGGACTCTGTGTCGCGCGTCGAGAATTCGTGATTGGTGTGTTCTTCCCACAACCGGGCCAAATCTGCTTGGGGCATGGAGCAATTCTAGCCGACGCGCCTTTTCACAAGGAAATAAGCGGCCGTCAACACTCCCAGCCATGGCAATCCGGCGATGATTGTGACACGCATTCCCTCGATCCACCACGTGGTCGCGATAATTGCGACGATCGTGCCCGCTCCCAGCAGCGAAGTGTATGGATATCCGATCATGCGAACCGGCAGTCGGGGGCTGCCCAAGGCGTCCCACTTCGGACGGAAATAAAGATGCGTGATGAAGATCATCAGCCACACGAATAATCCGCCGAACAGCGAGATCCCAAATAAATAAACGTAAGCGCCATCGGGATACAACAGCGCGACGATCAGGGCGAGCGCCAATCCCGCGGCTGAGACAAATAGCGCGACGACCGGGGTTCCGCGCGACGAAACGCGGCCAAACGAAGCGGGAGCATAACCGCCGCGCGCGAGCGAGAACATCATGCGGCTGACCAGATATAGATTGCAGTTCATGCTGGACGCGGCGGCGGTGATCACCACGAAGTTCACGATGTGCGCCGCGGCCGGCACGCCGATCAATTGAAACACCTTCACGAAGGGGCTCGCGGTGATATCCGAGCCGGGTTGGATCCGGTTCCACGGAACGATCGCGATCAGCACGACGATCGCGCCCAGATAGAACAGAATCAGACGGCCGACCATCGATCGCATCGCGCGCGGCACGGCAGTTTTAGGATCTTTCGCCTCGCCCGCGGTGACCGCGACCACCTCGGTTCCGATGTAGCTGAAGATCACGAACACCATCGCCATCCACACGCCGCGCCAGCCGGTGGCGAGAAATCCTCCATGCGCGGTGAAGTTCGAGAAGCCGATGGCTGGCGTGGGGCCGAACCCGGCGAGCAGCGCCAGACCGAAGCCGATGAACAGGACGATCGCTACCACCTTGATCATCGCGAACCAATATTCAAAGCTGCCGAAGCTCCCGACGCTGCGAGCGTTGACGTACAGCAGGGCGACCGAAAATCCGAGAATCCAGAGCCATTTCGGAGTATTCGGAAACCACCACTGGCAGTAGATCGCGATGGCGGTCGCTTCGCCGCCGATGGCGATGCATTGCGCCGCCCAATACGTGTAGCGGACTGACGAAGCCCGCCCAGGGGTTCACATAGAGTTCGGCGTAAACTCCAAAAGAACCGGCAGTGGGATGCGCGACCGCCATCTCCGATAGAGCGCTCATGAAGAGCAGGGCGATCGCCGCCCCGATCAGATAGCTGATGATGACGCCGGGTCCGGCAACTGCGCACCGCGAGCGAGCTGCCGAGGAAGAGTCCGGTGCCGATCGCGCCGCCAATGGCGATCATGCCGAGCTGGCCCGCGGTCAGTTGACGCGAAAGCTGCTCGCCTTTTTCGATGCTGGCGGGAGCTGGACTTAGAGGACGATCGTCGATCTCAGGCTTCGTCCGGTTCATAGGCTTCACCCGGACTTCCTGACGGATAGAATGCGCCCAGCAGCTTAATGGTGGAGGTCCCCGGATTCTCCACGCAATGACGGACACCTATGGGGAAGTAGATGCTGGAGCCGGCATCGAATTCACAGGACTCGTCGTCGGTGTGCACGATCCCGTGGCCTTCGAGTATGAAAATGCCCTCTTCATAAGTGTGGTAGTGGACCGGGGCTTTGCTCGGGCGGAATCCATCCCGCGAACTGGGTGATCTGTTTGCAGCCGAGGTCGGTGTAGACGAGGTAGCGGAACAGACGATCCTGGCCGGCGCGGATGTCTTCGCGCAGGTCTTCATGCACGAGCAACTGCGGCGGCTCGCCGGACGCTTCCGTTAAGCGGAGCATCAACGATGTGGCGTTGCGGGTCTTCCGGGCAACACGAGCTGACGAGACGCAATGTCTCCGTGCCAGTGTTCTCGATGTTGTAGAACGGCGCCAGGCGGAATAAAAATCGCGGCGCCGGGGCTGAGGGAGTACGCGAATCCGTTGATGCGGCATTTGCCTTCGCCCGCGGCGACGTAAAGCACTTCTTCGGCTCTTGGATTCACAACCGCTGGCGACAATCCCGGTGCGTAGTCGCTGACTGTTTGCGTGATGCGCTGCGCGCCGCTGTCGTGGGAAATGACGGTCCGCGCCGTCCAGTTGCCGAGAGTGGAAAGCTGCCCGTCTTCGGAGGAATACACACGGCAACCGCCGGTAAGAATTTTCACGAGCGCACCATCAGATCCAGGTTGTCTTCGAGTGCCGCCAAAGCAACGTTGACGTCCTCCAGAGTATTGTATACGTGGAACGCAAAGCGTACTCCATCGCGGCGCGTCGAAGCTGCGATTCCGCGCGCGGTGAGTTTCGCGAGCACGCCGGCGGCGTCCTTGGCGCGTAGCACCACGAGCGGTCCCACGCTCGATGACGGAGTTTTGGATTCGATGCGCAAATCGCGAACGCCTTTCAGGAAGGCTTTCGTAAGACGCTCGATCTGCGCGGCGACATTTTCCATTCCGATGCCGGTTAGCAGATCGATCGCCGGCCGCGCGAAATAGATGTTCGGGATGGGAGGCGATCCGCCTTCGAAGCGCCGGGCGTCGGGCGAGGGATCGAGGCACTTCGGATTGAACGTGAAGGGATTGCGCTGCGCCATCCAACTGGTAATGGTGGGCGTGAGGGTCTCGATGAGTTCGCGCCGCACGTAGAGGAAACCAAGGCCGGGCGGTCCGAGCAGATACTTCAGCGTGCCGGTCACGAAGAAGTCGACGTCGAGCGCTTTCACGTCGAGCGGCCGCGTCCCGCAATCCTGATAGCCATCGAGAAAAAGAAGAGCGCCCTGGGCGTGAGCGATCTTCGCGATCGCCGCCACGTCCGATCGGAATCCGTTGACGAAGGAGACGTGAGTCAGCGGAACGATTCGGGTCCTCTCATCGATGGCCTGTTCATAGCATTCGGTGGGAACGGTGTTGTTGACGCCATCCAGAAAGTGGATCTCGGCCCCGCGCGGGCGCTGGGCGAGCCAGATGTGGCCCATGGTCGGAAATTCGTACTCGCTCATCACCACTTTGTTGCGGCCGTCGAACTTCGAAAGCGCATTTGCGATCGGATTGATTCCCGCCGAAGCGCTGGTGACGATGGCAACCTCATCCGGTTGGGCGTTGATGAAATGCGCAAAGGCGCCGCGCAGCGCCTCGTAGGCTTCCATCCATTCATCCCACGGCGCTGGCGAGGTGCGCCAACTGGCTGCGTATTCCTGCATGCCGCCTTCGACGGCGTCGCACAATGCGCCTTGGGAGCAGTTATAGAGATAAGTTTTTTCGCGGAGAATCGGGAAGTGCGATCTCAATTCTGAAATCTGTTCATCGGTCAGCATTTGTGCCAGAGGGGAGGACGATTCAGCCTAGTTTAGCCGATCCGCAGCGGTGCGTGTTTTATGATGTATCGATACTTCCTCGTGTCGAAGGACTCTTCGTTTCAAGGAGCAACATTGTGATATCACGCCGTAATTTCCTGGCGCGTGCGGGCATGATTGCCGGGACCGGGGTTCTCGCCGATGCTGTGCTTGCTGCCAACGACGAGCCGCTGCTCGATCGGGCCAAGGCTCTTTTGGAGAAGGCTCCTTTCATCGATACGCATAATGATCTGCCATCAATGCTTCTTGAAAAAAACGGCGGCGACCTGACATCGGTCGATCTGAGCAAAGTGCAGACGACGCTTTGCGCGGACATTCCCAGGCTGCGGGAGGGTCGCGTGGGAGCGCAGTACTGGTCAGTGTATGTTGAGTCCGCTACGCAGAAATCGCATACGTCGTTGCATGAAGCGATTCGTGAATTCGATGTAGCGTTGCGGCTCATTCGCAGCCAGCCCGAGTTCGAACAAGCCCGAACGGCGGATGACATCGATCGCATACACCGGTCCGGCCGCATCGCCTGCCTTCTGGGCGTGGAGGGTGGACACATGATCGAGAATTCTCCGGCCGCGCTCCGAGTTTTCTACGAACTCGGCGCACGCTACATGACGCTGACGCACTGGGACAACATCGATTGGGCGGATGCCGGGACGGATCGGCCGGAACACTACGGCCTGACCGAGTTTGGGAAGCGTGTCGTAAGAGAGATGAACCGGTTGGGCATGTTCATCGATCTTTCGCACGTTAGCGCCGACACGATGCGGGATGCGCTGCATGTGACGCGCGCCCCGGTCATCTTTTCGCACTCGAACGCATTCGCGATTGACCCACATCCACGCGGCGTCCCGGACGATGTTCTGCGTCTGATGCCGGCCAATGGAGGTGTGGTTCATGTGAACTTTATTCACGAATTCGTATCGCCGAAGAACCCTGAGTGGGAAGCGAGACACACGGCAGCGCTGAAGGACCTGCATGCACGCCTGGACAGCGATCGGGAGATTACCACGGCGATCACGGATTGGGAAAAAACGAATCCGGCTCCGCGGGGAACGATCTCCGATGTTGCCGACCACGTCGACCACATTCGCCACGTCGCGGGGATCGATCATATCGGTATAGGCGCGGACTTCTACGATGTCGCTCCGGATTCGATGGTCTTGGGCCTTGAGAACGTCAGCCGATATCCGTATCTGTTCGCGGAACTTCTTCGCCGCAAATACTCCGACGACGATGTCATGAAGATCGCGGGACGAAATCATCTGCGCGCGATGCGTCAGATGGAAAAAGTCGCGGCTGAACTCCAAAAGTCGGAAGGTCCGCTAATAACGGAAGGCTTGACGGCGAAGTAGAAGGCCGCCGTTCTCGCGCATGAGAGTTCATGATTCGCGAAGGGCAAGCATCGGGTCAACTTTTGTCGCGCGCTGGGCTGGAAGGTAGCTAGCCAGCACGGCGACCGCAAGCAACAGCAGAGGCACGACCAGGAATACAGCCGGATCGTGGGGGTGAACACCGTAGAGCAAGCTCGCCATTATCGAGGAAGTGGATGCAGAGAAGATGACGCCTGCCGCGATTCCGACACTTGCAAGCACGACGCCTTTTTGTAAGAACAGTCTCAGGACGTCGGCGCGCCCAGCCCCTAAAGCCATGCGCAGGCCGATCTCGTGGGACCTCTGTCCGACCATATAAGCCAACAAGCCGTAGATTCCGATGGAAGCCAGAAGAAGCGCCAGACCGGCAAATCCGCCCACCAGCTCGGCAGAAAAACGGCGTGAAGCCAGCGATCTATCGATCACTTCATTCATGGAAGAGACATTAAATACAGGCAAGCCCGGATCAATACTCTGAATCTCATGTCTTATCCGTGGCTCGAGGATGGCCGCGGGCAGGCTGGTTCGCAACACTACGCTTAACTGCCGGTCCCCGCTTTGATAGATCGAGACAAATATGTGAGGAACTCCGTCAATATCAAGCCCATCGTTCTTGATGTCCTTGACGATACCCACGACGGTCAGCCAAGGCTTTGTGGGATCCGGTCCGAACCGAAGCCGGCGGCCCAGAGGATCGCGGTCCGTCCAGAAGCGATGAGCGGTTGTCTCATCGATAATCGCAACTTGTTGTTTGCCGTCCTCGTCGGTTTCCCTGAAAAAACGGCCACGCACGAGAGGCGCCTGCATCACTTTGAAATAGTCAGGGCTGATGCGGATTATCTCGGCACGCAGGTCCTGCGTGGATTCGATAGGACGATCCTCGATAGTCAGGGCGTTGTTATCGATATTGTCGTGAGCGGTGGTGGGCAACGCCGAGGTGATCCCGGCGAAGTCGACACCCGGAAGAGCTTTTATCCGATGCAGTAGCTCTCGATTGAATACGGTTTTGCGGGTGACACCGAGATAGGGATCCAACTTGGGATCGTTGGGTATCGGGAGCCATACCCTCGCTACTACGACATGGCTTGGATTGAAGCCTGGATTCTCCCGCAGAAGTTCGTGCAGCGTGCGTAGAAGTAAGCCGGCTCCGACCATCAGAACAACCGCAAACGCGAGCTCCAAGACGATCAGAGCATCCCGCAAGCGAGTGGTTTTGGCGCTGTATCCGGAACCGCGGGCCCCCTCTCGAATCTGCATCGAAAGATCGGATCGGGAGGATTGAATTGCTGGAGCAAGTCCAAAAAGCAGGCCAGTTAAGAGTGAAATCAGAAGGGCAAACGCCAGCACAGACCAGTCGATACTCACTTCGCTCAGCCTGGGGATGTTTGAAGGAACAAACTGCAAGATGGAGCGCAACGTTCCAACCGCCACCGCAATCCCGGCGACGCCTCCGATCAGTGACAGAAGCGTCGACTCGGTTAGCATCTGGCGTATTATGCGGCTGCGGCCGGCGCCCAGCGACAGACGCATCGCCATCTCTTGTTGCCGTCCCGAGGCGCGGGCCAAAAGCAGATTGGCGATATTCAGAGAGACGATAAAAACAACCAGGATTACCGCGCCCATCAAGACCAGCAACATCGGACGAACATCGCCCACAAGGAACTCCTGTAACGGTTGAATCTCAATGGTCCATCGGTCCCGCGCGGCATAATCGGCGGGATAATCGCGGCGCAGTTGGATGGCCATCGCAGTGAGCCGTGCCTGAGCTTGCCGCACTGTCAGACCGGGCTTGAGGCGGCCGATCGCCGCGGGAATAAAGCGAGCACTGCGAGTCGGCTTGGGACAAGGGTCGGCTCGAAATCCGGCGGTTACAAATACTTCCACGTTCCCGGAAATTGTCCGGCCAGGATGTCGAAACCCGGGAGGAAGAACGCCTATGATCGTGTACGAATCATTGTCGAGATGGAGCGTGCGGCCCAGCACGCCGGTTTCAGCGCCATAGGAGCGCCGCCACAGCCCATCGCTGATTACCGCTACCTGAGCGAAGCCGAGCGCGAAGTCCTGGGCACCGAATAACCGTCCAATTTGAGGTGTCGCACCGAGCATAGAAAAGTAGTTGGGATAGCTAACAATGAACTCGAGACGTTCTGGCCGGGTGGCGCCAGTCAAATTCACGCTACCTCCACCGATGGCGCTCACGTCGTCAAAGACGCCGGATCGATCTCTAAGATCGTCCAGTTCGGGTACCGAAAGCGGAATGTCACGCAAGCCTATGCCGGGGCTGTTAAAGATGATTTTTACCAGACGATCAGGCTGACGGAAGGGGAGATCGCGCAGCAACACGGCGTTCACGATGCTGAAGATCGCTGTATTGGCTCCAACTCCCAACGCTAGCGTCAGGACTGCCACGAGGGTGAAGGCGGGCTTTTTGCGCAGCATGCGCAGACCGTACCGAATATCTTGTAGTAGATTTTCCATAAGCTGCACGCCACGCGCGTCGCGGCATTCCTCCTTAACCTGATCGAATCCGCCGAAGAACATACGGGCGCGCCGCACGGCTTCGTCCTGATCCAGCCCGGAGTGAACGTGCCTTTTGACCTGTTGCTCGAAATGAAAGCGCAGCTCGCTGTCGAGTTCCGCTTCCACCGTCTTGCGCCGCAGCAGGGAGCGAAGCCGAAAAATAATATCGCTAAGCATGTCAGGAATCCTCCTTCAGCTGTAGCCAGGACGGCCGCGTTGAGTCAGCTCGAATATTTCTTCCCTTTCACTTCTACAGGAAGAATATACACGATCTCTTGTCGAAGTGCAATAGGAGCCGGGGCTCTGATTCCTAATTTAGATATCATTCCGTTTTATGACGTCGCACCACACGCGACGGGACCTGCTGAGAACGGCATCGGCTGCGCTCTCCCTGCTTCCCGCCGTTTCCTGGAACACAGCGCTGGGTGACTCTGCCACGACGTCCACCCGCATTACGGATGTGATTCTGGATCTCGACAATCTGCATAAGTGGGACAATTCGAACGGCGACACCTGGGATCCTTTCTGGGCGGACGACGACAATCTGTACGCTTTCAATTGCGATGGTCGAGGATTCGGCAAAGAAGGCAGAAACCTCGCTTTCAACCGGCTTACTGGCGACAATCCGCGCAATCTGACTGGCGCCATGATCAACACCATGGACGCATACGGCACGAGCGGTCAGAAGAAAGCCGACAATGCGACATGGAAGGCCTGCGGGCAGGAATGCATCGATTCGATCTTTTATTCCTTCGTGTCGCGCAATGTTTATGGCCAGGATAGCGGCGATTACTGGTTGCGGCAAACCGCTTTCAACAGCAGCCTTATCAAATCCACCGACCGAGGACTCACTTGGACCCGTAGCGCAAAAGAGAACTACGAGCATCCGATGTGGCTGGGTCCAGCTTTCGGCGCGCCGTTCTTCATCCATTACGGAAAGAACGGCGGCGTGGTCGCGCAGGATGGCGCGAATCGCTATGTTTACGCCGTCTCCACGAACGGATTCTGGAACGACGGCGATAGTTACGTACTCGGCCGCGTGATCCGCGAGAGACTGCCGGACCTGAATCCCAAGGATTGGAAATATTTCGGCGGCGGCGACGGCAACGAGTCGAAAGCCTGGTCAGCCAGGGTGGAGGACGCGAAGCCGCTGCTCGATCTCCGTACGCGCTGCGGGCAAAGCGGGCCCTGCTACATCCCCGCATTGGGTTTGTATCTCATGGTGGTCTGGTACAACACGGAAAAAATGGGCAAGTGGTTCGAGCCGAACGAAATGAAGTACGACTTCTACCAGGCGCCGCGGCCGTGGGGTCCCTGGACAGCCGTGAGTTCCTACAGCGACCGTTTCCTCTCGCTGGGACACATGTACGGACCGAGCGTCTGTGCCAAATTCCAGCGCACCGAGGGGACGGACGTACACATGACGATGTTCACCGCAGGTTGCCCGTTCGAAGATGTGCCGGAAGGACTTTATAAAGCCTGGGCAATTCCTCTAGTCGTGAAAACTGCTCCAATTGCGCCGTCCGTGATCATTGCGAGCGACGATCCGCGCATCATTTATAAAGGCGACTGGACGTCATCGGGCGATGGCCGTCAGACCGCATCGCCGAACGATTCTGCCGAGTTGTCATTCCATGGCTCAGGGGTCGATTTCATCGCGGATAAGAAGACCGGGTTCGGCTCCGTGGATATTCTTATTGACGGCGTTCTGGCGCACACCGCCGCACTGTCCGTTACGAATTTACCTCGACTCGGTCGGATCACCGTGTTTCGCTCGGGAGATCTCAAGAACGGCGAACATCGCATTCGTGTTGTGAACAAATCCTCGTCGCCGGTGGTTGTGGACAGTTTTAAGGTATATAAGGCCTGATAGAATCCAGACACCCTGTTATCCATGGAGGATCGATGAGAAACCTACTGCTCACACTGTTGCTCGCATTGTGTATGCGGCCGCTGTTTGCGCAAGGCGCTCCTGTTCAGGCTGCGCCCGATCAACCCTACACGATGGAGTATTACTACAAAGTTCAATGGGGACATCAGCAGGAATTTCTACAGCTCTTTCTCAAGAACCATTACCCGCTGCTGCAGAAGATTGTCGAAAGCGGCCGGATGATTGCCGTGAAGATCGAGACGCCCGCGAACCACATGACTGAAGATGGCCGCTGGGATTATCGTGTCACGATTCGATTCAAAAATTCGGCTCTCGCGACGTCCGCGAATCCTGACGAGGAACGTCTTATCAAGCAACTCTGGCCCGATCAGGAGACTTACAAACGCGAGGAACAACGACGGTTCGAGATTTTGCTATCGCATTGGGATCTTCCGGTGACCGATATCACGCCGTCGCGACGTTAGCCGGAAAGCCGTACGCTAAAATCAACGTTTATGCCTAAACCAAAGAAGGTGGCGCTCGCCTATTCGGGCGGGCTCGATACGTCCATCATCATCCCTTGGCTCAAAGAGAACTATGGCTGCGAAGTCGTCGCTGTCTGCGGAGACATCGGCCAGGGTGAGGACGAACTGAAGGGTCTCGAAGAGAAAGCTCTCAAAACCGGCGCATCGGAAGTTCACATTTCCGACATGCGTGAAGAGTTTGTCACCGAATATCTTTGGCGCCTGGTCAAA
Organism: Bryobacterales bacterium; assembly: GCA_963802915.1. GTDB lineage: Bacteria > Acidobacteriota > Terriglobia > Bryobacterales > Bryobacteraceae > JAICMB01. The sequence continues at coordinate 106,069 of CAWDKQ010000013.1, forward strand.
TCGGGCGGCATCTACGAACACAAATATTTGCTCGGCACCTCCATCGCGCGTCCGCTGCTGGCGAAGAAGCAGGTAGAAGTCGCGCTGGCGACCGGCTGCGACGGTCTGGCGCACGGTTGCACCGGGAAGGGAAACGATCAAGTTCGTTTCGAGCTGACTTACAAGGCTCTGGCCCCGCATCTTCCCGTTATCGCTCCGTGGCGCGAATGGGACATTGTCTCGCGCGAAGACGCCATCGAGTACGCGAAGAAGCACAACGTGCCGATTTCGCAGACAACCACTAAGATCTACAGCCGCGATCGAAACATCTGGCACATTTCGCATGAAGGCGGAGCGCTGGAAGATCCGGCCAACGCAGCGCCCGATGAAATCTGGATGCTCACTAAGAGCCCGAAAGAGGCACCCGATAAGCCTGCCGAAGTCACGATCGGTTTCGAGAAAGGCGTTCCAGTTTCCGTGGACGGCAAGCGTCTTCCAGCGGTGGAATTGCTCGAGACGTTGAATCGCATCGGCGCCGAAAACGGCATCGGCCGCGTCGATCTTGTTGAGAACCGATTTGTTGGAATGAAATCGCGCGGATGCTACGAGACTCCGGGCGGCACGTTGCTGATGTACGCGCACAATGAGCTGGAGTCTCTCACGCTCGATCGCAATACATCGCATTACAAGCAGAAGCTGGCGCTCGATTATGCGGAGATGGTTTACGCGGGCCTGTGGTTTGTTCCGTTGCGCGAAGCTCTCGACGCGTTCTTCGACGCGATCAGCTCGACTACAACCGGCGAAGTTACGCTGCGGCTCTACAAGGGGAACATTGAGCCGGCCAGCCGCAAATCGCCGCACTCGCTGTATTCGCTGAACATCGCCAGCTTCACCATGGGCGCCGATTACGATCAGAAAGACGCGCGCGGCTTCATCAACCTGATCGGCCTGCCTATCCAAGGTGCGCGCTCTTGCCGCGGGCAAATGAAGCTCTGGGGCGGCAGGTTCGAATCGGGACCCTCCGAGGTCTTCGAGCGTTTTTCAGAATCGCTGCACTTCGATAAGCGGTTGTTGGATGTCGACATTCGCGGCTCGCTCGCACAGGCGCGGGCGCTGGAGCGGGTCGGCATCCTCACCGCGGACGAACGCGATCGTATGCTTGCGGCGCTCGAGCAGATCCGGGAAGAGGCACGCACGCCGCAGTTCTTCGACGGCGCCACCGATGAGGATGTTCACACGGTCGTTATTCGGAAGCTGAAGGAGCGGGTCGGTTCGCTCGCGGACAAGATCCACACCGGCCGCTCGCGCAACGACCAGGTCTCGCTCGATACGCGTCTCTGGCTGCGCGAGCAGATCGATCTTACGGTCAGTCAGCTCGATGGGTTTTTGAAGGCTCTCCTCAAGGTCGCGCGCCAGTATCCGGACGCCATCATTCCGGGTTACACGCACACGCGCCGCGCGCAGCCGGTGCCGTGGGCGCATTACATCCTTGCTTATTTCGAAATGTTCTGGCGCGATCGGGAGCGGTTTCAAGACGCCCGGCGGCGCGTCAACGTGATGCCGCTCGGCTCGGGCGCGTTGGCCGGTAGCGGTTTTCCAGTCGACCGCGCAGGAATTGCCCGCGAGCTCGGTTTCGACGACATCACCCGCAATAGTATGGATGCGTCGGGCGATCGGGACTTCGCCCTCGATTTTCTGTATGCGGCTTCGACAACCATGCTGCACCTCAGCCGCTTTGCCGAGGATTGGATTTTGTACTCGGGTGAAGAGTATCGTTGGATCGAACTCGGCGATGACGTCACAAGCGGGTCCAGCATCATGCCGCAGAAGAAAAATCCTGATTCTCTGGAGTTGATTCGTGGCAAATGCGGGCGCGTGTTTGGGTCGCTCAGCTCTCTGTTCGTCACGATGAAGGGCACTCCGATGACCTACAATCGCGACATGCAGGAGGATAAGGAGCCGCTTGTTCGATGCGGCCGATCAGGTCGCTGGTTCTCTCGAGATGGCGCGCGTCGTGGTGGAATCGGCGAAGCTCGATCCTTCCGTTCCGCTAGCCGCGGCCGAGGATAGCTGGGCTGTGGCTACAGACATCGCCGACGCACTCGCACGTAATGGGATGCCGTTCCATCAGGCCCACAAAATCGCAGGCAGGATCGTGCTGACAAGCATCCGCGCCGGCAAGAAGCCGGCCGAGTGGACCGCCGAGGAGCTTGTCGCCTTTGCTCCCGAGTTCACGCCCGACATGATTCGCTTCTTTCACCCCGCTGAGGGAATGAAAACCCGCGAGCTACCGGGCGGCTCCGGTCCCAAGGCCGTCGCGCAGGCTCTCGCCGAAGCCGAAAAGCGGCTCTCCGCAAAATGAATAAGAGTTTCCGGCAAGGCCAGATCCTCAAGTTAATCCGTACTCGTCCCATCCATACGCAGGAAGACTTAGCTGCGGAGCTGAAGAAGGAAATGGGGATACAGGCGACGCAGGTCACGCTTTCGCGCGACATGCGGGAATTGGGTTTGGTGAAGACCAATGAAGGTTATCGCCAGGTTGCGGCCCCGAGCGGGCCCGATTTTTCGACCATTGCCGCCGGCTTCCTTTTCGACATTCGTCTTGCGCAGAACATGGTTGTACTGAAAACGTCGCCCGGCCACGCTAATTCGATTGCCGTGTCCCTCGATCAGGAGGAGTGGCCGGAAATTGTGGGCACCATCGCCGGCGACGATACGATTCTTGTGGTTACACCAGAAGCGGCAACGGCGAAGATTGTCCGTGATCGCCTGATGCAATTCCTGCGGCCGCTGTAAAAGTTTTCGTTAGAAATTCGCGTGCTCATCGACTACCTTAAATGTGAGCGGAATCGATTGCACGGTGTCGCCGGCATCTCGTCAAGACAGCCTTTATATTGACGCGGCAACTCAGTTCGGCCCGGCGCTGGGCCGGCTCGCCGGAGCATACGAATTCGATCCCGAGAAGCGCCGCGACCTGGTCCAGGAAATTCATTTTTCGCTGTGGCGCAGCTTCGCTTCTTTCGACGGCAGGTGTTCCCTTCGTACCTGGGCCTACCGCGTCGCTCATAATACTGCGACTACGTATGTCGTTCGTCAGAAGCGTGTCTATGCGGCCTTGGTCAGCTTGGAAGAATTGGACGCCGTCGCGGAAGAGAAAAGCGAGTCTGACCTGGACCGGCAGAATGCATCGCAACGACTCTTTGCTCTGATCCGGAAACTCAAACCTCTGGATCGCCAGGTTATTGTTTCTTACCTCGAAGGAATGGATGCGGCGTCCATCGGCGAGATCACTGGTCTCTCCGCGCCCAACGTCGCGATGAAGATTCATCGCATCAAGGCGGTTCTCACCCGCCGGTTTCACTCAGGAGAAAGCCATGCGGGATGATCCGCCCAATATCGATCCACAAACCATCTGGCAGAACCAGATTACGGAGAAACTAAATATGTCGGCAGAACAATTTATGGAAAAGGCGCAACAACGCCGTTCGCGGGCCCGGTGGCTGGTTATTGCCCATGACCTTACTTACGTCGCCTTTTTTGTCCTTCTGGCTTTCGACTATATGAGGCAGGCCAATACCACGTGGCACATTGGATTTATTATTCTCGCCGCAGGCGCCTTTTATGTGACATACCGAGGGCACAAACAGCAATGGCCCCAATCGCTGGCCGCAGATACCCCGCCTGCCACGGGTCTGGAGGTTTACCGGCTTGAGTTGCTGAGGTCGCGCGACTACGCACGTAACATCTGGCCCATGCTGGGCCCACTGATCCCAGGCTGCATTGTCATAGCGTTTCCTGCGCTCATTCAAATCGCGCGGGCGGCCGTGGCGAATCCTGCGATCCTGATCAATGCCTTGCCGTTTTGCGTGTTGTTCGTTGTGTGGCTGGTGATCTTCATTCCTGTGCGGCGGCGCAAGATCCGAAAACTACAAAGTGAGATCGATATGTTGAACCGCTTAGCCGGTAGCACGCCCCACTAAACTTGCGCGTTTGACCACGGTTTCCATTTCGGTTTGATACTGCCGCAGTAATTCCTCGTTTTCGGCCTCGAAGCGCATCACCAGCACAGGTTGCGTATTCGAGGCCCGCACCAGGCCCCATCCATGGGGAAAGAGCACGCGGACACCATCGATGTCCAGAGTCTTATAGCGGGACTTGAAATACTCGGCCACTTCGGCCACGATGCCGAATTTTGCTTCGTCAGGCGTGTCCACGCGGATTTCCGGAGTCGAGACCATCTTTGGGATTCCATCCAGTTGGGCCGACAGCGGTTTTCCGGATCGAGCAACGATTTCGATCAGCCGGCAGGCGGAATACAGCGCGTCATCGTATCCGTAGTAGCGATCGCCGAAAAACATGTGACCCGACATCTCGCCGGCCAGTTCAGCATGCTCCTGTTTCATCTTTTCTTTGATCAACGAATGACCGGTTTTGTACATGATCGGATTGCCGCCGGCCTTGGCTAGTTCGTCGTACAAGACCTGTGAGCATTTCACTTCCCCGATGAATGTCGCGCCGGGCTTGCGGGTAAGGATCTCGCGGCCATAGATCAGCATCAGCATGTCGCCATAGATGACGTTGCCGTGTTCATCGACTGCGCCGATGCGATCCGAATCGCCATCGAAAGCGATACCTAATTCCGCTCCGTTTTGTTTTACCGCGTCGATCAAATGTTTCAGATTGGACGGCATCGTTGGATCGGGGTGGTGATTTGGAAAGGCTCCATCCATTTCGAAAAACAGCTCGGTCGCCTCGACGTTGAGTTTTTGGAGAATACGATGGAACACCGGGCCGGCGGTGCCGTTTCCGGCGTCGGCCACGATCTTCACGCGGCGGTCGAATTGAAAGCGCGATGCGATGTCGTCAACATAAGGCGTCACCATATCCGCGCTACTCGCCTGGCCTGCTCCGCTCTCGAAGTCGCCGCGTTCGATGAGTTGGCGGACTTGCTGGATCGCTTCGCCGTGCAGGGTCGTCTCACCCGACATACTCTTGAATCCGTTATATTCGGGCGGATTGTGGCTGCCCGTGATCATGATTGCGCCGTCGGCCTTGAGGTGCTGTTTCGAAAAGTAGAGCACCGGAGTCGGAACAACTCCCAGGTCCGTGACATCGCAGCCGGAGGCTAGTAGACCTTTAAGAAGAGCGTCGCGCAGCCGGGTGGAACTGAGGCGGCAATCGCGGCCCAGGTTGATTCGATTTCCGCCGCTGTGCCGACGGATGTAAGTTCCCAGTCCGCGGCCCAACAATTCGATGTCGGGGCTCAGCAGTTCGGCGTCGGCGATGCCGCGAATGTCGTACTCGCGGAAGATAGTCGATTTGAGCATCACCTCTATTTTACGAGCACAAAACGCAGCGGCCAGTCAACGCATTTGGTGATTCCGATCCTTGGAGTCACGTCAATTTTGAAGGCCGGCTCGTCGAACAACCTGCGGACGGTGATCGGCCCGTCGACAAGGCTGCTGCCGTTGAGCTTTCGAGTAATCCCCATGGCCTGGGTCAGTTTGCCAGGGCCCGATGCCAAGTCTTCAACCCGCTTGGCCTTGGCGCGGCGCTTGAACATCGTTTCGATTCCGGCAAGCGGTTCGATGGCGCGGATCAGAACGGCTTGCCCCTGGGGCTCGCAAACGAAATTCAGGCATTCGTGCATGCCGTAAATAAAATAGACATACGCATGGCCTGGCGGTCCGAACATGACCTTCGTGCGGGGCGTGATTCCTCGATACGAATGCGCGGCCATGTCGTCGACGCCGAGGTAGGCTTCCACTTCGATGATGCGGCCGGCGGTCGTGCCATGCACCAGGATCTTTCCCAGGCAGGCGCGAGCGACGTCGATCGCCGGATGGGAGTAGAATTCCTGGCTCAATAATTGAGATGCTGAAAGTAGGTCAGGAAGTGTGATCACCAAGGCTTCTTGTAGGCGCTGCTGTGGCGGCTTCGCAGGGGCTATGCTAGGAGATTAGCAAAATGCGGCTGTTCACCGGAATCGACCTGCCCGATGACGTGATCAACGTCTTTGAGCGACTGCTGGCGCGTTTTCGACCGGCTGCGCACTTGAAATGGAGTCCTGCTTATAACCTGCACATCACGGCCCGGTTCATCGGGGAGTGGCCGGAGGCTAAGCTCGACGAATTGACGGAGGCTTTGCTCAGGGTCCCGCCGCGCCCGCCGATAAAAATCGATTTCCGTGGACTCGGCTGGTTCCCGAATGCCCGGCGTCCGCGGGTTTTCTGGGCGGGTGTGGAAGCCGGACCGCAGCTATCGGAACTGGCGCACGACATCGACAGTGCGCTCGAACAAATCGGCTTGCCGCGCGATGAGCGGGAGCTTTCGCCCCACCTGACGCTGGCGCGGATCAAGCAACCTGTTCCGCTCGAGAAGCTGCATCATATCGTGGATACGATGGAGAACATCGAGTTCGCGTCATTCCTGGCCGATCGGTTTTATCTGTACCGCAGCCAGCCGGGTTCGGCTGGGTCCATCTATACCAAGCTGTCGGAATTTCGATTTGCGGAGGCGAGCGTAAACGCTCATCGATGATTCCGGCTCTGACGCTCCTCGCGGCATACCTGATCGGAGGGATACCGTTCGGATACCTTATTGTGCGGCTGAAAACGGGGCGCGATGTGCGTTCGCTCGGCAGCGGCAATATTGGGGCTACTAACGTTCTGAGAACCACGGGTCGCTCGGTCGCGATTATCACGCTGCTGCTCGATATTGCGAAAGGGTTTTTCGCGGTTTGGTTGATGGGTCGAGTGAGCGATGACTCGCCAATCTGGATGAGCGCGGCCGCGCTAGCCGTTATGGCGGGGCATGCTTATCCGGTGTTCCTGAAATTCAAAGGTGGGAAGGCCGTGGCGAGTTTCATCGGAGCATTTCTGTATCTTACTCCGATCCCGTTACTGGCGGTCCTGATCTTGTTCGTGATCGTAGTCTCCGCGACACGGTTTATCTCTCTCGGCTCGATTATCGCGGCGGGCACATTTCCTTTCGCGGTTTGGCTCATTCTGCATCCTCCCGCTGCGGTTGTTGTCGCCGCTTTGATCGCTGGAGCGTTTATTGTGATTCGGCATCAGGCGAACATCAACAGGATTCGCGCTGGAAACGAAAACGTCTTCAGCTTCGGTAAGAAGCATTGAGCGACCTCGCGATCGTTGGAGCAGGAAGCTGGGGTACGGCGCTGGCTATAGTACTAGGTCGTCGCTTCGACAGTATCCGGCTCTGGGCGCACGAGCCGGATCTCGCCGCCCGCATGCAAGTGGACCGCGAGAACACAATATTTCTTCCTGGCTTCGAGCTGCCATCTAATATCGCTGCAACCGACGACCTGGCGATCGCTTTGAACGAAGCGGATATCGTACTGGGAGTAATGCCCTCGCGGCACGCCCGAACGCTTTACGGGAGAATGCTGCCGTTCGTCGACGAGCGGATGCAGTTTGTGACGGCGACCAAGGGGTTGGAGCACGACACTCTGCTGCGGATGTCGGAAGTACTCAAGGAATCGTTTGCCCCTAAATTTCAGCCCAGAGTTGCTGTTCTTTCAGGGCCGACATTCGCGCGTGAGGTGGCGCGAGGCGAACCGGCTGCCGTCGTTATCGCTTCTGAAGATCGCGATTTAGCTACGTCGATTCAACAGGCTTTTTCCGGTCCATCGTTTCGGCTGTATACCAACTCCGACCCGGTGGGTGTCGAAATCGGCGCGGCGCTGAAGAATATCATCGCGATCGGAGCCGGAATTTGCCAGGGCGTGGGGCTTGGAAACAACTCGATCGCCGCGCTGATCACGCGTGGGCTCGCTGAGATTTCCAGGCTCGCCGTGGCCATGGGCGGTCAGCCGCAAACGCTGGCTGGATTGGCTGGACTGGGCGATTTAGTGCTGACCTGCACGGGCGAATTAAGCCGAAACCGGAGCGTAGGCGTGGAACTCGCGAAAGGACGAACGCTTTCGGATATTATTAGTTCGATGACGATGGTTGCCGAGGGTGTCGAGACCGTCCCCGCGGCCGTGGATTTGGCGTGTAAGTATAAGGTGAACATGCCGATAACAGAGCAAATGGATTCGATTTTACGGGGTGGGCGTTCGCCCCGCGAGGCCATTCGCGATCTGATGGAACGAAAGCTGAAAGACGAATGAAGTTGAATCGCTCAGCCCTGGCCGGTGAAGAGGCTTTGTCCCCGCAACCTTACGTATCAGAGCGGGTTAGAGATGATATGGCAGCAGTGGCTTCCCTCGAACGGGATGCTGAATTGATGCTGCGCGTCCGCGAAGGGGATGAAGCAAGTTTTTCCGCTCTACTGGATCGTCACAGAGCTCCGGTAATTCATTTCCTGTACCGGATGGTGCAGAATCAAGCAGTTTCGGAGGAATTGGCGCAGGAGGTGTTTCTGCGCGTGTACCGCTCGCGCACCACCTATGAACCGACGGCAAAATTCACGACCTGGCTGTTCCGGATTGCAACTCATTTGGCGTTGAATTGGATCCGCGACGGAAAGAACGAGAAGGCTCAGGAAAGTCTGGATCAGGGAACGGCGGAAGGAGCGACCCGGCAGGTTGCGGATCGGCTTCGAACAGTTGAGCAGGAAATGTTGTACCAGGCGAGACTCGCGGAGGTCCGGCAAGCTATCCAATTGCTGCCGGCCAAACAGCGGGCCGCCGTATTGATGCATAAATACGAAGAAATGGACTATTCGCAAATCGCGGGAGTTTTGAGCTGCTCGGATTCGGCTGTAAAGTCGCTGTTGTTCCGGGCTTACGAAACTCTGCGTTCGCGGCTGGCCCATATGGCGTAGTTGTGAGAGGGAGATTGGTAAATGGAATGTCCACAAAAGAGCGGTCACGGCAGCGCCTTGTTCTTGTCTTACACCGCCGGCACGCTAGAACCTGCAAAGCAGATTGAACTGGAACGTCATCTGCCGATTTGCGAGGCATGTCGAAAAACCGCGGCGGATCAAAAGGCTGTTTGGGATGATCTCGATGCCTGGCGTCCAGCGGCAATCTCAGAAGATTTCAACGCCCGCCTGTATCGAAGAATTTCCGAGGAAGATGCCGCGCCAGCGTGGCGCAAGCTTCTCCGGTTGCCGTGGGGTTCCCTCGTCCGTCCGGCTGTGCCGATAGCCGCGGCTTGCGCCGCGCTCGCGGTTGCGTTCCTCGTCAAGGATCCATTGATGCGCCATAATTCGCCCAGTACGCTGCCTCAGAAAATCTCCATCGAACAAGTGGAACGGGCGCTCGACGATATGGACATGTTGAAGCAGCTAAGCGCGCCGGCTCCGGCGGAAGCACACGCGTCGGAGAGAATCTAGGAGACTGTGCGCCTTTTTCGGCCCATTTTGACGGCGACGTTTGTTCTTTGCGTTTGCTCCGTCTCCCGCGGGCAGGGTCATCACGGTGGGGCACACGCGACTACTTCGGAAGCGCATCCCGGTAAGTCGGGTGGGTCCCACCCCATCGAAGAATTCATGCGTATGTCGCCGGAGGAACGCGAGAAGGCCCTTCAAAAACTTCCGGCCGATCGTCAGGAGAAGGTGCGGCAGCAGCTACAGCGCTACGACCAGATGCCGCCGGAACGCAAGGCGCAACTCCAGCGTTTGTGGCAGCTCCCACCGGATAAGCAGCAGAAGGTTCGAAGCAGCATGCGCGATTTTAGCGAGCTGCCTCAGGATCGGCGTGAGGCCATGAGGCAGCAGCTGCGCACAATGGGGACGATGAGTTCCGATCAGCGTAAGGATTACCTCAATAGCCCGGAGTTCAAGCAGCAGTACAATCCCGATGAGCGGGAGATCATGAAGAACATGTCCGAGATCCTGCCTCCCGGTTAGGCAGGCGAACTACTCTTTCGCTTCCTCACATCGATCACGATGGTTTCAGCGAGCCGATCCTGGGCGCACATCCGGTTTTCACTCCAGAAGTATTGTAGAAACCCAAGGCCGCCCTCCAAGACCGCCGCTCCATAGCCAAGCGCTCTCTCGATGGATTGCCACACCCCCATGCGCTTACCTGTCAGCGAGACGGCTCGCGTGCGAGCGACCCATTTTCCAGGGGTCTGTCCATTACCAAGATAGTTGGATGCTCCGTAATACAGCACCAGCACGATAACGTTGCCCACTTCATGAAAATCCCAGACCACGTGGGGATTGGCTTCGTGAAGCACGAACAGTCTCCAAGCAACCTCGAGCGGACCCCACAACGCCACGGCCAGTAATAGGTCGATCCCATATCCGAGCAGACGCTGGGGAAATGTTGCCAATAGTAAGCCATCCAGTTCCCGGAGGCGCTCTGTTTCGTGGGCGTTGAATCGGCGCTGACCCGGCTTCGCGGCGTCCGCGGAGGCGAGATGCACGTCCTTTTTCGTGTCGATCGTCACAAGAGAGGTTCAGGATAGCATGCGGTACTCGCAATCGCGCGGGCATCGACCGGCTTCTGATAACATTCCTCTTTACACATGCTCATCACCGCAGCAATTCTCGCAATCTTCGTGTATGGCATGATCGCCGCGATGCTCGGGACGATCTTGCCGGATCTTTCAGCGCGATTTAAGCTGAGTCCGGCCCAAAACGGCACGATTGCCCTGGCGCAGGCGATCGGACTGATTATCGCTTCGCTCGCGGTCGGTCCGCTGATCGATTATGAGGGCAAAAAAGTCGGACTGTTACTCGGCCTGTCATTGATCACCATCGCATTATTCTGGCTTCCGAATTCGAAGGGTTATCAAAGCATTATTCTGTCGCTGTTTCTGCTGGGAATCGGCGGCGGCATCATCGTAACGGGAGCGAATGCACTGGTCAGCGATATTTCTCCAGCGCATCGCGGAACCACTTTGAATCTGCTGAACCTGTTCTTCGGGCTCGGAGGCCTGGCGACCCCGTTTATTTCGGCGAATTTGCTGAAGAGAAACTCTTTCCGCTTGTGTTATACGGTCGCGGCGCTATCGGCGTTGACGGTTGTGTTCCATATCCTGACGCCGATTCCTCCGCCCTCCGGCACACAGCCGCAGCTTTGGACCGGCGCGGGGCTGATTGTCGGCAGTCCGGCATTGTGGTTGATGGCGGCGTTCCTGTTCTTCTATGTCGCTTCTGAGGTGGGTGTCTGGAACTGGCTGGTGCGGCTTCTTGTCGCGCAAGGCGTGCCGGAAGCTCGCGCGTTGAACGTCTTGTCGCTGGGGTTCGCGCTCGGACTACTGATTGGACGCGTCGCCGTGGCTCCGGTTCTCCGCTCCGTCTCGGCATTGACCGTATTGCTTGCCGCGTCGATCGCGATGGCGGTTTTCACTTACCTGATGCTACAAACGCGGACCGCGACCGCCGCGTGGATTCTCGTATTCTGCGCCGGCATCGCCATGGCGCCGGTGTTCCCGACAACGCTTGCCGTGGTCGGCGACACGTTCACGCAAATGACTGCGACTGCGATGGGAATCGTGATCACTTGCGGTTGGATCGGTCTTGCCGTGAGTTCCCGGATCATAGGTTCCATTGCGGGTGACGATCCCAGACGGCTCAAGAAGGCTCTTTTGCTGCTGCCCGGGATGGCTGTCGCGATGATCGTAATCGCTCTCGTCTTGCGCGGTATGGTACCCGCGGCGGCACACTAACACCCTGTGAAGCTGCTCATTTTTCTTTTTCCACTCGCACTGTGCGCGCAATCCGACCAGGGGAAGGCGCTGTTTCGGAGCAATTGCGCCTTCTGCCATGGTGGCGATGCGCGAGGTGGACGCGGTCCGAATCTCGTTTCGGCGCAGCTCTCGCACGGTGATTCCGACGAGGCCATGAAGACCGTCATTCTCGAAGGTATGCCGGGCACCAGTATGCCTTCGTTCTCGGAATTCACGAACGAAGAGGTCGCGACCATTGTTGGATATTTGAAAGGCCTGTCGCGAGGTGTAAGCCGGCAGGTTGCCGTCGCGGGCGATACGGCCAAAGGGCGCGAAGTGTATGCGACACGCGGATGCGCGGGGTGCCATCGCATTGGAGAAGAGGGCAGCGTGTTCGGGCCAGATCTGAGCCGCGTTGGCGCAGCGCGATCCATTGAATATCTTCGCGAATCGATCGTGAATCCGTCGGCGGACATCCCTGACGAGTATCAGGGTGTCGCGGTGGTGACGCAAGATGGCCGAACCATCACGGGCGTTCGCATCAATGAGGACACTTTCTCTGTGCAGTTGCGCGATGCGAGCCAGAACTTTCGTATGTTTCAGAAGGACCAGGTTCGGACGGTCACTGAGATGGACAAGTCTCTGATGCCGCCTTACACGCATCTCGCCGCTTCCGATTTGCAGAATCTCATCGCGTACCTCAACACACTCCGCGGCGCATCGCAAAAAACCGACCTGGTAGACAAAGCCAAAGGCATCAAATGAGAATCAAGTGGCTCGCGGCATTGGCCATGTGTGCCTGCTCCGCGCAAACTCTCGTCCCCTATGAGCGGATTCTGAACGCATCGAAAGAGCCGCAGAACTGGCTCACCTACTGGGGAGACTACAGCGCGGTGCGGCATCGCGAGCTGGATCAGATCAACACGCAGAACGTGCGTGACCTTCGTGTCGAGTGGATTTTTCAGACTGGACAGCCGGGGGCGTTTGAGACCGTTCCATTGGCGGTGGACGGCATCCTGTATTTCACGGCCGCGGGCGGATATGCCTATGCCATCGACGCGCGCAGCGGCCGGCAACTTTGGATGTATAAGTATGCGATTCCTAAAGGCGCCATCCTGCCCAATGGAACGGTGAATCGCGGCATGGCGATACTGGATGGCTCGCTATTCTTCGTGACTCCGGACGGTCATGTGCTGGCGCTGGAAGCGAAAACAGGGCGGTTGCTATGGGAGAGCGTGATGGCTCCCAATGAGCAGTCGCATGGAGCAACGCTGGCGCCGCTTGCGATCAAAGACAAGGTGATCGTAGGCGTCACGGGCGGCGAATACGGCGTGCGAGGGTTCATTGATGCGTACGACGCCAAGACCGGCAAGCGCGTCTGGCGATTCTGGACCGTTCCCGCCAAAGGCGAGCCCGGCGGCGACACCTGGCTCGCGGATTCGTGGAAGCGCGGCGGCGGCGCAGCTTGGATGACTGGCACGTATGATCCAGCGCTCAATACTCTGTATTGGGGCATTGGCAATCCGGGACCGGATCTTTACGGTGAGTCGCGCAAGGGCGACAACCTTTACACCGCTTCGCTTGTGGCTCTCGACGCGGATACGGGCAAGCTGAGATGGCATTATCAATTCACGCCGCACGATCAGCACGATTGGGATGCATGCGAAACACCCATGCTGCTCAACCTCAAATGGAAGGGGCAGGATCGCAAGTTGGTGGTGCAGGCGAATCGCAATGCGTTTTTCTATGTGCTCGATCGTGAAACAGGCGAGTTTCTGAGCGCCACGCCTTTCGAGCGCCAGACATGGTTGAAAGAGTTCGATGCAAAGGGCAGGCCAGTGGCGAATCCCAACGCGGAGCCGAGTCCGGAGGGTACACGGATTTGTCCAGGGCTGGCGGGCGGCTCGAATTGGATGGCGCCTTCTTACAATCCCCAGACACGCTTGTTTTATTTCTCGTACTTCGAATCGTGCGATATGTTCTATCTCTCGGCCCCCGTTTATATCGAGGGTAAAGCCTATTGGGGCAGCATGGCGCGCGGCATGGATCAGGAGAAACGCTGGGGTGTGCTCAAGGCAATTGACCCGATGACAGGCGAGGCCAAGTGGGAGTTCCAGCATCTCCATCCGTCGTGGGGCGGCACGATGTCGACGTCCGGCGGCTTGATTTTCACCGGCGATGAAGATGGTTATTTTATGGCTCTCGACGCCGCGAGTGGGAAGAATCTCTGGAAGATCAATACGGGAAACAGGCTAGCCACGGCTCCTATAACCTACCTCGTCGCGGGTCGGCAATTCGTAACGATGCCGTCAGGCGCGGCGCTGATTACTTTCGCTTTGCCGGAGAAATAGCGAGCACCTCAAAATTACTCGACAGCAGCCGAATTCCCGGCAAGCGCACGAGGGCTTGGTCGAGCGCACGCGACATCTGGTATCCGGTCTTCCAGGACGGTAACAAGCCGGCGAGCGGCGTCGATACGAAATCGTAGTACGACCGGTGAACGTCGAACCCCACGCGAGCGAAGGCGCTCCAGGTGCGTTCCGGCTTCAAAGGCTCCTCGCCTTCGGTCTGATATTTTCTCATCAGCGCGGGAAAAAGAACTTTTCCTACCATGCCCGACAGCCGGTAATAAGATGGATCGAGAGCATAGAAGACCCCACCGGGCCGCAGCAGTTGAAAGAAGCGGCGCGGTAGATCAATGTCGATTCGCTCCGGCAGATGGTGCAGAAAAAACACGGCGATGATTACATCAAAGGATTCCGTCGCAAGCGCGGGATCGTCCAACTCCGTCACGCGGAATGACGTGTTCGATAATCCCTGCGTTTGGGCGATTGAAGCGGCGTGCTCGACCCCGCGCGGCGAGATGTCAATACCTAATACAGACCCGACATGCGGCGCGAGCAACAGTTCAGTGTCGCCCGTTCCGGAGCCTACGCTCAAAACACGGCTGTGCTTGTTCGCACCGGTGAGCCGCAGGATTCTACGCACTAAGTGTTTGCGAAAGGCTACGACAGCGGCCTTCGCGAAATGTTGCTGCGCGAATCCGGAGTAGAGCTTCTCGTAATATTCGAGCTCGCTGTCGACCACTCAGCCCTTCAGTCCCGGAACTCCGCCGAGCGTGGGAGCGAATTGGACAGCCCGTAGAATGGACTGCGCAACGGCTTCCGCGGCGGCCACTCCCAGAACGTTCACGTCCGCCTGTTTATCGCCGATCGACAGCGCCATCACGACGTCGCCGTCATACATGGTCCAGACCGGCGAAATCGCGCGTGCAACACCTGCACTGCCGAATTGCGCTAGTTTATTCGTCATCGGCTTGGAGAGCCGGGCATTGGTCGCAACCACGACGAGCGTCGTGTTTTTATTGTGTAAATCGGTCCGGCCCGAGCCGCGCTTCATCTGCTCGGCGGTGTTCGCAAAATCCCGAGAATCCTGAGAAACGCGAGCGCCCGCGACGATCTTGCCGGTAGTGGGATCGATAATATCGCCGACCGCGTTCACCGCAGCTAGCGCCGATACGACAACGCCGTCCTGCAGTGAGACCGTGTATGAGCCTATGCCGGATTTCATGGCGCGAGCCATGCCGAAGAGTTTTCCAACAGTAGCGCCGGTGCCCGCGCCGACAGCCCCCTCGATGACGGGCTTATTGGTCGCCGCCGCCGCGGCCGATTCGCCCATCTCGCGAGTCGGATGAGCACTGCTCTTGCCGATGCCGAGGTCATAGAGAATCGCGGCAGGCACCAGAGGTACCGGCGGACCCGTCAAGTGATATCCGACGCCTTTATGTTCAAGGAATCGCCTGACGCCCGAGGCCGCTTCGAGTCCAAACGCGCTGCCTCCCGCAAGCGTGATGGCATGTATGCGCTCGGTGAGGTGTAGCGGATTGAAGAGATCGAATTCCTGGGTACCGGTGGCCGAGCCGCGGATATCGCCGCCGCCCACGGCCCCATCCTCGCACAGGATGGCGGTGCAGCCGGTGATGCCATCGTAATCGGAAACGTGGCCTACCAGGATGCCGGGAACGTCGGTAAGGCCTTTCATCTGAAACAGTTCGAACCTTCATGTTAGCATCGGGGTCTGGAGAATTCGTTTGCTCGACTTCTTTAAGAGGCCCGTGGCAACGCTGCAGGATTTCTGCGTCCTGAGCGGGCGGGCGCTTCTGAGTATTTTTCAGCCGCCGCATTATTGGGACGACATCCTGATGCAGATGGACATCATCGGCGTGGGAAGTCTCATGATCGTCGTGCTGGTGTCGTTCGCCAGCGGATTGATTATCACCATGCAGATGGCGCGCGCTCTCCAGCAATATGGCGCGACCGGCCAGGTGGGACAGATTGTGGCCATCACTCTGGTCCGCGAGTTGGGGCCGCTGCTGACCGCGATCGTAGTGGCGGGCCGCAACGCATCGGGAATCGCGAGCGAATTGGGCTCCATGAAAGTGACCGAGCAGATCGACGCCATGCGCGCCCTTGGCACCGACCCGATTCAGAAACTGGTGAAGCCGCGCGTGGTCGCGTTCGCGGTGATGCTGCCGTGCCTCACCATCATCGCCGATTTTGTCGGCATTCTCGGCGGATTTCTGATCGCTTACTTCACACTGAACCTAACGGGCACGCAGTATTGGACCACTGCGTACCAGGCCCTCGAGTACAACGATATCGCTCAAGGTCTCATCAAACCCTTTGTGTTTGCCTTTGTGATTTCGCTGGTCGGCTGCTTTTATGGCATGCGCACAACGGGGGGCACCCAGGGGGTGGGCCGGGCGACCACACAGGCCGTGGTTATGGCATCCGTGTGGGTGTTCTTCGTCACGTCCCTAATTACGCGCGTTTTCGTGAACATGCAATAACGATGGCGGAAGACGAGGCGGGCCACGACGTACTTTTACGTTTCGAGGATGTGACCGTCGCATTCGACGACGTCGTTGCGCTCGATCGGATTACGTTTGAAGTGTGCCCCGGGCAGACGAAAGTTGTTCTAGGCGCGGCGGGAAGCGGAAAAACAACGCTGCTGAAAGCCGCCATTGGGCTCGTGCGCACCACCTCGGGCCGCATCTTTCTATTCGGCCGCGACATCACAACCATGGCAGAAAAGGAACTTTTTGAGTTGAGAGGCAAGGTGGGAGTGCTTTTTCAGGAGGGTGGCCTGTTCGATTCCCTCTCCGTAGCGGACAACGTGGCTTATCCTCTGGTGAATCATCCGGCGGTCCGCGTTCCGGAAGATCAGGTGTTGCCGAAGGTCGAGGCCGCGCTCAAATTTGTAGAACTCGACCATACCCTGGATAAATTCCCCAGCGAACTCTCGGGTGGGATGAGGCGTAGGGTCGGAATCGCGCGCGCAGCAGTCACCGAGCCGCCGCTGGTTTTGTACGATTCACCGACCGCGGGTCTCGATCCGATAACGGCGAACACCATCATGGCCTTGATCGCAAAAGAACGCGACATGTCGAACGCCGCGAACCTGATCGTGACGTACCGTTACCAGGATGGGCAGCTAATGGCCAATTTTCGTTACAATCGCGAGAGCGGGCGACTTGAATCGGTTTCGCGTAACGGGTCAAAACGAGATACAGGTACAGAATTCATGGTCCTCAATGAAGGGCGCCTGGTGTTTGAGGGCAGCCAGGCCGAGCTGGAAGCATCCTCGGACGAATATCTTTCGAAGTTCGTGTCGAGGCGTTGACGGATGGCCAACGAGAGCAAGCTAACTTGGGCAAAATTGAGAGTCGGAATTATGGCGGTTGCGGCCATGATCATCCTGACGATCCTGATATTTCTGTTGACGGGCAGTGAGCCGTTGTTCACGCGACACGCCACCCTGTATACGTATCTGAACGATGCTGCTTCGCTCACGAGAGGCGCGCCGGTGAACCTGAATGGCGTTCCTATCGGCAAAGTGAAAGAAATCCGCCTCTCCGGGCTGAAAGATCCTCAGAAGATTGTGAAGATCACCATGGAAGTGGAAGCGGATAAATTACGGGACGTTCCGGTGGATTCGCAAACTTCCATCAGCGCGGCCAATGTGCTGGGCACTAAGTTCATCAACATTAAGAAGGGCAAAAGCACCACGCAGGCACAGGATCACGACACGCTACCAAGTCTGAACACCGCCGAATTCGAAGACGTGGTACAGCAGGGTTATTCGATTCTGGCGTCGCTGCAAGGCGTGGTGGAACGCATCGATAAAATTGTGGGGTTGGTCGAAACGGGGAACGGCAGCATCGGAAAGTTGCTGGTGGACGAGACCCTGTATAACCACATCCTGGAAGTGGTTTCGTCGGTGCAGCAATTGGCGAATGCGCTGAACTCCGATAAGGGCACGCTTGGGAAGCTGATCTTCGATCCGGAACTTTATAACCAGGTCAAGGGCGAGTTGACGCGGATCGACGAATTGATGCAAGGGCTACAGCAAGGGCAAGGATCGGCCGGCAAGTTTCTGAAGGACCCGGCGCTTTATGACGACCTGCATAAGAGTGTCGACCAGATCAATGCTCTTCTCGCCGATCTCAATGCCGGCAAAGGGACCGCGGGACAACTGCTGAAGAGCGACGAACTCAGCAATCAATTGAAGGCGACCGTCTCCAAGATCGATCTGGTTATCGACAAGATAAACTCCGGCCAGGGCACCATCGGCCAGTTATTAGTCAATCCGTCGCTGTACGATAATTTGAACGGCACGAGCCGTGAGATGCACGAGCTGATGAAGGATTTCCGTGCGAATCCGAAGAAGTTCCTGCGCATCAAGCTGAGTATCTTCTGAAGAAGCGACTTGTCGTTAACGCTGACGACTTCGGGTTCACACGGGACGTGAATTCGGGGATCTTAGAGGCGCATCGCGACGGGATTCTCACGTCGACCACACTCATGGCCACAGGCGCTGCGTTTGACGACGCGATCCGCCTGGCGCGCGAGAATCCGTCGCTCGATATTGGATGTCATCTCGTTCTTGTTGGCAGTTATCCTTTTCCGGCCACTGTTTCCGCGCTAGTTCAGGCGCTGGTTTTGAAAAGAATTCGCGTTTATGACGAACTACGCGCACAGGTGGAGAAGATCCTGAACGCGGGCATCGCGCCTACGCATCTCGACACGCATAAACACACCCATCTGTTGCCACCGGTACTGGACGCCATTGCGCGGCTCGGGGAAGAATTCAAGATCCCGTGGATACGCCGTCCATTCGATTTTCCGATTCATGCTTCCGGCGTACCCTGGGCGCGCCGAGCCGTGAGCCGCGGGCTTGGTTCTCTGCGCGGGCGCTTTCAGCGCGTAATAGCGGCTCATGGCTGCCGCTCTACTGATCATTTTGCGGGGTTCCAAATAACCGGCCATTATGATGCCTCGGAACTGGCTGCGCTGATCGCAAAGCTTCCGGATGGCAGCACCGAGTTTATGTGTCATCCGGGCCATTGCGGCGATGAGCTGCGCGCGTCGCGCACGCGGCTAAAAGAGAGCCGCGCAGAAGAGTTGAAGGCGCTCACCTCAACCGACGTCAAGAGCGCATTAGCTAAGTTCGATGTGGAATTGGTTTCCTACCGCCAACTTTGACCTTTCCGCCGCTGTTATTCTGGAAATATTCTGCACTTTGACATAGGACAGACCTTCGGCGAATACGAGATCGTCGGCTTGATCGGTAGCGGCGGAATGGGGACCGTCTACCGCGTCCGCCACCAGATTTCTGACCGGGAGGAAGCCATGAAGGTGGTGCTTCCCGATCTCCGCACTTCTCCGGATCTGGCCGAGCGGTTCCTGCGGGAGATCAAGATCCAGGCGAGCTTGTCGCATCCCAATATCGCGTCGTTGTACACCGCCCAGCGCCTAGGCGATCAGTTTCTGATGTTCATGGAACTGGTGGAAGGCACTTCGCTTCACGATCGGTTGCAGCAGGGTCCGGTGGAAACAAGCGAGGGGATTGGGTATATCAGCCAGATACTCGCGGCGCTCGCGTACGCGCATGAGCGCGGGGTGGTCCATCGCGATATCAAGCCTCGCAACATCCTCTTGACGCGAGATCATGTGGTGAAGCTCACCGATTTTGGAATCGCCAAGGCTGCCGGCGAGAAACAGATCACGAAGACCGGCGCGGCCGTGGGCTCGCTGTACTACATGTCGCCGGAGCAGGTGAAAGGAGCGCACGGCGACGCGCGTTCCGATATTTACTCCACTGGTATCCTGCTCTACGAAATGATGGTTGGCAAGCGCCCTTTCGACGCTGATTCGGACTTCGGGATCATGGCGGCGCATATTCACCAGATCCCACCGCCTCCCAGCGATCTGAAACCTAGCTTGCCGGCGCCGCTTTCGCGCGCGGTTATGAAGGCTTTGGAAAAAGACCCTGCGAGACGGTTTCAAACGGCGAATGAGTTTCGCGCGGCACTGACCAAGGCCGACGCGACTCGAACCGAGGTTTTCTCGCATACCGGGACGAAAACCCGCTCGGTGGTCACGACGCCGGGATCGTGGGACCCCGTGTTTCTGGACAAGATCCGGAAGGACTACGCGGCATACATCGGACCGATGGCGCGCATCCTGGTGGATCGTATGGCGAGGCGCGCGCAAACAGTCGACGAACTTTATAAACTGCTCGCGGCTGAGATCGCGTCCGAGGCGGATCGCGTGAAATTCCTGTCCAGCCGAAGCCGCTAAGGCGTTACTCGTTTTCGAGCAACTGGATCGCTTTTTTCAGACTCACGTACATGCGGTTGAACGAGCTGGCGAGCCCGGCGATTTCGTCTTTTCCGTGGACCGGCAGTTCCGGCACATCCAGATTGCCTTTGCTGATTTCGTCGGCCACGCGGGACAACCGCGTTACGGGCCGGATCACGATCGAGACCAACGCCAGGTCGAGAACGATTAACGTTCCCAATCCGACCAATCCGAGATACAGCATTAAGGTTCTGAAAGCGCGGTCCGCGATGCTGATCGGCAGCGCCATGGGGACGGAAACGATCTGCGCTCCTACGATCTCGTTGGGCTTCCACCCGAATCCATTGGCGGAGCCATAGGCTTTCAGCATGGGTTTCGGTGCGCGCGACGGTACGCTGTGGCACTCCAGACACGGCTCAGGGGCGCGGAGCGGCCGAGCCATGTACAAGGATGGACCGTCCGGAGTTTCTCGATCCCCCGTGACGTCCTTGCGATCCGGTTGATTTCGGAAGATGTTGATCACGTCCGTTTCCCAATCCACTGCGCGATCCCGAAGATTCGTAGGATTCAAGGTCGCTTCTTTGTAGGTGTAATCCGGGTACCGCTTACGGAGATAGTTAAAACTCTCGGTGGCGGCAAACGCCGGGACGGTCTGCGGAATGAAGATGTTCTTGGTTTTCTGTTCCGGTTCGAGAAGCGGCTTCAGTTGTTGGTTGGTATAGGAACGGGACGCTTGCGCAGTTTCCATCATCAAAGCTGCCTGCCGGAGCACCTGATCGCGAGCGTCGTTTTGAAGGAACTGATGCGAAAGGTAGGCGGCGATGGCCAACCCGCATCCGAACACAACAATGAAGGCCAAGTTGAATTTCGCAAGTAATCTCATGGGCCGAGGTTCTATAGTACTGCGATGCGGGGGTGGTTTGCCTCAGTATCCGGCGCGTGTGACCAGGTGTTGCGCTGGCCCTAAGTACAAACGGTCGGCATTCCAGTAAATCTGCGGCCTCAGAACGGCAGGATCTACATTCCGTACATTTTGCGAAACGGCGGACAGCGCGTCCGGGAATAGAAGAAAGAGCATCGGCGCCTGTTCTACGACAATCTCCTGTACTCGGTCGAAGGCGGCTTTTCTTTTTTTCGGATCGAGGCTCGAGGCCTGCGTGCGCATGAGAGTGTCCACTTCCGCTTCCCATGCCGTTTCAGGTTTCTTTTGGCTCGGATTCCATTGGTGTGTAGCGGCCGAACTCAGCCAGATATTCATCTGCGCCATGGGATCGAGCTCGATATTCACAAACGCCATCAGACAGCTTTCGTAGGCGTAGGTCTGGCTGATCCGTTCAATGAGGGAAGGGAAGTCCAAAGAGGTCACGTTGAGCCGGACTCCAATGCGCGAAAGATCTTGTTGAATCATTGCCAGCATTCGCTCATGGAGCTTGTTGCCGGTGTTCGTAATCATGGAGAATTCGACGCGATTTCCGGCCGCATCCACGAGGTCGTCGCCTTTTTTGTGGAACCCGTTTTTCGTGAGCAGATCGAGCGCGGAAGCCGGCGAGTAAGCCGGAGGTTTCAGATTGGCGTCGAACCAAAAGTGATTGGAAGGCGAAACCGGTCCGGCCGCCGGCTTCGCGAGACCGTGATAGACCACCTTGCAAAGATCCTCGCGATTGATAGCCTCGGAAATGGCGCGCCGGAAGGTAGTCGATCGAAACCAGCGTTTTTTGTAATCCGGAATCGGCGCGTTCGCTACCTGGTTGAAGAACACGAGTTCCCAATCGAACGAAGGGCCGGCATCGATGGCAAGTTTGGGAGATTCGGCCGACAAGCGCTCGAACAAATCGGGCGCGACTTTATTCACCAGATCCAACTGGCCGCGCCGAAAGCGGAGCAGCTCTGTTTCGCGGTTCTCCTGAATGTCGAGCCGGATGGAATCCAAGTACGGCAGCCGGACTCCGCGTTCATCTTTTTTCCAATAATTGGGGTTGCGTTTGAGCTCGACGTAAATGCCGGGTTTGTATTCGGCCATAATGAACGGCCCGAGCACGGCGGCTTCTTTCTTGGGAGAGCGGGATGACATGATCGCGACCTGGTCGAACTGGAAATCGAGCGTGGCGACCGGTCCGGGGAAGCGCGCCATTACGGACGCGGGTCCCGAGCATTGAGCTTCTAACGGACCTGGCGCGGTGCGAAAAGCATCGCCGGTGGGCGAGTGCAGCGCTGGATCCAGCAGGCGCCGGATCGTGTACACTACATCCTCACAGGAGAACGGCGTTCCGTCGGAGAATTTTACGTTCGTGCGTAGCTGGAAGTCGATTCTCCGTCCGGCTTCAGAGACCTTCCAACTACTGGCCAGTTCAGGTTCGAGTGCATGGGTGCGCCGGTTAAGACGAACCAGCACTCCACCGGTCAAATAGCGAACCGTCTCCGAAGAATCGTCCGAAACCAGTAGCGGATCAAATGTTTTGGGTTCCGCACGTATCGCGAAATGCAATTCTCCGCCCGTTTGCGCCCACAAACCGGCGGCAAACACCGATAGCAAGAACACGCGCGCGACCGTCATTAATAGTGATATCGGCCCAAATGGGCTGGGTCTTTACTGCGCCGCGACGGCCACCACGTCCAGTCCCATGGAAGCGTCGAGAGAAGGCAGGCTTTCGATCGGCAGCATCGTGCTTGCGGGCGGCTGGTTGTGATTAAAATAGCCAGACCGCACCGTTCGCAGCGTACCGGCTAGTCCTTTGGAAACCAGGTAAATGTGGGACATGACCACGGTATCCAGACGAGCATTCAGAGGCGAAATGCTTTTCTGAAGACGGTCGAACGCCAGCCGGATATCGCCCTCCTGACCGCCGAAGGCAAGCTGCGTGGAAGAAAACACGAGCTTCGGTGCGCTTACGACAACCATTTGGGGATTTCCAGCCGGCCCGGGCGCCAGGAATTTCACTGGAGTGGCCGCCTCACGGGCCCTCGCGGTCCCTTCGCACTCGGCAACGGGCAGCACATACTCGCGCTGCATCTGGACGTAGTTGGCGGCGGCGTTCGGGAAACGTTCCGAGATCAAGCGCGAGGCGTCTTTGTTCTCATCCAAATAGCGGACGAAACAGGTCACTCTCAACATGTCGGCCTTATCCATCCCGCCGTCTTTAAGGATTTCTGAGAGCTTTCCGAGCGATCCTTCCAAACTGTCCGCCGTCTGACCCGAGACAAAAGCAATGCCATTTGGATTCACGGTTCGATGGTCCTCAGCAATGCTCTCGATGATCACCTGGGCGCCTTCAAGCGGGAGCCCACCCGTCTCGACGACGCTGAGGGCCGGGAGTGGTGTGTGCTTGTCCGTCCACAATTCAGCGATCAACTCGCCGATGCGTCTCATATCGCCTGAACCGGCCACGAAGGCGCGGAGCTTGAGGATGGTCGCGCCGCGAGAAGAACGCTGCAGGTAGTGAAGTGCCTCACGGGTCTGTTGGGAAAGGAGCCCCTTCGACAAAAGCGGCGAGACCTGAAAGGTCAAGTGGCTGGTTTCCCCTATGACCGCAGTCGGGAGCTCTCTCTCTGGCGGCGGGGTTTGCGTGGTTTCGGACTTTTTCTTCTTGTTTTCAACGATGGGCGGATAGAGGCCGTCGGCGTCGGTGGCTTTCTTCTTCTGTGCGGGGGCCGTGGCAGGGAGCAGCAGAAAAGGAATCAAGAATAGGATTCTGCGCGTCACGTCGGAAGCCCGATTTTAGCAGAGCCGGTGGTTGGTATGATTGGATTGATTCCAGGCCATCCAATATGATACTTATAGGTTGATTGGCATGCTAGCAATTACCGATCTGGATCCCCAATCCGAAACACCCTTGTACCGCCAAATCTTCGACAGAATGAGGCATCTCATTGATTCCGGGCGGTTGGAGGCTGGTGTGCGTTTGCCGCCTACACGGGAATTGGCTGGTCAACTTGGATTGAACCGGGCGACCATCTCGGCGGCTTACGAGCTTCTGGAAGCCGATGGACTAATCACTGGCCATGTGGGGCGGGGAAGTTTCGTGGCTGCGCCTGCCAGTAAACGGGATTTTGCGTCACCCGAACTCATCAGCTTCGCCAACTCGCGGCCATCGGAGATGCTTTTCCCGGTGGAAGAGTTCCGAGCGGCCTGCTCGGAAGTGATTCGCGGCACTGAAGTTCAGGAAGTGCTCCAACTCGGATCTCCGTCAGGTTACGGACCGCTGCGGCGGTATTTGTTGGAGCGCTCCCGCGAAGAAGGTGTCGCCGGACCCTCCGATGACATCCTGATCACGAGCGGCTGCCAGCAGGCGTTCGACCTGCTTCAACGCACCTTCGTCTCCAATGGCGAGACGATCCTGATTGAAGATCCGGTGTACCCGGGTTTGAAAACTGCATTCCAACGAGCCGGCGCTCGTGTGATCGGAATTCCAATACGGGCTACTGGTCTGGACCTCGCTCTAATGGAGCGCACGGCGATACGGGAACGGCCGGCGTTGATCGTGATCACCTCGAGTTTTCAAAATCCGACCGGCAACACTCTGACGCTGGCTGAGCGCGAGCAGATCTCCAGCATCGCGGGAAGATCCGGTGCGCTGCTCATCGAAAACGATATTTACGGTGAGCTGCGCTACGAAGGAAATGCGCAGCCAACGGTGAAGCAGATGAGCTCCGGCACCGAGACCATTTTGTTGCGAAGCTTTTCGAAGCTCGCTTTTCCGGGACTACGCGTTGGCTGGGTCATCGGTCCGCGGCCGTGGATCGAGCGCTTGACGGCGACCAAGCAGTGGAGCGATCTGCATAGCGACCAGCTATCGCAAGCAGTGCTCCTGCGGTTCGCCGAATCGGGCAGGCTGGCGCAGCATCGTACGAGGGTCTTGCGAACCGGTGCGGAGCGGCTGCACGCGACGCTGGCTGCCTGTGAGAGTCATCTGCCCGAAGGCAGCCATTGGACTCGCCCGCAAGGCGGAATGAATCTGTGGGTGCAATTGCGCGAACCGCTGGATGCCGGCGAATTGCTTCCGGCGGCCGAGCGCGAGGGCGTGACCTATTTGCCGGGAAGGCATTTTGCTGTCGGTGCACCGGAGCCGGGAAGTCTTCGGATCAGCTTTGCGGGAGTTACACCGGAGCGCATCGAAGCCGGTATTGGGACCCTGGGGCGCGTTTTCAGGGCTGGATTGGAGCGGGTTCGCGAGCAGTTTGAATCCGCCGTAATAGTTTAAAAGGAGAACAAGAATGTACCTCGACGATACTTTTCGATTGAAGGTCGGCCTCGCTGAAATGCTCAAGGGAGGCGTCATCATGGACGTCACCAACGCCGAGCAAGCATTGATCGCCGAAAAAGCGGGCGCTACCGCCGTGATGGCCCTGGAACGCGTTCCGTCCGATATCCGCAAAGAAGGCGGAGTCGCGCGCATGGCGCCGATCTCGAAGATCCGCGAAATCATGGAAACCGTCAGCATCCCGGTAATGGCCAAGGCACGCATCGGGCACTTCATGGAAGCGCGCATTCTGGAGGCTCTGGGAGTCGATTACATCGACGAAAGCGAAGTGCTGACTCCAGCCGACGAAGAGCACCACATCGACAAGCGCGACTATAAGGTGCCATTCGTCTGCGGGGCGCGCAACCTCGGCGAGGCGCTGCGCCGGATCGCGGAAGGCGCGGCCATGATCCGCACGAAAGGCGAGGCGGGTTCGGGCAACATTGTCGAAGCTGTGCGGCACATTCGCACCATCGTGAAAGAGATGCGGCAGCTTACGGTTTTGGGTAAGGAAGAGCTGGTGGCCGAATCGAAGAAGCTGCAAGCGCCGCTGGAACTGGTTCAATACGTCGCGGAGCACGGTAAGCTGCCGGTTCCAAACTTCTCCGCGGGCGGGATCGCCACGCCGGCCGATGCCGCGCTGGTCATGCAACTCGGAGCTGAAGCTGTGTTCGTAGGCTCGGGAATCTTCAAGTCGTCAGATCCCGAACTGCGAGCACGCGCCGTCGTGAAAGCCGCAACGTACTTCAACGACCCAGTGAAACTGCTCGAAGCGAGCGAGGATCTGGGAATGGCGATGCCGGGTCTCGATATTTCGAAGCTGGCCGAGTCCGAGCTGCTGCAGACCCGAGGCTGGTAATGCCGGTCTCGGATCGGAAATGCGTCGGTGTCCTGGCGCTGCAAGGCGACTTCGAAGCGCATGCGCGCGCATTGGCTCGGGCCGGCGCCGATGCGATCGAGGTGCGCTCCGCGGCGCAATTGCAGGACATCGACGCGCTTGTAATTCCGGGCGGCGAGAGCACTACGATGCTGAAGCTGATCGACATCGAAGGTCTGTTCGAGCCGCTCAAAAAATTCGGCGAATCGCATCCGGTTTTCGGTACCTGCGCGGGTGCGATTCTGCTGGCTTCGGAAGTAACGAATCCTTCCCAGGCATCACTTGGATTGATGGATATCGATGTAGAGCGGAACGCGTATGGACGTCAGATCGACAGCCGCATCGCGCACCTGGAACCGGAGGGAATCGACGGCGACCTGGAGGCGGTTTTCATTCGCGCGCCCATCATTCGGCGCGTAGGCGAGAACGCCAAGGTGCTGGCGCGTTATGACGGCGATCCGGTGCTGGTAGAGCAGGGAAGGCATCTCGTGGCGACGTTCCATCCGGAGTTGACCGGCGACGCCCGCATACACAAAATGTTCCTGGACAAGGTGGAATAATTGGCTCGGACTCGCGTGTTGTTTGTTTGCATTGGGAACTCCTGCCGCAGTCAGATGGCGGAGGGGTTTGCCCGCACCTATGGAGCGGATGTGATGGAGCCGATGAGCGCCGGTCTTTCGCCCGCGGGCATCATCGCGCCGCTCACGAAGAAGGTGATGGCGGAGAAGAATATCGATGTGAGCGGGCAATTCCCGAAAGGGTTGGAAGCAATTCCTCCCGGCACGGAACTCGTGATCAACATGTCCGGGCAGAGAATGCCGGTTCCTCCGGGAACCCGCATCGAGGAGTGGAAGGTGCTCGATCCGATTGGGCTGAGCGAGGACATCTTCCAGCAGGTTGCGAGCGAGATTGAGCAGCGCGTGATGCGGCTGGTACTGTCATTGCGAGCACTGCAACACGGTCCAAAGCCGACGACAGCGCGTCCGATTTGACGTCCGTCGGCAAGTCTCGGATAATAAGAGTGATCTCGCCTTCAGACATGCGGATGTGGCGGAATTGGCAGACGCGCTAGATTCAGGTTCTAGTTCTCGCAAGGGAGTGGAGGTTCAAGTCCTCTCATCCGCACCAATTAAGTTGTCAGCTTTCAAACCAGTGCAGCCTTTCGCTGGTCACGTCGTTCCTCGCTGAATACGGCTGTGCCCACAACTGTGCCTCCGTTTCTCGTCAGCGCCGATGTATGATCGGGTTCAAGATGACCGAAATCATCCTCGACGGAGGGGACTGGAAAACGGCGGCTGATTTTTATTCTGCCTTTCTTGGAGCGATCCAGGCACCGGAATGGCATGGTCACAACTTGGACGCACTGTGGGATTCCATTACAGGCGGCGACATCAACGGTCGCAGCCTTCCGTACACGGTTCGCATTCTCGGGACCGAAACAATGGCGTCAGAAGCAAGGACCACGTTAGATCGTTTTCGTTCGCTGGTCGAAGATGCAAGAGCTAAAGGGTTCCAAGTGGAACTTGTCTACGACTAGAACTGGCTGCTTCGCAGCCGTGAAGCGTTCCGCTTCCCGTTCCTCACGAAAACTTTTTTCTCTTGTTCATCTGCGGCTGGTGGACGGCTTGAGACACGAACCCCTTACCGAAAAGGGATTCGCATCGAAATCCTGCGTATTGGAGCCGCACGGAATCGGCACACTTCGTTTTAGCGTGTGCTGCATAACCAAGTTCTGATTCGCATGGCGTCAGACCATCGCAAGATGCGTCAGGTCCGGGTCCAACTTTTACGTGCTCGAATCAACGCCTTTGGAGAATGATTCCTTCTTCTCGAAGTTCCCAAGCCTTTCAGCATGGTCTCGTTCCTCTCCAGTACCCTTCTTTTTACCGATCACTTTAGCCGCCTGCCAGCCTGGGAAAGCCAGAAGGAAGTTGGGTCCGGTTGCGTCCTTACAACACGACAGACTTTCGCCTGCACCACTATCTACACAAACTCAAACTTCGCATGTCGGCGGTTGGAAGAAAGTGGGGCCGATACCTGTTGGAAAGTAGGCTACCCCAGAATCAAGCGCCACCAATCCTCGTATGAGACTATCCGGTCTGTCTACAGGAGGGCACGGCCCCGTCGCCCCGATCCAATGCTACCAAGCGGCAGGGTTGGGCCGTAAGCGACGCCGCAGAGAACACCCCAAACGCTCACCTGTGTCGTATCGGTTGCCGACCTGGAATCCGTATATCGCCCAGGAAAGGTGTATCTTCCTAGAGACGCTCGACATTTAGATACATCAACTTCATCTATCTTTCCAGAAAGTTGACAAACGAAAAACTTGGCCTAAGATGAGGATGTGCAGAAATGCTTCGTCTACCTGCGAGTCAGCGGCAAGACCCAAGTAGATGGGGATGGCTTTGCCCGTCAACTTGCGGCGGTCAAGTCCTACGCAAAAGGCCACGGCATCAAAATCACCCAAATTTTTCGTGAGGAAGGTGTCAGCGGAACCAAGGAATTGGCGAACCGTCCAGCTTTCTCGGGGATGTTGGAGGCACTACACAGCAATGGGGTGAAGTTGGTCCTGGTAGAGCGCCTGGACCGTCTGGCGAGGGATTTGATGATCCAGGAGAGCATCATCCAAGACCTGAAGCGTAGTGGCTTCCAACTTGTCAGCGTGGCCGAGCCAGACCTGTGCAATGACGATCCGTCTCGAAAGTTGATGCGGCAGGTGTTGGGCGCTTTTGCCGAGTACGAGAAGAACGTTCTCGTGCTGAAACTCCGGGGAGCGAAGCAACGATTGAAAGCAAAAACCGGGATCGCCCATGAAGGTGCGAAACCGTTCGGATTTTACGATGGTGAGGTATCTGTGCTGGAGAAGATGAAAACATTTCGTTCATCCGGCATGGGGTACGACAAGATTGCGGCGGCATTGAACGAAGAGGGCATCCAGCCCCGGCGTGGAAGTAAGTGGTATCCCTTCAGCGTCAGCAAAATTCTGTCCAAGCATGGCGTGGTCAAGGGCAAGAAAAATGGGTGACATTGCAGGAACCGTCTATCAGCGACAGGGCACCAAGAAGTGGTGGCTGAAATTTTACGTGGACGGAAAACCAGTTCGGGAATCTTCTGGCAAAGAAGATCGTGATGAGGCATTGGAGCGACTGAAGGTTCGCATCGGTGAATCCAAGCCGAAGGACAAGCGGAGCATCGGTGTCCTCCTGGATGGACTTGTCGAAGATTACGAGATCAACGACAAGAGTGTAGATTGGGCCAAGTTGCTCGTGGAGACACATCTGCGTCCGCACTTCGGCGCTATGAGAGCGGAGAAGTTGTCGAAGCAGGATGTCAGGACTTACATCCTGAAGCGGAGAAATCTTGGCCGCAAAAATGCCACCATCAACCGGGAACTTTCATTGCTACGACGTGCCTTCAATCTGGCCGAAGTTCCATTTCCGAAAGTTCAAAAGCTGGAAGAGAACAACGTCCGTCGAGGATTCCAAAGTCCAGAGAGCTTCGCACAACTTCTTTCCAAACTTCCTGAGCATCTTCGTCCGATTGCCGTGCTTGCCTACGAGACCGGATGTCGCCGAGGCGAAATCCTCGGCCTGAAGTGGGAACAGGTCGATCTCGACAATTCCGTGATCCGCCTGGAAGCTGGCGAAACAAAGAATGGTGAAGGTCGCATCATTCCATTGACGGATTCGGTCGTTCGTGCTCTTCGTTACATTCCGAAAGAATCCGAGTTCGTCTTCACTTACCGTGGGAAGCCGATCAAGTCCATCAAGTCTGGATGGGGTAATGCCTGCCGGGAAGCGAAGCTGCCGGGTGTCCTTTTTCACGATCTTAGGAGAACTGCCGTCCGAAATTACTCAAGGGCGAGAGTGCCGGAACGGGTCATCATGAGCATCACCGGGCACAAGACTCGATCCGTTTTCGACCGCTACAACATCGTGGATGAAGCTGATCTTCATGATGGCGTTCAAAAGCTCCAAGAAGCGAGAGCCGCCAGCGGCGTGCGGTATGAGTACTATCTCAAAGGGCCGCTGGATGCGCTCTTTGAGGAGTAGGATGGGTCTCACTTCATGCTGAAGCACCTACCGAAGATACTGGCTCTCCTTGGCGCTGGCGCAACGATCACTGCTCTACTCGCCGCAGTTTTCATTGAACAATACAGCCTGCACGCATTTTTCCGCTATGACTACGAGTGGATGCAGCACGTCGTGCTCCCAATGTTGATTGCTGGCGTTCCCACCGGATTTTTCGGAACCATCTGGTGGGCACGGCGATGGAACCCCGGCACTCGGATCGGAACCGCAGTTGCTCTTTTCCTGGCGTGCGGCGCAATGATGATGGTTCCTGGCAACGTGCACGGCGCAGGAGGTCTGCTCATCTTGACATTCATTCCGATGTTGCTTCTCGGAATAGTTCTCTTGATCTTCGGGCTGGCCGGGAGGGCGTCAACATGACCCACTTCCAACACACCCGGTCGATCCAATGGACAGTCGCAGATGGGAACCCATTTCCGATTTTCACTGTGCCCGACGACTGTGCCCACGTAAGAGCGAATCAGGCACAATCTTGCACAACATCAGCGGCGAACTCATTGAAACATTACGGGCAGCATGAATGGATGCGGTCGTAATTTTGGATTCAGGTTCTAGTTCTCGCAAGGGAGTGGAGGTTCAAGTCCTCTCATCCGCACCATAGAAAATAAAGCACTTATAAGTATCTAGTCATCCTTCGTTGATGGCCTTAATCGTCTCTGTACCCTATTCCGTACCCTTAATTTAGGGTACGGGGCAGCTTGGGGCGGCCTACACCGGTGTGAAAGGTGGGCATCGATGAGGCAGAGGAATAGGGTACAACGGAAAGGTTGCCTCGACGTCGCTCCTGGGTACCCGGCTTCGTGTTCAGCTTCTGTGGAGCTGCGACGTTATGCTCTGCGTCTCTTAACTACCTTCAGCTTAGCTTGAGTGGACGCTTGCTCCTTCCAGAACTCATCGAGACGCTTGCCAAGGCGTTGCGCGTCCTGATTGCCCTTGATGTTATAGCGCCGGATCATCGCGTTCGTTCGGTGACCGGAGATCTCCATGGCCTCTTTTTCGGAGAGGCCCGCAAGGCGAATGAGATTGCGGACGGCTGACCGGCGTAGACCGTGAAAGAGAAGATCGGGATGTCCTGCGTCCCTTGCGGCTTTCATCCACGATGCCCGAAAGGTCTCGATGCGGGAGCCAGGTTTGTTACGGCGTCCACCGTGGCCAGCCTTTAATTCTGGGTCGATCTCGCAGGCTCGGGGATACCAGAAGAAAACGAATTCCCCGTTTTGAGCGGAATGCTCGGCCAATCAGCTCGCTTTCCCCGGACTACCCACAACGCGCGGACACCCCCTTTCGTGTATCTCATCCTCCACGCGAGAACGTAGCCTCGGCCAATTTCTAACCTCCTTGACGATCTCAGAGTTCGAGATTCCCTCACCTGCCAAGGAGAATAATCTCGGCGCGTCGCTTCACAATGCGGGTAATATCCTAGAAGCACAGACGGTTTCGAGCACCTTGCGCTCCGGTCGTGAGAGTGTCAAAGCTGCAGCTGGTTTTCCCATTGTGCTGATTACCTTCGCATCGGCCGGCATAAGCACTGTCGAACTGATCGCCCTCAACGAATTCTTCTGGATGATCTCCGCTGATAATGCAACGCGAACTTCCTGCCGAGAACAAACTGCCTCATTGTATTGCCCCTGAGAAGTTCCGGAGGACTCTAGGAAGGAGAATTGTGAGCGCTGCCTATTTGCACCGTGATGCGCGCGATACTGCTTCAACACCGCGTTCTGCAACGACGTCGGTCGCGAAGACGGCAATAGGGTAGAATCCTCTCAGAAGGCGGTTGGTGATCTTCCACCTTTTGAGAGGCCCACGCCGGATGCCCAATGCCATCGCCGCCAGAGCGTCAGGAAACGGGGAAGCTGGACCAATCAAAGAAATTGACGTCCTGTGGATCAACGCGGGCCTTAGCTGCGATGGCGACACCATCGCAATGACTGCGGCCACGCAGCCGAGCGTCGAGGACCTTGTCCTCGGGGCTTTGCCGTGGATTCCGAAGGTCAACTTTCATAATCTGTTCCTTTCTTACGAAAACGGAGACGAATTTCTGGACCGTTTTCACCGTGCCGCAAAGGGTGCGCTGGATCCCTTCATTCTCGTGGTGGAGGGATCGATTCCGGACGAAACAAATAAGGCGGAAGGCTACTGGGCTTCTTTCGGAACCGATTGCGAGAGCGGCCAGCCGATCACTACCTGCGAATGGATCGATCGGCTCGCGCCAAAAGCGTGGGCGATCCTGGCTGCGGGAACGTGCGCGGCTTACGGTGGCATTCATGCCATGGAAGGCAATCCGACCGGCTGCATGGGTCTGGCCGATTACCTGGGATGGAACTGGAAATCGAAAGCCGGCATCCCGATCGTGTGCGTTCCCGGATGTCCGGTGCAGCCCGACAATTTCATGGAAACTTTGCTCTACCTGCTCTACATGGCTGCAGGGCGAGCGCCGATGATCCCGCTCGACGAAGCGCTCCGGCCGACGTGGCTGTTTGGACAGACAGTACATGAAGGCTGCGATCGCGGCGGATATTACGAGCAGGCCGAATTTGCCGAGGAGTATGGCTCACGCACGTGCATCGTGAAGCTCGGGTGTTGGGGTCCGGTGGTGCAATGCAATGTCGGAAAACGAGGTTGGATGTCGGGGATCGGAGGGTGTCCGAACGTGGGGGGCATTTGTATCGGATGCACGATGCCCGGATTCCCCGATAAGTTTATGCCGTTCATGAATCAACCCCCCGGATCGCTGCTTTCTTCAAAGGCGGTGATGACGTACGGACGCGCCATACACGCGCTACGACGTTTCACGCAGGCGTCGTTGAACAAAGAGCCAAGCTGGCGGGGACGCCGTGGGTGACCTTTCGGCTTTCGATCTGGCAGCCAGCGGAGATCCGGAAGCGATTCTGACGAGTCTCGCCAGCGTGTTCTTTCAGGCCGCTCCGGAAGATTCGAATTCCGGGGGAAGCTGGAAAGGCCCGCGCCCACTCTCGAGGCGCGGTACCGCGTGCTGCTCGATCAGATTCCCGCGGTGGTGTTCATGGCGTACCTGGATCAAGGCATCGGCGAAGCCTATGTCAGTCCGCAGATCGAAGCCACGCTGGGCTTTTCTCAAAAAGAGTGGCTGGAAGATCCGGTGCGCTGGTATCAGCAGATCCATCCCGACGATAAGACGCGCTGGAGCAACGAAGCGGCGGAAATGTTTCTTTCCGGAAAGCCGCTGCGGTCGTCGTATCGCGTGATGGCTCGCGACGGCCACGTGGTCTGGTTTCACTGCGAAGCCCGGCTGGTCCGCCGGGAAGATGGCGAGCCCTGGTTCATTCACGGGGTGGGATTCGACATCACCGAACTGAAGCAGGTGCAGGAAGCACTACAGGAAGAGCGCAACGTAGTCTCGGCGATTTTCGATACCGTCGGCGCGCTGGTAATCGTGCTGGACCGGGAAGGGCGCATCGTGCGCTTCAACCGCGCCTGCGAGCAGATGACCGGCTATCCGCTCGAAGAATCGAGCGGCAAGGTTATATGGGAGCAATTCGTGGCGCCGGAAGAAGCCGGCGAATTCAAGGAGTTGTTCCTGCAGATCCGCGATAACGCGTCGCGCACCGAATACGAGAGCTGCTGGGTGACGCGCGACGGCAAGCAGCGATTCATTGCATGGTCGGCCGCGGTGCTTCCCGGCACCAAACAAACGCCGACTTACATCATCGCTTCGGGGATCGATGTTACCGAGCAGAGGCGCGCGCAGGCGAAGTTCCGCGGTCTGCTGGAAGCCGCGCCCGACGCCGTCGTGGTGGTCAACCAGAGCGGGAAAGATCGTTCTGGTGAACGCGCAGGTTGAGAAGCTGTTCGGCTATCGGCCGGCAGGAACTGCTGGGTGAGGAGATCGAGAAACTGGTCCCGCAGCGTTTGCGCGGCAAGCATCCCGGACATCGCCGGAGCTTCATCTCCGAACCGCGCGTGCGGCCCATGGGCGCAGGCGTGGAACTCTACGGCTTACATAAAGACGGACGCGAATTCCCGGTGGAGATCAGTCTTAGCCCGCTCGAGACGGAAGAAGGCATATTGATCTCGAGTGCGATTCGCGATATCAGCGAGCGGAAGCGTCTCGAGAAAACAATTCTCGAAATCAGCGAAAACGAGCGTCGCAGAATCGGTCAGGATTTGCACGATGGCCTGGGGCAGCACCTGACCGGGGTCGCGTTCATGGGCAAGGTGCTGGAGGAGCGGCTGGCGGAATCGTCCGCTCCGGAAGCGGCGGAAGCGGCGAAGATCGTGAAACTGGTGAACGACTCGATCAAAATGACGCGAGATCTGGCGCGGGGTCTATTACCGGTAATTTCGGAAGCCCGCGGTCTGATGTCCGCGCTGGAGCATTGGGCCGGAGAGGTAAGTGAGCTATTTCATGTGGCGTGCCGCTTCGAGTGCCGCGATGCCGGTTTTTCTTAACGATGGAACGCTGGCGGATCATCTTTACCGCTTGACGCAAGAGGCGGTCACCAATGCGATCAGGCACGGGCATGCCGAAGAACATTACAATCGGACTCGCGGTAGTGAATAGAGGCGGTGTTTTGATCGTCCGGGACGACGGCTGCGGGTTCGAGGTGGATCGGAAGAGCCAGTCCGGACTGGGGCTGCGAATCATGAACTATCGCGCCAAAATGATCGGTGGATCGCTGAGCGTCGAATCGTCATTGCATGGGGGGACCATGGTGAGGTGCTTGTTTCCAATAACCGATCGAATTTCCGAGGCTCAACATGCCACATGAGATGCCGGCAGCTACCAGGAGCCAGGTTTTTATCGTAGACGATCATCCGATTGTCCGGCAGGGATTGGCGCTTCTCATCAATCGGGAACCGGATCTGACTGTATGCGGCGATGCCGAGGAGGCCGGTTCGGCACTGCAACGGATCGAGGAAATGAAACCCGATCTGGTGGTGGTGGACATTTCGCTCAACGGTCCGGACGGCCTGGATCTTCTCAAAGATATTCGATTGCACGCATCCGAATTTGCCGGTCCTGATTCTCTCCATGCTCGACGAGTCGTTGTATGCGGAGCGCTCGTTGCGCGGCGGGCGCCAGCGGCTACATCATGAAGCAGGAGGCGACCGAACGCGTGCTGGTGGCGATTCGCCGCATTTTGGGCGGAGATATTTATGTGAGCGATCGCATGGCTAACCGGATGCTGCATCGGTTTGTCGGCGGGAATCAGGCGGAACAGCGGTCTGCCATTGCCGACCTGACCGATCGCGAACTTGAGGTTTTCCGGTTGATCGGGGAAGGCCACGGAACCCGCCAGATTGCCGAAGAGCTCCACATCAGCGTGAAGACGGTCGAGTCCTATCAGGCTCATATCAAAGAGAAGTTGTCGTTGAAGAACGCCCGTGAGCTGGTGCAGCGCGCGATTCAGTGGACCGTTGCGGAAAAAGCCAACTGAATTTTGTCGCGTGCCCGCATCGGGGAATCCCTCGTCTCCCTTATAGTGGTTTCCACCAATGATAAATCAGGCGCGCTCCGCTTGTGAATATTGGTCCATAGCGATTCAATAGAGCGGTACCGAGTTAGTAAGTGGCAATAAACTAACGCGACGAACCGCGGTGTTCAAAAGGAGCCAGGTATGCCCACTGAAGCTGCGCCTTATGGCCGGAAGACCCAAAAGGCGTCCCCCGTTGCCGAGGTCCACATTCTCTGGATAACTGCCGGATTAGGTTGTGATGGAGACTCCGTCTCGGTCACAGCGGCGACTCAGCCCAGCATTGAAGACGTAATACTGGGCGCGATCCCGGGCCTACCCAAGGTCCATCTCCATAATCCCGTTCTTGCCTACGAAAACGGCGACGATTTTCTCAAGTATTGGTACATGGCCGAAAAGGGTCAACTGGAGCCGTTCGTTCTTGTCGTCGAAGGCTCCATTCCGAACGAGAAGATAAAGAAAGAGGGCTATTGGGCGGGCTTGGGGACAGATCCGCACACGGAACAGCCGATCACGACCAACGAGTGGATCGACCGGCTGGCTCCGAAAGCCCTGGCGATCGTCACGGCCGGCACGTGCTCCGCATACGGCGGCATCCACGCCATGGAAGGAAATCCCACCGGCTGCATGGGCCTTGCCGATTACCTGGGATGGGATTGGCGATCGAAGGCCGGGCTTCCCATCGTTAACGTTCCGGGATGTCCCGTGCAGCCCGACAATTTCATGGAGACGCTGCTGTACCTCCTCTATCAGGTGGCGGGTCTCGCTCCAATGATTCCGCTGGACGATCAACTCCGTCCCAAATGGCTGTTCGGCAAGACGGTGCACGAAGGCTGCGACCGGGCCGGCTACTACGAGCAGGGAGATTTCGCGGAGGATTACAACTCCTCGAAATGTATCGTGAAACTGGGCTGCTGGGGTCCGGTGGTGAACTGCAACGTGCCCAAGCGTGGATGGATGAACGGCATGGGCGGCTGCCCCAACGTCGGCGGTATCTGTATCGGCTGCACGATGCCGGGTTTCCCGGATAAATTCATGCCTTTCATGGACGAACCGCCTGGTGCGCGCGTCTCGGCCGGCTTGATCGGCGTCTACGGGCGTTCCGTCCGCGCGCTGCGGGCGTTCACAAACGAAACGGCGAATAAGGAACCGAAGTGGAGACATCCAAAGCCTGAGCTGACCACTGGCTACAGTTCGAGAGCGTATTGAGGACAAGGAGAATTCACCATGAGCACATTGACTGCACCCGATGTAAAGACTCCCGATAAAAAGGGAAATCTGGTGGAGATGAACTGGGATCCCATTACGCGGATCGTCGGCAGTCTTGGCATCTTCACGAAAATCGATTTCGAGAATCGCCGCGTGGCCGAGTGCCATAGCACTTCTTCCATCTTCCGCGGCTACAGCATTTTCATGAAGGGCAAGGACCCCCGCGACGCGCACTTCATTACGAGCCGAATTTGCGGCATCTGCGGCGACAATCACGCAACTTGCGCGACCTACGCCCAGAACATGGCCTTTGGCGTCCGCCCGCCGGCGCTGGGCGAATGGATTGTCAATCTCGGCGAAGCCGCCGAATACATGTTCGATCACAACATTTTTCAAGACAATCTGGTGGGCGTGGATTTCTGCGAACAGATGGTCGCGGACACGAATCCCAGCGTACTCGCGAAAGCGGAAAAGACAGCTTCGCCGCACGCCAACCTGCATGGTTTCCGGACCATTGCGGACATCATGCGCGCGCTAAATCCTTTCACCGGCGAGTTCTACCTGGAAGCGCTCCAGATGAGCAGAATGACGCGAGAAATGTTCTGCCTGATGGAGGGCCGGCACGTGCATCCTTCCACGCTCTATCCGGGCGGCGTTGGAACGGTTCCGACCATCCAGCTATTCACGGACTACATCGTGCGCCTCATGAAGTACGTGGAATTCATGAAGAAAGTTGTGCCTCTCCACGACGATCTGTTCGATTTCTTCTATGACGCGCTGCCGGGTTATGAGGAAGTCGGACGCCGGCGAATTCTTCTCGGTTGTTGGGGATCTTTCAATGATCCCGAGCATTGCGATTACACCTACAAAAACATGACCAACTGGGGCCGCAAAATGTTCGTGACGCCTGGTGTGGTGGTGGACGGTGAACTGGTCACTACGGACCTGGTCGACATCAACCTGAACATTCGCATCTTGCTCGGCAGTTCCTATTACGACGACTGGCAGGATGGCAAGACCTTCGTAACGCACGATCCACTGGGGAATCCGGTTGACCAGCGGCATCCCTGGAACCAGACCACGACACCCCGGCCACAGAAGCGAAATTTCAAGGAAAAATACACGTGGGTGATGTCTCCACGCTGGTTCGACAAGAGAACCGGCGATTATCTTGCACTGGACACAGGCGGAGGCCCGATCGCCAGGTTTTGGGCAACGGCGCTCGCCGGGCTGGTGGACATCGGCTACCTCAAAGCCACCGGCAAGGGTGTGAAAATCTACCTTCCGAAGACGGCGACCAAGCCGGAAGTCGAGTTCGAATGGAAGATCCCGAAATGGAGCAACGCGATTGAGCGGGATCGGGCACGAACTTACTTCCAGGCTTACGCAGCCGCGGCCGCGTTGTATTTTGCCGAAAAGGCACTCAAAGAACTGCACAGCGGCAGGACACGTACATGGTCGGATTTCACAGTCCCGGATGATGCTATCGGCTGCGGCTTCCATGAGGCTGTTCGC
The DNA here is from genome assembly GCA_963802915.1 of Bryobacterales bacterium. Lineage (GTDB taxonomy): Bacteria > Acidobacteriota > Terriglobia > Bryobacterales > Bryobacteraceae > JAICMB01. Next base: position 144,660 of record CAWDKQ010000013.1, read on the forward strand.
GGCGTGTTGTCCCATCACGTAGTCATTCGGAACGGCAAGATCGCGAACTATCACCCCTATCCACCGACGCCTTGGAATGCCAATCCACGCGATTCCTACGGCACGCCGGGTCCTTATGAAGATGCCGTGCAGAATACTCCGATCTTCGAGGAGAACGGCCGGGATAAATTCAAAGGCATCGACATTATGCGCGCGGTTCGAAGCTTCGACCCCTGTCTTCCCTGCGGCGTGCACATGTACGACGGCGGCGGAACGGTACTCGACACTCGCCATTCACCGATGTTTGGGCAGCACGGCTAGGAGAGATTTATGCCCGCACAACTGGAGTTCCAGCAGCGGCTCCAATCGATCGAGCGTCTGCTTGGCGATATCGAGTCCGCCGCCGATCCGAGCCTGCGAAGCAACGTGCAGGAACTGGTGCAGTTGATTATGGATCTGCACGGGGCGGGGCTAGAGCGCACGCTGGAACTGATCCACGCCGCGGGCGAAGCAGGCGAAGGCGTTATCCACAGGATGGGACGGGATGAACTGGTGTCGAGTCTGCTGGTCTTATACGGACTCCATCCGCTGGATCTGGAGGCGCGGGTGACCGAGGCCGTCGAGAAAGTCCGCTCGCGGCTCCGCGCACACGACGGCAGCGTGGAGCTGCTCAGGATTCAGGAAGGCACTGTCCAGCTGCGGCTCCACGCGAACGGAAGTGGATGCGGGTCGACTCCGCAGGCACTAAGGCAAATGATCGAGGATGCGGTGTATCAAAACGCTCCCGATATCACGGCTCTTGTCATCGAAGGGGCGGACGAGAAGCGCGGCTTCGTTCCGCTCGAGATGTTGCAAGGGCTCGCGCCAACGGCCAGCGCTAAAGGAGGGCTGTGAGCGAGGCTCCTCAGACCGGAAACTTTTTCGGCGTGCTGCGCCGATTCGTGCGGCGTCCATCCACGGTCGAGTGCTGCGAGATGTGCAGCAAGGAGCTGGCGGCCGGCCATCAGCACCTCCTCGATCCGATCAACCGGAAGCTGATCTGCGCCTGCGACGCCTGCGCAATCCTCTTCGATAGCGAAGGGCACACCAAATACAAGCGGGTGCCGAGGCGCGTCCGCTATTTGACGGACTTCCGCATGTCGGACAACCAATGGGACGGGCTGATGATGCCCATCAACATGGCTTTCTTTTTTAAGAGCACACCGCTCGGACGCGTCGTGGCTTTGTATCCGAGCCCAGCCGGAGCCACCGAGTCCTTACTCTCGTTCGACACCTGGGACGAGATCGAGAATGACAATCCGGAGCTGCTGGAAATGGAAGCCGACGTTGAGGCTCTCCTCGTGAATCGAATCGGTCACGCGCGGGGGTTCACGAATCCCGAATATTACGTACTTCCCATCGATCACTGCTTCAAACTGGTCGGCTTGATCCGAGGCCACTGGCAGGGGCTGTCCGGCGGAGCCGAGGTATGGAGGGAAATCGGTGAATTCTTTAGCGACCTCAAGGCCAAGTCGCCGCGATTGGCACAGAGGTCCCATGCCTGAGCTTGGAATCACTGTTGAGAGTGCCAAGGTTGTTCCATTCGCAGCGGCTCCGACGCTCGCTTTCAAACTACGCGTAGCGAACGCGGATCCGACTGAGAAGATTCATACCGTCGTTCTGCGCTGCCAGATCCAGATCGAAGTCACGCGCCGGCGATACACGGCCCGCGAGCAGGATAGCCTGAGAGACCTTTTCGGCGAGCCGGAGCGTTGGGGGCAAACGCTACGCAGTCTCCTTTGGACCAACGTCAGCTCCGTGATTCCGCAATTCACAGCCGTCACCTACGTCGATCTGCCGGTGCCCTGCAGTTTTGATTTCAGTGTCGCGACCACGAAATATTTCAACGGCCTCTCGGATGGAGAAATTCCGGTCTGTCTGATGTTCAGCGGCACCGTGTTCTATGGCGATCCGGCTGGGGAGCTGCAAGTCGCGCCCATCTCATGGGACAAGGAAACGAAATTCCGCCTGCCTTTGAAGGTCTGGAAAGAAATGATGGATGCGTATTATCCCAATAGCGCATGGCTGTGCCTGCGGCGGGACGTGTTTGAAGAATTGCATCGCTTCAAAGTCGAGCACGGTATTCCGACGTGGGAGCAGGCATTTGAAATCATGCTGGCCGCCCTGAACGAGGAAGCGGTGCGGCCGTGAACATACGCGCAGTAGAAAAAATTGCGGACGCCGTGCTCTACGAAGGCTATGTTCTCTATCCATATCGGCCCTCTGCGATCAAGAACCGGCAGCGCTTCAATTTCGGCGTTCTCTATCCTCGCCAGTATTGCGCGCTCCAACTCGGGTCCGAATCCTCCGAGATGAGGACCGAATGTCTGGTGTTGGGGAACGCTTTCACTACCATCGAGGTGAAAGTGCGTTTCCTGCAACTAGCAACAAGGCGGGAGTGGCAGGAAGGGCTGGAGCGGGACGTCTCGAGTCCGCCGTGCTCATTGGAATCCATTGAAAAGCAGCGTTACGTGAATCCATTCACGTTCGATGGCACGGAAACAATCGCGGGGGAATTGGAACTTCGATCTTCACAGCTTGACGGCAATCTTTATAAAGTAAGTCTGACTGTTCGAAATCTCGTGGAGCTGGAAAATGCCGCGCGGCTAAGTCGGGACCAGGTGCTCCTACGTTCTCTCGTTTCGGTCCACAGTATTCTGCATGTCGAGGACGGCGAGTTTGTTTCCCTGCTCGATCCGCCGGAGCATTTGCGGGCCGCGGCGAACGGGTGTCAAAACTCCGGCGCGTGGCCTGTACTCGCGGGAGAGGAAGAACAACGCGATCTGGTTCTGTGCTCGCCGATCATCCTTTACGACTACCCCCAGATCGCACCCGAAAGCGCGGGAGACCTCTGCGATGGCACGGAAATCGACGAGATCCTGGCGCTGCGCATCTTGACCATGACCGATGCCGAAAAACTCGAGGTACGGAACGGAGACGATCGTGCCCGCCGCATTCTCGAAAGAACCGAGATGCTTCCTCCGGAGCATTTTCAGAAGCTGCACGGTGCAATGCGCGGTTTGCGCGCAAGCTCACGGGAATCGCAATGAACGAATGGGAATGGCAACTGCTGGAGGACAAACCGTCGATCGATCAGGTCACGGTTAACGGCAAAGATTTTAGGATCGGCGATCGTGTCCGTCTGCGTCCACGCAAAGGGGCTGACATCATGGACATCGCGCTGGCGGGGAAGATCGGGATCATCGAGAGCATCGAGCAGGACTACGAGGGCAAAGTGCAATTCGCAATTGTGATGGATGACGATCCCGGCAAGGATCTGGGCATGCTGCGGCAGCCCGGCCATCGCTTTTTCTTCAGCGTCGAAGAGGTCGAGCCGTTATGACGAATCCGAGAATTCTGATCGCGTGCGTTGGCAATATCTTCATGGGCGACGACGGATTCGGGACGGAAGTTGCACGCCGTTTAACGAACCGGTTGCCGCCGGCCGCGCGCCTTGAGGACTTCGGTATTCGCGGTCTCGATTTGACCTACGCGCTACTCGATCCCTACGAACTCATCATCCTGGTGGACGCCTGTCCGCGAGGCGGCGAACCCGGCACGATCTACCTGGTGGAACCGGATCCGGTGGAGCAAAATCCAGGCCCGGCAAACTTCGATACCCACGGCATGAACCCGATGAGAGTGCTTCGCATGGTTCAGTCTCTGGGAGGGGCCCAAGGCCGGATTTTGGTGGTGGGCTGCGAGCCCGCCGATCTTGGATCGGATGAAGAAGGGGGCAAGCTCGGCTTGAGTGATCCTGTCCAGGCTGCCGTTGATGAAGCCATCGTTTTAATCGAGACGCTGGTCTCGAAGACTCTCGCCCAAGAACCGGCCGAGACATTATTGCAGCAGTCGAATTGAGAAAAGGAGAGATCATGTCAATGCAACTAACCGAAAACACGAATGGTCAAGATGCGAATGAGAGCCGGGATACTTTATTCCTGTTGAGCGGCGCCGCGATGGTGGTGTTCGGCGCGGGCCTTATCCTATCCACACCGGTTATCCGCCGCTATCTCAGCGGCGTGGGTGTAGGAAACCTGCTACAGGCTGCAATCCCCGATTTCGAGCGGTACGTCAAGTTGAGATCGATGTGACGGCCACACAAGCGGAACCTGTTGTGGCGCGCTATCTCCTCGACAAAAGTCTGAGCAGGTTCACCGTTCGCGCATTTGCGAGCGGTATGCTCTCAGCACTCGGGCACAGTCCGACAATCGCAATCCGGGATTTCACGGGCGAAGCCAGCTTCGATCCCGCTGCTCCCGCGGAAGCATCGCTGCGGGTTCAAATCCGGGCCGATTCGCTTGAAGTGACCGACGACGTCAAAAGTAAGGATCGCAGAGAAATGGAAAGCACGATGAATCAGAAAGTGCTCGAGAGCTCGAAATATCCGACGATCACCTTCGAGACCAGCGGAACCTCCGCGGAAGCACTCGGGGATGGCCGATTCCGCATCAAGATGAACGGCAGTCTTTCTCTCCACGGCGTGACCCGCAGGATTCCGGTGGTGGCGCAGGTGTCCATCAATGGAGACATGCTGCGGGGCTACGGCGAGTTTTCGATTCTCCAAAGCGACTTCGGAATCCCGCTCGTCAATGTGGCCGGAGGGATGTTGAAGCTCAAAGACGAACTCAAGTTTAACTTCGACATGATCGCTCGAGAGCAGGAATAAATATGTGTCTCGCCATACCTGGAAAGATTGTGGAACTCTTGTCTGACGATCGAAACCTGGCGCTTGTGGACGTGCTGGGTGTGCGGCGCAAGGTGGATCTCGGCCTGTTGCAGGAGGAGCGTCCCGCCGCCGGCGATTGGATTCTCATCCACGTCGGTTTTGCAATGAGCAAAATCAGCGAGGCTGACGCTCTCGATCAACTGCGCATGCTCACGGAGCTTGGGGAATCCGAAGCAGCGATAGAAGAAGTTCGTGGCTATGGTCTGGGCGATTCGGAGGAGACGGCGCGCACGGCCGGATCGCGAGGAGGATGAAATGCGATATGTAGACGAGTTTCGCGAACCGGAGTTGATCATCAGAACCGCGGACGAGATCCGGCGATTGGCCGATCCGCGGCGCCACTATCGCTTTATGGAAGTTTGCGGCGGACACACTCACTCCATCTACCGGTTCGGGTTGAAAGACCTGTTGCCGCCGAATATTGAACTGGTACACGGACCGGGCTGTCCGGTCTGCGTGCTTCCCATGGGAAGAATCGACGACGGCTTGTCCATCGCGGAACAGCCCGACGTAATTTTCACCGCCTTCGGTGACATGATGCGGGTCCCCGGCACTCGCGGCAGCCCGCTCGAATACAAGGCTCGCGGAATGGACGTCCGCATCGTCTATTCGCCTACCGATGCGCTTAAACTCGCGAGGAATAATCCTGGTAAACATGTCATGTTCTTCGCGATCGGGTTCGAGACAACGGCGCCGTCGACTGCCCTCACGCTGATGCGGGCCAAATCGCAAGGCATCCATAATTTTTCCATTTTCTGCAACCACGTAACGATTATCCCGGCCATCCGAGCCATTCTCGATTCACCGGACATGCGGATCGACGCGTTTATCGGCCCGGGCCACGTTTCCACCGTGATCGGATGCCGGCCCTATGCATGGATCGCGAGTAACGAAGAGAAGCCAATTGTAGTGGCAGGATTTGAGCCGCTCGATCTGCTCCAATCCATCGTGATGCTGCTGCGGCAGTTGAATGAAAACGAAAAGAAGGTGGAAAACCAGTACAAACGCTGTGTTCCCTGGGAAGGAAATCGCGCCGCGCTCAAAGCCATGGGCGAAGTGTTCGAGTTGAGGCCGTATTTCGAATGGCGCGGATTAGGATTCATCTCGCAGTCCGCACTTCGAATAAGGGAATCATATGCGGAGTGGGATGCGGAACGGCGCTTCTCGGTGCCAGGCGTCCGGGTCACCGATCCGAAGGCCGCTCAGTGCGGGGAAGTGTTGAAGGGCGTCCTGAAGCCGGCGCAATGCAAGCTGTTCGGCAAGGAGTGCACGCCGGAGCATCCGATCGGAGCCCTCATGGTGTCGTCGGAAGGGTCCTGCGCTGCCTACTACAATTACGAGCATCGCAAAGCTCCGATACTGACGAATGTATCGGCGGCACCAGTTTCTCTCAGTGCGTGACGGGAGCGAAATCCGATGACTAGTGTTGCCCCCCAACTCCGGTTCCGGGACCCACAGATCGAAATGGCCCATGGAGCCGGCGGGAAAGCCAGCCGGCGATTAATCGATGGTCTGTTCTCGCCGATTCTTTTCGATGCGAACCCGATGCCGCTGGGAGACGCCGCCCAGGTGAACATCAATGGAACATGCGTGGCGATGACTACCGACAGCTTCGTCGTGAGGCCGCTGCGGTTTCCGGGAGGCTCGATTGGAGAGCTTGCGGTAAACGGAACGGTGAATGACCTGGCTGTGTCGGGTGCAAAAGCACAGGCGCTACTGGTGAGTTATGTTTTGGAAGCCGGGCTACCGACAGGAATCCTGGAAGCCGAGGTTCGCGCCATGGCTGCTGCCGCTCGATCCGCTGGTGTCGTCATCGCAGGTGGCGACACCAAAGTTGTCGAACATGGCAAAGCCGATCAGATGTACATCACTACTTCCGGCATCGGTCATCTGATACCCGGATTGAGCATCTCTCCGACCGCGGTGCGATGTGGCGACAAGATTCTGCTTTCCGGTCCGATCGGTGATCATGGCATCACCATCCTACTGGCGCGCGGCGACCTGGATCTGGAGGCGGATCTACGCTCCGACACTCGTTCGGTGCTGCCTCTGGTTGAGGCGCTGGCCGATGCTGTCGGCGCCGGCGTTCATTGGATGCGAGACCCCACCCGCGGCGGCGTCGCGACATCGTTAAACGAGCTCGCTCACGATTGCGGCCTTGGTATCCAGTTATCGGAAGAATCGATTCCGGTTCGGAATGAAGTGCGGGGTGCTTGTGAATTGTTGGGGCTCGACCCTATTCATATCGCGAATGAGGGTCAGTTTCTGGCTGTGGTCGCGGCGGAGCGCGCCGATGCTGCTCTCGACGCCCTTCATCGCACTCCCGGCGGTCAGCGAGCTGAACTAATTGGTGAAGTGCGAGACCAGCCCGTCGGCGCAGTCTTGGTCACGACGTTGTACGGGGGTAGCCGCATCGTCGACATGCTGGTGGGCGATCCGCTGCCTAGGATTTGCTGATCTTCCAGCATAATCCGAAGGCAACTTTCCAAGTCGTGCGATGGCATAGATCTGGCAAGGCATCCTTCTCGCTTTGATACGCCACGCTACGGGGTGATACCACCGCCCCGTTTCGCGGATACCATGGCCCGGATCTCCGTTGGGTGGATACATGGAGCACTCGCGAAGAGTGCCTCAGGGACCTCTAGGAACTATGTGACTTTGACGACATTCGTCTGTGGGTTGGCAGGATCAGACGGAACATCGAGCGAGCATCGACGACGCGAATTTCGCTATCTTTTGGCCCCTGTCTGTTTCAGGAATGAGTTAAGTGTAAGTTGCATCTATTAGTAGATAACTGCTAATCTGGGCGCGGAGGACAACATTCGGATGCCTCGCCGAGCATGCCCACGCCACGGAGAAGGTCACGCATGCAGTTGCGCCATGGGTAATCTGTACCGCTTTGTCGAGCCTGTCCTGTTGTTGTTATTGAAACAGAAGGGGCGATCCTACGGCTACGAATTGGCTGCCCAAATCCCGAAATACGCATTAACGGACTCTTCCATCGAAGCTGCCGCGCTGTACAAGACGCTACGCCAACTCGAGGAGAACAATTGCGTAACGTCGGAATGGGATGTGAATCGAAACGGACCGGCCCGCCGCGTGTACTCTCTCACAGTGCACGGGGAGGAACATCTTGAAGAATGGGTCGCCGTTCTCGGACACATGGCGCAAGGCATGGCACGGTTTGTACGGACGGCGGAGAAATGCGTGAAAGCTGGGGCGACGGAGAGCAAACCGGCAACGGTTCCCGCGAATCGTAAAGCCCAGCTCCAGAGGAAACAAGGCGCCTCCAAATGAGCAACGCGGATGCCATAGAGCAAGTTGACGGGGAAACTTCGAGTATCGTTCCACCAACATGTCGCTGACCGCGCCGGCCAGGTCGAGTACGCCCACGCATGGGCTTCGTTCCTTGTGCTTGGGCACCGAGAGGAAAAAGGAAATATGAGAATTGCAGTTCCAACGAATGACGGCGTGTCGATATCGCGCCACTTTGGCCGCAGCGCGGAGTTCCTTTTCTTTGATGTTGAGGACAAGGCCATAACGGCCCGTGCAACTCGCAGTAATGCTGGGCAGCATTCAAGCGATGCGGGCCATGCACATCGTCAGTGCTGCGAACATGGCGAACACAGCCACGCCGGGGTGCTTTCAACGCTTGCCGATTGCGAAACGGTGATCTGCTCTGGAATCGGCGACGGTGCCGCCCGTGCTCTGCAAGCCCGAGGCGTAAAGATTATCCTCGTCCAGCCCGGCTTAGCCGAGGAGGCCGTTAGCGCGTGGCTCGCGGGCGCGCTTGCCGAAAAGTCAGAGAGTAGTTGCGACTGTCATCGCTAGCTCAACCTCCGCATCCACCCTGGACGCGTCTCACGAGTTTGGCGGGTTTCACAGCGCTTCGCTGCCGGATCATTGTTTCAATTTCACTGCTCGCCCGCATTCGAAATGCATAGGTATCGCTGTCCACGCCTCGATGCGAGGCGCTCGCGTTGAGAACCGTGTCTCTGAATCCGTCGAGCCCACCTTGCAACGCCGCCACATTATCGTGACCCGTCAGGCGCGCCAGTGCCGCGGCCCGAAGACCATCGTTCGTGCCATTCCCGAAGAAGACCTTTACAGCTCGTTCGTCTCCGAGGGAATTCGAGGATTCTTTCCCGAACAACGAGTTCGCCGGAACGTTGACGGCGCCCGGCAATGTCGTCTTGCTAAATTCGGCAGCGGCCCGCACGTCGATCAACTGAAACTTCGGATCCCGATCGATGAGGTGGACGGCCAGTTCGTCTGGCTCGATTAGCCGCACGGGATGACGCTGCACCAAGGTAGGGTCTGCCACCTCCGACATCAGCCGGACCTTACGATCCGGGACGATGGCAAGCGTGATCGCAAGTACGAGCAACAAGGCGCCCGCCAGGCGGTGTCGATTCACCGGGAAACTCGAAGCACCAGACTGTGGATTCACCTTCTTCTCCAGCCTGGTCGTGAGAACGAAAGCGGCAACCGCGACGGCGATCATTATTCCCGCAAACTGCCCACTCGACATGCCGAGTGCCGTCGATACGAGAAGATCGCCCTTCGAACCTGCTTTGTAGATGTTTTCGCACCATGGGAAAGCCTCGCCGAACAGGAAGATCCCGAGCGCTCCGCCCCCGACAAAGGCCATCCCGTCGATTCTGCCGACGGCCGCGGCGCAGACGCTGGTTCCCGGACAGAAGCCGCCGAGGACAAATCCTACGCCCATGATGACGCCGCCCAGAATGGCGGAGTGCAAGAAAGTGGGGTTGATGTAGATCGGGTCGGCATCGAGCCATCCGAATTGCGTCAGAATCAAAACGCCCGCCATCGCCGTGACACCGGCAGTGAAGAATACACGTAGGACGGTGAAATCGGTCCCATAGAACAATCCCGTCAGTTTGCGCGAAGACGAGAATCCCGCCTGCTCAAGAACGAAACCAAAGGCGATGCCCAGCAGCAGCGCCACGATGAGGTTCATCTGGTCAGTGATGATATCCGGAACGAGTGGTCCCATGCGATGCTCCCCTTCAAATCCACAACTTCCGCAGGAAGAATGCGACGGCGTAGGCGGACCCGAAGATAGCCATCATGGTCAGAATGCCGCCGGCCGATAGCACGGCCATCCCGCTCAATGCGGCGCCGCTAGTACATCCTCTCCCGAACTGCGCGCCGATGCCGAACAAGGCGCCCCCTAACGCCGGCCGGTATCCTGGCCGCTCAGCGAACGAATTGGACGATTAGTCCGAGAATTCACGTTCGCGAAACTATGCACGAGTTTCGCGGTTCTCGCTCTCCTAATGGCTTGCGTGGGACTCTACGGGACCATGTCTTATAGCGTCGCGCGGCAGGTCGGCGAGATTGGAATCCGTATGGCTCTGGGCGCGCCACGCGGCGCAGTGGTATGGATGGTCCCGCGCCGTGTTCTAGTGCTGGCGGGGGTGGGACTCGCGATCAGCGTGCCTGCCGCGTTGATCGCGTCCCGGCTGGTCAAATCGTTTCTGTTCGAGACCCAGCCCAATGATCCGGGAACCCTGGCGCTGGCGGGCGTCGTCCTCCTGAGCGCGGCGATTCTCGCTGGCTATGCGCCGGCAAGACGAGCGTCCCGAATTGATCCACTGGCGGCTCTGCGGCAGGAGTAAGACATGGTCCTTCGTACCGCAACAAAGGATGAAAATGTTCCGAGCCCGCGCATATCACCCCAATGGCCCGTGGATGCTCGCGGTTGGATGGACGCCAACTCGTACGAAGCCCCGCGACCTCCGTACGAGTGACCGTGATTCGGCCGCGATTGGCGCGCTTGCTCAATTTCAAAGCCCTGCGGAAATTTGACCAAAGTATGTCGTCCGTGTCAGGCTCGCGAGTAGTCAATGATCGTTCCCGAACAACTCATCGCGAACTGCCGCAAGGCGCCTGAGCGGCAGGAATGGCTCCGCCGCTTACCTGCCATCTTGGAGGAATTGACAAGCCGCTGGTCGCTGCGCATTGATGCGCCCTTCGATCATGCGAACGTAACGTGCTCCTGGGTCGCGACGGTTCTTCGCGCGGACGGGACGCCGGCCGTCCTGAAAGTGGGAATGCCCCACATGGAAGGTGCAGATGAGATTCATGGGCTGCGATTCTGGAACGGCGACCCCACTGTGCAACTGCTTGAGGCAGACGACAACCTGGGCGCTATGCTGCTTGAGCGCTGCCTACCCGGATACATGCTCCGTTCTGAGCCGGAGGAGAAGCAGGATCTTGTAATCGCCGCTTTACTGAAGCGCCTTTGGCGAAGATCCACTTCGTTGAATGCCAAGCATGCGTTCAGGCACTTGTCAGGGTTGTTGAATGCCTGGCGCCATGAAACGCTCAACCAAGCTCCTTACTGGCCGGACGCTGGCATGGTGGACGAAGGATTGAAAATCTTTCAGGCGCTCGGGACGCCGGCACCTTCAGACGCACTTCTTGCCACCGATCTTCACGCGGGAAATGTTTTGCGGTCCCAGCGAGAGCCTTGGCTTGTGATCGACCCAAAGCCATTCATCGGTGATCCACCCTATGATGTGGTTCAGCACCTCCATAATTGCGAAGCGCGCCTTCATGCGGACCCCAGAGGTATGGTCAAGCGTCTTGGCGAACTTGCGGAGGTGGATGTGGAGCGACTGCAGCTTTGGACCTTTGCCCGCGCTGCCGCCGATCCCAGACCAGAGTGGGGCAATCCGCTATGGATGGATATCGCTAGGAGGCTGGCGCCGTAATCCGTGCGCGCACTGGTGTTTTAGACTCGAGACGAGAATGCATGGGTGCAGTTATGGAAGAGTGGCGCGTACCCGCCCCAAGCTTCCCCCAAGCGGACTTCGGGACCGGAGCGGACGGATAGCTCTACACTGCGCGACTTCCCGCGAGTTTCGACTCTGATAAGCTGCTGGAGCGTCTCTCCTTGGCGTTGTATCCTGGGCGATAACCGAGTGTAAGCATCATCAAGAGGAGGTTTTCTATGCGCTTAGTCACAGTGATTCTGCTTTTGGCTTGCTCTCCAGCCCTGCGGGCGCAAGCGGACAAAGATTTCAATGTTTGCCAAGCGGCTGGCGCTGAAATAACCCGCCAGGGCGGCACTGCAAGCCCACAACAGGAGTTCTGCATCGGCTACGTGTATGCGTTCGGACGAGGCGTCCCCAGGGATATGAGCGCGGCCGTGACGCATTTCCGTTCCGCGGCTGATAGAGGATACGTCCCTGCGCAAGCGGTCCTCGGCCTGACCTACGCAAATGGTCTCGGTGTGGCACAAAACTGGGCGGAAGCCGTGCGGTGGTATCGAAAGGCCGCCGATGCGGGACATGGCGGAGCCGCCGCGAATCTTGGCCAGTGTTATCAGAACGGTACCGGCGTGCCGAAAGACCGTAACGAAGCCGCGAAGTGGTACAGGATTGCCATGGATCATGGCGATCCCCATGCACCCGGCCTGCTCGTGGCGCTCAATGGATCACAGCCGACTGGGTCTCTGCAGCGGACAAACACCTCGGGGAGTGGCAAAGTTGTCTATGCGGAGGAGACGCTCGCGCGCATGAAGTTGCCGCCGAACATGACAGCGCAACAGATTTGGGAGATGGCCGCGAGCTTAAACCTGCAGAAACGGTTCGCCGAATCGGCTGGGGCGTTTCTGAAATGCTCCGACATGGGCAACATGAAATGCACTTCCTCGCTCGGGCACATGTACGATCAGGGCCTCGGCGTGCCCTTGGATCGCACTCGCGCCGTATGGTACTTGACGCGCGCGGCGAACGGGGGAAATCGCGGCGCCCAGCACCAGCTCGGCGTGTATTGGGAAGAAGGCGAAGTCTTACCGCGGGACATGAAGAAGGCGATGGAGTGGTATATGAAGAGTGCCCAGCAAGCTCTGCCGGAGGCGCAACGCCGCATCGGGCTCGCCTACGAGATCGGCGAAGTGTTGCCGCGCAGCCGTCCCCTGGCGATCGAATGGCTCTCAAAGGCCGGGGCGCAGGGAGATGGAGAGTCCGCGGAAATCGCTCGACTCCTAAGCAACCCTAAGACGCCAGCGCGATTTCGCGACCTCGACGCCTTAGGCGCTTATTATGCGAGTCTCTTTCAAGCGCAGCTTGCGCTTCACTCCGTACATGTCAGCGGGGGCGGCGGCTTCAACGGAGCTGCCTACGGGCACAACAATGCGGTTAGCGCCTACTATGCCGCGGGGAATCCGGCCGGGGCCGCTACTTGCGCGGCCACTCCGAGCTGCCGTCACTAAGAGTCGCAAAAACAGTTTATTAGAGGTAGTCGCCGATACCGTCGGCCTGGCCAACTTCCGGATAGACGAACGCCGCTAGTCGTGTCAGCGATTTGCTCCTCCAGGCGGACGAATTATTTGTCGGCAGGTGATACAATCCCGGAAAAGGTCCGTCATGCTTTCCTGGAAGGTATGGACTCGCCGCGCAATTGCTGTTATCATTCCGCTGCTTGCGTGCGTTGCTGCTCTGTGCGGAGCGGGGCTTCTGCCCTATTTTCTGGCGGCTTGGTCGGCGAGCGTTGCGCTGCTGGCCTTCAGCGCAGCATGCGCCTTTGCAGTGATTGTTTGGGGAGGAGCCTGGCTTGCCGCGCTAATTTGGCATGCGGAAAAGCGCACTGGATTCGCAGGTACTTTCGCCACGGTCCTAACCCTAGCCTTCGTAAGCGCGCTCTACTTCCTGGTCCTTCGGCCGTCTCCTCCCCGACTTGCGGACACCATTCGGTTTAACAATACGCGGTACTGGCAACTTCAAACCGGCTCGCGAATCGCCTACAGCGAGTATGATCCGCCTGCCGGTGTCGCCCTGAAACCAGAACCGGTTGTCTTTCTACGTGGTGCAGGAATGGAGGTAGGTCCCTGGGATCATCTCTTCTTCCGTCCTTTTGCAGCATACGGCTTCCGCGTGTATCTATTTGACCAGGCGGGAAGCGGCCTTTCGGACTTTCTGCCAAAGGTCCGAGACTATACTGTCCGGCGTGAGGTCGAAGATCTGGAGGCCGTGCGGCAGCAGATTGGTACAGACCGGATGATTCTCATTGGCCACTCCCTGGGGTTCTACACTGGCAGCAAACTATATGGCGAAATATCCTAGTCATGTTGGCAAGGTCGTCTTCTATTCACCGGGGCCAATCTGGGGCTATCCGCCGCTGAAGGAAGATTACAGCCGTACAGGTGGAGAAACGTCGACTCTGCCGTCCCTCAGGTTGCTGGCCGCATTGCTACTTTTGAACCGCAATCCTGACGCATCCCAGGCGCTGCTACCGCAGCCGGAAGCGGAAGAGCTGGTGGTGCCTCTTATTGCCCCCGTCCCGCTCGACTTCGTGTGCAATGGTGACGGCAGCAAGCTCCCGGAGATCCTAAGTTCGTTGGCAACGTCAGGAGTAAATCTGCGTTACAACCCTTACGTGCTTCAATCGATATTCCTCTCATGGAACAAACCGGATGGAGACCCGCATGCGGCCCTGCGAGGTAATAGAACGCCTGCAATGATTCTGTATGGGGAATGCGATTATCTCCCATGGAGCGGCGCGCTCGACTATCGCAGGACGTTATCGAACGCAAAAACCTACTACGTTCCGATGGCTGGGCATTTCATTCAGTTTGAACAGCCAGAGTTGATGAGGCGGATGATCGTTGCTTTCTTGCTGGATCAACCTGACCCTGTGCCTCCGTACTCGAGCGAGTCAGACCCGCGAAGCGTGAATCCTTAGCGACCCTACGAAACCAGACTAATTTTGTGTCGCATTGCAGGTGGATGACATAAATATACCGGCCAAATCTGCTTGACCCTAAGTCCCAGCGCAAGGGATTAAGAATCAAGCAGTTTGGCGGGTATATTTGCGTTTATCGGGTCCAATCTGTGCACGCGCCCCTAACTCATAGATTTGATTTCGGTTGGACGCGCGGGCATCACGATTGGCCGGATACACGGGGCACTCGGAATGCATGCTGAGTGGGTGCTTCGCCGAGTGTATCCTCTCTGACGCTGGGGAAATGCTCTTCCCACAAATTCGTGGGCTGGGAGCAAGAACGCCCCGGAGTGCGCAATGGCTCCCTCGAAACGGGCGTTTCGAGAAGTTTGGGCCTGTCTCACCAAGCGTGACGTCACGATTTAGAGCGGGTCCGAAGCCAACCTTTATCCGTCATTAACGGTAGTGACCTGTCACAGCGTCCATCAACCGCACGATATATAATTGTTGGGCAACTCACTGGAGGTGATCCATGGAAAAGGTTGGCGAGTTTATGAGCGGGCACATGCTTCCCGCCAGAATCGAGGAAGTGATCCAAAACCTCAAGCAAATATTTGGCACCAACCTGGTGATCACGAGTGTCACCAACGTCGAGGTCACGTTTTCAGTGCGGAACCTCACTGACAAGCAGTTGATTTCCAACATGATGGGCAAGACCACCGCCATATTCGGGACTTCCAAAATGCTCAGCGGTGGAGGCTGTGTTCTGGGACCGGGCGATTTTCAGATATTGTGCGCACAAACCGCTTCCACCGCGTCCCAAGGTCTTCTGATGCGCTACCTGCCGAATATGCCGGACCGTGCCGATTATCTTTCCGGCTTCTGGTTCTACTGATCCATCTCGACAACGCTTTCCGGCTGTTGGCTTTTCAAATGAGTCATGAGGAGTTCGGCCTCCTCGCGTAAAGACTCTGCGGCGGTCACGTTCGTCACGCGTGGATCTAAACAGAATAGATCCCAAGTTTCACCATTCAGACCTTTTTGCCGGACATACCAATCTCCGCTCGGCTCGCGCGCTATCGGGAAAGTTGCGCAGACCCACGGTTTATAACGGAATCGGTCGCCCTCCGCGGCTCCGGCGCGATGCAGTGTGCATCCGTTGTTGAAGAAAACGCACCAACCGTCCACTACGCGTAACACTGGTTGCCCGGATTTCCTGCGCCGGCTGACGTACCCTTGCAATGCAACGATCGCCTTGGCCGCCGGGCGCAATTCCCCAAGCAGTTTAGGCAGGAGCAAGTCGATGCGCTCGCATTCCTCCGGATAAACGGGAGGCCGGCCCTGGCGGCAACACTCGCCCTCGCATCCCCGGCCGTAGGTACAGTCGAAATGAGCGTGTTGAAAATTCACGATTGGGAATAACAAGCGGGTCCTCAGGATTCCAGCAGTTTGCAGTATATAACGCAGTCGTCGCCGAGTTTGTAAAAGTCCGGGATTCGCCCGGCCTCTGCAAAACCGGCCTGTTGATAGAAACGCCGGGTCCGTGCGTAGTCTGGGCGTCCGCTCGTTTCGAGGACCAGGCGTTCTCCGGAGTTGTCTCGGACCAACCGCTCGATATGGGCCTGTAACTCGCTTCCGAGACCCGCACGCTGATAGGAGGGATGAACGCAAATCCAGTACAGATACCATGTACTCTGCGTCAGACCCGCCTTCCCAACGCATCCATAAGCGCGGACAATTCCATCCACTTCCAGGGCGGGAACTAAGTATCCTCCCCGGATTCCCTCTTGCACCATTTCCAAAGCCACACGAATTTCGTCCGCCGTGAATGCCCCGCATGCGACAAGCGCGTCTTCAACCGGCCCACGGTCTTCGTCGGCTAAATTCCGAATCCTTATGCCCACGCGATTTGTTGCTCTACCCATCGTTGCCACGTCCAGCCAGCCTCCTGCACGGCCCGGCAGATCCCCACGCCGGGACCCAACTCCGGATTGGGATTGACATCGAGAACATGCGGCTTCATCGCCCGATCGCACCTAAGGTCAATACGAAGGTAGCCTCGAGCCTCTACGGCACGCCATGCGCCGCACGCCGCCTTTGTGATGTCACTTCTAAGTGCGGGCGCGATCTCCGTATCGTAATCCAACGGGGAGTTCGCGAAATCTGCGCTCTCAACGCTCCACTTCGCGGCGTACGTGATCAGCCGCAGCCCGTTCAGAAAAGTCGTTTCTCCAATCGAGCAATATTCCGGTTCGCGAGCGCCCCACACCGAAACGGCGAACTCTCGGCCAGGTAGGAATTCCTGCTCCACGGCGGCCCCGCAGAGGCGCGCTTTGGCGCGGGCGGCGGCTTCCGCATCGTCGCAGATCGATTCGTCATCGATAAATGCCGACCCATCCTCATCGGCGGGTTTTACGATGCAAGGGTAAACGCCAGTGCGGGGAACCGGCACGTCCCACCTTTCGAGTACCGCATTGACGCGATCCTTGCGGCGGCACAAGGCCAAGGTTTCACTGCTCGAACCGGTAAATCGTACCCCGAGCCATTCCAGCAATGACGCTACGTGCGCTTCGCGATCTGTGCGTCCCAGGGGTGCCTCGCAAGCGTTGAAGACCACGTCCGGCTCGTAACGGTTCAGCGCCTCCAGGAGCTCGCGGACCTCTCCATACACTCCAACGACTGCCGCTCCGGGCAATACGGCCGCGACATTCGCGGCAGCGGCATTGAGGTCGAACTCGTCCAATGTACGACCCATGCCTGCGACTTTGGGAGGAAGGGAGTGAAGGATCAGAATACTCACAAAAGGTCAACTCCAGTCCGCGCCGCGGCGTCCCGGAGAATGTCCTGAACGAGCGTCTCGTAAGGTATCACCTTGCGGCTGAGCATCACTATATCGCTGTTCGCCCGATTGAGCCCCGGCAGCGCATTGCACTCCATGAAACACGGTTGCCCATTCGCATTCAGTCGAAAGTCCACTCGCGCAACATCACGGCATCCGAGAAGCCGATATGTCTTGAGCGCGTAGTCCCGCAGTCTGTCGAGGGTCCGATCATCCAGACGAGGTGGAACATGATAGACAACTCGCTGGCGCCAGTTACGTTTCACTTCAAGCGAGTATACAAATGGATCGCAATCGTCCACAGGAGCGATCTCCATCATGCCGAGAATTCTTTCATTCGGGGTGTTACCCGCAAGACCCACCGTAACTTCAGCTCCCGGCAGAAACTCTTCCACTAACACGTCGCATTGGTATTTCTCCCGAAGCCAGCGGGCGCGTTCTATTGCCGATGACGGATCAAGGGCCAGACTGTCCGCGTGAATCCCCTTGCTCGAACCCTCATCATTGGGTTTAACGATCACTGGGAACCGTAGATCCGCGATGTGTCCTGTCGTAGAATCGTCAGTCAGGAGCACGGCCGGAACAACCGGGACATCCGGAGCAACGATTCGCCGCGCTGATGACTTGTCGAGCGTCAGCGCGAGCGTGAGAGGGTCGGACCCTGTGTAAGGCAGACCGAAAAGCTCGCAGACAGAGGCTGGGATCGCCTCCCGGCAACGTCGAGCCTTGCCGGCCAGCGTCAGGGGACCTTCTGCAATATTAAACGCAAAGTCGTAGCGCCCCTCTTTGAGACGTGCCGGGAGTTTCCGATCGGCAGGTACCGCATTGACTTGCAGATGAAGCGCGCGCAGTGCGTCTGCGATCTCATACACGGTTTCGATGCTGTCATATTCTTCCAGGTAGTCGTCTGGAAATGTATGGTCGGTCGCGCGTAGATCTGGCACTTTCTCGTTAAAGAGAAGAGCGATTTGCATTCGCGTCTGAGTAGTCTATCACGCTTATCGAGGGTCAGATGCTTGTTACTTTCGATTCGTGCAGCCCTGAAAACAAGCGGCCCTCGAAAGAACTAGAACGCCTCTTCAAGAAGACCGGAATCTGTAGTGAAACCGAAGGCCGACAGGCAAGGATAAGTGCTCCAAGGTAGATCAGGGAAACGGCTCCGCTGGGTTGAGTTGCAGTTGGGGGAAGCACGGAGAAGAAGAAACCTGCCGAAATGAGAATTGCAGCGAGCGGCACTCCAATTCGAATGAACCAGAGTAGCGGATTGGGTAGAGTGGCCGAGTTTGCAAGGCCCTGGCAGATGAGAGAGAATCACGATCACGCCTGCGTGGGCATGTCTTGCGCGAAAGAAATTCTGCCGAAACGGAAGTATCCTCCGTATTGAATTGTCGCGGCGGTCATAAGGATGATCCCGGACATCACTTTGGCTTCGCGAGTCATACGTTGTCCTTTTCTAACGATGAATCATTTCTGATTCAACCTCCGGAGCACGCTTGTTCTCGATTACCTCACTGCCAACCGCCGCCGAGGGCATTATAGAGCTGGACCACGCTGACGATTTCGGCATAGCGGATCTGCTCGAGCGTCAGCTCAGCCGAGAGCAGATCGCGGTCTGCATCGAGTGCGTTGAGTTGCGTATCCACGCCGCCTTCATAGCGACGGTAAGCCAATCGTTTGCGGTCCTGCAGCGCGATTACCAGTTTCTGCTGCTCGACCCGGCTCTCGCGCATCCGTTGATGCGCGATCAGCGCATCGGAAACCTCCTGGAAGGCTGTGCTGATCGACTTTTCGTACGCAATCTGCGCATCCTGGCGCTGGGCCTCGGCCAACCGCACATTGTTCTTCAGCCGTCCGGCGGTGAAGATCGGCTGCGTCACTTGGGGCACGAAGCTCCACACCGTATTTGGGCCGGAGAAAAGCCTCGCTAGCGCAGAACTCTGGCCACCGACGGAGCCCGTCAGGCTGATCTGCGGGAAGTACGCAGCTTTGGCTACCCCGATATTGGCATTGGCGGCGATCAGCGACTGTTCGGCGGCGCGGATGTCGGGGCGCCGTTCGAGCAATGCCGAGGGTAGTCCCGCGGGCACCTCGGGCACCAGATACTCCGACTCGAAACGGCTCTCTCGCTGGATGCTTCCCGGGTTCTTGCCGAGTAGCAGAGATATTTGGTTTTCGGTTTGTTCGTTCTGCTGCTTCAACTGGGGAATGCTCTCGGCTGCGCTGTCCACGAGTTCCTCGGCCTGACGCACATCGAGCTGCGTCGCAATTCCGTGCGCTTCGCGATCCAGCGTCAGCTTGAGAGATTCCTGTCGTGTCTGTAGCGTGCTCTGAGAGATACTCAGCTCGGAATCCAGCTCGAGCAATTGAAAGTAATCGGTCGCGACCTGGCTCACCACCGTGGTGATTACCGTCTTGCGGTTCCAGTCGGCATTGAGCAGATTCGCGCGCGCTGCTTCCGTCGCGCGTCGCAACTGTCCCCATAGATCGACCTGGAACGACAGAAGATTGAGCGCGGCTTGTCCCCAGTTGCGGTTCTGATTGGTGACAAAAGACGCCGGAAGCGGAAATTGTCCATCTCGCGACAAGCGTGTGATTTGCAGGTCTCCGGAAGCGCTTATTTGCGGGTATTGATTGGAACGAGTGATCCCGAGATTCGCCCGCGCCTCGTCAACCCTCGCCACGGCATCGCGCAGATCGTAGTTCTGAACCAGAGCCAACTTAATGAGATCGTCGAGCTTCGGATCGCGGAAGACCTCGAACCACTTGAGGTCCGCGAGCGAAGCACCTTGTGATTGCGGTAGCGGTTCCGGCGCACGGAAGCTTTCCGGTACGGCGATCCGCGGCCGTTTGTAATTAGGGCCGACGGTGCATCCGGCAAAGGTCAACGCCGCAAGAGTAATTCCAATATAGAAAGACGTTCTCATGTCAGTCTCCTTGCGCGGGTGAAGGTAAGGGATCCGTGCCGGGCGCTATCGCCTTAGCTCCCGACAGCTTCTCGACCACAACAAAGATGGCGGGAACTAAAAATCTGCCGAGAAACGTTTCCGCCACCATGCCTCCGATGGCCGCGGTGCCGATGATCTGGCGCGCGACGGACCCAGCGCCGGATGCGATCCACAGAGGAATGCAGCCGACGATGAAGGCGAGCGCCGTCATCATCAGGGGGCGAAAGCGAATCCTCGCCGCGTCGAGAGCGGCGTCCACCAGCGGTTTGCCGCGTTCGTACTCCTCTTTTGCAAATGCGACGATCAGAATCGAATTCTTCGCGCCCAAGCCAATCAGCATAACTAAAGCGATCTGCAGGTAAACATCGTTTTCGAGCTGCACCATATAGGGCGGCACAAATAAACCCAGCACCACGCGGCGGAGCCAAAGCGCGGCAACGGCCCCGAAGACCGCAACAGGTGTGCTCAACAGCACGCTGAAGGGAAGTGACCAGCTCTCGTAAAGCGCCGCGAGAACGAGAAACACAAAGATAAAAGAGAAGCCGAAGATCACCCACGAGGAAACGCCCTCGCGCGCTTTCTGCTCCTGATATGACATGCCCATGTAGTCGAAGCCCATTTCGCTCGGCATGGTTTGGTGGAAGACTTCTTCGAGGGCGGCGGTCGCCTGATCCGAACTGTAGCCGGGAGCGGCGCTGCCGTTGATCTGCGCGCCGCGGTATTCGTTGTACCGCAAAGTAAATTCGGGGCCGGAGCGCTTTTCAAAGTTTGCTAAGGCCGTCAGCGGCACTGCCGCGCCCTGGCTGTTCCGAACGTAGAACTTCTCAATATTGTCGGTATCCGACCGATAAGGGGCTTCAGCCTCCATGTACACCTGCCAGGTGCGTCCGAAATCGTTGAAGTAATTTATGAACAGGCCGCCCATGTAGGCCTGAATGGTTTGGTAGACATCGGTTAACGCAACGCCCTGTTTCAGCACTTTCTCCCGATCCACGTGGATGAATCGCTGCGGCACGCTGGGCAGAAACGTAGTGTTGATCGTGCCGATTTCGGGGCGCTTCCGGGCGGCCGCGAGAAACTTGTTCAGATTGTCAGCCAGGAACGGGATGTCCTTGCCGGCGCGATCCTCGAGCACAAACTGAAATCCGCCGGAAGTGCCTACGCCGGGGATTGCGGGCGGCGAGAAGGTGAAAGCGGTTCCGGCGGGCAGCTTGCCGAGTTCGCGATTCAGGCGATGCTCAATCGCATGATATTGCTCCTCTCTGGATTTGCGTTCGCCCCAAGGTTTCAAAGTGACGAAGAAGAAGGCGTTGTAAGTGGTCTGCGCAAAGCTCAACAAGTTGAAGCCGACGACGGATGTGGTGTATTTGATGCCAGGCGTGTTGGCGAGAATCTTCTCGACTTGCGCGGCGGCCTCGCTCGTACGTTCCATCGATGAGGCGACGGGAAGCTGCATACTGACATATGCGTAGCCTTGGTCCTCATCGGGGAGGAAGCTGGAGGGAAGCCGTTTGGCGACGAAAACTCCGGCTAGGCCGCAAACGACGAGTACCAGCAAGACGACAGCGCCCTTGCGAATTACGACATCGGACCAGCGGACAAAGCCATCCGTTGCTCGTTCCCAATAGCGATTGAAGACGCCGAAGAATTTTGCGAGGGGTCCGCGGCGCTCGCTGCCTCCCGCAGGCTCCGGTCTAAGCAACAGTCCCGCCAGCGCCGGGCTGAGCGTGAGCGCATTGAAGGCCGAAAGCAGCACTGACATCGCAATGGTCAGGGCGAATTGCTGATAGAGTCTTCCTGTGATTCCAGGGATAAATGCGGTCGGCACGAAGACCGACGCCAGGACCAGGGCAATACCGACCACAGGACCGGAGAGTTCCTCCATCGCTTTACGAGCCGCCGCTTTAGGTTCCAGACCTTCCTCAATGTGGCGCTGCACTCCCTCCACGACCACGATCGCGTCGTCCACCACCAGACCGATGGCCAGCACCAGGCCCAGCATCGAAAGCGTGTTGATGGAGAAGCCGAAGATCGGGAAGAGCATAAAAGTCCCGATCAGCGAAACGGGTACCGCCAGCATTGGGATCAGGGTGGATCGCCAATCCTGCAGGAAAAGGTAAACCACAAAGATCACCAGCACGATTGCGATGACCAGAGTGAAGACGATTTCTTTCATGCCTTCCGTAACAGGTTGCGTCTGGTCCAGAGATACGGCGTAGTCAATATCTTCCGGGAAACGCTGTTTCATTTGCGCCATCAGCTTGCGCACGCCGGCCACGGTTTGAACGGCGTTCGAGCCTGGTAACTGGTAAATGGCGAGGATCGCGCTGGGCTTGCCGTTGAGGCGGCCTCGTATGCTATAGCTCTGCGCTCCCAGCTCCGTCCGGGCGACGTCCTTCACACGCACGGTGCCGCCATTGGCGGCTTCGCGGACCACGATGTCGCCGAATTCCTCCGGCGACGTCAGGCGGCCCTGAGCCAGGACGGCATAGGTGTATTGCTGCTTCGCGGGAGCAGGCTCGCCGCCCACCTGACCGGCCGGATTCACGGTGTTCTGCGCCTGGATGGCGTTGACAATATCCGTCACGGTGATGTTCAGCTTCGCCAGTTGATCCGGTTTCACCCACAGCCGCATCGCATACTGGCCCGCTCCGAAAATCTGGGTCTGGCCAACGCCGTAAGAGCGCGCTACAGGATCGTTCAGATTGATGTACGCGTAGTTGGCGAGAAACGTCGCATCGTGAGTGCCATGCGGCGAGTAGATAGCGATCAGCATCAGCGGAGCGGTGGTCGCCTTCTTGATCGTCACACCGTAAGTATTCACTTCGGGCGGGAGCTGACCGGCAGCAAGTTGCTGGCGAGACTGCGTCAGGATCAGATCCATGTTGGGATCTGTCTTGAGATCGAAATCGGCGAATAGAGTCGTGCTTGCACTGCCCGTCGCGTTTACCGAGTACATGTAGCTGAGATTGTCGACACCATTGACTTGCTGCTCGATTGGCGTGGCGACTGCCTGTTCCAGAGCTTTCGCGTCCGCTCCGACATAGGTTGCTTGCATCCGGATCTCAGGTGGGGCGATGTTCGGAAATTGTGCCACCGGCAAAGTGACGGTCATGATGACGCCAACGATAACCGTGAGAATGGCGATGACGATCGCCACGATGGGCCTTCTGATAAAGAAATTGGACATTGGTCCTGGCTCCTTTTCCTTGGCTGGCGTCGTTAACTGGCGGGGAACGGCTTCGGCTGAACCCGCATGCCGGACCGAAGCTTCTGCTGGCCCTCAACGACGACACGGTCGCCAGGCTTCAGTCCACTGGTGATGACCCACATGGTTCCGACGCGATCGCCGACCTGAACCTGCCGCGTCGCGACCCTATTGTCACCACCGACCACCACAACTTCGTAGCCGCCCTGAAGCTCGCTTACCGCTGGTTGCGGGACGAGCAGAGCGCCTTTGTCCTCTCCGGTCACGGCGCGCACCATTGCGTATTGGCCGGGACGCAGGATGTTACCGGGATTCGGAAACAGGGCTGTCATCTGGATGGCGCCGGTGCTGGGGTCCACCTGCCGGTCGGCGAACGAGAACCGGCCGTCGTGCGGGTGGGTGGTCCCGTCGGCCAGCATCAGTTTCAACTGCAGATGATGAAGTGCGTCGGCACGCGCGAGATTGAGGTACTCCTGCTCGCTGACCGTGAAAACCGCTTTGATGGGATCCAGCGTGGATACGGTAGTCACCGCGGGGCTCGAAGGGGCGACCAGGTTGCCAACCTGAACGGTTGCGGTTCCGGCGATCCCGTCGATCAGCGATGTCAATCTGGTAAAGCCGAGGTTCACCTTTGCGGTTTCGAGAGCGGCGTCGGCCGCTTTCACCGCGGCGGACGCGGCTTCAATTTGCGCCTTCGAGGTCTCCACTTGCGCCTTGGCGGCGCCTACTTGCGCCACGTTGGATTTATTGGTCTCGACGGCATTATCGAGGTCCTGCCGGGTGACCGCCTTATCATTGAAAAGCGGCTTATATTTCTCCTCATCGAGCTGCGATTTGCGCTGATTGGCCTCAGAGCTCAGAAGCTGCGCCTGCGCCTGGACGAGGCCCGCCTGAGCCTGCGTCACTTGTGCCTTCGCCTGGGCGAGTTGTCCCGCGGCCTGGTCGACCGCAGCTTGAAACGGCCGCGGATCGATCTCGAAGAGTAACTGTCCTTTGTGGACGAAAGAGCCTTCGGCGTAATCCTGCCGTAAGAGATATCCGGTGACCTCCGCATTGATGGCTGCGTTGACCAGTCCGTTCAGCGTGCCGATCCATTCGTGGCGGACCGGCAGATCGCGCTGCGCGACGACTGCAACCTGGACCTCAGGAGGCGGTGGTGGTGTGGCCGCGGCCGTGCTCTTTTCCTGGCTGATGGTGATTAAGACGATCGCCACAATAACGAACACGGCTGCGGCGGCGCCGATCTGAATTCTGCGTTTATTCATTAGTTCTCTCCTTCAAGCGCCTTTCCGCGCGCCGACGGGCTTTTGTGGTTGTCCAGCGTCGCTAGCAAATATTGCTGCTCCACTCCAGTCGCGATGAGTTCTGCGCCCGCGAGTCGCATCTCGGCGAGGAGCGTTTCACCAGCCTGATCTATGAATGTGACTTCTTTAAGATCAACGACAGCGCGGGCCAGAGGCGCTCGGCCGCGCGCGTATTTCCAGCACGAACGTAACTCGTCCACCCAGGGACCCACGAGGCGCCCGTGCAGGCTCCAACGCTGCCCATCGGTTGTATCGGAATAGCTGACTCGAAACATACGGCAACGCTTTCCGGTATCCAAAAAAGCACCCTCGCTGCCGAAGTCCGCACACTCATTCTCAACGGCTTTGGCGAAATCGGAGACCGAAATCGTGCCGGCCTACGGGCATAGAACCGGGATTTCGGTAAGTGCCGAACGTGACCAGGTTGTTAACGACGAGACAGCTGCCGACAGTGCATCCGTGGATGGCAGCGACGCCTTGTTATCGGAAGAGCTCTGACCGCAATCCACGATCAGCTTGCCGATTCGGCGGGCCGGACTAAGTTCGCGGATGGCAATTATTTGGCCGCGCAGCAGCGCCACTGGAGTGGCTGACACGGCCATTATGCTGGGACGTTTAGTGAAGTGCCGAAGAAGCTCTGTTTTTGACGCGAACCACGACCGTCGCCATTAGCGTCACGCGCCCGTTCTGGAGATGCGAATTCCGAGCTTCTGTATGCGCGACTGCAACGTCGAGCGTTTCAGACCCAAACGCGCGGCTGCCCCTTCCGGACCGGCTACCACCCAGTTCGACTTCTCCAGCGCGGCCATTATTTGCTGCCGTTCGGATTCCTCTAGCGCCGAACGCAAGTCCTGACGAGATGCGGCGGGAGCGCCGTGTCCATTAGGAGTGCTCAATGGCGCGGCCGGTGGGCTGGGCGCACGCAGGTCGTCGATATGAACGCTCAGAACGGGTCCATTGGTAAGAATGACAGCCCGTTCAATCACGTTCTGAAGCTCGCGGATATTGCCTGGCCACGGATAGCGCGTCAGCGCCGTCATGGCTTCGGCGGGAATGGCATCGATCGTCTTGCCAAGGCGCCGGCTGAACTGTTGCACAAAGTGACGGACCAGAAGCGGGATATCCTCCGGCCGTTCCCGCAGGGCCGGGACGCGGACAGGAAACACGTTCAGCCGATAATACAGGTCCGAGCGGAACTTACCCTCGGCGACAAATTGATCCAGGTCGCGGTTCGTCGCTGCGATCAGACGCGCGTCCGATCGCATGGTGCGTGTCGAACCAAGACGCTCGAATTCGCGCTCCTGCAGGACGCGCAGGAGCTTGGGCTGCAACTCGAGCGGTATCTCGCCGATTTCATCAAGAAAAATCGTGCCACGATTTGCCAGTTCAAAGCGGCCGATGCGTTGCGAAATTGCGCCGGTAAACGCGCCGCGCTCGTGCCCGAACATCTCGCTTTCGATCAAACCCGTGGGAATCGCGGCGCAATTCAATTTCACGAAGGCTCCGGACTTGCGAGCGCTGAGATTGTGAACGGCACGCGCGATTAGCTCCTTGCCCGAACCGGTTTCGCCATAAATCAGAACCGTGGAGTCTGTCGGAGCGACCGTCGCGATCTGTTCGAGCACACGGCTCAAGCTTTCGCTGCGCCCGATGATGTCCTCGAACTGGCCCACGCTGCGCAGCTCGTCTTCGAGGTATAGCTTTTCCAAAGTCAGTTTCTGCTTCTGTTCGGAAACTTGGCCATACGCGAGAGCGTTTTCGATCGCAAGAGCTACCTGCCGGGCAACCTGAGTCAGAAATGCCAGATCGTCCCTCGAGAAAGCGTTCTCGCGCTGTGTGCCTAGTGAAAGCACTCCAACCACTCCGTCGCGGCCCGTCAGCGGAACATGCGCGGAAGACCGAATGCCGCGTGCCGCCGCGATCTTCAATCCCTTCGTGTTTTCTCCCGTAAGGATGACCGGCTCACCGCTTCGAAATACCGCTGCAACCGGGTTGTCTTCATCGGGTTCGTAACCTTCTTCCAGATCGGCGGGGGCGTTTGGAAAATCGAGGACATAGATTCGAAACTTGCCATTTTCTGGGCTCAAAAGGCCAATTCCAACGCCATCGCACTGCATGACCCCACGAATCTGCGCGGAGATCTCGCGCAGAACTTCTCGCAGGTTGAGATGAGACGCCACGTGATTGGTGAGATCGAGCAGCAGTTGTAATCGCTCCTGCGCTCTCTGGGAATTCGCGAAATTGATGGCATCGTCGGTCGCCAGAGCGATTTGTTGGGCTACAAGACTGAAAAATCGAACCTCTTCCGGAGTGTAGGCTCCCGGCTCAACGCTTGCGATGATCAGACTGCCGAGTCTGCGATGCGCTGTTGTCAGCGGGACAGCGCAGAGGGATCGCAGCCCAGCCTCCCGCATGATATTTGATTTCACAGGAAAACGGCTATCAGACTCCCAACCGTCCATCACGATTGTTTCTTGTGTCCGATATACGTAGGCGGGCAACGTTTCGCCGTCTTCTTCACCAGGCCTGTGCTGCGTCGCCCGGCAGACCGGCCCGAAGTGCCATCGGATCTTCCTCGCCGATTCAAACTGTGCCATCGCATCGAACTGGATCACCTTCCCGAGCTCGTGCACCAGGATTTCGAACAGATCCTCGGATTCCGTGCAGGCGCGGATGGAATTCGAGATCCGCATCAACGCTTCGTATCGCGCAGGCGTGGACTGCTCGAGCCTGGTGACCAATGCGGTTGACATCGAGGGCCACTTCCTCCTAAAAGATTTCCAGCATCGGCGTGAAACCATCCGAAAGCTGGGCAGTCGCGCGCATGCGCGCCGCAAATTTGCCATCGACACCCGCGACCGCTATTGCCTCACGGCTCTGCCACGGAGGGTAGTTAACTACTTGAGTGCAGTATAGATTTATGTGAAAGTGGGCCGAGACGAACACCGGGGTGTGATCGGCGCTGGGGCCGAGTATTTTGAGGGTCGAGCTGTTCTCCAGACCCGGTTTCGAGAGAGATGTTGAACCGCTGTTCATACACTCCTTTGCCGTCTATGCGATGGGCGAGCCGCCGAGGCAGCGTGTGCACCCTCGCCAGATTGGATGTAAGCGACGTCGCAAAGTCGCGACCAAAATGCGAAGTTGCTGGTAAGCCACTCGGCGCACAGGGCGATCGTCACCGCTAGACGGACTCACGGTGGCATTCCGCCGGATACCTCGATGCGCTATTTATTCACCCCAAGATGGTCGTCCCCAACAGCTTAGCGATCATCAGGCGAGTGTCGTCCGTTGCGCCCGCGTTTCAGGGCCATAAAGTGTCCGTAACCTTCTATCCCATTTTGCATTGCTGGAATCTTACTGATCCTCGGCTCGCCGGCGGGCTTGTACTGGTTGGCGCCGGGATTTACGCTTTCACTCATCGCAGGTGTGGCAAGCGCCTGGGTGCTTCTGATCGAAATCCTGCGGTAATCCACTTTCGTCGAACGACCTTCCAGGCGATTAAGAGAGATGTGAGGGAGAGCGCGACGCCGCCGAGCATGAACATGATGACGATAATGTCCCACGCCGGGCGGTGCGCATAAAGCCACGGATAATCCATCGAATGCAGGCCATGGTAGAGCCAGCGATTCCAGCGGGAACGGGTTCCGTAGCTCTGCACGACCTGTCCAGTCCGGGGATCGATGTAATAAGCGGACCGGCTGGCGTCGTTCAGTTGAACATAGATAACGGGAAGCGGCAGGCGGTTCTGACGATCCAGATAGTAGGACTCGTATTTCGTTACCATCCTGATTTCGGCGATCGACGCTGAGGGAACGGCCTGCTTCACTGCATCTCGAATTTGATCGATTCCGAATGCGTTTTGAACATTGCCCCGTAGCGGAACGATTCGCGACTTTTGCGGCGATTCAGTGGCAAGATAGAAATCCTCGCCTCCGAAAGAGATAAACTCCAATTCCCTGACTTTCAATGCAGACGGTGCTTCGATGGCACTGCGCGGACCTTTCGTGGCGAATCCGGCGAGGTCTACGCGATCCGGGCGAAGCGCGCGTTCAAGATCCGGCTGGTCGCGATCGCTCAAGAACGAAAACGGTCCCATGGACAACAAGCCGCTGAAGACCCAGGCGCAGGCGAAGCAGCCGAAGATCAAGCCCAGAAATACGTGCCATCGCTTGGGTCCGACAAAAGGAATAGTGGTTGCGCCTTTCGGGAATCGATACCGTTTCGACGGCGAATAAACCCAAACTCCTGCGCTGAGTCCCAGGATGCAGAGCACCGTGCCCGCGCCGGAGAGCCAGATGACTGCCCGAGTCCACAACGGAACCTGGCTTGCCAGCCAGCGGAAGTAAAGCCAATGCGGAATCGGACCGAAATATGCGCCGATTCTCGAAGATCGAGTCGTGTCCTGCGCAACCTCACCGGTCGTCTGTGACACATAAATCTCCTCGCGGTTGGGCCAGGAAAACTTCCAGAAGGGACCATAGCGTCGAACCGAAGAATATACGGTCCATTGGTCGTCTCTTACAATAGGTCCTTCGAACGAAGCAGCGCTCGCTGGAAATCCCGTCCACGCGGCGGCGGTTCGCAAAGCCATCTCGCGAGGAATCGCGTCGATTCGCTGTCCATTGTCCGCGAAGACGAGGACGGGCCGGCGGCCAAAATCGAAACGGTAAACAGGCCGACCGTCGAGAACATTACTTCGAAGCCGTGAAGGCCCACTGGACTCGTGGATCGCCGCCAATGCCTGCCCCGGCGACACATGGATCCGGCCCGGATCAAGCGGCGCCGCACGCAACAATCGATCCGCCGTCTCCACGCTAGGAAAAGGGCAGTACATCATCACGATTCCCGACAGGAACCAAGCCAGGAACAGCACGCAGAAAAAGACGCCCATCCAGCGATGAGTGAGTATCGTCCACTTGCGAATTGTTTTGACCGTGTGCGACATCGACGAAAAGGCGGGAACGTCAGTGCTCGAAGTGTATGCCGCGTCCGAGAATGACGATGTAGGCGATGCCAAGGACGGTAGCGGCGATCCACAATGCCGGCTGCGGGCTCACGTGCAGCATGCTTTCCGGCCGTTCAGCCGGGAACAAACTGTCGGCCCATAGCAAGCCCGACGATCCGCCGAACGCAGCCGGTACGGTGGAAACAAAAAAGAGCTTCAGCCCCAGCGGGTCGAGGGCTCCGGCGGCACAACTGAAGAGACACGCGGCATAGTATGGCAAGCGTCCTACGGTGTTGTACACCGGCCGACGGGAGCAGAAAGGTCTGACGGCGACTGCAAGCATACGCACGACAGCGACATACAGTGCGCCTCCAAAGACGACCATCAGGATTCGCAACGCGGCCTGGTGCTGCAAGCCGGCGATCACGGCCTGCCAATCGCCGAAGCCAAAAATACCGGAGAAAAGAAAATAACCCGCTCCTGGGAGGAGATTCAAGGCGGCCAAAATCCAGAGGAAGTAGCGAAGATTTGCATGATTACCGGCAGCCCGCGAGGCAAGCAGCGAGAGGCCGCCCACGAACAAATTGACAAGCGTTCCACCGGCTTCCACCCAATGGTCCGGCCTGAGACTGGAAAGGTGGTTGCTGGTGAGTTCCGTTGGAATATCGCCTCGCAGCCAGGCGACCAGGCCATGGCCAACGCCCTCATGTAATAAGGTGGCTGCAGCGGAAGCGAGTACAGCCAGACTGATAATCGTCGCTTTGGTGTTCTCGCCAGGCATGGCGACGATTCTATCGCACGATAAGGTTACTATGTCTGCGAGCTATGCGGCGTTCACTTAGCATTGCTTTCATGGCGTGCCTGCGCCTGTGTTCCGCGGATCTGGCCGCTATTTCGGACAATACCTCGTACAACGCGGGTAGCCAGGTGCGTGTTCGTCTTAATCCTGCCACCAGCGCCACGGCTTCGATCCGTTATGCCGGAGAGAAGACTGCAATCGCCAACGGAATTGCCCTTCACGGCGTCGACTATCTTCCGCTGTGGAGCATCCCGTGGGACGCGCGTACTGGCCGATACGAAGTGGACCTGCGCACTTCGGACGGCGTCACAATTCCGAATGCGACGTCGTTCGCAGTCCACCGCCAATTTGCGAAGGTCACCATGGTGGAGCTGGACAAGACTTTCTACACGTCAGGCGATCCGGTGAACCCACGCATCGTGGTGCGCAATCTTTCGAATCGCCATCTCGAGAATCTGCAACTCGAGTTCGAGTCCTATACTTATCCCTGGATCGCTCCTGCGCCCGACGAGCCGGCTTCCTGGAAAACCGTGATCACAAACTCGCTCGCCCTGGGGCCCGGAGAAGAGAAGGAGTTTCGCGCGGTGAAGGCCGCGGTTGTCGACGCCGGGGAAAAACCGGTTGAAATCTATTTTTCAGTCGTGCTGAGAGATAGCGTTCATCCCGAGCATATCTACGACCTCGCTACCGCGCCTCCAGCCTTCACGGCACCGCCGAACACGCCGCTTCCGAAACAATATCCATTCTTGTACTTGTATCCCTATTTGCGCGATGTTCCTAAATCCGAGTCGTATCGGGATTTCTATCCGCCGGAATTCGTGTCCGATCTCGTGGTCTTTGACACGCATCACACGATGTTCCCGGCCGGCTCGCCCATGAAGTTCTCGTTCACAGTGCATCCCGAGCGAGGCGTGAACTTCCGTGAAGCCATCGTTCGCGCACGCGTCCTCTCGGCCGCGGGAAAAGAGCTGCTCAAACCAGCGACGCCGGGCGCGGTCGATGGCTCTCACACGCTGCACCTCGATTCCATGCCGCCCGGCCGCTATACGCTCGAGATCTCGATTCAATTGCGAGACGCCACCATCGCCAGTAACCGGCTGGAGTTCGCCGTCAATCGCCTACCGAAATCGATACTGATTTTTGCCGCGCATGAGGACGATGACACGGCGCATCCAGGCCTGATTCGCGCCGCTGTAGAAAACGGGATTCCACTGCACGTGGTCTATTTCACCAGCGGCGATGCCGGCGGCTGCGACCGCTATTATATGCATTCCTGCGATGCCGCCCGCGCCTTGGACTTCGGCGAAGTCCGCATGGACGAGGCTCGCGCGTCTCTGGGCCATTTAGGAGTTCCTTTGGAGAACATCTCTTTTCTAGGCCTTCCCGACGGCGGACTGGGACAGATCTGGTCCGAGCACCTCAATCCACCCCATCCCTACCTTTCCGTTTTACTCGCGAGCGATCATTCTCCCTACCGCAACGCCGCTATTCCGAATCTGCCGTTCGACCGCGATTCCGTCGTCGCGGCGGCGAAACAATTCATCGCAAGATATAACCCCGAAATGATTGTTACCGGTCATCCCGACGAGCGGCATATCGATCATCGGGTCAACAATTGGATCGTCGTGCGGGCGATGCGGGAACTGCTGCGCGAGGGACGTATTTCGAGGGAGACTCAGCTCGTGGTGGATGTTGTTTACGGCGCTGTTCCGCCTCCGCGCGCTCCATACAAATACGAGAAATATGTGCTGAATGTGCCGGGCGAGGCGGCTAAACTCGGTCAGGAAGCCGCTTGGTATTACCAGTCGCAGGACGGCAATCATCAGCAGGCTGAAATCGTCGATTACGATAAGCTGCCGCGCCAGGAGCCTTATCCGCATTTTCGAATTCTCGATTGGCAGGAGCACGAGGGCTGGAACACCCGTTCCGGGTATACACAAGTCACTCCAAATAACCGATAGTTTCAGCGTGGCTTTCTTATTCGCGAAGCCCCGCGTGCGATTTCCCGACACCACCCCGCACTCTTTGAGTGTGAAGGCTTCGATCCGGAAGTGTTGGATGTTGCTCCAGCCCTTCCATGCGGCCTATCGCCGGTACCTGTTGGGAACGATTCTGCGCCAGGCGCTCCTCGTCCTGGGAGGCTATTCTCTGGTCTGGGTGCTCCGCGCCTGTACCGGTCATTCCGAGATTCCGACCTGGGCCTTTGTAGCCGTCCTCATCCTGTTCGATTCCTCCTTGCTCCGTCTCGATCTCGGCCTGAACTGGCTGTTCGCGTCGCGTGTCAGTTTTCCGATGTTTGGCCACCTGCGGTCCATGGCTCTCGGCAAAGTGCTCCATATGCCTCAGGAATGGCACCAGCGGCAACAGTCGGGCGCGTTGATCGGCAAGGTGAACGACGGCGTCGGGAAGGTGGTTCAGACTTCGGAGGCGCTGGGGCGCGAGTTGTTTCCTGCCCTTGTCCGCACCGTCCTGAGCATGATCCCGCTCATTTATTTCAGCCCGCTGTCGATCCCGTTCATCGCCGTCGCGGTCGTGCTCTTCGCGTGGACCACCGTGCTTGAGAATCGCCGGCGGCAGCCGTTTCGAAAGTCCCGCTATCAAAACTACGCGCGCGATTTCGGCATGTTCTCGGAATGCCTGGAATACGTACAGCCCATTGTCCACTTCGGCCAAACCAGACGCATTCTCGAGAAATACGGCGAACTGCAAGATACCATCGCGTCGGAAGGTATTGAGGAGACGCGCATCGGCACATTTTTCGGCCGCCGCCGCAATTTAGTGCTCTCGATTGCGAAACGCGCCTGCCTGGGCGTCTGGATCTGGCAATACCGCTCCGGCGCGAAGCCGTTCGGCAACGCCATGGACATCGCGATGGTGATGTACCTGAGCATGCTGCTCGAAGATCTGTTCAACTCCCTGTGGGGGTATGCCGGTCTCTTCGAGCGCATCCAGGACGGCATCGAACCCGCTCGCACGCTGCTCCAGGTTCTCGAAGAAGAATCATCGATACCGGACGATCCGTCGCTAGCACCAGTCGAACTCGATCAAAAAGTCGGGATCGAATTGCGGAACGTGAGCTTCGCGTATTCGAACGGTGCCTCGGTGCTGCGCGATTTCAGTATGTCGGTCGAACCCGGAACCGTCCTCGGCATCGTTGGACGCTCCGGGGTCGGCAAGACGACGCTGCAGAATTTGCTATCGCGCACCTACGATCCGCAGCAGGGGCAAATCTTGATTTCGGATCAGGATATTCGCTCTTGGCCGCTCGAGCAACTGCGCGGAATCTTTGCTCCGGTACAGCAAAATGGAGGAGTGTTCCTCTCCGATACCACCGTGCTCGACACAATTCGGTTTGCGCGGCCGGACGCGACCGCGCAGGAAGTGATCGCAGCCGCGAAATGCACTTGTATTCACTCCGATATTCAGAAAATGCCGGATAGATACCTGAGCGTCATTGGGCAACGTGGGACGTCGCTCTCGAAGGGCCAGCAGCAGCGGATCGCACTAGCGCAGGCTCTCGTCGCCCTGAGAGGCCGCAAGATCCTGGTGCTGGACGAGTTCACCAGCGCGCTGGACTCAAAAACCGAGCAAGAGCTGTTGAAGAACCTCGCGCCGCACCTCAAAGGCCGGACAGTGATCATCATTGCGCATCGTTTGTCGACGCTGCGCAAGATCGCGGACAAGATTATCGTGCTCGGCCCAGGCGGAATCGTCGAAGTGGGACGTCACGACGAATTGATCCGGCGAGGCGGCACCTACGCCGAATTGGCCTCTCTGCAAGCGACTGCGTGATCGGAACGCGTTTAGGATGCTTGCTCGATCACAATGGATTTGCGGTGCATATCCTCGGCGAGGATAATGGCTTCCGCGAGATCCTTCATCGGGCGGCGTAAACGGCGACTCTCATTGCGAAGCCGGAGGTAAGCTTCCTCTTCGGTCAGATTATGGCGGTGTTGCAGGATACCCTTGGCGCGCTCAACGATCTTGCGGATTTCGAGCTGGCGCTTGGCTTCATGCGCTTCCTGCAGCAGGCGGGCGTTCTGATCCACGAGCATCGACTTTGCGACCGCGATTCCCATCTGCTCTCCGACAAAGGTCAGGAGCGCAATCTCTTCGGGCAAATGATCGTGCCGCTCACGATGATGAACGTTGATCACGCCCACGACTTCTCCGCCGCTCACCAGGGGTACCGACGCGAACGCTTCGTAGGTGTCTTCAATGAGGGCCTGGAAGTACTTGAAGCGAGCATCGGTGGCGGCATTTTCTGACAGCGCCACTACGGCTTGATGTTCCGCGACCCAACCTGTAACGCCTTCGCCCATTTTCATGCGGAGGTGGCCCAGGTCGGAAGCGTGAGGAACTTGCGAGGCGCGCAACACGATTTCGTCCCCTTCCATGAGGTACACCAGACAGGCATCGCAGGCGGTTACCTGGACGGTCAGTCCGACGATTTCGCCGAGCATTTCCTCGAGCGACAACTCCGAGCTGACAATGTTGCTAACTCTATGTAATAGAGCTACTTGAGATCCGGGACGCGATAGAACAGTTGACGTTGCCATACCCTAGATTAGGCGCTTACGGCAGGGGGCGTCCAATCGAAATTTCTGATTGAGGTTATGGTTGTCAGTCCTATGCCCCAACTAGGTCCTTGGGAGGTACTTGAGCTTCGACAAAATCATGAAAGCACCACATATAGTTGGGTGTCAATCGATTGCCACCCGTATATCGATGAATATAAGCAATTTAAATAGCTTGATTTGTATGACACACAGTGGCATAAGGGAAGTGGCAACGAATCTCTGCACGCCTGCCCGCGATGCCAGGCCGCGCACATCGCCTCGCCGATTGTTTCCGCTTAGTCATAATTCTTTACCAGGTTGTAAGGAGGATCTTCGAATGTTGGCAACACCAGTTGCTGAAAGAAACGCATACGATCTCGCGCTCGAGAACTTCGAAATTGCGGCCGATGCCATGGGTCTCGAGAACGACATCCGCGAAATGATCAAGTTTCCGGAACGAGTGCTGACGGTTAGTGTTCCCGTCCGGATGGAGGGCGGCCACATCAGGCGATTCGAAGCATATAGGGTGCAGCACAG
The DNA here is from genome assembly GCA_963802915.1 of Bryobacterales bacterium. GTDB lineage: Bacteria > Acidobacteriota > Terriglobia > Bryobacterales > Bryobacteraceae > JAICMB01. The sequence continues at coordinate 180,236 of CAWDKQ010000013.1, forward strand.
CACGGTTCGCGGTCCGGCGAAGGGCGGCATACGCTATCACCCCAACGTGACGCTGGATGAAGTGAAAGCGCTGGCCATGTGGATGACGTGGAAGTGCGCCGTCGTGAATATTCCCTTTGGGGGCGGCAAGGGCGGCGTAACCTGCAATCCAAAAGCGTTGTCCCAAATGGAGTTGGAGCACATTACGCGCCGTTATACGACCGCAATTCTGCCGCTGATCGGACCGGAGCAGGACATCCCGGCCCCTGATGTTTATACGAACCCGCAGACCATGGCATGGATCATGGATACATACAGCATGGTGAAGGGTTATCCGATCCCAGGAGTTGTGACGGGCAAACCCATCAGCCTGGGAGGATCGCTGGGGCGCAATGAAGCGACCGGGCGCGGCGTGTTCTATACCATTCGGTCGGCTGCCGAGCATATCGGAATGACACTGAGCGGAGCGCGAGTCGCGGTGCAAGGTTTTGGAAACGCCGGTTCGATTGCCGCGCAGTTGCTGCATGGCGCCGGAGCGAAAGTGATCGCGGTGAGCGATTCCTCCGGCTGCATTTACAATGCGCGCGGTCTGGATGTTCCCGCGGTCATGGCTTATAAAGAGCAAACCGGCAGCGTGGTGGGACTTGCCGGCAGCGAGCCGATTCAGCCGGAAGAACTGCTTGCGCTCGAATGCGAGGTTCTGGTTCCCGCAGCGCTTGAAAACGTGATCCACGAAGACAATGCGTATCGCGTGAAGGCCAAGATCGTGGGCGAGGCGGCGAATGGGCCGTTGACTCCGGCGGCCGACGCAATTCTCGAAGAGAAGGGCGCATTTATCATCCCGGATATTCTGTGCAATGCGGGCGGCGTGACAGTGTCCTATTTCGAGTGGGTGCAAGACATCCAGCATCTGTTCTGGGATGCGCAGGATGTCTACAATCGGCTGGAGCGCGTGATGGCGACGGCGTTCAACGACGTCTTGAAGATTCGCAAAGAGCGCAAAGTGGCAATGCGCGCGGCGGCGAATATGCTGGGTATCGGGCGCGTTGCGGAAGGTGTTCGCATTCGGGGTCTGTATCCGTAGGTGCGTGTGCTGATGGTGCCCGGCTTTCGTTTTCATGGAAGCCGGGCACCCCGGTGTTGAAACGAGGTCGAACTTCGTCTCTCCAGTTCTCGTGTCTGGACAGGCAAGCGCCCGCGACGGCACCCCGCGAAGCTCGCGTTGATGGCACAGCATGTTCCACAACTTCGTCGTTTTCGGCTGTCTCAGTCATGAACGCTCTGATACGGGGCGTGACCCTCTACATTCTTACGCGTGATCAAGATCCGGAACTCGCATTATTGGCCTTGACTTGTCGCGTTGGGGAGGGTGTGCTCGGCGCCATTCCGATCCTCGCCACTTGGCGCTGATGTCTCTCAATCCGATCGGCGGAGCATATGTCGCGGATGCAGCGACTATGAACGCGATCGGAGACTTGCTATTTCGAGTGTAGGGTTGGAACACGCTTATTAGCGCGACGTTCTTCGCAGTGGGGAGCACGCTCTTCTCCTACCTCCTCCTCCGCGGCAGATTAATTCCTCTGTATTTAGCTTGGCTGGAGGTCGTCGCGTCAATGATGCTTGTGGTGGGCCTTCCCCTCCAACTCGCGGGAGTTCTCGGCGATCCGGTCACCTCTCTCATGTGGATACCCATGGCCCTATTCGAGGTTCCGCTCGCACTGTGGCTGCTTATCAAAAGCGTCACCGCGCCAGCACAGGAGAAAGCGAGAACTGGCCGTTGACTCCGGCGGCCGGGTCGCTCATTATGCGCCTTCTGACTGTTAACTGGTACTAAGAGAACCATACGTCCTAGTACAAAAGTCCCCGACCCGCCGCAAAAACGTCATGTCAATGTAAGTCATTAGTGCTAGCCTGTCAGGCGTACTCGCCAAATCTGAAAGCGCTGACTCAAATGAAATCCGGGCCGCGCACAGCTCCAAACCACATGAAAGGATGTACGTGACTGAACAAAGTTTAGCCTCGCCGACATTGTCGCCTCTCGCGAACTTGCAAGAGATTGGGATTCGCAAACTCCACAACGCAGTAAGTTCTACGATATTCAGAAACCTCTCGTTTATACTCGCTGTCATCGCAGGTGTCTGCGCGACGCCAGCCACGGCGCAGACATCGCCGGGTGGGTCGCGCACGGCGCGCCCTCTCATCACAGAGCAGATCGACAACTCGCGTGTGGTCACTCTGCGGGGCAATGTCCGCGGGGACCTGACCGTTAACCGTGACTTAGGCGCGGTTGAGGATGGGCTGCAGTTGCGTCTTTACGTCGTTCTTAAGCGCAGTCCCGAACAGCAGGCCGACCTCGATAATCTGCTCGCGCGACAGCAGCAGCCGACCGCGGCGGAATATCACAAATGGCTGACGCCGCAACAGTTCGGCGAGCGCTTCGGCGCTTCGCAGCAAGACATCGCGAAGATCTCGGCGTGGCTCGGAGCGCAGGGTGTCCGAATAAATGGCGTCCTGAACAATGCCAGCATGATCGACGTCACGGCGACCGCCGGCCAGATCAGAGATACTTTTCACACTGAGATCCATTACTGGAACATTCGGGGAGGTAAATACGCCGCCAACGCGCAGAACCCGGCGATTCCAGCCGCGCTGACGCAGGCTGTGGCTGGGATCAACGGACTCAGCAAAATCCCCGTCCGCAGCAAGCGCACCGAGGGTCATCCGGTCTCTTACGATGCCGCGACCCATCGCTGGCTGAATGTCGGGCAGACCTCTGGCGAGCGGCCGAAGTTCAATGCCCCTGACGGCAACTTCGACGTGACTCCACAGGATTTCTACACTATCTATCACGTGAACCCCATCTTCGCCTCCGGCAATCTCGGAGCAGGCGCGACCATCGGGCTTCCCGAACCCACCGACATGATGTTCGGCACAGTGAACGGAACCACTGGAGCGGCAACGGGCGGAGACGTCGCGACCTTTCGCACGTTGTTCGGCGTGCCTGGAACGCTGAACATGACGGTGTTGCACGGCGCAGGAACGACAACCTGCGACGATCCTGGGATTACCGATGCAGTGGGAGAGGCGGCGCTTGACGCTGAGTGGGCCAATGCGGTCGCACCCTCGGCTCACCTGGTCTTCATGTCGTGCGACTCCACCGGCGTGGGCGACGGTTTCACTACGGCGCTTGTGGCGTTGATCGACAACAACATTTCGGATGTGATCAGCAGCAGCTACGGCAACAGCGAAGCGGTCATATCAGCGTCCGATTTTGCGCTGGACGATCAGCTCGCGAGCCAGGCCGCCACGCAAGGTCAGAGCTTCCTCGATGCGGCGGGCGATGCGGGCGCTGCCGACGAGGATCAGAACATCGCAACAACCGCAGTCCACGGAATCAACGTCGACCAGTTCGCCGCACAGCCGCTCGTCACCTCCGTTGGAGGCACCGACTTCTCGGATAACTATGATGCCCAAGAGGGAGGTTTGCCGCAGAGTACCTATTGGGGAGCGAACTCGGCCTTTTATGGCAGTGCGCTAGGCTACATTCCAGAGACACCCTGGAACAGCAGTTGCGCGGACAGCATCACTGCAAATCTGCAAGGATTCACAGGAGCCGGGTACTGCGCTTCTCTTACGGCTGACCAGATCGATGGAAATGTCGTGGGTGGTGGCGGCGGCTTCAGCGCGCACTACGCGAAGCCCTCGTATCAGTCCGGTATCCCAGGGCTCAGCTCCACCGAAACTATGCGCGCGGGACCGGATATCTCCTTCTTTGCCGCCAACGGTTTCTGGGGTCATGAAATTATCGAGTGCGATTCCAGCAAGCCTGAAACCGCATGTACCTCACCAGACACCTTTGAAGGCGCGGGGGGAACGTCTTTTACCGCGCCACAGTTCGCCGGTGTCACGGCCTTGCTGGTGACCCTTTCCCACGAGCGGCAAGGAACCTTGAACCCTGCTCTTTATGCATTGGCTAAGGCCCAATACTCCAACCCGGCGACCGCGACGGCTTGCTATTCCAATGGTCAGACCAACAACATCGGAGTGACCACCGGGTTGCCGGCAGCCGAATGCATCTTCAACGACATCACTACCGGCAACAACGACGAAGCCTGCGCCGCGGATAGCCTGGATTGTTTCGTAAATGCCGGCGCGCAGTATGGCATGTTGTCGACAACGGGCGCGAGTTCGCTCACTGTCGCCTATCCTTCGGGCGTGGGATATGACGAAACCACGGGCCTCGGATCGGTGAACATCGCCAACCTTATCAAGAACTGGAACACGGCCTTTACCACCACGACGGCGCTCACCGCTTCGCCCACGTCGATCACCCCCAGCGAGTCCACAACCCTAACCGCGACGGTGACGCATGGCGCCCCGGCCGGGTATACCGGCACGGCCCCCGCGCTCACTGGCACGGTGAACTTCTCCGCGGGAACTTTGACGCTCGGCACATGCACGCTGAGCGGCGGAACTTGCTCGCTTACGGTGAGCGGCTCTGTATTGTCAATCGGCCCCAACTCTATTACTGCAACATTCTTGGGCAATGAGACGTATCCAGCGTCTACTTCCGGCATCGTAGTGGTGACTGTGAGCACCGGAGCGACGCAACCGCCTCTTACGCTGTGGGCCAATACCGTTCTAGGGCTCGGCCAATCAATGAAATTGCCCGTCAGTATCCCCAAGGCCGCCCCGACGGGTGGTGTCACCGTAACGCTGGTGAGCAGCAATCCATCAGACGTTACCGTTACGCCAAGCGTTTTCATCCCAGCCGGATGGACTTCGCCAAAAGTCGAGCCGGTGCTGACCGCCGTCAATCTGGGAACCGTAAACATTACGGCATCTGCCGCCGGATACCAAAGCAACACTCAACGAGCGAGTGTGACCGGCACAATCAGCTTCGGACGTTGCTGCATCGCGGTGTACGGGAATACTGCAGGGGTACCGCTGGATCTCTCAGGGCCTGCGCCGGCTGGTGGTTTGACGATTTATCTCAGTTCGCAAAACCCCGGCATCGCCAAGGTCCCCTCGACCGTTACGTTTGTCGCCGGCGCTACCAGCGTGAACGTGCCAATCCAATACGTCGCACCCGGCTCCACTGTGATCCAAGCTGGTGCTCCGCCAGCCCTTGCCGACGTGAGCATTAAGGTGACGGTTCCATAGCGTCCTCTAAATCGGAGAGCGACCTACGGGCCGCTCTCCGCCTGACCACTTAGGATCGGTTTCTCTTCGCGATGACGACTGGAAACTTGCGTTTTGCAAGTAAGATTGATACCTTGTTCCTGTGCCTGGGAAAGCGAAAACGAAACGCCGGTCCGGGTGCCCGGTAAGCATCTCGCTCGAGATGTTAGGAGATCGCTGGTCGCTGCTGATTGTCCGGGATCTGATGGTTCGCGGTTATCGAAAATTTAAACAATTTCAGGAGGCCGGCGAAGGGATCGCCACGAATATCCTGGCGGATCGTCTGCAGAAACTGGAAGCGGCGGGAATCATCACGGCGGAAGTGGAAGAGACCGATGGGCGAAGTATGAATTACCGGTTGACGGAGAAGGGAATCGATCTTGCGCCCGTGCTTTTGGAGCTGCTCATTTGGGGTGCGCAGCACGAAGCGACGGGAGCGCCTTGCGAGTACATCGTCAATTTGGCGAAGAATCGCGAGGCCTGTCTCGCGGAAGCACGGCGGCGATGGGAAGAAAGAGACTCGACTCCTTTGATCCCTCCATTTTGAAAAAGAAAGGGCGAACGGATGAGTGATGTACGGGTATTAGTCGGGACGCGCAAAGGCGCGTTCGTTTTATCGTCGGATGGAAAGCGGGAGCAGTGGGACATCAGCGGCCCTCATTTCGCCGGCTGGGAGATTTATCACGTGAAGGGCTCGCCCGCCGATCCGAACCGGTTGTATGCATCGCAGTCTTCGGGCTGGTTCGGGCAGTTGATCCAGCGCTCCGACGATGCCGGCAAGACGTGGACGCCGATGGGGAACAAATTCGTGTACGACGGCGTTCCGGGCACGCACCAGTGGTACGACGGCACGCCGCACCCGTGGGACTTCAAGCGCGTTTGGCATCTGGAGCCATCGCTGACCGATCCGGATACGGTGTATGCGGGCGTCGAGGACGCGGCCTTGTTCCGCTCCACCGACGGCGCGCAGAGTTGGCAGGAACTTTCTGGACTCCGCAAGCATGGCTCCGGGCCGCATTGGCAGCCGGGCGCCGGCGGGATGTGCCTGCACACGATCATTCTCGACCCCAGCGATCCCGAGCGCATCTTCATCGCGATTTCAGCCGCCGGCGCATTTCGCAGCGACGACGGCGGCAACACGTGGAAGCCTATTAACCGCGGACTCAAGTCGGGAACCATTCCAGACCCGGCGGCCGAGGTCGGCCATTGCGTGCATCACATCGCGGCACACCAATCACGGCCGGGCGTTCTGTTCATGCAGAAGCACTGGGACGTGATGAGAAGCGACGACGCCGGCGATTCGTGGCGCGAGGTCAGCGGGAATCTGCCGACCGACTTTGGATTTGCGATCGATGTCCACGCGCACGAGCCGGAAACCATCTATGTTGTCCCGATCAAAAGCGACTCGGAGCACTATCCTCTGGATGGGAAATTGCGCGTCTATCGCAGCCGCACCGGCGGAAACGAGTGGGAGCCTCTATCGAAGGGTCTGCCGCAAAGCGACTGCTATGTGAACGTGCTACGCGACGCCATGGCGGTCGACAAGCTCGATTCCTGTGGCGTGTATTTCGGCACCACCGGCGGGCAGGTGTACGCATCGGCCGATTCGGGCGATAGCTGGATGCCCATCGTTCGCGATCTTCCCGCGGTGCTCTCGGTCGAGGTTCAAACGCTCAAGTGATTCGAGTACAGCTTCCAGCACATCTGCGAACGCTAGCGCAGGTCGGCGGCGAGGTGCAGTTGGAGGTCGAAGGAACGGCCACGCTGAAGTCGGTCCTGGACGCACTGGAGACGCGGTATCCGATGCTGCGGGGAACGCTTCGGGATCAGGTGACACAAAAGCGCCGCCCGTTCGTGCGGTTCTTCGTATGTGAGGAGGACTGGTCGCACGAATCGCCGGACGCTCCGCTGCCGGATGCCGTGGCCGCTGGGAAAGAGCCTTTCCTGGTAGTGGGAGCGATTGCTGGCGGGGCGCCGAAGGAAGATCCACGGCTGGCACGCCTGACAAAGATCTGCCTGGCGCTTCCGGAGACGACGCGAGAGCTTTCGGGACTCCACGCGGGCTTTCGCGTCCGCAAAAAGTCGTTCGCGTATTTCCTCAACGACCATCATGGCGACGGCATAATCGGAATCAACTGCAAAGTTGGTCCCGGCGACAATGCGGCGCTCGTCAAAGCTCAGCCTTCGAGGTTCTACATGCCGGCCTACCTGGCGTCGAGGGGATGGGTGGGATTGCGATTGGATACCGGCGAAATTGACTGGGACGAGGTCGGGGAATTGGTTGCCGACAGCTATCGAAGGACCGCTCCGAAGACGCTGGCATCGCGCGTGAAGATCGCTGGTGGATGAAAAGGCGAAGAGACGCAAATTTCTGCGATAATTGAAGCATCTCTAGCGCGCAACAATCCTCTTACAAGGCCGTCTTGGACAACAGTATCCATATCCGCGGGGCGCGAGTCCACAACCTCAAGAACGTGTCGCTCGAGATCCCGCACAACCTTCTCACGGTAGTAACGGGAGTTTCGGGATCGGGTAAATCGTCGCTGGTCTTCGACACCATTTATGCCGAGGGACAGCGCCGCTATGTCGAATCGCTTTCTTCTTATGCGCGGCAGTTTCTGGAGCGCATGGAGAAGCCCGACGTGGACGAGATTCTCGGGATCGCGCCGCCCATTGCGATCCGCCAGAAGAACACAACGCGAAATCCAAGATCGACTGTGGCAACATCCACCGAGCTGTACGATTTTCTGCGTCTGCTGTTTGCTCGCGTGGGGCGATCGTATTGCCCGCAATGTGGACAACTGGTGGAGCGCGACACGGTGGACCAGGTGGCGCAACGGATGCTTGCGCAGCCTCAGGGATCGCGTTGGTACGCGTTGTTTCCGGTTAAAGCATCGGGAACTACGGATGCGTTGCGGGATCATCTCTTCGATCTGCGCCGCAAGGGCTTCAACCGGCTTTTTCAGAACGGGAAAACCTTCGAATTCTCGACGCCGGAGTCGCTGCTCGATATCGATTTCAAGAAGCCGCTATTCGCGTTGGTAGATCGAATTGCGATTTCACCGGATCTGCACCAGCGCATTGTGGACACCGTCGAAACGTGTTATCGCGAAGCAGGTGAAGTATTGTTCCAACCTGCTGGGGACGACTCAGAGACATTTCGGTTCAGCGAGAAGTTTGCATGCAAGCGAGACGGCATCGAACTGGCGATTCCGGAGCCGGGATTGTTCAGTTTCAACAACCCAATGGGCGCGTGCCCACGGTGCCAGGGATTCGGCAACACCATCGACTATGACATGGACCTGGTGATTCCGGACAAAAGCCTGTCGTTAGAAGACGGCGCGGTCGATCCATGGACGAAACCGCAATACGGATGGTATTGGGACGAGTCGTTCGCGAAAGCCGCGAAGAAGGCGAAGCTTCGGCTCAAGACGCCTTTCGGAGATCTTAGCGAACAAGATAAGCAGTTTGTTTATTCGCACGTGCGCCGCTTCTTCGAGGAAGTCGAGAAGAAGAAATACAAAGTTCACGTCCGTGTGTTTCTGGCACGGTATCGCGGGTATGCGCAGTGTCCGGATTGCAACGGATCGCGGCTGCGGGCATCGGCGATGAATGTGCGGATCGGCGGCAAGACTCTGCCGGACGTGGTGCGGCTGAACATCGAACAGGCGTATGCTTTTTTCGAAGCTCTCGAACTGACGCCGGAAGAGCGAGCGATCGCGGATAAGATTCTGGTCGAGATACGGCAGCGGCTCAAGTTTTTGAACGACGTTGGGCTCGAATATCTTACGCTGGACCGTCTGTCTTCCACGCTGTCCGGCGGCGAGGCGCAGCGTATCCAATTGGCCACATGCCTCGGTTCGCGACTGGTTGGCGCGTGTTATGTGCTGGATGAGCCGTCCATCGGCCTGCACAGCCGCGATACGGGCCGTCTGATCCGAATTTTGGCGGAGCTGCGCGACCTCGGCAACACGATCGTTGTGGTGGAACACGATCCCGACGTGATGCGCGCAGCGGATCATATTGTCGATCTCGGGCCGGGCGCGGGGGAGTTGGGGGGACGTGTCATTTTCGAAGGCCCCTACTCCAAATTGTTGGCCGACGGTGCGACGTCGTTGACGTCGCGCTATCTGAAGGGCGAATTGCACGCCGGACATACGCAGGCTCGGCGCAAGGTGAACCTCAAAAAGTCTCTGAAGTTCTGGGGCGCGCGTGCGCACAACTTGAAGAACATCGACGTCACCATCCCGTTGAACATGATGGTCGCGATTACGGGCGTTTCGGGTTCGGGCAAATCGACGCTGGTCCACGACGTCATTTACAAATCTCTGGAGCGGCAGCTTCGCAAAGAGACGCCGGAGGAAGAGAATCCCGAGTTCGGCGGACTTGTGGAAAAAGTGACATGCCGCAAGGTGGAGAACGCCGGCTTGTTGACGCAAGTCGTGCTAGTGGATCAGTCGCCGATCGGCCGGACTCCGCGGTCGAACCCGGTTACGTATATCAAAGCGTTCGATCAGATCCGGGAAATTTTCGCGTCCACTCCGGAGGCGCAAAAGCGCGGCTACACTGCGGGCCATTTTTCGTTCAACATCCCGGGAGGGCGCTGTGAGAACTGCCAGGGCGACGGCACCGTGACGGTCGAGATGCAGTTTCTGGCCGACGTCGAACTGGTGTGCGAAGAATGCAAAGGCACGCGATTCAAGAGCAGCATCCTGGACATTCGCTATCACGGCAAGAACATCCACGAGGTGCTCCAACTGACCGTCAAAGAGGCGCTGTCGTTCTTTTCAGAAGCGCCGCGGCTAGTGAACAAGCTGAAGGTGCTGGCGGAAGTGGGATTGGGATATCTGCGGTTGGGACAATCGGCGACGACGCTGAGTGGAGGCGAAGCGCAGCGTGTGAAGTTGGCGGCGCATTTGTGCCAGGCGAGTTGCGAAGGTACGCTGTTCATCTTCGACGAGCCGACCACCGGTTTACACTTCGACGACATCGCGAAACTCCTCCACGCATTCGACCGGCTCATCCAAAACGGCGGCAGCGTTCTGATCATCGAGCATAATCTTGACGTGATTCAGAGCGCCGATTATGTGATCGACCTGGGACCTGAGGGCGGGGAAGCGGGCGGCGCGGTCGTGGCCACAGGCACGCCGGAGCAGATCATGAAGGCTGAGAATTCGTACACTGGAAAATACCTGCGCCTCCATGCCACAGACCCCGCACGCTGAAAAACATTTCACCTCGTCCGCGTTCGTACGTGATGTAGTCATCGGAATGGCCGACGGCTTGACCGTGCCGTTCGCGCTGGCCGCGGGACTGTCTGGCGCGGTTGCTGCGACCAAGATTATTGTCGTCGCCGGGCTAGCGGAAATCGCAGCCGGATCGATTGCGATGGGCCTGGGCGGATATCTTGCGGCGAAGGGCGATGCCGATCACTACGCCAGCGAACTGCGTCGCGAGGAACGCGAAGTGGAAGAGATTCCCGATGAAGAAGCACGCGAAGTGATGGAAGTGTTCACGTCGTACGGCTTGACCGTGGAAGAGAGCATTCCCATCGTGAACTCCCTCCGTGAGCGGCCGAAGCAATGGGTCGACTTCATGATGCACTTCGAGCTTGGATTGGATGAACCGGACCCGGGGCGCGCCTTGCGCAGCGCCACCACAATCGCAGGCGCATACATTGTGGGCGGGCTGATCCCGCTGGCTCCTTACATGTCGCTCGATAAGGCCGCGGCGGCATTAATCGCATCGGTAATCGCAACGCTGATCGCGCTTTTCGTCTTCGGGTACATCAAGGGGCATTACACGGGAGTGTCGCCGACGCGAAGCGCGATCCAGACAGCGGCGATCGGCGGCCTGGCGGCAGCCGCGGCGTTCGGCATCGCGCGACTCGTATCGGGGAGGTAAGCTTTTATGCAAATCGGAAGCAGGCGTCATCCTGTCCCGCTTGCTCGCTCAGGATCACGGCCTCGGCGACACGCCGCAAATCGTTTCCCGATTCGCTGCTGTACTTGCGAAGCACCGCGCCCGCTTCGGCGGGAGTAATCTTCTGCCGATCGGCGAGAATTCCCTTGGCCCGTTCGATCGCTTTGCGGGATGCCAGAATGTTGCGCAACTGCTCGACCGTTTCGAGCAACGTGGCGCGTTCCCGCACACGTCCTAACCTGTCGATAACCGCGGCCATTTGCTCGCCGACAAACCGCGCGAAGCGCAGCGGACTCTCGACAGGGATGAGCCGCAGTTGAAAACCGATCCGCAGCGTGCCCCAGTGCGATCCGCGGGAAACGACATCGGCTGTAGCCGAACCTTCGTTCACCGCTGCGGTCTTATGTCCCCATACAAACGGGCCTGGCGCGAGTTGACGCAATTCCTCGCGATGTTCAACCTGCACTGTCCGGATTCCTTCGACGCGGAGCACCAGCGCCGCAATCTCATCCAGCGCTTCCTGCGTATCGGCTGCCTGGGATGCTACGCGGCTGATTCGATGTGTCACCTCGAGCTCTCCGAGAGCAAGAGCGGAGGAAATAATTCTGCGTGGTTGTGCTACGGCACTCATTCCAAATCTCCTTTGTTCTTAAACTTGTCTGCTGAACGAAGCGGGGGATCAGTGACAACAACAGGCCAGGTTGGCCGCCTGATGCGAAGAAGCGAGACGGAACAGGTGAGTGGTCATAATCTACCTAATCTCTATCGACATTACTATATCATTCGAAAAAAGTCAATTACCCATGCGTATCGAGTGAGTTACAATTCACACAGTACTCGCGCCTGGTGCCCCGGGGTTGCTCCCGGAAGACCTTTCCGGTATAGTGATTTAGTCCGCGCATAGTAGCGCCTCGCAGCCCTCAGTCCGCTTTCCAACTCCGTCGGTTATACCCAAAGAGAACGACCGAAACTCTGTAAGTTTCTTCACACTTTTCGAATTCTCGAAGGAGGAGAAACATGAAACGATTCCTAGCCGGAGTGTCCCTTTTGACGCTCGAACTATACGCCCAATTTCCTGGCTTTCCGACACAACGCACAGTCCATGGACAGGTTATCTCGGACCGGCAATTCACAGAATCCTATTCAGTGGAACTCAATACCACCGGCGCAACGTTATCGCCGGCTTTACGGTGTTACACAACTCCCAACGGCGATTTCCAAATCGAAGGCGTGAGCGATGGCAACTACCAACTCACGATTACGGACCACCAGGGCCGCCGGATTCAACAGCAACTCGTTCACGTGGATAGCAGCGGAACGTCTATCGAGGTGCGCTTGCCATCTGAGAAGCACGACGCGCCGCCCTCCGGCAGCGTTACATTCGCGGAGCTGAATCACAAAGTTCCTCGCAAGGCGCGGAACGAACTGAAAGCAGCGGAAGAAGCGCGAAGCCAGGGCGATCATCAGAACTCGATGCTGCATCTGGAGAAAGCCTTGCGCATCGATCCGGATTTCGCGGCGGCACACAACGATCTGGCGATGGATTACATGAGTCTCCACAGGTTTGAAAATGCGCTGACCGAGCTCGAACGAGCCGAGAAACTCGATCCCGCCGCGGAAGTGATTGAGATCAATCGGGCGGCATGCTTGTTGGAAATGGGGCGGCTCAAGGACGCGGAATCCGCTGCACGCCGATCGGTACAAATCAACGGGACCTCACCACGCTCCCGGTTTGCGTTGGGCTTGGTGCTGGTCAACGAGCGAAAGTTCACGCCGGAAGCCATCGACAACCTGCTGCTGGCATCGCGCAGTATGCCGGCGGCAAGGCTCGTGGCGGCCCAGATATTCGCGGACAAGGGTCAAGTCACCGATGCGCGCGAGCAATTGCATCTCTACCTGGAGGGTTGTTCCGGCGAACAATGCAAAGTGGCCCAGGACGCGTTAGAGCATTTGGAGCGCGCACAGGATCGGAGTAAATAAACATGTGCGATTCTAGTCAGAAATGGAAGCAACCGAAGAACTGAAGGAACACGCGGAGCATGCGCGGGCTCCGTTCGACAAGATGGTGGCCACAACCATGGCCATCATCGCGGCGGCATTGGCGGTGGTTTCTGTTCTGGGCCACATCGAAACCACCGAAGAACTCCTGTTACAGCAGCGCGCGTCGGACCAGTGGGCGTATTACCAGGCAAAATCGATCCGGCGCTATGAATCCGAGATCGCGCGCGACGTTCTAGGTGTCATCAACGCGAATGCGGGCAAACAGGTGCAACAGTATTCAGCCAACGTTGACCGGTACCGCAAAGAGTCGGATGAGATTTCGAAAGAAGCGACCAGCCTTGAGAAGGAAAGCCATCTGAGCGGACGGCAGGCGCTGCGGTTCCACATTGGCGAGATATTTCTCGAGATCGCCATTGTTTTTGCGTCTTTGGCGATTCTCGCCAAACGCCCGATTCTGTACTGGACGGCCGTAGTAAGCGGCGTAGTCGGAGTTGCCATAGCCTGTACGGAACTGCTGGTCCGTTCATGAATCAGAACGTGGCGCTGGGGTTTCTGCTGCTTGCCGCGCTGCTCGAAGCCGGAGGAGACGCAGTGGTTCGCGCCGGCATACACACGCCGCATTCCGGTTTACGCTGGGGTCTGATGGCGTGCGGCGCGGTTATGTTGTTCTGTTATGGATACACGGTGAACGCGCCACGCTGGGACTTCGGCCGACTGCTTGGCATTTACATCGTCTTTTTCTTCCTGATCGCCCAAATCATTTCCTGGCTCGCTTTCGGACAGCGGCCCAGCGCGGCGTTACTGATCGGCGGCGCTTTGATCGTGGCTGGCGGCGTCGTGATAGCCGCGAATTCGTAAGCCGCGGTATAAGTCTCATCCAATTTTTCTATTGGCGGTCGAAGCGCTTCAGGGACTAGACTCTGGGCAAGAGTCCAAGGAGTGTTGATGAGTCCCAAAGAAGTGCTGGAGTTTGCCCAGCAGAAAGAAGCTCGCCAGTTCGATCTGCGATTCACGGACCTGCCGGGTATTTCGCAGCACGTTTCTTATCCCATTTCCCAACTCGAGGAGAATTCCTTCGAAGATGGGTTCGGCATCGACGGATCGAGTATTCGCGGCTGGGCAGCGATTAACGAGAGCGATATGCTGCTCGTTCCGGATCCGGATTCCGCCTACATCGATCCGTTTGCGGAGACTTGTACGCTGGTCATGACGTGCTGCGTCATCGATCCGATCACGCGTCAACATTATGAGCGGGATCCGCGCTGGATTGCGCAAAAGGCCGAGATGCACCTGAACAACACCGGTGTAGCCGACACGGCGTTCTTCGGGGCCGAGGCCGAGTTTTTCATCTTCGATAACGTCCGTTTCGATCAGAACCAGCATTCCGGATACTATTTCATCGACGCGGAAGAAGGGCGCTGGAATTCCGGCCGCGAGATGGACAATCTAGGTTACCGGCCGCGCTATAAAGAGGGCTATTTTCCGGTTCCGCCGACGGACCATTATCAGGACCTGCGGTCCGAGATCGTGCAGACGATGCTGGAGTGCAACCTGAACATCGAATGCCATCATCATGAAGTCGCCACGGGCGGCCAGTGCGAGATCGATCAGAAGTTCGAACACGCTGGTCAAGTCCGCCGACAATATGATGCTGTACAAATACATCATCCGCAATGTGGCGTACGTACACGGCAAGACCGTCACCTTTATGCCGAAGCCGCTTTATGGCGACAACGGCAGTGGCATGCACACGCATCAGAGTTTGTGGAAAGATGGATCCCCTTTATTTGCCGGAGACATGTATGCCGGCCTCAGTCAGATGGCACTGTGGTACATCGGGGGATTATTGAAGCACGCCCGCGCACTGTCGGCGATCATCGCGCCGACGACGAACAGCTACAAGCGTCTGGTGCCCGGCTATGAGGCTCCCGTGAACCTGGCGTACTCACGGCGTAATCGATCGGCGGCCGTGCGGATTCCCATGTACTCCGCGAATCCCATCGCCAAGCGCGTCGAATTCCGGCCGCCCGATCCGTCGGCCAATCCTTATCTCGCATTTGCCGCGATGCTGATGGCCGGACTCGATGGTGTTCGGAATAAATTCGATCCAGGCGAGCCGCTCGACAAGGATATTTACGATCTGCCTCCCGAAGAGGTGAAGAACGTGCCGTCGATGCCCGGGTCGCTCGAAGAAGCGCTGGACGCGATCGAAGAGGATCACGCTTTTCTGTTGAAGGGCGACGTTTTCACCGAAGAGCTATTAGAGACGTACGTTGCTTATAAACGCAAGAGCGAGGCCGATGCTATCCGATTGCGCCCGCATCCATATGAATTCGCCCTGTACTATGACATCTGACACGAAGGCGCTCGCAACCGCGATAGCTCCTGCTGAATAGGATGTATTTGATTTTTCTATTGGCATTTTGAATCCCATAAGCATACACTTCTGAAAAGCGCATTCCATTCGTTTATCTCAGCCCCCGTCCCGCTGAAGATGTTGAGCCCCTGTCTAGCCCCAAATTTCATGTTTCTGGAGGCGGAGTTTTGCGAAAGACTACAACACGCGTTTTCAAGAGCAAAGCACGCGTATTTTCGAGGAGTGCAATGCTGGGTGCGATGTTGGGCGCCGTTGCGCTAGCCCAAAACGCCACACCAACTACAACGCCGCAAGCGGATACAACAGCAGCGGCTCCGCAGACGCCGGCAGCTCCCGCTCCCGCGGCGCCTTCTCCGTGGACGAAGGACGGAGTGGATCTTTATCTTTACGGCGATGTATACGGAGATCTGAATTTTAATCACCCGGATTCCGGGTTCAACAACCTGTACAATTTCGACGAGCGGGCTAACCAGGCGCACGTAAATCTCCTCAAATTTAGCGCTGAAAAGGCTTCCGGAATTTTGGGCTTTCGCGTGGACGCCGGCTACGGTGAAGCGCTCGATGTGATCAGCGCCGGCGATGCCGCGCCGAAGGGTTTTGAATACCTGGAGCAGATGTATATTGAGTTCCGGCCGCCAAAGGCGCACGGCATCGAGATCGATTTCGGAAAGTTTGCCACCTCCGCTGGCGCTGAAGTCATCGAGTCCAACAACAACTGGAACTACTCCCGCAGTCTGCTGTTTGCCTGGGCGATTCCTTATTATCATTTTGGCGCGCGCGCAACCATACCCGTAACCAAGGTTTTCAGTACCGGCGTGCAACTCGTGAACGGATGGAACAGTCTCGGCGACAACAACACCTTTGAGACGGTCGGTCTGGTGGGCAATTTCACCTTCAAGACGGTGGCGTGGAACAACACCTACTACTCCGGTCCTCAGAGGGAAGGACTCGCGCTCGCCTATCGCCAGGTTTATGACACGAATGTCGTGCTCACTCCGAACGCCAAGACGACCGCGTACCTTAATTTCGATTACGGCACGGATAAGAATCCGGCCTCGTCGCGGGCGAATTGGGACGGCTTCGCCGCGGCGGCCAGGTTCCAACTTACGAATCGCATAGCGTTCGCGCCCAGAGCGGAAATCTTCGATGACATTAACGGGTTTTCTACCGGCGTGGCCCAAGCCGTTAAAGAGTTCACCCTGACCGGCGAATATAAGATCCACGATGGTCTTGTCAGCCGTTTGGAGTATCGCCGCGATATGTCGAACAAACCCTATTTCGACCGCGGCCTGGGTGTCATGGTTGCGAAGGACCAGAGTACGTTGGCTCTGGCCTTCATTGCATCCTTCGGTCCCAAGAAGTAACTGGAGAGCAATCGAGTTCTACGAAAAACCGGGAGATTATTCATGAATCCATCTGAGACAAAACCAGCTGAAATGAAAGCGACGCTGGGCTTGACCGGCCTAACGATGAACGCCATGGCGCTCATCGCGCCGGGAGCCTTTCTGTGGTTGACCTTTAACCCGCAAGCGGTAACGGGCGTAACTGCGCCCTCAATGTGGATTGGCATCGTGGTGGCCCTTCTCCTTTGCCTGGCCACCGCCGTGTGCTACGCGGAGATGGCGAAACTGTATCCGGGCACGGGCAGTTCCTACTACTTCGCCGAACAATCCTTTCTGAACCACGACAAGGCATGGCGCTACGCACGTATTTCGAAATTCATCGTGGGTTGGGCATCGCACCTTTACTACTGGATTTATCCGGGAGTGATGGTCGGTGTCATGGGGGTGTTGTGCGGATATCTGGTTGGGACGCTCTGGCCGGGTTTTATGAGCGCCTCCAATCCCGGCATGCTCTTTATGATGGTGATCGCGGTCGCCTTCTCCTTTTTCGTCGCCTGGATCGCGCATCGAGGCGTTAACGGATCGACGGCGGTAAGCATCGCAATCAACGTCATTCAGATTTCCGCGCTCGTCCTTTTCTCAGTGCTGGCTCTCGGATATCGCATGAATCATCCGCCGGGAAGCGTCGCTTATCAGTTCGATTCCACCTCCGGCGAAGCGTACACGTATGAATTTGCCACGGAAAAGGTGGTCGCCAATGGACAGACCACGGAAAATATCCTGCGCGACGCCAACGGTGTTCCGAAACCTCTTTTGGACGCGGCGGGAAAGCCGGTGCCGTTTAAGATCGCCTATCCGGAGAAGGACGATAAAGGAAATTTTCTGAGCCATCCGTCGGCATCTTCCGTTGTCGGCATACACAATGTCGCATGGGCTTTTATTCAAGCAACCGTTGCGATCCTGATTCTCGTAGGATTCGAATCGGTTACCGCTATGGGAGGCGAGGCGAAGAACGCCAAACGCAATGTGCCGATCGCGGTGCTTCTATCGCTTCTGGTGCAGGGGGTCATCTGTTATCTCTTCGAGTATTTCGCCGCGAACTATTTCCTCAACAGCGGGTACTCGATGCAGAGCGCATCGGGATCCGCGGCGCCGATCGGCGACATGATGATCGTGATCGGAGACGCGATCCTGGGTCCCGGCAACGGGCGAACGTTCATGTTGTGTGAAGCGTTCACGGTCTTTCTTGCCTTGATCGGTACCACGCTCTCGTGCATGAATACAGGCGCCCGCGTCACTTACGCGATGGGCAAGGATAAAGAGGTTCCGGAGCACTTCGGATTGCTGCACTCCCAGAACCTCAGCCCCCATCGCGCGATTTGGACGCTGGCCGCGATCTCCGCGGTATTCGGTTGCCTCGCTGTCATCATGTTGTTCGGCGATGCGGCCGCGCCTACCGACGCAACCATCAAAGCGCTCCCTCAGGGCATCTGGTCGAGCTTTGGATACAGTACGCACGACAAAATGGCGGCAATGCCAAATTCGCTGCTCACGATCACACTCGCTTCGAACTTCGGGACGTTCCTGCTGTATGGGTTGAGCTGCATGATCTGCATGGTTGCTTATCACAACCATCCGAAGTTCAGCATGGTGCGCCACCTGTTGATACCCGTTTTCGGACTGCTGGCTAATCTGGCCTGCATGGCGTTCTACCTGATCGGTCCGTTCATGGGGTACGGCACAAAGATGGAACCGCTGTTGGCTTTGGGCATAGCGTTTGTCTGGGCTCTATATGGTGGAATTTATTTCACTCGTGCGAGCAAGATGAGCGGAAAGACAACCTTGGTACCGAACCGAGGCTCGGCACTATCCTCCGGCGCTTGACAAATTACTTTGGGGTGAAGGGGAAGTAAAGATGGGCAGCCCAGTGGCTGCCCACTTCGCATTTATGCTCGACGTGGAGTTCACGGAGCTTTCCGATCCCGGCAGAGTACGGGACCACAATGAAGATTTTTTGGGCCACGCAATACCGGCGTCTCCGGCTCACGTCCGCACGCATGGGTGGATTTTCGCGCTGGCGGACGGCGTCGGCGGAAACGACTATGGCGAAGTAGCGTCGCGTGCGGCAGTCGACACCGTGCTAGCGGGATTCCGCGCGGCGCCAGCCGGAGAGCCGCCATCCAGTCTGCTGTCGCGCCTGGTGCAGAAAGCAAACACGCGTATTCTAGAGCTCGGCATGTCCAATGCATCGTCGGGCCGGAAGATGGCGACGACGCTGGTAGCTTGCGCTCTGCGGTTCGACCGTTTGGTAGTCGCGCACGTGGGCGATTCCCGCTGTTACCTGGTCCGGCGCGGGCACACAACCGCGCTGACACGCGATCATACGCTAGTGGCAGAGCAGGTGCGCCTCGGCGTGCTCTCGTCGAAAGAGGCCTCGGCATCGAGGTCGAAACATCTTCTGAGCCGTTCCTTGGGCAGCGAGCTGGTTGTCGGCGTTGACACCAGCGAACATCAGATTCACGCCGGCGATGTGCTGTTGCTCTGCTCCGACGGATTGCACGGATCGCTCGAGCCGCCGGAAATCGCCGATCTGGTGGGACACAGTTCGGACCTCGAAATCGCAGCGCAAAAGCTGGTCGCTATTGCGAATGAGCGCGATGGCAGCGATAATATCAGCGTACAGTTAATTCGCGTTCGAGGCGTCGAGCGTGTGGGCATGTACCGGGGACGGCCTTACAAGCTTCGCTGAGGCTGCCGGGACTCACGTCGGCGATGACCACAATCCACGCAGGCGATCAACTCGATCATTACCGCATTGAAGGCCTTGTCGCTCGTAGCGGCATGGCATCAATCTATCGCGCCACCGACGTTCGCACCGGGCGTCAGGTGGCGATTAAGCTTCCTCATCCCGAGATGGAAAGCGATCCCATATTCTACGACCGGTTTCATCGCGAGTTGGATATCGGCACCAAACTCGACCATCCTTCCGTGATGAAAGTGATCGCGGATCCCGATCGCAGCCAGCTATACATGGTGATGGAGTGGGTGGATGGGCGCCTTCTGCGCCAGCTTCTGGACGAACAGAAGAAACTGCCGGCCGAGCGCGCGACACGGATTGTGCTGGGTATCTGCGACGCCCTTGATTATATTCACAAGAACGGTGTGGTCCATCGCGATCTGAAGCCGGAAAATATCATGATCGACGATCAGGATCGCGTGAAGTTGATCGATTTCGGGATCGCCGGACAGGCCGGCGCGCGGCGTCTCACATTCACCAAGCTGACCGACACGATGGGCACGCCTGAATACATTTCTCCGGAGCAAGTAAAGGGAAAGCGCGGCGATGGGCGCAGCGACATTTATGCAGTTGGCGTCATGCTCTACGAAATGCTAACGGGCAGGCCCCCATTTCAGGGTCCGAATCCGTTCGTCGTAATAAACGACCGGCTACTGAACAATCCGGAGCCGCCGCGCGAGATTGAACCGTCCATCACTCCCCAAATGCAGGAAATTATTTATCGAGCATTGGAGCGGGACCCTAAGAATCGCTACGCGAACGCTCACGAGATGGCCTGGGACCTGCAACATCAGGACCAGGTGGGAGTGACCGATCGGATTGAGTTTCACGACTGGAAGCGCCGGCGCACGCCGTGGTTGCGACGGATCTTATTTTACGCGGCGATGGCGCTGATTCCCGTTGTGGTGTTCGGTTTGCTGTTTTGGGTGGCGAAGCATTAACAACGATCAGCGCTGCATGAACTCGTCTCCGCTGTGGGTCATGAAGTCGGGATAGGCTCCGGCGCCCAATTCATACAAATCGAGTCCCTGGCGTTCGCCTTCCACAGCAACTCGTTGTGGATAGAAGCGGTTCAGCAACCAATTGAGACCATACGTGAGAGGCAGCACGAAGCCCAATAGAGTTGCTACTCCGATGGTCTGGGCCAGCCATTGCCACGATTCTGTCGCAGGAAAATTTCCAAGAAAACCTACCGACAGAACGCCCCAAATTCCCGCGACGGCGTGGACCGAGATGGCTCCGCCTGGATCGTCCAGCCCCAAATGGAGTTCCAGCCATTCGACCGACAAGGGCACCAGTACGCCTGCCACAATGCCGGCGATTACGGCAGCGGCCGGAGGCATAAAGGCGGACCCGGCGCTGCTGGTGACCAGCCCTCCGACCCATCCGTTCGCGGATAGCGACGCATCCGGTTTTCCGAACCTCCAGCGCGTGACTCCGGCTGTCGCCAACGCCGCAGCCGCGGCACACAGCATGGTATTGATGCCGATCAGCACCACGCGCCCTGGTTCTACGGAGTCGAACAAAAGAGCGCCAGCCGCATTCAGGCCGAGCCAGCCGATGAGCGCCAGCATGCAGCCGAGCAAAACCAGAACGGCATTGTGTCCGGGTATCGCCGTGGGCATTCCGTCGAACGTGTGCTTGCCGCGGCGGGGTCCTAAAATCCAGGCGATGGACAATGCCGTGAGTCCGCCTACAACTTGAATCGGCGCGGCGCCGCCAGTGTCCAGGAAACCCCGCCCGATCGCGTAATTCACGCCGAGCTGGGCCAGCCATCCTCCACCCCACACCCAGTGCGCGAACAAAGGATACGTCCAGCCGGACAATAATGCGGCCGAGATGCAGCTTGCGCTCAGACGCCAGCGATCCGAACCGGCGCCGAAAGGAATGATGGACGCGATTCCTACTGTGAATAGCTGCAGCCACGCGGAGAGCGAAACAGGTGATCCGTCCAACGGCAAGCCGCGGAAAAAGAGCTTTTCCGCTCCAATCCAGTTCCATCCTTTGCCGCCGATTATCGCTTCATACGCCGGCCGTCCGGTGTAACTGTCCCAAGCAAATCCGCAAACGCCAAAAGCGAGCGCGGCGACCGCCATAATACACAACGTCGCCATCATGGTGTGGGCGGCACTGCGGGAGCGTCCGAGCCCGGTGTTTATGAGTGCCAGTCCCGCGGCTGCAAATGGGACTAAGAGGATGGATAGGATGCAGAGAATCGTGGAAGCCGACACCTAGGTGTCACTCCGAATTATGCGATGTGAGCGGGCGACGAGGACCAGGCCCCAAACTTCTATGCCGATACCGGCCAGTACAAAACCTCCCTGTGCGGGCGTCGGTTTGAGGAGCACGACGGCCGTCAGAACGATGATCCAACCCACCAGGAGTAACAGGAACCCCGCAATCTTCATTTTTATGAAGGAGTGGGTTCAGTATAACAAGCGCGAAGCCCGGCCCGAAAGCTGGCGACTGCACACACCTAGGTGGTTTGCGCGCTGGCCAACGTATTCATGATGATCGAGAGGGCGTTTTGACCCGAATTTGTCGAGTTGTCTGACCCGAAAAGCGACTGAGTTGCATTTGTGCTTGTTCCCGTGGTGGAACTGCTCGAACTGGAGTCTGAATCCGACGATGACGAGGCGTGGTGATGTCCATGATGATGGTGTCCGCTGCCTTGAATCGCGCTCGCCAGATCCTGGATGCTGGGGAGTTGTCCGCTGGTGGAAGCGTTCTTAAAATCCGTGGCGAGCTGAGTCAGTTGAGTCGCTTCAGCGGTGTTGCCTTGCGATGTCGCTTGTTGCGCCGCCGTTGTGAGATTCGTCGAGATCTGCGACGTGACCTGCGCGTACTGCGAAGGATTCGTCTGTTGAAGGTTCTGCAGTTCGCTCAGCATCTGCGCGAAAGGCGAGAGTTGATTGCTGTCCTGGGGTGAAGTCGTGCTGGCAACGCTGCTCGTATTAGCGCTGCTTGACGAATTGGCTTTTTGGAAAGCGCTCCAAAGGGTTTGCTGCACCGAAGTGCTGGCATTGTTCAGGAGAGAGCTAATGTTCATACGCGTCTATCGGCAATTTGGCGGCCTTCCTTAAGTACTTCAAAACGCTGCCGCAAACGCGGACGGCGAGCGTCATAAGTTTGCCGGTCCGGCGACTTCATGGCGCACTTACTAACGCGAGTACTTAGTTTTAGTACGTATAGTACTTAGTTTCTTCGGCTATCCCCCTGAATTAATCCATTCGAATTAATTGATTTGGCTACGCCATTCGGAGGATAATGCTCACGGTTCCCTTGCAGAGAAGGAGATCTCCATGACCCCTCGAGTTTTGAGCAGCCTGCACCCGCGTTTCTTCGCTTTCTACGGTTTCTTGATTCTGTCTCCTCTCGGTAGCGCCACTACCATCATCACCTTGACGTCCACACCAACCAGTTCCTCGGTGTTCGGAACGCAGGTGACGCTCAAGGCGACGGTCTCGCCATCGAGCATGACAGGCACGGTCACGTTTTACGACGGTGTTACGATCCTCGGAATCGATTCTCTATCGAGCGGCGTGGCAAAAATCAAAACGATACTGCTAACGCCTGGCACGCACTCTTTGACCGCTCAATACAACGCCGCGACGCCGGTCTCGTCTTCGGTTTCGTTCACTGTGACTGCGAATGGCGGCAACATCCTCCAGCCAACCGCCCAGGTTGCGACCGGCACCCATCCTTACTCCGTGGTCGTGGACGATTTCGATCGCGACGGTAAAGCGGATCTGGCGGTCGCGAACTACGGCGATGGTACGGTCGACATCTTATTGGGAAACGGCCATGGAGGATTCACGCTTAAGGCTTCCTACAACGTGGGTGGAGAACTGACGTCGATTGCGACTGGCTATTTCCACGGAAACCTCAAAGTCGACCTCGTGGTTACGGATGAAGAGAACAACGCCGTCACGATTTTGACCGGCCATGGAGACGGGACATTCGCTCCTCTAAGTCCTATCGCGATAGGCGCCGGCACATCTCCATTTGCCGTGGCTGTAAGCGACTTCGACGGCGACGGCAAAGCCGATATTGCCGTGGCAAACAATACGGCCGGCACCGTGAGTGTGTTCCTCGGGAAGGGCGATGGAACGTTTTCGTCAACCGCGACCAAGTCCGTCGGGTCCTACCCGAGATCCCTCGCGGTCGGGGACGTCAATGGAGACGGCAAGCCGGATCTGGTAGTGGCGAATCCTTACAGCAAGAATATAAGCGTACTCATCGGTAATGGCAATGGCACCTTTCAGGATGCCGTTCCCTATTCGGGAGGCGTAGGTCAGAATCCTTCCGGAATCGCGTTGGGCGATTTCAATGGCGATTCGTTCATCGATATTGCATCCGCCAGCACACTGACTTCGGACATCAGCGTTTTGCTCAATTCGGGCTCCGGCGGTCTGTTTGATCCGGCCGTTCTCTATCCAGTCGACAACAACTCATTCGCCATCGCCATCGGCGATTTCAATGGTGACACCAAACCCGATCTCGCGGTCGGGAACGCCTACTCGAATAAAGTCAGCATCCTTGCCGGAAACGGGGACGGTACGTTCCAGCCGCCAATCGATTTCCCGACAGGCACTTTCCCAATCTCTCTGGCCATCGCGGACTTCAATGGCGATGGAGTTCCCGACCTCGCAGTTGCGAACGAAGGGGGGAACGTCTCCATTCTGTTGGGCGTGGCTTACAGCATCGCGAAAACTGGGGGCGATTCGCAGAGCGCGCCAGTGAATACGACCTTCGGAGCTCCTTTGCAGGTTCTTGTAAAGAACGCGAGCGCGATGGCTGTGTCGGGCGCGACTGTGACCTTCACGGCGCCTGCTGTCGGTCCCAGCGCCACCTTCTCAGGATCGTTGTCGTCGACAACTACAACCGGAGGTCTGGGCCAGGCCAGTTCCGGATTCCCCACGGCGAATTCGACTGCGGGAACGTATTCGGTTGGAGCGCAGGTTGGCTACGGAACGCCAACTCTATTCTCGCTCACCAACACACCGGTGCCGACCATCACAGCGACTGGAACACCGCAGCCTACTACTGTAAATACCCCATTTGGAACGCAGCTCAAGGCGACGTACGTGAACGCTATGGGAGCCGGAGTTTCAGGCGTGACTGTGACCTTCACCGCCCCCGGGATCGGCCCCAGCGGAACGTTTGCGGGTGGTGTGAACACGGCCACGACGGATGGAGGCGGCGTAGCAACGTCGGCGATTTTCACGGCGAATACGATTGCCGGTTCATATGTAGTGACCGCCAGCGCTCCAGGAGTACAAGTTCCCGCGAGTTTTATGCTGACAAACACCTCGGGTCCCGCATACAAAATCACGGCAACTTCCGGCACCGGACAAAGCACGTCCATCAACGCCGCGTTCCAGTATCCATTGGCGGCCACCGTCGTGGATCAATATGGGAATCCCGTGCCAACTGTGACCGTCACGTTTACGCCGCCCATCTCCGGCGCGAGCGGCACCTTCGCTCTCACGAACTCTGCTACGACCAACGCATCGGGGGTTGCGACATCCACGGTCTTCACGGCAAACGGCACCATCGGAAGCTACTCCGTTTCAGCAGCCGCGCCCCCAGCTTCTACGCCTGCCTCATTCTCACTGACTAATACAGGTGGAATCATCCTTCCGTCAGGGCTCACAGTATCGCCGGGACAGTCCGTCGCGTTTCCCGTGACGCTGGGGTCGCCCGCGGCGTCGAGCGTGTTGATTACCCTGACGAGCGGCGACCCAACAAAAGCAACTGTGAGTCCCGCGAGTGTCTTGATTTCAGCGGGCGGAACTGTGTCTACACAAGCGAAAGTCACGGGCGTGAATTACGGCACTGTCTCGATCACCGCGAGCGGCACCGGATATGCGTCGGTGAGCCAATCGGTCCACGTTATCGGATCGCTTAGCTTCTCCCCAACAAATCTGACGATTGCGGGAACCGCGACGCAGTCTCTAACTCTTACTCTTTCCACTCCCGCTCCGGCTGGCGGCGTAATGATCAATCTAAGCTCCAGCAATCCTGGTTTTGCGTCCGTGCCCGCGACGGTCACGATTTCAGGCGGCTCGACCAGCGTCAGCGTGCCTGTCACCGGAGTCTCTCCCGGACCTACGGTTATCCACGCGAGCCTCATGCCCGACATTCCCGACACAACTGCGAATATCACCGTCGTGGCACCGCTGACCATCACGACACCCTCGCTGGCAAGTGGGGTGGTTGGAACCTCCTACAATCAACCGTTATCGGCCTCCGGCGGGACGATGCCATACGCATGGGCGTTGACGGGAGGTTCGCTACCGAGCCTTTTGTCTTTGAATCCGACAGGCGCTATTGGCGGAACGCCGAATGTGACTGCGACGAATCTGCCGCTCACCTTCACCGTGACCGACTCAAGTTCACCAGCGCTGAAGGCGAGCGCTACTCTCTACCTGACCGTCACGAGCGTACCCGTCAAGACAATTACAGCCAGCAGCGGCGCGGTGCAAACCGCGATGGTGAACAATCCGTTCGGATCGACCCTGCAAGCATTGGTAAAAGACTCCATGGGCAATCCGGTTTCCGGAACAGTGGTAACGTTCACGGCTCCTGGCTCCGGTGCCAGTGGGACCTTCGCGGGAGGGGTAAATACCGCGACGACACTTGCCAGCGGTGTAGCTACCTCCGGCGTCTTCACAGCCAATACGACTGCCGGGTCGTACACGATTACGGCCTCTGCGCCCGGAGTTGTGACTCCAGCTTCGTATTCCATGACCAACTCGCCGGGACCAGCCACCACTATAACTGTGACCAGTGGAAGTGGACAGACCGCCGCGATCAATTCCGCGTTCAGCAGCCCGTTGTCGGCGACCGTTAAGGATCAGTATCTTAATCCTGTGGCGGGCGTGCTTGTTACTTTCACGCCGCCAGCATCGGGCGCCGGCGGGACGTTCTCTGGAACAAATACCGCGACGACGAATGCATCCGGCGTGGCGACGTCCACTACGTTCACCGCGAATTCGACGGCTGGTTCTTACACGGTGAGTGCGGGAACGAGCGGAGTAGGAACGTCGGCGCAGTTCTCGCTCACGAACTCCTTAGGGATTATTCTGCCGTCGAATTTGACCGTCGTGCCAGGTCAGTCCATTGCTTTCCCGGTATCCCTCGCAACGCCTGCGGCCAAGTCCGTGGTCATTACGTTGAGCAGCAGCAATACATCGCTCGCGACGGTTACGCCGACGACTGTTTTGATATCGGCTGGTGCGTCGAGTAACACCCAGCCGAAAGTTAACGGCATCAGCTTCGGATCGGTCACGATCACGGCAAATGCTACGGGGTTTGCATCGGTGAGCCAAACGGTTCAGGTCGCCGGCGCGCTTGCGTTATTCCCCTCCAGCAGCACAATCACCGGGACGGCAACCGAAATGTTGACCCTGAGCTTCAATCCCGCCGTTGGCGCTGCCGGCCTGACGGTCAATCTCAATTCGAGCACCGGGGCTGCATCGGTGCCGGCCACCGTGTTTGTGCCGGCCACTTCGACGAGTGTGAAAATACCGGTAACAGGTGTTTCTCCCGGCGCGGCGGCAATCGTCGCCAGTGCTCCAAACTACGTGAGTACCAGCGCAAATGTGACGGTAAATTAAGTAAGCCGGGAGAGTCTGGAGCCACCCGCCGGGATTGAACCGGCGACCTGCTGATTACGAATCAGCCGCTCTACCAGCTGAGCTAGGGTGGCTTGCCTTTGTTCTACAACAACTTGCGGGCAACAACAACGGCAGGATTTTCTAGCTTTGTGCTAGACAGCCTTTGACCTGCACCGTCATCGATTCATTGCCTCTTCATCTTATCATCGGGGCCGGGCATTCCGCACAACCGGACTGCTGTATCTGCTCCGTGCGTTCAAGGTAATCCAGCCACGATGGATAGGCCGGATCAGTGGGTCCGATGTCTGCAGTGCCATCACCCAGCGTCTGCGTAGCATTGTCTTCAGCCCGCTTGGGCACCCTTAGTTTCCCGCCAGGGAGTTTCTTTACGATAAGCATTTTGCGCTCCGTGCGTTAGCATCGGCTTACCACATGGGGAGCGATCCTTTGTTGCGATGCTCCGATTCGCCGCTGCCGTTCTTAGCATGCAGATGCTTGTATAACTTGTCCGCAGCGTCATGCAGGTCCCGTTCATTCGTCTTGTGTCCTGAAATCAGCATTGCGACTTTTTTCGGGACGCCCGCACGGACGAGATTCCTGCCACCCGTGCGCCGCAGGTCATGAACAGCCGGTCAATGCCTGCGGACGTCACGGCCGCGTCCCACGCCTTGCGGATGTCCACGACTTGATTGCCGCGCCGTGCGGACTTGCGCTTCGGGCCGATGCTGCTTGACGGAAGAAACACCCACGGGGAATCAGGGCACAGGGCCGCATGGCGCTTCTGCTGATCCAGCAGCATATCGTGTAGGTCGTTGCCCGGCCCACCCGGAGGTATCGTTCGTGCTTCCCCTGGTTCGGTTTGGTCAGCACACAGCCGCACGGCACGGCCTTGCGGATTAATCTGTCTCCACTCTAGCTGAGAAATTTGCCAGAAGCGGTAACCGGCCCGGTAGCCAACAATGAACATGGCGCGCGCGCCAATAGGTAGGGCATCACGGAACGTGTCGCACTCGCTATGTTCCCAGAATCCTTGGCGTTGTAGTCTGCGTACGTGGACCAGCAGTACTTTTTGCCGTTGATGTTGAACTGAATATGCCACGTCGGGATTTGGCGTTCAGTGCCGTCTGCTTCAGTGACGGTGCGCCTGTAGATGCTACCAAGGCCGCGATGTGTTGCGGCTGGCCTGTTTCGATTTTCTGCACGTGATGTCCCGTCTGAGTTTCATCTCCAGGGTTGTAGATCTGGGCGGGTACTGGTGAAAAAAGGCTCCAGGTGTTAAGCGTGACACCATACAGGATAGCGGGTGTGAATGACTTTCAACTCCCGCTCCGAAAATCCATACGAAGATTTACATCTCACGGTAATGCCTCGGGTTGACGGAACGAGCAATGCAGATAAAGTCATTAGTTGAAAGCACGCGAGTAGACTAGACTGCTGAAAACATCCGCGATCCATTGGTTAACGACCTGGGTAAACTATTTTCAAGTGCCCACGATCCGGAAAACTCTTACAAAACCGGTTCTCACGTGAGTATCGATGCGGAGGCAAGCGGTTGCAGTGGAAACTCTCTGCCCAGCGTTCTATATCTGACTGCTGAAAAAAGACCAGAACACGTGCGAGTCGGCGAACAATGAAGATGCGACTATTCCTAATCGTCCCTGTACGGGGCGACGTGCCTTCCCGGACTGCTCTCACAATTAGTGTGCGATGATCCATGGGTTAAGTGTGCGAAGTTCATCTAGTGTCCTGAGTTGGAAATACGTTGACAAAGTCTTTCGACTTTTCCCAAGATCAGATCCGCGTCCGCAGTCCACACGAAGGGCTTGGGATTTTGGTTGCGGTGGTCCAAGTACGAGAGCATGGCTTTCTCCAGTTCTCGGACTGCGGTATGGCTTCCGCGGCGTACGCAGCGTTCCGTCACTTCGGCGAATAACCGCTCCACCAGATTCAGCCAACTTCCGCTGGTTGGTGTGAAGTGGACATGATAGCGGGGATGACGCGCTAACCAGGTTCGCACCTTGCTCACCTTGTGGGTTCCGTAGTTGTCCATTACCAGATGAACCTCCAACCCGCGCGGGAGGTTGGCATCCACATCGTTGAGAAATCGCAGAAATTCCTGATGGCGGTGACGGCGATAGCAATTGCTGATGGTGACGCCACTTGCCACATCCAGGGCCGCAAACAGTGATGTTACTCCATGCCGTTCATAATCATGCGATTGCCGCGCTGGTACGCCCGGAGCCAAGGGCAGAATCGGCTGCGTCCGGTTCAGCGCCTGAACCTGACTCTTTTCGTCTACACACAGAACCATCGCGCGATCCGGAGGGTGCATGTATAAACCGACGATATCCCGTACTTTCTCTACGAATTGAGGGTCTTTGGAGAATTTGAAGTTCTCCACCCGGTGCGGCTGTAATCCGAAGGCACGCCAGATGCGCACGATGGCCGTCTGCGACAACCCAACCTTCTTGGCCATCAGCCGGGTACTCCAGTGCGTGCTATTGTCCGGCATCGATTCCAGTGTCTTGGTCACAACTGCCTCAACCTGTTTGTCCGCTATCGAACGCGGAGCACCCGGGCGGGGTTCATCGAGCAAGCCTTCGAGCCGGTTCACCCGAAAGCGCTCCCGCCATTTACAAACTGTAGCTCCAGTGATCTGCAGCTTCTTAGCCACCGCTGCATTGTTCAATCCTTCAACACAGCCCAGCACAATGCGAGCGCGCAGCGCCATGGCCTGTGCCGACTTCGGCCGTCGAGCCAACATCACGAGCTTCTCTCTTTCCTCCGGTGTGAGGTTGAGCGGCTTGGTGGGGCGTCCGATACCCATATCTCCAGCATGAGGGTGTCGCGCCTATTATTCAACGTATTTCTAACTCAGGACACTAGCGATTTGCGCACAACAGACTTGTCCTGAGATTTTACGGGCAACCTCTCGGGACAATTCTCGCTCACTACGTGCCATTACTAGTTCAAGATCCCCACCGTACCGGTACAAAAGACGCGTGTAGCTTATTGTTTAGGAAACTCCAAAGCGAACATACTACTTCAGTGTTGTTCGGCGGAACCGATGAATCGAGAAGTTACCGCCAATAGCCTTAAGAGGATCACAATGAACAAGCTCCCTGGTTTCGTTCTGGCTGCCTTAGCTTTTTCCGGACTTGCCGTAGCTGGCATTACACCTGCCCTCAATGGGGGAGCCCCCACACTTGTTTCTCCCGGATTGTATGACTGGTCCTACAATATTGCCCTCGATGACAATGAATCGCTCGATCCATCCGCGACCGCAAACGTCGTGTGCCTCGGAGGCATCCCTTGTGTATATGGAACCTTCTTTACGCTCTACGATATTCCGGGTCTGATCACCTCCGGTGTCAACGGACCAACGGGTCCTTCAGGCTGGGGCGTATCGATTAACCTTACCGGCGTGACACCCAGCGGCCAGATATTGTTTGAGAATCAGAATGTGTCGAACGTCACGTTCTACTACACCGGTGCGACCACGGGAGGACCCGTCGTCATCACGCCATTCACTTATGACTCCATATATGGCGGCACCACAGTGGGCGTGTTCTCGTATCAGGCCACGAAGACTCAAAATCTGACTGTGGATCAAGGACAAGGCAACATCGAAATCCCACAGGCTCCATCCGGTCCTCTGGGCGGTGTTCCTGAGCCGGCATCGGTCTTGCTGATGGGCGTCGGTTTAATCGGCCTCTCTCTGATAAGCTTCGCTTATCGGCGCTTCTCGAACTCCGCGGCGCCTGAAAACAGGGTTGGCGCATCCCATTGACGGTTCGTCCGCAATTGTGATCGGTAGTGCGAGGCACTGAGCATTCAGATGAATTCCTGGGACGATCGCCTCATCGAACACGTCCGTCTCTGTCACGCTCAAGAACGGTGCACACGATCACGCCTGACAGTTTATAGACCGATGACCGTTGATATGCCGAATTAACGTTGTGTAGCAAACGGGCACTCACGGGATGGTTCTCAAATCCACCATGTGTTGATCCACCGGTCAACGGACTCGTTTGGGGGCTGTCACTATTTTGAGCATCGCTCGGACCTTGGTTGACCCAGTCCGGAACGCGCTTCCAGCTATTCGGCCTCAGCAGTACTTGTGAAACCGCGTGGGGTCCGTGCATTTGTCGTCGGAGCCGCTCGGGGATGGCTTGCGCCTCCAGACGCTAGAACAGCACGCCGCTGTACCCGTTGGCTTCTAAGTCACCATCAACGAAATGACGCACATTCACCAGGGTATCCACCGTGTGTATTGCTTCGCGTCAACGGCGGAGTTGACGGGAACACTCACGTTGGACGGACTTGGCGCCACCGATCCGGTTTTCATTTTTCAGATCGATAGCGCGCTCACCACGGCAAGCGCCTCGTCTGTTCTCTTTACCGATGGGAGCGAAGGGAATGACCCTTTTTTGGCAGGTTGGCAGTTCCGCAACCCTGGGCCGCCTGTATGGCGACCACGCGCGGCGGAAGTGGCGACGCTGTTCCCGACCCCGGCACCGCTCCACCGGCGCCAAGTCCGGCGAGCCCGAGAGGCCGTCTGGTATCAGGATACTTCGCCGCAAACTTAGACGCGTAGGACCACGTGCAAAAGTATCGGATCCGAAGTAAGCCGCGCCCCTTCGACCTATGTACCCTTTCATCCAAGACGAATGCCCCTCTAAGGCGTCTGCTCCGGCCCTCGAGTTCGTAACCTCGCCCCGCCATATCCGGCATTTCACAAACCGCTCCTAATTCATCCGAGTGAGCGACAAAGGCAAAGAATAGTGCGGCATGATTACCATTGTGTGACTAGCGGTCAGAGATAAGTACTACTAGTAGTACCGACTTGTCACACAAAAGCCGGCATTGAAGAGTTACTGATTTATAACCCATTTGCCGGACAAGGAGTTAGCCATCGGCCTGGATCTCGCACTCACTTCCATGATTAACGTATCTGTGACGCGATGTAAGTTGTCTTTGGTACGAACGTACTGTAGCATTCGTGTGTACTGCGACTACTTCCCGGAACGCGATAAGTCGGGAACGGTCTTGTGGCCCTTTTGTCGCCGTCGCGAATGGTCGGTAGATCCGCGGGAAGTAGTCACAGCTGAAGACCGCGGAGTAGTTAGCAATCTGAAGGAGAACGCATGCGAACTGATCTTGTGACAATGCTTTGCGCTGTTACGATGTTCACTGCCAGCGCCGCAAGCTTTGGTCCATTATCGACGAAAACTAATGTCGGCACTTTCGCCCAAGGCGATACCGGAGACATTTACAACATAAACGTGAACAACAACGGCAGTTTCGACACGGACGGGTCGACCATAACTATCTCCGACACGCTGCCGACCGGCTTGTCCAATCCAGTATGGAAAAGTTATCCGACGGGGTGGACGTGCACCACTTCGGGCAACACAGCAACGTGCACGTCGAACAACGTTATACAAGGAACTACAAACGCTCCTCCCAACGGTCAGACCGTCGGTCCGTTCGTGTTGGAAGTGGACATATCGAATACCGCCCCGGCGACGATCACGAACTACGCGACCATCTCCGGTGGCGGCGCGGCTGCCACTGCGAACGTCTGCGACACAGACCAGCCCATCACTCCGGAGCCTTTCCTGACGATTACCAAGACTCAGGTAAATCCCGTTTACGACGGCACGCCGTTGCCAGTGTCGAACGGTCAGAGCCTCACGTACAAACTAGATGTGGATAACATCGGAGGAGCTCCGACAACCGGCACAGTGAAGGTGGTGGACACGCTAGCCAGCGACATGGTGGTTGCGAATGTCAGCAACGGCGCTGGCTATTGGAATTGCCTCTATACCACGAACGTTGTCACTTGCACGACCAATAACGTGATACCTGCTGCCGGGGCCAACCCCGGTGAAGCTCCGAATATCTACGTCACAGCCGCCGTGCTGGGGAGCAACGCAAGCGATGTGGCGACAGTGACATACACGGGCGTGTCGGGGAGCCAGACTGCCACTACGACCGTGGCTTCAACGGTTGACAAGCTCACAAACGTGACGTTCACATCGAATCAGACACACGTCGAAGTAGACGGTGAGATTTATACTAGCGGGATAACGCTGGAGGAAGACACTACCGTCAACCACACAGTCAATGCGTACCCCAACTGCGGCATTACAGCCATCTCGGGGCTGAGCATAGTTGAATCGCGTCCCGGAGCCAACCCACCGTGGACGGAAGTGACCGGTAAGATAACGGCTTCAAAAGTAGCTGTGACCTGTAAGTAAGGAGTTGTTAGGATGCGGGTCCGGTCTTGTGATCGGACCCGCTCAGCGTACCAACACGAACCTCGAGTGGACGCAATTCGGATAACATGTTTGCATGCGTCCCGTCTTATTCATCGTTTTCTGCCTGCTCGGAACTGCTTCGGTCCGATGTGAAGATAAGCTCCCAGTCCTGATAGTGGACGGCATCAATAACCACGATTGGCAAACAGCGACGCGCGAATTGCGGGCCCTGCTTCTCGCTACCGGCCGCTTCACGGTGGATGTCTCCACGAGCCCTCCAGCGGACGCTCCGGTTTCAGCGTGGAACGCCTGGAATCCCGACTTCGCGCACTATCGCGTCGTCATCGACAATTTCAATGGCGGCCACACTCCCGCCGGGATTCGCTGGCCTCGAAGGACCGAGCAGGCTCTGGAGGATTTTGTAAGTAAAGGCGGAGGCCTGGTAATCTACCACGCCGCGAACAATGCGTTTCTCGAGTGGCCCGCGTTTAACGACATGATCGGCTTGGGATGGCGCGACAGGAGCTTCGGGCCGGGATTGATGATCACGTCGGAAGAACAAGTAGTAAGAATTCCGCAAGGCACCGGCCTCGACCCAGGCCACGGGCCGCGGCACGATTTCGAATTGCATGTCCTGAATACGCGGCATCAAGTCACGCGAGAATTGCCGCGCACCTGGATACAGCCCTCCGAGCAGCTCACCCACGGCCAGCACGGGCCCGCCGAGGGATTGACAGTTCTCACCTACGCGCTTTCCGAGATCTCTCACCAGAACGAGCCCTTGGATTGGGTGCGCAGTTACGGCAAAGGCAGGGTTTACACGACCATGCTGGGTCACACTTGGAAAGATGAACCAAACCCGAACCTGGCATGTCCGGAGTTCCGGAAGCTTTTTGCGCAAGGCGTGGAATGGGCCGCGGGAGCGAAGCCGGGCCATTTCTGAAAAGCCGACACATCCGGCAACTTGGTCGGCGCCTATCGCTCTCCGCCCTCTAAGAACCTTGAAATCCGAGTGATTTTAACGGAAAGATCGATCTCCGCATCATGCCCAGGCTTTTTTCACAAACGCAACGATTTCCCAAAGGCGGACACTCGCCAATCGCGCGGCCAACGCAGTAACCTACGCACTCAGCTACTTGCGGCCCCCGCGAACGGACCGTCGCGTGCCTTGAATTGACCAAATGCTCACTCTGCTGAGGGATTTGCGCTACTCCGCGCGGACCTTGCTCAAGATGCCCGGCTTCACCATCGTGGCGTTGCTGGTCCTCGCGCTCGGCATCGGAGCGAATACCGCTATTTTCAGCGTCGTCAATTCGGTGGTGCTGCGTCCGTTGCCGTATCCCGGCGCCGATCGCCTCGCGCTGATCTGGGAGACGGATTTGAAGGACGGCATCAAGCGCGAAGGGCCGTCCGGGCCGAATTTCCTCGACTGGAAGGAGCAGAGTCAATCCTTCGAGGAGATGGCGCTGCTCGAAGTCGGCACCGGCACGGTGACCGGTGAGGGCGAGCCCGAGCAGGTGACCGGTCTGCGCGTGACCACGAATTTCCTGTCGATGCTCGGCGCGCGAACCGTTCTCGGACGCGGCTTCACGGCGGCTGAGGGCGCGGGGCAGGCGCGCTACCCGGTCGCCGTGCTCACCAACGGGTTTTGGAAGCGCCGCTTCGGATCGGACCCGCACGTCATCGGAAGAACCTTCACCATGAATAGCGAGCCGTACACCGTCATCGGCGTGCTCGCGCCGGATTTCTGGCAGCCGCTGCCCACCGACCTGTACGTGCCATGGCCGATCGCGCAACTGCGCGCCAAGAGACCGCGTGGATCACGATTTCGGCGTCATCGCCCGCCTGAAGCCGAACGTCACTATCGCTCAGGCGCAGGCCGAGTTGAGCGCCATCGCGCGCCGCATCGATGCCCAGACGCCCCGGCTGGCGGGCTGGGACGTGACCGTCGTCGGGATGAAACAGGCGCTCTTCGAATACATCCGGCCCGCGTTGCTGTTGCTCCTGGGCGCAGTGGGACTTCTTCTGCTGCTGGCCTGCGTGAACGTGGCGAGTCTGCTGCTGGCGCGCGTCACCGGCCGGCGCAAGGAGATGGGGATTCGCGCGGCATTGGGCGCGCGGCGCGGCCGTCTGATCGCGCAGATTCTGAGCGAGAGCCTCGCTGCTGAGCCTCATGCGGAGGCGCGCTCGGAGTCTTTTTCGCCGTCTGGGGCGTCGACCTGCTGAGCGCGGTCCTGCCCAACACGCTTCCGATGGCGGAGGCCGGAGCCGAAGATCGTGCGGCCGGCGCATCGGCGTGGATGCCCGCGCGCTCGCTCTTCGCGCTGCTGATCTCAATCGGGGCCGCCCTGATCTTCGGACTGATTCCGGCGCTGTATGCCGCCGGCGCCGACGTGAACGATGCGCTTGAAGGCGGGCGGCCGAACGTCTTCCTCGCCGCAAGGCCGCTCGCGGGTGTGGAGTTTGCTGGTCGCCGGCGAGGTCGCGCTCGCCAGCATGCTGCTGATCGGCGCCGGACTCGCCATGAAGAGCTTCGTGAATCTGCAACACGTAAATCCGGGCATACGGCCCGATCATGTCCTGACGTTTCGCATGCGCCTGCCCACCGACAATCTCTATAAGAACGATCGCGAACAGGCCGCATTTTATCGCCGCGTGATCGACAACGTGCAGCACATACCCGGCATTCAATCCGCCGGCCTTACCGACGTGCTGCCGCTCGGCCAGCAAAACGACCGCGAGTATTTCACCATCGAAAATCGTCCCCTGCCGCCGGGGCAGTCGTTAGTCGCCGACTTCCGGCGCATCAGCCCGCGGTATTTGAACACCATGGGAATCGCGCTGCTGCGAGGCCGGCTGCTCTCCGATCGCGATGGACCCGACGCACCGCCGGTGATCCTGATCGACGAAACGCTGGCGCGCCAGTATTTCCCCAACGAGGATCCCATCGGCCGCCGCATGCGGTTGTGGGGCCAATTCCGCGAAGTGGTCGGCATCGTCGGCCAGGTGCATCATTATGGCCTGGAAAAACAGCCGGAGCCGACCATCTACGCGCCTTATGAGCAGATGCCGGACAAGGCCATGGCGCTGGCGGTGCGCACCACCATGGATACGCGGCCGTGGTGAAAGCCGTGAAGCAGGCCGTGTGGTCCGTGGATCGCGGCCAGCCGGTGTTCCAGATCCGCAGCATGGACGAATATATGTCGCTGGCCGACACCGCGCCGCGCATTTCCACCGCGCTGCTGGCGGTTTTCGCGGCCATCTCGATGCTGCTGGCCGCGCTCGGCATTCATGGCGTCGTTTCCTACGGCGTCGCGCAGCGGACCCGCGAATTCGGAATTCGCATGGCGCTCGGCTCCACGCCGAGGCAGCTCGAAGCACTGGTTGTCCGCAACGGAATCAAGACCGCGCTGCTCGGCCTGTTGGTCGGAATGGCCGGCGCAGCGGCCCTGGCCTCAGCGTTGCGCGCATCGCTCTACGGCGTCGCGCCGCTCGATCCCGCCGTAATGGCCGGAGTCGCCGCGTTGCTTCTTACGGTGGCGCTCATCGCAAATTACGTCCCCGCGCGCCGCGCCACACGCATCGATCCTATGGAAGCGCTGCACAACGAATAAATTTCGGCCAATTCCACGCGCGTGACTTCCACGATATGATCTGTAGACAGTCGTAAAGGAGCACGGTCATGCCCGACATCCAAATCACGGATCAACTCGACAAACCAGTCGAAACTATAAAAATCGATTTGACACAACCCTCCTCTTTGGTCAAATATCTCAAAACCGAACTGTTGCACCTCGCTGTGTTTCCGGATTTTCTGGCGCGAAAAGACAGCATTCTCAGCCAGGCCGCCACCAAACCAATCCAGTTCCAGTCCAAGGTGCAGCACGAATTTCAGCTCGGCAACACAAAATCGGAGATCGACATCACACCCGCTGCCGAAGCTAAGATTCGCGTCAACGCGAGTCCTACAACGAATCTCTTTGACGCCGATCCGTTTCACGCGCCTGCCAAGGTGCCGGATCGTACCGCTTATGTCTCTGTCGGCTTCAACGGATCGCTCGATCTCGGCGTCAGCGGCTGCGATGGCGACCTCACCTTCGGGTTCGACAAAAACACCGCCGTGAGCATGGAATATCTGAAAGCCTTCCCGCTGGGTTCAGGTGAGCCCACCTTGGGAAATGCTCTCGGGCAGACATTATCGTCCCTGGTCATTCCCTCGGACATCGCCGATCTCAATCTTCTCGCCCTCAACGACATTGCTACGGTCTCGGGGCAGGGAAGCCTCAAGATATCGGGCGGAGTGAGCGTCACGGCCTCACCGAATCCTTTGGCTTCAGTCGATCTTCCATTAGGTGCCGGAACCGTCGCCGTGCAGGCGGGCCCGACCGCGGGGCTCACCGTGAGCTTCTGCATTTCAGGATCGTACCAAGTGCGGACGCGGCGAAAAGACGCCGATACCATCGAACTGAGCTTCTTTCGCGAAAGCGGAACCAATTTACAGGCCGACTTCTCCGCCTCGGCCGGAATTACCGCGGAACGAGGCGACATGGACCTCATCGCTTCGGTCCTGGGCGCCATCAGCACCGATCCTACGGGTGACAAGATGCTCCTTGCTGATTTGACTCCGGCCGAGATCAAGACGCTCGCGGAGGCAATGATGGGCGGCCTGAACCACAGCCTCGAAGCTTCCGTCGACGTCGTTCTCTCCGCCCTTACCGACGACCAGGCAGCTTTTCAATACGAGATCCAGCCCGCTCGATTGAACTCTGCGTCGAACCTCGCAGTTCATAAGGCGCTCGACGGCGACCTCAGTCTGCTTACGGCCATGGAACAGGGAATGCAAGCAGGCGGCGTTCTCGCTCCGGGCGTAAAGATGCTGAATAGCGTGCTCTCGGAAACGCGCAAACGCGGGACCACGCTCAAAATCAACTTGCTCGGAATTCTAAATTATCTGACCGTCTCCGAGCTGGTTCGCAACAGTGAGATCCTCACCGACGCGGTCACGGGCGATGTCACGATCAAGGAGACAGCAACGGGAAACAGAATCACCGCGATCGTCGAACCTCTGGCGCGCGATGAAGCCCTACGCAAGGTCTTATTCGATTCCGTGATGGCAACCACCGCCTACCGCGCGGGAAAAGCCATCGCGCTCCCGAACCTGAGCTGCCAGCAGGTGCACTTTGCTCTGAACCAAAACACCAACCAGCAGATCATGGGCGATTACCTGACCGGGTTCATCGCGCTGAATCTTCTCACTGGTCCGGCTAAGGAAACTATTCTCAATCAATTCGTCGACGGCGGTCCCTCGACCTGCGTTCTGCGAACATCCTTCGGCGATGCCGATTGCAATGCGATGTTCTTCGACGCGAACGGCAATCTGCGGTCCAAGCCCTACTATCTCGAGATTGGGCGGCAGGCGCTCCGCGCGCTCCTCGACCCCCAGCATCAGACGATCGACGCCCTCCGTTATCGAGTTGTTGATGACCCCATCTGGCAACAGGCGCTGAAGATCGGTGCGAACGTCAACCTCGGTCCGCTGGTCGGCCTCAGCATAGAGGATGCTCGGGTGAAGTATCTGGTCGGGGACGTCATGGTGATCATGGACTGGGCGCAAGCCATGGTCGAGGCCGGCTCGCTTGTGCAAGACACACGAACATTCGTAGGCAACGCCGATCCCACCACCTTAATCGAGAACAACCAGTTCAAGAGCAAGCGCCAAGCCTTACAGCAGAAGATGTCTGCCATGGTGAAAGCGAGCAAGACCCGTTTCGACGAGCCTTGGGGCATGGTCTGTCTCTTCTGGGCGGCCGGCTCGCCGCACACGGCTTATGCCAGGATCGTCGCTCAAAAACTAATCGTAGAGAAGGGCTCGCCGCCCGTTCTCGCCGCCGTCAGCTAGCCTAGAAGCTCAAACGGAAACCTAACTGCGCCGCAAATGGGATGCCGACCGTCGTGCCGGGACCGAAGAAATCCCCCAGCGCCCCGGCCGGCACGCGCAGTTGATTCAAACTCGTGATCGGTTGCGTCTGTGTACAACTCGCGTCCAGGCAAAACGCAGTAGCGTTGGCAAGATTGTTGACTGGCGTCGGCAGCGCTGCAAGATTCGTGACATAATTGGCGCCCGGATTGTTGCGGTTGAACAAATTGAACATCTCGATAAACGGCACCGCATGCCAGCGTTCATGAAAAGTAAACGGTCGGCTGATTCGAACGTCGGTCTGGATATACGGCGTACCGCGGAATTGATCCATCGTGGTTTGAACGCCGTTGACCACCGCGCGATCGTCGAGCGTATCACCCACGCCGTTGACATCCACCGGCGTCGTCAAAGTGAAAGGCCGCGCGCTTTCCGCCTGGCTCAACAAGGACAGTTCGATTCCGCCTGGTAGATGAACAATCCCCGCCAGCACCGCCCGATGCGTCACGTCTTCGCCAGACGGTCCGTAATCGCCCTTGGCAAATGCCTGGAGCGGATTACAAACACCATTTACATAGTCGAAAAGTTCACCAAGGACGCAGCCCCAGGTTTCGGCCGACGACAGAGTGTAATTGAATACCAGGCTGAATCGCGAAACATTGGCTTGCAGATGGACGGAAAGCCCGTCATACCGCGAGCGATTATCAGTCCGGAAAACAGAAACATCCGGTACATTCTGCAGTTGCGTGGCGACATCCTGCGCGAAGAGCGGAGAGAATAACGTGTAGCCCGCTTGATATTGATACCGCCGATACGCATGGACGCCGTTCTCGTGAGTCCAATCCGCGCTGATCATCCAGTGGGAATTGAAAGCGTGTTCGATGCCGGCCGTGGCGTGTAGCGCGTACGGCGTCTTATAATCCGGATCGATCAGCGCGCCAGCCCCGCCGTTTGCCGACCCCGGAACACAGCCCGTATCCGTCGGATTTACGCAAGACCCCGGGGCTTGATTGACAGCCTGAAACGCCGTGACCCAGCCATTTTGAGCCAGGTCGTTATAGAAGAGCCCGAAGCCGGCGCGTAAGACCGTGCTGCGGCTTTGCCCCAATGCATAAGCGATTCCCAAGCGCGGCCCAAACGCCTTGCGGTAATCGTGAGGAGCGCCCCAGTTCTCGAAGAAGGGGACCTGTAGCGCCTTCAGCGTCAGCAACGCGGGATTATCCAATTGCGATCTTCCCGACGCTGTGAAAAGTCCGAACGTCGTGTCGTAACGCAGACCGTAGTTAATGGTCAAATGCGATGTCACCCGCCACGAATCGAGCGCGTAAAACCCAAGCCGCTGCACGTTCTGAACGAAGCTGCCATTTCCCGCTGGCGTGCTCGTGCAAGTAGTCCCATCGGTGACCTGCAGCGTTGCCGTGGGCGTGCAATTTAAATCCACGGCGAATTGTTGCGGATTGGCGAGATAATCCGCGGGGTTCTGCGCAAATACTGTAAGATTCTCGGCGTTGGAGGGAAGCGCCCCGCTCAGCACCGGCTCGTGGATGAAGTCCACGCCAAACTTCACGGCGTGCTTCCCGGAAGAATGGATCACATCGTATCTAATTTGGTATTTTTCCTGATCCCGCTGCACCGGGAAAGCGGTGATCGGTGTAACGAACTGATTGTCGCCGAAAGTCTCGAAACCTGAAATCGTCTGCGACGTGGAACTGAACGGGAAGGCCAGCGCGAATCCGAGATCCGAATTGCGCGATTCCGCCAGGCGCAGTCCGCTGGCATCGAGCGTCAAAGTGCCCAACCACGCGTGGTTGAAAATGAACTGGTGTCCCAGCACTGAATTCCAATAATTGGAGTGTGAAGTGGCGCCAGTGTTTGGAAGCGTGGCTTGTTCCACGAAGGCGTTGTCCGTGGTGTAGTTGTCGGCCGACGCTCGCAGGAACCATTGCGAGCGGGAGGACTGCGCCCAGTCAAAGCGAATATCCGCCAGATCGTCACGGAATGGCACCGAAACGTTGTTGGGAACTTGGATCGAACTCACTCCCGGAATAAGTCCTTGCGCGGCTAGCGAGGATAGAGCCTGGAACTGGTTGAGACTTGCCGGGCTATACGCGATACTGGCGTCTTCGTGGACGCCTTC
The DNA here is from genome assembly GCA_963802915.1 of Bryobacterales bacterium. GTDB lineage: Bacteria > Acidobacteriota > Terriglobia > Bryobacterales > Bryobacteraceae > JAICMB01. The sequence continues at coordinate 221,775 of CAWDKQ010000013.1, forward strand.
GTAAGAAGCGAAGAACCAGAGTTTGTCCTTTATGATGGGGCCGCCGATTGTGCCAAGGTAATTTTGCCGCGAGAACGGTTGCTTGGGCAGAGGCGCTGGATTCTCGATGGGGTAACGCGCATCCAGAGCGGCCGCGCGTTCATAGAAAGCGCCCTCGCCATGCCAAAGATTCGTGCCACGCTTGGTCGTGATCACCACCGAACCGCCCACCGAGCGACCCGTGTCCGCATTTTGCTGCGCAGTCTGGACCGCAAATTCCTGAATCGCATCGGGCGAGAAATTCTGTAGAAATCCGCCGATATAGTCGTCCGAGTTGTCGCCTCCATCGACCGAAAGCACATCGTTGAGTCCCGAACTTCCGCCGAAAGACACTGCGGTGATGCGCGCCTTCGTGGGATCGGATGGCTCAACTGGCTCGGTTCCCGGAACCAGGTAGGCGATGTTTGCGAAGCTGCGCATGGCCAATGGAATCGTTTCCAGATCCTGCGAAGTGACTACGCCACCGTGCACGGCGCTGCTGGTATCCATCGGTTGGGTGACGATGGAAGACGCTTCTCCCTCAACATTCAATGTCTGCTGCGATGGAGCTGGCTTGAGCGTGACGACGATGTCGCGCGCAAAGCTGACCGTAACGGTCACCGTGGAACTCGCGTCCGCCAGACCCGGTGCGCGAACCGTCACCTTATAAGCACCGGGCAGCAAATCGCTGAAGCGAAATTCTCCCTGGCTATTGCTCTTAGTTTGCCGTTCGAGTGAGGATTCTGTGGATTGCAAAACGATGTCGGCCGACGGAATGCGGCCGCCGCTTGAATCCATCACAATTCCCGCCAGGCTGCCGCGAAAATCCTGAGCCTGAGAAACCGGCGCGATGAAAGAAAGCGCCAATAAACAACTGAAGTGAGGTACAAAGCGCGGAAGCAATTTCAAACAGGCTATCGCGAACACCCCTGCTACTACCACTGCTCGTAGCTGGATGTGAATCGGCGGGCGCTGACTCTCACGCCCGCCGTCAATTTGTGGATAATGCTAGCGCTTCATGATCACGGACTTCACTTCGGTGTATTGCTGCAGTCCATACTCGCCGAGCTCTCGCCCGATTCCCGACTGTTTAAATCCACCGAACGGAGCCCTGGTATCCAGAATGTTATAGCAGTTCACCCACACCGTACCAGCTCGAACGTTATCTGCGATTGCATGCGCTTTCCTGATGTCGCGCGTCCACACCGCAGCGGCCAATCCATACTCAGTTCGATTAGCGCGCTGCACCACTTCATCGACGCTCTTGAACGGAATGATGCTCATTACCGGTCCGAAGATCTCTTCTCGTGCGATCTTCATATCGTCCTGAACATCGGCGAACACGGTCGGCTCGACGAAGTAGCCGCGATCTCCCACTCGTGCACCGCCGCACACCAGCTTCGCGCCCTCGCTCCGTCCCGAGTCGATATAACTCATGATCTTGTCGAACTGCGCTTCATCTACCTGCGGACCCTGCTCCGTCTTGGGATCGAACGGATCGCCCACGGTCCGATTCTTCGCGCGAACGCCGCTCTTTTCAACGAACTGATCGTAGATCTTTTCCTCGACGAATACTCTCGATCCCGCGCAGCAGCATTGGCCGTGATTGAAGAACAACCCGAAGTGAGCCCCTTCGACCGCTTCATCCATATCGGTGTCCGCGAAAACGATGTTCGGACTCTTCCCGCCCAATTCCAGCGTGACTCGCTTCAGATTGGATTGGGCGGCGGCTCCCATAATAAGGTGGCCAACTTCCGTCGAGCCAGTAAACGCAACCTTGTCGACGTCCATGTGTCGCGCAATCGCGGCGCCAGCCGTCGGACCGTATCCGGGGAGCAGATTCACGACGCCTTCCGGGAACCCCGCTTCCACGATCAACTCACCGATACGCAGCGCGGAAAGAGGCGTTTGCTCCGCCGGTTTCATAACCACTGTGTTTCCGGTGGCCAGTGCGGGAGCGAGTTTCCACGCCTGCATCAGCAACGGGAAATTCCAGGGAATAATCTGTCCCACCACGCCGACAGCCTCATGCCGCGTATAGCAGAAGTAGTCGCCATCGACGGGGATCGTTTTGCCGTGAATCTTATCGGCCCAGCCCGCGAAATAACGATAGCAGCCGACCGTCGCCGCAACATCCACCGCCTTCGCAATGGAATAGGGCTTGCCGTTATCGAGAGATTCCAGCCGAGCCAGTTCGTCGGCGTTGCTTTCGATCAGATCCGCGAGGCGGTTTAGTAAACGCCCGCGCTCCGATGCGGCGATTTTTCTCCACGGTCCGCGCTCGAATGCCGCCCGGGCTGCCCGGACAGCCTTCTCCACATCGGCAGCATCGGCTTCCGCGACCTGACAGATTTCGTCTCCGGTCGACGGATTGATGGTTGGGAAAGTCTTGCCGGATTCGCTTTCGATCCAGCGATTATTGATCAGAAGTTTTGTCGCGGAAATACGAACCCGGTTCTCCGCTGGCGATGACATCACAGAGGCCATACGACTATCTCCTTTGAACTTCTCGCTTACATGACGCTGTAAGCACACTAGACAATATCATACGGGAAATTGAAAGGTGAATGTCTCTGTGTCTTCAATGATTTGTAATCGGTTTGTTGCACCGATTCCGATACTCCTGCGTTATCGTGGCCAATGTTAATGCTTCACGGAAGCCGCGCCCTCGCGCTGTCGCGGCTCCAGTCAATCTACACCGCCATCTCGTCCGCGCTGGCGGTGTCGTTCGGGGTTGTTCATCTTGAAGGGGGTTATTACAATGCGTGTGATTCACGATTTGAGACTTCATGTTCTGGCCATTCTTCTGCTCTTCGGGCCTTCCGTGTTCGGCCAATTCGATACCGCCGAGGTGCTCGGAACGATCCACGACGCCACTGGCGCGGCGGTTCCGAAGGTCGCGGTGACATTGACAAACCAGGACACAGGCATTGAGGCCAAAACCACGACCGATAGCGACGGTAATTACGATTTCTTCAACGTCCGCGTGGGCCGCTATAAAATCACCGCGGAACTGAACGGTTTTTCGAAATTCGAAACCACCGATGTCACCGTCAACGTAAATGCCCGCCAGCGTGTCGACATCACCATGCAGGTTGGCGTTGTAACAGACTCCGTCGAGGTCGCGAGTGTGGCCGCTCCGCTTGAGACCGACTCGAGCGAACACGATCAGGTCATCCATACACAGCAGATCGTCGAACTGCCCCTCAACGGCCGCAATTACGCCGATCTCGCGCTCCTTTCAACCAACATTCACCGCTCGCCCATGGCCTTCTCGTTCTCACCCACCGGCACGCCGCGCGAAGCCGCCTTCAACGTGAACGGTATGCGCAGCACATACAACAATTTCCTCTTGGATGGTTTGGACAATAACGCCTATTCTCCCAGCAACCAGGGCTATTCGAGCCAGGTCGTGCAGCCCTCGCCGGACGCGCTGGCCGAGTTCAAAGTGATCACCAGTAACTTCAGCGCCGAGTACGGACGCGTCGGAGGAGGAGTGATCAACGCAGCCCTGCGATCCGGCACGAATCAGTTCCACGCCACGGCATACGAGTTCCTGCGCAATACCGATTTGAACGCGGCGGGCTTTACGTTTAGCCCAACGGTGTTCCAAAAGCCCACCCTGCAGCGTAATCAGTTCGGAACCACCATCGGCGGTCCGATTATCAAGAACAAGCTGTTTTTCTTCGGCGACTACGAAGGCTACCGCCAATTACAGCGTTATCTCAACTTTGACTCTCTTCCATCGCTCGCCGAACGCAACGGCACGCTGCCCGTCACTGTGGTCGACCCGCTGACGAAAGTCGTGTATCCCGCGAACACGCCCATCCCGATTTCGACCCTCAATCCGTTCGCGGCTCAAGTTCTCAACGGATTGCCCTCTCCGACGGGATCAGGTATCTCGAATAACTACGAAGCGCTGCTGCCGATACGGGATTATTACGACAAATATGACGCGCGCCTCGATTACCAGATCAGCGACAAAATGAATGCGTTCCTGCGCTTCAGCCAGCGCAAAGATTTGCAGTATTATGCCCCCGATATCAGCGGCGCATCCGGCGGCAACGGAAACGGCTTCATTCACGCGATCCAGCAACAGGCCGCAATCGGTTACACGTGGACAATAACTTCTGATTCGCTCTTGGAAGCGCGCTTCGGCTTCTCCCACGTTCTCGCCGGTAAGCAGCCGGCCGACCTCGGCGGCCCCAGCATGGAGGCTCTCTACGGTATTCCTGGCCTGCCCACTTCGCCCGATCTTACCGGAGGATTGAATTCTCAAGCGGTGAGCGGGTTTTCGCAATTCGGACGTCAAACCAGCAACCCGCAGTTTCAGAACCCGACTTCTTTCGATCCCAAGCTCAATTATTCCTGGTTGAAGGGCCGGCACGCTCTCAAGATGGGCTATGAATTTGTGGCCATACGAACGGAAGTCCTCGACGTGAATCCTCTCTATGGCGAAGACACGTATTCCGGACAGTTCAGCAAGCCGACCTGCGCTCAACTCGGTCAGGCCTCCGGATGTTCCGTCAAGTCGGATTCCACCAGCTACAATCTCGCGGACTTCATATTTGGACTTCCCAGCACCATCCAACTCGGCAACAAGTTCGTCACGAATCTCCGTCAGCACGTCCACGCACTGTATTTTCAGGACGACTTCCGCGTAAATTCGAAGCTCACCTTGAACCTCGGACTTCGTTGGGAATTTGCGACCCCCATTTGGGAGCGCGACAACAACTGGACGAATTTCGATCCCTCAACCGACACGCTGATCAAGGCAACGAGCGGCAGCCTTTACAATCGTGCGTTGGTTCATCCCGATTACAAGGATTTCGGCCCGCGCTTGGGTCTCGCCTACAGCCTGGATTCCAAAACCGTCATGCGCGCCGGATACGGTATCAGCTATTCGTTCTTCAACCGGCCCGGAAGCGCACAGGAAGGGATCAACGCTCCGCAGGCGATCTTCGGAATTCTGACGCAGTCCATACCTGCCGGCGGCGCGGTGCCGTCTACTTTTCTCACCACGCAGAACAGCTTCACGACGGGCATCGACAATTCCGCGAACTTCAACCCGCTCACCTCCAACATCGATTACATCCCGGCCAACACCAAATGGCCCTACATTCAATCGTGGCTGTTCTCCATCGAGCGCGAAATAACCAAAGACACCTTCGTGGAACTGGCCTACAACGGGAATCACAGCCTGCGGCTGCCGATCATCGCCGACTACAATCAGGCATATCCGAATCTTCCCGGCCAAACCCTAGGAGTGCAGGCGCGGCGTCCGATTCAAACCTTCGGCCCAATCACTTGGCTCGATCCCGCCGGCGACAACGATTACAACGGTCTTTCCGCCCGCCTGGAACACCGCTTTGGGCATGGTCTCTATTTCCTGAATTCGTTTACTTGGTCCAAAGCGCTGGGCGATTCCGAGCAGGCTCTCGAATACTATGCCGGATACTACGAAGCCAATCCGCAAAACATTCGCGATCTCGCGGCGGAGCGCGGTCCAACCAGTTTCGATGTCAAACTCATCAACATCACCAGCGTGATCTATCAGCTGCCGTTCGGAAAGGGCCGCCAGTTCGGCTCCAATATGAACCCTGTGTTTGACGCGGTCCTTGGCGGCTGGGAACTGAATACCATCAACACCGCAAACACCGGGACGCCTATCAATGTGTTTTACTCGCCATCGACCGCAAACGATGTCACCGGCCTCACGAACGATTATCGCGGTGAGGCGTTTCTGCGCCCCAACGTATCGGGCAGCGCGGCGAGCCAGAGCACGTCCCAAATGATTAACACCTATTTCGCCGGCTACACGTTTACAACGCCGACGGCGAGCGCTCCGTTCGGCAACCTGGGACGCAACGCCTTTCGCGCGCCGGGTCTGGAGCAATGGGACATGGCCGTCGACAAGAACTTTATGATCACTGAGCGCGCCAAGCTCCAGTTCCGATCCGAATTTTTCAACATTCTGAACCATACGAACTTCGGCGTGCCGAACACGACGTCCACTTCGGCGGCCTTCGGTCAAATCCGTACCACCTATCCCTCACGCCAGATTCAGTTCGGTTTGAAGTTAATGTTCTAGTCGATACACGCAAGGACAGTTATTCTGTTCCTATGGACAGAGTCGAGATGGCACGGCGGGCCCGGGCTCGCCGTGACCGTTGGGACTTCATAATAGCCGGCGGCGGCGCCACTGGCGTCGGCATCGCGATTGACGCCGCCACCCGAGGATACGACGTGCTCCTTCTGGAGCAAAGCGATTTCGGCAAAGGTACTTCCAGCCGCAGCACGAAACTTGTCCACGGCGGCGTTCGTTACCTCGAACAAGGCAATCTCTCGCTCGTGATGGAAGCTCTCAAAGAGCGGGGTCTGCTGCTTCAAAACGCACCGCACCTGGTCCGCAATCTCGGATTTGTGGTCCCGACGTATGAATGGTGGGAAAGCCCGTTCTACGGCATCGGCCTGAAACTCTACAATCTGCTCGCCGGCAAATACGGATTCGGCGCTTCGCGAATCCTGTCGAAGGCGGAAACCCTGGAATTGCTGCCCGCTATTGAGACCGAAGGTCTCCGAAGTGGCGTCATCTACTTCGACGGCCAATTCGATGACTCTCGCCTTCTCACGAATCTCGTCCAGACCGCGGCCGAGCACGGCGCGACGCTATTGAACTACGCCGGAGTCACCAGGCTGACAAAGAATGCCGACGGCCTGGTGGACGGAGTGATCGTGCGCGACTCCGAAAGCGGCGAAGAGTTTCCGGCGCAGGCGAAAGTGGTCATCAACGCGACTGGTGCGTTCAGCGATAACCTCCGGCGCGAAGCCGATCCCTCGGCCGAGCCCATGATGGCCCTGAGCCAGGGCGTCCACCTCGTTTTCGACCGCAGCTTTCTCGAAGGCGATTCCGCCATCATGGTGCCTCATACCAGCGACGGCCGCGTGATGTTTGCCATTCCCTGGCACGATCATGTTGTTGTCGGTACCACCGATACGCCCATTTCCACTCCTTCGCTGGAACCGGTGCCGCAGGAACAGGAGATCGAATTCATCCTCAAGACCGCTTCCCTCTACTTCTCGAGGAAACCAACTGCCGAGGATGTTCTCAGCGTCTTCACCGGAATCCGTCCGCTCGTTCGTTCGAGCGAGAGCGGTAACACCGCCGCTTTATCCCGAGATCATTCCATCCGCATCGATTCGTCGGGATTGGTCACCATCTGCGGAGGCAAATGGACCACTTATCGCCATATGGCCGAAGACTGCGTCAACCAGGCCGCGACCCTCGCCGGTCTTCCCGAAAAAGACTGCGTTACGCAGCATCTCAACATCCATGGCTTCTACACCAACTCCGATCGCTTCGGCCATCTGAGCGTATACGGCTCCGACGCGCCGGATCTTTTGAAACTGGTCGAGCAGGATCCCGACTTAGGGACGCCGCTCCATCCGGCTCTGCCCTACACCGGCGCCGAGGTCGTTTGGGCCGCGCGGCACGAAATGGCCATAAATGTGGATGACGTGCTGGCTCGCAGGACCCGCGCCCTGTTTCTGAACGCGAGAGCTGCCATTGAAATGGCGCCGCGCGTCGCGTTATTAATGGCCAGGGAAGTGGGTCATAATGCCGATTGGCAGATTCGCCAGGTGCAGGCTTTCACGGAAATCGCTGGAAATTATCTGTTGAAGCAAAGAACGGGAATTATTTAACGGGGATATTTAAGACAGGAAGGAACGAAAACTCGGTGGGAACGGGGAGGGACAGGCGAACCCGTCCCCTCCCATTTGCGAACTCTCGCGGAAGAACGCTAACCCCACCGAACCGAAACTACTTCTTGCTGGCTCCGAGACCACCGACGGCGCAAGACTTGCAGATGCCGTAGCCGCTTCCATCCGACTGGATGAAGTTGCAGTAGCTGGTCACCTTGAAATCTTCGCTCGTGCTCAGACTGGCAACCGAGAACGCGTTCTCGGTCACCTGCCAGCCGGCGGTCGGCGTTGCATGAAGCGTGGTGCCCCAAGCGCGCATACCGGGAGCCAACTGGCCAGCAGCGAACGGGAAACCGCCATTGCCGGCATTGCAGGTTCCGGCGACAGGCAGCGTGGCGATGAGTTTAACAACGATGGACGTGGGAACGCCAGGAGTCAACGTGTTGCTGATCAGGTCGGTTTGATCCGAAAGGGAATCCAGTCCGTTCGGGGTAACCAGGCAGGAGCAGCAAGAGATGAGCTCTTCAGCGGGATCGAAAGTGTAAACGTTCGCGCAGATACGGCCGGCCGGGTCAGCACCGTTAACCGTGCCCGCGTTGGTGATGTTGACAACAGAATCACCAATGCTCAGGTTGGACGCGTAGTTGATCTGAAACGCGTCGCTCGGCCCGCCGACGGGAGCGTCGGTCTGAGCGAAAGCGACGGAAGAAACTGCTAGTGTCGCAATTGCGAGAAGAGAAAGTCGCATGTGCATTTTTGGAAGCCTCCAGGCGGCAGAATATCATCGGGCTCATTTCAGAAAAACTATCGTAACTGTTTAGTCCAAAAGGTTAAATGCACAAAAATATAGAACTAGTGGGACATAAGTCCAAAACTAGAGTCCTGCAAGACGTGCGCTGCCACACCGTTTTAGCCCGATAGTTGTAAGCTGGTAAACGCTAGGTAGTCTGGGCAGGTCCCCTAGGCCATAGTGAGTCCTGGTACGAATTCAGTACGAATTCATCGGTCTCAGCCAGCCAAACCGTTCAGATTTCTTGTCTTGGGCCGGCGGGAACGAAAAATCGCCGGTTCACTTCCGCGGCAGCAGCATCAAGCGATGTTCCGTCACCGCTTCCACTGCCCTCCGGCTGTAAGGAAGCTGATGGTATTGCCCCCACATCCAGTCGGTGATCAGATCGTCGTAGTGTGTGCTCTGCGGATCGCCCGATTCGCCCGGAGCATTCGTAATCACCGACCGGTCCCAATCCGCCAGGTCGATAATCTCCCGAAAAGAAGCCCCGCTAGTCTGCCGGAAATTCGGACCGCTCGTCGCATTCACCGTAAATGCATCTCCCGGACGCGCAAACGGCCCGCGATTCAGCCCCTTTCGATTGAGTGGATGTTGGAAAAAGACTTTATGCAAATCCCCCCACACATCCACCGGCTGGTTGGCTATTTTGACGTTGAGCCGCTGCTTTGCTCTCTCCAGAGCCGTCGAAATTGCCTCCGGATTGGGATGCTCTTCCAATTCCTTGAGCGTCCTGTAAAGGCCCACACGCGTTCCCAGATCCGGCCCGAACACCGCTCGCGGCAACTCGTCTACCCACAGCTCATAGAGAAGCGCCTTCTGCGAATCGACCCGGATTCGTCCATCCCAATCGGCCAGCGGAGACGACGGCCCCAGTATCGCCATGAAGCGGCGCGCGTCAATCGACAGGATGTCCTGCTGCATCTTCTCAAAGCCCTCAACATTGAACTTATGATGCGCCGAGAGCATTTCTTCGATCCGCTGATGTCTTTCCGGCGTCGCCCATTCGTATGAGAGCTGCTTGTCATAACCAGGCGGAAGAATATTGTCGTTCGCCGTTGCAATATGATGATTCGCCGGATTATGAGATTGCGGCAAATCGTCGATCGAGAGAAACCCGCTCCACTCGTATTCCCCGTTCTCGCCCGGAACCGGCAACAACCCCGACCAGTTCTTGCGCACTGGCGCGAGACCCGCTGCGATCCATCCGATATCCCCGCCCGTATCTGCATAAATAATGTTCTCTGTCGGCACTTTGAACCGCGCGACAGCCGATCGAAACTCGTCCCAGTCCGAAGCCCGCGCGATCGACAATCCTGCCAGGTAACCCGCCGTCCCGGGCTCCGTCGCAACCGATCGCAAAGCGTAAGCGCGATGATGCGCAATATCTTCCCGAATCACTGGACCATGAATCGTGTAATGCAACTCGACGGTCTGCGGCTCAGCGCCTTTGACAGGAATGTCCTGCTGCTCGACCTCCATCTTCTTCCACTCGCCTCGATACCGATACTCCAATGGATTATCAGGATTGAGCGTTTCCACATACAAATCTTCCTGGTCCATTCCGACGATCGTGAAACCGAAAGCGATATGTTCGTTATGCCCCAACGCGATCCCCGGTAAAGCCGGCTCGCCCGCGCCGATCGCGTCCCAACCCGGAGCCACCAGGTGTACCGTCTTGCGCAGCGATGGAATCTGGATCGCACGGTGCGGATCGTTCGCCAGCAGTGGCTTCCCGCTCGCGGTCATGGTCCCGTCTACCACCCAATTGTTGCTTCCCTGCTGGCCCAGCGCGAGCGGTTTCGTGATCTGCGAAAAATCCTTAAGAATGTCTGTCGTAATCGTCGATAGATCGACACCCGCCGCTGGATCGAGCGCGCGGAACGGATTGGGCGCCATGTAGGTCTGCACTTTTTCGATCCCGAACCGAGTAATATCCATCGCCCGCTGCACTTCCGACGACACGTTGTGCATCATCTGTAAGCCGGCAACGCGCGACACGACATCTTCCGGCGTCCATTTTCCCGGATCGTATCCCGCGATCTGGAATTCGATCGGCCGCTGCCCACTGAGCGTATGTATATAAGCGTTGATGCCGTTCACGAACGCCGTAGCGATCTGCTTCGTATCGGGCGCGTAGCTCGACCATTCTTTTCCCCAATCTCCGCGATACCGCAGCAATAGGCTCATGCGATCGCGCGGAATTGCGGATGGGCCGATCGCCTCAGCCAGCCTTCCGCTTCCGATCCGCCGCCACAAGTCGAGCTGAAAAAGCCGGTCGCGGGCAGTCACCCACCCTTGAGCGAAGAAAAGATCGTCCGTGTTCTTGGCGTAAATATGTGGCACGCCCCAGTGATCGAACAGGATCTCCACCGGTTGGTGCAGCGTGGGAACTTCCGGATCCGCTGTCGCCGGACTCAGGACAAACCAGCCCGCAATTCCTAAGCATCCTATCGCCAACAGAATCTGACGCATCGAATCCAAACGCTCCTTTCCCATTTTCGGACACGTGCGGTCCTCATTACCCTCTGCCCTCAACACCACCCTATGGAACGCTGCGTGCCCTTAACCAGTAGACACCGCCCCGAGTGTGTGTGTTGTCTGTAATCATAAATGTGCAGCCCCTTTATGCGTGTGCTCGTAGGCGACGACCAACAGGACGTTCTCGAAGCGTTACGCCTGCTCTTAAAAGGAGCAGGTCATCGCGCCGTTACCGTCGATTCCCCTAACGCTCTCCTAGCCGCCGCTCGCGGCAAAGATTTTGACTTGATTTTGATGGACCTGAACTACGCTCGCGATACGACTTCGGGTCAGGAAGGCCTCGATCTTCTCGCCAGTCTCCAGGCGCAGCACAACGCCGCGCCGATCGTCGTGATGACTGCGTGGGGCAGCATCGACTTGGCCGTGGAAGCGATGCGCCGCGGTGCGGCCGACTTCGTCCAAAAACCATGGGACAATGCCCGTCTTCTCGCGACTCTGGATAAACAGGTTGAGCACGTCCGCCGCTCTCGGTCCGAAATGGAGATCGCACGGAACGTCCAGCAGAAGCTCTTTCCGCGACGTGGTGTAACCTATCGTGATATCGAGTACGCTGGCCGCTGTGCTCCCGCGCGCGACGTTAGCGGCGATTATTATGACTTCCTCGATCTCGGCAACGGCCGCATGGGAATCGTTTTGGCCGACGTCTCCGGCAAGGGCGTTCCCGCCGCGCTATTGATGGCCAATCTGCAAGCCTGTTTTCGAACCCAGACCGAAACCGGCCCGCGCGAGCCCGCCGTCTTGCTTCGTTCCATCAATCATCTTTTCTACGAATCCACTTCGCCGGAAAACTTCGCGACACTGTTCTTCGGAGATTACGATTCCGCCACGCATCGCCTGAAGTACGTCAATTGCGGTCACTTGCCGCCGTTCGTCATGCGTGCCAAGGGAAACGTCGACCGTCTCGAGCCGACCGCAACAGTCCTCGGAGCCTTCCCGGAATGGGTTTGCGAAGATGGCGAAACCGAACTGACACCCGGCGATTCATTGTTCCTCTACACCGACGGAGTCACCGAAGCCGAATCCGCGAGAGGCGACGACTTCGGAGATGACCGCCTCGAAGCCGTCCTTAAGTCCGCTCGTTCTGATAACCCGGAAGGAATGATCGATAAAGTAATCGGAGCCGTTCAAAGCTTCAGCCACGGCGAGCAGGCAGACGACATGACCGTAGTCGCCCTTCAACGCGTCGCCTAGCGGACAGCTCATGGCAGCGGTGACTGGCTCCGAAATTCCGGGCTCCTAAACCTTAGAAAAAGCCAGAGTGCATCGCGCGAAATTTTCGGTGCCTGTCTCCGCGTTACTCCAACCCACAACATCCGGTTGACAGCGGGCCTCAAAACGCGCACAATTAATAGGCGAAGAAAAGACGAATAAAATGTACGTCGAACTCCACGCCCGCTCTGCTTTCAGCTTTCTGGAGGGATCTTCCCTCCCTGAAGAACTTGCTGGCCACGCGGCCGAGCTCGGCTTGCCCGCGATCGCTATCCTCGATCGCGATAATGTCTCCAGCGCTCCCCGGTTTCATGCCGAGGCGAGGAAGCGCGGCATCACGCCTCATATCGGCGCCGAAGTGACCTGCACCGATGGCCGTCGCTATCCGCTGTTAGCCGAGTCGCGCGCGGGATACCAGAATCTCTGCCGCCTGATCACGCGTATGAAGCTGCGCGCGAAAAAAGGCGAAGGCGCGGCGACACCTGAGGAATTCGCGGAGTTTTCGCAAGGCCTGGTCTGTCTCGCGTCCGACCCCGACCCACAATATATCCAGCAACTCGTCGACACGTTCGGCCAGCGTAGCGTCTACGTCGAGTTGCAGCGTCATTTTCATCGCGAGCAGGAGGCTCGCAATCAAACACTTGTCGATCTCGCCCGCACTTTTCACCTCCCGCTGCTCGCGACCAACGGCGTCTCGCATGCCACCGTCGAGGGACGTCCCGCTCTCGATGCGCTTACGTGCGTCCGTTACAAAAAGAAAATCACGGAGGCCGGCCGTCTGCTCGCGATCAACAACGAACGGCATCTCAAGAGCGCCAGCGAAATGGCAGCGCTCTTTGCCGATCTCCCCGAAGCCATCGCCAATACAAAAGAACTTTCAGATCGTTTGCAGTTTACGCTAGCCGATCTCGGCTATCAGTTCCCGCGCTATCCCGTTCCAGACGGTGAAAACATGAATTCCTTCTTGCGCCAGCGCACCGAAGAAGGCGCCCGTCAGCGATACCATCCCTGCCGCGGTTTGCTCTGGAAAAAGGCGCAGGCACAGCTCGAGAAGGAACTGGCGCTGATCGAAAAACTCGACCTCGCCGGCTATTTTCTAATCGTCTGGGACATCGTGCAATACTGCCGCCGCGAAGACATTCTGGTGCAGGGCCGCGGGTCGGCTGCAAACAGCGCCGTCTGCTATGCGCTGGGCATCACTGCCGTCGACCCGGTCAAAATGGAATTGCTCTTCGAAAGATTCTTATCCGAAGAGCGCGGCGAGTGGCCCGACATCGATCTCGATCTTCCCAGCGGAGACCAGCGCGAACGCGTCATCCAGCATGTCTACGAGCGTTACGGCAAACTAGGCGCGGCCATGACGGCCAACGTCATAACGTATCGTAGCCGCTCGACAGTTCGCGATATCGGCAAGGTGCTCGGCTTCGACGAGCCGACGCTTTCGAAGCTCTCCGCCATGGTTCCCTCCTGGGGCTGGACGGATCCGAAGGAAACGGCCGATCGCCAGTTTCGCGACGCCGGCCTATCCATAGAGAATCCGCTCGTCGCAAAATTTCTCGATCTCTACATGTCCATACAGGATCTGCCTCGCCATCTCGGACAACATTCGGGAGGCATGGTGATCTGCCAAGGTCAGCTCGATTCCATCGTGCCGCTGGAACCGGCCACGATGCCCGGTCGTGTAGTTGTGCAATGGGACAAAGAGGATTGTGCCGACATGGGGATCATCAAAGTGGACCTGCTCGGCCTGGGCATGATGGCGGTGCTGAAAGATTGCATCACGCTGATCAAAGATGCATACAACGAAGATGTCGATCTGGCCCACTTGCCTTCGGGTGATCCGCTGGTTTATGAAACGTTGCAAAAGGCCGACACCGTGGGCATGTTCCAGGTCGAGAGCCGCGCGCAGATGTCCTGTTTGCCGCGTTTGAAGCCCAAAGTCTTTTACGACATCGTGGTGCAGGTTGCCATCATCCGCCCTGGTCCGATTGTCGGAAAAATGCTGAATCCATATTTGATGCGGCGTCAGGGATTGGAGAAAGCTGAGTGCCTCCATCCGTCTCTGGAGCCGGTGCTGCGGCGTACGCTCGGCGTTCCATTATTTCAAGAACAACTCCTCCGCATGGCCATGATCGCAGCCGGATTCAGTGGCGGCCAGGCCGAGGAACTGCGGCGCGCGTTTGGATTCAAACGCTCCGAAGCGCGCATGCGCGATGTCGAGGTGAAGCTACGCGAAGGCATGAATCGCAAAGGGATTGTCGGACGGACCCAGGACATCATCATTCAATCCATCACATCGTTCGCGATGTATGGATTCCCGGAATCGCATGCCGCGAGCTTCGCGCTGATCGCCTACGCCAGCGCCTATCTCAAGTGCCGCTACCTGGCCGCATTCACAGCCGCCATCTTGAACAATCAACCGATGGGATTCTATGCGCCCGCTACTCTAGTGAAAGACGCGCAACGGCACGGCCTCCATTTCAAGCCCGTCGATGTCACCCGTTCGGAATGGCTGTGCACGATTGAAAACAACGACGGTCTGCGCGAAGTCCGATTAGGTTTGAAATATGTGAAGGGACTGCGGGAACAGAGCGGTCTCGAGATTCTTGCCGCGCGTGCCGCGTCCCCGTTCGCCAGCATTCAGGATTTTGTGAATCGCGTCCCCACGCTACGCAAAGATGAACTTCGCAAGCTGAGTCTCACCGGAGCTCTAAACTCAATCGAAAAAACGGATCGTCGAAACAGTCTATGGAACTCGGCGGTGGCCGTTCAGCCGGCGGGCCCTCTCTTCGCCGAGGCATGTCCGCCAATCACGACGCGCACCCTGGCGCCCATGTCGGACTCCGAACGGCTCAATGCGGACTTCCAAGGCACTCAGGTAACCATCGGACGTCATCCGATGTCGTTCCATCGCGAGCGGCTCAATCAACTCGGCGTAGTTCCGGCCAACCGCGTCCTAAGCGTTCCCAACGGGCGCGCGATCCGCATCGCCGGCTGCATCATTTGCCGCCAGCGCCCGGGAACAGCGAAGGGTCTCGTGTTTCTGAGTATCGAGGACGAAACGGGCATTTCAAATGCCGTCATCATGCCGGACGTCTTCGATCGCGAGCGCGCCAACGTGCTCGACAATCCCTATGTGGTCGTCGAAGGAGAAATGCAAAATCTGCAAGGTGTCGCATCAGTAAAAGCGAGCCGCATCCTGCCGCTCCACGTAGCGGAAGAAGCGGTCCCCTCCCACGATTTCAGATGACCGGTTCGCCCTATTTCAACGCACGACCCTCCCTTCCGACCCCGACTCACCACTCCAACCCACGACCGCCCATTCCGAGCCGTGACCGGCAGGGAGCGGTTTCCCGGCCACCCATTAATTCAACTCCGCCGCCAACACCCGAGCCATCGCCCCGCTTCTCCTTTAGCCCGGCAACACCCGCAATCCACAACCCCTACGGAACCGTGCGCGTAAGCGAGCGGAGATTGCCGACGGTTATCTCACAATCCCGGCATGAAGCAGTCTCCCGGAGCTGACATCAATTCAACTCCGCCGCCAACACTCGAGCCGCCGCATCCGCCTGCTTTTCCGGCAGCCCGGCAATACCCGCAATCCACGACCCCTTAGCAAACACAAACACCGGCCGTCCCTCATCATCCCCGAAGTACCCGCCAAACGATGGAATAAGCTTCGAGTCGCTAAGCCCCTTCTTCCAATCGAGCAGCAAAATAGCAGCATCGGTAGGCGAAGGCAACTCCGCGACAAACATGTCGTATTCGACCTTGCCCTTCTTGTAATGCGCCAAAGTTCCGCCGGGCATAAACGATTTGCCCAGAAGTTGTTTATCAATAACCTGAGCATTCAGCAGATTAGCTTTCGGAAACCGTTGCGATTCATTCAAAGGCTTAGGCTCTTCGGCTTTCTTCGGTGGCTCGACGGCCGCGGCGGGCTTGGGTTCGGAGCCGCATGAGGAAAACAGGACAGTCGCCAGCGCAGCAAACAGGATGGAAGGACGCATCGTCCTATTATTCATCGCGCAACGCCGTCATGGGATCGATGCTCGCGGCGCGCCGTGCCGGAATCGAGCATGCGACGATCGCCGTAACCGCAACCAGCAGCACAGCGCACGCAACCGTGACAGCCTGAGCATCGCCCAGCCCGACGAGAACGCCGCGGAGAACGCGAATTATGACGAGCGCCGCCACAAGACCAACGGCAACCCCCGCGCCCGCAGTCTGCATCCCCTCGCCCAGGATGAGGCCTTGCACATTGCCCCGCGTCGCACCCAGCGCCATCCGGATTCCGATCTCCTGCGTCCGCCGCGACGTTGCATAAGAGACGACGGCATAAACACCGGCAGCCGCCAGCACGAGCGCCAGGATACCCGTAATCGCGAGCAGCGCCATGGTGAATCGCCGGTCGCTGACCGTGTCGCCAACCAGCGACGCCATTTCAGCGCTCAGGTACACCGGAACATTCGGATCGAGCGACGCGACCATTCTCCGCACCGGCCCAGCGAGTTCCGCCGCGCGCCCGCGCGTTCGCACCACCAGAAACTGCGCGTGCTCCATGGCATGATCCGCGACGTAAACCTCCGGATCGGGCGCGGCTTCGACCGAATAGTGCCGGATCGAATTCACCACGCCGATTACTTGTTTCCAAGTCTGCGGCTGCCCGTCGACGCAGTCGATGCACAGCCTTTTGCCGATAGGGTCCTGCAACGGCCAGAAGCGGCGTGCCGCGCCTTCATCGACAATTGCTGTACCGGACGCGTTCGCTTCGTCCTCTTCGCGGAACCAGCGGCCTTGCAGCAATCTCACTCCAATGGTTGGCAGATAATCCGCGCTCACGCGATCGAGTTCGGCATTGACGTTCGGCCCCTGCGAGGGCTCACCCGGATCGCCCGTCCGAATCGACGCCCCGTTATTCTCACCGCTGAAGGGAAGGGCATCGACGCTTCCAGCCGATTCCACGCCGGGTAATGTTCGCGCCGCCGCGAGAATGCGATGGTACAACGGCGCGCGCTGTTCCGGGGTTTTATAAGCGTCTCCTTGCGGCACGATAATCGACGCCAGGACATGGCCGGTTTGAAACCCGACATCGACATGAAGCAGCCGCACGAAGCTCGACACCAACAACCCGCCCACGATCACCAGCACCATCGTGATCGCCATCTCCGCGACAACGAACGCGCCGCGCAGCCGATTTCGAGCCGGCCCAACCGAGCCGCGGCTGTTCATTTCCTGCGACGCGGTCGACCGCAGCGCCGGCACGATACCGAACAGCAGCCCATTGAGAATGGAAACCAGCAGCGTGAACGCGAAAATAGATCCGTCGACATGCGTAGCATCGAGCCGCGGAATGGTGCTGGGAACGATCACCGGAAGCAGCTTCCACGCGGCCAGCGTAAGCAAAAATCCGCACAGTCCGCCGGCGACAGCCAGTACGCAGCTCTCCGTCATGAGTTGCCGCACCAGCCGCGCTCGGCGTGCGCCAAGCGCGAGGCGAACCGCGATTTCGCGCTGTCGTCCGAGAGACCGAGCCAGCAGCAGGTTCGCGACATTCGAGCAGCCGATCAACATGAACATAGCCGCCGCGGCCATCAAAATCAATAGCGCGGGACGAACCCGGCCGAAGGTCTGCGTCTCGAGCGATAGCGGTTCAATCGGCCGATCCCGGTTGTTCAAGGCGTTGCTCAGCGGATATTCCCGCGCAAGCGATGCCGCGATCGAAGCGAGATCCTGCGCCGCCTGCATCCGCGTGACTCCGGTCCGCAAGCGCGCCACGGCCCCAAAGTTAGTACCCGCGCGGTCGGCTTTTGTCGCATCGACAGCCAGTGGCGCCCAAAATTCCATGTATCGCGATGGAGTCCGAACAGTCGTAGCCAAGCGCAGCGGAAAATCGAAACCCTGCGGCATAACGCCGATGATCGTGTAGCGATAACCGTTAGCAACCAGCGAGCGCCCCACCACATTACGGTCGGAATTGAACCGCCGCGCCCACAAGCCATAGCTCAGAATCACTTCGTGCTCGCGACCCAGTTGGTTCTCTTCCGGCACGATATTTCTCCCGATCATCGGGGCCACGCCCAGAGTCGGAAACAAGCTCGACGACACGGAAAGCCCGTACAAAGCCTGGGGAGCGTTTTCAGAATCGCCCTTCAGATTGAACAGCGCGTAGTGGTAAACACCCACCGATGAAAGCGTCCGATTGCGCCGCGCGACGTCCTGCATATCGGCCCAGCTCACCCAGTTGGCGACGCGGCCCTCGCTGCGGAGCACCACGAGTTCGTGGGACCGCTGATACGGAAGCGGCTCGATCAAAACGCTTTTCAGCGCCGTGAAAACCACGCCGGTGAGGCCGATCGTAACTGCCAGCGAGAGAATCGCAACGGCTGTCAGCGCGGGTGTCCGGCGCCAAAGACGCAGCGCGTGGCGCACGTCGCCTATGATGTTTTCCAGCGTTGTGATCACGACCGAACCATGTTAGACTACTTGGCACCGGCCCGGGTTCCAACTGTTCAGCCGACAATGGAAAACCCACCCACCTACGAACCGTCTTTTCAGATCGCGATTGACACTACAATTGTCAGCCGCGAATTGAGAACGAAGATCTGGCCGCTTCTCGAACTAAAAGGATTCTCCGAGTTTCGCGCCCGCACCGCCTGGCGCAACGTTCCTGGCCAGGTGCATGTGGTGAACGTCGAGCCGTTCAACACCTACATGGCGGACCGTATCGGCTGCACCACCTGCTCTTTCAGCGTCAATTTAGGAATCTTCTTCCTCGCGATTCCCGAGTACCTTCCCGTCAAGAAGCTTCGCTCCGGAACCGTCCTGCCGACCGAGTACCAGTGCCACTTCCGCAAGCACCTCTTGAAAACGCCTGAACTGGATTTTTTCCCGCGCCGCGATATCTGGTATATCGATTACGCCGGCGAGATGCTTTCCGGCGCGGTCGATGACGTGGTGACGAGATTGGCTACGGATGGCTTTGACTGGTTCGATCATTTCTCTTCGCAGCAGAATGTTCTGCATACTCTGAGGCACGATGAAGAGAACGACGCAGGTACCTTCGGCTTTGGAATCCCGGTGTCGCCGATGCGCAATCTTCAAACCGGCTATATCGCGCTGTCGCAAGGACGGCACGGACTGGCTAGGGAACGCCTCAGTCAGGCGCTCGAGTCAGGGTGCTTCGATCATATTGCCAAGAGGCTGCGGGCGGACATTGCATCCGCCGCGAGCTGTTCATAACCTCGTCGCCAACGCGGTGGCTGGCTCCGAAATTCCGCGCCTCTAAACCTTAGAAAAACCGGAGTGCGTAGCGCGCGGAATTCTCGTTGCCTATCTCCGCATGGGCGGGCAGCTAGGGCTGCACGATACCGGGCCCCGCGTCCTGCCGATGAGCGACAATCTCTTTCGCTTTATCGAGCAGAGCTTTCGATTGCGGCAACGCTTCAACGCCTTTGCGAATTTCCGCATCGTTGTCCAGCGCGAGCCGTTCCGAATCGTCCTTGCTGAACGCCGTTATAAAGAACTCTTCCTTCATCCGCTCCGTGATCCACGCGCGATCGCGTTTGAAATCGTCCGGATCAACCGTGAGCCCGCGCTTCACCGCGAGATCCCGGAACGCATTCAGTTCCTGATCGCTGGGCGTCCAGTCCTTGCTGAGCGGTTCCTTGTGAGAGCCGAAATAATTGGCGGCGTAGAAATAGAACGACAGCGATCCGTTGAGTTGGGCTTCTAGTTTGGTCAGCTTCGGCGTCGCATATTTTTGATCGGGCGTGATGCCGTCGCCGCCGTAAACCGTGCGCCCACTATCCGTCGTATGCGCGTCCTGAACGTTATTCTTTCCCTCGCGACGGCTGTAGTAATCCCAGAACGAGCGATGCTCGTAATCGCGCTGGATCAGGCGTCCGCTCGGCGTGTAATATTTGGCGATGGTCAACAGCAGAGCCGTGTTGCCGGTCAGCGGATAGGGAGCCTGCACTAAGCCTTTGCCGAATGTACTCTCTCCCAGAATCCACGCGCGATCGTGATCCTGCAATGCGCCGGATAGAATCTCGGCCGCCGATGCCGATCCGCGGTCAACCAGCACAACAATCGGATACTCCGGCCCGCGCTCACCGCGACGCGCGAAGAATTTCTGCTCCTGCGAGGCCCGTCCGTGATGCGTCACGATCACTTGGCCTTTATGCAGGAAGCGATCCGCAACAGCCGCGGCTTCCTGTAGAATGCCCCCGGGATTGCCGCGCAGATCCAGAATCAGGCCTTCGATTTTGGTCTCGTTGAGACGCGCCAGGTGAGTTTCCACTTCCTTGCTGGTGTTCTCATTGAACGAATCGATCTTCAGATACGCGATGCCCGGCTTGATCCAATACGATGTCTTGACACTGTCGCGCGGCACTTCGTCGCGAGTGACATTGAAGTACATCAATTCCGTGTTGCCCGGACGGCGCACAACGATAGACGCCTTGGTCCCGCGAGGGCCCTTAAGAAGCGCCGATACTTGCGAAATCTCCGACTTCTCGGTGTTCTTATCGTTCACCGAAACAATCTGATCTCCGGGATGGATGCCGGCTCGAAACGCAGGCGAACCCTTAAAAGGATAGTTGACGGTGACTTTTCCTTCGGGCGCCCAGATATACATACCCACGCCGTAGTAATGCCCAACCTGCTCTTCACGGAGCGCTTCGTAGGCCTTCGGATCCCAAAAACTGGAATGCGGATCGAGCGTACGCAACATCGAGGGGATGGCGCCGTGGTAGAGAACCTGATCCGGATCTACCTTGTCGGCGAAGTTGGATTCGACGGTCCGATAGACCTCAGTGAATTTCTTGAGGCTGGCGCGAACGTCGTCATCGGAAGAATCGGTACTGGCCCACAGGCCGGAAGTGCAAGAGAGGCAAAGGGCCAAAGAAGCGGCTGCGGCCGCACAGCGGC
This sequence comes from Bryobacterales bacterium, assembly GCA_963802915.1. Lineage (GTDB taxonomy): Bacteria > Acidobacteriota > Terriglobia > Bryobacterales > Bryobacteraceae > JAICMB01. The sequence goes on from CAWDKQ010000013.1 coordinate 242,962, forward strand.
GCCGTAAGAGCATGCAAAAACTCCAGGTACTCCATGGTAGCAGCATTTTCTAGCCTACAGCCCTAAGAATCGGCTGTTATGTTGAAAATTCGCGTCTACAAACAGGAGTTTTGATTTTGTCCTACCTGCCCATTGAAGATCACGGAATTATCGGGAACTTACGAACGGTCGCCCTGGTCGGAAAAGACGGTACCATCGACTGGCTTTGCTATCCCCACTTCGACTCTCCCAGCGTTTTCGCTGCCATCCTCGACGATAAAAAGGGCGGCTGCTTCCGGATCGCTCCCAAGAACGACGACGTGACCCGCAAACAGCTCTACTGGCCCGACACCAACGTCCTGGTCACCCGCTTCCTCTCGACCGAAGGCGTCGGCGAGGTCACCGATTATATGCCGGTCGGCGCGCCTCGCGACGACGAGGGCTTTCACGGCCTCATCCGGCGCGTGAAAGTGGTTCGCGGCTGCATGATTTTCCGCATGGAGTGCTTTCCAGCGTTCAACTATGCGCGCGATTCCCACTCCGTCGAACTCGTCGAAGGAGGCGCGAAGTTTCTTTCCCAGACAATCGGACTCGCGCTAGCTTCCGATGTCAAACTCACGCAGGAAGGCAGCGGCGTCGTCGCCGAGTTCACGCTTCAGGAAGGACAGACCGCCAGTTTCGAGCTGCATCATCTCAACGGCGGCATGGTGGTGATGTCGGATTCGGAAAGCGAGCGGCTGTTTCACGATACGGTCCAGTATTGGCGTCGCTGGATCGCCAAGTCGACCTATAAAGGACGTTGGCGCGAAATCGTGCACCGTTCTGCCTTGGCGCTAAAGCTTCTGGTTTATGAGCCGACCGGCGCCATCGTCGCCGCTCCCACCTGCGGATTACCAGAGAGCCTGGGCGGTTCAAGAAATTGGGATTACCGCTATACCTGGATCCGCGACGCCGCTTTTACGATGTACGCATTTATGCGCATCGGGTTCACCGAAGAAGTCGCGGCGTTCATGAATTACCTCGACCAGCGCTGCCACGAAATTGAAGCCGATGGTTCTCTCCAGGTCATGTACGGCATCGACGGGAGGCACAACCTGGATGAAGAGGAGCTGCCCAATCTCGACGGCTACATGGGATCGAAGCCGGTGCGCATCGGGAACGCCGCGTATAGTCAGCTCCAGCTCGACATCTACGGCGAGCTCATGGATGCGGCGTATCTATTTAATAAGCACGGAACGCCCATCTCCTATGAGCTCTGGATGTACCTTCGCAAGCTCGTCAATTGGCTTTGCGATCATTGGCGCGAAAAAGACGAGGCCATCTGGGAGGTGCGCGGCGGAAAACGCGACTTCGTCTATTCCAAGGTGATGTGCTGGGTGGCTCTCGATCGCGCCATTCGTTTGGCCCAGAAGCGATCGTTCCCGGCGGATTGGAGCAAATGGTATCGCACCCGCGACGAGATTTATCTCGAGATTATGGATCGCGGATGGAATGAACAGAAACACGCCTTCGTGCAGTACTACGGAAGTGATTCATTGGACGCCTCGATGCTGATCATGCCTCTCGTCTTCTTTTTATCGCCCGTCGACCCGCGCATGATCAGTACGCTGGAAGCCATCGACAAACCGCCGCGCGAGGGAGGGCTGGTCTCGGACGGTCTTGTATATCGTTACGACGTTTCGAAAACTCCCGACGGTCTGAAGGGAACCGAAGGTACGTTCAACATCTGCACTTTTTGGCTGGTCGAAGCCTTGACGCGAGCGGGGGCAGGGGATCCGGACAAGATTTACGAAGCCCGTTTATTATTCGAGCAAATGCTAGGCTACGCGAATCATCTCGGCTTGTTCTCGGAGCAGATCGGAGTGCGTGGAGAAGCGCTCGGCAATTTCCCCCAAGCATTCACGCATTTATCCTTGATCAGCGCGGCATTCAATTTAGATCGAGCCTTAGGCACTGGTGGTAACTGATCGCGGCCACCAGCCCGTCACTGGTGATAGCATCAAAACGCGTTCAGACTGTGTCGAACAACCGAGTTGCTCTCAGCGTACCGTTGCTGCTGGCGATGATAATCCGCGGCGGCTGGGCAGCCGATCGGGTCGGCACGGAAGACGGAAAATCGTCTTAGAAGACTCGTCAGGGAAGAAAACCGCGCTCACTCAAAACGGCACTCGACTCAGATCCGTGGATCAGTCCCGACGGACGGGCCGTCGTTTTTCTAAGGCATGCGTCCGAAGACATGTTCCGAACCTCGGTTTACGAGATCGATCTGCGGACTCGAACAACCAGGTTGCTATTCAGTGGGCCAGCCAGGTATCAAGGGCGCGACAGTTCGTACTTTGGCCGCCCCGAACTTGACCAATCCCACGCCACGCTTTATCTTCTTTCGGACATGTCTCCGACACACGCGGACCTGATCTCCATTAACCTGGCGACCGGTCATGTGAAGTTGATATCGGATTCTGTAGTGGGATACGACGTCGCCGCATGCCCTAAGTGTCGTGGCGATCTCATCGCGCTCAAAAGACACAACGACGAGATCGTCGGCCGGCCCTATTTCTTGTATTGGCTCTACTCGGCCTCGGGAAAGGAGTTGGGCATAGCCGGAGTCGAGAAGGAAGACATGGATGTCCTTATCGATCCTAACTGCATCGAGCCCGATCCCGCCGCGCCGCCACCGGTTCAATCACGTCCCCTGAGCTCTTTTGTTGGACACGCAATACGGATGGATGGACCTGCGATGGATCGTCGACTCCTCACCCGCATCGAGCCGATATACCCTGGCGAAGCAAAGTCGGAGCACATCGAGGGTGACGTACGTTTACAGGTACGAGTCGGCAGGACGGCACTGTTGAGGACATCAACTTAGTCAGCGGTCATCCGAAGCTGGTTCAAGCCGCCATAGCCGCGGTAAAACAGTGGAGATACTTGCCCACGATCTCCGCGGGGCACCCCGTCGCGGTTGTGACCATAGTAGATGTACCGTTCCGCCTGCCTTCAACCGGCAAGTAGCGGCTCGCCAGATGCAGCGGCCCGCGCCGCTTGTTCCAGCGTCTTCATCGCCTCCAGGTAAGGGCGCGGTCCATGGCTAATCCTCGCGACTCCATGCTCCGCCATCACGCTCACCGGCGGCGTCGCATCGTCGACCATGATGTTGAGCGGGAGCGGCGACCCCTGAGCGAGGCGTGCGATGAGACCGATATCCACAAGACCGGGCGCAAAGAGCCCATCCGCGCCGGCTTCAGCATATGCGCGGGCTCGCTCCATCGCCTCGACGACCATGGCATCGTCATGCTCTACGGGCGGCCGTTGGAAAAAGACATCCGTCCGGGCATTAATGAAGAATCGGATATGGGCTGCATCCGCCGCCTGCCGGGCGCGTCGAATGCGATCCGCTTGATCCGCCTGCTCGCGGAGTTTCCCAGTCGCCGGAAAGCTGTCCTCCAGGTTGCACCCCACAGCTCCGGCGCTGATTGCGAGCTCGATGCTCTCTTGGACCGATTCCGACGTTTCACCGTAACCGCTTTCAAGATCAACGGTCACCGGCAGATCTGTCGCGCCAACGATTCGCCGCAGATTGTGCATCGCCAACCCCAGCGGAATGCGCTCCCCGTCGGCGAAGCCGTTAGCGTTGGCAACCGACCAACTGCTTGTCGCGATCGCCTTCGCCCCCGCCGCGGCGACAACCTTAGCGCTGCCTGCATCCCAGATATTGAAAAGGATTAGCGGCTTTCCGCAAATATGCAGCGCCCGGAATTCTTCAGCCTTATCATTCTGAGTCATCGCGTCTCCTGCTCCGCGAGAAGCCAGTGCGCGCGTAGTTCCTTGTCAAATTCCTCCCAGCGTTCCTCGGGGAAGAAGATTCTGGCGCCCTCTAATTCCACCCGCCGCCGGGTGCCCGCGATGGTTTCAGCCAGCCATCGCGACCACTTCACATCGAAATAGATATCATCCGTCCCCCACACGATTAACGTCGGCGCTTTCAGCGTCTTTAGCCGATCTTCGATGGCAACGGTGTGTTTGTTATCGAAAGCTGCCAGGAAATGTTGAAGATCGATCGCACGCTGCTCGGTCCTGACCAACGGCCGCAGGTACGTTTCGATGCTTTCGTCACTCAGCCGCTCCGGGTGTTCATACGCTGGCCCCAGGGCTTGCGGTGAACGATAGATGCTCTTGTCCGACAACATCGCGTCAAGCGCTCCGCGTAAACCGCCCGCCGCGGCCATTGCAAGGAAGGGTTTGAAGGCCTCGGGCGGCCAGTTGTCGTGCGCGTCGCAATCGGTAAGCGTGAGGCTGCGCACGCGCTCCGGAAACAAGGCCGCGAAAATCTGCGCAATGCCACCACCGCTGTCGTTGCCCACGAGATCCACCTGGTCAATGTTCAGGGCATCGAGAAACTCTCTGAGCATCCCGGCATTGGCAGTAACGGATACATCCTGATCCGGCGCGATTTCGGTGTCGCCATGTGCAAGCAGGTCCACGGCGATGCAGCGCCGTATATCGGACAAATCTTCCAGCTGATGACGCCACAGATATCCATTGAGAAGCACCCCGTGCACGAACAGCGCGACCGGTCCAGCGCCCTGTTCCATGTAGCTGATACCGCCCGAGGCCGTCTGCACGCTGCGCCGAATCGCGGGCGATTTCTTTTCGTCCATGGGTCAGTTGTTCCTCCCCATGGATGTAGAAGCGTGCGCTTCCTTCAACTTCTGCGCGCACTCATCGCAACAAACCTCAACCGTCTTTCCGCCGATCTTAACTTCGATGGCGTTCAAATCCAGCTCGCAATCGCAAGCCGCACAAGTCTTCTCAGTCATGAGATTTCCTTTCGAGGAACAACCAATTTCCGGGTGAGACCAGTAGATCAGTTTGGAAGAGGACGTCGCTATCGAAATCTTTAGCGACTTGCGGGGAGAGCCCTAATGACGTATCGCGGACTGTCTGAACTCCGAGGGCGACCGGCCATAAGTTTCGCGGAACGCGGCGCTGAAATGGCTGTGGCCGGAAAATCCGAGGTCCATGCTTAGGGCCGTCAGGTCGTCATATTGCGCCAGAAGGTCCAGCGCGCGTGCCAGTCGTAATCGCAGCTGGTAGCGATACAAGGGCACTCCTTCCACTTGTTGAAAAACCTGGGTGAGATAAACCGGTGAGCCGCGGACTTCGGCTGCGATTTCGGCCAGCTTCCAGCGTCGCGCCGGATCGCTTGCCAGCACCAGTTTGATCCGGTCCACCAACCGCTGCCGTCCGGCACTCGCGCCGGCTGCGTGTGTGGTGCGCGGCCCCAGAGCACGCCGCACAAGAGTCAGGGCGAGGATCTCTGCTTCGAGCGGCTCCGCGATGTTCTCGCGCAGGCTGTGACGAAGCAGTGCCACGAGCGCCTGAGCCCGCGGATCGATCCGCAGGCGCTGCTGCCGAAATGCGATCGTAGCGCCGTCGCAACGAACTGTGCGTGCTGGAGCCAGTTCACAAAGTTGCGGTTCGCTCAGGATCAGCGTGAGACTGGAGTCGCCACCTGGCACGGGATGACTGACACGGTAGCCTTCGTTGGCGTTGAAAAACAGTACCTGGTTTGCCTCGGCGACAGCCTGGTCATGTCCAAGATGCCGCACGTAGACACCGCGATACGGAAAAACCAGTTGTGTCGCGGTCGCGCACTCTTCCTCGCTTTGGTGCCGCCGGCTGCCCCGGCAGCCCACGTCGCAGATCGTTACTGTGGGAGTTGTCAGAAGAGATTGAACGGCAAATTCAGGCAACGGTTTCCTTCCAATCTGGGGCGGCGATCCTTCAGGATACACTCTCGATTACCTTGCCTCAATGTTGGTTTGTAGTTAGGGAGAAGTTGACCCTCAGGTACTGTTAATTGCCGGCTGAGAAGAGGCATGGTTAGCCTCCACGGACCGGGATAAGGCAAGTTGAGATCGAAAGACGGTTTTTCGTGGGTCCGTTGCTTTTTCATGGAAGCGATGATCGAAGCGGCCCTGGTGTCGATGCGGACGGCCCTGCGATCTCGTGGCGTGCGGGGCGTGGGTGATTTGATCTGATGCCCTTGGCGCTCCACCCGCTCACGTCGATCCATTTTGCGATAATCATCATAAACCCTAAGGTCGCCATGCAGCCCCATGAAGCCAGACGGTTCCGGCGAAGAGCATTGGAAGAACTGCGATCCGAGAGCAGTTCGACGAGGCCGTGGGTGAACTACCGGTACTTGCCAGAAGCGAACTGCTGGGCGAGCGATCTGATTATTTCGCAGCTTGAAATCCTACAAGACGAAGGAAGAGTTGAGTTGAAGAGGATGGGCGACGAGTGCATGGTGAAGCTCACACCGCTCGGCCGCAAGAGCCTTGAAGTTTTGGAACAGGAGTGGGAGATGAAGAACAAGCCGGTGGTCAACACCAATCGTATGGAAATCAACAATTCGACGGTCGGCAACGCCGCTCAGGTCAGTGGGTCGCCCGGAGCCACTGTCACGCAAACATCGACTTCGAACGAGTTGAAGAGCGTCCACGAAGCCATTGATCGCCTCATCGCCACCGTGAAGGCCAGTCCGACCATCGACGCTGACACGAAGAAAGACGCTCAGATCGAGGCCGATCAACTCAAGGGCGAGTTCAACAAGACCAAGCCGAATCCTAATCGTGTTAAGGAAGCGCTGGAGTGGTTCAAGACCGCCACTGGTGCAGTTGAAGTGATTCCTAAAATTGTCGATGTTTGGGAGAAAGTGAAGATCTTTCTGCCTGGAGCATTTTAACCTGAGGCGACAATGGCTGGCGACCAAGCCCCAAATGATCAATCGTCCGAACCCACACCAATCGCCAACAACAACCGACTGAGCGCAACGAATTCGCACGTCGGCGACGTGGTGCAGGTATTGGAATCGCCGGGTGCTGTTGTCATTCAAGGGACCGCCCAACCGGGTGCCGTCGTCATAAACGGCTCCGCAGATCAGAGTTCAGCACTGACTGGACTTCTGACTGTGATACTCGGAGTGCTGCTCTTGCTCGTCGTTGTTGTGTTGTCTTTACTCGGTAAGTTGATTCTAAGCGCAGTATCCCTTGCGCTCGCTGGTTTCTCCGTCTGGCTGATAGTTGCTGGGTTCTTTTCTTGGGTTGAGAGCTTACTGAAGAATGCAACAAAATCAGAGATTGCAGGTTGGTTGATCGGCGTAGAGATCGGCAAGAAGGTCGACGGCTGGCCGGGTACTTTTGTGAGGGTGTTTGATCAAGTGTTCGGAGAGAAGCATCTATCGTGGAAATGCTTTTGGCGTTCCTGCACAGCTTCATTGGGAGCAACCCTTTTGGCGGGTGTCTTGACTTACGTGACCCGAAGGCGTTCCTCTTCTACTCACTCCGCAGATTATGTCTATCAACATGTTTACGATGTTGCATCAGTGTTCATTGCAAACGTGCTTCCCGATTATTTCGCGTACTTTCTCACTAGGTTGGCGCTAAGAAACCTGATGAAACGGCAGTGCCTGTCCTCCTGGGCTATCGTAATCATCTTGCAAGTTGCCATCACACTGTATCTTTCCAGCATTGCCTTTACTGCTGCATTCTTCTTGTATGGTTGGGAACAGCCGGAATGGCACTTCACGGACTTTGCTACGAGCGTGTGGCGTGATGCCGTAACAAATCCACTGTATCCGATTTGGACGCTAATTTTCTATCACAACTGGATGTTCATTTTCCCGTCGTTCTTCACGTCCACTTGGCTCTTCCTCTACGTTGGGTCCGGGTTCTTGCTCAAAGCCGCTCGTCGCTTTGATATCGCTTTCAAGTGGTTCAACCGGAAGTTCGATTTCGAAACGAGACCCCTGTCAGCAATCGGCCTCGTAGCTGGTGCCTTGGTCGCCGTCATCTGGTGGACATGTGTCATCGTGAAAGGGATCGTATGAAAATGCGGGCCTAATGAACGAAGTCCTGTCAGGCTTGACAAGAAGCGTGCTCCATGTAACACTCGCAACCTGTTTCAAGTGCGAGTTAGGGCTATAGACTGAAGTTCCCAAAGACGCGGAATCTCTCTGCTTCAGAAATTGGTGTGCCCTTTGTTGTTCAATTACAAACCGAACGAGGGAGGGGCTCAGGTCTTATTTCCAGAACATGGTGCAAACATTAGTTTGGTGCCATTCGCCATCACATTAACAGTGACAGTGGTTCTAACCAAGAACGAGTGTGTAAAACTCGATGCACCTCCGGCAAACTCATGCGAACGCCCATCCGTCCCCGATGTCTGATAAGCCGATCCGAACAGTGCAAAGTATTATCAAACTTTCTTCAATCCCCCATCCCCCTCTCCCTCAACAACTTAGCCCGCCCATCCCCTCGCTCCGCCTCCCCCACCAAATTGACACTCCTATATATTCAAATCGAAAGGAAGCCCATGAGAACCCACCGTCCCAGCGCCCAAGCGGCTCAAAAGCAACACTGCGGAGGCAGACCAACACTTTCAGCCGCCGCGACAACAATTCAAAACGGACAAGCCTCAAAGAATCAACAGCATAACTCACTATATCCCGTCTCCATCAACGCCTATCTTCGAACCGCCCCGGAGCCTTCCGTACACACATACGCTCCCGCTCGAAGCTGCTTGAATTCCTCAACCCGTCCGCTCGGCCACTCGATCACCGCGCGATCCACAACGTCCCGCCGCCCCAAACCGAACGTCAGCGTCAATTCCGATTGCGACAAATAACTCGATCCGCTCTTCACCATCTGCGATTGCGTCCCGTCCGGCGTGAACACGCGAACCCTCGCGCCAATCCCATCCCGGTTCGACTTCGTCCCCACCAAACGAAACCGCACCGATTTGTTCCCGTTCATCACGTCGTTGCGATACAGCAGCGCCGGCCCGCGATTCGTCGTGATCAGCACATCCACATCGCCGTCGCCATCGAAATCGCCGCACGCCACGCCGCGCGCTACTTTCGGAGTCGCAAAATCGGAGCCGATCTGCGAAGCCACGTCGCGGAACCCGTTCTTGCCCATGTTGAGAAACAGGTGAGGCGGCTGCGCATACCCGACATTGCGCCGTATATTGCGAACCGTCTCGTCAATATGACCGTTCGCCGCAATCAAATCGAGCCGGCCGTCCAGATCCGCATCGAAAAATGCACACCCGAATCCGAGACTGTTGCGCGACGCCTGCCCGATCCCGGTCTTCATCGCGACATCCGAAAACGTCCCCGGCCCGCCCGTCCGATACAGCGCGATCATCTCATCGTCGAAATTCGTGACCACAATCCCCGGGTTCCCCGTGTTGTCATAATCGGCAACATCGATCCCCATCCCGGCCCGCGCCTTGCCGTCTTCGCTGAAAGCAATCCCCGCCCGCACGCCGATCTCATCGAAAGTCCCGTCGCGCTGGTTGCGATACAGCTTATTCGGTTGCGTGTCGTTCGCAATCACCAGGTCCATCCACCCGTCCCGATCGAAATCGAGCAGCGCCACCCCCAGCGATTTCGAGCTCGTATCGAAAATGCCGCTCTTCGCCGTCACCTCCTCGAACGTCCCATTGCCGCGATTGTGAAACAACCAGCACGTCGCCCCGCGATACGCTTCCGGCGTGCAATACGATCTGTGTTTCCCGTCCACGCTGCAAAACACATCGTGCTCGGGCGACCACTGCACGTAATTACAGACGAAAAGATCCAGATGCCCGTCGCGATCGTAATCGAACCACGCCGCCGAAGTGCTGAAACCGTTCCGCCCGCCCAGTCCGGCCTTCTCCGTGACATCGGTGAAATAGCCTTTGCCGCTATTTTTAAAAAGCCGGTTCTGCCCCACCGCCGTGATCAGAACATCCGGGAATCCATCGTTATTAAAATCCCCGACCGCGACCCCCATCCCGTACATCTCAACGGCGAGCCCGGCTTTCTGCGTCACATCCGTGAATGTCCCGTTGCGATTGTTGCGATAGAGGCGAGGCGTGGTGCGCTGTTTCTTGTGACCCGGCCAGTCCATGCCGTTCACCAGCAGGATGTCGAGCCAGCCGTCGCCGTCGTAGTCGAGAAACGCGCAGCCCGGCCCCATCGTCTCCGGGAGATACTTCGCTCCGAACGCGCCGCTGTTGTGATGGAAATCGATGCCGGCCGCCGCCGTCACGTTCTCCAGCCGAAATCCCGGACGCTGCGGATCCGACGCATAGGCCAGCCCGCTCGCCAAAAACGTCCTGCGTTTCACGTAATGCTCACGAGTCCGTTGCGCACCGCGTACACCACCAGCTCCGCCGTATTATGCACGCCCAGGCTCTGCATCAGATTCGCGCGATGCACCGAAACGGTGTTCGCGCTCAATCCCAGCAGCACGGCGATATCTTTATTCGATTTTCCATGCACGATGAGCTGCAATACTTCAAGCTCCCTCGGAGTCAGAGACCCGGCGCTGCCATCTTCCGGAAGCAGCACCAGCCGCGGGTCCAAAACCTGCTCGCCCTTCGCGATCTGCTTCACTGCTTCCACCAGTTCCAGATCCATCGCGTTCTTGAGCAGGTATCCGTGCGCCCCGGCCTCCATGCACGTGCGTACGTACGTCGGCTCGGAATGCATGCTCAGCATCAACACCGCGATATCCGGATTCGCCTTCAACATTTGCCGCGTGGCCACAGCGCCATTCATGCTGGGAAGCGCGAAGTCCATCACAACAACATCCGGACGCAATTCCGCCGCTGCCTGCACCGCCTCATGACCGTCGCCTGCTTCGCCGACCACGCGAATCTCGGGATCGTCCTCCAGCATGCGCCGGAATCCGCGCCGCACCAGAATATGATCTTCCACCAGCAAAACGGCAATCACGAGCTTGCCCCGTTCGTCGGAATCGTTAATCGCACCAGCGCGCCCCCATCGCTAGAATCGAGAAACTCGATGCGCCCGTTCACGATCTCCGCCCGCTCTCTCATCGAGATCAAACCCATCCCCCGTTCATCCTTCTTCTGCTGGAATCCCACGCCGTTGTCCTTCACCTCCAGCACCACACTGGACCCCGAAAAACTCAGAAGCACATCGGCGTGCGTCGAGCGTGAATGCCGCGCGACGTTGTTCAAGGCTTCCTGCAATACGCGATAAAGATGGATAGCAATGGGTCCTTCAATTTCTCTGCTTTTCCCGATTTTCTCATAATGGATGCCGATGCCCGTGCGCTTCTCGAACATCGGAATGAAAGTGTCGAAAGCGCTTTCGAGACCCGCTTCTTCGAGCACCACCGGATGCAGAGACTGCGACATCGCCCGCACTTTTTCGAGCGTCGATTGCACGATCTCGTTCACCTCCCGTACGTCGCCGCGCAGCGAGGCATCCGCCGCCGAGTTGCGTTTCTCGGCCCGATTCAACATCGCGCCGATCGCGGTCAGAATCTGGCCGAAATCGTCATGCAGCTCCCGCGAGACGTACCCCAGCGTTTTCTCCTGCATCGAAATCAATTGCTGCGCCAGTTCGCTGCGCCTCTGGGAAAGCGAAGCGACTTGATCGAACATGCGGCGGTTCTGTTGTGCCAGGTAAACGCCGGTGATCAGCACCACCGCGAACATCGCCGCCAGCAGCAAATATACATTGCGTTCCACGCGAGAATAGATCTGCGCGGTTTCGGCCGCCGCCCGTTCTTCGTTCTCGTTATTCTGGACGAGCAGTCGCGAAACGGCCGAGCTCAAAGCCGCCTGCCGCGCCTGCAACGACAGCCGGATTCTAGTCCGCGCTTCGGCTTCATTGGTCGCGGCCAGCGCGAAAATCCGATCCAGCGCGTCCCAGAATTGCGCCGTCGAAGCCGCCAGGTATTTACGCTGATCGGCGGTCCGAGTCGCCGGCGCGAACTTTTCTTCGCGCGACATGGCGTCGTCCAGATCTCCGCGAAGACGCCGGAACTGCGCCTGCCATGCGGTTAAAGGATATGGCTCGCCCGCGTCCAGCATGTCGCGCATCGCCAGACCCAGAGCGTTGAGATTGTTTTGAATTCGCAGCAGCAGCAGCGAGTCCGTTCGATTGCGGTCGATCGATTCCGTCTGCAAGCGTTCCAGCCCGCGCATCTGCGCCACCGTGTAGACGGAGTAGACCGCCAGCGCTGAAAGCGTAACGCCCAGCCCGGCCAACAACCGGAATGTTGGACCTCGCTCTATACTCACGGCAATGAAATGTACTTGTTCGGCACGGACCCGATCTTCACAACCTGGTTCGGATGCTTCGCCAGATACCAGCACGGAGGATTACCGCCATGCGGCAGCATCGAGTTTACGCACGCCATCGGCCGCGGATCGTCGCGCATGTATTCCGTTTTGGCGCTCTTCAAAGCAACTTCGTAGGTCCGCTGCACTATCACGCTCCCCATCGGATCGTGCCGCAAGTGCAGCACGGTGTAATCGCCCACGTACAGCGCGACCGCCAGCAGCACGATCCCGAGCAAAACGCGTTTTACTTGGGCTGCCAAAATGGCTCCGATGCCGGAACGAATTCTATCGGCGTCTCCGTAATGAACGTTTTCAGCCAGCGAGTGCATTCCTCCATGCCGGCTTGCTCGGAAGGAATGTGGCCAATCAGAATCAGGGCTTTGTGTTTGCCCTGCGCCTTCGCGTCCGCAACGTACTCGATGGTCTCCCATTCTGGCACTTCGCCGATCAGCAGCACTTCGACATCGTCGCGTTCCAGCGCCCGCCGATGCGCTTCCGGTCCCGATGCTCCCGGGATCAGGGCCGCCTTCGTCACCTTCAGCTCCGGATCGCCGACCACGCGCAGCGTTCGCACGTTCAGCTTTTTCTTCACATCGGCTGCCAGCTCCTCTACGGTCATCGATGGCAGCACGAACAAATGATTATTGCTCGGCGTCTGGAATCTCTCCCAGCCCAGCGCATGAATCATGCCGACCTCGATGCCGTCCGGTGGGTGAGCATGCCAGTGGTCGTGGAAGCGCCAGACCACTAAATGATGTTCCTTGATGAAAGCTTCCTTCGCCTGGAATACCGGATCGTTCGTCAGTTGGTCGGTCTTGTCGAGATGACTATAAAACGTAGGCTCGTGCGTGATGACCAGATTCTTGCCGGAAGCAGCGGCTTTTTCGAGCACTTCGTAGGTCGCCATCATCGTGACGGCGATTCCGGTCACCGGCGTATCGGGATCGCCGGCCTTGAACGTATCCACCGTCTCGCTACGCCACGGGACGCCGACGTTTTTCTGAATTCGATCGATCACCTGCCGGGCGGTCAGGTGAGTGTCCTGGGCGGAAGCACTCAGCGCACAAACTAGAATCATTGATCTGAAAACCATCAGACACTATTGGAACACTCCGGCACGATATTGTGAATGCATGCCAACGTGCTTCGTGAGCCTTCCTCCGGGCTCGCAGTTCGATGCGTACTACAGAAAGATTCTCGAGCCATCAATTACGAAGGCAGGATTGGATCCGGTTCGGGCCGTCGAGATCGGCCGGCCTCACGCTTTCGAGCAGATTTGGACAGGCTTGCACAATGCGGCGGGTTGCCTGGTCGACCTGACCGGCCAGAACGTCAGCGTTCTTTACGTGCTCGGATTGGCCCACGCCTGGGACAAGCCTTTGGTTCAGATTGTCCAGAGCGCCAACGAGCTGCCCTTCGATTTGAAGTTCACGCGGCATATCCTCTACCGTCCCGGCGCGGCGCGTTGGGAGGATATGTTCTCGATGCAGGTTCAAGCAGCGCTGCGAGAAATCGCCGAGATCAGCGCCTGAACTGACCTTTCACGAACTCCCAGAAATGCCAATGCCGTCCCGGGCATTCGAGCCAGTCCGATGGCGCGAAACTGATCCTGTCCGTCCCGCTTTCGACGATTAACCCAACCGGATCGGTCTTGGGATATTGCAGCAGCAGAAAAACGCCGTTCCCGCAGGATTGGGAAACGCCGATCTTCACGCCGTCCACATTGGCGTGCGGATTGGAAAGTCCCCAATCTTCCAGAAACTTGGGGTACGCGTAATCCCGGCACGGGCTCTGCTCCGTGCAACCCCACATGGTGTAAGCTGCCTGATAATTCTTGTTGCGCAAGTGCAACAGGAAAGTGTTTACAACCTGTTCCTGATGGTAATTCTTGAAGATGCCATAAAGCAGAAGCACGAGGACGATCGCGCAGACCAGCGCAATCGCGCCGCGCTTGACCATCGTTCTGTTTCTGGCCTTGCGCTCCTCAATCGCCCCATAGCTTTCGAGGTAACTGGCCATTTCGAAGCCTCCTGCTACTTAGACGCCGCAGAGACCGGATATGCTTTATCGTATGCAGCGGTAGCTTCTGGCGTGAGATCTAAAGCCCCCTTGTAAAAGACAGTATTCGCGGAATCGATAACGACGTCGAGACCCTTTTCATTGGCAAGCTTGCCCACGATCTCGCGCATGCGCTGGGAAGTGCGGGCCAAAACGTCGTTCCGGTCGCGATCGACATCGGCCTGCAGATCTTCCTGAACCCGCTGGTATTCGCGCTCTTTGCGCTGTCCCTGCACCGTTACGTCCTGTTGCGCGGCGGGCGTAAGCTTGCCGCTTTGAATCTGCTGCTGAAGAATCGAAATGTCTTTCTGCAATTGCGCCAGCTGCTCCTGGCGAGGTTTATACTTCGTTTCCAGGTCGAGCTGCGCTTTCTTGATTTCGGCGGTGTCCAGCATCGCCTTCTGGGAATTCACGATACCCATTTTCACGCCCTGGGCTGAAAGACATCCGAGCGCCGCGGCAGCTAGCATCGCCAGCCGTGCAATTCTGATCATTTCTCCAAAACTCCTAGGATCTCGTCCTCTCTGAGGATGAGATATTCGTTACCGTCGATCTTCACATCCGATCCGCCATACTTGCCGAACAGAATACGATCCCCGGCCTTCACATCCAGCGCAACGCGCTCACCATTTTCGAGCAGCTTGCCGTTGCCGACTGCGACTACCTCGGCCTGCTGCGGCTTTTCTTTGGCACTGTCCGGGATAAACAGGGCGCCACGCTTGGTTTCCTGCTCTTCGAGACGCCGGACAAGTACGCGGTCGTGAAGCGGACGTAGGTCCATAACCTGATCTCCTAAACGAACGTGAAATTATGGGATGGCGGACAGGCGTTGTTACTAACTCTGGCCCGTCATCAGCGAATATAGCACAACCCCCTGCCATCAGAAATGCGCGGGAGGGATTGTCGATTTTGGCGAGCGCGAAACGTCGTTAGGATGCGAGAATACCTGAAAGGATGGAAGCATGGCAAACCCCTTCGTACACGTGGAACTGAACACCACAGACCCTGAAAAGGCGAAAGAGTTTTACGGGAGTCTTTTTGACTGGACGCTCGAAGACGTCCCAATGGGGCCGATGGGCACCTACACTCTGATCAAGGTCGGGCAGGGAACCGGCGGCGGAATCATGAAGCATCCCATGCCCGGAGCCCCCTCGGCCTGGTTGGCCTATGTCGATGTGGACGATGTTGCAGCCGCGACGAAGAAAGCAGCGTCGCTCGGCGCCAACGTGATTCAAGATGTGGCTGAAGTGCCTGGCGTGGGCTGGTTCAGCATCATCATGGATCCGACCGGGGCTGTACTGGCTCTGTGGAAGAATAAGACTGCCTGAAGTATCGGCACTAAAGGCGGGCCTGTTAAGGGTCCGCCTTCCTAAGCAATCGCTTTAACCGCCTTCTTCAAATACCGGATCGCGTTCGTCTTGTCTTTCCCATCGAGATACATCTTCGCGATTGCGAGGTCCGCATCACCGTCGTTCGCTCGCTTAAACCATGCCAGCGCCGGCTTCGAATTCTTTTCGTCCCGGAAGAGGCAGCCGATGTTGCTGGCGGCGCCTCCGAGCCCACTCCGGTAAGCTCGTCGATACAAATAGAGCGCACGCTCGCGATTCGGTTTTACACCAATTCCCTCCATGTAGAAGGTTCCAAGGTTACATTGGCAGCCGGAGTCACCCGCTTCGGCACACGCTAGAAATAGGCGAAATGCGGACCTTAGATTACCGGTCTCCCATTGTTTGTCGGCGCGTTGAAAAATTCTGTCTAAATCAGATCCGGATTTCGCCATAGGCTCTACCAATAAAAAAGGCGGACCTTTCGGGCCGCCTTTGAGAATTTGAATTGGTCTGAGCGTTATTCGGCCAGCGTCGGCTCTTCGGTGAGCCCGCCGGAGTAGACTGTCCGGGCGTCTTCGTCGTACATGGAGAGGTCGGTCGACAGAGTCTCCTCTGGGATCGGCTCCTCTTCCACCACGTCCTCGCCGGCGATCTTCACGGAACGATAATATTCCATGCCGGTGCCGGCCGGGATCAGGCGGCCCATGATGACGTTTTCCTTCAGGCCGCGGAGGTAGTCCACCTTGCCGTTGATGGCGGATTCGGTGAGTACTCGCGTGGTTTCCTGGAAGGACGCCGCCGAGATGAACGAATCGGTCGAGAGCGAAGCCTTGGTGATTCCGAGCAGCACCGGCTTGCCGGTCGCCGGACGTCCACCCTGGTCCACCGTTCGCGCGTTTTCTTCGCGGAACTTGAACTTGTCGACAACCTCTTCGGGCAGGAACTCGGTGTCGCCAATCTCTTCCACCTTCACCCAGCGCATCATCTGCCGGGAGATGACTTCCAGGTGCTTGTCGTTGATGTTGACGCCCTGCAGACGATAGACCTCTTGGATTTCGTTCACGAGGTATTTCTGCAGTTCCTTTTCGCCGAGCACGGCCAGAATGTCGTGCGGGTTGCGAGGACCGTCCATGAGCGGATCGCCCGCGCGAACGCGCTCGCCTTCCTGCACGTTGATGTGCACGCCGCGCGGCATGGAGTATTCGCGGACCTCGCCATCGTCGCCGATGATCGAGATCTTGCGCTGACCCTTGCTCACTTCGCCGTACTTCACTGTGCCGTTGATTTCCGCGATGAGGGCCGTCTCAGGATGACATCCTCGCTCAGACCGCGCAGATAGTCCACCTTGCCGTGCTGCCTGAACTCATATGAGTTATGAGCGCGTTATCATCTTCGTGTGATCCGTCGCTTTTACGTTCATAACTTCCGTTGCCTTGAGAACTTCGAGTTGCCAATCTCGGGTCAGTCGTCGGTGCTACTAATTGGAAACAACGGCTCGGGTAAGACAACAGTAGCGTTTGCTCTCGAGGTCCTGCAGAAGATCGCCCGTGGTACGAACCGCGTTAAGAACCTCCTGAAGCCGAAGGACCTCTCGCTTGGCCGAGCAGAGGTGCCAGTACGCTTTGAGATCGAGGTGGAACTCCAAAGCAAAGTTTATACATACGTTGTTGCGTTCGACTTTCCGGAAGGGTTTACCGAATTGCGTGTTCACGAAGAGAAACTCGCAGTGGACGGCCGACCTGTCTACACCAGGAACGGGGCGCAAGTCGTTCTCGCGAAGGCAGGCCAACAGCAGGACAAGGAAGCGAAATTCCGGATCGACTGGCATCTTGTTGCTCTGCCGATTATTCAACAGCAATCGGAGAAAGAACCGATATTCATCTTCAAACAGTGGCTCGCGCGAATGCTCATCCTTCGTCCGATTCCGAGCTTGATCTCGGGAGACTCGACGGAAAAGACGTTGGAACCGAATCTTCAGGTTACTGATTTCGCCGCGTGGTTTTCAGGGCTTCTAGCCTACACACCTGCTTCGTACTCCACAATCGACACACATCTTAGGCAGGTTATGCCCGATCTTAAAGACATTCAGAATCCCGTGGTCGGCAAGGATTCTCAGAGCCTTGTGGTTCAGTTCTCCAACGCGCAGGGCAGCATGAGCGTTCCCTTCGAAGATCTGTCCGACGGCGAGAAGTGCTTTATGATTTGCGCCTTGGTGCTTGCGGCGAGGGACGCCTATGGGCAGCTTCTTTGTTTTTGGGATGAGCCTGACACCCACCTCGCGCTTTCCGAGGTCGGGCACTTTGTGTTGGCGCTAAGAAAAGCGTTTCAAAGGAATGCTCAGTTCATCATGACTTCGCATAACCCCGAGGCCATTCGCCGGTTCTCGGAGGAGAATACTCTCGTGCTCCACCGACGAAGCCATCTTGAGCCCACAATCGTGCGTTCGCTTGGTGAAATCAAAGTTAGTGGAGACCTTGTTAGCGCGCTGATTCGCGGCGACGTAGAACCATGAGCGTAAACAAATATCAAGCGCACGTGCTTGTGCTACCTGAGGATGACGCCGATCGTCAATTGGCCAATGGTTTTGTATTGGACTTGGATCCCAGTGTTCTTACAAGAATCCAGGTGCTCCCGGAAGTAGGTGGTTGGATCGAGGTACTGAACCGCTTCAACGCCGATCATGTCGCTGACATGGGTAAGTATATTGAGCGTTATATGGTTCTGCTGTTTGATTTCGACGGCCACAAAGACAGAGTGATCGATGCCAAAGACCGTATCCCAGAGAATTTGAAGGACCGAGTTTTTATTTTGGGGGCTCTGAGCGAACCGGAAGACCTTAGGAGTCTCGGGACTTATGAAACGATCGGCAGGCGGATCGCAAAGGACTGTCGTGAGGATTCCGACGCTATTTGGACGCACGATCTGCTTCTACACAATGCAGGTGAGATTAGTCGATTGCGCGAACGCGTGCGTCCAATTCTTTTCCCGGAGTGAACGGCTGATACAAAAAAAGGCGGACCTTTCGGTCCGCCTTTGAGAATTTGAATTGGTCTGAGCGTTATTCGGCCAGCGTCGGCTCTTCGCCGGGCTCTTCGGTGAGCCCGCCGGAGTAGACCGTGCGGGCGTCTTCGTCGTACATGGAGAGGTCGGTCGACAGAGTCTCCTCTGGGATCGGCTCCTCTTCCACCACGTCCTCGCCGGCGATCTTTACGGAACGATAATATTCCATGCCGGTGCCGGCCGGGATCAGGCGGCCCATGATGACGTTTTCCTTCAGGCCGCGCAGGTAGTCCACCTTGCCGTTGATGGCGGCTTCGGTGAGCACTCGCGTGGTCTCCTGGAAGGATGCGGCCGAGATGAACGAATCGGTCGAGAGCGAAGCCTTGGTGATTCCTAGCAGCACCGGTTTGCCGGTCGCCGGACGCCCACCCTGGTCTACCGTTCGCGCGTTCTCTTCGCGGAACTTGAACTTGTCCACAACCTCTTCGGGCAGGAACTCGGTGTCGCCAATTTCTTCCACCTTCACCCAGCGCATCATCTGACGCGAGATGACTTCCAGGTGCTTGTCGTTGATATTGACGCCCTGCAGACGATAGACCTCCTGAATTTCGTTCACGAGGTATTTCTGCAGTTCCTTTTCGCCGAGCACGGCCAGAATGTCGTGCGGGTTGCGAGGACCGTCCATGAGCGGATCGCCCGCCCGGACGCGCTCGCCTTCCTGCACGTTGATGTGCACGCCGCGCGGCATGGAGTATTCGCGGACCTCGCCATCGTCGCCGATGATCGAAATCTTGCGCTGACCCTTGCTCACTTCGCCGTACTTCACCGTGCCGTTAATTTCCGCGATGATGGCCGTCTCACGCGGTTTGCGCGCTTCGAACAGCTCCACTACGCGAGGCAGACCGCCTGTGATGTCCTTGGTCTTGGTAGTCGCGCGCGGGATCTTTGCAAGAACATCGCCCGCGTGGATTGTTTCGCCATCGTTCACCATCAAGTGAGCGTGGGTCGGCATGAGGTAGCGCTTTTCATCGGCGCGGCCTCCGCCTTCCGGCCTGACGAGGATCATCGGGATTCGCTTTTCATCGGGCGAATCCGTCACAACCCATTGCGACATGCCGGTGATTTCGTCGACCTGCTCTTGCAACGAAATGCCTTCGTGCAGATCTTTGAAGTGAACCACGCCGCTGACTTCGGTCAGAATCGAGAAGGTGTAAGGATCCCATTCGAGCAGGACCTGGTTGGCCTTCACGGGCGCGCCGTCCTCAAAGAGGATCTTGGCGCCATACACGACCGGGTAGCGTTCGCGCTCGCGGCCCTTTTCGTCGAGCACCGCGATGATGCCGTTGCGATTCATCGCGATCAACTCGCCCTTCGCATTGCGGACCGTGATGATGTTGAGGAACTTCACGAAGCCGCCGGTCTTGGCGTCCTGCTTCGATTGTTCGCTCGATCCGGTAGCCGTACCGCCGACGTGGAACGTGCGCATGGTGAGCTGCGTTCCAGGTTCGCCGATGGACTGGGCAGAGATGATACCGACCGCTTCGCCGCGTTCCACCAGCCTGCCGGTCGCGAGGTTGCGGCCGTAGCAGAGCTTGCAGACGCCGCGCTTCGATTCGC
The DNA here is from genome assembly GCA_963802915.1 of Bryobacterales bacterium. Classification (GTDB taxonomy): domain Bacteria; phylum Acidobacteriota; class Terriglobia; order Bryobacterales; family Bryobacteraceae; genus JAICMB01. Next base: position 263,088 of record CAWDKQ010000013.1, read on the forward strand.
AGGTCAGCACGGAGCGGATTTTCACGCGCTCAATACCGGCCGCTTGAATCGCCGCCGCGAGGTCTTCGGTGATCTCCTGATTGACGTGGACGATCACGTTGCCTTCGTAATCAAGCTGGTCTTCGAGAGCGACGCGGCCGACGATGCGGTCACGCAACGGCTCGATGATTTCGCCCGATTCGATGATGGGCTCGACGTAGATTCCATCGCCGGTGCCGCAATCGGTATCGGTCACGATGACGTCCTGCGCCACGTCGCAAAGGCGGCGGGTCAGGTAGCCGGAATCGGCCGTCTTCAAAGCGGTGTCGGCGAGACCCTTGCGGGCGCCGTGCGTCGAGATGAAGTATTGCAGCACGTTGAGGCCTTCACGGAAGTTTGCCGTGATGGGACTCTCGATGATTTCACCGGATGGCTTGGCCATCAGTCCGCGCATACCGGAGAGCTGGCGGATCTGCTGTTTCGATCCGCGGGCGCCGGAGTCGGCCATGATGTAAATCGGGTTGAGGTAGCGGCCGGTGCGGTCGTCCTCTTCCATGGATTTGAACATTTCGTCCGAAACGCGTTCCGTGACCTTCGACCAGATTTCGATGATCTTGTTGTAGCGTTCGCCCTGGGTGATGGCGCCTTCCTGATACTGCTGCATCACCTCGATGACGGCTTTTTCGGCGTCTTTGACCAGCTTTTCCTTGGACTGCGGGACCACCATGTCGTCGATGCCGATGGAGATTCCGGCGCGGGTCGCATAAAGGAACCCGAGCTTCTTCACCTCGTCGAGCATTCCGACAGTGACCTGCAAGCCAAACTTCAGGTAGCAATAGGAAACGAGCTGAGAAAGACCCTTCTTCTTGAGCAGGCCATTGACGAAGGGCATTTCCTCGGGCACGACATCATTCAAAATGACGCGGCCGACGGTGGTGTCCATGTACTGCTTGTTGAATTCGATCGGCTCCGTGTGCAGGACGTTCTGGCTGTCGAACGCCTTGATGAGATCGATCACTTTGCCGGTATAGCGCAGGCGGATCGGCGTGAGCGTTTCCACTTCGCCCATCTCGAGCGCGATGAGCACGTCGTCCATCGAAGCGAACGTGCGGCCTTCGCCCTTGGTTCCGGGACGCGCTTTCGTCAGGTAGTAGAGACCGAGAACCATATCCTGGGTCGGGACCGCGATGGGCGAACCATGCGCGGGCGACAGGATGTTGTTCGAAGCAAGCATCAGCGTCGAGGCTTCGATCTGCGCTTCGGGCGAGAGCGGAATGTGAACGGCCATCTGATCGCCGTCGAAGTCGGCGTTGAATGCCGTACAGGTCAGCGGGTGCAGCTTGATGGCTTTGCCTTCAACGAGCACGGGCTCAAACGCCTGAATGCCGAGGCGGTGCAGCGTGGGAGCGCGGTTCAGCAGAATGGGGTGATCCTTGATGACTTCTTCGAGGATGTCCCAAACCACCGGGTCCTGCTGCTCCACTAATTCTTTGGCTTGCTTGATTGTCGTGCAATGGCCGCGCTGTTCGAGCCGATGATAGATGAAGGGCTTGAACAATTCCAGCGCCATCTTCTTGGGAAGACCGCACTGGTGGAGCTTCAATTCGGGGCCGACTACGATGACCGAACGGCCGGAGTAATCGACGCGCTTGCCGAGCAGGTTCTGGCGGAAGCGGCCCTGCTTGCCTTTGAGAGTGTCGGAGAGCGATTTCAGCGGGCGGTTGTTGGCGCCACGCAGTACGCGGCCGCGGCGTCCGTTGTCGAACAACGCGTCGACGGCTTCCTGAAGCATGCGTTTTTCGTTGCGCACGATGACATCGGGCGCATGCAGCTCAATCAGCTTCTTCAGACGGTTGTTGCGGTTGATAACGCGGCGATAGAGGTCGTTCAGATCGGAGGTGGCGAAACGTCCGCCATCGAGCGGTACGAGAGGACGAAGCTCCGGCGGAATGACGGGGATGACGTCAAGAATCATCCACTCCGGCTTGTTGCCCGATTTGCGGAACGATTCGGTAACGCGCAGACGCTTGGCGTACTTCAGCTTTTTCTGCTGCGACGCTTCGGTCTTCATCTTTTCGCGGATCTCGAGGCTGAGGACCTTCGACATCCACTTTTTTCAGGAGTTCCTTGATGCCTTCGGCGCCCATCATCGCGATGAATTTGCCGGGAAATTCCTGGTCGAGCTGGCGTTTGCGCTCGTCGTTGATGACTTCGGCGCGGCGCAGCTCGGGCACTTCGCCCGGGTCGACGATTACGAAAGCTTCGAAATACAGAACGCGCTCCAGTTCACGGAGCGTGATGTCGAGCAGGTATCCGATGCGGCTGGGCAGTCCTTTGAAGAACCAGACATGGGAGCAGGGGCTGGCAAGCTCGATGTGTCCGAGGCGTTCGCGGCGGACGCGCGACAACGTAACTTCGACGCCGCACTTATCGCAGATCACGCCGCGGTGTTTCATGCGCTTGTACTTGCCGCACAAGCACTCCCAGTCGGCGATAGGCCCGAAGATGCGCGCGCAGAACAATCCGTCGCGCTCGGGCTTGAAAGTCCGGTAATTAATCGTTTCCGGTTTAGTAACTTCGCCATGGGACCAGCTCCGGATTTTTTCTGGCGAAGCCAGACTGATCCGGATTGAATCGAAATCGGCGATCAAATTTGCTCTGTCGTACGGAGATGACCGATACATAATTCCTCTCTCTTCGAAAGCAGTAACTCTTCGACAGAAGGCGAGCGAGCTCAATCACCTTGCCGACCAGAAGTCAACTAACGAACGACTCCCCGAGTTCCTCGCATCCATTTTGCTTCTCCGCTCATCGGCGTCAAAACCGCTCCTAACAGGCTCGAAGTCACGGAGACCTGATTTACCAAAATGGCAATCCTGACTTCTGGAACTCCTGTCATTACTTCTTTCTTAATCCGCCGCGAGCGCTGTGTCGGCAATCTCGCGCGGCTTCTTCATCAATTCAACATCCAGACACAAGGACTGCAATTCCCGAATCAGCACGTTGAACGATTCCGGCACGCCGGGTTCGGCGGCCGCTTCGCCCTTCACAATGGCTTCGTAGATCTTGGCTCGGCCGTAGACGTCGTCCGACTTGGCCGTTAGCAGTTCCTGCAAAACATAAGCGGCGCCGTACGCTTCGAGCGCCCAGACTTCCATTTCGCCGAAACGCTGCCCGCCGAACTGCGCCTTGCCGCCGAGCGGCTGCTGCGTGATCAGCGAGTACGGTCCGATGGAGCGGGCGTGGATCTTGTCGTCCACCAGGTGCGACAGCTTCAACATATAGATGTATCCGACCGTCACGGGCTGTTCGAACGGCTGTCCCGAAAGTCCGTCCCACAACTGGACCTTGCCCGAGGTCGGAAGGTTCGCCTTTGTGAGCTGCGACTTGATATCCTTCTCCGTAGCGCCGTCGAAAACGGGCGTGGCGAAGTGAAGACCAAGAGCCTGGGCGGCCCAGCCGAGGTGAGTTTCGAGAATCTGTCCGACGTTCATACGGGACGGAACGCCGAGCGGGTTGAGCACGATCTCAACCGGCGTCCCATCGGGCAGATACGGCATGTCCTCTTCGGGAACGATGCGCGCGATCACACCCTTGTTGCCATGCCGGCCGGCCATCTTATCGCCCACCGAAAGCTTGCGCTTCATGGCGATGTAGACCTTCACCAGCTTGATCACGCCGGGAGGAAGCTCGTCGCCCTTGCGGAGCTTGGCGATCTTCTCTTCGGTGATCTTTTCGAGCACGGCAATCTGCCGCGACGTCATCTCTTCGATTTCGTCGATCTGCTCGTTCATGCGGACGTCCTTGTTCGCGACCCGCATACGCTTGAGGTCGCGCGCGCGCATCTTTTCGATCATGTCGCGCGACAGAAGGGCGCCCTTGGAGAGCAGCTTCTTGTTGGTCTTTTCGTCGTGCAGGTCGGCCTGCACTTCTTTGCCGCCGAGCAGGTCGGTGAGGCGCTTGGAACGCTCGTCGTTGAGAATGCGCTTCTCGTCTTCGAGGTTGCGATGCAGCCGTTCGACCTGATATTCGAGAATCGATCTTGGAACGCTCGTCGAATTCAGCGCCTTTGCGCGAAAACACCTTGCAATCGACGATGGTGCCTTCGATTCCCGGCGGGCAGTAGAGCGACGCGTCTTTCACGTCGCCGGCCTTTTCGCCGAAAATCGCACGCAGCAGCTTCTCTTCCGGCGTAAGCTGGGTCTCGCCTTTCGGAGTGACCTTGCCCACCAGAATGTCGCCCGGTTTCACCGTCGCGCCGATGCGGATGATTCCGCTCTCGTCCAGGTTTCGCAGGAAGCTCTCCGCGATGTTGGGAATGTCTCGCGTGATTTCTTCCGGACCCAGTTTGGTGTCGCGCGCTTCGATCTCGAATTCTTCAATGTGGATCGAAGTGTAGTAATCGTCTTTGACCAGCTTTTCGCTGACCACGATGGCGTCTTCGAAGTTGTACCCGCGCCACGGCATGAACGCCACCAGGACGTTGCGGCCGAGTGCGAGCTCGCCATTTTCAGTGCAAGGACCGTCGGCCAGCACCGCGCCCTTCTTGACCTTCTGCCCCTGATAAACAATGGGCTTCTGGCTAATGCAGGTGTTCTGGTTCGAGCGCTTGAACTTGGTGAGCTGGTAGATATCGGCGCCGACTTCGCGAGAAAGCTGTCCTTCCTGCTGTGCGCCGCCTTCCACACGAACGATGATGCGTTCGCTGTCTACCGAATCCACCACGCCGCCGCGCTTGCAGATCACGACCGCGCCGGAATCGCGTGCCGTCACGCGTTCCATACCGGTGCCGACGTACGGAGCTTCCGCGCGCAGCAGCGGCACCGCCTGGCGTTGCATGTTCGATCCCATCAACGCGCGGTTCGCGTCGTCGTTCTCGAGGAACGGAATCAGGCTGGCTGCCACGGACACAAGCTGTTTGGGGCTCACGTCCATGTACTCGATTTCATCCCGATGCTTCAGGACGAAGTTGCCGGCCTGGCGGGCGTTCACCAGATCGTCGACGATGCGAGAAATGGCGTCGAGAGCGACGTTCGCCTGCGCGACGATGTACTTGTCTTCTTCCCAGGCCGAAAGGTAATCGGAGTGGGCTTCGTACTCCGCCTGCTTCTTGCCGGCCTTGAGGTCGTTGTTGGCCTTCTCGATTTCGGTGCGCGGAATCACGTCGTTGACTTTATAAGACGTGTCGCCCGGATTCAGAATCCGGACTTCGTCGATCACGATGCCTTTGACCACGCGGCGATACGGGCTCTCGATGAAACCGTAATCGTTGATGCGGGCAAAGCAAGAGAGCGACGAAATCAGTCCGATGTTCGGACCTTCCGGCGTCTCGATGGGGCAGATGCGGCCGTAGTGCGTGGGATGCACGTCGCGGACTTCGAATCCGGCGCGCTCGCGGGAGAGACCGCCCGGTCCAAGAGCCGAGAGACGGCGCTTATGCGTAATCTCCGACAACGGATTGGTCTGATCCATGAACTGCGAGAGCTGCGAAGATCCGAAGAACTCGCGGATGGCAGCCATAACCGGCTTGGCGTTGACCAGGTCGTGCGGCATGGCCGTCGACATTTCCTGGTACACCGACATCTTCTCTTTGATGGCGCGCTCCATGCGCACCAGGCCGATGCGGAACTGGTTTTCGAGTAACTCGCCGACCGCGCGAACGCGGCGGTTGCCCAGGTGATCGATATCGTCGACGGCGCCCAAGCCCCTGCGGAGCTTCAGCAGGTATTTGATGGTATCGGTGAAGTCTTTCTGGTCAAGAGTACGCTTGTCGAGAGGAGATTCGTCGATCTTGTCGTACAACTTGATGTTGAACTTCATGCGGCCCACGCGCGAGAAATCATACTTGCGCGGGTCGAAGAACATGCCCTGGAAGAGTTGGGTCGCGGTATCGAGGGTCGGCGGATCGCCGGGACGCAGCTTGCGGTAGATTTCGAGAAGCGCGTCGCTCTGCGATTTCACCGGGTCCTTTTTCAAGGTGACGGAAATGACGTTGCCGGCATCGTCGCGCTCGGGGAAGAAGACCTCGAAATTCGGAATTTCGGAATCGATCAGGCGGCTGACCGCGGTGGCCGTCAGCTCGTGGTTGGCTTCCACCAGGATTTCGCCGGTAGACATGTCGACCACATCGGCGGCGACATAAGCGCCTTCGAGATCGTTGACGGCGACCTCGACCTGTTCGATTTTGGCCTTCTGCATCGAGTCGTAGACCGATTTTGTGATCTTGCGGCCCTGCGGAACCACGGTGTCGCCGTTCTTGGCGTTGATGGCGTGCGAAAGCTTAAGACCGATCAGGCCTGGGGACACTTTCCAGAAGAGCTTCTTGTCCTTGATGGAAATGTCGTTGACGGTATAGAAGGCGCGGAGGATTTCGGCGTCGGTTTTGAGGCCGAGGGCGCGGAGAAAAACGGTGCCGTAGAATTTACGTTTCCGGTCGATACGAACGTAGAGCAGATTCTTGTTGTCGTATTCGAACTCGACCCAGCTTCCGCGATAAGGGATGATCTTGCCGAGGAAGTAGCCTTGTGCCGGTACGCGTTCGAAGAACACGCCGGGCGAACGGTGCAACTGCGAAACGATGACGCGTTCGGTACCGTTGATGATGAACGTACCGTTCTCCGTCATCAGCGGAATTTCGCCGAAGAAGACTTCCTGCTCCTTGATGTCGCGGATGGTCTTCTGGCCGCTCTCGGCATCCTTGTCGAAAACAGTGAGGCGGATAGTTACTTTTAGCGGCGCCGCATAGGTCATGCCGCGCTCTTCGCACTCAGCCACGTCGTACTTGAGTTGCAGGCCGACGGGATCGCCGCAGCGGTTGCAGAACGTGACGATGTTCTTATTGAACGTTCCGCAGCGATGACAAAGCACATCGCCAACCAGGAACGGATCGGTTTTGATTGTTGCGCCGCAACTGGGGTTGCGGCAAGTTGAACGAAGATGGTGCAGCCCTTTGAGGTTGCCGCACTTGCATTCCCAGTTGCCGATGGCGTAATCGACAAACTCGAGTTGGCTCAGACCTCGAAAGTCCGAGATGGGAAAAACGGAATTAAACACGCTTTCGAGCCCGGTGTCTTCACGTTCACCGGGAAGCAGATCCATCTGAAGAAATCGCTCATACGACTTCTTCTGGACCTCAATGAGGTTCGGGAATCGGGTATCGAGGTTTTGATTCTTGAGAAATCTACTCGTTCGCGTGTGACGCCTGCTGCCAGATTTTGCATTCTCCACTCCTACGGCCGAACGGCTCGCGACTTGAGACAAAAGACAAAAAAGCCACCAGATCCGATCCGCGGCCACTAAGCAGAGGCCGGGCACGACACGGTCGGATGCTGGTGACGGGGTGTTTCGCTCATCAATACGGGCTTGCGACACACGTTGGGCATTGGGAAAAAACGCATGGCAAAGCTTTGCACCGGTCCGGCGGGACGGCACAACAATCCGCACGATGTGAGGTTCACAAGAGCTAGAATCCGGGTGGTTCTCCGGTAAGATTCAATACAAAGATAGCAGACCGGATTAGTCTTCGTCAAATCCGGTCCGCAAACTTTCGCGCTGGTCCTGCGACCTTCGCGTTTTCAATAACTTGGAGGTAGTCGATCGTTACTTGACCTCGACAGTGGCGCCAGCGTCGGTGAACTTTTTCTTGATCGCCTCAGCTTCGTCCTTGTTTACGCCTTCCTTGATCGGCTTTGGAGCGCCGTCCACGAGGTCCTTGGCTTCCTTGAGACCGAGGCTGGTCACTTCGCGTACCGCCTTGATGACGTTGATCTTATTGGCGCCAACACCAGTCAGGACCACGGTGAACTCGGTCTTTTCCTCGACCGCTGGCGCTGCCGCGGCTGCCGCGCCAGCCGCCGGTGCAGCCGCTACCGCTGCCGCGGCAGCCGACACACCCAGCTTCTCTTCGAGCAACTTTACGAGCTGAGATGCTTCGAGGAGCGTCAGCCCTTGAATCTGTTCCGCAATTGCGTTGATATCCGCCATTTTCCTTGTCTACTCCCTTTGTGAGAACTCGCGAATCGCCGTACGCAGTACGCCTTACGCTGTACGATTACTGAAACTTGTTTTCCTTTACGCCCTGATCCACCACGACCGCCAAATTTCGGCCAACTCCGCCGATCGCAGTCACCAACCGCTGCGCCGACGCATTAATGAGGAAGAGCAACTTCGACAGGATCTCTTCCCGCGGCGGCATCGTGGCGAGCGCCTGAATCTCGCCGATATTGATGACGCGGCCTTCCACCATGCCGGCCTTGAAAGTGAACGCCGGAACGGTCTTCGCATAAGTCGTCAGAGCCTTGGCGAGTGCCACCGGATCTTTTTCGGTGAACGCCATGGACGTCATGCCGGCCAGGTTCTTCATCAACTCTTCGGCCGCCGTGCCTTCGGATGCCTTCTCGGCGAGGTTGTTTTTGACAACCTTATAATTCCCGCCCGCGCCGCGAATGGTCTTGCGCAGCTCGAAATCCTGCTGCACCGTAAGCTTTTCGTATCCGGTGACGAAGATATTATTCGCCGCCTCAAAATCCTTTTTGAGCGCTTCGAGATCCTTTTGTTTGTCCGACTTCTTCTTCATTTTTTGATTCCTTTGGAGCGCGGTTTCTCAGGCCTGCTTTGCATTGAACACGATGGTATCGAGATGGACGCCGGGGCCCATGGTCGAGCAAATCGTGGCGCTTTTAACGTACTTGCCCTTGGCCGCCGAGGGTTTGGCGCGGAGGACAGCCTGCACCAAGGTGTTGGCGTTTTCGAGCAACTTGTCGGTTGCGAAACTGACTTTGCCGACTGGAGCGTGAATCACGCCGGTTTTGTCGACGCGAAACTCCACCTTGCCGGCTTTAACTTCCTTCACAGCCGTGGCGACGTCCTGCGTGACGGTTCCGGTCTTAGGATTCGGCATCAGGCCACGAGGCCCGAGCACCTTGCCGAGCTTGCCGACAGAACGCATCATGTCAGGCGTGGCGACGACGGCATCGAAGTCGGTCCAGCCACCCTGGATCTTCGCGACCAGTTCTTCGCCGCCGACGATATCGGCGCCGGCATCCTGTGCTTCTTTCAGCTTGTCTCCGGAGGCGATAACGAGAACTTTCTTCGATTTACCGAGTCCGTTCGGCAGAACCACCGTGCCTCGGACCATCTGGTCGGCGTGTTTGGGGTCGACGCCGAGCCGCATATGTAGCTCGACGGTTTCGTCGAACTTAGCGAACTTGATCTTCTGAACGAGCGGGACAGCCTCAGTGAGGCTATAGGGGCGGGCTTCTACTTGTTTGGACGCAGCTTCGAACTTCTTACCGGTTTTTGGCATGTCTCCTCATTGGTGCAGACGGCAGAGCCGCAATACGGAACCCCTGCCTCCCACTGAGATTAAATTGTCGCGTATTACGCTTCAGCCAGCATAGCAAACCTGTGGCCAATGTGCAAATCCGGGTGTAATCTTGAATCAGGAAGGCCGGTGCCCAATGAAAATGTCATGGGAGAGCAAAACGAATCAACTCGAATGCCGTTGGGACGAATTCGGGCAACAGTTACAGTATAAGGCCCCTTGGATGCAGGATGCGTCGGCCGAGGCTCGGAGTAATAATAATATTGCTGGGCCGGTGCCCTTTACAAAGTTGAGTACGTTTGGTGGAGGACAGTGGTTCGCTCCGCAACGTTCGGTTCGAAGGAGCTGACGGGCTAGCGCTACAGTAACTTAACGAATTGCTCCACCGTGATCCCGGCGGAGCGGATCAATGCGCGCAAAGTTCCCGGCGCGAGCTCGCGATGCTGGGGGACTGAGAGAGTCGCGGGGCGTCCCTCTTTGATCAGAATCGCGTGGGCTCCTCGCTGACGGTCTTTAACCCAACCGGCCTTTTGAAAAGCTCTGACTGCCCGCTCTCCTGAAATGGAGGGCAGGGAAGCCACTTAGGCGGGAACCTCGATTTCGCGAACTTCTATGGTTGGAGGCATGCCGTGAGCCGCTCGGGTGGCCAGGCAACCAGCGATTGCCTCGCGGATATTATCGAGAGCTTCGGTTTCGGTGCGTCCCTGCGAGATGCAGCCGGGGATCGCCGGGCACTCGGCCACGAGCATGCCGGTTTCGTCGCGCTCCAGCGTAACAAGAAGCTTCATAATCGGATCTTACCCGGTCGCAGGCTTGCCAGCAACTATCGGACTTCCACCAGACGTTCGAACAACTCATCCAGCTTCGCTTCGGGCGTTTCGCAGATTCCGCTGTGGACGGGTGAGATCTGGATCACCGTGCTGCGCGGCGCTACCAGCCAGTGGAATCGCTCGCGTATCGATAACTGCGCGATGGGCCCGGCGTTGGGCTCGCCCGCGCAGATGCTTGGGAAAGATTCGAGATGCCGACGCACCAGTTCCAGATCGACTTCAGACCACAGTGCGGTCAGCCGCGCGTCATCCATTGCCACCCGAGCCCCGAGAAACTTGCGTTCGAGGCAGAACAGCAATACGCCCGCGTTGATGAACTCTTCGCGATCGACGCGCGGGACGATGCGGATGGTAGCGAAGTCAAACGAGTGCGTTGCGGGCACGCAAGGCCTCCTCGACAAATGTTGAAGCGTTCTCAAGCCGGCGCGTCAAATAATCCACGTAGCCCGGGCGCCGGTCGGGCGAAAGCCAGCCATCGGGGATTTGCGCTATCAGGTCCCGGAATAATTCTTCCGAGAGCTTCGATCGAAGAACCGGGTCGACCTCTTCGATCCGGCTGGCCCACTTCATCAAGACATGTTCGCGGATGGCGGGGAAGGGGCTGAGGGCCTTTTGTTCGATATTGCGCCAGTCGTGATGGAAATATAAGCTGGCCCCGTGGTCGATGAAATATAGCGTCCGATGCCACCACAATAAATTCGGATTGCGGGCGGTGCGATCCACGTTGGTTATAAAGGCGTCGAACCAGACCGCGGCGGACGCAATTTCGGCGTCCACTTTGTCGCGAGCCGCGGCATCGAACATGATGGATCCGGGGAGATAGTCGAGGGCGAGATTCAGGCCGACGCTGGCGAGCAGGAGATCGTGAATTTCAGGATCGGGCTCGTTGCGGCCGAGGGCTTCGTCGACTTCCATGAGCACCAATTCCGGCACTTTGAGGCCGAGGGCTCGTCCGATTTCGCCGGAAATTAATTCGGCGACCAGCGCCAGCGGTCCTTGTCCGGCGCCGCGAAACTTCAGAACGTATAATCCACAATCGTCGGCTTCGACGATAGCGGGCAGGGATCCGCCCTCACGCAAGGGCGTGACATAGCGGGTCGCGCTGACTGTTCGAAGCACAGTCAGATTTTAGCGTGTAGCGATTGATCGCCCGGTTTACGCGTTAGCTACCTTCAGTGCAAAAGGGGAGTTGTCCGGGATGGCGTGACAATCGCGCCAACGGAACCATGCGGAGGTGAGAGTGCGATTTACTTCCTGAGCGTCGAAGGGCTTCGCGAGGACGTCATAGGCGCCTAGATTCAGCGCTTCGGCCCATAATTGCTCGTCCGCCAACCGCGAGGTGACGATCAGGAAAGGCGGGTCACTGAAGCCGTCCAAACGCTTCAGCATATCTTTCCAGGTGCCGGGCCACAAATCCCGATCGCAGACCAATAGTGGGATGGGTCCGTGTTTTTTGAGCTGCGCGACGGCAGTCGTAAGAGTATGCGCCTTATGGATTGACCATTTGGGAGTGGGGAGCATACGATCCAGTTGCGCGTGATCTTCTTCGATGGGCATTACGGCCAACAATCTGATGGCCGCGTTTCCAGTCTCGATTGCAAGAGGCTTTTTCATTTCAGATCCCTATTAGCTTCGCTAAGCCGATTCGAATTTGAGAACGCCGAAGGCTGCGAACAGCAACTTGCGGCTAACGCGATCCCGGATCAAGCGGCATCTAGTCGGGGCTACCGCTAAACGGGTGGAACGGAGACGGGTTCCAATCCCTGGATCAAAAGGTTAATTTTAATTTATCTCCAGACCGTAGCAATGTCAACAGGAATCAGGGCATTTGGCGGCGTATTTATCGTGAAGAAAGACCGAAATTCCCTAAGTTTTCGTAGGGTGCGAGCCTGGCCCCACTCAGTGAGGCGAATGAGCACAGCTGCGAGGGTGCCGCAAATCTTGGAGCCTGCTCGCCTCAACTGGGACCGGGCTGTCAGGCGTTGACGGCCCGAGGTGCTGGTGATAAACTTAGATTAGTTGATAGATAGAGACTCAACTTATGGACTTCAACCGCTTCACTGAAAAACTCCAGGATGCCTTCCGCGAGGCTCAATCCCTTGCAATCCGCAACGGCAACCAGCAGATCGATATCGAGCATCTGCTGCTCTCGCTTCTCGATCAGGAAGGCGGCCTAGCGCCGTCGATCCTCAACAAAGCCGACATCCGAGTGGATTCCCTACGGAGCCGAGTCCAGCAGGAGATCGACCGCTTGCCGAAAGTCTCGGGCCCGGCGTCACAGCCCGGTTCCGTCTACGTCACCCCGCGTCTCCAGACTCTGCTTACGAAGGCTGAGGACGAGGCCAAGCGGATGAAGGACGAGTATATTTCGGTGGAGCATGTCCTTTTATCCATAACGGACGACAGCGGACCCGCGGGAAAAATCTTTAAGGAATTCGGAGTTACCCGCGACCGGCTCATGAAGGCCCTCCAGGAGGTTCGTGGAAACCAGCGGGTCACGAACGCCAATCCGGAAGCGACTTACGAAGCTCTCGAAAAGTACGGCCGCGACCTAACGCAGCTTGCCACGCAAGGCAAGCTCGATCCGGTAATAGGACGCGATGAGGAGATCCGGCGTGTCATCCAAGTCCTGTCGAGGCGCACCAAGAATAATCCGGTACTGATTGGCGAGCCCGGGGTCGGCAAGACGGCCATCGTCGAAGGACTGGCGCAGCGCATCGTGCGCGGCGACGTCCCCGACGGCTTGAAGGACAAGAAAGTGGTTTCGCTCGACATGGGGGCTTTGATCGCGGGAGCGAAATTCCGCGGCGAGTTTGAAGAGCGGCTGAAAGCGGTATTGAAGGAAGTACAGTCGTCGGAGGGACAGATAATCCTCTTTATCGACGAGCTGCACACGGTAGTTGGCGCGGGCAAAGCCGAAGGGGCAATGGATGCCGGCAATCTGCTCAAGCCGATGCTGGCTCGGGGCGAATTGCATTGCATCGGCGCAACGACGCTGGATGAATATCGAAAATATATTGAAAAAGACGCGGCGCTGGAACGGCGCTTCCAGACCGTCCTGGTGGATCAGCCGTCGGTGGAAGACACCATTTCGATTCTGCGCGGTTTGCGTGAACGCTACGAGCTGCATCATGGCGTGCGCATCAAGGACTCGGCGTTAGTAGCGGCGGCAGTGCTTTCGAATCGGTATATTCAGGATCGCTTTCTACCGGACAAGGCGATCGATCTTGTCGACGAAGCGGCGGCGAAGCTGCGGACTGAAATCGATTCCATGCCGGCTGAGCTCGACCAGATCCTGCGGCGCAGCATGCAGCTCGAGATCGAACGCGAAGCTCTCAAAAAAGAGAGCGACTCTGCTTCGAAAGAGCGCCTTCAGAAAGTCGAGAAGGAGATTGCCGATCTGAAGGGCGAAGCCAGCGCGTTGCAGGCGCAATGGCAGGCCGAGAAAGAAGCCGTGCAGCGGTTGCGTGCGATTCGCGAGCAGATCGATCAGACCAAGGTCGAGATTGAGCGCGCCGAGCGCCAGTACGATCTCAACAAGGCGGCGGAACTCAAGTACGGCCGGCTGGCCGAGCTGGAGCGCAAGCTCAAGGCGGAGCAGGAACGGCTGGAGCAGAAACAAAGCGGCGTGCATTTGTTGAAAGAAGAAGTAGACGAGGAAGACATTGCCGAAGTGGTCAGCCGCTGGACCGGCGTTCCCGTATCGAGATTGCTCGAAGGCGAGATGCGCAAGCTGCTGCATCTCGAAGAAGAATTGCATCACCGCGTAATTGGGCAGGACGAAGCCGTGCAGGCCGTGGCCGAATCGGTGATGCGCGCGCGATCGGGACTGAAAGATCCGAATCGTCCGATCGGCAGCTTTATCTTTTTGGGTCCGACCGGTGTCGGCAAAACGGAGCTTGCTCGGGCGCTCGCGGAATACCTCTTCGATGACGAGCGCGCGATGATTCGCATCGACATGTCGGAGTATCAGGAACGGCATGCGGTGGCGAGGCTGGTGGGCGCGCCTCCCGGATACGTCGGATACGAAGAAGGCGGGCAGCTCACCGAAGCGGTGCGGCGGAAGCCTTATTCGGTTGTGCTGTTCGACGAGATCGAAAAAGCGCATCACGACGTCTTCAACCTGCTTCTTCAGATTCTCGATGACGGGCGATTGACCGACGGGCAGGGGCGTACCGTGGATTTCAAGAACACGATCATCATCATGACTTCCAACATCGGGAGCAATCGCATTCTCGAATACAGCGGCGGATTTGACGGGGCCGGATATGAGCGCATGAAAGAAACGGTGATTGAGGAACTGCGCCGGCACTTCCGTCCGGAGTTTCTCAACCGCGTCGATGAGATTATCGTTTTCCACGCGCTGTCGGAAGAACACCTCAAGCAAATTGTCGAGATTCAATTGGGAAGTTTGAGGAAGCGGCTCGAAGAGCGCCACATCCAGATCGAGCTGTCGGATGCGGCTCGCACACACCTGGTGCGGACCGGTTTCGATCCGACGTACGGCGCTCGTCCGTTGAAGCGGGCAATTCAGCGCGAGATAGAAACTCCGCTGGCCCGTCTAATTTTAGGGGGCGAGGTGCACGACGGCGAAACGTTGAACATCGATGTGGATGCCGCGGGCGCTTTACGATTTCATACCGAGCAGGTGACAGCGCAGTGAGGAATCTGCATACCGGAATACGATTTCGCGCGTCCAACAAAACAGGGAGGCCGTCGGGTCCCCGACACATCTCCAACATTTACGAAGGAAAGAACCCTATGAAACCTTTTGTGCAAATTCGCCGCACGACGGCGGTGCTCGCGGTGCTAGCCGCGGGCCTAATCGGGGGCGTGGTGGCCAGCATGAGCGTCAGCCACACCGTTCCCGTGTTTATGACTAACGCTCATGCCGCAACCTACGAACAGGGCACACTGACCACTTTTGCGCCGGTCGTAAAACATGTGATGCCGGCGGTCGTGAACATCTCCTCTTCCAAAGTAGTCAAGAACCAGCAGCAGATGGGCGGAGGGATGCTCGACGACCCATTTTTCCGGCGTTTCTTCGGCGGCCACATGCCGCAGAACGAACCTCGTGAACACCGCGCCGAGAGCCTGGGGTCCGGAGTCATCATCAGCCCCGACGGATATATTCTGACGAATAACCACGTTGTCGAAGGCGCCACTCAAGTCAAGGTGTCGTTCGCCGATCAGCGTGAATTCCCGGCTAAAGTTATTGGTACGGATAAGGCGACCGATGTTGCGCTTATCAAGATCGATCAACACAATCTGCCGGTGCTGCCTTTGAGCGATTCTTCGCGGGCGCAGGTTGGCGATGTAGTGTTGGCGATTGGCGATCCATTCGGCCTTGGCCAGACTGTGACGATGGGCATCGTGAGTGCCACCGGTCGCGGCGGTCTTGGTATCGAGCGGTTCGAAGATTTTATTCAAACTGATGCAGCCATCAATCCGGGCAACTCCGGCGGCGCGCTGATCAACACGCGCGGCGAACTGGTCGGAATCAACACCGCGATTCTGGCCGGCGACGGCGGCGGCAATCAGGGTATCGGATTCGCAATCCCGATCAACCTCGCCCGCAACGTCATGGACCAGCTCATGAAGAATGGCAAAGTGACGCGCGGCTTCATCGGCATCCTTCCGCAGGAAGTAACTCCGGATATCGCCAAGGGATTTGGCAATCCCAATCTAAAGGGCGTTGCGATCGCGCAGGTTGAACCGAATAGCCCCGCGAAGGAAGCCGGTCTTCGAGTCGGCGATGTGATCACGGGTGTCAATGGCACGTCGGTTTCCGACGTCAATCAGTTCCGGCTGCAGATAGCCGGCATGGCGCCGGGCGCCAAGGCCGACCTTAAGATTTTCCGCGATGGCCGTGAAGAGAATGTCCCGGTGACTCTGGCAGAAATGTCGAAGAAGAATTTGGGCGGTGGCCCGAACGACGACAACGATGACAACGATCAAGGCGCTATGCAGGGTAGAGGCGAAAAGGGCGCTTTGCCGGGCGTCTCGGTTCAGGCGGTTACGCCCGAACTGAAACAGCAACTGCAGCTTCCCGAGACCGCTCATGGAGTCGTGATAACCGATGTCGATCAGTCCTCCCGTGCGGCCGATGCGGGCCTGCAACAGGGCGATGTGGTGACCCAGGTGAATCATAAACCGGTCAATTCGGTTGCGGAGTTCAACGCGGCCGTCAGAGCCGGTGGCCCGAATGGATCGACGCTGCTGCTGGTCCAGCGTGGCGGGGGAGCATTGTTCCTCGCAGTGAACAAGTAAGCAAGTGAGCCGGGTCCTGTACCCGACACGTTAGTTGACAATCCGAGGCGCAGATTTTCTAACAATCTGCGCCTCTTTTGCGTTTGGCTGCATCTATTGAATAGAACCGAATGCACGAACGAAATAAACTCTGGCCATTGTTTCCCGCCGAGTCCGAGCCGGGCTGGCGGCCATCGGTCGATGTGTGCCGAACCCGTAACGGCTGGCTCCTGAAATTCGATCTGGCCGGAGTCGGGTTGGAAGATGTGACGGTATCGGTCCGCGGGCGCCAGGTTCGCATTGTGGGCCACCGTCGCGATTCGATTGTGGAGGAGGGTTACAGTCACTATTCCATGGAGATTTCATACAGCCGCTTTGAGCGCACCATCGAGATGCCCTGCAACCTCGAGAATGCTCGCGTGACCCTGGAAGCGCGCGATGGCTTTTTGCTGGTTCGTATTGGTGAATGAAGGAAAGAAAATGCCTGAAAACGACAATATTCAAACACTGCCGCTGCTGCCGCTGAAAAACACGGTGCTGTTCCCGTATCTGTTGATGCCTTTGTCGGTGGGCCGCCCGTCGTCGATGGCGGCGGTAGAAGCGGCGCTGGCCACCGAGGAGAAGGAAGTCGTCATCTTCGCCCAACGCGATCCTTCGGTAGAATCGCCCAAGCAGGAGGACCTATACAGCGTCGGGACGCGAGCAATCATCCGCAAGATGTCGCGGGCGAACAACGGCACCCTGGAGTTACTGGTGCTCGGCATGGAGCGCGTAGCGTTGATACGGGTAGACGATTCGGAGCCGTATCTACGCGCCCGGGTTAATTCCCTGCCGCTGCCGGAAGACAAGAGCGCGGAAGTGGAAGCCCTGCAAGGAGCCCTGGTCGAATTAGCTACCAACGCCATCTCATTGGCGCAGCCAAATTCGCAGGAAGTAGGACGCCTGCTTTCGAACGGCAGCGAAGATCCGCTACGGCTGGCGTTCCTGCTCGCATCGATGTTCAGCCTCGATCTCGAGAAAGAGCAATCGCTGCTCGAATCGAGTACGCGCGTCGATGCTCTGCGGCTGATGCACACCTACCTGACACACGAGTTGCAGGTGCTGGAGCTGCGCAATAAGATCGCATCCGAAGCCCGCAACGAAATGTCGAAGGAACAGCGCGATTATCTGCTTCGCCAGCAGATGCGCGCGATCCAACAGGAGCTTGGCGATAAAGCCGGCGAGCAGGCTGAAGCAGATCAGCTGCGGGATCAATTGGCCAAGGCCGATCTGCCGGAGGACGTGCGTAAGGAAGCCGAGCGCGAGCTCTCGAAGCTCGAGAAGCTTCCGCCGCAGGCTCCCGATTACCACGTCATCCGAACTTATCTCGAGTACGTTCTGGAACTGCCCTGGACCAAGAGCACGCAGGACAACCTGGACCTCGCGAATGCGCGGCAGGTGCTCGACGAAGATCACTTCAATCTCAAAGAGGTGAAAGAGCGCATTCTCGAACAGCTCGGAGTTTTGAAACTCAATCCGCAAGCGAAGGCGCCGATACTTTGCTTCGTCGGACCTCCGGGTGTCGGCAAGACGTCGCTGGGCCAGTCGATCGCGCGCGCGCTGAACCGCAAGTTCGAGCGGCATGAGCCTGGGCGGCCTTCACGACGAGGCGGAGTTGCGCGGCCATCGCCGGACTTATATCGGCGCGATGCCCGGCCGAGTGATCCAGGCCATGCGGCGCGCCGGCGCGAACAATCCGGTGTTGATGCTGGACGAGGTCGACAAGCTCGGTCACGATTTCCGGGGCGATCCGGCGCACGCGTTGCTCGAGGTGCTCGATCCCGAGCAGAACAAGGATTTCCGCGATAACTACCTCGATCTGCCGTTCGATCTGACGAAGGTGCTGTTCATCTGCACGGCGAACATGCTGGATACGGTACCTCGTCCGCTGCTCGATCGCATGGAGATCCTGCGGCTCAGCGGTTACAGCGAAGAGGAGAAGACTGCAGATCGCGCGGCGTTACCTGATCCCGCGTCAGTTGAAGGAAACGGGTCTGACCGCCGAGCAGTGCGTCTTCACGGACGAGGCGCTGCGGAAAATCATTTCGGGATACACGCGCGAAGCCGGTTTGCGCCAGCTCGAGCGGGCCATCGGACGCGTGACGCAGAAAGATCGCGCTGCGATTCGCCGAAGGGAAGACGAATCCTGTCACGATCGACGCCGGACGACGTTTCCGAGATGCTCGGACCGGAGGTTTTCACGCCCGAACAGATGCGGCGCGATATGCCTCCCGGAGTCGCGACCGGTCTGGCGTGGACCGAGACCGGGCGGCGACGTTCTCTACATCGAGGCGACGTTGTTGCCTGACGGCAAAGGCATGACGCTGACCGGACAGCTCGGCGAAGTGATGCAGGAATCGGCCAAAGCGGCGCAGAGCTACATCTGGTCGCACGCCTCCGATTTCGGCATCGATCCGAAGGCTGTTCAAGCATAACGGCGTTCACGTACACGTTCCGGCGGGAGCGATTCCGAAGGACGGTCCTTCGGCCGGTGTCACGATGGCGACGGCTCTGACTTCGCTCTATACGGGATTGCCGGCTCGCGCGGATACCGCGATGACCGGTGAAATTACTTTAACCGGTCTGGTATTGCCGATCGGCGGCGTGAAAGAGAAGGTGCTGGCCGCCCGGCGAGCGGGTATCCATCGCGTGGTTTTGCCGAGGGCGAATCAGAAGGACCTCCGCGACGTGCCCGAAGAGGCGCGAAAAGAGATGGAGTTTCTTTTCGCGGATCGAGTTGAGGACGTGCTGAATGCGGTAATACCGCAGATCACGGAACGGCTCTCATTGGTTCGAAACCGGCCGGTCGAACACGCCGCCTAAACACGATCTGAGTACTGGGAGTACTAAAACGCAGCGGGCAATTTTTGTTCGCTGCGTTTTCGCATTCAGGTGGGACACACTAGCGACCAAAACATTACAAGAAAGACTCGATCTAAGGCTATTTTTCCGCGTTACATCTGCCTGTAACAGGCTGAAATAACAGGTCACTACGATCTTACGTACGTGACCTTACTGAGCGCAAAATCAGTACGGTGAAATCCGCAGAAAACCCTAGTCAACACACGAGGGAATCGTGTAAACTTACTCCTAGCGAGCATTAGAGGAGGTGTGGATTGAGGAGACTAGGAAAACTATTTTTGGGGGTGGTGTTTGCTTTCGCGGTCGCGAATGCGACAATCATACCCTCACTTGTTAACGTAACGCCTGACGTCACCGCGGGTGAGTCCGATTTCAACTATCAGGCACAACTAACCGGCACCGAGCAATTGAACACTGGAGCTATTGGAGGAGATCCTATCGCATGCACAGGAGGCAATAGCACGAACTGCTTACCATTCTTCACGATTTACGATCTGCCAAATGGCTCGTTCAATTCCGTGTCTAGCACTCCGACTGATTGGGGCGTATCCTTCCAACTCACCGGAGTCACTCCGTCAACCATCAACGCGTCATTCGACAATGGCGCTTTGGTGAACGTGACGTTCTACTATACAGGCGTGACGATCATCGGTCCTGAGAATTTCACTGGTTTTACGATTGTGACGAATCCAGGATGGAGCGGCACGAACCCGAACGGTAGTTTTACCAGCCAGGCGACGGAGAACTCCAGCCTGTTGACGGATCAGACCGCTGGTTCAATCGCGATACCCGCTGCTACGAGCGGCGTCCCTGAGCCGGCGTCTACGCTCCTTATGGGTAGCGGACTGCTTGCGTTGGGACTCTTTGGCCGTCGCTTAACGAAGCGGCGCTCTTAATTCGGTCTAAAGTAAGAATTAAAAAACAGACAAAACGCAGCCGTGCTCGCCGGCTGCGTTTTGCGTTTCAGAGCAGCATGTAGGATAGCAAAGCCGCAGCCACCAACTGATTTGCCCCGTTCGTCACCTCCACCGCGCCCACGCATAGTTTTGTTCCCACCTTCAGCAGACGCGCTCTAGCGCGGACCTTGCCTTCACTGACCGGGCGCATGTAATTGATCTTCAGTTCCGTTGTTGTTGCCGGACGCTTGCCTCCGAAGTGGCGCGTCAATGCGATGCCGACGGCTGCGTCGACCAGCGTTGCGAGCACACCGCCGTGAAGAACTCCGGCGAGATTGCGGAGGTCATCGCGAACGGTACACTCGATGGTCAAGCCGTCCGAATGCAGGCGCGCTACGTGGATGCCTACCAGCGCATTGAAAGGCATGCCGTCCACGATCTTCCGCAGGTCTTTGAGCTTCACACGCACATTGTATTATCGAAACTGTGAAAGTCGACGGCAAAGTCGCGGTGGTCACGGGCGGGGCTAGTGGAATCGGTCGCGCGTTATGCCGGAGATTTAAGGCCGAGGGCGCATGCGCTGTTTTCGTGGCCGATGTGGATCACGTTGGAGCGCAGGTAGTAGCGTCCGAAATCGACGGCGTCGCGGTTCGCACCGATGTCTCCAAAGAAGGCGATGTCGTGGATCTGGTGCGCCGCGCTACCGAGACTTGCGGCAGGATCGATCTGTTCTGTTCGAACGCCGGTATCGGCATTGAAGGCGGCGAGGAGACATCCGATGCCGAGTGGCAGCGTATTTTCGGCATCAACTTCATGGCTCACGTCTACGCGGCGCGGTCCGTGGTTCCGGCGATGGTGGAGCGCGGCGAAGGGTACCTGTTGCAAACCATCTCCGCGGCGGGGTTGCTTAACCAGATCGGATCCGCGCCGTACGCGGTGACCAAGCATGCGGCGCTCGGGCTTGCCGAATGGCTGTCGATTACGTACGGCGACAGAGGCTTGAAAGTATCAGCGCTGTGCCCGCAAGGCGTGCGCACGAAGATGCTGGAGGATGCGACGTTCGGAAGCGGCCTGGGATTCCTCGCGGCGACCGCGATCGAGCCGGAGCAGGTGGCTGAGGCTGTGATCGAAGGGCTCGATCGCGAGACGTTTTTGATACTGCCGCACCCGGAAGTCGCCGAGTATATGCGGCGCAAGGCGAGCGATTACGATCGCTGGTTGCGCGGCATGCGGCGCTTACAAGCCGCTAGCGGCAAGTGAAGAATGTTGTGGATGGCCGGTTGTCCGCGAGATCAGTGGTGCCATGGGTTGCTAGCACGACTGTATAACTCCTCCTTTTTCGAGCGCGTCAATATCGGCTGCGCTTATGCCGACTGACTCGAGCACCGGGCGCGTGTGTTCGCCGAGGCGCGGCGGTTGGGCCGAAGGATCAGCGCAGGGCAGCGTTGCCGCGACCTCCGCTACGGTGAGCACGGGCGTGACGCAACAATCATGATTGCGAAGAGATTCGAACCACTCCGAAGCCGTGCGCGTGCGGAAAATCGAGGCGATGCGAAATTTGATGGCCTCGCGCCGTTCATCTTCGCAGAACTGCAGCGGGATGAGATCTACGCATCCGAGTTGATTGCACAACTCGGCCCAGAATTTTGGTTCGAGCGCTCCAACGGCGAGCCGGCGTCCGTCGCCCGCTTCATAGAGGTGGTAGCAGGCGTAGCGGCCGCTCAAGATTTCCTGGCCGGCTTGCGGCGTGCGGCCGGTGGTTCGATACGCGGAAAGAGGAATAGTCAATAAAGATTCGATCCCGGCGAGCATGGAGATATCCAGATACTGGCCGGCGCCCGACGAGTTGCGTTCGAGCAGCGCGAAGAGAATGGCGATGACGGTTTGCATTGCGCCTCCTGCGAGGTCGGCGATTTGCACGCCCGGAATCACCGGCAGATTCAAATCGAGAACGCCTCCCAGCGCAAGATAATTCACGTCGTGGCCGGCGAGTCCTGCATAGTCTCCGGATTGCCCATAGCCCGTCAAGCTGGCGTAGATCAGCCGAGCGTTCACTTCGCGGAGCTGATTGTAGTCCAGGCCGAGCCGGGTCATGGTGCCCGGACGAAAGCTCTCGATCAGGACATCGGCTTTGCGCGCCAGCGATAAGAGCAAATCGCGGCCGCGCGGATTCTTGAGATCGATGGAAACGCTCTTCTTCCCGGCGTTGGTCGCCGCAAACACGGCGGGAACGAGCGACCGCGCATAATCGCCGCTGCCGGGCTGCTCGATTTTGATGACTTCGGCTCCGCGAGAGGCGAGCATCGCGGTTGCGGTCGCGCCCGGTAGCAGGCGCGTCAGGTCGAGTACGGTGATGCCTAGAGGCATGCCGGAATTTTATCGAACTCCGTGTCCTTAGCCTCATGTAGACGTTCTGTCCGCCGTAAATGGGACAAAATGTCCCAAACATCGCGAGGGTCAAATGTGTTCCCTGAATTGTCTACAAGATAGGTCCTCAATTGACGTGGCCGCGCAGTTGCTCTCAAAGTGGCAAAGGTTGCCATGAGCTATTCACGATTAGTTTTACGACTCGCCGCTTTCCTGACCCTCAGCCTCGGCTTTGCGGGGTTCGCTCAAAATTCCAAGATCTCTCCGGACCTGCAGGCCGCAATTGCGCACTCGAGCGGCAATATCAACGTCATCGTTCAGTACGGCCCGTCGGTGCAATCGAACGCGGGCGGTGGATTGCTTGGGGGCGGCGGCGTCATACAGTCGGTGACTGGGATCGTCTCCGGAGTCGTGAATCAGGTCCTTTCGATCATCAACGCGGCAACGTTCAGTTTGACCGGCAACGCGATTTTGAATCTGGCAAACCAGTCGAACGTGAAATATATTTCCCTCGACCGGAGTTTGACCGCGTCGCTGGATTACAGTACGGCGGCCGTGAATGCGCCGGTCGCATGGAGTTCCGGGTTGGATGGATCGGGAGTTGGGGTGGCCGTGATCGATAGCGGCATCTATCCGCATCCCGATCTCACCACGGCGGGCTCTCTTGCCTCGCGCATCGTGTACCGGCAGAGCTTCATCGGAGGGGTACAAAATGACGACTTCGGGCACGGCACGCACGTGGCGGGGATCATCGCGGGCAACGCAAAGTCATCGAATTTCCCGGGGTCGCGGCACGTCCTGCGAGGCATGGCGCCGAACGCTACGCTGCTCGATTTGCGTGTGCTCGATGCAAACGGGATGAGCAGCGACAGCGTCGTAATCTCCGCGATCCAGAAGGCGATTCAACTCAAGAATGTGTATAACGTGCGGGTCATCAATCTGTCGCTGGGACGGCCGATTTACGAGACCTGTTCGCTCGATCCGCTGTGCGAAGCGGTGGAAGCGGCGTGGAACAACGGCGTTGTCGTGGTGGTTGCGGCGGGCAATCTAGGACGGAACGGATACTCGACGGTGCTCAGTCCCGGAAACAGCCCGCATGCCATTACGGTGGGCTGCATGAAGACGGAAGAAACGTATCCACGCACCGACGACCTGATCGCGAGCTACAGTTCGAAAGGCCCGACCTATATCGATTTGACGGCGAAACCCGACGTGGTGGCGCCGGGGAATCTGGTGGTCTCGTTGTTAGCGCCGAACAGCACGTTGTCGAAGGAGTTTCCGGGCAATATTATTTCGCCATCGTATTACGAAGGTCCAGGAGCTTCCGGAACGCCGCAGTATTTCCGCTTGAGCGGGACCAGCATGGCGACTCCGATCGTTTCGGGCGCGGCCGCGCTGATGATCGAAAAAGATCCGACTCTCACGCCGGATACGGTGAAGGCAAGGCTGATGAAAACCGCTTATAAGGCGTTTCCCGCATTCAGTGCCGCAACGGATCCGACGACTGGACAGACATACTTCGATACCTACGATATGTTCACTGTCGGAGCGGGTTACGTCGACGTCGCGGCTGCACTTGCCGACTACGAGGTCGCATCGAAGAGCGCGCAGTCTCCCACAGTCAATTACTTTGCCGGGCTCGCATCACTCAGAGCGAATCCTCAAGAGCTGTGGAACTCTTCAGCAGGTTGGTCTACGAACGTCGTTTGGGGCAGCAGTGTTCTGGGAGGAAACGGAATCATCTGGAACGCTCCCATGATCTGGAGCGGCAGTTCGAACTGGGGGACGGCGGTCGCGTGGGGGACGGGCAGCGACCAAGGGACGGCGGTCGCGTGGGGTACCAGCGGAAACGGCGAGAAGTAGACTTAATCGCGAGTTCGAAGTGAAGGAGAAGAGCCCATCCCGATTGCGTCAAGTCTCGATAGAGATTTATGTGTGGGCGCACATCCTGCTCGGAGCAGGAACGCTATCCTGGGCGGCGTTAAATTGGCAGCCGGAGCATCGCCTGCGGTTCTTCTCGTATTTGTTGAGCGCCGTGGTGGCTTCGGTTTTAAAGGTCCGGTTGCCGGGTGTGACCGGTACCGCTTCCGTCAGCTTCCTTTTCATGCTGGTCGGAGTGGTGGATCTGAGCTTGCCGGAAGCCATCGCGATCGCGAGTCTTTCGATGCTGACGCAGTGCGTATGGCGCACGGAGCGGCGGCCCAGGCCGATTCAGGTCGGTTTCAGTATCGCGAGCATCTCGATCGCGGTATATACGTCCAGTCTGATTTATCGCTATGCGCTCGGAATGACGTCGGAACCGGTTGCATTGGGGGTATTGGCCGTCGCGTTTTACTTCACAAACACATTCTCGGTAGCGGGCGTCATCGCGCTTTCGGAATCGCTCGGACTGTGGGAAGTTTCGATGCACAACCGCTGGCTGCTTCCGTATTACGCCGGCGGGACGTCGTTGGCGTGGATGATCGGGACCATGCCGCGCGCGATTCAGTGGGAAGTTCCCATCATCTGTTTGCCGGTGGTTTATCTGGTGCATCGGTCCTATCGCACGTATCTGGTCCAGATGGAACAGGACAAGAAACACATGGAGCAGGTGAACCAAGTTCACATGCGGACCATAGAGGCACTGGCGCTGGCAATCGATGCAAAGGATCACACCACGCACGATCATTTGCAGAGAGTGCAGCATTATGCGTTAGAGATCGGCAAGGAGCTGGGCTTGGGCGCGGCGGAGTTGGATGCGTTGCGGGCGGCATCGGTGCTGCATGACATCGGAAAACTGGCGGTGCCCGAGCACATCATCTCGAAACCGGGGAAGCTAACGCCGGCCGAGTTCCAGAAGATGAAAGTTCATCCGGTGGTGGGCGCCGAGATTCTGGAGCGTGTTTCGTTCCCGTATCCGGTGACTCCCATGGTGCGGTCGCACCACGAAAAATGGAATGGAAATGGATATCCCGACGGGCTGGCCGGCGAGAATATTCCGATTGGCGCGCGTATCCTGGCGGTAGTGGATTGTTTCGATGCGCTTGCTTCGGACAGGCAATATCGCAAGGCGCTGCCGCTCGATGAAGCGATTGCGCGAGTTGTCGCGGAATCGGGAAGCAGTTTCGACCCGGCCGTTGTTGCCGTTCTCGAGCGTCGGTATCGCGAGCTGGAAGTGAGCGCGCAGGCGCTCAGCGCCGGAACGCAGTCGGAGTTATCGACGGACATCTGTATCACGCGAGGCGCGGCTCCCGCGGCCGGCTTCGCGACGGAGGCCGTCAGTGGGGATCGGGCTTCGCTGGACAACCTCGTACGGGCGCTGGCGACTCCGCCTTCCAACGCGGGCCTCACACTGGGAGAAGCGCTGTCCATCGTCATGATGCGAGCGAAAGCGGCGGTACCGCATGACGCCATTGCATTCTTCGCTCGTGAAGGTGACGAAATGCGAGCGGTCTTCGCGGAAGGCGCGCTCGTGGATGGCTTGCAGGAGCTGAAAGTTCCGGTCGGAAAGGGCCTGGTAGGATGGGTGGCGGAATCCGGCGAATCCATTGTGAACGGCAATCCATCGGTCGAGTACGGATACAGTGTGCCGCCAAACGTAACGCTGGAGTCGGCGCTCGCGATTCCTCTTCAGGGACGTAACGATCTGTTGGGCGTATTGGCGGTTTATCGCCGCGAGAGAGATGCGTTCAGCGCTCCGGAAGCGGCCGCATTGACGAATCTTTGCCGTCCACTGGCGCATGTGCTGGAGAGCACTCGATCGACTCCCGAGACGGCGCACGCGGCTTAAGCATTTACTCAGAGCGGAGATTTCCTCATCGCAATTCGTCCGGAGCAGCCGTTTCCATCGCGCCATGGCTGATCGTTATCACCCTGACAAGCTTGTGAGGTTCGTCGATCTCAAAGATGACACGGTAGACGTGTGGTTTCTTGCCGTAGAGCAGTTGTCGCAGGGATCGCCTGGCCTTCCTGCTTTCCGGGGCGGCGGGGTAACGCCGAGGTAAGCTATCGAGCTTGCCTAAAGCTTTTCCAGTCCGTTGAACCAACGCGCAGCGGGAATCGATCGCGAAGCGTTAATCTCTTCAAAAAGAGCGGCGAGATCGCGAGAAGCGCGCGCTGTGAACTCAACGAGGTACGCCATGCTTGGCCCGGAGTTTCTCGAAAACTTCGCGGGCCGGGAGGGCGCGACCGCTGGCCGCATCTTCAAGCCCCTGCCGGATGGCTTCGTAGACGTCGGCTCTTGCGGCAATGTCGAGGAGTCGCTGGTACGCTTCCGCGTCCTGGACGACGGCTTCGGCTTTGCCTTTGACCGTCAGCACTACGGGGCGTTTGCTTTTCTTGAGCTGCTTCATGAAGTCGCCGGAGCGCCGACGAAAGGTTGTGAGCGACTGGATGTCTTTGGCAACGTCGAGCATGCAAATCCTAAAATCTATTTGAGCACCTTTCGAGGTGCTGGAGGAAGCGGAGTGCCTCGGCATGCCGCGGGGCCACCACCGACGATTGCGGAGCCCCTGTTCGATCGAATAAATGCAAAAACGGTGACAAATGATGGGGTTGCGGCGGCGGGAATTTTAAACCATACTTAAGCTTCGCACTCAGTCATAAGCCGTCCCAAGGCGTCGTCCAACCGGACGTAAAACGCACGTTAATGGTGTGTTTTCGCGGGAGGCACTCATGTCGAGGATATCCAGAATCCCACTCGGGGTTTTCCTGTTATTGGGGTTGGCCAATTTTTCCAAGCCTGCGTCGGCGGGCTTAACAGGTGCAACTATAGCCTGGCAATACTACTACAACGGTGGCGCGGATAATGTCACCGGAGCGTCCGGCAGCTTTGTGGTGAATGGCAATGTGGGCGGGATGTACGCACCCAGCAATGAGGGCAGCAAAGCGGTATTTAGCATAGCCGCCGCCGATAGTTCCGTTACGTTTAACTATGCGCCGGACCAGTTTGGTTCGGTCTCGTGGATGGGATCGCCGTTGTCGCTCTCTCCGACCATTCACAACGGAATTGCATTGAACTTTTCGGGCGCGACCATCGCATCGGTCAAAATTGATCCGGTGACAAATATGGCTGGGTTTAATCTCGGCCGCGTTAGTTTCACTGGCAATCAGATCCAGGTGGACTGGCAAGGTCTGGCGTTCAACACAAACACGGTTGTCAAGCTGGATATAAATCAGCTCAGCGTTAGCGGCGGCACTGGCCACGTGGCGAGCGATTTCGACGGAAATGGAGTTCCGGACCTGGTATGGCAAAATAGCGGGAACGGTCAAGTGATCGTCCACTATTACGGTGGAGCCGGCGGCGCTACTCTGCTGAACTGGAGCTATCTGAATGAAACCGGCGTAACGGGATGGCAAGTGGTGGCTGTGGCCGACTTCGATGGGGATGGACATCCGGATCTGGTTTGGCAGGATGAGAGCACACGCCGGGTGACGGTGAGTTATTACGGAGGCGCGGGCGGAGCCGTCTACCAGGCCCGCTGGGCGTGGCTGGATCAGACCGGAACGCCCGGTTGGCATGTCGTGGCGGCAGCCGACTTTAACGGCGACGGCGTTCCAGACCTGGTTTGGCAATCCGACACCACAGGACAAGTGACCGTCCATTATTATGGCGGAGCGGGCGGCGCGGTATTACAAAGCTGGAACTGGCTTGACAAAGACGGCGTAACCGGCTGGCACGTCGCGGCGGCGGCGGACTTCAATCAAGATGGCGTCCCCGACCTGGTTTGGGAAAACGACACTACGCATCAGGTCACGGTGCACTATTACGGTGGGAGCGGAGGAGCGACGCTACAGAGTTGGAACTGGCTCAACCAGGACGGTGTAACGGGCTGGCACGTCGCCGGCGCGCGAGACTTCAACGCGGATGGCGTTCCGGATCTGATCTGGCAAAATGACTCGACGGGCCAAGTCACAGTTCACTATTACGGCGGAAGCGGCGGCGCGACGCTCGAAAGCTGGAAGTGGCTGCAACAGACAGCCATACCCGGCTGGACCACGATCGACCGGTAACAACGGGCGCTATTCAATTGCGAGCTTTCACCATTAGCTTGTCCTGATAGACGATGACTGGCTCGCCGTGCTGGTTCATTACCTGGGTGTTGAAGGTAACCACGCCGCGAGCCCCTTCTTTTCGCTCGGCCGCGATAACTTCCTTCTCAACGTGGATGGTGTCGCCGATGAAGGTGGGCTTGGTGAACCTCAAGCGATCGATGCCGTAGAAGGCGATGACGGTATCGGTGGTTTGGCCGGTTTGCACGGAAAGTCCGCTCGAAATACTGAGGACCAACAGGCCGTGAGCGATGCGTTTGCCGAACGGCCCCTGGCGAGCGTACTCCTCGCTGACGTGCAGTTCCACGAAATCGCCGGAGAGACCGGCGAAATTCACGATGTCTGCTTCCGTGATGGTGCGCGAGCGAGTGACGGTTTTGTGCCCGACCGCAAAGTCCTCGAAATGGAGGCTCATAAAGTTATCTTTTTTCTCCCGATCTTGACTGGGGATTCCGGCATGTCCTACCTTGGAGATTCTACTATTACTTATGCGTAAAAAAGTGACTGTTGTTGGGGCGGGGAACGTGGGTGCGAACTGCGCGCTCCGTATCGCCGGCAAAGAACTGGCTGACGTCGTGCTGGTGGACGTCGTGGAAGGTATTCCACAAGGCAAGGCGCTGGACCTGTTAGAGTCCGGTCCAGTGGAAGGATATGAGGTCAGCATCACCGGAGCCAACGACTACGAACCGACGGCCAACTCGGACGTGGTCGTGATTACGGCGGGGTTCCCGCGGAAACCGGGAATGAGCCGCGACGATCTTCTGTTGGCGAACTATGAGGTGGTGAGGAGTGCGACCGAGCAGGCGGCCAAGTATTCGCCCGACGCGATTTTAATTCTGGTCACCAACCCGCTCGACGCGATGTGCTGGACCGCTCTGAAGATTTCGAAGTTCCCGAAGAATCGGGTTGTCGGAATGGCAGGCGTTCTCGACACGGCGCGATTCCGTACTTTCGTGGCTCAGGAACTCAACGTTGCGATGCAGAACGTGGTTGCCATGGTGCTGGGCGGACATGGCGACACGATGGTTCCGCTGGTTCGGCTCAGCAGCGTGTCGGGCATACCGCTGACCGAGCTGTTGGACAAGGAAAGTCTCGACCGGCTGGTACGACGGGCTCGCGATGGCGGCGCCGAGATCGTAAAGTATTTGAAGACGGGCAGCGCTTATTACGCTCCGTCAGCCGGCGCGGTCGAAATGGTGGAATCGATTCTGAAGGATCAGAACAAGGTGCTTCCTTGCGCCGCGTATCTGGAAGGAGAATACGGCATCCGCGAATTGTTTGTCGGTGTACCTGTGAAACTCGGCGCTCGTGGGATCGAGAAGATTTATCAGATCGCGCTGCAGCCGGAGGAACAGGCCGCTCTCGAGAAGAGCGCGAAGTCGGTGCAGGAATTGATCGACGTTATCAAGACAAAGATTGCATCGTAAGTGGCGACAACCAAGCTGAAATCCACACCATCGCCTGAAATTGGTGCGCCGCAAATTGACCCGAAGCGCGCATGTTTCCGCATTCATGCGGAGCGGTCGAAAATCCATCGCTGGGGTGTCTATGCGGATGAAGACATTCCAGCGAACCGCAAAGTCATCGAGTACACCGGCGAGCGAATCAGCCGGAGAGAGACGAAGATCCGAGCGGGGCGCAAGCTCAACTATATTTTTACGCTGGACAGTTACTGGTCGTTGGACGGCTCGGTTCACGGGAGCGGGGCCGAATTCATCAACCACTGCTGCGACCCAAACCTAGAATCGCGCATTCTAAAGGGCCACATTCTCTATTACAGCAAGCGTCCGATAAAAAAGGGCGAAGAGCTGACCGTGGACTATCATTTCGGCGCTGACGAAGAGACCGTCAAATGCAAATGCGGCGCGCAAAATTGCCGCGGGACGATCAACCTGCTTAAGTTCGTTAAGAAAAAGCGTTGAGCTTTCCGATTGCGAGTTTTCGCGGGAATCGCGCCGCGGCTCAGAGCGCCGAACTATGCTCTTTGGAACAACAGTTCGCCACCGGGGAGCGGCCGGATGAACCGCATGTTCACGAGTTTGAAATGGTGGGGTTTGGCGGCGCTGATTTCATAAAGCGTGTGGAAATTCAGCGGCGTTGAAACATGGGCGTGATGAAGAACAGCTTGGCTTGGGCCGAACGATTCGGTTACGAGTCCGGTTGGCGCGGTGCAAACTTCTCCCGGCGGTAACAACTCGGCCCTGACGACAACTTCCGTGATCGGGATGACCAATTGAGGTGCTGCAGCGGATTGAGCTGACATCTGAGATCCTCCATGTTGTATTAACTAGAGCGCCCACAAGCATGGCGCTGGATTAGAAGTGTATGCCTGCCGTATTTCCCTGTCAAGACATTTTCGCGAAATTCTGTGTAACGAGAGTTTGTTCTGCTTTTCTAATTGGCAAATCCCAGATCGAAAAGGAGTCCTAGGATCTGCAACAGAGCGACATCCTACAAGTCACGCAGTACGACTTAAGCGGGAATCTTTCAGGGCGTGTTCATACCGACGGGTCGACAAAGGGGGCGCATCTGTTGCTATCGGATCTCACTCACGGTTACGAATGTGCCGCAGGCGGGTGGAGATATTTTTCGATCAGTTGCTGGTTACGCGGAGTTTCTCGTTTTGATAGCGGCTCCGTCGAGGGGGGCGCTCGATCAAATTACCAGCGGGGGGCGCGGCGTTGCCTGGGTCCACCACCACCGCCGGCGCGATCCGGTTTCGGCCGAGCTTCATTGACGTTCAAGGAGCGGCCGCCGAGGTTGGCGCCGTTGAGGCCGGCGATAGCCTGGTCGGCCTCGTTCGCATTCGTCATCTCGACGAAAGCAAAGCCTCGCGGCTGGCCTGTATCGCGGTCCGTCACGATGTTGACGCGTTCGACGGCGCCGTAGGGTTCGAACAGGTCGCGAATCCCCTGCTCAGTGGCTCCGAAATCCAGGTTGCCTACAAAAATGTTCTTCACGGTAATCTCCTTACTGCCATGGATTTGAAAGCGAGGCCATACAATCGGGGCGATCAAATCGATTCAATATACCACGCCAGGGTGTTTCCGGCTCTACGATTTAACGACATAGCAGACCCATTCTTCACGCCGCAGGATTTCGGATGGATCGAAGCCTTCGGGCAGGTCATCCGACGGAAAACCCGAGAGAATCAGCGTGCTTCTTTTGGACCGGCGGACGCGCTTAAACTCAGGCTGAAGGTGCTCCACGGCGGCGGAGCTGATGTTCGCGACGATAACGTCGGCCAAGCCTGAGCGAACTGCTTCGACGGAGCCAACGAAGAACTCAGCGTCGACACGAGACCGCGCGATTTCGACTGCTTCCGAATCGATATCGCAACCGATAACTCGCGATGCACCGAGTAGTTGCGCGGCGGCCGAAAGGATGCCGGATCCGGCGCCCACATCGACTACGGTCGCGCCCGGTTGAACATGGCGCTCCATCGCTTCGAGGCAGAGTTGGGTTGCGGGATGGCGGCCTGTTCCGCAAGCCATGCCGGGATAAATCTCAAGGCGCAACTTGCCTGCCGGCGTGGGAGCGTCCGACCACGGCGATACCAGAAAGAATCGCTCGCCAATCGGCAGCGGAGGAAAAGAATCGCGCGCGACTTGAGCCCAATCGACATCCGGTTCCAGGCGTAACTGAGGAGAAAATGCGCGAAATTGTCCGAGTAATTCCTGGACGCGTTCGTCATCTTCGAAGAATGCACGCAGACCGCCGGGCTCGTCGCTAACTCCGGCTGTATTTTGTTCCCATAGATCCGCCGTGAGGCGATCCTCACGCATTGGATCGCAGGTCAGGAAAAGTGAGAACACTATTGGACCGCGATGCTCGCGGTTTTCGAACTCACGCCGCCGATAGTGAGAACCACTGGCTGCACGCCGGCCGGCACATTCGCCGGAACAACGATGTTGACTTGATAGAGGCCGGTGAAGCCCGGCGCTAGTCCACTGAACGTCACGGTCGCATTTTGCGAGCCGACGGTAACGGTGGGTGTTGCCGTCGTGGTAGCCAGCGGCTGCGACGGCGCCGGGATTCCGGAGTCCGGTTGATTATTTACGGGTCCCAATCCGTTGGCAAACAATTGAATCGTCTGTCCGGGGATGGCCGGGTTCGAAGTCGTGATCAATTTATTCCTTTGATCCAGCGCGTCGGCGAAGGACGTGCTGTTTCCTGAGAGCTTGTATTGAAAAAATTCCGGCGCATAGCTTGCGAGCGGCACCGTGACCAGTGAACTGATGGACTCGCCGACAATCACCTTGACCTCGGCTGAAGTCTGGCCTTGCAACTCCCAAGGCACCTGAAGATTCAGTTGGCCGCCGCTGACGTAATAGAAGTAGCCGGGCACGCTGATGCCGGCGGATGGCACGTCGAAGCTCACCGACACTTCGTCCATGTTGGGCGGCAGAGCGGGCACGATGGCCTGGTCCGTGACATCGCTGAGGTTCGAACCGAAAATGGTCATGTAAGAACCGGGGACGATGCCGCCGGCGCTGAAAGTAGCCGCGTCAACGACACCGCCGCTCGCGATAGCGGGTTGCTTGCGAGCAATCCCGGTGAACGTCATCGTCAAACCGCCGGCGCTGCCCGTGAAGCTCTGATCTCCCGCCGTGGGGCCCAGGGTAATATCTGCGCCCGCGATACCGTTGGAATCCGTTTGCGAGTCTCTCCCGTCGATTTTCCCGCCGCTCGCGGCAGTGAAAGTCGCCGTAATTCCGGCTACGGGCACTCCATACTGATCGATCACCTTGAAGACAATGCCGCCTTCGTCCGTGGGCAATGGCTGGCCGACAGTACCTTCAAAATCGGGCGGCCCTTCGTTGAGATCGATGATTGCGTACGGTGTGCCGCTACCCATGAGATAAAGATATGGAATCCGGATGGTGGTTCTTCCCGTGGAAAGAGTCACCGCGCCTTCGTATTTACCCGGCTGCGGTAAAGTTCCGCTCAGCGTTAGGGTGAGTGAGCCTGACTGAGCCGCGCCAAGCGACATGCTCGTTGGGCTGACCGAAACGTGGGCATTGGCATCGGGCGTCGTTTGGACCACCGCGATAGTGAGAGCTTCAGTGGCCCCGCTGAGATTCGTAATCTGCACGGTCTGACTTAACGGCAGAGTCGAGGCGTTGAGGATACCGAAGGACACGCTCGACGGGACAGCGGCGACGATGGCGTTTAAAGCAGCGTTGGCATCGAGTAATCCACCACCGGCTTCGAGCACCGACGCGTTTCCTCCCGCGGTCGCCGTCACTGCTTGCGACGCATTGTTCACGATCGCCGACATAACCTGGGCCGGCGTCCAGGAGGAGTTCTTCTGTTTCACGAGGGCCGCCGCGCCGGATACCAGCGGGGTCGCGAAGCTGGTACCGTCCGCGACCGTATAGCCATCCGAGCTGTACAGCTCGCCCTGCGCATCGAGTTTCTGAGTCGCCATGTACATGTCCTGTCCAACGGCGGCGATGTCCGGCTTAATTGCTCCTGTCACTAAGACCGGTCCTCGCGATGAGAAGTTGGAGATGCTGGGCGGCCCGCTCAAGACTTGTTCGAATGGAGTCGGATTCAGAGTTACGGGCGTGGACGGGTTCGAATCGATGAAGCTCTTCAGAGCCTGGCCGTCGGAAAGGCTGATGAGGACGGCGGGGATTTGAGTGTTGGTCAAGCCGCCCGGTGTGATCAGCGGCTCGGTAGTCGAATCGTAGAGAATTACACCGATAGCGCCGGCGGACTGAGCATTCAATACCTTCACAGAGAAGTTGCAGTTCCCGCGCTCGATGAGTACAAAGTCTCCCTGCAAAGAGTTCGGTGGAATTGTTGAGCAGGCCTGTGGGTCGCTGATGACGGATGTTACATCGACGAGGGGCCCGGTTAGAGTGCCATTAGGCAGTGGGCCATCGCCAAACTGTGCCGCGATGTTTTGAATTCCTGAGGGAGCGCTGCCACCGACGTGGACCTGCGCGACCCAAATATGCAGATTTGTGGTGGCGCCCGCGGCAATCACCATCGGCGCGTAACCGGGAGAAGCGATGGTGCCCAGCGAACCGTTGATCGTATTCCCGGATGCGTCAAACGCTTCGAGACCATCATTGCCGGCGGCGGCGACCACGATCTTGCCCTCCTGCACCGCGGAATCGAGCGCAAACGCGAGGGGGTCGCAGGGAGCGTTGCCGGAATTTTGACAGGTGGCGCCGGAATCGAGCGGACCGCCGAAGGCCGATCCTCCGAGCGAAAGCGAGAGGACATCCATGCCATCGTTCACGGCGTCTTCAGCGGCTTGGATAATGGCATCGTCGGTAGCGAAGGCCGATGTCCCAAACACTTTGTAATTGCCGAGAAAAGCATGCGGCGCCATTCCGGTGATGGTGGCGCTCGGACCGGTGTTGGTGTTGCCGGCCGCTGTCGACGAGGTTGCGGTGCCGTGGCCGACGCGGTCGCGCGGCGTGTAATCGTCGGGGCGAGATGTGGCCGCGGGATTCGTGCCAGTACCCGCCGCCTCCATCTGAATGTAACTTCGCGCCACGATCACTTTATTGTTCGTGAAGCTGCAATTCGCGCCCGAGCAAATCGGGAATCCGGGTGGCGTCGAGATGGTGCTGTCCTGAAATGCGGGGTGTGTTTGGTCGATTCCAGTGTCGATGATCGCGATCTTCATGCCGCGGCCGGCGTTCTGCTGTCCACCGAGCGTCTGCCACGCGGCGGGACCGTTCACTGCCGGCACTGCTTTATTGAGACTCAAGTGACGGCGGCGCAACGGAACAACGTCGGTCACTCCCGCGAGTGATCGCAACTCGGCTACACGATCCGGCGTGGTGGTAACGAAGATCGCGTTCAGAAGTGTTTCCACTTCTCCCGTGACTGTGAATTGACGGCCAGCCAGCGCGCTACGTAGGGCCGCGTGCGTAGTCTCGATCCGTGCCCGCCTGGCCGCGCGAGAAGAAGGAACGGCGGCTGGCCGAGCCAATGGGGCGTCGGAAAGGACTAATGCATAGTGTTCTGCCGCAACGGACGGCATAACGGCAAGGGCGAGAAGAAAGAATCGAGACAACCGCATTAGTGTTTAGTAACACCGAAACCGCTTGTTTGTCGCGCTATCTTGAGGCTTGCCTCTTGCGCGCCACGGATCGCGCCTGCTTGGAAAGAGCCTTCTTGGACGCTGCGGAATGGCCTTCGCGTTTCAGCGCTTGCGTTGTGGCTTTCGATCTTTTCGCGGACGGTTTGTGTTTCCGGGCGGACTGGCCGGCCTTGGTGTCCTGCTCGGCCTTCTTGCGAGTGGCCGCGGATGTCGTACCTTTTTTCGGTGGCG
The DNA here is from genome assembly GCA_963802915.1 of Bryobacterales bacterium. Lineage (GTDB taxonomy): Bacteria > Acidobacteriota > Terriglobia > Bryobacterales > Bryobacteraceae > JAICMB01. Next base: position 298,959 of record CAWDKQ010000013.1, read on the forward strand.
CCAGCTTCACACCCGCGCGGCGCGCTTTCGACAATCCGATTGCAATGGCCTGCTTCGTCGAGCGAGCGCCGTGCTTGCCTTCGCGGATGTGGTCCATTTCCTCACGAACAAATTCACCCGCCTGCGTTGTAGGCGCTTTTCCTTCGCGCTCGTCTTCCTTAGCGCGTTCGATCGTCTTCTTTTCAGGCATAAACTGATTCTCCCGTTTTGTGACGCTCGCAATGTGAGTAAGGTGACTAGTTACTTAAGGCCAGCGCTGCGCGCCGTGCAAAACCCGCACCAAGTGAATGACATTGCCACGTATTTGGTCCGCGGAAGGGAAAAGTACAAAGCCGGCGGAGCATCGTAGAGGGTTCGTATCAGTTTCGCGGTCCTTTCCGGCGTCGTATCGAACAAATAATCCGCGATGCGTTCAAGATCGTTGGCAGCTTGCTCCGTCCAGCGAAGCTCCATCACATCCGGGGCCGCTTTGCATCGAGCCGTTTTTCAAGACGAGCTCCCATCTCCTCATGTGTCAGCTCTTCCGGTTGGTCGATTGCCGCTAGGCCTTTTTCCACCTCGCTAATGAACCACTCGTCGTAGTTCACTACCCGTTCGATGGCTTCCCTTGCGAGCGTTTCGGAGTCGCGCCCCTGCTGCGCGGCTACACGCGCGAGTTTCGCTTGCAGGTCTGGCGGGAGGTGTACTTCCATAAACCAAGCCTAGGCGTGGCAGAGAACCGTTGTCAATTTTTACTTGTCTTCTTCCACGATGATTTTGAGGTCGACCTTCTGGTGATCGCCTTCGGCGATCTTCACCGCTGTCCCGGACTTTTCTATAGCTTTGCTGTTTTCAGGGTCGCGGTAGTCCATGGGATTCTCTTTGTCGATAGCGAGAGCGTGATAATCGCCCGGCGTGATGCCGAGTATGGTGCAAGCGCCGCTCGCATCGGTCTTGCACTCGCAGTAGAATGCCATCTGATTTTGTCGCGGAGGGTCGGGAATCAGGGCGACCGTAACGTAAGGGGCAGGATCGCCAGTATCGTTCTTAACGATGCAATCGATCGCGCCACCGTTCGCCTTCAGAGTGATTACGAGGTCCCCGGCGGAAGGGTCACCGGGTTGGAAACCATTCGCGAGCGTGTCGTGGTCTCCGTTCCGAATGCTGCTGACATAGAGGTCATCGCCCTGGCCCGTGCTGGAAATCAAGACTTCGTAATCCCCGGCCTGAACTTCGCGCATGCTGAAGGTTCCATCGGGCCGAACGGGCGCTGCACCGCCGGCCATATTGTTGCGGTGGTCCTTCTGCCCGAGCATAATTAGCAGCCCCGAGGGAACCTGGCGGCCTTCGGGCACAACGATGCGTCCGGTCACGTTCTGTGGGGGCATTAAGGTGAGTTGGACGCCTTCGACATCGGTCTCACCCACTTCAATCGTCTTTTGAGTGGTCAACCTGTGTTCCGTCAGAAAAGCGTAGGCTGAGGCGATGTATGTTCCGGGAAGAACTTGCGCCATCTCGAACTCACCGCTAGGATCTTGAACTGTGGCATTGTAGTTCGGCGCGCCGGTTCGCATGTTCAAGGGTTGAAGCATCACCCACACCATCTCGGGCGTCGCGCCTCCCGGCAAGTTCACGTGCCCCATCACACGAACCGCTTGCAAGCGCATGAGCTGTACATCCATGCCGTGAATGTCGCTGCCGGCATCGACTTGAATGACACCTGCCTGTTTCGAGTCGAGCGTTCCGGGATGATACGTGGTAGCGTAACTCGATTCCGTCTCTCCGGATTCCCCTTTGGCAAGCTGCAGCTTGAGGTGCATCGAATCGAATCGGTTTGAATGTGTGGCGGCGATTTTGTATTTGCCCGGAGGGATGTTGTAGGCGCGGTACTCGCCGCGATCGTCGGTCAGAGCCCACGCGCCGAAGCGGCCTTTCTTCTCCGGAACTGGGACAATTTGGACGCTGACGCCCGAGACAGGCTCACTGTCTGCGTCCACGATATGACCTGATATTGCGCCAGTCCGAACAAGTTTGATGACAATGTCGCTTAGCGTGTCGCCGGCTTTTACGTTGGTAATTTCCGGTTTAATTTTGCGGTCGATCGCGAACCCGTCGCGCTCGGCGGCAAGTGCATAAGCGCCCGGGTCGACATCTCTGAAGCTGAACGCCCCTTTTGCATCGGTATATGTAGCGAGGCCGTCTCGTTCGCCCTGCCGGAGAGTGACGAGCGCTTTCTTTACCGGGTCACCCGACTTCGATTCGATTACACGGCCCAGAATAGCGCCTGGTTTCGGAATTCCGGCATCGGGGTTTTGGGCAGCCGCACCGGCTGCAAGCCACATAGAGAACAAAATTGCCTCACGCCTGGAAAGTGTCCGGATTTACTCTTCAATTCTAGACACATTTTCCACCCGAGATACAGGGAAGCCAAGATCGCGCCAGCGTGGAAATCCGCCATATAACGGACGCACGCGGGAAGCTCCGGCCCGTTTTAATTGCAGCGCCGCACGGGCGCTGGTGGCTTCGTTCGGTCAAGAGCAGTAAAGAATCACCTCGCTATTATCGAGCGACTCGGGTGATTTTTCCGAGAGTTCGTGAAGAGAGCTCAGCGTAGCGCCGGGAATAATTCCCTCGTCCCATTCGAGTGGATTGCGCAAATCGAAAATCAGCAGATTCTCTCCGCGATCGATACGTTCCTTCAATTCCCAAGGCGCGATGCGCGATAGGCGGAGTTCCCGGTACAAATCGCGCCGGCGTGCGTAGCGATAAAGCGCGTAGAGTACGATGATGGCGGTAATGAAAACTCCCAGCCACGAACCCATCTGAAACAGGCCGTCCGCGAAACGTTCCAACTGGGCGCGGAACAGCCAGCCGAGGAATATATACGATGCGGTCCAAAAGAGAGCGCCGGCGCTGTCGAATATCAGAAAACGGCCGAACGGCTCACGGAAGCGTCCGGCGAGGGGAGTCATCACCGTGTTCAGGCCGGGAACAAACTTGGAAAACAGCAAAGTGGATGTTCCGTATTTCGAATAGACGCGCTGGGTGTTGCTGACGCAGGAATCGGGCTCGAGAGAAATGCGGCAGAGCAAACCGAGAATCGCGCTTCCGTAACGCCGGCCCAGGAAGAACCAAACAATATCACCGGCAATCGCGGCGAACATTGCGATGAAGACGCAGACACCAAGGTTCAACGACCCCATGCCGGCAACTGCTCCGGCGGCCAGCAGCACGGGCGTTGCTGGCACAGGTATGCCGAGTTGCTCCGCCAATACGGAAACGCCGACAACGGCATATCCGTGATGTACCAGGAACTCGAGTATGTGTCGCAAGCGGACCTAGTCTTCAATCTGAACGGTTGGGCGCTTCTCGCGGCTGGCTTCCGCTGCCCGCAACTCCACTTCTTTTGCGAGGGCAACGAAATCTGGCGAATCGGCGAGCGCGACTGGTTTGCCGGTATCGCCGCCGATACGCACACTGGGATCGAGAGGGAGTTCACCGAGGAAGTGGACGTTCATATTGTCGGCCGTCTTCCTGCCCCCACCATGGCTGAAAACGTCGATGCGTTCGCTGCAATGGGGGCAGATAAGATAGCTCATGTTCTCGACAATGCCCAGAATCGGCACGCGGACCTGCTGGAACATGTGGATCGCCTTGCGCGCGTCTTCGAGCGAAACATCGGATGGCGTGGTGACGACAATAGAGCCGGTCAGCGGAGCGGTTTGAATCAATGTGAGTTGCACATCGCCGGTGCCGGGCGGCAGATCGATAATCAGGTAGTCGACTTCGCCCCAATCGACGTTACGAAGAAACTGCTGGATGACGCTGTGAAGCATCGGACCGCGCCAGACCAGCGGCTTGTCGCCGGGATTCAGGAATCCCATCGACATGATGCGCACACCGTGTTTTTCGATCGGTTGGATGCGTTCGCCGAGCGCGTGAGGCGTGGCGCGGACGCCCATCATGAGCGGAACGTTCGGACCATAGACGTCGGCGTCCATCAATCCCACGGTTCGGCCGAGTCGGGCGAGCGCGATCGCCAGGTTTACCGCGACGGTAGTTTTACCGACTCCGCCCTTGCCCGATCCGACTGCAATTAAGTTCTTAACGCCCGGAATTGCCGGCTTCGGCATGTCGCCTTGCGGCGGGTTTGGCCCCATGACTCGATGGTAGCAGTGGGCTAGGGCATCGACTGAACAAAATCCCACTCCCGGCCCGCGCGCTCGCGCAGTTTTGCGACGTCTTCATCGAGCAGGAATCCCTGCTTCTCCAGGCTCACGGCTGCGTTCGTGATCTTCTCGAGATAAACGCGCTTCGATGCGTATCGTTCTTCGATGGACAGGCGCGGATCTTTCTTGTCCTCGCGCTCAATCTTTGTGCGCGGGAAGGGAATCCAGGAGCCGGTCATGCTGAAGAGCTCGTCAGGCGCGCCGATGATCTGGGCTCTCAAATTCCATCCGGTGTAGGATGCCAGCGGCACCTGCACTTCCGGCATGCGGATGCCGCAGGTTTCGTTGCCGTCCTGATCCACTTGAGGAATCAGAGTGGGATATGCAGGGCCGATTTTCGGAGGCTCACTACTGAAGTCGACGCGATAGACTTCGCGTTTGCGGTGCGGCAAGTTGACGCCAGGAAGATGCGGGAACGCGAACGCGCCGAGAGTGACTAACTGGTCCTTGGCGATCAGCGGATAGACCGACGCGGGCGGGTCACGGCCCTCGGTCAGCCAGTTTTGCATGTCGATGAGCAGGGCCCGCATGGACGCGCGGTAATCATTCGTCTCAGAAAGATTTTGGGCGAGAGGCTTGCGCGGCGGGATCGATCCGGATCCGTGCTGCGCGCCGGCGAAGAAGTAAATTCGAATGTTGGCTGGAGGCGGATCGTCTTTCTTGCCGTCCAGCGTGGTGTGGATCAACGATGCGCCGCGTCCCCAATATTCATAGGAGCCGTTGCTGAAGAAAATCTTCGGAAGTGCATTCTCCTGACGCGTACGTACCAATAAGCCGTCGTCCGTGAAGGGCGGGATATCGACGGGATAGAGCACATTTAAGAACGGATGGCCATCGCGCGAAGGCTGCCCGAACGGCATGTTGAATGTCTCGCCGCGGCCGGCTCCGGCTACATGCGCCCACACGCCATCGAACACGCGCCTGTTTTTCTCGTCGGCGTTGAAGCCTTCGTAGAGATATTCGCGAAGGAAGCGGCCGCTCTGCGAGACGCCGAATCCAAGAGCCCGCTTGACGGGATTACGCTCATCGTTCTTAAGGTAGGAAACCGTGTCCCGGATCGCGGCGAAGCCGAGTCCCTCGACAACCGGGTCCTTCGCTTTATAAATCACCTCGTAGATCTTGCCGGGATCGAAGCCGCCCTTGAGCGTGACATGCCGGTCGTCTTTGAATGACCAATCGGCGCGCGGAATCGTGCGTCGATCGTCCTGGGGATGGTCGCGAACAAGAAGCTGATTGGCGCGATCGGAGGGATTCGAGACGGGATAGCCGATCTGAGTGCGATCGCCGAGTGAAATTGTGTCGACGCGCTCGTCGCCGGTCCATTCCGAGCGGACCAGGCCTTCGATATGCTCGCCGCCTTTCATCGCGATTGGCGCATAGAGTTTCAGCCTTTCAGGATTGGGCGGTGGCACGTCGAATTCCCAGCCCACCCACACGAGCGTGAAGCCGTGCTCGTAGAGGAAGTGGTCGCCGAGATCGAAGACGCCGTTCAAACCCTTGCCGCCACGGTTCGAGATTTCGACGAGCGCCGTGCCGTTGCTTTTGGACGGATCGCGCGGCCGGACGATGTACAGATCGGCCGAGAATTCCACTCGGCCTGCGTCGTTACGCGGCGCATTTGCGATCAGCGCGATGCTCCGATTCGCGGGAGCGTTGGGATCGACTTCGAAGTATGCGCGGGCAGTGACGCTTTCATACCCATCTGGCATGTCGGCGCGCTCGATGGGTTCCACTCGAGTGAGCGCGGCGCTTGCAAAAGATACAAGACAGAAGAAAAGCGCGGAGCAGCGAAGCATTGCGTTTATTTTAGTGGAATCGGAAGAATGCCCCTCCGTTACCGTCGGGGTTCCGCAACCCTGCCCGGATTTTCACGACCTCACGGAACGGCGCGCGTGGGGGAGGGAGAGAGCCCGGAGGACCTCACCCCGCTGGAGCGGCCGCGGCCTGCGGCACCGGCGCCTCTTCCGCATCCACCACGACACTGCTCGGCACCCGCTCATGCAGTAACAACTCCGTCGCCATCACCTGAGGCTCGGAGTGAAAATAATTCTGGATCGGATGATTGAAAAGCAGATTGCATGCAGCCAGCAGCGCCATGCCCTGATGATGGGCCATCCATGTACGAATGACTTCACCGCCGGCTCGCGAGTAGTCGACGGCTTCATAGAACCCATACCGTCCGGACCACCCGAATTCTTCCATCCGCCGCAGGTTTTCTATAGCCTCGTGCGGAGCGACGCCCAGCGCAAGCAGGGTTGAGTAAGGAGAGATCACCAGAGATCCGCCGTCCATGTTCTTCATGGCGAGATCGGGGACGCCAAACGCCGCGTATCCGTGATCGCAGCCTTCTTCGCCGCGGCAAGCCGATTCGGAGATCCCCCACGGCACGCCTTTACGCCGCGCATATTCGCGCTGCGCGCGGACCACGGCCTTAGTGCTCTGCTCCGTAATGGTGTCGGCATAATGGCGCATCCAAAGCGTGGGCATGAGATATTCGAACATCGTGCCCGTCCATGAAATCAGCACGGCCTCGCCGCGAAACAACGTGTGACTGCGTCCGAGATGGAACCACGCTTCCTGCGGAATATCGCCCTTTGCAATTGCGACGAAGCTGGCAATGCGCGCTTCGGATGCGAGCAAATCGTAGCTCGACGATTCGAGCCGCTCCTCGCGAATGTCGTAGCCAACCGACATCACCTTCTTGCGGCCTTGATACAGGAAGCGGAAGTCCATTGCCTCGACCAGGCGATCGCAGGTCTCCGCGATAGCCGTCAACTCAGCCGCCATGTGAGCCGTAGCGCCATGTTTCGGCGACGATGCAAACGCCAGCGCAGCCTGCTTCAATGTCCATAAACACGCGACCAGGTTGCCGCTATCCACCGTGGACACGAAGCGCGGTTCGAGGACCGCCATGGTCTCGACGTCATACCAGTTCAGCATGTGCCCGCGAAACTTCGGCAAGGCGATGAGGGCGCCCAGAGTGTGGTTGGTCTCCGCGATAAAATCTGTGAGCTTGAGGAGTCCGAAGTGTACGGCGGCGATCCGGGTATTCAGCAGCAATCCGAGATTCGTCGGCGACAGCCTGCCCGCGACGACACCATCCTCGCGGACGCTGTCGGGAATCAGCCAGTTCGTCGTGGGCGTGCTCCACTCATGGAAGAAGCGCCAGATCTTCTCGGCGGCATCGCGGACGAACTGAGTATCTTGCGCCCGCAGCTTCCGATTGCTGGTATGAGGAGCGCGGTTCAACCAGGCGGAGATGGCGCGCGACAGGAACCACAACACAAGAAGCGGCGCGGCTACTGAAATCGCGCTGGGACGAACGAACCAGACGAGAAGGCCGATCGCGGCGGAGATCAACGGGGTCCATTCCAGATAAATATCGACGGTCGATTTCGAACGCGCTTTGTTTTCCGACTCAGCCGCAGTCTCCCATTCGAGCAGTCTGCGGCCAGTAATAAAAACGCGCAGAACGGAACGTACGATCGCGTCGATGGCCAACAGGGCCTGGTGCAGCAGGAAGACAATCGACAGCACCGTGATCAAGTTGCCTTTGAGAAATGCGATCGCCGTTTCCTTGGCCCAGACGCGCATCGAACCCGTTTTCCAGGGAGCCCGGAAAACGGAGAATAGGACATCCGCGTAGACCGGCATGAACAGCATGGCGAGCGTTGCCGCGGTCCAATACAAAGCTCCGCCTGGAAGATACAGCCAGCCCGCGATGAAGAGCGCTAGCGTCACCGGCTCGATCAGGCTGCGGCGCAGATTGTCGAAAATCTTCCAGCGCGAAATCAGGGTGAGCGGGTTCGCGATGATGCGGCCGTGATAATCGGGAACAGCCGACCAGAGCCAGCGCAGGATCTGCCAATCGCCGCGAACCCAACGATGCTTGCGGCGGCTATATGCGCTGAAATGCGATGGATAATCGTCGATCAGCTCGATGTCGGAGACGAGAGCTACGCGGGCGTAGGCGCCTTCGATCAGGTCATGACTGAGGAGCGCGTTCTCCGGAAATCTCTGCTGCAGCGTTTCCCGAAATGGGTCGATTTCATAGATGCCTTTGCCGGTGAAAATGCCTTCGCCGTATAGGTCCTGATAGACATCTGAAATCGCGCGCGTGTAGATATCGAATCCGGTTTGCCCTGAAAAAATGGACGCCAGACGGCTCCGCGAAGCCGATTCGATGCTGATGCCAATACGCGGCTGCAGAATCCCGTATCCTTCGACGACCATTTTCGTGACCGGGTCCAAGACGGCACGATTCAGAGGATGCGCGATGGCGCCGATCAGCTTCGCGGCCGAGCCGCGCGGCAATTGGGTGTCGGAATCAAGCGTAATGACATATCGTAGGCTCGACAAAGCCTCGAGATTGCCAACCTTGACCGGGAAACTGTCGTAGCCGCCGCGTACGAATTGATTCAAGTCGAGCAGCTTGCCGCGTTTGCGCTCCCATCCCATCCAGCGGCCTTCGGCGGGATTAAAGGTACGATGCCGGTGCAATAAGTAGAAGGGAGTGCGGCCATCCCTGCCGTAGCGGCGATTCAATTCTTCGACGCGATGAACCGCTAGATCGACGAGCGAATCGCGCTTATCGACGGGTTGATCGGAATCCGGCGAATCAGTGAGCAGGACGAAATAAAGATTGTCGTCGCGGTTGGCGAGATAACGAATCTCGAGATCGAGAACCAGGTTCGCAACTTGCGCTTCGTTCAACAACAGCGTGGGGACCGCGACGATAGCCGCGCAATCGTCTGGAATACCTCTCGAAAAATCGAGCTTGGGGAGCGCGCGGGGCCGGAGCAGGGAGGTGGTCAGGTTGTTCATGAACTCCACCGCGGCCTGCGTGGCGGGGAGAATCAGAAGGAGAAATCCGGCGACTACGGGCGAAATGGCGTCGAGGGCACTGAGCAGGCCGAGAACAATGATGAACGTGATCAGCTCTACGCCGACCAGGTAGAACCCGCTCGGATGATCCGTAATGGCATCGCGGAGGCGCGTCGGAAACGGCGCGTGAAAGCCAATCTGCTTGCGAAGCGCGGGCAATCCTTTATCGACAAGGTAGTAGCCGACGTGCGCCTTCCTCTGAGCCGCACGGGATCCGTCGGAAGCGTCGGATGCGCGCTGCGCCAGCACAACGCTTGCGGCGGCGATGTCGTGTTCGGAAGTCGTGGAGTGCTGTGCCAGGTCGCTGATCGAACTGCGATAAGCCTCGCGGCTCTCGTAATCCATCTGGACGTAAGCGCCCGCAGGATCGAGCGCGAGTATACGGTCAACGACGTTGACAGACTCGAAGAATTCTTTCCAGGTGGTTTCGCTGGCGTGGCGCAGGCTCGCGATCAGCACCGGCCATTGCCGTGGATCGCTTGCCGCGATCTTCCGTAGATGGGCGAGCTGCAATGCCGGCTTGAGCGCCCAGACTTCGGCCATTTCCAACTCGCATTGTTCCTGGAAGCCGTCGAGAAATGCCGCGAGACCCTCTTCGCTGAAGGAGCCATTGGCGGCATCGAGATAAGCGGCTGCAACCGCGCAGGGTCGCGGGGCTTCCGCGCCCGATCCGTCCGCGACAACCGGGGCTCGCTTGAAAGCCTTCGAAGCCTCGCGAGCTTCTCTTGCCGCGGTTCGAATCAGCCGCACATTGTCGAGCAGAGCACGCGAATACTCCGCCTTAGCCTCATGCGACCGCGAGAAGATCTTGTTTTGGAGCTCCTGGACCTGCTGCTTCGAGAGGTGGGTGTGTCCTCCCTCGACGATCTTCAACGAGAGAGCGGTTTGGCGTCCAGCTTCCCGGAAAGGCGCGGCCGCGCTGGTACGTAAGTCGTGCGCGATCATCGGTAACTCGATGCCTGCAACTCGAACATCTCTGCGTAGCTGCCGCCCAGAGCAACCAGTGCGGCGTGGGAGCCCTGTTCGGAGATGCGCCCGCCGCTCAGGACGACAATGCGATCCGCCATGCGGACCGTGGAAAATCGATGGGAAATCAGTAGTGCCATTTTGCCTTGCGTCAATTCAGCAAAGCGCTGAAAAACTTCATATTCAGAGGGTGCGTCGAGCGCCGCGGTGGGCTCGTCGAGGATGAGAAGCTGGGCGTCGCGCAGATAGGCGCGTGCGAGCGCGACTTTTTGCCATTCGCCGCCGGAAAGGTCGACGCCGCCTTCGAAACGGCGTCCCAGCAGTTGATCGTAACCTTGCGGAAGGCGTCGAATCACAGCGTCGGCGAGGCTTTTGCCCGCTGCCTTTTCAATACTGCCGTTGTGATCCGCGACATCGATGCGCCCGACGGCGATGTTCTGCCGCGCGCTCATTTCGTAGCGCATAAAATCCTGGAAGATCACGCCGATTTCGCGATGCAGGTCTTCAATGCTGTAGTCGCGCAGATCGACGCCGTCCAAAAGAATCCGGCCCGCCGTAGGATCGTACAAACGGGTCAAGAGCTTGACGATCGTGGTCTTGCCCTGGCCGTTTTCGCCGATCAATGCAATGCGCTCGCAAGGCTCGATTCTGAGGTCGAGCTGGTCGAGCACCAGGCGCGATGTTCCCGGGTAATTGAACGAGACCCGTTCGAACACAAATCCGTCTTTTATGGGGCGCGGCGCTGGGATAGCGTCCGGTTTCGAACGTACGTTGGGTTCTACCTTAAGAAACGCAACCAGATCCGTAAGGAACAAGGCCTGGTCGGCGATGCTCGAAAAGGTCGAGAAAATGCTTTGGATGTTTGTGCTGGCGCCGGCGAGGGAGCCGGCCAGGAATTGCAGCGTGCCCCAGCTCAGGTCGCCAGTCACGGTTCTATAAATCACGTAAGCGTAAGCCGCGTAGTAGCCGCCGGTGCTCAGGAACGAAAGCGCGGAACCGGCCCAGAAACGGCGTCGGGCCAGCTTGATGTTCTGGTCATAGATGTCCGTCGCGAGGCGGGCATACTCGGCGCTCAGGAAACCGCTGAGTCCGTACAGCTTAAGCTCTTTGGCCGATTCCTTGCTAGCGCCCAGAGTTCGTAAATAATCGAGTTGCCGCTTCACCGGGGTCTGGCGAATATTGAGTGAATAGCCGATAAATGCGAAGTGGCTCTCGCCGAGAAAGGCCGGGACCACGGCGAGGATTAACAAAAGAAGGAGCCAGGGAGAAAACCAGAGGATGCTGGCCGAGAGGCTGACAGCGGTGACGAACTGTTGCAACACCAGCCCCATCGCCTGGATCATTGCGATCCGGTCGGTTGCCTGGACGCGGGCGCGTTCCAGCCGGTCGTAAAAAACGGGGTCTTCGTAGGAGGCCAGATCGAGCTGGGAGGCATGTTCCATCACCTTGATGCTGACGTGGCGGGTAAAACTATCGGCGAGAAGAGCATCGAAGAAGCCGATGGCTCGGGCAAGAACGGCGGCGATTGCGGCGAGTCCGAACTCGGCTGCTACCAGGTACCAGAAGTAGGTGGGAAGGGGATGACCGCTGAATTTGGCCTGAACAGCGTCCAAAATCAGTTTCGCGACGGCCAGGACGGAAAGCGGGATCAAGGCGGCGAGGATCCGGCACGTGAGACCGCCAGTAACGACTCGGGGCCCGGACTGCCAGACGATTTTAATGAGCGGAGGGATGTTGCGAAGGGCGGCAATCCGCTCCCGCCAACTGCCCAGCAGCGTTTGCGAGCGTTCGGCCATGGTTATGCGATCTTCTCAACTGTCGGGCGTCGAGGATACGGCAAGGGAGGCGTACTAAACAAAGTGGATGCCAAATTACGAAAAGTGTTTCCTACGGACAAATACTTAGGTAGTATTAGGGTAGAGGTTTGTTCGAACTGAGCGGTACGGAAGTATTCGGGAAGGGCCTTACCCGCCGGGGCCTCTTAAGATCGACGGCGGTGCTGGCCTCCGGGTTGCTGCTTCGGAACAGTTCTCCGGGCGTTTTTGCTAGACCGCTGCAACGGCGGGACTTGCTCCTCGACGAGATGGAGCGCCGGGCCTGCCGCTATTTCTACGAACAAGCCAATGCCGATACCGGACTTGTCCGCGACAGGGCTCGTGCGGACGGAAGCGACACGCGACGAGTTGCCAGCATCGCTGCCACGGGCTTCGGTTTAAGCGCTCTCTGCATCGCGGCGGATCGCCGCTACCTCCCTCCTGGACTCGCGCTTCAACGCGTGGAGCAGACCCTCGACTTCATAGCGCGGCGTGCCCACAATGAACACGGCTTCTACTTTCATTTCCTCGATGAGGTCACGGGCGAACGGGCTTACCGCTCCGAGGTTTCTTCTGTAGATACGGCGTGGCTGCTGTGCGGCGTGATCCATGCACGCCAGCATTTCGATACGGCTCGCATTCGGGTGCTCGCGGACGAGATCCTGCGACGGGTCGACTGGACGTGGATGTGGGATGGCGGACCGACGCTTTGCCAGGGCTGGACGCCCGAGCGCGGATTCCTGCCTTACCGCTGGGATTGCTATTGCGAGTTGCTCGCGATGTACCTTCTGGCGATCGGTTCCGACACTCATCCCATTCCTGCCGCCGCCTGGGATGCATGGAAGCGTCCGCAAGTCGAAGAGGAAGGAAAGCCGTTTATCTACTCTCGCGCACCTCTGTTCGTGCATCAGTATTCGCACGCCTGGCTGGACTTCCGAAATAAGCGGGATAAGTATGCCGATTACTTCCAGAACTCCCGGCTAGCGACATTGCGGCATCGCGAGTTCTGTCTGAGCCTGAAGAATAAGTATCCGTGGATCGATCAAGATATGTGGGGCATCACAGCCTCGGATTCCCGGTCCGGTTATGTAGCCTGGGGCAATCCGATCGATGCTGAGGAGATCGACGGGACATTGGTACCTTGCGCCGCGGGTGGATCGCTGGTTTTTCTGCCGGACGATTGCTCGCAAGTGCTCGAAACCATGCTCACGCGCTACGGCAAACAGGTCTGGACGCGCTACGGATTTGTCGACGCGTTCCAGCCGCAAGCCGACTGGTCTTCGCCCGACGTTCTCGGCATCGATCTGGGAATCATGCTACTGATGGCCGAGAATCTGCGCAGCGAGTCGTTGTGGAAAGACATGATGTCCGCTCCGGAAGTCCAACGCGGGTTCCGAGCCGCTGGTTTCGAGCAATACTCGACCGTATAGAATTAAGCTAGAAGTATCGATGGCGCTTGGCCGGCCGCTTGGAATCGTTTTCGGGGTGATGTGCGTCGCTTGCTCGCTTTATGCTTTCCAGCAGCCGTGGCGGCAGTATCCGGCTTGGGAATATATCGATTTCCCGGTACCGCCGGACTATCAGGTGAAGGCCGAATGGGTTTTCGCCCGCCTGATGTACCCGACCTGGCACCAACCTTTCGATCGCCAGTTCCGCCCCCTTCCGGTCAGCGAATGGATCCACGGGAATACGAACTGGACTATCGATTATCCACGGTCGGACCGGCATCTCTCGGCTGCAATGAGGCGTCTGACGCGATTACAGGCGAGGTCGGTGGAACAGCCCGTAAATCTCAATGATGGCGACGATGTTTACAATTGGCCCTGGTTATATGGGGTCGAAGTAGGGCATTGGGAATTGACCGATTCCATGGTCGCGAAGATGCGGGAATTTCTTCTTCGGGGCGGCTTCTTCATGTGCGACGATTTCCACGGAACCGACGAATGGAACGTTTTCATCCACAGCATGAAGAAGGTTTTCCCGGATCGGCCCATCGTCAATTTGGAAAACAGCAATGCCATTTTCCACACGGTTTTCGATCTCGACGATCGTTACCAGGTGCCGGGGTATCAGTTCGTATATAGCGGCCGCGTGTACGAGAAAGATGGCTTCGAACCCCGCTGGCGCGGAATCTTCGACGACAGAGGCCGCCTCATGGTAGCCATCTGCCACAACATGGATTTGGGCGACTCCTGGGAGAACGCGGACGACCCCAAGTACCCCGCAAAATACTCAGCTCTGGGCGTCCGGATCGGTGTAAATTACGTGATTTACGCCATGACGCACTGAATCTACTCACGATATCCGCATCGGCACTCCGATTGCATCCATCTAAATTAGTGGAGGTGGAAAGAAAATGTTGAAGAGAATGAAGATCGGAGTTCCGCTAATTGCTTTGGTTGCGATGCTGATGTTCCTCGTCCCGCCTCAGGCACAAGCCAAGGTTCATTTTGGTGTGTACCTCGGGGGACCGTACGCGTACCCTGCTTATCCTTATGCCTATGCGCCACCGTATCCATATGCTTATCCGCCGTATGCTGGCCCTTATCCCTATGGTTACGGAGTCGGCCTTGGATTCGGTTACGGCGGCTACGTTGGCGGGCATTGGGAGGGGCATCACTGGGTTGGTGGCCATGAAGTGCACGGACACGGATTCCGCGCTGGCCACTCGGACCACGCGTCACCGCTAACGAGATCTAAGAAAATTGCGAATGAGAGTTCGTTCCGGCCGGGGGTTCCTCCGGCCGTTCCGTTTTACGCGAGTAGTCCGGTCTAATCAGAAGATGGAGGGGTCGCGCAAGCGGCGATTCCTTTTGGGACTCGGGATGAGCTCATTCGTATCTCAGCGCCACCATGGGATCGACTTTGGTCGCCCGGCGCGCGGGGAGGGCGGCGGCGAGCAGCGCAGCAGCCAGCAAGACGGCGACAGATTGCGACACCGACACAAGATCGAAACTGTCGATGCCGTAGATCAGGCTGCCGAGGAAGAGACCCCAGGAAAATGCCACCGCACCCCCAATCACCAGTCCGGCCAGAACCGGCACGAGCGAGAAGCGCAAAATCATCCTGACCACGTCTCCGCGGCGTGCTCCGAGCGCCATGCGGATACCGATTTCCCGCGTCCGTTGCGTCACCACAAAGGCCAGCAGGCCGAAAAGCCCCAGCGAGGCGAGGCCGAGCGCCAGGATTCCGAAGAAACTTGAGAGGTATGCTACCAGGCGCTCGCGCACCAAGCGGCGGTTGATGTACTCTTCCATCAGCCGGACGTGCATTAGGGGGGACGTCGGGGTCTTGGTCCTGGAGCGCACGGCGAATTCTCGCTATCACCGGGGCGGCGCTCCCATCAAACCGCACCGCCAGCCACCGCGCCCCGGCACCGTTTGACCAACTGGGTTCGTAGATCGTCCCTATCGGGTCAGGCCCCGTGATTTCAGCATAGTGGACATCCTTCACTACGCCGATAACCTCAATGCCTTTGCCGCTGGAACAATCGGTGCCGGGATAGCAGAAGCGGCGTCCCACGACATTCACCGTCCCGAACTGCCGGCGCGCCAGTGAGCAGTCCAGTATGCAAACCCGTGACGCGTCCTCCTTCCCCCAGCCGCGGGGGGGACGAGAGGCTGATCGTCGCCCCGAAAGTCACGGCCCGCCTGGAGGGGAATGCCCATCGTGGCGAAGTAGCCGGGGCTAACGGGATTGGAAAGCATCTTAAGAAGTACCTGCGTCTCGTTTCGAAATACGATCATGCTCCCGCTGTTGCTAATCGGCGTCATGCCCGCCAAAGCGGCCGAGTGCACGCCGGAAAGGGTCCGCGTGCGCTCGAGCAAATGATCGTAGAAGGCACGCAACCTCTGCCCGCTATATCCCACGCTAGTGGGGTCGATCTCGAAAATCGCGATACCATCGCGCTGAAACCCGAGGTCGACATTCTGGAGATTTCTAAGCGTGCGACCAAACAAGCTGGCGGCGACAAGCAACGCCAAAGACAAGGCGATTTGGCCAGCGATCAGGAATCTAGAGAGAAGCGACCGGGAGAGCGTCTCGGTGGCCATTCCATACTCCTTCATGCTCTCCGCAAGTGTCATCCGCGTGGCCCGTAGCGCGGGAATCAGGCCGAATAGGAGGGTTGTGAGCAGCGTCAGGACGACACAAGATGCGAGAACGAAGAGGCTGAGATGGAAACGAGAATCCGGGTCCAGAACATTGAGTCGGGCGAGAGCGCGTACGCCCAAATAGGCCACGCCAAGTCCCATCGCGCTTCCCGCTGCGGCCAGCAGGAGGTTTTCAGTGAGAAATTGGCGAATCAAGCGCGCGCGCGTAGCGCCTAGCGAAAGACGCACGGCCGTCTGCTTTGTGCGTTGCGAGGCGCGCACCAGCAGCAGATTCGCCACGTTCGCAGAGGTAAGCAGCAGCAACAGAACGGCTACGACCGCCAGGGCTTTGAGCGGATCTAGAAACTTCTCGTTGCGGATAAAGAGGGCGTCACGGGCCGCAGGCACGAGTCGGCCTTCATCCTTCGGAAGCTGATGAGCCTTGGTGACAGCATCGACGGCTCTGTCATTCACCTTTTCCACTGCCTTCCCCCACAGAAGCGGCATGGAGGCTTGCGCTTGCTGAACGGAAACGCCCGGCTTCAGGCGCGCCACGCAGGTGAGCCAGGGAGTGCGCGTCGTATTCCATTCCTGTGCCGCGCCGGGGTTCGTCACCGGGTACATTGCCAAGGGCATAAAGACGTCGGGTTCGGCGCCGTTAAACAAGCCGCCGAACCCCTTTTCCGCGACGCCAACTATAACGAGCGGATAAGTGTTCACCGAGAACTGCTGGCCGATCACCCGTGGGTCCCCATCAAAACGCCGCTGCCAATAGCGATGGGAAAGGACCACAGCCGATGGCCCGCCAGCCCTATCGTCAGACGGCGTGATCACTCGTCCGGCAGCCGCTCCAATTCCAAGGATCTGGAAGTAGCTGCCGCTGACGTATTCCACGTTGCCGATTTCCACGCCCCGCGACGCGGCGGGCCGCAGGCTGGCACCAAGGTTGTCGCTGCTGGCAAGAACTCCGTCGAAGAACTGGTTGAGATCGCTATAGGCACGGAAAAAGGGATATGTGCGGCTGTAGCCGCCTTCGATCTTCACCAGGCGATTCGCATCGCGCGCCGGAACAGACCACAGCAAGAGCTGATCGACAAGGCTAAACAGGGCCGTGGTCAGGCCTATGCCAAAGGCGAGTGTGGCCACTGCTACTAACGTGAAGCCGGGACTCTTGGCCAGAGCCCGTGCCCCAAATCGAATATCGTCGACGAATGTGATCATGAGGCCCTCCTCAAATTGCTTCGTGCGTGGTAACAGCAATAACGACATCGGTCGTATTCAACTGCCATACAACGCCCTGCGCTCACGGTCGAGACACGCCGATATCGTAGCAGCGCGTTGTAGCCTCTCGCAGCGCTATTTCCGACACAACTCCTGGTAGTTTTAGTGCTGTATCGGAGCCGACCCCCAGCGCCGTTCATCCGTCGGGAGTTCCTCCGGCGGCATGGTCTTACGTCCCCGATTCTGAGGATTGGTTCGGCTTGTCGGAGCGTCGTAATTATTCCCAGAGTACAAGACGAGCGTACTTGCCGGGGTCCGATTATGCGCGGCACTTCCATCGCTCACCCGACCAACTTCGGACGAAGCGCCCTTTTCGCATTTAATCTAAAGAGATGGAGAATTCGCGCAAAGCGGCGATACGCTTCATCGTCGCTTTGGGACTGATCAGTCTTTTTGCGGATGTCACATATGAAGGCGCTCGTAGCGTGCTCGGTCCGTTTCTCGGAACGTTGGGCGCGACGGCGTTTATTATCGGATTCGTATCCGGCTTCGGCGAGATGGTTGGATACGCACTTCGTCTCGTATCCGGTTACCTCGCCGATAAGACGCGATCCTATTGGGCTCTGACGATCGCCGGCTACGTTTTGAACCTGGCCGCTGTTCCGTTCCTGTACTTTGCCAATTCTTGGTGGATTGCAGCCGTTCTGATCGTTCTGGAACGGACTGGAAAGGCCATCCGGACGCCATCGCGGGATGTCATGCTCTCGCAAGGCACGAAGCAGGTTGGGCGCGGTTGGGGATTCGGGCTGCATGAGGCCATGGATCAGACGGGCGCTTTCTTAGGGCCGTTAGTGGTTGCGGCTGTTCTTGCCAAATCCCATGATTATCATCTCGCCTTCGCAATTCTTGCGATACCCGCGGGGCTCGCGGTCGCCACTCTGTTGACGGCACGGACCGTCTATCCGAATCCGATTCAGTTCGAGAAGAAGTCTGCTGAATTGACGGCCGAGGGTTTGCCGCGCTCGTTCTGGATTTACGTTGCTGCTACAGGACTGCTGGCCGCCGGATTCGTCGATTTTCCCCTCATGTCGTATCACTTCCAGAAGGCATCGCTAATTTCACAGTCCATGATTCCGATCTTCTACGCAATCGCTAACGGCATTGAAGCTATTACGGCGCTGGTCTTCGGCAAGCTGTTCGATCGCATCGGCATCACGGCCCTCATTTTCGGCGCGCTGATGTCGGCTGCTTCCAGCCCACTCGTGTTTCTCGGAGGATCGGCGCTAGCGCTTGCGGGGATGGCGTTGTGGGGTGCGGGGATGGGCGCTCAGGCATCGCTGATGCGCGCTGCAATCGCTAATATGGTGCCGCTGGCGCGGCGCGGTTCGGCCTACGGCATCTTCAATACGGCTTACGGAGTCCTTTGGTTCGCCGGCAGCGCTGTTATGGGCGCGCTGTATGGCGTCTCTCGCCCGGGGCTGGTAGCCTTCGCTATTGCTACGCAGCTCTCTGCAATTCCGCTACTTTGGTTTGTGAAGGGAAAAGTTCACAGTTGAGAATTCTCGTTCTTGCTGCTTTGCTGCTTGGCATTGCCGGATGCGCCAAGCCATCTCGGATCTCCGCGACCCTCGATATCACACGGCACTCACCGGATACTGTTTTTGTGATGCTGCGCGTGAAGAACCTGGAAGATCGCGCGACTACGCCGCTGTCGCCGGAGGTAGTGGTGCAGACTCGCACCGGGTCTTCGTGGGATAAACCTGTCTCCGAAATTCATCCCGCTCCGTTTGTGCTGAACAAGAAGGAACAGCGAGACATCCTGAAGGTCGTACATACCAGCGCGGACCTGGTTCGGGCGACCGTAACCATCAAGGAACAGGAGAGCGGACGCGTCCTGGTAAACCAAAGGCTGGAGAAGGCAGTGCCCGCTCCAGCCGCTGGAAAGTAAACTGGTCGAATTTAGAACGTGTAGAGTGGCGTGCCGGGCGGTGGTTCGACCGCTTCGACCGTAGCGCCGGCGCCAACAGGCTGCTCCTGGCTGACGATCGGGCGGCAGAAGATGCCGGTGTCGCCGAGATAGATCTCGAGCTCCGACGGACGCGGCAGCGATCCCTGGATCACTGCTTCCGAAAGCGGATCCTCGATGTATTTCTGGAGGGCTCGACGCAGCGGGCGCGCTCCGTAGCTGCGATCCACCAGCGTCTTCTCCAGAATGTACTTCGCCGCATCGTCGCAGACCTTAATTTTGATCTGCTTTGAGACCAGGTTGGCATTGATCTGCTCGACCAACAGGTGGATGATCTTGAGCAGGTCGTCGTCGGCGAGCGAAGTGAACAGGATCACCTCGTCAAGGCGGTTCAGAAATTCAGGATTGAAATTCTTCTTTACCTCGCTCATCACCTGATCTTCGACCTTGGGCGGAACGCCGGTGTTGGAAGGAGCGGAGAATCCGATAGACGCCTTCTTATCCAGGAAGCGGGCTCCCAGGTTCGAAGTCATGATGATGATGGTGTTTTTGAAGTCCACCGTGTTGCCGAGACCGTCGGTCAACTGGCCATCTTCAAACACCTGCAACAGGATGTTGTAGACATCCGGATGCGCCTTCTCGATTTCGTCGAGCAGGATGATGGAATAGGGGGCGCGCTTGACCCGCTCGGTCAGCTGGCCGCCCTCTTCGTAGCCAACGTAGCCGGGAGGCGAGCCGATCAACTTCGAGACGGAGTGCTTTTCCATAAACTCCGACATATCAAAGCGGATCAGCGACTTTTCGCTTCCGAACAGGAAGTCCGCGAGGGCACGGGCGACTTCGGTTTTACCGACGCCCGTCGGTCCGAGGAACAGGAACGAGCCGGCCGGCCGTTTGGGCGATTTCAAGCCCGCGCGGGAACGGCGGATGGCTCGCGCGAGAGCCGAAATGGCTTTTTCCTGGCTGATAACGCGTTTGTGCAGCTCTTCTTCGATGCGGACCAGCTTGGAAATCTCTTCTTCCTTGATGGCCGTCATCGGGACGCCAGTCCAGCGGGCGACAACATCTTCGATGTCGTCTTTGGTGACGCAGCCGGTGGAGGTGTCGTCGAGGTTGTACTTCTCACGAAGCTGACGCAGGTTTTCGCGTTCCTTGCGTTCTTCGTCGGAATAGAAGCGCGCCTTTTCGAATTCGTGATTCGCGATGGCGTTTTCCATGCGATGCACGATGAACTTGATGCGCTTCTGAATGTCGGCCACTTCGGTGGGCAGCGTGGTCTGCCGGAGCTTCACGCGGGCGCCGGCCTCGTCGATCAGGTCGATCGCCTTGTCGGGAAGGAAGCGGTCCGGAATGAATCGAGTGGATGCGTGGACGGCCGATTCCACGGCCTCATCGGTATACGCAACGGCGTGGAACTTCTCGTAGCGCTCCTTGATGCCGAACAGAATCCGGATCGCGTCCGTTTCGGATGGAGGCGGAACCTTGACGGCCTGGAAGCGGCGCTCCAAAGAGCGGTCCTTTTCAATGGACTTGCGATACTCGCCGGGGGTGGTGGCGCCGATGCACTGGATCTCGCCGCGGGACAGCGCGGGCTTGAGAATGTTGGCGGCATCGAGCGAACCTTCGGCCGAGCCGGCTCCAACCAAGGTGTGCAACTCATCAATGAAGATGATGGCGTTTTGATTTTCCATCAGCTCCTTCATGATGGTTTTCAGTCTTTCTTCAAACTGGCCGCGGTACTTGGTACCGGCGACGATCAGGGAAAGATCGAGCGCCAGAATCCGCTTGTCGGCAAGAAAGGAGGGCACGTCGCCGTCGGCGATGCGCTGGGCGAGGCCTTCGACGATGGCGGTCTTACCGACGCCCGGCTCTCCGATCAGAACCGGATTGTTCTTGGTGCGGCGGCAAAGGATCTGGATCACGCGGTCCAGTTCATAGTCACGACCGATGAGCGGATCGAGCGAGCCGTCGATGGCGGCCTGCGTCAGATCGCGGCTGAATTCGGCGAGCAGGGAGCTCTCCTTGGGCCGGTTGGACGAGACCTTTTCCGAAGAAGAGCGCTGGATTTCTTCGCGCACCTGCGAGAGACGCAATCCGCGCTCATGCAGGATCTCGGCGGCGAAACTCTTCTCCTCTCTCAGCAGGCCGAGCAGCAAATGCTCGGTCCCGATGTGTTTATGGCTAAGCCGCTCGGCCTCTTCCGCGCCGTAGGCAAGCACGCGCTTGCACTCATGGCTGAGCGGCAAATCCACGGAGGTCGAAACCTTCTCGCGGATGGTGGTGTGAGCTTCAATCTGTTTTCGAATCGATTCGATCGCGGCATGCGATCGAAGGAAGCGGTTTGCGAGCGCTTTGTCTTCGCGCAGCAAACCCAACAGCAGGTGCTCCGTCTCGATATAGGGGCTTCCGAACTGGCTGGCCTCATACCTCGCAAAGAAGATAACCCTGCGTGCCTTTTCGGTATAACGTTCAAACATAATTTCCGCCGTAATTAATAGATGCTTCGCCAGCGAGCTCCGTTCCGGCCGGGGCGATGCCCGGGAGGGAAGCAGGAGTCCACTGGTTCAAATTGCCTTTGTCCAACTGTAAAACGCGGTCGCAACGCTGCGCGAAAGAGAGATTGTGCGTGACGTAGATCGACGTGAGATCGTGAGTTCGATGCAGATCCGCGAGCAGACCGATGATCATTTCGCCGGTCCGAAAATCGAGGTTGCCAGTGGGTTCATCGGCCAGCAAGATGGTAGGATTGCCCACGAGACGCCCGAGCGATTGCCACCCTTTGCTGTTCGCCGCCCGATAATTCTCCCGCGCGATGAGAGGCGCGGTCTCGTAGCCCAACTTCATCCAACCTCGCTAGCGAGTCGGGGGCTGCCTTCCCTATGCCGATGCCCCGGATCAACAACGGCATCATCACGTTTTCCTGCGCCGTAAACTCAGGCAGGAGCGCATGATTCTGCCATACGAACCCTATTTCCCGGTTTCTAAATTCAGCGAGCTCGGTATCCGAGAAACGGGATATGTCCTTATGATCGAAGTATATCGTACCTGTCGAAGGCCTGTCCAGACCGCCCAGCAAATACAGGAGGGAGCTCTTGCCCGTTCCGGACTCGCCGATGATGGCAATCCGTTCCCCGCGGGCGATCTCGAACTCCATATTGGAGAACACGATAAGATCGTGATCGCCAGAAATGTAAGTTTTCGTTAGGCCAGAGCCGCGGATTAGGGCGCCATCTTCGATCATGAGAAATCTTCCTTCAAGCTAGCATGCCTAAAGAGTTCAGCCGCCGGCGTGTGTCCCTGGTTCTTTGTTCGTCTCGATGCGCAACTCGGCTATTTTTTCAGCAACTCCAAGAATTCGCCAGGAGTATAGCCGGCTTGTTGGATTATCGAACGCAGCGTACCTCGCTTCAGGTCACGCCCATGCCAGGGAAGAGTGACTCGCAAATGCTTCTGGAGCGGATGCTTCAGCACGTAATGACTGCCGCTGACTTGGTGCACCGTAAAACCCTCCCGTACGAGTAACTTCAAGACATCTTTAGGTTTAAGAGCAGGGAGCAACCGGCTCACGCCGATTCGGGCAACAGCACTCGCACTTCTTCTTTCACCGGCATCTTGTCGGAGGGAATTGGAAGATGGTCCTTGCGGAGGCTCTCTAGGTAGGCGCGAATGGCATCTCGCGCCATCGCGCGTGCTTCTTCCAGCGTGTCCCCCTCGGTCACCAACCCCGGCAGCGCTGGACAGGTCACAACGAAGCCGCCTTCCTCGGCAGGCTCGAACAACACCGTGTAACTGTACTCCACCATAACTATGAGTCGCCCCTCTCCGATCATACGTCTTCGGTGCGGCGGGGAGAGGCTCTAAATGCAAGCCGCAGGGCGACGGCTGTAGAATCATATTGCGATGCCTGAATCTAAGAACCGGCGCGATTTCATCCGCTCTGCCGCCACGGCGGCTTTCACAACGAGCATTTTCACCCGCAATATTAAAGGCGCTAACGACAAAGTCAATGCCGCTTTCATCGGCATGGGAAAAATGGGGCGAGCCAACCTCCATTTCGCGATGCGCCAGGAGAATCTTGTCCCCGTCGCCGTCTGCGACGTTTTTCAGCGCAATCTCGACTGGGCAGTGCGCGACAGCAACAACCAGGCGAAACCGTACCACGATTTTCGCGAGGTGCTCGCCGACAAAAATATCGACGTGGTTTGCATCTCGACGCCCGACCATTGGCACGCGTACATGACCGTCGAGGCTTGCAAGGCCGGCAAGGATGTTTATGTCGAAAAGCCGATCTGCACCGTGGTAGACGAGGGCGTCAAGATGGTGCAGGCCGCGCGCAAGTACAATCGCGTGGTCCAGGCCGGGACCATGCAGCGCTCGGCCAAACATTTTCAGGAAGCCGTGGAGATTGTCCGGCGCGGCGATCTTGGCGAAGTGCGGTTTGTTCGTACCTGGAACTACGCGAATGTCGATCCGGAGGGTTGGGGCAATCCGCCGGACAGCGAGCCTCCGGCCGGAGTCGAATGGGACATGTGGCTCGGGCCGGCCCCGAAGCATGCGTTCAACGATAACCGCTTCGGTATCGATCCGAAGGATCGCTATTACTCGACCTTCCGCTATTTCTGGGATTACGCCGGTGGCTGGATGACCGATTGGGGCGTGCATTGGCTCGATATTGTGCAGATGGCGTTCAAAGAAGAAGTGCCCAGTGAAATCACGGCCCTGGGCGGCAAGCTTTTTGTGAAGGACAATACCGAGACTCCGGATACGATGGAAGTCACATACAGTTATCCGAGCGGGTTTATCGCGACCTATGAATTGCGCTCGAACAATTCGCAATCGATGTTCGATAAGAGCGGCGGCATCCTGTTCTGCGGGAACAAGGGGACTATGTTCCTGGATCGCGGTGGCTACAAAATCGTTCCCGAAATGAAAGGGCAGGGCAAAGAACAGGAGCCGGCTATGGCCGCGGCCGAAGGCAAAGCGACGGACAGCGGAAACTTGAATCACTGGGCCAATTTCCTCGATTGTGTTCGCACGCGGCAAAAGCCGATCAGCGACATTGAGGCGTGCCATCACTCTACTACTACGTGTCTGCTCGGTAATGTGGCTTTGCGCAGCAAGATGAAACTTGATTGGGATGCACAGAAGTGGACCACCGTGCAAGCCGAGCCGCGCAAATACCTGACGCGGGAATATCGCAAGCCGTGGAAGCTGTCGGTATAAAAAAAGGGCAGGCCCGAAAGCCTGCCCTGTAAAGCGAAACGTCTTTTTTAGCTACTTCACTTGGACAGTCACTTGCGCCGGACTGCTGTTCGCACCAACCGTCAGAATGACGGTGTTTGCGCCGGCAGGAACGGCCGTGGGTACCACGACGTTCACCTGTAGAACGCCGGACACTAGACCCGGCGCCTCTCCCGCATATAAAACGTTAGCCGGAACGGATGTTGTGTTCCCGTTCGACTTTACCTGAAATGTTACGGTCACCGGCGACGCGACCGGGACCGGGTATGGAGCGGTCAGGCTCGTTACGGATCCAGTGGCGGCGGGCGGAGTGAGGACGCCTTCTCCGGTTGCATAGATCGAAACCACGGTTCCGGCCGCGGCGGGGTTGCTCGCGCTGTTGAGCGAATAATCCTGGTTGAGGATCGACCCTGGACCGCTGCCCGACGAGTTCACGGTGAAGATGCCGGGAGATGTCGCGGCGACGGATTGAACGATTCCGGTGGAAACCAGGCCGCCGCTCGATACCGTGACGGTGGTCTGGAATCGTCCCGCAACTTCATAAGGAACGATCGCGTTGATCTGGTTTGCACCGACGTAGACCAGAGGCGCCGGCGTGCTGTCGAAGAAGACCTGCGTGTTCCCGAGCGTAGTGGGCACGGTACCGCTCGATGTGAGTTTCAGATTGGCCGCCGGAGTGGGTCCGAGATTCGTGCCGTAGAGAGTGATGATTTCGCCAGGAGAGACGGCGCCCGAAATCTGCGTGGCGCCGTTCACGATGGCGTTCACTGTGGGCGGTGGAACCGCCGTAACCGAAAGCGTGACATTAATCGTCACGTTCCCCGAATTCGGCGAAGAAACCGTGACCGTGCCGGTGTAGCTGCCGGCCGTGAGGCCGCTAAGCACCGACTCGGCAATGCCGACGGTCAGGGTCGCCGGTGTTGTGCTGCCGCTCGTTGACACGGTGAGCCAATTTCCACCGGACTGGGTGGTTGCTGCCACTGAGAACGGGACGGTCGCATTTGCGGCCGCGGATAGCTGCACGGTCTGAGTGGCCGGGGCCGTTGTCGTGCCGACGTTCGCATCGAATGTTAGCGAAGTGCTCGAAAGCGTCAGGGCGATCGCGGTGGTTACATTAAGCGTCACTGGAACATTTAGAGGACTGTTCGAGGCGCCAGGAACAATCACAGTCACTTCGCCTGAACAGGTTTCGACTGTCAAACCGGTACCCACAATTCCGACCGTAACGGTGGTTCCGCTGGCAGTAGCTGTCAGCCATCCCGAGCCGCACGAGGTAGTGGTCGGGGTCGCCGTCACGACCGTAGTGGTTGGGACGCCTCCGACGGTTATTGTCTGGTTGGCCGGATTGGAGCCGCCCTGCGGCAGCGTGAACGTGAGTGATGTCGGGCTGACCGTAGCTTGCGCAGCCACAATCAACGTGACTGGAATCGATTCCGACGATACGGCCGTCGCGCTTGTGACGGTGATATTGCCGGTGTATGTACCGGGGACCAGGTTTGTGGAGTTTGTTGTGACCTGAAGGTTATTCGGCGTGTTTCCCGAATTGGGCGAAACCGTGAGCCAGGTCTGTCCCGCGGGATTGGTGGTTGCGGTCGCGAGGAAGCTGATGGAAGTGCTGCCGTTGTCGGTGGTTGTAAGCGGTACCGTGGTGACCGTCGAGGTGGGAACGGAAGCATTAACAGCGTTGACGATCTCGGACTTGCCGACATTGATGACGGCCGTGTTTACGATGTTCACCGTGACATTCACTACGGTGGGAATGCTGGAATTCGCCGCGAGGATGTTAATCGCGGCGGTGCACGTCATCGTAGTGAAGAAAGAACTCAGGTTCGAGGCTTGCACGGTCAGGGTGGCGCCGTTCTGACCAAGCGACTGCACCGTGGTGCCGGAGGCCGGGGATACCTGGATCAAATTGGAGCAAGTCTGGCTAAGAGCGGAGGCCGTGAACTGAATGGGAGCGCCAGTGCTGGAAACCTGGATCGACTGCGCCGGCGGCTGCAGGTCCTGGCCGATCTCATAGTTCATTACAATCGCACTCGGGGTCGCGGTGAGGCTGGTGCCCACGGTTAAGGTGACGGGAATCGTGAGAGGCGAATTCCCGGCATTCGCGGACGTAATGATGATGTTATTCGTGTAGGTTCCCGGTGTGAGGGTCGAGAAAACCGCGGCGTTGACGGCCGCTGTCAGTGTGGACGAGGTCGAGGTAGCGCTGGCGCTCACACTCAGGAATACAATTCCGCCAGTGCTGCTGGGACTCACAGTGTATGAGAACGGCAAAGATCCGCCTGTGCTGGTCAGCGCAACGGTCTGAGAGGACGGCAGGGTGGTGGTCGATTGGGACGTGAACGTCAGGGAAGTCGGCGTCGCCTGCAGAAGCGGGTTGTTACTGACGATCAGGGAAACCGGAATGTTCGTAGTGGTCACCGTTGCGTTGGGAGCGTTGATGGTAACGGTTCCCGTGCAGGTTTCCGCCGTCGATCCAAGAACCGCCGTGTTGATTTGGACACTAATTTCCGAAGGCGTCGTTCCGTTGGTGGACGTCAGCGTGGAGGGGTTGATCACCAGCCAGTTTCCGCAGCTGTTTGTGGAAGCGGCGGGCGTGAACTGAATCATGGTTCCGGACGCGCTCGACACCTTGATGTTTTGGCTTGCCGGAGTCGTTCCGCCGATCTGGTAGGCAAAGCTAAGCGAAGTTGGAGTGATGGTCAGCGTCGAGGAGGTACCCATGTTGACGGTCACCGGAATGGTGAGAAGCGTCACGCCATTCTGCGAAAGCAGGACTTTCCCTGTATACGTCTGACCAGCGGTTAAGAGAGAGGGGGTGACCTGGACGGTGACGATGCTGGGGGCATCGAAATCGTTACTTCCGGCCGCGAGCCATCCCGCTGGGCCGTTGTTTTCCTGCGTCGTAACAGCCGTATAAGTAGTTGAGTTGCTAAATCCGCTTACGCTAACGGCTATGGACTGTGTGGCCGTTGTTCCCGTCGCGATGTTGAAAACCGGCGCAGTGCCGTAACTATAGGAACCTGAGACGCTCCCGGATGGCGTATATGAGACCGGTATCGACAGCGTGGTGCCGCCTTGCGTGACTTGAATCACGCCGCCGGAATAACTACTGCTGAGCGAGGCCACGCCGGAATTGATGGCGACGGTCAGGGTCGCATTCAGACTCACTGTCCCGGTACCCGATGTATAACCCACGATCGAGAACCAGCCAGTTGGATTGGGGCTCGGCCCGTAATTGGAGGCGAAAGTCGCTGAACCGCTTCCCGAAAGCGACAAACTTGAGGACGTTTGCGTATTGGAAAGGCTGATCGCCGTGGGACTCGCGGTGACGGTTGACGCACTACCGGTGTAGACTACCGCGACATTGATGACAGTCGATCCCTGGGTGAGCGTCATTGTCCCGCTGTAGTCCTTGGTCCCATCAACGCCGGACGTTAGAGATATCGTGAGGGTCTCGGGCAACGTAATAGTGCCCGTGTCCAAGCTGATTCCTGTTCCCCCGATGGTGAACCAGAACCCTGGGCTGTTTCCGGTGGGTGAACTTGTTACGACCGCGGAGCCACTACCGCTTACAACCAACTGAGCCGATGTCCCTAGAGATGAAAGTTGGATCGCCGTAGTAGACACCGATAGGGAGCCGCTGCTACCACCGCTAGCGGTGTACGATACGGGAACAGTCAGGTTGGTTGAGCCCTGCGTGAACGTGATACCTCCGCCGCTGTAACTCGAGTTGGCGGAAGCCAGGTTGGTATTCAGAGAAACCGTTAACGCCGCGTTGGTCGGGAGCGTCAAACTTCCGGAACTGGTAGATACGCCGTTGATGTTGAAGAAAAGCGGGTTACCGCTGCCGCCGGTGGCCGTGTAGTTCACGGTTCCGCTACCCGTCAACGTGAACTGCTGGGATTGCGATGACGATGTCAGGATTACGGTGGTTGGTGAGGCGGTAAGAGTTCCCCCTTGGGTCGGCGAGCAACCGGACTGACCGATTTCCACCGTCACCGTGGCGTCGTATTCAGACGCGCCAACGCTTACCTGGATGGTCCCCGTCTGGGGCGAGGTCGCGCCGAGTTGCGACGGTACGATCTTTACCGTCAGGGTCCCTGGGACGGTGGAGGTTGCTTCCCCCAACGCCGGTGAGACCTGGAGCCAATCGTTGACAGATGAAGCTCCCGTATCAAAAGTCACGCCTGAGCTCGTGGTGTTGACGCTAATCGACTGCGACGGCGGAGCGGCGGACGACGTCGAAGCCACGCAGAAGGTTAGCGCGGTGGGGCTCAGGGTGACATTCTGGGCCATGGCTGTGTCTGAACAACACAGAGCAGCTAGTAGTACGAGTACGGTCCAAGTAATAGATCGAAAAGGCATATTCACAGAGTTTCTCCACTGGCAGGGGGGATGCACGCCTGCTTGCATGCAATCGGAAAGCCATGTACGTAACTTGGTTAACCCTTAGTGAGGGCTCGTGCCCGGAAGTGTCCATTTATGGGATTGGGTTCGCTTGGTTTAAATCGATTCGCGTCCCCTTGCTAACGCGCGGGGTTCCGCAATGAGCTCAGCGGCCCGCTTCCTCCGGGCGCGGCTCGGACTGAAATGCTCGTCGCGTGAGCGAGCTGGTTCTTGCTTAGGGCAACGTGAATTGTTTTCGAGGAGGTGTTCTACAATTACAACCATGAGAGTTGGCGTATTCACACCGCTGTTATCCCAATTTCCCCTCGACAAGGTTTTTGAAAAGCTGAAGGCGCTCAACATCAGCACGGTCGAGCTGGGCACCGGGAATTATCCGGGCGATCCGCATTGCAGTCTTTCGATGCTGAAGAACAAAAAGGAGCTGACTGAGTTCAAGAAGAAACTCGACGATAACGGTTTCACCATCAGTGCGCTGAGCTCGCACGGGAACCCGCTGCATCCCGATCCGGCGGTAGCGAAGAAATACGCCGACACCAGCCGCAACACTGTGCTGCTTGCGGAGAAACTGGGGGTCCCTGTCGTGGTGGATTTCTCAGGGCTGTCCGGGTGATAGCGACAAGGCGAAATATCCAAATTGGGTCACTTGCCCCTGGCCGCCGGAGTATCTGGAAGTGCTGGCGTGGCAGTGGGAAAAGAAGGCGATTCCTTACTGGGTCAAGCACGCGAAGTTTGCGGCCGATCATGGCGTGAAGGTCGCAATCGAAATGCATCCTGGGTTTGTGGTCTACAGTCCGGAGACGATGCTGCGTTTGCGGGAAGCGGCGGGCCCATCCATTGGATGCAACTACGATCCCAGCCACATGTTCTGGCAGGGCATCGATCCGATCAAGGCGGTTCGCGTTTTGGGCGATTCGATTTTCCACGTGCATGCGAAGGACACGCAGATTTACGATTACAATCTGCCGAAGACGGGCGTGCTCGACACCAAGCTGTACACGGACGAGCGCAATCGCGCGTGGATTTTCCGGACGGTCGGGTATGGGCACGATCGCGGCTGGTGGGCGGAGTTTATCTCGACGCTGCGAATGTTCGGGTACGATTACGTGCTTTCGATCGAGCATGAGGATACGCTAATGTCGCCCGATGAGGGGTTGACGAAAGGCGCAAAGTTTCTCAACGAAATCATGATCACGCAGGGTACGACTGCGGCGTGGTGGGTTTGAGGCATCTAATTATCTTTTTGCTGGCCCTGGCCGCACCCGCTTTGGCGGAACTGCGGGCCGGGGCGGCAAAGCGCACCGTCACTCCGGATCTCGAGAAGTTCGCGCCGGTTTATATGGCCGGTTTTGGGAACAACCGGCGCGCCACTTCGATTCACGACGATCTGTGGGCGCGGTGTCTGGCGTTGGGTACGGAAAAGATGCCGCTGGTAATGTGCGGCGTCGATTCGATCGGCCTGTTTCGCGAAGATGTTCTCAAAATTCGCGAGCTCGTCAAACAGCGGTACGGGCGCGATGTGGATGTCGTGGTCGCGGCGCTGCACGATCACCAGGCGCCCGACACGATGGGATTGTGGGGACCGTCGGAAGGTAAGAGCGGGATCAACGAGGCCTACAATTCCTACGTGATCGAACGGACGGCGGATGCGGCCGTGGAGGCCGTCAAGAATCTTGCGCCGGCAACTTTCGTTTTCGCCAAGGCGCATCCTGAAGTACTCGACAGCTTCGTGAACGATACTCGGCCTCCCGTGGTGCACGATGCGGAGGTTATCGCGCTTTCGGCTGTCGGAGAGGATGGGAAGCGAATCGGGACGCTGGTGAATTGGGCCAATCATCCGGAAACACTGGGGTCCAGAAACACGTTGATCACTTCCGATTATTCCGGTTATCTGCGCGATGAATTGGAGACGCGGCTGGGCGGCGTGGCCGTGTTTATCAACGGCGCGGTGGGTGGAATGCAATCGCCGCTGGGCGCCAAAATCGATGGTGTCGCTGAAGAGAGTTTCGCGAAGGCGAAGTTTATTGGGGAGCATGTTGCCGATATCGCGGCGGATGCGGTGCTAAACGCGAAACCGGGAGGGTTGACCGGCTATGAATTCTCCGAGAGCACGATTCATATTCCAGTGGCGAATCCGGGGTTCGAGGCTGCGGCGAAAGCGGATTTATACAAGGGCCGGAAGCCGATGAGCGCTACAGGCACCACCGCAACGCCGGTCGGACTGATTCGCCTGCGTAACGGAGATCAGACTATGCTGACGATCGCTCTTGTTCCGGGCGAACTTTATCCCGAGCTGAGCGTCGGAGGCGTGGAGCGTTACTCCGGCGCGGATTTTCCTGATGCTCCCATTGAGCCGGCCATCAAATCCAGCATGGACACTCCGTATCGCATGTTGTTCGGGCTTGCCGACGATGAGATCGGCTATATCATCCCCAAAGCGGAATGGGACAATCGGCCGCCGTGGCTGAACGGTGCGTCGAAGCGCTGGTACGGCGAAGTGAACT
Organism: Bryobacterales bacterium; assembly: GCA_963802915.1. Classification (GTDB taxonomy): domain Bacteria; phylum Acidobacteriota; class Terriglobia; order Bryobacterales; family Bryobacteraceae; genus JAICMB01. The sequence goes on from CAWDKQ010000013.1 coordinate 330,264, forward strand.
CGGTGGGGCCGGAGGCGGCGCCCATGATCACGAAGACGATTATCGAACTAATTCAGTCGCGCTAACCGCGTCCCCCAAGCGACAATAGGGTTTACACTAATCTATCTGTTTCTGCTATGAGCGAGAGCATTCGGCGTAAGATTCTCCTGAGCGTTTTTCTCCCTCTTCCCTTGATGGCGGCGGTGTGCGGCATCCTGCTGTGGCAATTGTCGCGGTGGCAAGACGAGACCGCTTGGGTGGACCATACCCGCGACGTTCTGGTTCAGACGCACCTTGCCGAACGATTGTTGCTCGATCAGGAAACAGGCCGGCGTGGATACCTTCTCACCGGCCAGCGCGAGTTTCTGGAGCCGTATGAATCGGGATCGCAGAGGTTGCCGGGGGTGCTGGATCGCCTGGCTGCGTTGACATCGGATAATCCCGCACAGCAGGCGCGCATCGCGCAATTGCGGCAGCAGTATGCGGAGTGGAATCGGGACGCGTTGGATATGCCGCGCGACCAGGCCATCGCCCAGGCCGTCAGCCGCAAGAAGATTATGGACGAGATGCGCGCAACGTTTTCCGGAATCGAGAATGAGGAGGATCGATTGCTAGCGCAGCGGCGTGAGAAGGCCAGCGAGGCATGCCACACTGCGACAATCGTTGGCGGCGTCGTGCTGGTGGGCGCGGCTGCTTTTCTTACCTTTTTCATTCTGCGGCTGGTGAATCGGATTGACAGCGTTTATCGGGCGGCGCTCGAGGAAAGCAAGCGAAGTTTGGACCGGGAACGCTCGGCTCGAACCGCGGCGGAGGCGATCGCCGAGGAGGTTACGGAGCGGAGCCGGGAAATGGAACGCGTCTTTACGGAAGTGCGTAACCAACGCGACCAGGCGGTACGTCGTCTCAGTGAATTCGGAGAAGCCCATACGTGACGGCGTCTGCCACAGATTGGAACGAATTGGCTCGTTCCAAGTTGGAGAAAGTCTTTGGGGCTGCGGAGGCGGAGAGGCTGATGCGGAAGAGTCTGTCGCAGATTGGCCTCAATACGCTGGGCAGCGCGGACGATTTGCATCGGTTTGCGAATGAGTTGAGCTCGAGTGGCGGATTTGCAGCGCCCGTGGGCGCGATGCTCAGTTTGACTGCGGTGCTGCGCGGCGCGGGTGGATCGGGTTCAGCGTATCCGAAGCTGTGAGAGGCTTTCGCGTCCTCCAGTTATTTCTCCGTGTGTCCTTCTGCGTTTCTTAGCTAACGCTTCTTATTCCGTCTCGGAAACCCATCCGTCAGTTCGTCACAAAATTCCTCCAACTGGTCAAATTTCAGTTTCTCCAAACAGCTAGGCTGCCGCAGACTCGTAACTGCGATGAACAAACACAGCCTTGCTGAGCTTTCGGGCGTAACCAAACGTTATGGGAATGTCGTGGCCCTGGATGAACTCGACCTCGAGGTGCGCCAGGGCGAACTTTTTGCCGTACTCGGACCGAATGGGGCGGGGAAGACCACTGCCATCTCACTGTTGCTGGGATTGCAACAGCCGGATGCGGGCACGGCTTCGCTCTTCGGACAATCGCCTCTCAACATAGCCGCGCGGCGTCAGGCCGGAGTCATGATGCAGGAAGCGGCACCCGCGCCGGAGCTGCGGGTTCGCGAACAGATCGACTTGGTCGCCAGCTATTATCCCGATCCGTTGACGGTTGCGAGCGCATTGGAGTTGACCGGTATCGGCGCGCTGCGGGATCGACCGTACGGCAAACTTTCGAGCGGGCAGAAGCGGCAGGTGCAGTTTGCCATGGCTGTTTGCGGCCGGCCTCGGCTGCTGTTTCTGGATGAACCAACGGTGGGACTTGATGTCCAGTCGCGCGAGATGGTTTGGGCCTCGCTGCGGCGGCTGGTGGGCGACGGCTGCTCCATCGTGCTGACCACTCATTATCTGGAAGAAGCGGAATCGCTGGCGGACCGTGTCGCGGTCCTGATGAAGGGTCGTCTGATGGCGAACGGGACGGTGGATGAAATGCGCGCCCTGGTAGTTCGAAAGCGCATTACGTGCCGCACGTCGCTGGACGAAAAAGATGTTGCGAGTTGGCCGGATGTGCAGACGGTGGATCGCGATCCGCACGGCGCGTTGCATATCACTGCGAGCAACACGGAGAACGTCGTGAGGCGGTTGCTTGCCGCGGATGAAGATCTGGAAGATTTGGAGGTGCAGCGCGCCGGGCTAGCCGAGGCGTTCACAAAAATCACATCTGAGGAGAACGAGAAATGATTCCCGCTTATGCGCAGGTTCAGGGTGTAGCTCGGGCGATTCCGAGTGCCGTAATGACGCGCGGCCGATTGTTGCGAGCGTATCTCGTCGAAGCGAAGTATGAGTCGCTACGCACGTTTCGGGAACCGGCGTTTGCCGGACCTTTTCTGATCCTACCCGCGGCATTGTATTTACTTTTCGCGGTGCTGCTGTTTGGCGATGCTGTTGCAAAAGATCCAAAGGCTGGCCTTTACATCTTCACCGGATTTGCGGTATTCGGAGTCATGGGGCCGGGAATGTTCGGCTTCGGCGTCGGGATGGCGGTAGAACGCGACCGCGGACTGCTGCAACTCAAGAGAGCGCTGCCCGCGCCTTCGGGAGCGACACTGCTCGCGAAGATGGCGATGTCGATGTTGTTTGTCGCGGTGATCATGGCGACGATGTTCCTCGCGGGATTGGCCGGGCACATGAAGTTCAGCGCTGCCCAGATGCTGAGTTCCTCGGTTGTGAATATCGTGGGCGCGCTGCCGTTTTGCGCAATCGGCCTATTCATTGGCACGCTGGCATCGGGTAAGAGCGCGCCGGCCTTCGTGAACCTGGTATATCTTCCAATGATCTATCTCTCCGGCTTTCTGATTCCTCTGCCGAAATCGATGCATTGGATCGCGCTTCTTTCGCCGGCCTATCATCTGAATCAATCGGTACTCGCCGCCATGGGCGTTCCTTTCGAGGGTTCGGTTGCGGTGCACGTGGCGATGCTTTTCGGCCTTACTTTGGTTCTGACTGCGCTGTCGATCCGACGGCTTTCACGGGTAGGTTGATCATGACTGTCACTGAAGTAAAAACTCAATCCGCGGCTTCGACGCAAATTGCGGCTAAGAATATTCCGGTAGGATATTTGCGCGCGTTCATTGTCGCTTTGGTTGTGGCGCATCATGCGGTTCTGGCGTATTATCCATTTGCGCCACCGGCAGACGGGTCGCTTTTAACAGGGGCGCGCCTGTGGCTGGCATTTCCCGTCGTAGATGCCCAACGTTGGTCGGGATGCAGCCTGTTCGTTGGTTTCAACGATCTGTTTTTTATGGCGCTGATGTTTTTTCTTTCAGGCCTGTTTGTGTGGAACGGACTCGAAAGGAAAGGACGGCGGACGTTTCTGCGAGATCGTTTGCTTCGGCTCGGGGTACCTTTTGTCTTGGCGGCAGCGATTATCGCGCCGCTTGCTTACTATCCGGCGTATCTCCAAAGGACGGCTCATCCGAGCATTTTGGACTACTGGCGGCAGTGGCTGTCGTTGGGCACGTGGCCGGCGGGACCTGCATGGTTCGTATGGGTGCTGCTGGTTTTCGATGCGATCGCCGCGCTGTTGTATTTAGGAAGGCCTAAATGGCGGGCGTTCAGCCGGCCGAGCGCGTTCTTCGGTGTTCTGATTCTGGTTTCGTCAGCGGCGTACATTCCGATGGCTCTGGTGTTCACGCCTTTCGCTTGGGCGACGTTTGGGCCGTTCACTTTTCAGACCTGTCGAATTTTGAATTACTTCGTTTATTTTGCCGCTGGAATCATGGTTGGCGCTTCGGGGCTCGAACGAGGGCTGCTGGCGCGTGACGGAAAGCTGGCGCGGCGATGGCTGCTTTGGGCGATTGCGATGCCGATCGTGTTCGGAATTGCGGCCGTCGTCGGGCTGATGACCCTTACTTCCCATCTCCAATCTCTCGGATGGGCAATCGCTTCAGACTTCACCGCCGTTTTGTCCTGCGCCACTTCGTCGTTTGCATTCCTGGCATTATTCGTTCGATTCGCGGAATCGCGCGTGAGATGGTTCGATAGCTTGCGCGACAACTCGTACGGGATTTATTTGGTGCACTTCGCGTTCGTGAGCTGGTTGCAGTATGCCCTGCTCAGATCGTCTTTACCGGCCGTTGCGAAGGGGCTTATCGTCTCCGCGGGCGCTCTGGCTCTCAGTTGGATCGCTATCTCGGCGATTCGACGGGTTCCCGCCGTCGCGCGTGTCGTTTAATTCCGGCGCGACACGCCCATCAGAATCCGCAGCACGTACCAGAACAGGAGCGCGACGGAAGCGAACAGGCTTAGCGCCGCGGCAACATACTGGTCGGTGTTGTAGACGCGCATGATGTTGGACGTGTTGTAGAGAATCGATGCGGCCGCGAGAATCACCATGGCGGCGGAGAAGATCAAGCCGAGATTAAAGCCGAAGAGGATGCTCGCGGCGATGATTCCGAGAACGACGAAAAACGAAATCTTCAGAAAACCCGCCAGGAACGAGAAGTCCTTTTTCGTCGTGAAGACGGTATAGGTCAGGCCGCTGAACAGCAGAAGCGTAATCACGCCGGCCGACAAAATCACCTGCCCGCCGCAAAGGTATTGCGCCATGAAGAGCAGGGGGACAAAGATGATCGCCTCCGCGACGACATACAGGCCGAGTCCCGCGTATTGCATGTTCAGGGATGTGCTGGATCTGGCCCACTTATCGGCGACGTGAGAAACGCCCATGAAGGCGAGCAACACGATCAGCCAGGAGTAGCGGCTGGTTCCCAGAACCCCCATCATTGCTTCCGGGAAAGCGGTTTGAAAGAGGAGAGCTTCTAAAAGAACGAACGCCAGGATGGCGCCGGCCAGTGTTCCGTAGGTCCGTCGGATGAATGTCAGGCGGGCATCGGCGACAATTGCGGTATCGAAGTTTAAGCGATAAGGGGAGCCAGGGTTCACGAAATTTCTCCTACGGGCAGTTTAATGGTAACGCGGGGTTTGTAGCGGCTATCAGTTTTGCGTTCCGGCGGGGGAAGTTCCCACGGCATCCTGGTATACCTGAGCGAAAAATTCGCGGGAGTCGGGCGAGCAGCCGATGTGCAGCGTGTTTCCGTTCTCTAGGACGAAACTCAAATATCCATCCCATCCCATGTCGTCGAGAACGAAATTCAGGCACTCGCGCTCTCCCGACGGGAGGTCAGTGGTAGACACGTCGAAGACCTGGCCGGTGCAATGGACGGGGATTTCGGAACCCGGTTCTTTCCGTTTCTCCTGGTCCATGGTGCTCACCAACTCGGTAACATCGAGCGGCACGAATTTTTCGCCGGATGGTTTTGCGGCATCGAAGAGGCGGCGCGTTTCGTAAGCGATATACGAGAGCGTTCCGATAGTGGAGGGCGACGCCAGTTGATAGAGATCGCGGTTAGCGGGGTCGATAGGGCTGAGGTCGGCGGGTTGGAACGAAAATCCGTAGAATGCGGGATTATCGAAGATCCGAACGAGTTTTGTGCCCATAGCCTGACGCAAATCTTCGCAACTGCGGTATAGCAAATCCTGGCTCTTGAGCCAAACCACGAGGCGGTGATCGGCACGGCGCGCGGGATTCGCGCTGTTGCGGTAATCGTTGAACAGCGTTTGAAACTCCATGGGATCGCGTTCGTATAATTTGAGCAACTGCTCGGCGCGCGTTACCCGGAACCAGTAGGTCGGCGAATAATCGCGCTGCATGTGAAACTGGAGCGCTTCAAACAACTCGCGATGGTTGGCGGGACTGGCGGAGAAGAACATCGCCGGGACGCTGACGGGCTGGTCGTACTTGACTACTTTCTCCGTGAGCGGCTGCAGTTCCGCGGCACAGCCTTCGCCGCAATGATACGCCAGGATGGCCCAATCCTGCCGGCCGTATTTGGAGGTGAGACGCGCCAGGTAATTTGCGGCGGCCGGTATGGCACGCTCCGGCGAGAAACGATCGTCCCGGACGAGCATGACGTAGGGAATCTTGGTCTTCACTTTGTGTTTGACCATTTTCCCGTGCTTGTTTCGAACCTCCTGGACGGAGACCGTGGTGTGGTATCGCGTGATGTGTACGATTTTCAGACCAGCCGATCGCGCGGTGGCTTCCGAGAACTGCATGATGCCTTTAGGGCCTGCGGGACTCTCGGCCTTGGGGTTTCCAAAGCTTTCGAGATATGCGATGGCCGACAGCGTGGAAGCAGGGAACCCGCTTTGAGCGGCTGCCGAGCGGAAAAGCTTCTGAAGCTTGGGACTCTCGATCCGTTGAGCGCCAATCAAGGCTTCTGGCTCCCGCAGGATCGTGAAAGTCTGAGAATCGATCATGCGCTGGGTGCGCGCATCGAGGTCCAGGGAAGAAATCTCGTTGCGATCGAGCCCGATTGCGGTGAGACGGTGAGCGGGTTGAAAGTAATCATTAGCGGAAGGCCACGCACTGTTGCTCAGCCCAATCATCGCGAGAAGCAGCTTTAGTTGTACCCGTCTCACAGGCGTTATCACGACCTATGGTTTGTAGACGTGGTGTCGCCTGTAGGGTTGCGCTCTGTAACGCGGCTTATTTCCGCATCGGCATCGATTGCCAAGCCGTGCAACGCAGGTGAAGGAGTCTTAAGGTTAAAAATCCTGATCTGGCGGTTAATTTCTTTTACGCGCGCGCGGAATTTGAGCAGCGCTTCGGTCCAGGCTTCTTCATCGCGAGAGCGCCCGTAGAATTGCCAGGCTCTTGTCAGATCGGCGCGAACTTCGTCGGCTTCTGATCCAATGGCTCGACGAGCTTCAATCAGCGGATGCGATACGCCGTTGTCGCGCAGGATGCGATACACGATGGATGTGAGAGGGTCGAGCAGCGGATCTTGGGTGAGATTGAGCGGCCTGCCCTTGCCCGGCAAGTTGTCGAAGTCTCCGCGTTCCATAGCTTCGCGAATGATGTCTTCGATCATGGTCTCTTTCTTACCGTATCATGGGATTTTCTAATGCTTCAGCGCATCTTAACACCAGCAATCCTGCAACACATATCCAAAGACCTCAACATTCCGATGAAAGGTCTTGTTGCGACTATTGAACTGCTCGATCAGGACGCCACGGTGCCCTTTATCGCGCGCTACCGCAAGGAGGTGACCGGCAATCTCGACGAAGTGCAGATTCGATCGATTCAAGAGAAATCCGAATACTTCCGGGAACTGGAAGAGCGGCGGCAAACCGTGCTCAAGAGTATCGAGGAGCAGGGCAAACTTACGCCGGAACTGCGAGCGAAGATCGAGGCAACACTCGAGAAGAACGAACTCGAGGATCTTTATCTGCCGTACAAGCCCAAGCGGCGTACCAAGGCTTCGATCGCGCGAGAAAAAGGACTAGAGCCGCTAGCGGATTATTTGTGGAACCAGGTGGCGGGTCCGGTTGGCGTCGACGAATTGGCGGCAACGTTTATTAACGCCGATAAGGGTGTCGATTCAGCGGATGACGCTCTGGAGGGGGCGCGACATATCGTTTCCGAGCGCGTGAGCGAAGTGCCGGAACTGCGGCAGGCGATCCGCCAGATCATGATGCGAGACGGGATCGTGGTGAGCCAGGCGATCGAGGGCGCGGAGGATCCCGAAGGTAAGTTCAAGATGTATGCGGATTACCGTGAACCAGTTTCGAAGATCCCTTCGCACCGCATGCTTGCGATCCGGCGCGGAAGCCAGGAGAACATCCTGAGGTTTGAAATTGAGCTGGATGCTCTGGGGCCGGTGTCCTTTCTGACGAGCAAAATTCTGCGCGAGGAAGGCGATTGGACGCCGCACCTTCGCGACGCCGTCAAAGACGCCTACGAAAGATTAATCAATCCGTCAATTCAGACGGAAGTTCGTCTGGAACTGAAAGAACGCTCGGATCTGGAAGCAATACGCGTGTTTCGCGAGAATCTCGAGAACCTGCTGCTGGCTCCTCCGGCGGGGTCGTTAGGCGTTTTGGGATTGGATCCGGGCATTCGAACCGGGTGCAAGGTCGCGGTGGTGGATGAGACGGGGAAGTTCCTGGAACACGCCGTGATTTATCCGCTGGAGCCGCGTCACGATACCGTGGGCGCCTCGAAAACACTGCGCGACCTGATTGCGCGGCATGGGGTTCGGGCGATCGCGATTGGGAACGGCACCGGATCGCGAGAAACTTCGGCGTTCGTGCAGGACTTCTTGCGCGAGGCCGGACTCAACCAAGTGTTCAGCGTAGTGGTCAACGAATCGGGAGCGTCGGTGTATTCAGCGTCGGATATTGCGCGGCAGGAATTTCCGGAACTGGATTTAACGGTGCGTGGCGCCATCTCGATTGCGCGGCGTTTACAGGATCCGCTGGCGGAACTGGTCAAAATCGATCCTAAGTCGATCGGCGTCGGGCAGTATCAACATGACGTGGATCAGCGCAAATTGAAGCAGAGCTTGGAAGCCACGATTGAATCTTGCGTGAACCGCGTGGGAGTCGATTTGAATACGGCGTCCTGGGCCTTGCTGCGGTTTGTCGCTGGAGTGACGGAACGCACGGCGCAGAAAATCGTTGAATTTAGGAACGATAAGGGACGCTTTCCATCGCGCGTTGCGTTGAAAGCCGTCCCAGGCTTCGGGCCAAAGACGTTCGAGCAGGCCGCCGGCTTTTTGCGAATTCGCGGGGGCGAAAATCCGCTCGACATGACGGCTGTTCATCCGGAATCTTATGGTGTGGTGGAGCGGATCGCGAAGGAGTTGAACGTCGCGATCCCGGATCTCATCAGCAACTCCGGGTTGGTGGATAAGATCGACCTGGCGAAATTCCAGACAGAGACCGTTGGCGTCTATACGCTCTCGGATATCCGCGAAGAATTGAAGAAGCCAGGACGCGATCCGCGCGATAAGTTCACGGTTGCTAAGTTCCGCGAGGACGTCAAGGAGATTTCGGACTTACAGCCCGGAATGGTGCTGGAGGGGGTCGTAACGAATGTCACGCGATTCGGGGCGTTTGTCGACATCGGCGTTCATCAGGACGGTTTAGTCCATGTGAGTGAGTTATCGAACCGGTTTATCAAGGAGCCGAGCGAGTTTGTGAAGGCCGGACAGACCGTTAAAGTTCAGGTGATCTCCGCGGATTCGAAGGCGAAGCGGATCGCGCTGTCGATGAAGGCTCTGGAGGCAGGACCGGGGCGGAAGCAGCCTGAACGTTCGAAGCAGCCTGAACGTCCGAAGCAGCCGCCAGCGCAACCGCAGAAGGCGTCGCTGGACCAGCAATTGGCGAAGCTATCCGAAAAGTTTCGCGTGCGTTAGGCGATTGAGCCGGCGCAGTCGTTGCAAAATTTCTTCGAATCCGATTTCGACTGTTTTGAGCTATTTGCAATTACGCTATCTCCTGAACTGCAAAGCCGCGCCGTAAATTAGAGCCAGAGAAAAGAGTTCATGAGCAGTTTAATCCTGGCTTACAAAAACTTTGCAGCCAACAAAAACATTAGCCACATCGGTCTCGGCGTTTCGGCTCTGAATACGTCGAAAGTGCTCTCCCGTCGCGGCATCGACGTCGAGGTGTGGCCCGTCAACAAGGCGAGCGACCTCGCTTCCCGCCTGAAGGACCGTCCCGCTACACACGTAGTGATCTCGGCGCCATGGATGCCCTCGACCGATATTCAAACTTTGCTGACTTCGTTTCCTTCGACGCGCTTTGCCGTAAACTGCCACTCCAATGTCGGATTCCTGCAAGCCGATTCGAATGGCGTGAAGCTGGTCAGGGAAGGTATGGACATCGAAATGGGTTCGACCCGCTTTCATGTGGCCGGCAATAGCATGAAGTTCTGCCAATGGATCAAAGCCGCATACAACGCACCCTGCACCTATCTTCCGAATCTCTACTACCTCGAATCGGCGCCGCCGCTAAGACCCCTGTATTCCTCGGGTACGTTACGGATCGGAAGCTTCGGAGCGATCCGGCCTTTGAAGAATTTCATGAGCTCTGCCGGCGCCGCTCTTGCTATAGCCAGGTCGTTGAAAGCGAATCTCGAGCTGTGGGTGTCGACGGGACGCACGGAGGGCGGCGGTGACACCGTGATCCGCTCCGTACACGCCATGCTCGACGGCACGCCCGGCGTGAAGCTGGTGCAAGCCGGATGGCAATCCTGGCCGGGATTTCGAAGGACCGCGGGCAGCATGCACCTGCTGCTTCAACCCAGCTACACGGAATCGTTCAATATGGTGACTGCCGATGGCGTGGCGGAAGGGGTGCCGTCCGTAGTCTCCGAAGCAATCGACTGGGCGCCGGATCATTGGAAGGCGCAAACCGACGATGTTCTCGACATTGCGCGGGTCGGCCGTTCGCTGCTGAACGATTCGCACGCTGTCGCCGATGGATACGCTGCTTTGACCGCGCACAATCAGCAGGGAACTGCATCCTGGCTCCAATTTCTGCAGAATTAAACGATCAGCATACAGTCGCCATAGGAATAGAATCGATAGCCAGCCTTGGCGGCATGACGATACGCGGCCAGCATAAAATCGGTTCCGGCGAGGGCGCAAACCAGCATCAACAGGCTCGACTGCGGCAGGTGGAAGTTCGTGAGCATCGCGCCGGTCCTGTGGAATTCGAAACCTGGACGAATGAACAAATCCGTTTCTCCCGACCGGCCCAATGCATGGCTTTCAACGGCCCGAACGCTCGTGGTCCCGACACATACAAGCCGCCTCGCCGCTTCCATTCGAGATAGATTCTCCGTAGCGATCTCGAAATGTTCGGAGTGCAGCGTCTCGCCACGGACGGGCTGAAACGTTCCCAAGCCGACATGCAGCGTTACGTGGGCGATCCCGGCCCCGCTACGTCGGCATTCTTCGAGAATCTCGGGCGTGAAGTGCAATCCGGCAGTTGGCGCGGCCACCGATCCGGTCTTTCGCGCGAAAACCGTTTGGTATCGATCCCGATCTTCCGGCCGGTCCGCGCGTTTGATGTATGGCGGCAAGGGCACGTGGCCCACGCGTTGCAGCGCATCGTAAATGGGCTGGCTGGTGTGGAAGCGCAGTGTGCGCTCGCCGAAATCGCCGCGGCTCAGGATCTCAGCTTCGAGATCTTCATCGAACTCAATACGCTCGCCCGTTCGCATCTTGCGGCCCGGCCGCACCAGTGCGCTCCACGTCAACTTGTCGCCCGATTGCGGCTCCAGCAGAAATACTTCGACGCGGCCTGAAAGATTTTCGCGAAGCTTCGGATTATTCTTGCCCACCGGCAGCGAATGCATTCCGGCGCGATGTCCAAACAGGCGGGAAGGGAAGACTTTCGAGTCGTTTAAAACCAGGCAGTCTCCGGGGCTGAGAAAGCTGGGAAACTCGCGAAACATGCGATCTTCCCAGTGCTCCCCGTTGCGATAAAGCACCAGCATGCGCGACGCTGCGCGATCCGCCAGCGGCTCCTGCGCGATCGACGATTCCGGCAATTCGTAATCGAATTTCGAAAGGTCCAATTTGTCCTCAACCTAAAATAGAACTGTGAGAATCCTGGCGATCGAGTCATCCTGCGACGAAACTGCCGCGGCTGTCGTCGAGGATGATTCGGTGGGCGCACGGCCTAGACTTCTCAGTTCCGTTGTCGCCTCGCAACTCGCCACACACTCCAAGTATGGCGGCGTCGTTCCCGAGCTTGCATCTCGCGAACATTTGCGGGCCATTGTTCCCGTGGTGCGACTCGCGTTGGAGCAGGCAGGCAGTTCTTGGGACGATATTTCGGCTGTTGCAGTAACTCAGGGGCCGGGACTCGTCGGGTCTCTTCTGGTCGGGATCACATACGCCAAATCAATAAGCTTCGCGCGAGGCATTCCGCTGATTGCGGTGAATCATATCGAAGGGCATATCCACGCGGTCGTGCTGGAAGCGGGCGATTCGGTCGCTTATCCGGCGCTGGCGCTGGTGGTCAGCGGCGGCCACACGCATCTCTTCGAAGTCCGGGAGGGATTTGAATATCGGCTTCTGGGAAAAACCCGCGACGATGCGGCGGGCGAAGCATTCGACAAGGTTGCGAAGCTGCTCGGCTACGGGTATCCTGGTGGACCGATCGTCGACCAGCTTGCGCCGCATGGCAATCCGCGAGCTGTGAAATTCACTTCCGCCAAGATGAAGGGCAATCCGCGCGATTTCAGCTTTAGCGGTCTGAAAACCGCGGTTCTCAGATGGGTAGAAGCTCGCGACATGACGGCCGAGATCGACGCGCGCCGGAGGCTTGTCGATCCAGGCATCGAGGATTATCTACGTGCAACTCCACGCGAAACGCTCGACCTGCTGGCTTCCTTTCAGGCGACGGTTGTTGACGAGTTGCTCAAGCGCGCCATAGCGGCGGCCGAGGACATCGGAGCGCGCTCGATGATTATTTCAGGGGGCGTCGCGTGCAACTCGGGATTGAGGCGCGCGGCGAACGCGGCGGGTCTCGCGTATCCCGTCTTCTTCCCGACGCCAGGCTTGTCGACGGACAACGCGGCCATGATCGCCGCGGCCGCGATACCCAAGTTCCGCCGCGGCGAATTCGTGGATTTCACGCTCAAGGCGCAAGCCAATTTGACGCTCGCTTAATCGCGGTGCGGTTGGGCGAGTGGGATACCGATCTGAAGCCAGAGGGAATTTCCGACCGGCCTGTTTTGCGCGAGGAAATCTTTTTCCCACTTCAGAATCATCGAATAACGTTGGAAGTGGTAGCGGATCTCCGGCCCGAAGGCCAGATTGCGGCCGCGATTTCCATCGAGGTAAGTCAGCCCATTCTGCAAATCGTTCGTGGTCTGCTTGTAGAAGTAGCCGTTTCCGCCGATCGCGAGGTTTTTGGTCACGTTCCGCATCCCCGCGTATTCCCAGACAAACTCGCTGCCGGAGCGATACTGCGTAGCGCCGTTGGTGTAGTTGACCATGTACTGAAACTTCGAGCTCAACTCGGTTTTGCCGTGATCGGGCAGGTACGTAAACGCCGCGGAAGGCGCCGTCGCATAGCTGTGCTGGCCGATATTCACCAGGTCTGTCTTGTTGTAGGAAAAGCCGGGAGTGTAAACCTCGAAACCGTACCACCAATTCAGGGCGCCTTTCTTGTAGGCAACCAAGGCCTCCAGGTCTGGATTGGAAAATCCGATCTTGTTTTGCGTGCCGAATGGGGCATTGAGACGAATGTCCACGATCGGGAGAGCCGCCGTGCTGACCAATGTGCCGCCCAACACATGCAGACCCCAGTTATGCACCAGCTTAAAAGCGACGGCGCCGACTCTCAGATGAAATCCCGGCAGCAGCGCGCGGCCGTTCGATCCCGCCAGTTCGTTGGCATCGTAGAAATTATTGAATTCGAGGATCATGGTGCCGCCAGCGTCAGGCATCCTGCCGGGCATGATTGTCTCGACCCCCGCGGGGTAGACGCTGGCGCTGCCCTCGGTGGCATTGGCCGCGGAAATAGTGAGTATGGCGAGAGCAAGACAAATCGTAATGCGATCGCCGTGAAATTGCGTATACAAGTAGCCCCCTTTGTGACGAACGCACATCGCGTTCAGGGGTCTTATCGGCGAGGCGTCCGCGACGATGAGCGATTTATCTTGAGAGTTGCGTCGAAGTTTTCGTTAATACTCTTCGTCTCCGCGGCGATGTAGTAAATAGGAGACGTTGCAGCAAGTGCATAGAACAGGTATCAGAACCAGGTTGTTTTTGTGTTTTGGTTTAGTGGCGGTGGTGGCGGCTGGGGCCGCTGTCTTTTCCCTATCGACCATCCGCGATCTGCGGGTCCAGATGCGCGATGAGATCGTGGGTAGTTCGTCGATGCTGGATCAGTCCCGCCAGATCACCATCAGCGCGGCCAATATGCGGAGCGCGATTCGCGGCATTACGCTTTTCGCGCTTCGTAACAACGCGCCGTTATTTGCGAAGGCTCGGTCGAGCTTTGGGGCGGGCGCCGCCGACATGTATAAAGCGATACAGGCCATGGAGTCGAGCCAGTTGAGTCCGGAAGAGCGGACCACGGTTCGTTCGATTCGCGCGGCCCTGGATCAATGGACCGTCAATTTTCAGGAGTTCGCCGATCTCTGCGCAGCCGGGCATCCGGACGAAGGAGATGTCATCATCATAAAGAAAACCACCCCTCTCATGGACGCAATTCAGAAAAGCGCCTCCGATTTCGGGCAGAGGAACAGCGCTCGAAGGGATGCGGCGATCTTAGCCGCCGAGTCCGCTATTCGCCGCAATGAACTGGTCATGGTGGCGTTGACGGTTCTGGTGCTGCTGGCCGGCGGAGGCGGATTCCTGATCGTGACCGGGCTTGCGAAAACGTTGAAAGACATTTCCGAATTGGTGGCTACCGAAGCTCACCACGTGGCGCAGGCGGCCGGGCAGGTTTCTACCTCGAGTCAGTCTGTCGCGCAGGGTGCGGTTGAGAACGCCGCGTCGCTCGAAGAAACGTCGGCGGCGACTGAAGAGATCAGCTCGATGGCGCGAAGGAATACGGAAAACTCGCACAATGCGGCGGCAATCGTCGGGAACACCGAAGCGCAGTTCGTGAATACGAATCTCGCACTGGACGAGATGGTGGTGGCGATGAGGGAGATCAACGATTCCAGCCAGAAGATCTCCAAAGTCATCAAAGTGATCGATGAGATCGCATTTCAGACCAATATTCTGGCGCTGAACGCAGCCGTTGAAGCCGCTCGCGCCGGCGAGGCTGGCATGGGCTTCGCGGTGGTTGCCGACGAGGTTCGCAATCTCGCGCAACGCTGCAGCAGATCCGCCGCTGATACGGCCGTGCTTATCGAGGAATCGATCGCGAAATCGAGCGGGGGCAAGTCGAAAGTGGACCGGGTGGCTCAATCCATGCGTGGCATCAGCGAGGAAGCTGCGCAAGTAAAGACGCTGGTCGATGAAGTGAACGTGGGCAGCCATGAGCAGGCTCGTGGACTGGATCAGATCGGCAAGGCCATCGCGCAACTCGAACAGGCCGGTCAGACGACGGCTGCCGCGGCCGAGGAGAGCGCGGCGGCCGCGGAGCAACTCACGGCACAATCCGGTTCCCTCACCGACATCGGCAGGCAATTGCGTGAGCTTGTCGACGGCGGCCGGGCCGCGGCCTGAGTTATGTTGGGACCAGTGTGCTCCCGTTCCAACTTATCTACCATCCCTCCTACGACCTGAATCTGGGGAGCCACGTTTTCCCGTCGAGGAAATACCGGCTCATTCGCGATTATCTTTTCGACCACGGACTGGTCGCCCCGGCGGATTTTGTCGAACCGGAGCCCGCCTCCGATAGCGACGTTCTGCTGGTGCACGGCCACGGCTGGATCGACCGTTTGCAATCGGGGACATTGAGCATCGATGAGATGATCTTGCTCGAAATTCCGTATTCGGAGGCGATGGTGCGTGGCTTCTGGTTTGCGGCCGGGGGCACTATTCTAGCCGCGCGCAATGCTCTGCGCGATGGTATCGGGTTCAACCTAGGCGGGGGATTTCATCACGCGTTTCCCGACCACGGCGAAGGATTCTGCGCCATTCACGATGTCGCAATTGCGATCCGCAAGCTTCAGAAAGAGGGCCGCATCGCCAAAGCCATGGTGCTGGATTGCGACGTCCATCACGGCAATGGAACAGCAGGGATTTTCAAAAGCGACAGAACGGTTCTGACGCTTTCCATCCATCAGTACAATAATTACCCGAGCGAAAAGCCTCCCTCGACGATCGATATTCACTTGCGCGATGGAACCGGTGACGAAGCGTATCTCAAGGAGTTGCAACAGGCCTGCCAGTTCGGAATCAACGGTTTTTCACCGGACCTCTTGATGTATATTGCTGGGGCGGACCCGTATTTCGACGATCAACTCGGCGGACTGGGGCTCACCATGGAGGGCCTTGCCGCACGGGATCAGCTTGTTTTTGACATGTGCCGCACCCACAGTGTCCCTGTGGCTGTCACGCTGGCAGGCGGGTACGCTCGCAACGTCGAAGATACGGTGAGGATTCATGCGAATACCGTAACGACGGCCCGCGATTGTTTTATGCGGCACGAAGAAAACGACGAATTCCAAGATCGTACGTGAGCCCTCCGATGACGCCGCCTACCAGCGGCCCGACAATCGGGACCCAAAACACCAGGCTGCCATCGGTGAGTCCGTTATTCTTGAAGCCCGCAACAACCGTCCAAAGGCGCGGCCCGAAATCGCGTGCGGGATTAATCGCATACCCGTGCATTCCGCCGAACGACATGCCGATCACGACCACGACCAAGCCGACCATTAGCGGTCCGAGATTGCCGGGGGGCTGATTGCGTTCGTCTGTTATGGCGAAGATCATCATCAGCAGCAGTGCAGTGCCGATGATCTGGTCGAGCAGTCCGGCGGACGGCTGCGCGGGAAACGCCGGGAAGGTTGTGAAGATACCTGCGGTGTGATCGAGGTTGGGGTCGACTTTGAGGAACGCCGGATGATAATTCCAGAAGACCAAAGCCGCCGCAACGAACGCTCCCGCGGTCTGCACGAGCGAGTACGGCAACACTTTCGCCCAGGAGAACCCTCGGAACACGGCCAAAGTTAGCGTCACGGCGGGGTTCAAGTGCGCGCCGCTAATTTTTCCGGCGACATAGATTCCCATGGTGACAGCGAGTCCCCAGGCGAGGGTGATATTCGTAAACCCTCCGTTGACAACTTCACCGGGCACGCCATGCCCGAAAAGTTGGACCATGGCTACGACGCCATTTCCAAAAAGGATGAGTACGAGGGTGCCGAAGAACTCGGCGAGGAGTTCGGCCGTCAGGTTGGATTTCATCGGGTACAGCGTACAGCGTAACGCATAATTAGATGATGTCCGGAAGCCTGTGGCGCAATCGCGACTTCATGAAGCTCTGGACCGGACAGACCGTATCCGAGCTAGGCTCGCGAATCACGCGCGACGGCGTGCCGCTGGCGGCGGTAATGGTGCTTGGCGCCGGGCCGTTCGCGATGGCTGTTTTGAACGCTGCCAACGGGATCGCGGTGCTGCTTTTCAGCCTTTACGCGGGGTTATGGGTGGATCGGCTGCGCCGCCGTCCCATCATGATTTGGGCGGATGCCGGTCGCGCGGTATTGCTCGGCACCATCCCGCTCGCAGCCATCACACACCGCCTGACGATGCCGCTGCTCTTCGTCGTGGCAGCTCTTGCGGGTGTTCTGACGGTCTTCTTCGACGTGGCGTATCAAACATATCTGCCCACGCTTGTCGAGCGGGAAAACGTGTTGGAAGGGAACAGCAAGCTGGCCATGAGCGCCTCCATCGCAGAAGTTCTCGGGCCAGCGCTGACGGGCGTCCTGGTTAAGATTCTGACGGCTCCCATAGCGATTTTTCTCGACGCTCTGTCGTTCGTGTTTTCTGCCGTGTCGGTTGCGGTCATAAGCAAACCGGAAGAAAAGCCGCAGCCGCGCCCGACAGATTCGCCTTTGAGAGAAGCCATGGCCGGACTCCAATTCATCCGGCACGAACCAGTACTCCGGGCGTTGGCGGGCTATTCAGCGACGGTGTTTTTTGGTTTCGGCATCATCGGTGCACTATACGTTCTCTTTGCGATCCGCGACCTCAAGTTGGGTCCTGTGGTGCTTGAATTGTCTATCGCGTGCGGCGGCATTGCCAGTTTCGCTGGGTCAGCTTTGGCGACACCCTTTTCGAGGCGATTTGGCGTCGGCTCAACGCTGATCGTTTCGGCGGGAATCGTGGGCTTGGGTGCATTTCTAATTCCCTCTGCTTACGGTCCGCTTGCGCTTCGGGCCGGATTTCTTGTGGCGGCTCAGCTTGTGAGCGATTCGAGCATGGTGATCTACAACGTCCATGCAATCAGCATTCGCCAAACTGTTGCGCCGGGGCAGGTGTTGGGCCGCGTCAACGCGAGTATGCGACTGCTGACCTTCGGGATTCTGCCTTTGGGAGCGATCGCTGGAGGAGCTTTGGCAGCGGGAATCGGAACGCGCGGGGCTATGTTTCTGGCGGATGGAGGAATGGTTCTCGCGATTTTGTGGTTGGTCGCGTCGCCGGTCCGTTCGCTCAGAAGTCCGGAACTTGCGGCTGTGGCCTATGAATCCGAAAAGTGAGCGCCCCGCGATCGTTGCGCGGGGCATAAGTTTTGAGACGAGTTACTTGCGGCGCTTCTTTTTTGCGAGCAGACCAAAACCTAGAAGTCCTAGGCCGAGTAAAGACATGCTGGCAGGCTCCGGTACACTAGCCGGGTCGACGTTGTTGATGTAGTAGGAGTTCCCGCTGGTTCCGGGCGACCAAAGCGTTGTCCCGGAAGGATCTTCGACAATGCTTGCGAACCCTTCCGTCTCTACCGCGGAAGCCGTCGGATAACAACTTGTGTCCCCAGGACCGACATTGCAACCTAACGAAAGCAATTGCAATGTGCTTCCAAAACCCGTTCCGTTATCAATGAAATCTAGAACCTGGCTCCATTGAGACGGATTTCCCGCATCGGAAGGATCCCCGGGAATGTCACCTGCATTATCGAAAAGCAGAATGTAACCCGCTCCGGTCTGAAATTGCATCGTTACGATGTTTGAGATGTCGGACGGCGTTCCGTCCGCAAGTGACGGATAAATATTGCACGTCTGCGTGGTTTCATCGCCGTTGAGGACGCAGTTGCTGATGGGTTCCGCGCCCAGGGCTGCCGAAAAAATGAGAACAGCACCTGACCAAAATAGGACTCTATACCTCATAGTACTACGTTTTATCCTCCGATTTCCTTGAGTCTAAATGACTTCTAGTGGCTCTAGTATATCGGCGCAATGTTTTATTTCAATTAGTTTTCTTACAAACTTGAGTAGCGTGACCGTTCAAGCCGGTTAGGCTAAAAGTACCCCGGTACGGCGTACAGCGTCGGGCTACCGGAACCTGATAATTTAGAAGCTCCATGCAACTCAAACCCTGGCTTTTCTGTCTGATCCCGCTGATGTTCGCGGTCCAAGCGCAAACTAAGCGTCAGGTGAGCGACGCAGAAGTGGAACGCGTCCACCGTTCGCTCCTCCTGATCGATACTCACAACGATGTAACCAGCAAAACAGTGGATGGATTCGACATCGGAGAAACTGCCAGTACCGGCCACACAGACCTTGCCCGACTCCGGCAGGGTAACGTCGGTGCGCAGTTTTTCGCTGCTTTCGTCGCATCCAGTTACGTGGACGGGAATCACTCTGCGCGCCGGACGCTCGAAATGATTGACACGATCCGGCACGACATCGTGGGACGGTATCCCAATGACTTTACGTTGGCGCTAACCGCCGACGATATCGAGCGCGCCCACCGTGAGGGAAAGATCGCGGCGTTGATCGGAATCGAAGGCGGGCACGCTATTGAAGACAGCGTGCGTCTGCTAAGGGATTATTACGCGTTGGGAGTCCGCTACATGACACTCACGCACGTAAATACAAACAAGTGGGCGGATTCGTCGGGCGATATCGAAAACGCGAAGATCGAGCATCACAACGGACTGACCGATTTTGGGAAGGACGTGGTACGTGAAATGAATCGGCTGGGTATGATGGTCGACATCTCACATGTCGCCGACAAGACATTCTGGGACGCTCTCGAAGTGAGCAGCGTTCCCGTGTTCGCGTCGCACTCCTCCTGCCGGGCTCTGTCGAGCGCCCCTCGCAATATGACGGACGATATGATCCGTGCGCTCGCCAAGAAGGGCGGCGTGATCGATATCAACTTCTCATGCGGCTTTCTGTCGCAGCGTTCCGAGGACGCCGAGGCGCAACTGATGCCGAAGCTCATGGCGACGCGCAATCCGAACGAAGCCGCGTTAGCGGCCGAGTACAAGGCTGCGGTTCCACAAGCGACTCTTGACGATGTCGTTGCCCATATCGATCATGTCGTCAAAATTGCCGGCGTGGACGCGGTTGGAATCGGCAGCGACTTCGATGGCGTGATGTGCGTTCCCAAAGGATTGGAGGATGTCTCGAAATTCCCGAATCTGACACGCGCGCTTCTGGAAAAGGGCTATTCCGAGGGAGATCTGCGGAAGATCTATGGGGGCAACGTATTGCGCGTGATGCGGGCGGTGGAAAAGAAGTAGGCGGCAAAAAGAGAAGCCCAGGTCCTGGAGGCTAACGGGGACCTGGGCCTTGTTTCTGCACCTGGGACAACAAAAAGTGCCCGCCAGATATGTTCTCGTTAAACACTCCAGCGGGCCGCGTTCCTTTCAGAGGAGGGGCGTAAATGGAAGTCCCACCTATGAGACACGCGATTTTGCGTTCGGGTTACCTACGGTTAATTCTGTAGGAAGTCGTAGATGGCGGCTCAGAACCTTCGGATCAGGAATACGCCGGCGATGATCAAAGCCCCTCCGGCAAGGCGTCCGAGGCTGAGCGGCCGGACTTCAAATCCAAGCCATCCAGATCGGTCGATCAGAATCGAGGCCGCCATCTGTCCGGCGACAACGAGGCTGAACAGGACCGCGACACCAACGCGCGGCGCTACCACGACCGTTGCGACGACATAAATCGCTCCGAGTATGCCTCCGATCCAAATGTGCCATGGCGCACTCGAAAATCGGGACATGTCGGGCCACGTGCGCTGGCCCGCGACGGCCGCCAGAAGCGCGAGGGTGCCAATCGCGAAGGCCGCCGGCTACGAAGGCGAAGAGTAAATAGAGGATTTTCACTGGTCACCAAACCCGGAGATTAGACGCCGTGGCGAGTTAAGATGCCGTTACTTGCAGACTTTGAAGATCGCTTCGGGTTTAATCGCCTTGTTGCGCGTGCAGCATTCCGCGTACAGAAACGTCAGCACTTCCTGTAGCGCTTCGGCATTCGCGCTGTAGCGGAGAAAAGTGCTCTCGCGCTGCACGGTGATCAAATCCTCGTTCTTCAGCTTCTCGAGATGATGCGAGAGTGTGGATGGTGCGATTCCGAGCTCTGCCTGAATGTCGCCGACCACCATTCCATCGGGGTGGGCGCTGAGGAGCAGCCGGACGATTCGCAGCCGCGGCTCGGCGCCTAGGGCTGAAAGCATATCGGCGAAACGCGCGACTTGGTCGGTTTGCACTTTTTTCATAATCAGGCAGGGAAGGCGAATGCGATTGTTCCTTCCATATTTCGATTATAGTAGAAACTTCAAGGACAGGCCGCCGTGGCTTCGGAGCGTATAATGGGCGAGCGCCTTTTCGGAGAGGCGTTTTTATGGCTGCAACACAACAACAACCCTCGTTCAATCCCGGAACCAACGTCACTTTCGTTCGATCCGCGCGTTACATCGGCCGGCCCGCTGACATTGCGAACATCACATCGTTATTTCAAGGACTGGCATGGCCCCCCACGACGGTCACGGTCTACATCACCAATGGCTGGCATGAATCTTTCGAGGTTCGGGGAAACCAGGGAGTAATGGTCACTTACTGCGGATTCTGCATCAACTACGATATCGATACTTACAAACAGCATTACTATTTGAGCTGATCCGCGACTAGTTCGGGTTTCGCCGCAAGGTCGACGCCTTCCCATCGCGCCACCACCGCTGTTGCCATGCAGTTTCCCAGGACGTTCACGGCTGTGCGGCCCATGTCGAGGAGCGCGTCTGCGCCCAGCAATAACGAAATACCGGCCGCCGGAAGATCGAATGATGTGATGGTCGCCGACAGGATGACGATGGCGGAGCGCGGCACGCCGGCTGTTCCCTTGCTTGTGAGCATCAGAGTCAGCATCATCATGAGCTGCTGTCCGATGGACATGTGCATGCCCGCGGCTTGTGCAACGAAGATCGCGGCCAGCGAAAGATAGAGCGTGCTGCCGGTCAGATTGAAGCTGTAACCCGTGGGCAGCACGAATGCGACGATGTGCTGCGGCACTCCGAAACTTTCCATGTTCTCGAGCGCGAGCGGGAGAGCTGCTTCGCTCGATGCCGTGGAGAATGCGATCATAGTCGGCTCACGCGCGGCCTGTAGGAATCGTTTGACAGGAATGCGCGCGACCAGGGCCGATATGCCGAAGACCAGGATTACGAAGATTACCAGCGTTGCGTAGAGCGCGACGACGAGCTTTGCCAGGCCGAACAGGACAGCCGTGCCGTTTTTGGCGATGGTGTAGGCCATCGCCGCGCCAACACCCAGCGGCGCGAGATACATCACGTATTTTGTGTATTGGAACATGATGTCGGCAAGCGACTGGCAAAATTCGACCACAGGCCGAGCTTTTATTCCAAGCGATGCGCACGCCGCTCCGAACAGAAGTGCGAACACGACAATCTGGAGCACCTCGCCGCGCGCCATGGCGTCGACGATGCTCTGCGGGAACGTGTGTTCCAGTGCGGATGGCAGGCTCGGCGGCGGCTGACTGATACCGGTGCCCGAAGCGGCCTTGTCCAAGAACATGCCAGCGCCAGGGCGCACGAGGTTGACTGTTGCCAGGCCAAGAAATAGTGCGATCGTGGTGACCACTTCGAAGTAGACGATCGCCTTGAGACCGATCCGGCCCATCGCCTTGATGCTGCCCGTGCCGGCGATCCCGGCAACAAGGGTCCCGAAGATCAGAAACGCGATGATCGATTTGATCAGGCGGAGAAAGACGTTAGCGATCGCGAGGACTGCCGGACTGTTCATGGCATGCGGAAACGCGATTCCGACCGTTACGCCCGCGGCCATGCCGATGAAGATCCAGGACGTGAGCGAAAGGCGTCTCATCGTTCGCCCCATTTGAGTTTCTGGCGCAGGACGTCGAAAAACAGCATCTTGGGCGGGCGAACCAGCGCGACGCTGCCGGAGCTCTGGCACACGATCTTGTCGTTCTGTTTCAGATGCCGGCCGACCTGGCCGTCGACGGTCAAATACGTATCGTCGTCCTCGGCCAGCGTGACCACCTGTATGGTGCTGGTTTCAGGAACGACCACAGGACGATTCGTCAGCATGTGCGGGCAAATGGGAGTGATGCAAATGGCCGCTACGGCGGGAAACATGATCGGGCCGCCCGCCGAGAGCGAATATGCGGTCGACCCCGTCGGTGTGCAGATGATCAAGCCGTCAGCTTTAAACGTGAGCACATAATGATCGTCTACATGAGTTCTGAGATCGAGCATGCGTGCGATCTCGGTTTTCGCCAGCACTACGTCATTGAGCGCCTGGTAGGAATCGATCGTCACGCCATCGCGAATCAGTTCGCACTTGAGCATGCGCCTCGGGACGATGCGCTGTTCGCCGCGCAAAGCGCGCTCCAGTTGTGGATAAAGCTCATCGAGCGTAATCGCGGTGAGGAATCCGAGACCGCCGAGATTCACGGGAAACAACGGAATGTCGAGACCGTTCAAAGCGCGGGCGGCGGAAAGCAGCGTGCCGTCTCCTCCGAGCACGATCAGCAACTGCGTCCCCTTGGGCACATCGTCCCGCGAAAGGCCATCGTCGAGGCCGGCGTAGCGCGCCGTCTCGACATCGCAGCGCGCCTTGATGTTGTGCGCCGCCAGCCAGCCCAACAACTCCGAGACAATTTCCGACGCGTGTTCGATCCCCGGTTTCGAAATGATTCCAACCGTTTCAATGGGTGGCATAGAGAAGAAACTCCCTGTTGCCTTCAGCGCCTAGAATGGGACTCGGGATAAGACTGGTCTTGAATCCGAGCGCTTGTACCGCGGCTTGCACCTTGTCGCATGCAAGCTGATGCAGTTCCGGTTCCCGCACGATTCCCCCTTTACCCACCTGGCGACGTTCCAGCTCAAACTGCGGCTTGACGAGGATCACCATCTCGCCATTTTCAGCCAGCAGGCCCGGCAGCACGGGCAGAATCATTGTGACTGAGATGAAGCTGACATCGCAAACGGCAAGTTGGACCGGTTCGGGTACCTGCTCCCGATTTAGATAGCGTGCATTCACTTGCTCGGCGACAATCACACGTGGATCGTTGCGAAGTTTCCAATCGAGCTGGCCTGTTCCGACATCAATGGCATAGACGCGGGTAGCGGCGTGCTGCAGGAGGCAATCGGTAAATCCGCCGGTGGAGGAGCCGACATCGAGACATATTTTGCCGCTAACATCAATGTTGAAATGTTCGAGGGCAGCTTCGAGTTTCTGGCCGCCTCGGCTGACGTACTTGGGACGTTCGAGTAGTTCGATCTGAGATTCCGGATCAACGGCGTGGCCTGCTTTATCGACCTTTTGGCCGTTGACCAGAACGTTGCCGGAGAGGATCAGTGCGCGGGCCTTCTCGCGTGATTCGGCCAGTTGGCGGTCGACGAGCACCTGGTCGAGGCGCTGCCGCTTCATGCCTGGCGGTGCACGATCAAATCCGCGAGTTGGCGCAGACGCTCGGCCCGCTCATCGAAACGGTTCAGCGCTGAAAGTGCGCTGATTCGTTCTTCCTCGGCCATTTGATGGGAACGCTCCAGTCCATAGACTGCGGGGAACGTGATCTTATGCTGTTGCGCGTCTTTGCCGGCGGTCTTGCCGAGCGCCTCCGACGGCATTTCGACGTCAAGAATATCGTCGACGATCTGAAACGCCAATCCGATGTGTTCGCCGTAACGGGAGAGCGCATCCAATTGCTGATCGTCGGCGCCGGCGTAGATAGCGCCCATGCGCACGCTGGCTCGCAAGAGCGCTCCCGTTTTGGCTCGATGGATGGAATCGAGCAGCGCGGCCGTCGGGAACTTTCCTTCACCTTCGAGATCGTTGACCTGTCCGGCGATCATGCCGCCTACGGTGCCCGACGCCACGGATAGCTCCTCAATGAGCCGAATTTTCCGAAACGCATCGGCGGGCAGTTGCGCGAGGACCTGAAAAGCGAGGGTCAGAAGCGCGTCGCCCGCGAGAATGGCCATGGCATCGCCAAAAACCTTGTGGCACGTAGGACGGCCTCGGCGCAGATCGTCGTTGTCGAGAGCGGGCAGATCGTCGTGAATCAACGAATAGGTGTGGATCAGTTCCAGCGTGCAGGCAGCCGATTCTATGCCATCGGGCAAATCGCAGCACGCGAACGCCGCTTCCATGCACAGAATCGGACGGATGCGTTTGCCACCCGCGAAGAGACTGTAGCGCATCGCCTTGTGGATGACCTCGGGAGAAGTGGATTCGGACGGAACACAACGGTTCAAGGCTTCATCCACGATGCGCTGCTGGCTGGCGAGGTACTCGGATATAGACTTGCTTTGGGTGATAGTCATCCCTTTTCAGGACGGAACGGTTCGGGTTGCACGCGGTCGCCTTTGCGCACTAACACTTCGACGCGTGTTTCGGCTTCTTCGAGCTGCTTGCGGCACGTCTCGCTAATCTTCATTCCCTTTTCGAACAGCTCCAGGGCGCGCTCCAGGGGCAGATCTCCGCTCTCCATTTCTTTGACAATGGTCTCCAATTCCTGGAGACCGGCCTCGAAAGGCGGCGTCGCATTTTCTTCGGGCATTTTAGACTATTGTATCGACGGTGGGAACAGCAACGCCTAACGTCGCGGCGGTGTCGGTCATGATTTTCCATACGCCTTCACTCAAAGGGATGCCCGCAACGCGCCGCTTCTCTTCGCTGCGCCATTCCGGCTCACCGGCGACGAGCACTTCATCGTAGCCGGTTGCCGGGGCCGCGGACTTCATCATTCCGATGAGGCTAGCCACGCGTTCGGTGAACTCGTCGCGAGGCATGAAGCGCTCGACATCGATTGCCATGAAAAACTGGCTCACGCGCATCGGACGATCCTTGATGCGGATGCCGCCAACTTCGAGGCTCATGGCGCCGCCGCTCAGGACCCCGCACAGGATTTCAGCCATCATTGCCAACCCGTAGCCTTTGTATCCGCCGAGCGGCATGGGCCAGCCCTCCATTGCCGCCTTCGTATCGGTTGTGGGCACGCCGTCTTTGTCGATGGCCCAGCCCGCGGGGATCGTAGGTTCGCCGCTTATTGAAGCTTTGAAAATCTTGCCCATGGCGACGGTAGTTGTGGCCATATCGAGAAGCCATTGGTCCGGTCCAGGAAGCGACATGCAGATCGGGTTGGTGCCGAAGCGATGTTCCTTGCCTTGCCACGGGGCGACGAGCGGCGATGCGTTGCACATCACGATGCCAATCATCCCTGCGGCCGAGATGCGCTGCGCCCAGAATGCGGCGGCTCCAAAGTGATTCGAATCCCGCGCCACTACGGCCGCCATGCCGTGGTCTTTCGCGATGCGAATCGCGTGATCGCAGCAATTGCGGGCGATGACCTGTCCGATACCGTTCTGGCCGTCGTAGGTCAGGCACGCGGCGTTTTCGGCGGCGATACGGCCTTGCGCGTGGATATCGATGTTCCCGTCGAGAATCTGCTGGATGTAAAACGGCAGAAGCTGAAAGCCATGCGAGTCCACACCGCGGAGATTGGACGCGCCGAGCGCGGTAGCTACAAGATCGGCGGAATCGGCGGGAATTCGCGCGGCTGTCATGATGTCGCGGCCGAAGCTCACAAGAGTCTCGTGTGGAATGACGATGTCAGGCAAGTTCGAAGATATCTCCCGAACTGTTTATCGCACAATGGCGGTGAGATTCGCTACTGCGGTGCTCGTTCTACGTGCGCCGTTCTAAGTTCTACGTTATTGCGAGGGGTGCGCACAGTACTCTGGAGTAGATTGTGTCTGATTTGCTTCTTGCCATCGTTGGCCCGACCGGATCGGGGAAAAGCGATCTCGCGCTGTATCTCGCCGATCGGCTCCATGGCGAGCTCGTCAATTGCGATTCGATGCAGGTCTACCGCCGCTTCGACATCGGGACCGCGAAGACTCCCGCGCATCTGGTGGACATTGTCGATCCTGGCGAGGTTTTCACGGCGGGAGAGTATGCGAAGCACGGCCGCGCGGTTTTGCGCGAAATCGCTTCCCGCGGGCGCATTCCGATTGTGGTGGGCGGGACGGGATTCTATCTGCGCGCGCTCTTCGAGGGTCTCTTTCCCGGTCCAACGCGCGACGACGCGCTGCGTGCGCGATTAGTAAACCGAGAAGAGCGCCGACCCGGATCTCTGCACCGGATTCTGTCGCGATTCGATCCGACTGCAGCCGCGCGCATTCATGCGAATGACAAAAACAAAACGATGCGTGCTGTAGAAGTATGTTTACTCGCGCGACGTCCTTTGTCGGCAATGTTTTTGGAGGGGCGCGATGCTCTTGCCGGATTCCGTATAATAAAAGTAGGCCTGAATCCGGAACGCGATCGATTGTATGAGCGTCTTGATCGTAGGTTCGCGCATATGGTTGAGAGTGGTCTGTTGGAAGAAGTCCGGCAGATCCTGGCGTCCGGAGTAAGTCCGGGAGTGAAACCTTTCGAGTCTCTCGGATACAAACAGGCCCTCGCCGCCGTGCGTGGGGAGTTATCGCTCGTAGCAGCGATTGCTTCCGCACAGATGGAAACGCGCCGCTACGCCAAGCGGCAGATGACCTGGTTCCGGCGTGAACGAGACGTTACCTGGTTCCAGGGATTCGGCGATTGTCCGGAATTGCAAGAGCAGGTGTTCGAATTCGCGCAGAGATCATTCCCGGTGTCCGAACTGTCCTGAAACGAACAGCCACTTTCTTGTTTTTTGTTGCGAACCAAACCCGGTTTCACACGTATAGTTATGTGGGACGAGTTACCACTCAGGAGCCACGAAGCTTATGAAAAAAATTATTATTCTATTCACACTCGCGCTAGGAGTTGCATGCGCGGCAAACAAATACAATGTCACACTCTTCCAGCCTTCCGTCATTAACGGTACGGAGTTGAAGGCCGGCGATTATAAAGTAGCGGTCGAGGACGGCAAGGCCGTTTTTACAGAAGGCAAGAAGACGTTTGAGGCGCCCGTGAAGATCGAGCAGACCGCGGATAAGAACAATAGCAACACCATTCGGTACGCTGAAGGCAGCAAGGTGCAGGAAATCCGCATCGGCGGCACTCACACGAAGCTTGTGTTCGGTGGCGGCGAAATGACGGACACTCCCGCTGGCGCTCGCTAAGTTGTTGTAAGCTGAAATTTACCGGCGCGCGTAGCACTACTACGCGCGCCGTATATGATTCTTTTCCGCACCCTTCTCTATCCGAAGTTCATCCAAACCCCGACTATCTAAGTAGGAGATAAGATTGTGTACAGGAAACTTGTATCCAGCATTGCAATCCTCGCAGCTCTGACTATTGCCAGCGCTGCAAATTCTTACCGGGTCAATCTCTATCAAGCCACGGTCGTCAACGGAACTACATTTAAAGCGGGTGAATGCAAACTGGAACTTAAAGACAACCAGGTTGTACTCAAGCAGGGCAAGAACACCGCTGAATCCACGGTGAAGGTAGAGAACGCGGCCGATAAATTCGGTTCCACTACGGTCGGGTACACGAACGGGAATCACATCCAAGAGATCCGGCTCGGCGGGACCAGCACCAAGCTTCTGTTCGATGATGGCGCTTCATCCACGGCAGCCGGCCGATAACACCGCGCTAAAATTAAACGATGCACCGGTTGTTCGCGCTCACCGCGATTGTGTGCGCGCTCGCGATCTCGGCTAAGGCCGATTCGTTCGTAGTACTTCCATTCTTCAACGTCTCGAAAGATGCGAATCTCGATTGGATCGGGGAGAGCCTCGCCGAATCGATCAGGGAATCTCTAGCGGGCGAAGGCTATGTCGCGCTCGATCGCGAAGAGCGCGTCGAAGCATATCATCGCCTGGCGATACGCCCTTATGTTCTGCTCACCAAGGCATCGATCATTCGGATCGCGGATACGCTGGACGCCGAACACGTAATCTATGGACAGTTCGATCTGAAACCGGGAGCAGCGGGTCCGCCTCCTTCGAAAGGATCGCTTCAAATCAGCGCTCACATGTTGGACCTGAAACAGATTCATGAAGGGGCGGAGTTTGGAGAGACAGGATCGCTCGAAGATTTGGCGGTGCTACAGCGGCATCTAGCATGGCAGACGCTCGAGTCCGTGAATCCGAAGGTGGCGCCGTCGGAAGAGGAATTCAAGAATCGCCATCCCGCGATCCGGGTGGACGCGATAGAGAGCTACATCCGTGGACTGGTCGCTACGCGGCCCGAAGACAAGCACCGGTTGTTTACTCAGGCAGCGCGGCTCGATCAAGGCTTTTCCCAGCCGTGCTTCCAGCTTGGTAAACTCCATCTCGAAAAGAAAGAATATAAGATGGCGGCGGATTGGCTCCAGAAAGTCTCGGTTTCCGACGTGCACTATCGGGAAGCGAAATTCCTGCTGGGACTGTCGCTGTATCACACGGGCGACTTTTCCGGTGCGCACAACGCATTTCAGATCGTGGCAAAGATCGTACCGTTGAACGAGGTTTATAACGACATCGGAGCGACGGAATCGCGCCAGAATCTTCCCGACGCTTTGGACAGTTTCAAGAAGGCTCTGGAAGGCGATCCCACCGATCCGGACTATCAGTTCAACGTCGGATACGCGCTCTGGAAGCGCGGCGATTTCGATGCGGCGGCGCAGCGGTTTCAAGCTGCGTTGGAACGCAATCCCAAGGACGCGGAGGCGACGGCCATGCTCGATCGCTGCTCGAAGCACAGCGGTCCGCGCCCGGGCGATACCAGGACGGAGCGCCTGGAGCGGATCAAGACTAACTATGAAGAGAGCGCCTGGTGGCAATTGAAGGCGGCGCTCCAACCGCAGAAGCCTTGAGGATCGTTTTGAAGTTACCCCCATCCTGGCGACGTTTTCGGAACAACTCCCCGGAAACGAGTTCCTCGGAACCAGTTATAATCGAGAATCTCATGCTCGAAGCGTTCGGAATATCCGATCCGGGCTGCGTGCGGACTAACAACGAGGATTACTACCTCTTGTTCCGCGATCTAGGCCTCTATCTCGTCGCCGACGGGATGGGCGGAGCGCAGGCTGGCGAACACGCCTCCAAGCTCGCAGGCGAAACGGTCGCGGAATATCTGTGGAAGAACAACCGCACCGACCCTAATGTCCTGGCACACGCCTTTGAAGAGGCCAACCGCCGTGTGATGGCCGCGGCTTCATCCGACTCGTCTCTGGAGGGCATGGGCACAACGCTCGTGGCCGCGCTCGAAAGCGATCAGAAGCTACAGATCGCTAGCGTTGGCGACAGCCGTGCCTATGTACAGATGAACGGCCAACTCCTGGTAATCACCGAGGACCAGACCTGGGTGCAGGAGGTGGGCAAGAGGCTGGGGCTCGATGAAGATAGCTTGAAGAGCCATCCCATGCGGCACGTTTTGACGATGGCGATCGGGGTCAGCCCCGAGCTTCGGATTCACAGCTACGTGATCGATCCGCACCCTGGTATGCAAGTGCTGCTTTGCAGCGACGGATTGCATGGCGTGGTCAACGAGAATCTCATCGCCGAAACCCTGAAGAGCGATGCGCCGCTGGAGCAGAAGTGTCAAACGCTGGTGAAGGCTGCCCGGGATGCGGGCGGGCCGGATAATGTTACGGCTGTTCTGCTGCAGTGTGTGGCGTAGGTATTAGCTGCCCCGGCGAGTTCTTGGTACCGTGCGCCTTAAAGTGTTATGGTTTGCGACTCCACCAGGGTGCGCGGTATCAGGTGATGATTGGCGAGATGACTCTTGATAGCCAGCTCTGAAATCCCGAAATACTCCGCTGCATCCTCGAACGCCTCTGGAAGGAATTCGTCACCCAGGTAAGCTCGAAGGGATGCGATGGGGCACAAGAACTCAGCAGCAAATGCTCGCTGCACCTTCTGTCGCGCTGTCGCCGCATCCGTGATTGGAAGCCAGCGATCTCGTTCTTCAGCGCAGAGATAATCGGCGATGAACCTGGCAGCCTCGAACCTCCGGCCCGGGCGGTTTTTCTTTCGAAACAAAAGTTTCAATTCATCATTTCCAGTGCGAATGGCCAACCCCAGTGGTGCATGAGAGTACGAGCCAGCTGATCCGGTCAGACTGTCGGATCGGATTTCCAGGACTTGAGATAGGATCTCATCGGTGAGTGGCTGGCCCGCCAGGCCGAGCGAGGCGCGTACGGCATGCGCAAGTCGGTGAGCTCTCTCCCACGGCGGAGATTTCAGGCCGTCAACGCCTGCATCCGCTAACCCGTTTATTCGCCCCGAAACACCAGGTCGTGACGCGAGATCTATCACTTCATTGAGCGTGTCCGTCGGCCTGCTGCCGGCGCACGCTGGTGCAATTTCATCGGTAGCGTCCGGACCTGCCTCGGACACGAGCATGATCATCTGTTCTAGGAGCGATAATGGTGCCTCGTCCGGTTCGTATCCAAGCCGCGCCTCCAGTCGCCGCGGTGCCGATTGAGCTGGGTCGGCACGTTCCGCGAGCACTTCCTGCCAAAGGACGTGTAGCTGCGTCTTGCCCAAGACGTCTAGCCTGCGGAGCACGAGGTCCATGAAGCCATCCGTCTCCCTTTCGAAGTCCCGTGCAGGGACGAATACATCGAACTCTGACAGATATCGGACAGGCTCGAGAGATAAGGCAGGCGAAGGCTGACAATTGACCCAGATCGCTTCTCCGTCGCTTGCAAATGTCAGTCGAGGCCAAATGAAGCCGTAGCCGGCAGCCGGAAGCTCATGGCTCATGCGCCAATTGGCATCCGCGGGAATCTCGTCGGGTGCCAATCGTATCCGCGAGGGGAGTGGCTCCCATCGGATTCGCCACCATGACGACGCTAGCCAAAGGGCCAATGGATAAGCCGAAATTCGAGCTCCGTTTTGGACCGATTTGGACCATGCGTCCTCGAAGCGCGTTGCATTTTCGGAACCGAAGCGCAGCTGAAGGGTGGCCGACGTGCACCCGATTTCCTCGATCCCCTGAAACGGAGGAAGCCATTCGAGTTCGATCGCCATGCCTTTGTTCATGAAGCGGCCCAACGCTCCAGGACTCTCTCCCGAAATGGATCGGCTTCCGCCATCGGGTACCCATGGTAAACGCCATGGCCCTCGAGTTGTGCCTCAAGCGTCTCACCTTGTGCGCTCACCGCCCATATATTTTGCGGCCAGCCGTCGCGTTCTTGCGCACTGAACGTACCCCGCTGAAGCCCGGAGCGGAGCAGTTTGAGAGCCTCAGTCCGATTCTGGACTTTCACTTGATCGCACAACGTCTTACCCGGTCTCGGCGCGATCGGTGGATTAGTCCGAAGTCGCCAGGGTTGCGCTTGTGCTCTGGATTTCCGTTATACCGAACATCCTCCATGAGGGCGGACAAGTCCGCTTGCCGAGCCCGAAGCTGCTCGACCGAACAAAGGCGACGTTTGGGGTTAAATGTTCGTCTTCTCAAAAACATAGAAGCAAGTTCGGCGTTTTTCCTTACATCGACAGAATAGCGCGTAAGACGCTGCGAGCAGTATGATGTTCTGAAAAGCGATGCCCGCGACAGTTCTCGTAGACGACATTCTCGACGCTTTGGAGATGCAGTCGGACGAATCATCCTCGTTCTTGGATCTTGACACCGGCGAGGTGGAAACCGTGTCCCGGGATCTTCTCCGTGATGCAGAACAGTCTGACGAGGAGCCCGATCTTCCTGCTTGGCAGAAAGTCGAATGGGAAATTGCCAAGCGAATCGTTTCTACCGGCCGTTTCCGAAAGCTCCCCTCGAAGTTCGATGTTCCCGAATGGGCCATCATGGACGAGTTCTCGCGTTCGCTGAATGACGGGAAGGTTGGTGAAGATCTTAGGTACGCAATTTACGGGGCCGGAGCATTTCGCAATTTCAAGGACACGCTACGGCGGCACCGCGTCGAAGCCCGATGGTTTGCGTTTCGAGCAGAGGCGCTGAAAAAGATAGCAGTCGAATGGTGCGATGAACATCACATCGTTTGGGAGTAGTCAGCGGGGCGCCCAGATCGCTTTATTCCCGATCCGCGCCGTCACTCGATATCGATCTTCAACCCAAGTTGCCACACGCAATACACGGTTAGTATCCCATGAGCGGCCATCCGGAGCCCACACCAGCCTTGGGCACGGACACGCTCGATATCCTTTATTCCCGAACCCCCAATAGGTGCCGAGATGCGCTTCATTCTGCGCGATTACAAGGCGGGGTGGGTGCTGCTCAATCTTGTCGATATCGAGCTGCTCATAAGCCGCCGGTACGCCCAAGCCATAGAGCTGCACATTGAAAATGGGATAACGGCGTCCGGTCGCAAAGTTCATCCCTCCGCCATATGGGAGATCGAGCACATAGTCGTCAGGCGACGTGTGGCTCATGACGTACTCGTAGATCTTGGAATCGGTGTCGTAGTTCAAAAGCTTGACGGATCCGGCCTCGGTTCGGAGCGAGCCGTAGCGGGCGTCGGATAATAATTCGGACCAGCCTCCCACGGTTCGCAGTAGCGCGTAGCCGATCGTAAGCGTCAGGACCACGGCAACGGCATAGCGCGATGTACCCGCGGAATTCAGAAATCGCCATAGGAAATAGGGCCCCAGCACCAGGAGAAAGGGATAGCAGATGGCGGCGATCTCGGGATATACGCTTTGCGTGGTGCTGAACAGCGATCGGACGCTCATGACAACTGGCATCGTCAGGATGAGCACTAATTCGGTGTCACCTGGGCGCGGACGGCGTTGAACGAGAATTCGCCATGCCAGCAAACTGAACACAGCGATACAGGTCCATAGCACCGGCTCCAGAACCGCGCTTGTATAGATCAGCGAAGGCAGCACCAGTCGCGCTCGCTCGATCCATGGCCGCGTGGGCGAGGTGATGGCATCGACGTTTTGGTAGAAAACATAGGCGAGCTCAATTGTCAGACCGGCTAGCGCGGTCCACAGCAGAATCGAATATCGGCGACCGAATCGAGCACGAAACAGTGCGTGCTTCGGCAAGCTGAGAAGAGCGGCGATCGCGACTGCCTCGCCCAAAGCAGCCAGAACGCCGAAGATTCCCAATCCGGTCGGCCACCAGGGGCAGAATGCTGTCGCGAGTCCATAGCCCGTGATTCCGGCACGGAGATTCGCCGGACCCACGGCATTCGCGAGCAGCGCAAAGCAGATCATCGCCGGTACGAATGCCACCAAAGCAATCTTGAATGCCATCCGGAATCGCCGCGTAATCACTGCCAGCATTGCTATCGAGATTACAGCCGCCAAGCCGGATTCCGGCTTGCTCAGCGCGGCGATGAAGCCTCCACTGCCGGCTAGAACCCATCCGCCGGCTCCCAGTCTTCCGTCGCGCGCCAGCTTTAACAGCGCGAACAGCAACAGCAGAACACCCAACGCACCGCTCTGCAACGATGGGCTGTAGGTCACAAAAGAGAAGAAATTGAAGTTCATCAGGCTGGTGGCGCATACGGCCACCAGAAAGCACGCGGTTGCTATTTGCAGCGCGCTCGGCAGTAGCTTGCGGATGAGCAGGTAGCAGCACGCAATGACGCCGATATCGATGGCATCGGTAATCGCTTGTACGGTTGTAAATCTGATGCCGAACACGCGCAGCAGCCATCCGTAGAGGAACACGACAAATGGAGGATATTGAAACGAAAAATCGCGGTAAGGTAGCTCGCCGCGGGCCACGCGCGAGATTTCATTCAGCCAATGGGCAGGGTCGAGCCACAGCAGCGAATCCATCTTCTTCCAGCGCAGCGTCAGGAAGAACAGGCACACCAGGATCAAAAACGCGGCGTTCGCGTGGCGGCGGAGAGATTTCAATCTTCGATTTTACAGGAGCTTACTGCCACAGCAGCAAAAACAGAAACAGGCACAGCCACAGGCCGCTTAGGAAATGCCAGTACAAGGCGGTCACCACGGCGATGCGCCGGGTTTGAGCCCGGCCGGAGAACGAATCGTTCCAATGGAAACTCGCCCGCAACAACAGGTACCCGAGCGCGATCAATCCGCCGAGCAGATGAAGCGCATGGGATACGGTCACGACGTAAAACAGCGAGCTATGCGGATTGTGGCGCATGAAAAAGCCTTGCGCGAACAGCAGCCGTAATCCCAAGGCTTGCGAGAGGAGGAATCCAAGCCCCAGATAGAGCGTGCGCAGGAGCCATCGTGAATAGCTGCTATAAAGATCCTGCCGCAGACTCCGCCGCGCTCGCTCCAGGGTCCAACTGCTGACCAGGATCAACGCGGTCGAGAGCCACAGGAGATTGGGAACCGGAACCGATCTCCAGTTGAATCCGGTGCGGGATCGCAGGAAGAAAACGAACGCCGTTGCGATGAAGAGGACGGTAATCGGAATGAGCGCGATGCGCATACCGAAGAGGCCCATGTTGTTGGGCTTCCGCCACGCTTCGTCATCACCGCCACCGTCGCCGCCGCGGCCACCAGGATTGATGTCCTTTGGTGGACCCTGTGGACCGCCCGTTGTAGGTTCGAACGGTTTATCCGGTGCATGTATCAGCACCGTTTCGGTGTTCAACGCAGATGGCATGCGCTAGAAAACAGACTAGCACCGCCTTTCCGCTGTTTCAGAAAATCTAGTTCTTAAGAATCTTAATAGAACCGTTGCTGGTCGAAAGATCCATCAGTGGACCGCCGCTCCCCAGCGTACCCTCGACTTCCGACTGCCTTCCGTGCCGGTCGTCGTCCTCGCCGGATCGCATCAACTGGTCGAAATCGGACGTTACCGAACTATGATGCGAAGTGCTCGCGCGCACCCGCGCGTTCACCGACGCCGGCAGATGCAGCTCGATGGATGAGTTACTCGTTTCCGCGCGCACATCCGGCATCTTGGACCCCTGCAGCGTTAAATCGATGTGGCCGTTGGACGAGTTCAGCCGCATCGGCCAGTTCGAAACCGGATTCACGAGTCTTGCTTCGATCTTCGAGTTTGAAGTCTCCGCCTCGAACGATCCATTGGACGCCTCGGCGTCGATGTGACCGTTCGAAGTGTGCAGGCGTACGTTGCCTTCGATTTCCCGTAACTCGATCGCACCGTTGCTCGTCCTGGCAGTCAGCTCACCCTTCAGATTGTCCACTCGTACTCCGCCGTTCGACGTACGTACCCGCACATTGCCGTCGATCCCGTCCACCCGAATCGGGCCGTTGCTGGTCACAATCTCGTCCAGCACCACTTGTTTCGGAACACGGATGGAGAATCGCGCCCCGCAATTTCCGTGCGAGAACGAGGGCCGCAGCATCCGGATGCGAACCTGGCCTGGAGTGGCGTTGGCATCCACTTTCATCTCGTCCAGGTACTCCTTCTGCGACGCATATTTTGTTCCGTTGACTTCGACCGTCGGCTGCTCCCAGCTCATAACCTCGATGGAGCCGTTGAAACTCTCAAGCGATACGGTGCCACCAGGTTTCAACGCATAGGAGTAGTGGAAATCCTCCCGATAACGGTCGGATGGCCCCCAATCCCCGAAGTCCTCGCACCCCGTGAGGACAAACAGGCCGGCAGCGAGTACTGGCGCGCACCACAAAGTCCGCATCGTTCACCTCTGATTCTGAAATACGACAGACCTCCGTCGCATGTTCCCCCATAATATAGGGAGCGTAATGAAAAAGCTTCTTGCCCTGAACCGGGGCGAAATCGCGATTCGAATTCTTAGAGCAGCCAACGAATTGAAACTGAGGACGGTGGCCGTCTATTCGCAGGAGGACCGCCTTAGCCTGCACCGTTTCAAAGCCGACGAGGCTTACCTGATCGGCGAGGGCATGGGACCGGTGCAAGCCTATCTCGACGTCGACCGGATTGTCGCCATGGCACGGGAAAAAGGCGTCGACGCCATCCACCCCGGCTATGGGTTCCTTTCGGAAAACCCGGCCCTTCCCCGGGCCTGCGCCGAGGCCGGCATCACGTTCATTGGACCGAGCGCCGAGCTCCTCGGTCTTCTCGGCGACAAGACGGCTGCTCGCAACCTTGCCATCAAGGCCGGCATTCCCGTAATTCCCGGCACCGACGAGGCCATCCGCGACAACGAGTCGGCGCGGGCCATCGCGGAGAAGATCGGCTACCCGTTGATGGTCAAGGCGGCGTTCGGCGGAGGCGGCCGTGGCATGCGCGTGGTCGATTCGCCGGAAAACCTGCTGCCTCGGATGGAAGAGGCCCGGCAGGAGGCCGCGGCAGCCTTCGGCAACGATGCCGTTTTCCTGGAACGCTTCATACGCCGCGCCCGCCATATCGAAATCCAGGTGCTCGCCGATCAGCATGGCAACATCCTGCACCTCTACGAACGCGACTGCTCCGTCCAACGCCGCAACCAGAAGGTAGTAGAGGTGGCGCCGGCGCTCAATCTAGCCGACAATATTCGCAAGAGCCTGGCCGATGCGGCCGTGGAACTTGCCAGGACCGCCGGATACTACAACGCCGGAACGGTCGAGTTCCTGGTCGACGCCGATTCGGGCGATTGGTATTTCATCGAAGTGAACCCGCGCGTGCAGGTGGAGCATACCGTCACGGAAATGGTGACCGGTATCGACATTGTGCGCGCCCAGATTCAGATCGCGCAAGGCCACAAGCTGCACGGTCCGGAAATGACGCTGCCGTCGCAGAATAACGTGCCGTTGAATGGCTACGCGCTGCAATGCCGCGTTACGACTGAAGATCCGGCGAACAACTTCCTGCCCGACTACGGCCGGATTCACACTTATCGGTCGCCGGCCGGCTTCGGGATTCGTCTCGACGGCGCATCGGCCTACGGCGGCGCGGTGATCACGCCGTATTACGACTCGCTTTTGGTCAAAATGACGTCCTGGGGACGCTCTTTCCCGGAAGCTTGCCAGCGCATGGATCGAGCCCTGCGCGAGTTTCGTATCCGCGGCGTCAAGACCAACATCCCGTTTTTGGACAATCTGGTCAATAACGAATCGTTTCAAGCGGGCCTGACCACGACGGCGTTCCTCGCCGAGAATCCAGCCCTCTTCCGTTTCACGCCGCGCCGGGATCGCGCCACCAAACTGCTGACTTATCTCGGCGACGTCATCGTCAACGGCAATCCCGAAGTCGCCAACAAGCCGCGTCCCGGGTCCATCCGGCCTGCCCCGGTTCCGCGCCACGATCCGAGCGAGCCGCCGGCTGGCACACGGCAGCTTTTGCAGCAGCTTGGAGCCGAAGGATTCGCCGATTGGACCCGCTCCCAGCCCCAGCTTCTTATAACAGACACGACCTTTCGCGATGCGCATCAGTCGCTGATGGCGACACGTGTTCGAACCTACGACATGCTCGCCATTGCGAACTATGTGTCGCACAAGCTGCACAACCTGTACAGCCTGGAAATGTGGGGAGGCGCGACGTTCGATGTATCGCTGCGATTCCTTCTCGAAGATCCCTGGATGCGTCTGCGCCGCCTGCGCGAAGCCATCCCGAATATCTGTTTTCAGATGCTGCTCCGTGCATCGAACGCGGTCGGCTATACGGCTTATCCGGATAATGTCGTCGAGGCGTTTATTGAGGAAGCGGCCGTCGAAGGGATCGATATTTTCCGCGTCTTCGATTCGCTCAACTGGCTGCCGAACATGAAGATCCCGATCGAGGCGGTGCGCAAATCGGGAAAGATCTGCGAAGCGGCGGTGTGCTATACGGGCGATATCCTGGACCCGCGCCGCGAGAAATACTCGCTCAGCTATTACGTGCGCATGGCGAAGGAACTGGAGAAGATGGGTGCGCACATCCTCGGCATCAAGGACATGGCGGGTCTTTTGAAGCCGTATGCCGCATACAAGCTGGTGAAGACGCTGCGGGAGGAAGTCGGCATTCCCATCCACTTCCACACGCACGATATGAGCGGCGTTAATTCCGCCTCCATTCTGAAGGCATCGGAAGCTGGTGTGAACGCCGCCGATGCAGCCATTTCTTCGATGAGCGGCACCTCAAGCCAGCCGAATCTCAATTCTATCGTCGCGGCGCTGGCCCACTCGGATCGCGATACGGGTCTCGATCTGGGCGCATTAAACCTCTGCGCCGATTACTGGGAAACGGTTCGAACTTATTACAAGCCGTTCGACAACGCGCCGCTCGCCGGCACTGCCGAAGTATACGAGCATGAGATGCCGGGCGGCCAATACACGAATCTCAAGGAGCAGGCTGAATCGATGGGCCTCGGCCCGCGCTGGCATGAGATCGCAAGGACCTATGCGGACGTGAACTTCGCGTTCGGCGATATTGTCAAAGTGACGCCGTCGAGCAAGGTAGTGGGCGATCTCGCGGTCTTTCTGGTCAGCCATAACATGACCGTCCAGGATCTGGAGCGGCTCGGTCCGGATCACCATCTGACGCTCCCGAACTCGGTGGTTGAGATGTTTGCCGGCTCGCTCGGTGAGCCGGAAGGCGGCTGGCCTCCGCGTCTTTCGGCGGTGATTCTCAAAGGGAAAAAGGCCCAATCTGGGCGCCCCGGCGATCATCTCCCGCCGGTCGATTTCAAAGAAACCGAAGCTGCGGTGGAAAAGAAAGTCGGTCATAAGATCACGAATACCGACCTGCTGAGCTACCTGATGTATCCCGACGTCTTCGCGAAATTCTCGAAGGCGCGAACGGCTTACGGCAGCGTCGAGGTCCTGCCGACACCGCAGTTCTTCTACGGTCTACAGAAGGGCGATGAAGCAACTTTGGAACTGGAACCGGGCAAGTCCCTCATCGTGAAATTCCTCACCGTGAGCGAACCACAACCCGACGGCACGCGTACCGTGTTTTTCGAATTGAACGGTCAACCGCGCGAGGTAACGGTGCGCGACCGCTCGCTGCAAGCCAAGGTGGAAGCCCGTCCCAAGGCGGATCAGGGGCAGCCAGGACACGTCGGTTCGCCGATTCCTGGCGCCATCACGAGTATTTCGGTTGAGGTCGGCGACCGGGTCGCAAAAGGAGATCGCCTCATGGTGTTGGAAGCGATGAAAATGCAATCGACGATTTATGCCCCGATCGGCGGCAAGGTTTCGCAGCGTCTGGTGTCGGTCGGCGACAAGGTGGATGCCAAGGATCTGCTGCTGGTGATTACGGAATAAAAGCGATCAGGGTCCGGGGGCAGACCCGAAGAACAACAGAATACCCCAGCCGACGGTCAGCGCCGCGCACGTGAGACCCATGAGGATGATGAGAGTATGAGCCTGCTTTCTAGTTAACGGTTGTTGACGAGGTACGCATCCGACAACTCTCATCGCAACCTATCTATCGGCTCTTCTGCATTCTTTTTTTAGAGTTGCGGATTTGTTCGTGCTACAGTAGTGCTGGCTTAGCGATTTTGGCATCTTCCAATTAGTCCGGTCCAACCGCCCTCGTTCGATCCTGCCCACAACAATTTGCAAGTTAAAAAGGAAAAGAAATGAAGAACATTTTTGTAGGAAACCTCAACTTCGGAGCTACCGAAGCTGCGGTTCGATCTCTGTTCGAGGCGTACGGCACAGTCGAGC
This sequence comes from Bryobacterales bacterium, assembly GCA_963802915.1. Lineage (GTDB taxonomy): Bacteria > Acidobacteriota > Terriglobia > Bryobacterales > Bryobacteraceae > JAICMB01. The sequence goes on from CAWDKQ010000013.1 coordinate 370,398, forward strand.
GCGTCAGCATCGTTACCGACCGGGATACCGGTCAGGCGAGAGGATTCGGATTCGTCGAGATGAGCGCCAACGCAGATGCGGATCGCGCCATCGCCGAACTAAACGGCCGGGATCTCGATGGCCGGGCACTGAACGTTAACGAAGCGCGTCCCAAAACCGATCGCGGATTTGGCGGTGGCGGCGGGCAACGTCAAAACAAACGTTGGTAACCGGTTAGACCATGGCGAGGGCGCTGCGCCACAGGTGCATCGCCCCCTCCTCCCCTTCGAACCCACCTCCAGCCGCTTTATTCTCACGGCTAAAACAAGAACCCTGATCGACAAGGTACACACAAGCAGCCTTCAACAAGCGCAGAGTATCGACGAGATCTCTAAAACGTTGGTGCAGATGGGCTCGCTCACCCAGAGGACTGCGGTAAACGCCAAAGAGGCGCGCCGCTAGCAAAGGAACTGTCAGCCGAGGCGGAAGCGATGCGGGCCTCGATTCGACGCTTAGGAGGCTTGGTTACGGGGGAAAGATAAGCGTGCTGCTAAGCATCCGCGATCGCAGCAACGTCCCGTGCCATGTCTCGCGCGGAGCGATACCGATAGTCCCTTTCCCTCTCTACCGCTTTCGCTATGATCTTCGACAATCGCCGCGGCAATTCCGGCCTCAAATGGTGGACTGGCGGCAGGCCGCGGTTCATGATCGAATCGAGAATCTGGCCCGAGAACTTGCCTTCGAACGCGCGACGTCCCGTAGCCATTTCGAACATCACGGCTCCGAAAGCGAAAATGTCCGCGCGCGGATCCACGGCTTCTCCACGGATCTGCTCGGGCGGCATGTACATCAGGGTTCCGATCGCCGTTCCGATTTTGGTAATCTGCGCCTCCGTCTCTTCTGATGGCGCGGGAGCTGCGTGGATGAATTTCGCGAGCCCGAAATCGAGGATCTTCACGGTCCCCTCGCGAGTCAGAAAAATATTCGCCGGCTTGATGTCCCGATGCACGATATCTTTCGCGTGCGCCGCATCCAATGCTTCCAAGACGTTTAGCGAGATCCGCTGCAGAGTTTTTGTGTCGAAGGCCCTGCCGTTACCGGTGTCCCTGGCGACCAGTGGAGTGTTGTCGAGGATGGCTGTGCCGGTCGCCGGCGCCGCGAAAATGCTTTGTTGCAGCGTCTGGCCGCGCAACAGCTCCATCGCGATGAACGCCGTGTCCCCAGCCTCGTCGATCTCATAAACCGAGCAGATATTGGGGTGAATCAGCGATGATGCAATCCTGCCCTCTCTTTGAAAACGCTGCACTGAAGCCCAATCCGCGGTGGACCCGGCGGTCAGAACTTTGAGCGCGACCTCGCGACCCGTCTTCAAATCCGTGGCGCGATACACCGATCCCATGCCGCCGCGTCCGATCTGCTCGTGAATCGTGTAATGCGAGAGCGTGCCGTCGCACAACGTGGCTTCGCGCTCTTCGGCGCGGATTTTCTCGAGGGCCGAGAGGAAGCTCGCACGACTGCTATTCGGCGCCGAAAAATGCACAGTGCGCATGAGGTCGCCGACGGGCTGATCGAGAAAACTGCCCGCCTGCTCATGTTCGGCGAGAAGGGATTCCACTTCAGCGCGAATTGCGTTATCGCCTTCGCATTCCCTTGCCAGAAAAAGTTTGCGTTCGATTCCTTGCCGCTCCAGTGCCTCCTCAAACAGCGCTTTGACGCGCTCCCAGCGATCCGCCATCTATTCCGATTCTCGCGACGTGCGCAATTCGCGATGCAACCAGGCCCGCGCCACGGCCCAATCTCTCTTCACCGTTTTAGGCGAAATGCCCAGAACTTCAGCCGTTTGTTCCACGGTCAGGCCGCCGAAGTAGCGCAGTTCCACGATACGGCTCTGTCGTTCGTCGATTTCCGAAAGGCGTCTCATAGCGGTATCGAGCGCGATCAGGTCGTCGCTCTGCTCCTCTGAAATGAGGACAACGTCTTCAAGCGGGACCTTTTGCTGCAATCCTCCGCGTTTGACGCGCTGCCGGCCGCGAGCGTGATCGATGAGAACGTTTCGCATCACCTGCGCGGCAACCGCGATGAAATGAGAACGGCTCTCCCAGTTTGCTTCCCGCTGATCGATGAGCTTCAAATACGCTTCGTTGACCAGTGCCGTAGCCTGTAGCGTGTGCCCCGGCCTCTCATTGCGCATGTAGTGCATCGCCAGCCGGTGCAGCTCGTTATAGAGCAGCGGCATGAGTGTATACGCCGCATCGGCGTCACCATTGCGGACACTCTCCAGAAGCTGGCTGATCGTCGAGGAGGACGACGAGTGTGGAGAAGACATGGGGTTATTTCACGTCTCCCTATTCTATCGGAGTGGTCCGATACTCGCCGCATCCTGTCGCGAGTTGTTCCGGGGAGACGTGGGTGAAGCTTCCACCGGCGGCGCCAACCCTCACGCTGGTATCATCGAACCGAAGCTAGGCTCCATGCTTTATACGGTCATCCTTGAGCAGGAAGCCGACGGCGGTTATGTTGCCACGGTGCCGGCACTCCCCGGCTGTGTATCCCAAGGGGACACGCGCGAAGAGGTCATGAGAAATATTCGCGAGGCCGCGGATCTGTACATTGAAGACTGTATCGCTGCCGGCGACCCCGTCCCGAGCGAAGCGGGAAGAGAATACGTCGAACTCAAAACCGGCACCCACTAGTGAAGTTGCCCACCGACGTTTCGGGCCAGGAACTCGTGAAAGTGCTGCTGCGAATCGGGTTCGTCGTTACCCGGCAAAAAGGGAGTCACATCGTCCTTCGCCGCGGCAATCCGTACGCACGTGTAGTCGTATCGGATCACGACAGAGTCCGCCAAGGAACCCTGCGCCAGATTCTGAATTAGGCGAAACTCACCGTGGAGCAGCTCGTGAATCTGCGCTGAACTACTGGGCGCCTCGCGACAGCAGCATCACTTTCATGGTGTGAAAAATGATGTACGCGTCCAGGCTGGCGGCCAGATTTTTGATGTAGAACAAGTCGAACTCCAGCTTCTTGATAGTGTCTTCGATCGAGTCGCCGTACTTGAGATTAATCTGCGCCCAGCCCGTGATTCCAGGTTTCACGCAGTGGCGCTGGCGGTAGTACGGGATCTTCTCCGTCAGCGTCTCGACGAACTCCGGACGCTCCGGACGCGGTCCCACAATTGACATCTCTCCCCGCACCACGTTGAATAACTGCGGCAGCTCATCCAGCCGGAGCTTGCGCAACCAGCGGCCGATGGGCGTGATTCGGGGGTCGTCCTTGATCGCCCAGACAGCGCCTGTTTTGGCCTCCGCGTTCACGTACATGGACCGGAACTTATAAAGAGTAAAATGGTCGCCGTCGCGCCCCACTCGAACTTGCCGGTAAAAGATCGGTCCCGCCGAAGAGACGCGCACCAGTGCCGCCACCAGAAGCATGATCGGCAAGGCCAGAATAGTGGCGAACAAAGCGATCACGAACGAGTAGATCGATTGCCAGAACACGCGGCTCGGGCGAGGGCCTAACTCAGCCGAGAAGATCAACTGCGAGGGTCGCAGTTCTCGCACGCAGACGCGACCGAACGTCGATTCGTATGTGGTCAACGCGTCTTCAATTCGGATTCCCGTGAAGCGCAGATCGAGCAGTTCGTTCACCGGCAGGCGTCCGCGCCGCTCGGTCATTCCCACCACAATCCGGTCGGGCTTCAATTCCTGAACGGCTCTGGAGAGCTCCGTGATGCAGCCCATCCGGGGAATCTCAAGAGGGGGAGACGGATTCTGGCAATCGTCGAGATAGCCGATGGAAGAGAGTCCAAACTCCGGGTTTTCCGCGATGTATTCGCTGATCTCCTTCACGAGCGACGAAGCGCCGAGAAACAGCACGCGCTCCGACCCCAGCGCCTTCATTACGATGCTGGCATAGAAGATGCGCCACGCCGGAAGCAGAATCAGAACCAGCGCGCTTCCCAAAATCATGGGCCAGCGCGGCAGGATCCATTCAGGAAGCTTCAGGTAGCCGAGCAGCGCCTGTGTAAGAAACGCAATCCCAACCACCAGGCAGACCTGTTGCAACAGCAGGACCCGCGATTTTATGCGGAACTGCGTGTACAGGTCGTGGAAGTAGATCCCGACCATGACACACGCCACGACGAGCGAGATGCGCGCCCAGCCGCCTTCATATATGAGGTATATAGATGGGTCGCTCTCTAATACGAAGAATGTAGCGAGGATGTAACACGAGAAAATGAGAATCGTTTCCGAAATCAGCAGCGCGAGGACACTGGTGGGAACGAAGACTCGAAAGAGTCGAACCATCTAAGGTGTTATCGAGAGAACTAGGGGATGGCTTTAATGGGCCATGGTACCACGCCAAAAGCGTACGTTTCCCCGGCCGGTTCTCTATTCCTATCTTCCTGAAAACCAACAGTTGACGCAACCGCTCCCGGAGGTGCATAATCTAACTAGGACCAATCCGGTCGGGTATCACCCGGTTTCATGCTGAAGCTCACAAAAAAAGCAGACTACGGTCTTATCGCTTTGAAGCACTTGGCGGTAAACGGTCAATCGAGCGCCAGTGCGAAAGAGATCGCCGATACGTACCAGATTCCACTCCCGCTGCTTTCAAAGATCCTTCAGAAGTTGGTCAAATCGGGGTTCCTGCGATCGGAACATGGAACGAACGGCGGCTACAAACTGGCCAAGGATCCGCGGGACATTACGGCGCTTGAGATCATCCGAACCATCGACGGTCCGATAGTTTTGACAGCCTGCTTCACCGAGCACGGCTCCTGCACGCACACGGAACGATGCAACGTGCGCGAGCCGCTCCGGAAAGTGCACGAAGGCATCCTGCGGCTGCTTTCGAGCATCACTATTTCTGATATGTCGCAGGAGGAAAGTGGAGAATCGGATCTGCCGAAGGCTCCGGGCCGGCTATATGCTTTGTCCGTGAGTACGCCGCCGACAGTCTGAGGAGAACAAAGGAACGCGAATGAAACTGCCCATCTACATGGATAATCACGCGACCACGCCGGTCGACCCGCGCGTGTTAGAGGCGATGATGCCTTATTTCACGACGATCTTTGGAAACGCCGCCAGCCGTAACCACAGCTTCGGATGGCAGGCGGAAGAAGCTGTCGAGAAAGCGCGTAAGCAGGTTGCCGACCTGGTCGGAGCCACCGCGAAAGAAATTGTTTTCACCAGCGGCGCCACCGAATCCGACAATCTCGCGCTCAAGGGCATCGCCGAGATGTATGCCGAAAAAGGCAATCATATCATTACGGCAGCGACGGAACATAAAGCGATTCTTGATACCTGTAAGCGGCTAGAGAAGCATGGCATCCGCGTCACTTATCTGCCTGTCCAGACCGACGGATTGATCGATCTCAACATGCTCCAGGAAGCGATCACGGACAAAACCATCCTGGTCAGCATCATGTACGCAAATAATGAAATCGGCGTGATTCAGCCGGTTGCCGAGATTGGCAAGATCTGTCATGCCAAAGGCGCTCTATTTCACACCGATGGCACCCAGGCAGTTGGGAAGGTTCCGGTCAACGTCATCAAGGACAACATCGACCTGATGTCGATTTCGGCGCACAAGATGTACGGTCCGAAGGGCGTCGGAGCTCTCTATGTTCGGCGCAAGAGCCCGCGCGTGCAGATCACGGCGCAAATGGACGGCGGCGGCCACGAGCGCGGGATGCGTTCCGGCACTCTGGCAGTTCCCGGTATAGTCGGATTAGGTGAAGCCTGCGCGCTCTGCCAGCGCGAGATGGCCGAAGAATCGAAGCGCCTCTCGCATCTGCGCGACAAGCTAAAGAACAAGTTGATGGGCGAGCTCGATGAAGTTTATATCAATGGCAATGTGGAGCACCGCTTGCCGAACAACCTCAACATCAGCTTTGCCTATGTGGAAGGCGAATCGCTGCTGATGGGCATCAACGACATCGCCGTTTCGAGCGGCTCGGCTTGCACGTCCGCGACGCTCGAGCCCAGCTATGTATTAAAGGCCTTGGGCGCCGGTGACGACCTGGCGCATTCGTCCATCCGATTCGGCCTGGGCCGTTTCAACACGGAAGAAGAAGTGGACTATGTGGCGGACAAAGTAATCGACGTGGTCAGGAAGCTCCGCGATTTGTCGCCGCTCTATGAAATGGCGAAAGAGGGCGTCGATCTGGCAAAAGTGCAATGGAGCGCGCACTAGCAACATCTAATCAGGGAGAGACACAAACAAAATGGCTTATTCGAATAAAGTTCTGGATCATTACAATCATCCCCGTAACGTCGGCTCGCTCGACAAGAACGATCCTAATGTCGGGACCGGCATGGTTGGAGCGCCGGAATGCGGCGACGTCATGAAACTTCAGGTGAAGGTCAACCCCGAGAGCGGCGTGATTGAAGACGCCAAATTCAAAACCTTCGGCTGCGGCAGCGCCATCGCCAGCTCCTCGCTCGCGACGGAATGGCTGCGCGGCAAGACCGTGGATGAAGCGCTCCAAATCAAGAACACCGATATCGTGAATGAGCTCAGCCTGCCTCCGGTGAAAATTCACTGCTCGGTGCTGGCCGAGGATGCAATCAAGGCCGCGATTTCGGATTATAAGACTAAGGCTGGTGCGAATAAACCGGAAAGCGTCGCATCGGCATCTAAGTAAGCGATGACAGAAACAGCAACTCATAAGATCGAGGTGACGCCGAAAGCGGTCGCCAAGATCCGCGAGGCGTTTGCCAAGCAAGGTGTCACGGGAGGACTCCGTCTCGGGGTCCTGGGCGGCGGCTGCTCGGGCTTGAGCTACCAGTTCAAGTTCGACGCCAAGCCTCGCCCGACCGACAATGTTTTCGAGTTCGAAGACGTGAAGGTCTTTGTCGATCCCAAGAGCATGGTCTTTCTCGAAGGGATGACGCTCGATTGGAAGGACTCGCTGATTCACTCCGGATTCGAGTTTGAAAACCCGCACGCAAAGAAAAAGTGCGGCTGTGGGACGTCGTTCTCGGCGTGAGCCACAGACTTCAAGTCGTTCCGAATTCAAACTGGGCCTGCTGGCAGTGCGGCCACGAGGAAGGGCACTCGCTCTTCTGCACCTCGTGCCACGCGCTCCAGGAGCCTATTTCGGATTACTACGCTCTGCTTGGCCTAAATCGTGAACTCGCGATCTCAACAGACGAGCTGCAGGAACGGTTCTATGAAATGAGCCGTCATCTCCACCCGGATCTTTTCACGCGCAAGCCCGAGCGCGAGAAGGAATATGCGCTCGAAGCGTCTTCCACTCTGAACGACGCCTACCGAACTCTTCGAGATCCGGTGAAGCGGGCCAACTACGTTCTCAAGCAGGAAGGTTTCGATATCGGCGAGCAGCGTTCGAAGGATGTTCCTCCGGAGCTGCTCGAAGAAGTTTTCGAGTTGAACATGGCGCTCGAAGAGATGCGCGAGCGGCGATGAGGCGGCGCGGCCGCAACTCGAGGCCGCGCGACAGAACTTCGGCGCGATGCTTTCGGCCTCCGATGCCGAATTGCAGTCTCTTTTCGAAAAGTACGACACGGCTCAGGATCGCGAAATACTCGGCCAGATCCGCGCGACTCTGAACCGCAGGAAGTATATCCAGAACCTGGTAGATGAAGTAGAGCGGGCGCTGGCTTAAACGATGTCCACATTTCAAATCGACTTCGGCGAAAAACCGCGCATTGTCGGCATCGATCTCGGCACGACAAACAGCCTGGTCGCCTATATGGACCTGACCGGTCCCAAGATCATTCCCGGTGAAGACGGGAGCAAGCTTGTTCCCAGCGTTGTTTCCATCGCTCCGAACGGCGAGGTAGTGGTTGGCAATACGGCGCGGGAGATGTTGCTCACGCATCCCGAGCGCACGGTCTATTCGGTGAAACGGTTAATGGGCCGCGGTCTAGCGGATGTCGGCGAGGAGCTCAAGCTTTTTCCGTTTCATATCGGTCCCGGCAGCGAACAAGTGATCCGCCTCCAGCTTGGCGATCGCACCATGACGCCTCCCGAGGTTTCCGCCGAGGTTCTGAAGCAACTCAAGCGAAATGCTGAAGCCTTTCTCGGCGAAGAGGTAAAGCAGGCCGTCATCACGGTTCCCGCCTACTTCAATGATGCGCAGCGCCAGGCGACCAAGGATGCCGGCCGCATCGCCGGGCTCGAGGTGCTGAGGCTCGTCAACGAACCTACTGCAGCCTCGCTCGCCTATGGACTCGATAAGCGGCAGAACGGAATCATCGCCGTCTACGATCTCGGCGGCGGCACCTTCGACATTTCCATCCTCAAGCTCCACGACGGCATTTTCGAAGTGCTCGCCACGAATGGCGATACGCACCTCGGCGGCGACGACATCGACGATCTGCTTCTCCGCATCGCGCTGGAAGACATCGCGAGCGAATGGGGCGCGGATCTCTCGACCGATAACGAAGGCGTCCAGCGGCTCCGCCGCGCTGTGATCGAAGCAAAAGAGCGCCTTTCATTTGTCCCGTTCACTTCTATCGAGCTTGAGTATCGCGGCAAGAAATATCAGCGCGAGATCGATCGCGCCCTTTTCGATCGCCTCATCACCCCCATCGTCGACCGCACTCTCGGTCCATGCCGCGATTGCATCCGCGATGCGAGCGTCACTGTGGAGCAGATCGACGAAGTTGTCATGGTCGGCGGTTCCACTCGCATACCGCTGGTCCGCGATGCTGTCGAAAAACTGTTCCGCACCAAGCCTCATACGGAGCTAAATCCCGATGAAGTGGTCGCGCTTGGCGCCGCCGTTCAGGCGGGAATCCTCGGCGGCGACGTCGAAGGCAAGCTCCTTCTTGATGTCACGCCGTTGTCGCTGGGCATCGAAACCATGGGCGGCGTGGTCTCGAAACTGATTCATCGTAATTCGACCATTCCGGCCAGCGCCACCGAAGCGTTCACAACCGGAGTCGACGGCCAGCGCAATGTTCTGATTCACGTAGTCCAAGGTGAGCGTGAACTCGCAAAGGACTGCCGTAGCCTCGCCCGCTTCGATCTCAAAGATATCGATCCCATGCCCGCCGGTTTCGCGCGCATCGAAGTCCGGTTCCTCATCGACGCCAATGGTATTTTGAACGTAACCGCTCGGGATATTCGCACCGGCAAAGAACAGAGCGTAGATGTGAAGCCATCCTACGGCCTGACCGACGAACAGGTCGAAAAGATGATCGAGGAATCGTTCGAAAAAGCCGAACAGGACTTCAACGAGCGGCAGGTGAGAGAGGCGCGTGTCGAAGCCGACACCATCCTCGCGGCCGTCGAAAAGGCCCGCCAGAACGACGCCTTTTATGAACTCTCAGATGCCGAGCGCTCCGTTATCGACCGCGGAGTGAACGAATTGCTGCTGGTCTACCATTCCGACGATCACCACCTGATTCTCAACAAAATCGAACAGCTCAACCAGGCGACTCAGCAGCTCGCCGAAAACATGATGAACACGGCGGTGCGCGGCGCTCTGAAAGGAACGAAAATCTAATGCCTGGACTCAATTGGGACGACCCCGAAGGAATCGCTCTTGCCCTGTTCGAGAAATTCCCAGAGATGGATCCCACCTACATCCGGTATACCGATCTGCACAAATGGATCACTGAGCTTCCCGATTTCAAGGACGATCCGAACGGTTCCACAGAGGGAAAGCTTGAAGCCATTCAGATGGCCTGGATCGAAGAACGCAACGGCGACTAATTTATCGTTTATAGATAATCTTCCCGTCAAAGACGGTCATCACAACTTTGACTTTATCGATCCCCACCGGATCGATCGTCAAAATATCGGATGACAAAACCGCCAGGTCGGCCAATTTCCCAGGCTCGATCGTCCCCTTGTATTTATCCTCAAAGCTGGCGTAAGCCGAGCCCCACGTATACGCGCGAATCGCTTCGGGAACGGTGATTTTCTGTTCCGGAATCCAGCCGTCGGGGTGCTTTCCGTCGAGCGTACGGCGCGTCGCTGCGGCGTAAATACCCAGGATCGGTTCCATGGGCGCGACGTGCCAGTCCGACCCGAACGCCAACACCGCTCCGGAGTCGAGCAGAGATCGAAACGCGTACATGCCTTTCGCGCGCTCCGGCCCGATCCGCTTCTCGGCCCAGCGCCCATCGTCAATTGCGTGATACGGCTGCATGGAAGCAATCACGTGCAGCTTCGCGAACCTCGGGATGTCGTCCTTCGTCAGATGCTGCGCGTGTTCGATCCGGAAGCGCCGGTCGCGCGGGCCATTCTTGTTCTCGACCTCCTCATACATGTTGAGGATGGTGTGATTCGCTTTATCTCCGATCGCGTGAATCGCAATCTGCAATCCGGCCGCGTCGGCATCCTGGATATGCTGGTACATCTTGCTCTCCGGGATCATTTCGTCGTTTGCAAGACCGCTGGTATTCGGCGCGTCCAGGTAGGGCTGAAAAAAGAGAGCCGTGGTTGAGCCGAGCGATCCGTCGGCGAATCCTTTCAAACCACCGATCTGCAAATTCGGACCGCCAAAAGCGGCAAGCAATCCGACATCGGCCAGGCGTTTCCATGAAGCGAGCGGCTGCCGTCCCGCGACTCGTACGGTCAGTTCACCCGATCGCAGCAGCTTCTGATATACGCGAAGAATATCCGGTGCGGCCGACATGTCCTGAACGCTCGTGACCCCATTCTCTGCCGCGTAGCGCATAGCGGCTTTGAGCGCGTCCGCGATTTCTTCTTCCGATGGCGCTGGAATCACGCGTTCCACCGCGTCCAACGCGCCGTCCTTCATAATGCCAGTGGGTTCGCCCTTCGCATCCCGCACGATGGTGCCCCCAGGAGGATCGGGCGTGTTCCGAGTCACACCCGCCAATTTGAGCGCGATGGTATTCGCCAGCGACATGTGCCCATCCAAGCGATTTATGAAGACAGGATGATCGCCCGCGGCTTCGTCGATCAACTGGCGAGTCGGCAATCGCGCCGGAGTCCAGTTCTCATGGTCCCAATCCCCGCCTAGGATCCAACGCCCTTTGGGCAGCTTTGCCGCATAGGCTCGAATGCGTTCGCGAAATTCCGCTTCCGTCTTGGCGTCGCGCAACTGCACGCTAGCGATATGCGAGCCGCCGGCAAAAAAATGGACGTGCGCGTCGTTGAACCCGGGCACCACCAGCTTGCCGCCGAGATCGACGATCTGGGTCGATGGGCCGGCCCATTTTTGAACTTCCGCCGCCGACCCGACGGCGACAATCCGAGTCCCGATACACGCTACCGCCTCGGCCTGAGGCTGTGAGCTGTTGACAGTCCAAATCTTGCCGTTCGTAAGAATCAAGTCTGCAAAGGACTGAGCGCCGAGAGAAGATGCGAGGGCCATGGAGATCCAGAAAATCTTCATTGCCTCTGATGTTACCGCGTGCTGTTCTAATGTGCGGCGGCCTTTGCCGCCGGCGGACCTGTAGCGGGCGCTCCAGCTTTGACGGGCTGCGGATTAGGGGGCGCCGGCGGAACTGGGGCCTTGATCGACGCTTCTTCCGCTGCATCGATCTCCTGATTCCGCACAATGATCGAAATGCGCCGGTTCTTGGCGTTGGTAGGATCGTCCCTGAGGAGCAATCGCTGATCGGCAAATCCTCGGACCTGGCTTACTTGGTCCGGTCGAAGTCCGTCTTCCTGCATGATCTTTCGCGCGGCGTTGGCCCGATCCGCCGAGAGTTCCCAATTTGAGTAGTCCGTGCGCCCGAAAGGGTTAGCATCGGTGTGGCCTTCAATGGCGACCTTATTAGGCAGATGGGCCAGCTCCTGCGCCAGGAATTTGAGCAAATCCGATCCCGCGTCCGTGGGTTTAGGATCGGCGTTCTCAAAGAACATCCCGCTTTGGGTTTCCATGAGATCGATTCGCAGCCCTTCGGCGGTCATCGTCATGTGGACCTGGTTCTTGATGCGTTCGAAGTTCGGCATCTGATGCATCAAGCGCTCCAACTTCTCTTTAAGCTGCTGCAAGGTTTGGCGGTTCAGCGTTATCGTCTCGCCGATTCCCGCGTTGGTGGAACCAACCTGCCTGCCTTTGCCCGACGGATCCATAAAATATCCACCGACCGCTTTTTGTACCTTCTCGCTGCTGCTCAGCAGCCACAAGACGATAAAGAGCGCCATCATCGCGGTAACGAAATCCGCATAGGCGACCTTCCATGCTCCGCCGTGATGGGCCGCGTGGGCTACGTGCTTTTTTACAACTATGATCGGCGCGGTTTTTTCCGCACTCATGCCGCCGCTTCCTGGGTCGGTGCCGCTCCAACTTTACGGCACGACTTGTCCATTTCTTGAAACGTAGGACGAAGATGATGCGGGATGGCGCGCCGCGCGGCTTCTAGCGCCAGGATATTCGGAGCGCCCTGCATGAACGCGAGAATCCCCATGCGAAGGCACTGGAAGTACTCGCCCTCGTCGTCGGTTTGCTTTCCGATGTTTGCCGCGATCGGCCCGAACAGCCCATAGCACAGCAGTATACCCAGGAACGTTCCGACGAGGGCACCTGCTACCTTTTTGCCGATCTCCTCCGGTGGACCGCCCAGAGCTCCCATGGTAATCACGATCCCCAGAACGGCGGCGACGATTCCTAAACCAGGCAGGCTATCGGCCATTGTCGACAACGCGTTTACTGGAAGACGGCCCTGTTTGTCCAGAATCTCGAGATCCGTCTCCATAATGTGATCTAGTTCATGGACGCCAACTCCGCCGGTTGAGACCGTTCGTAGTGTGTCGCAGAAGAAGTGCATCGCGAATGTATTGGAAGTGAAAGCTGGATGACGCTTGAAGAAGGCGCTCTTCTGAGGTTCGTCGAAATCGCTCTCCAGGCTCGCTATGCCATTCTTCCTGGCCGTCGTGAAAAAGTCGGATAGGAACTTTAAAGTCTCCAGATAGAACCCAGCCGTGTAGCGGCTGCCCTTGATCACCTGTAACATGCTGGCAATAATCTTCTTAAGCACGATCGGAGGATTTGCCACCAAAACTGTCCCAAGCGCCGATCCCCCTATGATCAGGAGTTCGGCGGGCTGCAACAAAACGAGGATGTTACCTTTCTCGATCAGGTACCCCCCGAGGATGCAGCCGAATACAACCACAAGCCCGAGAATCGCGTACATAGGTTTCCTACATCTATCGGCGGGGAGGGGTGTAGACTTCACCGTAGGGTGAATTAGCCCATTTAAGCTTTAAAGGAATACGACCTATAAGACGATTTAGTAGGTAGATGCCCAACCCAGCGTCAGCAGCTTCGCCGCCGGATTCCAGCCAAGCGCGGAGCCTAGTTCACTGTTCTCTCGAAAAGCTGCCGCCGTTTTCTCCCATTCTCCGACGTTTGTTGGCAAACATTTCCGTCGATGAAGATAAGGTTTCCCTAGCCACCATCGGAAACCTGATAGAGCACGATACGTTGATCGCAGGGAAAGTTCTCGGAATCGCGAACTCCGCCCTGTATAGCCGCGGGAAGAAGATTCTTTCTGTTGCGCAAGCCGTTTCCCGACTGGGTTCGAATCGGTTGCGCAACCTAATATTGGCTCTTTCCGTGAATCGTATTTGGGGAAGTATCCAAGCGCCGGACAACTTTTCCATCTCTCGTTTCAACCAGCACGCTCTCGCGACCGCAACTGCGGCGGATCTGCTCTGCCAAAAGATTGCTCCGGATTCCACGGAAAGTGCCTTTGTCGCGGGATTGTTTCACGATATTGGAGAACTGCTTTTAGTGAATCTTTTCCCGGTGGAATACGCTACGTTGCTCGAACACGTCGCGCTAGAAGGGGAGGAGCTGGAAGTCTGCGAGACGTCGTTGTTCGGAACTACCCACGCGGAAGTTTCGGCCGAAGCTTGCGCCTATTGGCAACTTCCCGAAGAAGTACAAACGGCCGTCCGGTATCACGTGCAGCCGGACAAGGGATCTTCTATGCCGCTGAGCCGCGTCGTGAACGGGGCGGACCGTTACGCCAACGCTTACGGATACTCACTCATGGACTGGCCTTATCCGGACGAGGCGCTTCATCAGACTCTCGAGCATCTTGGTATCGCTGATGAAGAAATCATGTCGGATTTCGTCCAGCAGCTCACGGTTTTACGCGCCGTTGCGTAACCTCTGTTGTTAAGCGTGTGCTAAAGCGGGGAGCTCTTTGACGATCTCGCCGACAAAACCTTTGGCATCGCCAAACAGCATCAGCGTCTGATCCATGTAATACAGCTCATTGTCGATCCCAGCGAAACCTGGATTCATACTGCGCTTGATCACCATCACCGTGTGCGCTTTGTCGACATCGAGAATTGGCATGCCATAAATCGGGCTTGTCGTATCGTGGCGAGCCGCGGGATTGACCACGTCATTTGCGCCGATCACCAGGGCAACATCGGCCTCGCCGAATTCATCGTTGATCTCTTCCATCTCGTGCAACCGATCGTACGGGATGTCGGCTTCAGCGAGTAGCACGTTCATATGACCCGGCATGCGTCCGGCAACCGGGTGAATGGCGAACTGAACATCCACGCCGCGCTTGGTGAGCTGGTCGGTGAGTTCGCGAACTTTGTGCTGCGCCTGCGCCACAGCCATGCCATAACCCGGCACGACAATAACTTTTCGCGCCGACGAAAGAATCTCAGCCGCGTCTTCGGGCGTTGCGCTATGCACCGGACGCTGCTGCGTCTGCGCCGCGCTCGTTGCCTGGACTTGTCCAAACGCTCCGAACAGCACGTTTGTAAACGAACGATTCATCGCCTTGCACATGATTACGGAGAGGATGAAACCGGACGCGGCGTTCAGCGCGCCGGCGATGATCAGCATCTTGTTATTTAACGCGAATCCCATGGCGGCGGCCGACATACCGGCGTAGGAATTCAAGAGCGCGATCACGGTGGGCATGTCGCCGCCTCCGATCGGCATGATCAACAGAACGCCGAATAGAAGGGCGAGACCGCAGAATGTCGGGAATACCCATGGCGGCGAGGGCGCGGCACACAGCCACACGCCCAGCACGATTGCAAACGCGAACAGCGCGAGGTTCACGAAATTCTGTCCCTTGTAAGTCATGGGACGAGTCGGCACAATCTCCTGGAGCTTGCCGAACGCCATGATGCTGGCCGTGAACGTGAGATAGCCGAGCAGCACTTCAATCGCAAGCGCAACCATCGTGAAGCCGGTAGGAGGATTGCCGACATCCTTGTAGTATTCCGCCGTTCCAACGAGTGCGGCCGCAAATGTTCCGAAGGCGTGGGAAAGAGCCGTGAGCTGCGGGACCGCAGTCATCGGCATAAGAAACGCGAGCGGCACGCCAATCGCGGTGCCGATCAAAAACGCGACCCAGATCTGCCAGACCGTTAGAACATTGAAGTGGATCAACGTTCCGGCAATCGCGAACAGCATCCCGATTTCACCGGCCAAGACGCCGCGTCGGGCGGTTGCCGGCGAACTCAGCCATTTAATGGAAAGGATGATGGTGACGGCGGCGAACAGGTAGGAGTATTGCCAGAAGTTTTCCATCTACGATCGAGACCCTTTCGAGGGCTCCTTCTTACGGAACATCTTCAGCATGCGGTCCGTGATCAGGAATCCGCTGACGATATTTATCGTCGCCGCAACCACGGCAATGTATCCGAGGATGTGGCTCAACTCGGGGGCCTGTTTGTTTCCGCTCACCATGATTGCGCCGACCACGGAGATTGCCGAAATCGCGTTGGTCAGCGACATCAGCGGAGTATGCAGCAGAGGCGAGACGCGCCGCACCAGCTCCAGTCCGAGAAAACCGGCCAGGATGAAAACGTAAACGCTCAGAATGCCAAGTTCGAAATTCGTACCGCTGTTCATACGTGCACTCCCGTGAGCGAATCGACGAGGGCGCGAACCTTGGGGTTCACAACTTCACCGTTACGAGCGACCAGCGTCTCGCGCACGATCTCGTCTTCCATATTGATATTGAGCTGACCGTCTTTGGTCATCATGTTCTTCAGAAACGTCGCGAGATTTCGGGCGTACAACTGACTCGCATGAAACGGCACTGTGGAAGGCAGGTTCACCGGCCCGATAATGTTCACGCCGTTATCGACCACGGTTTCCCCGGGGCGAGTTAATTCGCAATTGCCGCCACGTTCTGCCGCGATATCGACAATCACGGAGCCGGGCGTCATGCCGCGCGCCATATCGGCCGTGATCAGAATTGGCGCCTTGCGGCCAGGTACCGCGGCCGTCGTGATCACGACGTCGTTTTCTTTCAAGACAGCCGCCATCTGTTCGCGCTGTCGTCGAATTTCATCGTCGGTGAGAGCGCGTGCATAGCCGCCCTCGCCTTCGGCCTTCACGTCGATCGAGACGAATTTCGCACCGAGGCTTTCGATCTGCTCTTTCACGGCCGAGCGAACGTCGTAGCCGCTGACCACTGCGCCGAGGCGCCGAGCCGTTGCGATCGCCTGAAGGCCTGCGACACCCGCGCCAATCACCAGCACGCGCGCCGGAGGAATAGTTCCTGCCGCGGTGGTCATCATCGGAAACAGGCGGGGCAGGGTATTGGCCGCGATCAACACGGCTTTGTATCCAGCGATGGAGGCCATCGACGAAAGTACGTCCATGCTCTGGGCGCGCGTGATGCGAGGGATCAACTCCATCGCAAACAGCGTGACGCCGCGTTGGGCGAGATTCGCCATGAGCGGCCCATCGGAAAGCGGATCGCACATCCCGATCACGATCTGGCCTTTGACCAGCGCGCGTGAATCCTGCACGCGAACGTAAAACAGGATCTGTGAGTTCTTGCGAACTTCTTCGGCCGTGGTGACCGTGGCGCCCTTCGCCTCATATTCCTTATCCGGAACGCCGGCTTCCACTCCCGCGCCGGTCTCGATCCGGAATTGCGCTCCCGATTTAACCAAAGGATCCATGCCGCGGGGGACCATGGCCACGCGGCGCTCGCCCGGGAACGTCTCTTTCAAAACTCCGATTGTCAGGCCCAATTAGATCCTAAGCCTCCTTTTTCGATTCCTTGCATCTGAATGGCGCCACAAGGGCACTCCTCGGCGCACAATCCGCAACCGTCGCAGTTGCCGTAGTCGAACTTAAATCGTTTGCCTGCTCCAAGCTTTTGAATTGCCTCGCCGGGACAGATCTGATAACAATTGTCGCATTCGTTGCAGTTGCCGCAGGAGAGACAGCGCTTGGCTTCGAACACAGCGCTGGATTCGTCGAGCCCGCCGAAGACCTCGTCGAATGTCGATTGCCGCCGGTTCACGTCGATGGCCGGCTGAAAAGTTCGTGCCGCGTGACTGTGTTCCCGCAGGTTCAGATGGTCGAATGTGGCAACCCCTCGTTCGGTGCCGGCGGCGTAAACTTCGCCGCGCAGATAAGCGTTAATGTTACGAGCCGCCTTCTTCCCATGTCCCACTGCGACGGAAACGGCGCGTTCCGCTGGAACCATGTCTCCGCCCGCGAAAATACCGGGGCAGCCGGTCATCATGTGCTGGTCTACTTTAACGACGCCGTCTTCGACAACTATTCCCTCCACTCGCTTGAGGAAACTGAGATCCACGTCCTGGCCGAGGGCGAGAATCATCGAGTCGGCAGCGAGCGTCTCGAATTCCCCCGTTGGTTGCGGAAACCCGTTCTCGTCGAGACGCATTTTTTCAATCGTGAACGCCCCTGCATCGGAAGCTTTCACCGTGGACAGCCACTTGAAGGAAATTCCCTCCTCCATCGCTTCCTGAATTTCGAAATCCTGTGCTGGCATTTTCTCGCGTGTACGCCGATAAACGATCAGAGCCTCCTCGGCCCCCAATCGTTTCGCTGTTCGAGCTGCATCGAGAGCCGTATTCCCACCGCCATATACCAGGACGCGCCGCCCGAGCATCGGCGTTACACCGGCCTCCAGGTCGCGGAGCAGCGAAGCGGCATAAAGAATCTTGCGGGCGTCCCGAGCCGGGATGAAAGCGCGTCTCGCGAGGTGCGCCCCGACCGCCAGGAACACGGCGTCAAATCCGCCTTCTTTCATCACACTGGCCAGATCGTCCACCCGCGTGTTGAGCTTTATGGTGACGCCCAAAGCTTCAATTCGCGCGACCTCGGCATCCAGAACGTTGCGAGGGAGCCGGTACTTGGGGATGCCGAACCGCATCATGCCGTCCGGCGCCGGAGCCGGCATCCTGGACGGTCACGTGGTGTCCGAAGCGGCGAAGATGATATGCGGCAGAAAGACCCGAGGGACCGGCGCCAACCACGAGCACACGCTTGCCTGTGAAAGGAGCCGCTCGATCGAACTGCCAACCGTGCCGGATTGCCTCGTCGCCTAAGAAACGTTCCACCGCGTGCACGTTCACAGCTTCATCGAACTCCCTGCGATTGCACTGCGACTCGCAAGGGTGATAACACGCGCGTCCCATGATCGCGGGCAATGGATTGTCGTCTATCAGCGCCTTCCAGGCCGCCTGATATTGCCCAGCGCCCGCGAGCGTGATCCAGTGCTGGATGTTTTCGCCAGCGGGACAGGTGTGATTACAGGGCGGTAGGAGATCCACGAAAACGGGTCGTTCCGTCATAACGAAGCGCTCCTTTCAGCGCAGCTTCGCGGCCTTGGCCAACAGTTGCGGGGTTGCGGTAGAGTCGCCCGGACGCGGTGTCCCGGGGTGGATGCATCGGGCAGGGCAGCCTTCAGCCGCTTTTACGAGTTCCGCGAAAGTCCCCGCGCTCGCGTCGGCAATATAGGCCTGTTTGTTCCCATCATATTGGAAAACGCGGGAATTGATTTTGAAGCAGTCGTTGCAACTGGTGCACAGGAAGGAGTCGATGTAGGGATCTTCGGTCGTCGCGGCGATCACCGTAGCTTCCTCGACAGCGGCAGCGGCAGCCTGCAGAACGACCGCCGGCTTGGCCACGACCTGTTCCGATTGAGTCAGCATCGCGACCACGCGCTGGATTGCTTCCGAAACTCCCTCGCGCCTTGCCTCCTCTTTGATTTTCGTGTTCCGAACTCCCGCCAGATCCTCAAAAATGTTCCAGGCCCGCACGCGATCGCGGCAGAGATTCACAAGATCGCGCGTGAGCACAGCCCTTTGCGGGTTTCCCGACTCGTCGTTCACCCACAGAAAAGGGATTGCCAGCGGAGGCTGCTGCGAATAACGGCGCAGGTATTCGGAAAGCTCCATCTGCTCGTCATCCCACGCCGCGGCTGGGAGGACGCGGAAATGGTCGAGAAAATCCTCGGAAACGGCGGCGAAATCGGCAGCCGTGACCGGTAGTTCCTCTTCCATCAGCAGCTCAAAATGTTCCGGCCAGTTGGTTCCCTGATCGGGATCGTAGCGGAACAGGGGGAACGTTCGCGAGAGATATAACAGCGACGCGGCAAGATGGGCGTCGTGACCCGGAGCCGTGGGAACCGAGACGATCGCGACAGCCGGGCGAAGCGTGGCTGCCATTGACGCCAACCCAGAGGCCAGATGTTCCGGCCGCGACAGCGAAGACTGCAAAACGAACGCTTCGCGATGCGCAATGCCGAGATAGCCAAAATCGGGAATCAATCCGCTGAGATCCTCGGCATAGAGCCCCGCCGAAGTGATCAGAACCTGGATCGGGCGTCCCGATCGCAGCACGCGTCCGAAAGAGGTCAGCGAAACCTGCGCCAATCTTTGAGCCGTTTCGAGTACCACCACCGGCGGTAACGCCAGCAATTCATTTCCATCGGCCGACTGCCAATCGAAGCGAGCCAGCGCCTCATCGTGGACTACGGGCTGATATGCGGATTCGACTTCGAGCCGCGCTATGCGCAATGCGCGCAAGACAGTCGTAAACCGGTCGAGCTCTTTATCGCAATCTTCCAGCGCGGCTTGAAAGCTGCCGGAACCTTCAAAGAAACGAAAAGGAGGTTGATGGCGCGCGTCGGAGAGAGCGTTGTCCAGAACGGCGATCGTAGCTTCAATCCTGTCGCGCCGAGCCGGCTCCATCGAAGCCCGCCCGTTTTGCGAGCCAAGCGCCGCGGACAAAGCTCCCGCATTAAAGAAGACCGAAGCCTCCTGCCCAAACGATTCCGGCGTAGAGCCCTGCGAATCGAGGGCCAGCAGGTCGAGCAGACTCGTTCTCGCCTTCCGTATCTTCTCGAGGAATGCTTTCTGATACTCGCCACGCGCCGCGCGTAGCGACGATTCATAAAGCGATAGCAGGTCCACTGTCTCGAATGGCGGAATCTGCTGAATTTGATCGAGCGCGGCGGGGCGCAAAGGCGCAGCCGGAATCAAATGCTCCAACCCGTGCCCAGCGATGTGAAACGTTCGAAGCTGCTCCCGCGTTATCGGCGTCTCTTGGTCGGTTTCCGTGGATGCCATGCCTTTACACCATGAACCTGTCGAGCGCCTTATTGATCGCCGCGAGTTTATCGGCAGGAGCGGTTCCCAGTCCCACCTGCGTGGCTTGGTCGTACCGGAACGCATTCTCGTTTTTATAAAAAACGCCGATCGGGTAACAATCCTCGCGGTCGGCTAAATCCCGCGCCTCACTGAGCTTCGAGGGATCGTGCGTCAAGCGATTTGGAAAGAGCCGTTTCATAGGCTCTTCCAGAGCGACCCCGTCGGGATGCTCCATCAGCAGCACCTGGCTATGATCCTCCTGTACAGGAGCAAAGACATGCGAAGTGAAGTGCGGGCATCGTTGCAGGATGCGGACGAAAGACGTCCCTTGGTGCTCATACGCGGCCTTAATGGTGGCGTAAAGATGCGGCGGGTTCCAATCGATGGTCTGCGCCACGAAGGATCGGTTCGCGATCCCGAGCACCACCGAAATCGGATTGAGCGGCGCCATGTACGATCCTTTGGGGTGCGTGTTGGACTTTTCGCAAGGCCGCGTCGTAGGCGAAGTCTGGTTCTTCGTCAGCCCGTAAATATTGTTGTCGAGCAGCAGCACCGTGAGATCCATGTTGTAGCGGATGGCATGGATCCAGTGCCCGGCCCCGATCGCGCAGCAATCGCCGTCGCCCGTGACCATGAACATGTGCAGATCGGGACGCCGGCTGCGGATCCCGCAAGCCACCGGGAACGCGCGGCCGTGAAGTCCGTGGAACCCGTACGTGCTCATGTAGTGCGGAAACCGGCTGGAGCATCCGATGCCCGACACGACCATGGTCTTCTCGGGTGGCAATTGCTTATCGCGCGCCAGGCGCTGCACGGCGTTGAGCACCGCATGGTCGCCGCACCCAGGGCACCAGCGCGGCTCGGCGCCCATATAATCTTCGAGAACGCAATCCCTGCGCAGCGGCTCGATTTCCCATTCCTGTTTCAAACCGACCATTTCATTCTCCTGTCAGGCGAGTCGCCTTCGAAGCTCCGCTTCAATAACTCCGGGCGGAAGCGGTCCGCCCGGAACGCGCGACCAGCAATCGACATCATGCAGAGTGTGCGCCCTGCAGCAATCTGAGCAAGCTGCGAATATCGACGGGATTGTTCCGTGATGTAAGGCTGGCCGGGCTCATCGCTGTAATTAATCTCGACCGCAACCACCTTTTTGAAGTGCGAGAAGATCTCCCGAAGTCCCGGCTCGAGCGGCGACAGGAAGCGAAGGTGCAGCGACGATACTTGCAGTCCATCGCCGCGCAAACGATCGACAGCCTCTTCGATGGCGCCCAGCGTCGAACCCCATCCAACTACCAGCAGATCGCCGTCCGGATCGCCATGGATTTTCGGAGGCTTCAAAGCGCTCGTGAGCACGGCCAGCTTGCGGCTGCGCATTTCCATGGTCCGCTGATTGATAGAAGACTCATACGCAACATGGCTCTCTTCATCGTGAGCCAAGCCTGGTCAAAACATATTCCCCGCCGCGTTGCCCAGGAATCGGTCGCCGCGAGAGACCCGTTCGAGGATCCCAGGCGAAGGGCGGAATCTCTGGATTCCATTCCGATTGATCGACGGGCGGGGAGAGCCATGATTCGACAGCCTGCGGCCGTGGAAATGGCTGCTGTCCAGTCGCGAGATTCGCATCCGACAAGACAATCACGGGTCCGCGAAAATCTTCAGCCAGCTTCCGCGCCGTGATCATGAAATGGAAGCATTCTTCGATAGTCGCAGGCGCAATAACGATCTTCGGACTATCGCCCGGCGACGCAAATAGAGCGGCCAGCAGATCGCCCTGTTCTACTTTTGGTTGGCAGCCCGGTCGAAGGTCCGCCTCGCTGCACCACGACCACGACCAGAGGAACTTCCGTCATAACGGCGAATCCGAGGAACTCGGTCTTGAGCGCGAATCCGGGACCCGAGGTGATGGTCACTGCGGTCTTGCCTGCGTATGAGCAGCCGATGGCAAACCCGACCGCGGCAATTTCATCCTCAGCCTGGTGAACAATCCCGCCCACCTGATCGATGGCGCTGGCCAGAAAATGCGAGGTCGAAGTCGCGGGCGTGATGGGGTACATGGAACAGACCTCGATCCCGGCCGCCATGATTCCGATCGCGAGTGCCTGGTTCCCGTTCATCACCACCATCGGAGTGTTGGATTTCTTAGCCGGAACCACGAACTGCTGCTCGACGTTTTCCTCCGCCCATTCATAGCCATCGCGGAACAGGGCGACATTCTTACGAACGACGCTTTCGCCCTTCTTGGCGAAACGTTTAGCGATGCTCTCGCTGACGTGGTCCACGTTGAGGGTATAAATGGCGCAGAGCATACCCAGGACCCACATATTTTTGCCCTTGTGTGGATCGTCGGTGTGTTTCCGGCATTGACTCTCAATCGGGGTTTCGATGACAACGTATCCACGCGCGTGAAAATCGGCGACAGCCTCGGAGTAGCGAGTCCGTATCTCCTGATCGGGATTTTCAGCCCACGATTTGTCGACAAAAACGAGCGTGCCGGGTTGAAGCGCTCCCACATCGATGCGGCTATACAGCACCTGTTCGTTGAACGCGATTACCAGGTCGGCCTGATCGCCGGCATTCGTGACGGGACTCGATCCAAGCCGGATGCGGTTCCCGCTAGCCCCGGCGCGAGACCGGCTGGGCGGCTCAATTTCGGCCGGAATGATCTCGACGGTCCAGATGCCGTTTCCATTTCGGGCGCAGATATCGGCGAACATTTGGCCGCACGTCTGCGCGCCTTCACCCGAATCGCTGACAATTTCAATAATGTGTTGGTTGACGCACTTCGGTGCGCGGGCACGCTCTTTCGACCCGCGATCGACTACAACTGGTTGCATGCACATGGCTCCCAGACGTTTCGCGCTATGACCCTGATTGCGCGACACTCTTGAATCCATGAGCACGCAGCATTCCAGGCGGCTAGGTGATGTAAATATAACTATTTGCGAGGTTTATGAGCGTGCTTTGGCGATGTGTGAGTGATTTGCCCCAGGCTATGGTGTGAGTTAGAATTGAGCCATCAATGTCAACGGCGGACAAGTACACGACAGAAGGACATCCTACCATCGACGAGTTGATTGCCGAGCAGGGTGTCGTATTTCCGCGTGACCCCCACGACCTCCTCGGCGATTTCTGGCCCAAAGAGGAATCAATTGACGATTTTCTCAACGCAATGCGCGAATGGCGAGGGCATACCAAGACTGACCCGGCGGCATGACGCCGGTCGTTCTCGATACTGACGTTGTTTCCTTTCTCTTCAAGAGCGACAGCCGGGCGCAGGACTATCTTACGCACCTCCGCGATCGGCAATGGTTGATCTCTTTTATGACCAAAGCAGAACTGGAGCAGTGGGCCCTCCTATCGAATTGGAACGCGAAACGAAAGGAGTGGCTTCGGGTCTTCCTAAAGCGCTTTGTTGTCGTGCCGTCTTCTCATGACCTGGTCCTAAAGTGGGCCGAGGTTATGGTGACGGCTCGCAGAAATGGACGTCGTCTCGAAAACCGCAGACGCCTGGATAGCGGCTACCGCAGTGTTATACGACGCGCCTCTCATTACCAACAACGTGGGTGACTACCTCGGTGTTTCCGGCCTGAAGTTGATTTCGGAGACACGCGCTTAACTACTTCCCCGCCGAAACCCGCAGCATCACCACACCATGCGCCGGCACTTCCGCCTGAAACATTGCCTTCGCCGGAACATCGGCATGCGCCCAAAGATCGCGCAATTTCCCGAACTTCGCAATCCCCAAATCCGCCGGCCGTAGCGTCATCTCACCCGCCGAGTCGCCCCGGTTAAACAATCCCACCGCAAAATCCCCACCAGCCAGCGGTCGCGTCCACAACTCCAGATCCCCATTCTTCGAAACGCGATGCGCCTCTTTGCCAAGCTTGTCCTGATCGACGGCGATCACTTCGCGGTTCGTCAAAATAGCCATAATCTCCGGAGCGACATCGCGCAGATCATTCCCCGCGAGCAGCGGCGCGGCCAGCATACTCCACAAACTCATATGAGTGCGATACTCGGTGATGCTCATGCCTCCATTGCCGATCTCAAGCATGTCCGGATCGTTCCAATGTCCGGGACCCGCGGCATCTTCCAACCCAGGCTGCATATCGAATCCGATATGCGACATCGATTTCCAGTTGTCGCTAATGTCTCCGGTAGTCCGCCACAGATTGCCTCCCACCTGCGCGCCCCAATCCTGAACTTTCAGCAATCCATACTGGCACAGGCTGTAGACAATGGGCCGGCCGGAATGCAGCAGGGCGTCGCCCATCTTCGCATAGGCGGCCGGCATGGAACTGACCTTATAAACCGCATTCGCGCTGCACCAGTCGTACTTCAAATAATCGACGCCCCAGGCCGCATACGTTTTCGCGTCCTGGTCTTCATGTTGAAAACTCCCTTCGTAACCCGCGCAAGTTTTCGGACCCGGTGAAGAATAGATGCCGAACTTCAGTCCTTTGCCATGCACGTAGTCGATCAGCGCTTTCATATCCGGGAAGCGATCGTTAGTGCGAATGGCGCCGTCCGCGCCGCGCGTCGATTGCCAGGTGTCATCGACATTGAGGTAAACGTAGCCGGCGTCGCGCATGCCATTGCTCGCCATGGCGTCTGCGATTTCGCGGACCAGCTTATCCGAAACCTTGCTCTGGAACTTGTTCCAACTGTTCCATCCCATGGGCGGCGTAGACGCGAGTCCATTGCTCTTCACGGGCATCGGCGTGCCCAGCGCGATCTTGTGCGGCATCGGCCCCGGATCTTCGCTCGAAACTTTCTTCGCGATCAGATCGGGCGTGGGCGTCCCGCGACGTGGCGGCATATGCAGCGCGATTCCATCACCCGTCACCTGCGCGGAATAATCCAGACGCCGCTCTTCGCCGTTGTTGTCCGCCACCAGTGTGAACGTGATCTTGTCTCCAAACACCTTGCCGTCGACAATCGGCGAATATCCGAATCGCTCCGTCCACATATATCCCGTGAACGCGTCGCCGTTCGATTTAATCCAGAGTGAAGTCTCGCGCGCGGGCCTGTTGGGCAGGGTCTCTGTCGCAACCCAATGGCCGGTCAGATCCGCGGCGTAGCCTGCGACAGCCAGCATCCCGCTGGCCACAATAAATAAGAAATGTTTCGATCGCACGTATCCAGTGTAGAAAGTTTTGGTGCAACCGGATATCGACAACCTTCGTCGCAACTCTTTGACTCCCCATCGAGCATGGTTGATACTCGCTGCCCTGCCCGCGATTGCCCTCAGCGCGGATCTCGCGATTGAAATCCTGCCTGTTCCAGTGTCCGTGAATATCGCCGGCCAGCCTGTCGCGCTCATCGTTTCGGGCAATGTCACCGGATCTCAACCGATCCACCTGAACCTGCGCTCCGATCTCGCCGACTTTCAGAATCACCTAACTCCGCTGATGCAGGCAGAACTGAATCAGTCCAATCATTGCGGCGAACGGAACTCGATTGAGCAGGCGACCCTCATACCGGCTGCTCCCGCCGGGCAGCTCACTGTCCAGTTGCATTTCGAAAAATGGGCCTGCGTCAAATTATTCGGTAAGGAGAATGCGAAAAGACTGGTCGGCGGAAACGGGACGGTGCAGGTACTGCTCACCCCGCGCGTGGAAGACGGCAACACGGTCCGTTTAGACGCCGAGATCGGCAACATCGATGCCGACGGTTCGCTCGGAGAGCTGTTGCGCTCCGGATCTCTGGGCCAGGCGTTGCGCGACAAAATCCGCGCCGCGGTGCTCAAAGCCGTTCAAAAGTCGACCGACCTCGAAGCCGTGGTCCCGGAGCAAGCGCGCCCATTCGTCATTATTAAGTCGGTCGCATTCGCAGACGGAGGAAGAGGCCGCCTCATGTTGAACCTCGCTGGACAACTTCAAATTCCCGCAGCCCAGGCTTCAGCCGTGCTCGACGAGTTCCGCAAGCTCGCCAAATAAGAGCGGAAGATAGGAACATGCCGTCTCTCGACCCTGCCGACTGGCCCTCGTTCCGCGCCCAGTCGCACAAGATGCTCGACGACATTCTCGATTATGTCGAGCACATCCGCGAACATCCGGTCTGGCAACCAATTCCTGAAAAAGTCCGGTCGCGTTTCCACGCCGATCTTCCGACGTCGCCGGCCGATCTTGCCGCCGTCCACGACGAATTCATGCGCGACATCCTGCCCTATGCAACCGGCAATGTTCATCCCGGTTTCATGGGATGGGTTCATGGAGGCGGAACGCCAGTTGGCATTGTGGCGGAGATGCTCGCCGCGGGACTGAATGCAAATCTTGGTGGACGCGATCACGTCCCGATCGAAGTGGAGCGCCAGATTGTTCACTGGATGCGGCAGCTCTTCGGATTCCCCGAAAGCGCGAGCGGCCTGTTTGTCACGGGAACATCCGTGGCCAACCTCATCGGCGTCCTCATTGCTCGCGATGCCGAGCTTGGTTTTGAAGTGCGTTGCACAGGTGTCGCGGGGAGTTCGAAAAAGCTCACCGCCTACGCCTCCGCGGCCCCGCACGGCTGCATCGCGAAGGCCATGGACATGTCCGGTCTCGGAAGCGACGCCCTCCGCTCGATTCCCGTCGACACACGTTATCGGATGGATCCGAATGCCCTGGAGAAAGCGATCGAAGCGGATCGACGCGCGGGCTTGACACCGTTCCTTGTCGTCGGAACCGCCGGAACGGTTGACACCGGAGCCATCGACAATCTGGATGCAATTGCCGATCTCTGCCATCGCCAGCGCATCTGGTTTCACGTCGACGGAGCCTTCGGCGCACTGGCAATTCTTGCGCCCGACCTGGCTCCGCGCCTCAAAGGAATCGAACACGCCGATTCCCTCGCATTCGATTTTCATAAATGGGGCCAGGTGCCCTACGACGCCGGATTCATTCTGGTGCGCGATGGCGTGCTGCATCGTCGCGCGTTCGGAGTCACGGCTCCTTATTTAAGGAAGGAGTTGCAAGGCCTCGCGGCAGGAGCACCATGGCCCTGCGATTACGGTCCGGACTTGTCGCGTGGTTTTCGAGCATTGAAAACCTGGTTCACGTTCAAAGTTTACGGGACGGAAGCCCTCGGGTCGGTTGTTTCGGAGACCTGCGCTCTCGCCCGATATTTGGAAAGTCGCATCGCGGCGACGCCCGAGCTGGAGCTGCTGGCGCCAGTGGATCTCAACATAGTCTGCTTTCGATATCGCGCCGAAGATGCCCAGCGCATCAATTCCAGAATCGTCATCGAGCTTCAGGAGTCGGGCGCTGTTGCACCTTCCACCACCATTCTTGATGGCCGCCTCGCGATTCGCGCGGCAATAGTCAATCACCGCACCCGCGCAAGCGAGATCGACACTCTGGTCGAAAAAACCGTGGCTCTCGGCCGCGCATTAGAAGCCATCGCTGGAAAAAGCCGAGCGCCCCAATCGCAATCGGATGCAGAGTGGGCGCCGCAACGTGCGCGAGAAGCCGCCCTACAAAATCTAATTACCCGCCTCGCATCGAATCCCGATGCAGTCGATCTCCGATTTGAATTTGCATGCCTGCTAGCGGAAATGGGCCGGACGCGGGAAGCCAGAGACGCATATTTGGAACTGCTGGCCCGCGACCCCACTCACCGGCTGGCATTGAACAATCTGGGCACGCTGGTGCATGCCGCCGGATTTAAAACCGCCGCGCGCACGGCCTATGCGCAATCCGTGGCGTGCCATCCTGACGATCCCATGAGCCGCGTGAATCTGGCCAACACTCTCTACGAAGCCGGCGAATTTCAAACCGCCCGAGAGCACTATGAAACCGCCCTCCGCGTCGACCCCGCCCATCGAGAAGCGCACCAAGGGCTTGCGTATGTATTGGCTGAGCTTGGCGATGAAAAGGGTGCTCGATCGCACCGCCGCCAGGCCTTTGAAAATCGCGCCGTCATTACGATGCCGTATCGTGGACAAGGCCCTCCAGTGTCTCTGTTGTTGCTGGTTTCATCCGTCGGAGGCAACATACCGACCAGCAACTTTCTGGACGACCGTATATTCCAAACACTTGTTATCGCGCCCGAGTTTTATGACGTCAGCCATCCCCTACCGCCGCACGATGTCGTATTCAACGCCATTGGAGATGCCGACCTATGCGAGCAAGCATTGTCCGCCGCGCAGTCTGTCGTAGCCCTGACGGCGGCTCGCGTCATCAATCCTCCGAAGGCCGTGCTGGCGACAGGACGGGCCGATCACGAACGCCTCTCGCGCCTGCCGGGCGTCATTGCACCCGCCACCATCACCCTCCCCCGTGAGCTTCTTTCTTCTCCCGAAGCCGCATCCACCATAGCGCGCCACGGCTTCCGATTCCCGCTCCTGGTACGAACACCAGGTTTCCACACTGGCCGGCATTTTCTAAAGATAGAGACGGCACAAGCTCTGCCCGAAGCGGTGTCCGAACTTCCCGGGAAAGAACTGACGGTCATCGAATTTCTAAACGCCCGCGGCGCCGATGGAAAGGTGCGCAAATATCGAGTGATGATGATCGAGGGACAGCTGTATCCGCTCCACATGGCGATTTCGAGCCATTGGAAAATCCACTATTTCACAGCCGAGATGGCGGAAAGCGCGGATCATCGTGCCGAAGACGCCGAATTTCTGGAGAGTATGCCCGGCGTTCTCGGTCCACGCGCCATGGAAGCTCTCGCCAGCATTCAGGCGACACTCGGCCTCGATTACGCAGGTATCGATTTCGGCCTAAGTCCCGACGGCGATCTGCTCCTCTTCGAAGCCAATGCCACAATGGTCGTCAATCCGCCGGAACCCGACGAACGCTGGGCCTACCGCCGTCCTGCCGTCGAAAGAATCTTCGCCGCGGTCCGAAGAATGCTCACGACGCCGCGTAAAACGTAAGATGAGATTGGTAGATTGCAAATGGCTCACCACAAGCGCGTCTGTTTCCAGCTTCGGGTAAAGAAAGACCGGATCGAAGAGTACAAGATGCGGCACCGGGCTGTGTGGCCGGAGATGCTCGATGCTCTTCGTCAGAGCGGATGGAGTAACTACTCGTTGTTTCTGCGAGAAGACGGGCTGCTTATCGGGTACCTCGAAACGGCCGACTTCGACCAAGCCCTTGCAGACATGGCTGTTCGTGAAGTCAATGATCGCTGGCAGGCTGAAATGAAGGATTTCTTCGAAGATCCGCAAGGCCGTCCAGCCGACCGCCAGATGGAGTTGCTCGAAGAAGTCTTCCATCTCGATTGATTCACCGCATCAGCAAATCCGAATCGTCTCGATTCCCAGGAGCGCGCCAAACTTTTCGATTTTCGTCGCGCAGTGCCCAATGCCGACAGCGCAATGATGCGCCGGCCCCTGGGCGCTCCAGGCGTCGATGAATTGGCGCGCGCCAATCGTGAATCGATAGCGGCTGTTGGTATTGCCGATCTCCAGAATGGGGCCCGAAATTGAGTCCGCCTCCGCTGTTAGCAATTTCAAACGTCCACCGCTCTCGACAACCGAGAGCAGCGTCACAGGACCGTGCTTCACCGACATTTCAACCGACAGACCACGGCCAACTTTACCGTGGAAAACTTTGAGCGGCCGAACTTTGATCTTTCCTTCAGCGATGGCCAGGTGGCCCGGGCCATCGTGCCCCATCAGGACGACGTCATCCGCGAAGTCGACGGCGTAATATTCGGTGAAGGAGCCACCGACGCCCAAGGTGTCCATAATCTTCATAGCCTGCGCGTTCTTCACTTCGCATTCGCCGGCCACAGGAATTCCACGAGCCGTCAAAAGGCTGGTGCCCAGGATAATCGAGCTGATCGTGTCTTCGTTGGCCGGATTGCCGGAGCCCGAGTAGTAATAGGCCATCGAACCCAGGTTATGAAGATCGACGAGGCGGTCGAGCGCAACCGAAGTTCGCGCCGCGCGCGCCAGCTCTTCAGCAGGGCAATCGGCCTGAACGTCGAAAGCATCGTGGAAGTGAGTTACGCGGCGCTCAATATCGTCAGACAATACGTCGGCTCGCAACGCCGCGAGTTCATCCACTTCTAAAATCTCGATGTGACCGCCGAAAGTCGCGCACTGCAAGGTCAGATCAGAGTACACGTCGAGCATCCCGCCGTAATAGTGCCCCATCACGCCCAACCGATTGTGTTCCATCGTATGAGCCACTTTTGCCGCGTCGAGCCATTCCTCAATTTCGTTCCACGCAGCCGCATCGTTTTCCAGCATGCCCGTCACCTGGAAAAACGGGATGTTGCAACGGCGGAATACATTCGAGATTTCGGGTACCGGGCAAGCCTGGCACCACGCCAGCCATTCCCCGGTCATCTTTCCCCGATCGGCGATGGCATTAAAAGATGCGTAGTCGATCGCAGCGCCAGGAGAGAGGTTCAGGATGATTACCGGAACCTTCGCGCGGCGCACGACGGGGAGAACAGTCGAAGAGAGTGCATACGTCGTGACATGCAAAAAGAGCAGATCGACGTCGGCTCGTCGAAACGCGTGACCGGCTGCCGCGGCCTTCTCCGGGTTATCGATCAATCCAAGATTCACGATCTCCACGTCCGGACGCCCGAGCCGTTGCGCGACCTGCGCAGCGTACTCAGTAAGCCGCTGCTGGAGACCCTCGAATTGCTTCCAGTAGGCATCGAGCCCGATCGCGAAGAGTCCAACCCGCAGCCTGCCATCGGAAGGAATGGAAGTCATAGCTAGAGGTTATATGAATTAATCTAGGCCGAAAATGCGCCCGGCGTAGCCGGTCATTTCCAAATACCCAACTCCGTGCACAGGACGGCCGAGTCGCGTCCCATCAATGTCGATAGCGCCTTCCCAGTAATTAGACACGGAACCGGTGAGTTCCTGCTGAACCATAGGCGTGTGAATCTGCGCTTTGAAGCCAAGCGATGGCACTTCGATCGCCCATTCCACGGGATATTGTCCACTGGTCGCTTCGCTAGCCCAAGTCTTTCCCGGCGTGACTGTAAAATCGCTAGCCGCAAGATGCCTCGAGTGACCTTGTGCATCGACGAAGGTTCCAGCGGAAAAAGGATCGGCAGATCCGTCTGTGCGGCGCAGCCGGAACAACATGAGTTCGGTGCGATCTTCAAGCTGCATGCTGAACCAGTCCCAACCGCTTTGGCCGGTTCCCAATTGGTGGCTGAAGAACTCGTGATCCATCCAGGCGCTGCCGTCCACTGCGAATCGCTTCCCATCCAAAACGATCGTGCCGCTCGTGGCCAGCCGCGTGAAAGAAATATAGTGCGACGCCTTGCCCGCGCCCTCCCCTTTCTGACTGACTCCGTTCTGACCATGGATCACCGGCGGCTTCTCCGGCCTCAAGGAAAGTTCAAATGAAAAGCGATCGGCAACTGCGTCGAGCCTTTGAGTGGCTCCGCCCGGAACGGCGGGATCGAGCGTCCACTGCGCCTGCCAGTTTCCATTCCACACACGAGCCACGTTCAAATCCGCGCCTGCAATGCCTGGGCCCGACCGGTTCAGCCGCTCGGTGTGAAGGAACTGGCGTCCCTCGATATCGCTCAGCGCAAGATGCGCCATCCAGAGATCCCGAATATCCCAGATACTGGCGTCGGCCGGCCTATGCGCGACTGCCTGACGAAAAAAAGTGAGTTCGAAACCAAATCGGCGTCCCGCGGTAGTGCGGAGATTTCCGGTGTAATACCACCACTCTGTCTGAAAGTCCGGATGATTGAAATAATCCCGAGGAAATTCGAAGCGGTAATTGGGGAGCGCGAGGCGGTACGGTTCATCCGCATTCAGGACGAGTCCCAAAGCCAGAAGCATGGCAAAGAGACCACGCCTACTCTTCATGAATCACCTCGATCGGGACAAGCCGTGTTGCGATCCTTGCGGGGTACAGAGCCGCGAGAATCGTCG
Source organism: Bryobacterales bacterium (assembly GCA_963802915.1). GTDB lineage: Bacteria > Acidobacteriota > Terriglobia > Bryobacterales > Bryobacteraceae > JAICMB01. Next base: position 402,526 of record CAWDKQ010000013.1, read on the forward strand.
CGGCGTAAACAATGGAAAGCGCGGTCAAAAGAACCGTGACGGGCCAGTGGAACTGGATCGTCCACCCGAAGGACTGTTTATTGATGACGTAAATGAGCAGAAGCGAAAGAACGAATCCGAGCGCCAGTCCCGCGATGTTCGAGAGCGCGCCCAAAAGCGCGCTCTCGAAAAGAATGATGCGGCGGACCTGATAATCGGATGCGCCCAGAAAGCGCAGCAGCCCGAACTCACGCCGCCGATCGATTACCAGGGCAACCAAAGCGCCGCCCACGCCGGTCACCGCGATGAAAACCGCCAGCGCCTCGAGCGCATAAGTGATGGCGAAAGTCCGGTCGAAGACCTGGATGCCTTGCTGCCGTAGAGTTCTGTTTTGCACCACGGCAACGCGCCGATCCCCAATCGCCCGCTCCACGGCGCGCTGGCCTTCTTCCAGCGATACACCGGGTTTCAAATAGACCGCGACATTGCTCGGCTCTCTGCTGGGAAGATATCGAAACATCGTTTCACGATCCATCAGAATGACGCCGCGTTCGCTGGAGTAATCGTAGTAAACATCCAGCACGCGAAAGGATGCCAGTGTTCCACCCAGACTAAGTTTGAGGATGTCGCCGGCGCGCACATGATGCTTGTTCGCAAAAGGTTCGCTGACGATTACCGAATTATTGCCGATCAATTTTCGAACAACGTCTTCCGCGCGTGCTCCGGATAGAAACGATCGTTTGCGGCGCGGCCCACCGATGCCGGCGTCCATGCCTCCGAGCGTAACGGGAAGTCCCTCGTAGCGAATTTCGTAGGTGCGCAACTGCTCGACGGCAGCCACTTCAGGAAGCTTTGCCAATTCCGCGGGGATCTCCGCCGACATCGTCGGATGACGATCCGCTCCCTGCGGCACCGCCGGGCTCAGATACAGATCCGCTTGCAGGATATCGTCCATCCAAACCACCACGGTTTCGCGAAAACTTCCAACCATGATGCCGACGGCCGTCAGCACTGCGATCGCTGTCGACAGGGCTCCCACGAGCACCGATGTCCGCCGCAGCGAACCCGCAAGGCTTCGCGTGGCCAGCAGCGCTTCCACGCCAAACATCCGGCCGATCAAACTGCCGCGTAAGCTTCGTGAGACTGGAGACAAGCGCGGGAATCGTCAGAGCGGTGGCTCCAATCAACAGCAGCGCGCTAACATAACCGTAGACCGGTTTTCCGTTAACGGGCGCTTGTCGCGGCGCGATCCAGGCGGCCGCCGCGAGTACGCCCGCAAAAGCAGCCGTACGCCATTGATGAACGCGAACATGATGCTCCCGCCGGCCCCTCGCCATCGCTTCCACCGGAGCGACACGCGATGCTTCCCAAGCCGGACCTAATCGCTGAGACCAATGACAGACCAACGCCGAGCACGATCCCTAATAGAGCCGTATCCCATGTGAGCGAGATTGCCGCCGGCCTGCTGCTGAAATAGAGCGATTCTACAGTGGACGCGACCAGCTTCACGGCGCCCTCCGAGAGAAGGCGCCCGAGGACAATTCCCAAGATGCCGCCCAGCAGGCCGAAGCAGGCGGCCTCACCCAGAATCCCTGCCAGGATGGCCGTGCGGGGTGTGCCCACGCGCTCGCAGAATGCCGATCTCGAACCTCCGCCGCACCACCGATACGGATATCGTGTTGTAGATGAGAAACGCGCCGACCGCCAGCGATACATAGCTCAGCACGCGCAGGTTCCAGCGAAAAGCTTCCAGCATGTGACGGTTCTCTTCCGTCTGCGTTCCCTGTGGCGCGATATTCACGCCATCCGGAAGATAGCGGCGCAGCAGCGTCTCCCAGTCCTCAATCGAGCGCGACGGAGGAGCTTCGATCAGAATCCGATCGAGCTTTCCTCCGCGCCGCAACAATCGCGTGGCCGGCGCGAGATCCATTAGAACGATTTCACCTGCCTGGTCTTTCAACAGGCCCCGAACCGTAAAATTCGAAGCTGTATCGTTGACCAGCACGCGTACTCGATCGCCGCTCTTGTATCCCAATCCGGAACTAAGCCAGACAGAATCGCTCAAGCTGAGATCCGAAACCACGCTTTCATTCTTGGGCCCTGCCTCCGCAAACAGATCGACGCCCACGATCGGCACCGAACGCCTGACCTTTCCATCGAGAAGGCCGTAGTCTTCAATGCGTGGATGCAGCTTCAGTGGATAGGGTGCTCGCGCCAGGCGCCCGAACGCCTCGGGTGGAATTCCGCCTGCCGCAGTCACTTCCAGATTGGCGTTACCTGTCAAAGTCTCGAGCGACGAACGGAACGATCCCGCCGCTGCCTGACCCGCAAGCTCGATTCCGAGCACCGCGGCCACGCCGAGCGCCACCGCGAAAACGGTGAGTGCGGTTCTTAGCCGCTCCTGCCGCAAGGGACGCAGGATTAAACGATAAAACAACTCAAAGGCCGGCATGAATCAGCGTTTCCCGGTAAGTCTTCCGGCCGGACTGACGCTCTCGACTCTTCCGTCCTGCATGCGGACGATGGTATCCGCCTTACCACTCGCCTCCAGGCTATGCGTAGCCATCAAAACGATTGTTCCCGTATCGTCCGCGATGCGTCTCAGCAGTTCCAGAATCACTTCGCTAGTGGCGCTGTCGAGGTTTCCCGTGGGTTCGTCGGCCAGGAGAATCGAAGGCGAGTTCGCCAGAGCTCGGGCGATTGCCACCCGCTGCATTTGTCCTCCGGAAAGCTGATAAGGCATGCGATCCGCATAGTCTTCCATCTCCACCTGACGCAAGCGTTCCGTCGCCGAATTGCGCGATTGTGCTCTGCCAGCGAGCATCAAAGGCAGCTCGACATTCTCGACCACTGAAAGTGTCGGCAATAATTGAAAGCTCTGGAAGATAAATCCAACCTTTTCGCGCCGCACCCGCGTGAGCGCCGCATCGTTGAGCGTCGAAGTGCTCACGCCGTCCAGCCACACGGTCCCGGAAGTTGGAAAATCCATGGCGCCCGCCAAATTCAGAAGCGTCGATTTTCCGCATCCGCTTCGCCCCACTAATGCCACAAATTCCCCGCTGTGAAACTCGAGATTCACGTCGCGCAGAGCCGGAACGAAGCTTCCCTCCGTGATGTAGTCCTTCGTGACGTGCTCCAGCCGGAGAGTCCCCATACCGTCAGTCTCGCAGACGATCCGAAACAGGATGCCTGGCAGCGCCTCATCGCTATACTGATGTTTTGGAAACGTACGATTTTGAGCGCGTTTCGGTCACAGCTCTGGGACCAGTGATCGCCCGGGGCGAATATTCCGACATCCCCTTCGCGCGAGAAATACTTTCCTATTTTCGAGAGAGATCTCTTCTGCCCCCGGACGAGTTCCTTCAACGTGCGCGCGACCACGCCGCTTTTTTTGAAGCGCGATTCAAAGCTGTCTCGGATATTCTCCTGAAGCAGCAAGCAACCCAGATACTCGAACTCGCTTCCGGCTACTCACCCCGATCCCTCGACCCAGCCTTTTGCCGTGCTACGTACGTGGAAGCAGATCTACCCAGCATGATCGAGCAGAAGCGCGAAATCGTGACAGCGCTGCTGGGTTCGATTCCTCCTCATCTCAAGTTCTGTTGCGCAAGCGTGCTGAATCGGGACGAACTGGAGCAGGGCCTGACATATTTTCGCAAGGCGCCAATTGCCGTGACATCGGAAGGCTTGCTGCGTTATCTGACCTTCGAGGAAAAGGCCCAACTCGCGGGAAACATCAGGCACATCCTGAGCATTTATGGCGGAGCGTGGATCACGCCCGATATTCATCTAAGGGCGTGGGCGCCCGAGAACCGGCGGCAGAGCAGAGCGGAATCGACTCTTGCGGCACGTTTAGGCCGCGACATCAACGTGAATTATTTCGACGACTTCGCGCACGCGCGATCCTTCTTTGAAAACTGCGGATTCGACGTGGAGGAACAGCCGCTGCTCGAAGGGGTAAGGGACAGCGTCATCTCTCTGCCGCTGGCGTCTCCGGAATCGCTCGCTGAACTGGAAAACCGGCGAATCTACACAATGACAGTCCGTCGCTAATACGCTGCCGCTACGATCCTTGGTAGTCTGAGTAAATTGAAAATCTCTTTGATCCTCCTTGTGGCCCTGGGCATCCAAGCTCAGGAGATTGACTCCAAATTATTTGGTCCGATGCAGTGGCGCCTGATCGGCCCATTTCGCGGCGGCAGAGTCACCTCAGTCGCTGGCGCGCCGAGCGAGCCCAATGTCTATTACTTCGGAACTCCCGGCGGCGGCGTCTGGAAGACCATTGATGGCGGACGTGTCTGGAAACCCATCTTCGACCGGCAGCCTGTTTCGGGCATTGGATCTATCGCCGTTTCGCTCTCGAATCCCCAAATCATCTACGTCGGAAGCGGTGAGGGCGGAGCGGGAAACGGAGTTTACAAGTCTGTTGACTCCGGCGTCACGTGGACGCACGTGGGTTTGGAGAACACCCGTTATATCCAGTCCGTCGTTGTCGATGCACGCAATCCCAACATCGTGATTGCTGCTGCCAATTCGCTCGGCCACGCAATTATTTGGCGACCCATCCCGAAATCGGCCTATCAAATCGACCGTGGCATTTTCAAAACCACCGATGGCGGCAAAACCTGGAAAAAGGTGCTGACCAAGGACGACACGATCGGCGTCGTTGACATGTGCGCAGATCCCAACAACCCTCGCATCTTGTACGCCTCGCTGTTCCGGCCCGCTTCCGGTTCCGGCGCGAAAGAAGTCAAAGCGACTTCCGAACTTTTCGAGTCGAGGGATCAAGGTTCCACCTGGCGGCCACTCAACGCAAATGGCCTTCCCGAAAAAGATCGCGGTCGAGTAGGCATTGTTGCGGTCGGGAAGCGGATCTACGCAATTCTCGACCAAGGCTTTTATCGTTCCGATGACGGCGGCGCGTCCTGGAACCAGTCCACCAAGGACCCCAGAATTATCGGGAGTGGATACTTCAGTCGCGTCTTCGCCGATCCCCTCCATCCCGACACTCTGTACGTCGCGCAAACTTCGCTTTATCGTTCTACCGATGGAGGTCACACGTTTGAGGCTTATGTTGGCGCGCCCAGCGGAGACGATTTCCACGTCTTGTGGATTAATCCCAGCGATTCGAAGCGCATGCTGCTGGGAGTAGATCAAGGCGCAATCGTTACCGTGAACGGTGGCGAAACATGGAGCTCCTGGTACAACCAGCCTACCGGCGAGTTCTACCATGTCTCCACCGACGCGGCGTTCCCGTATCACGTATACGGCGCGCAGCAGGACAGTGGGACGGCAGCCGTTGCCAGCCGCAGCGACAACGGCGAGATCGGGGATCGCGATTGGATGTCGGTAGGCGGTTTTGAATACTGCTTCATCGCCGCGGATCCGCTGAATCCGGATCGGGTATTTAGCGGAGGCTGGTACGGGACCGTCGTCCGGTTCGACAAAAACACCGGTCAGCTAGCCACCATTTTTGAACGCGGCGAGAAATACCGTACCGCGAACATGGCGCCATTAGTCTTCTCGCCTTTAGATCCACACACTCTCTATATGGGCACCCAATTCGTGATGAAGACGAACGATGCGGGTGCTACATGGCAAACCGTCAGCCCCGACCTGACGAAGTACGTCGAAAAAGATCCGGATGCCAAACCAGATCCGGAAAAACCACAGCCGCCCGCGATTAGCACCCTCGCGATCTCGACTTTACAGGATGGTCTCATATGGTCAGGCACCACCAATCGAATCGTGCAGGTGACGCGCGATGGCGGAACGTCCTGGACGGACGTCACGCCGCCGGGCTTAACGGAGCCGGCGCGAGTTTTGAGTATGGAAGCATCGCACTACGATCCTGGCACCGCATATATTGTGGTCGGCGCCACGCGCGAGGCAACCCCTCCCTATATCGCTAGGACTCGTGACTACGGCGCAACCTGGCAAACGATTGTGCGCGGTCTGCCGGACAGCGCCATGGCCCGCGCCGTTCGCGAGGATCCGGTCCGCAAAGGATTGCTTTACGCCGGCACAGAGACTGGTGTTTCTGTCTCGTTCGATGATGGGGCACAGTGGCAAACGCTGCAACTGAATCTGCCGCTCGCGCAGGTTTCCGATTTGGATGTCCACGGCAACGATTTGGTCGCCTCAACCTTCGGCCGCGCCTTGTGGGTGCTGGATGACGTCACTCCTCTTCGTACGATCACAGCTCAGGAACTGCAATCGGATGTGCACCTGATCTCGCCGGCGCCCGCGATGCGAGTTCGTTGGGATAATTATCAGGACACGCCGCTTCCTCCGGAAACGCCCGCCGGTCAGAATCCGCCTGATGGCGCCATCATCGACTATCTGCTGAAATCAGCCCCGGCCGGCGAAATTACCATGTCGATTTACGATGAACGTGATCGGCTGGTACGGCAGTTCTCAAGCCAGCCGAAGGCGCCCGATCTTCCGTTACCCAACGTCCCGAGCTATTGGTTCGCTCCCGTAGACGCGGTCCCCAAAGCGGCCGGCCTCAATCGCTTTGTATGGGATCTGCGCTACGCGCCGCCCGAGGCTCTCCCCTATGGCTTTTTCGGAGGCTTGGCCGAATATACCGAATACACGCTAGCCGATCACGCCATTCCTGAAAAGACTCCGCGCGAACAGCCGCAAGGGCCGTTGGTCGTCCCAGGCACGTATACTATCCAGTTGTCCGTGGCCGGCCAAACGTATCGCCAGAAGCTTGTGGTGAAGTTAGATCCGCGCTTGAAAGCATCCGGCGACGACTTGCAGAGCCAGTTGAACATCGAACAACAGATCTCCCGAGGGATGTCCACGAGTTACCACGCCTATAAGGAAGTCGCCGCTTTACGAAAAACGCTTACCGATCGCAAGAAGGACTTCCCGGAAGCGGTTGCCGCCTTAGAGAAAAAGATCGACGCTATCGATAAGGGAACCAAAACAGCTCCTGGGTTTGGCCCGGTCAATCGCGATCTCACGCGCCTGGCAAGCAGCGTACAAAGCGCCGATGTTCGGCCCGCGGCAACCGCAGTCGCGGCAGTTACTGAGAAGTGTAAAGCTCTGGACGACGATCTGGCAAAGTGGCGCGCACTAAATGAAAAGGACGTTGTGGAGTTCAACACCCAAATGAAAGACGCCCACTTGCCGGTTGTGACTGTAGAGACGAAGACCGGATGTAGTGTTGAGTAACGCGTCACGCCAGGCGATATCGCGCCAGGGACATCATCTCCCCGTACAGATTCTGAAAATCCGGATTGGCCGCTAGCTCGATATGACGCGAAAGCGAAGCGATCTTACGCAGCCGCGCCTCGCGCTTTGATGGCGTGAGCAGTAGCGCGCGAGCGCCGCGCAACGAGCTGTTCCCGACCGGTTCTATAGGCAGGTCTTCCGGCAGCAGCCCGATAGCGCGCGCGCTCGTTTGACGAATATAGTTGCCGAACGCCCCCGCCAGATAGAGCTTTTCGACGTCGCCGTCAACCAGCATGCGTATCCCGGCCGCCATCGCTCCCTTGGCCAACTGCAACTCGCGAATATCGCGTTGCGTAAGCAAGATGCCGCCCGTTAGTGGCAGCAGCTTGTCTGCGTTCGCGACGCGGCCATTGACGCCAATCAGTCCCAGTTCAAGTCCACACGCCGCCGCGTCCACTAATCCGCTGCCGCAAATGCCGCGCGCCGCATCGCCGCCGATCACGTGGCAATTGAGCCTGCCGTCGCGTGCATGCACAGTGTCGATCGCACCCACGCCGGCGCGCATCCCCACGCTGATGCGTCCACCTTCGAACGCTGGACCGGCCGCCGTCGAAGCGCATACAATCCCGTTAGCCGATCCCACAATCAATTCGCCATTCGTACCGATATCGAAAAGAGCGCATGGTCGTGACTCCTCGTCCAGGCGCGTGGCGACGATCCCGCATAAAAGGTCGCTACCGACAAATCCGCCGAGGCACGGCAAAAATTCGGCCGGTCCTGGCCATCCCAAGTCCGAACTCTCGAAGCGGCACGCGCCAAGCTTGGGGGAAAGAAACGGAGCGCGAGTTAGCGGCTCCACGTCGAGACCGCAGAAGAGGTGATGCATCGCCGTGTTTCCCGCCAGCAGCACTTCAACTAGCGGCTCGCGGCCCAGCATCCGTCCGAGTTCTTCGCGGATGAGGCAGCCCAGTTCACCCGGCCGTCGCAGATCGTATTGCAGGCGCGTCATCACATCCGACCCATACCGTGACTGCGGATTGAGCGCCGTCTCGACACGCAAAACTTCGCCGCTACTGAGATCCACGATCTGGACCACAAGCGTGGTGGTACCCAGGTCGATTGCCGCTCCTAGCCCGGATCGAGGCTCGATGGGCACATACGCTTCGTCGGTGAGCACATGGAGAGACCATTGCTCCACTTCGACAACCACGCTTGCAGAAGCGGAAGCGCAACAGGCCAGTCGCCATCCCTCGCGAATCTCAGCTTCGCTGAGCATGTCACGCATCGCCTCAGTGACAGGTAGCTCGCCTTCGAGCAAGAGAACCTTGCAGCCGCCACAGACGCCTTCCCCACCGCAAGGAAACTCAACGCCCGCGGCACAGAGCTGATCTGCCAGCGTCTGGCCGGCAATAGGATAAAGTTCGAGCTTCACGAGCGGCTGCGCGCAAATCTTGTCATAGCATCGACGTTGGCCGTCGGAGTGCCGCGCGGAATTTCGCACCCCGCGCCGCAGATGTAAGCCGCACCCGCCTGTTCGAAGCACTCCGACAGCATGGCTTCAATCGATGCCGGCGTGCCGTCGCGCAACGCCCGCACTGGATCCAGATTGCCGAGCAGGACCTGCTTGTCACGCATGGCGCGGCGCGCGTGCCCGAGAGGCGTTAGAAAATCCAGATCGATGATGTCGGCGCCGGTCTGGCCCATCCCCTCGACAATGCGTTTCGTGTTCCCGCAGATGTGCAGCCGCACCGGCACACCGAACTCGCGAATCGCGGCAATCAATCGCTGCTCGCAGGGCAAGACGAACTGCATGTACAGCTTGGGCCCTACGAGGGAAGCGGCGGCATCGCCAACGCCAATCAGTGTCGCCCCCGCTTCCACCTGCGCCCGCGCAAACTCGATTTCCATTCGGACTGTGAAATCGAAGAGAGCGTCCACGAAGGCCGGGTCATCGAAGAAATCCAGCATCAGTGTGTTGAGACCGCGCAGATCGGCGCTCATCGCACACGGCCCTTCCACCCATCCTTCGACGATCCGCGTCGCGCCAGCACGTTCCGCCAGCAAACGCACTGCCTCGATGCGATCGCGCATGCGTCCGGGTGCGGCCAGATCGGGCAGTTGGAGACTCTCCAGGCTGCTCTTTTCATGAAGCAGCGCGCGGCTCTCTACAATCGCGGGCGGCTGATCCTCGAACCACTCTACTGTTGCGCCGAGGTCCGATGCTTCACGCGCGGGGTCGGAGATCGCGGAAACATAATCGAAGTCGAAGCGTTCCGCCACGGCTATTTGCGCGCCGGCTAACACGCGATGATCGCGAGCGTAATCGCGGTAATGGACGCCGGCCAGATCGGCGGCGAACATCATGGTGATCGGCATCAGCGGCAGTGAGTCAGACGGCTCGCCGCGCAGTTTTGCGAGAATGCGCTCCTTACCCGTCATTTTGTGCTCTCAAGACCATGCCGTCGTAGCTGACGGCGAAATGCTGGCCCGGCTCGGCGATCACGAACTCAGCTTCCGTCCACTCACCTTCCACCAGGCGTCGGAGCCATGCCAGATCGCCCGCCAGTCGTTCGAAATTCCAGCCGTTCTCGTTAGCCTCGGCGGCAGCCTCAGCGATGAATCTCGCGCTTTTCTCCAGTCCCGTCTCGATAAACGTGAGTTTGCTGTATTGCGAGCGATAACGCGTCATCTCTTCGTAGAGATAGCGGCCGTTATCCTCGCCGTATTTCTCGATCATGGCTTCCAGCGGTTCATCGAAGCCGATGGTGTTATGCGTCAACTGCTGCAGTCCTTTGCCGCGCTCCAGCCAACCCGTCGATCGATAGTAAGTGCCGGGGTTGTTCTCGAAATAGGCCTGATAGCGTTCGCGGCTGCCCATCAGTAATCCGATGCAGTCGTGTACGCGCGGCAGCACCAGGCGCGTATGACGCGATTTCAGTCCATGGAGTCCGTTGCCGCACAGTCCGTAGCCGAGCAGAATTGCATCGTAGACGCGTTCCGGCGTGTGGTCCACCACGTCCTGAATTCTCGCCGCCATGGGCTTGCCGCCCAGGTCGTGAAGTCCCTTGGGGAGAAATTCGAGATCCACCTGGTGCGGCGTGCGCGCGCATGCATCGCACATTTCGCGGAACAGAACTTCGCAACTGATCAGCTTGAGGCGCATCGGGCGCTCACCAGGGCGCGAATAAAATCCGGGGTGGAACCGCAACATCCGCCTAGAAACGATGCGCCGGCGTTGCGCAGGGCGGCATAATGCGAGGCGAAGAACTGTGGCGATGTGTCGTAGCTAATGTTGGACCCGTCCAGCCTCGGCAAGCCCGCATTCGGTTTGATCCAGACCGGCAGATCGCATGCTCCGCGCAGGCGGCGGCAGATGTTCGCGGCATGCTCGACGCCAACGCCGCAGTTCGCGCCGACCGCATCCGCTCCCGCGTCCAACATAGCAGCGGCTACGGCCTCGGGCGTTGTGCCCATCATGGTGCGGTCTTTATTCTTCCCCGAATCGAAGGCGAAGGAAGCGATTACCGGCAGCCCCGTGTTTTTCGCGGCGGCAACGGCCAGGAGCGCTTCGTCGATATCGCTCATGGTTTCGATCAGCAGGGCGTCGGCGCCCGCTTCCGCAAGCGTCGCAGCCTGCGCGGCGAAAGCTGCGTAAACCTGTTCCTTCGAGACTTCGCCAGACATTAGCATTTTGCCCGTCGGGCCGATGGAAGCAAACACCAGCGCCTTTCCCGCTGCCGCGCGCTTCGAGATAGCTACGCCCGCGAGATTGATTGCTTCCAGGTCGCCGTCCATCGCGATCGCATTGGCGCGAAACGTATTGGTCAGGATCACCTGGCTTCCCGCCTCCACATAGCCGCCTGCCACTGCTTCCACGTGCTCGGGATGAGTCAGGTTCCAGGTGTCCGGCGATGCTCCGGGAGCCAGTCCGCGTGCCTGCAATTCCGTCCCCCACGCTCCATCGGCGATCAGCAGACCGTCCGACAGCCACGCCCCCAGACGGTTCACGCAGCGACCAGTCTGCGCGCCAACGCGACCGCTGCCGCGGCGCTTTCACCGAAACCATCGGCGCCTATGGCGTCCGCATACTGCTGCGTGACGGGTGCGCCGCCCACCATGATCTTGACCTTCTCGCGTATTCCGGCGGCCTCGAACGCATCGACGGTGGTTTTCATCGCGGGCATGGTCACGGTAAGCAGGGCCGAGAGGGCCACTAGATGGGCGTTCTTGGCGACGGCTGCTTCGACGAAACGCTGCGGCGAGACGTCGGCGCCGAGGTCGATCACTTCGAAGCCTCCGCCCTCCAACATCGAGGCCACCAGGTTCTTGCCGATGTCGTGCAGGTCGCCTTTGATGGTGCCGATGACCACGCGTCCCGCCGGCTCCGTGCCCGACGCGACCAGCAATGGCCGGAGGATTTCCATGGATGCCTTCATGGCTCGCGCCGAGAGCAACATCTCCGGGACGAAATAGTCTTCACACTCGAAGCGCCGGCCGACCTCGTCCATGGCTGGGACGAGATATCCGGTGACGATGGTGAGCGGCGTCACCCCCGCGGCGATGGCGGCCTCTGTCATGGCCGCTGCCGTCTTCCAGTTTCCCTCGATTACAGCCTCATGCAGCTTTTCGAGATCAGACATGGATGTAAAGCCGATTTATATCATGATCGTGTGCCACGCGTTCGCGTCCTTTTCTAGGCGCGCCGTGGAACCCCGAACGATCAGACGGGTCTCGAGTTGGTATTCCGCGCCTTCAGAGGCCACGGAATGCTCGATATCGGCGATTAACGAATCGAAGGCCCGGCGGGCCAGGTCCTGCCGCGATAGCCGAATGGTAGTGAGCGGCGGCAGCGTAAATTGCGCCATGTCGATATCGTCGAAGCCAACCACGGACATGTCGCGCGGGGTGCGTAGTCCCTCGGCGTCGATGCCGCGCAAAACGCCGATGGCCGTCAGATCGTTTGAGCACATCACCGCGGTGGGCACGTTCGGTGCGCTGAGCAGTTCCTGTACCGCGTTGAACCCGCCTTCGAGCGTATGATCGCTCTCCACCATCACGGGCGGTTCCCCATCCATCTGCGCGGCGCTGAAGCATTCGAGAAAAGCCTCGCGCCGTGCCACCGCCGATTTCAATGTGAGCGGACCGCTGATAAATGCCAGCCGTCGATGACCCAGGCGGCGCAGATGTTGGACTGCCTGAAACACTCCAAGACGGTAATTCACAACAATGTTGCTGATGTGGGGCGCGGATGGGCCGACGTCGACGAACGCGAGCGGGATTTGGCGGTTCGTGAGTTGGCCGATGAGTGAGCTCTCCATCTCGGATGTCATGACCGCCACGCCTTCCACCTTGCGCTCGATCATGCGGCGAACAGCGCCAGCCATCTTGACGGGATCGTAGTTTGTGGATCCCAACAGAACTTCGAAACCTGCTTGTACGGCGACTTGTTCGAAGCCCTGGATCAACTCCGGGAAAAAAGGATTGGTGATATCGGAGACGATCAATCCGAGGATGCGGCTGCGTCCGGAAACCAACGCGCGAGCCTGCGTGTTGGGCACGTAGCCGACCTCGTCGATGGCGCTCCAGACCCGGGCCGCGATATCCGGATTGACGGAACGCACGCGGTTGACGGTGCGCGATACCGTCGCGACGGAGACACCCGCTTTCTTGGCAATCTCCCGGATTCCCATCTTCACCCTCACGTTAGCATGTAGGTTGATTTTCAGCAATCGTTTTCCAAGTATTGACTCTGATTTCACAAGATGTTAGGTTTCTACTTGGTAAACGTTTACCGAATGCTGTCTGGGCTGCTCGCCGCCGGCATTGCAACCCAGGCCAATCTGATGGCCGCCCCGAACGCCCGGCCATCCAGGCTCCTGACTCTATCCACAGCCGACATCGTTGTCATTTGTGTGTACTTCGGGCTGGTATTGGGCATCGGCATTTACTTGAAAAGCCGCGTCCATGCCAGCGCGGACTTCTTCTTTGCGGGCAAGGGCGTTGGTTCCTGGGTAGCCGGACTGAGCTTCGTCGCGGCAAACCTGGGCACTCTCGAATTACTGGGTTGGTCGGCTTCGGCGTATCAATACGGCATGCTGGCCGCGCATTGGTATTGGATCGGCGCAGTTCCGGCGATGCTGTTTCTCGGCATCGTGATGATCCCTTTTTATTACGTGTCCAAGGCGCACTCCGTCCCCGGATATCTGAAGCTCCGCTACGGCGAAGGAACGCAGGTTACTCTCCGCTTTTCACTTCGCGATCATGACGGTTCTGATGAGCGGCATCAACATGTATTCCATGGCTGTAGTGATGAAAGTCATTCTCGGCTGGGACATCAATTTCAGCATTCTCGTTTCTACAGCTACCGTGGGAGTCTATGTCGCGCTGGGGGGCCTGCTGTCGGCCATCGTGAACGAGGTGGTGCAATTCGTTCTGATCTGGGCCGGAACCATTTCCATTCCAATTCTTGGATTGATTGAAACCGGCGGCTGGAAAGGCATGCTGGCCCGCATCGCCGAGCGCGCCCCGCTGCAGGACTACACGCACATGTGGCGGAACATGGGCGCGGCTTCGGATAATCCGATGGGCGTCCATTGGACCGGCATCGTGTTCGGGCTAGGCTTCATCGGCGCGTTCGGCTATTGGACTACTGACTTCCTGGTTGTCCAGCGAGTGATGGCCGCGCGGGATTTGCGGTCGGCAAAAATCGCCACCACGATCGGCGCCGCATTCAAAATGCTGCTACCCGCAATCGTCATCCTGCCCGGGTTGCTGGGATTGGCAGTGCTTCCGATGAAGCTGACCGGGGAGGCGGAGGCGCTCGCGACAGGCGGTCACAGCTACAACGAAGTGATGCCGCTCATGATGGCGCGATATCTCGGCCCCGGATTCCTCGGAATCGGCGTGACTGCACTCATCGCCGGCTTTATGTCGGGGATGGCGGGAAACATCAGCGCATTCGCCACGGTGTGGACTTACGACATTTATCGTCCAGTGTTTAACCGCGTGGCCGGTGACTCGAAGTGCTTGTCCGTCGGGCGCTGGTGTACAGTAATCGGTCTGGTGGCGAGCATCGGCGCCGCTTATCTGGTCATGCAATTCGCCAGCATCATGGATTACGTCCAGGCGCTATTTGGGTTCTTCATTATTCCGCTGTTCGGAACGGTGATCCTCGGAATGCTATGGAAGCGAGCCACACCGGCGGGAGGATTCTGGGGACTCTTCCTCGGATCGTTCTCCTCGCTCGCGCTATGGCTGTGGGTGAAATTTCATCCCGCCGCTCTCGCGATCCTGGCGTTCTCTCCACACGCGAAGCCGATGGCTGAGAACCTGTATCGCTTCATCTGGTCCTGGCTGGTATGCGTTGTCGTGACCGTGCTGGTCAGTTTCGTTACCAGGCCCAGACCTGTTTCCGAACTGGAAGGTCTTGTGTACGGTCTTTCGTCACTTCCATCCGATGCAGCTGTTCCGTTTTATCGCCGTCCGATCTTCGCCGCTGCGATCGTTGCCGCGGTTTTCGTTTGCTTGAATCTGATTTTCTGGTAATCCCCATGAGCTGTTCGAAACCACTATACGAAGCGATCTTGAACGGGAACGCCAAGGCGGCCGTCGCGGCCACACACGAAGCGCTGGCAGCCAACGCTGATCCCATGGAATTAGTTACCTCGACAATGATTCCTGCCATGGATGAGGTCGGGAGGCTCTTCGAAGAACAAGAGTACTTCGTCCCGGAATTGCTACTTTCCGGACGCGCCATGCGCGGCGCCGTCGATTTGTTGCGGCCGCTGCTGGCGGCTAGCGGAGCGCAGCCCGCGGGACGCGTGGTGATCGGCACGGTCTCCGGCGATTTGCACGATATCGGAAAGAACCTGATCTCATCGATGCTCCAGGGCGGCGGCTTCGAAGTAATGGATCTGGGAGCCGACGTGAAACCGGAGCGGTTCATCGAAGCTGTAAAAACATCGAATGCCGATATTGTTGCTCTGTCCGCTTTGCTGACCGTCACCATGCCATCCATGAAGCTCACCATGGACGCGATGCGGGCGGCCGGTGTCCGGGATCGCGTCAAGGTGATGATCGGCGGCGCTCCCGTGACGCGGCAGTACTCGGATGAGATCGGCGCCGACGGATACTGCGAGAGCGCCAGTGGTGTGGTTGCATTGGCCCGCAATTTAATGGCGGCGCGTCATGCTAGCTGAAAACGCGTCCGATTTAGTCTTCGGCCTCTGCCCGAAGCCCGTCCACTGCGGATTCGACCTGACCATTGGCGCCGGGTATGTTTTCCCGGAGGTCAACTTCACGCTGCCGGCGATCAGTGTGGACGAGTCCACTTGGAGCCAGGTAGTGGAGCAATACGACGACATGGCCACCAGAATTCTGGACCGCGCCGTCGCATTGCGGGTTCCGGGAATTGTTCTGGAATTCGAACTGCTTCCCGCCATGACTCTGATTCCGGAGTGGGGCGCTGAGTTAACTCGTCTGCTCGTTGGCCACCTGCGCCGGGCGCATGAGACGCGAGGCCTTCGCTGTGCTCTGCGCGTTACTCCGACCGATATTCGCGATCAGGGCAAGCCTCCGCTACTTCGTCGCGGCGCTCCCTGGGAGACGCTGCAGCGCTCCTTTGAACTATGTATCGAGGCGGGCGCGCATCTGATCTCGATTGAATCGATCGGCGGGAAAGAGTTGCACGACCCCGGCCTGATGTACGGCGACATCCGGGCGATCGTATTCGCTCTCGGCGTCCTAGCTCCGCGCGATACCGCGTGGCTGTGGGAGCGGATCTCGGCGATGTGCACCCGGAGCGGCGTTTCGATACCCGCCGGAGACAGCGCCTGCGGTTTCGCCAATACCGCGATGCAATTGGCAAATCAACATATGTTGCCGGAGGTCCTGGCCGCGGTGGTCCGCGCGATGAGCGCGGTGCGCAGCCTGGCCGCTTTCGAACATGGCGCGGTGGGACCGTCAAAGGATTGCGCCTACGAAGGTCCCATCATCAAAGCGCTCACCGGTCGTCCGATTTCGATGGAAGGCAAATCGGCCGCCTGCGCGCACTTCAGCCCGATGGGTAATATCGCGGCTGCCATGTGCGATTTGTGGAGCAACGAATCTGTTCAGAACGTTCGCTTATTGTCGGGTAGCGCGCCCGAGGCCTTTACGGAGGTTCTCGCGTACGATTGCCGTTTGATGAATATCGCCTCGGAGAAGGGCGAAGGTCTGCGCCTGCGGGACTGGCTGACCGAGTCCGATGAATGGCTCAGTGCGCAATCCGCCGTGCTATCGCCGGAGGCGACGATGAGAATCGCGCGCGCGATAGCTTCTGAACGCGATCGTTACGGTCAGACCATCGCCGCTGGGCTGGCCGCGGTCGAAGTGCTGCGGGGCGGCATCCAGCGCAAGCGACTGGCACTACGGGTCAAGGAGGCGCAGTGGCTGGATCGAATCGAGCGGGAACTCGAATCGTTGGCCAATGCTGAGACCGAGCTGACTGAAGAAATGATGAGGGAACATGGCAACGAATTCGATGCAGCCAGCTATGGCCTCTGAAACTTTGTCGAGGAAGGAGCGCATGCTGCGCGCTCTGCGTCGCGACCCGGTGGACCGGCTTCCGACGCAATCCAATTACACGCGGCTCATGGGACGCCTGCTCTCCGAACATTTTGGAATCCCCGAGGCGGAACTGCCGGCGCGACTCGGGAATCATTTGCTGCGCGTGGATATCGATCACCCTCGGCGAACGAATGAGGACGGGTCAATCGATTTCGATTGGTGGGGCGCCGGCTGGGACACGCGCACGGAGGGCTATTGGCACGCCTTCGCACCTTTAAGAGATTCGCTCGACCTTGACGGTTATCCTTGGCCCGATCCGAACGACGCTGCGATTCTTAGCACGGCCGAGCGCACGATTCTTCGGGATGGCGCGAACTATTTCATTGCGCCGAATCTCGGGATGTGTTTGTTTGAACGCGCCTGGTCGCTGCGCGGCTTCGATGCGCTTTTGATGGATATGTTGGAGCGCACCGAGTGGGTCGAGGAACTGCTGGACCGCATCACGGAAATTCAGTTGACTCTTTCGCAGAGATTCGTAGCGGCTGGCGTCGCGGGCGGATACTTCGGTGACGATTACGGCGCGCAGCGCGCGATGCTGTTCTCGCCGCGATTATGGCGAAGGCTGATCAAACCCCGTCTCGCTAGATTGTTTGCAGTCTTTGTAGACGCGCGGCTGCCGGTAATCCTGCATTCCGACGGAGACATTCGGGCGATTCTGCCGGACCTGCTTGAGATCGGGTTGACGACATTGAATCCAGTGCAGCCGGAAGTGCTCGACCATGCTTGGCTCTACAAGGAGTACGGATCGAAGCTTAGCTTCTACGGCGGCATCTCGACGCAGGGCGTGCTGCCGGGCGGCGCCGTGGATGACGTGCATGCGGCGACCATTGCGTGCGCGCGTGCGCTAGCGCCGGACGGAACCGGACTGCTGATCGGCGCTTCGCACCGGATGCAATCGGATATTCCACCCGGGAACGTGGAGGCCATGCTGAATGCTTTCGAAAATCTGTGAACCAGTAACGGACCGGGCCGGGAGCATCGCGGTTCGTTTTCGCGAAAGATTCGGGAGTGAGCCTGAATTATGGGCGCGTGCGCCGGGCCGCGTGGATTTGATGGGCAGCCATACCGATTACAATCTCGGATTCGTGCTGACGCTTCCAATCAGCCGAGATACATGGATTGCGGCGCGTCCCAGGCATGACGGAATCGTGCGTGTCCATTCGATGAACCTCGAAGCGGAAGACGAGTTCCGGCTGGATGCGATCGCTTCGATTGCGGAATCCCGGTGGTGCAATTATGTGCGGGCGGTGGCTGCAACCCTTCAAGCCGAAGGCCTGCCGGTAAAAGGCTGCGACGCGATAATCCACAGCACGGTCCCGCTCGAAGCCGGGTTGAGCTCATCGGCGGCGTTGGAATGTTCCTTGGCTATGATCTTCTCGGCGTTAGGGGGCTGGTCATTGACGCCGCAACGCACGGCCTTGCTCTGCCAGAAAGCCGAAAACGAGTTCGTCGGCGTGAAGTGCGGAATCCTGGATCAGTATTCGTCGTGCCTGGGGCGCGAGGGATGTGCGTTGCTTCTCGATTGCCGCGATCTCTCGACGCGTGCCGTGTGGATTGCGGATGGGATTCGCGTGGTGGTGTGCAACACGATGAGCCAGCGCAGGCTGACGGGCGGCGAATATTCGCAGCGCCGGGCCGAGTGCGAGCAGGGCGCGTCCCTCCTGGGCGTCCGAGCTTTGCGAGACGCTACGCCTGAGTTGCTCGAGGCGAGAAGGAACGATCTTCCGGAGCAGGTCGCGAGGCGATGCGAGTTTATCGTCGCGGAGAGCGCGCGGGCGGAAGCCTTGGCGGGCGCGCTTACAGCGGGCGACCAGGCCTGCGTGGCGCAGCTTTGTGCGAAGTCTTTTGCCGGTGCGAGAGATCTCTACGAAATCTGCTCGCCCGCAATGCTCGCCATGATGGAAGCAATGCTCGCTGCGCCGGGCATCATCGGAGCGCGGCAAGCAGGAGCGGGATTTGGAGGTTGTATGGTTGCGCTAGTAGAGACGTCCCAAACAGAAGGCTTCCAAGAGGCGGTCCGGAAGATGTATCACGATCAGACTGGCGTGAGTGCGGAGACATACCCGGTCGAAGCCGCGCGCGGAGCGGAGATCTTCTAATGAATGTCACACCCGACCAGATCGCCGAATTCCAGCGCCAAGGTCACATCCTGCTTCGCGGCGTGGCTTCGCCGGAAGAAATGCCGGACTATCGCGGCGTCATCCTCGCGGCCCGCGATAAGTTCGGAGCGGAACGAACGCCGCTCGAAGAACGCGACACCTACGGCAAAGCATTTTTGAAAGGAATGAATCTCTGGCCCAAAGACGAAGGCGTGCGAAGATTCGTCCTCTCGGAACGATTCGCCAGTATCGCGGCCGATCTGCTCGGCGTGGATGGCGTCCGTGTCTATCACGATCAGGCTTTGCTCAAAGAGCCGGGCGGCGGCATCACGCCATGGCACCAGGATCAGCATTACTGGCCTTTGGATACCGACAACACGATCACGATGTGGATGCCGCTCCTCGATGTATCTCCTGAGATGGGTACCATGCGCTTCGCCTCGGGATCTCATCGCGACGGCTATCTCGGTGACATGCCGATCAGCGACGAGTCGGAACAGAAGTTCGAAGAGTACATCCAAAGCCGCGGTTACCGGATTGCTACCGGCGTCGCGATGAATGCAGGGGATGCCACGTTCCACTACGGCTGGACTCTGCATGGTGCGCCCGCCAACGTGACGGATCGCACGCGCGAAGTGATGACCGTCATTTGGTACGCCGACGGAGCACGAGTGACAGAGGCGGACAACGTCAACCGGCAGCGCGATCTTGCACGCTGGCTACCGGGCCTCAAGCCGGGGGACCTCGCGGCAACCGAGCTCAATCCGCTCGTGTTCAAGCGTTAGGCGCACACGATCCGGAATGCAACAGCGTGCTCACTGGGACGCACCGGCGGAGATTCGATACGCAGCCCATCCTCGGCAAGCTTCCAACGAAGTGGCGCGTCGGAACCGAGAAGCTGCACCGTTTCTATTTTCCGCGTGAAAAGTCCGCGCGACGGCGCAAACGCGGCGACAACAGTCTGCTTCGGATTCCAACCCATGCTGAACGCGAAGATCGTATCGCCCTTGGTGGTGAAACGGATATCGTCGGCCGTTAAATCGACACGGCCTTTCTCATTAAAATGCTCAGGCGTTCCATTCATGCCAGCGCCTGGCGCTGTCTTACGAACCCCCGGACCCTCGCCGAAAATCTTCCAGGGCCGAGTCGAGTAGATCGCCTCGGAGTTCACTCGCATCCAGTCCGTGATCGACGAAATAATCTTCAACTCGGCATCGTCGGGGACGCCGCTTCCTGGCAGCGGGAAGTTGAGGAGCAAGTTGCCATTGCGGCTCACGATATCCACCAGAAGATCGATCACCGTCTTGGGGGTTTTGTAGACGACATCGCGGTCGTAATGCCAGTCGCCGACGCACGTGTCGGTCTGGAACGGTTGGGAGCTGATCTCATCGATCACGCCGCGTTCCACGTCGAGGACACAGGTGCCGGCTTCGCACTCCGAGCGGCGTTTGCTGGTGTAGACGACATCGAGCTTTCCGGAATGCCAGCGTAGCGCCTGGTTATAGTAATGCGCGACGAGGCTGCGGCCGTACTGGCCAAACGGGATCCCGCCGTCTTCATAGAAGATATCCGGCTGATGCTGATCGATCAAATCCTGGACGCGCCGGAACCACTCGCGCTTCCATTCATCCGGCTCGTTGCCTTGTTCGGCCCAGGCTTCTTTAGCAGGAGGGTGCGGCGGAAAATAAAGATCCTGATTCGCGGGGTCGTTGCCGTCGTAGGGAACGCCCGCGTATGGGCCTTGTTTATCCGTGCCTTTGTTTGTGACCCACCAGTTGTAACTGCCCCAAACGTGCTCGGAGACGCCGAAGCGTAGACCTTCATCGCGGGCGGCATCGCGAAAGAGGCCAACGATATCTTTCTTCGGGCCCAGGCTGACGGCGTTCCAACGATGATGGCGGGAGTTCCACAGATCGAAGTTGTCGCAGTGAACGCCCATCGAGAAAAAGTATTTCGCGCCAGCTTTGCGATAGAGACGCATCAGTTCTTTCGGCTCGAAGCGCTCGGCCCTCCAGGTTGGGATGACGTCTTTGTATCCGACTTTGGAAGGATGTCCGTAATGCTCGAGATGATATTTATACTGGCGGCTGCCTTCCATATACATGTTTCGGGCATACCAATCTCCCGCGCCTACATTCGATTGCGGTCCCCAGTGGGCCCAGATGCCAAACTTTGCGTCGCGAAACCATTGTGGACAGGCGTACTTCTCCAGCGACGAATCGGAAGGGCTGAACGGCCCACGCTGAATGGCGATACCGGAGGGAATCGGCTGGCCCGCCGCGCTCGCGCCAACAGCGGCCGCCGCAGTCATTTTCATCAGTGCTCTTCTCGAGACCTGCATTTTACGTCATCATATCTCCACACAAGAGACGCGATCTTGCGTGACAATGTGAATTCGAGATCCAGTTGATCCATGCGCATTCATTTGCTGGCTCTGCTGCCGTTCGCGCTGCTCAGCGCAATGGCGCTCTCAGCCGCCGAGACTTCCGTCTGGCGCATCGGCACGTTTGACCACACTTCTGCCGAGTTTCACGGCCATGAAGGAGACACACCGCCCGTTATCGATGCCAACTCGCCGGATCCCGCGGCAAATTGGCCCGCGCGCCAGGCCGGGTCAGGCAATGAGAAGGCTGGCGCGAAGGCGCACCCTCGCGTTGTGCGCTTTACGTTGAACGAACCTCCCACCGGCGTCTACACGCTGGTGTTGAGTGCGCTGGTCGGCAATCCTCGGGTGCCCCGTCTCGATCTCGATTTAAATGGAACGCCCGGTTCTGTCTATCTCGATCGGCGGTTGACCTACTTCGCCGAAGGCCGTCAGGATTCGCCCATCAACGGCGAAGCGCGAGCTCGGATCAACGTGCCGGCGTCAATACTTCGGCAAGGTCAGAACGAACTGAAGATCACCGCCGTGGATGACGCGCCGGACCCGACCGGCGATTCGTGGATTGATTGGGATGCCCTGGAACTCGTGCGCGACCCGGGTTTAACGCCGCCGGTCAATGGCGTCGAAATCACGCCGACATATTTTTATGTGCGGACGAATGGTCAATCGCGGGAACTCGTGGACGTCATCATTTCCTCGGCCAGCGTAAGCGAATCCGGCGAACTCATTCTCACAATCGACGGGAAGGAATATCGCGCCACGCCAGTAGCGGCCCGATTCGGGCAACAGCGCTTCGAATTTGAAGTGCCCGAATTCACCGCGGACATACCCGCTACCGTCTCGCTAACTCTGGGGCAAACCAAAATCCAGCGCGCTGTCCGACTCACTCCCAAACGTAAGTTCACCGTATACGTGGTGCCGCACAACCATCTCGATATCGGATTCACCGACTACCAGCCGAAAATCGAGGAGCTGCAGAATCGCAACTTCGATCATTTGCTGGAAGAGATGCGCTCCGATCCTTCGCTGCGTTTTTCAACCGACGGCGCCTGGCCCGTAGAGCAGTTTCTGCGGACGCGCACGCCTGCGTCGCAAAAGGAATTCATGGATCAGGTCCGCGCCGGACGCATTTCGATTCCGGCGCAGTATGCCAATTTGATGATGGGCGGCGCGGATCTGGAAACGCTGGTGCGGTCGCTTTATGCCGGCAAAGCATTGAATCGCACGGCAGGCCAAAACGCGGATTACGCCAACGTCACGGACGTGCCTGCTTATCCGTGGGCCTACGCATCCGTACTTCACGCCGCGGGCGTGAAATATTTTGCCGCCGGAGCGAATGACGATCGTGGTCCGCAGCCGCTCTATGGCCGCTGGCAAACGCGTTCTCCGTTCTGGTGGCAGGGACCGGATGGAGAGAAAGTGCTCATGGCCTACACGCGCCAGTATTCGCAACTCTGGTTCGTTTGCGGATTGCCGCCTCAGGAAGTCGGATGCCGCGAAGGTCTGCCCACGCTATTTCAAACCTACGAACAGCCGGGTTATCTGCCCGACAAGCTCCTGATGTTTGGAAGCCAGCTCGAAAACACCGATCTGATTCCCGGTGAGGGTAAATTCGTTCGCGACTGGAACACAAAATATGTGTGGCCACGGCTCCAGCTGGCAACGTTCCGCGACTACTTCCAGCAGATTGATCATGACTTCGGCGATAAGCTGGAAACCGTTCGCGGCGATTTCGGACCGTATTGGGAAGACGGCATCGGAACAGACGCGCAGTTTGCGGCGCAGTATCGCGAATCGGAGAGCCGCGCCGCCGCGGTTGATACGCTCGCGTCAGTTGCTTCGCAACTTCAGCCGCAGTTCGCCGCGCCGGTGGCTCGCCTGCGCGAGCTGTGGCAGGACCTTATTCTGTACGCCGAACACACCTACACCTCATGGGGCGGCTATTCGCGGCCGGATAGCGAACAAACGGTGCGGCAGATCGAGAGCAAACATTTCTATGTCACCGATGCACACCAAAAAGCCTATTGGATCTCCCAGGAATCGATGAGCCGCCTGCTCGATCAGATTGGCGTCGAACCGCCGGCAATGGTCGTCTTCAATTCGTTGGGGCATGTGCGAGATGCGCTGGTCGAGACCGATCTCGACGACGCAACCGAGCTCGTAGATTTGACGACCGGAAAGCCGGTGGCAACCGAGACAGTGAGTGTGGCCGAAGGCTACCGTCACGTCCGTTTTCTCGCGGAACAAGTTCCGGCATTGGGATATCGCCTTTATCAATTGAAAACATCCAATGCCAGCGATCCCGCGGCCGGTAGTCCGAAACAGGGCAATACGATTGAGAACGATTTCTATCGCATCACGGTCGACCCAGCGCGCGGCGGTGTAACCGGCATCTATGACAAACAGCTCCGCCGGGAAATCGTCGACGCGAAGAGTCCGTATCTTTTAAATCAGTATTTGCATGTTTCCGGTGGCGACGGCACAAGGATCGTTTACATGCACGACCATCTGCCGAACGCCGACTTACAAATCCATCCGGCAAACGGCGGCGCTGCCGCCACGGTGCATGCGACTCCATGGGGCCAGACAATCCGCTACACGCTGACCGGCGAGCACGCGCCTGAGATCGCCGTCGAGATCCGCTTGTACAACCGCGAGAAGAAAATCGAATTCATCAATCGCGTCCACAAAGATCCGGTGAATGACAAGGAGGCGATCTACTTCGCCTTCCCGTTCGCTGCGTCGGACCCCCAGTTCGAATACGAAGGACAAACGGGAACCGTAAATCCCGTCCGTGATGACCTGCCCGGCGCCAATCGCGAATGGTTCACCGTAGGCCACTGGGCGCGGGTGAGCGGTGGCGGATTGAGCGCAGCGGTAATTCCCGTAGACGGCCCTCTGGCTACCTTCGGCGACATCAACCGCGGCCGCTGGCCCCGCAAATTCGAGCCGCAATCGTCGGCGATCTTCTCATACGCTTTGAATAACTATTGGCACACCAATTTCCCGCGCGTGCAAAGCGGTGACTTCAACTTCCGCTATGTCGTGACCAGCGGAGCCGATCTCAACGCCGCCGCGCTCAGCCGGCTAGGTAGGGAAGCGCTCACGCCGTTGGAGATCGGCCGATCCATCAACAACGACAAAGTCGGCGTGCGCGGATCGTTGCCTGCGACCGCGGCCGGATTCCTCAACGTAGAAGACGCCGGCGTCGAAGTCGAGACGCTGAAGCCCTCCGAGGACGGCCGCGGCTACATCGTGCGGCTTCTCGAGACATCCGGCCAAGCTCACGCCATAAGCATCCGTTCAGGGCTCCTGCAAATCGATCAAGCTTGGCAGACTAACGCCTTGGAGGACGATGAACACGAGCTTCCAGTCGCGGGAAATGTAATGCATGCTACAATTCCCGCCAATGGAATCGTAACTCTGCGGATCTTGCTGCACCTTGCAGCGCGCTGAACGCAGTCGGGTTATACTAATTTGAAATCCAGAGTAGACACTGCACGCAGGAGGGACATTATGTATAACAAGATCGCGAAGGTGACGTTTGCCTTAACTCTGTTTTATTCGAGCGCAAGCGCGCAGGCACTACGCCGCGCCCCGGCCATCGCCGGTGCGATAGATGAATCGAAACTGGTCAGCCTCAATGGCAACGTTAGGCCCGAGGCCATTACCCCAAACGACCGAGGACGGGTCAGCGACAGTTTGCAACTCGATCATCTCCTGCTCCAGTTGAAGCGCACGCCGGCTATGGAAGCGGAGACTCAAGCATTTCTCGATAGCCAGCAGGACCCGCAATCGCCCAATTACCACAAGTGGCTTACGGCGGCTCAGTTTGGTGAGCGGTTTGGAACCGTCGAGCAGGACATCTCGACCGTGAAGCAGTGGCTCAGCGCAAAGGGTTTCGCCGTCAATGAAGTCCATCCCAACGGGATGTTGATCGACTTCTCCGGAACCGCGGGCCAGGTCCGTGAGGCGTTTCACACGGAAATCCATAACCTCGAAGTCAACGGCAAATCGCATATCGGCAATGTGAGCGATCCGCAGATTCCGGCCGCTTTGGCGCCGGTCGTCGAAGGCATCGTCTCGCTGCACGATTTCATGCCGCATCCAATGAACATGCCCCGCAGCACCTATACATTCACCTCCGGAAGCTCGGCCGTTGAGGCCCTGGTGCCTGGCGACCTGGCGACTATTTACAATTTCACGCCCGCATTTGCAAACTGGACCGGCAAAGGGCAAACCATCGTGGTACTCGAAGACTCGGACGTTTACAGCACCAGTGACTTTACGACATTCCGGTCGAAGTTCGGTCTCTCCCAGCAGTATTCTTCCGGCTCATTGACACAGGTCCATCCGACCGGTTCAGCTGGGAGCTGCTCCGATCCCGGCGCAAACGCGGACGATGTCGAGTCGGAAATCGACGTCGAGTGGGCGAGCGCCGCGGCTCCGAATGCAACCATTGAACTCGCTTCCTGCGCGGACACAAAAACTAATTTCGGCGGATTTATCGCCTTGCAGAATTTGTTGGCGGGCTCCAACCCTCCGAAAATCGTCAGTATCAGCTACGGTGAGTCGGAAGCCTCGAACGGCGCCAGCGGGAACGCTTATATCAACAGCTTGTATCAGACTGCCGCAGGCGCGGGTGTTTCTGTGTTCGTGTCGGCGGGCGATGAAGGAGCGGCCAGTTCGGACGCGGGCGCAAGTTCCGCATCGCATGGCATCACTGTGAGCGCCTTCGCGTCGACGCAGTACAACGTGGCAGTCGGAGGAACCGATTTCGCCGATACCTATCAGCACACCAATAGCACGTATTGGAGCTCCACCAACGGAACCTATTACAACTCGGCCGTGTCATATATCCCCGAAATCCCTTGGAACGATTCGTGCGCCAGCCAGTTGATCGCGACCACGCTCGGCTATTCGACAACCTATGGGTCGAGTGGGCTCTGCAACAGCACCACGGCCCGGCAGGATGGTCTTCTGGCCGTTGTAGGGGGCAGCGGCGGCCCAAGCAATTGCGCCACGGGAACGCCGGCCAGGTCCGGAATCGCGGGCGGAACTTGCAAAGGCTATTCAAAGCCGACTTGGCAGTCCGTTCCAGGCAATCCGGCCGATGGCGTGCGCGATATTCCTGACGTAGCTTTGTTCGCTTCGAATGGAATCTGGGGGCACTACTATGTGGTGTGCTATTCGGATCCCGGCAGAGGACGCGGGGGTGTGCCATGCACCGGCGCGCCAAGCGCATGGGCCGGTTTCGGCGGAACTTCGGTATCGTCGCCAATTATGGCTGGCATTCAGGCGCTCATCAATCAGAAAATGGGAGCGGCGCAGGGAAATCCCAATCCCACGCTGTATTCGCTGGCGAAAAGCGGGTATTCAACTTACTTTCACGATGCGACGCTCGGAGACATGGATGTGAACTGTACCGAGGGATCGGCCAACTGCTACGACCCGGGAAATCTGCGCAACGGCGGCGTGCTTTCCACATCGACATCCTCTTATCAGCCGGCCTTCGGCACCGCGGCCGGCTGGGACTTCGCTACGGGAATCGGCAGCGTCAACGTCTACAATCTCGTCAGCAACTGGCCGTAAAGTAGGATGTCGACATGGATCACGGACAGCTCGCGACTATGCAAAAAGCCTACAAGGTCGCTGTCGAAGAATGGATCGCAGCGATAAAGGCCGAGGAAGACCTGGCCTCCGGGAACCCAACGCTCGAGCAAGTTGACGAGTGGGAACACGCTCACTTCAAGGAAGACGAAGCTCGCAATAAAGCGAAAAAAGCGAAGAGCGACTACGAAGCTGCCATACGGCAAACCCTGTTCAAGTTCTGACCGCGCGGTATCCTGGCCGCTCAGCGAGCGATCGGACGATCAGCCGCGAACTCACGTTTGCAAAACTATGCACATGTTTTGCGGTTCTGGCTCTCCTGACCGCGTGCGTGGGCTGTACGGGACGATGTCTTATAGTGTTGCGTGGCAGACCGGCGAGATTGGAATCCGTATGGCTCTTGGGGCGCAACGCGGTGCCGTTGTATGGATGGTCCCGCGCCGCGTTCTACTTCTGACGGCGGGACTCGCGATCAGCGTGCCTGCCGCGTTGATCGGGTCCCGGCTTGTCAAATCGTTTCTGTTCGGGACCCAGCCCCATGATCCGGGAACCCAGGCGCTGGCCGGTGTCGTCCTCTTAAGCGCCGCGATTCTCGCCGGCTATGCGCCGGCAAGGCGAGCGTCCCGAATTGATCCGATGACGGTTCTGCGGCAGGAGTAAGACATGGTCCTTCGTGCGCCAACGAAGGATGAAAATGTTCCGGCCCGCGCATCTCGGTCAGATTCCGACCTGCACGGACGCATATTGGTAGCGCGCGAGTATCGCCGGATGCTGCCGACGCACAACGACTGAAGTGTGCAGCCCGGAACCGTCTCGCGAAAAGGGCGACGCAACTCGGTTCGTTGGGATCGGATCGAGGACACGGACGCAGCGATGTCCTGGACGACGCGCCATCGGAAGGTGTTGACCGAAACGCCCGGCACTGATCCGTCCACCCAAGCGCCTGTCAGTTGGCGGAACGACGATTCGTCCACGTGGACGCCGTAAGCGGCGCGTCAACGCACGGGATGGCCTGTCATTTTAACCATTCGGGAAGTGCGATCCCGCTACCCTCGATGATTGCGTTCATGGTTCCAAGCGGGAGCACGCGGCCACGGGGGTGCGCAACTATGACCTGCTTACCAGTGACCGGATGACGCCACTTCTGATGACTGCCGGAGGCGCCAACCCGGACAAGGCCGTGATGGCGAAGAATTCTGATCACCTGGTCTGAGTGAGCCTCGGCGTCCCGCGCTCACCCAACCGTCACCTCGAAGAGCTTCGCGTCTTCGGGCAAATCGATGTCACCGGGCGTCAGGTAGAGTTCTATCGCCTCTCGGATATTCGCTCTGGCCTCCGCCTCGGATTCGCCAGCCGAGGTGCAGCCTGGAAGTTCCGGGCACACGGCAGAGTAATCGCCCGTCTCGGGATCGCGTTCCAGGACGACCCTGAATGTCATATGTACAGTATAGTGGCAGGCAGGCATCGGACCGCTTTCGGTCGAGCGACACGCGCACGCAGACTGCTCCCATGACCCCGTTTGCTTCCCATCGCGCATAGCTCCGGCGCTTCATTCTGGCGTCAATCCAAAATGAAGCAACCTGCCAATCAACGGATCGGCGACGATGCGGCCAAGTGATCGCCTGATGCCCAAGCGTTTCCCAGCACCAAAGGGGTCGGAAGCGTCTCGATGAAGCAGGATAGCGGCCGAAGCACTGCTGATATTCCAACTCTGGACTCTAGATTGTCAGCACGCCGCGGAACCCTCTTCCGCGGTAAAAACAGGGGGCGGTGTTGTGATAAACAAAAACACGGCCGAAGCGCCGGTCCCCGAAGATAGCTCCGCCTAGTTTGGTAATTTCAGTAGGTGTTTTCAACCAGCTCTGCGTCTTCGTATCAAAACTTCCCAGCTTCTGTAGCTCCCGGTATTGCTCTTCTGTTAGCGGCTCAATCCGCATCGCCGCCGCCATATCCAGTACGTTGCCGGCAGGACGCAAGCCTTCCTTCTCCCTTTTCTCCTGCCCTTCACCGTCGTAGCAAAGGTTTCGACGGCCTTCGGGACTTTCCGCCGAACAATCACAGAAGACGTATTCGCCCGCTTCTTTGTCCCTGACAATAACGTCCGGTTCGCCCCCCGTTCTTTCCATTTCATGCAGCGACCAAAGCACTCCGCCCTTCCGCACAAGCCAGGCTCGCAAGTCAGCCCACTTGAGACCCTCGTGACGCGTCATATTGTTCTCAAAGCGTTCCTTCAATTTTTCGAGAAGCTCTTCACGTTGTTTTTTCGAGAGAGTCGCAGGGGACATAATCTTTTGTTCCGCAAGTCGCAAGCGGCGGTCGATGGTGGATGAGCAGTTCTGGCGCGCCAACCCCGTCTTGAATAATAATAATTCTTGCGCCATGCAGCCGCGCCACCGGGACGGGAAACGCCCTATTCGCGGAAGTGGCGTGTTGCCGGCTTGGGGCGGATCGTCACCAACACGTGCAAAGTTTCGGGACGATCAGTTTGGGCGACCACCTTCCTACGAGTGTCGCGTTGACGGTCCACGATTCAGCCATCAGGAGATCAGGGCAATATTCAGGTTCGTGGTGCATAGTTCTTATAGCGGTACAGTAGCTACAGAAACCAGTTGCGAGCGCGGTTCTGCATCGATCCCGTCACGGACTTACCACACATATTCGGCCACGGGTCAACGAAGAAGAGGTGATCGAAGTACTCGAGCGGCCTGCAGAGGATCGAAACGGTCGCGAGGGGTCCAGGGTAGCGCTGGGGCAAACCGTCTCAGGCAGATTTCTCCGGATTATTTATGTTCCAGATCCGGAGCCCGATAGCGTGTTCGTGATCACCGCATACGATTTGACCGGAAAGGCGCTCGCGGCGTTCCGCAGAAGGCGCAGGAAGAAGCGGCAATGAACAAATCGGAATTCCCGAAAGGGTGGGATGAAAGCAAGGTTCGCCGAGTGCTTGCCCACTACGAAGGACAATCGGACGATGATGCAGTGGAGGAGGACGAGGCCGCAGTTCAACCGCCAGAAACAATCATGGCTATCCCACACGAGCTGGTTTCGAGTGTCCGAGAGTTGATCGCCAAGCACCGCCAATAGTGACCCTGCCGATCAGTGACAAGAATTAGAAGACTTTAATCTTCCTCCTATCTCCAACCAATAGCTATCATTATCTCCCGCCGGTCCCTCGCACCGGTCCACAAATACTTGCCCTCGCGCCGTATATTTGAATCAAACGCAGCCCAGCCAGCCGAACCACCAAACCAACCAACGACAACGCATGACACGAACTGCGGAGGCAGGCACCCCATTCCATCCTCCGCGGGATCGATCTGAAATCAATAACCAAAAAGGAGTCAACAACATATCCCGGTGTACCCACTCTCTTCTCATTCAGTAAACCCCGCGCCGCCGGGTCGCAGAATGTTCTCGCGAAAAAGAATTTCCGGAACGCGCGGTAGGATACCGTATAGTTTCTGGAGAAACTGAATCAATGCAGCGTCGCTGGCTGATCGTGTGGTGTCTGTTTTTCTCGACAGTCATCAACTACGTCAACCGCCAGACCCTGTCCGTTCTTGCTCCGGTGATCACGAAGGAATTTGCGCTGACCCACACGCAGCTGTCGCAAATCTTCGGAGCGTTCCAGATTTCCTATGCCGCAACCTGGCTTCTTGGCGGCGTCTTTCTCGACTTAGTAGGAACGCGGATCGGGTTATCCATCGCCGTAATCTGGTGGTCGCTCGTAAGCCTGGCAACCGGGTTCGTGCGCTCGGCATCCATGTTGGGTTCGCTGCGATTCCTGCTCGGGATCGGCGAAGGTTTGAACTGGCCCGGAGCAAGCAAGGCCGTAGCTGAGTTCTTCCCGCCGCACGAGAGAAGCGTCGCGGTAGCCATTTTCGACAGCGGATCGAGCGTCGGAGGAGCCATCGCCGCACTGGCAATTCCGTTCATCGCGATCCAATTTGGTTGGCGATCGGCATTCGCATTCTCCGGCATTCTCGGCTTTTTCTGGCTCGCGCTATGGCTCGTCGTCTACCGGCGCCGGCCAACTGCGGCGAACGCTCCGAAGGCGGCGCGACCCGATTGGGCAAGCTGGCCGCGCATGCTACGGCGTCGCGAAACATGGGCGATCGTTGCCGGCCGTTCCCTCACTGATCCCATCTGGTGGTTTTATGTGTTCTGGCTGCCGCAGTATTTGAGCGATGCGCGCGGCTTCAGTCTCAAACAGATCGCAGCCTTTGCGTGGATCCCATTCGTGGCCGCCGACGCAGGTAATTTCGCCGGCGGATTCGCCTCGAGTATCCTGATCAAACACGGGATGCCGGTCCTTCGCGCGCGAAAAATCGTTTGCGTCGCAAGTGCTGTTCCTATGCTGGCGGGCATTCCAGCTGCGTTGGTGACCAGTTCCTTTTGGTCCGTCGCGCTGATCTGCGTCGCACTGTTTGGCTACGCCAGTTGGTCGACCATGGGCCTCACGTTACCATCCGACTTGTTCCAACCGGAAATTGTGGCATCCGTGACTGGATTGAGCGGCTTCTTCGCGGGTCTGGCAGGAACCGGTTTCACGCTGCTGATCGGATGGCTAGTGGATCATTTCTCGTATCATCCGGCGTTTGCAATCGCGGCACTCGCACCGCTCCTCGCGACCGCGTGCGTGGTGTTCTTAATTCCTTCTTCCGCGAAGGTGGCGGCCGCCGCATGACGCGCCGCGAAATGATGTTCCTGACAGCGGCCGGCTTGCGCGCCGCGGAGCTGCCGGGCTTTTATTACCGCGATTACTCGCGCTGTCTTCCGAATTACCTCAGTTCACTCGCTCGCGCAGCTTATGAAAAACGCAATCGCGCACTTGCAGCGCTCACCACGCCCGACGCGATCCACAAACGCCAGCGCTGGGCGACGGACACGCTTTGGAGTTTGATCGGCGGTCAACCGGAACGAACGCCGTTGAACGCACGCGTCACCGGGACCCTCGAACGCGAAGGCTATCGTCTGGACAAAGTCGTTTACGAGAGCCGCCCTGGAGTCTTCGTCACGGCCAATTTGTATATCCCGACCACGGGCAAGCCGCCCTATCCCGGCGTGCTTTTTCAAATGGGACATTCTCTGCTCGGCAAGGGATACGCCAGCTATCAAAAGTGCTGCCAGGGTTTGGCGCGCCTGGGATACGTCGTTCTCGCATTCGATCCGATGGGACAGGGCGAGCGTATCTTTTATCCGGATCCGAGCGGGCACAACACACAGCGTGCTTCGGCCGATGACGAGCACTCGCATCCCGGCAAACAGATGCTCCTTCTCGGCGCGACCGCCAGCCAGTTCCAGCTCTGGGACGCAGTGCGCAGCCTCGACTATCTGGCTGCGCACCCGATGGTGGACCCGCGGCGTCTGGCCTCAACCGGACAGTCCGGTGGCGGCACACTCACTATGCTGCTCGCCGCTGTGGATTCGAGGCTTGCGGCCGCCGCAGTCTCCTCCGGAAACACGGAAAACGTCGCGTGCGCAAACTTCAACCCGCCCGGCTCCACGGACGATGCCGAGCAGGATCTCATCCACTCCGGCTCCGTGGGATTCGATCGCTGGGATCTCCTCTATCCTCTCGCCCCCAAGCCGATCCTCATATTAGTCAGCGCGCATGATTTCTACGGAACGTACTCGCCACGCTATCTTTCGAATGGGCGCGAAGAGTTCGAAAAGCTCGCGAAGGTTTACGCTACGCTCGGTCATCGCGATCGTCTCGAATGGCAGGATACGCCGCTCCCGCACGGGCTCACCTATTCGCTTCGGATCGATACCTACAACTGGTTTGAACGCTGGCTCAAAAATTCTTCGAAGCCAATCGACAGCGAGCCCGAAGTTGCGCCTGAACCCGCGGAAGCGCTCTGGACCGGACCGGCCGGCAACGTAATTCGCGACTACAACAGTCGCACGCCATTCGGCTTGGTCCAGGATCAAGTCCGAAAAACCACGCCGCGCGGCGCAGCAGTGGATTTCTTTCATCCTGCTCCAGACCTTCGCTTCTCTAAATTGACGCAGACCCTGACGGAAGGCGCACACATCGAAGCAGTGGAAGCTCGCTCCGCGCCGGAAGTTTGGATTCCTGCATGGATCGTCGCTCCTCTCAAAGTCGATCCAAGCCGTCCGATTCTTCTACTTCTCGACGATCGAGGACGAAATTCCGGAATCGGCGAAGACGGCCTCTATCAGCGCCTCGGTCGATCTGGCTCGCTGGTCTGTGCCGCCGATCTGCGTGGCATCGGAGACATGCGCCCGGAGGTGGGCCGCGGCAATCCCGGCTACACCATCGAACACGATTCCGAAGAGGATTTCGCTTGGGGCTCGCTGATACTCGGCGAGAGTCTCTTAAGGCAACGCGTGGAAGACATCCTGGCTCTTATACAGGCATTGAGGAACGATCCGCGCGCAGCCAAACGGCGCATCGTGATCGGTGCCAGAGGCAGACTGACCGTCCCGGCCCTCTTCGCGTTTGCAGCCGCGCCATCGGTCGATTTGCTCTACCTCGCAGGCGGTCTCGTCTCATACAAGAATCTGCTCGAAACAGAAGAATATCGCCAGCCCCTGTCGATCTTCGAATGGAACATTTTCCGCAAAACGGATCTTCCCCAACTGGCGGAAAAAGCCGCGCGCCTCATCTACCTCGCAGAAATGACGGACGCTCGCGGCAATACCATGGATGAGAACGAGGTTCGTCACATCTACGCATCGAACAATATCCGATTCTCACCCCAGCCCGCATGGGATCAGACCGCGTTTGAGGCGCTATAACAAAATGTCCAATGAAGTCTCCCGTCGAAACATAGTCGCCGCCGCGCTTGCACAATCTACGCTTCCAAAAACCGCACGCTCCTACAACCGCATTCTTGGCGCAAACGATCGCATTCAAATCGGACAAATCGGCAGCGGCCATCGCTCCAACGGGCATCGCCACATGCTGAAGCTCTCCTCCAAGAACGATCCGTTGTTCGACTACTGCGGCGTCTGCGATCTCTGGACCGTAAATCGGGAGCGCGGAGCAGATCATGCCAAGGAGTTATTCGGGACGCGTCCCAAGACCTACAAATATTCCGAGGAGCTGCTCGCCGACAAGGATCTCGATGCCGTCATGATCGGCACCGGCGATCATCAACACGCCCGCATTCTTGCCGAAGTCGTCAAGGCCGGAAAAGATTGCTACTGCGAGAAGCCGATGGCGAACACGCTGGAAGATGCCAAGCTGGCGCGCGACACGGTGAAGAACAGCAAACAGGTGGTCCAGATGGGGTCGCAATGGTTAAGCGATCCGTACCAGCACCTGGTCCGCGACATGATCCGTAGCGGCAAAATCGGCAAGGTGGTTTCGATCGATCAGGCGTGGAACTTCAATGGACCGCGCTGGCACACCCCCAAAGACCCCAACGTCGCCGCCATCCGCGAGGAGGATACGGACTGGAATCGCTGGCTGCTCGGCCGCGCGCCGCGTCCCTTCAACCCGCGCATGTATTTCGAATTTCGGATCTTCAAGGACTTTTCCGGCGGGATTACAGACCAATGGTACAGTCACGGCTCGGGCCTGGTGCACTTCTATCTCGATACATTCATCCCCGATGACACGGTCGCCAACGGCGGCATTTTTGCCTGGCACGACATCCGCGAGAATCCCGACACTTTTCAATGCCTGTCCACCTTCGCGACGAAGCAGGTGCTTTACAGTTACTGCACCACTTTTGGCAACAGCTACGGCGATCACACTATCATTCGCGGCACCCACGGAACGCTCTGGTCGCCTGGCGGAGAAGGCAGTCCGCAATGGTGGTTTGAGCCGGAGAGGAGCAGCGGATGGCGATCCAATCGCATCTTCGAGCTTAAGCCCGGAGTGTCCACCAAAGCCCAACCCGTCCTGCCGCCGGGTCGAACCGAACCGCCGCCCGTAGATCAAGACGACGACCTCGCCTATCACACGGATAACTGGTTCCAATGCATGCGCTCGCGCAAGACACCGAACGGAAACATCGAAACGGGATTTGCTCACGCGGTGGCGCTTATCATGGCGACCCAAGCCTATCGCGAGGGCAAAAAGGTCTCCTGGAACCGGACCACCGAAGAAATCGTCTGACTCCTATCTCCATATCCTTACTCGGCAAAGATAGCTTCTTACCAAAGAAAGATTTGAATACTTTCGTTTTGTTTGTTATACTTGGTTTTCGAACTTCTGTGAAGGTGATCGCAGCCAAGTAGTTCAAAAGGAGCTAACTGGGAATGACAGTTGCGAAATGTCCGGACGGAGTAGATCTGGACCTTTGCATCCAAGGCTGGATGACCCGATGGGCTGGGGAATCGCCGGCAGTCGCCGCACTGCTGGGCCGCCCAACGAGTGAACAGTTGTCTGCGGGTTATGGGCACACGCTGTGGGAAATTGGACAGCAGCCGGCCACGTGGCTCGACAGTGCCGCGCGCGCTTCCGCGATTGCGGAAGAATTGGCGGACCTGACGGAAGGACGTGATGTCGTGGTCCTTACAGGTTCCGGTAGCTCACAGTTTGCGGCCGATTGTCTTGCGCCCGCGCTGCAAAGAAAGCTGATTTCTATTGTCCGTGCCATTCCGACGGGACAATTGATCACGGACCGGCAGGGGGTCTTGCCCGACTCAACGAAATGTCTGGTGATTTCTCTGGCGCGATCCGGCGATAGTCCCGAAAGTTCGGCGGCCGTGGACGCTCTTCTTGCCGACGAACCGGAGTGCCGGCACCTTTTTATTACTTGCAATGAGACGGGCTTGCTCGCCCAGAGCTTCCGCCAGACGGACCGAGTCGAATGCCTCCTGCTCGATCAGAGAACGTGCGATGAGAGCCTGGTCATGACCAGCAGCTTCACCAACATGGTGGTCGCCGGTCTGTCCCTCGGCAGGACCGGCGACCTCGACGGTTACAAGCAAACCGCTTCTTCGCTCAGCGAAATCGCCCAGCTGGAAATGCTGCAATACACAGAAGTTATCGCCGAATTGGCCGCTCGTCCTTTTCGTTCCGTGCTCTTCCTGGGAGACGGTTGCCGCTACGGCGCGGCCGAGGAGAGCGCGCTCAAGATGCTCGAGATCACGGCAGGCAAAGTTTCCACCAAGGCGGAGACATTCCTCGGCGTACGGCACGGCCCGCTATGCGGGATTCATCCCGACACCTTGGTAGTGGGCTTTCTTTCATCGGATCCGTTAGCGCGAGCTTATCAATTGGATCTTCTGGCAGAGCTCCGCGAAAAGGGACTGGGTCTGTGCCGCATTGTTGTCGGGGATGGCCTTCCTGCGGACATCCAGGACTACGGAGATGTGGCCATCAATCGCCCATTCAGGCGAGACATCGATGATTCCAGCGCAGCCGTCCTGGACGTGATCGTGGGTCAACTGCTGGCCTTCTTTCGCTCTCTCCGCGACGGCCTGAGGCCCGACTCGCCCTCCGCCGACGGCGTCATCAATCGCGTGGTGAGCGGATTCCGCATCCACCATAACCAGGGAGTCCGGGCGTGAAAATCCTGGTAATCGGCGAATTGAACGTTGACCTGATCCTGCAGAATTATCAGGCCTTCCCGGAATTGGGCAAAGAAGTTCTGGTGCAGGATTGTACGCTGACCCTCGGCAGCTCCTCGGCAATTTGCGCCGTAGGGATGGCCCGGCTTGGAGAGAAAGTCTCGTTTCTCGGCAAAGTCGGCCCGGACGTCTGGGGCGACTTCTGTTGCCACCGGCTGCAGGAAGAGAAAATCGACACCAGCCGCGTCATAGTGGACCCGGCGGTTAAAACTGGAATCACCTGCTCCATCACGGGCGGTGCGGACAGAGCGCTGGTAACTCATCTCGGCGCAATTTCGGAATTGCGCCCCGAAGAGATCAGCGCCGATGTCTTTCAAGGATTTGACCATCTGCATATGGCCTGTTTCTTCATGCAGACGGGTCTTCGTCCCGGCGTCCGCTCTATACTCCAACAGGCCAAGGCGGCGGGTTTGACCACGTCGCTCGACCCCGGATTCGATCCCGAAGAGAAATGGGCGCCCGATCTTCGCGCCACGTTGGATTTCCTCGACGTATTCTTTCCCAACGAAGTGGAACTGCAAGGAATTACCGGCAAGAGCGATTTGGATCTGGCGCTGCACAGCCTCGGCAACGGCCACACGTTGGTGGTAGCCAAACTCGGCCGGGAAGGAGCCATGGCGCTGGTGGACGGCCGCGTGGTCGGCGTTCCGGCGCAGTTAGTGACACCGGTTGATACCACCGGAGCGGGAGATTCCTTCGATGCGGGCTTCCTCCACTCCTGGCTGACCGGTCATTCCGTCGAAGCAGCCATGCGGTACGGCGCGGCTTGCGGGGCCATCTCGACGCTGGCTCTTGGCGGTACCGGTTGCCAGCCCTCCGAATCCGAAGTGGAGCAATTCCTGAACAGCCGCCACGCGGCTCGCGAGGTTTCCGTATCATGAAGGGCATCGACTTCCACACCCATCCGGTGCTGGTGCGCGAGATGGTCGCCCGGCATCCGGAATTGGTTGCGGCGGCGCGCGAACAGTTCTACATCGGCAACACTTTTCAGCCGTTGGAGACGTTTCACCTGGAACTGGATGCCGCGGGACTCGATAAGGCTGTCATCCTGCCGATCGACGCCACCACCAGCCGCGGCTTCCGCGTGTACAGTAATGAGCAGATTGCCGAACTCTGCGCGATGAGCGGCCGTTTTATCGGCTTCGCAAGCGTGGACCCTCACAACGAAGCGGCGCCGGACCAATTGGAGCACGCGATTCGGGAACTGGGCCTCCGCGGCCTGAAACTAGCTCCGCCAATGCAGGAATTCTTCCCCGATGACGCTAAGTTAAATTCGCTCTACCGCCGGGCCGAAGAATTGAACATTCCCATCCTCTTCCACGCCGGGATGAGCTGGGAGCCCGGAAGCAAGCTCAAATACGGCCATCCCCTGCGCTTTGAGGACGTGGCCGCCGAGTTTCCAAAACTCCGCATTGTGCTTGCGCATCTGGCTTGGCCCTGGGTGGTTGACGCCGTTGCATTGGCGCTGAAATACCCCAACGTCTCGCTCGACACCTCGGCTCTCTACTTCGACAACCCGCGCGACTTCCTCACTTTTGCGATGTGCCATCAGGTTCCGCTGACCGTGTTCGAACGCAGCCTGCGAAAGCAGCTCCTGTTCGGTTCCAATTACCCACGCGTCGAGATTAAGAACATGGCACGGGCCGTTCGCGGACTGGGATTCTCGGAAGAGTGCCTGGAGCTCATCTTCCACGGCAACGCAGAGGCGCTGTTGGGAGGCGGACGATGATCATCAAACTGGAACGCATCGAAGTCCAGTCGCGCAAAGATCTGGAGATGATCGACATAACCGATCATGTCGAGAGAGTCGTCCAGAACAGCGGCGCCACCGACGGCGTCGCGCTCGTGATGACCACGCACACTTCATCCGGTTTGCTGGTAACCGAAGGCATTGAGTGCCTGGAGCGCGATGTGTTGGCCCATCTGGAGCGGCTCGCGCCCAAGGAGCCTCCGCCCGGAGCACCAGGCTATTGGCACAATCGTTACCTCGATTATGACGGACGGTTGGGCTTCAACGCGGGCGACCACCTCAAGAGTATTCTCGGCGGCATCAACTGCTTCTTTCCCATCGAAAAAGGCAAGCTCGTGCGAGGTAGCCGTCAACGCGTTTATTTCGTCGAGTACGATGGGCCGCTGGCGCGGACCGTGGTGATTCAGGTGCTCGGCGAGCGCGCCGGCTGATCAGACGATAATCACTTCCACCCCTTCCGCTCGCAGCGCGTGGAGGTGTTGCTCGTCCGCGGCGGGGTCGGTAATCAGGCGATGGATCGCGCTCGCCTTACCGATCACCGATAGGCTGCGCTTGCCGAGTTTGCTGGCATCCGCGACAGCCGTAACTTCCCTTGAGACTTCAATCATCAAGGTGTTGAGCTGCGCTTCCAAAATGTCCGGCGTGGTAATACCGGTCTCCGAATCGAGCCCGTCCACTCCCAGGAAGAGATGATCGGCCCGAAAGCTGCGCAAAGTCTGCTCCGCCTGTGGCCCCACCAATGAGTAGGACATCGGCCGCACCATGCCTCCCAGCATGACCACCGATATCTCAGAAGTATTGGTCAGCTCCATCGCAATATTCAAGGCGTTAGTGATTACCGTGACTGGCCGCACTTTTGAGGCCTTCAGGAAGCGGGCAATCTCCGCCGTAGTGCTGCCGGAATCGAGAATGATGATCTGGTTGGGACGAATCAGCTTCGCCGCAGCTTCTCCAATCCGTGCCTTTTCAGCCTCATGCAGGGTCCGCTTAAACTCGATGGGGTAATCTAGCCGAGGATCCGTTCGCTTCACAGCGCCGCCGTGGGAGCGAACCAGCGCCCCGGCGCCGGCCAAAGCATCCAGGTCCGCGCGAACCGTGACTGTGGAAATCCCGTAGCGTTCCGCCAGCCCCTCAACCGTCACCCGATCTTCGGCTTCGAGAACGGACAGGATGTCCCGGCGTCTTTCTTCCACGAGCATACGGTTTCGGATGGATATTGCCATTGCTATCTATTTTGCATAAAAACGAAGCAAACGCAAATAGGACCGTAAGAACGCCGATTAGACGCCCTTGCGCCATCCCGGCGCGTCGAAGGGCTGCAACTCGATTAGAAATGTTCCGTCGGCCTCGAGTGGCTGTTCGCACGCCCACTGCACCGGCCGCCTCACCCCCTTGGTTTCGATTTCCGCTCGCAATTTGAAGCGCCGATCCGAAACCTCGCGAGGAAGGAGGAAACTGGCTTCCTGGATTCCGCCACCAAATGGATGGCCGGCGTCCAGCCCTCCGCTCATGCGGAACTTCCCGTCGAGGCTCTCAATCGATAGCCGCAGCACGCCCGGCACGCCTGCAACGCCGTCATTCGTCACCGCGACGATCACCTCGCTGGCGCCAGAGCGTTTGCGTTGCCATACCCAGGAAGGCCGCACACGATATCCCATCCGCTTTTGCAGCGTCGAAAAGCCTCGTGGATACCGTTCGTGATAGCGTTTCAGATTCACGCCCTCGGTCCACAGCGACCAATAGTTGGCGCCCAGATCCAACACGTGCAGCATCGCCTTCTCGCGCTCGTTAATGCCAGCCGCGTCCACTGGAATCGTGCTCACGTCATAATCGCGGTGTTCGCCATCCTCCATTACAACTGCCAGCCACGGCGGACGATGGGCCAGGACCTCGATTTGCAGCGGCTCCTCGATGTTCAGAATGGAGTCCGAGCGCAGCCAGCATCCTGCTCGTACACACATGTCTTGTACTTCGCGATTGCCTACGCGGCTGATGTCGGGCTCCGTGTTGACCGCGAGAGGAGTTTTTTTCCAGGCATCCAACTGCAT
The DNA here is from genome assembly GCA_963802915.1 of Bryobacterales bacterium. GTDB lineage: Bacteria > Acidobacteriota > Terriglobia > Bryobacterales > Bryobacteraceae > JAICMB01. The sequence continues at coordinate 442,738 of CAWDKQ010000013.1, forward strand.
CTTAGTGATCGCAGTCATGGTTCGCTCGGCCGTCAGCGAATCGGGGAACGGACTCGGCAGATCGCTGGTGTGCCCTTCGCCCCAGAATCCATACATCATGAGATCGGCGAACTCCATTTGCGGATGGCCGTCGAACTCGGCGGCCAGGAGGTCGTTGAGTTCCCGAACGGCTCGCAGAAACTCCGGATGGTCGTAGCGCGGCTCGCGATACTCGACGTCGCCTCCGAGATCGCGCGCCTTGCCGATCGCGACCACCGGCACTTTCCCATTCAGGAAATCCGGTAGAGCGAGCTTCTTCGGCTGGAAAACAGTGTTCGAAAGCATCACTCGAAACGCCACTCTCTTGCCGTAAGCCTTGGCTGCGTCGAAGGTCAACTTCCAGACAGGGCTTAGATCGAGCTTGCCCGGCCGGCTCTGGACATCCCGCCATTCGCAGCGGATGTAAAGCACATCCACGAAGGGCAGAGAGGCCATCTGCTCCACGTGGTTTTCCAAAGTCTGCTTGCCGGCACGGGCTGCGAGCGATGGTCCGGATTCCTCCCACGTATAACCACACAAGCCGACACCGAAATTCCGGACTGGCTTGGCGGATTGCGTGGTCGTGGCGAGAGTGCGCCAGCCATCATCCTGCTCTACTGGAAAGGGCCCCTGGCTGAGGCGATCTGTAACCCTGGGTCCGGGACCGAAATCATACCCCTGCCACAAGTGGTCGGGAACATCGGCTCGCAGCAGAGGACGGGCGGCGATCGCCGCGGCCCCCGCGCGCAGCAGGTTTCTCCGCGTGATCATTTAGATCCAGCAACAGGCGTTTGCAGCGAAGCCAGACCGGTGCGGCCGAGGTATTGTGACAGGCCGCGGTCCCGCGCCAGAATAGCGGCGCGAAATGCCGACCGAGCGTCCTCTGTCCGGCCCAATTCGCGCAAGAGCACGCCCCGGCTGTACTGAGCGAATCCACTCGATCCCGAGGTCTGCAGAGCCGCCTCTGTCTGACGCAGCGCCGCTTCCGCGCGGGCCCGCCAGTCCTGAGCGTCGGGGTTGAGCCGTCTCGCGGCGAGGAACGCAAACAACCACTCCGACTCGCCGTTCACTGCTTTTTGCCAGTGCTCCCGCGCCTTCTCGTTATCGCCGAGTGCGGCGTAAACTTCGCCCACCGAGTATTGATAGCGAGGCGACTTGAGCAGATCGGCCAAGCCGTCCCGTGTAAAGCTCAGGCCTGGAACTTCTTGCCCGATCTTCTGGAGAGCTTCCCGTGCTTCCGTGTTCTTGCCGGCTCGCGCCAGCCCGTTCGCACGAAGTATTTCGACCTCCAGATACACCTGCGCTACCGGAGTGCCGGATTCTTCGCTGGGGAAAAAGCGGTTATAGAAGAGCTTTCGCGCCTCGTCGAACCGGCCCGCTTCGGCAAGCGCAATGGCCTCGGCATAAACGAGATCGGACGGCATGCCCTTCGGATCCGGGAATTGGCCGAGCATGGTCGCGCGCTCGTTGGCGGGGCGATCCAATAGCGCGAGAGCCTGATCGAGATCGGCATAGAGAGCCACGTTCGATGCATCCACGCCCAGTCCCTCGCGCAGGACTGCGGCCGCCTGCTTCGGATCGTTCTTCAGAAACAGCAGCGAGGAACCGATGTTCCGGTGCAGCGTCGGAATTGCGGCGTTGATGTGCCTGGCCTTTTGCCATTCCTCTAAAGCTCGGTCCGTCATGCCTCCCGACATCCATAAAGAGCCCATGAAAAAGTGTGCGCTCGCGTCATCGGGATTTGCTGCCAGCGCCGCGCGCAAAACAGGAATCGTATCGGCGCGGCTGGGAAAAACATAGCGTGTCGAAAGCTTTGCCGCTGCCTGGTAGTCGTCGCTAGCATGCCGGCCCAGACGCTCCCGGCAATACGCTCGGTAGTACGAGATCAGGGGATTCTCTTGCGGCAACACGGCACCGGGTTCTTGCCACACGGGATCCACAGCGGGATAGTGATGCGCCAGCAGCGTTTCCGCAGTTTCGAACATGCCGAGCCGCATATACTCGGATGCCACTTGCAGCACTCGCTCCGGTTCGGCTCCCAGGTGTGCCCATAGGTTTTTATCGTCATCGCCCAGCAACGTGCCCTCGAATCGCAAAGCGGAGTTAGCCGGGTCAAGCTTGAGCCACTGTGCACGGTGCTCGCGGGACTCGCTCTCGCGGCCCAATTGGCGAAGCAGGGCTACCTCAACTATGCCCAGGCGCACGGCGCTTGGCGAATCCACAATGGCCCGTTGCGTCCAAGTCAACGCGGAGTTGTAGTCACCTCGCTGGGCATCGAGAAATGCCAGTTCGAGACGTGCCGCGGCGCGATATTCGCGGAATACCTGAGCATGTTCAAATTCCACCCGAGCTTGGGCCGGCTTGTCCAACGTGGCCAGCGCGAGTCCCAGGTAATAGTGAACGTCAGGATCGTTGCTGCGGCGCTGCTGCGCCAGACGCAGATTCTCGATCGCTTCCTCATAGCGCAGCAAAGTGACGGCCAGCCGTCCCACAGCTTTATGCAGCTCGAAGCTATCTGGAAACCGCTTCAGCCCATCCTGATACACATTCCAGGCATCCAGGTTGCGGCCATTCACCTCGCGATCGGCGCCCATATCGAGAATGTCGCCTTCGCCACGGCGGTCCGGGGCAGGGAACTCGTGCAATGGCTGGGGTCCGACCTTCACTTCCGACGGCTTCGCCATATCGTATTGCCCCTCGGTGTGGCTCAGGAGCAGCGTTCCTTGTGCATCGTGCAATTCGACCGTATAAACTGGCCCTTCCGGCAGATCTTTGAAATAGATCCGCGAGGGGTCGAGCGAAACGCGTTCCTCAGCCACTACGCGATTGCCATCGAGAACACGCACCAGGCCATTCGGAACTGCATGCGTAACGTTGATTCCCAGGCGCGTCCTGGCGCCGTGCTCGAAATTCACGATGCCGTTCAGATTGGCCCGCGCGATGCCGCCGATTTCCTTCACCGGCATCCAGTACTCGGTAAACTCGATGCTCTCCTGCGGCCCGAGAAAAGCATACGTCTCCTGATTGCGGAACAGGCCGGCCTGCACTTCCATGTAGGCGCTGTTGTTGTCCGATAAAGCCGTGCGCCAGCTTATGCCGTCAGCGTCGACACCCCAGGACCAGATCTTCTTACTGGGCGCATCGGCCGGCAACGCGAAATGCACTACGCCTGCTTGCGTGTGCGGATGGTAAATCCCCATCCATGGCTCGCGCGTGGCATAGGCAAACTGCGATACGGGGCCTTTCACGTGGTTTTTCAGGACGCTCTGATCCAAACCCTCGTGATTCACCGGCCAGCTATCGACGAACGTGAAGCCGTGGCTGGCGCTGAAGTTCTGCGGATAGTAAATGTGGGAATCGTCCCAACTCTCTACCGCGGCATTGTTCCACCAGTAATAACGCCGGCGCACATCGCTTGGGTTGTAGAGCTTCATATGTTGCTCCAGCACCGTGCTGCCCGGACGCAGCGTCAGCTCCACGCGCCACTGCATGCCATAGACTCTGTCGATATTGCCCACCCAGACCGAGGCGCTTCCATCCGGGTGCGATTGAACCGCGAAATCGACCGGCGATTGCGACACCCAGTTGTGCGATACCGGAAAATTGAACTCGACCCCGAACGCCGCCCAGGCGCCTCGATACCCAACGCGCGCTTTCTTAATAGAAGGATTGGCGTAGAACATCTGGGCGCCATTCGTTTTGTCGGTGCACGAGTAAATATGACCGCCGAGATCCGGAAGCACGGCGCATTTCAGGTACTCGTTCTCGAGAAATAGAGCCCGCCATTCCTGCGGTTGGCGCTTATCCGTGATTTGCTCGCGAAGTGTGTAAGGATAGTTAAACTGCGTGGAAGCGAACACGTCGAAAGGCGGGTTCACGTCCGGCGCACCTTCCGCGTAGGTCGGCAGAGTGAGTGTGCCTTGCCAGACTCGAACCTCGCAACAGAGGGGCAGACACAACGCACTGGCAAGCAACACGGTCTTCGGAGTTCGCATAACTTTTAGACATCAAAATACTAGCAGAAACTTTCGTTTATTGCTACTATGTTTGCGACTTCGTTCTTTCATCTTCTTTGCGGGAGGTTTTCATTGAATCGCAGAAAGCTGTTTACCAGCGCCGCAGCCGCAGTCTTGAGTACCCGCGTGGCCGTACGCGAATCGGAAGCCGCCCCCGCCGCTGCGCCCGCTGGCGGCCTGCTGCTCAAGGACTTCCAGCCCAAAAGCATGCTGCACGTCCCCGAAACGCGCGTTCCGCGTGCGAAATTTCCCGTCATCGATATCCACACCCATCTGTGTTGGGCTGCGAAGCAAGAAAAAGGAGTACCGCTCAGCGAAACTCGCACTCACCTTGCCCCGACGTCCGAGCTGCTCGCCGTGATGGACCATTCGAACATCCAGACGCTGACAAACGTAACCGGCGGCATGGGAGCCGGCCTGCGCGACTCGGTCGAGCGATATGACCGTGCGCATCCAGGCCGCTTTCTCTCCTTCACGGAACCCTGGTGGGCCCGCACCGCCGAGCCGGGTTATCCCCAATTTCAGGCCGATGAAATCGCCCGCGCCAAAAAGGATGGCGCCCACGGCCTGAAAATTCTGAAAACGCTAGGCCTGTACCTTCGCGATCGCGTTACGACGGGAAAACTCATTCACGTTGACGATCGCCGGTTCGATCCTATGTGGGAAGCTTGCGGCGCACTCGGCATGCCGGTTGGAATTCACGTCTCCGACCCCGAAGCCTTTTTCCTCCCGATTGACCGCTTCAACGAACGCTATGAAGAGTTGAACAACCATCCGGACTGGTCGTTCCACGGCGGCGACTTCCCCAGCAACGCGGAAATCCTGGAAGCCCGTAACCGCATGTTCGCCCGTCATCCGAAGACGCAGTTCATCGCCTTCCACGTCGGTAACGACTCCGAGAACCTCGCCTACGTGTCGGAATGCATGGACAAGTTTCCGAACATGCATGTCGAACTCGGCGCTCGTATCGGCGAATTGGGACGCCAACCTCGGACTTCGCGCCGGTTCTTCGAGCGCTATCAGGATCGGATCCTCTTCGGCACCGACGCCACGCCGCACGGGGACGAATATCCGCAGCAGCTTTTCGGGAATGCACTGTACGAGATCTACTACCGTTTTCTCGAAACTGAAGATGAGTATTTCGACTACGCTCCGGCCGCCGTCCCGCCGCAGGGACGTTGGCGCATCTACGGATTAGGGCTCCCTGACAGCATCCTGAAGAAGGTCTACCACGACAATGCAGCCCGATTGCTCGGTCTTGCGGCGCTTTAATCCTCGGGCACAATCTCCCCTCCCTCACGGTCAGGGTTCCGCAACATGAAACCAACACCTAGTCGACTCTGGCTTCTGTTCGCCGCCGTCACGACGCTGTCGTGGGGCGTGTGGGGCGCGCTGATCGAAGCGCCTGAGAAAGCCGGCTTTCCCGCTACGCTGGGATTCTCCGTGTGGGCCCTGACCATGATCCCGTGTGCGGTGGTGGCACTTGCCGTGGTCGGGTGGAAACTTGAACACGACCGCCGCTCGATTTCGCTCGGTATGACCGTGGGTTTGCTGGGCGCCGGCGGTCAGCTTATTTTGTTTCAGGCTCTGCGCACCGCGCCCGCTTACCTGGTCTTTCCGATCGTCTCCCTCTATCCCGTTCTCACCGTGGTGCTGTCCGTGACCCTGCTCAAAGAACGCGCCTCGCGACGCGCCTGGGCGGGTATCATCATTGCGCTGATCGCGCTGCCTCTTCTCTCCTATCAGCCGCCCGATTCCGGCCGCGCTTCCGGCTATCTCTGGCTGATCGGACCGATCGTAATTCTGGTGGCGTGGGGCGTCCAGGCCTATGCCATGAAGTTCTCGAATGAAACCATGCGGGCCGAGAGCATTTTCTTTTATATGATGGCCTCCGGAGTCTTGCTGATCCCCGTGGCTGTCCTAACGACCGATTTCTCCCACCCCATCAATTGGGGCTGGCGCGGCCCCTGGATGGCTGCGGGAATCCAGGTGCTGAACTCAATCGGTGCACTGACGGTGGTCTACGCCATTCGATACGGCAAAGCCATGATCGTGGTCCCTATGACCTCCCTTGCTCCGGTGCTGACCATCGTCTTGTCGCTGGCAATTTATCGCGTCATCCCACATCCCGTACTGGTGTCGGGAATGGTGCTGGCCTGCATCGCGATCTACCTCATGGCGGAATGATGAACTTGAAAACGTTAGTCGGGCTATCAGTGACCGCGGGATGCCTGGCGCAAACGCCGAGCCTCACGCTGCGGACCTCAACGGCGGAATTCCGCGTCTTCTCTTCGGGCTACGTTGCTGGCGCGCTTCTTCAGAACGGACAGAAGCTGACATTGGATGAACAACAGTCCGATGATCCCGGCGATCGGATCTGGATCGACGGTAAGCCGGTTCCTTCCGCGACTTACGATCTCGGTACTGCCAAACGCAGTAATAATCGCGTCGAAGTCCGCTCCACGATTCGAATCGGCACCGGTGCGGTTCTCGAGAAAACCCTGACAATTGAAACACGCGAGAATCTTCCGAACCTCGCGATTATCACGGTACGCCTGAAAAACGCCGGCACGCGTGAGCTGCGCCTCGACAAAATCGAGTACGGCCGGCATCGTTTTAACGCCCAACAAGTCGAGCCTTCAGCCCATCCCTGGGACGCCTGGACATTCTTAGGCGCTAGCGTCAAATGGGGCGAACGCGAGATCGCGCCGCTGGATGCGAAGTTCGAACGCGACGACCAACTGGGTCTTCCAAGCTCCACGGGCGAAGGCGGCGGGCTTCCCGTAGTGGCATTCTGGACGCGCCGTATGGGTGTCGCTACAGGACACATCGAGCCGCAGGCGCTGGTGCTTTCGCTACCTGTGCGCGTGGCGGCTGACGGGCGCATCGAAACTTCTACGCTGCTGGAACCCGCCGTGACGCTGAAACCAGGCGAAACTTACACCACACCACGCGGCTTCCTCACTGTCTTCCAAGGCGACTATTACGAGGCTCTCAGCTCTTACGCCAAAGCAGTCCCGATTCGGCCCATGAACGCCGGACCCGAAGCCTACAAGATCGCCTGGTGCGGTTGGGGCTACGGATTCAAAATCACTCCGGATCTCATGCAGGGCGCCATCCCAAAACTCCACGAATTCCACTTGCAGTGGGCAACTCTCGACGACGGATGGTTTCAGACCTACGGTGACTGGAATCCACAGCCAGCGACTTTCCCGGGTCGATCCATTCAAGATATGGTCGCCGATTTTCATCGCGAGGGAATAAAGATGCAGCTGTGGTGGTATCCGCTCGCGGCCGAGGACGGTGGTGGCCGCTACGTCTCCCATCAATACCGCCTGTCGAAGGTGGTCGAACAGCATCCGGACTGGCTCATTCTCGACAAGAACGGTCAGCATGCCCACTTTAGCCGCGACCTGGCGGTGCTCTGTCCGGCGCTGCCGGAAGTGCAGGAATACTACAAGCACCTCACGGAGAAATTCCTGCGCGACTGGGGTTTCGATGGCAACAAGCTGGATGTGGTCTATTCCGTTCCGCCGTGCTACAACCCGAAGCATCACCATAAACGGCCCGAAGAAAGCATCGAAGCGATTGGCGATGTCTACCGCGTCATTTACGAAACCTCCCTCGCGCTGAAGCCCGACAGTGTCACCCAGATATGTCCCTGCGGTACGACACCGAATATCGGGTGGCTCCCTTTTGAGAACCAGGCCGTGGCTGCCGATCCGCACGGATCGCTACAAGTGCGCGAGCGCATCAAGATGTACAAGGCACTGTTCGGACCGAAAGCGGCCGTTACAGGCGACCACGTCGAATACACGGGCGAGGGATGGGCCGGAACCGACTTTGCCTCTACCATCGGATTGGGAGGAATCCCCAGCAGCCGCTTCACGTGGCCCGCTGCCGCAGCGAATAAGAACTTGTTTCTGGACGAACAGAAGAGCGAAGTTTTCCAGAAATGGATCGACCTCTACCAATCGAAAATGCTGAGCGACGGCGTTTTCGAAAATCTGTATGTTCACGGCTTCGATGCTCCGGAAGGCTACGCAGTGTCCAAGAACGGCAAAATGTACTATGCGTTCTTTGCCCCTGGAGTCGAACGGTGGCAGACTTCGGGCCGATGGAAAGGCGAGATCGAACTACGCGGACTCAGCTCCGGTCAATACAAAGTGGTCGACTACGAGCACGGCGTCAGCCTCGGTTGGATCGATGCCGGGAGCCCGAAGCTGCGAGTCGATTTCGAGAACCATTTAATGCTCGAAGTCGAGAATGTCAGCCGCTCTACTAAGTGAGTGTTAACGGTCATTTAAAAACATATAAATTGAACTTTGGCCGGCACGGCAACATCATCTGCGCCCGCTTTTCAAGGAGCGTTCGCAGCACGGGTCCGTTGATCGTGTCCTTGCTGACGGCATCTCCGCCTTCGCGTTGAGCTGGTAACGTTCGGAATCGATCCAGGCCGGAGCCCCTTCGAGCACCGCAGCCGGGCCTATGACGTCGCGCTTTTCGCTTGACAACTTAATTTGTCAATGTTCTAATACTCTCGTGCTGGATGTCGAGGTCATACAGTCTCCGGAGGCCGCCGCCGCCGCGCTCGACCCAATCCGCGCGCGGCTCCTGGCCGAATTGTCGGAGCCGGCGTCGGCGGCCACCCTGGCCGCGCGCCTCGCCCTTCCACGCCAAAAAGTGAACTACCACCTGCGCGCCCTGGAGAGCCACCACCTGGTGCGCCCTACCAGCGAACGCAAGTGGGGCGGCATCACAGAACGCCTGGTGGAAGCCACCGCGTCGTCTTACGTGGTGTCGCCCGCCGCCATGGGCCCCGCGGCGTCCGACCCTGGGCGCAGCCGCGATCGCCTCTCGGCGGGCTATCTGATCGCACTGGCGGCCCGTGTCGTCCGTGAAGTCAGCGAACTCGCCACCCGCGCGCGCGAAACCGGCAAGCGCCTCGCCACGCTCTCAATCGACACCGAGATCCGCTTCCGCTCGGCCGCCGAGCGCGCGCAATTCAGCAGCGAACTTACCGTCGCGATCACTCAGCTCGCGGCTCGTTATCATGACGCTTCCGCCCCGGGCGGACGCCCGCACCGCCTCGTTCTGGTGGCGCACCCGTTACCCCAAACAAACAAGGAGACCGCAGTATGAGCGTAAAAAAAGAAGCGAACGGACGCCGTTCGGTGCAGGTGGAGGTGGAGGTGCCTGGCACCCCGGAACAGGTGTGGCAAGCAATCGCCACCGGTCCGGGCCAGGCCGCATGGTTTGTGCCCGCCGAGGTCGATGGCCGCCTCGGCGGCACCGTCACTCACCACTTCGGAGGGGGCATGGACTCCGTCTCCACGATCACCGAATGGGACGCGCCGCATCGCTTCACGGCCGAAGGGTCTTGGGGGCCGAAGGCGCCTACCGTCGCCACCGAATGGATTGTGGAAGCGCGTGACGGTGGCACATGTATAGTGCGCGTGGTGCACAGCCTATTCGCCGAGACCGACGATTGGGACAATCAACTGACCGGTACCGAATCCGGCTGGCCCTCATTCTTCCGCATTCTGCGGCTGTATCTGGAGCACTTCGCCGGCCAGCCGAGTTCGCAAATCCAACTCATGGCGATGCCGGCGGCCTCGGCCTCGGGCGCATGGGAGAAACTCGCGGACGCCCTGAATCTCGCGGGGGCAGCGCCGGGCGAGCGGCGCGATGCCGGCGACGGCGCACCTCCATTGAGCGGCATCGTCGACTCAGTCAATGCTGCCGGAAATCCACACACGCTGTTACGCGTCGATCTGCCCGCTCCGGGGGCGGTGTTTGCTTCCGCCTGCCCCGCCGGCAAGAAAGCATGGGTCACAGTGAGCATCTATCTCTATGGCGACACGGCAGAGGCCGTCGTCGCTCGCGACCAGTCCGCCTGGACTGCATGGATGACGAATCTCTTCCCGGCGTAACCCGGCGGATACAAGGCTGAGCTTTGCACGTCTCGTCGTGCGGAGCTTCAGCCCCACGGCGTCGGGTTGAACAATTCGAGATGACGGATGCAAGATTGATGAAAAACCTCACCGGCATACAAGAGAGGAAAAACTTCGCCAGAAGCTCCAACGGGCCGTGTCAAAACCGTAGGAGTCGCCCCATCGCAAGATGCGCGCCTTTGGTGCCGATGATGGAACACCACCCCGCACAATTATGACGTGGATGATATCGCCTGCTCGTCCACTCCCACCAAAGAACAGGCCTCGGCGTGGATGATGACCCTCTGTACCGCGGTCCCGTTCTCGGCGCCGTCGGCGAATCGGTCGGGACGGTGTTCAAAAAACGCGTTTTCGTTGATCGCTGACAAAGTGAGCCGCGATACACTTCAATTTCATGCATAAATTGTCTGTCGCGCTGACGCTGGCTGCGGCGCTGGTGTTCACATCAGGCTGCCGGCACGACGCGACAGCAGGCAAACGGCTGATCGTGCTCGGCGTTGACGGGATGGATCCCGGATTTATCGAGCGCCATTGGGATGAGCTGCCCAACATGGCGGCGCTGCGCAGTCAGGGCGATTTCCGCAGGCTTGGCACCACCATCCCGCCACAGAGCCCGGTCGCGTGGTCCACGTTCATCACGGGCCTCGACCCCGGCGGTCACGGAGTATTCGATTTCGTTCATCGCGACCCGAAGACCTTGCAGCCGTTTTCATCCATGGCCGAAACCGACGAGCCCACCCACAATTTATCCATCGGACCTTACCGGCTGCCCATTTCGTCCGGGCACGTACGCTTGCTGCGACAAGGAACCGCCTTTTGGCAATTGCTGGAGGATCGCGGCGTTCCGTCCATCGTCATTCGCATCCCCAACAATTTCCCGCCGCTGCGGACCGAAGCGCGAACGCTCGCGGGCATGGGCACACCCGACTTGCAAGGCGGCTTCGGGACCTTTGCGTTTTACACGGACGATCCGCTGGAACTTTCTCATGCAGTCCCGGGTGGACAGATCCTCAAAGTGAACCCACAGGACGGCCATGTCGTGCTATCCATCGCCGGACCACCGAACACGCTGCGCAAGGACCGCGCCCAGACCTCGGTCGAGATGACCGTGGACGTAGATCCACAAGCGCCGGCAGCACGATTCCGCATGGGTGACAGCTTGTTCATCCTGAACGAGCACGAGTGGTCGGGATGGGTTCATGCCGATTTCACCCTCATTCCGGGCATAAACTCTGTGCGCGGAATGTTCCGGGTTTACGCGAAACAGTATCGCCCCGTTCTGGAGCTGTATGTATCGCCGATAAATCTCGATTCGGCTGCACCCGCGCTACCCATCTCTACGCCGGCTTCCTACAGCCGCCAATTGACGGATGAGATCGGGCCTTATTACACCCAGGGCATTGCCGAGGATACTGCGGTTTACCGCGCAGGCTACTTCGACCTACACGACTATCTGTCGCAGAGCGGATTGGTTGCCGACGACGAGTTCTCACTGCTACGGCAGGCTGTCCAGCAGTTCAAGACCGGATTGCTGTTTTTCTATTTCTCGACGCTGGATCAGAATTCGCACATGCTGTGGGGTAAACACGACGACGAGCTTCTCAAGAGCTATCAACGCGTGGATCGCGAAATCGGCTGGGTTATGGCACGTGCGGGCTCAACGCCGATCATGGTCATGTCCGACCACGGGTTCGCCCGCTTCGATCGCGCGTTCCACGTTAATTCATGGCTGCGGTCCGAAGGCTTCTTGCGTCTCGACGACCCGTCCCTGACCGAAGCCGGCGAGGGTTTCGAGCATGTCGATTGGTCCAAGACGCAAGCCTACGCGATGGGTCTCAATGGCCTGTACGTGAATTTGCGCGGCCGTGAGAAGCATGGCATCGTCGCGGACGGCGCCGAACGCGAAGAGGTGCTGCGCCGCATCTCGGAAAAACTGCTCGCATTGCGCGATACCAACGATGGCGCCGTTGTGGTTGACGCGGTCTATGATCCAAGGAAAGTTTACCGAGGGCACGATCTCGAGTTTGCTCCCGACCTGATCGTCGGCTACAACATCGGCTACCGGGGCTCCTGGCAAACCGCGCTGGGCGCCACACCCGCGCCCATCCTCGAAGACAACAACGACCTCTGGATTGCCGACCATTGCATCGATCCCCTCAAGGTACCCGGCACCCTCCTCGCGAACCGTCCCATTCGTTTGAACGACCCTACTCTCGCCGACCTTACGGTAACCATTCTCAAGGAATTCGGGATCTCGCCTCTGCCAGAGATGACGGGCCGTCCTGCGCTCTGACGAGCTTGCGTTTTCTTGCTCCGAACTTTCTTTTCGTCATTGCTCACCGTTCCCCAACCTGCTGGATCTTTCCTAAGTTGTTAAATAATATGCTGCACAGAATCCGTACCATCCACTACCGCCGCTTCGCTACACCCAGAATCTCTTCCGTTAGCTATCTTTTTTCCTTGTGTTTGTCTTTGTTTCATGATAGGTTGCAGCAAAGGGGATTTTCTATTAATGGTGATTTCGGAAACCCGAATGAGCCGGAGTGGCAGCTTTGGCAAGTTCCTTCGGCTAGCATGTGACTCTGCTCACCGACACCCAACTTTTGTGGTTCAAGCAAGGGAGAGTATGCGTATCAGATTGTTCTCGCTTACTGTAGTCTGCATCGCGCTGCTGTTCGTGGCTTTACCGGCCTTCGCTCAACAAGGCGATCGCGGCGCTATTACCGGGTTAGTCACAGATGCCGCCGGCGCTGTGGTCCCCAACGTGGACGTTGTTGCCATCGAAATAGAAACCAACGTGGTCTTCAAGGCTGTTACTACCTCGGGGGGCGTGTACCGCATTCCAGCGCTGCCGCCGGGCACTTACAGGATTTCGGCCAGCGTACAGGGATTTAAGACTGCCGTGGTGGACGGAGTAGTGGTTGCGGTCGCGTCGGTGGTAACCGCAAATTTGAAATTGGAACTTGGCGCCACTTCCGACAGCGTCAGCGTGAGCGCCGATGCCACGCGGCTGGAGTCGTCCAGTTCGGAGGTCGGTTACGCAGTTTCCCCCGAAGATTACCACGAGTGGCCGATCAGCAGCGACGATGACGGCCAACGCCAGATCCAGGCCTTCGTCTTCAACAGCCTGCCTGGCACCACCGGCGGCTCGTACCAGGGCAGCATTAACGGCTCGCCACAAGGTTCGCAGGAAGTCTACATCGAAGGAATCTCGATCGGGCGCGCGGACATCGCCGGCGATACGGACGAGTTCGAGCCCAGCGTGGACGCGGTGAACGAATTCCGGCTCCAGACCGGCGGCCTCAATGCGGCCTACGGCGGCGGCTTGACCGCAGTTGCGAACTTCGATATCAAGTCCGGCACCAATCAACTGCATGGCACCGGCTACGACTATTTCATCAATAACGTTCTTAACGCGAACGGGTACGACAACAACGCTTTCGATAACCCCAAGGCTCCCTTCAAGCAAAACAGCTTTGGCGGTGCCATGGGCGGCCCGGTCGTTTTGCCGAAGATCTACAACGGCAAAAACAAAAGCTTCTGGTTCTTCAGCTACGAAGGCGACCGCAAGCGCCAAGGCGAGATCAGCGGACGCCGCACGCTTCCCACGGCTGCTATGAAGGATGGCGATTTCTCGGAGCTTTCCCAAGCCATCTTCGATCCCAATAGCACGGTCCAGAATGCGGACGGCACATACTCTCGTACGCCGTTCGCCGGGAATATCATCCCCAAGTCGGATATCAGCAAGGTCTCGCAAGCGATTCTGACGCAGGCGCCGATTCCGAACCCGCTGCTGGCGGGCGACCTCCGCAACATGCCTGGGATTAATAACCAGCCGATTTTTAACCTGGACACCTACAGCGGAAAATTCGATCAGACCCTCACGGATAAACAAAAACTGACAGTGTATGTGAGCTCCAACGAGCGGCTGCGCTACAACGGCGCGGGCAAAGGATATCTGCCCGTCCCGGGCAGCGCTTCCGGAGATTTCGCCCAACAGGATATTGTCGGCACTATGATCCGCGTGGGCTACGATTACACCATCACTCCGACCCTGCTGAATCACTTCGCGTTCGGCTATAACAACTTTAGGGATTCGAACAGTTCGCTGTCGCTCGGCGGCGACTGGCCGAGCAAGCTCGGCCTGACCGGCGTCGCGGAGACGACCTTCCCGCAGGTCGATTTTACGGGAACCACCTTGCAAGGCGGTTCGATGACCCAACTGGGACGAAGCAATGCCGGCGTCGAGCCGAACGGAAGCGCCATCTTCACCAACGATACTACGTGGGTTCACGGTAACCACTCCATCCGGTGGGGCGCCGAGGTCCGCAAGTATTTCTACGATGAAGACTTCCGTGGCAACACGACGGGAACCTTTACGTTTGGCGCCTGGCAGACCGCCGACCCTCAGAATGAAGGCACTACTGGCTATTCCTTCGCCAGTTTCATGTTGGGTGACGTCGCCAAGTCCAGCCAGACTATTGACAAGGTCAATCCCAAGAGTCGCGTCTGGAACCCCGCTTTCTACGTGGCCGACGATTGGAAGGCCACTCGCCGTCTCACCATCAACATGGGCTTGCGCTGGGACGTCGTCGGTGGAGTCACTGAAACCCATGGCGACTCATCCGGATTGGGCCCCACGACGCCGAATCCTGGAGCGGGAGGTTATCCCGGGGCGCTGGTTTTCATTAGCGACATGCATCGCAATTCCTTCCAGAATACGTACTGGGGCGAGTTCGGCCCCCGTTTAGGGCTCGCCTACGCTGTCAACGACAAACTCGTAATCCGCGCCGGCTACGGTCTGATGTACACGCCGCCCATCGCCAATCAATGGAGTCTCGCTACTATCGATGGTTATTCGGGCGCGAACAACTTCCCCACGTCAACCCTGGCGCCAGTGTTCAACTGGGATAACGGCTATCCGGCTTACACGCACACGCTTCCGAACAAGGATCCCTCGTTGGACAACGGGTCTGGCATTATCTATAACGCCCCGAACTCGAATCGTCAGCCGTACGCGCAAAACTATACTTTCGGTTTGCAATACCTGCTCGACAAGGACACTTCGATCCTTGCCAACTACGTCGGCAACCGAGGTTCCCGCTTGAACGCCGGCAACTTTGCGAATATGAACCAGCTCAATCCCAAATATCTGAGCCTGGGGGACGCGTTGCTCGACGACGTCTCGATGCACCCCAGTATTCCACTGCCTTACGCCGGTTTTTCGGGAAGTGTGGCACAAGCCCTGCTTCCTTATCCGCAGTATGCGGGCGGCGCCGTGGCCTTCCAGTTCCCGCATTTTGGCAAATCAAACTACAACGCGCTGCAAATAGTAGCCACACGCAAGACCTCCCATGGACTTGGGTTCCTGATCGGCTATGCCTTCCAAAAGACACTCACCAACACCGACAGCGCCAACATCTACTACGGCGGAACGTCCCAGGATGTCTACAACCGCGGGTTGGAGAGGTCGGTGGCTGCATTCGACCATCCCCAGCAATTGCGTCTGACCTGGATTTACGAATTACCCGTCGGCAAAGGCCGCCATTTCCTGAACCGCGGCGGCATCACGAACCAGATTCTGGGAGGCTGGACGGTTACAGCCAACCAGCAATACCAATCCGGCGATGCGCTGTCGATCGGCACCAGCATCGATACCAGCGGGTATCTCTTCAATGGCGATATTCGAGCCGACGTGGTCCCTGGTATGCCGTTAACTGTTCCCAAGACCGGGCATCTGAACGTCGCCGCCAGTATCGGCATACAATACCTGAATCCAGCCGCGTTCGTGAACCCTCCCACGACGGCAAATGGCGTGGTCTTGGCGCTGGGCAATACGCCGCGCTATTACGGTAATCTGCGAGGGTCCTTCCAGCCGTCGGAGAACATGGGCATTTTCAAACGATTCCCGTTCGGCGAGGGCAAATACCTCGAGTATCGCTGCGACGCCTTCAATGTCTTCAATCGCACCGGACTGGGCGACCCCGATACAACAGTCGGAGATCCACAGTTCGGCCAGATCATCGATGTCCAACAAGGACCGCGAGAGCTCCAAATGGCCTTGCGTATCACCTTCTAGCCCCCTGAGCGTGTACGCGTGGAGCGGAACGGGTCCTCACAATGGAACCGTTCCGCTTTCCTTTTTAGGATGTATCCTGAATTATCGAATGCAGTACCCCCTGTCTTTTTCCCTGCGAGCGCTATTGTGTTGTGTCTGCGCTCTCGGCGCGATGGTCTCCTGTCAACGTCCTCGCACGACTGCCCCGAAAACTCTGCGCCCGCTCAACGTGGTTGTCATCACCATCGACACACTTCGGCCCGATCATTTACATTGCTATGGTTACGACAAGATCGAAACTCCCACGCTCGATCGCATCGCGCAACACGGCGCTCTCTTTGAGAACGGCGTAACCCAGACTCCTCTCACTCCGCCGTCCCACGCCAGCATCTTCACCGGGCTCAATCCGCCGACGCACAAGGTGCGGGACACCGGCGGATTCATCCTTTCTCCGTCCATCCCGACTTTGGCCAGCATCCTTCAGGAGCGTGGTTGGGACACTAGCGCTTTCATCAGCTCGGCGGTGCTGAAAAAACGCTTTGGATTCGACCACGGCTTTGCCGTTTATGACGACCAGATGCCCCGGCCGGGCAACACCCAGGAGTTTCTCGAAGATGCCGAGCGCCGCGCCGGCGATACCGTGGATCACGCGGTTGCGTGGCTGAATGGCCGCGGCGAGAAGCCATTCTTCATGTGGGTGCATCTCTACGATCCACACACGCCGTACGATCCGCCTGCTCCATTTCGGGAGCAATATAAAGATCGGCCTTACGATGGTGAAATCGCTTATGCCGACCGCGAACTCGGGCGTCTGATGGAGACTCTCGGGCGCAAGTCGCCGCCGGAGAAAACCGTGATCGCTGTGCTCTCCGATCATGGCGAGAGCCTGGGCGAACATGGCGAGTTCTCGCACGGCGTGTTCCTCTACGATTCGACGCTGCGCATTGCCTACTTGCTCTCTGGCCCCGGAGTTCCCTCCGGATTGCGAGTGAAGCAGCAAGCCCGAACCATCGATCTGCTGCCGACAATCATGGATTTGCTGGGCGGTGCGGCTCCCGCGGCTGTCGAAGGTGTCAGCCTGGTTCCGTTCTTCAGCGGCAAGGACGCCGCCACCGCAGTCTCGTACGGCGAAACGCTGTTTCCGAAAATCAATATGGGATGGGCCGAGCTTCGCGCTATCCGCACGAATCAATGGAAATACATTCGCGCGCCGAAGCCTGAGCTTTACGATCTCAGCCGCGACCCGAAAGAAACCGATAATGTGCTGGCGGAACATGCGTCCGAGGTTCGCAAAATGGAAGCTCAGCTTGCCGCCGTGAGCCACTCCACGGGTCCGGAAAAGGTAGAGACGGCGCAGATGGATGAGCGCACGCTAGCGCAATTGAAATCGCTCGGATATACGGCAGGGTTTACTTCGCGCTCCTACAGTCTCGACGGCCAGGGGGCCGATCCCAAGGATCGCGTCGCGATTTTGAAGCTGATGAATGAAGCCGAGCAGCCGCAGTCCGGCCCTCCCGATGCGCGGCGTATCGCGCTGCTGCAACAGGCGGTGCGCGAGGATCCCACTAACCCGCTGCTGTATCAATCTCTCGGCGCGAGATTGGAGAAGGCCGGGCATTACGACCAGGCCATGACCCTTTATCGGACTGCGCTGGAAAAGGGACTCGACAATGGACGGCTGCACTCGCGCCTGGGAGATCTGCTGGTGCGCGCGGGAAAGAAAGCGGAAGCGATTCCGCAGTATGAAGAGTCGGTCAAAATGAATCCGGCCGACACGGCAACCCAGGCGAATCTGGCGACCGCTTATCTGGAAACGGGACGGCCGGCCGATGCGGAGCGGGTGCTAAAAGGCATCGTCGCCATCGATCCGTCGAACGCCGCGGCGCAGAACGGACTCGGTGTGCTGGCGATCCAGCGAAACGATGGAACAACCGCGCGTGGGTATTTCGAAAAGGCTGTGGAACTCGACCCGAACCTCGTAGAAGCTTACTTGAATCTTGGTCTGCTGTATAAAATTGTTGGTGAACGCGATCGTGCCCGCGCTTCGTTTGAACAGTTCTTAGCCAAGGCGCCGCCGGGCCAGTTCAAGACTGTCATCCCTCAAGTGCGCGAAGCTTTGGCCGAGCTGAAATAATTATGTTTAGCGGAACTATCAAACTGAAGAAGGAACTGAGCCAGCGAGTGGAGCGTTGCGCCAAGGCCGGAGGATACAGCTCGCCGCAGGAGTTCGTCGAGCATATCATCGAGCGCGAACTCGCCAAGCTGGAGGATGCTCAGACCGACGAAGACATCGTGAAGAAGCTCAAAGGCCTTGGGTATATCGACTGAGCGATGGCATTGTTGACGCTGGCTGCCTTCAGCGCTGTCGCCGGCGTGCTGATCCTGTGGGCCTTTAAAGCGACTTCAAACCAACGTGCTCTGAAGGCGACGCGCCGCCGGGTGCGTGCGCACCTGCTCGCGATGCGGTTATTTGGCGACGATCCCGTAACCATCCTGCGCTCCCAGGGCCGCTTGCTGGCGTGGAATCTGAGATACATGGCATTGCTCCTGCCGCCGTTCCTCGCGGTGGCGATCCCACTGTTCTTCGCTTGGGATTATCTGGATGCCATGTGGGGGCACGCTCCGTTGGCAGCCGGCCACTCAACGATCATAACTGCTCGATTGCGCGGGAGCACAGCGGGCGCGCAGTTGATCGCACCTGTCTGGTTGGCCGTGGAGTCGCCTCCCGTGCAGGTACCGGCGGAACATGAAGTGAGCTGGCGTGTGCGAGTGAAGCAGGCGGGGCTTGGGGACGTGATTGTGCATGTAGGGGGAGACAGCGCCGTCAAGCGGATCGAGGCGCGTCCAGGGTTGCATTACCTGCCCGAAAGAAGCCGCGAGTCAGGAGGAATCGAGTGGATCGAAGTCCAATATCCGCGCGCGGACCTGGAGCTGCTCGGCGTTTCCACCAACTGGGTGGTCTGGTTCTGCGTGATTTCTACTGTAACGGCGCTCGCCTTCCGCAGCAAACTGCGCGTCACGTTGTGAGTGCGTGGCCGTCCATCCATTCGGGTGTTGCGACGCTGAATAAGTCCAGAACCGTGGGTGCCAGATCCTCAATGCCGGGATTATTCGCCGACAGGGACAGATTCGAGAACAGCACTCCCGGCACGAGAACCGGATCGATACAGTGATCCCCGCTCCAAGCCTTCGAATTATCCTCGATGACGCACTCTTTCACTTCGCCAACCGCCGATTCCCATGAAATGCGGTATCCGTCCGAGTAGCCGACAATCAAGTCGGGCGCTGCATCGAGATAGGGCCCGCGATAGAGCGACGCGGTCGGATACGCATGGGCGATCGGCGCTTGGCCATCTTCATCGCGCAGCGCCATCAGGCCCTCGGCGATTTCGCTGCGTAGCGCCGCGGCATCCTCGGGCGGCACGATCCCGTGCGCCTCTCTGCCGCGAAGATTCAGATACAGACCGGACAGGCCTAAGGCATAGGCGCGAGTCCGGGTCCAGTCGACGTCCGCAAAGAAAGGCTTGGACACATCGCGATTCTCGCGCAGGGCCAGGTAGCCGTTTTGATGCAACCAGGAATTGACATGCACCGAGCGCCGGAAAGAGCGGAAGCCGTGATCGGAGACGACGAACAGGGCAGTTTGTGGATCCACAAACGGTAGCGTCTCACCGACCAGAGTATCCATACGCTGATACATGTCCTCAATCACTGCGCAATGCGGATCGCCCGGCTCACCCATCTGGCGATGGAACATGTGCTGCAAACGGTCGCTGGTGTCGAACACGCAGGCCACCACCCCGCGTCGAGCGGTTGAAAGCGCCGACAGAAACATGGAGCGGCGTTCTTCAAAAATGTCCCAGCTCTGTTTGAGAAACGCGTCTTCATCGATCACCCGCTCATTCAGCGCCCAGGTGTCTTCAGCGAGTCCGACGGTGGCGAAGGGGCCGACAAGCCCGGCGAGATAGGCCGCATAGTAGGAGGGATGGCTGATCGGAAGCGCGGGCCGCTCCGGATCGAGCTGAATCGGGGTCATGTACAGCGAGACTTGCGGTGAAGTTTCGGTCAGCAGAAAACGGACCAGGCCGCAAGCTTTCGGCCCCAGAGCCGATTTGAATTCGAGCGATATCCAATCGGTGTATTCGCCGGCACGCAGCACCCGCCGCTCCCCATCCAGTTCGAGATCGGCTGAATCGTCATTTTGAACGCGGAGGCGCAGCGGGATGGCTAGTGGCAGACCGTTCTCTTTGAATGTGTCCGGCGGCCCTTCGATTTGCCCTTCCAGCCAGTCGCCGTCGCGGTGTAACGGATAGCGGCTGCCGCTCTCGTATTGCACCTTTTCAACCCGCGTGGTGAATTGGGAGAAACTGCCCTGCGTCCCGCGCAGGTCGGGGACGCACATGGCCGAGAGCATACGCCCGGAGAATTTCTCCGGTGGAAAAGTGATGGGAACGCGTAGAATCGTGCAGTCAACGCCTCGCTCGCCGAGAATGTTCCAGAACGCGCGGCTCTTGCGCCTAAATTCGACTGGCGTCCCGCTCAACGGAATGCGGTATCGGCCGAGTTTCAATACCCGTCGCGGCTTGCCGACCCGCGCCGAGGAAAGCTGCGGCATGCACGTGCGCAGATCGCGGTCAAGGAAGTCGAAAATGTTGTGCTTGGCAGGGCTGACGCCGGTCGCGAAGGTCGACCACGCCACGGGAGACAGCGCCGGAAAAGTAGTGCGCAGCCGCTGATAGGTCCCGCTCTCGCGCAGCCGCGCCAGATTCGGCAGCTTGCCTTCCGCCATCAGCCGCTCGGCGACGACCGGGTCGAAGCCATCGAGTCCGAGCACGATGACCTTGCGCACCTTGGCGCGTTTGTAACTGCCGCGCCCGCGTGCGGCACGCCATAGGACGCGGAAAGGCCAGAGCACCACCGACGCCAGGCCCATCGCCAGGCCGGCCAGCATGGTAAGGAACGAGCCAAGAAACGCGAAGCCCGCGCCCGGCCCGATATAGGCCGGAAGTATAGGTAAATACATCACCGCAACTTGCCTTCGATAAACGGGACTTCGAGAACCTTCTCGTGCACGATCGGACCGTGGCCGAAGAAGCCGTCTTCTCCAAACAGCTCACCATGATCGGCTGTGATCGTGACGTAGGTGTTCTTAGGCAGCAGATCGAACATTTCCTCGAACACCGTATCCAGGTATTTCACGGTCCCGATCTGGCGCTGCCGCAGCGTGGCGAGTTGCCGTTCGTTGAAAAACTTGCCTTTACGCTGGACGAGTTTGCCGCCGACCACAAGTTCATCTAAATGTTTAAAAACTCCGTGTACACCATGGATTCGAGGCCAGTTCTCCTCGGGCTCGTCCGGTAAAGCGTAAGGATAATGCGTCTCGCCCACGTTCAGCAGGTAGAACGAAGGCTTATCCTCAGAGAATTTCATGGCGCGAACCATCGCACGCATGTCGTTATGCCGGTCCATCAGCTTAAAGGTGTCGAAACCCAGGTTGATTGGCGTCTTGGGATTGAGCACCGGTAGCGAAACCATGGCATGGGTCGAGTAACCCAGAGTGTCCTTCAGGAACGGGGGCAGGTACAGCCGTGGGACCAGCGCTTTGAACTCGAAATCCGTGCAGCCTAGGCGCTCGTTGTACTTCAGAAACTCTTTCTTATAGTACTCCGAAGCGAAAACATGCGTCGGGTTGGTGTGGGGCATTAACCCCATGAGCAAATTGAAATGCGAGGGACACGTCCACGACGCGTAAGACCAGCGGCGCTCCAACTTCCCGAGCTTGCGCGCGGCCTTGGGGCGAGCCTTGACGAAAGCGTCGTAGCGGCAACTGTCGAGGACCACCAGCACGTAGTTGTTGCGCGGCATTACGAGACGATTATACGCCCTACGCATAGCATTCTGAACGATAAAAGAAACCCTTGACGCCTACGGTTACTTTCGTTAACATTCAGATTGATTCGTTATTCTTGTCTTTCCGCTACCCTGCTAGCGATCCTAGCCGCGCCGGTTTACGCGCAGGCGCCAGCCCCGCGCTTCGACCCCTGGAAGATCATCGGACCCGGTGGCGGCGGAACCATGATCGCGCCCACTATCAGCCCGCACGATCCCAGGATTGTCGTGGAGCACTGCGACATGACGGGCGGCTACATCACTCTGGACGGCGCGCAGTCCTGGCGCATGTTCAATTTGCGTAGCGTTGTTGAAACCCTCGCTTTTGATTCCCGGAATCCTGCCGTGATCTACGCCGGCAACCAGGCGTTATGGCGCAGCGACGACACCGGACGCACCTGGAACATGATCTTCCCCGATCCACGGAAGAATACGGTCGAACACCAGAACGGGGATCACTCGGAATACACTCTGACCACAGGCGATAGCAGCTTTCCTGGTGGAGCTGTGATCTCGGGCATCCTGGTGGAAGACGGGGACAGTTCTCATATCTGGCTCGCGTTCACTGGAAAGCGCGGCGTCGGAGCTTCGTTACTCTACTTCTCATCGGATCGTGGAGAGACCTGGACGCGCCAGCACGAATTTCCATCGGAACGCATTCTGACGCTCGCGAGTGAACCGGATGCGCTGCTCGTTATTGGAGATCGCCGAGCGTATCGCTTCGAGGCTGGCAAATGGACGCCGCTTGCGCCCGTGCCGGCTGGAATCGCACGCGCCAGTGCCGGAAGAAAGGATGGCCGGACGTACGTCTACGCCACCACGCGGCGAGGTGAAATCCAGATCTCGGACGATGGTGGCTCACGCTGGCACGTATCCCAAACGCCGCCTGCGGGCCGCTTTGAAGCCATCGCAACGTCGGCGCGGAACGGTCTCGTGGCTTATGTCGGATACCGCGGCATCAGGCAAGGTGAGGAAGCAGGGAACGCTTTCAACACCATCGAGAAGACTACCGATGGCGGGCGCACCTGGACCGTCATTCATCGCGAAGGGCATCTCCCTTCGAACAACCATAAACCGTCCTGGATCGAGCTTCGCGTGCGGGAAGGCGGACACGACGTCTTTCACGACGCTCCCTGGAGCCTGGGTGTTGCTCCCACCGACCCCAATATCTGTTATGCCACCGACCTGTTCCGTACTTATCGGACGCTCGATGGCGGCAAGAGTTGGGAGACCGTGACCTCGGTGCCCAAGGGCGACGGCTGGACCACTCGAGGGCTGGACGTGACGACCAACTATGGCGTGCACTTCGATCCTTTCGATATCCGCCACGTCATCATCAGCTACACCGATATCGGAGCTTTTCAAAGCCATGATGGAGGCGCCTCCTGGACATCCGCTACTCACGGTGTTCCGTCTGAGTGGCGCAATACAACTTACTGGGTCGTGTTCGATCCTAAGGTGAAGGGCCGGCTCTGGGGTGCATTCAGCGGCGTCCACGATCTGCCTCGTCCGAAGATGTGGCGCAATCGCGATCCTCTGAAATTCGTCGGTGGAGTGGGTGTTTCGAAGGATGGCGGCAACACCTGGCAGCCCTCGAACACTGGAATGCCATCGACCTCGGTGACGCATCTCCTGCTCGATCCGTCGAGCCCCGTCGGCTCGCGCACGCTTTACGCATGCGGATTCGGAAGAGGAGTCTACAAATCCACCGACGACGGGAAGACGTGGACGTTGAAGAACAACGGCATCGAGGGACAGGTTCCCTTTGCGTGGAGGCTCACTCGCGCCGACGACGGTACTCTCTATCTCGTAGTGGCAAGACGCAGCGATGGCGACCTCGGGCAAGGCGGCGACGGCGCGCTGTATCGTTCCCGCGACGGCGCAGAACATTGGGAGAAGATGGTTCTGCCGGACAATGTCAACGGCCCGATGGGGCTCACGCTCGATCCGCGTGACAACACGCGTATGTATCTCTCGGCATGGGGGCAAGGCCGCCCGGGCGTGGACATCGGCGGAGGCGTGTTTCTAACCACCGATGCCGGCGCAACTTGGAAACCGGTCTTCCAACAGTCGCAGCACGTCTACGATGTAACGGTCGACCCGAAGCACCCGGATGTGATTTATGCCTGCGGTTTCGACGCCGCTGCATGGCGCTCCGATGACGCGGGCGCGACCTGGAATCGCCTGCGCGGCTACACGTTCAAATGGGGCCACCGCGTAATCATCGATCCCGTTAATCCCGACATGATCTACATCAACACTTATGGCGGCAGCGTCTGGCATGGCCCCGCCCGTCCCGGTCCCGATGTGCCTGAAGACATTCCCAACCCCGTCCCGGTGGCCCGATGACACGAGCGCTGATTTTCGCCCTTGCTTCCGCGTCGCTGCTGAGCGGCCAGACCACGCGCATCGTGCGGCCGAAAGAGATCGACTCCGTTCTCACGAATCCAGGCATCGGGTTTACGACGCTGAACCGCTTCAATGGCGACCCGCTCAATCAGGGCACGCGTTGGACGGAAGGCCATCCGATCCAGGCCTTCCCGGCTGCATCCAAGCTCGACGTGCCGGGGCAACCCCTTACGACTATCGCCTATTTCCGCGTGTATTGGAAATACGTCGAACCGGAGATGGGCCAGTACAACTGGAAGATGCTCGACGCGGCTTTGCACACCGCTCACGAACGCGGCCAGACTCTGATGCTGCGTGTAGCCCCATACGGACCAGAACCTCAGACCGAAGACGTTCCGGACTGGTATCGCAAGCTGGTGGGCGACGAGACCGGGAAGACCTTTCCCGACAAGTGGCGAACGAATCCTGAAGACCCTCGTTATGTGAAGTATTGGACCAGCCTGGTGCGAGCGCTGGGCGCGCGCTACGACGGCGATCCCAACCTGGAAGCAGTCAACGTCTCGATCGTGGGCTATTGGGGTGAAGGCGAACACACGGACCAACTGAGCGAACCCACCATGCACGCCCTGGTCGACAGCTATCTCGAAGCATTCCCGAAGACCCCGCTCATGATGCAGCCCACCGATCGCCGTACGAATACGTATGCGCTCTCAAAGCGTAACGTGGGCTGGCGAGCTGACTGCCTCGGCGATATGCGCTGCGTCGACGGCCACTGGTGCCATATGTTCGACCTTTATCCCCAGTCTGTCGTGAATTTTGGGATTGGAGACTCCTGGCGCACCGGGCCCGTGAGTCTGGAAGCGTGCTGGGTGATGCAGGAGTGGAAGAACCGCGGATGGGATGTCGATTACATCATCGACCAATCGCTCAAGTGGCACATTTCGTCGTTCAACAACAAGTCGTCGGCGGTGCCGCCGGAGTGGGAGCCGCAGGTGAAGCGCTGGCTGAATCGCATGGGATACCGCTTCGTTCTGCGCCGCTTCGAATATCCCGTGAGCGTGGCCCCGCAAGGCCGTCTTACTTTTAAGACCTGGTGGGAGAACAAAGGCGTGGCCCCTTGCTATCGCGAATTTCCGGTAGCTCTGCGCCTTCGCGGAGAAAAGCGCAGCGAGGTTCTTGTGACCGCAGCCGACATCCGTACCTGGCTGCCCGGAGATGCCGTTTACGACGATGCAGTCTTCGTCCCGGCGGACATGCCCACGGGAAAATACGATCTTCAAATCGGCGTTCTGGATCCTCAGACCCGCAAGCCGGCGGTCAAGCTGGCGAATGAAGGGATTGATAGCGAGGGCTGGTACACCTTAGGATCGATCAATGTCCAGCGCTAAACGACCTGGCTCGCGAGCGATCGCGATCACCGCACTCGCTCTCCTCGGCTTGCTGATTCCGCCGGCGACTTCAGCGCCGCGCCTCGATGCCTGGCGAGTTCTCAGTCCGGGAGGAGGCGGTGCGCAGTTTAATCCCACGATAAGTCCGGTCGATCCCAACCTGGTGATGGTCAATTGCGACATGACCGGATCGTATATCAGCACCGATGGTGGGGACTCCTGGCGAATGTTCAACCTGCGAGGCGTAACAAGATTTTTCGTCCTCGATCCGGTGGACAGCAACATCATCTATGCCGCCAACGAGGGCCTTTACCGCAGTGGCGACAAGGGAAGGACCTGGGCGCTCATCTTTCCCAAGCCGGACGATGTCGCCCGTGTGCTGATATCCGGCGATCACGCGGATGAGCAAATCGTCACGCGCGATGGATCGCATGCCGCCGTCGAAGCTCTGGCCGTCGATCCCGCTGACTCCGTAATTCTCTTCGCTGTAATCAGAAAAGAGAAGAGTGTCGGGCTTTATCGATCCAAAGACGCGGCGAAAACATGGGAAATGTTGGGAGACTTGCCGACGGAGGGCAGGCGGATTTACATCGACCCAGCTTCGCAGAAGGGCAATCGCACGGTCTATATCGCCGGGGCCGATTCGGTCAGCGTTCTTGAAAACGGCGTGCTGACACACCATAAAGCTGCGGCCGGCGTGCGGCAGTTTCTCGATATTGAAGCCGGTTTCCTCAAGGGACTGGAGCGGCCGGTCTTCTACGCCATCTCCGGAGTGGACTGGCGCGGCGGAGACACTGGAGTCACGGGCCTCTTCGTATCCACTGATGCAGGGACATCCTGGCAAAGCATTCCGATCGATTTTCTCTCGAACGCTCCCAAAAGCCCGGCCCAATTGGAGCTCCGTGCCGTCGGCACCAGCCTGAACCATCCCGAAACAGCCTATCTCTCATTTCGCGATCACACGCCGGGGATCAAGCAAAACATGGGTGTCGCAAAAACCGTCGACATGGGGAAAACCTGGCAGATGGTCTGGCTCGACACGGACGAGACTCCCGCCGCCAACGTCCAGGACCCCTGGATCACAGCGCGCTACGGTCCCGGTTGGGGAGAAAATCCTTTCGCTTTCGGCGTCTCGCCGGCCGACCCCAACCTCTGCTTCGGAACCGATTTTGGACGTACCATGCGAACCCGTGACGGCGGCAAGACTTGGCAAGGCGTATATGCCCGCCGTCTCGAGAACGGCGGCACTACAACAACGGGTCTCGATGTCTTAACCACTAACGGCATTATCTTCGACCCCTTCGCTCCGGATCATTGGTTCGTCGCCTTCGCCGATCTCGGCTTATTCGAGAGCCGCCACAGCGGGGAGTGGTGGAAAGAAGCGACCAGCCGTGGGATTCCACACGAGTGGGAAAACGCCGCGTACTGGGCTGTTTTCGATCCCGAAGTGAAAGGTCGAATCTGGGCCGTGGTGGGCAATACTCACGACCTTCCGCGTCCCAAGATGTGGCGCGCTCACGGCGTAAAGCATTTCGGCGGCGGCGTCGTGATGAGCGAGGACGGCGGCCGCACTTGGAAACCGAGCGTGGAAGGCATGGGACAAACCTCGGCAACGCACATTTGGCTTGATCCGAAGAGTCCCGTCGATAACCGCACTCTCTACGTTTGCGGTTTCGGAAAAGGCGTCTTCAAATCCACGGATGGCGGACGCCACTGGGTTCAGAAGAACACGGGTATCGAAGGAAGCGAGCCTTTTGCATGGCGTCTGATCTCCGATTCGAAAGGCCGTTTGTACTTGTTGATTGCCCGCCGCAGCGATGACGGCAGCGTGGGAACCCCTCTCGACGGCGCCATCTATCGATCCTCCGATGGCGCCGAACATTGGGAAAAACTTGTCCTGCCCTCCGGAACGAATGGCCCCAACGGTCTGGCGATCGACCCTTCGGACGATAACCGCCTGTACCTGGGCGCGTGGGGGCGACGCGTCCAGTCTGGCGATCAGGGAGGCGGTATCTTCCTCTCCACCGATGCTGGCAAGACCTGGAAAAACGTCCTCAACAAAGACCAGCACATCTTCGACGTCACGCCCGATCCTCGCAAGCCGGGCGCTCTCTACGCGACGGGTTTCGAATCTTCGGTCTGGAAGTCCAAGGACCATGGCGAAAGCTGGACTCGTATCAAAGGCTTCAATTTCAAATGGGGACAGCGTGTCATTCCCGATCCGAAAGATCCCGAGAAGATCTACGTTTGCACGTACGGGGGCGCCATATGGCACGGGCCCGCCGACGGCGACCCCAACTCGACCGAGGATATCGTGACCAAGATCATGAAGCCCGGACGTTGAAGCCGGCCCTTCGGGTAACATTGACCTGATGAGGTTACGACATCTCGCGTTCTACTGCTTTGCTGCAACCGTGGTCCTGCTCGCGCAAACCGTCGACGACAAGGACAAAGATAAAGACAAGAAGAAGGAAGAGCAGGGCATGCAGTATCGTGCCATCGGCCCATTTCGCGGGGGCCGGTCGTTAACTGCTTCCGGCGTGCCTGGCGATCCCACCACTTATTACTTCGGCTCGACCGGCGGCGGCGTCTGGAAATCCACCGATGGCGCGACGACCTGGAAACCCATCTTCGATCACGAAAAATCGTCTTCCATCGGCAGCCTTGCCGTGGCGCCGTCCGACCCCAACATCATTTACGCGGGCACGGGCGAAGGCTGCATCCGCGGCAACGCCGCTACCGGCGACGGCGATCTACAAATCGGTCGATGCCGGCAAGACCTGGAAGAACGTGGGCCTGCGCGACTCTCGCGCTATCGGCAAGCTGATCATCGACCCGCGCGATCCCGATATTGTTTTCGTCGCCGCGCTGGGACACCCCTACGGGCCGAACCAGGAGCGCGGTATTTTCCGCACGATCGACGGCGGCAAAACATGGGCGAAGGTGCTGTTCGTGGACGAGAATACCGGCGGCATCGACGTGGCCTTCGATCCCCACAATTCGCATATTCTCTTCGCCGCCATGTGGCAGGTGCGTCGTCAGCCCTGGACCCTGAGCAGCGGCGGACCGGGCAGCGGCCTGTACCGATCGGGCGATGGCGGCGACCACTTGGAAAAAGCTCGACGGCGAAGGTCTTCCGGAAGGCCCTTATGGAAAAATCGGCGTGGCTGTGGCCGCTAATTCCGATCGCGTCTGGGCGCTCATCGAGGCACGCAACGGCGGCCTGTACCGCTCCGACGATGGCGGCGACAAGTGGGAACTGATCAATCCCGATCATCGCCTCACGCAGCGCGCCTGGTATTACATGCACGTGGTGGCCGATCCGAAGGACCCCAATACGGTCTACGTCCTCAACGTCGATTTTCACCGCTCCATCGACGGCGGCCGCACGTTCAACAAAATCAAAGTCCCGCACGGCGACAATCACGGGCTATGGATCGATCCGCTGAATACCAGGCGCATGATCCAGACCGACGACGGCGGCGTCACCGTCACAATGGATGGCGGCGACCACTGGACCAAGCAGGACAATCAACCCACCGCGCAGTTTTATCACGTGATCGCCGATAATCGTTTTCCGTATTACGTGTACGGTTCGCAGCAGGATAATTCGAGCGTAGCGATCGCTAGCAGCGGCTCTGAAGGCGGCGTTATCGAGCGGCAGGATTGGTATCCGGTCGGCGGCGGCGAAGCCGGATACATCGCGCCTTACCTGCCCGATCCGGACATCGTATTTGCGGGTGATTACCAGGGCCTTCTGACAATGTTCAACAAACGCACCGGGCAGGCGAAAGTCGTCGGCGTGTCCGCTGTGCTCAGTGATGGCAAGGGATCCGCGGGTCTGGACTATCGCTTCCAATGGACCGCGCCGCTACTGAGTTCACCGCACGATCCCAACGTGCTGTACCACGGCGGTGATCGTCTGTTTCGAACTAACGATGCGGGCATGCATTGGGAAGCGATCTCGGGCGACCTCACTCGAAACGACAAGAGCAAGCAGATCGCTTCCGGCGGCCCGATCACCATAGACGACACCGGCACGGAATATTACGACACCATTTTCGCCGTCGCCGAATCGCCGCTTACGAAGGGGCTGATCTGGGCGGGTTCCGACGACGGACTGCTGCACGTCACGCGCGATGGCGGTAAAAATTGGGCGGATGTCACGCCCAAGGAGCTTCCTGAATGGAGCAAGATCAGCCAGATCGACGCCTCGCCGCATGACCCCGGAACGGCGTGGGTCGCGGTGGAACGGCACGCCAACGACGATCTTCGCCCGTACATCTACGCCACTACCGACTACGGCAAGAGTTGGAAACTGCTGGTGCAGGGTATTCCGGAAGGCTCTTTCGTTCGCGCCGTGCGCGAGGATCCGAAGCGCAAAGGACTGTTATTCGCCGGAACGGAAACGGGCGTTTTTGTTTCATACAACGCGGGCGCAAACTGGGAATCGCTGCAACTCAATTTGCCAACCACGCCCGTCCATGACCTCGTGATTCACGGCGATGACCTGGTGCTGGCGACGCACGGCCGCTCCTTCTGGATTCTGGACGATATCTCGCCTCTCAGACAGGCGAACGACGCGTCACGCAAAGCCGCGGTGTGGTTGTACGAACCGGCGACCGCCTGGCGCGTCCACTCTGCGCCGGCTCCGAAAGATGCGCCTACGTCCGGCCAGAACCCTCCGTCCGGAGCGATCGTCTATTTCGATGTGAAGGAGAAGCCCAAGGCCGCCAGCCTGGACATTCTGGATACCTCCGGCAAACTCGTGCGCCATTATTCGTCCACTGATCTGGTGCCATTGGAGGAGCCGCTCGATCCGGACGATGACAAGCCCAAGAATCAGCTCGAAATTAAACCCGGTATGAATCGCTTCGTCTGGGATTTACATTATGAAGGCGCGCCGCGAGTGAAGGATTACTATCTGTTTGAGTACGAGGGCGGCTCCAAGGGTCCCATGGCGCTGCCTGGAAAGTATCAGGTCAAGCTCACGGTTGACGGCAAGGTTCTCACTGCGCCTCTGGAGCTAAAGCTCGATCCGCGCGTGAAGGCCTCGCAGGCGGACCTGGAAAAGCAATTCGCGACTTTGATGGAGATCCACGGAGAACTGACGCGCGTGTATACGGCGGCGAATCAGGTCATCGATCTGCGCGCGCAGGTTCAGGATCTGCAAAAGCGCTTGAAACTGGCCGATGCGCAGGCGCTCGACGAGAAGCTCGGCGCGTTGCAGGATCACCTGCTGAACCTGAAGATCAAGGCCAATGAGGATTCGCTGAACTACGGATTAGGTGTGGATGGCAGTTTGGCGGGTTTGGCTTTGATCGTAGATAGCGATTCCGATTCAGCTCCGACCGAGGCGGCATTGAAACAATTTGAAAAGGTGAAGGCGGAAGTGGCTCAGTATATGAAGCGCTGGTCCGACATCCAGCAAAGCGATTTGCCGGCGCTGCAGCACGCGGTGGAGCAGCAAGGCGTCAAGCCGATTATGGTCCGGTAGTTACCTATCGCGTCGCGCTAGGTCCGCCGAAACAGTGAAGAGCGTGGCCATCGGAATCGGTTAGGGAAAACCCGGTTGTTTTCCCGAAGCGCGTGCCTGAGCCTGTCCGGCCGTCGACCAGCCCCTCCGCTGCCAGTTCCTCGTATGCGAACAAGACCACGTTTCTCGAAACGCCCAGGGCTTCGGCGAGTCGGCGAGTCGAGGGGAGCTGGACACCGTCCCCCAGGCGGCCACGAAGAATAATTTGCCGCAGCCCCTGGTACAACTGACGTTGCATCGGAATCGCGCCGTGTTTGCTGAGCCGGATTTGTGGAATGACTGCTTTCGCCGGTGTTTTCAAAATGGCTCTTTCCATCTTAAGACGATTCGTCAATACTGGTTTGCGGCGGAACAACATCATGATTATTGGCGCGCATGTGATCGTATACAGCAAGGATGCCGAGGCCGATCGGGCCTTCTTTCGCAACGTTCTCGGATTTTCATCCGTGGACGCCGGCCACGGTTGGCTGATCTTCAAGCTGCCTCCGGCGGAAGCGGCGTTTCATCCCGGCGAAGCAAACAATCGTCACGAGCTCTACTTGATGTGTGACGACGTGAAGTCTCAAATCACGACTCTAGAGAAGAAGGGCGTCCAGTGTTCGGAAGTGGAAGAAGCCGGATGGGGTGTCATGACTAAAATCCGGCTCCCAGGTGGAGGTGAATTGGGCCTTTACGAGCCGAGGCATCCAACCGCGCTGGCTTGAGGTGAGAGGCGCGGAACTAAAATGCCGCGGCGCCTGCCTCGGCTACGGCCTGGTCCTGCGCTCCCATGCCGCCGCTGACTCCGATTCCGCCCACCACTTCGCCGCCTTTCTTGAGCGGGATGCCGCCGGCGAAGATCATGACGCGGCCGTAATTTGAGCCATGAATCCCGAAGAATTCACCGCCGGACTGGCTAAACCCGGCCAGATCCTTCGTGCTGACGTCGAAGGCTCGAGCGGTCCAGGCCTTGTTAATGGAAATATCCACGCTGCCGAACCAGGCTTTATCCATGCGGACGTGAGCCACCAGATTGCCGCCCGCGTCTACGACCGCGATGTTCATCGGCTGGCCAATCTCTTGCGCCTTCTTTTCGGCGGCGGCGATAACTCTTCGTGCGTCTTCGAGTGTGATCATGATGGTCCTATTCTAGTCGGAGTTCAGAATCCGAAAGTAACAGCGTTAAGACGAAATGATAAACCCATTAATCTCATCGGGCATGCTGAGTCACGAAGGCGTACTGCATAGGCACTATCACTCGCTCCGAAGAACGCAATGCCGTTGCATATGCTATCCCAAGAGTATTTGCCGCTGCCGCAAGGTCGCCTGATTAATTGACCTTACAGGGATGGCGACCGGGCACAATTTCGGCGTTGGGGAGCAAGCGGAAATCGCAGAAGATTGCCTTCTCTTATTGGGGAGCGCATTTACTAATGGAGCGCTGGCGGACGTCGAACGCCGGTGCCGAGTTCAGAAATCCAGGGCGACGATCAGCCGGGCTGCTTATGGGCGTCCCCATCGTCCGGCAGTCCGAACGAAGGGAGGTACCGGCCGAAGTTCAATTCGAAATCGCTCCGAATACCGTAACCGATATTGCGAACCTTCGCACGGCGCGCCTGCGCATCTGGCAAGGCCAGCAGTGGGAAGAACAGGTCGTTGCTCGACTGAAGCTCGGCGGCTGTCGGCATCCCGAACCGATTGACCTGGGCCTTCGCCGCGGCTAGCGTTTCGCGGTCGAACGAGGCTAGGCGCCGGACGAGAGTATCGACAAACGAGTCGAGGTCGTCATCGTCCAGCGTGCGGTTCACCCAACCATATCGCTCGGCGACATCAGCGTCGAAGTCGTCGGCGCTCAGCACGATCTCTAGTGCCCGCGAGCGCCCGACCAAACGCGGGAGCCACTCCAGAGCTCCGCCGCCCGGGACCAGTCCGACACCGACCTCGGGGTTGCCGAAGAGGGTGCTTTGCCGGCTAGCGAAGCGCATGTCGCAGGCCAGCACGAACTCGTTACCGATGCCGCGCGTGCGGCCGCGAATCTTGGCGATGCTCACGCCTGGCGTGGACGAGAGACGCAGCACAAAGTCGCGCCAGAGGCCAAGTGCCTCTGGCCGTTCAGCTGCCTTGGCTACGTCGAGATGGGCGATGTAAAAATCGGGATTCGCCGACTGGAACACTAGGGCCTTCACGGACGGGTCCGCCTCGAGGTCGGTCATTAGCGCACCCAATTCGACGATCGTTGTGGGAACAAACATGTTGATCGGCGGGTTGCTGAAAGTGATTGTCCACAGGCCGGGACAGGTGCGGTCAATGTTGAATTGCGAAGGGTCAGGCATGGCGCATCTCCTACCTCGATTGGCAGAACCCTACCGCAGCGATCTGAAGCCCGCGCGAACCTCTTCTGAAAAGAGCTTCGGCTGTTCCCAGGCCGCGAAGTGCCCGCCTTTGGGGAGCTTGTTGAAGTGGATGAGTTTGGGATACGCCCGTTCCGCCCAGCTCCGCGGGGCAGGATAAAGTTCGTCAGGGAAGACGCTTACGTCGGTCGGGACCACGACGCCCTTGACGGCGAAGAATGACGCCCCCTTGTTCTCCCAGTAGAGACGAGCCCCGGAGATGGCCGTATTCGTCAACCAGGTCAGCGTGATGTTATCGAGGACGGCGTCCCGGGTGAGGCCTTCGCTCCCGCCGGCAAAGACACGCGCGATCATCTCGTAACTGCGCGCGTCATGATCGAGGAAGTAGGCAGCGAGACCGATTGGTGAGTCCGCGATTCCGTACAGCGTCTGCGGTCTCAAGCCCATCTGAAAGCCGTAGCCGATGCCCTTCGCATAGACGAAGCTCAGCCGCTCGTAGGCGAGCTTCTCGTCGGCCGAGAGATTCGCGGGCGCCGGCGCGCCGGAAAAGGCCAGCTTGTCGATGTCGAGTGGAATCACGTTTGGCATGTTGGTGTGAATGCCCAGCAACTCCGGTGGCGCCTGCACGCCCATCAGCTCCGTGACGATCGCGCCCCAATCGCCACCCTGCGCCACGAACTTCGTGTATCCGAGGCGCTTCATCAGAACGGTCCAGGCACGCGCAATGTGGGCGGGGTCCCACCCGGTCGTGGTCGGCCTCCCGGAAAAGCCATAACCTGGCATGGACGGAATCACGACATCGAAGGCGTCGGATGCATTTCCGCCGTGTGCGGTGGGATCGGTCAGCGGGTCGATGATTTTCAGCTGTTCGGTGATCGAGCCCGGCCATCCGTGCGTGACGATCAGCGGCACCGCATTTTCGTGTTTCGAGCGGACGTGGATGAAATGAATGTCGAGCCCGTCGATCTCCGTGATGAACTGAGCCAGGGCGTTCAGTTTGGCCTCGATCTTGCGCCAGTCGTACTCCGTCGCCCAATAGCGCGCCAGCGCCTGAATCGTCGCGAGTTGTACTCCTTGCGTTGCATCGGTAACCGTTTCTCGTTCAGGCCACTTTGTCGCGTTGATGCGCCTGCGTAATTCAGTGAGTTCCGCTTCCGGAACATTCACGTGATACGGACGAATGACGTTTTTGTCAGAGGCCTGTTCGGTGCCTCGTTGTTGTGCAGCACTGGTTTGCGCCATAGTATTCTCCTTTTGAGTGGTTAATGTTCGGGAAAACGAACTCCTTTATTGAAGGGGCACGTGATGGCTAATGGATCCAAGAGTGGACGCAAGTAAGCGAACTTCCGTTTCGGCACACCGTTGGGAGCATGATTCCGTATTCCGCCGGGGTGCCGAGGCTGCTCTATCAAGCGGAGTCGCCAACCCAGAAATCACCTTCTTGGGACTTGAGTGCCCGTCTTGAGCTTCTTAAATTTCCGCCGGCATTCGCACGTGGGAAATCACGTCAAGCGATTGACAACCAACTCGCTTGGACGTCTCCGAGGAGGTACCTAGAGGCAGCCGATTTCTTAATGGAGTTCAAACGGAGTTCAGAAGAAAGTCGAAGGGCCGTAAGGCATTGATCTCATGGAGCGGGAGACGGGGCTCGAACCCGCGACGTCCAGCTTGGGAAACGGTGGTCAATTGAAAACACAGAACATTGTGTTTAATACTCGTTCTGGGGATTGAGGATACCGTGTTTTCATTCTGAACCTCCGCGTTGCTCTTAACGGTGTTCAAATGGTGTTCTCCCCGTTGGGCCAAGTTTTGGACAATCGGCCCAAGGGAAAACCCGCCTTCTCAACCTGCACCTGCCTTCTCCCCATGTCACCCCGAGGCCTCCACTCCGTCGCACTCGCCCTTGTCCTCGTACTTCTGAATGACAGTGATTTTCCGGATTGCTTCCAATTGATCGCGCGCCTCCTTCACGAATCTGATAAAACGCTGAGCCAATTCCCGAATCCGCTCCGGTTGGCGCCGCGCGATTGCCTCCGTGGGAATTAATTGTGTCCCGACGCCGATCGCAGCCGCGCCGGCGAGAATAAACGCACCGGCAGTCTGCTGATTGACGCCACCCGACGCGATCAGGGGTATCTGGGGGAGCGACGTATGGAGTGCCTTGATGTAATTTTCGCCACCAACAAGCGCGCACGGAAAGACCTTCACGAAGTCGGCCCCGGCTCTCCAGGCTGCGGCTACTTCGGTTGGCGTAAGCGCACCCGGCAAAGTGGCGACGTTCTGCTTCGCCGCGAATTCCACGACGTCGATGTAGAATTCGGGCGCGGTGATGAAGCTGGCGCCGGCATCAAGACAACGGTGTGCCGTCTCAGCGTCCAACACCGTCCCGGCGCCGACGATGGTTTTGGGATGGTGCTTCACGAGGTGCGAAATCAAGTCCACCGCGCCGGGTACAGTCATGGTGATCTCGACGATCGGGATTCCGCTGTGCGTCACCGCATCTGCTGCAAAGTGCGCGTCCGCTCCGGAAGACACCCGAATGGCGGGGATAATCGCTACTTGCTTGATCAGTGTGCAGACTTCGTCCCTGGTCATCTCAACTGAGATCCTTCCTCAAATCGGTTCTTCGGTGTCGGCTTCGGGCAAGCGGTCGCCGCTTCGCGCAAGCCAGACGTAGAGTGTCGGTAACAGGAAGATGCTCAGCAACAGACCGGAGATGAGACCTCCCACAATCACGATCGCAAAAGGACGTTGCGAATCGGAGCCGATGCCATGCGACAATGCGGCGGGTAGCAGTCCCAAGGTCGCGACCAGCATGGTCATCATAATTGGCCGAAGCCTCAGGACCGCGCCTTCCACGGCGGCATCCTGAACAGTGTAACCTCTCGCCCGCAGCTGGTTGATGTATTCGAGCATGATCACGCCGGTTTGTACAGTTACGCCGAATAGTGCAAGGAAGCCGACGCCGGAGGAAACGCTGAAGTTCGTTCCCGTGATCAGCAAGGCGAGCATTCCACCAAAGGGCGCCATCGCCAGATTCGTCATAATCAGCAGCGCCCACTTTACCGACTTAAACATGGCATAAAGGATGATAAAGATAAAGAGGATGGTGGCGGGCAGCACGAGCAGCAAGCGGCGTTGGGAGCGCTTCTGGCTCTCATATTCACCGGCCCAATCAATGGTGTAGCCCTGCGGCAGTTTGACGGCCGCGGTGACCTTGCGAATCGCCTCCTCTTCCGTGCTGCCGAGGTCCCGGCCGCGCACGGCATATTTCACCGCGATGTATCGCGAGTTCGCCTCGCGGTAGATCTCGGATCCGCCGTCGGTCACACTGGCGTTGGTGAGTTGGGCCAGGGAGACGCGCTCACCAGATGGAGATAACAGCCGGATCTTCTCGATGGCCTCCCGGGTATCCCGATATTGCGGCAGATAACGCAGAACGAGATCGTATCTTTGCTCGCCGACGAGCACCTGGCTCAGAGCATTGCCGCCAACGGCCGTCTGGATGGCATCCTGGACGTCGGAAACATTGATACCAAACCGGGACGCCTGATCGCGATCGACCGAGAAATCAAGGTTGGGTTGTCCGAGAACTCGAAACAGACCAAGATCCTCAACACCCCGGACGCCACGCAGAACTTCCATGATCTCAGCTCCCTTGGCTTCAAGCGTCTTGAGATCGTCGCCGTAAATCTTCACGGCAAGCGCGCCCTTAACGCCGCTCACGGCTTCTTCCAGGTTGTCTGAAATTGGCTGCGAGAAACTCCAGATAGCACCGGGGATTTTCTCCAGCTCGCGGTCCATGGCGGCAATCAATCGCTCCTTGTTCTGCTGAAAGACGGGCCTCCACTTTTCCTTTGGAAGCAGGTCGACGAAGTATTCGGTATTGAAAAAGCCGGTGGTGTCGGTGCCATCGTCGGGCCGGCCTAATTGAGTGACCACCTGTGGGACTTCAGGAAAAGAGCACAAAACCTGACGGGCATGTTCCATCACCTGTGCTCCCTCGGTCGGCCCGGTGCTTGGAGCCAAGGTTCCGCGAACCCAAATGGCGCCTTCATCCAAATGGGGCAGGAATTCCGAACCGATCGCACCGCTGAAGGCTAGGAACATGGCGCAACTCAGCGTCGAAACCGCCACGCCAACCGTAACCCAACGTTCTCGCGTTGCCCAGGCGACCGCAGCCCGGTAACGGCCGGTAATAAACTCCATCACCGGATTCCGCCATTGTTTGGCATCTTTGCGAAAGAAGATACTCGATAGAGCCGGCGCAACCAGCATGGAGAACAGCAGCGCGCCCAACAACGCGAAAGCAACCGTCCAGGCCATGGGTTTGAACAGTTTTCCTTCGACGCGTTCCAGCGTGAACATTGGAAGATAGGCCGTGATAATAATCGCAATGGCGTAAAAAACGGGCCTTTGGACTTCCAGCGTGGCGGCGCGAATGTTCTGAATGGGTGTCCGCGGGACACCATCGCGGCGGTTCAAGTGGCGGACGATGTTCTCGACCATCACCACAGCCCCATCCACGACCATGCCAAAATCAAGGGCTCCGAGCGAGAGTAAGTTGGCGGAAATATGACGCACATCCAAACAAATGGACGCAAAGAGCAGGGAGAACGGGATGGTGATGCCAACGATGATTGCGCCGCGCACATTCCCCAGAAAGATGAAGAGAACGATCACCACCAGCAGCATTCCTTCACCCAGATTGTGCAGAACTGTGTGGGTGGTGTAGTGGACCAGGTCATCGCGATCGAGGTATGGGACGATCTTTACTCCGGGAGGCAGGACGTGGTCGTTGAGTTTCTTTACCGCCGCGTGAATACCCTCCAGCGTCGCTGCCGTACCCGCGCCCTTGCGCATGAACACGATTCCTTCCACGACGTCGCTGTCATCGACGACTACTCCATCGCCGCGGTGAATTGCTTTCCCGATTTGGCCCAGCCGGATTTTTGGTCCTTGCGCGACGATCCCGATGTCGTTGACGCGCACGGCGGCGCCGTTTTGTGTTTTGAGGACGGTCTTCTCGATGTCCTTCACGGTTTTGACCAAGCCCACGCTCCGGACGTTCACCTGTTGCGAGCCTTGTTCAATGAAGCTTCCGCCCGCGTTGGCGTTGGCGTTTGTGAGTTGCTGCTCAACCTGAGCCAGGCTCAAACCATACGCGATCAGTTTGTCGGGGTCGACACGGACCTGGTATTCACGGGTTATGCCGCCGAAGGAAGAATCGTCCACAACGTCAGGCGCCGAGCGGATGTACTTGGAGATGACCCAGTCCTGAAGCGACTTGAGGTCCATTACGTCGTATGCGGGATTAGTCGACTCGATCGTGTACCAATAAATCGAACCAATAGGACTGAAGTCCGGTCCGATCTGAGCCGTGACGCCGGTTGGCAAAGTCACTGCGGCAAGCCGCTCCAAAACCTTCTGCCGGTCCCAGTCATTATCGGATTCGTCGTCGAAAATCAGATTGACCACCGACAGTCCCGCGAGGGACGCCGATCTCACATGCAGAAGATGCGGGATGCCGTTGACCTGGATTTCCACGGGGACAGTCACCTGTTGTTCGACCTCTTCCGCAGCCCGGCCGGGCCACTGCGTGATGATTTGAACCCAGGTGTTGGCAACGTCGGGATAGGCCTCGATCGGAAGGTTCTCGAACGCGATGAAGCCGGCGACCAAGAGAATCGCGGTGACCCCCAAGACCACAAAGCGGGCACTCAGAGCGGCTTCGACCAGCGAGCGAATCATTACTTCTCCACCGAATTCTGAAACTCCAGGGCGTTGGAGATGACCTGCTGGCCGGGAGCAAGTCCAGAGATGATTTCCTGCAGTCCTCCGGGTAGCATGTCGCCGGCAACTACCTCTACGCGTCGAAACCCTTTACCCTCTAACGGCTCGTAGACCCAATCCCGGTCGTGCAGGTGCAAGACGGCCGTCGAAGGTACGGCTGTTCGAGTCTCTTTTTGCCTACCATGAAAGACAGCGGACACGAACATTCCCGGACGCATCAGGCCGGAGTTCTGGACCTCAATTCGGACCTTCGCGGTACGAATATTGGGATCGAGGACCGGACCAATATTGCTGATCGTTCCCACGATCGGACGATTCGGGTAAGCGTTCAAGCGGATGTCCGCGTTTTCCCCAAGCCGCACACTGGACAGATCGTTTTCAAACACGTCGCAGACGATCCATACGCGGGTCAGGTCCGAGATGGTGAACGGACTGGGCGAAGCCAGGCCCTGCACACCGGAGGCGTTGGTCACCTGCTGGTCGGTGATCACACCCGACACGGGCGCCAGAATGTCGACGACTGGCGAAGGGTTATTTGGATCGACTCCCAGGATGCGCAAGCGTTCGCGTGTAGTCTTGATTGTGACGGTGGCTTTGGTTTCGGCAGCTTCGGCGATTTCGAGATCCTTCTGGGCGATGGCCCCCCTTTCGAACAATAGTTTTGACCTATCGAGCTGCTTGGCAGCCAGCCCTTCGTCGGCAATGGCTTGTTGATAATCGGAGTATGCCCCCGAGATGTCGGCGCTCTGCACTTTCATCAGCAGCTGACCCTTCGTGACGGAATCACCGAGACGAGCGTGAATCTCGATGACGCGGCCGGCGGCCAACGAAATCACAGGGATGCTTCTCGAAATATCCGGAGTGACGGTTCCGGTCACTCGCAGCTCTGAAGTAGCGGTGTGGGCCGTCGCTTCAGCCAGTTTGAATCTCTCCGGCTGATCCACGTCAAAAACATTACGGTCCGCAACGCTCTGGACCTTTATCGCAGGCGGAGCCTCTGCCTGCGGATTGCTGGCGGGCTGCTTGCAACCCCATTCGATCAGACTCAGAGCGATGAGGGCAGCCATGCTGGCACGTTCTCGGGACTTCATTGGATTACCTCACGTCCCACGGCAAGGTTGAGTTGGGCCGTGCTGGTCAAATAGGCGCCAATTAGGTTCAGGTAATTCACTTGTACGCTCCGGTAGTCCTGCTGTGCCTGGATAAAGTCGAGCAAAGATGCGCCGCCGTTCTGATAGGAATACAACACGGTGTCGCAAACGGCCGTCGCTCGTTCTAAGTAATTTCGCTTGTATGTTTTCAGCAGGACAAGATTGCTATCCAGGCCGGCGTAAGAGGTATCGACATCACTGAAGACCTGGGCTTCCGCTGCATCGCGCAAGCGCTGATTGCGGGAGATGTCCAGCTGGGTTCGTGCCTTCTCGCCTTGATTGCGATCGAAGATGCGCAGAGGAATCGTTACATTGAATCCGAAATAAACCGGAATGGGTGGATTGCGCGCGAAATCGACCCCCAACGCCGGGTCGGTTGATCCGTTGGCCCAAGCTAGACGGTAATCTGTTCTTGCCTTTTCTACCGACAGTACCGAGGCCTTGAGATCCGGCCGCGCATCGAGTGCGAACTTGCGAAACTCATCGAGGGCAGGAACCTCGTCGGGAAAATCGTATGTCCCTGTGACCTCGAACCGTTCTATCGGAGTGCGGTCATTCAACAGTGTCAAC
Organism: Bryobacterales bacterium; assembly: GCA_963802915.1. Lineage (GTDB taxonomy): Bacteria > Acidobacteriota > Terriglobia > Bryobacterales > Bryobacteraceae > JAICMB01. Next base: position 483,790 of record CAWDKQ010000013.1, read on the forward strand.
AATTGGATCTTGGCCGTCCGCAAGTTCACTTTGGCAGTCTGCAGATCGGTCTCATCCTGTACCCGCTGTACTTCCAGGCGATCCAGGTCGACTTGAGCGATGTCACCAAGATCCCTGCGATCGCGGCTCACCTTCAGCACTTGATCAAAACAGGAAAGGTTCTGCTCCGCCAGCTCCAGAATTGCTTTTTGCTGCAAGGTTTGCACGAACGCGCCGCGCAGATTGAAGAGGAGGGTGCGTTCCTGGCCGGCGAGCCGCGAGTTGGCGATGGCGGTGGCTTGCTGGGAACTGTCCCGGCGAAGCTCGCGCTTGTGCCGGCGTTCGAGCAAGTAGTCGATCGAGCCAGATGGCAACGCGTAGCGGAATGGATTGTAGGAATCCGCGCCCCCATTGAGTGGGGGCTGTTTCGTGAATAGATCGACTTGGTCCAACGCGCCCGTCACGGTGGGATTAGGGCGAAGGTAGGCAGTAATCTCGGATGCCTTCGATTCATCAATGCCGATCCGGCTGGCGATCAAGCTTGGATTAGCTGCTTCGAACCGATCTCGAAGTTTCGGCCAGGTCAGAGCCTGCTGAGACAATCCACCTTCGATAAAAACCGCGATCAACACAACTCCTTTGCACGCGCGAATATGCTTAGTGAGCATAGCTTTTTCCAGTTGCGCACACGCCGGGCGCCCGGCGCGAACCAACAGTTCACCAGTCTACTGCGACTCTCTTTATGGACGAGTGTAATCGATTGTTAACATGAGGGTTCCGCGTGTGAGTGCGTTGGTGCTTCAGACCTCTCGCGGCCCAGGATCGACGAATTTAGAGCCCAAACACGTCCAATGAACGGCCATTTTGTTCCACCGCCTAAGACGTACAAAAACCCGGCAGCCCTTGAATACGGTATACCCTCCGGGGTATACTTGTCAAGACTTGAGGCGGGGTTTTTGTGGCTCACACGATCGAAGAGAAAAAGAAACTGTTGAACCGCGTCCGCCGCATCGGAGGCCAAGTTTCGGGCATCGAGAGAATGCTAGACCGGGACGCCGATTGCTCGGAGGTGCTGCATAATATTTCTGCTTGCCGCGGAGCGATGGATGCATTGATGGCCGAGGTGATCGAGGGACACATCCGGTTTCATATCCTCGATCCGAATACTACGGCGTCCGATGAGCAGAGCCAAGCAGCTGACGACCTGATTCACGCGCTGAGGGCTTACTTGAAGTAGTTATCCATTCAGGAGAACGAGGGGACGAACGCGCCTTCCGTGCCGCTCTTTTCGAAGCTTGACTATAAAGACGGCCACCATTGAAAGACGGGCGGGGCTACGACGACGCCAGTTTTCTGCGCCTCGCGTCCGCTACTCGCGAATCCCGCGCGCGCACGGAAAACTGGCAGAGAACCATCGTCGCCAAAACCTCCCGACGGCGCCTGAATCCATCTCTGCTTACCAGGCCTAGACGTTTACAACAATCGCCCGACGCCGATGCGCCTTCTAACACTTTGACGGTTCCGATTGCCAAAGGCTGTTGGGGACGCCGTAGCGCAGCGCGCTTTCCAGCCGCGCGGCTCGCCGCCGCCCGCGACCGTCGGCATTCACCTTTTAAAAACGACTCGCAACGCGTGATGAAGCTAGCGGTTCGACAAGTCCGACGAGCGATCATCTAACGGAGTTTCTCAGGAGTGCTCACAAAGTTCTCCGATTCGATGGCTTGTCGTCAGGTCCATTCTTAACGGCGTTCAAACGGAGTTCAAGAGAGGACAGGATTTGTAAGCTGTTGATGTTTTGGAGCGGGAGACGGGGCTCGAACCCGCGACGTCCAGCTTGGGAAAATGACCGTAGATTGAAAATAAACGATAATGGCGTCTATGGTGGCAAATCCAGGTGCAACGAAATCAGCAACTTCCGGCATTCCGCATCGAATCCGCCCCTTAAGTGAGTGAAAGTGGAGTGAAAGCCCCCTGCCCTTCTCAAAGCGCCCCGTAGCCGCTATTCGCAAACAGAATCCAAACAGAAACCGGAAGGCAGCCTGAAGCCGGAAAGCAATCCGAAGCCGGAAAGAATTCCTGTTGGCGTCCGAAGGCATCCAGAAGTCCAAAAGAATTCATGTAGAATTCAGATAGCCTTCAGGATGCATCCAGAATGCTATAGGAAGCCAGATGGCTTACGGAAGGCTATCCGTCGTCCAGTGGAATCCTGACGACTGTCTGAGAGCTTTCCGAATCCTCTTGAGCTTCGACCAGCCATAGTGTATTCTCCGGCACACTCATACCAAACTTTGTGGTGTCTGTCATGCCGACAATCGTATTCCTAACTCCCAAGGGCGGCGCTGGAAAATCCACGTCCGCTGTGCTGCTCGGATCAGAACTTGTCAATCGCGGTGGCGCTGTGACCATCATTGACGCGGACCCCAACAAGCCGGTGTCGCATTGGGCAAAACGCTCCCCGTTGCCGAAACGGATCTCGGTCGTGGGCGATGTCTCCGAGGACACCATCATCGACCAGATAGAGGACGCTGCCCGCGCCAGCGCGTTCGTTATTGTTGATCTCGAAGGAACCGCTTCAGTGATGGCGAGTTATGCGACGAGCCGGGCCGATCTCGTACTGATACCGACACAGGGGTCGCATCTGGATGCTGCTGAATCCGCGAAAGCCATCAAGCTGGTGCGCAGCCAGGAAAAGGCCTTCGGCCGCACGATACCATTTGCGATCCTGTTCACTCGCACGAGTGTGGCGATACGCACCAAGATGTTTCAGGCCATCGAGGACGAGTTTGCATCAAAGAAGATTCCCATGCTCAAGTCGCACCTTCACGAGCGCGAGGCTTACCGCGCCATCTTCTCCTTCGGCGGCACGCTCCAGACGCTAGGGGAGGGGGACGTTTCCAACATCCGTGGTGCCCTCATCAACGCGCACGCGTATGTAAGTGAGGTGGTTTCCATGCTGAAGAAACATTCTTCGCACAAATCTAAGCGGGTCGCATGATGGGCAAGTCACGCGCAAGTGTATTCAGTGATGCCGAAGAGACGACAATCGACCTTAGCGGTTTTGCTCCTAAACCTTCCGTCCAATCCACCTTGCCGACACCGGCGCAGGTTAAGGCCATCAGCGAGGCTGCCAACTTCCCGAGCCGCGAGGGTCCAAAGGCCAAGCCGGCAACTCAAGGTCCGCGCAAACCGCGACGGCACCGCACGGGGCGCAATGTCCAGTTCAACGCCAAGGCGTCGCAAACCACCATCGACCGTTTCTACGCGCTTTGCGATTTGAAAGGCTGGGTGTTGGGCTACACCCTGGAACGCGCCGTTGATGCTCTTGAGCGCGAGCTGAAAGCGAAACCATGAGCCGAGCGGCGCGATTCTATAATCCACAGTTCGATCTCTTCCTGCCGAGCATCGTTGACCTGAAATTCCGCGACCAGAAGGACACGATGGAGCGCCCGTTCTTTTCGCTGTCCAAGTCCAAACGCATGAAACCCATCGAATATGTCAACGAGAACGACGGCATTTTCGTCACCGTCCAGCCGCACCAGGATTACGGCATGGCAACCATCTGGGATGCCGACATCCTCATCTGGGCGGCCTCCGTCCTCTGCGACATGAAGAACCGCGGCACCAATGACATCCCGCGCGAACTGAAATTCCAGCCGCACGATCTGCTCCGAGCCATAGAGCGCTCCACGGGCGGCAGGGATTACGCCCAGCTTCGCGACTCGCTTGAGCGACTCAAGACCACGGTCGTCACCACGAATATGCGCATGCTCCGAGGCAAGAAGAACGCGATGTTCAGCTGGATCGATGGCTGGGATGATCTCATTGACGCGCAAACCAAAGAGAGCAGGGGGATGAGTCTTACCGTGTCCGACTGGTTCTATCGCGGTGTGACGGAGGATGGCGGAGTGCTGTCGATTGATCCTGCGTATTTTGGGATTACCGGCGGCCGGGAGCGATGGCTCTATCGCGTGGCCCGCAAGCATGCCGGTGGCAACGGCGCTGACGGCTTCGCCATCTCCATGCCGATCCTTTTTGAAAAATCCGGGGCCGAAGGAACCTACCGCCGATTCAAGTTTGAGCTTCTGCGCATCATCCTGCGCAACGATCTTCCCGGATTCTCGCTCGCCGTTCATTCGGAGACCGAAGGAGAGCCGCTGGTCCACATGCTGAGGCGCGAATATGCAGGGGAGGGGGAGCACCAGGAATGGAAGCCAGCCGCAAAGCATGGACCCCGGCCACGGCCAGCTCAGGCCAATGAGTCACCCCGCACACATGACCTACCGCTGCTCACCCCGATCATCCGCACACTCTCGGAGCGGACGATTTCCCAGATTCGCACCGAGTTTCCAGGATGGGATGTGTATGCGCTGCAAGCCCAGTTCAACGAGTGGCTGGATGAAGATGCCCAGCGTACACCGAAGAACTATGAGGCCGCGTTCTATGGCTGGGTCCGCCAGCACCACGCCCGTAACCGCGCACAGGTTTCTTAGGAGCGTTCCTGATAACCCGTCAGAACCGCCTTCCCCAAAACGTCTATTGATAGATTTCAGAGGCTTATCCGAATTTCATCGGGGTATCAGGAACGCTGTCCCAAAATGGCATCGTCAGGAAGGCCATAACCTGTGGATAACTCGGGCAATATGCGTTGTTCCATCGGGGTATCAGGAACAGATCCACGGGGTATCAGGAACAGATCCACGGGGTATCGGGAACGTTCCATTCGGGGTATCAGGAACATTCATTCGGGGTATCAGGAACAATGGATATTTGTATCCTATTGATATTCGGTATCAATTCACCTTCATTCAACCCTCTAACTCTTTTAACTTAGATCATTTAACTTATCTAACAGGCGTTGCGTTCCTGATAACCCGATGAATCGGAGTCTCACTGTAAGATCTGGAAGCTCAAGGCCATCGAAGCCTTTCGCTTCCCAAGGAAGGAAACCCTTCCTTGACTATCCAATGAAACACGGCGGGGGGCTGGAAGTCCGTCTATTAGTAGTTCGAGATCATGCAGTCCTTGCATGTCTCATCGCATGCATTTATCGTTGCGTCCTACTGGAAGCGAATGATTGTGCTGCCAGTGTGAAAAGGGTAGGGGGCTCATGGGCGATACCGCAGCCGCACTCCGCATGCTCGACACCTTCACCAGCGTGGGCGCCAAGTCATTCGTCGTCACCAAAACCGATATCAACCAAAACGTGATATGGGGAAAGTCTTATCGCGCGGACGATCTGCGAGAACTTATGCCCGCCATGGTGCGGACTGCCGCCAGACGAAAGCCCTGCCAAATCCGCGATAGCAAAACAGTCATGGCCGGAGAGAACCTCATCATCCGGCCGACCGGACCCGGTGTGGGCTTTGTCCAGCTCGATGACCTGAATTCCGACCAGCTTGACCGTGTGCGCCCCGCCGTGTTTATCATTCACACTACCAGTCCCGGAAATCACCAGGCATGGATAGCGGTTTCGGGCGTTCCCGAAGGGAAAGAAGCCTTCAAGGAATTTATGCGCCGCGTGCGTAGGGCGGTGGGCGGAAACGATAAGTCCGCCTCGCATGCCACGCGTGTGGCCGGCACGGAGAACTTCAAGGCAAAATATGCCCCCGAATTTCCGACGGTGAGCATCGTGGAAACCCATCCCGGCCGCGTGATGACGCCCGATCAGCTGGAATCCATCGGCCTTCTCGCTCCGCCCGAGCCGGTGAAGGCACCTTCACTGAAATTCACCCGCTTGGCCGAGAGCACGTCCGGCAAAGACCGTCAGTGGCCCAGCTACGAAAGGGCGCTTGCCGGTGCCCCACTGAGCAGCGACGGCCCAGGCCCGGACCGTAGTCGCGCCGATTTTTGGTGGTCCTACCTCGCCCTGCAGCGCGGATGGAGCGTCGAGGAGACGGAAGCGAAGCTTGCCGACGTGAGCGAAAAGGCTCGTGAGCGCGTGAGTTCGGGAGATCCCGGTTATGTCAACGTAACGGTAGCGAATGCAGGGGCCTGGCTGGATCGCGGCCGGCAACGGAGCCGGGCCTGATGGGGAGGGGTAGCGCGCCCTTGCGTCGTGCACCGCGGTGGTGTATCGTGGTGCATTGACAAGGGCATCGGATATGACAACGAGGAAGCTGGACGAAGGAAAATCCAGGGGCGGGGCGCAGCCGCGCGCATCCATAACGTTCCCGCCCGAATTGTACAAAACCATCGAGGATCTCGCCAAGAAGAAAAAAGTCTCCATCGCCTGGGTGGTGCGGGAGGCCGTTGAAAAATACGTCGCGGATCAGTGGCCGTTGCTCGCGTCGCTGAAGGGGGAATAGCACCTTGTGGACAGGCTCACTCCAGCCCTCCGAATTGCGCGCTGGCACAGATGCCGAAATCCCGCCTCGATTCTTGAGGAGATAATAGGCTGAGTCGTAGCGCGCTGATCAGATTTGAGTTGCGCCGGAACGTCGATTCCGTCAAACCAGCGCCAAGAGCATCGAAGAGGGAGGTCGGGGGTGGACGCAGAAGAGATCGAGACAGTGGATGCAATTGCGCCTCCGTCCCCTTCTGGAAAGCTGACGAACCAGCAGATCCTTCTTGGAAAACACCGCGACCCCATTGAAGTCATCAAAGGCTACCCGGACGATGAGTGGGAGCAATTCATACGCGAATGGGCGGAAGGCCTTCGAGGTAAGTATGGGGACGTTCGCCGTGCCAGCGGCGCCGGCGACAAGGGAAGGGACATCATCGGTTACGTTGTATCCGTGAACGCCGGTGGCCCCTGGGACAATTATCAGTGCAAGCACTATGATCATCCACTGCACCCATCCGACCTTTGGAAGGAACTCGCAAAACTCTGCTACTACACATTCGAGAAGAAATATACGGTTCCCCGCGCGTACTACTTCGTAGCGCCGCGGGGTGTTGGTCCCGAGGCCCTTCGGTTGTTGGAGAACCCGGAGGAATTGCGGTCGGGCCTGATTTCACAGTGGGATAAAGGTGATCTATTAAAGATCGGGAAGAAAGAAATCACGCTCCAGGGCGAATTGAGACAATACGTGGAGACTTTCGATTTCAGCATCATAAAGGATCTCCCACCCTCAAGAATCATAGAAGAGCACCGTCAAACCCGGCACCATGCTGCTCGCTTCGGCGGCGGCCTCGTTCACCTGCCTCCCGACAAGGCTGACGTACCCGCTGAAATCAGCCAGGATGAAATCCGGTTTGTAGAACAGCTCCTCGAAGCATATGGTAACCACGTATCCAAAGAATTCTCGATGGAGGACCTCAAGGACCATCCAAATCTGAAAAAGCATTTCGACCGGCAGCGGACCCACTTCTACCTTGCCGAGCTGCTGCGAAATTTCACGAGGGACAATATTCCGGAGGACGGTTGTTTCGAGCGGCTTCAGGAAGCCATCTATGATGGTGTGATCGATACGGCGGAAGAGCAACACGCCGATGGCCTCGAACGGATCAAGAAAACCATCGCCGTCGCCAGAACCCTGCAAATCGATAGCCATCCACTCAAGGAGTGCCTGGAGGGCTATCACAGAAGCGGTGTCTGCCACCAGCTGGCGAATAAGGACCGACTGATATGGGTGCCATGAGCGCTGCGGGACCGTTCAATTCCCCACTGGAATGCGGGCTTCGCACGCTCGTGCTGCTGGCCTCGGCGCAACCAGCCGCGTGCGACCTGCAGAGGCTTGTGTTCTACGATTACCTTCTGGTTCACTCCGGCGATGTTGCCGGTGGACCGGACAGCATTCATCCGCCGACCCCGCTACGTTCCGGGGAAGCGCTGGTGCGGCGGCACTGGATCGAACGCGGCCTTTTGCTGATGATTAGCCGTGAGCTTGTGATCCGCACGTTTTCCCCTCAGGGTATCGTGTACCAAGCGTCGCCGCTGACATCGACATTTCTCGGGTACATGGAAGAGCCCTACACCAAGAGGCTACAGGAGAGGGCGCAGTGGGTTATCGAACGCTTCGGCGGCTACTCCGACCATGAACTCGTGGAGTTTTTCAAGGCCAACCTGGACCGCTGGGGCGGTGAGTTCATCCGCGAAGAACTGCTTGAGGACGAATTGTGATGAAGACCGGCTTTCAGCTCCGATCACTGCGGGTCACCGGAAAGGCCAAGGAGCCTGCGGAGCTTGCCTTCGGTCCAGGCCTCAACGTCGTATCCGGCGCGTCGAGCACAGGCAAATCCTATATTCTTCAGTGCATAGACTTCGCATGCGGCGCCGGGACAAAGCCGAAAGTGATCGATGAAAGCATCGGTTACGAGACCGTCGAACTGGAATTGCAGGATGCCTCCGGCAACCGCCACAAACTGGAGCGTAGTCTCAAGGGTGGCGACGCGCGCCACTTCGTCTCTGACGGCACCGGGTGGAAGGCGGCGCAGGACCCAACTCTGAGCGCGAAGCACAGCGCCACCGATCCGGAGACAATATCCGGCTTCCTGCTTCAATTGTCATCCCTTTGGGGAAACAAGGTTCGGACAAACTCGGCTGGCAATTTGATTTCGCTCAGCTTCCGGGACGTTGCGCACCTCGTCTTCGTGGACGAGAAGAGAATCATCGAGGATAGATCACCGCTTTTTTCGGGACAGAATACGCTGGAGACAAAGGAGGCCAGTGTATTTAACCTGTTCCTGACCGGCGTGGACGACAGAAGTGTCATAGCGCATGAAACCAGAAAGGACAGTCAGCAGAGGAAGAAGGCGCAACTGGAGTTGCTTGATCGCATGATCGGTCGCACAGAGGAACAGCTCTCGAACGCCGACAAGGAGCTGACTACGGTAACCGATAGGAAGAAGCGGGTGGACGAGGCGATTGCCACCCGCACGGAGGTCATCACTCTCAACCAGAATGAGATTGCAAGTCAACAGCAGCTCCGACAGAGTGCGTGGAACACTGTACAGCAGGTAAGCGCCAGGCGCAACGCGACTCAGCAGCTTAAGACCCGCTTCAACATGCTGGAGCAACACTATAACAACGATCTAGCCCGCCTGAAGGCAATAATCGAAACCGACCACTACTTCTCCCAATTGCGAGAAATCCGGTGCCCATTGTGTGGCGCGGCAGTGGAAGATCACGACAGCAATTTCCACCCTTTCGATGAATCGGGAGACCTGAAAAGCCTTCGCGTAGCGTGCAAGGAGGAAGCCCGGAAAATCCAGGTCCTTCTAAGGGATCTTCTGGGCACCACGTCCCAGCTTGACGGCGAGTTGTCCTCCCTGGAAAAACAGCATGAGGAGCAGCTCTCCCTTTTTCAGGACGCCAGTGCCGTCATTGAGCGAGAACTGACGCCGCGCGCAAAACAACTCCAGAACGAGCTTACGGAATATATGGAACGTCGAGACGCGCTGGCCTACGTCGAGATTTTACAGGAAAGACTTCAGGCGCTCAAACAGGAGCGGGATGAAATCGCGAAGGCCGTATGGAAGACACAGCCAGTCGAAGATGATGGACGCCAGGAGCTGCTGGTGCCGCAGGCAATCGAGAACTTCACTCTCGCCGTTCAGGCAGTGCTGCAGGAGTGGAGATATCCCAACTTAACCCGTGTCACCTTTAACAACGAGAGATCTGATCTGATTATTTCCGGAAAAGACCGGGCAAGCGAAGGAAAGGGATTCCGCGCTATTGCCTGTAGCGCCTTTATCATAGGCCTACTCCGGTATTGCGCTGATCGCGACATGCCTCACGCGGGACTTGTGGCCCTCGATTCACCACTTGTCACATACAAGCGAAGAGATACACAGCCCGGTGAAGAAATACCCGAAGACGTTGGTAAGGCGTTCTATGAGGCACTTGCGTTAACACCAAGCGACAGACAGGTCATCGTGCTCGAAAACGAGGACCCTCCGGAAAACATCCGATCAACTATCCAATACACGCACTTCTCGCGTCAGGTGGGAGTCGGCCGATACGGATTCTTCCCCGTTCCGTCAAGTGCCCCAGCGGTGAAGGAACCCAAGGCATCCAGATGAGTGAGCTTGTATTCACATGCTCTAAAATCCTCTGCGACCCGCTCAGGGCGTCCGCAGGCGCCTAGTCACTTCCGGCCCGCACTGCGCGTAGTGCCTCCCGTTCCAGCTATAAATAGTTTCGGCCCGGGCCTTGAGAGCGCAGTGCGCGAGCATGGCGTCGTAGGTTCCGCCGCCCACAATGCCGAGGGCAGAGGAAGCTTGCAGCGCATCGGCGTATTCATCGCCGTCGAGCGCGATGATGGACAGTCGTTCGCGTATGCTGCCGACGAAAAGCATGGCTTGCTCGCCGCTGATGCGGTGCTTGCCCGGCATCCGGGTCAGCGTGGAGTAGACCTCGGCCAGGCTGTGCGCTCCACAGCAGCCAGTCGATTTGTCGAATTGGATAAACAGCGCGAGACTGGCCTGATGGTGGACGTGATCGCCGTAGAATACCGGCACCAGCACAGACGTATCGAAAAAGCCCTTCATTCGCCCTTGCCGAGGTTCGCCAGATCGCGCTCCTCGCGTATCAGCTGCAACATTTCATCGGTGGCGGAGGCGGGCAGGGGCTGCCCGCTGTGAAACACCCAGACGCCGTGCTCTTTGGTGAGCGGACCCGTCCCACGTACCGGGCGCAGGGTGATCTGCTCGCCGGCACTCTCCATTTCCAGGGAGTCGCCGGGCTCCAGATGCAGCGCTTCCCTCAACGGCTTGGGGATGACGACGCGGCCAGCTTTATCAATGGTGAGGCGTGTGTTCATTCTGGTACAATACTGTGGGTTGACCCAACAGTCAATACCATTTTACATGATCCCGACCTACACGTAGGGGGCATTTGACAGGCGAAGACTTCTGAACGTGACACATAAGCGGCCAGGGCGATATAAGCCGATGGAAGCCCGTGAACTCTTTGGTTTAGTTCAAGCAGATTAACTATGCACTGGATCGCCCCATCGGAAAAAGATACGGCACCACGACGCTGGAAAAACGCCTTTGGGATGCCGCCGACCAGTTCCGCGCCAACTCTGGCCTCACCGCCGCGCAATACTCCCAGCCCGTCCTCGGCCTCATCTTCCTGCGCTTCGCCGAAGTCCGCTTCGCCGCGCAGCGCGCCAAGCTGGAAAAGACCGCCGCCTCGTCGCGACGCGGCTCGCGCGTGGACGAACCCGCCGCCTACCACGCCGAGGGCGTGCTCTATCTCACGCCCGAGGCCCGGTTCGACTATCTGCTTGCATCTGCCCGAAGCGGCCGACGTGGGCAAGGCCATCAACGACGCCATGCGCGACATCGAAAAGCACAACCCGCAACTCGCCGGTGTCCTGCCCAAGACCTACAACCTTTTCACCAGCACGCTCCTCAAGGAACTGCTCAAAAAGGTTTCCGAGATTCCCGCCACGCTCGACTACGACGCCTTCGGGCGCATCTACGAATACTTCCTCGGCGAGTTCGCCATGACCGAAGGGCAGGGGGGCGGCGAGTTTTACACCCCGTCCGCCATCGTCCGCCTGCTCACCGAAGTCATCGAGCCGTATCACGGGCGCATCCTCGATCCGGCGTGCGGTTCGGGCGGCATGTTCGTCACATCCGCGCGGTTCGTGTCCGAGCACAAGAAGAACCCCTCGTCGGAACTCTCGATTCACGGCGTCGAGAAAACCGACGAAACCGGACGCCTCTGCCGCATGAACCTTGCGGTGCACGGCCTGGAAGGCGACATCCGCCACGGCGGCAACGTCAACAGCTACTACGACGACCCGCACGAGGCCACCGGCAAGTTCGATTTCGTCCTCGCCAATCCGCCGTTCAACGTCAACGCCGTGGACAAGGAGCGGCTGAAGGATCCGTCGGGCCCGCGCCGCCGCTTTCCCTTCGGCCTGCCGCGCACCGACAACGCCAATTACCTCTGGATTCAGCTTTTCTATTCCGCGCTGAACGAACAAGGGCCGCGCCGGATTCGTCATGGCCAACTCCGCCTCCGATGCCCGCAGTTCCGAACAGGAACTTCGCAGGCAACTCATCGAAGCCGCGCCGTGGACGTGATGGTCGCCGTCGGCCCGAACATGTTTTACACCGTCACGCTCCCTTGCACGCTGTGGTTTTTCGACAAAGGCAAAGCAAAGACGCCTCGCGCCGACACGGTGCTGTTTATCGACGCCCGGCATATCTACCGGCAGATCGACCGCGCGCACCGCGAATGGACACCCGCGCAGATCGGCTTCCTCGCCAACGTCGTCCGCCTCTATCGCGGCGAAGAACTCGACTTCACCCTCGGCGGCGACGAGGCTCGCGCGAAGCTGACGGAAATCTTCGGCAAGAAACCGAAATTCGCCGACGTGCCCGGTCTTTGCAGAGCCGCCACGCTCAAGGAAATCGAAGCGCAAGGCTGGTCGCTCAATCCCGGCCGCTACGTGGGCGTTGCGCCAGGCGAAGCCGTGAGCGACGAGGATTTCAAGGAACAACTCGAAACGCTGAACGAGGAACTCGAAACCCTCAACGCCCAGGCCCGCGAACTCGAACAAACCATCGCCCGCAACGTGGCGGAGATTCTGAGCCTGTGATGACCTGCGTTCTCAAGGACCTCATCGAGGTTTCCAAGGATGGCGAATGGGGCAAGGGTGAGTCGTTCGATGACTCCGTTGAGATGCTCTGTATCCGTGGCACCGATTTTGAAGACGTGCGCTTTGGCGACGCCAACTCAACTCCACGGCGACACATTGCCAAGAAACATTCCGAAAGAAAGATGCTTCAACCGTGGGATTTGATTATCGAAGCAGCCGGGGGTACGAAAAACCAAATTACCGGCAGGACAGTCCTGCTTCGCCCGCAGTTGTTCTCAAACTCCAAATTTCCGATCACCTGTGCGAGTTTTAGTCGCTTCATCCGACTCAAGACGGACCTTTGCGATCCGCAATTCATGTTTTGGTATCTCCAACATCTCTACTATGCGGGTTTCATGCACGCATATCATACCCAGCATACCGGCGTGGCCCGTTTCCAATGGACGACATTCTCGGAGCGTGAACCGTTTGAGCTTCCATCGCTTTCGGTACAACAACGGATAGCTGGCATCTTGTCAGCCTATGACGAATTGATCGAAAACAACCGGCGGCAGATTCGGATTCTGGATGCAATGGCTAGCGGTCTCTACCAGGAGTGGTTCGTCCAGTTCCGCTTCCCCGGTCGCGACAACTCCCCGACCGTCGGTTCCTCCCATGGCGACATTCCGCAAGACTGGGAGGTTGCCGATCTTGAATCAGTTTGTATCGAGCCTAACGGAATCCAGACGGGGCCATTCGGTAGCCAGCTTCACGAGGCCGACTATTCGGATGAGGGCGTACCCGTCGTGATGCCAACAAACCTCATTGGATTTCGTATCCGAACCGACGGCATTGCTCGTATCCCGGAGGCCACTGCCGATAAACTCTGTCGGCATAGGATGCAACCTGGCGATATCGTATATGGCCGTCGGGGAGACATCGGCCGCCGTGCATACTTGATGCCACACCAGGCCGGATGGTTCTGCGGTACGGGATGCTTGCGCATTCGCCCCAACTCGCAGGCGGTGAATGGCTGGTATCTCTTCAATTACCTCGGGCAGGACAACGTGCTGGGCATCATTGCAGGGCGTGCCCAAGGCGTGACCATGCCGAATCTCAACACGGGCGTGATGGCATCAGTGCCTGTGAAGCTCCCACCCCGAAAACTTCAGGATGACTTTGCCCGCCTGACGCTCCCAATGTCTGAAGCGCACGAAGCCCTCACAGCAAAAACTGAAAATCTCCGCCGCACACGCGATCTGCTGCTTCCGCGCCTGCTTTCAGGGCTGTTGAATATGGAAACGAACTGAACCATGCCCCACGCCTACACCGAAGACCAGCTTGTCGAGCAGCCCGCCATCGGGTTGTTCGCGGAGCTTGGCTGGCAAACGGTGTCGGCGTTGGAGGAGACATTCGGTCGCGGACGGCACGCTCGGGCGCGAGACAAAAGGCGAGGTGGTGCTAGTCCCGGCGCTGCGTGCGGCGTTGCTGCGGTTGAATCCGACTCTGCCGCCCGAGGCAATTTCCGCCGCCGTGGATGAATTGACCCGCGACCGTTCGGCCATGCTTCTTGCAGCGGCAAATCGCGAAGTCTATTTGCTGCTCAAGGAGGGCATCAAGGTTTCCGTGCCGGACCGCGAACGCGGCGGCCAGAAGACGGAGCGGTTGCGGGTGATTGATTGGGAGAATCCGGAAGCAATGATTTCCTGCTGGTCAGCCAGTTCAGCGTCACCGGCGCGCTCTACACCTGCCGCCCGGATTTGGTCGGCTTCGTCAACGGCCTGCCGCTGGTGGTGATCGAGTTGAAAAAGCCCGGCGTGCCCGCCCGTGCGGCGTTCGACGAGAACCTGACGCACTACAAGCAGCAAATCCCGGCGCTGTTCTGGTTCAACGCGCTGCTCATCGCCTCGAACGGCACGGACAGCCGCGTCGGCTCGCTCACGGCGGATTGGGAGCGGTTCTTCGAGTGGAAGCGCATCGAGCGCGAGGACGAGCCGCGCCGCGTGTCGCTGGAAGTGATGATTCGCGGCACCTGCGACAAGGTGCGGCTGCTCGACCTGGTGGAGAATTTCACGCTGTTCTCCGAACACAAGGCCGGGCTGGTCAAGATCATCGGCCAGAATCACCAGTTCCTCGGCGTGAACAACGCCATCGCCTCGATGCTCGCAGCGCGCAAATCCGGGCCATGGGCGCGGCGGCGTGTTCTGGCAGACGCAGGGCAGCGGCAAGAGTTTCTCGATGGTGTTCTTCGCGCAGAAGGTGCTGCGCAAAGTGGCGGGCAACTGGACGTTCGTGGTCGTGACCGACCGCGTGGAACTGGACGACCAGATTGCCAAGACGTTCAAGGCGAGCGGCGCGGTGAGCGAAGCCGAGGGCGACGAGTGCCACGCCGCGAGCGGCGCGCACTTGCGGGAGTTGCTGCGCGGGAATCACCGCTACGTCTTCACGCTCATCCACAAATTCCAGACGCCGGAACTGCTCTGCGACCGGCCCGACGTGATTGTGCTCACGGACGAGGCGCACCGCAGCCAATACGACACGCTGGCGCTGAACATGCGCGCCGCGCTGCCGAAGGCGCTGTTCTCGCCTTCACCGGCACGCCGCTCATCGCGGGCGAGGAACGGACGAAGGAGGTTTTCGGCGATTACGTTTCCATCTACGACTTCCAGCAGTCGGTCGAGGACGGCGCGACCGTGCCGCTCTTTTACGAGAACCGCACGCCGGAGTTGCAGCTCGTGAACCCGGACCTGAACGAGGACATCTACAACCTCATCGAGGCGGCGGAACTCGACCCCGAACAGGAAGCGAAGCTCGAACGGGAGTTGGGCAGGCAATACCACATCCTCACCCGCGACGACCGGCTTGGAGACGGTCGCGCAGGACATCGTGCGGCATTTCCTCGGGCGCGGCTTCGTCGGCAAGGCAATGGTGGTGTCCATTGACAAGGCCACTGCGTTGAAGATGCACGACAAGGTGCGGAAGCATTGGGCGGCGGAAACGGCGCGGGTGCAGAAGGAATTGGCGCACCGCGACTTGACCGATGCAGAAAGGCAGTCATTGCGGCAACGGCTGGACGTGCTGCAAACCACTGACATGGCGCTGATCGTGTCGCCCGGCCAGAACGAGATCGCGCAGATGAAGGCGCACGGCCTCGACATCGTGCCGCACCGCAAGCGGATGAACGAGTCGAGCCGCCCTGGACGAGAAGTTCAAAGACCCGAACGACCCGCTGCGGCTGGTGTTCCTTTGCGCCATGTGGCTGACCGGCTTCGATGCGCCGAGTTGTTCCACGGTGTATCTCGACAAGCCGATGCGCAATCACACGCTGATGCAGACCATCGCCCGGGCGAACCGCGTTTTCCCCGGCAAGCATAGCGGCATGATCGTGGATTACGCGAACGTTTTCGCGTCGCTGGAAAAGGCGCTGGCGATCTATGGCGCGGGCAAAGACGGCAAAACGCCGGTGAAGGACAAGAAGGAAGCTCGTCGAGGACCTCCGGAAATCGCTGGAGGCCGCAACTTTCTTTTGCGCCGATAAGGGCGTTATGTTGGCCGCCATCGAACAGCTTCCCGTCGGGAGACATGGAGCGCCTCGCGCGAATTGACGATGCGGTGGACGCGCTGATCTCCCCCGATCCACTGCGGCGGGAGTTCCTCGGCCATGAACGCCTCGTCAGCACTCTTTTCAACGCAGTCAAGCCCGATCCGGCGGCGTTGGAGTTTGCCAGCCGAGCCGCCTGTCTTGCGGCCATCGCCGACGCGATCCGCGCCAAGCTCAATCCGAATCCAGCAGACATTTCGAGCGTCATGGGCGACATCAGCAAATTGCTCGATGATTCGATCACAGGCGTGGCCATGCCTGCGAAGCCTGCGCCAGTGCTGGATTTGTCGAAGATAGATTTCGAGGCGCTGGGCAAGCGGTTTAAGGAATCAAAGCACAAGAACACCGATCTGGAAGTGCTCAAAGCCGCCATCCGCGCCCAGTTGGAAAAGCTGATTAGCCTCAACAGGACGCGGGCAGACTTCCAGGAGAAGTTCGAGGAACTGATCGAATCCTACAACGCGGGCAGCCGGAACATCGAAGACCTGTTCAATGAACTCGTCGCATTGAGCCGCACGCTGAGCGACGAAGAACAACGGCATGTCCGCGAACAGATGACGGAGGAGGAGTTGGTGGTTTTCGACATCCTGACCCGGCCAGCACCGGAGTTGAGTACAGAAGAGCGTGCCGAGGTGAAAAAGGTGGCGAAGCAACTGCTGGACCGCTTGAAAACGCTGCTCGTGCTCGACTGGAGAAAACGCCAATCCGCCCGCGCACGTGTCGAAGACGCGATCAAGGATTTGCTCGATAGCGGATTACCGCGCGCCTATTCAACCGACCTCTATAAACAAAAATGTTCCGCGATGTTCGAGCATTTCTATGAGAGCTATCCGCAGAATGATGCAGGTCCATATGCCGCAGGGGTTTGATCGGCCGAGGAGCGCATCCCAACATGGCTGCCACTCGATGCGGCTTCAAAATTCGCTTAGCGTACTATATTTCTCTTTTTCTGTAGTGGCCCCTAAGCCAGCTGAGGATACCGCGCCTTGATCCACGCTTCCGCATCGACGGCAAATTGTTTGACGGATTTGAGCAGGGCATCGGCGTCGGTGTCGGTCACGCCGCCGGCGAAATCATATTCGCATTGGTTACGCTTCATCCGGCACCCATCGAAATACGCCGACAACTGCGCAAACGCCGGATCGGCCGCCTCCAGTGCCAGGAAGGTGTTGTAATGCCCGCCGACGGTGCGCGGGCGGTAACCGCAAGCCCGCACTACGAGCAGCGACAGCGTCCGGGCGGCATCATAGGCCATGACGAAGCGGTAATCGGCGGAGAGGCCTGCGGAGGTAACGTCCTTCAGGCTGCGGGCAACGATGGAACGCAGATTGTCCAGCTCCGCCTTGCTGGGCGGGAGCGCGGTCACCCGGTTATCCGCCAGCAACTTTGCCCAGCTCATCCTTGTTACCTAACACGACGAGCCGGGGCTTGTCCAATACCTGCTTGAGAAAGTGGTCGTTCGCCGCGCGTTTGCGCTCGAATTCCGCCGGGGAATAGACGGTAGGATTGATCTCGCGGCCCAGCGATTCCCGCGCGCGCCGGAGCGGCAACGCAAGATCCTGGGGGGACACCTCGCCCACGACCATCAAATCAATATCGCTGTCGCTTTCCTCGCTGCCTGCAGCGATGGAACCGTAGACGAAGGCGGTCGTCACCTTCGACGCAACGGATTTGAGAGCCTGAGCAAGGACATCCACCAGCCCGGCCGTCTTGAGCATCAGGCCGCGCAGATCGGGAAAGACCGGTGATTCGCGGTTCGCCTGATAATAGACCATGCGGCCCTGCCGGTGCGTCTTGAGGATTCCCGCTTCGGTCAGGTCGTGCAGCTCCCGTTGGAGGCTGGAAGAGGGGACGCCGAGCCGTTGCGCGAGTTCCGACGCGTACCAGTCCTTCTCAGGCTGCACGAGGGTGGCCGCCAGTATTCCCTGGCGGGTCTTCGGCAGCAGCGCATCGAGGGTCCGCATCTTTCGCATATTGCGTAAGTATATACGCTATTTGCGTAACGTGCAAGCTTTGCCGGTTTCTCGTGTTGTTTCAGTGAGATACTACGATAACGGGCCTTGCACCGTCTCGCCCCGCTTGCAGTACCGGGCTGTGAATCCAGGTACAATCGTAATTCTTAATACGAATGACAGCGAATGCCCCGTCTGGTAAGCATTTCAGATCAGAAGGGTTTACCTGACGAACTTGAGCACAGTGCCTATGCCACTACCAAAACGTGAGTTTTCCAAGAGCAAGATGTCGATGTATCTTCGCACGCTTTGCGAGCGTGAGCTCTATCTGTCGCTCTTCTCGAATAACCCTGGCGAGTTGGAAAAGGCGGGCATTCCGGTGCCGCTCAAATCGCGCCCCGGAGTTCAGATCATTACGGCCTCCGGGCGTGAGTTCGAATACGAACAATACAATGTGCTGTGCAGTTCACTTCCCAACAACGTATTTGCCAAAAATAACGGGACGGCGCCCGTCGATCTCCTGGACGCGCTTTCCAAGATCACGGTCCCAACGCTGATTCTTCAGCCTCAGATTGAGCCGGAGGACTTTCGCGGCATCGCGTTTACGAATATCGGTGTCCCGAAGAACAGCCAAAAGTTCATTCCCAAGATGTCCGGCTTGCGTCCGGACATCATCTTCGCTGACGTTCGCCGCGAAACCGAATTCGAGATTCTGCCCGACGGAACCCGCCGCCAACTGCCGGAGAACGACAAGCGCATGGCGTTGTCGGTGATCGACCTGAAAAACATCACAGAAGCCAATGCCAGTTATTCTGCGGAAGTCTGCCTTTACGCGATTTTCGTAGCTAATTGGCTGCACACCGAAGGCAAGGCGTTTCTGGACAAGTTTTTCGTTTCCGACCGTATTTATCTCTGGCGGCACATTGAAATGCCCCATTTCATGAAGATCCTAAGCACCAAGGAAGGGGGAGACCATGCCAACCGCCTGAAGGCACTGCGCCAGGACCTGGAAGACGGTCTTGTGCTCTTCCTGATTTACATGCCTAGCGTGCGGAAATTCTTCTGCGAAGACTTGCCGCGAGTTGTGCAGCTTGGAGATTCGAAAGGCTGGAACGCCGTTCCCTACCATGTGAATCCACGATGCAGTTCATGCGACTGGCTTGGAAACCGCGTTTGGTTGTCTGATGACGACCGCAAGCACTTCGACGCTCACAAGAACAGCTACTGTACGCCGGCCGCGGAGAGTTCCGACCATCTCTCAAAGATGGCGACGCTGACGAAGGGTGCAAGCAGCGTTCTGTTTGTCGGTGGCCATCAGAACGTGGCCGGTTTGGTCGGCATAAAGCCAGAAGCGCCGGTTCTCCGCAAGCACTCCCTTCTCAAGCAGGACCGCCGGCAGATTTCCCACCGCGCGGAATCGATCAGCACGGGGAAGGTCACGGTGGACGATGTATCCAAAGTCGGAGGACTCGCAAAGCGGATTGGCGCTGAGTTCGACATCATTGTCAACTTCGATTCCGGTTCGGGACTTCTGACGGGCATCGCTATTCGCGGAACGCTGTTCTCACCATTCGGCTCGAAATTTCCGGCCGTAGATGGCAAGGAGCCTTCGTCGGTCAAATCGCTGGGCGAAGATGCGTTTGTCGTCAACAAGGACACCGCCGTGGCCGAATGGGCCGCAGTGTTATCGTTTATCGAATGCTTCGCGGGCTGGATTGAGGAAGCTGAAAGCCAGTTTGCCGCGAACAACTTCAAAACGCTGCACACCCAGATTTGCTTCTGGGAAGCCCGCCAATATGAAGAGCTTTGTAACGCGTTTGGTAGGCACCTGCTCAACATTCTCGATCTGCCGGAACGCTCTCAGCGGGCATTGGCGTGGATCTTTCCACCGGATGAGTTGTTGGAAAAATCCGACCATATCTGCCCGAATATCGTCTTCATTCGAGACATCGTCGGGGGCTCGGTGCGCCTGCCGCAGTTCTTCGCCACCACTCTCATCGGAACCGCCGAGCATTATCATCACGAGCGCATGCACCCGCGCAAGGTCGATAACTACTATCTCGAACCGCTTGGCAATGCGATTCCCCGTGAACGCATTTTCGAGATTTGGAAGTCCACCACAGGGACCGTCCGCATCTTCGGCAAGACCAGACCGATTACGGAAGCAATCACACGGTACGGCGATGTGCTGAAGTCTCATACCTGGGCGCTCGCCAGCATAACCGCCCGTTTGCGGATGGATCTAAAGGCCGCCATTAGCGGGGACGCACCGGCGCTTTCGATGACCATTCCCTCCGGCCTGGCGGGCGTCGCCTACGATTCGAAGGTATGGGACCGCTGGTCGCAGGTCTCGGCGGCCGTGGCGAAAACCGAGTCGCTGGGTTCGTTCATCGCTCGGGCAGAGTCGCTTGAAGCTTCATACAAAGCGATTTTGTTGGTGAGCCTGGTAAAGGATCACGGAAACAATTCGTTCGAATTCCTGGTCAGCGAAGATTCTTCAGAGGCGAAACTTGAGGAAGGCGATAGCTGCACCGTGGGAATTGTCAGTTGGCCGGGATTTCCGCTGGCTAACGGCAACTCGCTGGGGCTAAACCTTGACCCTAAGCTATCCTTTACACCAATGCACAGAGTGATAGCGGCTCGGATTGAAACATTCGACAGGGTGGCAAAGCGGCTGACCGTGACGCTGAGTGCGAAGTGGCACGGAGTTGAAGCACAATTCAACGCCGTCATGGCGCAGGGGGTGCTTCCTATCGGTAAGGAACCTATTTACCTGCTCGAAGACTCCGCGTTTGATGATTCCGACGTGGTTACCGCCATCCTGCAGGAAATCGGCAATCCGAAGTGTTCCATAGCGGCACCCGAAGCGCTGGCCGCAATGGGTGCGTCCGCCGCGAAGAAAATTCCGAAGGGCACCGATCCGGATTCTCCTATTGCGGAAGTGCTTTGGCAGGCGAATAAGCTTGCATCCAAGGTGCTCAGGAGCGCCAAGGATGTCGAGGCCATCGTCGGCTTTGCCAAGACGGCGAACAAATACGACCTTAATCCCAGCCAGATTGACGCGGTCAGGTCGTGTGCTAAGAACCAGTTGACCATTGTCTGGGGTCCGCCCGGAACCGGCAAAACCGACACCCTCGTAGCCTTTCTCCACTCGGTTATTCGGCAGAAAAAGGCCAGGAAAATTCTAATCGCCGGTCCAAACTACCGGACTGCAGAAGAGTTGTCGGGGCGCCTTGTGAAGAACCTCGAAGCGGATGCGTCGGCCGCGTGTGACTACTATTGGCTCTATTCAAAATCACGGGACCCCAAACCTCTGAAGACGACGGCGAAACACCTGAACCTCAAATCCGCCATCCGGCACAAAGACGACGCCGATTACCAGGAACTCCTTGGGAGCCTTCGGGACGACGACAGAATTACGGTCGTCTCGCATACCGCTCATTTTATACACCAGGTGACGAAGGCCGCAGGCACAACCGACTCATTGGTCGATGGCATCTTCGACCTCGTCGTTTTAGATGAAAGTTCTCAAATCCCGGTCACGCTTGCATTGAGGCCCTTGGCCGCGATGAAGGCAGATGCCCAGCTCATCATCGTTGGCGACCACAAACAAATGCCGCCAATCCAGCATCTCGAACCGCCGGAAGGCGCTGAACACCTGGTGGGCAGCATTCAGGAGTACCTCATACGACGCTTCGGCATCAAGCCTGTGCCCTTGCTGTTGAATTACCGGTCCAACAGTGACCTTGTCGAATATGCGCGATTGCTTGGTTATCCGGCCCAGTTGCAGGCCGCATTTCCCACGCGCGCCCTCCAGTTACTAAAGGCCGTCGAGACAGTCACTAAGGCCATGCCCCCCGGTCTCCCGATCACAACGGCTTATGAGGAACTTTTGAAGCCCGAGCGGCGCGTGACCGCTCTCATCCATGAAGACGTTACGTCCTCGCAGGCGAACGAGATCGAAGCGGGGCTTGTAGCAGGACTCGCTTTCGTGACGCGCCAGGTGATCGCAAAGGAGCTCAACCAAGGCAAGACTACTGCCAAGACCGCCTATTCCGAAGATGAATTCTTCCAGTCCGGAATCGGTATTGTTACGCCGCACAAAGCCCAAAAGGCACTTGTAGTACGCAAGCTGCTGGAGCTATTTCCGAAGGCCAACCCAAAGGCGGTCTTTGAATCCGTCGATACGGTCGAGCGATTTCAGGGAGGCGAGCGCGATACCATCATCGTATCGTTCGGCGTGGGCGATACCGACATCATCGAAGGTGAAGAGGAATTTCTTCTTCAACTTGAGCGCACAAACGTCGCCATCTCGCGGGCGCGCGCAAAATGTATCGTGCTGATGCCGAAATCACTTGCTTATCATCTGCCGACCGACGAAAAAGCAGCCGCAACGTCCATCGCCATCAAATCCTATCTGGAAGAGTTCTGCGCGAATCGGAAGGCCGTCACGGTTGAATTGGGCGGGGATAAACGAAACGGTGAAGTCCGCTGGCACTAAGAAACGAAGAGAGCTAACAATGGCTACCCAGCTTGCATACAAAAAGGACTTTGCGTTTAACGCGATCTGCCCTTACTACACTATGTTTCCTCTCGAATTCCCCATGCATCTGTTGAGGAAACATAAGAGCAGCGCTCCCACAGTGTATGATCCTTTCTGCGGGCGCGGAACTACGATTTATGCTGCTCGCAAGTTAGGCTTACGCTCATACGGCCGGGACACTTCACCAATTGCTGTAGCCATTGCGCAAGCTAAGCTTGCCAGCGCTGAATTAGATGATGTCATAGCGCTGGCGGCGAAGTTAGTCGCCACAACACCCAAGGATGTGCCGGATAGCCCGTTCTTCAAGAGAGCGTTCTCCAACAAAACACTGTTGCAGATTTGCAGTCTTCGTGAAGGACTGCTTGATGAGAAGCGGGTAACGAGCGAGTCCGCGATTCTGCGCGCCGCCGCGCTTGGGTGCTTACACGGCCCCCTGCCGGAACGCGACGGAAACCCTAGCTATTTTTCCAACCAGATGCCGCGGACGTTCGCGACCAAACCTGATTACTCCCTCAAGTATTGGGGCGACCGCGACCTGTTCCCTCCAAATGCGTCTGTAGTCGATGTGCTCACGAAGAAGCTCAAACGCATTACGGATTTGAATACCGATTCTCCCAGCCACATTCGGAACGTAAGATGCCTGGATGCACGCAAGGCCGCGTCGTTCGGCAGAACCAAAGGCCCGGTTGTCGTTGTGACATCTCCCCCGTATTATGGAATGCGGACCTATGTGCAGGACCAATGGCTAAGAATGTGGTTCCTCGGCGGTGATGAAGAAATCGACTACGAAAACCACAACCAACTCTGCCATAGTGGCCATGAACGGTTTATCAAAGATTTGGCCAAAGTCTGGCGCAACATCGGGAAGCGTGTTCAGGATGAGGCGCACCTGTACGTCCGTTTTGGCAGCATTCCGTCAGCTAAGAGCGACGCACGGAAGATCTTGAAGGCGTCCTTAGAAGAGGCGGGTTATTGGACACTTGTTTCCGTCCGAAACGCCCAAACGTCACATTTCGGCAAGCGCCAAGCCGACTACATGGGCCGCGATTCCGATCCCTCCGCTGAGTTCGACTTCCATGCCGTGATCAATTAACATCATCTGCCCACTGATCTGCGGTGTCGAATGCATCAGCGAAGCAAATCGTCTCTCTGTACCGAATCTTTCTTGCGGCTCGATGCCCTACGTGATAATCCGGTCTATAAAGCGGCCAGGCTGTTCCCGTCCGTTACCTCCGATCCCTAAATGCGATGGTGACGCTGTGACCCCCCTCGTCATCGCGAGGAACTGGGCATCGTTTCGTAACAGCGGAACACGATCAGGACTATGCAGGTGGGATATTCTGACGTATCGGGGAAACGCCGCTCGATGACAGTGGCGCAGTTCTCCAGGCTGACGACCTGCGCAACGGCGCTCGGCAGGTCAAGGACCACCACAACCCCCAGCCTTGAGATCGCAGCGTAGGCAGCAGCCTGGCCGCCGGGCTTGAACGTCGCGTCTACGTCGGCCACGTCTAGCGGCTCTCTGCGGCCGTGGCGGACTTTGAGTTCGATCGGGATGGTGTCATCGAAAAGGATGTCAATTTCGCCGCCGAATCTTTCGGGCTTCTTTACCACACGTGATCCGAACTCGTTCCAGATCCTTTCATAGATAGCGGGCAGGAAGAATTGGTCTTCTATTTGCAGCGTTTTGTCCTGCACATGCTGCTTCATCCATTCGCGGGCAGGCCGCGCCATGAAGGTCGGCTCCTGCAGGCAGTACGACGCCTTGCGTATCAGCCAGGAGCACAGCGTCCCGAAGGAGAGCTCAAGCTTCGGTTTACCCCCAAAGACGAGACCTTCACGAACGTTGCGGTGAAGGCGGTGATACAACGCGAGTTCGGTCTCGTTCAGCAGAGAGCGCGTCGCTGCATCGAGCCCTGCAGCGCTCGCACCGAAAATATTCCGCGTCGGCGGCCTGCGAACCGAGTAGCGAACGACGACATCGTTGTGCTCTAACGGATCGCTTTCGAGGTCGAGATCGGCGATGTCGAGGAATCCGTTCACCTCCAGAAACAAAGGCAGGAGGATCTTGTCCTGCACGGTTGATGTCCCGATTCCCGGCATGGTCACGTTCACGTCTTCTGCGTATTCCTGGATCGCCCAGCGGAAAGGCATTTGATTTGAAAGGACGGAGAATGCCGTTTCCCCGGTCAACGCCTGGCGTTTATCAAGATAGTTGGTCAGCAGCCCAACTTGTTTGCGATAGTCGATTCGCGGCCCCGGATCGGCGGGCCGACCCTGTGCACCGTCGAGCTTTTGCAGAAGCTTGGCGTTGAGCTCAAGTTCAGCCGGAATATATTCGCCGAGCCTCTCGCGCAGGACTGACGGCCGCACTACGATATCGAAGATAATGACTTTCCCGTTCGCACGGGACGTGAAGTCGTCAATGCAAGGCAACCGGTTATCCCCTTTATCGCCTGACTTAAGCCATCCCAGCCGTGATGCGATGTGTTTCTGGTAGTAGTCGAGGGCAGGCTCGGTGGTCGCGCGTGCCTTCAGTTCAACACCGAAAAGTGCTGAAAGCAGGTCCGCGCCAGCCTCTATAATCTTGGGGGCCTCGGAGAATGTCACGCCCTCCAGCGCTTCCGCCAGTTCCTCCGGATTGCCACGGCGGAAGAGGTCGCATAGCGACAACTGAACGGTTATCGCTGTCGCTGCGTTGGGGTCCGGGCATTTTGTCAGGATGACCCGGCCAAAGAATGTCTCGCTGAGTTCGGTAAATCGCAGTTTGTGGTGCTGGCGGGCCACAAAGCCGCCCGCCTTCCCTGGCGCTTCACTTTCGTCGCTCACTCTCGCTCCTCGCAATCATTCGCATCAGCCTTCATAGGCGCAACTACTACGTCATCTTGAAGTAAAGGTCGAGGTGCTTCCAACCTTGTATCGGTCTCGTCTGGAGAGCTTCAGCCGGGATGCACCTGACTTCCCTGCGGCGTTACCCGAGCTCCGACTAGCGTAGGCTAACATCCTTACCTTCGCATTTTCCGGCTTCGGTTGGGTAAGGTCGCGCCCGCGAAGTATCGGTTGTGGTCCATGCCTGAAATTCCATACCCTGCCCTCAAATCACCAGCTTGTGGCTGGCGCTCTGCGACGTGGTGCGCCGCCGCTTGTCGTAGATTTGGGTGGTGGTGATGTGGCGGTGCCCGAGGAGATCCTGGACTTCCGCCATCTCGTTATTGCCGTCGAGCAGCAACGTGGCGGTGGTCGCGCGCAGCGAGTGCGGCGTGTAGATGCAGCGGATTTTCGGCTTGCCGTCCTTGGCCGTCACTTCCTTCATCGCGCCGGGGAGCCGCTGAAGGTAGCCCAGGATCACCCGGTACAGTGTCACTTCGTCCATAGCGCGCGCCGCGAGGTCCTCGGAGCTTGGCGCACGGCGGGGGCGGAAGAGAGGGCCGGAGGTGAGTGCGGCGTGCTGGATGTATTCCTCGATGGCCTGGCCGGCGACGACATTCAGGCCGATCGTGCGGCGCTTGTCGCCTTTTTCATGGACGCGGACGGTCGCGTTGCCGTCTTCGAGGTGGAAGTCCTCGACCTTGAGGCGGCAGCCGGTGCCGAGCCTGATGCCGGAATATATGAACAGCTTGACGATGGCGCGGTCGCGGTAATCGAGCACGGATTCGCCGGACGGCATGTTCATCAGCTGCCGGGCGCGCAGCAGGGAGAGCGCCTTGGTTTCCTTGCGCGCGTCGGCGGATTCGCGCGAGATGAACTGCGCGTGGGCGGGATTGGGGACCGTGATGGGCAGGCGCAGTTCGCCCGCGGCTCCGTGCAGGTATTTGTAGAAGCTCGACAGCGAGCTGATGCGGCGGCTGAGCGTCTTGGGAGCCGCGCCGTCGTCCCGCATCCAGTCGCGGAACGCCAGGACATCGGTCACCGACACTTGCAGCAACTTGCCCGCGTCCTCGGGCCAGCGGATGCCAGTGAAGTTAACGAACGCCATGATGTCTTCGCGGTAGGCGCGCTGCGTGTGCTTCGACTGCCTTCGCTTGACCCAGGTTTCGAAGATGGCGGCGACGGAAAAATAGAACCGCTTGACGCGCTCCTGAGTATCGGGTGTGAATTGCCCGGCAAGGATCGGCGGCAGCGGTACATGCGAATCCGTTACAAGCCCATTGTTCATATACTGCCCCCGCCGTGTTTCTTACGAAAGATAACGGATTTTATCTTTCACAAGGGGAGCAGGCAAGGGGGAAATTTCAGACGTTGCTTGAGGGTGACAGTGAAGCGGCGATCACGTTGCCAGTCGCAAATGCGATTGACTTTTCGCGCCGAATTGGTTCTCGAAATTCACAATACACGCAGCCGCGTGAGCATGCAAATACAATCCGGTGTTGACCGCGCGGACTGAGCCCGGTACATCCGTCGGCATGGCTAAAGCGCCCACACGCCCCACTAAACAGGTCTCAGCACTGCGGCCCGTGGAAAGCCTCATCCACGTCATCCGTGGCCAAAAGGTCATACTCGATTCCGATCTGGCGGAGTTGTATGGCGTGCCAACCAAGCGCCTCAATGAAGCCGTTAAACGCAATCCGACTCGGTTTCCGGCGAAATTCATGTTCAGGCTTTCAGCGGAGGAGGCGAATAGGATGCGGTCGCAATTTGCGACCGCATCGAAAACAAACATCAGATTTCAGCCGCTTGCGTTCACCGAGCACGGGGTTGTGATGCTTTCCGCCGTGCTGAATAGCGAGCGGGCAATTCAGATGAGCATTCTGGTGGTTGACGCGTTCGTTCGTATGCGGGAGTTGATGGCTTCGAACAAAGATATCGCCGCCCGTGTCGAAAAGCTGGAGCGCTGCCACGACCGCTCGGCTTCTGTCATCGAGATTCTCGTCGAGGACATCGACCGCCTGGCGCATGAGGTGAAGGAAATGAAGGCGCTGCCGACGCCGTCAAGGCGCAAGATTGGGTTTGACCTGTAAAAATACGTTCCCGGCCCCGCCGTTGCCGCCATAGCCTGTCTCAAATTGTTCGACGTGGTCCTCCAGCTTAACCACATCCCTGTTCACGCCGAGACTGCCGCCTACCAGCACAACTCGGCGAGACGCTTCGCTTTCGCTTCGGACTTTTTCATGGCCGCTCTCCTGAAGACCCACCGTTAGTGAATTCGCCCCGTCAAGTAACGTTCGCGTTTGAAACACCCTTCACTTCGCTGAGGCTTCGCGGCAACATCACCCCCCCAATGTGCTTCCGTCTGCCGCTTCTTGTGACCGCATTCCAGCATGCCCTCGCCAATCGCACTCCGATCTCCCGAGCCTCGAATGGAGTGAAAACGGCCGGAGAGCGATCATGGAGCCGCAACGACTGTCGTCTCCTCCCCTGTTGTTGCCGCTCTTATCCCGAGCAGAAACGCGCTGCCTAGTGCGTCAAGCAAGTTCCGCACCAAGGGACCGAGAACCAGCTTGACGCGGCATCGGTTTCCGCTGCGGGGAGCGGTCAACAACTTCGAAAGGAGACCCGCTTATGAAATATTCAGTCCTATTTGCCGAAGACGTTCCACGCTACTGCACAGTAGCGATCGAGGCAGAGAGCGCCGAGCAGGCCATAGAAAAGGCCAAGGATTATCCGAATACCGGCAATCTCGATTTCGATGATCCCGACGGGAGTGGCCCGGTTTGTTTCCGTATTGTCCATATCGAGGATGCCGAAGGAGAGATTGTCATTGATGATGTGCCTCTCGACGATTTCTTCCTTCGTTGCGGCGGTGATGCAGATCGCCGCCTATGCGGCAACGCTGAGGATATGCTGAAAGCCCTCGAAGTAGGCCACAGCAGGGATTGGATTTGTAATGCCGCTATAACCGACGATATTGAAGCGCTCCGCAAAATCTGTCTCGCACATGCGGACTGGTGGAACAACATCGCATGGCCATTGATCCGGAAGGTGAAAGGCGGTGCGGTATGAGCACCGCCGCCAATTCAAATTGCCTGACGGGTATGCAATGCCCGAAATGCAAGAGCCTGGAGCCGTTCGCCATCGGGATAACCACAACCGTAAGGGTATTCGACGACGGCACGGACGACCAGCTAAGCGGTACGCATTGGGATGACGATTCATATTGCGAGTGCTGCCAGTGCATCTTTACCGCGACCGTCGCCGATTTCACATTATACCGACGGAGGGAGGCGGGTTCACAAGCCATCAGGGAGCTGAAAGCGGCGCCGGAAAAGGCAGGTGCGGCATGAGCACCCTCAATGAAGAAGCGCCAGCCGATAGCGACGATGCCGACCTGGACGGCGGCGAAGAACTTCATATCGCTGAGGACTCCGACGACAACGAACCGCCCCCCGCGGCTTTTAAGCCCGAAGAAATCGAATGCGCATTCCGCAGGGCGACCTCCGGCTTTTCCGGGGCAACGGAGCGATGGACCGAGCGCGCCGCAAGGGGCATGACCGATGAGGAACTGGCCGAAGCACTGAAATATGAAATCGGCATCTTTGGCGGCCAATGCGGCCCCGGCATGCTTGGTATCTCGTATCAGGGCAGCGGGCTCAAGATTTGGGCGGATAGAGGCATCGGCAACCACATGCGCAGGCCCATTCTTGCGGGAGCCGCAACGGTATCCATGGCGCGAGTCGTCTATGACATCCGGGACCCAAACGACAAACAGATGAGTTTTCTATGACGGTCACGTGCTCCGCAGGCGGCTAGGAATGGCCCCACGATCCCGCTCTGCAGGTGCGCTGCCAAAACCTGTTGTGCCAAAGCGGGACACTATCGCAGCGCCGCCGGCCGTCCGGCTAACTTCCAGCCATCGTCGAGCATCTCTAGTCGTGCAATCCCGTGGCCGGCCCGGTCGAGCCTGCGCCACAGTATGATTCCGATCATCCTGTTTCCATCCCAGTGAAGGACGTTCGCTGTGAGGCTTTCCAGCAAGCGCTGCGTCCCATAACCATAGTGTAGCCGCGGCTTGAGAACATACCTGCAGCATCGATGATGGTAGGGTGTCCTTCTTCCGCAACCAAACAGGAGAAGCACACTATGGAATACTACATCGGACTAGATGTTTCGCAAAAAGAAACATCGATTTGCGTGGTGGACGACGGGGGCCGGATAGCGGCTGAGGGCAAGGCCTTATCGCGACCATGGGACATTCACGAATGGCTGGTGGCCAACGACGTTTCTGTGGCATGCGTTGCCAAGGTGGGCCTGGAGGCGGGAGCCATGAGCAATTGGCTATGCACGGAACTGAGCGAGCTGGGCCATCCCATGGTCTGTCTGGAAGCTTTTCAGGCGCACCAGTTTCTTAAGACTTGCCGAAACAAGACCGACCGGAATGACGCCCGAGGACTGGCTCACCTTGTGCGCATGGGCGGTGAGTACATCCGGCCGGTGAATGTGCGCACCCGCGACAATCAAGAGACGCGCATGCCGCTGACGCTCAGGCAGCAGCTGGTGCATCAGAGAGTCAGTATCGAGAACAGTATTACGGGCAGCCTTAAACCGTTTGGCCTCATTGTCCGGCGTGGGAATACTAGCGCCAAGACATTCCATGAGCGTGTGCTGATGGCGTTGGCCGGGGCGGGCGAGTTGGGAGACCGGCTCCGCGAGAGCGTCCTCCCGTTGCTTACTGTGCATGCGAGCCTGTGCGACCAGCTGGCACTGATCACCCGGCAAGTAAAAGCCACGGCCAGCACGCATCCTGTGTGCCGGCGTCTCATGACTGCACCGGGAGTTGGCCCAATTGTCGCGCTGTCGTTTGTTACCGCCGTCGATAATCCCCATCGCTTTACCAAAGGCGACGATATCGGCGCCTACTTTGGATTGACCCCGAAACAATTTCAATCCAGCGACACAGACTACCGAACCGGCATCTCAGGCATGGGGAACGTGATGACGCGACAGCACCTGGTCCAAGCGGCCACCACATTGCTGACAAGCACCAAGAAGTGGTGCGCGCTTAAGGCTTGGGGGATGAAGATTGCCAAACGAAGGGGCTTCCAGAAAGCACGTATCGCTGTAGCGCGCAAACTTGCCATTATATTGCACCGCATGTGGCTCCACGAGGCGGACTTCCAATGGTCTGCGGGAGCTGCAGGATAGTGTTAAGAAATCCCTCCCGCTTCAAGCGGGAAGGATGTTTCCGCAACGGGACGGAAGGGATGGTGACCACGTATAAAAGAGTGATACTGATTTTTCAGGGTCTACAGGAGAATTTGTGGGCGGGTTGACGGGTCGGCAGTGGGCTAGTTTCAGTTGTTGGAGATGCGCTCGAATTCCGAAAGCACGCGTTTGACCTGCTGGAGGGTCCTTCGGCGTTCATCGGTTTGGAACTGGTTGAACTGGACCGGACCACAGATAGGGCACGTGAAAGTAGTATCCGTCTCAAGCCGGGCGATAGTCTCCTGGAATGGCTCCTTGCAGTTCGGGCAACCGATTGAAACTTTTCGATTGTGATCTAAGGTGCTCATACGGAGCATTTTATCACCGCCCAAAACTGCGGAGATTTCGATCTGGCCCGGTACCAACTGGTCGGATGGCGGTTCGTTCAATCCGTTCGGGCTGCCCCTACGAGCAAATCGGAAAGACCCGGCGGCGAGGTAGCTTCGGCCTTGATTGGCGGTCTGCCAGGACACCAGTCAACAGAGCCACACAGCGGCGGGGAGAGACTCGCGCCCGGCAAGCCCACCATGATGCGAACAAGGGCGTGGAGGAAAAACTGGCTACGAAAAAACAGACGTACCGGTCGCGACGAGCTTTCCCTGGAAGCCCTGTGAACAGGCACTGGCGTGCATCCTGCGAGGCGCACCGGGCCTCGAATCACCCACAAATTCCCCGGACGAGGCATTTTTCAGACATCGACATAACCATGGCGGCACCACCCTTCTAAACGAACCCTATATTGCGGCCGGTCTAAAATAATAATAGGTAAGGACCGATCAGACCGCGGAGAGACCTCTGTACCCTTTGCGGAAGAGTATTGTGATTAATCGCGCTCGGCCAAGGCTGAGTGACTTATTGCAGCGCTTCAAGACCCCGCCATCACACCCTTCGATGGCGGCAATCTCTCCTATTGCACGCAATTTGCCTGCGGATAGGATGGATAACCCCACAAAGGACGCCGTCTATGGGACTGCAATGGATTAAGCGCGTGTGCTGCGGAGAAGAGAAGCTCCAGATGGTTTTCTGGGGATATGGTTGCGTCCAGGCGCTGATTTTCGCGGTGATGAGCGGCGTTCTTATTGTGGTGGAGAAAGCCCCTCTCGAGCACCGGCTGATAACTCCAAACGCGGAGCGGGAGATAATGGATGTTTGGGGGCTATTGGTAATAGGATGGGGGATTCTTATTGTTTTAAACTCCAAGAATACGAAGGGAAGAATCTACACGTACCTGGCAAGACTCTTCGCGCTTCTTGCCGTTCTGTTCATGCTTGCCTGTATCGGCAGCGGTTGGGATGCTTGAGCGAAGACTGCGAGCTACACTGCCAAACTTTGAACGCGCTTGCATAAGCGGTCAAGGATTGTGCACTATCAATAACTGTGAGACTGAGAGATTACCCTCCATAAAAAGCACTTGCATCAGCCGCGGCTAGAGACCTCTTTTATGGGACGTAATCCGTGCAGCATGAAATCCTTTGCATTTATTAACGATTGCTGCATGGATCGGCGGTCTTAGTTCCAAGTCTCTGTGTAGCCGTATGCTTCATTGAAGAGGCGCTTACCGCGAAAACGGAGGAATTGCTTGAGCATGAAGTCTCTGACTTTCGCGGCATTGGCAGGAAGCGTTTGTTTACCTTCTCCACGTTTCCGGGCATCCGCTATGATCTTGTTCACACGAAGCTGACGGTCTTGCCGGAATCTCTTGAACGCCGCTTCAGGCGAGGCGCCTCGCAGGTGCTTTGCTATATTGATTGCATCTTCAAGGGCGAGCGACGCACCCTGGCCGGCATGAGGACTAATGGCATGTGCTGCGTCGCCGATAAGAACAACGCGACCACTCGACCAGTTTGCGAGATCGGGCAGGTCATGTACCGGCCCCCAAAGAATGCGGCTCGCACCACGCAGAATGGTCTCCACGGGCTCTGCCCAACCGCGATGATGAGCGAGGATTCTGCTTCGCAGTTCTTCTACCTCGACGGAACGCAGCTCGTGTTCTGAGGGTTCCACTTCCCGCTGCAGATGGCTCCACCACATGACGGCGGAAGGATCACCGGGGTCGTAGTAGCCGTAGCCGAAGAATCCGTTTAGACCGAAAACCAGATGCGCACGAGTCAGATGGGACTCATCCCTTGGGATCAATGCGTCGCTCTTTGCAAACCCACCAACCGTAATCAGACCTGTGTAGTGAGGCGCAGGCGCATGGGGGAAAAGTATCCGCCGGGTGTTGGAGTGAAGACCATCCGCACCGATCAGAATGCTCCCTGACGCAGAGCTCCCGTCGGCAAAGGTTACGGTGACCTGATCGTGATCGGCCGTAATCAGCTCCAATCGCTTCGAATAGTGGATAAGGATATTCTGTTGGGCCAGCGCGTCTAGCAACGCTTGATGGACAAGAGAACGTCGAATCTGGGTCGCAGGAAACGCATAGCGGGATGCGGGGCCATTCGGAATGCAAGCCAACGTCTTTCCGAACTGGTTCTCAAAACAGAATTCCGCGCTCTCCACACCTGTCCGCCGAATGGTCTCGGCGAGCCCAAGCTCGTTAAGAACACCCATCCCGTTCGGCGCGATTTGAAGTCCTCCTCCGATGTCCGAAGCTGCTGCGTGCGCTTCGAAGACAAGAGGCCGAAACCCCGCTCTCTTCAAGAAAAGGGCGACCGCCGGACCTGCAATCCCACCACCGTTGACTAGAGCAACCTTTTCCACCATATTCTCCTCATGTGCTAATCTAATTAGGGGACGAGCTAATTATCTTACAGACTAAGGAAACAAGCAAGAGGCCTATGAACGCGAAAGACGAACGGGAACGTCTCCTTAAACGGGTGGGACGGGAACTCGGGCGCGAGCTCACAACTTGCAACGTGTTTCTGCACTCACTGATTGCAGACAAGGCTGGTCTGAATGTCACAGATACCCGTTGCCTTGAAATTCTCGGAAGTTCCCCTTCGCCGATGACTGCGGGTGCTCTCAAAGAGGCCACCAGCCTTACGACCGGCGCAATCACGGGGATTCTGGACCGGTTGGAAGAGGCAGGCTTCGTGAAACGAATTCGCGACAGAGAGGATCGGCGCAGAATCTATGTGAAGCTTCTGCCGGGCGCCGGAGCGAAGCTGGCAACGCTGTACGAAGGGTTGGGTGTGGCAATGGGCCAGCTCGCGTCCCGTTACACCGTGAAAGATCTTCAACTGATTGAGGGATTCCTCGCTGCCAACCTCGACATCCTGAAGCGGGAGATCGCGAAGCTCACACCTGAACCCCGTGGCCCAGAGTCGTAGGCAACACCAAAAAGAGGGAGGAACAAATGGTTGCGCCCAGAAGAAACATCGCCGCGGTAATCACGCTCCTGTTCGTGTCTCCATTGGTGGCTGAGTATCTGCTGGGAGACCTGCCGCTTACCCTACTGCCCGCACTGATCGTCTTGGCTCCGGCATACGGTGGCGCAGCAGTGCTGATCCGTGAGTCAGCGCGACGAATGAATCGCGGCTGGCAAACGATGCTTCTCCTCGGCGCGGCATACACGTTGATCGCCGAAGGCCTGGTGACGCAATCCCTTTTCAAT
Source organism: Bryobacterales bacterium (assembly GCA_963802915.1). Lineage (GTDB taxonomy): Bacteria > Acidobacteriota > Terriglobia > Bryobacterales > Bryobacteraceae > JAICMB01. Next base: position 518,036 of record CAWDKQ010000013.1, read on the forward strand.
CATGACTATATGAAGATGCACCTGCACCTGCTCGATCATGCTTATGTCCCGGTGTTGGGCGTCGGAGCATGGTGGACGTTGTTCATGTTCAACCTTCATACGTTCTGGAGCATAGGCGTCTCGATTGCGCTGGTCGAAGCGCTCTTCCCTAATGGCGGTGAGATGCAGTGGCTCGGGCCGGTCGGTAATTCGGTTGTCGCAGTTGTTTTCGCGCTGGGTGCAGCAGCAAACTTCAGCATGAATCTCAAGCGGAACCAATTCATGGCATCCGATACGCAGCTTGTCAGCGCAGCGGTACTGAGTGTGTTGCTCATTGTCGCTGGGTTCCGGTTCCCCGCACGCAGATCGCGCAAGAACGGCAACGGTTGGGTTCCAAGCCCATGGATTACGGGAACTATCACGTTGGCCCTGTGCTTAGGTGTCTTGTACACTCCGCCCAAGTGGGGTTGGGCCGGAGTGGCCGCGTTACTGGTGATCGACACGCTCTTCCTCGTTCTGGTTAACTTCTTCTCGCGGCAAACCACATGGGCCGCACTGCATACTCTGAGCTTGGCAGCCGGGGGAGCGCTAGCTTATGGCATTCACGCTTTTACCCAGAGGCCGCTCCTTGGCGGATCGGTAGGGATACGGATCAGCAACACGGTTCTGCTCGCTGTTGCAGTATGCCTGATATGGGTAGGATCGAGGCGAGTCATGCGCCACCAGAAAGTTTCCAAGTGCCATGCTCTCGTCTCATAAAGCTAATGGAGGAAGCAATGAACGATCTGAAAGACCCCAAGACCGCATCGTTCTCCTCAACCCTTCGGAAGCTGTCTTCTTTTAAGCGGCGTGTGTACGCATCCTTTGCATCGGGGCCAAGGTCTCGCTGAGAGCGTGATCTGGCAGCCCGTGCGCAATCATCGTCGTGACGGTCTCTTGTCCTGGCTCCATATTGGCTGCGAAAACCGGCGCGCCATCGAACTCTATCTTCGGATGGGGTTTAGGGGAGTTCGCAAGGTGGTACTTAATCGACTTTCCAGGAAGGCGTAGACCCTTAAGGGTGAAATGCTTTGCCTTGCTCCATCATGGCAAGAATCGTCTTCATCCGCTTTTCTCTGGTTTCCGGCTTCTTTGCCGTTTCAAGACGATAAACAATCGAATAAACATTTGCTTTGTTTAATGTTTTGAAAAAGGCCTCTGCTTTTTTATTCTTACTCAACTCCTTCACAAAATCTTCAGGCGGGGTAGCGCTCCTGGATGAAGCATAGGCGGTTTCCCATCGACCATCGGCCTTTGCCGCTTCAACCGCTTCCATCCCTGCAGGGGTCATTGTTCCTGCTTTGATAAGACGTTCCACATGCTGAGTATTTATTTTCGACCACCCGCTTTGGGGGCGTCTCGGTGTAAATTTTTGCAGCCATGACAGTTTGTCGAAGGGCTTCTTCTGACCATCGATCCAGCCATAGCAAAGCGCCTGATCAAGCGCTTCAGCATAGGTCAGGGATTTCTCATGCGAATCTTTTTTGAAAATGCGCAACCATATACCCTCTGATTCTGTATGATTGTTCTCCAGCCAATGCCGGAAATCCGCAGATGTTTGAAATGTAGGGTTTGCATGAACTGTGTCCCGTAATGTTGCCATGGTCAGAAGAGCTTTCGTAATTGTCCAGTTCCGCGTTTGGCAGTAAATCATGACCTGAGAGGTCAGGTCACGCCGGCTCGATAGGCGGAAACCCAGAATGGTCCCTTGTCGAAATCCATGAACATCGCTGAGTTGCAGCAGGTGGCGACTACCCGGTTCCATATTATCCTCCGCAGGCCTTTCAAGGGCAGTCACATGATTACTCAGCTATCGTGATGGGGCAAATGTACATGCACCGTAATATTACCGTTATCGGAGCGGTGCGACATTGACCACGATCAAGTGCCTGCGACATATGTTTTGTGAGGAAAGTCGCACATCATCGCGTATAAGACAATTCGTCGTTGACGCCTGAGCGACGCCCGCGGAGGGTCGAAAAAGGGCTGGGTGATGAACGTGCCCGTTCCCTTATGGCTTGTGAGGACGTTTCCATATGAAACCGTCGGGGTTGGCGATGGTCAGTGACCGAGTCGGCTGCCTTGCAAGTGCAATGTTACTGCAAATAATCGTATCGCTTATACAAACTTAACTCTTTCTTAAGACAATTAATATAGAAATGCAATATTGCCACTCATCAGGGGACTATTCCCGGATGTTGGGGTGTAAAGAAAGTGACCGATGTCCTTACTGCGTACCTAATTATTGGCGTGCCTCAAGACTACATATCGTCAGACGATGGAGACACACTTGAATAAAGTACACGACCTCACTGCCGCTCTGGACGATGCCTTTGCAAACGCACCTTACGAGGAACAATGCGCCGCACTACATCGGTATGTCCGCTACAAGGAAATCGAAATTTCCGAGGCTGCTGAGGATATCAAACGCATGCACGCCGAGTTCGTTCAACAGGGCAAGCCCGTTGATATCGCGCGTTTCGACGCGGCACTGGCTTGCCTAAACGGACTGCTAAACCAGCTTCGTGACCGGGTCGCGGCATTCAATATAAGAGGGATCAACACCGGAACGCATGCAAATGACTGAACACTCGGCCATCATCTATCTTTCCACAGCTACATGAGTGATACGTTGGACAAGACCCAAATCAATACAGGGGAAGCCAGCGACCAGGACGGAAACACGTTGCAGTTTCTCACTTTTACTGTAAGGGACGAGGACTACGGCGTGGACATCATGACGGTACGCGAAATCAAGGGCTGGACGGAAACCACACGTCTGCCCAACTCGCCAACGTTCATGCGCGGCGTGATGAACCTGCGGGGACTTGTCATTCCCATATTCGACCTACGCGCCCGCTTCCACAGGGAGCTGACACAGGCAACCGCCAAGCACGTGATCATCATACTGGCTGTGGGAAAGCGCACTATCGGCATCCTGGTGGACGCAGTGTCCGACATTCTCACGGTCAATGAGGGCGATATCAAGCCGAAACCCGAAATGGACGTGAGCACGAAAAGCGATTTTATCAGCGGATTGCTTTCGCTCGAGAATCGCATGGTTGTGCTCCTTACCGTGGATCAGTTATTCCATGAAGAGAGCATAAAAGCAGCACCGCTGGCCGCAGCATGAATGTTAACCACGAATTATTAACCCACAATCAAAAGCCCGAGGAGCAATGCCATGTTTAACCTTTCTTCTAAGACCCAAGTGAATGAACTGAATGCGAAACTGGAGGCATTGGACAAGTCCCAGGCGGTGATTGAGTTTAATATGGATGGCACCATCATCCATGCCAACCAGAACTTCCTGAACGTCCTTGGCTATACGATAGATGAAATCAAAAACAAGCATCACAGCATGTTCGTTGAGGCCGCCTATAAGAACAGCATCGAATACAAGCAGTTCTGGGACGCCCTTAACCGCGGCGAATTCCAGGCGGCGGAATATAAACGCATCGGCAAGGGTGGCAGGGAAGTGTGGATTCAGGCTTCCTATAACCCGCTTCTGGATGCGAAGGGCAGGGCTTACAAGGTGATCAAATATGCAACCGACATCACCAAGGCGAAGCTGGAGAGCATGAATTCCAGCCGCATCAAGCTGGCGCTCGACAGAACTATGGGCAACGTGATGCTGGCCGATGAAAACAATATCATCATCTATATGAACGAATCTGTCCTCAATATGATGCGGGCCGCGGAAGCAGAAATACGCAAATCCATACCTGGATTCAGCGCCGAGGGCATCCTCGGCCAGAGCTTCGACAGGTTCCACAAAAATCCAGCGCACCAGAAAGAAGTCGTGGGCAGGATGTCCGGCAACCTTAGAAGCACGATTCAGATCGGGGATAATGTCTTCAACCTGAACGCCAACCCCATTGTTGACAAGGACGGAAAGCGAATCGGCTCAGTGGTGGAATGGCTGAACAATACCGACAAAGCTCAAGTTGAGGCCATCAGTAAGTCGCAGGCGGTCATTGAGTTCCATATGGACGGTACCATCGTTAGCGCCAACCAGAATTTTCTTGCAACGATGGGTTACACGCTCGATGAAATCAAGGGCAAGCACCACAGCATGTTTGTCGAGCCCACCTACAGGAGCAGTATCGAGTATTCGGAATTCTGGGCAAGGCTCAACCGCGGTGAGTACCAAGCGGCAGAATATAAACGCCTCGGCAAGGGGGGGAAAGAAGTTTGGATTCAGGCCTCCTATAATCCCATCATGGGCTGGAACGGGAAACCTGTCCGCGTCGTCAAATTCGCGACTGAAACCACCAAGCAGAAACTGCAAAATGCCGACTATGCGGGACAGATAGAGGCTATCGGCAAATCGCAAGCGGTGATTGAATTCAATATGGATGCAACAATCATCAATGCCAACGCGAATTTCCTGAATACGCTTGGCTATACGCTCGATGAAGTCAAAGGCAAGCATCACAGCATGTTTGTCGAGACTGCCTATAAGAACAGTGTCGAGTACAAGCAGTTCTGGGATTCCCTTAACCGCGGCGAGTATCAGCAGGCGGAATATAAACGCCTCGGCAAGGGTGGCAAAGAGGTCTGGATTCAGGCTTCCTATAACCCGATTCTGGATTTGAACGGCAAGCCGTTTAAGGTCGTGAAATACGCGACCGATGTGACGCAAATGGTCACCACCAGGACTGAAAACGAAAAGGGCATGAACGAGGCGGTGAAAGTGCTCCAGGAAGTGTCCGGAGGTAATCTGGTGCACAAGATGGAGGGCAATTACCTTGGAACTTTTGCTGATATTAAAAAAGCCGTGAATGCCACTATTGAGAAACTGACTGAAATTGCAGTCCGCATTAAGGAATCGGCTTCCTCCGTCAACTCCGCCGCAGGCGAGATTGCCGCCGGCAGTTCGGATCTTTCGATGCGCACCGAGCAGCAGGCCTCTTCGCTGGAGGAAACCGCTGCTTCCATGGAGGAAATCACCGGCACGGTGAAGCAGAACTCGCAGAACGCAAGCAGCGCCAACGAGCTTTCCACGAATGCAAGCAATATCGCCGATGCCGGAAGCAAGGTGGTGGCCGAGGCGGTGACTGCCATGGGCAGCATCGAGAAGTCGTCACAGAAGATTTCCGACATCATAGGTGCTATCGACGAAATCGCTTTCCAGACCAACCTTCTGGCCTTGAACGCGGCGGTGGAAGCAGCGCGAGCGGGAGATGCAGGCAAGGGTTTCGCAGTGGTCGCCTCGGAAGTGCGCGCTCTTGCGGGACGCTCCGCCTCGGCCTCCAAAGAAATTAAGACACTCATCAACGAAAGCGCTGGGCAGGTCAAGATCGGCGCACAGCTGGTCAATCAGGCGGGCGAGACGTTCAAGGGGATCGTCGGTTCGGTCAAGCAAGTGGCGAGTATCGTCTCCGAGATTGCCTCGGCCAGCGTGCAGCAGTCCACGGGCATTGATGAGATTAACTCGGCGGTGACCCAGATGGATGAAGTGACGCAACAAAACGCTGCGCTGGTCGAAGAGAACACCGCCGCCGCGCAGTCCATGCTGGAGCAGTCCAAGACGCTTGATGCGCTCGTCAGCTTCTTCAAGATTGATGAAGCCAGCAGCCAGCCGGCGGTTTCAGAACACAAAGCCGCCCCCGCTCCTGTACAAAGGCCCGCTTCGAAGGTGGTGAAGCCTGTCGTCAAGCCGCCGGTGCGAAAATCCTCTGCAAACGGTCAAGGTAGCCACACCAAGCCGGTTGCCCTGGTTGCAAAAGCAAGTGGCACGCGCGGCAAAACCAGTGAGCAAGGCTGGGAGGAGTTCTAATATCTTGGGGTACCCGAGCCGGTTCGCCTCGGTGCGTGCTATTCCTTCCAGAACCGATGTTCCGCCGGAACGGTTGCCCGCCAGGCAAGGATGCTCTCAACCTGCCTGAGAAAATTCGGCAGGTTCGGGTCATCCGGGTCGCTTCGCATCATCGGCAGCAGCGTTTTGTCGCGGAAGCGAAGCCATGAGGCCGTCGCACTCAGCTTGCCGGGCGGATGGATGAGATAGTCCAACGTCCCGATTAGCTCGGGGCTTTCGTCAGGGTGTTCAAGGTACAGGCGGGCTCTCCGTTCCCAGTCCGGCGGGAGAGTGTCAGAATTCGCGCTCATGTCCGAATGACGCTCACCCACTCTCTCGGCGATGCCCCCTGCCCCTTTCGGCGTCTTCGCATAGGCCCGCACCCAGGCGGCGAATGCCGCCAGTCCCTTGAAAATGTCGCGTCTTGTCATCGATCCGATTATGGATCGAAACGGGGGTGACCTGGATCAGTCCGCGCGTCCATCGTGAACGGCGAAGCAAGCCCGCGCTTTTCAAACGAGCGCCGCAGGGCTTGCGCAGCCCCTTATCGCCGCCGTACCTTAACTGGCGTGCGGGGCGTTTACCCTTTCGCGGCCCGGAGCCGGACTCCCGGCCTGTCGTCGTTGAGGAATTCAACTCCGGCCTTCTCCAATGCTGTCATTACCCTGACAAGGGTGTCAGTGCGGGAATCAACATGCCCGTCCGATTCTTCCATCTTCCGCAGTGTTCCGAGCGCAACCTTGCCACGCTTTGCGAGGTCCCTTTGCGTCCAGCCGAGAAGTCCGCGCGCCGCCCGTAAATGCCTGCCGGTTATGAGGATCAAGGGGAACTTTAGCATCGGACACTCGTAAGCTCAATTTAATGAGCAATATGAGCAGTATATTGCTTTTTTTGCTCAGTTTGTGGCATGATCCGATCATGCTACGAACACCACTCGCCGCCTTCTGGGCGGCGCTTTCATTTCTTGTCCTGCTTGCGCAGGGCCAACCCAACAGCTGGACCACCGGAGCGCCGATGCCGACCCCGCGCCAATACCCGTTCACGGGCGCCATCGGCCAGAACATCTATGTCGTCGGAGGCGCGAACGATTCGACCGTGCTCAGCGTCAACGAGGTTTACAACACCGCGACCGATACATGGACGACCGCTGCGCCAATGCCCACGGCGCGGTGGGATGGAGCCTCCGCCGTCGTAAACAACGTTCTCTATACCATCGGCGGTGGAGTGAACGGCTCGGAAGTGAATGTCGTCCAAGCCTACGACCCGGCGAGCAATACGTGGTCCACCAAGGCTCCGATGCCGATCAGCAACGACAGCATGTACGCGGTGGTGGAGAACAACATCATCTATGTCATCGGCGGCTGCTGCACCGGCGGCAGCGTGCGGTTCTCGACTGTGCTGTCCTATAATCCCGCCACCAATGTATGGAGCACGCTTGCCTCGCTTAAAGTCGCCAAATCGCAATCGGCGGTGGGCCTGTTCGGCTCGGTGATCGTCTCCGCCGGAGGACTGCTCAGCAGTTCGGACGCTACCACCGACAATGAGGGCTACAACGCCGCGACCAACACATGGACGGCCCTTGCGCCCCTGCCCTCCGCCCGGCAAGCGGGCTGCTTTGAGGCCGCAGGCGGCACGCTGTATTTTGCGGGGGGCCATGATGTCGGCAACGGAAACCCCGTCGCCACCATGGACGCATACGACGCGAACACCAATGACTGGACCAGCGGCCTGGCCTCGATGCCCCACGCCGTGGTGAATCCCGGCTCCGCCAGCGTCGGCGGACTTCTCTACTGTTTCGGGGGTTCCAATTCTGGCGCGCCCTTTGAAGGCACCATCTATGACTATGTGCAAATCTACCAGCCCGGCGGCCCGCCTTCAATCAACACCGGCGGCGTGCTGAGCGCCAGCGGATTCGGGGCCTTCACTTCCATCGCCCCCGGCTCATGGATTGAGATTTACGGCAGCAATCTCGCGAGCGACACCAGAAGCTGGACGGCGGCGGATTTTACCGGCATTGACGCGCCCACTGCGCTTGACGGCACGAAGGTGACCATAAACGGCGAGCAGGCCTTCATCGATTACATCAGTCCCGGCCAGGTCAATGCGCTGGTGCCTTCGGATATTCCGGCGGGCAGCCGGCAGATAACCGTTATGAGCCCCTATGGCACGAGCGCCGCGTACAACATCACGGTTAACGCGGTCGAGCCGGGACTCCTCGCGCCGCCGTCGTTCAATATCGGCGGAGTTCAATACGCGGTTGCGATATTCACGGACGGCGCTTACGCGCTTTCCACGGGCGCTATCGCGGGCGTCAATTCCAGACCGGCGAAGCCCGGCGATGTCCTGACGCTTTACGGCGTCGGCTTCGGGCCGGTCATACCCGCCATACCAGCGGGCCAGATCGTGCAGCAACTCAATATGCTCTCTCTGCCTTTTCAGGTTTCAATCGGAGGCGAGCTTGCGGCTGTCGCTTACGATGGCCTGGCCCCGGACTTTACCGGCCTCTACCAGTTCAATGTCACCGTCCCCGCCGTCCCTTCAGGCAACGCGGCACTTGCCTTCACGCTTAACGGGGTTTCGGGAACGCAGAATCTTTACATTGCCACCGGGCAGTGAAACCCGAAACGATTTCAAGAACAACAGAAAGGAACCCATGGAAAAACATCAAGAAAATAGTGAGCCGGGCGCGATGGAACACGCGCTCGTAGGCGCGGGCGTCGGCGTAGCCGGCACCGGAACCTCCATCGCCATTATCGGCCTTTCGGCGGCTCTGCCGCTCCTGCCGGTCTTCCTTGCCATAGGCGCGGCGGGGGGACTCGCATGGTGGGGAGCCAAGGCCGCCGCCAAGAAACTGTGAGCCCCAATGTCTGGATATATTCTCGGCCGCACCTCGTCCGCGCGTCGTCCTTTCGGCTTCACCGAGCGCGCGCGTCCGGCATCCGGGGAACTCATCACTTACTCCGGCGACGGCCATCTCATAACGTTTGCGCCCACGGGCACCGGCAAGACTTCGGGGCCGGTCATCTGCAACGCACTCACGCATCCCGGCCAGCTTGTCGTGCTCGATATGAAAGGTGAAGTACACGCCGCGACAGCGAGCGCGCGCCGCGCGATGGGACAGCAGGTGCATGTCCTCGACTTGCGCGACGACGCGCAGACCGGCTCGCTGAATCCCCTCGACCTCGCGGTTCGCTCAGGAACCGATCTTGCCGCCGTGGCGCGCGGCTTCGCCGCGGAAATCATCGAGCGAGCGCCTGACGAGCGGGACAGGTTCTGGAACGATTGGTCGGAGACCATGATTGCCGGCGCAACCGCCTGGCTGCTTTGCGACCGTCCGCGCGAGGAACGGAGGCTCAGCGCGCTATTCGACCTGTTCACCGATGACGACGTGGCTTACCGCATCGCCACGCACCTGGATAAGAAGGAAGTCGCCAACCGCTCAGCCAAAGCCTCGTTCTGTTCGTTTCTGCAGCTTCCCGGTGAAAATACGCGCCCGAGCGTCCTGGCCTCCGTGCTCACGCATCTGAGACTATTCGACACCGACCTCGTGCGCAAGCTGACGGATACCAGCACCATCGATATCGACGCGTTTATCGCTGGCGAGCCCATGTCGCTCTACATCATCGTGCCGCCGTTGCGTCTCACCGCTTACCGCCCGCTGCTTCGGATATGGCTCTCTGGATTGATACTGGCGGTGACACAGCGCAAGACGCCTCCCAAGGAACGCACATTGATGCTCTGCGACGAAATCGGCAATCTCGGCAGGCTTGACGCGTTGCTGGTCGCGGCGACGCTCTTGCGTTCCTGGGGCGTCACGCTCTGGACGTTCTGGCAGAACGCCGCGCAGCTTCAGATATACGGCGACCAAGCGAACACGCTCATCGACAACGCCGGGGTGATACAGGCGTTCGGCGCGAGAAACCGGCGCATGGCGCAGGATCTCGTCAATCTGGTCGGCGGCCTTGCGCCCGATGAAATCCTTAACATGCCCAAGGACGAGCAGATTCTCCTCATTGAGGGTAAGAATATCCGGTGCAGGCAGGCCCGGTATTATAGCGACGAGCTTTTCCGCGCGAAGGCATAAAGGCCGATCCGAGCGCGCAAAACCCTCAAATCCCGTTGACTTGCCCCCGTGCGGCGGTATGTTTCGCGTGAGCGCCGACATGCGCTCCCTGAACTCAAGGCTGGGCGTTCCCAAAAGCGCTTGGCCTTTTTCTTGCCAGATCAGCGGCATGTAAATCCTGCTTCCCTTTCTTATCAAAGCGTGTATTTGATCGGCCACCGGCGTTAAGACGCATAAAACTGCGCGGACACCGCAATAACCGCCTATTCAGGGAGTAGCAGATGCCCGCAAAGCGTCAGGGCCGCAATGTGCGCCACCACTTTTCATTCTCCTATTCACTTGAAGCACTGGCGCTGATAGCGGCCGTGGTGGTTATCAACCTTGCGCTCCCGCAGGCGGCTCAGTCGCAGATTAGCAGCCATGTAGTCACCGCACCGTTCTCCGCTGGTACGCCGCATCTGACGCAGGCGAAGCTCCCCAAAGCCCCGATGCAGGTCGCCATGCCTGCCCCGTCGCCGATGAAGATTGTGCCGGGGATGGAAGAAGTGCTGGTGGCAACTGGCCAGGTGACGGATCAGGAAAGCAAGGATCTGGACGCGGCGATTAAGGAGTTTCGCGACTCACCGGCAAAAGTAGGAAAAGGCGGCGACTTCACCGACTATAGCAAGCCGCTGCTTTCCTTTATCGTGACGCATCCGAATTCCAACTGGAATGCGGCTCTGCATACCAATCTTGCCCTGGGCTATTACCACGACGGCTATTACAGCCGCGCCTTCACCGAATTCGAGCAGGCCTGGCAGCTGGGCCGCAACGCCACTTCGCCGCAGGCGCATATCCTGATTGACCGCGCGGTGGGCGAGCTTGCCAAGATGCATGCGCGCGTCGGGCACGCCAAAGAACTTGAAGCGGTGCTGAACGACATCGGCAACCGACCCATCGGCGGTCCCGCCACCGACTTGCTTAATCTGTCGCGCGGGTCATTGAATACCTTCAAGCATGAACCCGGCATATCCTATCTGTGCGGGCCAAAGGCGCTTGAGAACGTCCTGATTTCCCTCAAGGCCAGCAAGAAGCAGATAAAGGTAGCCGAAGACGCCAAGTCCGGCCCGCATGGTTTCTCGCTCCCACAGCTTGCCGCACTCGCCACCAAGGCGGGGCTCAAGTACAAGCTCATCCACCGCGAGGCTGGGCAACCCGTGCCCGTGCCCTCGATTGTTAACTGGAACGTACATCATTATGCCGCCATCGTGCGCGAGAAGGACGGACGCTATCTCGTGGACGACCCGACCTTCGGTTCCGGCGGCGGAGCCGGAGCGCTCACGCAGAAAGCCATCGATGCCGAGAGCAGCGGCTATTTCCTCGTTCCGGCCAAGGTTATTGCAGCGAACGCTAAGGCGGGCTGGCGCAATGTGAGCGCGAGTTCGGATGAGGCCAAGGCGGTTTACGGCATGGGCGCGACATTATATTTCTGGCCTGGGCTCGTGGCGTTTTGCGACTCTTGTCAAAATGCCGGTGAGCCTCCTGACCCAACCGCACCGGACGACTATCCAGGCGGGTTTGGGATGACGGTTGCCAGAGGGACACCCGCAACGGTCAGCCTGCACCTTGAGGACACGCCCGTGGGCTACACGCCGCAGATAGGCCTGCCTACCCACGATACGATTGCATATAACTCGCGCGAAGACCTGCAGCCCGCCACCTTTGGCTTCTCGAACCTTAGTTCTAAATGGAGTCACGGCTGGATGTCCTATATCCAGTACGACCCGACTCAGGCTTACGATCTCATCTATCGCATTGCTGGTGGCGGGGGCGGTTACTACACGCACCAGATGCTCTTTGATACGACGGGGGCATACCTGCCGGAGACCCCCGACAATTCGGCGACTCTCCGCGTCCCAGTGGTGGCGAACCCCACAAGCTTTGTGCGCAACATGCCCGACGGCGGCAAGGAAACCTACGGGCTCAGCAACGGCGCCACCACCTATCCGGCCCTGATGTTCCTGACACAGGTCACGGACCCGAAGGGCAACACGACGACGCTCAATTACGATTCCTCGTTCCGCCTGACCTCGGTCGTGGATGCTATGGGGCGCTCCATTACCTTCACCTACGGCCTCACCGGCTATCCGTTGCTTATCACCAAGGTCACCGATCCGTTCGGTCGCACGGCACAGCTCACCTATGACACGAGCCAGCGGCTTTCCTCCATCACCGATCCGGTGGGAATCACGTCGAGCTTCGCCTATTCGCCGACCGAAACGACGTTTGTCAACTCACTCACCACGCCCTACGGCACCTCGACCTTCAATGACACGGTCAATCCTCACGACGCAACCGGGGGCTACCTCGCGGCTTCCCTCACGCTCACCGACCCATTGGGCTATACGGATTTTCTGTATCTGAACCAGGACCCCACGGTCAACGGCACCCCTGACACCGACCCGGCAGACCTCATGCCCACTGGCTATTCTTCCTACAATCAGTTCCTGTCCTACCGCAACACCTATTACTGGGACCGGCACGCCTGGTCGGTCTGCGTGACCGCGGGCGGCTGCTCGATCACCAGCGGTGTGCCGCAGTCGGAGGACTTCACCAAGGCGGCGTTCACCCACTGGTCCCATCAGTCCGAAAACACGTCCGACGGTTCGAGGGAAACCACCAGTATCAAAAAGCCGCTCGAAAACGCCGCCTGGTTTAAGTACAGCAATGGCACTTCACTCACTAGCGGCACGGTTGACCTGCCCTCCAGTTCCGGAAGGGTGCTGGATGACGGCACGAGCCAGGTCAGCACGGCGACCTATAATCAGTGGGAAACATACTACACCAACTCCCCCTATCCCCTTACCAGGACCGACGCGCTGGGGCGTGAGACGGAGTATAACTACGCCACCAACCAGATAGACCTGCTTACGGTGCAGCAGAAGACCTCCGCTTCGGCCTTCACCACCATCGGCATGTTCGGCAGCTACAACACCCAGCACGAGCCGCAGACCTGGGCGGGGGCGGACGGGCAGACCTGGAACTATACCTACGACACGGTGGGCCAGATCAAAACCGTTACCGACCCCAACTCGGGCGTCACGACGTATAACTATGACAGCAGCGGCAGGCTCTCGACCATCGTCAACGCTAACAGCGACACGGTGCTCACTAACACCTACGATTCCGCCGACCGCATCCAGACGCAGACGGACAGCCAGGGCTATACGCTCACCTACGCCTATGACAATCTCGACCGCATCACGCAGATTACCTATCCGGACGGCACGACCGACCAGTACAACTACAACTTCCAGTCCGGCCCGTATGCGGGCACGGCGAGCCTGGAGCTTCGGCAATATACCGACCGGCTCGGGCGCGTCACGACCTATAACTACGATGCCGACCGGCGGCTGACCTCGGTCACCGAGCCCATCACCGGAAGCAGCACGCGCACGACGAGCTATGACTATTACGAGGACGGGACACTCAAGGACATCATCGACGCCAACGGCAACGACACGCACTGGGACATCGACATCGAATCCCGGCCCATCGACAAGATTTACGCCTACGGCACGTCCGCTGCGAAGGAGGAGACCTACGCCTACGAGAACACCACCAGCCGCCTGCACTCGATCACCGACGCGCTGGGACAGGTCAAAACCTTTACCTATGCCGAGGACGACCGGATCACCGGCATTACCTATACGAGCAGCGTGAACCCGACGCCGAACGTTACGTTTACGTGGGACACTTACTATCCGCGCCTCACGAAAATGGTGGATGGTCTCGGCACCACGAATTATTCCTACACGGCGGTGGGCACCGACGGCGCGTTGAAGCTCTCCTCCATCCAGGGGCCGTTCACCAACAACACCATCGGTCTGACTTACGATGCGCTGGGGCGCTTGAGCGGGCGCAACATCACCGGGGGTAACGAGACCTTCGGCTATGACGCCATCAGCAGGCTCACCTCGCACGGCACGCCGTTGGGCTCATTTACGATTGGATACCTTGGGCAGACGGGTCAGGTGACTTCACAGAGCGTCACCAACGGCAGCACGACCGTTTCGACGAACTGGGGCTACGATACCAACACGAATGACCGGCGGCTCATCTCGATAACGAATAGCGGCGTCACGCGCAGTTACAGCATCGGCTACGGCAGCGGCCCGGTGAACGTCTATGACATCCAATCGATCACCGACACCGCTGCCAGCGGCCATCCCTGGGCGACGCAGAGCCACAGCTACACCAACGACATGATAGACCGGCTGCTTACCGCCAGCGCCACCACGCCGGGGAACTTCGCTTACGGCTACGATAATCTCGACAACCCGACCACCGTTACCAATCCCTCCGGCACCACAAACCCCACCTTCAACGGACTCAATCAAATCTCGACATGGGGAAGCAATACCTACTCCTTCGATGCAAACGGAAACACGCTGAGTGGAGATGGGGTGAAGACGTACAAGTGGGATGCCGAAAACAGGCTCAGCGAGATCGACTATGTGGGCACCTCAAACAAGAGCGTGTTTAGTTACGACGGTATGGGACGCCGCACCGTGGACGCGGAAACCACGGGAGGCACGACCACAATCACAAGGTACCTTTGGTGCGCCATGAGGATATGCCAAACGAGAGACGGCAGCGACAATGTGCTCAGAAGAGATTTACGCGAGGGTGAATATAGCATCGGCGCATCGCAAAAGCTCGTTTACATGCCCGACCAGCTTGGCTCCGTCCGCGATGTGCTCGACGCAACCACCGGAAATCTCGTCCAATCCTACGATTATACACCGTATGGTGCAGTAGCCAGGAGTAGCGGCTCAACGCCTACGGACCTTCAATACGCGGAACTGATGAGCCATCCAGTCAGCGGGCTGCTTATGTCATCCACTCGTTTCTACGATCCTGTCACTGGGAGGTGGCCAAGTCAAGACCCACTTGGAGAAATAGAGGGGCCGAATCCCTACCTCTATGTCAATGCGAACTCAATCAAACGGATCGATCCGCTAGGGCTCGGTTTTTGCGTTTATCACCAGCGTGACGACAACACCGGAAACGGTGAAATGACGTGCCTCAGCGATGTTCCTCCCGGGCAATCAGGTGGAGGAGGCTTCTTCACCGGAACTTTTATTTCAGGGAACAATAATGTTCCCGGATGTGAAAATAACAATGCCTGCGAGAGAATAAGGGATCAGACTGGACATTCACATAAAGGCGGGCCTATCCCTACGGGATGGTGGTATTGGAATCAAGACGCGCCTACCCCCCATCATGACGACGGGTATATGTTATTTCCTTTAGATGATCCATTTAACGACCCGGATTTCCCGTACCATCGGAGCCTTTTAGAAACACACAGCTGTTTTAAACCTTGGGGGCCAACCGCTTCCCAAGGATCCCGTCCGTGCTCAACAGGGTGCGTTGCAGGGACAGCGGAAACCATCGGCCAATTGAACACGTTTCTGGAAAATGAATGGAAAGCGGGAAAAACCAATCGCCTACTTGTCTTACCTTAATTGAGAAACATATGAAGAGAGGTTTCCTGGGCGCCCTGTTGCTCCTATTCAATTGCTTTCCATCAATATGCATCGGTAGAAGTAAAGAGGTTTCTGCGGAGCAACAGGCATATCAGAATGCGGTTGAGTTTCTGAGTGCCAGTGATCAAGCTTATGAGGTGAATTGGGCAATGGCAAAGTCGAAGCAACCCGCGAAAATGCTCCAGTACCCTAATCCTTCTATCTGGGATAGTAATTTGAAGGTTCTTGCTCTATCTCCATCTCGGCAGGGCAGCAAATATCTCGCCATACTTGCTTTCTTTCAAGTGGATGGTGTTGGAGCGGAAGACTTTAATTGTGCTGCTTCACAGCGCTTGGAAACGCACAAAAGAGAATTTTTAAAATACCTGCGTCAAGCAAGAGACACCTATGAAACATCGAACCCCTGCTTGTCACACGAATTCAAGGAAGGACGGCACTCTCCGGTTTTGCAATGCATCACAAACGACGAATACGCCAAGTTTGTTCAAATTTACGAGTCCGCAAATACCAACGATGAAGATGATTCTAATTGCTCCCATATGTTTAAGCCAAGGACGGCAAAGCCTAAGTGAAGGTATCCATGAGTGCAGACCCTTCCCGCCGCACAGATATCCCCTTGGGATTCACTATCGGCGCGCAGCTACACGCTGGCTACAGTCAGGAAAGTGTTGATTGCGGGATACCTGCTCGTGCTCGGATCGTTTCTTGCCCAGCTGCTTTATATCCCGGTATATGTGCCCCTGGAGCGCCGCATGGGCACTACCATCATCGCGACTTTCGGCGACAGCATATTTGAGGGCTTGTATCTTGCGCAGAGGGACGGGTTTCCTGCGCTGCTTAAGAAGAAGCTACGGGCGGATGGATGTAACGTAGACGTCGTCAATGACGGTTTTTCGGGAGTAACCACTTCATACGCCCTCAGCCACGTGGAGAGCATCATTTCGCAGCAGCCCGATATCGCAATCCTGGAATTCTCCACCAATGACATTGCCTATGGACTTCCCGCGCAGCAGACCCGAATGAATCTTGACCAGATTATGGCGCGGCTGCACCAGGCGGGCATCAGAACGCTGGTCACAGGTCAAAGAGCATTTCCTTCGCGGGGCGCGCGATATGCCGCCGAATTCAACCCAATATTCTGCGGCCTCGCGAAAAAGTATGACGCGCTATGTTATCCCAATCTCTTCAAGGCGATTCAAAACCAGCTTGGGATGATCCAGACCCATTATCATCCCACTTCAAAGGGGATGAAGGCCATTGTTGACGACATGTATCCGCTCGTGGCCGAACTGCTCAAGTCTCTTCCCAAGCGTTCATGTTCACGGCCAGAATGACCCGTTTTTGCTGTACCCTCGAAGGCGCCAGGACCGCCATGCCCCCTTATGTGTTCAGCGGAAACGGGCACGCCGTTTGACGTTGGTGCGATCAGCCGCTAGGGTGACTGCACTTCACCAGCGAAAACCCCATTTGTGCCCAAAGCGTCCAAAACCCCTGTCCTGTCCAACTCGGTTGCGCACCACTTGCGGATCGTCGGCTCGCACGATACCGGATGTTCCCTGTCGAGATGGAATCTGGTGCGGATTCTACAGTCCTATGGTCTCCCGCATGGAGCCCGGCTTTGACACAAAACGATATCAGCATTGGACGTTCGCGCGTCGAGACCATTAACCCGCTCACCTCTATCCGTGGAGTTGCCGCTCTCTGGGTGGCATACTTCCACTACGTCGGCCCTGATACCTCGCCTGCCGATCCCTCTGGGCTGACATTTGTTAAGTGTGGATTCCTGGGAGTCGATATTTTCTTTATCCTGAGCGGATTTATCATGAGCTACTGCTACGCCCATTTCTTCACCGCCTCCGGGGTGAGGAGGAACATGTATTTCCGTTTCCTTGGCCTGCGTCTGGCGCGCATCTACCCCCTGCACCTATTCCTTCTGATTCTATATCTGCTGCTGACCTTTGAAGTCTTTCTGCCGCATCATACTTTCGCGAAGAATTACGAATTTCAATGGATGTATTGGACCACGTTCGTCCAGTCCCTCTTACTAGTGCAGTCATGGTATGTGCATCACTATAAATTCTGGAACGATGCGGCATGGACCATCAGCGTCGAATGGTTTTTCTATCTGCTGTTCCCCGCGATAGTTGCTCTCTTCATGCGGCTGCCGAAAGTTGCAACCTTCGCGTTGGTTATTCCGCTGTACGTCTTAATAGCGTTGTCGCAGTCCGACGATCCGTCCTTCTGGGGGGTGCAGCACATAAAAATGCACTGCGGAGGGCTGTTACGTGGAGGCGTAGGATACTTGACCGGCATTCTGCTCTACAGGCTATATTCAGAAAAAGCTCTCTTCTCGTTGCCATGGAAAACCATCGGCAATACATGCCTGGTCCTGACCCCCGTGGCGGTAGTGGCCGTCCATCGAATTGCGTTCATACTGCCGTTGTTCGCAGTGCTGATCTACGCTCTGGCACACCCTTCCAACGCAAGGCACCCCGTATGGAGCAGCAGGCCCCTGATATTTCTGGGCGACATATCCTATTCGGTCTACATGATACAGTTTTTCATCCTGCCGGCGTTTGTTCATCCCAATGCGCATTGGACCACTGCCGTCTCGGCGGCCTGCTGCGTTGGCTTCACGGCCGTCTTGATCATCTTCTCCTTCATAAGCTACCGGTTTGTTGAAAGGCCCAGCCGCCAGTTTATCCGCAAGCACTGGATGCGCTCGGAGACTGCGGAGTTGACGATTGCGGAGACACCCGTCTCCCATGCTTGATCTGTATCCCTTTAATGCGACGTGTCTTCGTCTCGCACCCGTATTGCCTGAAGATGCCTCACCGCCCTTTCCTGCCCTTGAGGTGCCCCCACGCTCTCGCTGATTTGACGGCGACTTGAGCGTGCGTCGGTCGCGTGGTCATGACCGGGACCATAGGCACCGGCCCTAAAACCCTCCAGGTGCCGCTCGCCTCAAGATTGTGGACGATTTCCAAAATGCACTTGCAAGTTGTGTCAGCGCTCCTATACTTCCCCAGCCAACAACCAAATGGAGGAAGCCATGGCACACTCAAACACCGCACGCGCCGCCAACAACGAAGAGACCGAAGACCAACAGGGATCAGCGCGCCGACCCGAACATACGTCCAGAGTCGGCAATGTCGAGATCGCCGTCTGGAAGAACAAGGGCGCCGCCGGCGAGTTCTACACCGCGTCCGCACCCGTCATCCGCTACAAGGACGGCGAGGAATGGAAGGACAGCAAGAGCTACGGCCCGATTGACCTGCTCGCCCTTTCCGAAGCCGCCCGCGAGGCGAGCGCGAAGATCCGCGAATTGTCCAAGGGCCGAAGCCAGAACCGGTAAACCTGAGAAAGCGCTCGCCGGGGGGCTCTCCGGCACTGGCCGGGCCCCCATTGTCTCCCTGAAGAGGAAGTGACGGAAGCACCCTTTGATGATCCTGGGTGAGCGTTGATCGCATGACCGGAATCCGGCGCCGCGCGCGCCGTGTTTACCCGCTTCCCTCCTGAACCCGCCCGCGCTCCCGCACGAGTGCGCCGGTCGCTCTCCAATGCCGAACTTTCCCGCCTCTCTCCGCCCTTCCCGTCCGGTCCGCTCATATCGGCCCTCTTACACTGGCGGCCAGTATGCGACGGGCAGACGCTCGGCCTGTCAAAAAAACTTTTGATAATCCGTCCTTTTTCAGCTTGAGGCCAAAACTTTTTTTGACAGCGCATCGGGCCCATCGCGGATGGCCGCCTTAAGGCGAGGCCGAATGGCGGCCGTGCCGCAACTTGGAACGAAGGAGTAACGCCGATGACCGAAATGGAAGAAATCATCCAGTCCATGGCGAAGCACCGCGAGGCGCTCGCGGAGGCCTGGAAGCTCAACAGGGAGGCCTTTTTCGCCGCGCTGTCCGCCGCGCATATCACCCGAGTCACCGTGACCTTCGACGGCGAGGGCGATGACGGCCAGATAGACAATATCGCCGCATACAAGGGCGATGAGTTGGCCCCGCTTCCGGATCAGACAATACCCATTCGCACCGTCGGCTGGAGCGCGATCACAGTGGATGAGAAGCCGCTGGAAGCCGCCCTGGAGACGCTCTGCTACGACTTTCTTGAGCATGAGCACGGCGGCTGGGAGAACAACGACGGCGCCTACGGCGAATTCACCTTCGATGTCGCGCAGCGGACCGTGGAGCTCGAATTCAACGGGCGGTTTACGGATGTCCACACCAGCTCTCATACGTTTTGAGGGAGGGAACCATGGCACATCCTTACCATCACTCCCTTTCCAGCGTAAAAAAATGGGGCGGCAGCGTCGCCGACTACCAGTACATACACGACTGGTTCGACGCCTCCAAGGCCATCATCGCTGACTTCCGGCACCGGGCGCTGCGCCACCATGCCGAGGGCATCTTCATGGCCGAGACGATTTTCGGCCACACGCTTACGCTCTCAACCGGCCGCGTCATCCCGACGCGCTGGGTCGGAGAGCAGCATGTGCGCGAAGATCTGGGTTTCATACCGTCCTTCGCCGACTGGATGAAGTCCATACGCCCTGAGCCGTGGATGGGCCGGGCGCAGAAGCTCGATGACCTGACGCACCTGCAACTGGTTACACAGGGTGGGGGCACGCATGAGGGAGCGTAACAAGCCGCCGCTTGCAAAACCCGAGGATGCATTTATATTGCCCAGTACAACCTGCGCGGGTGACATCATGGTGCTGCCGAGATGGCTAAAGAACAGCAAGCCCAAGAGGATAGTCACACCTGACTACACCAATCAGCTTGACCTTTTCTCGGAAGCCCCTCAAGATACTCCCGCGCCGGTTGATAGCACCGCTTCGCGCACTTCCGGGGTGAACCATGCCAGACCGCGACCGCCTCAGCAACTTGGTTTTGACTCACTGGTCCCGCTACCACCCTTCGATGCTGGCCCGGTTGAAACGGGAAGGACGGCTGGAGCGGGAACTGGAGAAGACGGCGCAGCAGTTCGCGGATCTCCTGTACGAGCTGATATCGGTCAAGAAAATGGCATACGACCAGGCGTGGGAGCTGGCGGTGAACCAGTTCCTGTTGCCGGAAGAGTCATCCTCGACGAACCCGAAGACAAACCCTCCCGCGACTTCCGGATAACCGACGCCCATCGAATCGGCGAAGGCAGTCTTCATGCGAAGGCCCGCGACAACATCGCGGCGATCCGGCTGCTAAAGACACTTGAAAGCGAGAACCGGGATGCAACGGACGCAGAGAAAGCGGTCCTTTCGCGGTATGCCGGATGGGGCGCGATGCCGGCGGCCTTCGACCGCTGGCAGCCCGAGGAGTGGAGAAGCACCGCGCGCGACCTGAAGGAGCTTCTTACCGACGACGAATTCGAGTCCGCGCGTGCGTCTACCCCGAATGCGCACTTCACCTCGGGGGTGGTCATTAAAGCGATCTGGGACGGCCTGGAGCGTATGGGAGTCGGGAAGGGAGCGCAGATACTGGAGCCGGCGATGGGCGCCGGGCATTTCTTCGGGCTGATGCCGGAGTCGATGCAGGGCGGGCACAGGACGGGCATCGAGCTTGATTCCGTCACCGCCAGGATTGCAAAGAAGCTCTATCCCGATTCCACGATTTTCGCGAAGGGATTCGAGGAGACGCCGCTGCCGGACAATTACTTCGACGCGGTGGTCGGCAACGTGCCGTTCGGCGACTACGCGGTGCACGATCCGTCAATGAAGCATCAGTTCACCCGCGCCATCCATGACTATTTCTTCGCAAAATCGCTGGAAAAGGTCCGGCCCGGAGGAGTGATGGCCCTCATCACCAGCCGCTACACGATGGACAAGGAAAACGACGCGGTCCGCCGCCATATAGCGCAGCAGGCGGATTTGCTGGGCGCGATCCGACTGCCCAACACCGCATTCAAGGGCAATGCCGGAACCGAGGTCACCACCGATATTCTCTTCCTGCGCAAGCGGCGCGCGGGCGAGCAACCCGCCGGAGAAAACTGGACCGGCATCGAAACCATCGAAAGCGCCGACGGGCCGATTGACGTCAACGAATACTTTGCCGCGCACCCCGAGATGATGCTCGGGAAGATGAAGCTCGAAGGCACGATGTACCGGGGAGCCGAGCCGACGCTTCAAGGCCGGCTTACGCCCGAGTTACTGAAACGCGCGGTAGAGAGCCTTCCCGAGGGCGCGTATATCCCGAAGGACGAGCAGCGCGGGCCGCCGCCGCAGGTCCTGGACGCCGAGGAGTTCACCGGAATCAAGGACGGCGCCTATGCCGATCGCGGCGGAAAACTCTTCATCCGCAACGGCAACACCTTCGATTCCACGTCGGTTTCATCCTCGGCCGAGGCGCGCATACGCGGCATGATGGCAATCCGCGACGCTGTGCGGAACGTCTTTCAGACACAGCTTGACGATGCGCCGGAACAGGCAATCGTCGCGGAGCGGCAAGACCTTAACCGGCGCTACGACTCATTTGTCCGCAGATTTGGCCCGATCTCCAATAAAGAAAACATCCGGGCTTTTGCCGGAGATCCCGATCAGCCCCTTCTCCTCTCCCTTGAAAACTACGACGCCGAGCACAATCGCGCCACAAAGACCGCGATATTCGAGCGGCGCACGCTGGAGAAGTACAGGCCCAAGGCCCATGTCGATACGGCCGCCGAAGCGCTGGCGATTTCGCTTAACGAGACCGGCGGCATCGACTGGAAGCGCATGGCGTCACTTACCGGGCATGGCCCGAAGCAGATGCAGCAGGAACTCGATGCGATGGTGTACCGCAACCCGGAAGGCGAGTGGGAAACCGCGGATCGGTACTTAAGCGGCAACGTCCGCGCGAAACTTAAGACCGCCGAAGCCGCGGCGGCCATCGATCCCTCCTACCAGCGCAACGCCGATGCCCTGAAAGCAGTGCAGCCCGCGGATCTGCTGCCCGGCGACATCAGCGCGCGCCTGGGTTCCTCGTGGATTCCGGCAAGCGACGTGCGGGATTTCATTGCCGAAACGCTCGACGCGCCGAAGTCATTCGTGAACGTCAGCCACTCGGGCGCTATCGCCACCTGGGCCTTGACACTCGACAGCACCGCAAAATCCAGCGTCGCCAACACGACGACCTACGGCACGCCACGGGCGCTCGCCAGCGAGCTGATTGAGGATGCGCTCAACGGACGCACGCCGACCATATACGACCAGATCGACAAGGATACGCGCGTCGTCAACCAGCAGGAGACGCTCGCCGCGCGCGAGGCCCAGCAGAAGCTTAAAGCAGCCTTCAGCGAATGGGTATGGAAGGACGAGGACCGCGCGCGCCGTCTCGCCCGCTACTACAACGACACGTTCAACAATCTCAGGCTCCGCACCTACGACGGCTCGCACCTGACGTTCCCCGCCATGAACCGTTCGATGCTGCGCAACAACGATCTGGATAAACACCAGAAGGACGCGGTATGGCGGATTCTCCAGAATGACAATACGCTGCTGGCGCATGTGGTGGGCGCGGGCAAAACCGCCGTGATGATGGCCGCCGCGATGGAGCTGAAACGGCTGGGACTCGCGCACAAGCCGATGATCGTCGTGCCCAATCATCTGGTGGAGCAATGGGGCGCGGCGTTCCTGGCGCTTTATCCCGACGCGCATATCTTCGTGGCGGGCAAGGACGCTTTCGCCGGCGGCAACCGGCGGAAGGCGATGGCGCGCATCGCCACCGGCAATTACGACGCGGTGATCGTCTCGCACAAGTCCTTCGAACTGCTTCCGGTTTCGGATGAAACGTTCGAGCACTTCGTCGGCAAGCAGAAAGACCAGCTGGAAGACGCCATCCGCGAGGCCAGGGCGGAAAAAGGCGACAACCGCCGCATCGTCAAGGAACTGGAAAAAGCCAAGAAACGACTCGTGGCGAAGCTCAAGGAGCGCGCCGACCGCGAGCGCAAGGACGATGCGGTCACATTCGAGCAGCTGGGGGTCGACCGCCTGATGGTCGATGAGGCCGACCTGTTCAAGAACCTCGGATTCGTAAGCAAGATGAACCGTATCGCAGGCCTTCCGAACACCGAGAGCAACCGGGCGCTCGATATGTACCTGAAGACGCAGGTTATCTCGCGGAGCGCGGCGGCGGGACGGTATTTGCGACCGGCACGCCGGTCTCCAACACCATGGCAGAGATGTACACACTCAAGCGCTATCTCGCGCCGCAGCTCCTCGCCGCGGCTGGCGTGGAGCATTTCGACGCCTGGGCCGCGAATTTCGGCGAGGCCGTCACGGCGCTGGAACTTGCGCCCGACGGCTCAGGCTACCGCATGCACACGCGGTTTGCGAAATTCGTCAACCTGCCGGAGCTGCTTTCGATGTTCCGCACGCTTCGCCGACGTGCAGACCGCCGACATGCTGCATCTTCCGCGCCCTGAAATCTACGGCGGCAAGCCGCATATCATCGCCGCCCCGCATCGCCCGAATTCAAGGAGTTCGTCGGCACGCTGGTGAGGCGCGCCCAGAAACTTCGTAACGGCGGCGTTGATCCACGAGAGGACAACATGCTGAAGATCACCGGGGACGGAAGGAAGGCCGCGCTCGATATGCGCCTGGTCGATCCTTTCGCGGAGGTTCAAAAGGATACTAAGGTCAGCGCGCGCAATCGACAATATTTATCGGGCTTGGGATCATGGCCGTGACAAGCGCTCTACGCAGCTCGTGTTCTGTGACCTATCAACGCCCGCCACTGACAGGTTCAACGTATACGATGAAGTCCGTGACCGGCTCATCGAGCTGGGGGTTCCGCCAAAAGAAATCGCCTATATCCACGACGCGGACTCCGACACGAAGAAGAAGACCCTGTTTGAGTCCGTCAATGCCGGGCGCGTCCGCATCCTGCTGGGCTCCACCGAGAAGATGGGGGCAGGAACGAATGTACAGAAGCGATTGAAAGCGATGCATCAATTGGATGCGCCATGGAGGCCGCGTGATATAGATCAGCGACGCGGCAGAATTGAGCGGCAGGGAAATGAGAATGCCACTATCGACTTGTACCGCTATGTGACCGAAGGCTCGTTCGATGCCTATATGTGGCAGACGCTCGAAAACAAGGCGCGGTTCATTGCCCAGGTGATGAACGGCAGCGTGACGGTTCGCCAGGCCGAGGATCTGGAATGCGGCGCGCTGACCTTCGCGGAAATCAAGGCGATAGCCTCGGGCAATCCGGCGGTGATGGAAAAGGTCAAGGTCGATACCGAAATCCGCAAGCTCGACCAGCTCCGCGCGTCGCACGTCAACCAGCAGCACAATATCCGCTGGCAGGTGAGGAGCCTTCCCGAGCATATTGACAAGGCCAGAAAGTATCACGACGCCCTGACGGCGGACATCGGTGTCCGTGATTCCCACGCGGATGAGGACTTCACGATGAAGGTCGGGAACCGGGAATTCTCAGGCAAGGGCGCCCGCGAAGAGGCCGGAACGGCGCTCAACAACGCGGTCATGTCATGGCGCGACGACATGACGCTCAAAGTTCGCGGCCACTATAAAGGCTTTGAAGTGCTCAGCCGCGGCAGCCAGTTCAAGGACGGCCTGCCGGATCTGTTCCTCCGGGGAAAGGCAACGTACAAGGCGAACCTCAACCCGGAGAATCCACTGGGCACCATCGCGAGCATCGATCACGTGCTTCGGAACCTGGACGGCAAAGCCGAGGCCGGGAAACGCGACATCGAACAGCAGGAGAAGGCCCTGACCGATTACAAGGTGCAGATGGGCCGCCCCTTCGAGCACGAGCAGCGTCTTGGGGAACTCATGGTGAAGCAGGCCGAGCTGAACGCCGCGCTCGATCTCGACAAGCACGAGGCGCAGGTTGTCGCGGACGCGCCGGAAGCTGGTCAGGAATTGGAAGCCACCGGCTTCGCCGGGCGCGTGAGGCGGAGCCGGGACGCCGTGATGGTCCAGTAGGGGTCAGATCCGTAATGGTTAAGTATCAGGACTACGGCAAGAATTCGCGCGAAACCCTCCTCATGCGTCGAGCGCCGCGAGGATGATTTCCAGGACCGCTTTGGTATGCGCTTCGATTTCATCGAGCACGCCTAGCCACTGACCGATCCCGTTCTTGACGGACGGATCGGGCATCGCCTCCTGCCATACCGTGAGCATGCGGTGGTAGCCGATAAGCTCGGCGCGTTGCGCGCAATAGGCCGTCGCCATACGCGGCTCTATAACTTTCTTGAGTCCTCCCGGTATTTGCGCGATCTGCTGCAACGTCTCCACCTGCTTTTCGGTATCTTCGCGCATGCGGTGCAGGGCCGGAATGATAAGGGGCAACCCTTCCACGCGCGGGTGCGTGACCAGGGGGATTTTGTCGGTGCCGTCATCCGTTTTGATTCTCAGAACATCGTGCGGGTTCTTTTGCACAAGATCAGCCTTCGGAATGCGGCGCATGAGCCGAGGGAAGAGGTCGTGCTTTTGCGCGACGAGCATCCGCATTTCACTTTTCCATCCGTGCTCCATGCCGTCCGGCGGAGGCAGTGGATTATCGTTCAGGCCCATGTTCCAGACCATTCCGATATGCTCTTCACGCTGCCGGGCATCGGGGAAAAGGCTGATGTTCCACGCGAGGCAACAGATCATCGCAATGCGCCGACGCTCCTCAAAGCCGTCCACGAAAAGAACATGCGGGAGGGTATAGGTTGCAAAGCAAGCGCCGGTGGTGGGCGTCTTCATGCCGCCAGGCTCCCGGCGAGCGTCAGAATGGCTGCGATCTTGTCTTTGACCCTCAGCATCTGCGCCGACAGCCGGTCCACTTCCTCACGCTCCGCCTCCGTGAGGCTCAACGCTCCCCAGCGGCGGAGCTGCTCCTGGAAGAGAGGGACATCGTCGCGTTGCGCCGAATAGACCTCCACCACGCGCCCCACCGTGTAATCGTCAAGCACATGCGGCGTCGGCCTGCATTCCTCAAGTGCCTGGTATTGGACCTCAACTTCGTCGAGCCAGCCGTCAATCATAGGACCGATGACCGGCAGCATCCCTATGGGCTCCCATTGGGCCTCGAAGAGGGACTCGTGGTGTGTGGAGCTGGCTCTATTAGCTGACATCCCATTCATCCCGCTGAGATTCGATAAAACGGGTGATCGCATTCAGCGCATCTTCAAAGCCGGCCAGGTAATGCTTGTTGCCTTTGGCTTCATCGGCGAGTTCGTGCTCCAGCTTGGGAAGCAATGTTTCATTGATGAAGTCCCGTGCCGACATTCAATCCTCCTATGACCTCCACCACCCATAGCGCGTGAAACCGTATTCGTCAGCAACGAAAATTCAGAGGGGGTTATTGCACCCAAGATCTTGTATCGGTTCTTTATACGCATGGTTGCCATGGGCCTGCTACACGCTAAGGGCACTTCCGCTCTTCCATTCCCGTGAAACTTGCTCTACCAATTCGGAGCAGCCGGAGGTAAGGATTCATGGAAGATAAGCTGGGTTTGCCAAGCCAAAGGCCGGTAATTGAGCTGGCGCAGGATGCGGGTCAGCAACCCGATATGGTCACATTCGAGCAGGCGGACGGGAGTTCCGTATCCTTCAGCTACCGGGATTTGCGGAGTGTCCGCTGCGATCTCCTCGGCCCGGTCAGGTTGCGCTTCACCGCCGACAATATCGTGCTCCACGGACGCAATCTGCTCCCCGTCTGGCGTGCGCTCCGATCCCGCCGCGTTAGGCTTCTACGCGTTGGCGGAACCCAGGCGGAGACCGACCACGAACCGCATATCGACAGCATCGCCATTACGCCCGCTTCGCGCTGGGAATAATTTGCTGGCAACTCCCCTCCCCGGTTTGCCTGAAGCGCGGGATTCCCCATGCCGATAGTTTCCGCCCCCCCGTGTTTCCGCTCCAACCTGAACACCCATTCAAGGCGCTGAATCCCCTCACATGTCTCCTTTCGCTCAAGTCAGGCCAGCGTTATTCATTCCAATCCTTTGCTCGAAGCCTGCCACAAAGGCGGCCCTATGACTTCAAGAGGCGTGCCCGCTCCATTCGCCGCGCTGGTAGCCGCGCGTCTCCCGTGTTGCCTCTAATGAAGTCGGTCCGCTTCTTGGCGGCTCTCTCGCAAGGTCGGCAATGATGCCGGCCTGTTAATCGAAGGAGAAAGTTATGGCCAAGAAATTCGCACTCATCATCGGACAGTTCACGAAGACGGAACACGGCTACACGGGCAAACTCGAAACTCTCGCTCACAAAGGCGTCACCATCACCCTTCAGCCCAACGACGACAAGGAGAAGGACAACCATCCGGACTATATCGTTCTGCACGGCCAGAACGAAATCGGCGTGGCCTGGAACCGCAACGACGACCGCGGCTTCTACGTCTCGGTCAGCTTTGAGGAGCCGAGCCTGGCACTGGGCTTCTATACCCTGGTGAAAACCGGCGTCGAGAAGGGCTACGAGCTCCGCTACCGCAAGCCGATGCCTCCGAAGAAGGCGGCGTAAGACTACCTGGGGCGGCCGCAAGGCCGCCCCTACCCTCTCCATCCCTTACATCAAAAGGAGTTTTCCATGGCCACATTCGAATACAGCGTTTCCGATGATCCCGACGAAGGCCGCGTTTACGTCCGTGTGGACGACGCTTTCGACATCAGCATCCTGCGCACCGAAGAAGGGCTCATTATCGACGTTTACGACGGTGACCCCGACGAAATTGAACTTCTGGGCACGATAGCCATCTTTGAGGATTCACTCGCGCGCAACCGGGAGGAACAGCCATGACCACGTATCAAGTAACCGCCTGGTGCAGCGTTCCCTATTACACGACCTTCGATATTGACGCCGACAGCATCGGTGAAGCCCTGGAAAAAGCAGGCCACCACGCCCTAGATGAGTATGGAGAACCGTGCGGCGGGGGTGAATCCGATTGGGACGAGTTCGAAATCGTGTCCGAAGGAGATGCCAGCCAGTACATCCGCCATCTGACGCCGGATCGATTAGCCGAAAATGCCGCGTTGGAGTTTCGGGACGAATTGCAACGCGGGATCAATACTGCGCAGCAGATCGTGGACTCCTGGGAGCGCGGCGATCTAGCGGCGGCCGTCCGCGAACTGGCGCAATGGCTGGCGGAAGCCCGCGCCACGCTTAATCGAGCCACAAACCAGGACGCCTCCGCAATCTGCTAATCGAAGCAATTCAGCTTTACGCGCGCCTCGGCGTTCAGGGGCTGGAGAAAGACTATGGCCAAACGCCCAATGACCAATATCGAGAAAGTTCAACACATCATGAGCTACAGCCGCTACGGTGCTTTAGCCCAGTTGTTCGTCATGGACGCCCTGCACAAGTGGACGGGCATCATCAGCAAGGCTTCACCGCAACAGGTTGACAACGGCCTTGTCGATCCCGAGGCGTGGATCGGCGTCGCCAGGGAGATTCAGAACAAGCTTCAGGCGGGACTCACGATCGATGATCCCGAGCTTGAGGAGGATGAAACGCCGTTCGGCGAGATGCATACCGAAGCCGAATCCGATGACGGCCCGTGTCCGGAAATCACCTCAACGGCCGGAGAGTGAGTCCTTCGCAGAGGCCATGCTTTCCGCGTGGCCTCAACGAAGCATTTCGCTTCCCCGCGCACCTCGGCGGCCTCAGGGGCAGGAGAAAGACCATGAACACAATAGAGCCACAATCCTTCACCAGCGAAGATGCTGATCGTCTTCTCGGCCTAGCCGACCAATTCCTTGAGGATTGGGAAGAAAACGAGGGCAAAGATGACCCCGAGTGCGCTGAGCGCCGCGCGGAATGGAATGCTATCCGGCCTCTACTCACCGCTGCACCCGTACTCCTTGATGCATGCAAAACGCTCGCGGAAGACTGCCGCATGGCCCTGAGTGGCGATTGGGATAAAGGCGATGAGGGCTTTCGGGCCAGCTTGGAAATGCTCGAATCCGTCATTGCTAAAACCACAGGAGGTGCAGCATGAGCCTGTTTTCCTTTACCTACAAACACCTGGACACCGGGCAACTTTGCACCGTGGACAGCGGAAAGCCCACGCAGATGGCTGCCTTCATCGACATCGTCCGATACATGCGGCGCATTGGGTTCCGAAAAGCAGCCCCGAGTTCCGCACTTCAAGTCAAGGATGAAACCGTGCGAACGGTCGGAAGCAGCCACGGTGAATTGACGATTGACGCCGCCGGAAACGTCGTCAATCGCGATCTCGACAACAGTGACTCCGACGGCGGCGGCCATCTTGCGACCATCACTCGGTTTGATCTCGGAGAATGGCGCAGACATTGGGGATGTCCCCTGCCCGAGAGCTTCGACATCCTCGACCTCGGCTACTGGTACGCTGACCCGGCAACCGGCATGACCGCCTACGAACCGCCCGATGCACAGTGGCGGGCGGACATCGCTGAAATCCTCCTGGAGCGGCGCGCCAACGCTGGAAAAGTAAGCGAGGCGTGAGAGCCCTGCGGGATTTGGACCATGAGCTAATTCCTATTGACGGAACAATCAGCCCGCCGTAACTTATGCGCGAATGGAAGCGCACGCAGCACAACCTATAGAAGTATATTCGCCGTCGCAGCAGCGGACGAACCGGCAGCCTGTTTACCATCCAAACACAGCCCTGGGCGTCATCGGCCATGTGGTGAAGACCGCCGGTATCCTGGCGCCGCTCATCATCGGCGAAATCGTCAAAGACCCCGACAAGCGCTGGCGCTGGATTCGCATTTCGTCGGTCGCCACCGCGCTCCTGGCCGAAGGGATCTATGCCCAGAGGGTCCAGAAGGAACGGCGCAATCGCGAAGCGGAGCGCGAGCGCTATTAGCCGGTCTTCCTTGCCGGCGCGGGCGTGTTGGCGCTCGTGGGCTTCGGCGCATTGTCTTTCGCCGCTTCAGGGGCAACCTCGACAGCCATCCCGCCCTCTGCCTCAATCCCGGCCAGCCAGGCGGGCTTTTTGCCCTTGCCGTTCCACGTCAGGTCCTTATTCGTCGGGTGCTGGTAATTGCGCCCGACGTGATAGGCCGGGGGCTTGCCCGAGCGCGCCTTCTTGGCGCCCATGTCCTTGAGGCTCAGGCCCACGGAGGCGAGCACCGCGCGCGCGTCGGTCAGGGCTCTCGCCTTGAGCGCGCGGGCGTCCGCCAGCGCCTTCGCCTTGCGTTCTTCGTCGTGCGCTTTCAGCAGCTCGTTCGCGTGCGTGATAACCGCCCGCAATTCATCGTCATTAAGCGCGTCTAGCATGCCGAGTAGGTTGCTCATCCTGTTCTCCCTTGATTTCCCTCAAGACTTCGTCGAAGTCCGGGAATGTCTTAATGCCGGCGATGATCGCCTGATTGTCCGGATTCATCTGTTCGAGCTGCTTGCGCTGGCTCGTGGACAACTCCCGGACGCTGTTTAGCTGTCCTTCGCGGATCTTCGCCACGAGCGCGCGCAGATTCAGGCCGGTGATTTCCACGGCGCGCGGGCCGAAGACCAGCACCAGCGTTTCGTGATCGCCGTCATCCGTCCATCGGTATCCGGCGTAAAGCGACCAGGCGAAGCCTTCCGACACCCTGCCGTCAAGATGCTCGATATGGAGATTGAACGCCTGCGCCGTCAGCTGGCGCTCGCTCGACGACGACACCGGCTCATGGTCTTCGATATGATCGCCCTGTTCTTCGAGAATCCTTCTTACGAACTTGCTCCCCATATGGGTGTCAGACATGGCTCATGCCCTCCTGCCTCCGGCTCCGTAATGCGTCCGCGATGAATGCGGCGCGCCGCTTCAGAAATTGCGTCACCCGGTGGCGCTCGAACGACTTCGCGAAGCGTTCCCGCCAGGTTGATTGGCGGATCTTCGTGTGCGTCAGCTCCACGGCCGAGAGACGCTGCCCGGTGCGCGCGATGGCGTCGCGCACTTCCTGCTTGTCTTCCACGTAAATCTTCGCCATTTCCCGTCCGCGCGTCGCCGACACATACCATTGCTGCTGGTTGGAAGCGGGGAGCGATTCATTGCCCGCCGCGATGAATACGCGGTCCACCGTCTTGCCCTGGCTGGCGTAGCTGGTATCGACATAGCCCAGGCTGAAATGCCCGAAGCTTTTGGGAAGCAGCTTTCCGTTCTCAAGGCGTATTTCGCCCTCTTTCGTAAAGCCCTCGACCGTGAAAATATCGCCGTTATTGATGCGCGTGCCCTTGGCCTGGCCTTCCACCTTCGCCTCGCCGTTTTTGGTGATCCGGATGCGGTCACCGCGCCCAATGGCGATATCGCGCGTTCTATACACCTCGAACTGTTTTGCTTTATCAAGAGGAAGCGCCGCTCGCGAGCCGTCCTGCTTCAGCAGCACCGGGCCGTTTTCCCCTTCGGCGACGGCGGCCTTATCGCCGCGCGTGAAGCCCTTGACGTTCTGGTGGAACTCCACCACCATGCCCGGCTCGTAATTGCGGATGTCGCCCTTTTGCGCATCCGTCCATCCGGTGGAACGGCGCGCCTTAAGTTCCCGCTCCTGGCCGAGTGCGCCGCGCCCTTTCAGCGCCGCGCGCAATTCGTCCGTGAGCCTCTCACCTTCCGCGTGCGTAGGGGCGATGATCAATGCCGATTTGCCGTCCTCCTGCGCCTTCAGATAGTCAGCGACGAGCATCTTGTGACGCTGTTCTCCAGTGGCTTCGATAACGCTGCCCATCCTGTCCAGCGCGTCGAATCCTTTCTGCGCGGATTTGCCGGTGCCCTCGGCGATGGCCTCGACGGCCTTCTTGTATTTCGGGTCGGTCTGGCGGCGGATCTCGGTGAGGCGCGCGAGGCGGACACCGGCTTCCTTTTCGAGCAGCCGGAATGCGTCACCGGCCTCAACACTTGAATGCTGGGTGTAGTCGCCCGACAGGATCACCCGGTTACCGTTCTTCTTCGCCACGTCCATGAGCCGCCGCATGTCTTTACTCGACACCAGACCGGCTTCATCGACCCAGAGCACCTGCCCCCTGGTCTGTTCCTGCATCTTCTCGCTTTTCAGGAGCATTTCGAGCGTTTCCGCGTCCTTGAATCCTTCCTTCTTGAGAACGCCACGCGAGGCCTGCGACGACGGCGCAAATACGAACACACGCTGTCCGGATTCACCGTGCAGCGCGTCGATGGTCGCGCGCATCATCCGCGTCTTACCCGTGCCGGCCTTGCCGACGACTCCGGTCACCGTATCTCGGCTGGTAAGGATATGAAGCGCCGCTTTCTTTTGCTCTTCCGAAAGGCCGGACAGGTCGGGAGCGGATTTCCCCGCCGTGCTTTTAAGGAACGGCTTCTGTTGCCGCTGCCCGTCCACAGCAAATTGCAGCATCGCCACCTCGTCCGCCAGCACGGTTTTTGTGGTGGCAAAAAGCTGCCCCTCTTTCCGCTCCGCAATGATTTCCGGGTGCTGTGCTATATCCGCAACCGCGTCCGGAGTGATAGAGCCCACGGCATAGGTCAATGCTTCCGCCTTAAGGCGCTTCTCGGAGACGGCGGAAGCATTCTGGAAGGAATGCTCAAGCGCGTATTCCTTGGCTTGGCTCACCGTGATCACGGCATCCCCTTTCTCCCATCCGCTCGCGGCTGTCCGGATCGCCAGCCGCTCCTCCGCGCCCAAGCGGCTGTCCCATTCCGCGCGCAAGTCGTCCATCGACTCCGGCTCCTTGTTTTTCGCCTCGCGGGTCCGCCGTCCGAGCTGCGCTTTGCTGGCCGCGTCGGTGATGCCGAGCCTTTCGGCTTCCGCGTCGATGACGGCGGTCCTGCGCGAGAACTTATCCGTCGTTTCCTTCTTTATGCCCGCGATTCTGAAGCTGTTGCCGTCCTTCTCGATGCCGTAGCCAAGCTCTTTCAGTTTGGCGGCAAGCCGGGCGTGGAACGCCGCCTGGTAATAGCCCTTGTCGCGTACAATGTCGCCGAGCTGAATCGCCTTCCAGCGATTCTCCACGGCATCGAAAGTGGCATTGAGCACCGTGGCGTGCGCATGCAACTGCGGGTCGGGTGTCGAGACCGCTTTCCCGGTATCCTTCTTATCCGTGACCGGCCTTGTCGTCCGGTGAATGTGCTCCGCCCATATGAGGTTGCCAGTGAGCCGGTCGCCATCCGCGCCGTTCTTCCGCACGCGCGTCTGGACATTCGTCTCGATTTCCGCCATGGCTTCCCGGACGGATTCGCGGAAGGCGTCCAGGATTCGGCTGTCGCCACCCCCGTCATGCCCACCCAGCTCATAGGCGAGCGTCACCGACTTTGGCGCATCGAATGTCAGGTCTGACATCACGCGCCTGTCCTCCCGGTTCCGTTGCGTCAGGCGTTCGCCGGTAGCCGGGTTGATGTTGTCGCAGAGCTTGAAGAAATCGTCCTGCTTCACCTCGCCCGCGAGCTGTAGCATTTCTGCACCACGGCCATGCCAGATGCCCTTCATCTGCGTGGCGTTTTCTTGCGCGTAATAGCGCCCGTCACCCGGAGCAATGTGCTGCGTGTAATAGTCCTTGGCGGCGCTTGCGCTTTTCTGGTGATTGATGAAAATCATAACTTTTCACCACTGGAGGGAAGCCGATCCGATACAACTAAACCGTGATTGCATCAACATGAAAATCAACCCCTGAGTTGCATACCCAAATCCGTATAGACTTGTCCCCTAAGCAGAGCTTAGGACTCAAGTGGCGCATTTCTGCCGCTCCAGATGTTGTGTGCCGCAATGACACGAGGACGACGCGCTTCTGCAATTCGAGATTGCGGATGAAGCACGGGGGGGGCGAAGGAATTTCGCTGCGGAGAACACTCCCGACGCTCCTGAAGATCGACTGGCAAACCATCGTCATCGCTCCCAGTCCTGGCCCCTGCCCGGCTGTTGCGGATTTGCACGGTCGCGTTGTATTTCGGCATCAGACGACATGGTATTTGTCGCGCTTTTCTCGGCGTGGTGATCACGGGTTTGGAATCCGCACGCCTCCCTCATTGCGCTCACGGCGTTTTCAAAATCCTCCCGGTATTTGCCGACATTGCGGTCAGGATCGCGTGCGATGTGTTGCACCACCAAACTCATATCGAAGAGTGCATCGCCCTTCCTAAGCTCTGCTTC
Organism: Bryobacterales bacterium; assembly: GCA_963802915.1. Classification (GTDB taxonomy): domain Bacteria; phylum Acidobacteriota; class Terriglobia; order Bryobacterales; family Bryobacteraceae; genus JAICMB01. The sequence goes on from CAWDKQ010000013.1 coordinate 552,438, forward strand.
GGTGTTCGGCGGGTGATCGTACAAACCGATGTATTTCGATTGATATGTCGATTGCGTCGGGGACGGTGTCTCGCTTTTTTGCGATCCCGCTTCCTTCCGCTCAAATTCGTGGATAGCGCTGTTTTCAAAGTCGAGGGACGCCTGCGCATTACCCTTTTCCCATCGCTCCGACATCCTTTGGGCGGCCAGGGACGCCTTCTCTTCCGTTTGGCGGGCGTTGCTCCAGCTAATTTCGCCATCTCCACCTGTAGGCACCACCTGGAACCCTCCGTGGAATCCTTCCACACTCTTCCCGATGTGCAGACGTGTTTCGTGCAAACCCACGGGATCAGAACGCCAGTCATCCGAGCGGATAGGCTCGATTGGATTGCCGCTCTTTGTGGAACCGAAGGGTGCCGGTTGTTCGTAGCTCGGCTCGGGCTCGGCCGTCCGCTGTCTTCTTTTCAGCCAATCAAGAAGACCCATCTCACCGCTCCATGCCGAGCCCGCGTCCTCGCGACGGCGCGTTTGAAGGGGTCACTTGGGACGGAGCGGACGAAGTGTTCTGGTGCTGCGTCGCCTTATCCATTAACTCCGCAGCCGGACGCGCCGCCTCGACCGCCTGCGCTTTCACGTGCGCCGGGAGGTCTTGGAAGGTCGGGGTCGGGGGTGCTTGCGTTTGTGATGATTGCGCAACAGGCTGTTGCGGGGATGCATTGCGGTTTTTGATGAAGTCGAGAAGGGCCATTTGGCTTTACCTCGACTTCGAGTATGGAGCGGCGATGCCATTGCCTACCATCCGTGAGGGGCTAGCAGGCGTTAGCCGAAGCCGTTCGCGGCTCCGGCGGGATTTGGACTTGCATTAATCCGCGTGCGTGCGGATACTTCTGTAGGTCTCTTGGAAGAGGAACAGCCACTCGTGACGGACCTTAAGGATCGCAACTCGTAAACTGGTTTCGAAGCCCAACATGCTGGTCGGTACTCAGAATCTGCTACTGGAAGGAGACGTCAGGAACATGCGTTACTTTACCGACATGCGTTCGGTGTTTGACGCTCTCCCAGGCATTTGCACTCGCTACGATTGGCTGATATCGGATCTGGACTGTAATTGGCAGGTGAAGGAGGTGCAGGAAGGCAATCACGATGAACGCCTTGACGCAAGACTTGCGCTCATCACCGGCGAGGAGTTAAACGAAATTCTGCGGAGCCATGAAATTCAGTTCATTTGGGCCGTGTTCAGTGCTCTACCAAAAGGCACGAAGCCGGAGTTCCAGGCACCGCCTTACGCCGATGGAAACCCCAATTTTTGGATCGGCTCGCCCAAGCCCCAGTTCCCAACAGCCGCGATGGAAATAGTGTGTTGGGATAGCGGCAGTACGTTGCTCATCGGGATTACAGCCGATATGGCCACCGGATTCAAGGGAAGGTTTCCCGAGGCAATAGACCTCGACGAGTACAATCGGCAGCAGCTCGCCAAGCAAGAACCAACGTTACCCTCCTCACAACCGTAAATAGACGACAAAGCGACGGACCCGAATCACGACCGTCCGCCGAGCAGTTCTGCCTCCGCGCCTTCGTCGTCCATGCCGCCGGGCCAGAGGCGCACCAGGAACATCATCTCGAAGGTCTCCGGCACTCTCTGGTCAAGACGCCAGCCCATCTTCTGGAAGATGCGGCGCAGTTGTTTCTCGTCGGTGAGCGCCGCCGCAATCTGTTTGGTGGTGAAGGTTCCGTCCGAGCAGATGAAGGTCATCGCGCCCGCGCCGGCCGGGTTCGCGATGCGGCTGACGATGCCCACGGTAATCTCGGCATGAGGAGTGAGAAAATCGCCGTTCGCGTCCGGCGCGCTATTCAGGGATTTCAGGGCCTTGGCGATATCGCTTTGCTCGCTGAAGTCCCTGATCCGCACCCAGGCGAATTTCTCCGGGTGCAGGCGGTAGGAAAGAAATTCCGCCGCGCGGGAGCCGAGGATGCTGGCAATGGCCGGGTTGGTGCGCACCGTGCCGATGACGACGGGAGAGTGCTTGAGCCACTGGCGGTTGGATTCCTTCTCCAGCACCAGCGGCGGGTGGACGCCGGACGCGTTCTTGAAATACTCCCGGATGCGCTCCGCCGCCATGATCGAGCCGACATCGATATAGAAATGTCCCGGAGACAGATTTTCCCTGTAGCTCCGCCTGTGCCGCTCCTTCAGCTCCTGCAGAGCCGCCTTGCGGCTTAAGCCCTCGATATTGGTGTCCATGAAGCGGAAGGACTGGCCTTCCTCGAAATCAAAGAAGAACAGCAGCGGGTCGCAGACGACGCTCACCTGCTTCTCCGATTCCAGGTGCGCGGCCCACAGGCGCCGGCAGGCAGAGACGCCTTCGGTCACTTTGCGGAAACGGAGCTGGTAGCCGCCGATGTCGTCGGCGTTCGGCAACTCGCACTTGACGAATTCATCCGGGTGCTCCGCTCCATAGGCGGCGAGACGGTCTTTCAGCTTCGAGACGCGTTCGCGCGAATGATTGGGATTAAACTGGCTGTCCGCGCGCTTGTAATGCAGCGCCTCGATATCCTTCGACGAAAGCAGCTTGCCGGCGTTGTCGGCGAGAAAACTGAACAGCTTGGGCAAATCCTCCGAGCCCGTGAAGGCTTTCGAGGAGAGAATCTTCTGGATGAGCGCCGTGCGCTCTTCGGCGGACACGTTATCGTCCGGCATACGCGTTAGCTAACGCTGGAAGACGCCAGTCTATCAATGGGCCTTAATCCCTGTCAAAGCTGGCGCTTAACGCGTATCGGCGCATGCCGCGGCGGCCCGACAATCAATCCGTGAAACACAAGGCCCCTCTCCTTCTCGCATTCGGGCTTTTTTCTCCGCTCGCGCCCAGGGCGCAAGCCGCCCCGGTAGTCGGCGCGGCTTTGGAGCGGTGCGGCTGCGCGGACGTAATGCAGCCGGGCAAAAGCCCCTCCCCGCTCACGACGCTGCTCGACACCGCGTCGCGCATCAGCTCCGCCTTCGGCCCGCGGCTCAGTCCGATATTCGGCAGGCCGGAGATACACGACGGCGTCGATATCGCCGCACCGATGGGCACGCCCATCCATGCGGCCGCGGACGGCGTCGTCTCTATCGCCTGGCTCTGCGGCGGATACGGCAACTATGTCCGCATCCGCCACGGCAATGAAACCGCCACCGGCTATGCGCATGCCAGCAGGTTTGCGCAGGGCGTTTACTCCGGCGCCCATGTGACGGCCGGACAGGTTATCGCCTATGTCGGCTCGACGGGGCTATCGACAGGGCCGCATTTGCATTTTGAGGTTTTCGTGAAAGGCAGGCCGGTCAGGCCCGCATGCGCCTGCACGCTCCCGGCGTTTCATCCTCCCGCCCGAACAGGGCCGGAGGCAGCACAACCGGGAAAAGCCAATCCCAAGTCCGCAGACAACACAACCAGAAAGGAACCACTATGAAGACCATTGCACGTGTATCTCTTATCACCGCCCTCGCACTATCACCGGCGGTGAAGGCCCAGCAACCAGCATCAGCGTTGTACGAATTCCAGAATGTCGTTCAGCCCGGCACGTTCATCGGCGGGCGCACATTCACCGCACACACCACCATCGGCAGCGTCGCCTTGAGCGATGCCGGAGAGTCGGCTTTCATTGCCAGCGAAACCGCCCCCACTCCCAGGACGGTATTCACTACAAGCCGCATCGTCGCAAGGCAAGGCGACGAAATCGGCGGCAAGATCATCGTGCTGCTTGCCGAAGACTCGCCTCTTGCGATCAATGAAGCGGGCCAGGTCGCCTTCGAAGCGTGGTACGCCGACACCAGGGAGAAAGCCGCGTCAAGGGAAGGCCTGGGTCGGGGAATCTTCGTCGATAACCGACTCCTGTTCACGGCCCCATTTGACGCTGAGCTACCCGCCTTCACTCTTACTGAAGACGGCCGGATAGTTCTGCACAATCCCAGCCCCGCGCCAGCGTCCGTGAAGGCGAAGCCGGACATCATTGGCCGCATCCGCATCAAGCCACCGAAGGACTCGCCGGTAAGCGTCGCGCCGATTCCAATCGAAGCGCAGCGCCCGCAGCAGCGCAAGCCAGCCGTGAGCGCGCGTCCTTTACCGTTTCCGGTGAACCGGCGCGGGCAAATCCTCATACCCGTCAATTTCACAAGCGGCGGATTTCTGCTTTTGCTCGGCACGCCGCATGAGAGACGGGCAAGCGCTGACGCCCTGGAGAGCGATCCCGAGTTTCAGCGGCTCACGCCCGCCGAAAAGGAATTCGTCCGGCAAATGGCGGCGGATATCGACAGGGCAATCGAGGGAACGAGGCAACAGCTTCAGCAGCCCGGAGCCGCGAAGCAGTAAGCCGTATCAGGCGCGCGGCGCTTTCTCTGACAGCCCGCGCGCCTTTTGAAGGGAGTCTTCTATGGCAAACCACAGCCTCGACCGGCCGATATTGTCGCTTTCGGATAAGGACGAACTGCGGCTGCGCGACTTGGTCGAAGGGACATTGATTACCGGCGCGCCCGGCTCGGGCAAAAGCAGCACCAGCGGCAAGCAGCTCGCCTTCGGGCTGCTCAGGACGCCCGGCATGGGCGGCCTGGTGCTTACCGCCAAGGCCGAGGAGACGCAGAACTGGATCGCCTACGCCAAGGCCTGCGGGCGTGAGAGGGACCTCATCGTCTTTAACGCCGAGTCCGGCGGCAGCTTCGACCCGCTGCATTACGAATTCACGCGAGCCGGGCGCGGCGCCGGGGACATGGAGAGCATCATCGATTTCTTCTCCACCCTTGTGTCCATCGGCAAGAAGGAAGCGGGCCACGGGCATGACCCGTTCTGGGAGCGCGGCAATGAGCAGCTCATGCGCAACGTCATCAAGCTGCTCGATCTCGCGGGCGAGCGCATCTCGATCGCCAATATCGACCGCGTCATCAAATCGCTTCCCGCGCGCCCCGGCGAATTCGAGGAAGCCAGCGTGGCAGAAGGATTCCTATTGCGCGCAGCTCATCGGCTCCATCAAGGCGCGCCAGGGAACGCTCACCCCCGATCAGTGGAGCGATCTCGACTTCGCCACGCAATACATCTTCCGCAAATGGCCGGCCTTCGACGAGCGCCCGCGCAGCTCGCTGGAGATGACCTGGAGCGGCATGGCCGACAAGTTCCTGTTCAACCCGTTCAACCGCCTGTTCTGCAGCGGCAAGTGCAGCTTCACGCCGGAGGACACGACGCACAGGGGCAAGATCGTCATTTGCGATTTTCCGCTGCTGGAGTACGGCCACGAAACCGGCCGCCTGATCAACATCATCCTGAAGCTGATATTTCAGAGGGCATGGCTCAGGCGCAAGCTCTCCGAATCCGCCAACCCGGTATTCCTCTGGCAGGACGAATTTCAGTATTTCGTCACGCGCCGGGACAATTTCTTTCAGCAGACCTGCCGGGGCAGCCGCGTCGCGGTCGTGTGCCTCACGCAGAACATCCTTAATCTCTCCGAGGAGCTGGGCGAGGCGCAGCCCGGCTCCAAGACCAAGAGCTTCTGCGGAAACCTCGCGATCAAGATCGCCCACCAGCAGAACGAGCCCGACACCGCGACCTTCATGGCCGACATCATCGGCAAGGAATACCGCTATCTGGATTCCTATAACGCCGGCGGGCGACAGCTCCCACGGCCACAGCGAGCGTGGGCGGCTCGCAGCAGCTCGTCCATGTCATCGAGCCCATCGAGTTCACGCGGCTTATCAAGCCCGACTCCGAAAACCCTTACGCCCAGGCAATCGTTTACCTGTCGGGCAAACCCTTTAACGCAACCAAGACCCCGCGCAATCCGAAGGGCCGCAATTACCTTGCGGTGCTTTTCTCGCGCGAGACATGAAGGAGAAAACACCATGATGCCCACGCAAAACCAGGCGCCAGCAGTCCGGCGCGAATATCAACCAGTTCCAGGACACGATGATGAACCTCGTCTATAACGTCTGCAGCATCGTCACCTGTCCCGTCGAAATGGCGCTCCGGCCGCAATACGGCTCGCGGTATTTCCCGCCCATCATCATGTTCTTCTCCGCCGTCGATGATGATCGTCCTGCCGATTTTCTTTCAGCTGGCGGAGGGCTTCTCCCACATGATTCCCTTCGCCCGCTTCGGCGCGCCATCGGGCATGTTCGGCATCGGCACGCTGTCCAGGCTCTACTTCCTGGGCTGCATGGTCCATGGGCTGCGCATATGGCGGCGCATGCTGCATATGGAGCGGGAGGAGAACAGCGTCTATGAAGGCCCTCCCCTGTCCGATATTCCGTATCATCCCCGGTTCGTTCTGGATGGTTCGCATCATCTATGAGCCGGTTTTCGTCTTCGCGCTCTCGCTCGTGCTTCCCAATTTCTTCATCCTGCAATCCTCGGCGGCGCATTACCTGATGCTTGCCGCGCTCATGCTGGCCATGAAGAACTACGTCGCCTGGTACCGGCAATGGGAGTTCCTGCGCAACATGATGGATCTTCGCTTCGCCGGGCCGCGCATCGCGAAGCTCGTGGATAACCAGGCCACGGAAGACGATCTCGCGCCGATACACCTCGCGAGCTTTCCCAAGAACCTGCCCGACGATGTGCGCCAGGCCGCGGCCTCGCACATCGCGCGCGCCTTCTCGGCGGGCGATGCCCCCGCGCCCGCGCCGGTGAACACCGAAGCAGTTTCAGAAAAGGTGATGCCATGAATCTCACACCGCAACAAGAAAAAGCGATTTGGATATGCCTCGCCCTCGTCGTGGCGTCCTACGTCATCCGCTCGGTCATGAATTTCGCGCAGCAGCAGGAATATATGCGGCAGCAGTTCATCCGCGCCCAGCAGCAACGTGCCAAGGCGCAGGCGGAGGCAAAAGCCAAAGCAAAAGCCAAGGCGGAGAAGGACGCCGCCGACCGCGCGGCCAAGGCCGCCGCAGCGAAAGCGGCTCCCGGTGCCAAGACCAGCCAAGCCGCCTCCAAGCCGCCCGCGCCATCGCCCTATGCAGGCGTCTGGACCGGACGCACGGCGATCGACGGCCGCGGAACCTGCACCCTCCGCCTCGAACTGGCGGACAAGCCGGGCGAGTCAAATCACTTCACCGGATTCTCCAGCATGGTGTGCAACAATGCCGGGCCTCTTGTCGGCAGGGGCGCCATGAGCCGCAAGGCGCTCGCGCTAAACCGCATGGACCCGGAAGCGGCCATCCTCAGCGGCACGCTGGAGAAGATTTCCGTCGAGCTTAAAACCGAAAAGACCGTCGGCGCGGACAGTAACGGCTGCTCCACGTCCTCCTTAAGCCTCACTCCGTTCGGCAAGGGCCAACTCGCCGCTGAATTCAAGGAGTCAACCTGCCAGGGCGGCCACATGATCCTGAGGAAGGGGCGGCGATGATCGACTACGAATCCTTTGAGCCGAACCTTAAGGCGCTCCGGCGTATTCTCTTCGCGCTCGCCGCCGCGGCCGTCATGACGTTCGGGATCGCTCTATTCCTGATCATGCACCCCATGCCCTCACCAAGGGTCACGCGCCTGGCGCAACGATGCACCTGCAAGGGCGCGGGCATTTGCTGCCCGCGCCCCTCCCCTCTCGTGAAAGCCGGGAACTGAGGCCAGCCATGCGCAAAGAACAGATCGGCAGCGCCACGCTGTATCTCGCCGACGCGTTCGAGATCATGCCGACGCTTGGCGAAGTCGATAGCATCATCACCGACCCGCCGTACAACGCGAAGACGCACAGGGGCGCGCGTTCCGCGAAGTCGCTTGCCGCTTCGCCGATTGATTTCGACAGCCTCACCGAGGAACAATTCACGGAGTTCTGCGGCAACGCGGTGGCGCAGGCCAAACGATGGGTCGTCATGTCCTGCGCATGGCAGCACGCCGCGCTTTTGGAAAAAGCGGGCGTCCCGCTCGTGCGGCTGGGTATCTGGCACAAGCCCAACGGCGCTCCGCAGTTTACCGGCGACCGGCCCGGCACGGGCTGGGAGGCCATCGCCATCCTGCACCGCGAGGGCCGCAAGCACTGGAACGGCGGAGGCCATCACGCCGTGTGGGTGTGCAACGTTGAGCGCGGCGAACATCCCGCGCAAAAGCCGCTGAAGCTCCTCACCGATTGGGTGAAGAAGTTCACCGACGAGGGGGAAACCGTGCTCGACCCCTTCATGGGCTCGGGCACCACGGGCCTCGCCTGCGTGAAGCTCAGCCGCAAATTCATCGGCATCGAGAAACGTCCCGATTACTTCGCGCTCGCGCGCCGCCGCATCGCCGAAGCCCAAAACCAAGCCAACCTGTTTACGCCGGAGGCGAGTTGAGGCCACGCCATGATGAATATCGCACCTGTTAGTGAGCGCGAGGGGGATGTCAGCCCCCACGTTCTTACCGTCGCCGAAGTCGCAGCCGAGCTGCGCTGCTCGAAGGCGCACATCCATCACCTTATTGCTGGCAAGGTGCCGGGTGTGCGGCCCCTGCCCTCTCTGTGGCTCGGGCGCCGCCGCCTCATACTTCGCGCGAGCTTTGATGAATGGGTGCGCGCCACTGAACAACATCCTGGTTCGATGTTATGATCCGATCAAACCTGGATTTGCCGCCAAGGCGCACGGAAAGGACAAACGTGCATCGACAGCGGCATCAGAAAGGCAGTTTGCAAGTAAGGCAACACGGGAAGCGCAAGATGTGGGTTCTTCTCTATCGCGACGGCAGCACCCGGAAATACGCAACGCTGGGGCTGTATTCAAAGATAAGCAAGAGCCAGGCCGAGGAGAAGCGGGACGAACTTCTAAACGAAGTCAACGCCCGCAACGCAATCGCGCCTGGTCCCAACATCACCTTCGGGGAATTTCTCGAAGGCGTCGCCCTTCCCTTCCTGCGGTCGAAGTGGAAGCGGTCTACCGCCGCCACCACGGAAAACCGCATCACGCATCATCTAAAAACGGAGTTCGGCGAGGAGAAGCTATCCGCTTTGAACCTGAGGGGACTGCAATCGTTCCTGAATGGCAAGGCGGCAACGCTCTCCCGCAGCGTCGTGGCGCATTTGCGCTGGGATCTGCGGGCCATCTTCAAGCTCGCAATCGCCGAGGGCTATGCCGAGCGCGACCCTACCGGCGCGCTCTTCACGCCTAAAGCGGCAGTGACGGCCGAAAGCCGTTCCATGAACAAAGAGGAGGTGGAACACTACATCAGAGCACTTGAACTACGCGAGCGCGTTATCGCGCATCTGGCAATCTTCGCGGGCATGCGCCCCGGCGAGATTCTGGCATTGCAGCGCCGCCATATCGGCGGTGACTGCAGAATGCTCAGCGTCGAGCAGCGCCTCTACCGGGGAGACATCGACACCCCGAAGACGGACAAATCAACCCGCACCGTCGCCATTCCGCCAAAAACGGCCAACTGCTTAAGAGAATGGATGGAGCTGGTGGGCAGGAGTCCCAAGGCATGGGTATTCGCTTCTGAGAATACGCTAAAGCCCATGTGGAGGGATAACGTCTGGTATCGGCATATGAAGCCCCTGCTCGAACCGATTGGTTTGGGATGGGGGAATTTTCAGGTGCTGAGGAGAACCCATGCCAGTCTCGGCCATGACGCCGGGATCGATCCCAAAGTCGCAGCCGACCAGCGCGGGCACGGCATCGGCGTGGCGATTGATGTCTATACCAAGGCCGCCCTGTCCAGGCGTGCCGAAGCGGCAGAACAGCTCGAAAACGCCGTTCTCACCGCTTAACTGAGTGAAATGGAGTGAAGGAAGTTGCTGACAAATCCCAAGTTATTGAAAAGATGGAGCGGGAGACGGGGTTCGAACCCGCGACGTCCAGCTTGGGAAGCTGGCATTCTACCACTGAATTACTCCCGCTTGCCTTACTTTTCTTCTACTTACCTGTTTTAAAAGGACTTAGGCCGCTCTACCGCGAGTCTATTCCGTCTATTGCGTCCATCCAAAACCATGGGGTTTGAACGCAAAATGGACAGTAAAGTGGACAGTAAACCAGTCTGGGAAGACTCGCTTCCGGCATTCTCGTTTACTGTCCACTTTACTGTCCATCCCACGACAGATTCAACATATCACACTGGACGTCCACACCGGTAGAACACCGAGCCCGACTTTGCTCAGTGGGGCAGAGCTCGGTGGAACAAGAGAGTTGACTGTGCCTACAAAAAACGCGGAACGCCACACGAGGCGCATTGAAAATGGGCCGATCAGTATCTTGGCGAGTGTTTACAGTCGGGCGGTACGCGGAATCAAAGCGTCAAAGCGGACCTGGGCCGGCTCCAGCTTATAATTTGCAGTATTCTTCTGCCCGGTACCGCAGTGCGATCAAATTGTTCCGAGTGGTAGATTCAGTTACGCGGCTCGGCGTTCATAGTGATGGTGCAGGCCGCCCACTTCGCGAACCTCGACCACCTCACCCTCTGCAACAGATTGAACTCGTCGGGAGTGCGGGGCATCTTTGTCGAGCGATAAGTGAGTGCGCCAGTTATAGTAGTAGGCACATACGCGGTGAGCGTACGATACAGACAGCGTTCGCCGAAATACTGAAGCGGTCTTTCTGAACCGGTGCCGTCGCCCGATTACCCGATTCGGCATTCACGCGATGGTGGAGCGCCACGTCCGCAAGGCATCGGCGAGCTTTCCCTCGTTGAACAATAAGCGGGTCAGCCCACATTCCATCCGCCATACGACCGCGACCCATCTACTCCGTGCAGGCGTGGATATCAACACCATACGTGCTTGGCTAGGTCACGTGTCGATCGACACGACAAACATCTACGCTGAAATCGATCTGGAGAAGAAGGCGCAGGCGCTTGCACACTGCGAGATCGAGGGAACCAAACCTGCGAAGCGCTGGAGAGAGGACACGGGCCTGATGGCCTTCCTGAAGTCGCTCTGACCTACGACCAATTATGTGGCGCTGATAAGGCCCGATCAGCGGCTCGGGCCGCTCCTGGCGGAATCAACGCCACAAAACTGCGGAGGCCACAGAAAATGTTGACCTTCGCTCGCGACCATTGACTAAGATCGAAACGTTCGAGCGGCAATGGCCTGAGCGCCGGTTCATCCACGGCTGCGAATAGCGCGGTGCGCGAGCCTTCGCGTTTGCGGAATGGTCTGTTGTTCAGCCTTTCCAGCAGTCGCCGGATCTCCACGTTCATCTCCGCAAGCGTGAAGAATCTGTGATGACGTAAGGCGGCGATGATCCATCGTTCGACGATTTGCACGCCGCTTTCGACTTTCGCTTTATCGCGCGGTTTGTAGGGACGCGCCGGAACCACGCCGACACCGTAATGCATGGCCATTTCCTGATACGTCGGATTGAGATCCGGATCGTAGCGGCAGGTCCTGGTCACGCCGGTCTTGGTGTTATCGGGCTTTTGTGGCGGGTTGCGTTATGTGGCCTGGGCCGCGCGAGGGCTCGCAGGATATGCGTCCAACCAGAATCGCCGGGCACATAACGGCGTGGCTGCGGAGGATGATGATCTTCGGTTCGGGACTTCCGAACGGAGATTGTCATTATGCTCGAACGCTACTTCGTTAAGCCTTCAACTATCGACCGCATCCGCGAACGACCGGGGGCCTTGTGCCGGGGACCGCGCAGGAATAATCTGGCCCTCCCAACCCGTGGCAGCCACGAGAGTGCGCGCGGCGCTTGGCCTTCGCTCACTGCGCGGAGTGCCCCCGTCCGTGCGCCCCACGAGGGCCGGCCCCACCGGCCTCCCTTGTCTCCCCATGCCCTTTTCCTGACCGCCTGAGGCGGCCGTCCCAGCATTTTCGGCGGCCTACGGCGTAGGAATCCGGACGAGGGAAGCTTGGGCGCTGCCGGGAACATTTGGTCAGCCCGGCGGTACAGGCGACCGGAAGCCGCGTCTGCCAGAGCCAGGCGGGCGCGGCTCTTCGCACTATGTGGCTGACGGCAGGTCGAGGGATTCCAGGACAGGTTAACTTTCAAGCTGATCCGGTGCGCGGCGCCCGTTGGCGCGCGCCCGAGAGAAGCCTGTGGAGGTGTACATGCGCAAGCCCCGTCCAAACACGTATAACCCGGCGCAAGCCCTGCACTTGATCGCCAGCGATCGAAGTGGCTCACCCCTCAGCTGTCCTTCGTGTTCGGGTCCGATCAGCGCGACCCGGAGGACATGCCGCCACCGCCAAAGTCGCACGTGACGCTACGCTGCACGCGCTGCGGTCGCTTTGCGCGGTATATTGCTGGGGCCGCTTGACCTGACGCGTCAGGGGCCCACTGCCGGCGACTACCGATTTTAGGCCACCGCTTCGGTGTGTGGCGCCAGCGGCAATTCAATCTGGTCGAGGCAGTCGCAGGCTGAGTCGTGGTATCCTCGACCACCAGCGACGCGAGCCCGCGCTCGGCGCGATCGGTGGCCATTCGGGCAGGGTGCTGATCGGCGTCGCCGCCCTCGCCCTCCGAGCCCGTGTCCAGTCCCGGTTCAGCGAGCTGGAGCGTCTGGTGGTAGTACCGCAGCACCTGAATCGGCGCGCGCAGACTCGACGGATTCGCGCGGCTGATCGCCAGTGCCTCTTCCCGGACCTGGCGGGGGAGTGAACGCGCCAACGGAGATCCGAGAAGGCGGAGCACCGCCGCGGAATCATGCGCGAGCAGGGCTGAGCACAGGCTCTTCGAGGTAGGCCAGCATTCGACGCCTCCATCCGGGGCTCATATGCACATTGCAACTAATCCACCGGGTGACGCAAGTGCAACGGCCACGCGGACATTGACGTTACAACGTGACGCTGCGCGTCACGAGAAAGTAGAAACCCTGAAAGTAGAAAGTAGAGGTGAAGCTCTCCCGTCACGGCGGCCTCCGTCCCTACACGGCTGAAACGGCAAGAGGCAACAGGGGCCTCATGGTTTATACGTCGCCGGTGGTGGAAAGGTTGCATGCGTCCGAGCGCACGGCGGGGGCGAGCGGCATGACGCTGCGCTAGGCAGCTACGGGAGGGTGTCGAAGCGGACGCCGCGACGGGGGCGGCGACGACGTTTTGCGGCGAGGCGAAAGAGCTGCGCCGGCCGGCCCCGACCCTGGGTGCGCCACTCGTCGGTGGCCTCCACCAATGACGCGGCGGCGAGTGTGCGCCGGAAGCTGGCCTTGTGCAGGCGGTGTCCGAGCAGGATCTCGTACACACGCTGCAGGTCGCTCAACGTGAATGTGGGCGGGAGCATCCGAAACGCGATCGGCGCGTAGTCGACTCGCTGGCGAACCAGCTCCAGCGCGGCCGCCACGATCGTGCGCTGGCGGGGCGCCAGTTGGGGCAGTTCCAGCACCGGGAACCACGCCACGGAATCGCCTGGAGACGACAACGTGCCTACGGGCACGGCGCCCACGAAGGCGACCGACAGATCGGCGTCTACGGGATGGCGCCGTTCGCCACGCTCCCAACTGCTCCAGCCACGCAGGATTGGTAGGCAGCGCGCTACGCGCCACACGGACGGCTGCTTCGCCAAGCGTCGGTTCGGAGAGCCGAGGCAATCCCCAGGGCAGCGCCCATCGCTCGAGCGCACTCTCCGGGGCTCGCACCAACAGCACCGCGAGGTGCCGGTCAAGTGGCGTCAGCAACACCACGTCAATCGTATATCCGGCTCGACGAGCGACGCCACGCTCCGACATCCGCACAATTAGTACCTGATCGATACTAAAGTCAAGAGAGGGCTGCGGAGTGATTCACCGCGGGGCATCTCACCATTTCGGGCGCCCGGCCCGACAGGTTCACCGCATTGGCCTTGCCCTGTCGCTGGACGTCAGGCGGTACGCTCGCACCCGACGCCTGGCTGAAATATTACTGGGGGTGACCCGACCCACTACAATGCCCGCGCGTCAGCTGTCTATAGGTCGCTCGACGAGCGTCGCCGGGCTTGCCACCGCTGCAGCGCGCGGGCCACTTCGACGTTGTCCACGGCGATAGCGTAGAGCTCGTCAAAGACCTGCCTCGGGTCGGCCGCATCCGCCTCGGCCACCACGGCGGCTCATGTCCCGCGCGCCGCGCCAGATCGGCCCGACGTTCCACCAGGAGCTGCACGTGTACGCGAGCCGACTCGGAGACGCCGGTGGTCGAGTCGATGGCGACATAGCCACCTCCCGGAAGCTGGCGCCGGTAGAGTCGGGAATCGGCGCCCGGCCGCCCGTCTTCGGCGGCGCCGCCTGAACTGCTGCGAATCACCATCCTGGCTTTGCCGGTGTGATGAAGGAGAGGTTCGCCGGTACGCTCGGCTCGTACCATACACCTTCGCGCGGCAGGATGCGACGAACGGCAATGAGCGTGGTTGAACCAGGTATGGTGGTTGTGCCCGTGGGTCTCCAGCCGATCGAGCCGGACTTTGTGGCGTGTGCTCGATGCGTGGATGATGGAATCGCCGCCGACATAGATCGCAATGTGCTGAGCTCCCCGTGTCCGCCCCAGAAGAAAGATCAGGGTCCCCTGCCTCGAGCGAATCACCCGGCGCGGGCGCGTCGCCGACCGCGGCCTGCTCGTGGGTCGTTCGCGGAAGCCTCGATCCCGTGCAGAGCGAAGACGTAGCGCACGAAGCCCGAACAGTCGAAAGCGCGGGGCGTGGTACCCCCGAGCCGGTAAGGGACACCGAGGAACCGGCGGGCCGAGCGGACGACCTGGGGCCGGCAACGACACCGTGGACGGGGACCATTGGCGGATGGGGGCCAGCTTCTTCGCCGTCACGACGTGGCTGCTGGCGTGACTGGAGGAGGCTTGCGCGGACGCCAATCAGCGCTGGCCGCAATGCACGCGGCCAGCGCCAGCCAGGAGTAAGGTCGGCGCAGGTTGCACTTCATCCGGAGTAGGACGACCCCCTTCCCTACGACGTCACGGCCGCTGCGCGGCCGAGCGAGTCGCGAGTCGCGAGTCGCGAGTAGCGGGTAACCAGTAGCGGGTAACGAGTAGCGGGTAACGAGTAGCAACGGGCGCGGCGGGCAACCAATGGGGCGACCGCGGGCCGGGGCGCGACCTGGCGGAGGGCGAGGGGCGCGTCGCGTGCCCCCCCTTCTCACCCCAAATGCGCCACGTCGACGGACGCGCTTAGCGCGGCTCAGTAGGTCGCCGCATCGCGAATTTGGTTTCCGGCGTTGAAACGAAATACTCGTGATAGCCAGCCCGGGCAATTGGCCGCATGGCAGCCGTATCTAGCAGGCCATCTTTGATAAATCGATCGTCGATGTCAATCCCGATAACCTGGCCAAACACGACGTAGCTGTCGGTTGGTTCACCGTTTGTGTCCTTGAGGTGCACCGTCTGCAGCCACTGGCATTCCAACGCGCAGGGCGATGCTTTCACGCGCGGAGGTTTCACCCCCGGTACCGATGGAGCCGGGTCGAGACCCGCGTTGCTCATTTCGTTGACGCCCCGCGGAAAGGGTGCCGAACTCGCATTCATTTGGCTCCGCAGGTCCCAGGTCGCGAGGCTGCAGACGAACTCCCGCGTTTCTTCGAGGAAGGTGAGCGAATCTTTGCGTCCCTCCGAATGAAAACATCACGATCGGCGGACTTGTCGACACACCATTAAAAAAAGAATACGGCGCGAGATTGATTTCGCCCTTGGCGCTCATGGACGATATCCATCCGATCGGCCGCGGTGCAATGATGGCCTTGAACGGATCGTGGGGCAGACCATGGTTCCTTTTGTGCGGTTCGTAAAACATTTCATATCACCCTCTATCGCGCGATTACAGGCTGTTGCGGAACATGCAGACGTGCGCTTCGGAGGGTGACCACAGGCAGATGGTGGGTGGCGTCATTCCGTCGCCCAGGGCCGCGTAAGGTGGGATGGCGATGGGTAGCCGCCCCGTCGTGAAGATCGCACCTGTCAGGGCGCGCGCCGCCGCCTGTTGCGAGACTGGCAAGCCGCCCAAGGCGACCACGTATTCGGGAACCCAGGGGATCTGCTGCAGGAAGTACGGGTTGCCGAACGCCACCACAATCGGCCGCGCGCCTCTTGCAGTCAGCTGTTGGATAAAGGAGACAATGGTATCGGGAGCGCTTACCGTCGTCGCGTGATCGCTCGGGCCTACGTACGACCCGACGATCGTCACGTCATCGCGGATCGGCTTCGCGCAGGATGCGAGACGGCGCATCGGAGGGAACATCGGCGTCGATGAACTCCATCCGCTCCGGAAACCTGGTGCGCAGCTCCCCGGCGAACGCGACTCCGGCGGCGAGATCAGGCCGGTGCGCAACCGTCACTGACAGCAGCCGCGACGTGGGCGGCAGCATCTGAGCGGAATCGGTGCAGCGAGTCCTTGACCAGCGTGATCGAATTGTCGGCATCGCGATGTGCGATTGCTTGATTCGCCGAATCACCGACCACGTCACGCAGCGAGTCGACGTTGACGAACCGCTGGCGATCCAGCCGGAGCGAATGCTTGAGCTCCAGAATACGCCGCACCAATGAATCGATCCGGATCTGCGTGAACCGATCTTCCTGGACACCCGCCACGATGGCATCGATCGCCTGGCTGACGTCGACCGGCTGGATCAACACGTCGGCTCCGGCCGCGACGGCGCGCTTGACCGACTCGGCTCGCCCCGTACTGATCGACAATGGCCCGCATGTCCATGGCGTCCGATACCACAATCCCTTGAAGCCCAGCTCATGGCTCAGCAGACCCGTGAGCACGGCGGCGATGCGGTTGCCCGGCGCCCCGCACGAATCGAGCGCCGGCATGGAGCCGTGAAAGGTCATCGATGGGCCGACCCGACCGTCACGATGGCCGCGCGGAATGGGACCAGCTCGACGCTGTCCAGTCGAGCCCTCGCGACACCAGACTACGGCAGTCCGAGATGTGAATTCACTCGGTGTCGCCGTGCCCGGGAAGTGCTTCCCCGTCGCCACCATCCCGGATCCTGCAACCCGCGGATGAACGACCGGCCGAGGCGGCAACGCGCTGCAGGGTCCTCGCCGTAGGAGCGCGTGTTGATCACGGGGTTGTTGGCGTTGCTGTTGACATCGAGGACGGGCGCGAAATCGACATGTATGCCGAGCGCGCGTCCTTCGATCGCGGTGATCCGGCCTTCCTCGTACGCCAGTGTCGTGTCGTCGGTCGCTCCAAGCGCCATCGGGGGTGGGAAGACTGTTGCGCCCCCGAGATCGATCGCGTTGGGGACGAAATACCCGCCGCGCGCTCGCATGCCCGCACCGTACTCCAGATCACTGGAGACAAGGAGCGGTAGCGGGGCGAGTCGCTGCAGGGCGTTGAGCTTGAGTGCGATCTCGTCCGGCGAGCCGACGGACATGAGGAGTCCACCGACCCCTGCGTCCGCGACAGCGTGCACGAGCCGGCGCCAAGCCGGCGCATCGGTCGCGACGTAGTCGCCCATGAGGTTCGGCCACACCATTTGCGCTGCCTTCTGGCGAAGCGTCAGCGTCGCGAGAACAGAATCCGCCCATCGGGTCCGCTTCGCGGTGGCCCGCGGTGTGACGGAGGGGGATGCGCTGGGCATTGGCTGGTGACCGGCACACGCGGCTGCGCCGAGCGTCACGACGACTGCGGCCGCACGATGAGCCCTCGCTTCTGCTGCGGGCGTCGAGACAGAGACCGCATCGAACATTGAGGCATGGGAGCTCGCTGGCGGCAGGTCGCCCGTTGGAGACGCCGCCTTCGCAACGGCAGCCAGGCAACGCCGACCGCTGTATCCGGTCACCAGTTGATGGTGCCTTGCTTCGACGTGTCAACCTCCTCTTCGTGACCTGCCTTGAACAGAAATGCTTCGAGGTTCTTGGTCAGGAAGGCCCGGGCCTGCGGATCCATGACGTTGAGGCCGTAGTGATTGATCAACATCGTCTGTTGTCGAGCCACTGCGCCCAACAGTCTGACAGATCTCGCGGACGATGCGGGCGCCGATCGCGCCCGGGAACGGGGCGCGAGCAAAGGCCGCGCGTGTCTGACCGCAGCGGGAGCAGGTGATGTCGGGCATGGGGGAAAAGTAATGCGTGAGGCGCGGGATTCGGGGATCGGGGTCGGGGGTCGGGGGTCGGCCAACCGTAGCGGGCGGCGCGTAGCGGTAGGATGGGCGGGTAGGGGCGGACGCGTGGGTCGCCCTTCTGGCATCCGCCGCAATACAGAAAGGGCGACGCAGCGCGTCGCCCCTACCCGTTGGTTCACCGTCGGCGTGCGGCCAGCGCATTGTTGCCGACCCCCGACCCCGGCCCCCGAATCCCGCCCCTTACGCCCTCGCGTACTTGATCTTTGCGAGGCGGAGGCGGAGAGCATCTTGATGTACACCCAGCCGATGTCGAGCTCGTACCACTTCGCGGCGAACTTGGCGGAGTGCGGGTCGGCATGGTGATTGTTATGGAGCTCCTCACCGCCGAGCCAGATAGCGACGGGCGAGATATTCCGGCTCTCGTCCTTGACCTCGAAGTTGCGGTACCCGAGTGCGTGGCCGACGCCGTTGATGATCCCCGCCGCCCAGAACGGGATCCAGATCATCTGGACGCCCCACACCAGGGCGCCGACGAAGAAACCGAAGAAGTACAGATCGATCCCC
>CAWDKQ010000014.1:0-83727 GCA_963802915.1 Bryobacterales bacterium
CGATTTTTTCACCCTCCCTTACGGTCAGGGTTCCGCAAGGGGGTGGCGTAAAAAACGGCCCTGGGCGAACGCTTCCTTCGGTCGCGAGAGGTGGTCGCGGAACGGGGCGCGTTACTTTGAGATGTGCCTGCTAGCGTTCGAGTGAATCGGAAGGCGACGGACCGGGTTGCTTCGGGGCATCCTTGGATTTTTTCGAGCGATGTGATTGACCGCGGGACGGCGCAACCCGGCGATGCGGTGGCGGTAACAGATCCTCGCGGCCGCGCAATTGGCACGGCACATTATAGTTCGAGTTCGCAGATTTGCCTCCGGATGCTGAGCGATCGCGTGGAAACACCCGATCGCTCTTTCTTTTTGCGCCGGATCGCGGAGGCAGAGGCTTATCGCAAGCGAGTTGTTTCCGATTCCGATGCTTACCGCCTCGTGCATGGGGAAGGCGACCGGCTGCCGGGCCTGGTTATAGATCGCTACGCCGACTATTTTGTGATCCAGACGCTCGATCAGGGGATGGATCGCGCCAAGGCCGAGATCGTGAGCTGCCTTCAAGAGCTTTTCACCCCTCGGGGCGTGGTTGCTCGCAACGATGTTGCCGTGCGGGCCCGTGAAGAGCTCCCCCTTGAGGCGGGGGTGGTTGCGGGCGAAGTGCCGGAGACGGTTGCGATTCGGATGAATGGGCTGGAATTGACGGCCGATTTGTTGCATGGGCAGAAGACCGGCGTTTTTCTCGATCAGCGGGAGAATTATGTGGCGGCGGCTCGCTATGCGCGGAGACGGGCGCTCGATTGTTTCACATCCACCGGGGGTTTCGCCCTGCATATCGCGCGTGGGTGCGATTCGGTAGAAGCTGTCGACAGCTCCGCGCCAGCACTTGCCACCGCGTTGGCGAATGCCAAACGGCATCTGATCGGCAACGTCGAGTTTCGGGAAGCGGACGCTTTCGATCTGCTCGCAAGCTACGCTTCGTCGCATCGATCGTTTGACATCGTGGTGCTCGATCCTCCGGCTTTTGCGAAGTCGAGGGCGAATCTGGAGGGCGCGGCTCGCGGATACAAAGAGATCAACCTGCGCGCGCTGCGATTGCTGGGGTCCGGTGGGATTCTGGTGACTTGCTCGTGTTCGCATCATATGAGTGAAGCAATGCTGCTCGAAGTTGTGGCGGAGGCATCGCTGGATGCGAATCGGACGCTTCGCGTGGTGGAGAGACGGACGCAGGCGCAGGATCATCCGATTCTGCTCACTGTGCCCGAGACGCATTATCTGAAGTGCCTGATTCTTGAAGTGCTGTAGAGGTTTTTGCGTACCGACTGAGCTTTGGACCGTGTTCCGTTCATATGAAGCTGGCGGTGTGTTTGCTGGGAGTTCTTTGTTTCGCGCAGGCGCCGATTCGGGTCAATGTCCACCTGGTAAATGTTTCGTTTGCGGTCCGCGATTCGCGTGGCGCGTTGGTTCCCAATCTCGACCGCGACGATTTCGACGTGTTCGAGGACGGCACGCCGCAGAAGGTCTCATTCTTCGCGCGCAGCACCGATATTCCCATGACGCTGGGCCTGATTGTGGATGCCAGCGGAAGCCAGGAGCATTTCGTCAAGCAGCACCATCACGACCTGGAGCAGTTCCTGAAAGAAATATTGGGCGAGCGGGATCGCGCGTTTCTGGTTTGTTTCGGAAATCACGTGCGGCTAGTGAGCGATTATTCGAACTCGGCGAAGGAACTGGTGGAGTCGCTACATGAGTTCGAAAAGGAAAAGCATCTGGGCGAGTTTCCGGAGTTGGGGCCGGAGGAGCACCGGGTTTTAGGTACGGCTTTCTACGATGCGATCTTCTATCCGATCGCCGAGCGGCTTGCGAATGTCGAGAATGGGAGCCGGGCGCTGATTGTCTTGAGCGACGGCGAGGACAATTCGAGCGCACACAACATGCTGGACGCGATTGAAACAGCGCAGGCATCCGATGTTCGTATATTTGCGTTGCGATATACCGAGATCGAGCATGGGCGGTTGAACGCGAGAAATAAATACGGCATGAGCGTGATGGAGCGGCTGGCGCGGGAAACGGGCGGAGCTCATTTCGATGCGCGAGAGAAGGACCTGGCGACGCATTTTCGCGAGATCGGAGACGATCTGCGCGCTTCCTACACGCTCGCGTACCACTCGACCAATCCTTCGGCGGACGACAGTTTTCACAAGATTGTCGTGCGATCGAAACGGGAAGGTCTCATTGTGCGGTGCAAGACGGGTTACTATTCGCGTCCGACGTAGACCTGGTGAACGGTCTCCCAATTGCACGTTAGTTTAAGTTACGTGCGACCATCGTAACGTTGCGCCAGGTTCCATCGTGCGGTATCGTAACGGGTTTGACCTGGTGATTTGGCCTCAACCCAGGCCGCACGTCAGGCTGCTAAAACCTTTGGAGGATTTTACTTGCGACCGCATAGTGTATCCACGCTCTGGGCGTCCCTGTTCCGACGCCGATCGATTCATTTGCTGATTCCCGCCCTGTTGGCACTCTTCCTTCTAGTTGCGCCGGTTGCCGGACTCGCGCAAAATGCCCCGCAAGAAGCGGGTGGAGAGGCGCATCTGATCCTTCCGGATCTTGCGCAAGCCACATTTATGGGCATTAACGGCCGGACGTTGCTCCTGGCCGGTTTGGGCGTATGTGCTCTTGGCCTGCTCTTTGGATTCATCACATACACTCACGTCCGCAATCTGCCCGTCCACACCTCCATGCGCGAGGTCTCGGAACTGATTTGGGAAACCTGCAAGACTTACCTATTCACTCAAGGCAAATTTCTTCTCATCCTCGAAATCTTTATTGGGGTGATCATTCTCTTCTATTTCGGATATCTGGAACACTTCGCGGCCATTAAGGTCGCCATCATTCTGCTCTTCAGCCTCATCGGTATTGGGGGCAGTTACGGTGTGGCGTGGTTCGGTATTCGAGTCAACACGTTTGCGAACTCCCGCACGTCGTTTGCGGCTTTGCGCGGCAAGCCTTTCCCCTGTTATGCGATTCCTTTGCGCGCCGGCATGAGTATCGGCATGGTGCTGATCAGCGTCGAGCTGCTGATCATGCTGTTCATCCTGTTATTCATTCCGGGCGATTACGCGGGGCCATGCTTCATCGGATTCGCCATCGGCGAATCGCTGGGCGCGGCGGCATTGCGTGTTGCCGGCGGTATCTTCACGAAGATCGCCGATATCGGATCGGACCTGATGAAAATCGTCTTCAAGATCAAGGAAGACGATGCCCGCAATCCTGGCGTGATCGCGGATTGCACGGGCGACAACGCGGGCGATTCGGTGGGACCGAGCGCGGACGGATTTGAAACTTACGGCGTGACGGGCGTCGCGCTGATTTCCTTCATTCTTCTCGCGGTGCATACGCCGCTGGTACAGGTTCAACTGCTGGTGTGGATTTTTGTCATGCGCGTCATGATGGTGATCTCGTCGGGACTGTCGTACTTCATTAACGACGCCATCGCGAAGGCGCGGTATGGTGATGCGGACAAATTCCATTTCGAAGCTCCGCTGACATTCCTGGTGTGGTTGACTTCGCTGGTGTCGATCGCTGCCACTTACGTCGTTTCTTATTTCATGATTCCGGATTTGGGCGGCGATCCGACGCTATGGTGGAAACTTTCGAGCGTGATCACTTGCGGTACTCTCGCAGGCGCCGTGATTCCTGAACTGGTGAAGGTATTCACGTCGACGGAATCGGGCCATGTTCGTGAAGTAGTTACTTCGTCGCGCGAAGGCGGCGCATCTCTAAACATCCTGTCCGGTTTTGTCGCTGGCAACTTCAGCGCCTTCTGGATCGGCCTGGCGATGCTGCTCCTCATGGCTATTGCCTATGGAGTGAGCACTCTCGGGCTAGGCAGCCTGATGCTGGCTCCGGCGGTCTTCGCCTTTGGCTTGGTGGCATTCGGATTCCTTGGCATGGGCCCGGTGACGATTGCGGTCGATTCCTACGGTCCTGTGACTGACAATGCTCAATCCGTCTATGAACTCTCGCAAATCGAGGAGATTCCTGGAATTGAGCAGGAGATCAAATCCAAGTACGGGTTCACTCCTAATTTTGAGCGCGCCAAAGAAAACCTCGAAGAGAACGATGGCGCCGGCAACACTTTCAAAGCTACCGCCAAGCCTGTACTGATCGGCACGGCAGTGGTGGGAGCCACAACGATGATCTTTTCCATCATCGTCCTGCTGACAAATGGATTGACCACCAACATCCAGAACCTCTCGATTCTTTATCCGCCGTTCTTCCTCGGCCTGATTGCGGGCGGCGCTGTAATCTACTGGTTCACCGGGGCCTCGGCGCAGGCCGTTACTACCGGCGCTTACCGGGCAGTTGAGTACATCAAAGGCCATATCAATCTCGAGACAACCACGAAAGCATCGGTGGCGGACAGCAAGAAGGTAGTTGAGATCTGCACGCAATACGCGCAGAAAGGCATGTTCAACATCTTCATCGCAGTCTTCTTCGCGACGCTGGCGTTCTCGTTTGCGGAGCCGTTCCTCTTTATCGGCTACCTCATCTCGATTGCTCTATTCGGTTTGTATCAGGCGATCTTTATGGCGGATGCCGGCGGCGCCTGGGACAACGCGAAGAAAATCGTGGAGACGGAGCTGAAGCAGAAGGGCACCGCGCTTCATGAAGCGACAGTGGTCGGCGATACGGTGGGCGATCCGTTCAAGGATACGTCGTCGGTGGCGTTGAATCCGATCATCAAATTCACGACTCTGTTCGGTCTTCTGGCTGTGGAACTTGCAGTGTCGCTCACGAAAGACCAGGGACCAATGGTTAGCCATGTACTGTCGGCGATCTTCCTGATCATCATGCTGATCTTTGTGCATCGGTCATTCTACGGCATGCGCATCGAGAAGCAGGAAGAGCCGGCGCCGGCGGTTAGTCCACGCCGTGTACCTTCAGCTTAATGATTTGATCGGGCGTTAAACGCTGCGATCCGTTCACTCCGAATGTGGCGGAAAGGCGTGCGATGTAGTCTCCGCGCACGCCGTTCTGCCACATTCTCACAATCTGATCCAAAGGCAGCCGGTCGTAGCCGGCATTGTGGAGCTGCCCGAGAAATTCAGCCGAAACTCCGTTATTCCGCAAGCGCGTCAGATCATCCACCGAAAGATCGTAGCCGGATCGCCTGACTTCGGAAGTGAACTCAGTGTTCACGCCATGGATCCGGAGGTTCACGACTTCATCCGGCGAGAAGTTGTAATGCTGCGCTTTGAGATCGCGCACGAAATCGGGATCGACGCCGTGGATTTTGAGTTTCACCATGTCGTCGGCGGAGAGCTGATAACGCGCGGCGCTAAGGTCGCGAACATAATCGGAATCGATGCCGTGAATCTGGAGCTTCACGATTTCATCGGAGTTGAAATTGTATCCGGCGTGTTTGGCTTCGCGGAGCAGCTTGGTAGGTACGCCATGGATTTTGAGGCGAATTAGATCGTCGGCCGAGAAATCGTAGCCGGCCGATTGGATCTCCGAAATGTAATCGGGCGTGATGCCGTGGATGCGCAAGCCGATGAGCTTACTGGCGTCGACGTCGCGCAAGCCGGCCTTCTGAACGGCGCGCACGAACACGAGATTGACATCCTGCATGGTCATCTCGAAGAGGGTCTGCTCGCTGAGACCTTCATAGCCCAGGCGGCCCATCTCGGCGATAAATGCGCGGCTGGGGGAAAACTGGAACGTCCCACCGCCAACGCCGCCCAGGAGCGATCCTTCGCAGAGCAGCACGCCTGCATCGCGGACGAACTCGAAATGAACACTCGTATGAATGGAATGGAGTTGGTCGCGGGTCAGGCCGCGCAGTTCGGACACAGGATATTCGCTGCTGGTGGTCCAGCGCGAGGTGAACGTCGAGCGGCTCAATTCGAGCTGGACTCGATCCCAGCCGCTGGCCCAATCGCTGAGCCGCCAGGTTCCTGAGATGGGTGAACTCGTGTCGGCGCCCTGCGCGACGAGCACAACCAAGACACAGATCGCAATCGCGAATCCATCGTTCCACTTGAGTTTCATGTTATTCCCTCGCTAAATGACACCGGCTCGCTTTAACTTGATGACTTGTTCGAGTGTGAGATTCTTGAAGCCCTGCTCGCGCAGGCTGCGCAGGGCGTCGCCGGAGAGTCCATTGTCCTGGGCCTGGATCGCCTGAGAGACGTTCACGTCGGAATATCCGGCCGCGCCTAGCGCTTCGAGCAAGCGCGGATTGACTCCATGCTGATGGAGGCGAATCACGCCATCGACATTCGCATCGCGGAGTCCGGAGGATTTTACGGATCGGGCGTAATCGGGCGATACGCCATTGTTTTTGAGTGCGATCAATTCTTTGGGGCTCAAGACACCAAAACCGGCGTGCAGCATTTCTTTGATGAAGTCCGGATTGACGCCGTTTTGTTTCAGCTCGATGATTTCGTCGACGGAGATGCTGGTGTAGCCGGCGTCGGCTAAACCTCCCAGGTAGCCTGCATGATGTTGAGCGATCTGGGGCGCGGGGGCGGGCTGAGGCACCGGCGCTCGCGTCGGTGCTTCCGGTGCTTCAGGCGCTTCGGGCGTGACCGGCGCGACGGCTGCCTCGGCAGCAGGGGCAGGTGACGCGGGTGGCTCGGGTTGCGCAGCCGGCTCCGGCGACGCAGCGGGCTCCGCTGTCGCTGCTTCTACGGGATTTCGATCTGTCGCCTGGGCGCGCGTATTTAGCAATGCCACGGACGCAACCAGAATCGTGACTCCAGCGAGAAGCACAAACGGCAACCTGCGGCGCATCGGCTGACTCGCGCCGAGTAGCCGCCGGACGCGCTCGCCGAGATCTCCACCGGTTGCCGCCATCGCGAATCGGCGATCTCCGCAGCGGAGTTCCTCGAGAGAAGTGAGTGCGCGGGCGTAGACGATGCGGTCGCCACAGGTTTGGACAGCAAGGTCGTCGCAGCAGTGCTCGCGCTCGGCGCGGATGCGGCGTACCGATCCACCAGACCGCCGGGTGATAAAAGAGCAGAGTTTCGATCGCGGTCTGGAGCAGATTGATCAAATAATCGTGACGCCGGATGTGCGCGAGCTCGTGCGCCAGGACAGCTTCCAATTCTTCCGCGCTGAGATGAATCAGGGCGCCCGCGGGTACAAGAATGACGGGCCGTATCCACCCGATGACGGCAGGGACTTGGGCCAGAATCGATTCATAAACGCGAACCGTGCGTCGAATCCGGAGACGTCCGGCGAGTACGGTCACACGCTGACGCCAGCTCTCGGCGATGGGACGCGTGCTGCGGCGTTTCAGACGCTGTGCTGTTATCCAGCCGGCGGCCGACCACGCCGTCATTGCGATGACTCCCGTCAGCCAAAGCCACACGATCAGTCCGAAGAAGGAGGACGGCTCCGATGATGGAACGACTGTCTGTGAATCGGCCATTGAAGAGGGGCCCGGTTGTGCAAGAGATGTCCCGCTGGTTGCAACGGCGACCGCTGTGGTAGTGGCGCTATCCAAGATTCCGAAAAACGTGATCGCGGGAATGGCGAGCATCAACAACATGGCAAGGCAGCCGGCGAGATAGCGGGCGTTCGAGCCGCGGAAAAGGAAGGTGAACAGGGCGAAAAGGAGTGCGACGAGCGAACACTCCCAAAGGGAATGGATGAGCGCCAGGCCGAGGGCCTGGACGGTAGGGTCGTTCATTTGCTTGCTCCTTCCGCGCTATCTTCGTAATTGTCCAGCATGCGCCGGATCTGGGCGATTTCATCCGGCGACGCTTTGCTGCCTGAAAGCGCCTGCATCATGAGGCGCGCAGCGGAGCCGCCGAAGACGCGGTCGACCAGATCGCCGACGATCTCTCGCTGCGTCTGCTCCTGCGGAATGCGCGCTTTGTAGACGTGCGCCTTACTTTTCTCGTCGCGGGTGACCAGGCCCTTGTCCGCCATGATCTGCATCAGTTTCAAGACGGTGGTGTAGCCGGTGGCGGGCTTGGCGACGGACAACTGTTCGTGTACGTCGCGAACGGTGGCCGGTCCGATCTTCCAAAGCACGCGAAGAATTTCGAGTTCCCCGTCGGTGGGGCGGGGTGGTTTCCTCATGAGACGAGGATAGTACGAAAGCCTTCGTAGGTCAAGAGTCAGTTGGGAGATTTTTGACTGAAGGGTACTGGTGGGCGTGTTAGGAGGTCGAAAGCCTGTAGGTAAGCGTTTGAGGCTGGGCGACCGGCGTTCTGGCTAGGCTTGGTTCGTTTGCTCTGGAATTGCCGATTGAAAGTTGTGTAAAAGCGATCGATTCGATGGCGCGCCGGAGGGACTCAAACCCCGGCCTATTCTCTCGAAGCCATGAGGGACGGGTTTTCCTACGTTCCTTCGGTGCGAGTCCTCGTCAGGCAAACCGCTACCACGAACCCAATGGATTGGCATGCAACGCACCTCAGGCGTCGCTTCCCCTGATAGAACAACATTGGGATTCCTGTCAATATGAGATTGCGCCTGCCATCAAACGTAAAGTACCCGAAGTTCATGCCGAAACAACAGCGAACCAGCTGCCGATCGGTCCGCTTGCTATTTGAGGGCGGTGATTTGGAATCACCCTCGGGGATCACCCAAAACCGGCCATACGGGATCACCTGAAAACCGGCCAATGAAAAACTGAGTCAGGACGTTGACTGACGGAGAGTATTCTCCGTCGATGTGAGCAACGTCTTGAACGAGAAAAAGAAGCAAGAAGTCATCGCGTTGGGGCGGCTGGGATGGTCGCTGCGGCGCATCGAAAAAGAAACCGGTGTCCGGCGTGAAACTGCGGCCGGATATCTAAGAACAGCCGCCATTGCGGTTCGGCCGCCCGGCGGATGGGGCAAACGAGCGGCGCAAGACTCAAAACCGGCCAATGGCGTGACCACCGACTCTGGCGGCCCAAAACCGGCCAATGAGGTGATCCCCGACTCTGGCGCCGATCCTCCGACGCAAACCACGACGGCAAGTACCAGCGAGCCCTATCGCGAACTCATCCAGCATGCGCTGAGCCAAGGTCGCAACGCCAAGGGGATCTGGCAGGATCTGGTTGACGACCACGGCTTTACCGGCGGATATCAGAGCGTCAAACGCTTCATCAACAAGCTCCATGGCTCGCCGGAAAAACAACCCTGCGCCGTCATCGTCACGGCGCCCGGCGAAGAAGCGCAGGTCGACTACGGCGAAGGCCCCATGGTTCGCGATCCCCAATCCGGCCGTTACCGCCGCACCCGCTTGTTTGTGTTGACGCTCGGCTATAGCCGCAAGTGTGTCCGGCTGATCGTCTTCAGTTCCAGCACGCGAACCTGGGCCGAGTTGCACGAGACGGCGTTTGCCCGAATCGGCGGCGTGCCACGCGTTCTCATCCTCGACAATCTGCGCGAAGGTGTGTTGAAGCCGGACATCTACGATCCCACCATCAACCCGCTCTATCGCGACATGCTGGCGCATTACCACGCCGTGGCGCTGCCCTGCCGCATCAAAGATCCGGATCGCAAAGGCAAGGTCGAGTCCAGCGTTGGTCATGCGCAGAAGACACCGCTAAAAGGAAAGCGCTTCGAAACCATCGAAGAAGCGCAAAGCTACCTGGATCGATGGGAGGAACATTGGGCCGACACCCGCATTCATGGCACTACCAAACGCCAGGTTGCGGCGATGTTCTCAGAAGAGAAACCTGCGCTGTTGCCGCTTCCCGTCGAGCCATTCCGCTATTACCAATACGGTGAACGCGCGGTGCACATGGATGGCTGCGTCGAAGTGGAAGCCGCCTACTATAGCGCCCCGCCTGGCTGGATTGGGAGACGAGTCAACGTGCAGTGGAATCGACGGCACGTGCGCTTGCTCGATCCCAAGACCGGCCAACTGCTGCGCGAACACTTGCATCAACCTCGCGGCGCACATCGCATTCTTGCTGAAGACCGCCACAAGAAGACGCCGTTCACCACACAACAACTGCTCCGGCGCGCCGAGAATGCCAGCGATTCTATCGGCGTGCTCGCAAAAACGATGTATGCGCAGAAAGGACAGCCCGCCGTGCGCCGCATTCAAGGGGTTCTCTCTCTCGCCAAGAAATACGGCGCCGCGGCAGTGGACGATGCTTGTTCGGCCGCGCTTTCCTTCGAAGTCTACGAATACCATTTCGTCCGCCGCTATCTCGAACGCAAAGGACCAGCGCCACTCTCGCTACGGCAGGTCGATCCGTTGATTCGCCAACTCACGCTGTATCGCGACGTCATCGAACAGCGAACTCAATCGCAGTCTGAAACCAACCTGGAGGGAAATCCGGAATGAATCTGATTGAACTACAACGCGCACTCGGCCAGCTCCGTTTAGGCGGCATGGCTGCCGTGCTCGAAACCCGTCTCAAGCAAGCACAGGCGGAAGCGATGCCGACGCTGGATCTGATCTCGTGCCTGATCTCGGATGAACTCACGCGCCGTTCCGACCGCCTGCTGGATCGCCGCCGCAAGCAAGCCGGCTTTCGAGACGCCCACAAAACTCTAGACAACTTCGACTTCACTTTTAATCCCAAGATGAATCGTAGTCTCGTTTTTGATCTCGCGACCGGCGCTTTCATTACACGCCGCGAAGATGCGCTCTTCCTCGGTCCCGGCGGCACTGGCAAGAGTCATCTTGCGCAAGCCATCGGCCACGCTGCCATTCAACAAGGCCACCGCGTGCTGTATCGCGAAACACACCTGCTGCTCGAAGAACTCGCCGACGCCGTTGTGGACGGTACGCGCAAGCAGTACATGGAGTCGATTGCATCGGTCCCGCTGCTCATTGTCGACGACTTCGGCATGCGCAAACTTCCGCATACCGCCGCCGAGGATTTGCTAGAAATCGTGATGCGGCGTTATGAGCGTGCCAGCACGCTTCTCACATCGAATCGGCCCGTAGAAGACTGGGGCAAACTGCTCGGCGACAATGCCGCTGTCAGTTCCATGCTCGACCGCCTGCTGCATCACGGACACGTGCTGAAGTGCGGGCCGCGCAGTTGGCGCACCAAGACTGCGTTGCCGGCTGCGGAGTGATCTCAGATGAGAACTCAAGAAATAAGGAAGGAGGCTTCTTTACTGCGAGGACTCTGCCCTCGCGCTCCCGGGATTATCGCTTTCGCGCCAGAATGGCTCAAAAGCCTGGCGGGCGACTCGGACGCCGCCCAGCCATTCCAGCCTCTGGGTCGGCGCTCGGGTCGCATCCCTGCGGTGCCCTGTCTTCCGCCCAGGTATTCGTTAGTATATGTCCGGTCATTCCCGCTGCGGAAAACCCGTTGTCACTGGCTGTCCGGACAAGGTATAAATGAGCTTGTCCTGACTCAGTTCCATTGGCCGGTTTTGAAGTGATCCTCATTGGCCGGTTTTGAGGTGATCCCCGAGGCCACCGAGTGGGGATTGACTATCTATCGGCGGGTTTGGTCGGGAGGTGAGAAAGGCGAGGTAATTTCGCGTTCAAGCCAACTATGATGTAGGGTCGCTACCTACGGACTCGCTGGTCAGGAACTCCCGTTCGAACGTCTTCAGTGCGCAAGACAGGTTCGCCTCATGCCCGAGCCACTCTATCGGCTCAGCAGATTGATAGTGAGGCTGCGTAACGCTGAAACCAATGCTGTTAACAAACGAGTCCGCTTTCTGGAGCACGAGTTCCATGGTCGGCGCCGAGTCCTCCTCCGGATTGAGCGCCCGGTGATGGCATGCGACAGCTTCCTGTACATTCGCTGATAATCTCCACATATCTGCTGCGCGGCACGAAAGCTCAGCATGATCGGTTCCAAATAATTCGCGCTCACAATCCGTTATAGGATACTGTGACAATCGTTGGAATTCATACGCCTGGTCAACCGCTTCGCGATCAACGCTGACGAGGATGACCTTCCCGACATCGTGAATCAGTCCTGAGATGAAGGCGGCATCAGCATCCTTCGCCTGCACCTCCTCGGCGAGTGTGTCGGCGAGTGTTCCTGTCGCTTTCGAATGATCGACGAATCGTGTCATCGACCATGTCTCCGAAGTGTTGTATGGCAGATTGTGGAGCAGCTTTCCGAATGTCCATCCGAGAACGTGGCGTCTTATGGAAGTTTGCCCTATGTGCAGTATGGCCTGTTTGATTGAGACTATCCTGCCAGCTCGCCCGAAAACGGCGGAATTGGCCAATTCCAGGACGCGAGGCGCTAGAAGTGGGTCTTGTTTAATGATCGCGGTGAAATCTCGCGCTTCGACGTCACGGAGCGCAAGTTTTGCGAGCAACTTCGCCGCTCCGGTTGAGATTGGCGGCAACCGCTTCAGCGCCTTTAGACACTCATCGCGTTTTTGGCTCCCGGTCGAACTCATAAAACGGACTTCCTTGGCGTTCGACGCCATTTAGGTCGAAGGAAACTGCGGCAACCGGGGCGGTTAAGAACTGTGAATGTATTCACCAATCACCAAACAACTCGGAACGACTGTTCGAGCAGGTCCAATGCCGTGAGGGAGGGCATCTTTTTCAACAACTTGGAGTCGGTCCTGGAAATAGTGCGGGGCATTCCACACAGTTCCCCTCTACTCGAACATCACTCCGACCGACCACAACCGAATCTTAAAGCCTGGAGTTCGTGGATTCCTAAACGTTGGCAACCCTGGCCGCTTCGTCGGTGATACGATTTCCGTTGTCCGTGCTTTCCCGCGAATCTGCCCTAATTCTGCAAGACCAGTTGGAGCAAGCGATGGAAGAATCGCGGATAGCTTTCGACCGGTTCAACGCCGTCATGAAGGACTCCGTGAATCGCCTGCCCGCTTCCAGATAGGTCTGAGCGGTTCCACAAGGCATCCCATAAATACTCGGCCGCGCGTGTGAAACTGGTGCGTGCGATGGAACGGCTCAACAACTTGATCGTCCACGACACGATCCCAGAAGATCTCAAAGACGCGGATGAAAACGATGGACGCCAGGATCGAAGGTGAAATAGGAACTGCTGGAAAGGCAAAAAAGCGGATCGCGCCAGCACCGAGTACGCGATCCGCGTCATCTACTTTGGAAGCTGTATCTTAATTGAACCCAACTAAGATTCCCATCGGCGGCGTGCGGCGGGACTTTAGGCGCTGTACGCTGAGCGTGACCGCATTGATCGGCTGGAAAAACGGGCTCGGGCCTTGCTACCGCCGACTCCCAAAACCGAGGATGTAAGGACATGCCGCCGGGGGAACGACTGGGGGGCGCGACGTATGAGGGCGTATTGGACAGCGAGGAGGAAAGAACATCGCGACAACGAATGAAAGACGGCGGTCGGACGCCCGATGCTTTTTCACTCGCCGGACACGCGCTCCCACACCTCACGAACGCTTGACGCCAGCGCGTGCAGTTCCTCCACGTCTTGCGGCTTCGCGAAACATGCATCCGCTCCCAGGGCGAGGGCTGCCTCACGATGTATCGGATCTTGAAGACCGGTCAAAACAATGACGGCTTTGATGATCCTCCCATGACCACGAAGGTTCTTTATTGCCTGCAACACCGCGACGCCGTCCACTTTCGGCAGGTGCAAGTCCAAGAGAATTAAGTCGGGAGGCGGAACACCCGTGTAGGGAGGGTCCTGATAAAGAAACGCTAGGGCCTCACTGCCATCGGAAACAACGGTTAGGGAATGTTGCAAGGCGGACTCCTTCAGAACCAGCTCCGTCATCCTTGCGTCAGCAGGGTTGTCGTCGACCAGGAGCACGCGTATCCGGGGTTCCATTCTCGACCTGGGAGCGATGCGAATATACCACCGATTGATCCGATTCCAACTCTTTTCAGATTGTTTTCTTACCGCGCCCCCACTCCGTGTCCCATTCCAGCTATGCCTCGCTGGTTTGATTGCATCCAGTACGAAGTTGGCCAGGACCGCTAAATAGCCGGACCTCTTATTTCTGCATCACACCACTCCGGACCTGAACTACCTGAAGCTTTAGAGGAAAACTGCCGATCATACGATGTGATCTCCTTGAAGCGTTCCATCACCGACCATGAACGCTCGCAGTGTCTGTCCGCTCAGGTCCAGGACCTGCTGATATCCACGCTTGAATCGGTTAGACAATACGCCGTCGAAACGGATCGGGACACGGTTGAAGGGTTCCGCAACCATCTTGGGGCGATTATCAAGCGAGTTCGCGCCTGCGTAGACTCGCAAGAAACGGATAGTCTGAACCAAACCCGGACCGACATACGCTGTCAGTTGCGCGACTATCGCGATCGGGCTACGCGATACATCGAGCACCTTCGCTTGGAGTTGAAGAACACCGGCACGGCTCTCAACGAACTCTTGTCGTCATGCCAGGCCGACACTGGCTCTGAACAGATGCTGAAGGAGCAGGTAAAGCAGATTCGCGGCCTAGAATCGGCACGAGACCTGGAGGATGTTCGCATCAGTGCACGTCGGATCGCAACAGCGGTCGCCCAATGTGCTGAACAAATCAAGCGGGAGAAGGACAGCGTTATTCTCCAGCTTCGTGATGAGATTCGTACGCTGCACAAAGCCATGGAACAGGCCGAGCGTGCGGCCAAGGCGGATGAGATCACGGGCTGCTACAACCGGGCGGAGATGGAGAGACTTATCCGCCGCGAGATGGTGGGCAAACGTTCCTTCACTGTTGTGCATGTCTGGCTGAGGAATTTCGAGCAATTGAGAGGTTTCACTCCGGTCGGAATCATGGATCAGCTCGCGATTTCTTTCTCGAAACGAGCTGTTTCGATTGCGAAAGGGACGGCATTAGGCCGCTGGGAAAGTGACGTGTTCTGTCTGATCGCGGAGAACGGCGCGGCCAAGGAATTGAGTTCGGATGTGATGCGGCGGTGCTCAGGAACTTACGCGTGCAACCAGGGTGACGGTAGCGTGACCTTGAACCTTCAACTCACTGCGACTCTCTTCGCGCCCCCACCGGGCAGTGATGTCGAAGCGGTCTTTAAGAAGATCCAAAACCTCAAAGCAGTCTAGTGCGAACAACCGCTCCAGCCAAGCAGTCATGTTGTCCGCGATGATTAGTTGCAAGCGATGATCACGGCGGGAGCGAATCAGTATATCAAGCCTGCGAGTTCGCGAGTTTGTTTGACCCGGAGGCGAAATGAACCATCTGTCTCTTCCGAGGCGTTGTAGTCTGCAGAATCACCCGACTAGCGCACATAAGCCTGGTTTACGTTTTGTAGGAGGAACTTTCGGAACTCCTGCTGGTAGTTGGGTAGACGGAGCTTGCCTCGAATCGTCCGCTTGTCCGTGAACTTAATTTCCGATGACGGATTGAAGTAGGCGATCGCATTTTGCCGTGTCAGGACGAAGGGCGGACAACCATTCTGCAAGAGGATTCCGCTTGCAATTAAGGACCCGGTGCGATGATTGCCTTCTTGATAAAGTTGCGGTTGGCTAAGCACGCCCACATAGACCTGCGAGGCGACTTTATACGGGTTCTCCGTCTCATGCTTGCGAAACCAGCGGCGAATCGGCTTCACGTATTGGCGAAAGTTATCGAAGAATCGCCGCCGGGTAAAGGAGATGTGGCGACTGAACTCTCGTGGATCGTAGCCCCGACCCAGCAGCACCAGGTGGTTTAGCTGCAATAGCGCTTCAAGCCCCTCGGCGCTGAACAAATCGAGGTCTTCAGCAACAATTGCATCGAGAAACTCGTACGCCGTGAGCATGTTCTGTCGGACCGTGTCATTAAAGTCATCACGACGGCAATTCAGCACCGAATTGATCGCCGGGAAGTGACGCTGCACATCACGCAATTCATCCTCAATGCGTCCAAGGTGCAAGCGTAACCGTTTCACCATCACGTCCAGCAGTACATCACATCCTGAAGAGCGTTTCCACTAGGCCCGCGTTTCATGAGAGTGAGATTGCCGCAAAACGCCCAGCCGCATGTATGTTGGCCCCCAATGCCCGGACCACCTGCAACGCTCCGGTCTTGACCCTTCCCGCTCCGCAAGTGATAGCGGCGTGGAGCGATCACGGGCATTTCCGCGAGTGGCAAATATCCGTCAGTGCTGAAAGTCGAGAGCTGCGCGGGCGCTCCTTCTGCGCGACATCCGAGACCGTAGAACGCAACACCGGAACTTAGACCGCGCTCTCTCCGTAGCACTCAGAAAGATCGTGAGTCGATCCCGCCTCAAGATCGACACCGAGGAGATGAGAAGATGTCATTTAAGGCTTTGGCGTGGACGCTGCTTGCCGCAATCGCCTTTTCAACCGTTCTGGTCTTCAATTATTGGGCTGCATATCAGCCTCTCAGTACGTCGGCCTATTCTGGTATCGTGCTAGCGTTGTTTGGGCTGGCGAACCTGGCGTTCCCCTTCCGTTTTCTTGGAATCCGCAAACGAGCCGTCACGCCTCGGTGGCTCTTATCTCCGCAGGTGGTGTGGGCCTCGCCATTGCGGCTCTACTCTGGCCAGCCCCGATGATCCGCGTCGCGCAACATAAAACTGCTCTTGACGACATCATGCCGGAGTACCAGTTTTCCGAGAGGCACTCGGCCCGCGTTCGCGCACGACCCGAGCAGGTGATGCAGGCTGTTCGCCAGTCAACCTTCGGCGATATGAAATCCTTGGTCACCCTCCTGAAAATTCGAGCAGCGGCCTTGCGCATTCATGAGACCGGCGGTTTTTTTCAGGATAAGCGGGTTCTCGACGCGTTTTCGGCATCTGGTTATCTTTCCGGCGGCGGCGAACATGAAATCGTGATGTTCGGGGGGGCGAATGTGCGGGCGGGCCATCCCCTGAAGTTGCGCACGTCACAGGAGTTCGTTGATTATCGGGAGCAGGGTGCGATCAAAATGGCTTTTGACTTCAACGCGGAAGATGTGGGCGGCGGATGGTCGACAATTAACACCGAGACGCGCGTGATGGCACTTGACGATTTAACGTGCCGTGGCATGGGCCGTTACTGGAGAATGATTGTGCCCGGAAGCGGACTGCTCCGGCGCCAGTGGCCTGAAGGTATTAAGAAAAGAGCCGAGAGGATGCCCAACCCACGGTCGTAAGATCCCCACCAGTGTTCAAAACGGGCTGTAGAACGCCAACGAATGGCTGTGAAGATTTGGATCGGTTATCTGTGTGCGCGACCCGGGTCAAGTTGACAAGAAACCCCAAGCCGTTCGTGTGGTCAGCCCAATGCCCAGGCGCGGCCGGAACGCTTCCGGTCTTGACCCTTCCCCTCCCCGCGAGTGATCCCGCCGTGCAGAGATCACGTTCATTCCGCGAGTCGGCAACTAGGCGTTCAATTTGAAGTCACTTCTGGATTGCCGCCACTCGGGAGTTGGCGACTTTGGCCTACTCGCCGTAATGGGAACACTGTCAACACCCTAAGCCCCACGATCGATCCGCGCACGGTAACCAGTTCCAGTGCCGTCGAACTTGGCTCCCGGCAACCACGGCTGGCCATGCAAACGATACTTTGTTTGGACCAGCTGCAACCGTGCGCTGGGCACATCCTGTCCTAACGATGAGGTCAGAGAGACATGAGCTACACAATTGGCGATGGTATGGTTGCGCTCGCATTGGCGGGAGGCATTGTCGGTTATCTTTATGTGAAACACCAGAGTCGGCAGAAGAGGATGGAGATCATCCATGAGGAGCGCCTGGCGGCCATGGAAAAGGGAATACCGTTACCGGAGTTTCCGCTGGAGCAGGAGCGGGAACGTCGTCCGCCCAATCCGCTCGTTCTCCCAATTCTGGGAACGGTTCTGTTTACTCTTTCGGTAGGAGCAATGATCGCGCTCTATTTGAATCTTGCGACGTTGTCTCATGGCGCCTGGATTTTTCCACTGCCGTTCGCTTTTTTGGGCGTGGGCCTCATTGCCGTCCATTTCCTCAAAAGCGAGCCGGGGCGTTAACGCCGCGTGGAGAGCGATTCTCAACTTGTAGTCCGCACCCAGGGTGGTGACCAGCAGGCTTTTGCTGAACTTGTCCGCCGCCATAGCGCTGCGGTGTTTCGCCTTGCGGTTTCGATTTTGGGCCGGGAGTTTATTCCGGAAGCAGAAGACGTGGCGCAGGAGGTATTTCTCAAGATTCATCACGCGATCAAGTCATTTCGCGGCGAGGCCGAATTTAGCTCCTGGATCTACCGAATCACGTTCAACCAGGCGGTGAACCTGAAAGCGCGGGTCCGCTTCCGAAGCCCACACGCGGACGAAACGGAACTTTGTCGCGCCGTGACTCGGGAGCCTGGACCGGAGCGGCAGGCTGAAACGGCGCAGCGCGATCGAGCCCTTTCAGAGTGCATTCGAACGCTCCCCGAGGTCTACCAATCGGCCTTGCGACTGTACTATTGGCTCGGCGCAGGAGTTGCCGAAGTGGCGGCGCTGCTCGGCGTTCCCGAGAATACTGCCAAATCGTATCTGCATCGCGCACGCCAGCTCCTCCATGGGATGCTGAAAGAGAAAGGATATTCCTGTGACTGAGATGGAACCCCGCGAAGCCGGAATCGACAGTTTGCTGCGGCGTTCCCTGGCCGCGCCTGTCCCGAGCCTGCCGCCGGATTTCGACCAGCGCTTAACGCGCGAGCTGCGGCCAAGCTCCCAGGTGCCGGACCGATATCGCAGGATTCTGCTTATCTGCTACGGTCTAATATCCGTCATGACGTGTGCGATGGTCATGCGTGGCCAAGGGCTCGACTGGGGGGCTATAGCGGTGATGATATTTGGACCACTCGGCGTGGTTGCGCTCGTGCCTTGGGCGCGGCGGGCAAGGCGTACAACTTTGCGGCACGATGCCAAGTAGAGTAGCGAACAGAATTCCAACAAAAGGCGAGGGACTCGTCACAAACGCGAGCGCGACTCACCCCTAGGCCTTTCTTCCTGCAAAGTCGCGATTGTTTTTCAGAGGATCACGGCGCATCCCGGAAGTTGGCGTAAGGCCAAGTTGACGCGAAACGCCCGACCCGTCCAGCGTACTTCCGTTCCACGTTTTTTGCGCTCATGAGCCCTGCAACGCGTTGTCGGATCTAGCGTGCGTAACGCGTGAAGACAAGGTCGGTGTCCTTGGCCTGACTGTGGCAGGGGAAGCAGCTTTTCATTGAAGCCTCATCGGCGGGTTTGCCGTCCTTGAAGGTGGCGAACCCCCAGCCGCCCGTGGCGGCGTATTTCGTTGAGTCCTTGACCATGAACTGAATGTTCGTAGGGGGACCGGGAACGAAAGATTGGGATTGGCCAAAGACTTTGTTGTTTTCCTCCGACGGGACGTGACCGTAATGCAAAGCGGCAATGATCGTTCCGTCCGGGAATGGAAGCGTCCCCTCGCGGTAGGCCTTGATCGCCACATTATTGCCCAAAACGGCACCAAGACTATTCAGGTTGCCTTCTTCATGGGCGACGGAGATCAACCTCCAGTCTCGATATCCGGGGGGAATGGTTGTGACGAAGATTGGGGCGGCGGCGGCACTGGCGTGTAGAGACGCGGATGGCATAAACGCGACAATACCTGCCAGTATTACGACGGCAACCAGCAGCAAAGTGATCCTTTTCATAGTGGCTCCTCCCTCAGGAAGACTACGCTCCTTAAGTTATGCCTGATTAACGAGTCAGCGGAATCACGAGATGGAGGGGTTTTCGAGTAACCAGTTTGGTCCGTTGAAGGATACTCTATTCGTGGTATGGAGACGGTCATTCCGTGCCCTAGGCGACCGGACACAGGAGAACGGGAAACCTCGCCATCAACTTCACGGTAATCGAACGCCGAGTGTGCGGAGAGCTTCCGGATGTCCTGCCTGATGTCTGAGTCCTCGGCCAGGAGTTCCCCGGCGGGCTTGATCGTCTCGCCCCCTATGTGCGCCCGCGCTCGCACTCGCCCGACCCCCGCTTCCTTATTTCCCCGTCCGTAGAGAGTGGGAAGATGGGAATCTATGATCCACGTGGTCTCAGGCCGTTCCAGCGAGGTAGGTCCCGTCGGAGATTGCGGCTACGGAACGAGGGGGGAAGCGGATGGGCCTCATAGAAACGGATGCCGGAACACGCGGTATCAACCGTACGCGATCCGTTCGAAATCGTCGCACCAGCCACATGTTGCCAGCAAAAACCCTTAACGCTATTGCTGGCTGCAACTGTCGTGGCGTAAAGAGCACGCCCCAAGATTACGGGTTGTTTCCAAAGGGTTGTAATTTCTGTAGTTAGTATAACTGCGACATAGATTCCATCAAACCGAACGTATTAAAGCCTGTACAAAAACATGATACATGCCGCTATTAATAGCACAAGAAATACCGCCCAACGGCTCCCACCCCTCTTGAATCAGGGCATTAACTTTCTCAATCAACTGCTCCAGCTCTCTGCTCTCAACTGCCAGGTACTGTTGATTCGGCATGGGGGAAGTGTACCACAAGCATGCGGATAACGGCTCTTGCGTCTTAATGCGGGAATGTCATAAATACAGATACTATTATTATTCGGGTAACAATATTTATTAGACCCAAACGCGCAGCTTGAGACTTCTGAAAAGGTGGCCGGATCATCCCTGCGGATGTCTACGATCAGTTCGAGCGGCTTGAACTCGTTCCGGCCTAAACGTGTCGTCATCGCAATCGCGGCAGCGAGCACGTCATCACAGCAGGTGCGGGCACGTTGCGGCTGGATCTCGTTCCATCGACCTCGGCTCGCCCTCGACTTTGCAACCACTCTGCCGATATGTTCACCCCCGGCCTGAGACCGTATTGGAAGCGATAGAAAAAGTACAGACAGTCAAGACTCCGCACAAATCTCGTCACAATGACGAAAACAATGCTCAAACCGAAGTCGAGCCCTTGCCCGCAATTGTTTGATTTAAAGGGATGTGGATGGCGCGCCCGGAGGGACTCGAACCCCCGGCCTATTGGTTCGAAGCCAATCGCTCTATCCAGCTGAGCTACGGGCGCGTTCCTTCTACATTATACGCGCGGATTGCTAACCGCCAGACTGGCCCTCGTCTTCGATCCGTGGCGGATTCGCGTGTTCCGTCGTTTCTCCGCGGATTTCTTCGCGCAGCGTTTCGGATTCCGCAGGGTCCATCGGCTCGGAATCGGTGCCAGTTGAATCCGTCGGATTTTTCTTTGGGGCGTTCATCGAAGGTTCGACACGTTCCAGCGATTCGATGTTTCGCTTGACTCCCGAACCGGTTCCAGACTCCATACTGTAGAGCATGGCGAACTGGTTACGGTCGGGCGAACTCGCGAAGCTTTCGGGCGTGAGCACCGACACTCTACACCATTACGAGCGGCTCGGAATTCTTGCGAAGCCAAGGCGCTCCAATGGCAATTACCGGATGTATCCGCCGGATTCCGCTTTCCGCGTCAAACTCGTGCGGCAGGCGCTTTCGATCGGTTTCTCATTGGCGGACCTCGCCAAGATCTTTAAGGTGCGGGACGGCGGTGGCGCGCCGTGCCGGATTGTTAGGGCCCTGGCCGAGGAGAAACTTGCGCACGTCGAAGAAGAGCTTGTGGCTTTGACACAACTGCGGGATCGATTGAAATTACTTACCGAGAAGTGGGACGACCGGCTCGCGCGGACGCCGGAAGGTCAGCCGGCGAGACTGCTCGAATTACTTTTACAGGAGAAAGAACTATGAAGATACTTCGATTCGTTGTATTCGGCGCGGCGCTGGGGTTCGCTAGCGCGCAGATGGAGCACCGCGGCGATCAGGCCATGGGCTTCTCGCACGAGAAGACCACCCATCATTTTCTGTTGCTCAGTAACGGAGGGGCTATTCAGGTTGAAGCGAACGATCCCAACGACGACATGAGCCGCGATCAGATCCGGAAGCATCTGAGTCACATCGCTCAAATGTTTGCGGACGGGAACTTTGACGCGCCGATGTTGATTCACGGGCAAACGCCGCCGGGAGTTGCCACGATGCAGAAGTTGAAGAAGGAAATCCACTACGAATACGTACAGACAGACAGGGGCGCTCGCGTCGTCATCACCACGAATAGCGACAAGGCGTTGTCGGCCATCCACGAATTTCTAAGATTTCAGATCAAAGAACATCAAACCGGCGATCCTTCTTAAGAGGAGCCGGTTTTCTTGGGTGTGTCGGCAGCCTTCTTGGCGGGTTTCGCACCGGCGGCGGGCATCTTCCGGATCTCTTCGAAATATTGCTGGACGTACTGCTGATAGGCCAGCGGCACTTCGTCGCGGCTGATCTCGCCGCCGGTGTCGGCGTGCGCGGCCTTGCGCTGGCTGTATTGGGTATGCAGCTGCTGGTTTCCGGACGCTACCTCGACCATAACTTCGCCGCTCACATTCTGAGCACGCTTGCCGATGATTTCGCTGATCTTGCCCATGGCGGCGAGTTGCTCGGCTTCCTTCAGGCTCTTGTCGCCATCCTGTTTGCCGATGCCACTCTTGCCGTCCTGCGAACTGCTTCTTTCGTCGCTCTTGCCGTTGCTTTTACCCTGGCCGGATTTGGCCTGCTCCGACCCTT
Source organism: Bryobacterales bacterium (assembly GCA_963802915.1). Lineage (GTDB taxonomy): Bacteria > Acidobacteriota > Terriglobia > Bryobacterales > Bryobacteraceae > JAICMB01. The sequence goes on from CAWDKQ010000014.1 coordinate 22,381, forward strand.
GCGCGTCTTGATTGGCTTGGCCATCGGGAGACGCCATGGCGTCCGATTGCGGCTTTCCGGGCGATTGCTGCCCGTTCTGGATCGATTGACGATTCTGCGCGGTTTGCTGCTGGCTGCCGTTTTGATTCTGCTGCTGGCCGCCCGACTTGTTTCCGCCGCTCTTTGGCTGCATCTTCAGCTTTGACAGCAGATTCGCGAGGGCGTCACGCATCTTGTCGGTCAGACTGGAATTTTCTGCGTTCTGACCTTTCTGATCGCCCGGAGGCGGCGTGCCGGCTTTGTTGCCGTCCTTTGACGGCGTAGAGGAACCGTCTGGCGCCGGATCCGGGTTGCCGGAACTTCGCTCAGAATCGTCCGGATGGTCGGAGAACGAATCTGGCGTGTTCTTCGATTCCTTGCCATTCGCCTTGGTCTCGGCCGCTGGCCCCGTGTTGTTGCTATTGTCGACGTTCGGCGTATCGATAGTGCTGAGCGCGGAATCGGGAGCGCCCTTTTGATCCATGGTTTGCGCCTGCCACGGATCGTACTTCAGTGTCGAAGGATTGGCGATGTCCTTCGATCGAGGGTCGTTCGGTTTCTTACGGGCGTCGGCGATGCGCGTGGACGAAGGCCCTAGAAAACCATCGAATGCAATGGCGACGAGGGAGGGGCGAAGATCCAGGGTGCGAGTTACACCGTAGCGGAGTCCGAATACGCTGATGGCGACCAGCGCCAAACCACCGGACACGTACGCAGATCGTGAAAAAACGAAGGGCAGTCCACGATGAATGTCCGCATTGCGAGCCAGATCCTGGGCTACATCGCGCTGGCGTTCGACGATGCCGGCGGGCGATTTTGTCCGATCGGGATGCTCTTCGAAATAGAGCGCGGTAGAAAGCGTGTCGTTGAGGGCGAGGTTCTGGTCCAACTTCCGCGCGATTTCGTAACTTGAAGCAACGCGTTTCCGGCCGCGCAAAACGCCGAGGCAAGCGCCGACGCCCAGGAGGGCTGCTACCCAATACCAATTGAGGAGGTCTGTTCCGAGGACGAGAAGCACGACGGCTGCGCCGAAAGCGATGGCCAGCGCAAGTCCCGCTTCATCAACAAAGATTTGCAGAAAATGCTTACGGCGGGCGCTCCGCACAAGAGCGGCAAGAGGACTCGTATAGCTCACCCGATTGTCTGACGCGCCCATCAAATCGCTTGTTTCCAGTAACTGGAACTATCTTTCAATGTAGCGCAACCGGGCGCAACGGCGGCTTCTTCGCTCCCTATAGAGTACTAAAACAAAAGTGCGAACAGTTCCAGGGGCGATCCGCGTTACATCCGGGGCACCTCGCTGAAAACAATCCGCTACCATATTCTTTCCTCACGATGCTGCGATTCGAAACAGCCGGTGAATCTCATGGAGAATGCCTCGTCGCGACGTTGATCGGGATGCCGGGCGGTGTGCCCATCTCGCTCCAGTGCGTAAATCGTGAGCTGTGGCGCCGGCAGCAGGGTTTCGGGCGCGGGGGCAGGATGAAAATCGAAACCGACACCGCCGAAATCGTTGCAGGCGTGCGGCATTCGAAGACAATCGGATCTCCGATCGCGATCATCATCCGTAACAAGGATTGGAAGAACTGGACCGATATCCTGCCGGTTGAGGATCTCGACGGGGCCGAAGATAAGAAAAAGCCGGTTACCCGTCCACGTCCGGGTCACGCCGACCTGGCGGGCTCGATTAAATACAATTTTCATGACGCGCGTTACATTCTGGAACGAGCTAGCGCGCGTGAAACGACGGCTCGTGTTGCCGTCGGCGCGATCGCTAAAGCTTTCCTTGCTGAGTTTGGTATTTGGATTCTCAGCCACGTAATCCAGGTGGGCGACGTTCGCCTGGAGCGTAACGCGGAGTGGCAGGAGTTGGTGGATCTGAGCGCCAAGGACGAAGTTTTGCTTGGTTGCGTGGACGCGGAAACCGAGCAGCGCATGAAACAGGTGGTGGACCAGGCGTATCGAACAGGAGATACGGTGGGCGGCATCTTTGAAGTGGTCGCGCACGGAGTTCCCGTGGGCCTCGGTTCGCATATCACGTGGGATACGCGTCTGGACGGTCGGCTGGCACAGGCGATTGTGTCGATGCAGGCCGTAAAGGGAGTGGAGGTTGGATTCGCCGCCGAGGGCGCCGCGGCGTTCGGGTCGCGCGTGCAGGATACTATCCATTACAATCGCGATGAGCGCCGTTTTACACGCGGTGCGAACCGTGCCGGCGGACTGGAAGGCGGCATGACCAACGGCCAGGACGTGCTGGTGCGCGGCTACCTGAAACCGATTTCGACGCTTCGAAGGCCGCTGGAATCGGTGGATCTGGAGACGCGGGAGCCGGCGCTCGCTGCTTACGAGCGCAGCGATATCTGTGTGGTGCCCGCGGCGGGCGTAATAGGCGAGGCCATGGTGGCGATCGTTCTCGCGCAAGCGATGCTGGAAAAGTTTGGAGGCGATTCACTCCTGGAGACACGTCGTAATTTTGAAGGCTACATGGAGCAGGTAAAGAATTTCTGATGATCTATTCGATCGTGAAGTACGGCGAACCCGTGCTGGAGCACGCGGCAGAGACGGTTACGAATTTCGACACCCCCGAGTTGAATAAACTGCTCGAGGATATGTTCGAATCCATGTACGCTGCCAAGGGCGTCGGTCTGGCCGCTCCGCAAATCGGCGTGGCGAAGCGCATTGCCGTGGTCGATCTTTCCGTTGGCGACGATCCTGCTCAAAAGATAGTGTTGATCAATCCTGAGATTATTCATCGGGAGGGTTCGCAGCAGGGCGAGGAAGGCTGTCTGAGTCTGCCGGGATTCCGCGAGCAGGTGGCGAGGCCATTTCGCGTGACGGTTCGCGCGCAGGATGCCAAGGGCGAGACGTTCGAGAAAGTCGGCGAAGAATTGCTGGCGCGTGCGTTTGCGCACGAGATCGATCATTTGAACGGGCGGCTTTATATCACCCATGTCAGCGCGTTGAAGCGTGATCTGATCCGGCGCAAGGTGCGCAAGTTGGTGAAAGCCGGCGAGTGGGAGTAGATCGTGTCGAAGACCGCCGCGGCTCTCTCCCGGGTCTGTAAAAAAATCAGGCAACTGCCCCTCCGTTACCGTCGGGGTTCCGCAACGCTTTCCCGGCTTTTCGCGATCTTACGGAACCGCGCGCGTGAGCAAGTGGAGATCGTCGACGATTTTTCCACAGACCCGTGAGCGAGGGGAGACTGCCGACAATGATTCGGTCAGATGCAGTTAGATGAAAGTAATTTTTCTGGGGACGCCTGAATTTGCGGTGCCGACGCTTGAAGCGCTGGCCTCATCTGGGCATACGGTTGAAGCTGTTTACACACAACCGGACCGGCCTAAGGGACGGGGGAATGCGTTGGCCGCTCCGCCCGTGAAGCAGAGTGCAGTTCGGCTCGGCTCTCAAGTTTATCAGCCGGAGCGCATCCGGCGTCCTGAAGTGGTCGCTCAGCTCGCGGCTATGAAGCCCGATGTTATGGTCGTGGTCGGGTACGGGCAGATTATTCCGCAGTCGATCATCGATATTCCGCCGTTCGGCATCATCAACGTTCACGCTTCGCTGCTTCCGAAATATCGCGGCGCGGCGCCGATTCAGTGGGCAATCGCAAATGGTGAAACGCGGACAGGGGTCACCACCATGCGTATCGACGCGGGGCTCGATACAGGCGACATGCTTCTGAAGTGGGAGACTGAGATCGGACCCGAGGAGAATGCTTTGGAGCTTTCGCCTCGGCTGGCGGCGGCGGGCGCGGAACTTCTGGTCGAGACCTTGCGCGGGCTCGAGGCAGGAACAATTCAGCCCGAGCCGCAGAATTCTTCCGAAGCGACACTCGCTCCTATTCTCAAAAAAGAAGACGGGCGCATTGATTGGACTTGGCCGGCGTCGAAAATCTTCAATCGCTCGCGAGGATTTCTTCCCTGGCCGGGTGTTTATACGAGTTTTCGCGGCCAACTGCTGCGCATCTGGAGATGCGCTCCGGCTGCGCGTGAGACTCAGGCGTCGCCTGGCGAGCTGCTGTGGCAGGCGCAGCACTTATATGCAGGCTGCGGCGAGAATACCGCGTTGGAATTGATCGAGGTTCAGGTGGAAGGGCGCAAGCGCGTCCCGGCGGCCGATTTTGTGAATGGCGTGCGCTTGTCCGACAATGAAGTTCTCGGAGCTCCTATTTGAATCTTCCTCTCGGATATCAGTATTCGGCCCTGTACGCCGGCATTCGCAAAGCTGCGCAGGACGATCTTGGTTTGATTTTTTCGAATCGTGCCGCGTGGGCCGCGGGCGTTTTTACGCAGAACAGGGTGCAGGCTGCGCCGGTGGTTGTCTCGAAGCAGCATCTTCAGAAGTCGCGCGGCCTGGTGCGGGCGGTCCTTATTAATGCCGGAAATGCCAACTGCGCAACGCGCACCGGCGAGGCTGTCGCGACGGTCTGCGCAAAAGCTGTCGCGGAACAGTTCGATGCTCCGGTGGAACAGATCCTTCCGGCCTCGACGGGTGTTATTGGAGTGGAACTGGACCCGGAACTGATTATCGGAAACGTGCCGAAACTGGTGAGCGGCCTATCGGATCATCGTTTCGAGGATGTCGCGCGGGCCATGATGACGACGGACACGGTTATGAAAACTGCTTCGCGCGAGGTCAAACTCGACGGTGGCGTGATTCGGATCGCGGGCATGACGAAGGGCTCGGGCATGATCCACCCGAACATGGCCACCACTCTAGGTTTTGTCATGACCGACGCCGATATCGGACCGTCGGAATTGCGAGCCATGCTTGGAGACGCCGTGGAATACAGTTATAACAGGATTAGCGTCGACGGCGATACATCCACCAACGATACCGTTTTGCTGCTTGCCAATGGCGCGTCAGGCCTGGCGCCGGACGAAGGCGGACGCGAGCTGGTTCGTGAGGCGCTACGCAGCGTAATGGAAGATCTCGCGAAGAAAATAGCGCGCGACGGCGAAGGAGCACGGAAGCTCATTTCCATTCAGGTGCGCGGCGCGAAAAATGAGACCGATGCGCAGCGGATCGCACGCTTCATCGCAAATTCGCCACTTGTGAAAACTGCGATCGCCGGGTCCGATCCCAATTGGGGTCGCATTCTGTGCGCGGCGGGAAACGCGGGGGTCGAATTCGATCCTCTGAGCGTCGATATCGACATGCAAGGCGTGCCTGTTTGCCGCGGCGGTCTTGCGACCGAGTTTTCGGAGCCGGAGCTGAAGCATAAACTCGATCAGCGCGATTGCCTCATACGATTCAGCATCAGCGGACGCGGTAAAGGCGAAGCCCATTTCTGGACGTGTGATTTTACCGAGAAGTACATCGAAATCAATGCCAGTTATCGTACGTAATCTTGCAATTCTCGCCGCGGCTGGCGCGGCGCTCGTTCTCGCCGATCCGCACGCCGAGATTGTCGACCGCATCGCTTCCATGACATCGGCGCTATCGAATGACAATACGCCGGGATTTATGGCGCCCATCGACAAGAACATGCCAGGCCGCGACACGCTCGAAGGATATATCTCGAGCATGATCCTGGAAGCCGAAGTGTCTTCGGCGGTCGATCCTTTGAGCGATGAAGGCAACGATGTGAAACGCACCGTCGAGCTCGATTGGACGCTGCACCTAAAGAGCCGGCAGCCGGCCGGTCCGAGCGTGGATCGGGAACAAACGATTCACGTCGAGTTCGTCAAAGAAAAGAAGAAGTGGAAGATCGTGTCTATAAGTCCTCTCGATTTTTTTAAGCCCGCCGAGTTTTCTCTAAAACAATGAGATTTATTCTCCCGCTTGCCTGTATGCTGACCGCCGTGTCCGCGCAGCCACTCAGTTTGATGCCTGTTCCCGCGAAGGTCACACGTGGGGAAGGTGCGCTAACGATCGATCAGAATTTCCACGTCGCGCTGACCGGATTCGATGAACCGCGGTTAAGGCATGCCTCGAACCGATTGGTCGAGTATCTGAGTAAGGCGACCGGTATTTCGATGCCTTCCGATAACGGCACAGGGACGCTCGTTATTCATTGCGGTCAGGCCAGTAAACCTGTCCAGGCGTTCGGCGAAGACGAGAGTTATACGCTGACTGTCGATAGCAAACAAGCGCGGCTCGACGCTCCGAATCCTCTCGGCGTTCTCCGCGGGATGGAGACGTTTCTTCAGCTCGTCGAAGCGGGTCCTAATGGTTACTCCGTGCCGGCCGTAAAGATAGAAGACAAACCACGCTTTCCGTGGCGCGGTTTACACCTGGATGTCTCGCGGCATTGGATGCCGATGCCGGTGGTGCTCCGGCAACTCGACGCGATGGCTGCGGTGAAGATGAATGTCTTTCACTGGCACCTCACCGACGATCAGGGCTTTCGCATCGAGAGTAAACTTTTCCCCAAGCTTCAGAAAATGGGTTCGGACGGGAACTTCTATACGCAGGAGCAGGTCCGCGAGGTAATCGCGTATGCGCGGGAGCGCGGTATTCGCGTGGTGCCTGAATTCGACATGCCCGGCCACACGACCGCATGGTTTGTGGGCATGCCGGAGCTGTCGAGCGGAACCGGTCCTTATCAGATTGAACGTACCTGGGGCGTTTTTGCTCCCACGATGGATCCCACGCGCGAAACCACTTATAAATTCCTCGACGGCTTCATCGGCGAAATGGCGCGGCTCTTCCCCGACGAGTACTTCCACATCGGCGGCGACGAAGTGAGCCGGCGTTCGGAGTGGAACACGAACGAACGGATTCAAGCTTACGAAAAAGCGCATGGAATGAAGAACAACGACGATCTTCAGGCCTATTTCAATAAACGCGTCCAGGCTATTGTGAAGAAGCACGGCAAGAGAATGGAAGGCTGGGATGAGATCCTGAATCCGGACCTGCCGAAAGACATTGTGATTCAATCGTGGCGCGGCGTGAAGTCGCTTTCCGAAGGCGCCAAGCTCGGTTTCCAGGGGATTTTGTCGGCTCCTTATTATTTGGATCACATGGATCCGGTCGAAAAATATTATCTTGCCGATCCGCTCGGCGGTCCCGATGCGGCAACATTGAATGAGGAGCAGAAGGCTCGCATCTTAGGAGGCGAGGTTTGCAGTTGGGACGAGTGGGTCGTGCCCGAAATCGTGGATGGACGGCTGTGGCCGCGTTCGGCCGCCGTCGCTGAGCGTTTCTGGTCTCCGGCGGATGTTGTCGATGTGGCAGACATGCTGCGGCGTCTTGATTTTATGAGTACCCGCCTGGAATGGCTCGGCCTCACGCATCAGACGAATTACCGGACCATGCTGGAACGGCTTGCGGCGGGCGATCCGATTGGGCCTTTGCAAATGCTTGCCGATGCACTGCGGCCGGTCACGCTGGACATTCGGTCGGAAAGCCGGCCATATACACAGCAGACGCCGCTGAATCGCATGGCGGATACGGTTTTGCCGGTCGGACAGACGGCGCGCATCGCGATCACGCGGGAATATCTGGTCGCGTTGCAAGCCAACGATGCGAAGGTGAGGCCGACGCTTCAGAAGAACGCACTGCTCGAGGAAATCGCACCGGTTTCGGCGACCGTTTCGAAGCTGGCTGGGATCGGAATTCAGGCTCTCGATTACATTCAATCGGGAAGGCCGGCGCCGGACGCATGGGTTTCTGAACAGCGGGCCTTCATCACGGGGATTACGGGCAATAAGAAGCCCCAGGCCGAGGTCGCGATCGCTATCGCCGAGCCGATCGGGAAGCTGCTCGACAAGGCTGTCTCTAAATAGACGAGTCGTGTCTATCTCAACCTTAATCCCTCGCCACTTACAAAGCCTTTGGGAATAACGACGAGCGTGATGCTCTGCGCGGGGGCGGAAAGATTCAACATCGAGCGGGAGTAAGTCAAATCCGCAAGTTGCTGGATCGCGTTTGCCGATGTCAACTGATACACATGAGCCCGGCCGGTGCCCTCAAATTTATTTAATGCAATCGCGACCGGGGTCGACCCGCTCAAAACCTTATTGATAACCATGACACTGAGCGCTTCATCGCTCGACCGTTGAGCGGCGAAGGCCGACAGTTGATCGGGATTGGCGACTGTCGCGGAAACGCTGGTATCTCCAAAGCTTGATTTTGCTCCGTCGTAGTTACGATACATCTTCATCGCTTTGTAAGTGGGCGTGGAGGGATCGGGAGTTTCCCATCGTGTGGCTAGGTCAAGTCCTTCGCGTCCGAAGATGCCGAAGATGTCGGCTTGGGCGGTCGCCCCATTGATGCTCGATTCCGCACCCCAATTGTATTCAGTGATCGCTACAGGCGTGTCTGGAAAGTAATAAGTGGCGACCCAGTTTTTCAGCCGCGGAATCAATTCCACCTTGGCGTTGACCCAGCTCTCATCGACGTAATTGGGATCCCACAACGATCTGGTGGAGCGGTTGCGGAGTTCCTGGGTCGCAGTCGACACGTCGTCGCTGGATTCGCCCCCTTGGGGATACCAATGGACGCTGAAAACATCCAGGAGCTTTTTTCCCGTACTTACCGCATTTTGATGGAGCTGCGAGAGCAGCCACGGAAGATAATCCTGATTGCCATGATTCGCGCGGTCGGGATAGCTGCTGTAGTTATGCGCAGCCGCGTACTGCTGGTCGTAGCCGCTATACAAATAGCCGCTCCAGCCCCATTCTTCCGGACCCACGATTTTGGCTGTTGGATCAACCGCTTTGATTTTGCCGGCATAGTCGACAATCTTCGTGTAGATCTCTTCCATCATTGCGCCAATAGGATGAACATCGCGGTGAGTGGCGAACCAGATGCTCGATTCATTGTCGAGGATGTAATAAGGGACGCCGCCGTTTTCAGCCGTGCCCCAGGCGCTGACGAGATGCTGAATCCAGCCTTGCTGGAAAGTGGAATCGACTTGGACATTGGCGTCGGTGGGATCGTTTCCGTTGACGAACAGGCCGGTTGATGACAGAACTCCGTTGCCAGCGTCGGGGAACCACTCCCAATCATTTCCTGTCTGTGGCCCGTATTTCGCGATGGAAAAGCTGGCGAGTTTATTGCGGCTGGCATCGAGTTTCGCGACCCAACCGATCATGGGAACGGTCAGCAACGCTTTCGCGCCGGCATCGCGGCTCATCGAAAAGAAAGTATCGCCGCGTTCTCCCGGCGTGGAGCTGGTGTCGCCGATGCTTTCGTAATACCAGTCATTCGCGCGATTGTCGGCATTGAGCTGCCAGTTGTAGCGGCTGGTATTATTGCCGCCATAGCGATTCACCGGGCAGTTCAGGTCGGGGAGAGTGGAGGAGTCGCCATAGGCGACGCCGTAGATATTCGGATTAATCGCGTGCCGATTCGCAGCGGCATCCACGGTGACAGTAGTCGCCGGATTCTGGGCGCTCGCGCTGATGGCGAAAAAGATTAGTGCGGGGCGGAGCAACTTTATTTGGATCAAACCAGGACCCTTCCTTGTGCTGTGTCCAGTTTACTGCCGGGCTACGCTCGACTTCAGGAGACCCTCGATATTTCCCGGACTGGGCGTCCGAACCGGAAGCGAGCGCGGTCGGACATGGCGGCAATATCATCGATGTCGTGGACAGTTCGCGCCGCTTCAGCTCTCGGCGAAGTGGCCGGCCTTAAAGAAATCTGTGCTCATTCCTGGAAGGCGATCTTGCGGACTGGTTCTTGAGTATGGTGGCCAGGGACGGAATCGAACCGCCGACGCCAGCCTTTTCAGGGCTGCGCTCTACCAGCTGAGCTACCTGGCCGGATGAATATCTATTTTAACAGACCTTGTTGCTGCCTCGCTAAAACTGCACTGTGCGGGCGAATGTCACAGCCGGGTTCGCCAGCAATTCCGAAAACACACTCTCCGCGACCGGCTGATCTGTTTCGATGACGGAAACCGCTTCGCCGCCGGCGCGGTGGCGGCCCAACGAGAAAGTTGCCACGTTGATTCCGTTTCTGCCCATAACGCCGCCAATATAACCGAGTACGCCCGGTACGTCGGCGTGTTTCAAGAAAGTCACATTGCCATCCAGTGGCGCTTCGCAGTGGATGCCGTCGACCTGTATCAGCCGAGGACGCTCCAGAACCACTGCACCTTCTACCCAGGTAGTGCCTTGGTCCGTTTCGACATCGAGTCGAATGGAATCCATGTGCGAAGAGCGCTTGTCATGCTGCTCCGCAAAGTTCAGTCCGCGGTCGCCGGCGATCTGCACCGCATTCACAGTGTTTGCCTTCTGCTCGAGCGAGCGATTCATGACGCCGGCAAGCCCGGCATTCCGAATCAACGTGGTGTTCTGTTCGGCGACAGCGCCGTAGTAGGTGAGACGAACATTCTTAGGATTTCCACTCACGATCGAAGACGCAAAACTGCCAAGCCGCTCCGCCAAAGTGATGTACGGCCCGACGGTCTTGAACTGCTCGGGCGTCAGAGCTGGGACGTTTATCGTGTTCTGCGCGACTCCGCTCCGGAAATATTCGACAATCTGCTCCGCGATGCGAATTCCGACAATCTCCTGAGCCTCTTCCGTCGAGCCGCCGATGTGCGGCGTCGCAAGAAAGTTGTCCATCGCAATCAAGGGATTGTCTACATCCGGCGGCTCGGTCTCGAAAACATCCAAGGCCGCGCCCGCAACTTTACCGGACACGATGGCTTCGGCGAGCGCGATCTCGTCGATCAACTCGCCGCGTGCGCAATTTACGATGCGAACGCCGGGTTTCATTTGGTCGAAAGCGGCGAATGAAAGCATCCGGTTGGATTCCGGAGTCAGCGCGGTATGGAGCGTAATGTAATCGCTCTGCGAATAGAGCCCGGGAAGATCGACCAGCTCCACATCGGAGGCCTTGGCGCTTTCCGTGCTGACAAACGGGTCGTAAGCGATGACGCGCATCTGAAAAGCGCGCGCGCGGCGCGCAACCTGCCGTCCAACACTGCCGAGACCAATGATTCCGAGCGTCTTACCGCGCAGCTCGGTACCAACAAATCTTTTCTTTTCCCAAAGACCAGTCTTGGTGGAGTTGTTGGCCTGCGGAATCGAGCGTGCTAGCGACAACATCAAGGCGATGGTATGTTCCGCGACCGATACCGAGTTACCGCCGGGAGTGGTCATCACCAGGACTCCAGCAGCGGTGGCCGCGGCGACATCGATGCTCTCGACGCCGACTCCTGCTCTTCCAATGATCTTTAGCGCGGGCGCTTGCGCCAAAATGGCGCCGGTCACGCGAATGGCGCTGCGGACAACCAATGCGTCGCTCTCGGCGAGGTGTTGCGTGTACTCCTTCGGGTTCGAGACTACGACTTCCCAGCCGGGCTGATCGCGCAACAGCTTCACCCCGGCTGAAGCCAGAGGTTCAGCAATTAATATCTTCATTGTTTAAACGGGAACCGCCTCCTTGGCGAGCGCCTTGCCTGCATAGACATGCTGGGCCGCGGCCACACCGGATCCGAACTTCACCGGAATGCCGTGAGCGGTGAGAACAATTTCGAGTTGAGCGATCAGAGAAAAAAGATCGGGAAAATCGAAGTAACCGATGTGGGCGATGCGAAACATGCGGCCCTTCATCGAACCCTGACCGTTGGTGATAATGGAATCGAAGCGGGTGCGAAGCTCTTTGACAATTACTCCGGAGTCCATTCCGGCGGGTGGACAGACAGCAGTCACCGAAGCTGCCGGATACTTCGGCGCGAACAGCTCCAATCCGAGTTCCTTAACGGCGGCACGAGTCGCGGCGGCGAGGAGTTGCGCATTTTCCACGAGATTCGCCATGCCGATCTGCTTGATGTATTTGAGAGCTTCAGCCAGCGCGAGAATCAATGATGTGGCCGGCGTCCAGCTTGTTTCTCCCGCCGTCGCGTTCTTCAGCTCTTTCTTGAGATTGAAGTAATAGCGCGGAAGCTTAGCCGTATCGTTAAACGCCCAAGCTTTCGAACTAAGCGCAATGAAAGCCATTCCAGGAGGAATCATAAAGGCCTTTTGCGAGCCTCCGATCACAACATCGAGTCCCCAGCCGTCAATGTCGAGCGTTTCCGTTCCCAAACCCGTGATGGCGTCGAGCACGAAAATCGCTTCGGTCTTGCGGATTGCCTCGGCCATCGCACGCACATCGTGCGCGGCGCCCGTCGATGTCTCGGAAGCTTGCGCAAAGACTCCGCGCACGTTCGGATTCGCTGTGAGCGCTTCTCCCACCCGCTGAGGAGAGACCGTGTCGCCGTATTCCGCCTGAAGAACAATTGGGTCGAGTCCGTAAGCCTTCACAATCTCAACCCATCGTTCGCCAAACTTGCCCGCGGAACAAACCACGACGCGATCGCCGGAAGAGAACAGATTTGAGACCGACGCTTCCATTGCGCCAGTGCCGGATGCAACAAGCGGAAGGACGTCGTTCGAGGTACCGAAGACGTCCTTCAGATCCGCCAATACAGTTCGATAGATATTGCTGAAATCCTGCGTCCGATGATGGATCTCCGCGCCCATCATGGCATAGAGCGCCTTGGGATAAAGCGGTGTCGGACCAGGAGTAAGGAGCCGCTGTTTCTTTACGTGCATGCAGGAGGTACTGCGTTTAGCGTACTGCGTAGTCGATGCAGCGCGCAACGCGCATTCCTGCTACGGGCGGTCGTGTCCGTCGCGGCGATCTTCATGATGTTCGCGTACATCGTGATGTTCCACACGCGGGCCTTCTGGACGGCGGTAGGGCGCTGCATACGGGTGGGCGTATTGCGCGCGATTCACCCACGTTCGCTGCCAGGGGTGATTGTCGATAAAAATCTCGTGCGTCCGCCAGGCAAAACTGCTGCGGCCCCAACCCCAGGGCGCAAAAGCGGCGCCAAGATAAATGCGCGGGCCGAACGTAATGGCGCCGCCGACGAAGAATCCACCGCGCGGAGGCGCGAAGACTACGTAGGGATTGTAGCGGGGGACGAGTATGTAGTTCGGATCGACCGGATTGATCACAATTGCGCCGGGACCTTCCACTACCACGTTGTATTGAGGATTGCTGCGGAGATAGCCGTAATTGTAGGCCTGTTGCCGTTCATGCTGCACTGAATTCATTACGTCGAAGCGCTGATTCAGGACGGCGGTGCCGAGGGCCTGAGTCCAGCCGGGATCTCTGGCCATCATGTCCAGGACCGATGGAAAAGGCAGTAGAGCGACGACACTTGGATCCCAGGGGAGGCGGTCATCGTAAATCGCTCTCGCCAATTGGTCTCCATTCAAATATGCGTGTTGGTTGGCCCAAGCAGCAGCATCCGGGATCTCGTTCCAATAAGTGGATGCAGTCAAGATTTGCGCCAGCAAAGGATCGGGATACAGCGCGATCCTCTGAACAAGCTGATCCAGTTGAGGCGGTGGGAGCATCGGCCCTTGCTGCGGCGGGTACTGAGAAGCCGGATACTGCGGGCCTGGATATTGTTGCTGCGCTGGATATGGTTGTTGTGCCGGGTAAGGCTGCTGGCCCGGATACGGTTGAGGAGGCGGCGTTTCCTGTTGCGTCGGATACTGTGGCGGCGGAGGAGCCGTTTGCTGGGGATACTGAGCCATCAACGGCAAAGACAACGCGGCAATACCAATCAAAATTTGACCTTTTAGCATATGTCTCCCAAACACGATGGACGCATCGCGCCGTCCCGAGTTGCTTAAGCTTCGTTAAGCGGCATTGGGAAGTATAGCGCGGGATGAATCATATTTCATGACGAGTTGGAGGACGCACTGTTCTTCGACGCGCAGTCCGAAACGGAGAGGCTCCGGCGGGGCTTTCTTCAGAAATTCAAAGAGAGTCCCCTCCTGATAGCCCACGAGTATCGCCGGATGGACGTAGTAGTTCCGGCATGTCGATGGCTTGTTGCCCAATTTCGTGGCGGCATTCTTGATCGCCGAGAGAACGTTTTTCTTGAATTGCGTTTGGGACGTGGCGGGACCGATTTGTTCCAGTTCCAGCGCGGTCTGGCCGGAACCCACCCAAGTGCGAAAATCCTTCGCGGTAAAATCCTGGCCCGTGATCTCTCGCAAGTATTCGTTCACGTCGTCCGAGGAGATCTTGCAGACCTCGCCCTCTTCATTCAGGTAATGAAAAAGTTCATGCCCCGGTATTTCCTGACATTCACGGAGAATTCTTGCCAGCTTCCGATCCGTTAGCTCGATATCGTGCAGCAGGCCGCTTTTTCCCCGGAAATGAAATCTTAGCTTGTACCCGCTGATATCCACGTGCCTGTCTTGCATCGTGGTCAGACCGTAAGACTTGTTCGTCTTTGCGTATTCCTCGTTCCCCACGCGAATGGCAGTCTTTTCCAGAAGCCGAACCACGGTAGCCAGAACCTTCTTTTTTGGCATTGCGGTGAGATTCAAATCATGCTCTACGCGCTCTCGTATAGCAGGCAATGCGGCGGCGAAAGCGGCCATACGGCTAAACTTCGTGGCGTTGCGAACGCTACGGTACACGGGATGATATCGATATTGTTTGCGGCCACGCGCGTCGCGTCCGACCGCCTGAAGATGGCCGTTCTTGGTGGGGCAGATCCAAACGCTGGTCCACGCCGGCGGAATCACCAGCGAGCGAATTCTTTGGAGCGTCTCCTCCTCGGTCACTTGAGATCCGTCCGAGTTCACGTAGTAGAAGCCCTGGCCCGAGCGCTTCCGAGCGATGCCCGGAATGTCCGGTGAGACGTATTTCAAGCCAACTACACGCGCGGATTCATAGGGATCCATTGGAAGTTCGGGGTTTTTCGATCTTCTCCGTTTTTGCATGGCCACCACACTTGAAGGTCAGCAATCGTAAGACCAGTTACTATGCCAGATCTCTGTGCTTGGCTACAATGACCGGCATGCAGCCCCAGAACCTCAATCCGCACAACGGCTTTGCGATGGCCGTGCTGCCCATTTCAGCTTCGACCATCACCACGGAAGCGAACGACCTTGACGCGGGCGCTATCGAAATCCCGACGAACGATGGTGTAATTCCTGGATACCGCGCCATGCCGAAGGGAGGGAAGTCCCTGCCGTTGGTGTTGGTGATCCAAGAGATCTTTGGGGTCCACGAACATATCCGCGACGTCTGCCGGCGGTTCGCGAAGCTGGGATATATGGCCATTGCTCCCGAACTGTTTGCACGGCAGGGAGACGTTTCGAAGATCCAGGACATTCAGGAAATTGTCGGCAAGATTGTCTCAAAGGTCCCGGATGAGCAGGTCATGTCCGACCTGGATGCCAGCGTCGCGTGGGCCGACTCGACGGGAAAGGCTGACGTGTCACGTCTTGCGATTACAGGCTTTTGCTGGGGTGGTCGGACTGTCTGGTTGTATGCTGCGCACAGTGACAAACTCAAGGCGGGCGGCGCTTGGTATGGGCAGCTGGTTGGTCAAAGGCCATTGAAAGCTCTCGATGTGGCGGCGCAAATCAAAGCGCCCGTGCTCGGATTGTACGGCGGCAAGGATCACGGCATTCCGATGGAGCACGTGCACAAGATGCAAGAGGCGTTATCGGAGGCGGGGAAGGATTCGTTGATTATGGTGTTTCCTGAAGCCGGGCATGCGTTCTTCGCGGATTATCGTCCCAGCTATCGGGAAGTAGATGCCCAAGATGCCTGGGGCCATTTGCTCACGTGGTTCAGAAAGCACGGTGTGGCCTAGAAGCAATGGCAACCGTCCGAAACTATCGTCCCCTTGCTGACGCGCGGGCTTCCGCAACACGGCGAATACCCAAGGAGGCGTGACAGAACCTTGACGGTGACGGATGTTTGTACGCACGCGTAAGGGGGCGTATTTTGCGGCAGGCTGCTAGATTGTGGCGCGCGCTGACGCTGGCCATTGTGGGCTCCGGCGGCGCGCTCATCGCGGTTCGGGCGTGGGTTGGGCCGTTCTGGATCGTCCACTCGCCCATGAATGTCGAGGGCGTGGTCGCGATTACTTTTTTGGCCGGGTTGGTTTTGCTCCGAAACTCCAGCGCTCGGGAGTCGACGCGGCGTTCGCTTGTTTTGGATGTGGCCTGCGTGGTCGGTTTGCTGGCAATCGTCGTGGCCGTATTTGTTAGATCCCTATGGTTTCCCTTGGTATCAGACGACTACATCCTGGTGACTCGGACGGCCCGCGCGTCGGGTCCGCTATTCAAATTATTTTTCAGCCCCGGCGGCGACGGGGCATACCGGCCAGTGGGCTATCTTATTTTGATATCCAACGGCAGGTGGGCCGGCGTCGAAGCTTTCCGTTGGCACGCGATCAGCCTCGCGTTCCACGCAGCTAATGCCGTCTTGGTGTACGTCGCGGTTCGCATGGCTACGAAACGCATCGACATCGGCCTACCGGCGGCATTGATTTTCGCGCTGCACGGGACGCGGCCGGAAGCAGTCGTCTGGACTGCCGGACGGTTCGATGTCCTCGCCGGATTCTTCGCGCTTGTGGGACTGGTTGTTTTCCTTCGCTACTACGAGATGGGCAGTTCGGCTTATGTAGTCGCGAGCGGGTTGCTGGTTGTCATCGCGATCATGTGCAAGGAGAGCGCCTATGGCTTCCCTGCTCTCGCGGCGGCCTTCGGCGTCGCCAGCGGCCGATGGAAATGGCGCCGTTTCGCGACGACGCTGATCGCTCCCGTGGCGATGCTGGTCTATCGATTTATCCTGTTCCGCGGTCCTGGTGGATACGTCGATCCACAGACGGGCCACGCACAGATTCTGAGCGTCCGATTGCTTCCCGAACTCAAGGCGTTATTTCTGCGCTTCTGGGCCGTGATGTTGTTCCCAATCGACTGGGCTCTAAAGCCGGAGTTTTATCTTGCCGCTTCGCTCACCTTGATGGTCGGATGCCTTGTCGCCATTCTTATTTTGGGACGCCGGTCCGGAATACTGCTCGCCGGATGCACGATGCTCACCGCGCTGCCGGCAATCCATTTGCTGGCAATCGGATCCGATCTGCTCGGCGATAGAGTTCTGTATTTACCGGCCGCGACGTTTGCGCTCTTCCTGGCGGTCCTGATCGCTTCCATCGAGAAGCCTTTTGTGGCGCGCTCGATCGCCGGGTGTGTGGTCGTTTTTTACTCAGCCACGTTGATTCACAATCTCGGAATATGGGGCCGCGTGGCGACCCTGGCCGATCGAACGTGCCTCACATCGGCGCCCAAACTCACCGATGCAAAAGACGCAGCGATCCTGGGAATCCCGGTCGCGATCGACGGCGTCAATTTTTTTGCCAACGGCTTTGCCGAATGCGTCGGGCTCCACTCGATGAAGCCGCCTCGCAATTGGACGATCACGCATTTGGCGGGTACGGAACCGTCGAACCCGGACAGCCGTGTTCTGGTCTGGGACGATTCTTCGCAGAACCTTCGCTAGACTGTAACGTCTCTCACCTTCGTCCAGCGAAACTCCTTTAGGCAAGCTATAGTCCCATAAACATGGACAAAGTACGCTATGCCGTGGTCGGTCTCGGCTGGATCGCCCAGGAATCAGTTCTTCCCGCATTCAAGAGCGCGAAGGACAACTCCGAACTGGTTGCACTGGTGACCGACAATCCCCGCAAAGCGGAGGAAGTAGCTCGAGAATACGATGTCAGCCGAACCGTTTCGTACGAAGAATACGACAACTTCCTCCGGAGCGGCGCCGTGGACGCCGTTTACATCACGCTTCCCAACAGTCTTCATTGCGATTTCACGGTGCGGTCGGCGCACGCCGGTGTTCACGTTCTATGCGAGAAGCCGATGGCCGATACGGTGGCCGAGTGTGAAGAAATGATACGCGCCTGCGAAGAGAATCACGTGAAGCTCATGCTTGCGTATCGATTGCACTTCGAACCGGCAAACCTGAAAGCCATTCGACTGGTGAATTCGGGCGAGCTTGGCGCGGCTCGCATTTTCAATTCGGTGTTTTGCCAGCAGGTCGAAGAAGGCAACGTGCGGCTGAAGAAGAGTCTCGGCGGAGGACCATTGATGGACATGGGGGTCTATTGCATCAACGCAGCCCGGTACCTTTTCCGCGCCGAGCCTCAGGAGGTGGTCGCGATAGGCGCCAATGACGGCGAGCGCCGGTTCAACGAAGTGCACGAGATGGTCTCCGCAACTATGCGGTTTCCCGGTGAGAGGCTGGCGACGTTCACATGCAGCTTCGGAGCTTCTTCCATCGACTCGTATCAGGTGATTTGCACAAAAGGCGATGTACGCCTTCATCCGGCGTACGAATATCACGATGAACAGTCGATGTACGTGACGAAAGAGGGCGGCACAGAGCGTGAAAAGAGCTTCGGCCGCCACGACCAGTTCGGTGCGGAGCTGGTCTACTTTTCTCAATGCATTATGGAGAATCGTGAGCCGGAGCCGGGCGGGAGGGAGGGACTGGCCGATATTCGCGTGGTCGAAGCTCTGCTCAAGTCGATGCGATCCGGTCAGACAGTCAAACTGGAACCGTTCGACGTGCCTGCCCGTCCGAACGAAAGCCAGAAGTTCGAACTTCGGAAGGTGAAGGCTCCGAAGATCGTCGAAGCGGAGTCGCCCGCAGGCAAGAAATAGCGGGCTATACGCGGTGAAAACCCCGGAGTAGACTATTGGTCGAGAGGAGGACTCATGGATAAGGGTCGTCATCCTAACGTCATCCGGACCTGGACTGTAGAACGGACCAAGTCTCCTTTCCGGCCGCCTCAGCCCGTCAAGTCGAATCCCAGGAAAGATAACTTCCGAGGACCTGTCAGGCCGCCGGGAGCAGCTCCGCCAGTGAAGGGTCCGCGCCCGCCTTCATAGACGCGTTCACTTTAACTGAAAAACGCGGGACAGAACGGATAGACCGCGGACGTATTCGAGGTGAATCCTTCAGGCACGAAGAGCATAACGCCGCAAGGACCGACGAGAACTTGCTCAACAATCTTGCCGGGCTTGTTCGGGGGCTTGGCCGATTTCCCGTCAAAGGCGAAATCCAACTCAAAGCTCGAATCGATCCCAAGTTTCCAAGCCTCAACCCGTTCCGACGACTAGGCGGAAGCGCGTGCTCGCGGCTCGATTGGAGAAGTTTTGCCGCGATCGAGGCGAAACTGATCTCGCGGAACTTTGTTCTGGGGCAGCTTAAGACCGAAAACTCAGAAACAGTTACTAAGGAAACCGCCATTGCCGATTTGGGCTATGTCTATTTGATAAAGGCTCGCCGATTTATAAGGTTGGCCGAACGAACGCTCTGGGCCGGCCAGAACGCGAGCTTGCCATCCAGCTCCCCGACCCGGCGAAGGTCATCCACTCGATCAATTACCGATGACCCTGGAGGCATCGAGGAGTATTGGCATCGGCGCTTTCAGGGTCGGCGGAAGAATGGCGAGTGGTTTGAACTCACCTCCCAGGACCTCGCGGCCTTCAGAAGAAGAAAGTTCATGTGAACACCCCAAAGGCATGTAGCTTCCGACATCAACCCGCTTTGTGTCAGATCTCGCGCCAGATTCGCGCAGACGCGAACAACTCCAGATGGCGAACGTTCGTGGTGGCAATTACCGTTTCGTCACCTTCACGGACAAGCGCGTCAGTCTGCGCGACGAGGATCATGTCCGCATCCAACGAGGCGTCGTCGGCTGACTGACGTCCCATCTTCCGGGCAGTTGCCCAGAACTCGGCGGCCTTCAGCATGACCGACGTTGTGATCGGCGCGTATCCGAGCATCCCTTTCAAGGCATCCAGACGGCCAAGCCCTCTTTCCTTGCCGCTCCGAATCAATTCCCGACGTACTTCGTAATCCGCGATCTCCGGAATCACCACCTCGGCACCGTTGTAAGCAAGACTCGCGAGCCAGTTCTTACACGCTTCATTTTCTGGAGAACTCTATTGGATTCGTGATCATTCCAAGCGGACCGGCGTCCAGCAGAACGATCATGAGAAGAGTTTGTAGCCGTGGGGTCGATCTTCGTCGAGAGAACGACGCAGGACCTCAAAGGTCTCCTGCTGCTCCTTCTCGTCACCTTGCATCCACTCGTCCAACAGTCTTGCTAGCGCAGACGGGTCAGGTTTAGGACGGCGCGGGGATTCCTTATGCCGAGGAAGTTGGAATGGCTGGTCTTGTTTCGTCGTGTCCGGCATTCTCTCAGCCTTAATTTTACTGCACAACCGTCGGATACAGTTTTTCTCACGAGCGTCGCAAACTGATATCCTAATCTCCCATGGACCTCAACCTGACTCCGCGGGAGCGGGAGTTCCGCGACGAACTGCGGGCTTGGCTTACGCTCAACGTTCCGCGCGACTGGGAGCGGCATCGTCTCGAAGACACGATGCATGAGCGTTTCGCGTTTCTTCGCGACTGGCAAAGAAAGGTGTTCGAGGGCGGTTGGGCCGGGGTCGCGTGGCCGCGTGAATACGGCGGACGCGGCGCATCGCTCATGGAGCAGGTCATCTTCACCGAAGAAATGGGACGGGAGGACGCGCCTCCGCTGGCCAATATTCTCGGCCTGAGTCTGATCGGGCCCACTATCATCGCGTTCGGCACGGAAGGTCAAAAGATGCGGTACCTGCCCAAGATTTTGAGCGCCGAAGAGATCTGGTGCCAGGGCTTCTCCGAACCGAACGCAGGGTCGGATCTCGCCAACGTGCGCACCGACGCCCGTATCGAGGGCGATCACTTCGTGATCAACGGGCAGAAGGTTTGGAACAGCTACGGATGGGCCGCTGACTGGTGTGCGCTATTGACCCGCACCGATCCCGACTCGCAGAAACACAAAGGCCTCACTTACATCCTGGTCGACATGCACAACCCGGGCGTGGAAGTCCGTCCGCTATTGCAGATGACCGGCGAGACGGAGTTCGCCGAGATCTTCTTCAATGACGTCCACGTTCCAATCGAAAACGCATTGGGGCCAGTGGGCGACGGGTGGAACGTCGCTATCGGAACGCTGATGCATGAACGCGCCACTCTGGGAGCCGCGGTCCAGGTCGCTTACCGGCGGCAGCTCGATCGTTTGCTGGAGTTGTCCCACACCGTCGAGCGAAACGGCCGCCCGGCAGCCGAGGATGCGGTGATCCGCCAGAAGCTCGGGCAGTGCCACGCGGAACTGGAGATTATGCGGCTCAACCAGATGCGATCGCTTTCGCGCATAAATAAGACCGGTATGCCGGGGGCCGAAGGCTCCATCCAAAAAATCTACTGGAGCGAATTCAATCAACGCTTCCAGCAGGTCGCTATGGAGATGCTGGGGCCTTATGGTCAGCTTGCGAAAGGAGCCTCGGGCGCCATCGACGATGGGACTTGGGCTTACTCGTTTCTGCGCGCTCGCGGCAACACCATCGAGGCAGGCACTTCCGAGATCCAGCGCAACATTGTCGGGCATTTCGTACTCGGACTTCCCAAGAGTTACTGACGAGAGGACATCATGCAATTCGGTCTGAGCGAAACACAAGAAACGCTGAAGAAGTCCGCTCGTGAGTTCCTGAACGCGGAGTGCCCGATCGCGACAGTTCGAAAGCTGATCGAAACGGAGACCGCTTTCGATGCCGGATTGTGGTCCAAAATCGCGGCGCAGGGCTGGACCGGGCTGCTGATTCCAGAAGAATACGGCGGGTACGGGATGGGCATGGTGGAGATGGGCGTGGTGCTCGAAGAGATGGGCTACGCGCTGCTGCCGGGCCCTTTTCTAAGTACGATGCTTGCGGCGGCGATTATCGAGCGCGGCGGCACGGAATCTCAGAAACGCAAGTATCTTCCGGAGATCGCCAATGGGCACCTGAAAGGCACGGTGGCCATCGCCCCATTCCGGTTTGTTCTCGACGCGGGCGTGGCTGACTTCATCATCCAGGCATCAGAATCGGCGCTCGTCATCACGGATCGGTTCCAAGCGAGGCATACACCGGCGCTGGATCTCACTCGACCTCTTTATGAGATCGAAGCGGAGGCGAGCGCGGAAAACCTCAACCTCGACGCGCTCCAGCCGGCGCTCGATCTGGCGACAGCGGGGTTGACAGCCGAAATGACGGGCGGCATGCAGCGCCTGCTCGAGATTACGGTCGCCTACGCCAAGACGCGCAAGCAGTTCGGACGTCCCATCGGCCAATTCCAGGCGGTCCAGCATCTTTGCGCCGACATGCTCCTGCTCACGGAGAGCTCTCGATCCGCCGCCTACTACGCCTGCTACGCCGTTCACGAACAACTTCCAGAGACTCGCGGAAGCGGTTTCCATTGCGAAGAGCTATGCGAGCGAAGCATATCGCGAGGTCGGCAACCGGGCGATCCAGGTCCATGGCGGGATGGGCTTCCTGTGGGAGAACGATTGCCATCTTTACTACCGGCGCGCGAAAGCCTCGGAGATCGCTTTCGGCGATGCTTCCTTTCATCGCGAGCGTCTGGCAAAGATCGTCGTGGACGGAAGGGCACGGAAAGCCGGGGCGTGATCCCCTGGTAGCCCGTGTAAAACTGGTCGCGCTGCCAACGCCTTGGCTGACTACGAGATTCCGCGCCTTTAAAGCTTAGAAAAGTCGCCCGTGCGCTGCGCGGAATTCTCGGTGCCTGTCTCCGTGTTGGCCTCCATCCACTTTCGCTACGGGCTGCTGGCGATAGCTGCTAAAATTGAGAGTCCATGGCGATGTCGCGAAGGCATTTATTCAAGACCGCCGCCGCTGCGGTAAGCGGACCAACTCTGCTGCTTGGCAGCAAAGCGGTCACCCTGGGCAGCGGCGCGCATACCTATGAGTTCGTGGGCGATTGGGGCCAGCTCCCCAATGGACGCCAATATGGATACACGCACGGCGTGGCGATGGATTCCGAAGAACGGATCATCATCCACAATCGCAGCAAGGATGCCGTTGCGATTTTCGACCGCGATGGCAAGTTCGTCAAGAGCTGGGGCGAAGATTTCGAAGTCGGCGCCCACGGTCTGCTTCTCAGCAAAGAGGGCAAAACAGAGTACTTGTACCTTGCCGATCCGGAGCGTCACCTGGTTGCCAAGACGACCCTCGATGGCGAACGGCTTTGGGTCCTCCGGTATCCACGGGAATGCGCAGCCTACGAGAAAGAAGAACAGTACAAGCCGACCAATGTGGCCGTCGCTCCGAACGGCGATGTTTACATCGCGGACGGCTATGGGTTGAGCTGGATTCATCAGTACAATTCCAAAGCGGAATACATACGATCGTGGGGTGGCAAAGGTAAAGAAGCCGGCCAGCTCGATTGTCCGCACGGCATCTGGATCGATACACGAGGGACTCAGCCGATCATCACGGTCGCCGACCGGAGCAATGCCCGGTTGCAGAACTTCACGCTCGACGGCAAGCATATCGGTTTCGTCACCGATGAACTTCGCAGACCATGCCATTTCGACCAAAAGAATGGCGAGCTTCTGATTCCGGACCTCTACGGCCGGGTCACGATTTTCGACAAAAACAACAAGCTGATTACGCATCTCGGCGACAACCCGGAGGTCTGGAACTCGAAGGGTTGGCCAAACCTGCCGCATGAAATGCGTGTAACGGGAAAATTCGTTTCACCGCACGCGGCCTGCTGGGATCGGGAAGGAAATATCTACGTAGTGGAGTGGATCGCCGACGGACGCGTCACCAAACTGCGGCGAGTATAAATGCGTTTAGGAATCGATTTCGGAACGACACGAACTGTAGTTGCGGCCGTCGATCGGGGGAATTATCCAGTGCTCTCGTTTGAAGCCCCGGATGGTTCGGCGCACGATTGGTTTCCATCGCTGGTTGCCGTTCGCGGCGAGCAGCGCGTCTACGGGTGGGAAGCCTGGATACGGCAGCAGGAAGCGGACTGGACGGTGGTCCGATCTTTGAAACGCGTTATGGACGATGCAGGTCCGCGTACGCGCATCGAAATCGGAAAGCAAAGTATTCCGCTGCTCCAGTTGCTGGGCGAGATGGCTCGCGCCATCCGCGCGCAGCTTCCCCACGAAAAGATCGAAGCGATGCTCGGTGTTCCGGCAAACGCGAACGGGAACCAGCGCTTTCTAACGACGGAAGCGTTCCGCTGCGCCGGCTTCGACGTGATCGGAATTTTGAACGAACCGTCCGCGGCCAGCATTGAATACAGTCACAAGAATCCAGAACCCGGCCTGCTGCTGGTATACGATCTTGGAGGTGGGACCTTCGATGCGTCGCTGGTCGAGATGGGCGACCGTGAACATCGCGTCATTATATCGGAAGGAATTCCGACGCTGGGCGGCGACGATTTCGATCTTGCGCTCGCCGAAATGGCGGTCGCGCCGGATATTTACGGCAGCCTGAACCAATCGGAGACTTTCCGGCTTCACGAAGAATGCCGCGTCAAAAAAGAAGCGCTGCATCCCAACACGCGCAAGATCGTTCTCGATCTGGATGCCGTACGCGAAGGACTAGGAACTGTCTCAATTCCGATCAACGAATATTACGACCGCTGCCGTCCCATGCTGGAGGAAACGGTGAACCTGGTCGAAGATCTGCTCGCCTCTGGAAAGGCTGCCGATCTCGACGCGCTCTACGTGACAGGCGGCGGGAGCGAACTGCCGTTGGTGGGACGCGTTCTCAAAGAAAAGTTCGGACGCCGCGTAAAACGCTCGGCTCACACTCGTTCGGCCACGGCGATCGGTTTAGCGATTCAGTCTGATTCCCAAGCCGGCTATGTGTTGCGCGATCACTTTACCCGCTACTTCGGCGTGTGGCGCGAAGGAGACGAGGGCCGCAACATTACTTTCGATCCTCTGTTTCCCAAAGGCACTCCGCTGCCGGCGCGAGACGAACCGGCTCTTGAAATCAGCCGCTACTATTGTCCGGTGCATAACGTGGGAGTGTTTCGATACCTCGAATGCAGTCACATCGATGCCGACACTCGACCGGCGGGCGACATCACGGTTTGGGATGAAATCCGGTTCCCATTCGATCCCCAGCTTGGCGATGTCGATGAGACTCCCGTGCAGCACTTGGACCGCGTGCGTCATCAGACCATCGAAGAGAAGTATGTCTGCGATGCGGGGGGCGCCGTCACCGTGACAATCCGCAACGATACTGCCGGTTACTCGCGTGATTATCGCCTCGGGCGGTGGGCCGCGAAAGAGGCTCCCATTACTCCCGGTAAGCCCAAAAGTTCTCGCGCCCGATCCAAAACGGCCCACTCGCGGCGTAGTACATAGTCCAAGATCAGGGGCGACAGCAGTAACTTACTTCAGGCTTCGGCGTCCAACGTAGGCGAGTGGAGGCCTCGGAGGCGTGAAAAATATAAAAACGCTGGGTGGTCGCGCGTGGTTAATTGCCGCACTTTTTGCAGGTGCGGCTGCATTGGCTTACGCAGATGTTCATGTGATGCGGGTAGCTCGCAATGCTCCTGTGGCCGCTGCATTCGGATTGGAGACAGGCCAGTCCGGCCGCGATCTGGTCGTTCGATGGGATCCAGCGGCAGCATCTTTGGCCGGCGCTTATAGCGCGGACCTGTACATTGACGACGGTTCTCATCCCACGCACTTGCTGCTTCTGAAAGGACAAATCTCCGGCGGCGCGATTCAGTATTCGCCCTTCACTTCTAATGTGGGCATCCGCCTGGTGGCGCACTTCACTGACGGCCGCGCATCGCAGGAGTCGATCCGTATAGTCAGCAATAGCGTTGCCCGCTCCCATGACCCGGGTAGCGTTACAATACGGGTCGGTTCTTAGGACGCCAGCTACCCGATGCCCTGCCTTCTCGTTCTCCTCATCCTGTTCTTCCCGCGTATCATTCTGCTGCTGATGTTCTTCTTGTCGGACTATCTCGGCAGAGCCTTCCATCACGAGTGGTTGATTCCGATTCTGGGGTTCATTTTCCTGCCGATCACGACTATCGTTTATGCGTGGGAGGTGAACAGCGGCCTGCCGATTGCAGGAATTAACCTGGTCTGGCTCATCATCGCCGTGATCGCTGATGTGGGCGGCTGGGGCGGCGGCGGCTCTCATGCCCGCCGGCGTTGGTAGGGCTCCTTAGACACTTCGGTATACTCTGAATTCATCGTGTATCCCGGAGGAGAATCGCATTACGACGTCATCGTGGTTGGAGCCGGGCCGACCGGCTCGCTGGCCGCATATCATCTTGCGAATTCCGGCGTTCGGACGATGGTTTTAGACGCGCAGTCTTTTCCGCGCGACAAAACTTGCGGGGGTGGTCTCCAGCATCGCGCCGCGCTTCAGATCCCTTTCGACTGGACTTCTACCCGGCGCAGCGAGTTGGATGGCGTTTGTTTTAGCTACGCTTGCGGGCCTCGCTTTCAGAAACGGAGCGGCGCTCCTTTGATGTACGGCGTGCTGCGGCGTGAGTTCGACGCGCTGCTGCTCGATCAGGCCCGTGCGGCGGGCGCCTCTGTAATCGAGAATTGCCGTGTGACGGGGATCGAGGCCACTAGCAGGGGATTCACGACTATCGATACTAGCCGGGGGCCAATGGCGGCTCGTTTCATCATCGGAGCCGATGGTGCAAACAGCGTCATACGCCAGTCGATCAATCCACGTTCGGATTATCACTGGGCAGTCGCAATCTCGTGCGAAGTCCCCGAAGATTGCTTACGGCCAAATGCGACGGATCCTTCGATTGCGCGCATCGACTGGGGATCGCTTCCCAGCGGCTACGGATGGATCTTTCCCAAACGGGGCTATGCGAATATCGGCGTCGGAGGTCCTCCGGCCGTCGGCAAGATGCTGCGGCCCTATTTGGCGCGCTTGCTCGAAACGGAGAAAATCCTGAAGCCGGGAGCATTCGAGAGCCTCCCGTTTCGGGGCCACCAGTTGCCAAGCATTCTCCCGGGAATACGCTTTTCCCAAGGGAACGTTCTGCTGGCGGGGGATGCGGCCGGTCTGGTGGACCCGTTGACAGGCGATGGTCTCTCGTGCGCGCTCCTCAGTGCGGGCATCGTTTCCCGGACTGTGGCAGAGTTATTGCGCCGCGAGCAAGAGGATACCGGAATCTACGATCGGCGTGTTCTCGAAGAGATCGGTGAGGAGTTGTTCTGGTCGCGGAAAATGCTTTCGTTGCTCACCGCATTCCCGCACTTTCTGTATCGGGCAATCGATGGCTACGACCGCATCTGGCGAGCGTTCTGCAGAGTAATGCGTGGAGACGACTCGCTTCTGATCTTTCAGAAGAAGTTCGACGCCGTTGCGCCGGTATTGAGAATGGTGGAGAGAATCGCGGAGAAAAAAGAGAGGGGAATGCTTAACATGCGAGGACAGGCGGAATCGCCTGCCCTGCGCATGTAGGGGATCGAGGAATTACTTACCGGCTCCGGAGACGTCGCCCGCGGCGGGTGCTTTCGCAGCCTTAGCCTTCTTAGTCTCAAGGGACTTCTGAACCCAGGTGTCAGCTTCCGCCACCTGCGCCTTGTATTGGTCGGGAGTATCCGAAAGGTCGGCTTTCTCGCGAATCAGAAGGTTCATGTACGCCATGGCGTCATCATAGTTCGGATCGATCTTGAGGGCCGTGTTCAGTTTGGCAATCCCATCGTCGATCAGCGGGCCGTATTTCTCTTTGAGCTCGGCCTTCACCTTCTTGTCCTTTAACGGACCGGGGTCTTCCGGCTTCATGCCCATCTCTGCACGGGCCGTCATCAGGTTCGGATACCATTTCAGCCAGTCGATAACAGCCAGGCTGTAATACCCTTCCTTGTTCTGAGGGTCGGCCGCGATCAGCTTTTCGTACCATTCCTTGGACTCGTCAAGCTTCTTGACTTTGTCCTCCATCTTCGGGATTCCCTGAGCTTCCTGGTAACTCAGCGAGGCAAGGGAAGCGAGCGCTGTCCGGTCGTTGGGATTGTCTTTCAATACCGCCAGAAACTGGTCCCTGGCGGCGTTCGCGAACTGAACGTTTTTAGGGTCGTCCGAGCCGGGCACGTACTGCGTCATGTAAGCCGTCGCCAGGTAGAGCTTGCCGTTCACGTTCGTAGGATCGAGCGCAACGGACCTTTTGAAGAACTCCACGGCTTCCGTGTACCGGGCATTGCGGTAGGACTGGATGCCTTTATTGATTGCATCTCGGGACTTCAGCTTGTCGCAGCCGGTGGCCAGAAACACCAGCGCACCAAGGCCCAAAACGGCGATGATTTTTTTCATATGTCTATGAACCACCATTGAACCACGGATAGGACGCGAAGACGATGCCTCACGCTCATCCACAAGCGGCGATTTACTGGCCGGCCTCCACCTTCGGCGTCATCAGGCCGATCTTATCCATCTGCGCGCCCTTGGCGATATCGATCGCTTTGGCGACGTCACGATACTCGAGATCCGGGTCGCCTTTAACAAAGACGATGCGCTCGGCGCGAGTCTTGAAGATGTCGATCAAGCGCTGCTGCAGCTGGCTCTCTTCGATCGGGTCCTGGTTCAACATCATCTTCCGGTTCTTGTCGATGACGATGACCACGGTCCTCAGATCGGTATCTGTTCTGCGGTTTGTTCTTGTCGGGCGGCTGCGGCGCTAGCGCTTCAAGCCCGTGCGGCGTCAATGGCGTGATGACCATGAAGATGATCAGAAGCACCAGGAGCACGTCGATTAGCGGAGTTACGTTGATATCGGCTTTGGCTCCGCCACCACCGCCGCCTACTGCCATGGACATAGTAAATTACTCCTTTAAGATAAGCGCGGCTTAGCTACCGGCCGCCGTCTTGGTTCTCTCGTTGGGCGGCACCTGTTCGGTAAGCAAACCCAACTCGTCGATACCAGCAGCCCGAAGATTGTCGACGACGTCCTCGACTTTTTCATACCGGGCGCGAACATCGGCTCTGATATAAACTGTCTTGTTGGCCGATTGGCAATCAGGTCCTTAACTTTTTGAGGGAGTTGGTCAGCCGAGGTCTGCGTGTTTCCCGGAGCCAGGAAAACCCTGCCATCGCGGGTCACAGCTACGATCACGGCATCTTCCTTGTCCGCATCCTGCATGGCGATCGGATTTTTCGCCTTGTACATGTCGACGGGTGTGCCTTTGCTCAACATGGGCGTGATGACCATGAAGATGATCAGCAGCACAAGCATCACGTCGACCATCGGCGTAACGTTGATGTCGGATACCGGAGGCGGAGCTTTTTTCTTTTGCATATGTTTTAATCCTTCCGAAGTGGACACAGGTCCGAAGACCTATTCCACTCCCGATTCAACTCGCCCGGTCTAACTCTACTTCGTAGCTCCCGCGCGCTGCGTGCGCTTCAGGAAGTAGTCGATCAATTCCGAACTGGAGTTGCCCATCTCGACATCGAACGCATCAATGCGGTTCGTGAAGTAGTTGAACATCCAGACGGCCGGAATGGCCACGAACAGACCGATAGCCGTGGTGACCAGGGCTTCCGAAATACCGCCGGCGACCGCGGCCAGACCGGTGGACTTCTCCGTCGAAATACCGGTGAACGCGTGGATGATGCCGACGACCGTTCCGAACAGTCCGACGAAGGGCGCCGTGGAGCCGATAGTGGCCAGCGTGCTTACGCCACGTTTCAGTTCCGCATGCACAATCGCTTCAGCGCGGTCGAGAGCGCGTTTGGACGCCTCGATTTCCTCGCCCGGAATTTCGGTGCTCAACTGATGAGCACGGAATTCCTGCAGACCGGCGACCACAACCTTCGCCAGATGGCTCTTGTTGTAGCGATCCGCGATCTTGATGGCCTCATCCAGCTTGCCTTCACGCAGAGCTCCTGCTACCGCGGGGGCGAACTGACGGGATTGTTTGCGAGCGCCATTATATGCAATAAGACGATCGATCATGACGCCAATGGACCAGGCGGACATGAGGAAGAGTGCGATGACGACTGCTTTGGCTAGCCATCCCATCTGGGACCACATGGAGCGGACATCGCATCCGGGAGCTGCTGATTCCTGGAGGAGCATCATCCCCCAAACTTGCAACTGTAGCAACATTGTTTTCTCCTGCGAGTTGAATTTTAACTAACTGACTCTAACATCCACGCACAGCAGTCCCTTTCTTCGATCCGCGCTGCCTTTTCTTCCGTAGGGCCGATGGCGGAACAAGCCGGGACGACTTGTGCTTTTTACTGACTCAAGGTGAAGTTCACGTCGATCTGCGTGACGACTTCCACCGGCTCGCCGTTCAACAGCGTCGGTCTGTACTGCCACTGTTTCACGGCTTCCTGGGCGCCTGCACCAACAAGCGGGTGACCGCTGACCAGTTGTAGATTCTGAATAGTGCCATCCTTGCCGATGATGGCGGTGAAACGCACCGTGCCTTGCACGCGAGCTTGCTTGGCCAACGGAGGATAATTCGGCGTCACCTTCCGGATTAGGTTTGCGGCCTGAACGTTACCGCCCACTCGGATACGCGATATTTTGGGTTGTTCCACCGGCTTGGGAGGCGGAGGAGCCGCTGTCGGCATCGCTCCCAGAATGTTTCCAAGGCCGCCCGAAACGCCGCCGGGAACGCCGCCCGGAACTCCACCTACTACGCCAGACGCGGATGGAGGAGGCAATTCGTCTTCCTTGATCATCGCGATATCTTTGGGAATCGACTTCGGCGCCATCAAGCGGCCGGCATCGAACTGGCGGGGGATCACTTTCACCACTTTCGGTGCTTCGGGGGGCGGAGGCGGCGGTGGTGGCGGTGGAGGCGGTGGCGCCGTCAGGAAGGTTGTCAACTGCGCGCGCGGCAGCGTATCCGTATAAATGAGCGGAATCAGGATGGCAATCGTGATCGCAAGGATCTCTAGCCCAAACGCGAACGCAACCGTCCACGGTTTTTTGGTCTTGCCTGTACCATCTACAAATGTCTGGTCGAACATAACTGTTTCTCTCCCTCTAACGGGTAAAATCAATTTTCGCGCCGACATTCGGAGGGGTACTCCGACGTGACGGCTACTTCACTTTGGCGGTACCTCTCCGCACGTTCTCTCTGGCCGGTGCAACTGGAACCGGCGCGGGCCGCTTCGACTTCCGGCTCTCAATGAAGTTCTGCCAGAATATCAGAATCGGGCTTGCAATGAAAATCGAAGAATAGGTTCCAACGATAATACCAACCACCAGCGCGAAAGAAAACCCGTTTAGTACCTGACCGCCGAAGAAGAAAAGCGAGAGAGCGGTCAGCAGCGTAAGTCCTGATGTCAAGACGGTTCTACTTAACGTCTGGTTAACACTTTTGTTGATCAGAGACTCCAGAGGTTCCCTGCGCAGCAGCTTCAAATTCTCGCGGATACGATCGAAAACAACGATCGTGTCGTTCATCGAATAACCGACCAACGTCAACAGCGCCGCGACCACGGTCAGGGTGATCTCTTTGTTGAACAGAGAGAACAGCCCGATGGTGATGATAGTGTCGTGGAACACTGCAATCACCGCGGCCACACCGTAAATCCACTCAAACCGGAACGCGATATAAACCAGCATGCCGGCCAACGCATACATCACTGCGAGGAGCGCTTTGCGCTGCAACTCGGCGCCGACGCGCGGCCCGACAATGTCCCTCTTGAGGATCGTAAATGGCGCGGCATAGGTCTCCTGCTCAATCACACTCAAAACCTGTGATGTGACGCCAGGGACGCTTCTCAATTCCGAAAGATTCCGAATCAGCCCTCCATGGCTGGTCCGATAGTTCGCGATGTTCGTGGCCAGATCGTTGAGCTGTTGATCGTTCAAACCGACGCCGGCGCGTTGCAACGGGTCGCGCAGCCGTTCCGCGATGGCATCCTTGCCGGAATTGTTGATGTCCAGCTTTCCATTCCCCGGCTGGCCGAACGTGGTGTTCAGGCTGTTCACGATTGTGGAGCTGGCCTGTTCCATTTCACGGTCGTTATGCACATCGGTTCCGATGATGTCGTCCTGGTTGTTGTCCGTGACCTCCTGGACCTCGACAGGGAGCTTACCGGAAAGCGCCCCGCGCACTTTCTCGACCGGAGGACGTTGAGCAAATCTCACCGTCACGAGCGCACCACCCCTGAAATCAATGCCGTACCGGGGACCACCCTTCATGGCGAGGCTGATCAAGCCCGCCGCCGTTAGCACCAACGACATGATGATGAATGGCCACTTCTTACCTAAAAAGTCAAAGTTTGTGTTCTTGAATAATTCCATGCAGCCTACAGGGCCGGCATTCGATAACTATAGACACCGGCTTCTTCCACATTGTTCCCGCCGCGAGGCGAAAAGTTAGACCGCTTTCGCGGCCGGCCTTAAATACTCAGAGTCTCGACCCGCTTCGGGCCCGACAGTTCGAAATCGAAGATCGTCTTGGAGACCCAAACCGCCGTGAAGAGGTTGGCGAACAGGCCAATCAGAAGCGTCACGGCAAACCCTTTGACGGGTCCAGTTCCGAAAATAAACAGGAACGCGCACGAGACGATCGTAGTGACGTGAGTATCGATAATGGTCAGGAACGCCTTCGCAAAACCCGCGTCGACGGCGGCCACAATGGCTTTACCCGCCCGCAGCTCCTCGCGAATGCGCTCAAAGATAAGGACA
The DNA here is from genome assembly GCA_963802915.1 of Bryobacterales bacterium. GTDB lineage: Bacteria > Acidobacteriota > Terriglobia > Bryobacterales > Bryobacteraceae > JAICMB01. Next base: position 54,676 of record CAWDKQ010000014.1, read on the forward strand.
TTACTATCCACCGCCATACCAATGGTGAGGATTACGCCCGCAATACCGGGCAGTGTCAGAGTCGCCCCAAAATAGCTCAGGACCGCGATCAGAATGACCGCATTTAAAATCAGGGCAAGCGTCGCATTGATTCCAGCCCGCTTGTAGTACACCAGCATCACAACGATCACGGCAATAACGCCGACAATGCCGGCGCGCAGGCCGTCCCGGATCGAGTCCGCTCCCAGGGACGGGCCGACGGTCCGTTCTTCCTGGTAAACGATGCTGGCGGGAAGCGATCCCGCATTTAGATTGAGCGCCAGGTCCGACGCCTCTTCATGAGTCGAAGCGCCAGTGATCCGGCCGCTGTCGCTGATGGCGCTCTGAATGGTCGGAACGCTGATCGCCTGGCCATCGACCACGATGGCCGCGCGGTTATTGATATTGGCTTCCGTATAGCGCTGGAAGCGGCTCGCGGCATCCTGATTCAGGACAAAATCGGTCTCCCAACGGCCCATTTCGCCCTGGCTGGCGTGCGCGCTGCGGATGATCGGTCCCACGGACCACCGGTATGCGCGAGACCAGCCACCATTCTTGAGGGCCCCCGTGCGACACCGAAGGAACAAGCTTTGTATTCAACGGCAGAACGCCGCCGTGTTTCGCCAGCCCGTCCTCGCGCGAGGTAAACGGACCGTCCTTAACCTCGTCCCACTCCAAAACCGCCTGCGTCTTCAAAATGTCTTTTACGCGAGCCGGATCGTCGACCCCAGGAAGCTGGACCAGCAGCTCCGCTTCGTTTTCATCGCGCCCGGTCGGCTGGACGGAGGTCTCGGCCAGACCCAAACCATTGATCTTACGTTCGATAGTAAGCATGGTCTGCTGCATCGTGTCATGCCGGATTTGAAGAGCCGCGGTCGGCTTGACGGTCATGCGGTAATCCGTGGAGCTACCGGCAACGGGGTTCAGATTCCAGTCGGTGAAGGTATCGGTCACCAGGCGGCGAAAATCGCCGGCGCGAGTTGCAGGGATACCTTTGATATCGACCTCGATCTTGTCAGCGTCCTCGACGCGGTTCGGCTCGTTACGGGTAATCTCGCCGGGCTCGATGTTGGCCTTGCGCAACTCGTCCTTCATGCGCTCGATTACGCCGTCTGCCACGGCTTTAAACGCGTCCTGGAGTTGCACCTGCATAACAAGCTGGGTGCCACCTTTCAGGTCGAGCCCAAGTTTAATATTGTTTTCGAAGTTCTTGGCGATGTCCGCTCCGGACTTCGGAATGCCGATCACGCCGTAAAGGCAGATCAGGACAACGGCAATGATGACGGCTGCTTTGATCTTAAGATTGCGCTTCATTGGAATTCGTTCACTCGTAGTATTTCGTCCGCCGATGGGCGAACGCTTAGGGGGACCCCTACGTTTTCTTCTCCTCGGCTACGAGTCCGCTCACCGAACTGCGCGCCACCTGTAGCTTTATATTGTCAGGCTTCACCCTGAGGATCAATGTATCGTCGGCGTTGATAGTAACGATAGTACCTACAATCCCGCCGGTTGTCAGAACGACGTTGCCATTCTGCAATTCACGCAGCATTTGCGCTTGCTGGCGCTTCTGCTTCTGCATCGGCATCATCACCAGAAAATAAAAGATGCCAATGATCAGGACAAGAGGCAGGAACGCGAGGAGCGGGTTACCACCCGCGCCGCTTTGTAGGAGGAGTCCAAATAGGTTCATTTCGCTTGCGCTGCAAACTGCCGACAACCAACTGCCATCAAATCTTTAAAAAAATGGGAAAAGGGTCCGACAGGAGATGAAGGCTTACTTTTTATGTTACCGCTTCCGCACGCAACGCGTCCAGATACGCCGGGAATCTCCCAAGCAGTATAGCCTGCCTCATTTGGCGCATGATGTCAAGGTAGTGCTTTAAATTGTGTAACGTAGCCAACGTCGAGAACAGCATTTCGCTGGACTGATACAGGTGACGCAAATAGGCGCGAGAGTACGTCCGGCACGTGTAGCAGCCGCACTTGGGGTCGAGCGGCGCTGGGTCGTCTCGATAGCGGGCCTGTTTTATGACTGATGCGGCCCTCGGACGTAAACAGGCAGCCGTTTCGGGCGTTGCGGGAGGGAAGTACGCAATCCATCATGTCCACGCCGCGGGCAACGTATTCGGGCAGTTCCTCTGGCATACCCACGCCCATGACATAACGCGGCCGATCGCGTGGGAGCAGAGGCGCCGTGACTTCGGTCATTTCCAGGCTGAGGGCCCTGGGCTCTCCGACGCTCAGCCCCCCGATCGCATATCCCGGCGCGTCTAACTCGATCAGCTCCCGGGCGCACTCGGCCCGCAGATCGGGGTACATGGAGCCCTGAACGATCGGGAAAACTGCGCCGACTGGAATCTCGGATTCCGGGGCGCTCCTCCAATGCTCGACTCCGGCCCTCGCCCACGCGACGGTCCGACGCATGGCCTCTTTCGCAGCCTCGTGGCTCGCCGGATAGGCCAGGCACTCATCCAGGACCATCATGATGTCGCTGCCAAACGCGAGTTGCGTGTCGATGGTGGATTCCGGCGTGAAAAGGTGCGCATCGCCGTTCAAGTGGGAGCGAAAGAGGACGCCCTCGTCGGTGATTTTTCGCAGATCGCTCAGGCTGAAAACCTGAAAGCCGCCGGAATCGGTGAGAATCGCACGATCCCACGACATGAAACGGTGCAGTCCGCCGAGCTGCCGGATCAGCTCGGGTCCGGGCCGCAGAAAAAATGGTAGGTGTTGGCGAGAATGATCTTGGCATCCAGTTCGCCCGGCCAGGTCCCGCTGCATGATTCGCCTTTACAGTTGCCTGTGTACCGACCGGCATGAAGACGGGCGTCTCGACGATTCCGTGGTTGGTATGAAGGAGGCCGGCGCGCGCGCCCGTTTGTCGACACACGGCCTGAATTTCAAAGTGCACTATTACCAATGTACGTGCCGCATAATGACTGTGTGCAACTTCGAGTTTTCTTTTCCGGCTTGCTTGCGGCGACAGTAGTTTTCGCGCAAGCGCCCGACATTTCCGGCTCACGGATTCGCGCGCATGTGAAATTCCTCTCGAGCGACCTGCTGGAGGGCCGCGGCGTCGGCACGCGAGGCGGAGACCTTGCCACTGACTACATTGCAACGCAGTTTGCTCTCATCGGAGCCAAGCCTGCCGGTGACGATGGAACTTATTTCCAGCGTGTACCGCTGGTCGGCGTTGCCACGGAGCCTGCCGCGACCATATCGGCCGAGGCGCATGGGAAATCCGTTTCGTTCCGCTGGCTCGAGGATTTTGTCGGCGCCAACTTGAAACAAACTCCGGAAGATCAGTTCGACGCAGAGGCCGTTTTTGTCGGCCACGGCATCTCAGCTCCGGAATTTCATTGGGACGATTTCAAGGGGGTGGATGTTAAGGGTAAGGTCCTGATCCTGTTCACGAACGAGCCTCCGTCGGACGATCCCAAGTTTTTCGGCGGACGCGCTCTCACCTACTACGGCCGCTGGACGTACAAATACGAAGAAGCAACTCGCCGCGGTGCTCGCGCGGTGTTGATCGTCCACACGACTCCGACCGCGGGATACGGCTGGGACGTGGTCCGCAGCTCTTGGAGCAAAGAAGATCCCGAAGTCAAGGTCGCGCCGGGTGAGCATGCGCTTTCACTCGCCGGATGGTTGACCCAGGATGCGGGCGAGCGGCTGTTCGCGCTGGCCGGCCGGAACCTGAATGAACTGTTGAACGCCGCAAATCAACGGGATTTCAAGCCCATCCCACTCGGCATTCGCATCCGCGCGAACATCCCGACGAAGGTGCGGCAGATCGAATCGCGCAATGTTGCCGCGGTTGTACCGGGCAGCGATCCGCAGCTCAAATCGCAATACGTCGTATATAGCGCGCATTGGGATCATCTCGGGATCGGACCGGCAGTCAATGGGGATCGGATTTATAACGGAGCAGTAGACAACGCGACCGGATGCGGCATGCTGATTGAACTCGCTCGCGCGTGGGCGGAGCTTCCACAGAAACCGCGGCGATCGGCATTGTTCCTGGCGGTTACGGCCGAAGAATCCGGGCTGCGCGGTTCGGAATACTACGCGACGCATCCCATATTCCCTTTGGCGCAAACAGCGCTCGATCTCAACTTCGATGCCTTTTATCCGTTTGGACGCACCCAGGACATCTCAGTGACGGGAGCGGAGCGGACCTCGGTGTGGCCCGTCGTCGAGCAGGCGGCGCGGCGCATGGATGTTGCGATCAAGCCGGAATCGCATCCGGAACAAGGCGCTTATTTCCGGTCCGACCATTTCTCATTCGCGCACGCCGGCGTACCCGCGTTTTCGATTGAGCTCGGCAGCCAGTTTGCCGGAAAGCCCGCCGATTACGGCGAGAAGATCTTCGAAGAATACAACGACAAGCATTATCACCAACCCTCGGATGAATATCGCGAGGACTGGGACTTCGCTGGGATGGTGGAAGCGGCACAGTTTGGCTTTATCGTTGGCGTGGATGTCGCCAATCAGCCCAAGCTTCCGGAACGAATGGGACGGCTCGATTAGCGCGCTGAAACGGGTTCCGAGATCTGCGCGATTTCATCCTCGGTGAGGCGGAAGTCGAGAGCGCCAATGACGCCTTTTACCTGCTCGGCGGAACGCATTCCGACGATGGCCGCGGTCACTTCCGGACGACGCAGCGTCCACGCAATGGCGGCTTCTCCAGTAGTCCGGCCGTGGCGAGCTCCGATTTCGCGAAGCTGCTCGGCGAGCTTGAGATTCTCCGACAGGGCTGGCTCTTTGAATTCGGGACGGTTGCGCCGATGGTCGTCAGGAGCAAAATTCGCTACACGCTCTTTCGTCATCGCGCCGCTCAGCAGGCCGCTCTTCATCGGCGAATAAACAATGACGCCAATCTTATGTTTGGCCACGAAGGGGAAAACTTCGTTTTCAATACCGCGAGCGAGCAAAGAATATGGCGGCTGCAGTGAGGTGATCGGGGCAATTTTCAGGCAGCGCTCCATCTGCTGAACGTTGAAGTTTGAGACGCCGATCCAGCGAACTTTCCCTTCCTCATTGAGCTTCGCCATTGTGCTCCAGCCTTCTTCGATATCCTCTTCCGGACTTGGCCAATGGATCTGATAGAGATCGATCACGTCCAGTTTCAGACGCCGCAGGCTGGCCTCGCATTCTTGGCGAATGGAATCGGCCTTCAGGCTGCCGCTGATTTTTCCGTCCTTGTCCCAGACGCGCTCACATTTCGTGAACACATAAGGTTTGTTGGCACGGCCCTCGAGAGCGCGCGCCACGACCTCTTCGGAGTGGCCGAGACCGTAGATGGCTGCCGTATCGATCCAATTGACGCCGGCGTCGAGCGCCGCGTGAATCGCTTCAATGGATTCGTTGTCGTCCTGGGGCCCCCATGCAAAAGCCCATCCACCTCCGCCCATTGCCCAGGCGCCGATGCCGATCGGTGTGATATGAAGGTCGCTGTTACCTAGCTGTCGTGTGTTCATATGTAGCGTTCGTAGTTGTTCGTTCGTCGTTCGTCGTTTCCAGGCTCCCACCGTTTAGGATCGATCGGCGGGCGGCTTCGATAGTTCGTTCGTTGTAGCTGCTGTTGGCGGGAGTTGCGAGGAGACCTTCGCTGTCGATCTCATTGAGCGTCCGGCCCCGGTCCGCGGATTCTTCGACCTGCTGGCAGGCGCGGACAAGATGTTCGATAGACCGGTAGCCATAGCCTACCGGCGTGAGCCCCTCGCCGCCGAGATCGACATATTGGAAATAATCGGGACTCGGTTCCGCATACCTCGTTTCGCCTCGCTCCGTGTGAACATATTCGAGCCCGCGATACTGATCGGAATGCCGCAACATCGTGCCTTTTCCATTAGCCGAGCAGTACATCGCCAGGCCCTGCGTGTTCGTCCCCGGGCCATCGTCAGGAAAGCTGAGAGAGTTCTGCACATTGAGGCAAGCTCCGTTGTTCCAGATCACGCGGGCGTCGGTCCACAAAAGGCCTTCCTTCCCGTTCGGCAATTCGTCTTTGATGCCGTAGACGCTCACCGCGGATGGCAGCAGACCGGTAATGAAGTGGACGAGGTCAACGTAATGACAGCCGATATATGTGAATGCGTCGGTGTTTTCGGTCGTGAACCAGTTCTGGAAATTCGAGTGCCGGTAATACCACTTCTCCATGAGAGAAGCCGTCCCGAGGCGAAACTCACCGAACTCGCCGCCCCGATACTTGCTTCGCGCCATCAGGCTGCGGTCGTCAAAGCGTTTGTGATACTCAATACCGACAAAAAGTCCACGGCTTCGGGCTTCCTTTTCGATCGCGTGGCTGTGCGCGGCGCTCAGCACCAGTGGTTTCACGCTGATGACATGATGTCCGGCTTCGAGCGCCTTCATGACGGCATCGAAATGAAGCTGATCGGGCAGGGCGACCACCGCAATGTTGCGCGGCGGCATCTCCGCGAAGGCTTCCTCATACGGCTTCAGAAACGATCGGAACTGCCGGCGCGGAAATCCTTTCCGTATCGTCTCCGATTCCTTCAGAGCATTCAGCGTTTTCTCATGGCGCGCACAAACCGTGACGCCATCGACAAGGCCCAGCCGCTGGAGTTGATAAAAAGACGGCAGAAGCTGATCGTGGACGATCATGCCGCCGCCCGCTACGGTTATTTGCATCGGCATCAGACTGCTTGCGCGCGGCCTGTGGAAAGAGCCTGTGCAAACGCCTCGTCGAGAACGGCGGTGCTTTCGAGAATCGCTTCCTCGGAGATTATGAGCGGCGGTGCAATTTTCACCGTGGCTCCTCCGACGCCGACTGGCGAGAACAGGAGCAAGCCTTTTTCATAGCAGAGCCGCACGACTTCGAAGGCAAGATCGCCATCGGGCTTGTTCGAGCCCGGTATCACGCAGCATACCCCCGCAACCAGGCCTTTCCCGAACACCGCGCCGATCTGCGGATACTTGGCTTCCAATTCGCCCAGACGCCGGTGGAGCAGTTCTCCGCTGACGCGCGCCTTTTCAGGAAGGTTCTCTTTCACCACGATGTCAATGGACGCAAGCGCCGCGGCGCAGCACACTGGATTACCCGTGTGCGTGGACGTCATGGTCCCGGGTCCGTGCAGATCCATTACGTCGGGCCGCCCGGCGACTGCCGCCAGCGGCAGCGAACTCGAAATACCTTTACCGAAGGTGGCAAGATCGGGCACGATGCCATAATGCTCGAACCCAAACATCGTTCCCGTTCGTCCAAAGCCGGCCTGCACTTCATCGCATACCAGCAGAACTTTATGACCGCTGCACCATTGACGAAGAGCGCGCATGAACTCGACCGGAGCAAACGCAGCGCTGCCGCCCTGATAGGTTTCGAGAATCACTCCCGCGACCGTTTGCGATTCGATGCCCTGCTCCGAAAGGCCGCGCATGAATCCGTCGAAAGAAATGTCCGTGTTCCGGAATCCATCGGGGAACGGGACCTGGACAAAGCCGCGATCGAAGTTGACGATCCACTCTTTCAGAGACGGAATGCCGCCGGCCTGCTGCGAACCAAGCGTGCGCCCGTGGAAAGCATCGCTAAACGAAACGATGACGTGCTTGCCGCGGCCACCGGCTTTGACGCCATGCGTGCGGCACAACTTGATGGCGCACTCGACGGTTTCGGAGCCGGTGGTGAGCAGGAAGACTTTTTTCAACGGCTCGGGAAGAAGATTTGACAGGCGCTCGACCAGACGGCTGCGTATCTCGCTTGGGAAGCAGTAGTTTGTCAGCAGGTGCGACGCCGCTTGTTTCGTGATCGCATCCACGATCTCCTGGCGGCCGTGACCGGCGTTGGTAATAAGGACGCCCGAAGACCAATCGATCCAGCAGTTCCCGTATCGATCGAATACCTGGAACCCCTCGGCGCGATCCCACACTACCGGCGGCTGGCCTTGCATCGCAACGGGCTCGTATTGAGCGAGCCGTTCGAGCGTGGGAAGCGATTCCGGAACCGGAAGGTCGGTCAAGATCCGTCTCAGGGAAGTCTCGACGCGTGGAACTGATCGGGGTGTTAGCCCGAAAGCACGTGCCATAGAGTTCTATTTTCGCATTGCGCGCCGTGTTCACTCGATGCCGAAGGCGGGGAAGTACTTGGGCGGAAGTTTGACGGGCTTCATTTCGCGATTTAGAAAGATATGTTTTGTTTCGCCATTCCCGAGCGTACGATCGAGAGCGGCATCGCGAATTTCATATTTGAACTCGACCATGCGGCGGTTCGCCAAGCCGATGGAAGTGACGACGGCGATCTCCTAGTCGTAGCGGGCGGGAAAAACGTAGCGGCAATGCGCATCGACCACGGCAAGAAGAATGCCGTCGTCGGCCTCCATGTCTTTGTATCGAAACCCGATGGCGCGGCAGTATTCCGCGCGTCCAAGTTCCATCCAAATGAAGTAGTTCGCATAGTATACGACGCCCATCTGGTCGGTCTCTGAGTACCGCACTCGAAAGCGTGTTTCGTGGGTGGTCATGGAACTTCCCATTGTTACTTAGCGGCTGAGTCCGATTCGGAGATACTTGTCCTGGATTTTCACGATCATACTGAACCGCGCGGCGTAAGCAAGCGGAGATTGCCGCGATTGTCTCATAGACCATATAGGACCAAGCTTTCCCGAGGTTTCGAGGCGCGGAGTTTTCGGAGCAGCCACCGAATTTGCCGCGGGATTAGTTCCACAAGACGAGAAGTCATTGAAACCGGGGAGTTTCGGGACCAGTCTGATACTATGTCAATCGTGCGTGTGCGGGTGCTGTTTTTCGGGATGTTGAAAGACATTGTGGGCTGTTCGCAGGACGTCGTCGAGGTTGCCGACGGCGAGAAAATTGGCTCCATTTTCGACCGCTACGCGCGACAGTTTCCTCGCATGGAAGAAATGGCTTCGAGTATCGTGCTGGCTTGCAATCGGGAGTTTTGCGACCGCTCAAATCCTCTTGCCGAAGGGGATGAAGTTGCATTTCTGCCGCCGGTGAGCGGCGGGACGCCGAGCTATACTTACGAGATTTCGGAGGAGCGCGGGTTTTATGCACTCACGCGCGATCCGATTGATGCCGCCGGCGTGTCGCGCCGGTTATTGCGCGGCGAAGACGGCGCCGTAGTGAATTTCGAGGGCGTCGTTCGCAACAACACGAAGGGCCGAACCACTCGCTATCTCGATTACGAATGCTACGAGCCTATGGCCATCAAAGTCATGTCCGAGATCGGACGCGACATCGCGGCCTCGCAGGCCATCGGGAGCATAGCAATGGTCCATCGACTTGGACGCATGCAGATTGGTGAGACCAGCGTTGCCGTGATTGTCACCGCGCCGCACCGCAGGCCGGCCTTTGACGCCGCTCTGGAAGGCATTAACCGATTGAAGCGACTTGTTCCGATCTGGAAAAAAGAGTATTTCGCCGACGGCGAGGTTTGGGTCGAAGGGGAATGGGACGAGTCCGTCCTGAAGCGGTGAAATTCGCTCGTTGGATTGGCGTCATCTTCGCCTGTTTTCTGCTGCCCGATGCGGTTACGCAGGACAACGTAATCCGCGTCAACGTCCAGCTTGTGAGGCTGCTCGTCACGGTGAAGAACGCCGCCGGGGCTCTGGTGGGAACGCTCTCGAAAAACGACTTTTCCGTATATGACAACGGCGCGAAGCAGGAAATCGCCGTATTCGAGCATCACACCGACCAACCCCTATCGATCGCGCTGCTGTTCGACACCAGTGGGTCCGTTGGAATCGCTTTAAAGTACGAATCCGAGGCGGCGATACGTTTTCTTCATGCCGTGTTCCGCGAAGGGAACCCTGACGACGAGGTCGCGTTTTACACCTTCAACTGGCAGGTCACGATGCAATCGGACTACACGCGGCGTTCGGAGCAGCTCGAGCGCAAGCTGCACGGGATCCACGCGGAAGGCGGCACTTCGCTCTACGATGCGATCTATCTCGCCGCGAACCAGATGCAGGAACGCGAAGGCCGCCACGTCCTGATCATCGTGACGGACGGCGGTGACACAACCAGTTATAAAGATTTCCATCAGGCGCTCGAAGGCGCGCAACGGGCCGACGCCGTGATTTACCCAATTCTCGTGATGCCGATCCTCAACGATGCGGGACGAAATATCGGCGGAGAAAATGCTCTCACGACGCTCTCCAACGGAACCGGTGGAATGGTCTTCAGGCCCGATCTTGGAGCGGCACTGGATAACGCTTTCAGCGATATTTTGACAGCACTGCGCACCCAGTACTTGATCGCATATTATCCCAAGGATGTGCCGCTCACGAAGAACCGTTTCCATCAACTGCGCGTCGTCGTGGATCGTCCAGCATTGCAGATCATCACACGCAGCGGTTACTATGGAGATTCTGAAGACTCTCCCCACAAACGGTGACCCCGCGCCAAGTGATGCGTTCATGGCCACAAAAGGTTCTAAAAAGGCTCCCGAGCAGACCTTCGAAGAGGTGAAATACCTCCGCTATTTGATAGATAATGGCGTGCCGGTGTGCATTCGCCTGAGCGACAACGAAGAAGTTCGAGGAACCATTGAATTCTTCGACGCAAACCTGATCCGGCTGACCCGCGATGGCGAGCCGAACCTGTTTTTGTACAAGCACGATATCAAGTATTTGTACGAAGCTCCTGAATAGTGTCTTATCTCGAAACCAGCGTTGAAATCGCCCGCGAAGCCGGAGCGCTCTTGTTCGAGTTCTTCGAGCGCCGCGTTCAATTTGAGCTCAAGGGAGAGTTCGATCTGGTTACGGAAGCGGATCGGGCTTCAGAAAAGCTCGTCCTGGAGCGGCTCAAGGCGCACTATCCCACTCACGCGGTCGTGGCGGAAGAAACTGGCGGGCATAGCGGCACTTCGGGATATTGTTGGTACGTCGATCCGCTCGACGGCACTACCAATTTCGCTCACGGCTTCCCCGTTTTTAACGTGACGCTGGCGCTGGAACGCGAAGGCGAGTTGATTGCGGGAGTGATTTTCGATCCCACCCGCAACGAGCTTTTCACCGCCGAGAAGGGCAGTGGAGCGTTTCTGAACGGCGAGAGAATTCACGTGTCGTCGGCGCGGCGCGTGCTTGATTCCTTGGTGGCAACGGGTTTCCCAAGCCGCAAGCGTCACGAGAACGTTAATGTGCACTTTTATTATCAACTCGCGATGCTTTCGCACGGCGTGCGGCGCGCGGGAGCGGCGGCGCTGGATCTCGCCTATGTTGCCTGCGGGCGGCTGGAGGCGTTCTGGGAGTTCGGGCTGAATCCGTGGGACATGGCCGCCGGCATTCTTTTGGTCAACGAAGCTGGAGGCGCTTCGTCGGACATGAAAGGCGGCCTGGTGGATTTACGCGGTCCGCATCTGCTCACCGATAACGGATTGATTCACGGAGAAGTGTTGGAATTATTCGGCGAGATTTTTGACGGCCGGTACAGGTACGAGATGCCGGAGATTGTCGGCCGCCGTTCGTAGCACCACCGCTCGTTTCGTTCCTCTGAGCGTGGCTTCCATCGAATCCTTAGGAAATTTTTGAAGAAATCCTTTCAGCCAGAAGAGTCCGAACGGCAAATCCCGCGAGAGCGACACGGCTTCGAGTTGGGCGTAAACGCCGCCATCGGCCTGCTCGATTCTCCAGTATGAATTCAGCGCCCACAAGAATCCGTCATCGTGGCCAACCGGCTGTTCCACGGTCATGGAGCGATCCGGGTTATCCACTTCCGCTATGCGCGTCGACCAGGAGTTTACATACAGGTGCCCCGGATCGAGTTGGACGAACTTCACATGATAGTTCGCATTCAGAACAACCGTCAGGAACTGCTTTTTAAAAAGCCGCAGAAAAATATCGAATTCGTTGCCGTTGTGGCTGACTAGCTTGGAATCGATTACTTCGGGTTTGTAAAGATCCTTGTATGCGGGATAATCTTCGAGTACGGCGCGGACCTGGTTGACCGTGGCGTTGGGAATGAACAGAATGCCGAGCCAATCCTGGACGAACCCACCGGGAACATCGATCTCCTTGCCATTGTCGAGCGATTGTTGCGGCACGATGGTCACGTCGCCCTTACGGAGCTTGGCCTTATCGCCGGGCCCGAGATCGCTGTAGAGGAATTGCCGGTCGTTCAGGGTGCGATCGAGGCGTGCTTCCGTAAGCTGGATGTAGCGATCGAAGGCGCGCTTTGTTTCCGGAAGAAGATCGGCCGCAAAGCCCAAAGGCAGGGCGAAAGAAGAAAACATCAGGGCAGAAAACACCCTCATGTCCGCAGGCTAACACGAAGAGAGGCGTTGAACGCGGCTTCCCGATCTGCTAAAAACATAAAGAGGTATTTCTGTTCCTGTGGAAATCCGGTTTTGAAATGAGTGTTTTCATCGAGATCAGGTCCACAGCGCCATGGGACGTTTTCCACCGTTATTCCCACAGCGTAAACGAGGGCATCGACAGGGATTATTTTTGCTTGTACTGCCGGGATTGAAAAGCTAAGTTGAAACCTGCCGACGTAAACATGCAAGACATCGCACTCGAAAGAGGACTCCCCGCAAACCTGGATGCCGAGCGTTTCGTGCTCGGGTCCATTCTCATGGACGATTCGTCGTTCATCTCGATTGCAGGCACGCTGGGGGCCGATGATTTCTGCCTCGAAAAGCACCGCCGTATCTTCTTTCGGATGGCGGAGCTATACGATCGCGGAGAGAGAATCGACCGTGTAACCGTTGCGAACGAGCTGATGAAGCATAACCAGCTCGAATCGATCGATGGCCTTAGCTATCTCGTTTCACTCGATGACGGACTGCCGACGATCTCGAACCTCGACAGCTATGTCCGGATCGTCAAGGACAAATCGATCCTGCGCCGGATTATCTTCAATTCGCAGAAGCTGATCGATCGCTGCGTGCTCGGAGAAGAAGAGCCGGAGCTCCTCCTTGCCAGCGCGGAAGAAAGCCTGCTCAAGCTCGGCGAGAGCCGGGCCAAGGATGCCCTCGCGAACCCGGATCGTATTATTCGGGAGTTTGAAGGCGGGTTAAACGCGTTTCTTGACCCGAGTAAGCGCATCAAGGGCGTCAGCACTGGATTCCTGAAACTGGACGAGATGACGGGAGGATTCCACGGCGGCGAATTGATCATTTTGGCAGCCCGCCCATCGATGGGAAAGACCGCTCTCGCTCTGAATATCGCTCAACATGTGGCGATGAACCAGAACGAGAAGCAGACCGTCGCGGTATTCTCGCTCGAAATGTCGAAAGAATCGCTGCTCACGCGTATGATTTGCGCGGCCGCGCGTGTCGACCAACAGAAATTTCGAGCCGGTTACCTGAATCAGGATGAGCGGCGGCGGCTGCAAAAGGCGGCGGCCGAATTGGTGCAGGCGCCCCTATATATCGACGATACTCCGGGCACAAACCTGATGGATGTGCACGCAAAATTGCGGCGGCTGAAGAGCGAGCATGGCCTGAAACTCGTCATTATCGACTATCTTCAGCTCATGAGCACTCGAGGCCGTAGCGAGAATCGCAATCAGGAAGTCAGTGCCTTATCGAGGGGGTTCAAGCTGCTCGCGAAGGAGCTGGATGTCCCAATGCTCGTACTTTCACAGCTCAGCCGCGCGCCCGAAACCAGGCCCGGCGATCACCGTCCGCAAATGAGCGATTTGCGCGAGTCGGGATCAATTGAGCAGGACGCCGACGTAATCGGTTTTATCTTCCGCGAAGAAGTTTACAAGCAGGACCGCGAGGATCTCAAAGGCCTCGCCGAACTGCTGCTCGCCAAACAACGAAATGGTCCCACCGGGAAGATCAATATGGTCTTCCTCAAAGAATTCACCAAGTTCGAGAATCGGACGAACGACTTAGGTGAAGACGTGATGGGCGGAGAATAGCTTAATAGACCCTCAGCATCGACTGGATGCCAGCCGCTTCCAGAGCGTCGCGCTGCTTCTCCAGCGACGATTGATCCGAGAAAGGACCCACGACGATCCGGTAAATGCTGCTTTCCGGTCCAGGCGCTACCACCGCTTGAATTCCGTCGGCTCGAAGCTCCGGAATATACCTGACCGTCGCGTGAGGACCGAGAGCCGCGAGTTGCAGATACTTTTCGCCATGTTTCGGGCTGATCACGTCTCCAACCGTGACGTCTGGAGCGGACGCGGGTTCGCTAGCCTGCGCAACAGCAGGCATCGGCTCTGGTTTCGCCTTCTCGACGACTTCAGGAGTAACCGGGGCCGGCGCGACCGTCGGCTCGGCGACTAAGGGAGCCTGCTCCACTACTACGGGAACCGGAGCCGGTTTCGGCTGTTCGACGATGCTGGTTGTCGGTGTCATTTTGGAGGATACGGTCGTCGCCGCATGCACCCGAGTCTGTTTGGCGAACAAACGACCGGTTATATAGGCACCGGCAATCGCCATACCGAAAGCCATCGTGGCCGCAAACCCGATGTAAACACGCTTCTTTAGAACTTCCGCCGGATCCTGTTCCGGCACCATCGCGGGCGTCGGCCCTGGCGGCTGTAGAGGATCTGTCATTTCTTCCGTCATAGGTACCCAGCACCTCCCGTACTAGGTCGAACATTAAGGCTATCGGCGGATTTTTGGGAAACTCTAGTGAGCCTGCGAGGGGAATTCGATCAGGAAGCGTGGTCGACCATGCTCTGTACTTCAGCCGACCGAACACCATACACTTTCCGAATCTGTCGGCAGATTTCGGCGGCGAGTTTCTCGGGCTGTTCCGTGTCCGGTAGATCGAGGTCGATTTTGACGTAAAGATCGATGCGAGCCATTACCTCAATGATACGATGGGGTTGTAATCGCTCCCCTCAAGCGCAAAGGACGCGAGCCCGCGTGGCCATGACACGCTCGGCGCTTGCGATTGAGCGGAGCGGGTCGCGGTCCGTTTTGCGCCGCTAATTATGAAATGTGCCATTTGCGAGGTGCGGACGCCCCGCCGCTATTGTCCTGGAGTACGAGGCGAAATCTGTTCCGTTTGTTGCGGAACGGAGCGCGAGAATACCGTCAATTGTCCGTTCGATTGCAACTATCTGCGGGAAGCCCGATTGCGCGAGAAGCCGCTTGAAATAGATCCGGCCAACATCCCTTTTTCCGATGTTCGTATTCCCGCGCGTTTCCTCGAGGAGCACCCGCGCATAGCGCAACTGGTTATCGATGCTCTTATAAACGCCATCTCCTCTGCCCCGGGCACGATCGATTTTGACATCCGACAGGCCCTGGAATCGCTTATTCGCACGTACAAGACCCTACAGAGCGGGTTGGTTTACGAAACTCGGCCCGAAAACCCGATCGCGGCAAGGATTTACGATGAGCTGCAGCGCGCGGTAGCGGAAGGGCGCAAGGAGATCGCCTCCAATTCCGGAGTCTCCGTTCGAGACGCTGAGATTATGAGTATGCTTCTGATTCTGCAGCGAATGGAGTATCGCTTTAATAATGGCCGAAGCCGCGGTCGCGCTTTCATCGACTACTACACACAACACTTCCCGGCACGCACGCAGCCGAATCCGAGCGCGTCCCCACTCATCGTATAGAGCATGACAGCCTTTGTCGTGTTCGCTCACGGGTCGCGAATCGAGGCCGCAAATGATGCGGTTCGCGCTGTATCGTCCCACCTCGCTCGCTCTCTCGAGGAGCCCAGCCCCGTGGAAAGCGCTTTTCTGGAACTCGGCAAGCCGGATCTTCCCGGCGCGGTGGAACAGCTTGTCGCTCGCGGAGCGGATCGCATTGTGGTGATCCCTTATTTTCTGACCCTCGGCCGTCATGTCGAGCGGGACTTGCCGCGCATTGTCCAAGGCCTGTCGGAGAAGCACGGCGGTATAAAGATCGAAGTGACTCCTCCTCTCGACGGCCATCCTTCTCTGCTTCAGATCCTTATCGAACGCGCGCGAGGAGCCCTCGCATGAAGGCGGTCTTGCTGGAGCATCGTGACATCGCGCCGAACGTGCGCCATTTTGTTTTCGAGGTACCCGAAGTACGTGAACTTTATTTTGTCCCCGGCCAGTTCGTCTCTCTAACGCACAACATAGGAGGCAAAGAGATCACGCGCCCATACTCCATCGCATCCGCGCCTCATGGCAACCGCTTCGAGCTATGCCTGAATCTGGTTGAGGATGGAATCTTCACGCCCTGGCTCTTCTCTTTGGCGCCGGGGGATGAGATCGAAACAACGGCTCCGCTGGGCTACTTCGTCCTCCGCAATCCTGAGCGGGACGCGATCTTCGTCGCCACCGGCACGGGAATCGCGCCGGTCCGTTCGATGCTCGAAGCGTGGCTAGGTCAGGACGATCCCCGGAAGCTCACGCTCATTTTCGGCGTGCGCCACGAGCACGGTCTGCTGTATCGTGAAGAGTTTGAGGAACTCGCGAGCAAGCATCCGAACTTCAGGTTCTGGCCGACGCTCAGCCGTCCGACCGAATCGTGGACCGGGCGAGCCGGCCACGTGCAGACACATTTGGCGGAAGCAATCGGCGAGAGGCGCGATGTGGATGTTTATATCTGCGGCCTGAAGGCAATGGTGGATGACGTGAGAGCCCAACTGAAGGCCATGGGATTCGACAGGAAACAGATCATTTACGAAAAGTACGACTGATGAATCGCAACGTAATTCTCGCGCTCAGCATGCTTTTCCTTTTCGTGGCGACCGTTGTCATTCTCGGCGCCGTAATGCCGGGCCCGCACAAACCCACGGACTACCTCGTTATCGGAGGAGCGGCCACCTTCCTCTGTCTCGTGGTCCTTTTTCTATTAGTGGCTTTCGGTCCCGGACTGCTTCCGAAAGTGGAAACCAAGCCTAAAGAAGATCAGACTTCACGGACTTCTACGGACTTATAAACCTGTTTGACCTGTTCGGGCGTTGCAAATTCCAAACCCGGCAACTGCGTGCTGGCTGTGCCCGCCGCAACTCCCCAGCGTACGGAATCGACGAAACTCTTCTTGGTCGTCTCGGCCCACGTGAACGCCGCTGCCATGGCATCGCCAGCCCCGATCGGCGAAAGCGCATCGATTCGAGGCGGCACTACTTCGACCGTTCCGTTATCGTCAGTCGCAAGAGCTCCCCGGCTGCCCAGGGACAACACAACCGATTCCGCTCCCATGCCCTTGATCCGTTGGGCAGCGTCCTGAAAATGGGCGCGTGTGATCAGCGCGCGGTTCAGTAGGCGTTCGGCTTCCTGCTGGTTGGGCATGACGACCGTTGGCTCGGCTTCCACGCCATGCAGCAGCGCCTGGCCGTCAGTATCGAGAAGCGTTTTGACGCCGTGGCCACGCGCCATGCGGATCAACTGGCAGTAGAAATCGGACGAGACGCCGGGAGGAATGCTCCCGCAGAGCATGAGCCACTTGGCCTTTGGCAAGTGAGTCGCGACCGCTTGCTCCACGCTTTCCAGCTCGCGATTCGAAAGCGGAGGGCCGAGCTCATTGAGTTTGATCGTTAAACCGTGCTTGTCGGTAATCGTGAAATTGACGCGAATCTCTTCACTAATGTGAACAAATTCAACAGGGAAACCGGCGTCTTTGAGCAGACTCTTAAATAATTCGCCGTTGCTTCCGCCGGAGGTTGCAATGGCCAAGGTTTTTGCGCCAAATGAATGCAACACCCGGGATGCATTGATGCCCCTTCCGCCCGCGGAATCGCTGCGAGAAATAATATAGGCGCGATCCTCGAACACCAAGCGATCGGCGAGCACATTACGATCCACAGCAGGGTTGATAGTAAGTGTGAGGATCAAACCTCAATGGTAACCTGAACTCGTTGCAGAATCACCATCAATGGAAGGCCTACGCCGCACTGGCTGCCGTCTGTTTTTTCTGGGGTACGACGTATCTCGGAATCCGGATGTCGCTGGAGTCGTTCTCGCCCGTGCAACTCGTCGCCATCCGTTATTTCATCTCGGGATCGCTGATGCTGGTGGTCGCGAAACTTTTGAAAATTCACCTGCCTTCAGGGCGCGAACTGTTTTTCACGGCTCTCTTCGGAGTACTCATTCTCGGCATCGGAAATGGATGCCTCGCCTTCACGGAGGAACTGGTTCCGAGCGGCCTAGCAGCAATCTTCATCACCGTGTCGCCGTTCTGGATGATTGGATTTGAAGCCCTGCTGCCTGGCGGAGCGCGTCTCCATGGTCCCACGATCGCGGGCATGATGGTCGGATTGATTGGAACCGTGCTGCTGGTCGGACCGAGCGCAATTCAACACGGATTTGGTGGTCCCGTGCTGATGGGCTTCGCCCTTATGCAATTCGGGTGTGCGGGATGGTCCTTCGGTTCCATCCTCCAGCGACGCTATCCGACGCGCGCTCATCCGGTGATCAGCGGGGCGGTGCAGCAACTCGCAACGGGGATTGTGTATGGCATTTGGGCACTGCTGGCGCCGGGGAAGCCGATCCATTGGACTCCGCGAGGAGTAGGCGCGGTTTTGTATCTCGTTGTCTTCGGATCCATTGTCGGCTACAGCGCTTACCTGTACACGTTGGAGCACTTGCCAGTATCGGTAGTGAGCATCTATAACTACGTGAATCCGATCGTCGCGGTTTTTCTGGGATGGCTTTTCTATCGCGAGAGTTTCGGGATCCGAGAGATTGTAGCGATGGCCGTCATCTTCCTAGGCGTTGCACTCGTAAAGAGATTTAGTGCGTCGAAAACCATCGCACAAGCTGCAGTGGCAACGGATAGATATACCAGAGCGTAGTGTTTCCCTGAACGTACCAGGTGGGCACGAGGAACGAAACAATTCCGCTCAGCATCGCAAGCCGCCTTGGATTTTCGCGCATCAGATACAACCCGACAAAAACGGCGGGCAGGCAGTATGCCATACTGCGGGTCACATCAAGAACCATCAAGGCACTAGCAATGGTGACTGCAAGAAGGGTGCAGAACGCCGTTGCCATGGCATAACGATGTCGACGGAACGCACCGGCAATCCCGCCGCATACGATAATCCAGCCGCCTCCCAACCCGGACCACACGCCGAGCGGAATCAGCCTGATCTGCTGCGCCAGCACATCGAAACCAACATTGCCGGTCGCCACGGCCAACGAATAATGAGCCGTCATCCACAGCCGCAGCACGCCATAGCCGCACCAGGCGATCAGCAACGCGCCAGCCTTTACACGTGCACGCATCGCAATTGAGAGAAGGAGGACCAATGAACCAGCAATCAGCGCACGCTCATCGGTCCACGCGGCCAGAAAAGCGCAGACGCCCGCAATCACCGGGGAATCGGCTGCCAAAGCGATCAACAACAGGCAGAGCGCTACTGCGTCGTAGAAACCACCGCGAAGTTCGTGAAACGCCGCTTCTCCCGCCCACGCGCACGCGATCGCAAGACAAATGAACAGTGCCGATTCTCTGCTTTGCGTAAATCTGTAAACCAACACCAGCGAAATGTAGAGCAGCACGACACCAGCGATGGCCGACAGAATCAGAATGCCAGTCTCATTCAATCTCAGAACTCGAGCGACCACCGGCACAGTCAGCCGGAACGTCATCTTGCTCTCGTGAGAACCCGGAGGAAACAAGCGGCCCATGTCGCAGATCAGATTGTCGATCTGAAGAAAGGCGTGGCCCCAGGTGCTCTCGGCGAAAGGTGTCTTTAAAGCTTCATAACTCGGGAAAGCTCGAAACAGCGCGAGAACCAATACGACAAGCAGAGCCTTCCCCTTCCAAAGCGGGCCGTTAAGTACCGCATCCAAGAGTCTCTGCAATGTTGACACCAGCTTACTTGGCGCAGGCCGAATAGTGGACCAGGTGCTGCGGCCAGACATCGGCTTCTAATAACCACGCCTCACGATCCGAAAAGTAATCGCGCAGCCGCGCGTCCGATGACACATCCATTTCGCGCGCCCAAACTACCTTGCTGCCGTCGATGTCACCGCGGTTGTAAACCCATTCCTGATTCGGCGAGTGATAAGGCGAGTAGCGCACAATCACGAGTTGTTTGCGCGGCCGCGCTTCGAGCCATTGTTCGATATCGGCGCGTGCCTCACGATGGGGCTCCGCCGCCGTCTCCCAGTATGCCAACGGAATCCCGAGTTGCGCCGCTTCCATTTTCATTGCGCCGATCACGACGAGACACACCGGCAATACCATTGCGAAGTAGAATGCCCGCCGTCTGTCAAGCCGCGACAGCATGACATAAATATGTCTGGTCCCCTGCGCCACCAGCGCGAAGAGAACCGGAACTATCGGACCCAGATGATATGGATACAAAACCAACTGAAATAGATTGAGTACCGCCATTACAACCGCAAAGAACACAAGAGGACGAGTCCGCCTGTCGCGAAACAACCAGGGCAAGAACAAAAGCGGAGCAGTCAACAGCGGGCCGAAGAAAAAAGTCCAGTTGTCATAGAGCCTGGTGTCGAGACTCTCCATGATATCCAAAGGATTCTCATAATGATCCCGCCTTTCCACTTCAAGGTGATACATAGCTTTCAGCACCTTGTGGCGGAAAACGATTTGTTTCGCGGGCAGGAAGGCCAGGTTCTCGGGCCAGCCGTACGTGTCGCGATTCACCTGGTAAGGAAGTCTCACCGGACTCCCTGTGACTCGCCAACAATAGTACGAATTGAAAGCGACTCCGCAAGCCAGCACACACGCAGCCGGAACCGCGGCTTTCAGCGCAAGCTGCCGATTGCGCCACAAGATTGGTCCGATGTAAATGAGCGCCGCACATCCAAGCACCGCGCCCTCAAAAGGCCGGGTGAGCATCAGGATCACAAGCGCCAATCCGAAAAGCAGGCCGTTCCAGGTTGGATCCGCGGCACGCTTCAATCGAGGCAGCGATCCAATCAGAAGCGCCCCGCCAATTGCAGGAACAGCGCCGCCCAGATAACTATTCATGAACAGCCCAACCACTCCAAATTTCAAGATCGCGATGAGCGTTCCATAAAACGCCCAAGCGGGAGGCAGCCATCCCTGCATCATCCAGCACATCGCGGCGAACATCAGCCCTACGCTGATCACGACTCCTGCCCAAGGCTCGTGAAAAACAACCTCACCCAGCGCCAGAAACGCTCCCTGCCCCGGCGGATACATCGAATTGTAGGTTGGCCGCTGAATGACATGGATGGTTTCGAAGTGTTCCCACATCGGATGAGTGGGATTCGTCAAACGTTCGTGCGCAAGCGTATCGCCGAGAAGCAAATGGCTAAATTCATCGTGGATGCTGGGATCCGGAACTGGCGCGAAGCCCAGCAGCGACAGCCGGATTGCAACCGGCAGGATGCCGCAAATCGCGATAGCCAGCCGTTTGCGATTGGCGAGACGCCGGAACGAATCTCGGAGCGAATTTAGAAAGCGACTCGAACCAATGGGCGCAACTGCGATGAGCAGTACTGCCAGCGCCGCGATTACCCATTCCGTGGCGATGGGCATCGGCGCGACGAACCGCGTCGTGAGGTCGATGAATGTGTGGACTGCTTCGGGAAACGTCATGGCCGCGTCAATTCGACGGAAGTGACGACGACTCCCAACTCCCTTGCTTCGGCCCCCGAAGGCGGCGTCGCTTTATCGAAACTGAAATCTACCGGGACCATTTGCTGCTGTAGAACGCTGGATGAAACTTCGCGAGCATAAGTGAATTGGCCAGAACCAGCATAGGTTTGGGAAGGGAGCGTAGCGTCATTGACCTTGGCGCTCAAAGTCATTGGGCCGAGCTTTTTCGCCTGGGCGTCCGAAACGTAGAAGTGCAGTCGTAGCGTCGCACCGTTCTGGGCTGCGTCCGCCGGCGTCTCGAGCGCCACGGAAAATCTGCGGGCCGTCCAACGCCAGGCGTGGTTTTCAACGCCATAAAATCCGGAGAGCAACTGTTTCGCAATCGCCGGATTCGCCATGTCGATCTCACTCGCGATAGGACGAGGCGTTCCACGCCGGTATAGGTCGAACGATTCGGGCTGTAGAATCCGCGTCCGCCAGAACACGTTGCCTTCGAAATGCGCCATGGTTTGGTAACCGGCCGTGTTCACCAAGTCCGTCCAATGGACTCGTTCCTCCTCGGTCTTGTAGCCGACCAGAACGAAAGCCGGCGCTTTCGACGATAGCAACGGCGAGGGCTCGTCTGCCCGATTCTGCGAGGACCAATCCCAGTATGAGCGATCGAAGTTCGCGAACACATTGCGGGCGAAGTAGGGTTCCACGGATGCGCACGCAAATCCGATACAGAAGAGACGCTGTTGCGCAATTCCAGTATTTCGGAGAGACGCCGCCGCGGCGCGGCCACCCGAGTAGGGCTGTTCCCAGTCATAGCGCCAGGATTCGACCGTCCAATAGCACTGGATCGCGATGACCAACGACAGAGATGCCAGGATCGGCCACGCCGGCCGGATGGTTGTAGCGGCAATCCAAACGGCAAAGAGCCAGGCCAAAAGCAGGAACCCCTGATGCCATACGTTCCCGTATACGAAAGCACTCGCGGAGCATAGAAAAAGACTCGAAAGGACGAACATCCCCAGCGTATGTCCCTTCCAAAGAAACGGAACAGAAAGGGCCACGATGGCGAGAGAAACAACAGGCTGGCCGGCAAACGCCTCGATGAATGTCGTTTCGATTGCGCTGAAAAACCGCCCGAGAGAGAAACCAGGATGATATGGGAATGCGACATCCTTGGTCGGCCACGCCGCCGCGATCATCAGAACGACGAAAACTAGGTAAACGCCCCCTGCGACCAACAATCTTCGCCGACGCGGCCCATCAATGCTCCGCCATCCGCGAACGACGCCAAAAGAGAACGCGAGCGAGATCGAGACAGACAGCATCAAAGCATGCAGGCTCAGTCCGGCCATCAGGCAGAGAAGCAGAGTGAAAATCCAGATGCGACTGGCGGCATCCTTGTACAGTAGAGCGCACCCGAAAACGAGAAGCGGCGCCATAGAGTAGCTTCGAGCTACAACGGGATACTGATACGCCAGAAAAAAAGTGAACGGAAGCAAAACGCGTACTGGCAAAGGGAGCGGCGCGTATCGAAATACCATCCAAGCCGCCGCCAGACCGAGCACACCCGAAACGATGTTGAGACCGCCATACGGTAGTCCGAGCCGGATCAGCAGGTGAAGAAGGGTGTGCCAGACTCCGGGCGTTCCCTCATAATGCAGAAGCCGCGTCCAAAGATCGACCAGGCTGGAATCTCGCGCCAGCAACCAGGCTTGTGCTTCGTCCGCCCACGGTTCATGATGCCAAATCGATAGGCCCACGACGCAGCAGTAGAATACTGCCGCGCCACAATAAATCGGAAGTTGCGATCGAGTTTGCTTCAGCCGTACCCGCGGTGGAAGCGGAGCTACGACACCCATTTGAGTATTCGGATCACACCCATCTTCGCGCCCTTGCGATGCGCCGACACATCCTTCCGGCTCTCGATGTCTTTCCGGTTTTCCGAATAATACTGATACGCGCGCCACAGCATCTGCTCATTGGTGAGCGTCGGTTTCCATCCGAGCAGTTTCTTGATCTTGGTGGTGTCGAACATGAAGTCCTCGGCAATCATCTTGTAATGATATGGACCCAGGGGCGAAATTTTCAGATGATACGCCAGTTTCATGGCCGCGATGGTCGGCGTTCTCGGGAGGCTACCCAGTCTCGACTTGCTACCCGAAGTTTTGATGACGTATTCGTAAACCTCGGCGAACGACTTTACATCGTCCGATCCGATGTTGAATACCTCCGAGCGCGGATAATCGAGCGCCAAAATGCATGCATTCGCAAGATCTTTAGCGTATATGAACTGATAGACATTTCGACCGCCTCCTACCGTCCATACCCGCCGTCCATCGTCGATGAACTCAAATAGGATCGAAAGCAGTCCCAGGCGGCCGCAGTCCATGATCGTAGGGCAGCGAATAATAATCGAGTTCAGGTCGCTGAATTCTTGAAGGACTTTCTCGCCTTCCAGCTTCGATCGACCGTAGATCTCGATAGGATTCGGCGCGTCGTCTTCCACAATGGGACGCTTTAGACCTTCGCCCCAAAGACAATTCGACGATGTGAAGACTAACTGCTTTACGGCATGTTTGCGCATCGTTTCAGCCAGTGCGCGCGTTCCATCCACGTTGCTGGTCCAGAGATCCCCGGGGTCCTGTGAGCCGTGGGCCAGCATGGCCGCGCAATGCATCACCCCGTCGATACGCTCCAACCGGAAAATACGATCGAGTTCGGCACTGTTTCGGATATCGACGCGTTCTTTGACAAGATTCGGATGCTGATCCTCATCCGGGCAGATATCCACGCTGATACAGCGATAACCTGCATCCAGAAGTTCACGCTTCAAGACGCCTCCGAAAAATCCGGCGCCTCCCGTTACCATGACGGTCTTCATATCTGCTCGATGCTCCTATTTTGTTTCTAAACTTACGCCCGTGACCACCGCGCCTAGTTCCCGCCCGTCCGTATCAGACGGAAGAGAGGCCTTATCGAAGCTGAAGTTGACGGGAACGAGGTTCGTATCCACCAAGCTCGCTGGAAGATCGCGAGAATATGTATAACTCCCGGACTTAGTAAATGTTTCGGAATCCAACGATCGTCCTGCCGCTTCCGCTCTTAACGTGAGTGGACCGAGTTTCTCAATTTGGTTGTCTGGAATATACAGGTTCAAAACAAGCTTTGCGCCACGTTGCGCGCAGCCTGGCGGCGGGCCAAGCCCAACTGTGAATTTCTGCGCCGTCCAGCGCCACTTGTCTTTCTCGACGGAATAAAATCCCGAAATGAGTTGATCGGAGTGTGCCGGATCGGCCATGCTGATCGTACTCGCTGCCGGTTTTCTCGTCCGGTGGCATCCACTCACCAGCGTCAGCGCGACCAGGAGCGGTAAAAGTGCTTTCTCCAAACGCCGTAAGATGCGTCTATGCGGCATTCTGTTTCAGAGTACGCGCTTTAATCTAAAGTGACAACGTTACATAATTGTGAGGAGAATTCAGGTCAATGAAAACGAATGCGGTGCGTTTGCTCGACCGCTCGGCCGTTCCCTACGAATTACGCGAGTACGACGTCGATCCCGAGGATTTGAGCGCTGAGACGGTAGCTCGCAAAGTTGGAATGCCCGCGGAACAGGTTTTCAAGACGCTTGTCGCGCGTGGCGACCGCACGGGCGTGTGTCTGGCTGTTATTCCTGGCAATTCCGAGCTTGATCCCAAGGCCCTCGCACAGCTTACCGGCGATCGCAGAATCGAAATGGTCCCTTTGAAGGAGGTCCAGCCTCTTACGGGTTACGTTCGTGGCGGCGTGACTGCTCTGGCCTGCAAGAAAGACTACCCCGTTTTCGCCGACGAGACCATTGAACTTTTCGACCGCATCTCCATCTCGGCCGGGGCACGCGGAACCCAGATCTTGATCGCTCCTTCCGATTACCTAAAAGTCACCGGCGCGCGACTCGGACCTATCGCCCGCGACAAAACGTAGCCTCTGTTACAATGCTATTCAGTTTCTCCTGACGCCGTTCAGACGCAAAACGTCGCTGAACAACGCGTCTCTGATGCCTGCAACTCGCAGGTGTGGTTCAATGTTATTCGCATAGCTATGGGCGATCCTCATATCAAGTTTCGTCGGCGGATGCGCGCTCTGCAGCGCCGCGCCCGCGAACTGAAGATGATTGCAAAGGGCGTGATGTCGACCGATCATCCCGTCATGGCGCATATTATCCCGATCCGCCGCTGCAATCTGTCCTGCGCCTACTGTAACGAGTACGATAGTTACTCCAAACCGGTTCCTAAGGAGACGATCGTCCACCGGCTGGACCGCTTGGCCGATCTGGGAACCACGATCGTAACGTTTAGCGGCGGCGAACCGCTGCTGCATCCGGATCTCGACGACCTCATCGCTCACGTTCGAAAGCGGGGCGCAATCGCGGGCATGATTACGAACGGCTATCTTCTAACAGCCGATCGCGTGAAAAAGCTGAACAGTGCCGGCCTCGACCACCTTCAGATCAGTATCGATAACGTCATGCCGGACGACGTGTCGAAGAAGAGCCTGAAAGTTCTCGATAAAAAGCTCCAGATTCTTTCCGAGCACGCCGAATTTCATGTCAACATCAATTCGGTCCTGGGAGGCGGTATTCGCAATCCCGACGACGCGCTGGTGGTCGGAAAACGAGCGATTGAACTCGGCTTCACCTCGACAGTAGGAATTATTCACGACGGCGATGGGCAGCTTCGTCCTATCGGCGAGCGTGAACGATCGGTTTTTCTCGAGATGAAGAAATTCGAGAAGAAGAATTTCTCGCAAATCAATTACTTCCAGGACGCTATCGCGAATGGAGAATCGAGCGACTGGAAGTGCCGCGCCGGTGCCCGTTACATCTACGTCTGCGAGGAAGGCTTGGTACATTATTGCTCGCAACAACGCGGTTATCCCGGCAAACCACTCGACGAATACACGGTTGACGACATCCGCCGCGAGTATCTCACGGCCAAGGGCTGCGCCGCTTACTGCACGGTGTCCTGCGTACACCAGGTTTCTTACATGGATTTCTGGCGCGACCCGCAGACGATTACGGCCGACGATCGGGCCCGCGAAGCCGCCACTGGCTTAGTACAAATTCGGCAGTAGACTCCGGGTTCCGCAACGCTGTCCCGGATTTTCACGATCTTGCGGAACCGCGCATGTAAGTAAGCGGAGATTGTCGACGATTTTTTCACAGACCCATAAGCGAGGGGATCTTGCCTGCGGTTATTTCAGAGGCTCGCGCTCGACGGAGCGATCCCAAACTGGCAAAGAATCCTCCGCCGGATACGCGGCCAAAACTTCTGCCGGCCCAAACCGGCCTTTGTAATTCATCGAGGCGCACCCCTCGATCCAATATCCAAGATAGGCGTACTGTAAGCTCGCCTCTTTCGCGTAAAGTAACTGATTTAGGATCGAAAAGGTACCCGGCGATTTCGTCCGCCACTCCGGATCGTAAAAACAATAGACTAGGGAAATGGCATTTGGAACCTGATCCATAAACGCCACTCCAACCAACCGATCCTTATCGAAGTAGAGCCACTGCCGTCCCGACCGGGCCGCACCGGAAAGAAATTCCAACCGGAACGACTCTACCGAAGTGTGATTTGGCGGCCAGCCGCGATGGCCGCTCATGAATCCGTGGTAGCGGTTATACAAGTCGATGTGCTCGCGTGTGACGAAAAGCGGGTGCAACTCCGCACGGATGTGCTCGTTCTTACGTAGAATCCGCCGCTCGGACGCGTTCGGCTCAAACTCCTGAACAAGCACTCGAACGCTGCGGCACTTGCTGCAGGCGGAGCAGCCGGGACGGAAAACCTGCCAGCCAAATCGACGATAACCCCGTGCCAGCAGATCCTCGTATTCGGCGGGACTCATGTCCGCGATCCCACGGAATTCGAGCGAAGCCGCTTCGTCCGGCAGATAGGAGCACTGCCGCGGCTTCTCGATGAATCGGACAATCTCCTGCACCGTTGAATCTATTGTCGCCTCTCCGGGAAACCGATTAATTGGATGTAGATGGCGAAGAAGAAACGCTCGGCGCCGGCCCTAAGCCCTCCTCCGCGTGTCAGACCCAAGTGGCTCAATTACAAGGACATCGGGCTGGCCGTGCTACTCGTCTGCGCAGTTCTGGTTGCTTATGTCCCGGCATTCAACGGCGCGCTCCTGTGGGATGACGACGGCCATGTTACGAAACCGGAATTGCAGTCAATTCACGGGCTCTGGCGGATTTGGTTCAACCTCGGCGCGACGCAACAGTATTACCCGCTGCTGCACAGCGCGTTCTGGCTCGAGCACCGGCTGTGGGGTGACGCAACACTCGGCTATCACCTGATGAATATCCTGCTGCACGCATTAAGCGCGCTGCTCGTGGTCATCATTGTGCGCCGGCTGGGACTCCGTGGGGCCTGGCTTGCGGGATTCATTTTCGCGCTGCATCCGGTCTGCGTGGAAGCCGTGGCTTGGATCTCCGAGCAAAAGAGTACTCTCTCGACGGTCTTCTATCTCGCCTCGGCTCTCGTGTATCTGAATTTCGATCGCACGCGCCGCCGTTCTCTCTATTTCCTGGCCTTCGGATTGTTCATTCTGGCGCTGCTGAGCAAAACGGTGACGGCTACTTTGCCGGCTGCGTTACTCGTAGTCTTCTGGTGGCAGAGAAAACGAATCGATTTCAAAAGCGACGTGATACCGCTCCTGGCATGGTTCGCAGGCGGCATCGCGGCGGGGCTGTTCACTGCCTGGGTGGAACGGCGATTCATTGGCGCGGACGGATCGGATTTTGCTCTCACGGTCGCTCAACGCCTGCTGCTTCCCGGTCGTGTGATCTGGTTCTATTTGTGGAAGCTGGTTTGGCCGGTTGGCCTGACCTTTATTTATCCGCGTTGGACGGTGGACGCGACTGCGTGGTGGCAGTATCTTTTCCCGATCGGAGTCCTGGCGCTCGCGGCCGGTCTGCTGGTATTCTCACGCCGTCATCGCGGACCGCTCGCCGGGTTTCTGTTCTTCGCCGGAACGTTATTTCCCGCCTTAGGTTTCTTCAACGTATATCCGTTTATTTATTCCTTCGTGGCAGACCATTTTCAATATTTGGCGAGCCTGGGAATCATCGTGCCCGCGTCCTATGGGCTAACGCTGGTTGCGGAGCGGTGGTCCAAGGGCGCAACCGTGGCGCTAGTGGCCGTGCTCGGTGCGTTGACTTGGCATCAAACGGCAATCTACAAAGACCCATCGACGCTGTATCAATCGACGTTGGAGCGCAACCCCGATTGCTGGATGGCTCACAATAATCTCGGGAGCATCCTGTCCAAAATCCCCGGCCGTATGCCGGATGCAATCGCGGAGTATGAGGCGGCGCTGCGTCTGCGCCCCAATTATCCGGAGGCGCATAACAATCTCGGAAATGCGCTGATCGACATCCCAGGCCGCGTGCCCGATGCGATCAAACACTTCACCGCGGCACTTAGCATCAAAGGAAATCAAGCGGTTGTCCACAACAATCTGGGCCTGGCGCTTTCGAAAACACCGGGACGGCTTAGGGACGCGATCGCGGAATATGAGACCTCCGTGCGCATGAAACCCGATCTCGTAGAAGCCCGCTACAACCTCGCAAACGCTCTCATGGAGAACGGGCAACCTTC
>CAWDKQ010000015.1:0-598640 GCA_963802915.1 Bryobacterales bacterium
CCCGAGGCGCTCCCGCAATAATGCTTCTCAATGGGAGCCATGACGTCCGCTTTTTGCCAGCCGAACTAAGCTGACCGGTCTATGTTGGATGACGTGACAAACGCCATCCGCATTTTGTTATTCGCGCTCGTGGGCGCACTTCTCACCGTCGCCATGGCTTTGGGTCAGAACTCGCCAGCTCCTTCGGCACCGGTGGAATCCGGGACGTCCAACGACCTTTTTGTAATGTTTGGTTCGGACCTGGTGCGGCCCGGACTGGAGCCTAAGGCAAACTACAACATTGGCATCGGCCACACTTTCAAATTCTTAAACAAGGACCCGATCGGAGACGAGATCACTTTCGGCTACACGTACGAAAACGCCGGTTCCCACGGGTTTCTGCATACGGATTTCGGGTCGCACACCGAGGCGCTAGGCCTCATGAAGAACTTCGGAATTCCGCGCACCAAGCGGGTGACTGGCTATACCTGGATCCAGGGTGGCATTACGAGCTTGACCGGAAATCCATTCGTTCAGAACCGGTACTACAACGGCGAGTCCTTGGGGGCGATCGTTCATTTCAACGATCGCAATTCCATCTGGATTCAAGAGACCTATAACAAGATTGTTTCGTTACCGTGGTATACAACCGCAAGCATCGGCTATACGCGAAGTTGGTAGCTCTCCACGCTACTCAAATACAACGCCGCATACGCGCACCATGGCCGCCAAGAGTCCGCGGACCGCTGACAGGCGGTTGCGGAAATCGGGAAAGCATCGGGCTCGCCGAACGCCCGCATGGCGATGTAGTCCGCCATGGACTGAGAGATTCCCGGCACGACACGCATACGCGCGATCGCGTCTTGCAAGTTCATCGAACCTTCGAACACCAGGTTTCCGTTCAAGACAGCCCCGGCTAGGGCGCGGATCGCGGAAGCTGGTTCGAGACGAATATCAGCCGCTTGAAGATCCGCTTCGGCCAGATCTTGCGGACCGGGAAATAGGTGTGTGAGCCCTTGGATGGACGGTCTGACCGGCCTGCCGAATGTCCGCACCAACCTTGCCAGGGAGGCTTTCGGAGCTTTGTCCGTCAAAGTCTCGCCGAGTATCGCTCGCACGGAGGCTTCGAACCCATCCCAGATTCCCGGAATCCGAAGTCCGGGGTTGGCGGCCAGCAACGGTTTTAGCGTTTGGTCCCGTGAGAGCTGGCTCGCAATCTGAAATGGATCGGCACTCAGATCAAAAAGGCGGCGTACACGTTCCACTATCTTCATGAGGAAATCGTGGCGCGTCAGTTCGATGTGAACCAGGAGTTGCCGTTCTGCTGTGTCCTCGCGGACTTCAATCGCTCCTGTGATGCCATGGAGTTCAATTGTTCTTCGATAAGTATCGTCGTCGACGGATTCAACTCCAGCGATAGCGCGCGAAGCCAGGAAGCTGAGTAACGCGGACCAGTGGAAGGGCGGACGAAACGCAAGCCGGATCAGGAGACCATTCCGTGTCGCTCGGCTCGGAGACTCATTCCGGAGCTGACGGAGTTTGGTGGGCGATTCGCCGGTGGCTGCGCGCATCGCATGATTGAATTGCCGGATGCTCCGAAAGCCCGCAAAAGCGGCCAATTCGGTAATGGGTAGCCCGGTCTCTTCAATCAGGTTACGCGCGAAATGCACGCGGCGAGTGATGGCGATGCGGACGGGAGAAGCGCCCAGATGTTCGATGAAAAGGCGCCGTAATTGCCGCGGTCCCAGGCCCACGCGGCCGGCAAGCTCTTCCACGTTGCCGTTGTCGAGCGCGCCCTCGGCGATCAATCGTAAAGCCCGCGAAACCACCGCCGATGTGCCCAGCCAAGCGGGCGTGCCCGGAGACGCCGCCGCGCGGCACCGGCGGCAAGGATGAAATCCTGCTGCCTCCGCAGCCGCAGCCGAGGCAAACCAAAGGATATTGCCCGGTCTGGCAAATGGCACCGGGCAAGTGGACCGGCAATAGACCTTGGTCGTCACAGCGCCCGCGAAGAATCGTCCGTCGAAGCGCGCGTCGCGGCTGTGCACGGCGCGCCAGCAAATGTCCGGATCGAGGTCGGTGCTATTCATTATCCGGCGAGGGCAATTCGGGGTCTGACGGATTGCTGAACCGATATCCCACCCACGGTTCGGTCAGGATATATTCCGGGCGTGCTGGGTCGTCTTCGATCTTCTTCCGGAGCATCTTGACGTAGGACCTCAGATACTCCAGTTCGCCTCCGAACTCGGGGCCCCACACAGCTTGTAGCAGGCGCGCATGTATCACCGGTGCGCCTTGATGTTGGAACAGATAAACCAGGAGATCAAACTCTTTGGGAGACAGGTGAATCTCGACGCCATCCTTTGTCAGTAGCCGGCGCTTCGGATCCAGCTCGAGGCGGCCCGCGCGGAGAAGGGCGTCGGTGACGTTCTGCTGGGTTTTCAACCGGCGTAACACGGCGTTCAAGCGCGCGATCATTTCGCGCAGACGATAAGGCTTCGTAATAAAATCGTCGGCTCCAGCTTCGAGAGCCTGAACTTTGTCTTCTTCCGAGTCTCGAACAGTGACCATTACGATCCCGGTCCGATCGGACAAGCTACGAATTCTCCGGCAGACCTCGATTCCGCTCATGCCCGGCATGTTGATGTCCAGTAAAACAACATCTACGGGCTTCTGCGGTAATCCGGCAAGGGCTTCGTCGCCGTTTCGCGCTTCCGAGACGTCAAAACCACTGGCCGTGAGAGAGCTTCGTAAGGCTTTCCTCAATGCGGGTTCGTCATCGACGATCAGCACCTTACAATTTCCGTTCGGCACTTGCTACCTCAGCGGTCAAACTTGGTATGGTCAGACGAAAACCAACTCCGCTCGTCTTCTCATCGGCTAAACTCAGATCTCCTCCGTGGGCAAACGCAATTTTGCGGGCAATGTATAAACCTAAACCTGAACCCGGAGAGATCCGCCGTGCTTCCTTGCCTCTATAGAACCGGTCGAAGATGCGGTCGCGCTCACTCTCGTCGATCGGAGGGCCATCATTCCAAAACGTGATCGCAACCATGTCTTCGCGGGCGCAGAGCTCGATCGAAACTCCACTGTCCGGATAAGAATACCTGCAAGCGTTTTCCAGAAGCTGACTAACCGCCAAGCCAACCAACTCCGGATCGACATTGATATCGTTCATCTCAGACAATCGCTGCACGCAAATCTTACGATCGGGCCATAGCTTCGAAAAGCGGCGAACAGATCCCTCCACCAAAGCGGCGGCGTCGGTTGCTTCGAAACGCGGCTTCAAATCATCCTTGTCGAACCTGGCCAGGCGAATTAAACGCGAAGTGAGATCTCCCAGGCGTGACGCCTCTGTTTCTATCAGTTCGGCAAGTTCCTCTTTCTCCGGAAGGATTGACCCGCCGATTCGCAGGCCTCCCGCAGCCGCCAGAATAACGGCAAGAGGTGTCTTGAACTCATGGGCCAAAGCGTCCAGAATTGCGGAACGCAATACTTCAGCCTCGGCATGTGCCGCGGCGGTGGTTGCCGATCGGGAGGATCTTGCGCGTTCTAATGCCGCGGACGCGAGAGCCGTTAATGCCGAAGCCGTTCCGTCCGTGTTGTTCAAACCTTCAAATCCGATAACGCCAGCAAGAGTGGTGCCTGCTCGCAAGCACCTGACGATGATTCCGGAGTCCGGGTAGACCGCGTCGCGATTTGCGATGAAGCCGTCCCGTGTTTTTCCTTCCAGGTCCCCCTGTGAAGTTCCCGCAAAGTAACATTCCAGCGTAGAGGCGTCGAAAAGGCAAACTGCGCGAACGCCAAAGACCGACAAAAACGGCTCCAGAAAGGCCTTTCCGGGAACAGAAGCCGGAGCCAGGGCCAGCAACTGCTGGCTCACCCTATAGAGGCTTTCCATGTTCGAGCGTTGTTGCATGGCGTTCCGCTTCTCTGAACGGCTTCTGGACTGAATTCGCGTAATCACAAGACTGACGATTAGAAGGCAGCACAAGCTTATTGCCTCAAGCGGCCCCTCCACTTCGAAGCTGAAGATCGGTTGGGTAAAGAAGTAGTCCAGACTGGCGACCGCAATGAGCGAAATCGCGCACGCCTCGAGAAAAGTGGCATCGAGAGATTGCAGAACGACGGCGACTAGCAGCAGCAGGGCCGCCGATGCCGCATTCAGTTGAGCGCGAAAACACACTACTGTGACAACGGCGATGAGCAGAGTACCGCGCATCAGCCGCCAAGTAACCTGCCCGAACCTGATGGTCCGCAACATCTAGAGCGGGGAGAAGAACATCGCCCCGATTATACCTATTCCAGTTCAGCGGCATTTGCGTGCTCAGCATAATCGCGGGACGTTCATTGCAACCGGTAACCGCTTCGGGCATATACATTCGCCTTATTCAAATTGACCCTGACTCTAACCTGGTGCCACTTACCCGACTTAGTTGGATCCGGGCTTCGATAACCGATCACATATTGGTTGCGCATCGCATTCGATAGTTTCACGGCCGTTTGCGTTGCGTCTTCGAAAGGCCATAGCCGGACGCACATTCCGCCTCCCTTTGCGGCGAGATCTTCCATAAATCCAATGCCCGTCTGGATTTCAACCACTGCGTTGCCCTTAAGATTCGTCCGAGGCGTTTCGATTGAAACCGTGTAGATCTGGACGTCGCTCTCGGTGACGAGACGCATTAACTCGCTTTTCGAGTAGCGGCTGTGATTATCCATGCCGTCGGAAATCACTAACAATGCGCGGCGGGGATGCCGGCACGATTTCGCGTGGTTCAGGGCGAGATAGATACTATCGACCAAAGCGGTGTCGCCGCCGGCGCCCTGTACGCGAACGATGTTCGCGACGTCGTCCGCCTCGTTCGCGTACCCCCCGGGATTCTCCGGGCGCGACGAGACAGTGACGAGAAAGAAGTCGTCGTCAGGGTTCGACAACTGGAGAACTTTTCGGGCTACGGCTCTTGCCAGATCGAGCTTGTCCTTCATGCTTCCACTAACATCCAGCACAATACCGACAGAGACCGGTGCGTCTTCGGAGAAGAACGCAGTGATCGGCTGCGGTTGGCGGTCGTCTAGCACGGTAAAACTCTCCTTGCCGAGGCCGGTCACACTGGCGCCGCGTGCATCCGTAACGGTGACGGGAATCAGGACCATCGTGGAATCCGCGCGAAATTGCGCACTCCGTTCGCGAAGCGCCTGCGCGCTGGCGGAGTTCACCAACACACCGGATAAAAGGGCGAGGAGGATCGAAGTCGTGAAGGCCAAGTTGGAAGACGGGCTTTCACGATACCGAGCCATAGCAGATCGAGTATGACGCCGTGAAAATGAAAAAGGCATGAAGAACGAAATAGTTATTACTCTTCATGCCTTCTTCACGCTGTCGCCTTCAGACTTAGATTGGACATGGCATCGACTGATCCATTACAGAAAGTTGGCCAACGCTCCGCTGGAAGTGAGACGCGATTGTGCGACATGAGGCTTGACCGCCTGCGTAACGCGATTCGAAAAAACCAGGTCACCTTTCCGTCGCAGGTTCCCACCTTTGCGAAACACGACCGCCCGGATCTGCAGCAGAAGCTTTCTCAACTCTACTTTGTGCTGGGGTGGAACGCAGCGAAGATCGGTGCAAGGTTTGGAGTTAGTCGACTTAGGGTGCAGCAGATTCTGAATACCTGGAAAAAGCGCGCCATAGAGGTAGGTTATATACAAAGCGTTCCTCCGGTCGAGAGCTTGATGCTGCCGTTCGAGCATCCTCCGATCCGAATTGTCTTGTCTCCAGGCGAGTCTTCTCCCGACATCACTTTCGTTATGGATCCGGCTTTGCGGGAATTCGATCCGGGAAACTCGAGGGTTGGGGCAAGCCCAACGGAGAAAAGTCGATCTGGCGAAGATCCTGCTGGTGGTGAAGCATCTTGAATCTGGTCGAACGGTAGGTGAAATGGCGCAGGAGGTGGGGGTGTCGGTGTGCACGATTCGCAACCGGAAGAGAACAACACGAGATATACTTACGAGAGCGTGAAAATGTTCAGCTCAAGCACGAGCTTGGGAGGCTGGGCACACTGGAAGCAACGTCAACGGACCTCATCACAGGAGTTGATAGGCCCTATCACAAGAAGTGATAAAAGGCGGGAAAACGCTTTTATGACTTTTTCACGGATTCTAGACCATACTCGTTCGGACTAGCGCAAATCTCTGCGGACAAGAGCAGAAAGGCTCTAACTATGTGCGTTGCGAGGTCGCGCTCTAGTCTTCCCGCGCCATGCGTCTGTCTCCTTGACGAGACTTCTCAAAAGTGTCGCGAACATAGAAAGGAAATATGAATAGATATAAAGCGGCGCCGTTATTGCTAGTACTGTTTTCTTGCACGGTGCTCGGACAGGTGGAGGTTGGGCTTGTCGGTGGAGTTACCCGGAACGCTGCCAATGGCGCGGCGTTAGCGGACGCGCATGTTATTGCGCATAACCTGAAACTTGGCACGGATCACGCGACTACCAGCGACGACCACGGGATATTTACATTTACCAACCTGGAACCGGGATTGTACGAGATCACGGCCACTAAGAACGGTTTTCAGGAATCGTCGGCGCATGTCGGAATCGTTGCGCGCCAAACCGCGCGAGTAGATCTTCCGCTTCGAATCGCCGACAACTCGCAGGTCTCCGATAACCAGCCACTCACAGCGAGGGAAAGACAATTGCTCGAGCGCATCGATCGCCTTGAAGCGCGACTTGCCGCGGTGGAAGCAAAGAACGGTGAACCGATGCACGCGTCGCCCGACCCGACACCGGGGTTCTGGGGCGCTACTGGCCTCAATGAAACCGATGGCGCCCAATCTTCCGGCCCCGCCAGCACGGTCCCTTTCCTCGGTGCCGTCGCAACTTTCTCCCCAGGCGGCGGTGGCGGCTGCGGCCCCAGCTCCGGCCGCGCCGACGATTCCGGAAGCCCTTCAGGCGCCCGAAGCTACTACTGGCGTCGACAATGTTACGCCATTCGCGTACGGCGACTTTACCTGGCTCAACGGCACGCCGCGCAACAAAGACACCGTGCTGGATACGAAATTCTTCACGCCGGAAATTCGCTTCGACACTCACTACATGGACGGATTTCAACCAGCCGATCGATCACACCATCGTTGGGGCGACCGAGTCATTCCGCTCCGGCGAAGTTCAGATCGAGCAGGCCAGCGTCGGCGGCGATTTCCACTGGCAGAACGTTCGCGGCAGAATCCTGTTCATGATGGGACTGTTCGCCACCACCACGCCGCGCAACGACGCAAGTTCGGCAACCGGCACTTATCGGGAAACACTGGCGGAGTCGGCCAATGGGACCTGCGAAGCGCCTACAAGTACGTTTCGGAAGCTTATGGCGGGTATCACTTCAACGTGAATCATGGACTTAACGTTGACGCCGGAATTTTCGTGTCGTACATCGGTCTGTTCAGTTACTACAATTTCGATAACTGGACCTACCAGCCGTCGTATGTGTCGTCCAACACGCCTTGGTTCTTTAACGGCGTGCGCGTTCAGTGGTTCCCCACCAACAAGCTGAAAATCGAACCCTGGTTCATCAACGGATGGCAATCTTACGCCAAGTACAACGGCCATCCGGGTCTGGGAGGACAGCTTCTGTGGAGCCGAAAGAATGGTTTAAGCTCGTCGCGAACCAATATGGCTATCGGACAGGACAACCTGGGTCTTCCCCACACGGAACGCATTCATACCGACGATAGCATCGAGGTCAGGTACTACAACAATCCCGAGAAGCCTGGGCCTCTCGAAGATGGCATTCTCTCTCACGGCTGACGCCGGATGCCAATATGGCGGCGGAATCCAGTGCACGGGCGCGCCCAGCAAGAACAAGGATTCGTTCGTGGGGTGGATGCTCTACGACCGCATGTGGTTCCACAAGGACCTGTTTGCGCCTTACGCTCGGCGGCGGAGAGATGAGCAACTGGGGCCGCTACCTGACGCTGCTGCCGCCCATCAACGGGGCGGACGCTGTCATCGGGTTCGCCTTATTTCACGGAAAGTCCCTGGCCAGAGGGCCCACATGTGGGACAGCACGGTCACTTTCCAGTACATGCCCAAAGAGTACATCACCTGGTGGACGGAGGTTGGATATCGCCACTCCGACGTTCCGTATTTCGCCGGGCGCGGCGGTGTCACACCTCCGGGCTCGGTGGAATAATGGCGCTCCTGCAGTACTTCACGTGTATGGCGGGAGCGACGTCGGGAACAGCCGAGCCTGGCGGCAGCGGAAGCAGCGTGCTGCGGCGGCGTCGGCGAGCGTCTGGTTCCCTGACCTTCGCCGCAGCGAAGCGAAGATCTCGGCTTGGCGTGATGGTGAAGTTTTAGGAAGCCGCCGTTGAACGCGGATCAACGCAGATCCCGTTCAGCGGCGTCTAACTTGCCTTTGACGGAGTAACGGATGCGTAATTTCCTGGTGCAATCATCTGGGTGATAGTCGTGGCGGCACGCTTGACTGCCGCGGATCCGGCTTGGAAGAGCAAGCCGGCCACCCAGTGGACCGAAGAGGACGCCAGGCAGCTCCTCGCCAGGTCACCTTGGTCGAGAGAGACCCACGCAGTTATCACGCGCCGGCTGACCGAGGACCAACTTAGGGAAGCCGGACAAATGGGACAACCGCGCGGCCTCGGCAACGATGGGGTAGATCCGAAGGGCAGCGGGCAAAAGGTGTCCCCGAATGTCTTCACCGGGCCCGGAGGCGACGACCGCAGTCCCCGATCTTTACCTCGTCCTCTACTTTGAGATTGCGTTGGGAAAGCGCTCTCCCGGTTCAACTCGCGGAGTTGAAATCGCATGAGAGCGCGCCTCCCACGTTGGAAGATGACGGCTATCGTCTCGCCATCTACGGAATTCCCGACGCCGATTTCAGCGGCGATCCCAAACAATTGGGCGAACCTCTGAAGAATCTGGCCGCATTGAAGCGCGCTGGAAAAAGGGACGTTAGACCGGTCAGCGTCGAGGTGTTCCGGGAGGAGGATGGCGTGGTGGTGGTCTATATATTTCCTCTGTCCGCGGAGATCACCAAGAAAGATCAGCAAATCCAATTTGAGGCTCAGATCGGCAGGATCGTTGTCGGCCAAACTTTCGACCTAAGTGAAATGGACTTTATGGGTAAGCTGCAGCTTTAAAGTCGATAGCTGCCCTAGTAATTGGAGGCGATCCATGGATTCGCGCCGTATCTTATCTAAACCGGAATCATCCTATGAAGCCGCATCGACGCGTTGAACGCCGGGGCGCACGGTCATCCCCCGTTACCGTTTGTATTTCGGAAATCGCGCCGGTTCGTGGATCCTTCCCAAATCTTAGTCGCCCCGCGACGCTCGCGTACTGCCCCTCGGTCTCTCGCTTCCCCGCGAGGTCCGGGCGGATTATCGTCGCGAATAGCAATGCACACGAGCGCAGGGAATTGCGACGGGCGTTGGAAGCCGAGGGCTACCAAGTCTCGGAAGCGGAGACAGCGGCCGAAGCGGTGCGAAAGACCTGGTCCGACGAGCACCTG
Source organism: Bryobacterales bacterium (assembly GCA_963802915.1). GTDB lineage: Bacteria > Acidobacteriota > Terriglobia > Bryobacterales > Bryobacteraceae > JAICMB01. The sequence goes on from CAWDKQ010000015.1 coordinate 9,505, forward strand.
GCGCTCATTTTGGACTCACAACTTGATGGGACTGAACCGCACGAACTGTGCCGCTCGGCCCGGCTCAAGTCCAATCTGGGAATTATCGTAGTGGCAGGCGACGACACCACCCAAGGCCGGATCGACGCGCTGAACGCCGGTGCTGACGATTATCTTCCATCACCATTTGCGATTCGAGAATTGCTGGCCAGGGTGCGAGCTGTCCTGCGGCGCGTAAGCCGGTCCGACGATGGAGCACGTCAAATTATGCTTCACGATCGCGCGATCGACTTGAAATCCTATGAGGTCAGAGGTCCTGGGCGCCAAGTGAGCCACTTGACTCCCAAGGAGTTCCTCGTTCTGCAATGCCTGCTCACTCGTGTCAATAAGGCGTTCACGCACCAACACCTGGCCCAATCAGTCTGGCAGCGGGATGGACAAGGAGGGCTCGAGTACGTACGCATTGTTATAAGACAACTCAGACAAAAGCTGGAACCGGATCCCGGCAATCCCAGGTATATCCTTACCGAGCGCTCCGTGGGATACCGTTTTCAAATGCCGCTTGAACCGGAGACGCCCGCGCGGGTATCGAACCGATAGCCAAGCCATGGTTCCGTGAGAATATATCGTGGCCGCGCGGGATCCGGTTCGATTTTCTTGCGTAATTGATTTACAAACACTCTGAGGTATTCGATCTCCTCGCCATAGTCCGGCCCCCAGACAGCCTGGAGAATCTTGTCATGGGGCAGCACCTCGTTCGTATGTGTCACGAAGTAGTGCAAGAGATCAAGTTCCGTCGGAGTCAGGCGGGCTACGCGTCCGCTTACTCTGACTTGACGATCACGAAAACTAATCTCCAAGCCCCCTAAGTGAAGAACTCTGGATTCGCCGAGAGCGGATGCGGGAGCCCGGCGTAACACCGCTCGAATACGAGCAAGTAATTCGTTTACATCGAAGGGCTTGGTCACATAACCGTCGGCGCCGGAATCCAAGGCTTCGACCTTGTCTTCCGTCCGGCCGCGGACGGTCAACATGAGGATGCTCACATCCGATTTGGCCCTAATTGCCCTGCAGGTCTCCAATCCGCTGAGCCCGGGCATGTTAATGTCCAGCAGGATGAGATCAAATTTCTCCTCGCGTACCCTCTCCAAAGCGGCTTCGCCCGACTCTGCATCGGCGACCACAAATCCGAGGGCAGACAGAGTAGACCTCAGAACGCGGCGCATCTGAGGCTCATCATCCACGACCAAGATTCGGCTGGTGGTCATCGCAGGGCACCTACTACCGGGAGTGAAAAGGAGAATTTGGTTCCGTAGTCGGCTTCGCCTTCCGCCCACACATGGCCATGGTGGTCGGCGGCAATCGTTTTAACAATCGAAAGTCCCAGCCCGGTCCCAATAGCAGAGTGTTTTGCGCCAGGAGCGCGATAGAAACGCTCGAAGATGCGTTCACGGTCGTCGGAAGATACTACCAGTCCTTTGCTTCGAACAGTGAGAACAACGGCATTTTCTTTATCGACAAGTCCGACTTCGATAGGGGACGCAGGCTGAGAATACTTAAGAGCGTTGTCCACCAGTTGAGCGAGAGCGGTGAGAATCAGTTCGCGGTCGGCGAACACGGCGGGTTCCCATGCTGGGACAACGATTCGAAATCGATCGCGATCCGCCTCCCGGTCCAACTCCAGTATTGCCGTTTTCATCAAGCGGGATAGAAGCAGAGGCTCCGGTTGCGGCTCGAATTCGTTGGAATCGAGTTTCGGAGCGCCCACCAGGCGGGATGCCAGCTCGTTCAGCTTCATGGCCTCCTGATCGATCAAACCGACCAACTCAGTTTGTATTTCGGAGAGCTCCCCGGCCACCGTGAGCCCTGAACTCGCCGTCCGTATTACGGTCAAGGGAGTTTTGAACTTATGTGCGAGGGCATCTAATACTGCTGTGCGTAGTCGTTCGGCTTGCCGCTCCGCCTCCGCGCTAGATTGCTTTTCGATGGCGCGAGCCCGTTCTAAAGCGATGGCGCAGAGCGACGCCAACGCCGTCGCTGTAATTTCTCCCATGGCGGTTCCGCATAGGGCTAGGCCGCCCACCGGCCGCACGCCGAGGCGCAAGGCGCAGAACCAGCTCTTCTCTTTGGGATCGTAGGTGTCGACGTTGAGAAAGTGTGCGTCGCGAGTGCGTTGGTCGATCGCCGGCAGCTTAGTCCCACTCTCGTATACAGCAGCCGACGCAGCATCAAACAGAACCACGGTTTGAAGATCGAACAATTCCCGGATCAGCGTTGTTACCTGGTTGCCGAGGTCGGCGCGAGTATGAAAAAGGAGAATCCTGCGCGCAGTCTGATAGAGTCGCGTGGTGTCGCGGCGCTCCGCGACAGCCTCCATGGCACGAAGATGCGCCCGGGTGGAGAGCCGACTGATGACGACAGCCGTGAACTCGAATGCGCCCAATTCGACCCAGTTCGATATTCTCTCCACGCGGAAGCTAAAGAACGGGGCGTTGAAAAAGTAATCGAGACAGGCGACGGAGATCACCGAGACCACTGTAGCCTGCCAGATTCCGCCGTGGACCGCGGCCAGAACAACGCAGACCAGGTAAAGAAATCCGACAGTGGACAGATTCTGATTCAGGCGGAAGGAGACCCAGGTACACGCCAAGACGCCCGCTAGCGAAAGAAAACATGGGCCCAGGCGAACACCTTTGGCTCGCACCGCGCGCAAGTGTTCCGGCAACACTCTCCACTATATGGCGTGGGTCATCAAAAAGTCATGAAAATTACGAGGACTTATGAAACCTTGAGGGTTTCTTCATGCCTTTTTTATGTATCGGCTTCTATTCTGTAATTGCACCAACGATATGGCCTCACTTTATCCGGGTGATCAGTTAGACGAGTACAGGATTGAGGATGTAGCCGCCCGTAGCGGAATGGCCTCGATCTATCGCGCCACGGATACACGATCAGGTTCTCAGGTCGCTATCAAAGTCCCACATCCCGCGTTGGCCGGCAATGCAATTCTGTTTCAGAGATTCGAACGCGAGGCGGCGATCGGGAAAGCAATAGATCACCCCTACATAGCCAAGGTGTTGCAGGGCAACTCCGAGACCCGGCAGTACATCGTTATGGAATGGGCCGAGGGAACGCTCCTGCGCGAGCTGATTGGTGAGAACCGAAAGATGCCGCCGGACCGTGCGGTGCGGATTGCCATCAGCATCTGCGATGCTCTCGATTACATTCATGCTCGTGGAATCGTCCACCGCGATTTGAAGCCGGAGAACATTTTTGTTCAAGCCGGCGATCGCATCAAGCTCATAGACTTCGGCATCGCCGGGCAGGCCGGAGCACGACGCCTGACTTTCGGTGAGTTTTCTCAGATTATGGGCACTCCCGATTACATCTCGCCCGAACAGGTGGATGGAAAACAAGGTGACGAGCGGTCCGACATATATGCCGTGGGAACGATGCTCTATGAAATGTTGACCGGACGAACCCCGTTTCATGGAGATAATCCGTTTGTGGCAATGAATGCCCGTCTTCTCGGTAATCCGATCCCGCCGCGTGTACTGGCTCGCGCCGTTTCTCCCGCCTTACAGGAAACGATCTATCGTGCGCTCGAACGCAATCGTTCGAAACGCTATGCCTCGGCGCGCGAGTTCGCCCGTGACCTGCAACATCCTGGACGCGTAGCTGTGGCGGACCGCGCGGAATTTCGAGACTGGAGCTGGCCGCGCAAGCCGCTCGGAGAAAAAATCCTGTTCGGCGTGACTCTGGCTGCGATCCCTGCTGTCGTTTTCAGCTTGATGATTTACGTCGCGAAGCATTCTTGAGTTCAAGGCACGAACAATAACACTTACCGTCGCGTCCCGCCGGCGACACTTTAACGCAGGCTCTTGAGGGAATATCAACCACTTACAGGTTGCTGGTCAATGAAAAATAAAAGAACCGAATCCACTTGATTCGGAAGCCAAATGGACGCCAACCGTCCGTTGGCTTGGCTGTGGACTCCACCGGGACTACACAAGTTGACCGCTCGTATCCCGATCAGGTGATCGTGAGACGGCCCGATTGTGAGACGCGCGCCGCGAAAACGGTCCAGGCTGGTCGCTAGGTATAGATCCAATCCGTTCAGACACTACCTGCTGATGCGACCTCCTGCACGCATAGGTGCAATTCCTAAACTCCAGGAAACCGTTCCACGAGCCGAGAAATGGCATCGGGGTCGAGGGCAAATCCGCGGCTTCCGACCAGGGACACCCAGCGCGTTCACTCCTGTGATAATCACCTGCGGTGGTGGCCTAAATCGGTGTTCTCTTACTCAACCGCTTTTTCTCTTTGCGCGGCAGACGTTTCTTGTCCTTCTTAACGAATTTCCCGGAGCCCTTATCCGTCACTTTCGCGATACCGGCCTTTGCGGCAATGGTTCCTGGGTCCTCGCCTGCAACCTTTTTCGTCTCTTTGATCGTGTCCCCGCCGCCGATTTCGTTGTCGTTCGTAGTCTTCTTCTTCGTTGCCATTGACATCGAGTATGACACCATAACGGTATGCTAGTATTGCAGCTTGTTACTGCCCGACTGAGTTGATCATCACCGGCCGACACCCTACGGCACGTTTCAGTGACGAGGCCGTTGCCTAACTGGTCAGTTCACGCGGCGCCGTCTGCGCACAGCCGGGACCACCACGAAGAATGCTCGTCCTCGTTGCATTCGTTGGCGGTCCGATAGGAAACGGAAAGTCCTGAAAGTTTCCCAGATCGATTGCGCTAGCTACGTTAATTGCCGCGGCCCTTCTGGTAGCCAGCCTCGTAAGCTTTCTGGTCCTCGTCCTTTTTGAAGTGCCTCTTCTTGCTGTGGTCCCGCTTATGCGTACGGTCGGCCTGGCCTTCGCGCATGCCTTGCTGGTATGTTTTGTTTTTCGAATAATCGCGGTCGTGATTCTGATCCTGGTCGTGATTTTGGTCCTGGAAAAATGGAGCAGCTACGGCCTGTACCATGCCTCCACTCAGACCGACACCCACCGACACCGCCACAACCCAGACACAATGCTTTAGATTCATTCTCATAAAGTTCGTCCCTTCTTCTCGAAACCTATTCCGTCCTATCCTGACGCGTTGGAATAGGCACGCCCATGGCCATTTCAGACTGTCGGCGAGAGTTGCACAATGGCAATCGAACATGCCACTTGCCCCCCCAAAAGTGAAGCGCAAGCGGTAACCGTATTTGGTCAAGCGACCGGATTCGGTCAGGCTCTCCACGCGTAGGCTACCAACGCGACCCTCGCTCGCGGGAGGGCGTTTTCGAAAGGCTCGTACTCTTAACGAACTCAGTCGGCGTTCAGGGCGCGGGAGGTCTTCTTGGATCAGAAGTGCGCGTGACTATCCCACCAATCCTTCAGAATGGTCTTGGCGCAGCAGAATCCATGGGACGTCGCCCGCCGGCGCTTGCGTTGCCCACACGAACAAAAGGTCATAATCGAAGCCGGCTCGTGGAGAAACATGAGTGTGGCAAACAGCCGGCATCCGCGTTCGCTCGTGATTCCGTACGCGATCGCAGCAGATTCAACGGCCCTTCCAGCCAGTAGCTGCCACTCCTCGCCGATGAGAAGGCACTTGATCGGGAAAGCATCTGCCATCCGGCGACAATACGCACGGCGGTGGTCCGCAGATCAATGGCGTCGATACTCTCATAGCCGATCTGCCCTGTCCGGAGATACCGATCCGCAGTACGCTGGGCTACGGCCATCCTGCGACCATTCCTTTCCATCGCAAGCCGCGCGGATCGGTCGAAAGCGTGTTTAATACATTTGCACGCCGATGGAAAAAAACGTACTCTCGAAAAATGCCAACCGCGCGTACAGATCCCGAGGCCACGCGCAGCCAATTGGAACGGATCATGGCGATCCCTGGCTTCCGTCAATACCCCGTCACATGGCTTAGATCGCGTTACGTCAAATAAAGATCGGGTGAATCCATCTTTGACACACCAGAGGGTTGTGCGGAACACGTCCCGTGTTTAATACTCTCCCATAACGGAATCGATCGGAGGCAGAGTAGCGCCGGGTTTGTACGCCGCATGGAAGCGCTCGTAACGTTCTTGGCAGTGCCACCAGAACTGATATTCCATGTCCCAGTGCAGCATGGCGGTTTCGAGTCGCCAGGGCGTATATTCTGCCAGCCAGTTTTCACGATAAAGCGGCTTGAGGAGCGAGAGCGTGTCCATAATGTCGCCGACCCGGCCGTGAGTATGGGAGAACGCTCCGGATATGAGCTGCCAGAGATCCTCGTCGCCCCCGTTTTTCTGGTTCTGCTGTTTCCACAGTTCCCCGATCTCTACCGCATAGAGCCCTCGCATGCCGGCATAATCAAGCAGACGGGCGACGAAGACCAGCGACCGAAGCATCTCGGGATCGGCCCCCACGGCGAGTGCGGCGGCGAGTTGTTCCTGAGCATCCTCGGCGAGGAGACGCGCCTGGCGTAGATTGTCGCGATGTTTTTGCAAGCGGTCCCATTCTTCCGGACGGAACGGACTTTGCCAGAGCGCCTCCATGGTATCGGTCCCCTCTGCCTCCTGAAGAGCGGTCTCCGCGGACGCAAGCTTCTCGAGTGCGACAGCGAAATGCGACGCGGCGGATGCTGGGGATACTATCTCCGCGTAGGCACCGAAGAATCCCTCGTGATCCATTGGATCCGTCTGCCACGCGGCCGCGGCTCCGTAAGCCATGCCCGGCCACCCGGTCCGGCGCAGCGCCTGCTGGTCATCGGTCCAGAACGTATTGATTAGGCCCAGAGTATGGCAGCGTCTTCCAGCCGCGAGGAAAGTATCGATATTGCGAAAGCTCTTGTCGAAATCCGGAGAAACCTCTGTGAACATGCTGACACCCGGCGCGACAATCAGAGGAACAGAGCGGGCCGCTAGCGGGTCCAGCCACTTTTTGTATTCGGGGTCCGGATCGGGCTCATAAAACCAGGGCACAGCGATCAGGCCTTTCGGCAATTCGGGAATGATATCCGGGAAGCGGACCATGATGTCGGCCCAGGCCATCACCACGCGGCCGGTCCTTTGAAAACGGCCTGCGACGTGGTTCAACTGCTCGACGAAGAGTCTTGCTGGCGTGGAACCGCGACCCTCCTTTTTTGCGGCGCGTTCGATGTCCCAGGTCTCATCGAAACCAATGTGGACGAAGCGGCTCGGGAACAACGCGCTGTACTGGTCGATCCAGTCGTCGAGCAATCCGCTGACCTGCGGATTTGCTGCGTTGAACTCACCGCCGTGCGGGAAATCGGCTAAATCGGAGTATTTCTCGATTTGAAACAGATCGTGCTGATGGCCGTAGAGTTCGAGGCACGGCACTACGTCGATATGTCTCTCGCGGGCGTAAGCGATGATGTCGCGAATTTGATCCTTCGAGAAGCGCGCCCCGGGATTCAGCAGCGGATAGCCGTCAAGCTGAATGCTGTCCTCGTTGTAAAAGTAATACTGATTGGCCTTCCAGCGTGCAAGATGGTCGAGCTGGCGCTTTACCTCTTGCTCGGTGGCAAGCTGTCCCTCGCTCATGTCGACCATCGTTCCGCGGAAAGCGAGTGACGGCCAATCGTCCACACGAACACCCGGCAAGACGGCTGCGCGACCTTCGCCCTCCACTAACTGGGCCAATGTCTGAACCCCATAGAAAACGCCGGCCGACGAACGGGATTGGATCACAACGCCCGAGGCGCCTACTTCGAGGTGGTACGCCTCTCGTGAATCGGGTCCGGGGAGTTCGTTCGGCATGGGAAGCGCGTCCACGGGGCCGGTTCTCCGCAGAACAATTGCTTGCCCGGATGGGCCGCTCTGGTTCTCCGCAAGATGGATTCCGGTGCGTTGCGCTATGAGCCGCTGCAATTCCGACGCGGCGAACTTGTCCTCGATGGTTGGCGTTCCTTCAATCCGAATCGCCAATTGCGCCAGAGGGATGCTCGGGCCACTGTATTCGATCCGTTGTGGACGCGGCAGCAGCGGGCTATGGCTAGCCGAGCCGAACAAAGGCAGCCACGCGAGGACGATAACACTGGAGAGGGATCGCATATGTTCTTAGCTGAGCGATGCCGCGGAATGGCGCAACAGATTGCGATGTTCGTGGATTTTCGCGACTGCGGCCACGATGTCATCCATGTCCGAACGATCACCGAGAAGGATGCGATGCTCCAACCAGATGGCTTCGCGGCACGCACGCTCGGCGGCTGGACAAAGCGCCGTAAAATCGGCGTAATCGATGGCACGATCGTAATGGCCGCAGCGCACCGGGCAACCGTGCGGATAGAAATCTTGATTCAGGAACATCGGGTTCCTGTACAGCGGATGGGCGTATCCGGTGGAGCAAGGAATGCCTTCACTCTCGAGAGCGGCGACAAAATCCTGGCGGGAAATCCCGAACTCAGCTTCATCGAAGCGGAGCACATATATATGGAACGAATGACGCGTGACGTAGGAAGGCACGCGTAGCGGATGAATGCCCGGAATCTGAGAAAGCTCGCGATTCAGATAGAGACCGTTTTCCATGCGCTTCGCGTTCTGCGCGTCGAGACGTTTTAACTGCTCGATGAGAATAGCGGCCTGAAACTCCGTGAGCCGGTAATTCCAACCGAGGCGATGATGTTCATACCAGGGACGCCCGACTTCCCGTCCAGCCCACAGATAGGATTCACACCGTTGCGCCAGTTCGCGATCGTTCGTAATAATGAGACCGCCTTCGCCGGCAGTCATGTTCTTCGAAGCCTGAAAACTGAAAGTCCCCGCGCCTCCGATGGTTCCGAGCCCGCGATGATTCCACGAAGCGCCGTGCGCATGGGCCGCATCTTCGAGCACGAATAAGCCGTGGCGCCGGGCTACGGCAAGAATGCCGTCCATGTCTGCGGCCATCCCCGCGAAGTGCACCGGGATCACGGCTTTCGTTCTCGGCGTAATGGCTTCCGCAAGTTTCGCGGGATCGAGGTTGAATGTGTCGTAGTCAATGTCGCAAAAAATGGGAACCGCGTTGACCGAAAGCGGCGCAGTGGCCGTCGCGACAAAGGTGTACGGCGGAACAATTACCTCGTCGCCTGGCCCGATGCCGGCTGCCTTCAACGCGATATCGAGCGCCGCGGTACCGCTCGCGCAAGCTATGCCAAACTTGGCCCCCTGCGCACGAGCGAAAGCATCTTGGAAGACGGCAACTCTCGATTCTCCACTGAGGTCGCCTTGCGAATAGCGCCACCATTTGCCACTGCGCACTACGTCGAGCACCGCGGCTTCTTCCGACGCATCGAACACCGGCCATGATGGAAACGGCGTCGCGCGAACAGGCGCGCCGCCGAATAATGCAAGCTGGCTCATATTGAAACCTCCCTTTGAGGCAAAGCAAAGTGCTGTTCAATCACCATGAGAGCGGCTCCCGGCACGCCGCCCTCGGGTCCGATAGCGCCGAAGCGAAGGGACATGTTCTGGCTTGAAAAGGTGAGCGCCTGCCGCCGGATTACTTGCGCGATCTGGTCGAGCAGAGAGGGGCCGGCGAGACCCAGGCGTTTGTCCAAAACGATCACCGAGGGATTGAAGAGGTTGACTAAGTTGGCGAGACCAAGTCCGAGATACTCACCGATCTCCGCGACGATGTTGCTGCAGATTTTATCGCCAGCGCTGGCGCCTTCGAGCACGTTCCATGCAGTGAGGCGGGCCGGGTCGCCACCGGTTTGCGCGAGCGCCTGAGAGTGGCCGCCTTCACCGATCGCCTTCCGGATTCGCGCTTCCACTGCGCGTGTGCCCGCCACCGCTTCCAGACATCCGAAACTTCCGCAATTGCAAGCCGGACCATCCGCCATGGTGTGCGTGTGGCCGAACTCGCCCGCGGCGCAGCTCTGTCCATACAGCAGCCTGCCGTCGAGCACGATTCCAGCACCGATGCCGGCTCCGTAATCGATATAAATCATGTTCTCGGCCATCTCGCCGGCGACTAGCGCGCGTTCGGCGATGGTTTTTGCCCGGCTTCGAGACTCCACGACCGTGGGCACTCCGAACTCCCGCTCGAATCTCTCTTTCAGCGGGACCTGTTTCCAGAAATCGATGGTCGAGGACATCACCGTGATCCCACGACGGCTGTCGACCAGACCGGGATCGGCCACACCGATGCCGATCAGAGAGGATCCCGGTATTTTTGCCTGCTTCAACGTTTTGTGAACGCAGGCGAGGAGCTGCTTCACCAGCCCCTCGACACCGCCCTTCAGGTCGGTGCGCTCGCGAACCGTATGGCGAACAGAAGCCCGAAGATCCGTGATGCCGGCTGTAATGTTGTCCTCGTCAAAATCCACGGCCGCAACGAACTCAAACTCGTCATTGAGCTTCAGCAGGACCTTCTTGCGCCCAGCACGTTCCGACACGCGGCCGGCTTCTACAATGCGTCCCTCGTCGATCAACTCCCGAACAAGTTCGGAAGTGGCGCTGCGTCTGATCCGCGTCAGCTCGTGGATCTTGCCGCGCGAGATGGGACCGAAGCGGCGCACCACAGCCTGGATGATGGCCTTATCGGTCGCCGGCTTATTCTTCAATTCTGGGAGCAATTGATTCCGTTTCAGATTAAATCATAGAATGGCATCCATTGACAACCTTCCTATCACGGGTTCATAATCAGCCAGAGCAAAATGATTGCGTGCCGTTTCAGATTAAATGCGCGCGGTGCAACCGCGCTGACGATGCTGCTGGCGAGCGCCCTGTCAATGCGCGCGGCAACGCTCCGCGTGGGTGTTGCTCAGGTCGACATCACGCCTCCAGCTGGCGCATGGATGTGGGGGTTCGCCGCGCGTAAGAGTCCTTCTACCGGAACTCGCGATCCCTTGCTCGCACGCATCGTGGTCTTGGAAGCTCAGGACAAACGCGTGGCCATCGTCGCACTCGATCTGGGACGAACATTTGGTCGCGCATCACTCGATGAGCTTCGCCAACGGGTTCGCAAGAGCAGTGGAATCTCGTACGTTTTCGTGACCGCATCCCATACGCATTCCGGTCCAGTGATCCAGGACAGGTACAAACAGGGCACCCCGCCGTGGGAATCGGATGCTCTCGGGAAGATCGCGGCAGCCATTGATGAAGCCCATCATCACACCGTCGACGCGCGGCTCGGAACGGGTTATGGAATTACCTACATCGGTTACAATCGCTTGCGTCCCGCGGAGAATGGAACCGTCACGTTCATGGGGCGAAATCCGACGAAGGTCCCGACTTCGCCTGTCGATCCAACCGTGTCCGTATTACGCATCGACGATGCGAATGGCCGGCCGCTGGCAATTCTTGTGAACTATGCCTGCCACCCCGTGATCTTTGGCGGCGACAGTATCGAGTATTCGGCCGACTTTCCGGCAGTAACCGTCAGCACGGTGCAGAACGGAATGGAGGGCAAACCGTTGTGCTTGTTTGTGCAGGGGGCAGCCGGCGACATCAACCCGTTTGACGCCACCACTCCCTTGCAGGAGGGCGCCGTGGAAGCCCGCAATACTGCGGGGCGGCAGCTCGGCGAAGAAGCTCTGCGAGTGGCAAAGACAATTCACACGGAGGCGCCCGCGGATCCACAGGTCGATTTCCGTGAGGATGCGATTCCGTTTGCGCTTCGCTGGGATCCTCAGAAATTCCGCGAGGCCACGCTGCAAATCTGGGGTCCCGCGGTCGACATGGCCGCTCCGCCGGTACAGCCCGAGTATCGAGCGACGGTGGCAACGATCTTGATCAACCGGCAGATCGCCCTAATGGGCATGTCGGGCGAACCGTACGTGGATTTTCAAATCGACTGGCGCATGCGCTGCCCAGTCCGCGACGCCTTCTTCGCCGGTTACGCAAATGGATACGATGGCTATTTGCCGACCATTGCGGGAGCGATCCGCGGATCGTACGGAGGCGCGGGAGCTACGACCTGGCTTGAAGTAGGCGCCGGCGAGCGTATGCTGGATCGCGCCGTCATCCATACTTGGGAGATGCTGGGGCGACTTAGCACGACGCCGCAGCCATACTAAATGAGCGTCAATAGCGCCGCAAACACCGCAGCCGATACAACGCCGAAGCTGCGCCGTGTTCTGACCCTGCGCGATCTGATCCTGTACGGAATCGTGCTGATCATGCCGATCGCGCCGGTGCCGCTGTTCGGCCTGGCGCAAAAGCTTTCCGGCGGCCAGGCCGTGACCACCATTCTGTTGGCGATGGTGGCGATGATACTCACGGCTTTCAGTTACGGGCGAATGGCGGCATGCTATCCGTCGGCCGGTTCGGCATACACCTACGTTGGACGGGGCCTGAACCCGCACCTCGGATTCCTGGCCGGCTGGGCCATGTTCCTCGATTATCTTCTTGTGCCGCTGATCTGCACGATTTATGGCGCGCTCACCATTCAGAGGCTGGTCCCACAAGTTCCATACGTCGTATGGGCGGCTCTGTTCGCAGCTGTTATTACGGCGGTGAATCTCCGCGGCATGAGGACCACGGCGACGGCCAGTCTTATGATGATGATCGTCATGTCGGTGGTGATTATTATCTTCATGGTATTGGCAGTGCGCTGGTTGTTCTGGCATCAGGGCTGGTCTGGCGTGTTTTCCATCCGTCCTTTCTACGATCCCGGGACGTTTCATTGGGGCGCCATCGCCACGGGCACTTCGCTCGCGGCCCTCACCTATGGTGGATTCGATGGCGTTACCACGCTCTCCGAGGAAGTGGAGAATCCGCGCCGGAACGTTCTACTGGCGACCGTGCTGACCTGTCTGTTCACGGGAATCTTCGGCGGTCTACAGATTTACCTGGCGCAACGCGTATGGCCGGATTACCATAGCTTCCGCGATCTGGATACCGCGTTTCTGGACGTGACGCGAGTGGTCGGAGGCGGTCTGCTGTTTCAAGCTGTCGCCGGTATTCTAATTGTCGCGAACGTAGGCTCGGCGCTTACCGCCCAGGCCGGCGTCTCGCGCCTGCTGTTTGGCATGGGACGTGACAACGTCCTACCGCGAGGGTTCTTCGCGCAACTTCACCCACGCAGCGGCACGCCGGTATACAACATCCTGCTCGTCGGCATTCTCGCATTTGCCGGAGCGTTATTTCTCAACTACGAGCGCGCGGCGGAGTTGATCAATTTCGGTGCGTTCCTGGCGTTCATGGGCGTGAATGCGGCGGTGGTCCGGCAGTTCTGGTTTCTGCGCCGCGGTTCCCAGCGAAGCGTCCTGGCCGATGTTGTGATTCCCAGCCTGGGATTTCTGTTCTGCCTGATTATCTGGGCGAGTCTTCCGGGTCCAGCCAAGATCATGGGCGCGATCTGGTTCGCGGCCGGACTGACCTATGATGGCATCCGAACACGAGGTTTCCGAACGGCGCCGTCTATGATCGACTTCAGCGAGACCACATAAGCAGCCGGCGCCGAACTACGAATTGACGCGTGCCACATAAGAGTACGCGGACTCACCTGCATTATTGATCGCACGAACGCGATAAGAAACGACCGACCCACGTCGCGCGGCATCATCGCTGAATTCGCTGACGCGGATTGGTTCGCGATGCGTTGCCATTGACCCGAATCTCCCACGCGGCGCTCAACCGCGACTTTGCCAGCATCGCGATGCCGATCGCCATGATCCTTCATCGACTCGTAGAACGGGTTTCGGGCGCCATTTGCGTTGCGCTCCGGCGACCAGAGATATCCTCCAGCCAATGCCTGGCGGAGGTCTGATTCTGATTGACCCACGCATGGTCTTGGCATTGTCGACTGGTGTAGCTTCTCACGGGAATATCGCCGGCAACGCCTTGCGCAGCCATGGGGCCGTCCTCGGCTAACTGGGCACTGTGCCGGTCGATCCAGCTGTTATCAAATTCATGCGAACCGGATATCAGAACACCCCGAAAGCTCCGTTATTTTGCGGCCGGCCCGAAGTTGTTCGATAGATATTCGACAATGGCCTTAATCTGCGAATCTGACGCTTTCGCTCCCCGGGCCACCATGTTGTGGACAATGGCGTTCCAGTCTTTTTCGGTCATGCGTTGCGCGATCACCAAGTCGAGTTTATGACAGCTTTGGCCGCACGTCTTTTCCATCAGAGCTTTGCCGTCAACCGGCTTTACGGATTGGGTAACGCCGGCATCCTGCGACGCCGGAGCATTCTTGAGTCGAGCCTCCGCGACCGCTCTCGCTACATTGGCCGGCAGAGGCTTTTGTGGGACGTCGGGGAGTGCGAAAGCAACGAGAGTGTTGCTCAAACCACCGCCCAGGTAACCGCCGCCGCCGGCCGCCATCACGGCAACATACTGCCGTCTATCGCGTCCCATGTAAGTGATGGGGTTGGAGTGCGCGCTCGCCTCCATTTTTGTCTCCCACAATAGCTTACCGGTTCTGGAATCGAAGGCCCGGAATCGCGAATCGTTCGTCGCTCCGATAAAGACCAGTCCGCCTTCGGTCGCGATGCTACCGCCGAGGTTCAACGTTCCTGTGTCGCGGACTCCGATCGCTTCGAGCGCCTCGATTCTGCCCAAAACCGACCGCCACGCGATGTGGCCAGATGCCAGATCCACCGCGACCAGTTCGCCAAAGGGCGGGTTCTGACACGGGATGTGCGTCTCGCGGTTCCAAAAACGGGCGTACGTGCCGTAAGCGGAAGTCCGCACGAAGTCCGAACCTTGTTTCTCCATGTGACCCCACTGCCCAATGTTCATGACGTTGACGAACAGCAGACCAAGCGTCGGATCAATGGAGACGCCGCCCCAGTTTCCGCCGCCGAGAGTGCTCGGGAAAAGCAGAGCGTTTCCTTCGAGAGGCAGCGGCGTGTAGGGCGGATCGATTTTCATGCCATTTGTTTGAAACAGTTCCTTGCAGAATTGCGATTGTTCAGGCGATCGATCATAGAGCTCGTCCGGCTTGAAAGTATTCCTGGCTAACGGCGGAGGCAGCACTGGAAACGGCTGTGTCTTCGATGTCACTTCGCCTGGAACCACGGACTGAGGGACGGGTCGTTCCTCGATGCCGTAAACGGGTTCGCCCGTCGTGCGGTCGAAGACGAACAACAGACCCATTTTCGTGATTTCGGCAACTGCCGGCATGGTTCGTCCGCCCCGGCGAATGTCGACGAGTGCGGGAGGCGCGGCGATATCGTAATCCCAGAGGTCGTGATGAACGAGTTGCTGATGCCATATCTTTCGACCCGTCTGCGCATCCAGCGCGACCAGTGAGTTGCCGTAAAGACCATCCCCCACGCGATCGGCGCCGTAGAAATCCGACGTCGGCGATCCCAGAGGCGCGTAGACGATCCCGCGCTTGACGTCGACTGTAAAGAAACCCCAAACGTTCGTTCCCGAGCGATTCTTCCAAGCGTCGGGGGGCCATGTCTCCGCCCCGGGTTCGCCCGGCCGCGGCACCGTATGAAATGTCCAAAGCAATTTGCCGGTCCGGGCGCTCCAGCCGCGAATGTCTCCGTAAGCGCCGGCGCTCGGCGCGCCTTCTCCGTTACTGCATCCGGTAATCACAATGTCGCCGAAAACCGCCGGCGGGGATTGCAGAGCATAACGCCCGTCTTTCAGATCGCCGAGGACGCCTGCTTTCAAATCGACCCGGCCTTCATTTCCGAATCCGGGCGCCGGCTCACCTGTGCTCGCATCCAGCGCCAGAAGGAACGGGCCATTCCCGACGAATACCCGCGAATGCAGTCTTCCCGTCCCTAGCCAATACGCCAAGCCCCGGAGCGCCATCGGAGCGGCCGTGTATTTCCAAAGCAACTCGCCTGTCTCGGGTACGATCGCATATACGCCATCGGGCGCAGTCAAATACATGACGCCGTTCACAACTATAGGCGTAGCCTCCGAACCGGGTTGGCCTGTCCGGAAAGTCCACGCGAGTTGGAGCCGTTCGACATTGCTTCGGTTAATTTGCCGAAGCGGGGCGTAGCGCATCGCGCCCGGATCGTTGCCATACGATGGCCAGTCCGTTTGCGCGTCGGCGGCGACGAAGAGCAACAGTAAGATCGCGACCCGGGTCACCCTATTACTCTAACGGACGGTCAGCCGAGTACCTATTTGGGACACTTCAGTCGACTTCTCGGGACCAGATCAAACGTTCTACGTCGTTGAGTTTGCCAGCGCGGCAAATCGACAGCAGTGTTTTCGATTCCTCGATGTGAGACGCGTCGACACATTGGCCCACGAATTCACCGTTATCGCGCACACGGTCGATTGGTGTTACGCCAACGGCTTTCGTCTGCGCTCATTCCAGCGACAAGGGAGCAAAACCCCCAGCCGGAAAACGATTGTCCGAGCAGCACCCGCGATTGTGAGCTCAGGAGGTCCTCAAGTTCACCCGGGTCTTCAGCGCCTGAAACGCATCCAACCCTCGGGGATCACCTCAAAACCGGCCAATGAGGATCACTTCAAAACCGGCCAATGGAACTGAGTCAGGACAAGCTCATTTATACCTTGTCCGGACAGCCAGTGACAACGGGTTTTCCGCAGCGGGAATGACCGGACATATACTAACGAATACCTGGGCGGAAGACAGGGCACCGCAGGGATGCGACCCGAGCGCCGACCCAGAGGCTGGAATGGCTGGGCGGCGTCCGAGTCGCCCGCCAGGCTTTTGAGCCATTCTGGCGCGAAAGCGATAAATCCCGGGAGCGCGAGGGCAGAGTCCTCGCAGTAAAGAAGCCTCCTTCCTTATTTCTTGAGTTCTCATCTGAGATCACTCCGCAGCCGGCAACGCAGTCTTGGTGCGCCAACTGCGCGGCCCGCACTTCAGCACGTGTCCGTGATGCAGCAGGCGGTCGAGCATGGAACTGACAGCGGCATTGTCGCCGAGCAGTTTGCCCCAGTCTTCTACGGGCCGATTCGATGTGAGAAGCGTGCTGGCACGCTCATAACGCCGCATCACGATTTCTAGCAAATCCTCGGCGGCGGTATGCGGAAGTTTGCGCATGCCGAAGTCGTCGACAATGAGCAGCGGGACCGATGCAATCGACTCCATGTACTGCTTGCGCGTACCGTCCACAACGGCGTCGGCGAGTTCTTCGAGCAGCAGGTGTGTTTCGCGATACAGCACGCGGTGGCCTTGTTGAATGGCAGCGTGGCCGATGGCTTGCGCAAGATGACTCTTGCCAGTGCCGCCGGGACCGAGGAAGAGCGCATCTTCGCGGCGTGTAATGAAAGCGCCGGTCGCGAGATCAAAAACGAGACTACGATTCATCTTGGGATTAAAAGTGAAGTCGAAGTTGTCTAGAGTTTTGTGGGCGTCTCGAAAGCCGGCTTGCTTGCGGCGGCGATCCAGCAGGCGGTCGGAACGGCGCGTGAGTTCATCCGAGATCAGGCACGAGATCAGATCCAGCGTCGGCATCGCTTCCGCCTGTGCTTGCTTGAGACGGGTTTCGAGCACGGCAGCCATGCCGCCTAAACGGAGCTGGCCGAGTGCGCGTTGTAGTTCAATCAGATTCATTCCGGATTTCCCTCCAGGTTGGTTTCAGACTGCGATTGAGTTCGCTGTTCGATGACGTCGCGATACAGCGTGAGTTGGCGAATCAACGGATCGACCTGCCGTAGCGAGAGTGGCGCTGGTCCTTTGCGTTCGAGATAGCGGCGGACGAAATGGTATTCGTAGACTTCGAAGGAAAGCGCGGCCGAACAAGCATCGTCCACTGCCGCGGCGCCGTATTTCTTGGCGAGAGAGAGAACCCCTTGAATGCGGCGCACGGCGGGCTGTCCTTTCTGCGCATACATCGTTTTTGCGAGCACGCCGATAGAATCGCTGGCATTCTCGGCGCGCCGGAGCAGTTGTTGTGTGGTGAACGGCGTCTTCTTGTGGCGGTCTTCAGCAAGAATGCGATGTGCGCCGCGAGGTTGATGCAAGTGTTCGCGCAGCAGTTGGCCGGTCTTGGGATCGAGCAAGCGCACGTGCCGTCGATTCCACTGCACGTTGACTCGTCTCCCAATCCAGCCAGGCGGGGCGCTATAGTAGGCGGCTTCCACTTCGACGCAGCCATCCATGTGCACCGCGCGTTCACCGTATTGGTAATAGCGGAATGGCTCGACGGGAAGCGGCAACAGCGCAGGTTTCTCTTCTGAGAACATCGCCGCAACCTGGCGTTTGGTAGTGCCATGAATGCGGGTGTCGGCCCAATGTTCCTCCCATCGATCCAGGTAGCTTTGCGCTTCTTCGATGGTTTCGAAGCGCTTTCCTTTTAGCGGTGTCTTCTGCGCATGACCAACGCTGGACTCGACCTTGCCTTTGCGATCCGGATCTTTGATGCGGCAGGGCAGCGCCACGGCGTGGTAATGCGCCAGCATGTCGCGATAGAGCGGGTTGATGGTGGGATCGTAGATGTCCGGCTTCAACACACCTTCGCGCAGATTGTCGAGGATGAGAACGCGTGGCACGCCGCCGATTCGGGCAAACGCCGTCTCGTGCAACTCGGCCCAGGTTCGCGTGCTGGAACTGAAGACGATCAGCCGGACACACTTGCGGCTATAGCCGAGCGTCAACACAAACAAGCGGGTGCGGCGGTAACGGCCGGATTGGGGATCGCGAACCATGGGGCCTTCGCCGTAGTCGACCTGCGCTTCTTCGCCGGGCGCCGTGACGATGACGGCGCAGGGTTGTTTTTCCGGCGAGCCATGGAGCTTGTTGATGAAGCGTTTGACGCTCTGATATCCGCCGGTAAAGCCGTGGTCGTCAACCAGATCCTGCCAGATCCCCTTGGCGTTGCGACCTTGGCTCAGCGCATGCTGGATGAGTTCGCGATAGGGCTCGCTGGTACTTGCCGTCGTGGTTTGCGTCGGAGGATCGGCGCCAGAGTCGGGGATCACCTCATTGGCCGGTTTTGGGCCGCCAGAGTCGGTGGTCACGCCATTGGCCGGTTTTGAGTCTTGCGCCGCTCGTTTGCCCCATCCGCCGGGCGGCCGAACCGCAATGGCGGCTGTTCTTAGATATCCGGCCGCAGTTTCACGCCGGACACCGGTTTCTTTTTCGATGCGCCGCAGCGACCATCCCAGCCGCCCCAACGCGATGACTTCTTGCTTCTTTTTCTCGTTCAAGACGTTGCTCACATCGACGGAGAATACTCTCCGTCAGTCAACGTCCTGACTCAGTTTTTCATTGGCCGGTTTTCAGGTGATCCCGTATGGCCGGTTTTGGGTGATCCCCGAGGCAACCGATATTTGTTGCCAAGTCTCATCAAAATGTGGCCTACCGCAGATCGGAATCGGAACCAGCCGTCCCTGTGCGACTTCCGCCGCCATCACGCGCGCCGCCATGATGCTCACGCCGGAACCGGCCAAATTGTGGTGAGTTGAATGGTTTGTTCATATCGGGCGCGCCCCCTCTTGTCAGGGTTATCCATGAATAGGGTTGTAGTAGCGGCCTGTCCTACTTGGGATTAGGCTTCAGATCAAGGCGAAGTTGTACGTCTTCAGGATGCGTCTGAATAGCGCCTCATTCGCGGCGTCTGTAAATGAACCCGTGGATGTGATACTGAAACTTGTAGGTGGTCGCTCATAAATCGCATAGGCGATCCGTTCCGGGGCATGGCGCGAACGATAACGGATCCCGTCCGGCTTGTAGGGGTGCTTCTTTAATGCGGCGGACCAGCGCTGGGCTACAGTATACGAGCCTGTCACGAGACGACCGTCCGCTCCGATGCTGGCGAGCCCGCCATCGCTCACAAGATCGATAAAACGTAGAGAGCAAGTCAACTCCATTCTCGCGATTGCACGTGCCTCCAGATACGCCCCAGAAACCGCAGGCACCCCAGTCGTCGAGCCGCACGATTCCAGTAGGCAACACTCAGGGTCCTCAGCGATATACAGCACGCCGAAACATCCCGGTTTCGGACAGTCTGGGTCATCGAAGCGATACTCGCCTTTCTTACCGAAATATAGGGATCGTGAATCTTCTGATGGTGCCGATACAAGATACCTCCCGTTGGCACGGTGAAGATCAAGGGACGTTGACCAACCAATTCCGCGTGGGGCGGCGGATGATCACCCGGAAGGTCGATCACATTGCTCCTTGTTCTCCGTATCCGCTCGCGGCTCTCATAACGTCGCCCACCATTCCGTTTCGAAGCGCTTCGATTGGTGTCCTATTGCCAAGTCTTTCGTGGGGGCTTGTGAAAAACCTGAGTTGCATCCAGGGATCGAGAGCACTGAGATCTTTCAACACTTCTTCTAGGCCACCCAGTGTCTTTCCGTTTTCAAACTGGAAACTTGGATAACCATATCCTCGTTTAGCCTGTGTTATCGCAAGGAGTTGATTTGCGGCTCGCCTCTTATCGACCGCTTGCCGAGAAAGATTCAACAGTTCAGCAACCTTTTCCGAACCCAGAACTCCTTCGGCCTTCGTGAGCATCTCTTGCCGAAGCTTCAAACCTCGCAGCTTCGAAGCAACAATCGGATCTTGAGCTGCTAACTCTGCAACCCAGGGGGCAGAACTGAGGGCCTCAATCATCACGAGTTTATCTGTTGGGGCGGCGGTTGCCTCGTCGATCAAAGTGCTTGTAAGGTCAGTTTCGAGCTCTTTGACTGCTCTGAGGATTCGAGCATAAAAGGCCGGATGTTTAGTGTTCCTGAACTGCTTCAATATCGAAACCAAAAGCGGATGCTCTAGCTCTGGGTCGCGCTCGATTCTCAGACACAACTTTTCGTCCTCATAAGCACTCCGAAGCAGGAATCTTTCGAGATCGAGATTAAGCCTCGTTTGCTTGATCTGAAAGAGCAAGCAGCGCTCAATAATCTCGACTTTCAAGTTGCGGTGGGCGGATTGTGAAATGAACACATTGAGCCCAGTCTGGTTGGATTTGAGAGAGAACGTCGGTTTGGCTTCCTTGTAGCGAGTATCAAACCAGTTTTCGATTGTGGTTCGCACTTCTTCGATTGTGCTGGGCTTGGCAGAATGGGTGTACATCAAATCTCCAGTTGCTGTATTCATTCTCCCAATGACTGCGCAACTTCGTCAACCTCGTCGCTCTATGGCTTAGGAATGCGAGCCTTATGGAATCCGAAGAACTCTTAAGTTCTTTAGCTGGTTGTCGCTGGAGTACGTATCCACTTCGACATCGATAAGGTGGGCATCAATGCCGAACACGGCGGCACGGCGAGTCCTGGGCCATTTCGCAGTGGTAGTGCGGCTAATCGGGAATTGTCTCCCTAGGAATCGTGAATTCTATCGCTTCCGCAGCGATCAAATCATCCCGGCTAACGACGCCGTCGGCTGCTCTTGGAGCAATTCTAAAAAAGCCTGCGCCGCCCGATGGAATCGCTTTTTCCGCCGGTGCACGATCCCGACCGGCCGGTACAAATCCGGGGCCGCGATCGGAATCGGAATCAGCCTTCCCTGTGCGACTTCCGCCGCCATCACTCGCGCCGGCATGATGCTCACGCCGGAACCGTGCGCGACCGCTTCTTTGATCATCTGCAGGTTATCGAAATGGAGCGTCAAGTTGACTTGCACATGATGCTCGCGCAGGAAACGGTCGATCTCGCGGCTGATCGGCAAATCCGCGTCGAACCCAACAAAGTCCAAACCGGATAGATCTTTCGGCGCGACCTCAACCTTCTCCGCCAGCGGATGATACGGCGATGCCGCCACCACCATCTCCTCCTGACGCCACGGCAGCACCATGACTTCCTTGGTGGCTTCCGGGTAACTCAGCAGTCCGAGATCGGCGCGATCCGTCGCTACCGCTTCGTAGACTTTCTCCGGCCGCAAGTATTCGATCTCCAGCGTGGCCTCCGGATAACGCCGCGAAAACTCCTGCTCCAAGTGCGACATTTCGGAAAGACCGACAGAATAAATCGAAGCCACGCGCACTGTACCTTCAACCTGTTTCTTCAAGGTGTCCATGGCGGCTTCGAACTCGGAATACCGGCGCAGGATGTCGCGCGACATCTCCAAATACAGCTTTCCTGCTTCTGTAACTTTCAAAGGACGCGTGGCACGATCGAGCAGCTCCACACCCATCTCGCGTTCCACCTCTTGCAGGTGCTGGCTTGCTGCCGATTGGCTTACGCCATTCATCGCAGCCCCCTTGCTTACGCTGTTATTAAGAGCTATATCTCTGAAAAGCTTGAGATTATCGAACGTCATGCCATCTGTAATACTATTATGAATACTGATGTTGTGTCAACATCAAATTTCGATTGTATAATACTAACTTGAGCTGGTATACTAAGCCAACATCCCTCTATCCGGAGGCTGTACCCCAATGAACGGACTGCCTAACAAGCAAGGATTGTACGACCCCGCCAACGAGCACGATGCTTGTGGCCTCGGGTTTGTGGTTAACATCAAGGGCGAAAAATCGCACGATATTATCCTCAAGGGCATCCAGGTTCTGATTAACCTGACGCACCGCGGCTCATGCGGGTGCGACCCGGAGACCGGCGACGGCGCGGGTGTTCTGATTCAAATCCCTCACGCGTTTTTCGCGCGTGAATGCGCTAAGCTCGGCTTCACACTTCCGCCGGCAGGCGTCTATGGCGTCGGCATGGTTTTCCTTCCGGTTGAGCCGCAACATCGGTTGCTGGTGGAAGGAGTGGTGGAACGAATTGCGCGTGAGGAAGGCCTCACGGTTCTTGGATGGCGCGACACGCCGGTAAAGTCGAACGCGATCGGCCGTATTGCGCGCGCCTCGCAGCCTTACATCGAGCAGATCTTCATTCGCGGTCCGCACGGCATGGCGCAGGATGAGCTGGAACGAAAACTTTATCTTGTGCGGAAACGTTCGGAAGTCGAGGTTGCGGCCTCCGACATTTACGACAAGAGCTTCTTCTATATCCCGTCGCTCTCCTCGCGCACCATCGTATATAAAGGACTGCTGCTCGCGCCGCAGATCGCGGAGTTTTATAAAGAGTTGTCCGATCCGGAAGTGGTCAGCGCGATGTGTCTCGTACACCAGCGCTTCTCCACCAACACGTTTCCGACCTGGCAGCTTGCGCATCCCTATCGCTACATCTGCCACAACGGCGAGATCAATACCGTTCGCGGCAACGTGAACTGGATGTACGCGCGGCAGAATATTCTGTCCTCGCCGCTTTTCGGCGACGATCTCAAGAAGCTCTTTCCACTCATCCAACCCGGTGGCAGCGATTCCGCCTGTCTCGACAACGCGGTCGAGTTGCTCACGCTGGCCGGACGCAGTCTCCCGCACGTTATGGCCATGCTCATCCCGGAAGCTTGGGATGGTGACGGCGCGATGGATCCGGACAAGAAGGCGTTTTACGAATATCACGCCTCGCTCATGGAACCGTGGGATGGTCCCGCGGCAGTTGCTTTCACCGATGGCCGTTTCGTCGGCGCCACGCTCGATCGCAATGGCCTTCGGCCGGCGCGCTATCTGGTCACCAAAGACGGTCTCTTGATCACGGCGTCCGAAACCGGCGTGCTGCCGGTCAAGCCCGAAGATGTCCAATATAAGGGCCGTCTCCAGCCAGGGAGAATGCTACTGGTCGACACCGAAAAGGGCCGCATCATTCCCGATGAAGAGATCAAGCGCGATCTTGCGAATCGCCAGCCTTACGCCGAATGGATTAAGGAAAACCAGATCAAGCTCGACGATCTCGCCGAACCGCCTCGCGTCTACGGCTTCGCTCCCGAGTCGCTGATCCCGTTGCAGCGCACCTTCGGTTACACCGACGAGGATCTTAGAATTTTCCTCGGGCCTATGGCTACCACCGGCGACGATCCCGTCGGCTCCATGGGCACCGACACGCCGCTAGCGTGTCTCTCGGATCGGCCGCAGCTTCTGTTCAATTACTTCAAGCAGTTGTTTGCGCAGGTGACCAATCCGGCCATCGATCCTATTCGAGAAGAGCTCGTAATGTCTCTCACCAGCTACATCGGAACGGAGCGCAACATTCTCGATGAAACGCCGAAGCACTGCCACACGCTAAAGCTGCCGCATCCCATCCTGACGAATCGCGATCTGGAAAAGCTGCGCCGCCTTTCTCACGGCGACTTGCTTTCTTCCACGCTGCCGATGCTGTTCCGTGTCGATGGCGGCGAAAAGGAATTGGCTCGCGCTCTCGATAGCATGTGCCGGCGCGCATCGCTTGCCATCAAGTCCGGTTACAGCTTGCTGATCCTTTCGGATCGCGGGGCCGACGAGACGGACGCGCCCATCCCGAGCCTGCTTGCGCTCAGCGCCGTTCACAACCATTTGGTCCGAGAGAAAACTCGCACGCAGGTCGCGCTCATCATCGAATCCGGTGAGCCGCGCGAGGTGATGCATTACTGCCTTTTGATCGGCTATGGCGCCAGCGCGGTGAATCCCTATCTCGCCATCGAGACCTTGGAAGACATGGCGTCGCGCGGTGTATTGCCCAACGGCATCGCGTTCGAAACCGCCCTCAAGAATTACAAGAAGGCCGTCAACAAAGGGCTCCTCAAGGTCTTCTCGAAGATGGGCATCTCGACGCTGCAAAGCTATCGCGGCGCGCAGGTGTTCGAAGCCATCGGCCTGAACAAATCTTTGGTCGATCGTTATTTCACAGGAACGTCTTCGCGAATCGAAGGCGTCGGCCTCGACGTGCTCGCTCGCGAAGCGAAAATGAAGCACGCCCATGCGATGCAGCCGTTGACTGAATCCGACACGGAACTGGCCATCGGCGGAAATTATCAATACCGTGTCAACGGCGAACGGCACCTCCTGAATCCCGCGACCGTGAGCAAAATGCAGCATGCGGTCCGGCAGAACAGCTTCGCAACGTTCCAGGAGTTCACGAAGATGATCGACCAGCAGAGCAAAGATCTCAACACTCTGCGTGGTCTTATGGAATTGAAGTTCGCTCCCAAGCCGATTCCGATTGAAGAGGTGGAACCCGCCACTGAAATCGTCCGCCGTTTTGCGACCGGCGCGATGTCCTTCGGCTCCATCAGCAAGGAAGCGCATGAAACGCTTGCCATCGCGATGAATCGCATCGGGGGCAAGTCCAACACTGGCGAGGGCGGTGAAGACGAAGAGCGCTTCAAGCGCGATGCCAACGGCGATTGGCGCCGCAGCGCTATCAAGCAGGTGGCATCGGGACGGTTCGGCGTCACCACCAACTATCTGGTCAACTGCGACGAGTTGCAGATCAAAATCGCGCAGGGCGCCAAGCCCGGTGAGGGCGGTCAATTGCCCGGCCACAAGGTAGATGAAGTAATTGCGAAAGTACGCCACTCTATTCCCGGCGTTCCGCTAATCTCGCCTCCGCCGCACCACGATATTTATTCCATCGAGGATCTGGCGCAGCTCATTTACGACCTGAAGAATGTCAATCCGAAAGCTCGTATCTCGGTGAAGCTCGTTGCCGAGGTTGGCGTCGGGACTGTCGCCGCCGGAGTGGCCAAGGCGCACGCCGACGTAGTCCTCATCAGTGGCTATGACGGCGGCACGGGCGCCTCGCCGCTCACATCCATCCGTCATGCGGGCGCTCCCTGGGAACTCGGGCTTGCCGAAACGCAGCAGGTCCTCGTGATGAACGACTTGCGTAGCCGCATTCGAGTCCAGACCGACGGCAAGATGCAAACCGGTCGCGACGTCGTGATTGCAGCGCTGCTCGGAGCCGAAGAGTTCGGTTTTTCCACCGCTCCTTTGGTCGCCCTTGGCTGCATCATGATGCGAAAATGCCATCTGAACACCTGCCCGGTCGGCATCGCGACGCAAGATCCCAAGCTTCGCGCCAAGTTCCAGGGCCATCCGGAGGATGTGATCAACTATTTCTTCTTCGTCGCGGAAGAAGTTCGCCTGCTCATGGCGAAGCTCGGCTTCCGAAGCTTCGACGAGATGATCGGGCACGTGGATCGCATCGAAATGCGTCCCGCGGTGGATCATTGGAAAGCCCGAGGTCTCGACTTCAGCTCCATTCTGTTTAATCCTCCGGTTCCGTCGCGTGTCGTTCGACGCTGCGTCATCGGCCAGGATCACGGTTTAGACCAAGCGCTCGATTACAAGCTGATCGATCACGCGCGCGAAGCTATCGAAACCGGTACGCCGGTCGAGATCAAGCTGCCGATTCGCAATATCCATCGCACTGTCGGAGCAATGTTGAGCGGAGAGATCGCGCGCAAACATGGGTCTCAAGGTTTGCCGTCCGATACCATTCGATTCCAGTTCACAGGCTCTGCCGGGCAAAGCTTCGGAGCATTTCTCGCGCACGGCGTCACGCTGACCCTCGAAGGAGATTCTAACGATTACGTCGGCAAGGGGCTTTCCGGCGGCAAACTGATCGTGTATCCGCCGAAGACGTCGACGTTCCTTCCGGAAGAAAACATCCTGGTCGGAAACGTTGTGCTCTACGGCGCCACATCCGGCGAAGCGTACTTCAACGGCATGGCTGGCGAGCGATTCGCGGTTCGCAATTCCGGCGCGACCGCGGTTGTCGAAGGCGTTGGCGATCACGGGTGCGAATACATGACCAAGGGTCTCGTGGTTGTTCTGGGCCGCACGGGACGCAACTTCGCGGCCGGCATGACCGGCGGCTTCGCATTCGTTCTCGACGAAACAGGCGCATTCTCCAGCCGGCTCTGCAATAAAACCGGCGTCGATCTGGAGCCCGTCACCGATCCGACCGACATGCAGGCCCTCGAAAACCTGATCACGAAACATTTTCAGGCAACCGGTAGCCCGCGCGCCAAGTGGATTCTGGAGAACTGGTCCGCGATGCTGCCGCGCTTCGTGAAAGTGTTCCCGCACGAATACAAGAGAGTGCTTGGAGTAGGCAGGTTCGCCAAGGCTACGCCGCGTCCGCCGGCGCATATTCCACAACCGGCCGCTGCGGCGGCCAGCGAGGCCCATCATGGGTAAGACCACCGGCTTCCTCGAATACGCGCGCGAGCTGCCAACTCGCCGCCCGGTTGCCGAACGCATCAACGATTGGTTCGAAATCTACAACGACTTTCCGGTTGAGAAGGTCAAAACGCAGGGCGCGCGCTGCATGGATTGCGGCGTGCCGTTCTGCCATACCGGCTGCCCGCTGAACAACATCATCCCCGACTGGAACGATCTCGTCTTTCGCGATCGCTGGAAGGAAGCCATTCGCGTTCTCCACGCGACCAATAACTTTCCGGAGTTTACCGGCCGCATTTGTCCCGCCCCATGTGAAGCAGCGTGCGTGCTCGGAATCAATGAACCGCCGGTCACTATCAAGCAGATCGAAAAGAGCATCGTCGATCATGCCTTTCGTGAAGGCTGGATCAAACCGGAGCTGCCGGAAGACCGCACCGGCAAACGCGTTGCCGTGGTCGGATCCGGTCCCGCCGGTCTTGCCGCCGCGCAGCAACTCGCGCGCGCCGGACACAACGTCACGGTCTATGAGAAAGCCGATCGCATCGGTGGATTGCTGCGTTACGGAATCCCGGATTTCAAAATGGAGAAGCATCTCATCGACCGCCGCATCGAGCAGATGGAGGCCGAAGGGGTTCGCTTCCAAACGAATGCACACGTCGGCGTCGATATCCCGGGCCGATATCTGCTGACAGAGTTCGATGCCGTGCTGCTCACAGGTGGAGCAGAACAGCCGCGCGATCTGAACGTCCCGGGCAGGGAATTGAAGGGCATCCATTTCGCGATGGAATTCCTTCCGCAGCAGAACAAGAAATGCGCCGGCGACGATGTTCCGGAGCAGATTCTTGCAAGCGGCAAACACGTCATTATTATCGGAGGCGGCGACACCGGAGCGGATTGCCTCGGCACATCGCACCGGCAGAAAGCGGCGTCGGTTCATCAATTCGAGATCATGCCGTGTCCTCCCGCCGACCGCGCGCAGCAAACGCCGTGGCCGTTGTGGCCTCTTCAACTGCGTTCCGAGAGCTCGCATGAAGAAGGCGGCCATCGCGATTGGAGCATCACCACAACAGGCTTCACCGGCGATGAGCATGGCAATGTGAAAAAGTTGCACGCCGTACGCTGCTGCGCTCCTCCGAACTTCGAAGTCCAGCCTGGAACTGAATTCACGCTCGACGCCGATCTGGTTCTTCTCGCGATGGGCTTCACGGGACCGGTCAAATCCGGTCTGCTTGAACAACTCGGTGTGAACCTGGACGCGCGAGGCAACGTCGCCACGGACCAGCACTACATGGCGTCTGTTCCCGGCGTTTTCGCGGCCGGCGATCTGCGCCGTGGCCAATCACTGGTGGTCTGGGCGATCGCTGAAGGCCGCCAGGCTGCCGCTGCCGTGGATCGCTATCTGCGGACCGTTTCCCGTGAAAATTGAGACTCTCGCCGTCCATGCCGGGCGGCGCATCGACCCCGGTACAGGCGGCATCACACCCGCCATCCATCTCTCAACGACGTTCGAGCGCGGAGCGGATGGCGAATACCCGCTCCACTTCACCTACTCGCGCGAAGAAAATCCCAATCGCGAATCGTTGGAGACATGCCTGGCTGCAATCGAGGGCGGCACGCAGGCGCTGGTCTTTTCCTCGGGCATGGCGGTTGCCACGGCGCTACTACAAGGACTTGAGCCCGGCGATCACATCACCGCGGGCGATGATGTGTACTTCGGCCTGCGCAAGTTGTTCCAGGATGTATTTGCGAAATGGCCTCTTGAAGTCTCCTACGTCGACCTGACCGACGTCGCGGCTGTACGCGACGCAATGCGCCCGAACACCCGTCTGCTATGGATCGAATCGCCATCGAATCCGATGATGAAAATTGTCGACTTGGCGACCATCGGAGAGATCGCAAGAAAAGCGAACGCCATCAGCGTTGCCGACGACACATTTGCAACTCCGGTGTTGCAGCATCCGTTCGATTGGAACATCGACATGGTGATGCACTCCACCACGAAGTACATCAGCGGCCACAGCGATGTCGTCGGCGGAGCGTTGATCACAAGGTACGACAATTATCTATTCGAGCGAGCACGCAAATCGCAGATGTTCGGAGGCGCGGTCCCGTCGCCGTTCGATTGTTGGCTCACAATGCGAGGCGTGAGCACGCTGCCGTGGAGAGTCCGCGCGCATTCTGAAAACGCAATGCTGATCGCTCAGTTCCTATCGCAGCACGCTGCGGTCGAGCGCGTCTTATATCCCGGATTGCTGAACCATCCCGGTCACGAAATTGCCGCCCGCCAAATGCAAGGCGGGTTTGGAGGGATGCTGTCGGTTAAGGTTCGAGGCGGTCGTGAGACAGCTATGGCGGTCGCCGCGAAGGTCCGAATATTTACGCGAGCCACCAGCCTGGGAGGTCCACACAGCCTCATCGAGCACCGGGCATCCATCGAAGGCAGGCAATCAAAAACGCCTCAGAATCTATTACGCCTTTCGATAGGCCTGGAAAACGCCGACGATCTAATCGAGGATCTCGACCAGGCACTCCACTAACCACGAACTACGAACCAACAACGCTCCTTAAACCGGCAATTCCTTTTCGGACGGCATCCCATGCTGCTCACGCCCCACATCGCCATCGTACTTGACAGTAGTCTTAAAAAACTCCAGTCGGCCATCCGCGGCGTAAGTTCGACACCGATCGCGCAAAGCCTGCATGGCCGTCGAGGTCAACGGCTGGAAACCGCGAACGATCTCGAGATTCTGCTGGAGCACGACCAGCGTATCCATGCCGCTAATCGTCGTTCCCACCGGCAAGCTCATCGCATAATGCAAAGCTTCAGTCGGTGTGACCGCGCCCCATTTCAGCATCTCGCCGCTGCCGCCAAAACTCTTCATTCCCAGCGGCGCCATCCCGCGCCGTTCTAACTCCGGCAGCACGTTCTGCTCAAAGCTGCGGAACGTCGCGTCGAAACAGTTTAGAGGCATCTGAACGGTGTCGAACGGGAAATTATGCGACAACATCTTGAGATGAATCGCCGGACTCTTGTGGCCCGTAAATCCGACAAAGCGCACTTTGCCTTGCTGCTTCGCGAGCGCCAGCGCTTCGGCCGCGCCGTTGGGGGCAAAGATCAGGTCCGGATCGTTGTCGTAAATCACCTCGTGGATCTGCCAGATGTCGAGGTAATCCGTTTGTAGCCGGCGCAACGATTCTTCAAGCTGCCGCATTGCGACGTCCTTACCGCGTCCATGCGTGCAGACCTTCGTCATCACTATTGCATCCTTGCGCTTGCCTTTTAAGGCATTGCCAACATAGGTCTCGCTCTTGCCGTTGTGATACTCCCACGCGTTATCGAAGAAGTTGATTCCAGCATCCAGCGCGTGGTTCACCAGTTGAGTGGCCTCGTCCTGATCTTTCGCGGTTCCGACATGGTAGCCGCCCATGCCAATGATGGAGACATTCAGCCCTGTCTTGCCCAGCGGGCGATGCGGTACGGTATCGTTGCTCTGCGCCATGAGACTCGCTCCTGTTGCGGCTGCACCTGCTAAGAAACTTCGACGGGAAATCATGTTGATTATTGCGCCTGCGGTACGTACTTCGGATATGGTTTGCCGTCGTTCTCGGCCGCGCCCAACATTTCTTTCACTTCCTTGGAGGTGATGTCGAGCGGGAAATCGTGCGCCATGCGCGCTTCGGGATTGTCGAATTTCAGCGAAACCTTGTACAACTCGATATGGCCGTCCGCGGCGAATGGCCGGCAACGATTCTCCAGCGCTTCCATTTCCGCGCGATCCATCGGTTTGAAATTGTGCAGAACGCCCAAGTTCTGCTGCAGTACTTCAAGCTTCTCGACGCCGCTGATCACCGTCGTCACGGGAAGGCTCATCGCGTAGCGCAAAGCCTCCTCCGCCGAAAGGACACCCTGTTTGACGGCATCGCCTGTTCCGTTCAAAGGTTTCATGCCGAGCGCCGCGATCCCGCGTCGATTGAGTTCGGGAAGCACCAGCTTCTGAAAGCTGCGATAGCTCGCGTCGAACGGGTTCAACGGCATCTGGACCGAATCGAACGGATATCCTGTGTTCAGCATGGCGAGATGGATGTGCGGATCCTTGTGGCCGGTGAATCCGACGAATCGAACTTTGCCTTCCTTCTTCGCCTGATCGAGCGCTTCGGCCGCTCCATTCTTGCGCATAAAGAGCTCGGGATCGTTTTCGAAGCTGACGCCGTGGATTTGCCAGAGGTCCAGATGATCGGTTTGCAAGCGCCGCAGAGACTCGTGCAGCATCTTCATAGCAAGATCCTTATCGCGCCCATGCGTGCAGACCTTGGTCATCAAAAAGACGCGATCGCGACGGCCTTTCAATCCGCGACCCAGCCACTCTTCGCATTTGCCGCGATGATATTCCCAGCAGTTATCGAAAAACGTGATCCCGCCGTCCACTGCGTCTTGGATAATCTTGATCGCAACGGATTCGTCGTCGAGGTCCCCATAATGATGCCCGCCGAGAGCAAGGGCCGACACTTTGACATCGTGGCGTCCAAACTGGCGCATGGGAACGGAACCGATACCATCTTGCGGCATACTGAGTTGACGCCGATTTGCGCGTCCCGTTTCGATGCTACCGATTGATCGCATTCTGCCTGATGTCCTGGCCGTTCTGCGGGCGTCTTCTAACCTCGTGTTAGAAGCGCCGCCGGGGGCTGGGAAGACTACCCGCGTCCCTCCCGCGCTGCTGACGTTGGTTCGCGGCGAGATTCTTGTATTGGAACCGCGGCGCATCGCTGCACGTCTGGCCGCACGGCGAGTGGCGCAAGAACTCGGCGAAAAGGTCGGAGTGACCGTTGGCTACCAGGTTCGGTTTGAAGATGTCAGTGGCCGGATGACGCGCCTTCGATTCGTGACGGAAGGAGTCCTGACGCGCCGCTTTCTCAGCGATCCGCGGCTGGCCGGCGTGGATGCCGTCGTCCTCGATGAGTTTCATGAGCGGCATCTCGAAAGCGATCTCGCGCTTGCTTTACTCAAACGTCTCCAGCAGACGGCGCGGCCCGATCTGAAGCTGATCGTGATGTCGGCGACCCTGGAAGCCGATCCGGTAGCTCAGTATCTCGGCGACTGTCCCATTCTGCGTTCCGAGGGGCGTCTCTTCGATCTGTCGATCACGCACACTCCCTATTCGGCGAAGCCGCTCGAAGAGCAGGTTCGCATCGCGCTGGAGTCGCTAATCGAGGAAAAACACAAAGGCGACATTCTGGTTTTTCTGCCCGGCGCCGCGGAAATACGCCGCACCGCGCGAGTCTGTGAAACTCTGGCGAGCCGTAGCGGGCTTCTGGTGCTGCCGCTGCACGGCGACCTGTCTCCGGAGGAGCAGGATCGAGCCGTATCTCCAGCATCGCAGCGCAAGGTGATCCTCTCCACCAATGTGGCCGAGAGTTCGGTGACCATCGAGGGTGTTACCGCGGTGATCGACGGCGGCCTGGCGCGCGTGGCGTCGGACTCGCCTTGGACCGGTCTGCCGACGCTAGAGATCGCTCGCGTAAGTAAGGCTTCCGCTACGCAGCGGGCCGGCCGCGCTGGACGCACGGGTCCCGGCCGTGTGATTCGCCTCTTCAGTTTGGAGGACTTCCAACGCCGTCCCGATCATGACGCGCCAGAAATCACGCGGCGTGAGCTGTCGCAGCTTTGTCTGGATCTGCGTGCCATGCGGATCGAAAAACTCGAATGGCTCGACCCACCGCCGCCCGCGGCGTTGCAATCCGCCGAAGCGCTCTTGCAGCGGCTCGGCGCAACCGGGAAAACAGCAGCGCGGATGGCTCGATATCCTCTGCATCCGAGGCTCTCGCGCATCCTGATCGAGGCCGTAGAGCGAGGTGTCGGCGAGGACGGATGTATCGCGGCTGCTCTCCTTGGATCTGGCGCGAGGCTGAGCTCGGTTGATTTGTTAGCCGCCATGGATTCGGAATGGGATTACCGCACGCGCCAACATGTCGAGCAACTGCGCCGTATCGTTCGCCCTCCGCGCCAGGCCCGCCATGACGAGAACGCGCTCTTGATGGCCGTGCTGGCCGGCTTCCCCGATCGCGTGGCGCGCAGGCGCAAAGGGAACCAGGTTCTGCTATCCGGCAGCAGATCCGCCGAGTTTGCGGGTGAACCCCCGCCGTATGAATTCATGGTCGCGGTCGATGTAGAGGATCGCAAGGACAAGCCGCTCCCGTTGATCCGGCTCGCGTCGCGCATCGAACCCGACTGGCTCATCGATTTGTTTCCGGATCGTATCACCGAGAAGAACGGCGTGGAATGGAATCGAACAGCCGAGCGCGTGGATGCTGTCAGCGCGTTGCTCTACGACGAACTCGTGATTCAGGAATCGCGCGATGCGGTGCCCGACCCCGAACTGGCCGCAGCTCTGCTCGCCGAGAAGGCTCTGGAAGCCGGTCTCCAACGTTTTGTCGAGCCGGATGAAATGAACGAATTCCTAGCCCGCGTCGAATTTGCCGGACTGCCCCCGCCCGATATCGCCGCAGGGCTTCGCGAAGTTTGCACCGGACTGCGAAGTTTCGCGGAGCTCAAGGCGGCATCCGAGGGTCTGCTGGATCGCATGGTAGACTCGCGCATCCTGAACGATCTCGCGCCTTCGCGGCTCCGATTGCCGAGCGGCCGCCAGACCAGGATCCATTACGAGCGCGGCAAGGCACCGTGGATCGCGTCCAGATTGCAGGATTTTTTCGGCATGAAGGAGACGCCTCGCATCGGCCGGGGCCAGACGCCGTTGGTCGCGCATCTTCTCGCGCCGAACCAGCGGCCGGTGCAAACAACCAGCGATCTCGCCGGATTCTGGGAACGGCTCTATCCGGAGCTGCGACGCGCACTGAGCCGACGTTATCCCAAGCACGCCTGGCCTGAAAAGCCTTAGTCGCGAAGCTTCAGATTGATCACTGGATCCTTGCCGGACTTGAACTCGGAAAGCCGTTTCACTGGACTTGATTTGCCCTTATATTCTGCGTGGAGAGCGTAATCGACATTCGCGCTAAGCCCGGCGAAGTGATAATCGCCGTCGCCCTCCGTAATGAACGAGCGGATGTCCAGAGTCTTCGTATTTTCGATCTGCACCACCGCGCCTTTCACGGGCTCGTCAGAGGCGTTGAAGACAGTGCCATGGACCGAGCGAATGTTGGGATCGGCATTCAGCGGTTGGTTGCGCTGCGCAAGTAGCGTTGCGCTCAGCAAGATTGCTATTAGGAAAGACACCCGTGACATGGATGCTTTGCGGCATCCCGCTGTTTCGTCTTTACTGCTCTGCGGGAGTATAGCGGTAGTCGCCGGGAAGTTGTTTGACATGTTGCGTCCAATCCGTCGGATCGGTCCAGATCACTTGCCGCGGCCGAATCAGACTGACGAGATCGGCCAAATCCCAACGCAATACGAAGCCTGGAATCACGGCATCGTGGAGGTCGCGCGCCAATGGTTCTTCAAGCGCGGCGCGAAGAGAATAAGGTGTGGAATTCAGCGCCACTGTTTTGATTCTGGGATCGACAGCCGCTGCCATCAGCAGCCAGATGCCGGATATCCCTCGTGCTTCGGCGCGGATGTTGGACACATCCACATCCGGGCGTGCCGCAAGCGTGCTAACGCCGTCGATGATGTCGTGGGCGCGCATGCCGGGGAGATTAGCGCCAATCAGCCACGCACGCGTGTTCATGATCCATGCCCCGGAAAACAAGCGGCTCGTTTCCTGTGGATCGGGTTCTCCGCGCGGCAGAAGGATCTCTACGATATTGCCGCCTTTGATAAGATCGCTAGCCTTCTTGCGAAGCGCGGGGTACTGGCGTGTGTCGATCAGCAACACAGCCGGATGCTTCCCGCCGGACTGCGGCGTCATGACCTCAAACGAGACCGCTCCGAACGGGGTCGCGCCCGGCGGATCCGCCATCCATTCGACGAGTGCTTTCGAAAGCTCCTCTTTCGAGCCTTGCGTCTTTTCCTTCTCGAAGCGCTCCCGGATCACGTCGTAGATGTCACGGCTTCCCGGCAGATCCGAAACCTGTCCCGTCTCTGTGACCCACAGCTTGAACTCCGGCAGCACCGGCACGTCCTGCTCTTTCGACGAGCCCTCGCCGTTGTTGAGCCATCGGATCATCCAGTCGTAGATGGCTTCGCGAACTACCAGCGGCGTGCCGTGGCCGCCCGGACCGACCACCCATTTCAAATGATCTTCCGCGCCTAGCATTCGATACCATTGCTTCGCTTCCTCGTACGCCATTTTGCTTCCGGCGATCGGGAAAAAGTCCTCTTTTGTCGACCCGATCAGCCAAGGCTTGGGCGCGAACGATTCGACATAATCGACCTGATCGAGGCCGGAAGAGATGAAGCCCGGAATGCTCTGCTCGGAATCGCCAACTGCGCCGCGAAACAGGTCACGAAACGAAGTGATGTAGCAGGTGGGCGCGGCGACCTTCACCCGCGGATCGAGCGCGGCGATATATGTGCTGAGCGTGCCGCCGCCCGAGCAGCCCGTCACGCCGATACGATCTTTATCGACCTCGGGACGCGTGACCAGATAATCGAGAGCGCGCACTCCATCGAAAATTCGATCGCGCGCAAAGCTGCGGCCGA
Source organism: Bryobacterales bacterium (assembly GCA_963802915.1). Classification (GTDB taxonomy): domain Bacteria; phylum Acidobacteriota; class Terriglobia; order Bryobacterales; family Bryobacteraceae; genus JAICMB01. The sequence goes on from CAWDKQ010000015.1 coordinate 44,832, forward strand.
TCAGAATATCTTTTGCGCCCGCTAGAAAATGCTGTTCGGTCGACCCGCCGAGGAGCGATGCTCCGATGAGCTTGTCGTATGCCTGTTGGCGCTCGCCCTGTCCGATCGGATCGTAGGTCAAAACCACGAAGCCCTTCAGCGCCAGATTGCCCGCGATCACTTGCACCGCGGGCTTGCCGTATTCCCAATGCCCGAGTGGCAAAAGGACAGCGGGGAAGCGGCCGGGCTTATCGGGCCTATACAGGTTTGCCGTAACGAAGAGGCCGGGCCAGCTTTGGAATAGAATCCTGTCAATAATGAATCCGGGTTGGTTGATGTGGCCTGTCGTTACTGCGTGCAGGGGACCGGAGTAATCCGGGATGCCGCCGATCAACTCCAGCACTTTTGCGCGCACGAATGCCTGACGTTTCTCAGCATCTTCCTTCGTGTGGATCCGCGCGATGGTTTCTGCTCTTTTATCGAGCTGTTTTTGCGCGGCATCGTCCATCCAGCGCAGGAGCTCGGCCTGGGCGTCCGCGCCGAGACAAACGGAGCAGGAAACGAGGAAAGCAGCAAGGACTCGCATGCCGGTTTCCAGTTTACAGGAGCGATTCAAGAATTTCCGGGATCTCGAAGATCGCTCGATTGTGGATGCCCGCGGCGTTGGCGCAGAAGCGTTCGAGATTCTCTGGCGTGAGCAATTCAGTGAGCCCGGCGTTCACGTCGCGGAACGATTTCAGTACGACTCCGACTTGCTTTTCGTGGACCCAATCGGCGTTGTAGCGTTCTTGAGGGAGCGTCCAGGCGTTTCGCTCCACCATTACTGGAAGCTTCATCGCGATCGCCTCGCTGATGCTGCCGGGGCCGGGCTTGCCGATGAAAAAATCGGACAAGCTCATGAAATAAGGGATCTCGGAAGTGAACCCGTGGACCGATTTGGGAAACGGCGTGTTCAGCGCGCGCAGTTTTTGGGCGAGCTTCTCGTTCTTGCCGCAGATAAAGATCAATTGAAGCGGGGCTTTCACGCGCTTCGCGATATCGAGCATGACGCTCGATCCTTCGCCACCGAATAACACGAGACCGGTGGGCAGATCGGCTTTCAAACCGAGCTTGATGCGTTCGGCGCAACGATCGATTTCGAGCGCGTCATAAAACTTCGGCCGCAGGATCATGCCCGACGTTTTGAAGATGCGATCCGGCTGATGGCCCAACTCGCGAGCTTGCTCGACGGCTCGTTCCGTCCCGCAGATGAAGAACTGCTTCTGATCCCTTTCGATCCAGAAGTGCGGTGGATAGTCGGCCAGGTCGGTGAGAATCGTAACCATGGGCGTGCGATCTTCGAGACTCTCGTAGAGCGCGCGATTGAAATTCGGTACCACCGAAACGAGCAAATCGGGACGCGACTGAGTCCAGAATTGCTTCAGCAATTTCACCTGCGAGCCATGGTAAAAGCGGATGATCTGGTGCATCCCCCACGTGAGCTGCGGCGAGCCCAGCGTCCAACCTTTTTTGAGGCAAAGGTTGTAAATGTCTTCGAGGCGGATGTTCGTAAACTTCCGGAAAATGTCGAGCGGGTCGAGCAATTCCTGGAGATTGACGAGGCGAATTTCCCAGGGTCTTTGCTGACGCTCGATCACTGCCTTGAGCGCGTTGGCGGCGGCGCGATGCCCACCGCCCGCGTCGAAGAAGATGAAGTCGATTTTCTTCAGGATGCCGCTATTTTCGCACGGGCAACATTGTGGCGATGAACCATTGATTGCCCGCGGGGTCTTTCACTCCACCGCTGCGTTCGCCATAAGGCTGGTCCGTTACGGGAAAGATCGACGTTGCCCCTGCTTGGAGAGCGCGTCGATAGACTTCGTCGACGTTCGGAACATACATGTGGATACCCATTGGCATCGATTGAAATTGCCCATGAGCCTCGCCCATTTCGAGGATCGAATTTCCGATGAGGATCTTGGCGTGTGCGATCGGCCCGTCCGGTTCGTGATAAACCTCGACTTCTTCCGCCGCGAAGGCTTGTTTCAGAAACTCAATCAGCTTGTCTGTTCCTATCGGGTGCAGATAGGAGTTTACGGTTCTGAGACCAGCCGGGATATGGTTCGGGCCATCTTGCGTTGCGATGTACCAGTTGTTGCCGAACGGGTCTTTCACGCTGCCGGATCGCTCGCCATAAGGCATCTTCTGCACGTCGTGAATCGAGGTAGCGCCGGCGGCGAGAGCCTGCCGGTACACGGCATCGGCGTCGGGTACGTAGAGGTGGATCGAGGCGGGACGCGACGGGAATTGTTCGTTGCCCTGGCCGAGTTCGACGGGCGAGTCGCCGATCTTCATCTCGGCATGCATGATCCTTCCGTCCGGACCAGGTGCTCGGAATTTCTCTTCGGCCCCGAAGGCTGCCTTCAGGAAGTCGATGAATCGTACTGCATCGGTTACGACGAAATACGGCGTGAGGGTGGGGAATCCTTCGCGAATCGGATTTACTGTAGCTGTTGCCATTGCTTGCTCCTTCAATCGATTTCTTAACTGCTGTCTAAAGTCTTCGCGTGGCATGTCGCCAAGGCGCAGAGCGAGGGAGCGTAGCTCGCGGATCTGGAGATCCGAGGGTCGCGCCGTGCTTTCGAGCGCGTTTTGCAATTGCTCGATAAGATCGCGCTCAGCCATTTTTGCCACCCATTCGTGTCCGCAGGTATTCGAGTCCGCGGAACTGCAACTGCTTCACTGCTCCTTCGCTGCGGCCGATCTCTTCGGCCACTTCCTTCGTGCTCTTTTGCTCGACGAAGCGTAACTCGACTACTCGGCGCTGGTCCTCGGGAAGCTCCCGCACCAGCGCGAAAACCTTGGCGAGATCCTGCGCCTCTTCCTGGCAGGCTTCTTCGGCTTCGGGCCCGGGCTCGATTTTCCGTTCTCGAGCCAGGCGCTCCGACCGGTCCGCAATTGCGTTCGCGGCTATGCGATACAGCCAAGCCGCGAAAGGCGCGCCGCGCCACTCGTATCGGCGTAGATTCGCGAGTGCGTGATGGAAAACCTCCGATGTCAGGTCTTCCGCGTCGGTTCGATCGATCACGCGCCGGACAATGTAGGCGTAGATGCGATCGAAGAAAATGTCGTAGAGATCGGCGAATCGGGCAGGGTCCCGTTGTGCCGCCTCGACGAGCAGACGCTCGTCGGCCGTGTCACTGCGAGATTCTCTGAGTGGCCGCCCTCTCGCCATCGTCTAATAGTAATAACCGGCGAGGGGCGGAAAGGTTATGAACTATTCGTGGGCAGCCGTCCACTTGCTGACGCGCGTGGTTCCGAGTGGCGTTCGTCGTTGTTGGTTCGTAGTTCGTCGTTCCGTACGAGGCTATTCGTACAGGACTTCAGCGTATCGCTTTTGCTCCATCAACTCGGCGAGTTTGCCGAACCAGGCGCCTTCGGAGCCTGCGCGGACGATCATGGCTTTCTCGAAGTTCCGGGCCGCGTCCATGAGACCGGCTACGTAGACGAAAGTGTTGGGTTTCTGCAGCATGTCCCAAACATCGAAAGAATTTTCGGCTAGAACGTGCTCCAGATCCGGCGGTGCGTTGAACGCGGGACGCGGGCTGAGTGCTTCGATGGCCTTGAAGTTTTCCTTCTCGTAGTACAGGGCGAAGTCCTTGTTGACATCGTTCATGTACAGCATGTCCATACCGGTTTTGGCGCCGTAGAACAGACGAACCTCGCCTTGCCAGCCGCCTTTTTCTTCGTAAATATGACGAGTAAAAGCGCGGAAAGGAGCGATGCCGGTGCCTACTCCGACCATCAGAAGATTGGCTTTGGGGTCCTCCGGGACGTTGAACGCGATCCCGTACGGCCCGGTAATCTGGATAGGATCGCCGGGCTGCGCGTCGCAAAGATAGTTGGAGGCTTTGCCGGGATAGCGCTCGCCGCTGACTTCATCGATATAGAAACAGCGGCGAACACAAATCGAGATGGTCTTGCCGCGTCCGCCTTCGCCTTTACGCGAGTTTGCAATCGAGTAGAGACGCAGGTGCTGGCGATTTCCAAATTCGTGAGGGCCGGGGACGAGCACGCCGATGCTCTGGCCTTCCCGGTATTCGAGCGGCTTGACCGGAAGCTGCATCACCAGATGGCGAACTTCGGCGTCGGAATCCGGAGGCGTGATCCGCTGGCTGCTCAAGAGCATGGCCGTGTACTGATTGCTGATGTCGTATTCAGATAAGTTCATGATGGTGCTCCTTCAGGCGCTCGCACGCGCCGGGGCCTTTGCAACTGGCACAACCGTGCGCCATGTATTCGAGAAGATCGCGATCGTGACCGCAACCCGACTTCCAACGGACATAAGATTGGACAACGAACCACGCGCCGAGGATCAGGGCGATGCCCGCCACGGCTTCGACAATACTGAGAATCGAACTCCACATATTACGCTCCTCCGCCCATTCCGGCGAAGCCCATAAAGGCCATAGAGAGGATGGCCGCCAGGACCAGCGTCAGCGCCGTGCCCTTCGCAAGGCTGGTGACGTCGGAAAGATCGATGCGCTCACGGACAAGGGAGAGTAGGCAGATCGCCGCGCAGTATCCGCCGCTTCCCGAAATCGAAAACACGGTGCTTTGAACCAGGTTGTAATTTCGCGCGGTCAACATGAGCGGCACATACAGCACGGCGCAGTTGGTGGTGATCAGCGGGAGATAAACGCCGAGCTCGCGGAAAAGCGCCGGGCTGGTTTTCTTGATGAACATCTCCGTGAGCTGCACCGTCGCGGCGATAATCACGATGTACGTGATGATGCGCAGATACTCGGCATGAACTGCGATCAGCAGCTGGTTCATGTAATAGGACAGAATGCCGCTCGCCGTGATGACGAACATGACTGAGAGGCCCATGCGCCAGGCGGTCGAGAATTTGCCCGATAGCCCGATGAATGAGCACATGCCGAGGAAAACGCACAATACGAAATTGTTAATCAGGAAAGCGTCGAGAAAAATGTGACTCAGTGATTCGTTCATGAAGCCTCCGCGATGTGAACAAGCTCGGGTTTAACTTCCGACGCCTGCTTGCGCTTCGTCCGCCAGGAGCGCCATGTGGAGAACGTCAGAAGCCAGATGGCCAGCGATATGAACCCGCCGGGCGGTAGCACGAATAACACCCAGGGCTCGAAATGCGGGCCGAACAGCGGAAATCCAAGCCAGGTTCCGGCACCCAGGACTTCGCGCACCGTGCCCAGGCAGGTGAGCGCAAACGCGAATCCGAATCCCATGCCGAAGCCATCGAGCATCGATTTCACTACTGGCTTCTTTGCGGCGTAAGCTTCCGCGCGCTCCAGAATGATGCAGTTCGCGACGATCAGCGGGATGAAGGGCCCAAGCGCTTTATAGACTGGGATACTGATCGCTTTCACAAGATAATCGACGATGGTGACCGAGGTCGCGATGATGGCGATGTAGCTCGCGATGCGGACCTGATTGGGGATCAGTTTGCGGACAGCCGAAATCAGCGTGTTCGAGAACACCAGGACGAACGTCGTCGCGAGGCCCATCGCGATGGCGTTACGCACGCTGTTAGTGATGGCGAGCGTCGGGCACATGCCGAGCACCTGAACAAATACGGGATTCTGTTTCCAGAGTCCATTCAGGAACGGGTTGTCGGTTGTGGCCGGCGCCGCGGGGGTATGGCAGGATATCGGTTCGCTCATTAATTTCCTCGCTTGATACGGTCCAGGTTCTTCGCCACGATCGGCGCCATGGCCTGAACGCTCTTATTCAACATGCGGCCGACGGCGCGCGAAGATATGGTCGCGCCTGAGATGGCATCGATCTCCCAGGGATTCTTTTTGGTGCCGTGCTTCACCGCTGTAATGGGATGCTTGGCGTCGAGGCTCTTGAAATTGTCCAGAAAGTCTTTGTCGCTGCCGATGCGATTGCCAAGACCTGGCGTCTCGCGCATGTCGACTACCTGGAAGCCGGTAATTGTCTGCGAATCGGGTGAGTAGGCGTACATGGCTTGAATGACGTCGGCGTAGCCGCGATCGCTGGTCTTCGATGACAACGCCCAGGAAGTTGCCGGAAGCGTCGTAGCCGGCGAAGAAGCGATGTCCTTCGCCTTCGAGGCCGGGCAGGATTCTTCAGATCGCCGGAGGGTTCCACGCCATAGATGATTTGCTTCTGGATGCCGGGCAGTAGCTGCTCCACGGACTCGCGCATGAGAAGTTCCTGATTATGTCGAATGCGGCCCAGCGTCGTGATCTGCGTGATCACGATCAGCACGCCGCACAGGAGCGATACGATGCCGAGAACCTTGATCATCGGGATCGCGGCCGAAGTGTGCGCGGTATTGGTTGGCGCGCTCATGCAACCACCGCCTTTACTTTCTTGGGTGCGCCGAAGGTTCGCGGCTGCGTGAGATTATCGATCAGCGGCGAGAGCGCGTTGCCCAGCAGGATGGCGTACATGACGCCTTCGGGTAGGCCGCCTTTGAACCGGATAAGGACCGTGATCAATCCCATCAGCGCGCCGTAGATCCAGACGCCGGCGGGCGTCACGGGAGCTCCGACCGGGTCGGTGGCCATGAAGATCGCGCCGAGCATCAGGCCGCCGGAAGAAAGCATGAACCAGGGCGTCGGATAGTGTGTCGGCTCGAGCAGTCGAAACGCGCCGCTGACGACGAACGCGCTCGTGAAGCATCGCGAGCGGGATGCGCCAGTCCATCATGCTGGCGGGCGATGAGATAGAGGCCGCAGAGCAGGATCAGAATGGTGCAGGTTTCGCCGGCGGATCCGGCCCGCCACCCCAGGAGAAGTGGCCAACTGCCGGTGGTCACGTGCTCGAATTTTTGCTGCATCAAGCGGCGTTGCGCCGGTGAACGCATCAATGCGAACGCGCGCGATCCACTCGCCTAAAGGAGCGGCCTTCATGAACGGCCACGCCAGAGTGGACGGAATGAACTCGGAGAAGCGGTGGCGCGTCAGGACTGGCGTGTAGGCAGTGATGGCGACCGGGAAAGCCGCTTGCAGGAACGCGCGGGCCACGAATGCCGGATTGAAAACGATTAAATCCGAGACCTCCGAAAATCAGTTTGCCGGGCGCGATGGCGATGACGCCGCCGAGCAGCGACCATCCAGAGCGGCAGGCCCGGCGGCAGAATCAGTCCGAGCAGCAATACCGGTGACGACCGCGCTGAAATCGCCGATGGTCGATTCGCGTCCAAGAATTCTGCAGCCGATGTGCTCGGTCAGGACGCAGGATAAAACAGCCGTGGCGATCAAAAACAGGGCGCTGATTCCGAACAGCCAGATTCCGTAAAGGCAGATGGGGAGCATGGCGTAAATCACGTTGCGCATGATCATCGGCACGGAACGATCGGTATGAAGGTGGGGCGAGGTGCGGACTTCTATGATGGTGGTTTTCATGCGCTAACCTTCGCGGCAACAGGTTCAGCAACCTGTTCCGCCTTTGCGACCCGCGCCTTGCGCTCGCGATTGATCTGCTTGGCGATCCGGAAATATTGGACCAGCGGGATGTGCGCCGGGCAAACGTAAGTGCAGCATCCGCATTCGAAGCAGTCGTTGACGTGGAACTCGGCTTCCATCTCCTCGTAGCGGCTCTTGCGGGCCAGCAGTCCGAGGCGCGACGGATTGAGGTGCATGGGGCAGGCGCTGACGCACTTGCCGCACTTGATGCACGGATACACGCGCTCGACGACATCAATCTCGCGCTTCGTCAGGACCAGGACGCCGGTGACGCCTTTGGTGAAAGGAACGTCGAAGGAGCTGATGGCCGGACCCATCATAGGTCCGCCGAGAATTACGGAAGCAGCTTCGTTAGTGCAGCCGGCCTGTTCGAGAGCCCAGCGAAGAGGAGTGCCGAGAGCGATCAGGTAATTGCCGGGCTTGGTCACGCCCGGACCGGTGATGGTGACGACGCGTTCGATCAACCCTCGGCGCCGGGGCAGCAGGTCGCCGATCTGGGCGAGGGTCGCTACATTGAAGACGGCCACGTCCGACATCCGATGGCAGGCCACCGGAAGGGACTTCGCGGTCCAGCAGAACCTTGATGAGAATCTTCTCCGCGCCTTGCGGATATTTCGTTGGGACCGCTGCGAACTTGATATCAGTGGCCGACCCGAGCGCCTTCTTGCAGCGCTTCGACGGCGTCCAGCTTGTTGTCTTCCACGCCGACGATGGCATGAGGCGCACCCATCGCCTTCATCGCGATGCGAGCGCCGTGCAGAACTTCGCGCTGCCTCTTCGAGCATCACGCGATGGTCGGTGGTAAGATACGGCTCGCACTCGCAGCCGTTGACAACGATGGTGTCGACCATCTTGCCGGCCGGCAGCTTCATCTTGACGTGCGTGGGGAACGCCGCGCCGCCGAGTCCGACAACGCCGGTGTCCTGCACCGCGGTGATGATCTCGCTCGGGCGTCATATGCTCGATGTCCTGCGGCGCGCCGTAGAGAATTTCCTGGCTGGCGGAAGGATAAGGCTTGATGTAAATCGCGGGTGACAGATCGCCGCGGGCACTGGGCGCGAGGGCGATGCGTTCAACGCGGCCGGTGGCCGGCGCGTGCATGGGGACGGAGACGAAGCCGCCGGCTTTGGCGATCGGCTCGCCGCGTACCACTTCCTGTCCTTCGCGCACGATGGGAATCGCGGGCGCGCCGGTGTGTTGCGAAAGCGGGACGATCAAGGATCGGCGCGAACGGAAAACGGCGGATCGGGAGATGGCACGGTCGCTCTCTTTGAATTCGGGGACGTGCACACCGCCCGAGAAGCTCTTTCCGTTGAGATAATCCGAGAGGACTAGCTTTCATGTCCGCTAGCCTTCAGTTGTACTTCGCGGCCCGTTTCAAAAGCTTGTCGAGATCTTTTTCTTTCGGGTCGAAGGGAGTTCCGGGATGAATCACTTGCGCCGTGCACTTTTCCGCGGCGCGGACCAGATCCTTATAGGGTCCGCCTTTCGCGTCCTTGACGTACGCGTGACTGATGATCGTCGTAAGCGAAGATCTTGGCGTTGATTTCGGTGCACTCGTCGCAGGAAGTGCACTGCGCGGAGTCGATCCATGGCGCGATGTAGCCGTTGCCGGACGCGGCGCCGTCCGCTTTGGGAGCGCTCGAAATCGGCCCCGGCGCAACAGCCACTGTCGGAGGCGGAGCGTCGAAAATGCTCCCGTCGCCGGTCATTTGCATGAGCTGCGCGGCGATGGTCTGCGCGAATTCGGCTTTCGCCTGTTCGGCGATCGCTGCGACGTCCACCGGTTTCACGCATGCCGGCCAGGGACTTCAGCATGCGCCAGAAATTGCGGCGGTCTTCGCAGGCGAGCACGATGGGCTCGGCCGGAATCACGCGGGTCAGGCGATTCTTCTTGTCGACCGCCCAGATGTAGGGGAACTTGCCTTCGCGGTCGTCGGCGCGAAAGGTCGAGGAACTCGGCGAGCGGCACCATGTTTTCATTCCAGGTGTCGCGCGGCGCGGTGCGGAACTGTTTGCGGAAACGCGCCTTCGGTCACGGCGAAATCGGCGAATGTGAGCGGCACTTCCATCTTCGACTTCTTGCCTTTCTCGTCGGTGTATTCGAGCGTGTAAGTCGGCCAATCGGTGTCGATAGCCGGGTTGCCTTCGAGGTCGAAGCATTCTTCGGGAAGAATGCCCTTGTCGGGGTTGTAGCGGATCAGCGGATAGGCGCGCGATTCGACCGCCAGCTTGCTCTGATGCTCCGCCATGTCGTCGCCGATGCCGTGCTCCGGCATGCAGGCGGCGTAGATGTTGAACAGCGCCGGACGCTTGCGCGTTGAGGCCGTCGATGAAGCCTTCGATCAGGTGCGTCGCGTTGGAGATGCTGCCCTGCAGCACGTAGGTGGTGCGGTGCGCCATGCCGATCAGCGCGATCTCCTTGCGGATTTCTGTCTTTGCCCTGGATGGCCTTGCCGTACTGCGCCATGTCGGAAACCTGGCCGGTGAAGCCGGAGGTGCAGGCCTGGCCGCCGGTGTTCGAATACACCTGCGTATCGAGGATCAGGACCTTGACCGGCTTGCCCGACATCATCATGCGCGAGAGATTCTGGAAACCGATGTCGTACATGGAGCCGTCGCCGCCGATCGCGACCACCGGCGGGCACAGGTGCGAACTCTTCGTCGGTGAACTTGCTGCCAGTTGAAGTAGGTGAAGAACTCTTCGTGCTTTTCCTTGTTATAGCCGCCGTTCAGCTCGATCTCGGCCATGCGGACGGCCTTGAAGCCATCGGCCATCTTGGCCATGTGGCCTTCGAAGATGCCCATGGCCATCGAAGTGCGAATCCTGGAACAGGTGGTTGGCCCACGGGAACGGATACGGATTGAAAGGATAGGTGGACGCCCAGACCGAAGTGCAGCCGGTGGAATTGATCATCCCCATGCTGGATCGGCCGCGCTTGCCGGCGCCTTCCGTGTACTGCCAGCGCAGGTGTTTCAGCTTGGCGAGAAATTGCGTCACCCAGCTGCAGCCACTCGGGATCGAGGGTCTGGCCGGCGTGCCGCTCATCGAGCTTCTCGGCGAAGCTGGCCAGCGTGACGTCGCGTATCCTGCAGTGCGTCGAGGGCGTGGTCCGACCTTGGTGCTGTCGCTCAGATCGATCGTGCCGGCCAGTTTCAGCCGGACGTGCTGGTCGAGCTGGGCGATCAGGTCGTCGAGCTTTTGCGACCTGTTTCTTCGACGCGCGGCTGCATCAGCGCTTCGACCGTGGCGGTGAACAGATGGACGACGGTCTTTTCGCCGCAGCCGAGGCAGGCGCCGTCGCCGCCGACCATGCCGAGGTAAGTTGTTCTTGTCGAGCAGCAGGGTCTCGAGCGCGCCGATCTTCTCGTCGAGGTTCTCGATGCGGATGAATTCCGGCGGCGTGGTGGGCAGGCTCTGCCAGAAATCCCAGTCCTTGCGCAGGCGTTCGACGGTTTGCGGCGGTTTGCGTCACTGGGACGCAGCGCGTCGTCGTTGCAGACCTTGACGCATTCCATGCAGCCTTTGCAGGTGTAGGGGTTGACGGTGATGGAGAGCAGCCCGCCGCTGCCCTTCTGTTTCTTTTCGCGAACGGTCCAATACGGCTGCGTGATGGCAGAACTTGAAATCGCCGAGCGCTTCGCGGAAGAGCTGGAATTCCTGCTCCAGTTCGAGCTTGTCGGCGACCCTCGCGGATTCGCGGCGATGGTATCGGCGATGCGCTTCGTCGATCAAGCTTGCGAACATTGGCCTTTTCGCCGGCGGCGGCTGATGCTTGGCGCGAAGTTTCTGTTCCAGCGTCCGGATGGCGCGCGGCAGATGCTTGACCTGTTGCCGTTGCTCGTCAACCTGTTTGCTCGCCGTTTCGAAAACCGAGATCGGCGACTGCACCAGGCCGGGGATCGCGCTATCGGGACAAATCGGTGTAGCAGGAGCCGCAAGCCGTGCAGTTTTCGGGAATCCATTCGGGATGGTCGAAGCGGACGCCGGTCATGTCGCGGAACACGCCGGTCGACGGCGGGGATCAGGCTGAGTCCGATGAACGGATCGGTCAGATTGTCGTTGCCCTTGCCGGTGATATAGAAGTTGCCGGTCTGTTCCCAGAAGCGATGGATGTCGGTGGTCGGCGTGGTGCTGCCGGCAGCTGCTTCAGCATCACCGGCAGGTCGACGGGCTTTGCGAAGCTCGGCGGCCTGCGAGCGCGTCACCTTCTTGTCCGTGATCTCCTTGACTTCGTCGAAGCCGCGGCGCACCACGCGCATGTTGTCTTCGACGACGCGCGCGCCCTTCTTGCCGAACTTGTGTTCGAGCTGCGATTCGATGGCTTTGAACAGTGTCTGCTCGTCGAGGTTGGCCTGCTCCATCACCGGCGACGCGGCGAAGAACGCGCCCTGGAACGCGTTGCCCTGCATGCGGAACTGCAGTTCGGGATCGGTGGCCTCTTCGCGCGCGATCTTGAACGCGTCGAGGCAGAATACGCCGGATGTCGTTGTCGATAATGATCGCTGGAACTTCTCCGGAATCTGCTTCGCCCAAACTTCCTGCGGAGTGTCGTAGCTGCGCTCTGGAGAATGAAAACGCCGCCCTTCTTCAGGCCGGCGAGCGGATTGGAATGCTTGAACACGTTGGGATCGGGCGAGAGGACCACGTCGACATAGAAATAATCGCAGTTGATGCGGATCGGCTCCGGCGCGGCCGAAAGGTAATAGGTGGTCGGCTGGCCCTTCTTCTCCGAACCATATTTCGGATTGGCTTTGATGTGATAGCCCGAGCAGATCGAACAGCGTCATCGCCAGATTCTTGCCGGTGGTGATGGCGCCCCATCCGCCCACCGAATGGAACCGCACCGTGATGCTGTTCTTCGGCATCAGGTTGGGATTCTCGCTGCCGTGGACCGCGAGGTCTTTGATCTGGGATAGGCATCGGCGACCTGCGATCTGGTGAATTTCCTGCTTGGGCGTGAACGGCTTGTCGCGGACGAAATCGATCGAGAGATAGAAGAACTTCTTCTTCGCCGCCTGCGGGCAGCATGTTTTCGATCGCGCCGATAATGCCTTCGGGCTGCAGATCGCGGCTGCCGAGACCGAAGGAGCCGGAATAGAGCGGCGGCAGGTCTTCGGCTTTCTTGTATGTCGCGTGATCCGGGATAGGGCAGGTGGCCGTTGGCGAAGCGGCCGTTCTCGAGTGCAGCGGCCGAAAGCAGCGCGGACTTCGCGGATCAACGGCAGATCGACGGCGAGCGGCTGGTCGACGCGCTCCAGCACCGCGACGCCTTTGCGGCCGCGCAAGAATATTGCCCAGACAGATCGCCCGGGAACGGCCGGAACATCGTCAGGTTGACCACGCCGACTTTGATCTTGCGCGTCTCGCGCAGGTAATCGGCGACCGCTTCGGCGGTCACCAGCATGCTGCCCATGCCGAGAATCAGGTACTCGGCGTCTTCGACAGCGATAGGTCGAAACGCGGTTGTAGCGGCGGCCGGTGAGCTCGTAGAACTCGTCCATGGCCCTTGTCGGTGATCGCCGGCGATGTGATCGAAGAAGTAAGGACGCTGCGCGGCGACGCTCTGCATGTAGGCGTCCTGGTTCTGCACGGTGCCGATCATGACCGGGTTGTCGACGGTCCACAGTTCGGGAATGCGGCGGCGCTGCGGGCCGTAGAGAATTCGCTGCGCCGGCGTCGGCGTATCGATGATGTCGTCGGGACGGCCGAGGTACTCGGCGATCAGCTCGCGCTCGGGCAGCAGCAGCGATTCGATCAGATGCGTGGTGAGGAAGCCGTCCTGCGCGCAGATGCCGGGCGTCAGCGCCAGTTCGGCGATCCGGTGGGAAATGATGTTGAGGTCGCAGACTTCCTGCGCGCTCTTGCCGAAGACCTGGAAGAAGCCCGTGTCGTCGATGCAGTGATAATCGTCGTGGCCGCAATGGACGTTGAGGGTCGCCTTGGTCATGGCGCGGCAGCCCATGTTCAGCACATAAGTCAGGCGCTTGCCGACGGCGGCATAGAGCGACTCGTGCATGTACGCGATGCCCTGGCCGGAGGAGAAATTGGCGGCGCGCAGTCCGGTCATGGAAAGGCCGGCGGTTACAGCGGCCGCGGCATGCTCGCCTTCGGGTTCGATGAAGATCAGCGGACGGCCGGAGATGTTGATGTGGCCCTTGGCCGTTTCCTCCGCCCAGTATTCGCCCATTTGCGTGGACGGGCGTGATGGGATACGCGCCGGCCGCATCGGTCGATTCGCGCTCGCACATGATGACGGCGGTGTTGCCGTCCATCGCTTCTCGGACACCGGGATACCTGAATGTCTGTTTTGGTGCTCATCGATTTCTTTAGCGCCTCGTGGTCCTCAGTGCTTCATTCTGGCGGGAGGATTGCGCCGCGACCGAACCGAAACGGGCAAATCCGACTCTTCGACGGGCAGCGGCGATTTGCGCGTAATCTTCTTGGCTTCGAGACCCTTGACGGGTCCTCGTTTTTCGTCGATCCATACGATGGCGCCGGTGGGGCAGCGCTGGATCGGAGCTTGTGTCGCTTTGCTGTTTCGGGAGTAATCGACAACCGCGAGATTGTTGACGATCTTGATCAAGCCGGCGGCGCATCGGCCGCGCAACGTCCGCAGGCGGTGCAGGCCACTTCGCACTCGGCCTCCGCCGAGATCGCCATTCAGCAGATTCACGCATGCGACCCACAACCGATGACTGACCGGATGCAGCGAGAACAGATTCTTGGGACAGATGGCGACGCAATCGCCGCAGGCCGTGCATTTCGCTTCGTCGACTACCGGCAGCCCGTGCGCATCCATATCGATAGCGTTGAAAGTGCAGACGCGCACGCAATCGGCTAAGCCGAGGCATCCCCAACTGCAGCCTTTGCCGCCGCCCGAGATCAGCGCCGCCGCGCGGCAGGAATCGAGACCTTCGTAGCTGCGCGCGATGTTTTGCGACGTGCGCGCCGCCCGCGCAGGCAAGTCGCGCAACCCGCTTTTCTTCGTGGCCCGCATCCACCTGGAACAACTCGGCAATGGCGATAATGCCTTCGGGAGTGTTGACGTTGCACTTGCCGGGGGCGATTGCGCCCTCAACGCATTTTTCAGCGAACATACGGCATCCGGGGAATCCGCAGCCGCCGCAATTGGCGTGTGGAAGGAGCGCCTCGACCTGCGCGATCCGCGGGTCTTCCCAAACGTAGAGCTTCTTGTCCGCGATAGCGAGCAGAGCTGCCAGCAGGACGCCCATGCCGCCCATCACTGCACTGGCTACGAGGAATTCCATCATGATGACAAGGCTCGAATGGGTGAAATCCCCCAGACCAAGCCAGCACCTGAGCGCTGGCCGGTCTGAGTTTTATGAATGGGTGCCATTAAGTATCGGGATTAAAGCGGGTAAGATGCCCGTTCCCTTAGGGATGTGGCAAGCCGGGTTCCATTCGTTCTGTAAATTGACATAAGGCTATAAGCGGATGAAATGAAAGGGTATAAACACCGTTGAAATAATCAACAGACCCCTGTTTCAAAATGCAACTGGGTGATGTGGCGCGATGACTGGATGGCGGTTGCACCCAATAGCGCGTGTCGTGTTTGTGGCGGATGGCGTGCTTCGCTAACGGCTAGACCATGCGATTCCGATACTTGTCTCCGCTTTGGCGGAGAACACTACTCCTCGTTGGCATTGTTGCGGTCGTATTGGCGTTGCGCTTCGCAACGGTTGCCGCCCGCGTACAGCCGGCGGGCGGAACCGTGCAGGTGCAGCGTCCGTTGATGGGGACCATCTGGAATATCGAGGTGGTGGACCATGGGCGACCGGACGCAGCGCGGCGTGCGATCGCGCAGGCTTATGCGGAGCTGGTTCGAATCGATGCGTTGATGAGTGAGTGGAAACCGGAATCTCCGATTTCGGCGGTCAATAAAGCGGCTGGGAAAGTACCGGTAGAAGTGCCGGCCGAGCTTCGCGAAATCATCGAGCGCAGCATCGCCTATGGAGAGAAGAGCCAGGGCACGTTCGACATCACGTGGCACGGAATGGCCGGCATATGGCATTTCGATGACACGTTTGTGGTTCCTTCAAAGGCGGTGGTGGAAGCGGCTCGGAAGCGGGTGAACTTTCGCGAGATTCGCGTGGAGGGAAATCGCGTGTTTCTGCCGCAAGCCGGCATGAGTATCGGTCTCGGCGGGATTGCGAAGGGCTACGCGGTGGATCGCGCGGCTGCCGTTCTGGCGCAGTCCGGATTTCGCGACACGCTGGTGGATGGCGGCGGCGATCTTCTCGCGTCGGGCACCAGAGAAGATGGGACGCCGTGGCGCCTGGGCGTGCAGAATCCGCGCGAAGAGCACGGACACATGATTGGGATGGTGCTGGCATCGAATCAAGCTGTGGCGACATCGGGCGATTATGAGCGGTTCCGAATCGTGAACGGCGTCCGATATCACCACATCATCGATCCTCGGACGGGTTATCCGGCGAATGCGTCGATGTCGGTGACGGTGATCGCGCAGAGCGCTGAGCGGGCCGTGGTGCTATGCAAGCCGATCTTCATTCTGGGAGCTGAAAAGGGTCTGGCCGTGGCGCGGGTGGAGGGTGTCGAGGCTCTCATCATCGACGGGGCGGGGAAGCGGTATCGGACCGAGGGTTTCTCGCGCGTTTTTGAAGAACGCTGAAGTTGTCAGTCGTTCACGACGAGCGCGAACGCGATGCCGTCGTATTTCTTGCAGCCGACGGTTTGCAATACTGTCGCGCTGACTCGCGGCTCCGCGGCGAGGAGTTCGAAAAACCGGCGGACGCCGCGCACGTTCGGATCCCTGTTGTCCGAATCGACGATCGCGCCTTCGCGCACCACGTTGTCGGCCACGATCATCGTACCGACACGCGATAGTTTTAGCGACCACTTCAGATATTCCGGATAGCCAGACTTGTCAGCATCGATGAAGATGAAATCGAAAGGCGCGGTGCGCTCTTTAATCAGTTGCGGAAGCGTATTTTGCGCTGGGCCGAGGCGCAATTCGACAAGATGGTTGAGACCAGCGCGCTGGATATTGGAACGTGCGACGCTGGCGTGCTTCGGATCGGCTTCCAGTGTGACCAGACGCCCGTCAGACGGTAAGGCTCGGGCGAGCCAGATGGTACTGTAGCCGCCGAGCGTGCCAATTTCGAGGATGCGGCGAGCGCCCTGTGATCGAGCCAGGAGCTGAAGCAGCTTTCCCTGGACCGGAGAAACATCGATGGCCGGTAAGTCGGCGGCTCGATTCGCTTCGAGTGCGGCATCGAGGGCTGGATCGGCCGGGATAAGCAGGTCTTCAATATATCGATCGACGGCGGTCCATTGGGGGTTGCTCATTTTGCGCTCTTAATATTGGTAGCGCATCGCACAATCGCGTTTGGCATTCGCGTGAGCCGAACCCCTGGTTCACGCGTCAACCGTGAGAGACTAGAACGGTTACAGGCGCAGCCTGCTCTGCGTCGCTGGAACGAAAGGAATGCACATGAATCGGCTTTTGTTCGCGTATATGCCGTGTCTGCTTGCGGCGCCGCTTCTCGCTCAACCCCAAATCGGCGGGGGAACTTGTAGTTCGTCCTCTCTGACCGGAAGTTACTCGCTAACGCTCACCGCCCGGGATGTAAGCTCCTCCTCGTCGATCTCAAAAACGTTGCAAGGGATCGGAACGGCCACGTTCGATGGACTGAACAAAGCGACGTTCAATCTCACCAACAATACGAACCAATCCGCCGGCGCGGTTCAGACCTGGTCCGGCACCTACAGCCTGCAATCGAACTGCGTGGGTGTTGTGACCATCAATTCCGGCGACACAGCGAGCTTCTCCGTTGGAGTTTATAACCAGGGGAAAGCATACGTGCTCACCGGCCAGGACGGAGTTTATTCATTCACCGGCAGCGGCAATCTGCTTCCCGCGACGTGTCCCGCCAGCATTCCGGCGGGCTCCTACTCGTTCAACGGCTCGGGTTTTTCATTGAGTTCCGGATCCATCACGGGCGTGAATTATATTTCCGGCCTGGTACAGTTCAGCGGAACAAGTGGGCTGACTACGACAGCGAATCTGACAGTCGGTGGAACCGCGCTCTCGACTTCTACAACCGGTACCTACACGCTCAATTCAGGCTGTACGGCAACAGCGAGCGTGACGGATGCATTGGGCGATACTTACTCTTTTGCTTTCACCTTCACGTCGTCAACAGCATCGAATTTCATTTTTAGCGGGGCAAGTTCGCAGATCATATTCTCGGGCAGCGGGAGGATCTTATGAGATCGGTCCTAGGCTTCTGTGTTCTCGCAAGCGCCGTATTGGCTCAGGCGCAAACCGGCACTCCGCCCACATGCACGACAGCGACTCTCACCGGAGCTCACTCTCTAATCCTTAGCGGGCGCGATCTTTCCGGCACGACGTTTTCGAAGATCAGCATCGGATTGGGAACCGCCACGTTCGACGGGAACGGCAACGTGACGTTCAATCTGGTCAGCAACTCCGCGCAGGCACAGGGCACTTCGCAGACGCTATCGGGCACCTATACTCTCCCTTCCAACTGCCTGGGCACGGTGAGTCTCACAAATGGAGATACGGCCAGTTTCACGCTGATCCCGTACAATTCGGGGAACGATTTTACGTTGACGGGGCAGGACGCGACCTATCAATATTCGGGCAGCGGCGGCGCCGAGCCAATCGCCTGCCTCACCAGCACGCTCTCGGGAGCATATGTTTTCAGCGGGAACGGATTCGCGATTAGCACGGGTACGATCTCGGGCGTGAACAGCATCTCCGGATTGCTTCAATTCGATGGCGCAGGGACGATCACGGGAAGCTGGGCGATTTCCACTAACGGCACATCGACCCCTGATACGATCAG
Organism: Bryobacterales bacterium; assembly: GCA_963802915.1. Lineage (GTDB taxonomy): Bacteria > Acidobacteriota > Terriglobia > Bryobacterales > Bryobacteraceae > JAICMB01. The sequence goes on from CAWDKQ010000015.1 coordinate 63,116, forward strand.
CGGGAATTACAGTATGTCATCCACGTGCGTCGGGAATGGAACTGTGACGACGGGGAGCGGCGTCACGTACAACCTGAATTTCACCGTGACGACAACTAACGGCGCCGATTTCGGAGTGCTGGGAGGGAGTCCCGGAAACCTGTTCACCGCTACGGGGCATTCCACGTTCACCAATCCTGGACTTGCCGTGGCGAATGCAGCCGGCGTTTCAGGCGGCACGCCCGCGGGCAGCCTCTTCAGCATTTATGGCACCGGCCTTGCAACTACTCAGGCGCAGGCCTCAAAGGTTCCACTCCCAACGACTCTGGCTACCACCAGCGTCACAGTCAACGGCACGAATGTGCCACTGACTTATGTGGACAAGGACCAAATCAATGCCCAACTTCCTTGGGATCTTTCGCCCGGCGTGGCCACGCTTGTGGTGAAAAATGGAAGTTCGGTCAGTAATGCTGTCGCTGTCACTGTGCCGTCCACGGCTGTGCCCGGCGTGTTTATTTATGGAAACAACCATGCCGTGGCGCAGAACTATCCGGATTATTCGCTGAATTCGGAGTCAGCGCCCGCGAAGGCCGGAGGCGTCGTGATCGTCTACTTCACCGGCGGGGGGCCTGTTCAAGGCGGAAGCGTATTGGTGACCGGTCAGGATACGCCGAGTTCGCTATTTCCAGTCAGCGAGAACGCCAGCGCCACGATTGCAGGTATCAACGCCACTCTGGACTACGTGGGATTGACGCCGGGATACGTGGGACTTTACCAGGCCAATATCGTGATTCCGAGTGTCTCAGCAGGCGACCATATACTTATCCTGACGATCGGTGGCGTAGCATCGAAAGGCACGGTAATCTCGACCAACTGACCGGCTAAGGGCGCGGCGCGTAGAAGTAGTAATCGGCGGTATAGTGGACCCGCTTCTGTTCGTCCTTTTGCGAGGATTCGCAGGAAGCGGGCGCTTTACCGCCTTTTGTGTGCAGACGCTGGATCGTGGCAACGTTTGTCATCACTCCCGTTCCGGAGTGATCCGTCACGGTCACCAGAAGCCACGGTATCGAATCCGGATCCGGCGAGGCGTTGGCGACGGCCTTCCCTGTTACCTGGCTGCCATCCGACCATCGCCACGTGGGGCCGGCGAAATGTGTCCCGACCTGCTGTCCCGATTCGTCGAAAAGTTTGGCATCGGGCGCGCGAAGAATCCATTTCGATCCATCGCAGGCGTAGACCTGATCGCCGGTCGCGTGGACCTTCATTTTCAGCTCCTCGCCTGCCGGAGGCGCGAGATTCTCGGGTACCGGCGGTTGTCCCAAAACCACTGCCGCAAAGATCGAGAGGATGGCTGTGCGCGTCATCCTCACTATTTTACGGCGCTGGGATCGTCTCCTCGGATGTAAACGGTGACGCGGGTAGTCCGACTGAATTATAGAGGTTCAGGACCGGTGCATTGCTCCAGCCGTAACGAACATACTTCGGGGCGCTCACCTGGGAACTCGTTACCAGGACACTGCGATTGTCGATTCGCGCCGTAGCGGGGACGAAGTGGCGATCCTCACCCGCGATTTCGAATCCGCTAACATCGCCTCCCTTCGAAGCCAGGCCGCCCGCCGCATGATCGAACCAGACACGCATGCCATCGCCATCGGTTGCCGCCTGCCGGAAGATCGGACCGGAATACTCGACGGGCTCGCGATAAGCGAGGGCCCGCGCTGCAAGAGCGAGACGCTGGCCGACTGTCTGTTTGTCCGCTGGATGCACGTTGTCAGGATCGCCGATGTCGGTGGTCACGACCATAGCGGTGTTCGAGACCGAGAGAGTGCGGCGCTGGGCTTCACGAACGATCGCCCAGTTTTCGCTAGCATTCGACGTGAAGTTGGCAATTTGCACAAAGAGGAACGGAAAATCGCCTTGATGCCAATGTGTGCGCCAATCGGCGATGAGGGCAGGGAACTCACGGACGTACAGCGGCGCATACGAGAGCTTGGCGTTCGATTCGCCCTGATACCAGATGACGCCCTTGATTGGATATTCCAATTCTGGCGCGACCATCCCGTTGTAGAGAGCCGCCGGCCCCCAAGATGCCGGGTCGGGATGCCAGGCGTGGTGGGGAGGAGGCTGGCCGGCCTTTTTCGCGGCCGCATCCTCGCGCTTCTCTTCGGCGATTATGGCCGCCATGTCGGCAATAGTATCGGTCATTTGAGCGCGGGTCGCGAAGAGCGGCATCAGCGACGCATCCTGCGAAATGCCTTCGAGACTCATCCATGCTTCCACTACGGTGCCGCCCCACGTGGAATCGATGAGGCCGATGGGGATGTGCTCTCTCTGATTCAGTTCGCGGCCGAAGAAGTAAGCTATAGCTGAGAAATTCGCTGCGGTTTCGGGCGAACAAACCATCCACTTCGAATCGTTTTCACGCAACGGATAATCGGACGCTTTGTGGCGCACCAATAGCAGCCGCATCTCGGGATGGTTTGCGTTTCGAATCTCTTCGGCGCCATTCTTCAAAGGCGCTCCGTCGAATCCCTTCAAGGGCATTTCCATATTGGATTGCCCTGACGCGAACCACACATCGCCAATCATGATGTCGTCCAGCGCTATGTTGTTATTCGCCGCGACGGTGAGCTGGTACGGACCTCCCGCGGGCTGCGCTGGCAGATACACGCTCCATTTACCGAGGCCGTCGGCTGTTGCAGTCCCACTGAGTCCGTGCATCCTGATGGAGACTTTCTCGGCCGGGTCGGCCCAACCCCAAATATGGATGGGCCTGTCGCGTTGCAGGACCATGTGGCTGCTCAGGATTGCGGGCACTCTCGCATCGCATTTGCCCACGGACGCGGAACAGGCGGCCAGCGTAGCAAAGATAGTAATTCGGAACAGATTTTTCATTATGAGTCGGCGACCTTAATCACCAGCTTGCCAAAGTTCTCTCCGCGGAACAATTTGAGCAGCGTTTCAGGAAACGTCTCAAGCCCCGGGACGATGTCTTCGCGGGTTTTCAATTTGCCGGCGGCGTACCAACCGGCCAATTCGCGAATCGCTTCGCCCCATCGCTCCACATAATCCGTCACAACGAAGCCTTCCATCTTGGCGTGATTCACCAGCAGCGACAAATAATTGGATGGCCCTTTAACGCCTTCCGTGCTGTTGTACTGCGAGATGGCGCCGCAGATGGAGACTCTCGCGCGGCGGGCGAGCTGCGCCAGGACCATGTCCAGGATCTCGCCGCCCACGTTGTCGAAATAAACATTGATGCCGTTTGGACAGTGCCGCCGCAAAGCCTGAGAGACATTTTCACTCTTGTAATCGATGGCGGCGTCGAAGCCGTAATCCCTCAAAGTGCACTCGCACTTCTCGGCTCCGCCGGCGATACCCACCACGCGGCATTGCTTCATCTTCGCGATTTGCCCGACAACCATGCCAACAGCCCCGGCCGCGGCGGAGACCACCACCGTCTCGCCCGGCTTCGGATCGCAAACATCGAGCAGCCCGAAATAAGCCGTCGCACCCGGCATCCCGAGCGCTCCCAGAAACACGGGCAACGGCGCGAGATTGGGATCGATTTTGGTCAGCCCCTTCCCATCGGAGATCGCGTATTCCTGGACGCCGAACATTCCGACCACATGATCGCCCTCGGAAAATTTCGGATTTCTGGAAGCGAGCACACGCCCGACAGCGCCCGCGCGCATCACCTGTCCGATCTCGACCGGCGCAATGTAGGACCGGCCTTCGTTCATCCAACCGCGCATGGCGGGATCGAGCGAAATGTACAAGACCTTGACCAGCAGCGCGCCCTCATCCAGCTCCCGAACGGGTTCCGGCGCATAATTCCAGTCGCTACGTCGTGGTAGTCCGACGGGCCGCGCGGCCAGCCGGAACTGGTGGTTGACGAGATTCATGATCACCAATTGTACATACCCGTAACTTGATATAGTTCGGAGTGTCCCCCAAACTCTTCCTTCTGAGTTCGTTTGCCGCGTTGGCTTTGGCACAGTCCGGCATCAGACCCGTAACGCTCCGCTGCGAAGCCCTCGATAATCCGCTCGGCATCGATTCTCCACGTCCGCACCTGTCATGGCAAGTAGAGGGCGATTCGATGCAGTCCGCCTACGAAGTTGTCGTTTCTTCGAAACCGAACGGAGCAGCCGATATCTGGACGTCTGGGAAAACCAATTCGAGCGCGGAAGCCGTCGATTATGCCGGTCCGGCATTGCAACCCGGCCACCGATATTTCTGGACGGTTCGCATCTGGGGTAACGACGCAACCCCCGCCAGTTCGTCTGCCTGGTGGGAGATGGGCCTGCTTTCGACATCCGACTGGACGGCGCAGTGGATCGCTTGGCACGACACAGAAGCGATAGCCGACCGGAACGCCGGCGTGAAATGGATCTGGTATCCCGGCGACACGCTCGTCCCCAAGCAGAATCTCACGCGCTATTTTCGGTATCGACTGAATAACTCCTCAGCGGCTCGCACGGCCGTGTTGCAGATCGCCGCGCATAACGCCTTCCAGTTTGGAGAGTTTAAGAAGGATCGTTTCTGGGGCGGGTTTCGCAGCTTCGATGTCGAGTTGAATCCCGGCGAGAACATATTTACCATCGAAGCCACCAGCGACGGCGAGAGCGCCGGGCTTGCCGCTTTGATCCGAGTAGGAAACACGAGAACACCGAGCGATGAACATTGGGAATCCGCGGCAAGCCCGGACGGTCCCTGGCAGCCCGCGAAGGTAATGTCGGCCGGTGCGGCCGACAATACGCTGTGGCCTGCACGTCCGGCTGCGCGTCTGCGGAAGGAGATCGCCGTGTCGAAGCCGATTCGCTCCGCGCGGCTCTACGCGACAGCTCTCGGCAGCTATCGAATTTCGATTAATGGCGCTCGCGCCGGCAACGACATCCTTACTCCGGATTGGACGGATTATCGCAAGCGCGTCCTGTATCAAACTTACGATGTGACATCTCAGATGAAGCGCGGAAGCAACACCGTCGAGGCTCTCCTCGGCTATGGCTGGTACGGCAGCGCTCTGGGATGGCGCGGCGAGCGCTTCAATTTTGGACCGCCTCCTCCACGGCTGTTGGCGCAGCTCGAAGTGACTTATACGGACGGTACGCGCGATGTATTCGTGACGGATGGAACGTGGAAAGCGACGGAATCGCCAATTGCGTATTCAGAGCTCTATGCCGGCGAATTCTACGATGCGCGCAGGGAGCAGGCTGCGTCCTGGTCGAATGCCGATGTGCTGCCCGCGCCTGATACCGCACTCGTCGCGCAGATGTCGCAGCCCATTCAGGTAACCCAGAATCTGAAGCCGGAAAAGATGGCGACGCCGAAGGGCGGCGTTTACGTTTTCGACATGGCTCAAAACATGGTCGGTTGGGTGAAGCTGAAAGTGAAAGGACCGGCCGGCACGCAGGTGCGTCTGCGATTTGCCGAAAGGCTCGATCCGGATGGCACCATCTACACGGAAAATCTGCGCGGCGCGGAAGCTACGGACACCTACGTCTTACGTGGTGGTGCGGAAGAAACATTCGAGCCGCACTTCACGTATCACGGTTTCCGTTATGTCGAACTCACCGGATATCCCGGCACGCCTTCGAACGATGCGATCACGGGAGTCGTGTTCCACACCAATGCTCCCATCACAGGTTCGTTTACCAGCGCGAGTAGCATGGTGGACCAGATCTGGAAAAACACCATGTGGGGCCAGCGCGGCAATCTCGAAAGCATTCCCACCGATTGCCCGCAGCGCGACGAACGTCTCGGCTGGATGGGCGATGCCGGCATTTTCTGGCGCACCGCGGCGTACAACATGGACATGCAGGCGTTCACACATAAGTGGATGAACGATGTCGTCGATGCGCAGTCGCCAGCGGGGGGCTTCCCGGATGTTGCGCCCCGCGTGGTGGATTCCAGCGATGGCGCGCCGGCGTGGGGCGATGCCGGGATCATCGTGCCGTGGACCGCGTGGCTGCAATACGGCGATCAACGGGTCATCGAAGAAAACTGGACCGAGATGGAACGCTGGATGGACTACATCCACGACGTGAATCCGGATCTGATCTGGAACAATCGTCGCAATAATGATTTTGGCGATTGGGTCCCCGCCGATAGCGTCACTCCGAAGGATCTGATTGCCACTGCGTATTGGGCCCAGGATGCAAGAATGATGGCGGACATGGCGCGGGCGACTCATCGCGACGCCGATGCCACCAAATACCGGCAGCTCTTCGATGGTATCCGCGAGGCGTTTGTGCGGCAGTTCGTGCACCATGACGGGACTATCGGGAATGGCAGCCAGACGTGCTATGCGCTCGCGCTACACATTGGACTCGTGCCGGAACCGCTGCGCAAAGCCGCTGTCGATCACCTCGTTGCGGATATTCAATCGCGCGATTGGCATTTGTCGACGGGCTTCCTCGGCACGCCGCACCTGATGTTCGCGTTGAGTGAGAATGGACGCCCAGAGGTAGCGTATACGCTGCTACTCAATGAAACGTATCCATCGTGGGGTTACACGATCGGCAAGGGCGCGACAACGATTTGGGAGCGCTGGAATGGCGACCGAGGCGATCCGTCGATGAACTCATACAATCATTACGCCTTCGGTTCCGTGGTCGAGTGGATGTACCGCGAGGCGGCCGGCATCGACGCGGACCCATCCGCGCCAGGGTTCGAAAAGATCGTGATCCATCCGCATCCCGACGCCCGGCTCGGTCACGCCCGCGCGGAATACGATTCCATCCGCGGCAAAATCGTGAGTGAGTGGAGTCTGGATGCGGCCGGCAAGCTGTCAATGAATGTGGTGATCCCGGCGAATACGACGGCGAAGGTGATTTTGCCGGACGGTGTTACGAAAGAAGTTGGGCCGGGCGCGCATCGGATTTTGTAGTGCGCTTTTTCACTTGCTACTTCACGTCGGTGGGCCAACTTTAGCCAGGGCCCTTCAGGCCGTTAATAAACCCTTAAACGTCAATTACGGGCTCTCAGATTGCCACGATCAAAGGTTCCAAAAGTCGCCTTCGTCTTCATTACTCGGCGCGTTGCATCTAGATTGTAGAATAGGATTTTGACAATTCGATGGGTCCCCTAATAAACAGTATGCGACTCAGATTCGGTAGCGCTCCGCGCATTTCGGCCGAGTCAATCGATGTCACCCCGGTCACCGTATTTGTTGGTCCGAATAACTCGGGGAAGAGCAAAGCGCTGACCGAAATCCGTGACTACTGCAACTCAGGTCAGAAGAAGTCCACGGACGTTATTCTGGAGAGTTTGGAACTTGTCGGTCTTGGAACCCAATTAGCCTGTAACGCCATTGAGGACCTTAAGCTGACACCAAATCCCGGCGAGGCGGTTATGGCGGACCATATCATCGTCGGAGCAAGGAGGGAAAGACACCAACTCCCTCTTGAAACTCTGCTTTCGTGTATTGAGAATCCCAGCAGGAACCTGGGCGTATTTTGTCGGTGGTTCCTTCGGTTCCGTACGCTCCTTTTGGACGGAAGAAGCCGAATAGACCTTGTGAATCCTCAGGGTGGGGGCGATCTTCAATCCTCGCCGAGCAACAGCCTTCAGGTTCTGTTCCGGGACGACCTTAAGCGTCATGAGGTTCGTCGGATCGTTAAGCAAGCATTTGGTTTTTGGTTTGTTATTGATCCGACCGGTTTGGGGCAGCTTCGAATTCGATTCTCCTCTCGTTCGCCGGAAACCGACTTGGAGGAACGCGGTATCCACAAAGAGGCCGTTGAATTTCACGCCAACGCCACCCCTGTCACGGAGGTAAGTGATGGAGTAAGGCATTCACGGGAATTATCGTGGAGCTTATTGCCGGCGATCCTCAAATCATACTGATAGACGAGCCGGAAGCATTTCTTCATCCGTCTTTGGCTTTCAAGCTGGGGCACGAGGTGTCTCGCGCAGCGCTCACATCTCAAAAGCGAGTCTTCGTTTCTACGCACAGTCCCAACTTCGTGATGGGGAGTGTTCAGTCGGGTGCGCCTGTCAGCATAATCCGACTTACGTATCGTAATGGAGTTCCCACTGCCCGAGTACTGCCAAGCGGGGAAATCCTCGAACTGATGAGGAACCCACTCCTCCGCTCTACAGGTGTTTTGAGCGCGCTTTTCTACGAATTTGTAGTTGTTACCGAATCCGACGCAGATCGAGCCTTCTATCAAGAGATTAACGAAAGATTGCTTCGGTTCGAGCCGCAATGTGGGATACCTAATTGCCTCTTCATAAATGCGCAGAATAAACAAACGGTGCAGACTATATTGCGTCCTCTCCGTAAACTTGGAATTCCAGCCGCTGGAATCGTCGATATCGACGTATTAAAGGAAGGCGGCACCGTTTGGAGTAGCCTGCTCGAGAGCGCTTACGTGCCCGCCATGTCTCGCCAGTCGATGGCGACGCTCCGGGCGGCAGTCAATAACGCTATGGAAAAGACCGGCCGTGATATGAAGCGTAATGGCGGAATCGGTGTTCTCGATGCGTCCGAACAAGAAGCTGCTGGAAATCTTATAGATCAGCTCAATGAGTACGGGATCTTTGTCGTCCGCGGTGGCGAATTAGAGTCGTGGCTGAAACCGCTTGGTGTATCGGGTCACGGGCCGCCCTGGCTCATCAAGATGTTTGAGAAGATGGGCGAGGATCCTGAAGATGCAGACTTTGTGAGACCATCGCCCGACGACGTATGGAGCTTTCTATCGTCTGTGAAGGCTTGGCTCGCTGAACCGTCTCGAAAGGGTATACCCCCATAGTATGTTGCTGTAGGGCGCGGTGCCGATACTGCCGCGGAACTTCGTGGGAAGTCAGACCTGCAGCCGGAGAATGAACAGATACGGGGTAGAGACGTTTGCCTTCCCGCCCCCAATTCTTCCATTACCCTGGTAATATAAAGTATGCCGATTGCACACTCAAAGGTCACCGCCCAAGGGCAAATCTCAATTCCAGCCGACGTACGCCGGAAACTCGGCGTCGGCCCGGGCTCGGTCCTGGAGTGGGAAGAAGACGGCGACAAAATCGTTGTCCGTCGCGCAGGCCGCTTCAGTTCCGAAGACATCCATCGGGAACTATTCGGGACGAAGACCCCGAAAAAACGAAGCCTCGATGAACTGAAAGAAGGTATCAAGCGCTACGCCCGGAAACGTTATGCGCGCGGTTGATACAAATGTTCTCGTTCGCCTCATCACGCGAGATGATGCTCGACAAACGGCCTCCGCGGAGACCTTTATCGCCGCAGGCGCTTGGGTTTCGGTGCTCGCCTTGGCTGAGACAACTTGGGTGCTCGCTAGTGTCTACGAATTGACCCCGAAAGAATTGGCGCGCTCGATCGAAATGTTGTTATATCACCATGATCTGGTGCTTCAGGATTCAGAGACCGTGACGGAAGCTCTGGAGCTGTTTCGCGCAAAACCCGCATTGGGTTTTTCCGATTGCCTGATACTCCAGTTGGCCCGGAAAGCTGGGCATCTTCCACTTGGTACCTTTGACAGAAACCTCTCTAAAGTTGAGGGAACCCAGAAGCTCTGACCACCCTACTCGTGATGCAGCGCCGTCATGGGGTCGACCCTCGCCGCTCGCCGCGCCGGTAAATACCCCGCGAGCACTCCCGATCCGCCGAGCAACACCGTGAGTAGAGTCAGCGTAGTCAAATCCACTGCGATCACGTTGTACAGCACACTGGACAACAGCCGAGTCAGCAACGCCGCCAACGGTACGCCGATGCCGAGTCCAACGCCTGCGATCCGTGCGGCCTGCCCCAGCGTCATCCTGACAACCGTGCTCTGATCCGCACCCAGCGCCATGCGGATGCCGATTTCGTGAGTTCTCTGCGCAACCGAATACGAAATCACGGCGTAGATGCCACTCACCGCCAGCAGCAGGGCGATCACCGCATAAGTAGCCATGCTCACCGCTGCGGCACGCACACCCGATGTCTGCTCCGAGATAGATTGATCCATTGTCTTCACATCGAAAACAGGAAGATTCGAGTCCACGGCTCGCACCTTTTCGCGAACCGCGCTCGCTACATGCATCGGATCGCCAGCGGTTCTCAAGTAGAACCCGATACCTGGAACAGGCGACTGCGCGAACGGAACATATGCCGCCGGCTCCCCCTCATTGTCGAACCAATCCTTCACGTCGCCGGAAACGCCGACCACCCTCAGCCAGGGCGAACGCTCGTTGCCAAGTTTCACCCGCTGGCCGATCGGATTCGTTTCGGGCCAGTAATGCCGAGCGATCGAATCGCTCACCACAACCGTCTTTTCCGCATCCGGTCCGTCTTCTCGCCCGATCGGCCGCCCTTGCAGGAAGGGCAATCCCATGGCTGTGAAATAATCTCCGGCAATGGCGCGAATTGCGGGCCGTGGTTCGCCGGGGCGCGGTTCCGGCCGGCCTTCGATATAAAGTCCTTCCGCCGTTCCCAATTCAGCGACCGCGGATTCAGCCTTGACCTCCCCAATTGTCGACATCCCGTCGAGTGCCCGTGCGGAAAACTCCTTTATGGAAGCTTTTGTTCGATATTCAGATTCAGGAAGCGACACATGCAGCATCAGAAGATTGTTCGGATTAAATCCGGTATTCAGCTTCAAAAGCCGGTCGAACGTCGACACCATCAGTCCGGCCCCGATTAGCAGCACCAACGCAAGCGCCACCTCGCTGACCGCGAGTGAATTTCGCAGACGGCTGCGAGCGCGCCCCGATGTTCCGCTTCGTCCGCCTTCCTTGAGCATGTCGTTCAAATCGATCGATGACCTGCCGTGGAGCATCTGGAAGATCGCAGGCGCGGCACAAAGAAGACCCGCGATCAAGGACACGGCGAGTGTAAACACAACCACTTCGCCGCTGATCCGCATGTTCCGCAGTCCAGCCACCCATTTAAAAATCTCAGGTGGAACCAGGAAATGCGTCAGCAATAGATTCCAACTCGCGAGCTGCAATCCCAACAGTCCGCCCGCCAAAGCCGTGAGAACACTGTCGATCAGCAACTGCCGCGCGATCTGGAATCGTCCGGCGCCCAGAGCGGTCCTCACGGCAATCTCCTTGGCGCGGCCGGAGGCGCGGACCAGTTGCAGATTTCCGATATTGGCGCACGCCAGCAGCAGTACAAACCCTGCCGTGCAGAGCAGCGTCAGCGTGAATCGATCCGTCACGTTGTTGGTGAGTTCAAGAATCGGGATTACGCGTGCTTCCCGGCTCTCATTGGTATTCGGATGTTCCTGCGCTAGCCGCCTGGAGATGGCGTCCATTTCCGCCCGAGCCTTCACAACCGAAACGTCGGGCTTCAACCGCGCCAGCACCATCAGGCTGTGCGCAGCGCGCTCATTTTTCTCATCTGGCGTGAGCGCCAGAGGCGACCACAATTCGGCGGCCAGGGGATAATCGAAATCTTCCGGCATGACACCGATCACGGTGTGCGGCAGCCCTCCGAGCGCAATGGTCTTGCCCACGGCGTCCGGCGCCGAGGCCATGCGTCGCTCCCAAAAGCTGTGGCTCACCACCACTACGCGCGAACGGCCTGGGCTGGTCTCTTCGCTACGGAACGTCCTTCCCATCACCGGCTGCATTCCCAGCAGCGGAAAGAACGCCGGCGATACTGCGAAAGCCCGCAGACGCTCGGGATCGCCCGCGCCGGTGAGCGCAACATCCCAGGTCCGGTAGGCCGCGATCCGTTCGAATGACTGGTTGCTTTCCTGCCAATCGAAGAAATTGGCCGGGGCCACAGCGTCGCGCTGCGTCCGCATTTTGGGAATCGTCTCCCAAACTGTCATGATGCGGCTCGTTTCCGGATACGGCAGCGGATGCAGAACGAGCGCGCTGACCGTGATAAATGCGGATGTGTTGACGCCGATGCCCAGAGCCAGGGCGAGGACGATGACCAGCGTCGTGCCCGGACTCTTCTTCAGAAGGCGAATCGCCAGCCGAAAATCCTGCAAAAGGCTCATAACCCTCAAACGAGTGCAATCGGGCAGCCGTTCAATTTACTTGAAAATAGGCTTTTCAGCCGCGTGGGTCTGTCCGAAAACGGAACTCGCCGGTCACCACTGGACCGGTTTGCCGATTTCTAACGGCCAGACTTCCGTCTCGGGAAAGTCTTTCAGAAGCTCGGCCAATTGATCCGGATTGCCGGTCAGTTGGGGGAATGTCCCGAAATGCATCGGCACCACTCGCTTTGCGGCAAGCAGCCGGCACGCCAGCGCCGCCTCGCGTGGACTCATCGTGAAATGATCGCCGATGGGCAAAAAGGCAAGGTCGGGATGATAGAGTTTCTCGATAAGCTGCATGTCGGAGAAGACGTTGGTGTCGCCGGCGAAATAGAGCGAGCGGCCGTCTGGGAAGGCCAACACGTAGCCGGCTGCTTCACCACCGTAGATAATCTGATCGCCATCCAGGATTCCGCAGCTATGGACGGCGTGGGTCATGGTGACGCGTACCGGGCCAACCTGCTGCGTCCCGCCCTTATTCATGCCGGAGCAGTCCTTTACGCCCTTCGATTCCAACCAGTGGCAGAGCTCAAAAATGCCAACAACTTTGGGCGAGAACTTCTTCGCGAGCGGCACCGCATCGTGGATGTGGTCGAAATGTCCGTGCGAGACCAGAATCGCGTCCACGCGATCGAATTTGTGGTGCTTCGGATACTTCGGATTCCCATCCGTCCAGGGGTCCATGACAAAAACTTCGCCGGTGTCCAGGCGAAACTGAAAGGTGGCGTGGCCGAGCCAGGTGATTTCGAGCATTCTCAGGATCCTTTCTGCTTGGGATTTCGTGCTGGAACAAATGCCGTGGGTAAAAGAGCGCGGGTCGCCCCGATTTGAATGCCGTCGCCGATCTTCGCGATGCCGGGTATCGTGACAGGCAGGTGCCCAGTGATGGCAATCTCGCCGAACATGGCGCGAACAGCCGCCGTTTCCGATGTCGTCGTAGTGCTGAATGTGGCCGCGTACGCTTTCAGGTTTGGAAAAGTCCGGATCAGGTACGGATTGCCGAGTGCGATCATGCCGACCGGCACATTGCTCGAAATAAGCGAATTGACGAACTCTGGAAAATCGCCGGCCAGCGCCACGTTCCCGCGATATGCCCCGACCGTGACGTAGGCCGCAATGACAATCGAGCCGCACGACGACACGGATTGCGCCGCCTGGTCGAGATCGGCCTTCGCCATCATCGCATCCAGCAGATTGACCCGCATCTTAGGCGCCCTGCGGCGGATCTCCTCGATGAGCTTCCTGCCCTGCTGGCTGTAACGGCTTTCCGCGAGCACCACGACGCACGCGTTGTCGGGATTCGCGAGCGGAAACACGTTGCCTTCATTCCGAACCAGCGTGACCGCCTTGTCAGCGACCGCCTGAGCACGCTCGTCGGCTTCGGGCGATTCGAGCACGTCGCCGATATCTTCCAGGCTGACAATCTTGTGGGCCGGCAATCCCAGGCGGACTTTCGCGGATAGCAGCCGGCCAACGCTGTCATCGATTCGCTGCTTTGTCAATCGTCCGCTCTGGACGGCGGCGACTACGGCGTTAATCGCATCCTCGGCTTTGGTAGGTATCAACAAGCAGTCGGCGCCGGCTTCCATGGCGCGCACCGACGCCTCGCCTGCAGGGAACATGTCGGTGAGACCGCGCATGTCCATTGCATCGGTCACCACCAGCCCCTTAAAGTCGAGTTCGTTGCGCAGCAGCCCGGTCAAGACGTTAGACGACACGGTCGAAGGAATGTTTTCCGGTTCGAGAGCGGGAACCGCGATATGCGCGGACATGATCGCGTCCACGCCAGCGCCAATGGCTGCTCGAAAAGGCACCAGCTCGACCGCGTTCAGCCGCGCCCTGTCCACTTCGAGCCGAGCCATTCCGATGTGGCTATCCGTGGCTGTGTCGCCGTGTCCGGGGAAATGCTTGGCAGTAACCAAAATCGAATTCTTGACATCTGAATGCGCGCCTTGAACGTAAGCTTTCACAAACGATGCGACTTCTTCCGGGTTCTCACCGTAAGAACGGATGTTGATGATGGGATTGTCGGGGTTGTTGTTGACGTCGGCGTCAGGCGCAAAGACCCAGTTGACGCCCAACGCTCGCGCTTCTTTGGCCGTGAAGGCCCCCTGAAAGCGCGCGTCTTCGAGATCGCGCGCCGCGCCGAACGCCATGTTGTATGGCCAGGATGTCGTGGAGTTCACACGCATTGAAGCGCCTCGTTCGAAATCCGCGCCGACCAGCAGCGGGATCTTCGACATCCGCTGCATGCGGTTCAGGAATGCCGCCATGGCGTATGGCTCGGCATTGCGTACCGTGCCGTTCTGGATATGGCCCAAAACGATCAGGCCGCCGATCTTCAAGTCGCGCACCAAGTGCGTGTACTGGCGAAACTGGCGCGAGCGCGTGTTGATGGCTTCGCCGTAGCACGGCATCATCACGAGTTGCGCCACCTTATCGCGCAGCGTCATGGACCGCATCCATTTCTGGACGGTGGGGCTCAGCTTCGTTCGCGGAGCGGAAGTCTTTTTGATTGTTGCGGCGGCGAATAGAAGAGATGTACAAATCGCCGTGAGAATCAGGGCGCGGGACAGGCGCATTGATTCTAGGGTACCTTGACGCGTGCGGCGCCCTAACCTTTACGCCGTTTCGAATCGGGGCCGCCACCCTGCGAGTTGGGCGGTTTCTTCGGAGCCTTGCGCATCAGACGATTCACGGCGCGAATCAGATGCCCCACTTCGTGAGCGCTCTTCTGAATCACGGCGTCCGCGCCTGTGGATAGCTCATTTAGGCCAAGGGTGTCGGTAAAACCCGAGATGAGAATCACGGGCATGCCGGGACACTGCTTGCGCAGTTCGCGGATGAACTCGATCCCATCCATCTGCGGCATCTTATAATCGGTCACTACAACGTCAAACGAACTCTTCATGCACTGTTCGAGTGCATCCTGCGGAGACGAGCAGGTGTGCACACGATATCCGAGTTCTTCGAGAACCGTGCGCCGGGCCATCAGGCCCAGAGTGTTGTCGTCGACGATCAGTATTTGAGGCGGGAGTGCGCGTGCGGTAGCAACCGTCATTGAACGATAGCGAAATTAGCAGAGCTGTAACAAGTCTGTCAATGAATTCGTATCGAACTGCAATGCCGTGAGATTGAGAGCTTGACTAAACGAATCGAAAGGACTACACGCGCGGAGAATGGTTGCAGACGAACTGCCCGATGAGCGGCAAATGATCCGACGCGATCATCGCGGCGGGCGTACGATACAGCGAAAGCTCTTCGAGACGAAATTCCGGATCGTAGTAAATATGATCGAGATGCAGTAATGGCAGCATTCCAGGATAAGTTCGCTTCCGATTCAGGTGGAAACGGACGTCGGCGCTTTCGAGTTGTTCGGAGAGCAGCCGGCTGACCAGGCCTCGCGTCCATTCGTTGAAATCCCCCAGTACTACGCGAGGCCCCTTCAGGTTTCGATTGACGAGAATCTCATCGGAGAGGAGCTTTAGCGCCTGGCGGCGTCTTTCGAAGAAGGATGTACCCAGATGCACCTGAAAGAGGTGCACGATTCCGATACCCGATATCTCGAGATCGGTCCGCAGACAGCCCCGCCGTGACCGCCGCGGAACGCTGATATCGAAATTCTGGCTTGCTGCGATGGGGAACCGGCTGAGCGTCAGGTTGCCGTAATCGTGCCCCCGCAATAGCGAAGTCTTGCCGAAAACATAAGGCAGTCCGATCTTCTCGGTCAGGTACGGGATCTGATCTGCCACGATCTCTTGAAGCGCGATGACGTCGGCGCGAACTTCGCCCAGCACATCGATAATTCGGTCCGGACGGACCTTCCAATCCATTCCCTTGGAGCGATGGGTGTTGTACGTTACGACTCGAAAACGTGTTTCTGGCACAAAAATCAGAGGCCAGAGGCCTAATCTACGGTTGCAGCTTGAGGATCATCCCGGTGTCGGTGGCTACCCACATGTTATTGGAATCCGGGGCAGCCAGGATGGCGCGGCCGGCCACCGCGCGATAATCGACGTCCATGTTCAGCCAGGTCTTCAAACTGCTGCTGCGCATCATCTTCAGTTTACCGGGTATCGGGAGATTATTCGCCTTTCCAGGCTTCTCAACGGCCGCTACGATCACATCGCCATCGCGAAGGACCGCGAAATCCCGCGCGGGGCGAAGTGAATCCTGGTATACGGATGTGTTCTTCCGGCTGTCCAAATCCATCTGGAAGAGTTCAGCCGCCCGTTGCGAGCTATTCGGAAACTGGAAAAGCGCAAAACCCTCGCCGGGTGCCCCGTAACGAAAGCTCATGAGCGTTCCCTCCAGGCTGTGCGACACCTGGCTCCAGGTTTTCCCGCCGTCAGTGGTCTGAAGAAGAATCGTGGTGGACGGGAATTCATGCCGAGAGTGGGCTCGCTCAGGCGCCATCCAATCGGGGACTTCCCGTGGGCTCGGTGGAAGCGACCAGGAGCCGATGATCATCCCAACTTTGTCATCCGCAAACGCGATCCAATGATAGATGGTATTGTCCGCCGCTGTGGGCGCCTTATCCGCCTCCGCCACGGGGGTCCACTTGTGGCCGCCGTCCAGGGTCTCGATCACCACTTTGGGCGCTCCAACGGCATAGCCGTGGTTCTCGTTGAGGAAGTAAACCCGTTCGAGC
This sequence comes from Bryobacterales bacterium, assembly GCA_963802915.1. GTDB lineage: Bacteria > Acidobacteriota > Terriglobia > Bryobacterales > Bryobacteraceae > JAICMB01. The sequence goes on from CAWDKQ010000015.1 coordinate 79,733, forward strand.
TCTTTCTGTTCTCGAATCTTCTTCCACGTGCTGCCGGTATCGGCGGATTCCCAGATTCCCCGGTCGGTGACCATCCAGCCCTTGTTCTCATTGAGGAAAAACAGGGACACAGGATGTTCTTTTACCTCCTCGAGCGACCAGTTTGCCCCGCTGTCCGCCGTAGTCGCGACAACACCCTGGTCCCGCTTGCCTTCCTGGAGAACCCCCGAGGCGAAGCATCGTTTCGCGGAAGGACATTGAAGGTCTGTGAACGCGACCGCCGATGCATCCTTGTCGTAGAAATATTGCATGCGCCATTTTTCGGCGGCGTTCAGGGAGGCGCTCACCAGAAGGAGGCCAATTGTGAGATTAGTTGTTGCCCGGAAGCAGGGGCGCTTCGGCTGCCGTTGTTGCATCGATCCTCGTTAACATGACCAGACACCCTACCAGCTCGCCGACCGTGGTGAGCAGCTCCATTTCGTCGCCGGAATGTGGGTGTGGATTACGGTGCTGAACATTGATGACACCGGCGACGCGATTACGAATGATGATTGGCGCGGAGAGAAACGCCTCGAACGTATCCTCGGGAAGGTCGCGAAAAAACTTGAAACGGGGATCGTGATACGCCTCGCGAGAGATGGCCAGCAGCCGGCGCTCGCGTGCGACCCAACCGGTAAGACCTTCGCTGAGCTTGAGACGAACTTTGCGGATCGTCTCGGGATGCGGGGTGTTCGAAGCCAGCAGGACCAATTCGTTGTCTTCCAGAATATAGATCAGGCACGAATCGCATCCCATGAATTCGACAACCAGCGAGACCACGCCTTGCAGCGTGTCGCGCAGGCTGACATCCCCGCGTACCATGAAGCGCGTAATCTTCTGCAGCAGCCGAAGCTGCTGCTCGATGCTCGCCAGCTTCTGTTCGAGCTCCTTCACTCTGGACACGACATCATTATAGGGGGTGCGGGAGCCGGGAGTACAGACTAGCGAGCGGAAGTGCTCTGCTTCTGGTCGGCTTCGCGCTCTTCGACGAGGCGTTTTACGCGGTCAAGCTCTTGCCGCAGCTTGCGTTCGCGGCTGGCGATCGAGATCACGTAGACGATCACGATCAACCACGCGGCCGTGAACCCGTAAAAGAGAAATGTGAGATTTCGGACGTCCATGAGATTCTCCTATAATGCGTGGGCGTAGCGGCGAAGCGCATCGATTTCCCGTTTGACGCCCTCCTGCCGCCACCGCAGCAGCACGAAAGTCGTTGCGAGACAGACCAGCGCCAGCGCGTTCCAGTAAATGGGCGATTCCATGCCGGGCGCCATGCCGCCGCCACTACGAATGCTGAGCACCGGTCCGGGATGCTGTGTGCGCCACCATTCGATCGATTTCCAGACAATGATCCAATCCGTAAAAGTGAAAATGGAAAGCACGGCAGAGAGCCGCGCGCGCTGCCCGGGCTCATCCACTGCGCGTCGCAGCATAAGGTAGCTGACCAGCAGCAGCCAGCAGATCAGCATCGATGTCAACCGAGGATCCCAGGCCCACCAGATGCCCCAGGCGATGCGTCCCCAGATGCTGCCGGTGACCAGCACGATGGTCGCGAACACCCACGCAACTTCGGTCACCGACGCGGCAACTGCGTCGTATTTGAGGTCCTTCTTCCAGAGGTATCCGATGCTGCTCAGCAGCGCCACAAAGAAGCCGGTGGCGCAAGTCATGGCCGAGGGCACGTGGATATAAATGATGCGGTAGATGGCTCCCTGATTGAGCTCGTCCGGCTCGATCAGGAATACCTTATACCAGTTCCACGTAAGCAGCACCGCGGCGATCGCGCAAAGGATATAGATGGCTTTTTCTCGCATAATTAACCTACCAGGAGGACCTCGACCAGGGCGCCGGCGAGCAGCGTGAAGATGATATCGTACCCAACCAGCAGCCGGAACCAGATCATATTATCGGCGATGGGTTCGCCGTTCACAATCGTTCGAGTGAGCTCGATTGCGCCCATGATGGGAGGGATCAGCATGGGATAAAGCAGAGTGGGAAGCATTAGTTCGCGCAGGCGCAAATTGACGGTCATGGCGCTGAACATCGTGCCGATGATGGTCATCGCCCAGGTCGCCAGAATCATGACGGGCGCCAGCAGCCATGCCTGTTTCGTCCAGGTGATGTTGTAGAAAATGCCGAAGACCGGAATGCAGACGATCTCGATGGCGAGCAGCAGGACGTAGTTCGCCAGAGCCTTACCGGCCCACAGCTGAGCGCCGCTCACCGGCGATGCGATGAGGGCGTCGAGACAATCGTTCGGCAATTCGCGGCTAAAGCTGCGATTTAAGACTAAAGCGCCCGCAAATAAAAAGACGAGCCACAAAAGCCCGCCGGAGATTTCGCGAACCTGGTCGGCCGAAGGGTCGAAGGCGAAGCTGAACAGCACCAGGATGACGACAGCAAAAGAGAGCGACGCATTGACCGTTTCCTTGCTGCGCAATTTCGGATCGCAGGTCCTTCCCGGCAATGGTCAGAATCAGGCGTAATCCGACGAAGCGCGGAGTGTCAGAAACCACAGACCCTGCCGCGTGATTATCCGTAGATGCGGTAGAGGTGAGTGGGGTCATCGAGCATTTCCTGTGTTCGCGGCCCGCGATAAGCGAGCTTTCCGCGATTGATCAATGCAACATCGGTAGCGAGTTCGAGCGCCTCACGCAGTTGATGCGTGGACATGATGATGGTCCGGCCGGTCCGGCGCGCATCGTTAAGAAAGTCCTGAAGGACAGCGATGCCGCGATCGTCCAGCGCCGTGAACGGCTCGTCGAGCAGCATCAGAGATGGCTTATGCAGAAAAGCCCGCGCAACCGCCAGACGCTGCCTCATGCCTCGAGAGAATTCGCGAACCAGTCCTTCCCGCACGCGTTCGAGACCCGTGCGCTCCAGCCATTCCGATACGACCTGCTCCGGCTTCGGAACGCTATAGAGCCGAGCAAAAAGCATTAGATTCTCGTAAGCCGAAAGCTCGTCGTAGATCCCGATCCCATGACCTAGAACGCCAATGCGCCGTCGTGTGACTTGAGCGCGCGCATCCTCGCCCATAACCTTCACCGCGCCCTTCCCAGGTTTAGAGAGCCCGGCCAGGATCTTCAGGAGCGTGGTTTTACCCGCGCCATTCCGTCCCAGCAGCGCGAGGCAGGAGCCCTCTTCGACGTCAAACGTGACGTCGCGAAGCGCAGGATAATCGCCGTAATATTTCCAGACGTTCTGGATTTCGAGTGCGATCACTACCGGGAAACCGCTCCTTTGCGGACTGGTTTCTGTTCCGGCGCCGAGCTGTCAGCTTCGGCAACCAGCATCTTGTCACGGCGATACAAAAGCAACAGACCGAGGCCGAGAATCCCCAGCGCGATACCCAAAATCCAGCCCATGTGATTATAGAGGCGCGGCTGGATCTCTTCGATCTTAGGCTCGCCGTTATCTTCACCGGACCCGCTAGTATCTTCCGATGACGCGGCCAGCGATCCCGTCCCCTGAATCTCGACTTTATAATCTTTGCTCTTCACGTCGTAAATCGACGCCTTGGTCTGCGGTTCCTGGCCGAGCGGCGTGATATCGCTGCTCACCAATGTGACTCCGGGCGGCGCGGCCAGCCGAGTCGCTTTCGCTTCGAGCACCTTCCCGGCAAACGTCAACGGCTGCGCCGTAGATGCCAGATTATAGGTCAGATCAAACCGCGTTTCGCCGGGCCGAATCGGATAATCGACGCTATAAACATTCTTCTCGCCCTTTTTGACTGCTCGGTTGACCGGGATGCCACCGGGAGAAGTGACCGAGAGACTCACATTGCCGTTCGCTTCCGGAGGTAAATAAAAATGCAGCGTGCCGTTCTTCGGATCGTTGAACGTGGTCTTTGTTTGATTCTCAAAAAATACGCTTTCGTTGACGGCGATCTGTGTGCTCGACGGTTGGAGCAGGATGAGGTCCTGTGCGACTTGCGCGCCGCCCATTTTCGTGGACGCGTCGTAGATATCCACCTGCACGCCGGTGGAAGGCATGCCCGGAGGAATCGTCTTGGTATAGAGGACGCCGCCAAAAATGGCCTGCACGAACTGCGGTCCGCCCGGGCTGTCCTTATCGAAGTGGAACTTGCCTGCCGCATCCGACTTAACCGTGCCGAGCGTGCTCATCCCAGCCTGACCAGGCTGAGTCAGCATGATGATCACTCCGGGCTGAGGCTGGCCCGTGGTGCCATTTACGATAGTGCCGTCGATTGCCGCGGCGGCTGGGAGCAGTGCGGCAAAAAAGGCGCTCGCGAGCCGAAGATTCGTTTTCATGCCATGGCCTTTCCGCATTCGCCGCAGAACTTCAGAGCGCGCTCGAATGTCGCACCGCAGTGCGGGCACGTGGTTCCCTCAGCGTCGGGTTTCGGAACCGTTTTGAGAACCGTCTTAGGAGCAGCGGTCCGGATTACCTGAGGCTGTTGTTCTTTGATGGCGTCGATCTCGGCCAACACTCTGGCCAACTCGGCCTGAAGATCGCGTTTCGTCTTTTGATAATCGTCGTCCGATAGCTTGCCGAGGCGATATTCAAATTGGAGGTCACGCAGGTTATCGTAAATCTGAGCTTTGCGCTCATCCAGATGCTGCGTGGGAGAAACGGGCGAGGCCTCGGGAACATCCTTGGCACGCACGAAAAGCGTGAACACAAGTGTACCGAGTGTGAGCAGGACTGCGATGGGTAGGACCATAACTCTACTCGAGTTTGGAAGTTTCCTTTTCGATCTGGTCGTGGTAACGGTCCAGCACCTCGTCGTGCAGTTCCGGAGCGCCAGCGGCCGCTTGTTTGGCGTGCATATGTTTGACGAAAAACCAGATGACTACCAGCCCGACGCCGATCATGATAAACGGCATCAGCCACATCAGGCTGTTGAAGCCCTCCGCCGGCGGAGTGACCAGGGCTTGCAGGCCCTCCTGCTTCACCGCGGCATCGACAATCTGCTGATCGTTCTTGCCTTCGGCCAGCATCTTCGCAATCTGCTCGCGCTTGGGGGTGGCGTAGTGACAGCCCAACATCGGGCACGAGCCGACGCTGTTCTTGCATCCCCCGCACAAGCAGGCCAGTTTTTCACCTACACGGCGGACACTCGGATCCAGCAGATCCGAAGTCTGGGCCAGGCTGATCGCCGTAACCAGCAGAACGAGAAAACTATTTCTCCACCGTGGCATGTTTTTTAGTAATTCCTACAACTTGGGTTCGAGCATAGGCGAGCTTCACCTTGCTCGGAATGAGACAAATTAACGTGCCGGCAAGCAGCACATAATATCCGATCCAGACCCACGACACCAGGGGGTTCACGTAGGCTTGAATCACGGCGCGTTGGTTATCGTTCACGCCGGCGTAGTTGACGTACAGATCTTCGTTGAGCCGCCGGCGGATAGCCACTTCACTGGCCTGGCTGCGGCTCGCCTTGTAGAATCGCTTCTCCGGACTGAGCGTAGTGAGTTTCTGATTGCCGACGAAAACGTCGAGCGACATGCGGCTCCAGACGTAGTTGTCGTTTTCACCATCTTGCATATCGGCCACCCGCAGCGAATAACGGCCGATGTCGAAGGAGCTTCCCTTGCCCACTTCCACGGTCCGTTCCTTATTAAACGCCGCGCCGGTGAAGCCGATAAACATCACGACAATCGCCATGTGGACGATATATCCGCCGTAGCGTCGCGTGTTGCGATGCGTGAGCTCAACGAGCGCTGGAATCAATCCGATATTCGACTTGGTGCTGATCGCGCGTCCGCCCTTGAAGAATTCCATCGCGACCGTCACAGTCACGAACAGGCACATGCCGAACGAGACCATCGCGAACGGATGTTCGTAGACACCGAAGAAAGCCAGCGCGATCATTAGTACGATCGCCGCAATCGCCGGCCACTGGAATGCGCGTCGTAAGCTTTCCGTGGAACTGCGCCGCCACGCGATCAGTGGTCCGACACCGGTCAGGAACAAGAGAAACAAACCGATCGGCACATTGACGCGCTCGAAAAAAGGCCGGTCCACGCTGATCTTCTCGCCGGTCACCGCTTCCGAAATCACCGGAAACAAAGTGCCCCAGAGAATGGCAAAGCAACTCGCCAGCAGGATCAGGTTATTAAACAGGAAACTCGATTCGCGTGAGACCACGCTTTCAAGGTGCGCCTCGCTCTTAAGGTACGGCAGCCGATCCAGAATGAGATAGATCACACCCGCGATCCCGATGGCCAGGAACGTCAGGAAATAGCGGCCGATCGAGCCCTGTGAAAACGCGTGAACCGATTGCACGATCCCCGTGCGCGTCAGCGTTGTTCCGAAAATGCAGAGGAAGAACGTCGAGGAAATGAGGACGACGTTCCAGACTTTCATCATCCCCTTCTTCTCCTGCATCATGACGGAGTGAAGGAATGCCGTGGCCAGCAATCCACGGAAGCAGCGATGCGTTCTCCACCGGATCCCATCCCCAGTAACCGCCCCAACCGAGAACCGAGTAAGCCCAACCAGCGCCAAGAATGATGCCGGTGCTTTGGAACAGCCAAGTCACCAGCGTCCAGCGCCGAGTGGTATAAATCCAAGCCTCGCCCTTCTGCTTCGTGATCAGCGACCCGATGGCAAACGCGAACGGCACCGTGAAGCCCACATATCCGAGATAAAGGAAGGGCGGATGAATCGCCATCGTCCAGTATTGAAGCAGCGGATCGAGCCCGCGCCCGTCGCCCACGTCCGTAATTCCCTTGCCGGCTGCCAGCATCTTGAACGGGCTCGCGACGAACGTCACTAGCAGCAGGAAGAACGCGAGCGTTGTCGTGAGAATGGCCGTGACGTAGGGCATCATGTCGCGGAACTTGTGCCGGTTCATGAAGACCACGACCATCGTGTAGGTCGAGAGCAGCCAGGCCCACAGCAGCAGCGAGCCTTCTTGGCCGCCCCACCATGCCGCAAACTTATACAGCGTCGACATGGCGCGATTCGAATGCGCGGCCACGTACGCCATGCGGAAATCGCCGATAACGAGAGAGTAAATCAAGATGCCGGCGGCGAGCGTCACCAGGAACCACATGGAATAAACCGCGCGCTCCGCGCTGACGATCAAGAAAGGTTTGCGTTTGATTTTGCCAACCACGCTTCCGATGAGGGCGTAGATGGCAAGGCAGAAGGCGAGGAGTAACGCTAGCGCGCCTATATTTTCCATGACAGGTCTGTCCTAACGACTACAAATTTTACGTTCTTGCGTTCTGGAGGGCGTCCTTGTTCTGCACGGGCTTCGCTTCGTACTTCGAAGCGCACTTCGCTTGAATCTTGCTCGCCTCGAACACCCCGTAGGCGACAGACGGCCATCGGCCAGCGCTTGAGCTCCGCCTTTGAAGGTATCGGGGAGTGGATCCATGCCGCTGTAGACCACTTTCAATCGCATCGAATCCTGATGAAGGACGAACGAAACTTCACGGCCGTTCCGAGTGATGGAGCCCGGTTCCACGTCGCCGCCAACGCGCACGCGTTTGCCGGTGGCCTGATCCCCCATCTTGTTCAATTCGGAAATGGTCTTATAGTATGTCTTGCTCTCGCTGATGCCGCTGCTTGCGAGCATCGCCAGGACGCCTATAATTGCGACCACGAGAATCGTGAATTTCGCGTACGTCTTCATACACTCTCCCGAAACTTCCAGTATACGCCTTCGTCAACAAACTCGGTCCGTTCTCCCTTATCCTTAAGGAGTCATGGGGGATATGAACCGTTGCTCCTTATGAGTGCATCTAAATGGCCAAGTAGGTGGGACAATTGACCGAACTCATTCCAGGCATACACCACATTACTGCCATCGCGAGCGACCCTGCCGCGAACGTGCGATTCTACCGCGATTTTCTCGGACTCCGGCTCGTCAAAAAGACCGTAAACTTCGACGATCCAGGGACTTATCATCTCTATTACGGCGACGACGCCGGACACCCCGGAACCATCCTGACTTTTTTTGCATGGCCCGGCGCAGCCCGCGGACGCCTTGGAACCGGTGAGGTGTCGGTGGTGCAATTTGAGATTCCCAAAGGATCGCTGGGTTATTTCACCCAAAGATGCCGAGAAGTGGGCGTCGCAAGTGACGGCCCGGAGACGCGATTCTCCGGCGAGCAATTCCTCACGATTTTCGACCCCGACGGTATGATGATCGAACTCGTCGAAGCGGCGGATTCCGATCCGCCCCGGATTCGAGGTTTTCACGGCGCGACCATATCGTTAGAAGGGTATGAGGCGACGGCGAAGCTGATGACCGAAGCGTTTGGATTTCGGCTCGAAGCCGAGCATGGGAATCGCTTTCGCTATGAAGCGCCCGCGGGAGGAATCGGTTCTCGCGTCGACTTGCTCTGCATTCCCGATGCGCGGCGAGGATCGATGGGTGCTGGCACCGTACACCACATCGCTTGGCGCACGTCGAATGACAAGTCCCAACTCGACTGGCGTCAGCGGCTGGCTGAGCTTGGCTACAACGTGACGCCCGTGATGGACCGTCAATATTTTCACTCTATCTACTTTCGCGAACGTGGCGGCGTGCTGTTTGAGATCGCGACCGATCCTCCGGGCTTCGCCATCGACGAGGCGCCGTCAGAGTTGGGAACCCATCTCAAATTGCCGCCGTGGATAGAGCCGAAGCGGCGCGTCATTGAACAGATCCTGCCGCCGCTGGAATAGGAGAGGAGACCTTGGCCGTGAGCGATTTCGTACATCGTTCCATTCCCGGAGAAATGCCGACCGTTGTGTTGCTGCATGGCACGGGAGGGGATGAAAACGACCTGGTGTCGCTGGGTCAAATGGTCACGCCCGGCTCGGCGTTGCTCGGGATTCGGGGAAAGGTGCTGGAAAACGGAGCGCCTCGATTTTTCCGCCGCCATCGGGAAGGAGTGTTCGATTTGGAAGATCTCCGATTTCGTACCAATGAGCTGGCGGATTTCCTGGCCCAACAGCCGAAGCCGCTAGTGGCCTTGGGATACTCGAACGGAGCGAACATCGCGGCGAGCATGCTGCTGCTGCGGCCCGAAGTGGTGAGCGCGGCGATCCTGTTTCGCGCGATGGTGCCGTTGGTACCCGATTCGCCGCCCGATTTGAAAGGCAAGTCCGTGTTCATGGGAACAGGCATCCACGATCCGATCATCCCGCTCGACAGCGCCGAACGCCTCGCAGCGTTGCTGAAGGAGTACGGTGCCGATTTGACCATGAAAGTCGTGAACGCCGGTCACGGCTTGGCCAAAGCGGAAGTGGAAGCCGCCCGCGCATGGTTCGGGGAGGTTCGAAAGCGAGTATGAAGGCCACGCTTAGAAATTAGTCTTCCGTTGCTATGCCCGAGAGGACCACGGGGCCGCGATCCGGAAACTCAGCGACAAGCGACAGGCTCCCGCCCATTGCCTCGACCGTTTTCCGTAGCGTTGAGAGTAGGAGGTCGCTTCGCTTTTCGAGCCGTGATACACCATCCTGGCTGATGCCGAGCTCCTTCGCAATGCGCACCTGCGTGAGCTTTCGGGCACACCGCAGCTCTTGAAGGGTCATTTCTTCAGCGATGAGTTGTGCCGCTCGCGCCTTGATCTTCTTTCGCCTCTCGGGGCTAAGTTCCTTGCGAATCTTGTCGATGTTTCTCACGGTCGTTTGCCTTTCTTGATTTCCTTGATACGCGCTAGGTGGGCGTCGCAGCGAGCATCCGCCCTTTCGATCAATTGCCGGTAGAATCGTTTCTCACTAACTCCTGATTTGTCGCCGCCGCAGAAAATGATCCCGCACCGTTTGGGATCGAACGCGAAAGCGAAGCGCCAGACACCATTCATTGCATCGAACCTAACTTCCTTCATATTGTGGTGGCGTGAGTTGCTAAGTGTATCCACCCAAGGTCGCCCTAGCATCGGCCCGAACTGTTCCAAAAGCGTGGCTACTGCCAACAGTTCGTCTTGCACCTCCTCGGGGAGTCCGCGGAACTCCGGGGCGAAGTCGTCACAAAAGTCGACCTTCCAGTTCACTAATTAGAGTATGTCTTATATGGACTATGTTGTCAAAGACATATTATCGTACTGGTCTAGGCTCTGAACCAATGACTCAAGTAATCTGAAGGAGATGAGACGACTTGGGACGGGGGTGCTTTTTGCGGGCGCTGGGCTTGTGCTGCTCGCGCAGTCGCCGAAGCCTATGAAGGTTTCGGAATACCCGACCCCAACAATTCGAGAAGAACAGACGATCATTGTCGACGGATTGTCCGAGACTTGGCGCCTCCAATGGGCAGTTGTGCCGAAACCCGCGTGTGACGCGAGCGAACGCCCGCTTAGTTGTCCCTGTATAGGCTTTGCATATGGCGAATCCGGCGACCTGTTTCTTGTGCGTCTTCGCAACGGAAGGGAGGTCGATCGCTTACACCTTACGCCTCTCTACGAAGATTGGGGAGGTGATGAGGCCGGCGTCCAGCGCTGGCGCGCCGATTACGACAAGGACTTTGAGGCATCTAAACTTGCGGACTTTCCGGCCCTCGTCAGCAAGCGGTCGATTGTCCAAATTATGCATTTCGCGGATTTCGATCACGACGGCAAGGCGACCGAATTTTACTTGCAGACTGGAGCCGGCCCTTGCGGGCATATGAGTGGTGTCGTGGTCGGGCTCTCCAGAAGCAATGCAAAACTCCATGTATTCGGCACGGCTTCAGAACCGGAGGCCCCGTTGTATTTGGAAGGGGGTATTTGGGAGGAACTCCTGAAAGCAACGAGAACTATAGACGTCCTCGACTCCGGGTGTGGCGACCATGGGGCTGAGACAGAGATCAGACTGCGCCTTCATTGGAACCGCGACGGCATCGACGGCGTTCGCCGCGAATACACATGTCCGCCTAATCCGCGACGCCTGATCGGTGAAAAGCCGTTATCTGTTGACTGACACGTTCGCGACGCCCCCGTATCCTCAAACACCACCCGAAAAGTCCGCGTCTGCAGCATCCCGGGAAACCTCCCCTTCCGATCTCCAATCCTCAGCACGACGCATCATTCCAATGCATAGGAATCGTCGCATAGACGCCCTTTTCGTAATCGTAGTTATCGTTCTCATCCTCACACAGCGTGAAATCCGCGTTCGCGCCGGGATAGACGCGAACCTCAATCGGATCGGCAGGCTTTTCAGCCGCATACTCGGCCGACTTGACGATGAAAGTCGTGAACGCCGGCCACGGATTGGCAAAGGTGGAAGTGGAAGCGGCCCGCGCATGGTTCGGGGAGGTGCGGAAACGCGTCTGATGCTTCGCTCAGTTATCCGTCTAGGGCAACACCTAAAAGCACAGTCTGCGCGTCCGATGTTTTGTCCGGCTCACTCGCGTGAACACCGGCAACATTCGTTACGCACGAGCCACGGTATTAACACAATCGAAACAATTTGAGCTCACGGCGTTCCGATGGATGGGATACCATGAGGCGACACTCACTCTAGCCGAACGCCGTGACGGTTTATTCCAGCTGAAGCCGCAAGCGCTAACTTGCGCCAGGAGCCACTGACGAATGAATCTCCGTAAAGCCATTGGACCTACACTCGCCGTCCTCTTGCTGATCGGCGTTGCCATCGCCATCAACTACTCAATGCGCGATAGGAAGAATGCTGAGACTGCGGCCAGGCAGTCGGCATCTCGCATCACCGTCAGGATTCTCAGCGGTTCTGAAAAAGAAAAGTTTCTCGCCGACGCCGAGTTGGCAAAAGTACTGGACGCCGAAGGCATCGCTATCTCCGTTCAGAAGGCGGGCTCGCGGGAAATCGCAACCCGGCCGGACCTGAAAAGCTTCGACGTGGCCTATCCCGCCGGAGCTCATGCCGCGGTAAAGATCGCACAGAACACCGGCTCCAAGAGGACCTTTACCTCGTTCTACACGCCGATGGCTGTAGCCAGTTGGAAAACGCTCATCCCGGTGCTGGAGAATTCCGGATTGGTGGCGCATAAAGACGGCTCGTTTTTCATCGTCGACATGGGCAAGCTGGTCGACATGATGCAAAAGGGCACGCGCTGGAAGGACCTTCCCGGCAACACTGCTTATGCGGTTGGCAAATCCGTTCTGGTCAGTTCCACCGACGTTCGCAAATCCAACTCCGGCGGAATGTATCTGGCGCTGGCCGCCTACATCGCCAATGGCAACAACGTCGTCGACAACGAGGCGGATGCGGATAAGGTTGCGGCGAGTATGGTGGGCTTATTCTCCCGGCAAGGCTTTCAGGAGTCCAGCTCCGCGGGTCCTTTTGAGGACTATACGTCCATGGGGATTGGGAAGGCGCCGCTGGTGATGATTTACGAACAGCAGTTCCTCGAATACGTCTTGTCGCACCCCAATCCGAATCCCGACATGGTGTTGCTGTATCCGCAGCCCACCATCTTGTCCAAACATACTCTCGTGGCGCTGTCCGACAACGGCGCGCGCTTCGCACAAGTGATGACCTCCAACCCGAAAGTCGCTTCCATTGCGCAGCGCTACGGTTTTCGCACCCAGGACAGCACGCGAGCTCTTTGCGGCGGTTGAAGCAAAGAAGCTGGTCATCCCGCATACCGTGGTGGATGTCATCGATCCGCCCAGCTACGACATTCTCGAGAAGCTGATTGGCCGCATAGACGCGGCGCTTACCAAATAAGGAGTTCTGAACGTGACCCCAAATCCCAAGCAGCCCGAAGCGCTCGCTGCACCGGACGCTCCGCTTGCGCTCGCCATGCCGGAGCCGTTAACGCCCGTCAAAGAACCGGATGCCGCGTTGGCGATGGTTCCCTTCAAGGAAGAGACCAAGTCCGCCGCGTTGACCCAGGCCGATCAGTTCATCGCAGACCTGCTCCACATGGATGTGACTTCCGGCGATTTTCGCTCACGCGTCGACAGCGCCTTCCGATTGGGCCGGAAGGAGATCGGCGACAGCGCTCTGCTCACCGGCAAATTCATGGAGAAGAACTTCGTGGGCGACGCCGATAACCCTGCGTTCAAGGTCATGAATGAGATGCGTGGCCTGTTTGAAAGTCTGGATCCTGGCAAGGAAGGCGATCTTTTTTCAACCCACAAGATCCTGGGCCTGATTCCTTTCGGCAACCGCCTCCAGGCCTATTTGCACCGCTTCGATAGCGCCAGCGGCTCTCTGCGCAAACTAATCGACAACATCTATGCCGTCGAAGATGAATTGGCGCGCGACGACCAGGAACTGTTCGCCACCATGAACAAGCTGCTGGACGCGATGGTCAAGCTGAAGGCGGTGGATATCTTCATCGACCGCCTGGACCAGACGCTCACCGATGCCGTCGCGAAGCTTCGCGGCCACGGATCCGGCACGTGCCAAGGCGATCGAGCAGGAAGTGCTGTTTTACGCCCGGCAGGCCAGCATGGACGTGAAGACGCAAATGCTGGTTTGCATCAACGGCTACAAGATGCTCGAAGGGCTGCGGAAGACGGGCCGCGAATTGCACAACGGGTGCGACCGCATGGCGACGATCGGAATGTCCAGCCTGTCGATCGCCGTGACGCTCGCGCGCGCCCAGGGCTATCAAATGAAGGTGATGGACGCGCTCAAGCAGGGCTCGGCGGCTATCGAAGGTCTGATGGCGTCCACCGCGAAGATGTTCGGCGATCACGTCGACCGCGTCGTCGAGTTTCAAAGCAATCCGTTGATTGGCGTGCAGGCGCTCAAGGCTTCTTTCGATACGGTCTTCGCGGGCCTCGACAAGATGGATGAGTTCCGGTCGAAGAACATCGAGTCGATGGGCGCCAACATTACGCTGCTCAAAGGCATCCTGGCCGAAGGAGAAACGCGCATGAAACGCGAGCAGACGGCGGTAAAGGCAGTTTCGGAAGCCACAGCCGGCACTCCGTCCGGCCCTGTGAACCTGTGAGGAATGCCTCAATGAACAAGCTCCTGATCGCGGGCATGGCGGGCATAGCGATGGCTTCGCTCGTGTCCTGCCAGAGGGCTGCGAACACACCCGCCAACACGTTTGCGGTTCTGGCGGGCTCCGAGCTCAAGGATATCGAGAATGGACTGAAAGGCGACATCCGCGGGGCCACCGGACTGGACCTCGCCTTCACCTATTCGGGCACGCTGGACGCGGTCGACCGTATCGCCGCCGGCGGCCAGTTCGACGCGCTGTGGGTTTCGCACGGTAAGTACCTGGCTATGAACGATGCGCTGAAAGGCCGCATCCTGGCACAGGAAAAGACCATGCTTTCGCCTGTGCTGCTGGGATTGAAAGCGTCCAAGGCGCGCGAGCTCGGCTGGGACACTACGGAGCCAACGTGGAAGGACATCGCCGATGCCGCCAAGGCGGGTAAGTTCACGTTCGGAATGACCAACCCGACATCCAGCAACACCGGGTTGACGGCAACCATCGGCCTCGCCGCCGCGCTTGCGAAGAATCCCGACGCGCTGACGGAGGAGGACCTGAAGAATCCACGCCTCTCAGATTTCTTCAAGGGCCAGACGCTCACGTCCGGCTCTTCGGGATGGCTGGCGGAAAGCTACGAGCGAGACCAATCGAAGGTGGATGGGATTATCAACTACGAGTCGGTGCTGCTTTCCTTGAACGCGGGCGGCAAGGCTCGCGGAGCCTCTTACGCTGGTCTATCCCAAGGAAGGCATCATCACCGCCGACTATCCCTTGATGCTGCTGAACGGCGCCAAGCGGCCTGACTACGACAAGCTGGTCGCTTATGTGCGAGGCAAGGATTTTCAGACCAGGATGTCCGCGCGCACCTTGCGCCGGCCGGTCAACGCGGACGCCGTCGCGGCTTCCGCTATTCCGAAACGAACGTTGATCGAGCTGCCGTTCCCGGGTCAGGCTTCGCTCATCGCGGCTCTTCTCGATACATTCCTGTCGGATGTTCGTATTCCAAGTTCCTCCCGCTATGTGCTGGACCTTTCCGGCTCCATGGAAGGGGAACGCATTGCTTCACTGAAACAGTCTATGCTGATGCTGGCATCCAATGCCTCAATTGGATCGGAGCGATACGCCAAGTTCCAAAACCGTGAGGAGGTTGGGATCATCACGTTTTCCTCCGAGCCGGCGCCGACCGTTCTGTTTCCGATGGGTTCCACCCTGGAAGAAAATGCCAAAGCACGGGCCGACATTACGCAGTTTGTTAATCCTTTAACAGCGCATGGCGCGACAGCGATTTATTCGAGCATTCAGAAGGCGTTGATCGAACTGGGCCAGGAGCGCAGCCAGGGAAAAGAGAAGCGTTACTATACCGTGGTGCTGATGACGGACGGCGAGAACAATCGCGGACTCACGCAATCTGAATTCGCCGACTGGTATAGGTCCCAGAGCGATAGCGTTCGCGGGATCCCCGTGTTTCCCATTTTGTTTGGAGAGGGCAGTCCGAGAGAACTGGCGGATCTTGCCACCCTTACCGGCGGCAGGCTCTTCGACTCCCGATCGAATACTCTGGCCGCAGTGTTCAAGGAAATTCGTGGCTACCAGTAAACCTACCGACGGCGGTCCGCGTCCTTTGCAACTCTTCCTTTACAGCACGGGCAACATCGCGGGATGTGTGCTGGCGATGGGCGGTCTGGGACTGTTTTTTGGCGGCATCATCCATGCTTATTGGTGGGCCATCGTGGCTGGTCTTTATGGCGCTGGTGCACTCGGCTGGCCGCGCCGCGACCTGGCCGGGACTGCCGAGCGCACCGAATTGTCCACGGAGCTCTTGGCGCAGCAGGTGCGCAAATTAGTGGATAGCGTCGCGCATGGTTTGCCGAAGGAAGCTCTGGATGTTCTCCACAGTATCCAAGCCACCCTGAGCGAGTTGCTTCCCCGTCTGCAGGAACTGCGGGAACGTGGCGTTATCTCCGCGAAGGACTCGTTCACAGTAGTCGAGACGGTGCGACGCTACCTGCCCGACACGCTGGCGGCATATCTGCGACTACCCCGGTTTTACGCGCAGATGCAGACGCTGGCGGATGGCCGGACAGCTTCGCAAACGCTGCTCGATCAGTTGAGGGTGCTGGACACATCACTCAAGGACGTTGCGAAGAGCGCGTTCGCGGGCGACGCGGAAACGTTGGTTACCAATGGGCAGTTTCTGCAAAACAAATTTTCCGAGAAGCTGGCATTTCGGCCCTGAAAAAATTCGAGCCTTTATCTGGCGATCGACACGCTTTTCCCGGAGTAAGAAACGGTTCGACCAGCCTCCGTATCCACAAACACCACCCGAAAAGTCCGCGTCTGCAGCATCCCCGGGAAACTCCCCTTACGATCCCCAATCGTCAGCACGCCCGTCGCATCATCCCAATGCATGGGAATCGTCGCGTACACACCCTTCTCGTAATCGTAGTTGTCGTTCTCGTCCTCATACAGCGTGAAGTCGGCGTTCGCACCGGGATAGACGCGCACTTCAACCGGATCGGCAGGCTTCTCAGCCGTATACTCTACATCCGGTCCAAAGGGCACAATAGATCCGGCTCGCACATATAACGGCATGCGGTCGAGCGGCGCGGGAGCATCGATCGCCCGGCCGCCCTTCACCACCTTGCCATCCCAGAAGTCATACCATTGCGCATCCGGCAAATAAAGATGCCGGGTAGTCGCGCCCTGTTCCGTCACCGGATTCACCAGGAAAGCCGGACCATACATGAACTGATCACCAATATTCTGCGCGCGCACATCGGTACGAAAATCCATTACCAGCGGACGCATCGGCGTATAGTTCTCGTTCGTGGTCTTCCACGCCAGCGAATAAATATACGGCATCAAGCTGTAGCGCAGGCGATCGTATTTTGTGAGGATGGTCTGCGCCTCCGGTCCATAAGACCACAGCTCATTGTGATCGGGATTGCGAGTCCCATGCACGCGAAAAATAGGACAGAACGCGCCGTATTGAAACCAGCGTATGAACAATTCCCGATACTTCGGATCGTTCAGATCGCCACCGGAAATGAATCCGCCGATATCGGTGGTCCAGTAGGGCAGTCCGGAAAGCTCGAAATTCAACCCCGCCGGGATCTGCCGTTTGAAGCTCTCGAAATCGGAAAGAATATCGCCCGACCAGGCAGTAACGCCGTAGCGCTGGCTTCCCGCAAAGGCCGATCGCGAAAGAATGAAGACGCGTTTGCGGTCCGATTCTTTGCGCTGTCCTTCATAAACAACCGAGTTCGCCATGAGCGGAAAAATATTCGCGTATCGCGCTCCGCTTCCAATCGCGAGCTTGTTGTGCAGCAGGACATTCTCTTCGATGCCTTCGGTCTCGGGTTCCGTCGTGTCTTCCCACCATGCATCGACGCCAATCTTAAACAGAGCATGATCGACCAGGTTCCAGTAATAAGCTCGCGCGGCCGGATTCGTCGCGTCGTAAACCGCGGTGCCCTGCGGATGGAACGCCGGAGCGTTCGTACGGTCGATGAAAAACCCGCGCTTGTCCATCTCTTCATAAGTCGGAGTGCCGGGATAGAAAAACGGCCAGATCGAAACCATCAGGTGAAAATGATTTCGATGCAGATCCTCCAGCATCTCCTTGGGATCGGGATAATTCTTGTTGAATAAGAACTCCCCGGTCTTAGTCCACCAGAACCAGTCCTGAACAATGTTATCGACCGGGATATGCAACTCGCGGTATTTGTGGGCTACGTCGAGCAGCTCTGCTTCTGACCGATACCGATTCTTGCACTGCCAGAAGCCGTAAGCCCATTTCCCGAACATCGGAGCAGTGCCCGTCAGTTCGCGATAAGCCGCCACGATACGATCGAACTCCGGCCCGTAAATAAAGTAGTAATCGATGGTGTCGGCAACTTCGGAGCTGATGTAAAGGTAGTGGACGAAGCGGTTGTCGAAACGCGTTCTCGATGTATTGTTCCAGAAGATTCCATAGCCATTTGTCGACACCAGCATCGGAACAGCAATGTTGGTGTTCTCCTGCGAGACATCCACCGATTCTCCGCGATAGTTCCAGACACCGGCCTGATGTTGTCCCAAGCCGTAGAGCGCCTCGCGCGATCCATAAATGTTGATGGAATCTTCGGCGTGAAACGTCTCCTCGCCATTCATCTTGGCGGGCGTCATCTTCTTGGGGCCTTCCTGAAAAAGCTTGTTGCCCTTGCGATCGGTATAGACGATGATGCCGTCCCTTTTGCTGACCGTCACCTTCAAGCTGGAAGTAGTGATCTCGACGTCATCCCCGCTGGTTTGCGTTTTCCACTCGACCGCCGGCCACGATGTTTTCGTCACTACGTAATCCGGTCTGTTCGGGAACGAACCCGTCGGCGAATAAATCACGTGAATAATGGAATCCGCGCAGACCTCCAGCCGCAGCGAGCCTTTCTGCATCGTCAACAGCAGCCCAGTCGGTTGCTTCTCTACCGATTGAACAGGATTGAGCGGAATCCACTGGGCGTTGACAGTGGCAGTCGTGGCCAAAAGGAACGCAACAACCAGGGTTGCTTTGTGCATGGGAACCACCATTCTATGCTAGCTGGCGGCCTGGCAACGAGCTTTTCATACCGTATGCTGGAAATATGTCCGAATTCGTATTAGAGGTTGTCCAGGAGGCTGATGGAGGCTACTGCGCCGAGTGCCTTACCGAAACCATTTTTACCGAGGGAGATACCTGGGATGAGTTGCGAAAGAACGCAATTGAAGCAACGGCGGCCTTCTTCTTCGACCGGCCGCTCCCCAGCCAAATTCGCCTTCACCTCGTTCGCGACGAAATCTTGTCCGTCGCATGAAAATCCCCCGCGACGTATCGGGCGCGCATCTCGCCAATACCCTGTGTCGGCGATGGCAGCATCACAAGGTCCACCAAAGTGTATCGCGATTCCGGACCACAATCCACTGCGGCTTGGCTCGCTCAATTCAATCCTGAGGACAGTCGGCCGGCACAAAGGTGTGACCCGCGACGCCATCATTGCCAGCTTCTCTTCGCCTAGCTAGCTGCCGTGCCGATCAAAATCACCGCGATATTCGTATCGCCAAGCTTCGTCTGAATCACCCAATCGTCGCCTTGCTGCGAAAACCCGGTCTTCGCATCGTCGGCCTTCCAAAGGCTGATCACCGCGGGATGCGGAGTTCCCGATGCCTTCTTGCTCATATCGACAAGCGCATCGAAACCGGGAGCGGCATTCAGGTCTTTATCGTCCGCTGCCGGAATCATCAACATGAAATCGCGCTGCGGAGCCGCGCCCTGATGATCGCCATTCACCGGCATCAAGCTATAGCGCAGCGTGTAAACGCCGGGCTTGATAGTCTGACCGCGCCGGTCGGAGCCCTTGCCATCGAACCGGATGACAGCGAGTAGCGCGCCTTGAGGAATATTGGGCAACGTCACCGCTTCCTCACTCGCGTTCTTGCCGCCGGTAGGCTTGCTCGACCGGAACCAGATCTCGCAATAAGGAGCCCCGTTGTTTGTAATTTTGGTGCCATCTTTTTCGAGCGCCCCGGCAATAGAAGCAGAAACGTCGGAAGGAGGGGGACCAGCGGGCTCGGCTTTATATTGTGCGAGCGCGACCACGGAGGAGAGTGCGAAAGTGAGGCTGAGCAGCGGAAGGTGTTTCATCAATTTCATGGTAAAACACGAGCCCAGAGGAAGCTGTACCCTGGTAAACGACATCATGCATTCTTTTCTTCGCATTCTCGTTCTCTCCGCTTTTTCAGCAGGGGCCTTCGCCCAGTCCACCGGCGCATCCGGAGCGAAACCGCTGCGCCTCGCAATTGCGGGCCTCGTCCATGGTCACGTCGACGGATTCTTCCGCGCCGTGCAGCATCGAACCGATGTACAAATCGTCGGCATATTCGATCCGGATACGGCCCTGCAACACAGGTACGCGCAGAAGTACGGCTTCGCCGACGGCGTTTTCTTCACGGACCTTCAAACCATGCTCGACCGCGTTAAGCCCGACGCCGTCGCGACTTTCACCAGCACGTTCGATCATCCAATGGTCGTCGAAGCCTGCGCCCGCCAGCACATCGACGTGATGATGGAGAAGCCGCTCGCCGTGAGCATGGATCACGCACGCGCTATTCAGAGAGCGGCGGCGCAAAGCGGCATTCAGGTCATCGTCAATTACGAGACCACCTGGTATCGAAGCCACGCCGCGATGTACAAAATCTTCAATGAGGAGCATCAAGGCGGCAGCATCGTGAAAATGGTCGCAATGGACGGCCACCCCGGTCCGAAAGAGATCGGAGTAGGCCCCGAATTTCTCGGATGGCTCACCGACCCGGAAAAGAACGGCGCGGGCGCGCTCTTCGACTTCGGCTGTTACGGCGCGAATCTCATGACCTGGATGATGAACAACCAGCGCCCCATCGCCGTAACGGCCTTGGTTCAGACCATAAAGCCGCAGATCTACGGCCGCGTCGACGATCAGGCGACCGTCCTGATCCAATACCCCGGTGCGCAAGGCATCATTCAAGCGTCGTGGAATTGGCCGTACGACCGCAAAGACTTCGAAGTGTACGCGCAGCACGGACAAGCCGTGGCCATCAAGGGCAATGAGCTGCGCGTGCGGCTCGGCAAAGAACCGAAGGAAGAATCGCGGACGTTGGAGCCGCTGCCGCCCGATGCGCAGGATTCAGTCTCTTACCTTGCTTCAGTCGTGCGCGGCAAGTTCAAACCCTCCGGCCTTTCGTCGCTCGAGAACAACATGATTGTGACTGAAATCCTGACTTCGGCGAGAGAATCGGCGCGTACCGGAAAGACCATCCAATTGCAGTAAAATAAAAGCAACGAACTCAAAGGAGCCACCACCGGATCGTGGAGGTTTATTGTGTCCGTTGCCATATCGAAGATCAACGTCCTTGAGAAAGACGGCCGGGAGGCGCTCCGTTACGCTGCGCCCGAACGCCTGCAATTCCAAGCCGAGCATGGCGCTTATCTTGACCTGCGTGGTCTGAGTCTCGATCCCCTACCCGAAATCGACGAGCAAAAGCTCGCGGCACTTTGCCGCGTTGTGCGTGGACTCCTGTTCGCCGCCGTCGATGGGGCCAAGTCGGGACATCCCGGAGGGTCGTCTTCGAAGGCAGAGCAGGTAATGACGCTGCTCGCGTGCGGAGTGCTCGGTTTCGATGCGCGGCATCCGAAGCACCCCGGAAGGGACCGCATCGTCTGGTCTGCCGGACACTGCTCACCGTTGTTCCATGCCGTCGTTGCCCTGGTCTACGAAACTCTCCGGCGGGAAGGAATGAGGCTGGGAACCGATGCCGCGGCAGCCGCTGTCTATCCCGAGCAACTCGCGAAATTCCGAACCCTGGGCGGTCCGAGCGGACACGTGGAATCCTGCTACGCCCTGGCCGATACATCGACGGGCTCATCGGGTCACGGCTTCTCCGCTGGTCTTGGATTCGCGGTGCTGCATCGCTCCTGCGGTCTCGATACCAAGGCGTTCGTGATCGCCGGCGATGCCGAGACCGAAGAGGGCATGAGCTATGAGGCCCGCAACGTCGCAGCCGCCGTGGGCGCTGCCAACCTGATCGTCACGCTCGACTACAACGGCTACGGAATCGACGGTCCCATTACGGATGCCATGCCGTGCCCTTACGTGAGCCACTGGGCCGCGCAGGGCTGGAACATCATCGAAGTGGACGGACACAACGTTCTTGAGCTGGCCTACGCCTACCGGCTCGCCGCGCAGGGATTCGAAAACAGCATGCCGACGGTGGTTATCTGCCACACCACAAAAGGCAAACATTACGGCCGATTGGAGAACACGGCGGACTCGCACGGTACGCCGCTGGCGCACAACGAATACGTTGAAGCGATGCGCAAACTCGGTTTCGGCATCCTCGGCAAAGAAGGCGAAGCGGCTGCCGATATCGAAACCGTGATCGCCTCGATAACGGACGGCGAGTCCGATTACCTCATGAAACGCCTGAACGCAGCGGCTCGCCGTGTCAGGGCTGAAGACGAGTTGGTCACACAGATGGAGATTGCGCTCGGCGATCGTCCGATGCTCGATTACAACGCGCTCGTCCGCCCCGATGAACTGCCTCCCGAACTCGTGTTCAAGGAAGGCGATTCCGTCCCCACGCGCAAGGCCACCGAAGCCTGGTTTGCTTGGGCCATGAAGCATACTGCGTTCTTCTACACCGGCGCGGGCGACCTGATGAAATCGATCCTCACCGGCAAAGCGGAGAACGTGTACGGCGTCATCAACAAAGAGAATCTACTTGGACGCGGCCTCCGCTTTGGCATCGCGGAACAGAACATGGCCATGATGTCATGCGCCATGTCCCAGGACACACTGCCCGGCGGCTTCCGTCCCATGACCGCATTCGCGACCTATGGCGTTTTCACTCCCATGATGGCCAATGCCGTCCGTATGACGCTCATCAACACCAATGTGAACCCTCGCGCAAACGCGTTCTTCATCATGCTCGCCGCCCACGACGGCCCGGAAACCGGCGAGGATGGCCCAACACATCATGGTCTGTTCTGGATGTCGCTGTTCACGGCCTATCCGGGGATCAAGGTGTACAAGCCTCTCGATGCCAACGAGGCCGTTGAAATGCTCTTCCACGCAGCGCATCGTGGTGAGCCGGTGGTCTTCTCGGCCGTGCGTCCTGGAACGCCCGTCCTGAAGCGAGGCAACGGAGTCCCGCCGGCCATCGAAGCGATTCACGGTGCCTACGTCTTCAAACCATTCCTCGAAAACCGCAAGCAAAAAATCGTGCTGGCAATCAGCGGCGGCCAAGTTATGGCGAATGTTCTAGGAATCCTGCCGGAACTAGAAGAGAGGGCCGACGTGAAGCTGCTGGCTGTCACATCGCCGCAGTTGTTCGAGGAACTGCGACAGCGCGATCCGGCTAAAGCCAACGAGATTTTATCGGACGAAGAACGGCAGTTTGTAGTGGCGCTTCACAATGGCTGGCAAGGATTCATGTATCCGTTCCTGCTCTCCGGCGATTATTCCCGTCGCGTATTTGGAATGGACGAATTCTCCCGCTCGGGACGCCCGAAGGAGATTTATAGAAGGGAACACTTCGATCCGGAATCGCTAAGAGATCGTTTGCTGGCCCTTACTTCCGTATGATCGTGAAAGCCCAGGACAGCGCTGCGGAACCCCGACGGTAACGGAGGGGCAATAGCCGATTTTTTCACAGATCCGTAAGTCAAGCGGAGATCGCCCGCGCCGCGTTACCTACTTCCGCGGCGGCATGACATACAGATAAATCATGTGGCCGCGGGCATAAGCCTCGGCCTTCTCTTCCCGATTCGCCTTCCATCCCGGCACCCTATAATCGTGCGACACCACTCGCACCCCCGGGCGAAGGCATCGTTCGAGCTGCGGCTTCAGACTCTCGTTCGATTGGGTCATGAGATACATCGTGACCACATCGGCGGGACTGAGATCCACCGTCCGCATGTCCGCATGAATGACGTGGATCATGTTCTGAAGACCCAGGCTCGCGATCCTTTGTTCCGAGGTTCGCGCCAGGCCCTCCTCAATCTCAATTCCGACCGCCTTGGCACGATAATGCTGCGCTGCCGTGATCAGGATGCGTCCGTCGCCGCTGCCGAGATCGTACAGCGTTTCGCCCGGCCTGAGGTCGGCCATGTCTAGCATCAAGTCGACCACATGCTGCGGCGAGACGACGTACGGCGCCAGGCTCTTACTGAAATCGCGGTTCCTTCCCTGCGCGATCAAGACGTTTTGCGCAGGCGCGGATATACTCAGGAGTGCCGCGAGCACCCCGCCACACACAATCGAGAACCTCATATGACTCTACTGACTAGAGATGGATGCGCTCTGTTTCCCGTTCCTCGATTTTACGATACGGGAGACCATTTCGGAGACCGCAAACCATAGGTCCCGTGGCTTACTAATAGTGTATTCTGTCCCACGAAATGCCCGTACCGCCCGGCTGATCGCATCTTTCCAAGGTACAGCCTGCGGATTCAGGTTGTAATTCATGTAAAACACTGGAAACTCGACGCTTCCGACCTGTTTTAGAGAATCCTGGGGGACATTGGCATCCAGCATGACCTTGGGGCTGGCGAAAATTACGGCATCGGGGTGATCCTTGTCCGTTCCGACCTCTTTTTCGATGAGGTCCCCGAGAAAGTCGGTATCGCCGTGCTTTTCACTGAGGCGCTTGAGATCGACCGTTCCTAAATTCAAGGTTTTCAGAGCGTCGCCCAGTGCGGGGAAGTCAATTCGGTCGGCATCCTCTTGCCGATAGATGACACGCTGCTCTTGCATGTTGAACGCAACTACTGAAAATTTACCGATTCGAGGCTCGCGGGCGATGCTCCGCAGAATCCAAACCAGCGCGGCAGTATCGAGAGGCTGGAGCGTGGCCGAAAGGGCGTTCTGCGGCGCGAAATTCATCAGAACTTTCACGTTCAGCCGCTGATCGGTGATCCTCTGGATTGGCGGTTCCTCGTTGAACTGCTCACCATCCTCGCGATGAACCGCATTGGGCTCGATCGATAGGGCCATTTGACGATCTTTAGGGCCTAACTCCGCCTCCGCGTCCCATGAGGACGAGCAGACGCGTTCGCTGCGGTCCCGCATCAGCCAATCGACATGGTAATCGCCTTCGCCGACCTGAAGCGATCCCTGCAGGAACGCATCGCCTTTCGGATTCTCTTCGATGGCCGGGACGCGAATCCGTTGGACGAAGTAAGAGTACTGATTCTTCTGAGTGGCGGGCGATACCCGGAAAATGATGCTCAACATGTTTTCCGAGCCTGCCAGCTCTTTGAGCGGGATAGTAACCTCGTATCCCGTGTGGAAGCGCAGATCGAATCCGAGTTGCGGTTTAACCGGAGTTACCGTGCAAGCGAGATCCTTTCGCGCATCGCCTGCTTCAAGCACCGCCAGATCCGTGTTATAGAGGTTCACAGTAGTACTGGAACCCATCGGAATTTGGGCGCGCAAAAGGCTTACTGCCGGGACAACGGCGAGGACTACGAGCGGAACAGCTTTAATGCCGATCATGCTCACCCGTTACGAAGTGTTCTCTATTGTACAACCTCGACCGCGGAACGCAATACCCCATTTTCACCAACGTGAAACGTAGTATCGGCGGTACTCAAGCAATCCACCTTCCAGTTACCGAGATCGGCAAAAATGGGCGATTTGGACAGAGTGGGTTTTTCGGCGCTGGAAAATGTTGCAGACTCGCTGGACGGGATGGAAATTTTGGCTCGCCCACGCGTGTGTTAAAGTTCGAAGCAATGGCAAGTCGCAGCGTTAACAAAGTCATTCTGGTGGGTCATCTGGGCAAGGATGCCGAGACCAAATTTACTCCGTCGGGAACGGCCGTGACGAAGTTCTCGGTCGCCACGAACCGCCGTTGGAAAGATCAGCAGACGGGCGAGTGGAAAGACGAGACGGATTGGGCGAACGTCGTCCTCTGGAAGAGCGAGAACCTAGGCAACTACTTAACCAAGGGAAAGCAGGTCTACGTCGAAGGCCGGCTGCAAACCCGCAGTTGGGACGACAAGGACGGCAAGAAGCAATACATGACCGAAGTGATCGCCGAAGAAGTGATCCTGCTCGGCGGCCGCGGCGAGGGCGGGGCGCCCGGCGGCTCGGATTTTAACCAGCAGCCGGTGTCCATGCCGAGAAGCGCGCAGCAAAGATCGAAGCCCGCGCCGGTTGCCGAAGAGACCAGCTTCGATCAAGGCCCCGGGATCACGGACGACGACGTCCCCTTCTAACTCCTTGTCCACTTTCTTCCTCTGTCCACAATTCGTGGACATGCTAAAATAATGGACAACATACATCCATGGCTCACGGACTCCATCCCGAACTTGAGCCCCTCAACACCCTTAGACATCTCCCCTTCGTCAAAAACCTGAAATATCAACCCGCCAAAAAACAACTTGACGAAGGACACGGCGGACGCCTTCAAATCGCCACTCCTCAAGGCCGATATCAGCTCCGGGTTGAATCGAATCGCTCCTTCCAATCTCGATCGTCCGCCAGCCGGGTGCTCGCGTGGCTCAACCACACTCGAACGGATCGAACGCAAAGCGTCATCCTTCTCACCCGCCATGTCCCCCGCCGGGCTGCCGAATCCTTCATCGACGCGGGCGTGAATTTCGTGGACGATGCCGGCAACGTTCATTTACGGCTTGGGGACGCATATAACTGGACCGCTATCGGCAATCCGCCTGCCCAACCGCTATCGGAACGGCGCCCCGTCAGCCCGGCTCAAATGCAGTTGCTCTTTCAGTTCGTCACGCACCCGGATTCCGTCAGTTGGCCCGTACGACGGCTGGAGTCCGCGGCCGGAATCAGTAAGAGCATGGCGGCGCAAGCGCGCCGGCAAATGATTGCGGCAGGCCTCCTCTCGCATTCGGGCAAACAATATCGCCTCGGACCGGCGAGTCTGTTGGCGGATACCTTGATCCAAGGCTACGCGCAGGTGCTCCGTCCCAAACTTACTCTCGGTACATTCCGGTCGATAGAAAAAACTCCTGAGGCCTTTCTTTCCCGTCTTCGAAAGGAGTTGCCTCCGGGCGTCCGCTATTCGCTCAGCGGGGGCGCTGCCGCCGGCCTGCTCCAGAATTTCTATCGCGGATCCGAAATCGTCTTGTTTCTCAACCCCTCGACTCGCGCAGTCGCGCGGCAGCTCCATTTGCTCCCGGACCGCGAAGGTCGTATCACGATCTTGAACGCCTTCGGAGATCTCGTCTTTGGGGAGCAGCGCAAACATCATACGCTCGCGCCCCCGTGGCTCATTTATGCCGAACTCCTGAATAGCGAAGACCCCCGCGCGCACGAGGCCGCCAGAGAATTCCGTCAGCAATTCCTGACCTGAATCTATGCTCACCAAAGAGCAAATTGCCGACCTCGCACAACTGCACCTCGTGGCCGATAGGTTTTCCGCCGAGATCACCATCATCGGCGCCACTGCCATTCTCTGTTTATCGAACTCGGACGATTCACTCTGGACGTCGATCTCGTCGTGGCGCTCGATCTCGAGGAGTTCGCGGCTTTTTCGGAAGAACTCAAGAAACTAGGCTGGACTCAAAAAGAAAATAGAGAACATCGCTGGCTCGGACCAAAGAGGTCGCTTGTAGACCTGTTGCCTGCCGGCCCGAATCTGCGTGCCGCCAAACAGATCGTTTGGCCCCAAAGTCAGTTTGCGATGAGCCTCGCCGGGTTCGAACAGATTTTCGCACGCTCCGAGTACTTCACCTTTGCTCCCGGTGTCCGTTTCAAAGTGGCCCCGCCCCCAGTAATTGCCCTGCTGAAGATCGTGGCGTTCACGGAGGATCCGTATCGTCGAAGGAAGGACCTCGACGATCTGCAATCGCTCTTTCGTCTCTATGAAGAGAATAGCGAGCGGCTCTTTAGCGACGATGTGTTTGAGGCGGACCTGGAAGACATCGAGTACGCGAATGCGTTCCTGCTGGGCTCGGATGCTGGAGCCATTGCTACCCCAGAGGATGTCGAAATCGTTCGAACGTTTCTCTTCAAAAACCTTTTGTCGGCGGAGAACATTGCTGACTTGGATCGAGCAGACTCCCGCCAGCTACGCTTTCAAATGCAGCTTAAGGCGTTCCAAACAGGTTCTTGCGCCGGGCGCCGTCAGTAATTACGCCCCCGACTCCACCAAAACGTGATGCGGAAACGGCTTCTCAAACAGAGAGTGCTTCTCCGCCTCCTGCGCATCCACCACCGCCACCGCCGCGACATTCACAATGTCATTCACCTCGGCGCCCGTCTGTAGCACGTGGACCGGCTTGCTCAAGGCCATCAGAATTGGCCCGATCGCCTCGGCCCCGCCCAACCGCGAAAGCAGCTTGTACGCGACGTTGCCCGCCTCTAGCGTCGGAAACACTAGAACATTGGCGCCGCCCTTAAGCGAGCTGAACGGATATTCGCGTTCGATAATCTCCGGAACAACGGCAGTATCGGCCTGCATCTCGCCATCCACCATCAAATGGGGCGCGCGATGCCGCACGATCTCGACTGCTCGTCGCACCTTCTCCGAAAGTGGATGCCGCGTGCTGCCAAAATTCGAGAACGATAACAGCGCCACGCGCGGCTTCACGTTGAATCGCTCCGCCATCTCCGCCGCGCTGATCGCGATCTCGGCCAGGTCCTCAGAATCAGGATCGATGTTCACGGTCGCGTCCGCGAAGAAATAGGTCTCGCCCTTCTGCGTGATCATCAGGTACACGCCGGATACCTTGCGGAAACCGCTGCGTACCGGAATCACTTCGAGGGCCGGTCGAATCGTCTCCGAATAGTGTTGCGTTAAGCCGGCAATCACGACATCGGCATCGCCCGACCGCACCATCAGCGCGGCGAACAAGTTGCGATTCGCGAGCTGCGCGCCTGCCTCTTTCTTCGTAACGCCTTTACGCTGCCGCAGGTGATACAACTCCTCGATGTAGAAGTGCCGCCGCGGCGACCGCTCCGGTTCGACGATAGAGATGTTGTCAGCCGTAAGGTTCAGCTTCAGATCCGCAACCTGTTTCCAGATCTTCTCCGGATTTCCGAGAACAATCGGAAACGCCATCTTCTCATCCACCAGGATCTGGCAGGCGCGCAAAATCTTCGCCTCTTCGCCTTCCGGAAACACGATGCGCTTCGGACGCCGCCGCGCCTTATGGATCATCACGCGCATCACGCCCTGCACCCTGCCCAGCCGCCGCTCGAGCTGATCGCGATACGCCTCCAGATCGATCGGCTCCTGCGCCACGCCGCTATCCATCGCGGCCTTCGCAACAGCCGAAGCTTCGCGAATCAGAACACGCGGATCGAATGGTTTGGGAATGATATATTCCGGCCCGAACGCCAGGTAGTCGAGCCCGTACGTCCGCCGCACCGAATCGGGAACATCTTCGCGAGCCAGCGATGCCAGCGCATGCGTCGCGGCCAGTTTCATCTCCTCGTTAATGGTGGTGGCGCGGACATCCAGCGCGCCCCGGAAAATGAACGGAAACCCCAAAACATTATTGACCTGGTTTGGATAATCCGTCCGGCCGGTCGCGACAATCGCATCGGGCCGAGCCTTGAGCGCCTCGTCGTAGGGAATCTCGGGATCCGGATTCGCTAACGCGAAAATGATCGGGCGCTCCGCCATGGTCTTCAGCATCTCGGGCGTCACCGCTCCCGCCACCGACAAACCAAAGAACACATCAGCGCCTTCCAAAGCTTCGGCCAGCGTACGCTTGGGCGTATCGGCGGCAAAGCGCTCCTTATATTGATTCATGCCCTTCGTGCGGCCTTTATAAATCACGCCCGTCGTGTCGCACATCAGGACGTTCTCGCGCAGAACGCCGAGATGGATCGCGTGATTGGCGCAGGCGATCGCGCTCGCTCCCGCGCCATTGAACACTACCTTCACGGATTCGATCGGCTTCTTTACCAGCAGTAGCGCGTTGATCAGCGCCGCGCCGGAGATGATAGCCGTACCGTGTTGGTCATCGTGAAAAACCGGGATCTTCAAAGTGCGCCGCAGCTCTTCTTCCACTACGAAGCAGTCCGGCGCCTTAATGTCTTCGAGGTTGATTCCGCCGAATGTCGGTTCGAGAATCTGACAGGTGCGAATGATTTCCTGCGGGTCGTTCGTTGCGAGTTCAAGGTCGAACACATCGATATCGGCGAATCGCTTGAACAGCACGCCTTTGCCTTCCATCACCGGTTTGCCGGCCAACGGACCGATATTGCCGAGTCCGAGCACGGCGGTCCCGTTCGTAACTACGGCCACCAGGTTGCCTTTTCCGGTGTAGCGATATGCGAGCGAGGGCTGTCGCTCGATTTCGAGACAGGGAACGGCAACGCCGGGCGTATAAGCAAGACTCAAGTCGCGTTGCGTGTGACAAGGCTTGCTTGGCATGATGGACAGCTTGCCCGGCGGATTGGAAGCGTGGTACTCGAGGGCATCCTCGTCACGGATCTTCATTTGTTTAACTTTCCTTGATACCAGCGTAGCTCGTATAGAAAAGGTCGTTTATCCTTGATGCATGAGCGAATTGCGCTGGCATCCGTTGTTGCGACAGTGGGTCGCTGTAGCCGCAAACCGGCAGGATCGCCCCCAGATGCCCCAGAATTGGTGTCCTTTCGATCCCGGGTCGGGCCGCGTGCCCGATGACTACGACGTCTATCTTTATCCCAACGATTTCCCCGCGTTTTCCGAGGAGTATCCGCCGTTTTCGCCTGAAACGGCTCTTTTCCATGCCACCGGAGCCCGCGGCACGCAGGATGTCATCCTGTATTCGCCGGACCACAACCTCCAGCCCTCGCAGTTGACGGCGGAGCAGTGGTTTAAGGTGATCGGCCTCTGGACCCGGCGTTCGGGTGAGCTGTTTGCGAACCCTGATGTTCAGTATGTTCAGGTGTTCGAAAACACCGGAGTGGCGATAGGCGTCACCATGCCGCATCCGCACGGCCAGATCTACGGTTTACCCTTCGTCCCGCCGCTGGTCGAGACCGAAATGCAGTCCGCGTCGGATTACGAGAAGGAAAAGAAGAGCTGCATCTATTGCGATATTCTCGCCCACGAGCTTGCCGAAGGAACCAGGATAGTTTTAGAGAACGGCAGCTTCGTGGCGTTCCTGCCGTTCTTCGGCCGCTTCCCGACCGAAATGCAAATCTGCTCCCGCCGTCACTTTCAGAAGCTCGCCGACATGACTGACGAGGAGAATAACGATCTCGCATCGCTAATGCGGCTGGTGCGCAGGAAGTACGACAACCTCTATGGCTTCCCGATGCCGTTAATGATGATGGTCAGGCAGAGCCCCGCGAAAGGCGACCATCCGTATTTCCATTTCCACATCGACTTTCTGCCAATCCAGAGAAGCCAGAAAAAAATCAAGTATCTCGCTGGAATCGAGAGCGGCTGCGGTACTTTTCTCAACGACACGCGGGCCGAAGAACAAGCCGCCATCCTACGCGGTACGCCCGCCTAGCGCTACTATCCTGTTTCCATGCCGAAGCGTACGCTAATACCGAGCGCGGTCTCGCTGACACAGACTGAAAAGCCTGCCACTGCCGGCATAGAGGGAGAGCCTCATGCGACGCTCTCGGAAAGAGATAGCTTGCGGGTTATCGGTCTGCTGGAGAATCCGCCAGCGCCAAACGCAAAACTGCGTGCGGCCGCTCGGGCGTTGCTTAGTTGCATGAGTTCTCAATGAAATACTGACGCCTCACCTCGCGACAAATACCACGTTGATATCCATCACATGATCGCCCGTGCCCTTCTGCGCATTGGTCTCATACTTGCGAAAATTCCGAAAATCTACAGTCCGGGAGAATGCCCTCAAAAACTCGTGAGGATACGCATAGTCATATGGATCTCCGGTTTTAGGCCGCCACAGCCGTACCCCGGCCTGACGTCGCCGCCGGAAGGCGTGCACGATTCGGACGATCGTCTTCCGGACGGCTTCCAGCGGATCTTTTACTACGGTCATCTTATAATCCCCACGTTCGTCAACGATGGTCCCGCGAGATTATTCGTCATCGATTCTGGTTCGAGCGCGAACATAATCAACGTGGCGGCCGTTCGCGAAAGCACAAAGGTACACCGCGATAACGACGCGAATGTTCGCGGCGTGCAGGGCCGCGTGAAAGAAGTATCGCGAGCCGACCGCGTGCGATTGAGATTTTCGAACTTCAGCCAGAACAATGTCGGCATGGTTGCGCTGGACCTCAACGACATGAGCGATGCTATGGGAATGGAAATGGGTGGCCTCCTGGGAATGCCCGTTCTAAGCAATTTCGTGCTGACAATCGACTACCGCGATGCCGCGATTCGCCTCGAATTTGAACACCGATAATTTGAGCGCCGCTCAAGGGCATAAAGACGGTGCGGTGCAGTTTCGTAAGATAGTCTAAACTGAGCACATGGCGTCGGTTGATCTTTTTGATCGGATTACGGTTGAGCCGGGAAAATGCGGCGGTAAGCCATGCATCCGAGGGATGCGGATCACCGTTCGCCGCGTGCTCGAACTTCTTGCGACGTATCCGGACCGAGCTGCCTTAATAGCGGAGTATCCCTTTCTCGAACCCGAAGATCTCCAACAGGCTCTACGCTACGCGGCCGCGACTGTCGATGATGAGCGCCTGACCGTCGATCGAGTCGCGTGACGCGCATTTTGCTTGACCAGGGACTCGCGCCGCTTGCGGCAACAATTCTGTGCCATCAGGGGTTCGACGCCGTTCATGTCTTGGAGATCGGAATGGACCGGTCGGAGGACATCCTCATTCTGGAAAGGGCGCGGAATGATTTGCGCGTATGCGTTACGTTGGACCACGACTTTCATGCGCACCTTGCTGCGACTGGCCTTGGCGACTGCCCCTCAAGTAGCTGTGAAACCAAAGTCCGATTTCAAATCTCACCGTCCCCCCACCACCTCCAAAGGCGGAGCGCTCGGCGATCGAAGAGTCCGAATATCTCGCATCGGCGGCTGACCGAAGTAGCGGCTGTATTCGCGATTGAATTGGCTTGCGCTTTCGTACCCCACCTCAAAGGCCGCGCTAGCAGCGTCCAGACCATCCTTGAGCATCCGTACGCGCGCTGCCTGCAATCGAATCTGTTTCTGATACTGCAGCGGACTCATGGCCGTCAGCATCCGGAAATGATGGTGCAGCGTGGACACGCCCATCCCCGCGACATCCGCGAGATCTTCCACCCGCAGTGCTTTCGCATAGTTCGCCTTGATCCAGGCAATCGCCTTTGCTGTCCGGTTACTCTGCTCGCCCAGCGTTGCGATCGATCGCAGCCGCGCTCCCTCTGCGCTGCGGAGGATTCTGAAAATGATCTCGCGCTGAATCAGTTCGCTCAGAAACGGAATCTCCTGCGGCTTGTTCAGCAGGTCCACCAGCCGGCAGCATGCGCTGAGAAACTCCACGGTCGTCTCGCCAGTCGCCATGCCGGGACTGTCAGATGGCGCCTCGCCCATCTGAATCTCCTCCCGGCTAAGAACTTCCCGAACCATGGCCATCTCGAGCTTCAGCGACAACGCCAGGCAGGGCGTCTCTTCACTTGCCTCCATCACTCGACTGACCACCGGCAAATCCACCGACGTCAGCAGGAATCGCGAGGGATCGTAGATGAAAGTGGATCGGCCCAGGTCTACTTGCTTCCGCCCTTGGGCGATCACGGTCAAGCCCGGCACATAAGTCATCGAGCAAGGAGCGGTGGGAATCGTCCGCCGGTGCAGCGTCAGACCTGAAATTTCCGTTGCCCGGTTCTCTGCGGAGCCAATGTACAAGGCAATTTTGCGGGCCAGCTCTTTTCGTAACTCCTGTGCGGGATCTCCCAACACAGACGCATCTCCAGCAAGGTTTCTCACCATAACGGTTGCACTTTCCTTCACCCAGAATAACCGCCAACTCTCTACATTGGTCAACGGGTCGAGAGGAATAGGCAATAAATCGGAAGGATCGGGATATCGCTTCGGAAGCGCGCGATCCTAACCTGGAAATGTAAGGAGTAAACAATGGAAAAGCGCAAACTTGGAAAGAGCGGCCTCGAAGTTTCAGCCCTCGGGCTCGGCTGCATGGGAATGAGTTTTTCTTACGGCCCGCCCAAAGACAAGCAGGAGATGACCGCTTTGATCCGGGCAGCCGTGGATCGCGGCATAACATTCTTCGACACCGCCGAGGTCTATGGCCCGTTCTTGAACGAAGAACTCGTCGGCGAAGCCCTCGCTCCCTTCCGTGACCGGGTAGTGATCGCCACCAAATTCGGGTTCGACCTTAGCCCCAACTCCGATCCTCGCGGGATGAAGGGTTCGCCGAGCCTGAACAGCAGGCCGGAGCATATCAAGCAGGCCGCCGAGGGTTCGCTCAAGCGGCTCAGAACCGATTTTATCGACCTCTACTATCAACATCGTGTCGACCCGGAAGTCCCAATCGAAGATGTGGCCGGGGCGGTGAAAGATCTGATTCAGCAAGGCAAGGTCAAATACTTCGGCCTTTCTGAAGCGGGCGTGCAAACCATCCGCCGCGCGCACGCCGTCCAGCCGGTCACTGCTCTCCAGAACGAGTACTCGCTGTGGTGGAGGAAGCCGGAGAACGAAGTGATCCCGATGCTCGAGGAACTCGGAATCGGCCTGGTCCCATACAGCCCGCTGGGCAAGGGCTTCCTCACCGGAAAAATCGATGAAAATGCGACGTTCGACAGCTCCGATTTTCGCAGCACTCTGCCTCGCTTCACGCCAGAAGCTCTCAAGGCGAATCAGGCGCTCATCGATCTGCTCGCCAGCATCGCGGAACGCAAGAAGGCGACGCCGGCCCAGATCGCCCTCGCCTGGCTGCTGGCGCAGAAGCCATGGATTGCACCGATCCCTGGCACCACGAAGCTACATCGCCTGGACGAAAACATCGGCGCGCTCTCCGTCGAACTCACACCCGACGATCTGCGCGAAATCGAGAACGCCGCCTCAAAGATCACAGTGCAAGGCGCTCGATACCCTGAAAAGCTGGAGCAGATGACCGGCCGCTGAGCGGCCACGCGAAGGAGTTCGAAAATGGAGATCAAACGAAGCGGTTCCCAGCCTTCCGCCAAAGGACCGGCAGAGTATTTCACCGGCACGGTGCGGGTTGACCCGCTGTTCAGCCCGCCCGCTCCGGCCCGCGTTGTCGGTGCGAGTGTCACCTTCGAGCCCGGTGCCCGCACGGCCTGGCACTCCCACCCGCTGGGCCAAAATCTGATCGTGACCGCAGGTTGCGGCAGGGCGCAGCGTTGGGAAGGACCGATCGAGGAAATTCGGCCGGGTGACGTAATCTGGTTCGCGCCGGGCGAGAAGCACTGGCATGGAGCCGCGCCAACCACGGCAATGACCCATATCGCCATTCAAGAGCACCTCGAGGGCAAGACCGCGGACTGGATGGAAAAGGTCAGCGACGAACAATATCAAGGAGCATAACCCATGAACAAGACGAAAGCTTACTCCGCTGCGAGTGCAACATCGCCGCTCGCATCCACGACGATTCAGCGCCGGGAACCAACTGAACACGACGTGCAGATTGAGATTCTATTCTGCGGTATCTGCCATTCCGACCTCCACGCAGTCCGTGACGAGTGGAAGAACGTCATGCCCACCGTCTACCCGATCGTTCCCGGTCATGAAATCGTCGGCCGTGTCACTAAGGTCGGCTCCGCGGTCACGAAGTTCAAACCCGGCGATCTCGCCGGGGTCGGCTGCATGGTCGATTCCGATCGTACCTGTCCCGAATGCCAGGCTGGCTTCGAACAATTCTGCCCGAACATGACTCTGACTTACAACTCCCCCGACAAGCACCTCGGAGGCGTCACCTACGGCGGCTATTCCGACAACGTCGTCGTCGATGAGCGCTTTGTCCTCCGAGTCCCGTCGAACCTCAATCTCGCTGGAGCCGCGCCTCTCCTCTGCGCCGGAATCACGACATACTCACCCATGCGCCACTGGGGCGTCACGAAAGGCAAAAAAGTTGGCGTCGTGGGTCTCGGCGGACTGGGCCACATGGCTGTGAAGTTCGCTCATGCTCTGGGCGCCCACGTGGTTGTCTTTACGACCTCGCCCAAA
Source organism: Bryobacterales bacterium (assembly GCA_963802915.1). Taxonomy (GTDB): domain Bacteria; phylum Acidobacteriota; class Terriglobia; order Bryobacterales; family Bryobacteraceae; genus JAICMB01. Next base: position 115,147 of record CAWDKQ010000015.1, read on the forward strand.
AAGAAGGACGACGCGCTTCGCCTCGGAGCCGATGAAGTCGTCCTTTCGCGCAATGCCGACGAGATGAAAAAGCACAACGCCAGCTTCGACTTCATCCTGGATGCCGTCGCCGCCGATCACGACATCAACGCTTACATTCAACTCCTCCGCCGCGACGGCAACATCACCATGGTCGGCGCTCCCGAAAAGCCTCTCGCCGTTTCTGTCTTCGGCCTGATTTTCAAACGCCGCAGCTTCTCCGGCTCGCCCATCGGTGGCATCCCGGAGACCCAGGAGATGCTCGATTTTTGCGGTGAGCATAACATCATTTCCGACGTCGAAGTCATCCCCATCCAGAAAGTCAACGAAGCCTACGAGAGACTGGCCAAGGCTGATGTGAAATACCGTTTCTCCATCGATATGGCATCTCTCAAATCCGAATAGGAAGTTAGAGCGACGATGAAAGCCGAATTGCTGCGATTCAATGGCGCCGTCGCGCGGGATCCCGCCATCGATGCGTGGATGAAAGAGCATGCCGGTGAATTGGGAGCCATCGCGCAGCACTGGTTTGAGGTGATGCGAAACTGCGGGGACGAAGTCCGGGAGCTTTTGCATGACGGCTGTCCGGTCGCATGTTTGGGAGATGCGCCCTTCGGCTACGTGAATGTGTTCACCTCACACGTAAACGTGGGGTTCTTTCAAGGCGCAGCGCTGCCCGATCCGGCCCGCCTGCTGCACGGCGCCGGCAAGTTCATGCGCCATGTGAAGCTGAGACCGGGAACGTCCACAAACGCCGCGGCCCTCAGCAGGCTCATCGAGACGGCGTACTCGGATATAAAGGCCCGCGTCGAAAACGGCTAGTTCAGAGAAACGAACGCGTTGAGAGGATGCGGATGTAAGCGGCCAGATTGGTAACGATATGTCGGCCAGCGGCTCATCCTTCGTCTAGAAAAAGACCATCGCTCAAGCGGGCGATTGCTGCTGGACGGGTTATCATCGTCGAAGGTGCTTACCAATCTCAGGATCAAGAACTTCAAGCGGCTTGAAGATGTCGAGATCGAACTTGGCAAGACTGTCGTATTCATCGGGCCGAACAATTCCGGTAAAACAACGGCCCTACAGGCACTGGCGCTCTGGGAGATCGGCCTTCGGAGGTGGGTGGAAAAGCGCTCAGCAAAAGATGCGCCGGAGAAACGACCAGGAGTGACAATCAACCGCCGGGACTTGATTGCAGTGCCAGTCCCCGACGCGAATCTTCTCTGGAGAGACCTGCATGTACGTGCGATTCAGAAGGAAAACGGTAAACAGGAAACCAGAAACATTCGGATCGAAATTCTGGTTTCTGGCGTAACCGACGGCAATCAATGGGATTGCGGATTTGAGTTCGACTATGCGAATCAGGAATCGTTCTATTGCCGCCCGTTAAGGATCAATGGTGGCCCAGGGCTATCGCGCATGCCGGTTCCGGAAGTGGCGGCACCCGTCAGGATCGCTTTTCTGCCCCCCATGTCAGGCATGGCAGCCACTGAGGACCGACTTCAGGAGGGCGCCGTCAACGTCCGAATCGGCGAAGGTCGTACAGCTGAAGTGCTCCGAAATCTTTGTTTTCAGATTCACTCCGATAGCGACCAGACAAGCTGGAACGTATTGGTGACACAGATCGAAAGTCTGTTTGGGGTGACCCTGAACCCACCGGAGTTCATTAAGGAACGGGGTCAGATCACAATGTCCTATGAGGAGGCTGAAACTACGTTAGATCTGGTGTCCTCGGGACGGGGCCTCCAGCAGACGCTGTTGTTGCTCGCCCATTTGTACACCCATCCAAATACCGTGCTGTTACTTGATGAGCCGGATGCCCATCTTGAGATCCTGCGCCAGCGCCAGATCTATCAAATCCTTACCAACACCGCAGACTCCCAAGGGTGCCAGGTGATTGCCGCGAGCCATTCGGAGGTGCTGCTTAATGAAGCTGCCGACCGCGACATCGTGGTCGCCTTTGTTGGAAAACCACACCGAATTGACGATCGCGGGAGTCAGTTGCTTAAATCTCTGCGGGCTATCGGTTTTGATCAGTATTATCAAGCGGAACAGAAGGGATGGGTCCTTTACCTGGAGGGCTCGACCGACCTCGCAATCCTTCAGGCATTCGCGAAAATTCTGGAACATCCCGCGCAGGAAGTGCTGGAGCAGCCGTTCGTGCATTATGTCGCTAATCAGCCAAGCAAAGCAAAGGATCACTTCTTCGGATTGAGGGAGGCCAAGCCGGATCTGGTCGGAATAGCCCTTTACGATTCGATCCCACAGGACTTGGACGAAAATGGTCCGCTCTGTGAGTTCAAGTGGTCGCAGCGGGAAATCGAGAACTACCTTTGCTACCCGGAGACTCTCCTCGCATTCGCCGATCAGCTTGAAGGAGCGCCCGGGCCTCTTTTTGAGTCCCCGTTGCGTGAGAAGCAACGGGATGCTATGCAAAAATCCATCGAAGAGGTCACGGCCGCATTGAAAGTCCTGGGCCGGCCGGAACCATTTGGTCCGGACGTTAAGGCCAGCGACGATTTTCTCGGACCCGTCTTTCAGAGTTATTTCCAAAAACTGGGGCTAAGAAACCTGATGCAAAAGACGGATTATCACGGTCTCGCTCATTTGGTGCCAAGAGAAAAAATCGATCCTGAAATTGCGGAGAAGCTCGACCACATTGTCGTCGTGTCCGGCCAAGCGAATCCCTTGTGAACCGGCCGATCATTCCCGCCGAAACGCCGTTCTGGGAGGTTACTCCCGTAAGTCTGGCTCATCGAAGGTGATTCTGTTTGGATCAGCGCCACGCGGAGAACGGCGTTGGCGGCAACGACTGGTACTTCTTCGAGAGCGCGGCCACCAGATACCCGAGTTCGGATTCCACTTCCGCGGGCCGGCGAAGGTTTGATATGTCCCGCACCTATTGGGACGCTACACTGACAAAAAGGCTGCGCTAACAAAAAGAGAGATGCGGTCGATCTCGAAAGCGGAGAGTAGAGCGGCGATGAGAGCGGAATTGCTGCGATTCAACGGCGCCGTCGAGCGGGATCCCGCCATCAATGCGTGGATGAAAGAGCATGCCGGTGAATTGGGAGCCATCGCGCAGCAGTGGTTTGAGGTGATGCGAAACTGCGGGGACGAAGTCCGGGAGCTTTTGCATGACGGTTGTCCGGTTGCATGTTTGGGAGATGCGCCCTTCGGCTACGTGAATGTGTTCACCTCACACGTAAACGTGGGGTTCTTTCAGGGCGCATCGCTGCCGGACCCGGCCCGCTTGTTGCAAGGCGCCGGCAAGTTCATGCGACATGTGAAGCTGAGACCGGGAACGTCCACAAACGCCGCGGCCCTCAGCAGGCTCATCGAGACGGCGTACTCGGATATAAAGGCCCGCGTCGAAAACGCCTAGGCCGCGTCACTGACCGCTGATGTAAACCTCAAACCCCGGGCTTTGAAACGACGCCAGGGTCACATAAATCGCGCCATAGGACGGGAATGAGCCAACCTGGAAATTGATCTGGCTGACCCCGGCCACCAGGTCGGGTGCCGGTCCTGCATAACTCACCGCAAATGGCTCGTTCTCCGGAACCCCGAACGGAATCCCTATCGTATAACTCGCCATGACTCCAACCGCCAGAACATTATCGGGAAGAGGAAACCCCACCAGCGTTCCGTCGGCCTGAGCTGGTGTGATCGGACCCAGTCCCGTCGCCCACACCGAAACGATGGAGCCCACAGCCGCGGGGTTGGTGGCCGAGTTGATGCTTCCGTCCTGATTCAGTGCTGCCGCATGAATGCCATCTAACGTGAACACCGCCGGAGCTGCCTGCACCACCGGCCAAGTCAGACAATTCGTATTCGCGTTGTTGTATGAGACACAGACCTGCGTGGTCTGGCCGGGCGTCAGCGACCACGGCGCCACGGCGTTGATTTGCGCGTCCTGCACCCACAACAGCGGGGCCGCCGTCCCGTCGAAAGTCACTTCGACATTTGCCGTATCGGTAGGGTAGGGTGTCTGCGCGCTGGCTTCGGGCTCTACTCCCTTCTGAGGCCCGAGCCCGTTTCCAAATAGTGTGACGAGCTCTCCAGGCGCGATCGCACCGGTTGCCAGGCTCGCCGAATTCCCCATACAAGCCAGAGAGTATGTCTGCGCGCCGGCATTGGGAGAGAAGTTCGTCAGGAAGATGCTGCCGGAACTCCCCGCCGGGAACGGACCGGCTTGTGTGGGCGCGAAAGCAGGACCGGCCGTAGCCGCAACAAATAGAGTTGAATTCGGACCCGTGGCAAGAATCGGGGAACCCAAATTATCGCCGCCCGGGATGTAGGTGGTCTGCAGGATGGAACCGTCGGGAGCAGCCACAGTCAGCAGTTCAGCATATCCGGGTGGGGCCGTGGAGGGGTCGAATCCGCAGGTCGCAAGACTGTTCTTGACCGGGTACAACTTATTCGTGGACCACCGCGACATACGCGTTCCCGGCTGCGTCCAGCGCAAACTGCACCGCGCTTGACCCGCCAACGGTTGTCGAAAGTGTGACTGCGCCCGTAGAATCCATCGCGCTGCACGACTCCGGATCCGAACACCACGACATTCCCGTTCGCGTCGATAGCAACCGTCTGGCTCAGGCCGAGAGGCAGGATTGAGTAGAATCCGGAGGAGCCATCGGGCGCCACTCGTCCGAGAAAACCGGTGTTGACACCCTGCGCGTTGGTTTCAGTCCCCACAACGAAAGCCGCGCCCGACGGATCGACGGCAATAGAGGTCGGGATGCCCATCATCTGTGCCGTGTAATCCACTCCGCCGCCGGCGGCGTTCAGTCGAACCACATCCGCCGTTTGAGTAATAAAGTTGTTCGTAATGTATTGAGCAGCCACATAGGCGCGGCCTTGGGAGTCGGCGGCGAGAACCGGAACCGACATCGGAACGAAGCCGGCTGGTGTTTTCCATGCGAGACCCGTCCCGCTGGCGCCCAACTTGGCCACATAAACGGAGGTATCCCCGGGCTGGCTCGCCGGGATCACATATACACCGCCGTTCGGATCCACTGCCATTGCCGATGTCGCGAATCCGAGCTGGTTCTGCCACACAATCGTCTTCCCGTCGGCCGAGAGTTTTGTCACGGTGGAAGAAATGTTGTTGGACAGGATGTACAGCGATCCGGAACTGTCAGTCGCAATCTCCAAGCCGCCGTTCGGAGGGTAGTTCAGCCATTCGCTGTAGTTCACCCCCAGCAGAAAGCCGGTCGACGACGATCCCATCGCACCGGTCACGCTAAACAGCATCAGACAGATGAATGGTTTTACGGACATGCTATTGATCGTTAGCAAGTCGAATGCCGGGAGATTGTCTTTAAAATCGACAGCTGAATCGAAGCATATGTGTCACCCTGACACAACCACCGGCACTCTGTCGACAACGAAATACCGCAACGCGACGAAGGTGCTGCGACCCGACGGTGCCTCCGAAGAATGATCGCTAGCGCGCAACCGAGGCGTTTATTCGGCGTCATCGCGCACCGCTGGGGGCCGTTCACTTCAACGGTTTGGACGTTTCTCGTCCTGCCATCCCCGACGCACTGGCGGCCAAACGTGTTCCATGATCGCTCGTTGCTCCAGGCGGTGTCTTCGTAAGCCCTTTCGTCGAAGATGGTGGACATGTCGCATCGCCGTAAGCTCGTCGGGGATTCACGCGGATACCGTATTCGTGGTAGTAGCTTCTCGTAAAACTGGGTTACTGAAAAAGCACTACATATTGAGACGCTCCCAGGGGATCGTCGGTGCGAAACTCACCAACAGGGCGGCGAAACCGCCGACCACACAGCAGTTCTGAATCTTAAAGCAGAGGAGCGAGTATGAAAAACATTGTTTTGATACACGGTGGTTTTGTGGATGGTGCAGGCTGGGAGAGTGTCTACAAGATCCTAACGAGGGACGGCTACAACGTCAGGATCGTACAGAATCCGACAACTTCGTTGGAGGACGATGTGGCGGCTACCAAGCGGATTCTTGCGGTGCTGGACGGGGAGTCGATTCTTGTTGGCCACTCCTATGGCGGAGCAGTGATCACCGAAGCTGGCAACGATCCCAAGGTGGCAGGGCTTGTTTACATCGCCGCCTTTGCGCCGGACAAAGGCGAGTCCGTGTCTACACTCATCAAAAATCCGCCGCCGGGTGCGCCCGTTCCACCAATTCTGCCTCCGCAGGACGGCTATCTGTTCCTGGATAGGGCGAAGTTCGCGGCCTCCTTCGCGGGCGACGTGGACGCTGAGAAGGCCGCGTTCATGGCCGACTCACAGGTCCCGTGGGGCCTCGAAGCTCTCGCTGGCACGATCAGTGAACCGGCCTGGAGGGTCAAGCCAAGTTGGTACCTGGTCACGACCGAGGATAGGATGATCCCACTGGCTGCCCAACGCGCCATGTCCAAGCGGGCGGGTTCTACGACAATAGAGGTCAAGGGCAGCCATGCCATCTACGTGTCCCAGCCCGGCGCTGTCGCGGCACTGATCGAACAGGCCGCCAAGGGCATTAGCACCGCCGCCGCATAGAAAACGCATAAGGCCCTGCTCCTGAATTAGAGCTTCTTAGCTTCGTCCACGTGTTGCCACCACCGCCGGTGAGTTTACTGACTTCTGTATGCTACGAATCGACGGTGGTCTTCCTCCCTGATATGTACGGCGAGGTGAGGGTAGCTCAAGTATGAGTAACGGCAGTCCACTTGCCGTAGAGATTTTTTGCTAAGAGGAGCAGGAATCGGCAGTTCCACCCTGCTGCGGCCCACGTGGCTCTATGCCGCGACAGACGAACTCGATCTGAGCGTGACGAAGGTCCTTTCAAAGACCATCACCCGCACTTTGATTGCCCCCGGTGGACATGGCCAGCCGCAAGGTTCGCGTCCACCGCGGGGCAAGAGCAACAGCCGGCGACGGAACTTTTTCTTGGGAAAGAACGGAAGCGATCGGGTCTCACCGCGGTTTGCGCAAGTTAACGTGCTCGATTTTGCGCAAGGTAGAATTCGGGGAGCTGCCAACATGCCATGGCATTCGCGCCATTTCGTAATGAAGGACTGCAATGGCCGTCTGTTGGCTTTCGGCGCGAATCTGTAGTCTTCTCCCGTGTTGCAAGCGTGCGACGTCAGGGAGACTATGGGTAGCAAGAGGGTTGTTCAATGTCGCCACAGACCCCACGTTGGAAGCTGGCGCTCCGGGCCATCTTCCGCGTGCTCACTTTCCTGTTGCCATTTGCTTTCGCGGGTCGCCTGGATTGGTGGCGCGGCTGGCTTTTCTTCGGCTCGTTGCTGCTGATCGCCAGGGTGAGCTTCGCCGTATTGCGGCGCAAGAACCCGGACCTGATGCGCCGGCGGCTGGAGTCGGCAACCGGGCGTCAAGCGATTCGACAAATTCGTGCTCGCCGCGACGATTGTCGGCTTCCTCAGCTTTTACCGGTGGCGGGCCTCGACGCCCGCTACGGCTGGTCGCAACTAAGCGCGGCCTGGGTATGGCCTGGCATCGTGCTGGAGCTTCTGGGATTCGTACCCATTTACCTGGCGATCGCCGAGAATCCCTTCCTCGAAAGGCAGGTCCGCATTCAGACCGAGCTTGGCCATCACGTCATCACCACGGGACCGTATCACGTCGTGCGTCACCCCATGTATGCCGGACTGATGCTGTTGCTGCCGGGGGCCGCGCTGATTCTGGGCTCAGCATGGAGCTTTGTGCCGATCGCGATGCTGATGGCCACCTTCATTGTCCGAGGGGCGCTGGAAGACGGCGCCCTGCGACGCGAATTGCCGGGCTACAAGGAGTACTGTACCCGCACACACTACCGGCTGGTTCCCGGTGTGTGGTAGATGTCGGGCTTCATGACCGGCACGGCGGACGGGTGTCCCGCCAAGTCGTGCGTAGTTGGTGAACTTCCGCCCTGACAGCCGGCCTCGATTTTGAAATCGCATCGGTGTATTTTGCCGATCCTTAATCTGGTCCTTCGCAAAGACCGCGTGGTTGAAGGTCAGCAGCGTTGTTGGTAGTCCAGGTGTGCCTTGAGCACCATCCAAATGGCGAAGAAGTTATCCGCATCATCGCGGTCCGTGAGGCAGATCAGCGCGAGCGCCGAATCTATCTGGAACAAACCCCTGACGAAACGCCTAAAAGCAGCGCTGGAAGGCGTTGCAAAGAGGCAGAAACGAGGGGATGTTGCCGAAATCGACTACACCGATATTCCCGCGCTGACCGATAAGCAACTCGCTTTTCCCTTTGTACGAGTCGCCGACGATCCCCTCGGAGGAGTCGCTAAACACTGTTACACGCGAGCGTTCCTGACTGAACAGTAGCGGAACAAATAGCCCTAGAGTCAGCTCACAGTTCCTTCTTGCGCGGGGCCTGGAATGTTCATTTGCCGCTTCGCTAAACTTCGTCAGGTGGATTGGCTCCGCGAGGGAGTCCCTTCGCCGAGGCCTCGGCTCCAGGTGGTTCACGGAACCGTTCCACCGAAATGCGCTCGTAACACACTTCCAGCACGGTCAGGTATGCTGTACCGCCCGGCGCTTGGAGAACTACGCGATCGCCCGCTGCCGACTTCATCAACGCGCGCCCCAGAGGCGACACCCAACTGATGTGGTTGCGGTTGAGATCGACCTCGTCGGTGCCCACGATGCTCACCACTCGCTCCGTTCCCGCGGCATTGGCATAGCGCACAGTCGCTCCGAAGAATGCCCTCGTCGCCGCCTGCCCCGCTCTCGGAGTTTCCGGGTCAACCACTTCCGCGGACTCGATTCGCTTCGTGAGAAAGCGAATCCGTCCATCGATCTGGCGCAGCCGCCGCTTGCCGTACTGATAGTCGGCGTTTTCACTGCGATCGCCGTTGCTCGCAGCCCACGCCACCACCTCCGTCACGGCCGGGCGTTCCCTGGTGAGCAGAAACCGGTGCTCATCTTTGAGGCGCTGCAGGCCGCCTGGCGTTATGTAGTTCTTGCTTGGCGTCGCGGGCTCGTCCTCTTGCGGTTTTCTTGTAAACCCTTTTCGCATATCTTAGTCCTTCCAGCGCGAATCCAGTGCGTGCCACAAAGCTCTCAAAGCACGATCCACAAATGAAATTGGCGCAACGCCCAAGAGAGCGTGCTGGCCACGCGCAGATTTCCTGTAGAACGAACGCGGAGCGAAAACACCATATGTTGTCCGAGTTCTGATTGTTTCACGTCTTCCATCTCTCATTGATCCGATAAGTCATCTCGGACAAATACGGGCGAAGGCATGCTGAGCGTGGAATACTTGCGCAAAGTCGCCTGGCGTTTACCGGCTCCGAGAGGATCACGCACCACTCGTTCTGAGGGGCATCATCCGTCGCGCGAGTTGCGTGATTAAGCTGGAACGTACGTCAACCGGATCGTGTCCTCGCCAATTAGATCGCTGGCCACAAGGCGGAGCGGTGGCCGGGGGCCGGCGAAGAATGGCGTGCCGTGACCGAGCACGATGGGGCGGAAGTAGAGTCGATACTCATCGACAAGACCAAGGTCGGCCAGGCTTCGCGCCAGGTCTGGTCCGGCGACGGCAATCTCCCCGTCGAGCCGAGCCTTAAGCTCGCGCACCACGGTCCCGACGTCATTCTGGACCAGCGTGGCATTGGGGCCGACTGACTTCAACGTGCGCGACACGACCCACTTCGGTAGTCTTCGCCACGTCGCCGCGAAGTCGACTTCCTCCGCTTCCCACTCGGGCCGGTCTTCGTCCCAATAACGCATGATCTCGTATGTGCGGCGACCATACACACTGCCGGCTAGGTCGCGCACGTACTCTGCGAAGTGACGAGAGAGCGCGGGGCCTGGAGGCCCAATTTCCATGTGGTCGACGTAACCGTCCAGGGACTGCTGCAATCCGAAGATGAGCTTCGCCATGCTCGTCAGTGTAACCAATAACCCGTGCACAAAGGGCAAGTTTCGGGACGAAATCGGGAAGGGCCCAAATCCCAAAACGCTGTCCCGAAAAACTGCGGCTCGTTAAGAGCGGAAAGCAATCCGGCAATTCCGGCGGGCTGCTTTGTCGCCAGATTCATCATGTAATGTTCTCCAACCGAACAACCCTGCAGGCCTTCATACGAGTTGCCGCACTGCCCGAGGCTTTCTTGGAGCTCGGCGGCGTTTCGTCGATTCCGCCGGTGACCAGGCAGAACCATCTTCAGCGCGCAGTGTTCTTTGTTCGTCGCTGCCCGCTTGCCTTCATGATTTCGCTCATATCCCCAGCCGGCCGAATCTCGAAAATGCTGCCAAACGTCAGCGCCGGATGCTGGCCGATCAGCTGTACAGCATGATTCATGTCCCGCGCATCAAGGACGAGAATGCCGCCGAGTTGTTCCTTGGTTTCCGCATAGGGGCCGTCGGTCGTTGCCACTTTGCCGTTCTTCCAAGACAGGGTCAGGGCGGTTTCGGGAGGCTGAAGCGCTTCGCCACCACCCCAGTTCCCGTTGGCGCGAAGATGGTCGTCGTAGTCAAAGCATCTGTCGAACATGGTGTTTCGTTCGGTCTCAGTCATGGCTTCAAATTTGCCTTTGTCGTAGTACCCCAAACAGACGTATTTCATCGTTTTTTTCATCCTTTCTTCTGGGTAGGAGCCGGCAGCAGAGCTTGTTGGTTGCTGGTTCGGGAACTACGAACCACGAACGACGAACCAGCAACGCTTTCGTCCTTTGCCGGCTTGTTCATCTCGTCGCTACGGCGCATGTTCCGTGGCCGCGGCGTCCAGTTTGTTTACTTGCTTCCGCCGGGCTCTTGTTCCGGAGCCGGGAAGAAAAGAAGCTCGCGCACCTCGCCCGCCGCATCGCAGGAGATGGCGCCCTTGCGCGCCCACGCCAGCGCCTCGTCCATATCGGCGGCTTCCAGTATCCAGAAACCGCCCATGTGCTCCTTGGTCTCGGTGTATGGCCCATCGGTGACCAGCACCGTGCCATCAGGCTGCTTCCGCACCGTCTTTGCGTTGGCGACCGGGGAAATTCCGCAGGCGAACTTCCTGACGCCGGCAGCAATCAATTCGCGATTGAGCGTGTGGATCTCCTCGATCATCGCTTCGGTTACGGCCGACGGGTCGAAGTCGTCGGGAAGGTAGTTAGCAACCAGATACTGTGGCATGATGTTTTCTCTTTGTCTCCTGTGGGTTGTTTGCGATCACTCGTTTCTATTCACTCAGGAACCGTAGCTCATCGTTCCTTTGTCCTATAGTCGTTGGGGAGACCGAAAATCGACAGCCACTCCAATTTTTATTTCAGCTGCCGAATCCGCTCTTGCAGAAATTGCCGTTCGGGTTCCTGTCGGGTCAGCCCCAGCGCCTTCTCATAAGAAGACCGAGCCTCAGCGATCCTGCCCAGCCTGCGGTACAACTCTGCACGAGCTGAATGCGCCAGGTAGTAATTTGCCAATTCACCATGTTCCAACAACGCATCGATATGCGCCAGACCGGCCGCTGGACCATCGCGCTCGGCAATTGCCACGGCGCGATTGAGATGGACTACTGGCGAAGGTTGAATTCGCATTAATTGGTTGTAAAGCGCAACAATCTGCCGCCAGTCCGTCGCCGCCGCGGATTCCGCCTCCGCATGGACAGCCGCAATCGCAGCCTGCAGCGTGTAAGCGCCGAAGCGCCGGGACCTGAGAGCTTTCTCCACCAATGCCACGCCCTCCGCGATCTGCTCGCGGTTCCAGAGCATGCGGTCTTGATTTTCCAGCAAAATCAGTTCTCCGGTGGGGGACGTTCGCGCGGCGCGGCGGGATTCCTGCAGCAACATCAGAGCAAGCAGCCCAATCACTTCCGGCTCCGGCTGGAGCCCGGCCAGCAACCGTCCTAATCGAATGGCCTCGCCAGTCAACTCGGCCCGCGTTACCTCGGCTCCCGCCGCAGCCGAGTAACCCTCGTTAAAGACGAGATAGATGACCTGAAGCACCGCGTCCAGCCGCTCCGGCAATTCCTGCGGCGCTGGCACCTCGTATGGAATCGGTGTCTCTCGAATCTTTGCCTTGGCGCGTACGACGCGTTGGGCGAGCGTCGCCGGCGTCACTAGAAATGCGCGGGCGATCTCTTCCGTAGTCAAACCGCAGACTTCGCGAAGGGTGAGCGCAACCTGTCCTTCCGGAGGCAGAGCGGGATGGCAGCAAGTGAAGATCAGACGGAGGCGATCATCCTCGATCTCTTCATCCCCGATCTCTCCGTTTCCGCTAGGAGCGTCGTTGACGCGAGATTCCATGTGGGCGATGAGATCTCTCTGCGCTCCGTTGAAACGCGCGCGCCGGCGCATTGCGTCGATGGCCTTGAAGCGTGCCGTTGAAATCAGCCAGGGGCGTGGCTTGTCCGGAATACCAGTCTGAGGCCAGAATTCCACGGCGGCGGCGAATGCCTCATGCATGGCCTCTTCGGCGAGATCGAGATCGCCGAGGAGGCGTACCAGCGTCGCCAGAACCCGTCCCGATTCCGACCTGTAAAGGGTCTCAATGGTCTTGCTGAGTTGTTCGGGCACAGGCAGAAGTATCTACGCCAAGCTAGCAAACGGAATGTCTCGATTCAACCGCGGTGTTGCGATCTCTTGCGTGTCATCAATAAGCGCAGTATCGCCAAGTCACTCATAGACATGGTTCTCGGCAGATGGCGCGCCACTCGGAGAAAGCCAAAGTTTACGGCCCACAGAACGGATCCCGAGAAACGCGCACAACACAGCCCATCCGTCCGCCCACGGACGCTGGCCGACTTCCGGGGACCTGTCATCACCAGAAAATACTGAGTAAACGACAAGAAGGGAAGCCGGTTTATGATATCGTGAGGTCCGTTGCCGGGTCGTAAGCCCAGCGGGTCGGGGAGGCGAAATGGCTGATCGCAGGGTGTTCATCAGTTATAGTCACGCGGACCGGAAGTGGCTGGAGCGCCTACAGGTGCACCTTCGACCGCTGATTCGGGATTCAATCGCGGATATTTGGGACGATACTCGCATTCAAGCAGGCGACAAATGGTCCGTCGAGATTCGCGAGGCTCTCGAGGCGGCGTCGGTAGCTGTCCTTCTGATCAGCGCGGACTTTCTAGCCTCCGACTACGTACAGTCCGAAGAATTGCCAGCGTTGCTGAAAGCGGCCGAACAGAGGGGTCTTCTGATTCTGCAGGTGATCGTCAGTCCGTCCCGCTTTGAACGGACGCAACTGGCACAGCTTCAGGCCGTAAACTCTCCAGCCGAACCACTTATCAATATGAATGAATACCAGCGAGAACTCTTGCTGGAATCGTTGGCGGCGCGAATCGAATCAGCCGTCCAAACTGAGGACATACGGGCGCAAATCGATGCCGCGCACCAACGCATCGACGATCAGGGATCTCAGATCGATACGCTGATCACTTACTTCATGTCCTCGTCAATCTTTCACCATCTCTGCGGGATTGCGCTGCTTCACGAGTACACTTACCATCACAACCCCGGTAACCAGCGCGAATTCTATTTCTTGCGGGACACCGGTCTGATAAAACCTAAGCGAGATATTTCTTTCTTGGATTTCGGCGAGGGCTCGCCGTGGAACGTTGCCGCTGTGGCGGAGCCAACACCGATAGGTTGGCTGTACGTGAAGCTCAGGCAAAGAGACATTCCTGATGAGATGCTGAAAGACCAAGATAATCTTCGTGTGGACCCGGCTACCTTGAAGTAACTCTCATAGCTGTTGCGAAATCCCCTTCGCACAAGCAAAGGACCAAGGAGTTTCCGTTCGGGCACGTGGTCGGGGTCGCTCTGGCCGGATGACAAGAGTCGGTCTCAACGCCGCGCGACTACACTTAAGGAGATGTATTCCCTTCCGGAACGGATCGGCCCTTATGCAATCACCGGGAAATTGGGAGAGAGGAGGAATGGGCATTGTTTACAGCGCCAACGACACCCGTCTGAACCGGCCGGTTGCGCTCAAAATGATCCTCGATTCGGGCGATGACGAGGACAGCCGGAAGCGTTTTCTGCGCGAAGCGCAGGCGGCCGCGCGAGTCACCCACCCCAATATCTGCCGCCTATACGACATCGGCGAGGTAGACGGCCGGCCATTCCTGGTGATGGAACTACTCGAAGGGGAGTCGATGTCTGTGCGCTTGGGACGTGGGCCGATGCCCCTGGCCGAAGCGCTGCAGGTTACGCTGAGCGTCCTGTCGGCTCTGGCGGCGCTGCATCAGTCCTCGATCGTGCATCGGGATCTGAAGCCGTCGAACGTGTTTCTTTCGACGCATGGCGTGAAGCTGCTGGATTTCGGGCTCGCCAAGCCGATTTCACCTCTCTCCGACGACGGGCAGACGCAGACCGAGCTGACCGGGCATGGAGTCGATCGCCGGAACGCCGCGATACTCGTCGCCGGAGCAAGTGACCGGAAAGCCGGTGGACGCGCGATCGGATCTGTTCGCGGCTGCCGCGATTCTTTTCGAGGCGTTAGCGGGCAAACCGGCGTTCGCGGGTAACTCGGCGGTGGAAATTTTTCACTCCGTGCTGTATGAAACGCCACCGGCGCTCAGCGGATCGCAGGCGATTTCGGCCGTCGATCGCATCGTGCGGCGAGCGATGGACAAGAATCCGGCGAACCGCTTCGCTGCGGCGGATGAAATGGCGGCGGAGCTGCGTGCGGTGATGCGTCTGGACGATTCGGGCACCCAGGTGGAGACTCGCAGCGGTGAAGCGGCTGATCGTGCTTCCGTTTCGCGTGCTCCGTTCTGATCCGGAGACTGATTTTCTGGCGTTCAGTCTGCCGGACGCGATCGCAGCGTCGCTGGCCGGCTTGAGCTCGCTCGTGGTGCGGTCGAGCCTGGCGGCGGCTCGCTTCGCTGGAGCGGCGCTGGATTTGAGAGAGATCGCGAAAGAGGTTGACGTGGATACGGTGCTCACCGGCACTCTTCTCCGCGCCGGCACGCAGTTGCGTCTCACCACTCAATTGGTGGAGGCTCCGAGCGGCACGCTGATCTGGTCGAAGGCGTCGCAGGTGGAGCTGCGCGACATTTTTCAACTGCAGGACACGCTGGTGAGCGGCGTCGTCGAGTCGCTCGCGCTGCCGCTGACAGCGGGCGAGCGGCAGCAGCTCGCGCACGATGCGCCGGCCAGTGCGACTGCGTACGATCTGTACCTGCGCGCGAATGAAGCTGGCAAGGTGTTCAGCGGGTTTTCAGAAGCGATCGGTTTGTATGAGCAGTGTGTCGCGCTGGATCCCGGATACGCGCCAGCGTGGGCTCGTTTGGGGCGAGCGCGCTGGCTGGTAGGCAAGTTTTCCGAAGGAGCAGCGGAGAAGCTGGTGGAGGGGCGCAGCGCGATCGAGCGGGCGCTGGCGCTCAATCCCGATCTTCCGCTGGCGCACAATCTGTACACGAACATCCAGGTGGACCAGGGCCAGGCGAGTGGAGGCGATGAAGCGTCTGCTCAAGCGGCTGCACAGTTCAAAGAGCGATCCGGAATTATTTTCTGGCCTCACCCACGCGAGCCGCTACTGCGGTCTGCTCGAGGCGTCGATCGAGGCGGATCGTCAGGCCCGCCGGTTCGATCCGAACATTCACACTACGGTGACCCATTCGTATTTCGCGATGGGCGACTACCAGCGCGCTGTGGAGACGGGCGGTCGGGACTTTGGCTATTTCGGGCCGCTGCGGCTCGCAATGCTCGGGCGAGTGGACGAAGCGATCGCGCTGCTGAAGGAGAAGGAGCCTGCCGTGCCGGAGCGGATCGGCCAGGTGTTTATGGTTTCTCTGCGCGCGCTGCTGGAAGGGAATCGGGAAGTGAGTCTCAAGTTGAGTGACGAGCTGATGAATGGGGCTTTCCCGGACCCGGAGGGGATATACTACCTGGCGCGGCAACTCGCCTATCTGAGCGAGGCGGGGCGCGCGACCCGCCTGCTGAAGAGGACCGTCGATGGAGGCTACTTCTGTTACCCGCAGATGGCTTCCGATCCTTGGCTTGATCCGATTCGCGGCGATACCGAGTTCAAACAGATCCTGCACAAAGCAGAGGCGCTGAATCAGGAGGCGATCGAGGTGTTCAGGGCCGAAGGTGGTTCCCGGCTGCTTGGTCATGCGTAGATGCCGAGCTAACAGGCTACTCGGAAAGTGCTGCTTGATTCCTACCAAACAGCTCGTCTGATTACGTCGCGTCCCAGACTGTCGAGTAGGGAAACTTGGCTAATTCTATAGTGTCGATTCCGGACGGATGACGCACGACTCGGCGGACGCTGGCCGACTTTTCGTCCCGATCTTAACGCTCCCGTTGTGTACAATTGTACATACGTGCTCACAGAATGGGATACTTCGAAAGCACGCCTGAACGTTAAGAAACACGGCATTTCCTTTGCGGATGCCGTGGCCTCCCTCGAGGATGAGGGGGCCCTGACAATGCGAGATCCGTTCTCAGAACACGAAGAGCGTTGGGTGACGATCGGTTGTGACGCCCTGGGCGCGTGCTGGTTGTTGTCTGCACATGGCGCGGCGAAACCCTGCGCCTGATTTCAGCGCGCAATGCGACGGCGCGTGAACGCCGGGGATATGGTGAGGCAAATGAAACGCGAATATGATTTTTCGAAGGCGAAGCGGGGTCCGGTACTTCCGGTTCCCAAGGGAAAAACGAGGATCACCATCCGGCTGGACGAGGACTTGATCAGTTGGTTCCGGACTCGGGTAGAGCAAGCGGGAGGCGGCAACTACCAAAGCCTCATCAACGACGCCCTACGCCAGCACATCGCTCAAGCGCGCGAACCCTTGGAGGAAACGCTTAGACGAGTAGTCCGTGAGGAAATTAAGCGGGCGAGTTAGGGAGTTCTTCGGGCGACGGTTTCCGCATTTGATGCCGGAAGCCGACTTAGCGTTCCTAATCCGGCACACCTCCTCGAACGCCGTTTGGGGGACCGCCGGGCAACACAGGATTAAGATTGCGATCCTAGATCCGCTGTGGAATGGATCGTTCCTCCCGAGGGGTCCTTTCTCATTGCGTATTCGGAAAGCCCACCCGCTGCATCATCTTGTAGAACCGGATATCGGAACGGAGCGGATCCAGTTTAGGATCCGTTTTCAGGTACACAAGGTATGGGGAGTGCTCTTCGAACGCCTTTTCCAGCCACTCGAACGTCTGATCGTTCTCATGGAGGCCCGCATAAACCAGTGCGAAGGAAGAAGGCGGAATGTATTTCTGACGCGATAACTTCGCAAGATCCGCAATGGTTCTCAAGGCGGCCTGCCGATTCCCGGCTAGACCATAGGCGTATCCTAAACCCGCCGGATCGGCGCCCCAATTGATATGCCTGCTGAAGCGCCTGGATAGCTTCCGGGAACCGGCCCTGGGCTTCATAGCACCAGCCTATAAACTCATAGTAGCCGTCCATCTCCGGATGCATCTCAATCATCTTCAGGCTCTGCTCGATGGCCTTGTCGTAGCGCCGCGCCAGGTAGCTATTCCACGCCACGCCGCCACCCGCAATCGGATCGAGTGGATCCAGCTCGACACTCCGCCTGCTTTCCGCCAGCGACTCGTCGAATCGGCCGGTAATCGCCAGTAGCCGGGCGTAATGGTGATGAGCGGTCGAAGAGTTCGGGCTCAACCGAATTGCCTCCTGGGCCTCCTCCGCCGCTTCCCGAAATTTCCATTGGAAAAGATCGACCCACATCATTGCGGTGTGACCCGCGCTGCTCGATCCATCGATTTCCAAAGCCTTGACTGCGGCCCTTCTCGCTTTTGGAAACGCTTCGCCAGGCGGCATCGTGCCCCGGTCTAACCCAAGAACAACGTATGCTTCCGCGATTCCCGCATACGCCTCAGCATAGTCCAGTTGCGCCGCGATGGCCTGCTCGAAGTAATGAATCGCTAGCTTTGCGTCTTGTTCGGTCCTCTTATTCCAAAAGAACCGGCCCTTCAGGTAATCGTCATAAGCTGCGGGGTTGATGCGGCGGTTTGCGGCGAACCTTTGCTGTTCGCTGGCGGTTAGTCTCGCGTTGACATGCGCCGCGATATCCTTTGCGATGTGCGACTGCAAGTCCAGGATGTCGCCCAAACTCTGCTCGTAACTCTGGGCCCAGATATGTTGATCTTTGGCCGTGTCGATCAATTGCGCAGTCACCCGGACACGGTCGCCGGACCGCAATACGGTTCCTTCGACAACTGCGTTCGCCCCGAGTTCCCTGGCAATTTCAGCCAGCGGTTTGTGCGACCGCCTGTACCGTATCACGGAGGTGCGAGAGATCACCCGGAGCGAACCGATCTTGGCGAGCTCAGTAATCAACTCATCGGTTATACCGTCGGCGAAGTACTCCTGATCGGCATTATTTGAGAGGTTTTCGAGTGGCAGTACCGCAATGGACGCGGGCGGCGCTGAGTGGTTTTGCATCCACCACGCCCAGCCCGCCAGCCCAGCGAGGCCCAGAGCGCAAAGTACCAGCACAGCTTGCCGCCACCGCGAGTCGCGTTTCGGGGTAGAAGCGCCGGCTGGCGTTTCTTCCTTGACCGCAGGCACCGGTTCCGAAGGAGCTGGCGCAAACATTTCCGGCGCGGTCTCCACCGGCGCGATGAACCGGTAACCCCGCCGAGGCACCGTCTCGATGAAAACGGGCGATTCCGCGGAGTCTCCCAGCGCCTCTCGGATTTTCTTGACAGCTTTGTTCAACCCGGTGTCGAAATCGACGAATGTGTCCGACGCCCACACCCGATTCCGCAATTCTTCGCGGGTCAGCATTTCGCCGGGGCGTCCGAGAAGAGCAACCAGGACCCTGAGAGGCTGCTCCTGAATCCCGATCTTCCGGCCAGCTTTGCGTAACTCGCCGGTGCGCAGATCGATCTCAAAGACTCCGAAGCGCAGTAAATTAGTCGATCCAGCCGTGCTCATGGCAGACCCGGTGCGGGATACCCAGCGGATACTCCTGGGGAATCCATCCGGATAAGGCCTCGCTGTTTCAATCCATTATCGGGGAACCCAGTTTCCATCTGCAAGGAAGACTTGCGGCATGGTTTGTTCAAGGCGGATCGGATTAGATTTCCGTCAGGGAGAAAACCAAACCATGAAAATCACCATCGCAACCATACTTCTATCCGCAACCGCGTTTGCGGTGCAAAACCTGTCAGCCCAAAGCAGTATCTTTGAGACGGTCTGCACGAACGCGACCTTGGAGGGAGATTTCGGATTCACGATAACCGGAACGCGCCCATCCGGACCGGGAGCCCCGGTTGAAACTATTGTTGGCATCGCCATCACGCACTTCGACGGCAATGGCAACTTGACCCAAACGGACAACATCCATGGCTCGATTAGCGGCGTCGCCACACCCAACCGCCCGGGTACTGGAACCTATACGATCAACTCCGATTGCTCGGGTACGATGACGCTTATGAACTCCGGCTCGCCAACGCTTACGCTAAGCATCGTAGTCGTCGACGACGGGAATGAGGTTCGGACCGCCGTAACCAATCCGACCGCAAACGTAACGCCCGGAACATCGCCGCCGCAGGTCATCGTCACGAGCAACGGACGGAGGGTGGTGACCCGGCGCGCCGCCGCCCCATTTTACCGGGACCAGACTGGCAGCCCGGCAACCGGACGTTGAGGAGCCATCACGAGCGTTACTTCATGGCTGGTCATTGCGCCGGCGTTGGCTGCTCAATGATCAGCCCCTCAGACTGCCGTTCCCACGGACGCCCCGTATCTCGCTGAGTGGAAAAAATGCATCGCCGATAGCGGCCCCCTTTACGAAGAGGGCCGCTTCGCGGAAACGGCGTGCGTCTTGGAGAATCGGATATCGTCCGCGCAGGACCCGCCAGCGAAAGGCGCTGAGAACGCCGGGAACCGCGGTGAATCGGCTGCTTCGCATGAGCCTTGGTAACCGGATGGCGTGGCATGCCTGGCGACCGCCGTGGGCAAGGGCGCCAATCGTACATGATCCCCGATTGCTCGTGGCGGCCCAACGACACTGAAAGTACTCAACGGTCACTTCGAGACAACGTTTCGACAGCTTGCAAACGATGTCGCGCGCGCCACGTGCTTCACAAACGGTTTCACTTTCAATCGCATAACTCCAGAATCCAGGTTGGCGGTCAAGTTGCCAAAAAAGTTCGAATCGCTCAGCGGCGGGTGATGAGTACCGTACGCATCGCGATCGTGGTTTGACAGCTGGTTCAACATTCAACCAAGGAGATCAGGCATGAAGCGCAAAAGTATCGAGGTAATCGTATTCGTTGGAGTATTTCTCTGTGTTCTGGTGGCGCTGGCCACGGCTGCCCAGGACAAGTACACCGTGAAAGTGCCGAATGGGCTCTCGTTCTCCGAGTTCAGGGGATACGAAGACTGGCAGGTTGTCGCTCCCAGTCAGACCGACGCTCAAAACGTGATGAGAGTGATCTTGGCAAATCCCGTGATGATGAAGGCTTACAGGGAAGGCGTTCCTGTCAACGGCAAGCCTTTTCCCGACGGCTCTAAGATTGCCAAGATCGAATGGCAACCGAAAAAGATTACCGACGCCCCTTTTTCCGCGACCACACCGGACACGGTGCCGGGCCCCCTGACTGAGGTTGAGTTCATTGAGAAGGATGCCAAGCGATTCCCGGACTCCAACGGATGGGGATACGCCGCATTCAATTATGACACTGCATCCGATGCGTTCACGCCAGTGACGCTGGCTGACAAGCCGCCGCAGGGCCACGACGCTAAGTGCGGGGCTGCCTGCCATAAGCTAGCGGCGGCAAAGGATTACATTTTTACGGCGTACCCGAAGAGGTGAGCGGGGAACGACGCCGAGTTGGTGAAACTGTATTTTATGTACTTCAAGACCGCCGACGTCGGGGGGCTTAGGCTCTTCTACCGCGAGGCAGGCGACGGATCGAAGCCGACCGTCGTCCTGCTGCACGGTTTTCCCTCTTCGTCGTATCAGTTCCACGACCTTATTCCACTTCTGGCGGATCGATTTCACGTCATCGCGCCTGACTACCCCGGCATGGGATATAGCGAGGCGCCGGACCCAACCCTCCTGCGACCGACCTTCGACGACGTGGCCATGGCCATCGGCGCGTTCATCGCGCAGTGCGCGCCCGGGCCACTCATCTTGTATATGCACGACATCGGCGGTCCAATCGGAATGCGGATCGCAATGGCCCGTCCCGAGCGGATCGCCGGCCTTATATTTCAGAACTTCACCATTTCAGTGGAGGGTTGGAACCCCGAGCGCCTGAAAGTCTACGAGCGGCTCGGTGGCCCCGAAACCCCAGAAAAGCTAGCCGAGACCGGGCAATTTGCCACCGTGGAACGCGACATGTTTCTTCACAAGAGGGGCGCGCGCCAGCCCGACGCCCTGAATCCGGACAATTGGGCGATCGACGCCTATGCGTTCTCAATCCCGGCGAGTCGCGTCTTTATGTCGAGGTTGTTTATGAACCTCGCGACGAACATCCAGCATTACGCAGAATGGAACGCCTATTTGAAGGACCGGCAGCCGAAGACGCTCATCGTCTGGGGACGGAATGATCCTCTCTTTGTGCCGGCGGCCGCGGAATTCGTGAAGCAAGTTGTCCCGACCGCCGAGCTGCGCTATTTCGACGGTGGCCACTTCGTGCTCGACGAATACGCCGACCTGATCGCCGAGGCGATCATCGAGACGTTCTCCTGATAGGACCGACGAGCCAACCGGCCTGCGCCATTATTCATTTCCTCGCAAGCAAACACCGCGAATCCGTCATCCCGCCGTGGCCAGTCACAAAAATCTTCAAAAAATAACACCACAATATCCTGAACCCCCTCAGCGAATTACAAGTAATCCACGACCCGCCACCACCCACTACCGCCCGCCGCCACCCGTAAAATCCATCAAAGGACCAAAGCCAAAAAACCGCCCAAATGACGACCCCAAAGAATCCCGCCTACGACCACCCCTCAAGTCGTCGTAGGCCGACCCGCCTCCGGCAAAACAACTGTCTCATGCTCAACAACATAGCCTGTGTGCTCAAAAACGATGAATTTAGCCTCTTCGACGCTCCATCTCCCGCCGCGTTGCTACACTGGCATTTGGCGTCGTCCAATAAAACCACCTTCGCGCCCAACGGCACCCCTTCACCGGCCAAGCTCGTCTCCGAGTTTGCCGGCTCCCAGCCCATGCGCGATTGCCTCCAATGGTTTAGCCGCGAAAAACAGTGGATTAACGAGCAGCACCTCCAGCTCTGCCGCATCCCCGCCCCAACCTTCTTCGAACAACGCCGCGCCGAATGGATGGCCGCTCAATTCCGCGAACTCGGCTGCGAGGTACGCATTGACCGCGCCGGCAACGTCGTCGCGTTTGCCGGAGGCGAGAACAACGGTCCCTTCATCGCGGTCACCGCGCACCTCGATACCGTTCTCGCGCCCCGCAACAACGAAGAAATCACTTTCGCCCCGGATGGCCGCATGCTCGGTCCCGGAGTTTCGGACAACGGCGCAGGTCTCGCCGCTCTCTTAGCCATCGCTCGCGCCGTGCGCTTCTGCGCGCCCGCACAAAATGCATCGTCGCTTCTCCTGGTCGCCAACGTCGGCGAAGAAGGCGAAGGCAATCTCAGCGGCATGCGATATCTGTGCCGCCAGTCTCCGCTCGGCGCCCGCATCGCAGGCTTTCTCGTTCTCGACGGTCCCAACATGGACCACATCACCTCCCAGGCCCTCGCCAGCCGCCGTTTCGACGTCACTATCACCGGCCCCGGCGGCCACAGTTGGAGCGATTATGGCGTGGCGAATCCCGTACACGCTCTGAGCCGCGCCATCTCACTCTTCACCGACAATCGCGCCGCTATCGCAGGCGCTCCGCGCTCCTCTTTCAACTTCGGGATTCTCGAAGGCGGCTCGAGCATCAACTCCATCCCCGCCCACGCCCGCACCAAGCTCGACATCCGTTCCGAAAGCGCGCCGAAACTCGAAGAACTCTCGAACCTCCTCACAACCTGCGTCGAAAAGGCGATCGAGGTCGAAAACGAAGGCGCCAATGGACGCCGCGTCGCCGCGAAAATACGCGAGATCGGTGCTCGCCCCGCCGGCAAGCTCCCCGACGACGCCGCGATTCTGACCTATGTCCGCGCCGTCGACGCCCACTTCGGCATTCGCTCGCGTCTCGATTGCGCTTCTACCGATGCCAACGTACCTCTCTCCATGAACGTCCCCGCCATCTCGATCGGAGCGGGAGGCCAGGGTGGCGGAGCCCACACCTTGCAGGAATGGTTTCATCCCGAAGGCCGCGAACTCGGATTGAAGCGCATTCTGCTCACAACCTGCCTGTTACTCCGCGATCTTTCCACGGCCCCCGTTCGCGAACCCGCCGGAGCCCTCAAGTAGGAATGCGTCGTTCCCATCGCCCGCCTGCGTGGCGTGCCGATCTCGCACTCGTTTCTGTGTGCGTGGTCTGGGGCACCACGTTCATACTCGTCAAGCAGGCCGTCGGCGACATCTCGGTCCTCTTCTTCCTGACCATCCGATTCACCATCGCCACGGCTCTGCTCGCCCTGATCTTTGGATTTCGAAAAGACCGTCCGCCATTGCGTCACAGCCTGCGAGGCGGCATTATGGCCGGCTGTTTCCTCTTCACCGGTTATGTCTTGCAGACCTTCGGCCTCCGCTACACCACCGCCTCGAAGACCGGTTTCATCACCGGGCTCTATATTCCGCTGGTGCCTCTGTTGGGAGCTATCGTGTATCGCAAGGCGCCCCAGCTTTCCGAAGCCATCGGCATCGTTTTCGCATTCGCTGGAATGGCCCTGATGACCATCCAGGGCGACATTCTCGGCATCGGCAAAGGCGACATCCTGGTCGCCTGCGCAGCCGTCGCCTACGCGTTCCATATCCTGGTTCTGGCCCGCTATACCAAAACGGCTGACGTGGGTTGGATCGCGATCACTCAAATCGCAACCGCCGCCACGCTGGGTTGGCTGACCTTCTGGTGGGCCGAACCGATCACCGTGCATTGGACGCGCTCGGTCTTTCTCGCGCTGGCGGTCACCAGCGTTCTGGCTACAGCTTTCGCGTTCTCGGCGCTCACCTGGGCGCAGAAATATACCACAGCGGCCCGTACCGCCCTGATCCTATCCCTGGAACCCGTTTTCGCCTGGCTCGCATCCTATCTAAAGGCGGGGGAAGTGCTCACCGGTCGCAGTCTGGCGGGAGCCGCCTTGATCCTCGCTGGGATCGTCTTCGCGGAGTTGAAACCCTTCCGTATGGGGGTACATCAACCCATTAGCGACGAATCCGGTTGATCGTCGTCTACGTTTTTGCCGATTACATATAATATATGTAGCGAGTTCCCTCTTCGTGGCATCATAGGAGCCCCATGCAAGTTTTCGACAAGATGAAGCAGCAGAAGCTGCTATCCCTGACTCTGTTGCTTTTTACGTTGGCGATCGGTATCGTCATCGGGACGGTTGTGAATACCGGGGTCAAGGCGGCGCGCGCGCAGGCGGTCGCGCCCGATGCCACGCCGATTACGATTCCCGACCCTGTTTTGCTGGGCAACGAGTTCACCAAGCTCGCCAAGAAGCTGGACCCCTCCGTGGTCTATATCACCGCGGACTACACTCCTAAGGTTGCTGAGAATCCAAACCCGCACGGTCATGGCGCACAAGGAGACGAAGGCGGCGATTCTGACGATCTCATGGAGCCCTTCAAGAAGTTCTTCCGCGGCGGTCCCTTCGGAAACGCTCCCCAGCATGCCTTCAAGCAGGAACAATCCGGGACCGGCTTCATCGTCGATAAGAACGGCTACATCATCACGAACAACCACGTGGTCAGCAAAGTGGACCACATCAAGGTGAAACTCCACACCGACGGCCAGGAGTATCGCGCCCGCATCATCGGCGTGGACCCTGAAACCGATGTGGCCGTGATCAAAATCGATCCTCGTACCCCGCTCGTACCCGTGACGGTCGGAAATTCCGATTCGCTCCAGGTAGGCGATTGGACGGTCGCCATCGGATCGCCGTTCGGTCTCGAAGCCTCCGTCACCGCCGGCATCGTGAGCGCGCTCGGACGCGACATCGGCGCCCTCCAGCTACAGCGCTTCATCCAGACCGATGCTGCCATTAACCCCGGAAATAGCGGCGGACCGCTTCTCAATATCCGCGGCGAGGTGATCGGCGTCAACACTATGATCGCCACCC
Source organism: Bryobacterales bacterium (assembly GCA_963802915.1). Lineage (GTDB taxonomy): Bacteria > Acidobacteriota > Terriglobia > Bryobacterales > Bryobacteraceae > JAICMB01. Next base: position 140,233 of record CAWDKQ010000015.1, read on the forward strand.
AGAGCGGAGCCTACCAAGGCATCGGATTCGCGCTCCCCATGAATATGGTCGCCCGCGTCTATAACGACATCATCAAGACCGGCAAGGTCACGCGCGGCTCCATCGGCATCACCTGGAACAAGAATGCCAAGCCCGATCTGATGCGCGCCTTGGGCACCAACCATGGCGTCCTGGTCGAAGACGTCAAGAAGGGCGGCCCGGCGGATAAAGCCGGCATCAAGCAGGACGACGTCATCGTTGCCATGAACGGCACGACCGTCAAAGATGGTGACGACCTCGTTGCCCGCGTGGCCGACACACCGGTCGGGACCTCGATCAAAATCGACGTCGATCGTAGCGGCAAGCGCATTAATTTCCCCGTGGTCATCCAGGATCGCGCCGAAGTCTTCAAAGACGATCCGCGCTTCGCTGACATGCGCGAACCGCAGGAACAGGAAGAGACCGAGCCGGCTCCCACCGAAGCCACTCATAAATTCGGAATCAAGATCAAACCGCTGACGGACGCCGATCGGGATTCCATGGGCCTGACCGACAAACGTGGCGTCATGGTCGTCACGGTGGATCAGAACTCCTTCGCCGAAGATATCGGCATGCTGGAGAAGGACGTAATCGTGTCTATCAACCGGATTCCGATCAACAGTCCGGACGATATTCGCAAGATTCAAGCCACGCTGAAAATGGGTGATGCAGTCGCGTTCCGGATCATGCGATCCGCTGCGCCCGAAGCGCCCGGTCGCAAGAGAACCTGGACCAGCTACGTGATCTCGGGAACCTTGGGTCCCGAATAACGCGTCGGCCAGAATCGCCCGATCAGATAACCGGCGGTCGCGCTCAGCACCACGACGGCGACATGCCAGACCATAATATGCATTGCGTTGAGAATCACGCAGTGCAGTTCCAGTACGGTCAGGCCGGCGAGACCGGCCAGCGTCCCGGCGGCTAATCCTGCGGTAGCCGTGTTCAGAACGAAGCCGCGCCGCAGAATGATCGTGATGCCGATCGCTGCAACGGCCGCGAATAAACTTCCGGCCGCCAGGCACGGTATGCCCTGCTTCACGAATTTCTGCATGCCGTAGTCATGGAACAGCGCGGCGAAAAGGGCGAGCATGCAGAGTGTTGCAATTCCCAACACCCAGCCGCCGATCCGGCGACCTCCGGCCGGCCGCATCTCGCGAGCGCTAGCGATCGCCGCGAAACAGGAGGCCGCGCCGAGGGCCGCGAAAATTGCGGCGCGATCCATGCCGCTCAGCTTGCGGACTCCGTACGCTCCCAGGCTCGCGACGCCGAGAAAGGCGGTGACCAGCAGTACTGCCAGTAGCCCGGCGGCAATCACCCATGAGGGAGGCATCGGACGGACCGGTCTTAATGACGCAAGAATCGGGCGCTTCGCGCGCTCGACGACAGCGGGATCCACGACGCTCTCGTCGGCGGCACGTTCTAGGATGGCGTCGATGTCTTCAGGCGTCATGTGCCCTCGATCTTAAAATATCGCGGAGCTTACTATAAGCGCGGTGCGCCTTTTGCTTCACGGAACCGATGCTCGACGAGGTCGCCCGGGCCACTTCTTCGAGGCTCATTCCCGTCACCTTGAGCATCGCGATCACTTCGCGCTGGCTCTCCGGGAGTGAACCTAGCAGCGACTCCAGATCCGGGCCGCGCCGCTCGCTGCTCTTCATCGCGTACTCCGGTAGAACCTCAACTTGCTGTTCCCGTAATTCTCGCCGCCGGACTTTGCGGTAACTGTCCACCTGAACGTGCCGCGCTATCGCGTAGATCCATGGCAGTACTGGTTCTCCCGGGCGATACGTTGCCCTCGCCTGGTGAATCCGCAGCCAGGTTTCCTGAAGCAGGTCGTCCGCATATCTGCGGCTCACCGCCTGCACCATGAAAAAACGGTGGAGTTGCGGGCTGACCTGACCGATCAGCGCCGCCGTCGCTTCCGGATCGGCCCGTTGATAACCTGCCATGAGCGCTTCCAGTCCTGTGGCAACCGGCATGGGAGAGTTCGGACTCCCCAATTATGGCAGGACTCTCAGATCGAGTGTTCGTTTCCGGCATCCCCGAAGTTACGGCAGTATGAAAATCGAAAGTACGCAACGTTTTTTACACAAAAGTCACATCCAAACGAGTAGCTCGCATCGTCTAAGGGTTATAATCTGAGTATTCGATACTTTTAAGAAACTTTGTCTACCTTGCCTATAAGCGAGCGGACAGAGCTGTTTGCATTTGGGTGAGGGCATTATGCCGCTGGATCAATTCGTCCTTCAAGGGACGAATGAGGAGAAGAAGAAGTGAGTGCCACCCAGCAAGGTGTTCATCCTGTTGCGATTACGCAGGCTCTAGAAGACCGTGTTCGCAGCCTTGAAGAGCAGTTCCAGGAGTTGGATGGCGAACTGCGACGTCGCTTCGGCGACCGAAGTTACTCCGTCGATCGCTCCGAGCAAGTCCTTGGAGCCATTCAGCGCCTCCAGTGGGCTATCTCGAGATCGCCCGTCGTGAATCCATTACCCTCCCCCGATTCTGAGGGTGAATTCGACACGCCCTAAGTTAGAATTCCTAAGTCATCCTAGGGTAAATACCTTAGTGTTAGCTTATTTCTAACGACAAACTCTACTGTTGGAGTACTCTTTAGCAAAAGGCTCTATTAATGCTATCGAGAACCTGCGGACTCAGGGCGCAGGCGGTGTGCGGAGTGTCGGTCCTGGTGTGCTTCGCGCTGGGGTGCGGCCGTTCCGCGCGCCTCGATTATTTGCCCCAGCTCGACTCCGCGCCGCGCGCAAACTCGAATCGCGTCGAATACTCGTTCGGCGTTCTGCCGCTCCATAACGCCGTGCTGTTGTTCGAGACCTATCAGCCCCTCATCGACGAGATCAACGCGCATGTCTCCGGGTTTACGGTCCGGCTCGAAACAGCGAAAGATCATCCCACCTACGAACGAAAAGCCCGGGACGGCCGATTGGATTTTGTGATGATGAACGCTCACCTGGTGATTCGAACCGAGGAGCGGGGATACAACATCATCGGCCGGGCGGCCGGCAATATTCGCGGACTCGTTCTCGTCCGCAAGGATTCCACGGTCGTGAAAGCGCGCGACCTCCGAGGAGCGTCCGTCAGCTTCGGGGCACGCACGGATCTCGCCGGCGCCATGATGCAGAAACTGCTGCTCAAGCAGAACGGGTTGGACGTCGAGCGGGACGCCAAACCGAAATACGTCGGCTCGCCGGAGTCTGCGATTGAGAATGTTTATTCCGGGCGCAGTGCCGCGGCCTGCGTGTCGGAATCTGCCTGGAAGGCGTTTGAAACGCGGCGACCCGCGGTCGCTCGGGATCTTCGCGTCCGCTGGGCCACGATGCCGCTGATGGGCATGGGCATACTGGCGCGCCGGGACATCCCGCGGGAGCGCGTTCAGATGGTCATGCGAGTTCTCTTCGACCTCGACGATTCGGAGAGCGGCCGAAAAATTTTGCAGGCCATGAGCATCTCCAGTTTTCGTCCGGCTGAAGAGGCTTCTTACGATCCGGTGTGGGAGTTTCTGAATGATTACCGGCGCGCCTTCCGATACGTTCCGGTTCTTGGTGGGGCGGAATGAGAGTGCGGATTCCCGGGTTCACCGGAACTTTCTCCATTCGCCGCCAGCTCATCATTGGCGTGGCTATCGTCCACTTGCTGCTGATGAGCATTTTCCTGATCGACCTGACTTCGCGGCAGCGCTCTTTCCTCATGGAAGGGGCAAAAGAGCGTGTCCTGTTTCAGGCGAATGTGCTTGCGACCAGCGCCCTGCCTCACGTCATCGTGGACGACTCCGCGGGGCTCTCCGAAATTGTCGATGCTTTCGCGCGCGACCGCACCATTCGTTACGCCATGGTCACGGATACTCAGGGCCGCGTCCTGGGTCATTCCGATCACAACGAAACCGGAATGCGCGTCGAGGATCCGAGAAGTCAGAAGATTCTGAAAGGTCCCGCGAAGCCCCAGTTTCTGTTCGAAAGCCCGCTGACGGTGCAGGCCGTCGCGCCCATCATGGTTCAGGGACGGAACATCGGGTGGGCGTGGCTCGGCGTCGATCGCTCCGAAGAACAGGAGCATCTCGATTACGTGACGCGTTCGGGAATCTTATATACCTTCTGCGCGGTACTGATCGGAACCATGTTCGCGATCATGCTTGGCAACACCATCACGCGCCCGCTTCGTTCGCTTCTGATGGGGGCGAAGCGGCTTTCGCAGGATCGTCTGGATGTTCCCGTTCCGATCACGACGAAGAATGAAGTCGGGCTGGTGGCGCGAGCGTTCAATGTCGCGATGGAGCGGCTGGCGCGGCAGAGGAAGGCGCTCGAAACGGAGATCGCCGAACGCAAGCGGGCGGAAGAAGCGCTGCAACAGGCTAACGAATCGCTGGCCCGCTCCAATCAGGATTTGGAACAATTCGCCTATGCGGCATCGCACGATTTGCAAGAGCCGCTGCGTACCATCAAGAATTTCACGTCGCTCATGAACCGGCGCTATAAAGGCAAGCTCGGGGAAGACGCAGACGAGTTCATTGGCTACATCGTCGACGGGGCGGATCGCATGGAGACCCTGATTAAGGACCTTCTGGCGTATTCACGCGCCGGCCGCTCCAATAAATCGCCCGTTCCCGTCGATTGCGCCCGCGCATTCCGGACGGCGTTGAGCAATCTGCAAGGGGCGATTCAAAGCAGCGGCGCCGAAGTCACCGCTGACGAACTGCCACATGTTCTGGCAAACGACATCGAGATGGTGCAGCTCTTCCAGAACCTGATCGGCAACGCCATAAAGTACCGCAGCGAACGTCGGCCCGAAATCCACGTCGGTGCCGCGAAAAAGGGAAATCTGTTCGTCTTCGAAGTGCGCGACAACGGTTTGGGAATCCCGGCGCACGAACAGCAGCGGATTTTCGGAGTATTCCAGCGGCTGCATGGAAGGGAACTGCCCGGCTCGGGCATCGGCCTGGCGACCTGCGCTCGAATCGTAGAGCGGCGCGGCGGCCGGATCTGGGTGGAGTCGGTGGCCGGCGCGGGCTCGCGCTTCAAATTCACGATGCCGGACGCACCCGGAGCTCAAATCGCGCAAGTCTCTTAAACTACCCTTCTGCTAAACTCGGTAAAACGCTCGGAATTATCGTTGTAGCGAATCGTGTGCATGGATCCTGTTCTTGAAATTCACATCCCGATTAGTCCGACCGCGAGTTTTTTCAGGCAAGTGCATTATTTGGCGGCTTCGCTCCGCTCGGCAACCCGGAATTTTGCCGGAACCCGGCTAATTGTCACCGTGGGAGACGATAGCGAGCCTTTCGACGTCGCCGGCCGCTTGCCATGGGCCGCTCATTACCCTATCGAATTCCGCTGGGTTCCGAGGCAGTTGCGCCGGACTTTCGGTTGGTTCGCGACCGCGCTCCATCGCTACCGCTATGCCTACGATGCTCCGCTGGTATTGATGATGGATGCCGACATCGTTGTAGCTCGCGAGTTCGGGGGATTACTCGACCAGGTTCGCGCGGTGCCGGCATTTTATTCGATGGTGGCGCATGCGTCACCCTGGCATAACTCCGGCCTCTTGCACCTCCGGAGCGAGGAGGATTGGTGGCGTTCTGTCTACAGCGCCGCGGGCTTGGGCGAGCCGGAATTTCCGTGCCAATACACGGGATATGGGTACCTTGGAAAAGATGGTTTTCCGTGTGCTGCTCCTCCGAATTTCAATCAGGGGGTGGTCATCGCGCCGGCTTCGATTATCCGGACTATCGGCGTGGACCTATATAGTGAGTTGGAACTTGTGAATTCGGTTGCCGAGACTTTTTATCGGTTTCAGGTCGCACTCACTCTGGCGATCGTAAGACAAGGCGTGCCCTGGCGCGTACTGCCCATGAGATACAATTTCACGCCTGCATTCGCCGCCTACATCGAGCGGCTGCGCGAGGAATGGGAGCAGGTTCGATTTATTCATTACAGCAGCACCAAGCAATTTCCCAAGACCCTGCTGGACGATGACAAGGTTCTGGAGAACTGGCTGGCGGCGGCACCGGACCGTGAGCCGGAAGCGACACTGCGCGCCGTTTTCGCGCCTCTGCATCGCGTGGTGTCCGAAGAAGGCGCGTTGAAACCGGAGGTTGAGACCACGAATGCCTGAAGCTCAGAAATTCAAACTTCTGGATTCCCAGCAGTTCATCGAATTCAACAAACGGATCGCGGCTCGGGCTCAGGACCGTCCCGTGGAGGTCGAATACGCGTCCGGCGTCTTCAATATTGAACTCACGAACCGCTGTCCTTTGAAATGCGTCATGTGCGCACGCACCTTCGACATGACGCGCTCCGAGGGCATCATGGAGTTTGGATTGTTCCGGAAGATTATCGACGAGCTTTCCACGTCCAACCCGGAATGGTCCGCGCATGCACCCGTGCGCTTGCATGGATTCGGAGAGAGCCTGGTTCACCCGCAGTTCGATGACATGATGCGCTACGCGGAACAGCACAATGTGGACACTTGTCTCTCAATGAATCCTATCGTGCTCACGAATGCGGTTGCGACGCGTTTATTGGATGCGGCACCGAGCCTGCTCTACATGTCACTCGACGGGCACGATGACGCGAGCTTTGAGAGAATCCGAGGGCTGCCGGCCGCTTACGAAAAATCCAAAGCCAACCTGCTGCGCTACCTGGAGCGGAAGGTGGCGAGCGGCTGCCGAACGCAAATCGTGGTCTCAATGATTAACTTCGGTCTGAACGAAGAGAGCATTGCGATCATGCAGCAGTATTGGGAGTCGGTCGCTGGAATCGATGAAGTTCGAATCAAATCGTTCGGCAGGTGGGACGGGAATGCGGAGTCTGTCAATCGCCTGGCCGGAATCACGCCGGCATCCACGATTGCTCCACGCGTTGTGACATGCCGTTGGCCGTGGCGGAGCGTGACGGTGCTGTGGGACGGCGATGTCGTTCCTTGCTGCCTCGACTTCGATAAGAGATACGTGTTGGGCAACGTCGGTTCCGAAAGTCTCGCGTCCATTTGGAACGGCGCACCGATGCGCGCGCTGCGGGAGGAGTTTATCAGCGGTGTCGTGACGAACCCGCTTTGCCACAACTGTCCACAGTTGGGGCGCTGATCGATGCAACGGCCCTTCGCATGGACTCGATTTTACCGACCGTCCCGGTGCGTCATAAGGTGCAGTTGATGTTGATCCTCGTTTTCGATAGAGGTTAGTAGCTGCTCCGGCGGACTGTGTTGGGACCGCTGAGTCCCGGCAGCGGCAGTGACAACGCCTCGGTCTCGACAGCCCTCCACTCTGAAGGCGAAAGACGGCGCCAGAGGTCAATCGAGACCTCGCCCGCGGAGCGGCGCCAGACTCCAACAATTTCCCCGCTCGCGAGGACTGCACCAGGCCATACGCGCGTCGTCCATAGCTGGGCACGCAGCTTCGCTTCGGGGACAAGGAGCTCTCGATCGGCTCCCCAAAGTAAGAAATAGGCATCGCCGCTCGGCAGGAGTCGTGCGGGCGCGGCGGGTCCTGACTTGGACCGGAATGCTGCTTCGTCATCGGCGAGGATCCAGGAGTCGCCGACCGGTGTGCGCACCGGCGTCACCGAACCCGCGAGTGCCTCGAAGGTGGCATTCGCTTCCCCTCGGCCAATCCCGGCCCAACGGGCAAATGACACGGGCGTGGCCGGACCGAAGACGTGAAGGTACCGCCGCGCGAGTTCGAGACGCGCCTGCCTAGGCTCCATGGAGGGCGGCGGCACGGTCCAGACGACAGGCTGGCTGGCGCCATCCCAGCGAAGGAGGACCGTGCCCGTGGGCGCGGCGTATCGGAGGCTGTTTGGCGGCACTCCCATTTCGCGCCCGGCTTGGCCAAACGGCATCCGGCGGCCGTTGAGGAATGCGTGGAGCCTCGACGCCGTGTCGTGCGCCCTGGCGCGGCGGCTGGTGTGCTCCGGTAGCCGTCCAAGCGAGAACACAGGGAGGTCCTTCGCTGCCACAACGTAATCGCTGTACCGCGGACCCCAGAGCTGGACGAGTGAGCGGTGTTCCCAACTGGTGGAACTAGCGCCATCGACTCGCGCATGGATCGATAGCAGCGCGGCCCGCGGCGTGGAATCCTGCAAGCCGGCGCATGCGGCTTGGCGGAGCGACCTCGCCCCCGGCGGGAGGCGTTCATCAAGCGAACCGGCATGACGCCGAAAGGAAAGGATCTGTGAACGCGATAGCTCAAGCCGCGGAATCCTGCTTGAAGAAGGCGAGCTCATTTTTGCCATCGCTAGTTTCTCCAAAGGCGCTTTCAGTTCGATCGTGCTGACTGCCAGTTCAGGACCACGGTTATGGCTGCATCGGTGGACGTGTCGCTGATAATCAGAAAGCGACCGTCCGGCGCAATGTCCCAGCTCATGGGCCCGGTGCGGATTCCAGTATCGACGATGTCGGTCTGGAACAAGGAGTGCGGGTTGGCTGACTGAAATACCGGGTTGGTGGTGACGTCGACAGCTATCATCTGGGAATCCGGTGAAATGTAGAATAGCTCTTTGCCATCGCGACGCCAACGCGGCATGACGCCGCCGCCCTTCGACACGAGCCAACGGCCGCCACTCGGGGACGGTGGGAACGGAATCACGTAGATCTCGCTCAGGCCGGACTCATTGGATGTGTAGGCCACCCAGTGGCCGTCGGGCGAGAATTGCCCTTGGCCTTCATTCGCCGAACTCTGAACGACCACAAACGGCTTTCGCTCACCGTCCACCGGAATCGCCAGCAAGTCCGCCGCGGTTTCCGGATTCAACTGTGCGTACATCAGAAAGCGTCCGTCCGGCGACCAGCTCTTCGGCACCATCAAGCGGTTCCCAGGGGTGAGCAACTCAGGGGCACCAGCTCCGCTTGCCAGCTTCCGGTAAATTCCCCCTCCAGCGCCATAAGCGACGTAGCGGCCATCGGGAGACCAGGCGGGATCCTGGCCGACACCTCCGAACGTTATTTGAGTCACCAATCCTCGAGCGAAGTCCAGCACGCGAATTCCGCCTTTATAGTCGCCCACCAAACGCCCGCCATCCGGCGAGATCGCTGCCACCGCACCCGCATCACCTGCAACCCCGAGATTTCGCCCTTTTCGATCCCTCCAAACGTACTGCCAGTTGACACGCTGCCCGGACACGTAGGCCAACAATCCCGCGCCGGAGGTCCATTCACCGGAGGAGGCCGCCACTTGTTGCGCAACCGGGTACACATCGCCCGCCGGTTCGAACCGCTTCGTGTCGAAAGGCAAAGCCATCAGCATTCCGTTGCGAGTGAAAAGCACCCGTCCCACCTGGCTGCCGGGCGCGGGTTCCACGAATTCCGGGTTGGAAGAATCCGGCAGGATCTGGCGCGACTCAGGGCTCGCGATCGAGTTCAGCCAAATGCCCGATTCGCCAGACCCGCGACCGCGACCGCGCCTGGCGAGGTAGTGCTCTCCATCCGGCAGGAAGAAAGGATATGTCAGGGTGACGGCCGGCCGGTGAGGGACGTCGGATGGCGCCCCGCCGTTGGCGGAAATTCGCTGCACCCTTCCCAAGGCATCCGTTGAGAATAAGATGTCGCCGTTGCGATTCCAGGTTCCCCCCATCGCCCCGAGCGCGTCGCAAAGCGTTTGCGCGGGCCCGCCCGAATGGTCGATCTTCTTCAGCTTGGCGTCGGCAAAAAAACCGATGTAACGACCGTCGGGAGACCAGAAGGGACTTGCGGCGCCGTCCGTCCCGGCCAGAGGAGTGAATTCGAGCGAATCCAAAGCGCGGATCCAGATCTGCTGTTTCCCGTCCTTAACGAGAACAACGGCGATCTGGCGCCCGTCCGGTGAAACCTCCAACGATTGGACCCGCGCCTGCGCGGGCAGGACGATGCTCATGTCGACGGATGTCTGCCGCAGCGGCGTTTCGCGGAAGTGTACGAAGGCGAGTGCAGCCAACAATAAGGCGAGAACGCCGATGGTTGCGAAGAACGGCCCATAGCGTGGGCGGGCGGGAGCGGGAGCGGCCGGGGGCGCCGTCAATACGTCTTTCAGTTCCAACTCGAGATCGCGCGCGGACTGCCAACGATCGTCGGGAGCCGCTTCAAGGCACCTCTTCACCAAGCGGTCGAGAGCCGGTGGCAGAGAGGCTGGCGGCTTGGAAGACGGCCTTTTACCGCTGGCCATTTCATAAAGGACAAGGCCGAACGCGTAAATGTCGGTACGGGCATCGGTCGCCTGACCATCAAACTGCTCCGGCGCCATATACGCCGGTGTGCCCATGCGCTCGCTTTCCGCAGTGACGTGCACGTCCGCGAGCGACCTCGATAGCCCGAAATCCAATAGCTTTACGCCGGACTTCGTCAGCATTATATTGCCGGGCTTCAGATCGCGGTGTACAACTCCCCTGGCATGCGCCGCGGCGAGCGCGCTTGCGATCTGCACTCCATATTCAACCGCTTGCTCCAACGGCAGGCTTCCGCGCCGCAATCGCGCCGCCAGAGTCTCACCTTCCACCAACTCCATTACCAGGTATGCGGGTCCGACATCGTGCAGCGTACAGATATGCGGGTGATTCAACGAGGCGATGGCGCGTGCTTCGCGTTCGAAGCGCTCACTAAACTTCTCCGCCGGGATCTTGATCGCGACGCTGCGGTGAAGACGGGTGTCGGTGGCGCGGAAGACCCGTCCCATGCCGCCCTGCCCCAAGGGCGCCTCGATCCGGTACGGGCCAAGCATCGAGGGCGGCGTGCTCCAGTCGTCGGGATCGAAAGGCGCGGGAGGATCATTCAGCGGGCTGGCTCCACGGCTGGCCGCCGCCATCTTCTCGACCTCCGCGCGCAAAGAGGGATCGGCCGCGGCCAGAAGGGCCGCGCGTTCAGCGGGGCGCTCTTCGATCTCCGAGAAGAGCTGCGCGATCTGCTGCCATCGCTCCGGCGTCAAGGGTGTCTGCTCAGCTATGATACTGCACGCGCCGGTGACCGGGGAGGCTCGGCGGAATTGGCGCCGGCCGGGCTCGCCTGATGCGCAAAATCCCGCCGATAACTGGAAGGCGCGCTGCGGATTTCCCGCTGATAGAATGGCGGTGCATACGTTCCCATGAGTGAATCCGACCAGGCCGAAACCACCCGGCTGCTGCGCGAGTGGGCGGGAGGCGACCGCCCGGCGGGCATCCATCGCGGGCTCGCCGCGTTTCTTTGCAGGCTCGGAGTTGAGGAAAACTGCCGCGGTAACTCTAGTTCCGCGCAGAATGTGATGCGCGACTGGAAATTGGCGCGGCTGTGCCTCGCTTGCACCCGAAATGGACGCAGGTGGGGCGGGATGATCCGGACGTCACTTCGAAGTGTATGAATCTGAGGCGGCCCACGGCGGAGCAGTTCGGATACGCAGCGCAAAAAAAGGCTGAACAAAATCGCCCTGAAGGGATTATCTATATAGAGGCCTAAGAAACCGGGAAACGCAATTGACTGACCTCCCTCAATCAGACGGGTTCGTGGTTCGAGCGACAGCCGTTAGCCGCCATTCCTCTGAGTCCATAATTCAGGAAAAGGTGATTGGCCTTTTTGACGAGCTTAGAATCCCGTTGCATCGATATCTGGCTGGCTTCCCGCTGACGCTTCAGGATTCCGAAGACGTTATCCAGGAAGTATTTCTGGCGTTATTCCAGTACTGGCGGAACGGTAAGTCTCATCAGAATGTACGCGGCTGGTTGTTCCGGGCGGCCCACAATCTGGCTCTAAAGAAATACCTGCGTTCCCGGAGGGATATCGAGAATGCCGGACCTTTGATGGCGGTGGATCTGGTGGCCGACCCCGCTCCCAACCCCGAGGATCAGCTCGCTTTCAACCAGACACAAAAGCGTCTTTTGTCGGTGGTCCGCGCCATGCCGGAACAGAACCGGTGGTGCCTTTACCTGCGGGCTGAGGGGTTACGATATCGGGAAATCGCCGAGGTTTTGGATATCTCCCTCGGTTCGGTTTCTCTTTATCTGGAACGATCTTTGGCGCTCATTGCGCGTGCCGCCGAACGGTGAAATTATGCTGTCAGAAGAATCTCATCTCTGCGATCAAGAATTGCTCCTCGCTATAGATGGCGAGCTTTCGCCGCATGAGGCCAGGCGGGTTGATTCTCACCTGGCGGCCTGTTGGGCGTGCCGCGCGCGAAAACAGGACATCGAAACCGCGATTGGCGAGTTCGTCCGCTTCCAACGTCAGAACTTTGACGAGCAGATTCCTCCCTCAGACGGTCCCCGCGCGATGCTTAAGGCACGGCTTGCGCAAGGAGCCGAAGCAGAACGCGCTTCACGGCCGCGGTGGCCGGGCTTGGTTTCGTGGCGCTTCGGTTGGGCTCTTCTAGCTGCAATCCTGGCGGTGGCAACGGTCACGTCGCTAGTCTTCCGCAGTTACTTGGAGCGACATCCCACGCACTCCGTGGCTGTGACCGTTCCCAATCCCAGCCTGACGCCGGGCGCCATCGTTTTCCGGAGCCAAGAAGAACTTTGCAGAGAGACGAGCGCAAACAACAAGGCGGTCCCGGTGGCGCTTCAACGAAGGGTGTTCGAAGAATATGGAATTCCTACCGCGGAACCCAGAGCGTACGAGGTGGATTACCTCATCACGCCCGCGTTGGGCGGCGCGGACGATATCCATAATCTGTGGCCGCAGCTCAGCTCGGCGACAGTTTGGAACGCTCAAGTGAAAGATGCGCTTGAATCTCATCTGCGGAATTTGGTGTGCGCGGGAGATCTTGACCTGGCGACTGCTCAGCGCGAAATTGCGACGAACTGGATCGAAGCTTACCAGAGGTACTTTCACACGGAAAGGCCTGTGGCCGGAGGCCGCAATTAACCCGCTCTTGCAAAAACCTTGAACAAAAGAGCCATGGCAGGAACATCTATGTATGCAGCCTTCGGAACTCCGCGGTTGGTGGAATGCCGCGAGAGCTCTCGTCGTTTTCCTTCTTTGCATCACTACGGCCTTATGGGCCCAAGCGCCTCAAGGAGAAATCCGCCTGCAGGTCAAGGATCCCTCCGGCGCCCCGATGCAGGCCGCGGGGAAGTTGGAAAGCATCGGGGCAGGAGTGACGCGTGAATTTCAAAGCGATGCGCAGGGAAAGATAGTTTTTAGAAATTTACCCTTCGGCCGCTACAGGCTGCAGGTTTCGAAATCCGGATTCACGACGCAGTCTGTCATGATCGAAGTCCAGTCCGCGGCGCCTGTGACTCGCAGTATTTCCATGGAAATTGGCGCTCAGGCCACCAAGGTGGATGTGGTCTCCGAGACGCCGCTCGCTGGAACGGATCTCCAGATTAACCAAATCGCAGCTCCAGTTCAGACCGCGACGGCGGCCGACATTGAGAACAGCGGAGCGCTCGATCTGAGCGATTTCATGAGCCGGGCATTGAACGGCGTGTATCTGAACGAAATGCAGGGCAACCCCTTCCAACCCGATGTGAACTATCGCGGCTATACCGCTTCGCCCCTGCTCGGTACGCCGGAAGGCATTTCGGTATACGTGGATGGCGTGCGCCAGAATCAGCCGTTCGGCGACGTGGTGAGCTGGGATCTCATCCCCAAAGACGCGATCTCGGAGGTCGCGCTGATACCCGGATCGGACCCGCTATTCGGGCTGAATACCTTGGGCGGAGCGCTTTCGGTAACGACGAAAAGCGGGTTAACAAATCCGGGCTGGGGCGGACACGTTTTGTATGGCAGCAGCGGACGCAAGGAAGTGGAGGGCGAGTGGGGCGGCGGCAAAGCGACCGGCTTTAACTGGTTCCTGTCAGGACTCGGATTTCACGAATCAGGGTGGCGTTTCGATTCGCCGTCCGATGTCCGCCAGGGATTCGCACGACTGGGCTGGCGCACGAAAAAGACGGATCTCGCGCTCACCATGTCCTACGCGTATAACACGCTGCTCGGCAACGGCGTTCAGGATTACCGGCTGCTCGCGGCCAACTACACGAGTTCTTACTCGGTACCCGACAGCACCGCCAACCGCTCTCCTTCATTCAACTTCATCGCCCGGCATACGTTCAGCGATCGTCTGACCTTTACCGGAAATGCGTGGTACCGCAACATTCGAACCGAAGCGATCAATCCCAACTTTAACGGCGACGTGGCGGGGAATGACGTCTATCAGCCTACGCCAGAGGAGCAAGCGGTTCTCACCGCAGCCGGATACACGGGCTTTCCGACCAGCGGCGCCGACATTACCAACACACCCTTTCCCAAATGGGCCTGCATTGCGGAAGCGCTTTCCCTCGGCAGTCCCGACAGCACTTGCGATGGCATGAATGTCTACTCGAAGCAAGTGCAGAATGAGTACGGGTTTTCAGGCCAATTCACCTGGATCACGAATCCAGGCATTGGGCGCAACCAATTCGCGGCCGGAGCGTCGATCGACCGCAACAATATTACCTACACTCAGAACACCGATTTTGCCTATGTTCTTCCGAACTACTCCCTGGTCAGCGTTCCAGCCTGGCAGGACGGATCAACCGTGGACGCCAATGGCAATCCGATCGACACTCGAGTAGGATTCAAAGGTCACGCTCCTAACTGGAGCCTTTATTTCGCCGACACGCTCACGCTCTGGAAGAAGGTGAACGTGACAGTCTCCGGGCGCTATAACTACGATCGGGTCGATAATCTCGATCTGCTCAATCCGGTCGCCGGCCCCGGCTCTCTCACGGGAGATTACACATTCCAGCGGTTCAATCCGGCCGTCGGAATCACGTGGAGTCCGATCGCAAGCGTCAATGCCTACGCGAGATTCGCCCAGGGAAGCCGCGCGCCGACGTCGATTGAGCTCGGATGCGCCGACCCCAGCGCCCCATGCAGTCTGCCCAATTCTCTTTCATCCGATCCGCCGCTCCAACAAGTGGTCACCGACACGTGGGAGGTGGGCTTGCGCGGCAAGCCGGAGATCCCGACATTCCACAATCTGAGCTGGAGCGCGGGCGCTTTCCGGGATGAGAATCATAACGATATTCTCTTCATCGCGGCGCCCGAAATCGGGACCGGATATTTCCAAAACTTCGCGAGAACCCTTCGGGAGGGTTTCGACGCGGACCTGGATGGACGCATCGGGCCGGTTAATTGGGGCCTGGATTGGACATTTCTTTCAGCCACCTACCAAAGCGTCGAGACGCTGGACGGCTCTGCGAACAACACCAACGACATTGCGCTCGAAGGATATCCAGGACTGGATGGCACCGTCACCGTACACCCTGGGAATCGAATTCCGCTCATTCCGAAGCATACCGGGAAGGCGTTTGCGATCTGGCAAGCCACCCGCAGATTAATGTTCGAGATGAATGAGGTGATTGCGTCGAGTTCGTACGCCAGGGGCAATGAAAACAACGCCTATTCGGCCGATGGCGTCCATTACTTGGGACCCGGCATCTCACCCGGCTACGCGATCACCAATTTCCGCGCCCACTACGATTTCACGCGCCATTTTCAACTGGCGCTGCAGATCGACAATCTTTTCAACCGTGAGTATTACACGGCGGCATGGCTCTCGAATACCGTGTTGACGGCGCAGGGCGCATTTCAATCCCTGCCGTTCCAGGCCTACTCGAATGGACCGTTTGCGGGAAGCACCCCCTCTCAAAGCGCGACGTTCTTCGCTCCGGGTGCGCCGAGAAGGGCGTGGATCGACTTGAAGCTGGCGTTCTGACAGCTTGTGGCCATCAATGTATCGACCTTCTCATCTTATTTGACGATCGAGTCAGCGTCCTCTCGACGTTGACTCGATCCTGAGTGTCCGCCGGGGCAGACATCCTCTCGACAAAGTGTTACATTAGACTTATTCTAAAGGTTCGATGGACGCTGAAGCGATTAGACGGTCTTTGGAAAGCAGCGGCCTGCGGTGCACTCCGCAGCGCTACGCGGTAATGGCCTTCCTGTTGGAACACAACGGGCATCCGACGGCCGCGGAAATCTTCGAAGCCGTAAATCGCGTGGATCCGCGCTCGTCGAGGGCCACTACTTATAACAATCTGCGGGACCTGGTGCAGGCGGGTTTGGTGCGCGAAGTGGCCGTCGAGGGCCGGGCCGCGCGATTCGATGCCAAAGGCATGCGGCATCACCACTTCATCTGCGACCGCTGCGGCAATGTTGAGGACATGGATTGGTACGACGTGCCCAAGCCCGCCTCGCGCACACTTGGTAAGCGGGTGCTTCGCGAGTGTGAACTCATTTTCCGGGGGCTATGCACGAAATGCGCCCGGCGCAGCGCGGGCGCGAAGAATAGTTCGTAGTTCGTCACAGTCTTTGAGTGATTCAAAGGAGAGAAACATATGGAGCAAGTAGTCAACAACGAAGAAGGGGCGCCGGTCCCCTTTACTGAAGAGCAACACGAGAACGAAACCAAGTGCCCGTTCATCGGCGGCGTTTTCAAGCGCACTGCCGGCGCCAAGTCCAACCTGGATTGGTGGCCCAATCAATTAAACCTCAAGATTCTCCATCAGCCTTCCCCGTTGTCGGATCCGATGGGCGAAGAATTCAACTACGCCGAGGAGTTCAAGACGCTCGACCTCGATGCGGTGATCAAAGACCTGCATGCTTTGATGACGAAATCGCAGGAATGGTGGCCCGCGGACTACGGCCATTATGGTCCGCTCTTAATTCGTATGGCGTGGCATAGCGCGGGCACGTACCGCATTTCCGATGGCCGAGGCGGCGCGGGTTCCGGAGCGCAGCGATTTGCGCCTCTCAACAGCTGGCCGGACAACGTGAGCCTCGATAAGGCGCGGCGGTTGCTTTGGCCGGTGAAACAAAAGTACGGCCGGAGAATCTCCTGGGCCGACCTGATGGTCCTCGCCGGTACCGTCGCTCTGGAATCGATGGGATTCAAAACGTTCGGTTTCGGCGGCGGGCGTCCGGACACCTGGGAGCCGGATGAATACACTTACTGGGGGCCTGAGGGCAAGTGGCTGGCGGACGAGCGCTACATAGGCGACCGTCAGCTTGAGAATCCTCTCGCCGCTGTTCAGATGGGCCTGATTTATGTGAATCCTGAAGGGCCCAATGGAAGGCCGGATCCGGTCGCCGCCGCAAAGGACATCCGAGAGACGTTCGGCCGCATGGCGATGAATGACGAGGAGACGGTGGCTCTCATTGCCGGCGGACACACGTTTGGAAAAGCCCATGGCGCCGCCGATCCCGGGCCGTACGTCGGTCCCGATCCCGAAGGCGCAGACGTCGAAGAACAAGGCTTCGGCTGGAAGAACACGTTCGGCACCGGCGTAGGCGCCCACGCGATCACCAGCGGTTTAGAAGGCGCATGGACCACCAACCCGGTGAAATGGGACAACAACTATTTCGACAACCTGTTCAATTACGACTGGGAACTCACGAAGAGTCCCGCCGGCGCTAATCAATGGACGCCTAAGAACGGGGCCGCGGCGGGCACCGTGCCGGATGCTCACGATCCATCAAAGAAGCACGCGCCCATGATGTTCACGACGGACCTCGCCCTCAAAGTGGACCCGAGTTACGCGAAAATTTCTAAGCGGTATCACGAGAATCCAGGCGAGTTCGCTGAGGCTTTCGCTAAGGCTTGGTTTAAGCTGACGCATCGCGATATGGGTCCCGTTTCGAGATACCTCGGCCCGCTGGTTCCCGCCGAGCATCTGCTCTGGCAGGACCCCGTTCCGCCCGTGGATCATGAATTGATCGGGGAAGAGGATATTGCCGCACTCAAATCTAAGATCCTCGCATCAGGCCTGTCCATCTCGGAATTGGTCCGGACCGCCTGGGCGGCAGCAGCGACGTTCCGCGGCACCGACAAACGCGGTGGAGCGAACGGAGCTCGCATTCGCCTGGCGCCGCAGCAGTATTGGGAGGTCAACCAGCCTGTTGAACTGGGGAAAACGATGAAGACCCTGGAGGCTATCCAAACGGAGTTCAACGGTTCGCAGTCCGGCGGGAAGAAAGTATCGCTCGCGGACGTGATCGTTCTGGGTGGATGCGCGGCCGTCGAGGAAGCCGCGAAGAAAGCCGGGCACGAAGTGAAGGTTCCCTTCACGCCGGGGCGCACGGATGCCTCGCAGGAGCAAACCGACGTGGAGTCGTTCGAAGTATTGGAGCCGACCGCGGACGGGTTCCGCAACTACCTACGGAAGGGACACGAAAGATCGGCGGAGGAGCTGCTGGTGGATCGCGCGCGGTTGTTGACTCTGACTGCACCCGAGATGACGGTTCTCATTGGCGGCTTGCGCGCTTTGAATGCCAACTTCGAGCAGTCGAAGAACGGCGTCTTCACCGATCGGCCGGGGACGCTGACGAATGATTTCTTCGTCAACCTGCTCGACATGAATACGGCGTGGAGCGCGTCGTCGGCACGGCAAGGGGTGTATGAGGGGCGCGATCGCGCGACGGGCAAAGTCAAGTGGACCGGCACCCGTGTGGACCTTGTTTTCGGATCCAACTCCCAGCTCCGGGCGGTCGCGGAAGTCTATGCATGTGACGACTCGAAGGAGACGTTTGTGAAAGACTTCGTGGCTGCGTGGGACAAGGTGATGAACCTCGATCGCTTCGACGTTGCCTAGGTTTGGCGGAGGCGGCGCTTTTCTTGGCTCGTGAGGGCCGGAGGGCGCCGCTTCTGGTCATCGGAACTTACCGGCTATTGCCCCTCCGTTACCGTCGGGGTTCCGAAACGGGTGTCCTGGATTTTTGCGAGTAGCGGGAGCAGGAATCGGCAGCTCCATCCTGCTGCGGATGAGATTGGAAAAGTCGGTGGTGGGAATTACATGCCTGACTTAGGGCGACTTCGGATAAGGGAAGTAGAGCTCGTTGCCGTCCGGGTCCGCGACGACCATTAGCCGGTAGCCCCAATTCCCGTCCTTTACATCCACGCCGCGCCCTTCCAGATCCGCCCGCAAGGCGTCCAGCACGGCGACATCGAGCGAGATGAACATCAGGCCCTTGCCCACTTTATCGGGCCATTGAGAAGAGAGAATGAGCTCGCAGCCGCTGCCGGTCGACCTGCGCGACGAACGCCTTCCCCTCGTCGTCATATCGCCACGGCTTGCGTGAACCCGAGCTGCTTCACATAGAAATCGACGGACCTGTCGATGTCCGCTACGAACAGAACCGGCCGTGCATACCATTTATCGCTCATGACGTTCTGCTCCCCGCGCGCCGAAATCGACTTCGACCTACAGCCAACGCCGAGTTATGAGAATAACTCGACGAAACTGATCCGTGCAAAACGCGCAATCTCGCGAAAGACCATGTCTTCGCCGCCGAGGTGTCGCGGATAAATACAACCACATCGTCGTGGAACTATTGCACGAGCCGGTAAACGTCTACGCCGCCGTTATAATTCGGCACATAGATTTGTCCACCATCTATCACCGGAGGGTTGAATTTATTGAAGAGAAACGTAATGGCAAATTGCTGCGAGTCCCAGAGGACCTTGAGCGACCCGTCGGGGGCCAGATGCACGGGATCGTAGACCAGTAATCGACCGTTCACGACGTTGGTGTTGGCATCGCCGTATGGGATGGTACAAACGAGGATTGCCGAGTCCGGGTCGGCTCCGTTGCTCGATCCCGAGCAGAATCCGCCGGGCATGCCTCCGGGAGGAACACCACGGACGTCCGCGCTCGCGAACTCGTGGCTTTGTGCTTTATAGGTCAGGGTCCCGGTTGAACTGACGGCCCATTTGTGAAGCTGGGAATTCTCTCCCCAGGCGAAAATCGTCCAGGAGTTTAGCACGGGATCGTGGAACTGGACCGGCGTCATGTGGAGATGGGCTGTGTCGCCGTTGGGAAAGAAATTCAAGGTTCTTGGATCGTTCGGGCAGCTATCCACCTGGCCGGGACTCATGGTCAGCCAGACTGGCGGTGAGGCGAGCTTGTCACAGTTGTTTTTGGGCTTCGCGAGATCGGCGACAGTGGTTCCACCCAGGTGCGCCGTTTTGATGGGATAGCCGATGCCATCTTTTCCGGTTGCAATACAAACTCCTATGGAGAAGATGCAGGCGGGGCCGGCAGAGCCCCAATCCTCGTCGGACCATGCGCCGGTGGCCATCGCGGCAGGAAAGACCTGCACCGCGGGGACGCCGCGGCCTTCCACCGCCGGCGCGACCTTGACCTCGGCTTTCTCCATGGAGATGTTCATGCCGGCGTTCACTGGCCGCCGAATCGCCTCCGATGGCGCGCTCATGCCGGCCATTTTCGGTGTCAGATGGGCTTGGGTCTGTCCGGTCCTCCCGAAGTCGGTCCACGGCGTCCAATGATCTACCACTTGAAGAGTGGCGGCGTTCCCACCGCCGGCAGGCTTATATCGTAGTTTCAGAAACGACTCGCCGAAGAGACTCTTGCCGTCGAAATCGCCGTTTCCGGTGATAACGTACAGGAAGCCCTGCGGATCGGCGGCGACACCTTGTCCGCCCATCCATACGCCCGCACCGTCGCCGGCTGTCATGGCCAACATGGGACCCATTTTGTTGGTGGCCACGTCGAATGCGAAGCAAAAGCCATCGGCGCCGGCCCCGGTCTCGAAGATGGTCCCGGAACATCCGAACACTGTCTTTACTCCGTTAATGTCGGTCTCCACCAGAGACGATCGCTGCTTGCGCATTTGCGAATTGAAATCTTGTCCCTGACTCGTGCCTTCGATCAGCACCGGCGGGACCACCTGCTTGCCGTCTGCCACGTTCAGCACAAACATAAAATATCGCGCTGTTTGCGGGTTGCCGGACTTGTCGGGCGAGACCCAGCAGACTTGGTAGAGTCGCTGTGTGTCGGGGTCGATCACGCCCGTAGAGATGCACCCCCAATGCTGATTGATGTTGTGGGAGTCGATCCGCTGCGATCCATTTATCGCCATGCCTAAATTGGCCTGCCATATGCCGGTGCCATCGTGAGCGTCAACACCACGCACCACGTTTGCCATGGAGGGAAGCACCAACACGTCGTGGGTGCCGAGATCGGTCTTTACGTTGGGCAAGACGAGCGGCTGCGCTTCCATGCCGCGCGCGTCCCCGACGAGCGGAATGATGGTGGCCCGGAATATTCCCTTGGTCTGAACGGAGGCTTGCGTCAGTAGGGTCTCATGCGGATTCCAGCCGCTCCGTGAATTATCGAATGACCGGGTGAGCCATGGTTGCATGGTCGATTGCGCCGCACAGTTCTGAACTACGGCGAGAAGCAGTGTGACGATCAGAACGGAATTCTTCAGACTCATGATTCCTCCTATGCGCGTATAACCTTAATTGGAGGCAGCGACGGGGCAGCCATCGAACTCGACCTGCAAGCGCGCCGTTGGTTGTTACGACGCACTTGCAGGCTGAACAACGTTTGATACCGATTACTGCCCGCCGAAAGTCTTGCGGAGCGTAGCGACAGAGACGTGCGGCCAACTGAACGGCACGGGAGGCGCCGGGGGTTTGATGATGGGGAAGTTCAGAATGACCGTCTGCACGTACTGGAGTTGCATGAAGTCGTGGAACGGATGCTCGATCGTCTCAATCCAAAAAGTCGCGAACACTACCGCGGCATTGGCATTGGTTTGGAGGAATGGAATATTTTCGACGCCACCGCCGCCTCCCGCGACGGGTTTGACACCTGTCGGATTCGCGACCGTGGCGATGTTGATTACGACCATCTTCTTGATGTTCTGGCCTTTGATCGCCGCCTGAAGGAGCCGTGTGGGATCGTTGATCACAGTCTGCATGGGGACGCCATTGATGTTCGCGGGAAGCGGTATGGGAGGCGTATTCCCGAACGGAGTTCTTGGATTGGCGGCCGACTCGGGCACGGCGAGATTGAATTCCGGAAACCCGCTCACGGTTCCCCCAGGCGGCATAGGGTCGCCTATCTTAAAGGGAGCTGTGTTGACCGGCTCGAAGTTGAACGTGCCGCCGGCAGGGCTCACTTGAAAGGCTGTGCCCTCTGCCAGTAGGGCATTCCCGTGCGGAATCGTCGCCATGCGGGTAACGTTCTGTTGCTTGGGCGACGCAGGGTCATCGGGCGTCCTCACCCAGATTCCCGGCTCGATGTGAAGGGCGCCGCCGGTGACGGAATCGCTGATTTTTTGAAGGTAAGTCAAGCCAAATAAGTCGATATCAGCCACAGCATCGCCGCGATTCGGGATGTCGGAACCAATTTCGTCAATCCGTAAAGTCTCACTGGTCTCATTGAGCTCGAGAAATAAGGGTTGGCCGCCCAATCCATCGGGCCGCGCTATGAGGTTAAAGCCTTTGCCATGCCAGGTGCCAGCGAGTTCGGCGAGAAAACCGAGCTCTTTCGAAATGTCATCGTTGGCCGGGCTGATGCGTACGGAGGGTATCGCGTTATTTATGGGCATGATTCGCTCCTCTGAGTCTTATTGTCAATAGACAGTGAAATCAAAACCAATCCCGTTTCACGGTCGTCATTCGATTTTGTAGAGCTAAATGGGCTAGTTTTTTGTGAATCTTTGTCGCGCCTCGATGGTGCTGCCCGACTTGCGGGTTTAACCAGGCCATCTTTTCTGAGCGCCTATCGGCATGGAGGACAGCATCAAATTGCGGTGACATGGCGACCACAAACGCGTGACAGTCGCGGCTGTCAAAAGCTGTGTGGGGTATGGCTGAAGCGAGTCGCGGACACGCGAGTCGGGTGTCTCGGACCTTAAGGAACAAGTCTGCCCGAGAATCCGTTATTGCTGTAGAGATTATTCCTCAAAATGACGATCATTCGAAGGCGTAGTTTTCTGGTGTAGGAGGTTTCGTGGCGAAGCATCTCAAGTTCATTCTTCTTCTGGGTCTGTTCTGTTGTCTCACGGCCGAAATGACGCAGCAATTTCCGTTGTGGGAGCGGCTGCTTCGCTACTACGGCGGCAAAACCGATGACACGCCGGTGCCCTCGATGAAGATGGGCAATCACATGCAAATGTCGCTCAAGGGCAAGCCGCAACCGGGCGATGAAGGGCGCGCGCAGAGGATCGTCGAGGCAGCTCGCGGCGTGGTTGCACATTACTCTGATGTCAATACCGCGCTTCGTGACGGCTACAAGCCGTTTCATCCCACGGGCAAGCTGGGCGAAGAAGTACATTACACGAACTATCGCTACAACAGGCTGGAGCAGCGCCACATCGATTACGATCATCCGGGGTCGATCCTATACAAACGCACGCCGGAGGGCATGAAAGCTGTCGGCGTTATGTACACCGCTCCGCAGGCGTCGACGCCACAAGTGCTGAGTGCAGTCGCTCCGCTAAGCATCGCGACCTGGCATCGTCACGTGGACTTCTGCGGCGGACCGCGAAGCTTGCCTCTCGAGGCGCAATATGGGTCTCATGCGCAGTTTGGTCCGCTAGGAAGTATCCACACCGAAGCGGCGTGCAAAGAGGCGCACGGACTTTGGATTCCAGTGGTCTTCGGATGGATGACTCATGTCTACCCCAACGCAGCGTCGCCCAACGACGTGTGGGCCGGAATGGACATGCATATGGATGCCAACACCGACGACGAAGAAATGAAGAAGTAGGAGTCCAGTGCCGCGCCGTCCAGATCGGCGGATTTGAGTTGCTATGATTGGTCGGAAATGGCGCCGACCTTGTCTGTAAATTCCGAAGCGGCCGGTTTGTCAGCCAAGCGCCTGGGTCGCATCCGCGCCAAGATGCAAAGCCACATTGACGGTGGCCGCATGGCCGGAGGGCTCGGTCTCATCATGCGGCGGGGTCATGTCGGCTATTTCGAAACCTGGGGTATGGGAGACAAGGAAGCCGGCGCGCCCATGCGTGAAGATGCCATCTTCCGGATATTCTCGATGACCAAGGCAGTAACGGGAGTGGCGGCGATGATGCTCTTTGAGGAAGGCACGTTCGCTCTCCTCGATCCCATCTCCAACTTCCTGCCGGAGTTCCGCCAGATGCGGGTTGCGGTGGAAGCACCGGAGCCATCGAGCGGCAAGATGGTGCTGACCGGAACCGTCCCAGCAGCGCGGCCAATTACCGTGCTCGACCTGATGCGCCACACGACGGGGTTCAACTACACGGGACCTCACGACGAGAAGGGAGAGCTTGTTTATCAACAGCGCGGTATTCAACTGGTCTCGCACGATATCACGTCCGCTGAATTTGTGAAGCGCCTCGCCGAGGTTCCGCTGGTGCGCGAACCCGGGACTGCGTGGGATTACGGCTTTGGGACGGACGTGCTTGGACGTCTGGTGGAGGTCATCTCCGGCCAGACGCTTGCTGAGTTCTTTGCCAAGCGTATATTCGAACCGCTCGGGATGGTGGATACCGCGTTTCACGTCGATGAAGCGAAGTGGGATAGGCTCGTGCCGATCTATGCGCCGATACCGGGAGGCGTCATCTATCGAATGACCGGGCCGTTCCAGGTCGGGTTTCGGCAGCCGCCCAAGATGTATTCGGGCGGCGGGGGGCTTACGTCCACTGTGTTTGACTATCTCCGCTTCGTGCGCATGCTCTTTCACGGCGGGGCACTGGAGGGCGAGCGTCTGCTGAGCCCACTCACCGTAGAACTGATGCGCTCGGATGTGCTCGGGGATTTGCCAGCGGTCAACCCATTACTGGCGCCGGGCCACGGCTTCGGATTGACTTTTGCAATCAGCAAGGGTCCAGGTAAAACCGCCGCGCTTCCTTCCGCGGGTCAATACCGATGGGGCGGAGCTGCCGGCACGACTTTCTGGATCGATCCGAGCCAGAATATGATCGGTATATTTATGATCCAGACTCTACTCGATCTCGCCAAGCGGGCGGAGTTTATGCAGTTGGCGTATCAATCGATCGTCGACTGAGCTATGCTCCCCTGACTAATGCAGGCTGGCGAGAAAGGACCGGATCTCCCGCAGCGAGTCCGCCTCGTTCGACAGGAACACATAATGATTTGCGCCCGGAAGAGTAATCACATGCGCCGCAGGCACGCCAGTTGCGACGGCCTTTTCTTGCTTTTCTGTCAAGGCTGAAAGCGCAGTGGAATAAGCTTTGGCCGCGGTACGTATCGAAGGATCTGTGTTGCCGTCAACCCAGGTTCCCTGACTGTGCGGATTTGCAAAAATGACAAGCGCAGGTACAGGAATGTTGGTGAACTTGTTAGGGCCGTTCAACAGGGTCATTAACATGGGACCACCAGGCATGTTCCGTTGTTTTCCAACCGATCCACTAGGAGTTGCTTCCCATTGCTGGCGGAGTTCTGCTTCGGGGAATCGGAATCCGTTTACACGCTCGTAGTATTTCTGTAGCGCATGGAAGCTGGCCAGATCCATGTTGGCGGGTGGCGGAGGTTGAGGGCCTTGGAGTTTTTGGATCTCCTTAATACTCGCTCCCTCGCCGTTGTCGAAGGCGTAAGAATAAGCGGCGTCTAAGTAGACCAATCCGGCAATTCGGTCCGGATGGCTGTTTGCGACCGAACTCAATTCCGCACCGGCAATCGAGTGTCCGATCAAGATCGCCCGATTCAATTTGAGGGAATCAAGCACTGTCAGCACGTCATCGCCGAGGCGGTCAGCCGGATTCTCCGTGGTCGAATAGCCGGAGGCTCCAAAACCGCGCCGCGTTATACCGTACACATGATGACCGGCGGTGAGCTTCGGCGCAAAGTCATCAAATACGTGGGCCGTATCCCCGCCGCCGGCCAGAAGAACGATCGGGCTGCCAGAACCGCCCCAGTCCAGCACTTCCAGCCGGACATTCTTATCGACGTTGACGAATCTCGTGACGTGCGGCGACGGATCCTTCCAGGCAAGGGAGTCTTGTGAATAAAGAGGAGCCACGGTTGATACGAGCAGAATAGAACCAGCCAAGTGAAGACACAGAGGCATAGGGTTCTCCTACAGCCTGCTTACGTTCGGCTGGTCCCAAATGTTCCATCGTGGCTCATGCGCGGAGGGGACATGTTAGGATTCTTCAGGGGGAGAGAACGAATGCCCTTCGTCGATACCAGCAGCCTCGATGTTGTGGAGCGGTTGCCGGGCTGGCATGGACGGTATTTCCACTCGCAGAGCATGACGTTCGCGCATTACGAGTTCACGCGCGGGGCGTCGATTCACGAACACTTTCATCCTCAAGAGGAAGTTTACGAGGTGATCGAGGGCGAGCTCGAGGTGACTATCGATGGTGTTGCGCAGATCGCGCGGGCCGGCGTGGTTGCGATCGTCCCGGGTAATTCCCGCCATTCGATCAAGGCGCTTACGGATGGCCGCGCGATCATCGTCGATTCTCCGCGCAGGCCCGAATTCGAAAACAGATAATGGGTGACGGTCTGCCGCTGCCGACCTTGCTTTCGCAGGCACTGGTCGCATTCATCATCGAGTTCGACAACGAATTCGAGCATCGCATGCCGCACCGGACGACCATGCAGGGCAAGGGTCAGGGTCCCTGGCTGGCGTCGATGGCAATGTGGTCGACATGCATGCGGTTCGTCGGCGAGGAGGGCGTGACGGTTCGTGAATTAGAGGCGCTCGCCCGCGCCAAGACCAATTTGAACGGCATGGTGAGGTGGGGGTACGTCAAGGTTGAAGACGGGTTGATTCGCGCCACTTCGAAGGGCCGGATGGCTCGGGAGGTTTGGCGGCCGCTGTTCGACGTCATCGAGAAACGCTGGGAGGGGCGGTTTGGCGAAGATGCGGTCGAGCGGCTTCGAGAGTCGCTGCGGGCGTTGATCCGGCGGTTCGACATGGCACTCCCTGATTGTCTTCCGATTCTCCGATATGGACTGTTCAGTAGAGGGCCGGCGGGCGGACGCGAAGAGGTTATCGATTCCGGTCTGACTCTTCCGGCGCTGCTTTCGCGGGCGCTGCTGGCGTTCGCTATCGAGTTCGAGCGCGAATCGGAGTTGTCGCTCGCGATCTGCGCGAATGTCGTGCGTGTGCTCAATGAGGAAGGTGTGCGGGTCCGAGACCTTCCGCTCCTGAGCGGGGTGTCGAAAGAAGCGATTCGGATGGCGCTGGGTTTCCTGATGAAGAAGCGCCTCGTCGTGATTGAGCCGGAGAAGGCTGGGAGCCGGACTAAGGTCGTTCGATTCACTCCGAAAGGTTTGGAAGCTCAAGAGGCGTATCGGAAGTTGCTGGCTGACATCGAAGATCGTTGGCGGGAGCGTTTTGGCGATAACACTATCCGAGAGCTGCGCGAGTCGCTGGAACTGAATCTGTTTCCGGGATTGGAGCCGTATCCGGACAATTGGCGAGCGGCGGTCCAGAAGCCTGAGACGCTGCCGCATTATCCGATGGTTTTGCATCGAGGCGGTTTTCCGGATGGCAGTTGATCATTAAAATGATTTCGCGGTGGACGAACTTGCCTTATACTGTCTGACGCCCGTGAACCTCCCAAAGCGGGCTATCGCTGCTACTGACTGGCAAGAAAGGAAATTTAGATCACATGTGGTGTCTGCTTGAATGGATTCTAGAATTCCTCTGCTGCTGTTCGGCAGAGAAAACACAACCAGCTAGCGACTCGACCGTAAAGTAACGTTTGAAGTAACTTCTTCGCGCACCGGGGACGATCCGACCTGGCGCCAGCGAGGCCGTCCCCGTTCCAGCCCGCTTCAAAATGGCCGGCCGTCCCGCGGCTCACGCGGTACGATAGAAATGTCCCCTCCCCCCGGCCGTTGGTAACCGATGAGCACTGATACACCCTTCGTCCACCTTCACTGCCATACCGATTACTCACTCCTCGACGGGGCGTGCGAGATTTCGCAGCTCATGGACCTGGTCGTTCGAGCAGAAAATGCCAGCCGTCGCGATGACGGATCATGGCAATCTGTTCGGAGCCGTCGAGTTTTATAACGGGGCCAAGGCTAAAGGGGTCCATCCCGTTATCGGGTGCGAAGTCTATGTCTCGCAGCAGGGACACAAGACGCGCAGCGACACGGATCGGTACAACCATCTCGTGCTGCTGTGCGAAAACCAGGATGGATATCGCAATCTTATTAAGCTGGTGTCGACCGGGTTCCTGGACGGCTTCTATTACAAGCCACGCATCGATAAAGATTTGCTGGCGAAGCATTCGAGCGGGCTGATCGCGATGTTGGCGTGCCTGCGGGGGGATATCAATGAATCCCTGGTAGCGCAGCGCTACGACGAAGGGCGCCGCCTGGCGCACGAATATCGCGACCTGTTCGGGCGCGACAATTTCTTCCTCGAGATTCAGGATCACAACCTTGACCAGGACCGGATTTTGATCCCGCATCTCAGCCGGCTCTCGAAAGAATCGGGTATTCCGCTGGTCGCTACCAACGACGCGCATTATATGCGCAAGAACGACGCGCGCGCTCACGAGATCATGCTGTGCATCCAGACCGGCAAGACCATGAGCGATGCGAATCGCATGCGGTTTACGCAGCCGGAGTTTTATCTCAAATCGCGCGATGAGATGGCGGCATTGTTCAGCGAGTTTGAGCAATCGCTCGACATGCCGTGGGAGATTGCACAGCGCTGCCGCGTGAAACTGGAGAAGGTCCAGGAGCCGTTCCCGAAGTTCGACGTTCCCGCCGAGCACACTACCGATACTTATTTTGAATATGTTGCGCGCCAGGGATTCGAAAAACGCCGTCCCCGGCTCGAAGCTCTGCGGAAGGCGGGAGGCCTGAAACACGATCTCCCGGAATACGCGGAGCGGCTGGATACGGAAATCAAGATTATCCAGCAGATGAAGTTTTCGGGCTACTTCCTGATCGTGTGGGACTTCATTCGTTTTGCCAAGCAGCAGGGTATTCCCGTGGGACCGGGGCGCGGATCGGCCGCCGGGAGCCTGGTCAGCTATGCGATGGAGATCACCGATATCGATCCTCTCGAATACGGGCTGCTTTTCGAGCGCTTCCTCAATCCGGAACGCGTCAGCATGCCCGATATTGATATCGACTTCCATACCCGGCGCCGCGGCGAAGTCATTCAATACGTCACGGAGAAATACGGGCGCGAGCAAGTGGCCCAGATCATCACGTTCGGCACCTTGGGCGCGCGGCAAGCGATTAAAGATGTTGGCCGCGTCCTCGATATGACCTTTGCCGATGTCGAGAAGGTCACCAAGCTTGTCCCGACTGTCCTGAATATCAAGCTCAAGGACGCCATCCTGGCCGAGCCCGGCTTTGAAGAAGCGAGCCGCAAAGATCCGCGCGTAAAAGAAATCCTGGAAGTGGCACAGCGACTGGAGGGGATGGCTCGCAACTGCGGAATGCATGCGGCCGGAGTGGTTATTTCGCCTGAGCCGCTCAAAGATCTCGTCCCGCTATACAAGACGAACAAAGACGAAATTGTTACGCAGTACGACATGGTCGGTCTCGAGAAGCTGGCTCTTCTCAAGATGGACTTTCTCGGACTTACGACGCTCGATATCGTCCAGGACGCGCTCGAACTGGTGGCGCAGCATACCGGCGAGAAGCTGTCGATCGACGATTTCCCGTTAGACGATACCAAGACCTACGAGATTTTCTCGAAGGGCTATACGAGCGGCGTGTTCCAGTTTGAATCACGCGGCATGCGCGATATTCTTCGCAAATACCAGCCGACCCGGATCGAGGACCTCTGCGCTTTGAATGCGCTCTACAGGCCGGGCCCGATTCAGGGCGGCATGGTGGATGACTTTATCGATCGCAAGCACGGCCGTAAACGCGTCATCTACGATTTTCCCGAGCTGAAAGAGATTCTCGAAGAGACCTACGGGGTTATCGTCTACCAGGAACAGGTGATGCAGATCTCGAATCGCCTGGCCGGGTATTCGCTCGGCGATGCCGACCTGCTGCGCCGCGCCATGGGCAAGAAGAAGGCCGAGGAGATGGCCAAGCAGCGCGACCGGTTCATCAAGGGCGCGCTCGAAAAGGGATTTGCACAGAAGAAGATCGAAAAAGTTTTCGATCTGATGGAACAGTTCGCCGGATACGGCTTTAACAAGTCACACTCTGCTGCTTACGCGTACCTGGCGTATGTGACCGCGTATCTGAAAGCGCGTTATCCGCTGGAATTTATGTCGGCGCTCCTGACGTCGGAAACCGGGAACACCGGGAAGGTGGTGAAGTACATCAACGAATGCCGAGAAATGGGGATCTCGGTGCTTCCGCCGGACGTCAACTCCAGCCATCGCAACTTCACGCCGGCGTATCGTGCCGATAAACTCGCCATCCGCTTCGGGCTTTCCGCCGTCCGCAACCTCGGCGAAGGCGCGGCCGACTGCATCATTAAAGCCCGCACTACTCCGTTCCGCACCATCTACGATTTTTGCGAGAACGTGGATATGAGCGCCGTCAATAAACGCGTCATCGAGAGTTTGATCAAGGCCGGCGCCATGGATACTCTCGAAGGCAATCGCGCCCAGCTTTTTGCGATCGCCGATAACGCCATTGAGACCGGGCAGCGGGCGTGGAAGGATCGGGAGAGCGGACAGAGCGGGTTGTTTGGAGAAATGTTCGGGGCCGATGCGCCGGTAGACCATCCGCTGCCGAATCTCCCCGACTGGACTTCGCAGCAGAAGCTCTCAGGCGAAAAGGAGATGCTCGGCATCTACGTGAGCGGGCATCCGCTCGATGAATTCAACGACAAGATCTGCGAACTGGCGACACACGATACGGAAACGATCGAAGGGCTGGAGAAGGGAGTCGAAGTAGCCATATGTGGCATCCTGACCGGCATCGCGCGAAAACGTAATAAAGATGGGAAGCTTTGGGCGGCCATGCAACTCGAGGATCGTAAGGGATCGCTCGAAGCGATGGTGTTCACCACGCAGTACGACCGGTTGCTGACGTCGATGGTGGAAGACAAAGCGGTGCTGGTTCGAGCCATGGTGCTGCCGGAAGATAACGCCCCACCAAAGCTCTCGGTGCAGGATATCGTGCCGCTTGATGTCGCGCGCGTAAACCTTCCCTCGGTGATCTCTATCCGGATCCGGCTGGGAAATAATGGAAACAACGACAAGGCCCAAGCGCTCGGGGATCTTTTCCAGCGCAAGCAAGGGAGCACCGAAGTTCGCCTTCGGATCGAAAAGCCGCGGGACTTCTCGGTGATCCTGGATGTCACGGCCAAAGTCCGTCCGGATAAAGAGTTCAAGGCCGAGATCGAGCGCATCTGCGGTCCTGAGTCCATAGAGGTGCTAGCCTCGTGACAGTTCCGTTATTCTAAAACATGGCAGACGAGCCAGATCAACAGCCAGGGGAAACCCCGACCCCCGAGCTGCCCGCTACGAATCCCTCGTGGGAACGCGTGCAGCTTGCAAGACATCCCAAGCGTCCGCATTCGCTCGACTACATCCAGCGGATCTTTACGGATTTCAACGAGATTCATGGAGATCGGGCGTATGCCGACGATCCCGCGATCGTGGGAGGGATGGCTTTTTTGGACGGCAAGCCGGTGTTGATCATCGGCCAGCAAAAGGGCCGCGGCACGAAGGAAAACCTGCGGCGCAACTTCGGGATGCCGAAACCGGAAGGCTATCGCAAGGCGATGCGGCTGATGCGGATGGCCGAGAAGTTTCACAGGCCGATCGTGACATTCATCGACACCCCGGGAGCTTACCCCGGCATCGACGCCGAAGAGCGCGGGCAGGCTGAAGCCATCGCGGTCAACCTGCGGGAGATGTCGCGGCTGGATGTTCCGGTTATTGCGGTGATCATCGGGGAAGGCGGGAGCGGCGGCGCTCTCGGCCTGGGCATCGCCAACCGGGTCTACATGCTGGAGAACTCGTATTACAGCGTGATTACACCGGAAAGCTGCGCTGCGATCATCTATCGGGACTCGGGGAAGGCCCCTCAGGCAGCCGAAGCTCTCAAGATGACGGCACCGGACCTCAAGCAACTGGGCCTTATCGACGATATCGTTCCGGAACCGCCCGAAGGAGCGCAGGTGGACGCCGATGGCGCCGCTGAGTTGTTGAAGGAGACCCTTCGGAAAGCCATTTCTGAGCTGTCGGCCCTAAGTGCGCAGCAGCTCATCGACGACCGGTACCATAAGTTCCGCCGCATGGGGAACTTCTTTGTTCAGAGGGCCGCGGTATGAACAAACCTGTCATAGCCGGCGTCATATTTGTTGCGGTAGTACTAGTGGTAATCATTTATTCAAGCTTCACAATGGGGAACAAGGTTCGCGGCGAGGTCTGCATGGAATACAATGGCCGGACGGTATGCAAAACCGTGTCGGGCGACTCTCAGGAGCACGTTCTCCGAACCGCGGCCTCGAATGCGTGCGCCGAGATCGCGGGAGGCGTCACCGATACCATCAATTGCGAGCACGCAACCCCAAAATCCGTGACCTGGAAGTGATTTTTCTGTAATTTCGCGCCGTCTCAACCGTGTCCGTTAGTGGCGGAATTTTAGTGAACTGCGCGACAATGTATATATATCGAACAAAAGCAAAGGACTCGTCGTCTAAACAAGACGAGGAGATGTGCCCAACGTGAAACGTAAGTGGAAGATCCTCCTGATCGTAGGCTTAGCGCTGCTGGTTACCGGTGGCATTTTCGCCAGCATCAAGATGAACCAGCGCGGCATCGTTACCGTGCAGACAGGAAAGGTCGTCCGTCAGGACCTGACCGCGATCGTCACCGCGTCCGGTGAGATCAAGCCTAAGAATTACATAAACCTGGGGGCCAACGCCAACGGTCCCTTGACCGCAATTTACGTAAAGGAAGGCGACCGCGTCCGCAAGGGCCAGGTGGTCGCCCAGATCGATAATACGCAGGCTGTGGCCGATGTCGCCGCCCAGAAAGCGGGCATCAATTCCGCGCTCGCGGATTCCGCCGCGGCGGAAGCCGGCGCAAAGGCAGCTGACGACGCCATCCAGACCGCGGCCGCCGGAGTGGAGAAGGCCAAGGCCGAAATGGAGCGGACTAAGCTCAACATGGCCCGCGCCGACGAACTCTACAAAAGCAAGCTGATGGCTAAGCAGGACTACGATCAGAAGAAGTCGGAGTACGACACGGCTGTCGCGGGCATCAGCGATGCAGAAACCCGTCTGTCGCAGGCTCGCGCTCTCAAGGCGCAGTCTCTGGCGCAGGAGAATTCTTATCAGAAGCGGGTCACGCAGGCGCAGGCGAATCTGAACCGGTTCGACGACGTCGTGGAGAAGTACTCGGTGATCGCGCCGCTCGACGGGATTGTTACTAACCTTCCCGTGCGGGTCGGCGAGACTGTGGTTCAGGGCATCCAGAGTTCCACGGCCAGCACGGTGATGACGGTCGCGGACATGTCCCTGATCACCGCTGAAGTCAAGGTGGATGAAACCGACATCGTTAACGTTCAACTGGGTCAACTGGCGGATGTAACCATCGACGCGATCCCGAATAAGACTTTCAAGGGTCACGTGACCGAGATCGGCAACACGGCGATCCTGCGTTCGACCGGTTTGGCTGCATCGCAGAGCGCGGTTTCAAGTCAGGAAGCGAAGGACTTCAAAGTAGTGGTGGCTCTCGACAATCCTCCGGACGAGATCCGGCCCGGTCTGTCGTGCACGGCGAAGGTCACTACCGCAACCC
The DNA here is from genome assembly GCA_963802915.1 of Bryobacterales bacterium. Classification (GTDB taxonomy): domain Bacteria; phylum Acidobacteriota; class Terriglobia; order Bryobacterales; family Bryobacteraceae; genus JAICMB01. The sequence continues at coordinate 173,626 of CAWDKQ010000015.1, forward strand.
GGCAGAAAGCCTTGACCATCCCGATCCAGGCTCTTACGGTGCGGCAGAAGGGCGAACTGTTGCCGCCTCCGAAGAGCGGAGTGCAGGCGGCGTCGACGCCCGATCCGGCGACTGAGAAAGCCAATAAAGAAGAGGTTCAGGGCGTATTCGTCATCTCCAATGGGAAAGCCGAGTTTCGTAAGGTCGATACCGGCATCACCGGCGCCACAGACATCGAAGTACTCGATGGATTGAAGGACGGCGATGAGATCATCACGGGCAGCTACAAGATCATTCGCACTTTGCGTAACGAGGCCAAGGTGAAAGTGGACAACAAGGCGCCTGTGAAGGTGGAAGCTACTTAATCGATCATGGCAACGGCATTGGCAACCCAGGAACTGGTCGATCGCGGCGAGCAGCTCAAGCGCGACGGCATCGTCATTCGCACCTACGATCTCTGGAAGACCTACGTCATGGGCGACCAGGAGATTCATGCGGTCTCCGGCGTGGACATCGAGATCCGGCGCGGCGAGTACGTCGCCATTATGGGTCCTTCGGGTTCGGGCAAATCGACGCTGATGAACTTGATCGGCTGTCTGGATACGGCGTCGAAGGGCCTGTACTATCTCAACGGGAAGCTCGTCAGCGATATGAGCGACGATGAGCTGGCGCGGATTCGCAACAAGGAGATCGGTTTCGTTTTCCAGACGTTCAACCTGCTCTCGCGCGCGTCGGCGCTCCACAACGTCGAACTGCCGTTGATCTATGCCGGCGTTTCCGCCGATGTCCGGGCGGAGCGGGCTCGAACCTCGCTTCGCGCGGTCGATCTCGAGCAGCGCATGTTTCATAAGCCGAACGAGCTATCGGGCGGGCAGCGCCAGCGTGTCGCGGTGGCGCGGGCGTTGGTTAATAATCCGTCGATCCTGCTGGCGGACGAACCGACCGGAGCTTTGGACACCGCAACGGGCAATGAAATCATGGCCCTCTTCGAACGGCTCTACCAGCAGGGAAACACCATCGTACTGGTCACCCACGAGCACGATATCGCTCTTCACGCGCATCGCGTAATCCACATCCGCGACGGAAAAGTCGAAAAGGACGAACGCATCAAGTAGATTCCGCGTTTGCGGCGTTCCGTCATGATTGCGATTCGGGAGATTGCCATCGCGGATGCCGAGGCGGCGGCGAGGTTAAGCCAGGAGCTTGGTTATCCCGTCGAGACGGCCGTGATGGAGGAGCGTATCCGGAGGCTTGCGAGTCTGCCGGAACACGCCGTTTTCGTGGCTTGCGTGCAAGATGCTGTTGCGGGCTGGATCGATGTTGGAGTCGCTTACCATTTACAGGCCGAACCTAGCGGGGAGATCGGCGGGTTTGTTGTTTCAAGCGGGCATCGCAGCGCTGGGATCGGGGCCGCGCTGATCGAGCGGGCGGAGCAATGGGCGCGGGATCGGGGTGTGAAACGAATGATCGTGCGATGCCAAATCAAAAGGGAAGCGGCGCATCGTTTCTACTTGCGCGAGGGGTACACGCAAACGAAGACTTCGGCGATCTTCGTCAAACCGCTATAGATTCGATGCTGTACTCGAATTCGTAGGAGTGCTTTCCGGCATCGATTTGGATCGACATCTCGCCGGAAATTCCTTCCAGCTCGCCGGTGCCGGAATCGGGCACGACGGAAATCGTCAACTGCGGTTCGCCGCGGTTCATGATGCCAGTGTGCTGGAGCGTGAACGATCCGGCGCGTCCCTGAAGGGAACCGGTGACGCGCTCGATGGCGACGTATCCGGCTGAGGCCTGGATGGCGGTGCGGGCCGTGAGCATCTGCCCCTTGCTGGTGGCGTCCAGATCGCCCTGGAACTGCTTGTCGATGGTCATGCGGCCGAGCGTGGGGTCGCTGTTCGTCTCGGCCGGTTGGGGCGTCAGTTTCACTTCGAAAGTTCCAGTCGCGCGATGTGCCATGCGTGAGGTATGGTAACTCGCTACAATTCGCGCATGCGATTCGTTGCGTTTGCTCTTTTATTGGGCGTGATTGCTTCGGCCCAGGAACCCGGCTTCCGCCCGCTTTTTGACGGCAAGACTCTCGACGGATGGACTGGCGACCCACGATTGTGGACGGTACGCGACGGCGAGATTATCGGGTCGACCGAAGGCGTCACGCTCACTCACAATTCGTTTCTCATCACGAAGCGCGATTACTCGAATTTCATTTTGAAGACTGAAGTGAAGCTGCGCAATCACAATAGCGGCATCCAGTTTCGCAGCGAGGCGGAGCCCGATTGGGTAGTTCGCGGACTCCAGGCCGATATGGCCGACGGGAACTGGTGGGGATCGATTTACGACGAGAAGGGCACGCGCGGCACGATCGTGAATGGCTGGAAAGGCAAGGCGGAAACGGTGGTGAAGCCGCACGATTGGAATGAGTATGAGGTGATGTGCGACGGCGACTTTATTCAATTGAAAGTCAACGGCCTGGTAACTGCCGAATTACACGATGCGTCGAAGCTGAGTGGCGTGATTGCGCTGCAACTGCACATGGGACAGCCGATGCAGGTTGAATTTAGAAATATGCAAATCAAGGAACTCAAGAAGTGAAGGGACTGGTTCTGGCGTTGTTGTTGACGGGCGGTTTGTGCGCGCAACATCTGGGATACGGCATCGTTGGCGGTGTCCCCTTTAACGATGTGCTCTCGGGAAGCAGCATTGGGACGATTGAAGAGAGCGGGAGATTTGCGATCGGACCAATGGTGGAGCTACGGCTGCCGATCGTTGCTGTGGAAGCCGATGCCTTGTATCACGGCGATTCGTACACGCTGCAATCGAATGGAGTGGGAACGAGCGGGAGTGGAAGCACGTGGCAATTCCCTATAGTCGGGAAGGTTCGGATGCCGGCGACGCCGATTATTAAGCCGTACGCGGAGGCGGGGATTGCGCTTCGCGAGTTCACCAGCGGCTCGTTCCAGATCGATTCCAATTCGAAGAAGGGATTTGTGTTGGGCGCGGGAATCGATATCCACGCCATCGTTCTGCATATCACGCCGGAACTGCGCTACACGCATTGGGGAAGCGAGAGCGGACCGCTGCTCCAAGCGAATCAAAGTCAGTTCGAGTTTCTAGTCGGCATCTCGCGTTAAAGCATAATGTAATATTGCGACTCGCTCTCTTCGGGGGCACTTTCGACCCCATTCATTCCGCCCACCTTACGGTGGCCCGCGCCGCCGCGGAAACTTTCTCTCTGGATCGTGTGCTATTCGTGCCGGCGGCGAATCCGCCGCACAAGCCGGAGTCGCTGGGCGCGACTTATGAAGATCGCTTTCGGATGGTGAAACTCGCCTGCGAAGACGATCCGCGATTTGAAGCTTCGCGACTCGAAGAAGGCGGCGGCAAGAGCTATTCGATCGTGACGATTGAAAAGGTGATCGCGCCGGATCGCGAAGTGTTTTTCATTATCGGATCGGATGCATTTGCGGAGATTGCGTCGTGGTACCGGTGGCAAGATGTCGTGCGCCTGGTCGAGTTTATTGTTGTGAAGCGGCCGGGGCACGAATATGCCAAGCCGCCGGGCGCGCGGGTCCATGAACTCACGGGACTTGACCTTCCAGTGTCGTCATCGGAGATTCGGGAGCAGCTCGCGGCGGGTCGCTTGCCGGCGGATCTTCCGCGGCCGGTGGCAGAGTACATTGCCGAAAATCATCTTTACGATTTTCATTAGCAGTTCCCATTGCGAATCGCCGCAATACCTGTTTTACTGCGAGTATGAGAATCGCTGTACTCGGACTCGGCTTCATGGGAAGCACCCATCTTAAGGCTCTGCGTGACCTGCCCGGCGTGGAGGTCACGGCAGTTTGCAGCGCCGACGAAAAGGCGCTCTCCGGCGATCTGAGCGGCATTCAGGGCAATATCGGGGGCCCTGGCGAAAAGCTCGATTTCAGCGGTCTCAAGAGATTCCGCGATGTCGAGCCTCTTCTGGCTGACGCCTCTATCGACGCTGTCGACATCTGCCTGCCCACGGACCTGCATTCCGGAGTCGCTCTCGAAGCTCTGCGCGCGGGCAAGCATGTGCTGGTCGAAAAACCCATGGCCCTCGAAGGCGACGAAGCAGACGCCATGGTGGCCGAAGCCCACAAGCAGGATCGCGTCCTGATGGCCGCCCACGTCCTGCGCTTCATGCCGGTCTACCGCGCCCTCCGCGATGCGCTCTTTTCGGGAACTCTCGGCGCCGCGCGACACGCTATCTTCCGCCGCCGCTGCGCTGCTCCCGCCTGGAGCCAATGGCTAGGCGATCCGCAAAAAAGCGGAGGCGGCGTTTTCAACTTACTGATCCACGATGTCGACATGTGTCTTCATCTGTTCGGCATGCCCGAATCCGTGTCGGCCACCGGCTACGCCGCGCCCCAATCCGGTATCGACGTCATTACCGGCGAGTTGCATTACCCCGGCCAAGGCACCGTTGTCGTCAGCGGCGGCTGGCATCATCCCAAGAGCTATCCGTTCTCGATGGAGTACACTGTGGTGGCGGACGCAGGAACCGTCGAATACAGTTCGTCGGGCCGCGAGCCGACGCTGCATCGGCTCGATGGCACCTCCGAGCTGTTGCCCCTGCCATCCGAAGACGGATATCAAGCCGAAATCGAATATTTCGTGAATTGCTGTCTGAACGGCACGCGTCCGGATTTGTGCCCGCCGGAAGAATCGGCCGCCGCGGTCAAGTTGACGCAGTTGATGGTGGAAGCGAGAAACGAAAACGGAGGAAGGATTCCATGCAAATTCTCTCGGATCGCGAAGTCGGCCTGATGTTCTGGGCGGACCGCGACTCGCTCGATGAAATCAAATCCATGGGCGTACGTTGCGGGCAGCTTGGCATCGGCGGCGGCACCGATCTGGGACATCATTTCGCCGACGATTGGAAAAGAGCTCTCGCCGACGACCAGTTCACGCTGATTTCCGTGATTGCCGCGTACAACGGCGAAAGCTACGCCGACATTCCCACTGTGGAGCGAACCGTCGGCTTCATTCCGCGTGCCACGCGCGAAGAGCGGGTTCGCCGCACCATCGACATCAGCGATTTCGCTGCCGCGCTCGGAGTGAAAAGCATCGGATGCCATGTCGGATTCGTTCCGGAAGACACTTCGAACCCCGACTACATCGCAGTGCGGGAAGTGGTGCGCGAGATTTGCGACCACGCCGCCAACCACGGCCAGACATTCGCGCTCGAGACAGGCCAGGAGCCGGCCGAGGTTTTGTTGCGATTCTTCAAAGACGTCGATCGCCCGAATTTAGGAATCAATTTCGATCCCGCCAACATGATCCTCTATGGAACCGGCGATCCGATCGAAGCCCTGGACGTGCTCGGTCCTTACGTAATCTCAGTCCACGCGAAAGATGGCAACTGGCCGCCCAAGGACAAGCCAGGCGCGCTGGGATCGGAACAACCGTTGGGCAAAGGCGCGGTGGGAATGGAGCGCTTCGTCAAGAAGCTAAAAGAGATTGGGTTCAAGGGTCCGCTCAACATCGAGCGCGAAGCGGAAAATCAGGGAGATCGCATCAAAGACATGCGCGAAGCGGTGCCATACCTGCGCCGCATCGTCGCCGCAGCCTGATTATTTTGAGATGGAATTCAGCGTGCCCTCATAATAGAGCACGCGCCGATCGTCGCTCCGCACTACGCGAGCATTTTCGGTGACCAGAATCTCGCTTCCGTCTCTGCGCCGAAGCTTCAAGACAACATTGCGCAGGAAACCGTCGCGTTCCAATTGCGCCGCAAGGATCTTGCGCTGCTCCGGATCGACATACAGGGTAGAGACATCCAGAGCCCGCACTTCCGACTCCGATTTAAAGCCCAGCAGTTCGATTAATGCCGGGTTCACCGCCAGAAGTTCGCCCTCCGGACTCGTCTGATAAACGCCGCTCGAAACATAATCGAACAATTCGCGATGCCGTTTGCGAGCTTCCCGCAACTCCGCTTCGAGCCGCAGCTTATCGGTCGGATCTTCGAACACATACACGATGCCGTTCGCTTCGCCATCTTCGATCCACGGGTACGGCATGAGATTCACCGCGAACGATGACCCATCCGCCCGTACGAACCGCGATTCGTCGAGCGACGGCTGAATCATTTCAAGAATCGCAGTGCCAAGCAATCGTGCCGGCGCGTATCCTAGCATCGAAGCGGCGGAATCGTTAATGAAAGTGCAAAACCCTTCCGCATCGACACCGAAAATTCCTTCCGTCGTGACCTTCAAAACGGTCTCGAGAAGTTGATATGAGTTCTGACGAACGAAAGCCTTTCGAGGGTTGTCCTGCAAGCGCGGGTACCAGCACTCCGGTGCACTTACAACGCGTCTATGGATAGAACTACCCTCGTAAGCTCGTAGCGGCAAAGGATGGCCTTGTTTCTTCACTGGAATATCGGCTATTTCACACAAACCTTTAGTACCGCTCGTACCATATTGCCCATGCGAGGCTTGGACGTTAAACTAGTTCCATATGATCAGAGCCGCGTTCCTCGGCAGTCTTTTCATCGCTTTGGCCTTCGCCGGGTCGCCCGCGACCACGGGTGGCAAAGCGCTCGGCAATCCACAAGCCCCCATTCGTATCGACCTTTATAGCGACTATCAGTGTCCTTCCTGCAAAGCGCTGCACGAAGGAACCATCGGCCAGCTCATCAAGAATTACGTCGAGACCGGCAAGGTGTATCTGGTTCATCGCGAGTACCCGCTGCCCGTGCACGCGCATGCTCGCGAAGCGGCTTGCCTGGCCTGCGCCGCCGACAAAATCGGCAAGTATCAACTGGTGGGCGATCAGCTTTTCCGCACGCAGGAGATCTGGGAGAAAGACGGCAACGTCATCGCGGCCGCATGCAGCGTGCTCAGTGCCGATGATGCCGGTAAGCTTCGCGCCCTCGCAATTTCACCCGAGATCATGACGACGGTCAACTCCGACATCAAAGCCGGTCAGGGCGAGTCGCTGGGCGGCACGCCGACGATGATCATCACGAAAATGATCCGCCGCTATCCGGTTCCGGGCGTGGTGAGCTATCCCGTATTGAGCCGTTTTCTCGACAGCCTTCTCCAGTAGCATGCGCAAACTGTCTTTAGCTCTCAGGATTCTGCTTGGCGCGATCTTCTGCTACGCGGCCTACACCAAGCTGCGTCAGCCGTGGCTCGTGTTCGCGATGTCCATCGATGCCTATCGAGTCCTTCCGCCATCGGCCGTATTCACGGTAGCGCGCATCCTGCCGTGGTTCGAACTTGTGGTCGGATTGCTTCTGCTCTCCGGCAAGTTCCTGAAGTACGCCGCTCTTGCAACTACTCTTCTGCTGCTGGGCTTCTACGTCCTGATGATCCGAGCGTACGTGGCCGGCGGCGGCATCGATTGCGGCTGCTTCGGCGTCGGCGAGACAGTTAGTGCGGTAACTCTGACCCGCGACGGTGTGTTGTTAGCGTGCGCTCTGGCGTTGAGTTTCCTCGCGTTCCGACAGTCTGAAAGTAGACCCGAACGCCGGGATATTTTGCCACCAGTCGCCGCCCCCGAACTTCCCCCAGCACGCTGACCGCGGTCGCCAGTGGATCGGCTTCCAATCCTGTTGGCGCGACAATGCTGACCGTCAACTCGTTCGTGATCGCGATCCCCGTGATCGGATCGACGATATGCGAATAGCGCTTTCCATTGGCTTCTAGATACTGCTCGGAATCGCCGGACGTCGACACCGCGGCATTCGTGAGTTCGAGAGTTCGATCGTGTACTTCAATGATCCAACCGCTCTTGCCAGGCGGCGCAGCGCTGAACGCCAGATCGCCGCTCATGGCAACCAGCGCACTACGGATCCCGAGGTTCGTGATCACGCGCAAAGCTTCGTCCGCGGCATAGCCCTTAGCGATTCCTCCGGCATCGAGTTGCATGCCTTCTTCGTCGAGCGTGACCGTATGCTTCGCGGCATCCAGATGCAGCTTGCGATATCCGCAATGCGACAGCGCGGCGTCCAAGAGATCCGGATCGGGCATTTGATGACCTCGGCGAGCCTCGCGCCACATTCGAGTCACCGGTCCGACTGTGATATCGAAAGCCCCGCCGCTCTGTTCCGACAGTTTCTGCGCCGCCGCGAGCACGCGGAACAGATCATCGCTCACTTTTATCGGATGATGGAACGCCGTTCGGCCGACGCGGTTCAATTCGCTCTCCGGCTTGTAATCCGACAGCGTGTCGTCGAGTTGCGCGATCCTCTGAAATGCCGCGTTGAATACCGCCTTCGCCTGCGCGGGATCGCTGGCGTACAGCTTGATGCTGACGAGCGTGCCCATGTGCGGCTCGACGGCTTCAAAAAGCTGATCCGCTTTAATCGGGACGAGGAATAACAGGATCAGGAACAGCCTACTGCTCATCGTGCTCGACGCCGCTGTTCCAATACTTGTACATCTCGTCCGCGCTCGGGACTTTCGACGGGCGCACCAGCCGGAATCCCAGCCATTGCGCATCGGTCATGTACCAGATGCTTTTTGGCAACTGCGGATCCTGCTCCTTCCATGACGGATCGGACGCCACGCGCGCTGTGCAGCTCACCTGACCTGCGGGATCGTTCCACGACCCGCCTCTTACGGCGTGCGGATACGGAGCCGTCGCGCGCACCCAAGGGTTCACCTGATCGCCGGGCTTGTAAGGAGCATACGCGTCGAGGGTCCACTCCATCACGTTGCCGAGCATATCGTATAGCCCGAACGCATTCGGCTTCTTGGTCTCGACCTTCTGATATTTACCCTTGCTGTTCGCCGCGTACCACGCATAATCGCCCAGAGGCGAAGGCTCGCTCGAACTGCCGGCGAGGCACGCGTATTCCCACTCGGCCTCGGTCGGCAGGCGATAAAACTCACCGGTCTTTGCGCTGAGCCACTCGGCATATTTATTCGCCGCATGCTGCGTCATGCTGATGGCGGGATATCCGTTGATGCCCATGCCGAAGCTCATCTCCATATAAGGCCGGGTAGGACGGCTCACGGCATCCACAGCCGCGTCTTTGTGTTCGCTCTCATTCGACTGGTTCTGGAACATGAACAGCCGGTATTCATCCCAGGTCACCTCATGCGCCTGCATCCAGAATGAATCGAGCGTAACCTTGCGGCCACTCATCGTGAACGAGCCCGCCGGGATCGGAAGCATCTCGTACTCGACGGTCGTGTGCGGAATCATTACTTGATACGCTGAAAACTTCGACTCCGGTTTCGCGGCGATCCGGTCATGAATCGCCTGCACGGCGGCGTGCTCATCCGATCCCAGGGCGAAGGCCGCAAAACCAACCACGAACCAACAACCACGAACCAACAACGCGGTTTTAGGCAAACTTCGTGATCCCCGGCTCGGCTCGCGGCGGCACTGCCAGACTGCCGTTCCAATCGATATGCTCCGGAATCAACCGCTCCTGCGAGTTGAGCGCCATGTCCCAGGTGATCTGCTGTCCCGTGTACGCGGCCATGCGGCCCATGATCGCGAGCAGGGTGCTGGTAGCAAGACGCTTGCCATCGTTCTGCGCCTGGTTCTTGCGAATGGCGGCGAACAAAACGTCATGCTCGCGCTGATACATATCGTACTTCTGCCCGGTCCAGGACCAGTTCGTCTTGCCCTCGATACGCGGCGATGGACCACGTCCGATGGTGCACGTGCCATCGGATCCGAGCATGTAATCCGAATTCTCGTTGTAGCAGCCTTCAATCTGACGATTCGCAACGAAGGCGCGCACGCCGTTCGGATAGATGTAGTTCACTTCGAAATGATCGTAGATGTTGCCGCCCTCGGCGGGAATGGTGCGGCCACCCACGCCGACGCAGCTTACCGGCGGCTCATCGTGCATCGCCCACGCGATCTTATCGACGCTGTGGACGGCTTGCTCCACGATGCTGTCGCCGCACAGCCATACGAAGTTGTACCAATTGCGGATCTGCCACTCCGTGTCGCTCATGCCCGCTGGACGAGTGCTCGCCGGAGGCATCGGTTTCACTGGACTCGTGTAATACGTGGCGTAGTAAGCGATCAGCTTTCCGATCGCGCCGTCCTCTACCTGCTTGAACGTGTCCTCAATCATCTGGTTGTAGCGCCAGCAAAATCCCGCGACCAGCGACAGGTTCTTTTGCTTCGCAACGTCCACGGTTGCGAGCACGGAGCGAATGCCCGGCGCGTCCGTCGAAACCGGTTTTTCACAAAAGACGTGCTTGCCCGCATTGATGCATGCGGCGAGATGCGTCGGGCGGAATCCCGGAGGCGTGGCAAGAAGCACCACATCGACGCCGCTGTCGATGACCTGCTTGTAAGCGTCAAGTCCGAGGAACTGCTTGGGCTGCTCGACCTTCACACGCTCGGATATTTTCCTGATCTTCTTCAGCGTGCTGAGCGAGTTTTCAATCTGTGATGCGTCAATATCGGCGACGGCTACAAGCTCGGAATAATCGTCGGCGGTGAGCGCCTGGGATGCCGCGCCGGTGCCGCGTCCCCCACAACCTACCAATCCGATTTTGATGGCATTGGTGACGCTCTGCGCGGAAATAATAGCGGGAAATCCGGTCACGAGAGCAGCTCCGGCGACCTTCAAAAAATCGCGCCGCTCCGGTTTATTGGGTTGTTCAAGCATGGCTGACTGCCATTCTCTCACGACCCTGCATGGTGTGTTATTCCTCCCGCAGCGATCTTGACGGATCGATCCGTGTGGCCCGCCGCGCCGGCAGCCAACACGAGAAACTGCTGATCGCGATCATCATGCCCAACACGATCGCGTAAGTTGACGGATCGTCCGGACGAACATCGTAAAGAATCGCGGAGAGCGTGCGTCCCGCGGCAAGCGCGAGCGCCGCGCCCGCAACGACGCCCAGGATTGACAAGACGCCGGTGCGTGCCAGAACGACGCGGAGCACCTGACCTGCATCGGCGCCCAAAGCCATGCGAATCCCGATCTCACGCGTTCGGCGAGAAACCGAATACGCGACCAGGGCGAAGACGCCAGTCGCAGCGAGCACGACAGCAATTAGCCCGAACGCCCCGAGCACTACCGCAGCCACGCGCGCAGGAAACAGCGGATAGGCGAGCTGATCCCGCAAGCTCCCAGTGTTGAAGAGCGGCATGGAAGCGTCCATTTCCAAAACGATGCGGCGCAGGCTTTCGGTCGCTTGCGCGGCAGGTAAATGACTGCGCATCACGACCGTAGTCCACGCGTTGTAATGCCGCGACAGCGGTTCGAAGACAGCCAGCTCCGGATCTTCTCCTAACGACTCATACTTGCCGTCTTCCACCATACCGACGATTTCGAATGTCGCGGCCTTCGGATCGTTTCCAAAACGAAATCGCTTGCCGATGGCGTTCTCACCGGGAAAGAGCGTTTGCGCGAAAGTACGATTTACCACCGCGACGAGCGGTCCTCCAGATCGATCGCGCGAGTCAATATCGCGGCCGGCGAGCAGTCGCGTTCCCGCCGCTGCCAGATAGCCTGGCGAAATATCGTAGATTATCGCGTATCTCAATTGATTGCTACGTGGAATCGGTTTCCCGACCGCCGATACGCCGCCGTTGTTGGTGCCCAGCCGTAACGGCACATTGTTGGTGATTCCGACCGCTTGAACGCCCGGCAGAGCAGCGGCTTTGTTGAGCACCGCTTCCTGAAACACCCGTCCGCGCTCTTCGCTGTAAGCTTGCAGCCCGAGATCGAAGGATACTGAGACTGCGCCTTCGGGTTGAAATCCGAGGTTGAGATCGACGGCGTGTTGCAAGCTGCGTACGACGAGAACAGAAGAGATCAACAGCACAAAAGAGACGGCAATCTGTAGAGTGACGACGATGTCGCGAAGATGCCAGCTTCGAAGGCGCTCGATGGATCGTTCGTTCTTCAACGCCGGCACGAGATCCACGCGAATGGTTTGCAGCGCGGGTGTAATTCCAAAGAGCACGGTTGCCACCAATGCCGCCGCGAAGGTAAACAGGAGCACTCGAACATCGACCGTCAGCGAGGTATTCGCGGGGACATCGAACGGCAGATTTAAAGCGGCGCACGCGTTCGAGATCCAATAGGACAGGAACGCGCTCACGGCGCCGCCCGCGAGAGCTAACAACAGGCTCTCCGTGAATAACTGGCGCACCAGCCGCATCCGGCGAGCGCCGAGCGCCAGTCGTAATGCCATTTCTCTGCGGCGGTCCGATGCTCGCGCGAGCAGGAGGCCCGCGAGATTGAGACAGCTCAGAAGCAGGACCATACCCGCGACCACCATCAGGATGCTCGTGAATGCCATCACCGGACCGCGTAAAGCCCGTCCTACAAGACCCGGAGGCGATAATTGGATGCTCATCCCTTCTTCGATCGCCGGGTAATCGTGCGCGAGCTGCTTCGAGATCCGGTTCAACGATGTCTCGGCCTGGGCGAGCGAAACTCCAGGCTTCAGACGCCCGAGCGACCATATCATCGTTTCGCCACGTGTTTCAAGCCACGACCGGCCGGGCTCGAGCTGCGCCTCCATGCTTATGGGAATCCAGAAATCGGGGCTGACGATTCGCTCGGTGCCAATGAATCCTTTCGGCGCGACCCCGATGACGTTATATCCGAGGCCGTTGACCTTGATAGATCGGCCCGCAATATTCGGATCCGCGCCGAAGCGCTGCTGCCACGTGCGATAGCTCACGACGGCGACTGGATGAGCGCCCGGCTTATCGTCGTCCTGCGGCCCGAACATTCGTCCGAGATACGGCTTCACGCCCAACATGTCGAAATAATTGCCGGTGGCTTCGTACGCCCACGCTCGCGAGTTGTTGCCGCTTGCGATGCTCACGCTGACCGGAACGAAGCGGCATGCGATGAGCCCGTTGAACACGTCGTTGCGATCGCGGAAATCGCGATAGTCGGGGTAAGACAGATTGGGAGCTTCGGCGCGATTGAGAAACACAAGCTGTTGTGGCTGGTCGACAGGCAGCGGGCGCAGAAAGGCCGTGTTGATCAAAGTGAAGACTGTGGAGTTTGCTCCGATGCCCAGCGCCAGCGTCAGGATGGCCGCTACCGTGAAGCCCGGGCGATTTTCGTAACTGACGCTTAATGCGTAGCGGAGGTCCTGCCATGTCGTCTCGAATTGCGGCCAGCTTCGGCGCTCGCGCAAGCCTTCTTTGAGCGGCGTCACGCCACCGAACTGCCGCAGCGCCGCATGATGCGCTTCGTCGGGAGTCATGCCCTGACTCACAAAGCGCTCGGTCAGAAGCGACAGATGTTCCCGGACCTCATCGTCCAGTTCTTTATCGGAACGCGCCGCGCCGAATAAACCGGCGAAGCGAGACAGGATTGTGCGGAAGTAAGCGAACATATCTCACCTCTCTGGCGCGAGTTGCAGCACTCGTCCGATGACGCCGGAAATGCGTTCCCAGTTCTCGGTTTCGCTGGCCAGTTGTTTGCGCCCGGCCCGCGTAATGGAATAAAACTTCGCCTTGCGATTGTTCTCCGAAAGGCCCCAGTCAGACGAGATCCATCCGTTTTGGAGCAGGCGGAGGAGGGACGCGTAGACAGTGCCCTCGTTGAGCTTCAGGACGTCTTCGCTCAGTTGCTCGATGCGGCGGGCGATGCCGTATCCATGCTGCGGTCCGATGGCGTCGAGCGTCTTGAGCACCATCAGGTCCAGGGTGCCTTGCAGGACTTCCGATTTCATGCGCTCTCCTTTGGCCTATGCAAAGGAGCTTATCATGATTCCTTTGGCTTGTCCACAGGAAGATTTAAGACGCTTCCGCGACCGCTGCTACCTCACTGGACCGTACCGAGCTGGTGCTACGAAATAGCGCTGCGACGAACAGGAAAATCAGAAAGGCTCCCAATGCCGAGCTCACCCAGAACCCTTTCCAGTTGCGCGTCGTGGTCGTGAAGAAATCGACGGCCACGCCGGATAAAAGCGATCCCGTGAACATGCCGACTCCGTAGGTCAGAAACGTCAGGAAACCTTGCGCTGTACTTCGCAGATTCGCCGGGGCGACCTGGTCCGTATAAATCTGACCGGTCATGAAGAAAAAATCGAAGCAGACGCCGTGAAACAGGATCGCGAGATAGAACATCCACATACCGCTGCCCGCGTTGCCTAGCGCCAGCAGCGCGTAGCGCACCGTCCACGCCAGCAGACCCGTCAGCAGGATGGTCTTCAGCTTGAAGTTGCGATACACAAACGGCATCAGCAACATCATGATCACTTCCGATGCTTGGCCCAGCGACATCTTTCCGGCCGCATTCTGCACGCCGACATCGTTTAGATAAGCATTCGTGAACGAGAAGTAGAACGTCAGCGGAATGCATGCCAGCAGCGACGCGACGAGAAATACCAGGAACGATCGTTCCCGAAGCAATACCAAAGCGTCGAGGCCTAAGATGGTTCGCCAGGACGTTCCCGGACGCTTGCCCGCCGGCGGCGTGTGCGGCAGCGTCAGGCAAAACAACGCCATGCCCACCGAACAACCGGAGGCGATCAAGAATTGCTTCGGCGACTTCTCCACTCCTAAAAATCCGATGGTTAATGCAATCGCGATCCAGCCGATGGTCGCGAAAACTCGGATCAGCGGAAACTGGTTTGCCGCGTTCGTCACATGCCGCAGCGTGAGCGAGTTGGTCAGCGGCAGCGTCGGGAAAAAGCACAGGCAATAGGCCAGCATCAGCCAGTAGACAGCCGTGAAGCTGGTCGCCTGCGCCACGAAGTAGAGCAACACCGCGCCGATGAGGTGCAACAGCGCCAACATCCGCTCCGTTGCGAAGTAGCGGTCGACGATGAAGCCGACGAAAAACGGTGAGATCATCGAAGCGAGCGCCGTGGTACCGAACACCGCGCCCGTCTCAGTACCGGAGAATTTCAGAGTCGCCGTCAGCCAGGTGCCGATCGTGACGTACCAGGCTCCCCAAACAAAATAGTTGAGGAACATCATGGCACTCAGTCGAATGCCGACGGAAGTTCGCATTGTTAAATGATACTAGCGGAACTCTTCCTGCAAGCGGTCTAATTCGGCGGAGCCGGGGCAGAGCGCTTCGAAAGGCAGACGCGAGAGCGGGACCTCGCTGGTGTTGTTCATATCGTGAACATCGCCGGCGCCCTCATCAATGTAAAGCAGTCCCGTCGGGACGCAGCCGGTGCTCACGTGCTGCTGAAGGTATTCGAAAACCTTGCTGCGGTCGCGCGGATCGTAGTCTTGCGGAACCTTGGTGAAATGCACCACGCTGCCATCGTGCATGGTGACGGCCGTCGCGCCCTCTACTGCGATCGCAGCATGAATCGATTCGACCGGCAGCACAACGTCGGATTCCGTCACTTTCACCATGTTCTTGCGCGTATTCAGATAGCTCTTCGTCGATCCGTCATGATCGTTGAAGGTTACGCACGGTGAAATCACATCGACGATCGCGAGACCGCGGTGCGAGATGCCGGCCTTCAAAATTGGAATGAGCTGTGCCTTGTCTCCCGAAAAACCTCGCGCTATAAAAGTAGCTCCCATCGTGAGAGCCAGACCAACCGGATCGATCGGGCTGAAGCGGTTCTGCTCGCCGCGCTTGCTCTTCGTCCCGATGTCGGCCGATGCCGAGAATTGACCTTTCGTCAATCCATACACGCCGTTGTTCTCGATGACGTAGAGCATGTTGAGATTGCGGCGTATGGCGTGAATCATGTGACCGATGCCGATGGACAACGAATCGCCGTCGCCCGAGATGCCAATGCAAATCAGCTCCCGGTTCGCGGCATTCGCGCCCGTCGCGATGGCAGGCATGCGTCCATGAGCGGAGTTGAAGCCATGCGCGCCCCGTACGAAATACGTCGGAGTTTTCGATGAACATCCAATCCCGCTAAATTTGCCAACCATGTGTGGCTGCAGGGCCAATTCCCAAACTGCACGGATAATTGCGGCGGTCACAGAATCGTGACCGCATCCGGCACATAGGGTCGACATCGCGCCTTCGTAATCGCGAATGGTCAACCCCAGGACGTTACGCTCCAGACTGGGGTGCGTAGCCGCAGGTTTTACAATAGACGGCACAAAATTACTCCTCCACCTCGCTCAAAATCGAATCGATAACGTGCTGCGTGCTCAACGGGAAGCCTCCGTAGACCGTTACGGATCGCAGCTTTTCCTTGGGAACGCTTGTCTCCAATGTCAGCAGTCCCTTTAGTTGTGCATCGCGGTTTTGTTCGATCACCACCGTGAAATCGTGCGCATTGAGAAAATCGTCCACCGTTTTACTGAACGGGAAACCTCGCACACGCATATAGTCAGTCATGATACCCCGTTCCGCGAGCCGTTGGAGACCTTCGCGTACGGCTGGGTCGCATCCCCCGAGCGTAACTACGCCGATGCGAGCGCCTTCGCGCGTATGAATTTCGGGAGCGGGAACGAAATCCGCCGCCGCTTTATGTTTGCGCAGCAGGCGATCCATCACATCTTTATATTCGGCCGGCGTCTCGGTGTAATTCCCGAGTTTGTCGTGTCCCGAACCACGAGTGAAATAAGAACCTTTTTCGCTGATGCCGGGCAACGTGCGCGCCGCGACATGATTTTCATCTTCCGGAGAATAGCGGAAGAACTTCGGCAATTGCTCCAACTCTTCGGCATCCAGAACCCGGCCGCGGTTGGGCCGATACGTATCATCCCACTTCAAGCGCGGCACCACCCAGTCGTTCATTCCGATATCCAGATCGGACATCAGAAAGACCGGCGTCTGGAAATACTCGGCCAGATCGAACGCCTTCACGGCGAATTCAAAGCACTCGGCCGGGTTCGACGGGAACAGCAGAATATGTTTCGTATCGCCATGCGATGCGTAGGCGCACAGCATGAGATCGGATTGCTGCGTGCGAGTCGGCATACCGGTGGATGGACCGGTGCGCTGCACGTCGATGATGACGGCAGGAACCTCGGCGTAATATCCGAAGCCGATCAGCTCATTCATGAGTGAAACGCCGGGACCGGCGGTGGAGGTGAACGCGCGAGCGCCGGCCCACGATGCTCCCAGCACCATGCCGATGGCCGCTAATTCGTCTTCCGCCTGCAAAATTGCAAAATTATTGCGCCCCGTATCGGGGTCTTTGCGATATTTCTCGCAGAACGCTTTGAAGGCATCCATCACGGATGTCGCCGGCGTGATGGGATACCAAGCGGCTACGGTCGCACCGGCGTAAATGCAACCCAGAGCCGTGGCCGTATTGCCGTCGATCAGAATCTTATCGTCGTTCGCATGCATCGGCTCGACATGGAATGGCAGCGGGCACGCAAGCTGCGTTTTCGCGTAGTCGTAACCCAGACGCAGAGCGCGGCGATTCGATTCGAGCATCGCTTTCTTCGCGCCGTACTGCTCCGCGACAAGCTCTTCAATGATCTCGACATCGATATCGAGCAGCGCGACAATCGAGCCGGCGTACGCGATGTTCTTCATCAGGATGCGCTCGCGCGGTTCGCGAAATGCTTCGTTGCAAAGCTGCGCCAGTGGAACTCCCAGGAAGTTGACGTCATCGCGATGCAGCGCCGGATCGAGAGGCCAGGTGGAATCGTAGAGGACGTAACCGCCGGAGCGGACCTCGCGTATATCGCGGCCGTATGTCTGGCCGTTCATGGCGACCATCAAGTCGTAATCGAGCGACCGCGCGGCGTAGCCGTCTTTATTGACCCGAATTTCGTACCAGGTGGGCAAGCCCTGAATATTGGATGGAAACAGATTCTTCCCGCAAACCGGGATGCCCATGCGAAACATGGCCTGCATCAGTAGGCTGTTGGCGCTGGCGGATCCCGTCCCGTTTACATTTGCGAGTTTGAGCGCGAAGTCGTTTACGCGCTCTGAAGTTGCAGACATGGCACACTCCCCGCGTATGGAATCTCAAGATCGAATTTTTGCATGTCCCAGGCATAAGTGGGGCATCGTTCGGCGCACAGGCCGCAGTGGACGCAGACGTCTTCGTCCTTCACCATGATGCGCCCGGTTTGTTTCAGCGGCGCCGACGCGTAGATCGCCTGATCGTGATTGATGGCTGGAGCCGAAAGGCGCTGGCGTAAATCCTCTTCCGGACCGTCCGGTGCGATGGTGAGACATTGCACCGGGCACACATCGATGCAGGCGTCGCATTCGATGCATTTCGGCGCCACGAAAACGGTTTCGATGTCGCAATTGAGGCAGCGCTGTACTTCGTTGGCAGTCTGCTCGGCCGTGAAACCGAGCTCGACTTCAATGTTCAAATTCGTGAAGCGTTCGACTAAGTCGACATGCGTCATCTTCTGGCGCGTCGACGGGTTGTAGTCGTTGTGATAGCTCCACTCGCTCAGCCCCATCTTCTGGCTGATCAGGTTCGTCCCCTGCGGCGGCCTGTCCTGGACGGGAACGCCCTGGCAGAAGTTGTGAATCGAGATGGCTGCCTGGTGCGCATGCTCGACAGCCCAGATGATGTTCTTCGGTCCGAACGCCGCATCGCCGCCGAAGAAGACGTTGGGGCGCGTGGATTGCAGCGTCTTCTCGTCCACCTTGGGCATATCCCATTTGCCGAACTCGATGCCGGTGTCGCGTTCGATCCACGGAAATGCATTGTCCTGGCCGATGGCGAGGATGACGTCGTCGCACGGAAGGAACACGGTGTCGAGGGTTGTCGATCGTTTCGCATCCGCATCCCACTCGACGCGCTCAAATTCCATTCCGACGAGTTTGCCGTTCTCCACCACGAAACGTTTCGGCGCGTGATTGATAACGATTTCGATGCCTTCTTCTTCGGCATCTTCCAACTCCCACGGCGAAGCTTTGAAGTATTGACGCGGACGCCGCGCCATGACTTTGATGTCCTTGCCGCCGAGACGCCGTGAGGAGCGGCAGCAATCCATGGCGGTGTTGCCGACGCCGATGATCAAGACACGCTCGCCGATGGAATTGATGTGCTCGAATGCGAGCGATTGCAGCCAATCGATTCCGATATGGATGTTGTCCGCGGCTTCCTGACGGCCCGGCAGATCGAGATCCTTACCGCGCGGCGCGCCGCTGCCAACGAAGACCGCGTCCCACCCTTCATCGAGCAGCGACTTCATGCTGGTGACCGGCGAGTTGTAGCGAACGTCGACGCCCATGTTGACGATCATGCCGATCTCGTCGTCGAGGACGCCCGCCGGGAGACGGAACGATGGGATGTTGCTGCGCATCAGACCGCCGGGCTTGTCGAATTTCTCGAATATAGTGACCTGATAGCCGAGAGGCATCAGGTCATTCGCGACTCCGAGCGATGCCGGTCCGGCTCCGATGCAAGCCACGCGCTTGCCGTTCTTTTGAGTCGGGATCGGCGGCAGCAGGTCTTTGACGTCGTCGCGCAGATCGGCAGCGACACGTTTGAGGCGGCAGATGGCTACGGGCTTCCCGTCGAGACGGCCACGGCGGCATGCGGGCTCGCAGGGACGGTCGCAGGTGCGGCCCAGGACCCCGGGAAAGATGTTGGACTTCCGGTTGATCATGTAGGCGTCGGTGTAACGGCCCTGCGCGATGAGCCGGATGTACTCCGGCACATTTGTGTGCGCGGGACAGGCCCACTGGCAATCGACGACTTTATGAAAATATTCCGGAGTCCGGATATCGGTTGGCTTCACGCGTGCATCCTTGTAGTACCTTCGGGCGAGGGACTGATCGGCTGTAGATCGAGATATCTCTTTTCTTCTCTTTATTGTACTCGGGAAGGGCGTTCGTAGTTGTTGGTTCGTGGTTGTTGGTTCCCCCTTTTGACGTTTGCCTGCGCTTGGGTCTGTTGGGTCCCTTCTTGGGTTCGTTTCGTAATTCGTGTTGTTCCGGGCCTTCGAGAAGGCCCCGAGCACGTGTCTCTCGCTCTACATTAAAAGTGCGCAATGGGGACTGGTCCGCGGCGCGGCGTAAGTTGATGAGAACTAGGACGAAATAGCCGCAATTATTTCGCGACTGCCGAGGCGTGGAAGAATGAGAGTCGCGGATCTGTTTAAGGAGGCAATGATGAGCACAGTTCTGGTGACCGGTGGGTCTGGCTTCATCGGCAGCCATTCGATTTTGCAACTTCTGGCCGCGGGGCACCAGGTGCGCACCACGGTTCGCAATCTCAAACGAGAAGGCGATGTGCGCGCCATGCTGAAGGAAGGCGGCGTGGAGCCGGCGGATCGGTTGTCCTTCGTCGCCGCCGATCTTGAAAAAGACGCCGGATGGCCGGATGCTGTGGCCGGCTGCGACTACGTGCTGCATGTCGCGTCGCCTTTTCCTTCGAGCGTCCCCAAGCATGAGGACGATCTGATTGTGCCTGCCCGCGAAGGTGCGCTTCGTGTGCTGCGTGCCGCGCGCGATGCTCGTGTCAAGCGGGTTGTGTTGACCTCGTCATTTGCCGCGATCGGCTATGGCCAACCAGTGCAGAAGGAGCCGTTCAACGAGACGAACTGGACGGACCCCAATGGGGACGACGTCCAAGCTTATGCCAAATCGAAGACTCTGGCCGAACGCGCGGCTTGGGATTTTATTGCCAAGGAGGGCGGCGGGCTGGAGCTTTCCGTGGTCAATCCGGTGGGCGTGTTCGGCCCGGTGCTGGGTCCCGATTATTCGACTTCGATTTTGCTGGTGCAGCGGATGATGGATGGCGCGATGCCGGGGTGCCCGCAGCTTTATTTCGGCGTTGTGGATGTGCGCGATGTCGCGGACCTGCACATTCGCGCGATGACGAATCCGGCGGCTAAGGGTGAACGGTTTCTGGCCGTGTCGGGCGATTTCATGGCGATGGTGGAGATTGCGAAGACGCTGAAGAATCGCATGGGCGACGCGGCCAGGAGGGTGCCGACGAGGCAACTGCCGAACTGGCTGGTGCGTCTTGCGGCGTTGCGCGATCCGGCGATCAAGCTGATCCTGCCGGAACTTGGGAAGGCAAAGAATGCGACGAACGAGAAGGCTCGGCGGGTGCTGGGGTGGACGCCGAGGTCGAGGGAGGATGCTGTTGTGGCTACGGCGGAGAGCTTAGTGCGGTTGGGTTTGCTGAAGGGGAGCACGAGGCGGGCGGCGGCTTAGACGGCGATCGCGCTGCTGACCGCTCAATGCGTCTTAAGCCGCCGGGCGCGCCTACGTCTTCGCCCGGTCTGCTTTGTGCCGGGGCATGCCCGATGAAGACGAGAAGACTTCTCGTCTAAGTTGTGCCCGGACAGCGTTCCATGGAGCGTACTCGATGGGGACCGAACTGGGCTATACAGGAGGGTATCAAGATAAGCGTTCCCAAGTCGGTCGATTAGTACATCGCCGCGCAGCCCGAGGCCGTGCGGCCTAAGCTCGAACAGGTGCGCGCCGCGATCAGGATGGCCGTTCCGGACGCGGTCGAGGGCATCGGATATCGCATGCCCGGATACAAGCTGCACGGCAAGGCGATGCTGTATTTCGCCGGCTTCAAGGAACATCTTTCGCTGTTTGCTGCATCGGGAACATTCTTCACGGCGCTCGAAGATGAACTTAGCGGTTATGAGCTGCGAAAGGGGACGGTCCATTTCCCACTTACCAAACCCGTTCCTGTGAAGCTCATTAGCCGGATCGCGAAGCTGCGTGCTGCCGGGATAACGGCCGCGATGGAAGAAAAGCGCAAGCCGGGCAAGTGATCGGGGACCGGGCATCTGTGTAGCGGCGAATTGCGTAACATCCGGAGGTAGGCTGTTTGGCGCCGAGTTGACGAGAAACGCCGAAAGCACGGAAATGCTGCGAACGAGGAACCAGGGAACCGAAAATCGAGCCTTAAGCACAGGCTACTGCAGCACGCACCAAGATCGTAGGCGACTGCTTTTGCTTAGTCGGCGGTTCCTACGTTGGTTGGCCGCTTTCAGCCTGTTTTGCTACAACCCGCCGGACTGCATTCATCATCGCTGCCAGTGAGGACAGCGCAAAACGTTTTTGCATGGCACGGCCGATCGGATAACCGATTTGAGCGAGCAGGGCCCTGGGTTTTGAAAATGCATTGATTTCATACGAGACTGAATCATCGCTGGCATCCCATGAGACGTTGAATCGCTCCTCGCCCGATTCCGCGTGCTCGCTTAATGTGCCATACGAAAATCCGAAGAGAGGAGACGGCCCTGCCACGTCCACGACGTAAACGATTCTGCACACGTTTATCGAATAAAAACCACAGTGGAACGGAACAACGGCGACAGTTGACCCTTCACGGATTTCAGTTTTTTCCGGGAAGACACGTATCCACGTTCTGTCGAACATCTCCCATGTTTGCAGAGCCGTCCTTGCAGCCAAGAAGGTGTGCATCCCGGTACCTAACCTGATTCGGTGGCGGTCAATGTTGTACCCACTTGGGGGGATGGGGCCGCGTGAAGCACCCACCTCGGCATACGAGAACGGCGCTAGCATTTGCTGCCGCAATATAGTCCGAAGCCGCTCATCGGTTGGTCGTAATAGCGCGAACAAGCCTTCACCCTAACAGACGAGCGGCAGTTTTCGGATAATCCCTTATATCGGGAAGTCCCCGTAGATTACCGGTGCGCCAGATTCAAACGAGATTGGAGATCGACTGGCAGGCTCCAGGATTCCTCTTTATCCCTGACAACGATTCCGGCTGTGTATTGGCCAAAGTAAGTTCGGTAACCAGTTATGCCCGCCTCTGAAGTGGGACCACCGCGAACGCGAAGTCCCCAGGTATCCTCAGATGGGCTAGGTGCATCTCCGTGTTCAGCACCAAGGAAAATACGCCATGAATCGCGGTTCCTCATCGCGAGCCCGGCATCGTCGTTATATCCCAAACTGACGCGAAAGCGCGGTTCCGAGTAATGCTGATCGCCGGACAAAGGTCCGTCTTTGTCGTAAAAGAGAAGCTCGGGACCAAAGTCGCCGATCCGTGAACCGATCTGACACCGCCGCGTCCCCTTCACGTCCATGAACACGAGCAATACCCCTCGCGGCGTACTCGCCGGAATGTGGGGATCGCTGTCGGGTCCCCAATAGCTGAGCGTCTGGCCAGACGCACTGATCACCTCGAACCGTTTCGCCCGAAGGACATCGGGTGTTGACGACGCCGCAGCCGTCACTGGGCCGCCCCGCATCAAATCGTGTATCACGCCGCCGAGAAGGCCCGCAACAACGGCGATCACTGCTACGACGGTCTTATTGATAATCTCTGTCTGAAGATTCATTCGTTCCGCCAGTCTCAATTAGACACCGCACGCTCAACTTGTGTGCCCGTGGACAACGTAGACATGCTCCGTTTCCGATAACGTCGAACGAAACGGCGATATCGGAAACTTGCGGAAACCATGTGCTGGCAAGTCGTCTATGAGCGGAACCGCGTCTTTTCGATCGGGATCTGGATATCGAGCAGCGGGGCGGGTGGGCGGATCAGCGGCACGGCGGCTTTCAGGGACGCCGCGAACGCTGGGCCAGATAGTGTTGATCGAGAGCGTACCGGACCAGCGTTTTGATAACGGCTTGGCGGCTCACGTTGAGGTCCCGAGCGGCCTTGTCCAGTTCTTCCAACATGCTGGCAGTGACGTCAACATTGACTCGTTGTATCGGCTGTACCATGCGGCCTTGGCCTTTGAAAAAACGCGAGATGTCTTTACCCTGATCGGCCAGCCGGGCAATCGCATCGGCGGAAACCGGCTCATCAGTTTTACGAGTTTTCTTCATATGACGGACTCCTCCTTCGTTGACCTCCACAGCGTGACGAGGTGAAGAATCTCACCCCTCGTCTTCCGTACTTCAAAACACGAATACATCGGTCGCCCACCCAGCCGATGGCTACAAATGCTCTGGAACGTCCGACCGCTGGTCGAGCCAATATGGCCGAGTGAACAACTCCTGCGCCTCCTCGAACCCGATGCCGCGCCGTGGATTTGCTCTGAGGCGCTTGCTCTTTCTAGGATCGAAGCTAAACCGCATCTGATATGACTGTTATACCATTCGAGGGGCGAGCTTGCTGTTAACCGGCGGATGATTCGAGCTGGGCGTTTCGGATTTAGGCTCCGGGGGGCGGCCCAATGCGCGGTTTGGGCGTTATACGTCAACTGACTTCGCGCCGGTTTTCTTCCGTGCGGATTCGCCGCGTCGGGCGGTCGAAGCGTCTGCTATTTGTCGAAGAAGTCAGGTGCGTTGTCGATGGCGGGGTCGTCCTCTGTACAGTCAGGCCATGGCCGGTCGGATGCCGCGACCATGGTGAAGCGGAAAGGTGGGCGCGCGCGGATGAGGAAGTAGTGAACCCGAGGGTGGGGATCAACCACGGGATCGGTGGCGACTTGCCAGAGGTTCGGGTTGCGCGTGCAGTGGCGGGTGGGAGAGGCGAACACAGAGTTGGTGCCTTTGTACCGCTGGCGCCAGGCTTTCAAGGTGGCGCGGCCAGTTTGGCCCGTCCACTTGGACACCTCGCTCCACGGAGGGCGCAACCAGAAGGAGACGAAGTCCTGCGGCGTTAATGCGACGGGGTCGGTGCGGTGGAGCTTTCCGTTTTCGAGGGCGTAGTGCAGGAGCTCAGGTACGCGCATGGCGTCGCCAGCGATGATTTGGAATTCGATGAAAACGTCGTTCTGATTAGCGCGCGCGTGAATTGGGGCAAAGATGTCCGCCTGTTCACTCCCGTCCAGAAGAAGGAGCGGGTTTGAATAGGTGGACTTAGTTTGCCATACACGATAGTAGACGGGTTGCCATACGGAGGTGCACCATGGAAAAACGCCAGTGCTGACGATAAGATGTTCGCGGGGGTCGGACTTTGGAAGCCAATCGGTGGGCGAGATTTTGACTTCGACGAGTCTCTGCGGGAAGTACGTTTTTTCCTCGTATTTGTTTTGCTCGCTTTACCAGATGCGGTGCCAGTGATTGTCAGCAGATTCGTATATGTAGGCGGAGTCATCGGTCCCGCAGACCCGTACTCCCATTGACGTGCGGACCACCAGAAAGCCGGACTGAATTTTCGAAGACGAGACGGTCAAGATAGCCAAGCCGGTTTTCCCAGCAGGTCGCACCTTCGGGGCAGAAGAGGCCCGCACGACTCAGTTCGTCGTTGAGCTGCTCCTCAAGGACCGCGGGATCTGGCGTCCAACGAGCGCCGTTCCATTGCATCGCATCGAGGTGGGATTCGATCCAGTCACGGAGCTGGTGTTTAACGTCTGTCAGCGCCGGCGTCGCGCCTCTGGCGTCCGAAATCGGCGCGGTCCGCATGGGGACAAGGAGTGCTTGGATTGGGGTCAGGCGATCTTCCGCGGCACGGAGCACGGACGCAACGACAAACAGGAGAGCCAAGCGGCACATTTGACGATAATGCTATCGCATCGGACAGTGTGTGGACACCGTGATAAGTTTCGCATTTGACGTGCAGTCGCCAAACCACCGGCCTGTGCATGGCGAATTCTCCCACGCACCACCTCGTGGTCAACGTGATCGTTGACAGTGCGTTGGCTCAACCGAGGCATCCTCCTACGGCCAGTGTCCCCACGCTGAGTTGGTCCGGCAGCGGCTTAAGCCATTGGGAGGTGAAGAATGCCGAAAAGAAAAGCTCTTGAACACGACCCGAGTATGGTCAACGTCGCTGGTCTCAGCATCGGCGATGCTGGGCCACGACGTCGAGTTCGTCGTGAAACCTCGCAAGCGCGATACGCTTCCTCATTGCGGCCGGAATTTGTGGAACGCCCAGGTGCCGCGTATACCCTGCGCGAAACACGCGACCATGGCGATCATCATCGCCTGGTTGAGGCCCACAGACCGCGCCATCGCGATCCGTTCCGCAATGTAGAGCAGCAGGGCCCCGATGGCCGCGACACGCGACATCTTCCCAATACCAATTCCCAAACCCGCAAAGATAACGGCATCGACCCACGCCATGGGTCCCACGCCTTGGAACATCTGCAAGCCGCAGCCGGCGAGGAATGCAAGCACGCCGGTGACGATGGCCACATAGAATGCCGCCCACATTGCCGGGCGCGCTGCTTTTCGAGCGCTCTGTTGGTCATGAATTGACCACCCGTCTCCGGACCAGGAACGAGCTTTTGACGGCGCGGCAGGCGCGGGCGCGGAGGCGTACGCAAACTGTGGATCGGACGGCGTCGCGTACGGTGGGACCGGAGAACCGGGAGCAATCGGCGGAGGCAGTTGTGGCATGGACGGCGCAGGATCGCCCTGGCCGGGCTTGCGCGAGTAAACCAGCCGGTAACAGATGGCCGCGGCCGCGACCGCAACAGACACGAAGATCAGCGCAGTCACCGCGAACTGGAGGTTATCGCTCATGTTCCTCCTTCTTCGGCTCGCGGGACGTAACGACGTCTTTTTCGATTCTGACCTTCGCGGTGCTTCCGTCAGTAAGTTGGTAGGTCCAGATCTCGACGAATCCGTCTTCGCCGGGGATGGTAATCGAACCTGCCGGCTTCCCAAGCTTGTCCAGGACGGCTGACCGAGCCATTCCGATGTCGATGGCCGCGAACAGGTCGCTCTTGACCGGAACGATGGGAGCGGACTCGGCGGGCGCAACCGTAGCCGCGGACTTTGCCGGCGCCATTAACGGCCGCGGAGCCTGGGGATTGGCCGCGCGGGCGGCTTTCAATTCAGCGATGTTCTTGTTCATCTCGGCGACTTTTTGCTGGACTTTCCGCCGATTTTCCTCGAAGTAGTCGAGCATATATTGCGGAATGCCGCCGTTGTCTTTGCTGAAGGTTTTGCCGTCCCAGCAAACGACTCCGAGATCGGCGCGATAGAAACGATGATGGCGGTCAGTGGAATCGCACTCCCACTTGATCCAGGACTCCTGGGCCGTCGTTTTCACGGCAAAGGCGAGCATCAGGACGATGCAGAATGGTATGTCGTAGAAGCGGGACATAGTTCACCCTTTACTCGTTATCGGTGGGGTCAGGGAGAGACTTTATGCCGCTTACTTACGTGCGCGGTTCTGCAGGGGCGGCAGAAAGACCGCTTCCTCCGGTCGCGGCTCGGAATAGACGTCGTCGGGCTGGATCAGGACTCTTGCGCGCCCAACTCATCGAGCACTTTCGCGGCCCTGGTGAGATTGTCCACCCCGAAAACCAGCAGCGCCTTGGTCGATCCGGGCACCTGGCCGCAGTAGGAGTAATCGATGTTGATCTTTTCTTCGCCCAGCCGCGAGGCTGCTCGTCCCAACTCGCCGGGGCGGTTCGGCAGTTCGACCACGGCCGCCGCCGTCTCCTCGAAGATCATGCCCAAGCCGCCCAAAACTGACTTGGCGCTGTCGGGATCGTCCACGATGATGCGGGCGAGGCTCTCGCCCTCGTCCACAAAAGATTGAAAGGCCAGGACATTCACTCCGCGCTCCGCCAGGGCGAGGAAACACGTTCCCAGCGCGCCCGGCTTGTCTTCGATCGTGACTGTAAACTCCTTCGTCTTCGGCATATGGGGAGTTATTTATGATAGCCGGAAACAAAACGGAAACACGGGCACGCACTCGGTTGTCCTATATAGGAGGGCACAGTGGAGTCGAAAACTATTGAGAGAACGGGTCCGATACAGGTCCAGGAATTGAAAGAAATGGCCTCAGCCGAAGGACCTTGCGTAACGATCGTTTTTCCCTTGCATCGCGAAGACGAACGTCAGATCCGGACCATCTTGAAAAAGGACCTTCAGGAGGTGGAGCAACGTCTGCTCGAAAGGAATGTCAAAGCGGAAGTCCTGAATGCAATCATGGAACCGTTGCGGCACCTGCCCGACGGGCTCGAGTCCGGCCCCGAAAGCCGGAGTGCGATCGTGTTTCGATCCCTGGCTCTCTTCAAGCAATACTTTGTTCCCGCCGTTCTCGATAATTCGGTCACGGTTGCGGATCACTTCCAGATGCTGGACCTGCTTGTCGCGGCTCGCGCGTGCCGGCCTTTTTATATCCTGGCTCTGAGTCAGAAGCATATTCGTCTGCTGCGATGCACCAACACTGCTTCCGAGGAGATCGCTTTACCCTCGTCTGTCCCTCAATCGCTGGACGATTTTCTTCAGATGGATCAACCGGACCACGTACTGGACAATTCCGTGACCGCGGGAGCGGGCGTCGGCTCCGGAACCCGCGTGATGTTTGGAACGGGGACGGACAAGGAGCGCAAGGATCAATACCTGCTTCATTTCTATAAGGCAGTCGATACGGGTGTGACGGAGTTGCTCAAGAACGATCCCGCTCCATTGATCGTGGCCGGTGTCGAATATGAGTTGGCAGTCTATCGCCATGAAAGCAAGTTTCCCCGGCTGGCCGGCGAAGGCGTTCGCGGAGCGCCGGATGGGCTGAAGGGCGGGGAACTGCACAAGCGCGCTCTCGAGATCGCGGAGCTGTATTTCGGCAAAGAGGTAGACGAAGCCCTCGCCATGTTCGAGCGGTTCGGGTCCGAACGAACGTCCGTCAGCCTGAAAGAAATCGTAAAGGCAGCCCACGATGGACGGGTTCTGCATCTATTTGTGGCCGAAGGCGAGCGCCATATGGGGGATTGGGACGAGACGAATGACCGCGTCCGAATGCATCGTGAAGAGCAGCCCGGCGGCGAAGACATCATCAACGCCGCCGCGGTTCAGACCCTCCGCCATGGAGGCAATGTTTTCGTGATCCCGCGCAACAGAATCCCGCACGGCAGCCAAATGGCAGCGGTGATGCGGTATTGATGGTACTTGAGCGAGATTAGTCCGTTTCCGCCCGAACCGATTCTCAGACCTCTGATGTACCAGAGTTGGAATTGGCTCACGTTCCTGCACTGGGCTTATCCGCCTGATGTTGTGCAGGAGTTGCTGCCCGCTGGCTTGACTGTTGAGCAATACGACAACATGGCCTGGGTGGGGCTGGTGCCGTTTCGGGTCGACCACCTGCGGTTGCCTTACATGCGCGCGATACCGTGGATCTCGTCGTTTCCGGAAACGAATGTCCGCACCTACGTGCGTGACCAGGCGGGCGAACGCGGGGTTTGGTTTCTATCCCTGGACGCCGATCGCCTGGCCGCTGTAGTCGGAGCGCGGACCGGCTTTCGCCTTCCTTATCAGTGGGCTCAGATGACGCTCGAACAGAGCGGCGCATGCATCCGCTACGCCAGCCAACGGAACGGCCTAATGGCGGTGCGTCCCGCACACTCTGAGATCGAAATCGAAGTCGGCGACGTCTTCGGCCCCGACGAACTCACTGATCGCGATCATTTCCTGACGGCGCTGTTTCGTCTCTACACGAGTTTCGGAGGAAAGCTCGGATACGCGCCGGTGGAGCACCCGCCGTGGCCGTTGTTCCATGCGCGCGTGGAGAAACTCGATCAGGACATGATCAGCGCGGCGGGCCTTCCCGAGCCTTTAGGCGATCCTCTGGTCCACTATTCGCCGGGCGTGGACGTCAAGGTCGGGAGACCTGTTCTGCTTTAGAACGTCTACCGGCTGGCCGGAGGAACGATGCCGTTCATTCGCGCGTACACTACCATTTGTCCGTAGTGATCGAAGCTGTGCCAGGCCGGGATGGTTGCAAGGTTCAATCGCGGCATCGATTGATTCCCAAACGGCGCTTTTATCAGTTCCGTGGCGTTCTTCTCCGTAATCGAATTCATGGCTTTATGCCCGTACACAAAAGCGGCCTTCAGGTACTTCACGACGTCCTCTTTGGATTTGATGCTCGCCGCGCCATTCTCGTGCTCGCCGAGCGACACCGGATTGGCTTCTCCCAGCACGCTGGCCGAAACCTCGTAGATCACGGTGGCGATGTGCGTGGCTTGGAGTCGAAATGTGCGCACTCCTTTGAACGCGCCTTGAGACGGCGACGGAGCGAAGTCGAATTTGTCGGCCGGCATCGCCTCTACCAGCGGAACCAATTCGCCCTCAATCGATTTGAGGTCTGAGTCCAGGGCCTGCGCGAGCGTCGAATGCGACGGCCCGGCGGCAAATGTCAAAGAAATCCCAAAAGCGCCCAGCAAAAGCGTCGAAAAAAGTCGATGCACGTGTCCTCCTGGTAGTTACCAGACTCTATAATAAGAGTTCACGGCAAGGGGAGGAATCTATGTGGAAACTCGTTTGCTGTTTTTTGCTCTCAGCCATCGCGCTGTTTGCGGATGTGACGGGAAAATGGTCGGGAACAGGCAAAGCTGCCACAAGTGACGGCGATGCCGAGGTCATGACGGTCAGTCTCGAGCTGAAGCAGACGGGCAACGATGTGTCCGGCACCGCGGGTACGGGACAGTCGGATGAACGCTACACGGCCAAGGGCACGCTGGACGGCGACGTTCTCAAGCTCCAGGTCGAAACAGGCGATGCGACCTACTCCGTCACACTCACGGTCAAGGAAGACACGATGACCGGCGAGGCGACCGCGGATCAGGGCGGAGCGAAGATTAAAGTAAAGCTGAATCTCAAAAGAGAATCGTAAGTTACAGTTCGTCCGGGGAAGTGTACCGGAAGTACTATCGGATTCGGTAGGGTTCTCTGCTATGATGGCCCCAGGAGCGTTTCTGCTAAGTTTGTGACTGGTCTCCTATAATTGATCCAACAGTCAATCGTCAAGGGGTCCGACTCGATTATGTGCTGGTGTGCAAGCTCCGGCGGCCCGGCCGCTATTGGAGAAGCCTGAAGGCGCTCGGGGGGCTCCGCCCCTGTTAAGTTCGGGGTCAATGACGGGGTCCGGCACGGCGCGTGTGGTGCGCTCCTTTTCTCCTTCATCCCCACCGCACTGATGAATATCCTTTTCATAGGCGATATATTTGCCTCTCCGGGCCGCAATATTGTTGCGCACCATCTACAGCGGATCATTTCGGAAGAAAAAATCGACCTTGCGATCGCCAATGCCGAGAACTCGGCCGGTGGGTTTGGCATCACGCCCCTGATCGCACAGGAGCTTTTCTCGATGGGCCTGGAAGCGCTCACTTCGGGGAATCATATCTGGGACAAGAAGGAAATTTTCGATTACCTTCCGCGCGAGCCGAGGCTCCTGCGGCCGGGCAATTATAATTCCGACCTGCCCGGTCAAGGCTACATTGTGGTGAAGGCCAGGAACGGCGTGAAGGCCGCGATCGTCAACCTGCAAGGCCGCGTCCACATGCCGTCCATCGATTGCCCGTTCCGCAAAGCCGATGAGATTCTAGAATCGCTGCCGCGCGACGTGAAGGTTCGTTTTGTCGATTTTCACACGGAATTAACAAGTGAAAAGATGGCCATGGGCTGGTATTTGAATGGCCGTGTCTCAGCGGTTGTCGGCACGCACACGCATATTCCGACGGCCGATGAGCGCATCCTTTCCGGAGGAACGGCATATCAGACCGATGTCGGCATGACGGGACCGTACGATTCCGTGATTGGATCCGAAAAAAGCCTCGTTTTACGCCGTTTTCTTACGTCCTTGCCCATCCGTTTGGATGCGGCCAAGGGAGGCGTGGAACTGCATGCACTGATCGTCACCGTGGACGCCGAAACGGGCCGGGCGCAGCGCGTGCGGCGTTATGAAATCATCGGATAGTATTCCCTAAAAAGCAGCACCCGCCGGGCGGCTCTTCATAGCCACCAGCCGGCGGGCATCGAGGTGAAATGTACGCTTCGGTTGAAGCCAGTATTTCCTTTACCCCAGCTACTGCTGACTCAGATCCTGACGCAACTTCAAATCTAGAAGAATAGCTCTTGCGTACTGGTCGGTCTAAATCGATCGATATGATCTCAGGGGCGTAGTCGTAGTCCTGGAACCGGCTAGTCCTTCGGATACCTTCTCACGCCTGTGAGATAGCGTTAAAACACTCATTATGTTACGCAGCTTGACCCTCTCTTATTCCGGACAAACTTATACGTTCGCCGGCGTGCTGGATCGTGTATTGAAGGGCAGGATTTCGTGTGACTGCATGAAGTCGTCCTTGATTCGCGAATTTTGCGATCCGAATTTTCCGGCTTTAAAGTGCGGAAACAAGATTGTACTTGTCTCGCTTACCGACGTGACGCCCTCATTTAATCGCGTGCGGCAAGGGGATCAGGCTGAACAGCGATAACGCGATAATCAGGCCCGAAAACTGGATCATGCCGGTCCAATCCTGAGTCTCGTCGTCGCGCTTCGTAAACGCGCGATAAGCCAACAGCGCCGCGATGAGAATCAAGAACCCGTCTTTTACCAGGAACCACATTCCCACCGTCAGCACCGCTAGGAATCCGACCTGCATGCGGCTTAAAGATCGTATGCCGCGGCTTCCATCCAATTGCCAGACCGGAATGAGATTAAACAGATTCAGCCACGCGCCCACGCGGGCCACCGCCGCAAATAATGCGTTTCCCGTCAGAGCGTAGATTGCCAGCGATGCCAGGCAAGCGCCAAGTCCCCAGATCGGCCCCGCGAGCCCGACCCGTGCATCTTCAATCGGATTTGCCGGATTCTGTTTCAGCCGGACCAGAGCGCCAAAACCTGGGATAAACATAGGAGCGGTCGCCGCGATTCCGTACTGCGCGAGCGCATACACGTGGCCCATTTCGTGAATGTAAATGGATAGGAGAAAACCCAGTGCAAATTGCCATCCCCACAGCGCCCAATACACCGAGAGTGACACGAAAAAGGACAGCAGCGTCCCCAATTTACTGAATCCCAGCAGCAGGAATTTGGCTTTGCCTAAAAGCGCCATCGCGACGCCTACCGGTCCGAGTGTCGACGCTTTCTTCCACCAGGGCTGCGCGCCCGGCTGCTTTCCCGATCCGACGCTCTCGCTCAAAACGCGGATCTTTTCCTCCGCTCCGGCGCGTTGCCGGCTGCCCATCGGAAGGAGCATCGCCGCTTCCCGCCAGGCGGCAAGAGCGCCGCTGAGATCGCCGGTCTTTTCTGCCATCGACGCGGCCGCGGCCAGTTCCGTAAGCCGGTTCGCGTGAACCAACCTTCCGCATGATGGACAACTCAGGAGCCCCGGCGCCATCTCGGTGGAGCATTCGGAGCAAAGCACG
The DNA here is from genome assembly GCA_963802915.1 of Bryobacterales bacterium. Taxonomy (GTDB): domain Bacteria; phylum Acidobacteriota; class Terriglobia; order Bryobacterales; family Bryobacteraceae; genus JAICMB01. The sequence goes on from CAWDKQ010000015.1 coordinate 206,429, forward strand.
CGCGGCGATGTCATGTTGTGCCTGCCGAACGAACCGTATTTACGTTGAACGGACCGCTAAACTCGACTTTAACCCCGCGCGTAAACTTCCAGGCTTCAAACAAGCCGATTCCGATGATGAGAAGTCCCAAAATTCCCCGTGGAAGCGCCAGAAACGGCAAGGCCAGGGCGAGCCCGAATGCGTAAGCGTATTGAACGGACCCAAGGGCGTGGCCCAATTTTGTGGCGTGTTCGTTGAAAATTGTCAAAATCGCCGGAAGATGTGACGAAGCGATGGAGGCATAAGTGAGCAGCACAGCCATGATCTGATAACGTCGCCCGCCGAGCCCGCCGGACCCCTTACGAATCGCCTTGCCTACCAACCATCCCACAACCAGCGCAATCAAACCGATCTGAGCTCCAGTTACCTCGGCCACTCCCCAGAAAATCAGGAATCCAGCGACAGCGGTGCCCAGCCCATAGCCAAATGCGAGAGGCATACTCCCGGACGCGCGCAACTGGCCTAACGATTGTTCGATTCTCTGCCGGCAAATGCCGCAAAATATCTTGCTTCTGAATTCGTAATATTCGGGAGTGGCAGGTCCGCCGCATTGCGAACAGGCAAGTCCGGCAGCGGGTGAAGTGAACTCGGCGCGCTCGAATTGTAAGTCGCCGGGTGCGGGGGAATCGGGTGCGGACATAAATACTCTGAGCTGTCTTAACTATATCTCGACAGTTCAATTCAACCGCAGTAGTCGATCGCCGCGTCTGCCAAGATCTCCGCCAGCTTGACCACCGATTCCACGTCCACCCACTCGACATCGGCATGCGCCCCGGCGCCCGCCGCTCCGCACACCACTGTTTCCACTCCGGCCTCCTGGAGCAGAGCGGAATCCATCCAAGGCGTGTCGCCGATGTGAGCGGCCGCCGTTCCACGAACCTTCGCCACGGCGCGATCCAAAGCCTTGACGATCGGCGCTTCCGGCGATACTTCAAATGGCTGGCGTACGAAGAACGGGCGCACGGTCGCGTGGAAATCCCGATCGTCGACCGATAATGTCTCCACAATCTGCTGAATCTCGCCAACAGCTTGCTCGGCCGTTTCGCCCGGAACAGTCCGTCGTTCGATCTGAACCTTTGAAGACGCCGCATAGGTGCTAAGACCGGTGCCGCCGCTCAGTATCGCCGCGTGCAACGAAGGAGGCCCCACCAGCGGATGCGGGTTGCGCGACCGCAGATCCCGTTCCAGCAGGCTCAAACGAGCCAGGAACTGCCCCATCTTCATGTTTGCGTCGATCCCGAGCTCGAACTTGCTTCCATGCGCCGCGCGTCCCGTGACTTCGACTTCAATCCACAAATAGCCCTTATGCGCCAGGCAAATTTCGAGCGCCGTGGGCTCCGTCACGATGGCGCCGTCAACTTTAAGATGCCGGATCAGGTCTCGCGTTCCCAGGCTGCCGTACTCCTCGTCGGCGACGGCGGCTACGACGACGTCCCCGCGCAACTGGATGCCGCAATCGGCCAGCGCTTTCGCCGCCGCCATGCAGGCAGCCAGGCTCCCCTTCATGTCATAAGAGCCCCGCCCGTACAGTTTCCCGTCTCGAATCTCACCCGAGAACGGCTCCGCCATGCCCGCGACATCCACAGTGTCGCAATGGGCATTCAACATGAGACTTCGGCCGCCTCCGGTCCCAGCAACGCTTCCCACGACGCTGGTGCGCCCCGGTTCGGGCTCGAACACTTCCACGCTCAATCCCGCGCCGCGCATCGATTCGGCGATGAATTCGCCGATCTCGCGTTCGCCCGGCGCGCCCGGAACCAAAGTTGGATTGATCGAATTGATCCGCACCAGACGGGTCAGAGTCTCAAGGACGTATTCCCGATCGATCCGCATCAGTGACCCAGAATCTGCGATTGCAGGCTTGCCAGAAAATAAATCACCGGTAATGCGAAAAGGCTGCTATCGATGCGATCCAGCCATCCCCCGTGGCCCGGCAGCATGGTGCCGCTATCCTTCACTCCCGCGCCGCGCTTGATCGCCGATTCGCACAAATCGCCGATCTGCCCCGCCATGTTCCCGACGGCCGCGATCCCCAGAGCCCACGGCAGCGGAACATCTTTGATCAGAAACGAAAAGTAAACCGCGGCGTAGATCAGGCTCATAATCGTGGACGCCGCCGCCCCCTCCCAGCTCTTCGCCGGGCTCACGCGCGGCGCCAGCTTGTGCTTTCCCCACGACCGTCCGACATAGAACGCAGCAATATCGCCGACCCAATTCACGGACAATGCGAAGAGAAGCCAAAAAGCGCCGTGTCCCAGTTGGCGCAAGCTGATGGTCATGCGCATGCATCCGAATGTGTACACGATTCCCAACAGCAGCGATCCGGCATAAGGCAAAGTATGCGACAGATCCCGCGTGGTCATCGCTAGGCCGAGAGCCAGCAGTGCGATGAAAACGACAAACACAAAATCCAAACGAGGCAGGAACAAGACCAGCAGCCCCGCCGCATAGCCGAACACGCCGGGCGCGCGCACGTTGTAATGCGACATTAACCGCGCATACTCGCGAAAGCTGAGCATCGCCACCGCGGTCACCGCGGCCAGAAACAGTAGGGACGGCGACCAGAGAACGATGTAGATAAAAAACGGAATTAAGATGAGGCCAGTGACGACCCGTTTCATCGACTGGGAACGACGACTGCCGGCTCCCACCCTGGCTCTTCAACGGTCGGCAATTCAAACGAGTCCGGACGCTCAATCGAGGTCGGGCTGAGGCCGCCGAACCGGCGGTCGCGCTTTTGATAATCGAGGATCGCTGTGAGCAAATCGGTGCGCTGAAAATCGGGCCACAGCGTTTCGGTGATGTAAATCTCGGAGTATGCGATCTGCCACAAAAGGAAATTGCTGATGCGCATCTCGCCAGAGGTGCGGATCAAAAGATCCGGCTCCGGCATGCCGGCCGTATACAACCGCGACGCAATCTTTTCCTCGTCGATGCGCAGATCGTTCAGTCGTCCTTCCAGCCGCGCATCTTCGATAATCGCGTTCACCGCGTCCACCAATTCCGCGCGCCCGCTGTAATTGATAGCGACATTCAGCCTCATCCCAGTGTTTCGAGACGTGCTGGCGACCGCCGCTTCCAGTTCCGCGCGCACCGGCCCCGGTAAACCGTCGATACGGCCGATACAAGTGAACTGAATGTTGTTGCGGATTATTTCGGGCAACTCCTTGCGGAGATAGATCCGCAGCAGTCGCCAAAGCATGTCGACTTCGGCGCGAGGCCGCTTCCAGTTCTCTGTCGAGAACGCGTACAAAGTCAGTGCCTGAAGACCAAGCCGGGCGCAGGTATTCACGGTGTTCCGCACCGGCTCCACTCCTGCGCGATGACCGGCCACACGCGGCATGCCGCGGCGCTTCGCCCAGCGTCCGTTCCCGTCCATGATGATTGCGATATGCGCCGGGAGCCGTTCCGGATCGATCGCCTGGGCCAATGTCCACTCGCGCGAGTCGGCCTTCAGAACGTCAAACAAGTCCTTCATCGAGCTAATGTCTTATGGTACACCGGACGGCGTGGTAGAGTTCCTTAAGAAAACATGGAAGCAGACGAACTGAAAGAACACGCGGAGCACGCCCGCGAGCCCTTCGAAAAGCGTGTTGCGGCAACCATGGCGATTATCGCCGCGGCCCTCGCCGTGGTTTCCGTGGCCGGCCACATCGCCACCACGGAAGAGCTGCTCTTGCAACAGAAGGCGTCCGACCAATGGGCCTTCTATCAGGCCAAATCGATGCGCCGCTATGAGTCCGAAATTGCCCGCGACACGTTTGGCGCGATTAACGGCGGCACGTCCGCAAAACAGGCCCAACAATACCAAACGAACGCCGAGACCTATCGCCAACAGGCCGACGAGATTTCGAAGGAAGCAAGCGGTCTCGAAAAAGAGAGCCATCTTCGCGGAGCGCAGGCCTTGCGATTCCACATCGGAGAAGTCTTCCTCGAAATCGCCATCGTCTTCGCGTCGCTCGCGATCCTCGCCAAACGTCCCATCCTATATTGGACTGCCGTAGCCGGAGGCCTGATCGGAATCGGCGTCGCGCTCACGGAGCTTTTCGTTCATGCCTAAGTTGTTCTGCGGCACGTCGGGCTTCGCCTACGCCACCTGGAAGCCCGATTTCTATCCCGCGAAACTTGCGTCCAAGAAGTTCCTGGAGCACTACGCGCAGCGTCTCAACGCGGTCGAAATCAACTACACGTTCCGCCGTCTTCCCTCAACCACAACGCTAGAAAGCTGGGTGAATGCGACGCCGCCCGGCTTCGTATTTCCGGTGAAGGCGCATATGCGCATCACGCATATCCAGAAACTCAAGCCCAGCGAGTTTACGGATGTGTTTTATCGCGCCATCGATCCACTGCGGACTGCCGGACGCCTCGGTCCCGTCCTCTTCCAGCTTGCTCCCTCTTTGAAATGCGACACGGCGCTTCTTGCCGATTTCCTGCCGACATTGCCATCCGACCTGAGATCGGCGTTTGAATTTCGCCACGCCTCCTGGCTGACGGATCCGGTCTATGAACTACTTCGCAAGCACGGGGCGGCCCTATGTTTGGCTGAATCCGAAAGGCTGGTGGTTCCGGAAGTGATCACGGCCGATTTCGTTTATTCGCGATTGAGAAAGCCCGAGTACACGGCGCAAGATCGCGAAGAGATCGGAAACCGGGTGGATCAAATCCTCGATTCCGGTAAAGACGCATATGTGTTTTTCAAGCACGAAGAGACTCCCGAAGGAGCGCTCTACGCGCAAGAGCTTCTGGGACGCAGCCAAAAATCGACATAACGCCGGCGCCGATCATAACCGAGCCGTGACCGCAGGGAGCGGTTTTCGAACCGCATCATTCGCTACGCAATATCCGAGTCGGGTCGATACGAGACGCGCGCAGGGCAGGGAAGACAACAGCGGACACACCTGCCACCAACATGAGCAATAGCACCGAACCGAGCACCGGCGCGTTGAGCCGCCCGGCGTCCTCGACAAAATGACTGAGTAAACCATGCAGAGGAAACATAGCAGCAAGTCCAATCCCCAACCCGGCGAGCACCAGAGCCAAACCCTCCCGCCCCGCCAATCCCACCAGGGCCGCGGGAGTCGAGCCCAGCGCCGACCGAATCGCCAATTCCGGCAGTCGAGCAATCACGGTGAACGTAACCAGGCTGTACAGCCCCAGACTGGCAAGTACAAGAGCCAGGCCGGCGAAACAAGCCAGCAGAGTGCCGACAATGCGCTCCGCGGAAACGGAATCGGCGACCACCTTGTCCATGGTCTTCACGTGATCGATCGCTGCTTCCGGTTCATCGTTCCGAACGGCAGCTCGTAGCGCGGGAAGCAGCGTCTCAGCGGGCAAGTCGGATCTCACCACGACGGACCAGCTCGGAGTGGCGTCTACGCTCGGCGACGGTAGATACAGCTCGGAACTCGCCGGAACCGTCACGCCGCTTTGGCGCACGTTGCGGGCGATGCCGACCACCGTGATCCACGCGGGACTGGAGAACCTTATGTGAGCTCCAATCGGGTCCTTGTCTCCCCACAAAACCTTAGCCATCGTTTCATTGATGATCGCGGCCGCTTGTTTGCCCGATAGTTCCTCGGGCAGAAACTGTCGTCCACGCAGCAGGGGAATGCCCATCGTGCGGAAGTAGTCTTTCGTGATCCAGCGATATTCAGCGTAAAAGCCGGGATGTTCGGCTTGCATCCCCTCGACGTTCACGTTGCCGTTGTACCCCCACTCGGCGACCGGAAGCAAACTGACCGCGGCGGCACTCCGGACGCCCGGCACGGATCTGAGGTGGGACGCAATTTGCTCGAACCGGTCGGCTACTTCCGTTCCCGTCGTGTATTTAGCCGAAGGCAGATTCACGCGCATCGTGATTAAGTGACTGCGATCGAATCCGATATCGACGTGGAGAAGCGACCAGAAGCTTTCCAGCACAGCCCCGGTAGAGGCCAGCAACACGACGGCGCATGTCACCTGAAAAACCACCAGCGCCTTGCGCATTAGAACGCCTGCGCGATCGGCTCTACGTGTGCTGCGTCCTGAAAAAGCGGTGCCCAGACCAAGTAAAAGCGCACCGCCGATCGTGGCCAGAATCACGGCGCCCACCAACCTCCAGTCGGGAGAGATCTCCGCCGCGCGAGGCATGTCGTCGCCATACAGCCAGACGAGAAAACGAACTCCCGCCGCGGCGAAAGCAATCGCCGCCACGCAGCCCAGTCCTGTTACAACCAGGCTCTCCGTCAGATGCTGCCGGATCATACGATATCTGGACGAGCCGAGCGCCAGCCGGATCTGAAACTCGGTGCGCCGCGCGGAGTAGCGCGCCAGCAGCAGGCTTGAGACGTTGGCGAAGGCCATCAGGAACAGCCCGAACGCGGCGACTTGAAGAACAATCAAACGATACCGAAGCTGTTTGTCGAGGCTCCAGTCCTGAAAAAGGACGACTTTCGCGTGATGACCGCCGTCCTGCTCCGGATACTCCCGAGCCAGCCGGCGCATGACCACCTTCAGATCGGCCCGCGCCTGCGCGAGCGTAATCGACGGCTTCAATCGCCCCACCATGGAGATCGCGTGATACCCGCGATTTCGCATTGGGCCCTGCGGGATCAGAGGCATCCAGATCACGCTGTCGCTGGCCGGAAATCGAAACCCGCTCGGAAGAATCCCCACCACTTGCGTGGCGTGGCCGTCGACGAGTATGGTCTTTTGAAGGACCTCGGGATCCGCATTGAGCGCGGACTTCCAGAAATCCTCGCGAATCAGCGCCACAGGGCTTGCGCCGTCTTGCGCTTCTGCCGTATCAAACAATCGCCCGGCAATTGGCTGGACACCAAGCGCCGGGAAATATCCCGGGGTCGCGATGCCTCCGTTGATGTTCAGGGCCTCCGCGCCGCCTCGAAACACAAAAGTCGACGATCTGAAACCTCCCGCCGCTTCAAACACATGGCTGCCGTTCTGAAGATCCAGCATGTCGGGCCAGGATGCCGGCGTGTCGAACCGCCCCGATGTTTCGAGAATAGATACCAACCGATCCGGCTCCCGCAGTGGCAGCGGACGTAAGATCACGCTGCTGATCACCGTGAAGATCGCTGCGTTCACACCGATCCCTAGCGCCAGCAACAGAACGGCGCTCAACGCGAAAACAGGATTGCGCAGTAGCTGTCTCGAAGCGAACTTGAGATCCCGCCACAAGTCGTCGAGCCACATCGTCATCTCGGCATCCCGCGTTTTTTCGCGTTGGACCACGGAATTGCCGAATCGCAGCTTCGCGTTACGGCGAGCGCTCGCAGCGTCGGCTCCCCGCACCAATTCCTCTTCCTCAATGCAGGCAAGATGCGCTTCCATCTCCTGCCGGGTTTCATCGTCGAGACGCCGGCGGCGGAACAGATTCAAAAATCGTTTCAACATGGATCATGTTCCTCAAGCAAAGCGAAGAGCCTTGCCAACCGCGCTGGTCAGCTCACTCCAGCGTCGCTCCTCATCTTCGAGCTGCCGCTTGCCTGCCGCCGTAATGACATAAAATCGCGCCTTGCGATTGGTTTCGGTCATGCCCCACTCCGGCTTGAGCCACTTCTCCGTGGTCATGCGATGCAAAGCCGGATAGAGCGATCCTTCTTCGATCCTCAGGTACTCGCCGGTTGCCTGTTCGATCCGCCGCGCGATGGCATAACCGTGCAGCGCGCCCGATCGCGCCAGAACTTTTAGTATCAACAGGTCCAGAGTTCCCTGGAGCCGGTCGTTTTGATGTTTCGGCATAAGGTAAGCCAGCTATGGATAGCTGCCTATCTATTGTGGACCCTCCCGCGCCAGCCGTCAATAGAGTAAGATGGACCGGCAAGGGGGAAACGCATGACACAACCCAAACGCGATTTGCTATCGCAGTGGTTCGAGCAGGTCTGGAATCAGGGAAGGCGCGAAGCTGTCGCCGAGTTGCTTGCGCCGGACGCGGTATTTCATGAAGACAGCGTAGACGTCCGTGGACCGGAAGGCTTTTATCCGTTTTTCGACCGCATGACGGCCACGTTCTCCGACATTCACGTCCAAATAGAGGCAACCATGGAGGACGGCGACAAGATATGCGTTCGTTGGTCATTCACCGGCAAACATACCGGCGATGGTTTAGGCGTGGCGCCGACCGGTAAGACTATCCGCACCACCGGCATTTCCATTGTTCGCGTCGCCGATGGCAGGCTCGCTGAAGGCTGGCAAAACTGGGACATGCTTGGGATGTTGCAGCAGATCGAAGGCGCGCCAAAATCGGCTACGTACGTAGGGGCGTGAGTTCGACGGCCCAGATACCGTCGAAATCCGCGAAATAGCCTTGCACCTCAATTCCGGGTATCTCCTTGCGCACGCATTCCGCGGCGCGCCGCAGCTCCTCTTCGTGATGCCGCGCTTCCGCGGCCGCATCCCCGCCGAAGCCCCCGTCCAACCCTCCGTAAGCTCCGCAGTCGGAATGAACCATTAAGACCACCAGCTTTGTCGCGTGAAGTCGCATGGACGTCCGAATCTGTCCAAGAATGAATTCACGATCCGACTCCCGATCGGGCGAAGCCAGGCACTTCGCGCCTCCGGCAATCTTGATCGAATCCGAATATACGACACCCAGGCGCTTGAGGAATTTCGTAAACCCCAGTTTGAAGCGGTTGTCGAAACACCAGACGATAGCGGCATCGCAATCGTATCGTTCCCGGGGAGCGTCGAAGTGAAAGACCTTTTCCATCAACGATATTCTCGCGCGAATTTCAGGGATGACGCAGAGCAGCGCCCCGATAAACAAACACGCCACCAGCGAGCAGTAACCCGCCGATGACGATGGAAGAAGCGGGACCTTTGAACAACTCCCGGCTGTAGCTGATCTGGGCTGCTCTATGAATCACAACCGAGCTCCCGCTGCTCCATTGATCCCACGCAAGCCAACATCCCAACCCGATAAGGACCAGCCCCGCGAAGATGGTCGGAACGCCTACTAGCTTGAAAATGATTTTTTCGGTTCGACTCAAAGGCTCGGCGATCGAGCCAGGCTCAGCGTCTTTGTACGCTTTGATCGCAGCGTAGAAACAGAACCCGCCCAGAAGCACATCGAGGTAAGGCATCAACCGTGACAGAACCGGTGCGGGCTGCAGAAAGCCGAGATAACTCCTCACCAGGAAATAGCAGCCGAAGACGCCGTACAGCAAAACATGGATCCGGCGCTTCATTCAATATCTGATCACTCAAGCTCGGTCAGCAATTCGAATGAGATCAGCCGGACCCGGCACCGTACTGCGAAATAATCGGACCTCCTGCGGCATCACCGGGCTATTGAATTTCGAATCGGCCGCAGCCTGAAGCTTGGCCATAAATCCCGCCATGCGACCGGGCTTTACATCGTGTTTGAAAATCGCCAGCACCGTGTCGAACATTATCCGCGATTCCCCGATCGTGGGAGCCCAAGCATAACACCTGTCATTCGTGTTACGATTCGGCGCATTGGAGGTAGACGATGGCTCACTATTCACGCCGTGATTTTCTGAAGGCCGGGCTCGCCGCGGGTGCACTCGCCGGCGTCGCAACTCTGCCGCTCAAAGCGGCGCGCCAGACAGCGACGGATTGGGTAACGCTCGGAAAATCCGGCGTAAAAGTAACGCGTCTCGCGTTCGGCACCGGTACCATGAGCGGACGGGTTCAGCGTGAACTGGGACAGGAACAGTTCACCAGCCTGGTGCGCTACGCCTACGACCATGGCATTCGCTTCTTCGAAACGGCGGAATCTTACGGCGACATGCACCGCATGCTCGGGATCGCGCTGAAAGGCATTCCGCGCGATAGCTACCGGCTCATGTCGAAAGTGACCACGTACGACAACGTAGATCCGCAAGCGAAGATCGACGAGCTGCGCAAGCTCGCGAATACCGATTATTTCGACGTGCTGCTACTCCATTGGCAGCACACGCCGACATGGCCGACGGATAGCATCAAATGGCAGGACGGGATCCTCGAAGCGAAGTCGAGGGAAGCTGTTATCGGATACGGCGCATCGGTGCACGGGCTCCCGGCGTTACGAAAGTTCCCGGGTAACAAGTGGCTCGAAGTCGCCATGATCCGCATGAATCACAAGGGCACCATCATGGACGCCGAGGATTACAACACCAGCGGCCCCGGAAATGTGACCGAGGTGGTAACGCATGTGAAGCAGGTCCACGGCGAAGGAATGGGCGTGATCAGCATGAAGCTGGTGGGCGAAGGCCGCTTCACAGCCCGTGAAGACCGCCAGGCCGCGATGAAGTTCGCGTTCCGGAACGCTGGCGTTGATAGCGTGACCCTCGGTTACAAGAATACGGCCGAGATCGATGAGGCTATCGAGAATCTGAATTTGGCGCTGGCGTAAGGTCGAACCTGTAGCGGCACTTTCGCAGGTGTCCGCTCTGGTGAATCACGCAGTCTGTCGGGACATCTACAATCTCGATGAATCGGGCGCCCGAGAGCTCAATGCTCCGGCGCGATGCGAAATTCTCTGGGTCGCACGTGATCCATAAAGGATCGAGCCCAACCGCGCGGGCCAATGGCATGAGCAGGCGAACCGAGCGTGCCGCATAACGGTGACCACGATGTGGTGCGTGAACGGCATAACCGATGTGCCCGGCATACATTTCGATGTGAGACGTGGAGCCGACACGCAGCCTGATGCCGCCTAGTTCCTCGGCAGTCGCGGAGTGAACCATCCGGAAATGATACGTCGGCACTTTGTGAACCGGATGCGGCGCAAAAGAAGTCAATTCCAGACGAAGATCTCCGTCCCGAAGCTCTCCTAAATCCACTGGCATCATTATTGCCGCCATTCCTGTGTGGAGAAGAGTGTCCGCCACTCGTCCGCTTCGGGGTCTTCTTGGGTACAAAGAGGCCAATGCTTGTCGCTGATGTTCACCATTGTGAAATGATACGGAGGACGCCAGCGGACGAGAAAATAGACGGCGGGCTCCGCTTCAAAATTCTTCTGCGCGTTCGAAGGCGCGAAAGTAACCTGCCAGAGATCGGGAGTCTCGCAGTGCTTCGTGACGTCAGTGAACTCTCCTCCGACCCAGTCAGCATGAAGTTTGAGGTGCCACGATTTCAAGGCTGGCGCCGCGGACCAGCCAGCGCTTTCATCCCACGAACGGGTCAGCCATTCGTCCACGAAATCCCGAGGGCTGAGCGCAACCGGATCTACGCGTTGAACCCGGTCTCCGTAAATCAAATAGTGGCGAATAGCTTCGCGAATGAGAATGTCGCTGTCAACGCTTCTTTCAGTAAATTCAATTAGGGCGTCAACGGGTGAATTCTCGTTGAACCTGTTACGCACGATACTGCCGATCGCAAAGCTGTCCGCCCGCAGATAGGCTCCTTCAAAGCCATCAATCAGGAGTTTTGCGCCGGACGGGTCAACGCGCCAGAGCCGGTAATATACTGGATGCCACCAGGACGCGCATCCCCATCCATGCCCGAGCATCATCACGTACGCTGGACCGTCCTCGTGTCCGTCCTTATACGACTGTAGAACGTGCACCGCCGTTATCAACTGAGGAGCGTACTTCTTTGGCGAGTAATCGTTCTGCTCCGATTCCCAAATGCGTTTCCAGCGATTGTCGACACGCTTGTAAGCATAGGCAGATTCGTCGTTCTGGCACACAATACCCACGCCGGTCGTTATAATCAATATCCCCGCTTCGCTGCTAACCCTGACTTCTCCGACCGAACCTAGCAGATTTTCATCGTCCCCAGAACCCGGGGCGTCAACTTTCTTTAACTTCTCGTTGATTTGATTTGAAAAGGCCTCCAACTCAGCAACATCGTTCCACGTTCGGAGTTGCGTCTCGATCCAGTCTCGAAGCTGGTGCTTGGCGACCGTAAGCTCCGGACTGGCCCCGGCCGTCTCGAGAGTAGCGTCTGTGTGCGTGCGCAAACTGACGAGCGTCGAATGCAAAGCCGCCAACTGCGCGTCCCCAGCGGAGGCGGCAGTGATCAGGCAGAACATCGCAAGCAGAGGAACGAGAAGACTCGCGCTCCGCTGCAAACTGATCATCGAATTCCGAAAAGTCACAATCGCAATACGGCAATCATTATCACAGCGAACAACGACGAAATCCAGCATCAACCCTCGAAATTCCAAAAAAAGGCAGCGATAGCTCATTCCAGCGAACATACGGCAGAGAACAAATGCAGCGATTCCCGGCTAAGCAAGACTCGCGTAGGTCTGATGGGACCAGGGGTATAATCCTCTTCGAGGAAACATGTGCCATGGCCCTCTCCGATCACGGTCGCGACAGTCGTTTGCGTAACCAGTACACGACGACCTGGCAATAAGGATGGAGCTCGCCAGTACCTGATTCCCCATTCCAACCCCGTAACCACTTCTCCAAGGCCGGGCGTCGCAATTCGCCGCTCTTCGGCATCGCATCTGTGAATGCCGTCAGGATCGCCTTCCGATTGTTCTTCAAAAACGCGAGATTCAGGTTCAGAACCTCGTCGAGTTCGGCGTCAAAGATCGGATCAGCGGAATAGACACGACCGTCCCCTCCGAACCTAATCATTCCTTCGACCCAGTGCAGTGGTTTCGCAGGATTCCGCGAGAGGCTTCGATTCCCTTTCCGGGTGTCGCAGTGCTGATACTTAGCGGGCGCCCCTTCGTTTCCCATACACGCACCAAGCAGGTTGGAATAGTCAAGTTGTTCGGCGGGATAGTTATCCTGGCAGTGCCAGTGCTCAATCTTCATTTGGCTGTGTTCGGCTCGAACCCGAGAAAGACAATAGCAACAGAGCCCTCGCTGTTCGTTCACGAGATGGGTCCGCAAGGCGCCCTTATCCTGGTAGTTGTTGTAATCCGCACCAGGATTTGCCCGATGTTCGGCAAGACTAGTTGGCCCAGCGCCTTTAACGATTGCCCTCATACCTTCGATTCCAGGAATGTCATCAAAGCGCGCGCTCGCGTGACTTCTGGATCATCAGGACCGAGTTTCGCCTCAACTTCGCCCAGCGAAGCCCGAGCGCCACCGAAGTCTTCATCGTCGATCAATTTAAACAACCGTGCCAAAAGCTCTTCGATGGAACCGTTCCGGGAACTGGCGCCCATCACTTCTTCAAGGACGCGACTGGAATCGATGCCGAACGAGCGGGGAGGTGTCGTCGATTCACCACCATCCAAAAGAATGATCTCTTGCGGCTGGGCCTCACCAATCAACTGTGGCGAGTGAGTTGTCGTAATGAACTGCAAGCATGGAAATGTGGCCTTCAAGTCATGAATCACCCGCCGCTGCCACTTAGGGTGCAAGTGTAGGTCTAACTCATCGACCAATACGACTCCTGGTGTGTTCTGCAAGGCCCCATCCCCCAAGTGAGGGTTCAGAATTGCAACGCGTTTTGCTAAATCACCCACGAGCGCGAGCATGATTCGCTGTCCATCGCTCAAGTTTCTGAAGAGCTGAGGCCCCAATCGATTCAACGAGACGACAAGATCCTTGTAGCGCCCGTCATAATAGATGTCCTCGGCTCCCTCAACGCACGCCACGACTGCACGCTTAACGACATTTAACGCGATCGTTCCGTCTTTTCTTGGCAGCGATACGGTAGCCTCATCCCGAATCCAATCAAGAAGTTCTGTTTCCTGTATTGTGAAGTCGAAGCAGTCCCGGTAGCCGTCGAACCGTGATGGCATCCGTGTCCCGCCATTCTTTCCCGTCGTACGCTTGTGGTGGCCTGTTTCAAACCACAATCGTTCTGTTCCATACGTACAGATAAGCGGAAGCGTGATGTTCTCGCCGTCCCGGACGCGTTCCTCCGCTTCGCGTGCGACGTCGCTGATCGCTTTAGCGTCTAGGCTAGTTGTTCGACCACCCTCGCGCCGTAATTCTCTGGTCCAGCTTATCCGCTTTCCCATTACAACGCCTGTGCACTCGATCCTCGACACGAATTGCTTTTCAAAAGTGTAGCTATCTAGATGCGAGTGTGCGGCGACGCGAACTTCTTCGGGGGCGATTCCTGGACCCTTTTCGAACCCGCCAATACCTAGAAACCAGCTGCCGATCGCCACGGCTAACGCGTCAAGGACAGATGACTTCCCTGTGGCGTTGTCGCCCGCGAGCAGATTAAACCGTGAATTGAAACTGAATGCACGGTCCTCAAAGCCATGAAAATTTTTGATTGTGAGATCGTCGATCTGCATTAGTGGTCCTGATCTGTGCCGTCGGTCATAGCTTAGCTAATTAGGAACTTGCGAAAGGAGATGCAGGCTCCCACTACCGGGGGGACGCAGCACCACCGCCGTCCAGCGTGCAACCCCATGAGTTTCGTCGAAGCCATCGCCTTGTAGTCGGTAAAGCTCCGGGTGCATTCACGATTAAAACAGTGAGCCCGCAAACAAGAACGCCTAACGCTGCTCCGGCCGCAAGCTACTCCAGCAAATCGCCAAACACCCGCCGTCCACCCAACGAATTCCGAAACGCCATGATCCCCATACCGGCAATCAGAACCACCACGATCAACGACGCCGTCCCATACCAACTCGAGAAATTCGATGTAAATACGAAATTCCCCATTAAATCCGCCACAAACAGCGCCATCACTAGCGACAGCAGGCCGAACCGCAGCAGCATCCCCACAACCAGTCCGTAGACAATCAGGTACGCTGGCACCAAGGCCGCCGGGTGATCGCTCGGCAGCCCGCGCCCCAGTGCGAATATCAGAACGAACAACAATCCCGCGATCCATTCTTTTCGCACAATGAGCAGCAGAACGAAAAACAAAAGAAAAAATTCGAGAGCGCCCGTCAAGCTCTGGTCGACATGCGTCAGCACTCCGCTCAGCGCATTGCGAAATCCAAGCAGGCTGCTCAGAGAAATGCTGGTGAGCGGATCCGCTCCCATCCTTCGCTCCACTGCCGTTTCCACGGCGAACACCAGGTCATAACCCAAGCCCACCAACAACCCGATCAGCACATCGCGCCCCACCAGCGGATCTTTCCATTTGCCCGCCATCACGCGCGTCCACGTAATCAAAATGCGCGGCCAGCGCCTCCGCACAGCCGGCTCCAACGCGATGTATGCGAGCCACAACTCGGCTCCCGTCCAAAGCGCGGATCCGAGCGCCGCGAAAAACAGCATCAATCCCCACGATGATGTGCCGAAATGAGCGGTCAACAACCAGCTCACCACGCTGACAAGAAATGCGAATCCGGCCAGACGCAACGCGCCCTGTCGATCGCCTCGCCCAAGCTTCAAATTCCGGATCGCGAGAAACGATCCGGTCACAATCAGCAACACCGTGATGCTTAGCCAAATATATCGCTCGGCAAAATCGGCGCCGCTCGCGCCCGCGGCTTGCATCCGGACCGGGCGCGTCCACGGCCCTATGATCTTAAAATAGACCGGCTTGTCGCGCCACCACGCCGCCTCGACGCGAATTGGAGTTTCCGTTCGTCCCGGAGCTACTCCTGTCCAGGCCGCCCGCGTCTCGGTTGCTGTGAGCGGGGTCCATTGAGGAGTCGCCGTTTTGAAACGGCCAATGTCGAGCCCCGCCGCGGCGAATAGCGGTCCGGGGTCGGGCGGCTGCGCGCGCGGAGGCGATTCATCCAACTGCGGAGGAACTCCCGTAAAGGCCAGCATGCGGCCTTGCGGATCCAACCCGATCGCCGCCATGCCCGAAATGTTCTCCGGCGGATCGTCCCAATTCACATCGCCCAGATCGTTGACGCGCTGCGGCGTCAGCGGACGCGGGCTTTGACGATACCAGAACGTCACCAATGAAGGCTGTCCGTTCACCAGCGAAACCCAGTCCAAGTGTTTGCTGTTGTGCGTCTTCAGGTATTCGGAATAATCGTAGTTGTAATCGAAGCCGTACGCTCGATCCGCAACCGCGCCCGTATATCCCAATTGCCGCACGATCTTTCGCCCTTCGACGGCCAGAGCCTCCGGCGGCATCTCGAGATTGGCCATGCTGACCAGCATCTGCGATGAGTTCGTGAAAACGACTGTGCCGAGCGCAATAAGGATTCCAGCCAGGCATGCGATGGCGGCTACCGGCCGCAAACCCTCCTGAGCGCCAGCTGCTGCGACCATTTCGGGCGAAGGCGTCTCACCCGCTGCCAGAGCGGCTGCGAGCGGGTCGCCTCCAGGCAGCGCCGCCGATACTGCCAGGGCAGAGGCCGGCCGGTTCTTCGGTTCCGGGTCAAGACAGCGCAGAATCACGCGTTCGATAGCGGGATCAATATCGCGTACCACGCTCGAAATATCCGCGGGCCGGCTCTCCTCGCGAAGCCGGATCAGTTCGGCCAGCGTTTCGGCCTTGTAAGCGGGGCGACCCGTGAACATCTCATACAAGACCAGCCCGAGCGCATAAATGTCGCTCTTGAACGTGACTTCGCGGCCGGCAAGTTGTTCCGGAGACATGTAGGCCGGCGTGCCGCTCCCGATCTCCGCGCCGCGAATTTCCTCCGCGATTCCGGCCAGTCCGAAGTCGGTAATCAACACCTGGCCGCGCCCGTCGATCATGATATTGGCGGGCTTCAGGTCGCGATGCAGAACGCCTTGCGAATGCGCGGCCGCGAGTCCCGCGCACAGCCGCCGCGTGATCTCGACAGCCTTGTCTTCGGGGAGCCGTCCGATGCGCAACAGCAGCGAAGACAGATCCTCGCCGTCGATGAATTGCATCGAAATGAAGGCCTGCCCGGACACTTCGCCGATATCGTACACACGGCAAACATTCGGATGCGTAACCTGCCGCGCCACGCGAACTTCATTGTAGAAGCGCGCCAGCATCCCGGGATTCTGGGCCATGGCCTCCGGCAGGAATTTGAGAGCTACGGTCTGTCCCAGGCGCAGATCGTTGGCGCGATAAACCTCGCCCATGCCGCCTTTGCCAAGGCGTCCGAGAATTCGGTAGCGTTCGGCGAGCAGAGTGCCAGGGACAAATCGGCCTTCGTCAAAATTGGAAGCGATGGAAGACGCGACAATCGCGACGGTCGCGGCGCTAGTCGGCGCGGAAGTTCCGTTCGACGGGACCGCCGTCCCGCAGGTTAGACAAAACCGGCTATTCTCCGGAATCTCAAGCGAACACGCGGAGCACTTCAGCATCTGGACTTCCCAGTGTACTCCGCCAATCAACAACTACCAACGCGTCGTTACGCCGCTTGAACCACCAGAAAACCGCTCTCTACACTCTCGGGCAAGATTCGGTTCCAAATGACACGTGCCGTTCCGGATGCGACCAGATGCTTGAACTGCACCACCTGTCCGGTATGCAGCTCCGCGCAATGATGAGAGGCTCGGAAACCGCTACGGCTGTAATCGAGCAATGTCCCGGTGATTTCGTGGGGCAGTGGATCTTCTAAAGACAGGCGCAACGCGCCATCAGCGTCGTAGCGTTCCTCGGACCTCCGGTCCGTGGTACTCATAACCTTGTATCGGGCAAATAGCTTAAAAGTTTATACGTACCGAGGGATTGCCCCTCCGTTACCGTCGGGGTTCCGCAACGCTGTCCCGGATTTTCATGATCTTACGGAACCGCGCGCGTGAGCACGCGGAGATTGTCGGCGATTTTTTCACAGACCCGTGAGCGAGGGTAGGCGATTACTCCGCGGACGACTCTAACGCGACGACGTCTTTCCCGAAAGCTTTCCGGCCGGAACAACCAAGAATCCGCTTTCCACCTGATCGGCCAGAACGCGATTCCACATGACGCGGGCCGTGCCAGATGAAACGGGGTGGCAGAATTGCACCAGCTGACCCGCGCGCAACTCCGAACAACCGTGCATAGCGCGAAAACCGCTGCGGCTGTAATCCATCAAGGTGCCGGTAAACTCCTGGTGCACCGGCTCATCGAGCGAAAGGCGAACCTCGCCCTGACAATCGAAGCGTTCTTCCGACCGGCGCTCCTCCACGCTCAGGATCGGCGCGTCGGAAGCCGGCTCAGGATGCGAAGCTTTGCCGGGCCGATTCGACGCCATACAGCTTCAACTTTCTGCTCAAGGTCCGTCGCGAGATGCCTAACAGCTCCGCGGCGCGCTGCTGATGCCCATTAGTTTTTGCCAGAGTCTCTAGAATCGTATGTTTCTCCAGACGATCGAGATTCGCGGCCGCTGCCACTTGATCGATGGGTACCGGACCGCTGGTCCGCGGCCGGAAACTCATGGTGATCGGCAGATCGCGGGCTTCGATCTCTTCGCCACGCGTCAGAATCGCGGCTTTCGTGATGACGTTCCGCAACTCCCGAATGTTGCCCGGCCACGTATATGCCTGGAGCATCCCCATCGCTTCCCGCGACAGCGTCAGCCCCGGATTCTGCTGCTGCAGAAAATACTGCGCAATCGGCACAATGTCGTCTATCCGCTCACGCAGCGGCGGCACCGTAATGGCGATTTGACCCAGGCGATGGAACAGATCGCCACGGAATCGCCCGTCCCGCACCATCGCTTCCAGGTCCTGATTCGTCGCCGCGATAATACGGACGTCGACCGTCACCTTGCGCGTACCGCCCAGCCGGTAATAAGGAGTGCCATCGAGCACGCGCAGCATCTTGACTTGCATGCGCGGCTCCAACTCGCCGATTTCGTCCAGAAATAATGTGCCCTGGTGCGCCAGTTCAAACAATCCCGGTTTCGGCGAATCAGCCCCGCTGAATGCTCCCCGCTCGTATCCGAACAGTTCGCTTTCCACCAGGTGCTCCGGCAGAGCGGCGCAACTTACGTCCACCCAAGGCTTGCTGCAGCGCAAGGAATGATGATGCACTGCGCGCGCAATCAATTCCTTACCCGAACCGCTTTCCCCGCCGATCAATACGCTTGCGTTGGTTTGCCCAACTCGTTCCACGAACTCCAGCAGCTCCTTCATCGCGGCGCTCGCAATGATGGCGCGCATACCCAAGAAACTTCGTGAATCGGGCAGAGTTCCGTTCATTCCCGTTGATCTATTTTCGGCATCTAATGAACAGAAGGCCATAGTACACTGGCTGCATCTCGTTAAGGAAAACGACTTAGCCACCAGGACCTTAAGGGAGTCCGGTCCTCCCTATCGTTTCAGCCTGCGACTGCCGATTAATACCCCGAGGAAGAATCTAGGTCCGTTACCGTAGGGCGAACTCGGAATGACTGTTAAGGCTAAGGCTTACATCTCCTGCGTTGTTGTCTTCGGCGGCGTTATCATTCTGAACCAGCTCGTTTTATGGGACTCGCCGGACATTCTCCGTTATCTCTGCTACCTGGTGCTGGCCGTCCTCTCTTCGCGGCTCAAGGTTGTACTGCCCGGAATTAACGGCACGCTATCGCTGTTCTTCATTTTCGTTCTCTTTGGTGTAATTCAACTCACCCTGCCGGAAACGATTCTGATCGGGTGCCTTGCCACGCTGGTGCAATGCGTCTGGCATCCACGAACTCCGCCCAAGCAGTATCAGGTGATTTTCAATGTATGCGCCATGGCGATCGCGGTCGCCAGCACGAGCTACGCCTACAACTCCGTGTTCCTGCGCAGCCGTCATCTCGACACCGCTTTGATGCTGGTGATCGCCTCCATCGTGTTCTTCACCATGAACACGTTCCCGGTCGGAGCGGTCATTGCACTGACCGAAGGCAAGTCCCTGCGCAAGGTTTGGTACGAATGCTATTTCTGGTCGTTCCCGTACTACATCGTGGGTGCCGCGATCGCCGGCATCATCGGCGCGGTGGACCGATACATCGGGTGGCAAAGCGCTCTGCTGATCGTGCCGGTGGTCTATCTCATATATAGGTCTTACGGATTGTACCTGGCGCGCGTCGAGGATGAGAAAAAGCACGCCGAGGAGATGGCGTCGCTCCACCTCCGCACCATCGAAGCGCTGGCGCTCGCCATTGAAGCTAAGGACCACACTACCCACGACCATCTCAAACGCGTTCAGATCTACGCCATGGAGGTCGGCAAGAGCCTCAAATTGGCGCCGTCCGATCTGGAGGCGCTGCGGGCTGCCGCGGTCCTGCACGATATCGGGAAACTCGCGGTTCCCGAGCACATCATCTCGAAACCAGGCAAGCTGACGCGCGAAGAATTCGACAAAATGAAAATCCACCCCGTCGTCGGGGCGGAGATTCTGGAACGCGTCCGTTTCCCGTATCCGGTGACTCCGATCGTTCGCTCGCACCACGAGAAGTGGGATGGAAGCGGGTATCCCGACGGATTGAAAGGCGACGAAATCCCGATGGGCGCCCGGATATTGTCGGCGGTCGATTGCCTGGATGCGCTCGCGTCGGACCGTCAGTACCGCAAAGCTCTGCCGTTAAACGAGGCGATGGCTCGCGTCCGGGCCGAAGCCGGCACGGCGTTCGATCCCAAGGTGGTCAAGATTCTCGAAACGCGCTACATCGAACTGGAGCAACTGGCGACAACCCAGCAGCCTGCCAAGCCCAAGCTCTCGACGGAAATTAAAATCGAGCGCGGGTTGGAGCCGGCCGCCGGTTTTGAAAACAGTCGTCCGCATCCTAATTCCGATTCCGGAGCGAGCGACCAGCCCGATAATTTTCTCAACTCCATTGCCGCGGCCCGGCAGGAAGTGCAGCAGTTGTTCGAACTGGCGCAGGATCTTGGCAACTCGCTGAGCCTCAACGAAACGCTCTCTTTGCTGGCGATCCGGTTGAAAAAACTGGTTCCCTACGACTCGCTGGCAATTTATGTCCAGCGCGACGAACTCCTCAAACCGGAGTACGTGAACGGCGAGAATTTCCGGCTGTTTTCTTCTCTTGAAATCCCGCTCGGACAGGGGCTCTCCGGATGGGTGGCCGAAAATCGAAAGGCGATTGTCAACGGCAACCCGGCCGTCGAACCCGGCTATCTCAACGACGAAACGAAATTCACCACCATGCGATCCGCGCTGGCAGTGCCGCTGATCGGATTGAGCGGGCCGGTAAACGTTCTCACGCTGTACCACAACGATCGCGACGCCTTCACGAAAGATCATCTGCGTATTCTCCTAGCGATCGCTCCGAAAGTGGCGCTCTCCATAGAGAACGCACTGAAATACCAACAGGCCGAAAGCTCCGCGTCTACCGATTACATGACCGGTCTGCCCAACGCTCGCTCGTTGTTCCTGCACCTCGACAGTGAGCTGTCGCGCTGCCGCCGGCTCAGCACGCCGCTCGTAGTGCTGGTCTGCGACATGAACGGTTTCAAACAAGTCAACGATCGCTTCGGACACCTGGAAGGCAACAAGGTATTGCGCTCCGTGGCGACGCGTCTTAAAGAATCCTGCCGCGAATACGACTACATCGCGCGCATGGGCGGCGATGAATTCGTGCTGATTCTGCCAGGATTGCGTCCCGAACAGGTCGAACCGAAAATGCAGTTGATCCGCACGATAACCTCGGAATCCGGACGCGAAGTCTGCGGGGACAGTTCGCTCTCCCTAAGCGTGGGACACGCCAGTTATCCCGATGACGGCGAAGATGCCGACCAGTTATTGAGCGAGGCCGATCGACGTATGTACCTCGTGAAGCAAAGCGAGAAAATGCGGGCGGCTAAAGCGCGCAGCGGCGGCGGCTTCGATTACGAAACTCAGCCGGCCGTCTCCTGGTAGCAATGAAACAGCTCGCGCGGCAGCTACGGCGAATATTGCTGCTGGCGCTGCTCGGAGGATTGCTGGCCGCGACCATGGTCCGCCTCAGCCCCGGTTTCGGAACCGACGAGCAGGACCTTTCACTCACCCTCTCCGACGAGAGCCGCCGCGCTTTGCACGCGCAGCATATGGCCGACGCCAACATCGCAAAGTTCTACCTTCACTACCTCGGCGGAATGCTCAAAGGCGATTTCGGATTCTCACGGACGCTCAATCGCCCCATTTCCGAGCTTCTGAAAGAGCGCCTGCCGGAAACACTGGAATCCGTGGGATACGGAATGGGCGGCGGAATTCTGCTCGGAATCGGACTCGCGATCGCCACCGTTTTCTGGCACGCTCGGGTAGGCGATGTGATCGGCGATGGATCCAGCGGACTGCTTCTCTCGCTACCCGCCGCAGTGCTCGCGCTGGTATTTCTATGGACCGGAGCGAACGGGAAATGGGCCATCGCGCTCCTGGTTTTCCCACACGTTTATCGCTACGCGAAGAACCTTCTGATCGAAAGCTTGAACCGCCCGCATGTCCTGGCGGCGCGCGCGCGGGGTCTCTCCCGCACGCGAATTTTGCTGACCCACGTAGTCTGGCCCGTCGCACCGCAACTGGTCGCAGTGGCCGGAGTTTCGGCCAGCCTGGCATTCGGAGCTTCGATTCCGGTCGAAGCAATTTGCGACATGCCGGGAATCGGCCAACTGGTCTGGAAAGCCGCGCTGTCCCGCGATCTTCCGCTCCTGGTAACAATCACCATCCTGGTCTCGTTGATGACGCTGATCGTCAACGCCGCCGCGGACCTTTTTTCGCATGACGCCGACCGCTAAGATTGCCGCCACCGTTCTCGCGATTATTTTCGTCGCGGCGCTATTCGCGAATTTCATCGCACCGAACTCCTACGAAGAACAATCGCGGGAGGCGATCAGTGCTCCGCCATCGCATCGATTCCTGCTGGGAACCGACGAACTCGGCCGCGACCGTTTTTCACGGCTGCTCTACGGATCGCGGGTTTCGCTGCTGCTGGCGCCCGCCGCCGCTTTGCTATCGACGCTGCTGGCCGGCTTCATCGGTGGACTCGCCGGCTACCTGGGAGGCCGCTACGAGCGCTCCTTGATGGCCGCGACCGACCTTTTTCTCTCGCTGCCTTGGCTGTTCCTACTACTCGGCGTGCGGGCCGTTCTGCCGTTGAACGTCGAGCCGGCGATTTCCGTAACCATCACCTTTCTGCTGCTGGGCTGCCTCGGATGGGCGCAATCGGCGCGCGTGGTCCGAACCGCGACCCGGGACCTTCGCGACTCCGCGTTTCTGCTGCAAGCCCGAAGCTGCGGCATCTCCAGAGCGCGCCTGTTCTGGCGGCATCTGCTGCCGAATCTACGCCCCGTACTCGCGGCGCAATTCCTGATCTCAATCCCCGTATTCATCATCAGCGAAGCTAATCTCGGATTGCTCGGACTCGGTGTCGCGGAGCCGCTGCCGTCGTGGGGCAGCATGCTGCGCGAACTCGAGAACTACTCCGAAGTGCTGCACTCACCCTGGATGCTGACGCCCATCGCTCTCCTGCTTCTCGTCACCCTGTGCTTCCAAATGGTGCTGCGAACAAGATGACTCCGCTGCTCGATCTCAGGCTGACTGTCAACTACCCGAAAAAACCGGGAGTGCTGCGCGATGTGCGGCTGCAGATCGCGCCGGGAGAAGTAGTCGGACTGGTTGGGGAAAGCGGCTCAGGAAAGAGCACGCTGGCGCTCTCGATCATGAGACTGCTCGACGGCAAGCCTCAAGGGAACATCACGTTTCAGGGCCAGGAATTGCTCGGCCTCAAAAACTCAGCCATGCGCGCAATTCGCGGCCGCGCGATCGCGATGGTGCTCCAGAGCCCGATCGCGTCGCTCAACCCGGCGCTGCGGATCGGCGCACAGATGTCCGAAGCATGGCGCGCTCACGAAAGGCAGAATGCCAAAGCCTGGCGGGCCCGAGCGCTCGAAACCTTCGAGATGGTCGCGCTGTCCGGCGGCGCGGAACTGCTCGACCGTTATCCCAGGCAACTTAGCGTCGGACAAGCGCAGCGCGTGCTGATCGCGATGGCGATTCTTCACCGTCCGCAGTTGCTGATTGCGGATGAGCCCACCAGCGCCCTCGATGCCATCACGTCGGCCGAAGTGCTCGCATTATTCAAACGGTTGAACCGCGAGTTGAAAATGGCGATGCTGTTTATCTCGCACGATCTGCACTCCGTGGCATCGCTGTGCGACCGCATCGCGATCCTACAGCGCGGCGAACTGGTAGAAACAGGCGCGACGCGAGAGCTGTTTCAGCATCCGGGACACGAATACACCAAGGCGCTACTACGCCTGGCGGCCTTGTCTGAATTCGGCCAACCGGCTATTGCGGAACCCGTTCAGGCCCCGTGACATTTCTTGTATTTCTTGCCGCTGCCGCAAGGGCAAGGATCGTTGCGGCCGACTTTTCGATTTGCCGGAGCGGTTTCTGGTTCCGGCGCCGGTTCGGCATCGACATCGAAGACCGGATTGAGACCGTGGAGCGCCAGACGCTGGTCGAGGGCTTCTTCCACCAACTCGGCTTCCGGTTCCGATAGGGCACCCGCGAGCTGTTCGATGCGGCGGAACAGAGGCTTCACACGGCTGCGGGAAATTTCGGCCGGCACGCTCAGAGCATACGCGAGCAAGGCGTCGTGGCGGAAATCGTCGTCCTCGAAGAGTTCCACTAATCGAGGAGCTTCCGAGCCTACGCCTAGATAACCGATTCCGTAGATCGCGTGATGCCGGATGAGCGGGTCGGGATCGTCCAGGTGATCCACCATATGCTGCTTGAAACCCGGGTTGAGGGATTTCCACATCGCCTCAAGCGCTTTCGCACGGGCGGAGGGTTCCTGATAGAGAGCTTCGATCAGAGGCAGAGCCTCTTCGTCTGGTTCGGGGCCGGAAGCGAGTCCGACGACTGCGCCGGTTCGCTCCTCGAGCGGAGCATTACGCGCCGCTTCGAGCATCCTGCGGCGGATCTCGGGTTCGTTTGCGGAATCCGAAAGGGACTCCCAGGCGCGGCCGCGAACGTTGGGATCCGGATCGAGTCTGGCAATTTGCGAGACCTGGTCGCGAATCGGGCGCGGGAGTTTCTCACTCCGAAAACTCCCGACCGCTTCGGCGCGTATTTCAGGAGGCGCGTCGCTGGTGGCGATCTGCAGGCGATCCGCTTCAGATAACATGCCGAATGCCGGACCGGCTTCAACCGGGAACAGCTCGAAAATATCGAACGGCTCCGGTGGAACGGGCGCCTCGGTTTGCGATGATTCGATCTGCGTAATGGCGCTTTGCAATTCGTGGCGAAGATGTTCGTCGTCTTCGGGAACGTCCCGGAGAATGCGTTCTATGTGGGGAATCGCGGCGGGATCGCCGTAGAGCGAGAGCGATAGCGCGCCGTCGCCCGCCTCATATTCCAGACGCTCGATGAGCAAGTCCAGAATGCGCTGGTCGCGAACGCCAAGACCGGCCAGCATGAACGCGACCTCGCCACCGTTTTCTTCGCCGACCTCGGCGTAGAGTTCGAGCAGGGGCTCCAGCATCGGAGCGCCGAGAGCCACCACAGCCTCGGTTACATCATCGGGGATTTCTTCAACAGCATTTCGGATGGCCGAAATATAAAAAGGAACGGCCTCCGGCGTATCGAGATGCCGGAAGATCGCGATGAAATCGGGCTCGAATTCGGTTTCGAAATCCTCGCTTCCAACAAAACGAACTATGTGCGGCAGCGTGCGCGCAGGATCGTCGACCAGCGCGTGAATCAGGCGCTGGTCGAATCCGATGAACCCATGGGCAGCGGCAACCAGCAAATCGTAAGGTGAAGTTGCGGCGTACTGCTCGGGATTTATGTAGGGCACTATTCTTCGCGTACTACGTTGACAGTCACGTCTACCGTTACGTCGCGGTGCAGACGGATCGGCACTTTGAATTCGCCCAGCGTTTTGATCGGGTCCGCCAACTGGATCTTGCGGCGGTCGATCTGATAGTTCTGCTTTTCGAGCGCCTCGGCGATGTCCTTCGAAGTGACCGAACCGAAAAGCTGATCGTTTTCGCCGGCCTTCTGCGCGATGGTGATCGTTACGGTCTCGACCAATTTGCCGAGCTCGGCGGCGTCGGCGGATTCCTTCGCTTCGCGGCGAAGAGCAGCCTGACGCTCCTGTTCCACGATCTTCTTATTCGAATCCGTAGCCGCGACGGCAAGCCGTTTCGGAAGCAGGAAATTGCGCGCGTAGCCGGCGGCGACCTTCACCACCTGGCCGCGATGTCCGAGTTTTTCGACGTCTTCTCTGAGAATGACTTCCATGTTCGTGTCTCCTTAGATTGCCGTCGAGAACGGGATCAGCGCGATGTTGCGCGCCTGCTTGATGGCATCCGCAAGACGCCGCTGGTGCGGCGCGCACACGCCCGAGATGCGACGGGGCGTGATCTTGCCGCGCTCGGAAATGAAAGACAGAAGCATGCGGGCGTCTTTGTAGTTGATGTCGTCGACCTTCTCGACGCAGAAGCGGCATACCTTCTTGCGCCGGAAGTATTGTTTCTTGGTCGCCATCGCTTTGTCGCCGCCGGTGGGGCGCTGCGATGCACTGATCGGTCTTCCACCTCTTTGTTCAGCCATGGCTTATCCTTCGCTCCCTTCGTTCGCGTTAGCGTTGTTGGTTGTTGGTTCGTCGTTCGTAGTTACGGGCGCCGCGGCAGGAGCAGGGGCTCCGGGCATGGGGGCTCCGGGGGTTGGGCCAGGCGCTCCGGGCATTGCGAAAGCTTCCGCGGTCGGCATGGCGGGAGGGGCCACGGGAGGAGCGGGACGGCGCGCGGCGCGTTTTTCACGGCGTTTGCGGCGCTTCTCCACCTTTTTCATCTTCTCGTCGGTGCGAACGGTGATGAATTTCAGCACCAGGTCCGAAACGCGCAAACGGCGTTCGACTTCGCTCACGGCGTCGGGCTCCGCGCTGAAGTGCAGAAGGATATAATTCCCCTCGTTGTGCTTCTTTACGCGGTAGGCCAGTTTGCGGATGCCCCATTTTTCGGACTTATCCACATTGCCGCCTTTGCCGGAGATGGTGGTGGTCAGTTGCTCGATGAGCGGATCGATTTCTTCGTCCGTTGCATCGGGCCGAACAATAAACAGTTCTTCGTAAACTCTCTTCATTCTTCCTCGTTTGAGCCTTGGGCGCGACGATTGAATTTCGTCATGGACTTTTCGACGCCTTCAGCGATTATGGACTCGACTGCCTGAGCAGAATAATCAAGCAACTCGTCCAGCTCTTTTCTCTGCTCCCGTTTGAACTGCGAGAGCACGATTCGGGCGCCGTCGCGTTCGCGACTGCCCCCATGAATCCCCAGGCGAAGCCGGGGAAAAGCGTTGCTGCCGATCGAGCGGATCACGGAATCGACTCCATGATGGCCGCCAGCCGAACCACTCGGCCGTATCCGCAGCGATTGCCAGGGCAGATCCAGGTCATCGTAAACCAAGAGAACCTGCTCCGGCTGCAATTCGTTCTTAACCAGCAGACCCTTCACCGACGGACCGCT
Source organism: Bryobacterales bacterium (assembly GCA_963802915.1). Classification (GTDB taxonomy): domain Bacteria; phylum Acidobacteriota; class Terriglobia; order Bryobacterales; family Bryobacteraceae; genus JAICMB01. The sequence continues at coordinate 233,587 of CAWDKQ010000015.1, forward strand.
CACGTTCATGTACGTTTGCGGTTTGGCCAGGAGAATCCGCTTGCCTGCGATCAATCCATTGCCTACGAGCGCCATCGAGTCCTTACGAGTGACGCGGATATTGGCGCGTTCCGCGAGACGGTCGACAACCAGAAATCCAAGATTGTGCGCCGTGAACTCGTATTCGGGCCCGGGATTTCCGAGCCCGACAATCAGCCAGTCGATGGGGTCGGGCACGTTGCTTCGTCAAAGCAGAGACCGCAAGGCAAGTTCTACTTCTTCTTTTTCTCGTCGGCGGCCGCTTCCTCTTCCTTCTTGCCCTTCTTGATGACTTCGGGTTCGGCTCCAGCCGCGGGAGCTGCCGCAATGGTTTCCGCAGCCGCAGGCGTTTCTTCCGCTCGCAGCGCGACGACGTGCGCGAGAACCTGGTCGGGCGGGCTAGTGAGCTTCATGTTCTCCGGAAGCGGGATGGATCCGGCTCGCACGTTCTGGCCGATCATCAACTCGCCCACTTCGACAGTGAAGTGATCCGGGATGTCGTCCGGCAGGACTTCGATTTCGATTTCGCGCTTGATGATTTCGAGCAGTCCGCCCTGGAGCTTGACGCCTTTGGGATCGCCAGTGAAGAGGACCGGGACTTTGACATCAATGGGCTTGGTGAGATCGATGCGTTTCAGATCGACGTGCAGGAGATTATCTCGTACGGGATCGTTCTGGTGATCGACAATCATGACAGGCGTAGTGCTGCCATCGATTGACAGATCGAAGATGGTGTTGAGGCCGGTTCCGCTATGCAGGATTTTGTTGACTTCCCTCGGATTGACGGCCACGGCGACCGCATCTTGGCCCGCGCCGTAAACGACGGCGGGTGTGAGGCCTTGGACTCGCAACCGGCGCGCTTCGTTCTTGCCGCGCGTATCCCGGTGCTTGGCCGTGATCGTAATGTCTCGTTTCATCTATCTAACTCCGTTTTTAAAAACGTTCAAGTTCTAAGTTCTAAGTTCTAAGTTCTAAGTTCTACGTTTGGTTCAGACGAAGAGGGTGCTTACCGAGCCGTCTTCGTGGATGGATTGGATTGCTCGCGCTAAGAGCGGCGCGACCGAAAGAGTTTTGATGCGGGTGCAGCGGCTGGCTTCCTCGCTCAGCGGGATGGAATTCGTCACTACCACCTGCTGGATCTGGGAATGCTCGATGCGTTCCACCGCAGGGCCCGAGAGGACGGCGTGCGTGGCGCACGCAGTGACGCCCGACGCGCCCTGATCGAGCAGAGCTTCGGCGGCTTTCACCAGCGTGCCGGCAGTATCGATGATGTCGTCCACGATCAAACAATGTTGTCCACTCACGTCGCCGATAATGTGCATCACTTCGGCGACATTCGCATCCGTCCGGCGCTTATCGATGATCGCCAGCGGAACGTTCAATCTTTTGGCAAACGCCCGGGCGCGCTCCACACCGCCTGCGTCGGGCGAAACCACAGTCATGTCCCGACGCCCGATGGAATCGAAATACTCGATCATTACGGGAGCGGCGAACAGGTGATCCACGGGAACATCGAAGAAGCCTTGGATCTGGGCCGCGTGGAGGTCGAGTGTCAGCACCCGATTCGCGCCCGCGGTCTGGATCAGGTTGGCCACCAGACGAGCCGATATCGGCATGCGCGGGCGGTCTTTGCGGTCCTGTCTTGCGTACCCATAATAGGGTAGCACTGCGGTGATGCGTTCCGCCGAGGCGCGTTTCAGCGCGTCGATCATGAGAAGCAATTCCATGAGGTGGCGGTCGACTGGCGTGCAAGTGGGTTGAACCACGAACACATCGGCGCCGCGCACGTTCTCCTCGATCTGGAGTTGAATCTCGCCGTCGGAAAAGGGCTTGACGGAGGAGGCGCCGAGGGTGCAGCCCAGCGCCCCGCAGATCTTGGCGGCAAGCGTAGGGTTCGCATTGCCCGTGAACACTTTTAGTCTGTCGAATCTCATTGCGCGTACCGGTTTTGCGGCGGCCATGTGTTCCCATCCCCCTCAGCACGCAGTTGCCGCCACCAAAGCGACCGATAGGCACCGCGGCTAATTAATGAAACAGGAAAGACTTTGTCATTCCCGAAGTTCTTTTCAAGCGACACGACGGCGGAATCCCTTTCGATCGCGGTTTGTGAAGATTCCGAAAAGCGTCGAGCCGCTGCCCGACATCAGGGCCAGATCCGCCCCCAGCTTCAGCAGCTTTCCCTTTATCGATTTTAATTGAGGGTGTCTAGGGAAAACAACCGTTTCGAAATCATTACAACACGTCCAGAGAGCGGGTGGGGTGGTGGGGAGGGTCCAGTACGGCGTTCTACGTTCTACGTTCGGCGTTGTTGGTTCGTGGTTCGTGGTTCGTAGTTGGTCGGATGTGGGGCGGTTTAGGGCTTTGTAGGCCTCGGGGGTGGAGACGTGGATGCCAGGTGTCACTAAGATTGCCGGGTAGGGTTTCAGGTCGGGGAGCGGGTAGAGTTCGGTGCCTCGGTCCAGGCCTATGGCGGTTCCTCCCAGTAGGAAAAATGGGACGTCGCTTCCTAGCTGGGATGCGAGATCGGCCAGCCTTTCCAGTGGAATGGGGCGGTTTGTCAGCGCGGGGATGGCTAGTAATGTTGCGGCGGCGTTGGAGGAGCCTCCGCCCAATCCTCCTCCCATTGGGATGCGCTTTGTCAGGCGGATTTCGAAGGTGCCTGGGATGCCTAGGAGCTGGGCTGCTTTTTCAATCAGATTGCCTGGGATGTCGGAATCGAGGTGGATGGTTAGCCGGCGCGCAGGCGTGTACGCGATCTCGATGATGTCGCTTAGGGAGACGGTTTGGAATATTGTCCGGAGGTCATGATAGCCGTCCGGGCGTTTGTGAAGGACACGAAGGTCGAGATTGATTTTCGCCAAAGAGCGAAGGCGTAGGGCGGTTCGCGTGTTTTTTGCGCACACAGGCTAAGATCCTCATTGTAACGGACTTGCGCTTGAGATGTGGGCTTCGCCTACGACCACTGAAGGGCTGGTCGTAGGCGGAGACGATTAGGGGTGGTGTGTATCTGGTTCGAGGGTAACCAAGGTCCTGGCTCGCATTGAGGCGTGTTTCAGGTAGGTTATTGATTAAAAACAAGATGTAGTATGAAAAAAGAATTGATCGGCGTCGCGGCCAAGCAGGATCGAGAAGTAAGGTGTGGATTTTCATTGACAAACTACTCGCATTATACTCATAATACTGGTGGAGGTAATTGTTGTGAGAGTTGCGGCGGGCCTGTCGCACAGCTCCAGCGAGTGTCCCAAACCAGCTATCTAGGAAAGAGCTCCTTGGCGTGGTCTGGAACTACTACGACAAAGGAGCGCCCGGGTGCTGGAATTCAGCGACTTTGAGAGAGAGATTATCGTCCTGCCCGAAAAGGCTTTCATCGCGAGATTGACGGAGGTCCATCTTTGGGATGGGGGAGTTGGATCGATCATCATCGAGTCCGAGTTGGAATCTGCCGACCCCTCTAGCGAACGGCCATAGGGCAGCGCCGATGCCCCGGTCGTCTGTTATTGGCGACAAGCGTATTGACGTCGGTTATCGGCGACAAGGGTATTGAAGTTGTTCGTTATTGCCGACGAGAATTGAAGTTGTTCGTTATTGGCGACAAGGGTATTGAAGTTGTTCGTTATTGCCGACGAGAATTGAAGTTGTTCGTTATTGGCGACAAGGGTATTGAAGTTGTTCGTTATTGCCGACGAGGATTGAAGTTGTTCGTTACTGGCGACGAGGATTGAAGTTGTTCGTTACTGGCGACGAGGATTGAAGTTGTTCGTTACTGGCGACGAGGATTGAAGTTGTTCGTTACTGGCGACGAGGATTGAAGTTGTTCGTTATTGGCGACGAGGATTGAAGTTGTTCGTTATTGGCGACGAGGATTGAAGCTGTTCGTTATTGGCGACGAGGATTGAAGCTGTTCGTTATTGGCGACGAGGATTGAAGTTGTTCGTTACTGGCGACGAGGATTGAAGAGGAAGAGAAATTCATCATGGTAAGAATTCAGCTTGATATGCCCGATGAGCGCGTCAGAGAGCTTGACGCTTTGATGGAGACGACGGGCGCGGCAACGCGCAAGGAGCTTTTCAACAACGCGTTGACGCTGCTTGAATGGGCAGTAAAGGAAAAGAAGCAAGGACGCATCATTGCTTCGGTCGATGAACATGAGAAGAAGTTGAAAGAACTGGCAATGCCAGCGCTTGAAAATGTATCCTCCGCGCTGGCAACATCGAAGGGCGGCCGCTAACGCCCCTTTTCGATTTCGTTGATCTTGATCTCTTCGGTTTGAGTCACGAATGTTTTTCCCGCTACGGCTTCCTTACTCTTCGCGTACGTAGCGAGGATGTCCCTTTCGACGATTCGATAAGGTATTCCGTGTTCTTTGATTTCTTGCTGGCTGGGCAGGACAATTCGGCGCTGCTCCTGTTCGTGCTGCCGTTCCTTCTCTGAGATCTCCAGTTTTAGTTTCTTTATTTCGTAAATCTGCTTGACCGGTTCCAGGATTTCCTTCGAAAAGCCGAATAGCGCAGCGACCGCGGCGATGATGCCGCTGAGCGCCATGTTTCCGTGCGAGAGGAACCAGGCGAGCCCTCCCGAGATTAGCCCTAGTAGACAGAACGCGATTACGCGCGACATTTTTGTTGCTATAGGCACGTTAGCGCAAGATGTGGGGAATGGGCTCTACTGCTGTCCCATGACTCCGAGTTTTCCTTCGCCGGCTTTTTTGACTCGAGCGCCTTCGGCGAACATTTGCTTGCTGCCTTCGATGTCGCCCTTTTGGCGGAGGATTTGCGCCAGGGTGTTGTATGGGCCGGGATTTTTCGGTTCCAGCTTGATCGCCTTGCGTAGCGCTTCTTCCGCGCCCGCGAGATCGCCTTTCTGTTTCAGGACCGTGCCCAACATGAAAAAGGCTTCGCCGTATTCGGGCTGCACCGCGATGGCCTGGCGATATTGTGCCACGGCCTGGTCGAAATCTCCCGATTGCCAGGCGGTGATGCCGATCATGTAATGCGCTTCGGCGAGGGTGGGATCTATTTCGATGGAGCGCGCGAACTCCTTCATCGCGCCTTCCAGATTGTCCTTGTCCTTCAGCGCGACGCCGAGGTTGTAATGGGCGGGTGCATGATTCGCATCGATGGCGATGACGCCTCGGAAGCACTCGATGGCTTGATCGAGCTCGGCCTTTTGCAGGTGCGCGAAACCCATATTGAAACGCGCAAGCGTGTTCTTGGGATCGACCGCCAGAACCTTATCGAACTGCGCTATGCCTTCGTCGCCGCGCCGGGCCTTAACCAACGCCAGACCGTAACGATTGCGGACGTCAGGATTCGACGGATCGAGATCGACGGCGCGACTGTACGCTTCAGCCGCACCCGTAAAATCGCCCGTGAATTCGAGGGCGCTTCCAAGATTGATCCAAGCGAGCTTGTCGGCCGGCTGGAGCGTTACGGCGGCTCTGAGAGGCGGAATGGCGTCCTGATGAAGTCCCGCGCCTTCCAGTCCCTGGCCAGCTTTCGATTGATATTCGGCGTTGTCCGGTTCGAGCGTCGCGGCGGTGTTTAATTCGGGAAGGCTATTGGTGATGTCCTTTTCGAGCCATAAGAGGACGCCGAGATGGTAATGCGCGGGAGCGTACAACGCATTGAGCTTGATGGCCTGATTGAAGTGCTCGAGCGCCTCGGGACGGCGATTCAGGATGACCAGCAGGAATCCGATCTCATCCTGATAACGAGCGGATTGGGGATCGAGCTTGGCGGCTTCTTCATACGCGGCCAAAGCGCCAGCGGCATCGCCTTGAGCTTTGAGCGCGGTCGCTTTGGATTCTATATCCTGTAGCTGAGTGTAGGCCAGGGCCGGCACACTCAGTGCGAAGCACACCGCAAGAAACAGACGCACTTCGATCATTTTACTTGATCTAGTTAGTTCTACGTTCTACGTTCTACGTTCTACGTTCTACGTTCTACGTTCTACGTTCTACGTTCTACGTTCTACGTTCTACGTTCTACGTTGGAAGTCTCATCTCAGGGGAGTGTGGGGATGGGGTGTGCAAAACGAAAGCCGGCAGGACGGTTGTCCTGCCGGCTTCGATGGAACGTTTTCGAGCTTGAGACTCTAGAACCGGAAGGTTCCGGAGAACTGCAGACTGCGCATATACGCGCCGCCTGCGAGCCCGGTGATCTGGCCCACGTTGGGGCTCTGTACGTTGTTGTTCGGTGTTCCCAGATTCGTGTGGTTAAACACGTTGCGGGCGTCCGTGCGTAGTTGGAACGAAGTCCGCTCCGTGATGCGGAACGATTTCGCCAAGGTCAGATCCTGCTGGATGAAATGCGGTCCAAACAGGGTGTTGATGGGATAGTTCCCGAAAGTGTTCGAAGACGGGTATAGGAACGGCCCGCTCGAACAGTTTCCATTTGGGCAACCGACGAACCATTGGGAGCGATTGCCCGCAGCGCCGGCATAGGGACTTCCGGTGCCCATGTCGGGCCTGCCGTTGGGACCGGTGTTGGGCTGGATATTCGGTCCATAGTTGCTGAGCGTGGGCGAGAACGGGAATCCGCTGTAGTAGGTGGTGACGCCGCTGATGGTCCAGCCACCCAGAGCGTAGTCGACCGGCCGGTTTACATTTGACCCATACTTACGGCCGTGGCCAAAAGGAACTTCGTAGTTTTGGGCGAAGGTCCATTGCTGGCGTGGCAAGGTACTGCTGTAGCCGTAACCGGCGGCCCTGTCGTACTCGAAATAGTAGTTGGAATCGTATGGATCCCAACCGGGACCCCATTGCCGCTGATAAGTGTAGCTCCCCTGCAATGTCCAACCCTGCCAGGCATTGATCTTGACGGTTCCCTGGAACGAGTTGTATTGCTCATTGGAGCAATTGCAGTAATAGGAGAGATCGTTCGTCCAGCCGAAAATGTTGTAGTAAGGCCGGTCGAGGTTCGTGTTGCTCTGGCCCGGAACAAAGACCGCCTCGTTAGGATTAACCGATTGGCCGGTGCCGAGGAATCCATGCCGGTTCGAGTTACCGACATATGCCGCGGTGACTGCGACCCTGGCGGTCAACTGGCGCTGAATGGCGGCGTTGTATTGATAAGTAGTCGGAAGCGTCATGGTAGCCGGCCGGAACTTCGGGTTGATTCCGGGGGGAAGCGGAAAGGTTCCGTTGGAGCCGACAGTTACGGCCTGAGGCGCCGAGGGGCCTTGGGACAAATTGAAAACGTCCGTGTAGCCGTTCGGAGGATTAATGCTCTGGTTGGTGAGCACCGGTGGGTTCTGAGTGACGTTGTGGCCGAAGGTGGATCCGAACGTACCCAGGTCGTAGGACCAGCCGTAGCCGGCGCGGATAACAGTCTTAGGATCGAGCTGATAGGCGATTCCGACGCGCGGCGCGAAGTTGTGCCAGTTCATGCTCTGGATTCCATGCTTTGAAACTCCACCTTCACCGAACACATACATCAGGCCGTTGGCGAGGTCGAGTGTAGAGCCGTTGCCGGCAGCGTTTACGCTCTCCGGAAAGACCATTTCCCAGCGCAGGCCGAGAGTGAGGGTCCATTTTGCAGTGGGACGCCATTCATCCTGTCCATACCAGAACAGGCGTGGCTGGCTCTCCTGCGCATTCGTGCTGGTGCTGACGTAGCGATTGAAGTTCGATACGTCGCCCAACAGGAATGAAGCCATGCCGAGGCCGCCGGTCTCGTTTGCTCCAACCGAGGCGATGTTCCCGGTGAGGCCGCCGTTAAAGGTGAGCTCACCGGCACGATGGCTGTCGCTAGGAACACGCAGGTTCTGAGCGAAACGAATGTCGGCACCGAATTTGATGCTGTGCTTCCCCAACGTCTTAGTAGCGTTGTCGACGAACTGGAACTGACGTTCGGTCTCAGTGAGCGGGCAGTTGCATTGATTGACGCCCAAGGCATAGCCGAGCTGGATTTCGTCGCCCGGGGTCGGGATGTGAAGAGCGGCATACCGGAGGTATAGGTCTTGTCGAGGTTCAGTCCGGGGATGCCGGCCTGCGGTGGCGGGATCGGTTCCGTAGCCGTTCGGCACGTCGAAGATGTGATACCTCATCCAACCGAAACGGAACTCGTTGATCAGAGTGGGACTGGCGGTGAAGGTCCAGCCGAGGGCCAGGCTCTGATTCGAGTCCTTGGGAGTTACCGGCATAGTTGCCGAAGGTCGGACCGCCGGCTTCTGCACCGAACGCGCCGGGCGCCTGCTCGGTGTACTTGGCGTAGCTGTAGCGGCCGAAAATCGTATTCTTCTCGTTGAGGTAGTAATCCTCGCGGGTGTCCCAATTGTTTCCAGTGATAGTCACATCGCCGGCCACCGCGTAGTTGTTTTCAAACGGGGCGTTGGCGACCTGCTGGAGTATTGGGGTTTGGCCAATACTGCATGATTGCCTGGGCCTGCGGACTGATGCGGCTGGATGGGATGATGTTGTTCGGGAACGGCGTGCGGCCAACGCCGGTAGTCGGATTGCCGGTATTCGGATCGTAGATTTGATACAACTTGGGTTGTTGGGAGCAAAGGCGAGCCAGTCGGACAGATTGCCGGTACGGTTCTGAGCATCGGGGACGCTGGTGACGATCGACGCCGCCCTGGGCCTGCCGGTTCAACTGCGCATCGCCGAAGAAGAAGAGCTTGTTCTTCTTGATCGGGCCACCGATGGAGCCGCCGAACTGGTTCTGGCGGTAAAGCGCGGCGGGGATACCAGTGAAGGGATTCGCGGCGAAAGTTGTGAAACCAGGGGTGTTGAGCTGGAGGTATTCGAAGGCATCACCGTGGAACTCGTTGGTGCCGGACTTCGTGGAGTAGGAAGCGATGCCGCCGCCCACGTATTCGAATTCGGCATCGAAGTTCTGCAAAGCTTGCTTCACTTCGGAAACGGAGTCGATATTAGGGTTGATAACGATAATCCCCAGGATGGGGTCCTGGTTCGTCGTTCCATCAAGTTCGTAGCCCATAGCCGAGAACAACTGGCCGTCGACGACCATCTGAACGCTCTGTTGTGGGTTCTCGTCGGAGGCGTGTTGCCACCCGAGCTTGGCCGATCCGGGCTGCAGCAGTTCCATGGACTGCATGTTTCGTCCGATATTCGGCAGATCGGTAATCTGCTGCGCGGTGAAGGTTTGCGCAACGTCGGCGCGGTCGGCCTGGAGCAGCGGCGCGGCGGCCGTTACCTCCACTTCGGTGCTGACATTACCTACGGTGAGCTTGACGTCGAAGCGGGCCGCTTCGTCGACACGCACCGGAATCGCGTCGGATGTGACCTTCTGGAAGCCCGCAGACTCGACCGTGACCTTGTATCTATCGGGGATTAACTGGCCTTTAGTGTAATTGCCAGACGCATCGGTGGTGACGTCGAAAGACGTCCCCTTATCGATGTCCGCGATGGTGACTTTAGCGTTGGAAATCGCGGCACCAGATGGATCGGTAACTGTGCCGTAAATACTACCAAAAACCTGTTGTGAGAACGCGAATGGAGCGGTCAACAGCACCGCTAGGGCCAGGACGATTAATCGCCTGGACAGACTAGACATATTTTCTCTCCTTTTGACCTGGGTCAACTTTGGGTGGAATGGGTGGCGGTCAATCCGCAGGCTGTGACGTGGAGCCATTTTGTACCTATCTTTCCCCAGCGAGCTTCCCCGCCCAATGCCGAGATCCGGGCTCGGTGATTTGAGATGTGGAGGGGACTTCACCGAAAATCGGCGAAGCGTCAAAACGAGGGGCATTGTTACCCAGAGCATCGAGACCCTTCGATGTCCTCTGGAAACCAGCGGCTTCAATGGTCATTTATCTTCTCCTGGGAAGAACCAGACAGGCCTGACAAACAAAGACAGCCTGCCTGACGAAACCTCAATAATCTGCGGACTAGTGTGTTCCTACTACTGGACGTACGCAAGTTATTAGAACGTTTGATACTGTTACTGGAATGAAAACTAACGCTTGCAAAAGGTTCCGGACCTTGTTACGTTGATGTAAATGTCGGTTACTGGGGTCTCGGGAACCGAAACAGAGGCAAAACTCCGTCAGGTTGAGCGCCTGATCTCAAGCGAGTTGCTTCATGGGTCGGAGTCCCTCTGCAAGCTATTACGGTATCTCGCCGAGCAGGCGATTGAGCATCCCGGCACCGGGGTGAAGGAATACCAGATCGCCACAGAAGTATTTAAACGGCCCTCGAATTTCGATCCGCGTATGGATTCCACGGTTCGGGTGCAGACCGGGAGGCTGAGGTCCAAGCTGGCTGAATATTACGCTCACGCCGGCGGGGAAGATCAATGGGCCATCGAAATTCCGAAGGGCTCCTACGCGCTAACTTTCCAACCACGCCAGATTGCCGCCCCAGTATCGGAACCGGTGACGGCGACGCCGGCTTCAGAACCAACCCGCGTCAAACAAAGCGACACGAAACCGTGGATCATCGCGGTGGCGACGCTCTCGATTCTTCTAGCGATTTGCGTGGCGGCACTGTTCATGCAAGTGGGCCGGAATCCGGCGCGTGTCATGGCGTCCGCGCCCGCTCCACCGGATCTTGTGGCGTTTTGGAGCCGCTTTACAGAGACTCCCGAGGAACCGCTGGTAGTTTACAGCAATGCCGAATTTGCGGGACGGCCGGAAACGGGCATGCGCTATTTCAATGCCCAGACGGACAAAGCCCTGCCGATTATGGATCATTACACGGGCGTTGGCGAGGTGCTCGCGATTCATGAACTGGACCGCGTCTTTGCTTTGCTGCATCACGGCTTGCGGGTAAAGCGCGGCCGTCTGTTATCGATGGACGACGCCAAAACCAGCGATCTGATTTTCGTCGGTTCGCCTTCGGAAAATCTCTCGCTACGGGAAATCCCGACCACCCAGGACTTCGTCTTCCGGCGTATGGAGCAGGGGCCGCGCAAGGGCGACCTCGCCATCTTCAACTCGCATCCTCTGCCGGGTGAGCCGGCCTATTTTCTGTCGACCGCGCAGCTTCCATTAACGGAAGATTACGCGGTGGTTGGCTTGATGCCTGGTCTGAATCCGGCCCGGTGGGCGATGGTGCTGGCTGGTCTGACCACGTTTGGAACCCACGCGGCGGTCGAATTCGTTTGCCGGCAGAATACCGTGCAGGATTTGGTGAGGAGGACCCGCGGGGTGTCGACGACGGCCGTTATGCCTTTTGAAGCGGTCCTGCATGTAAAGATCAGCGGTGGCGTACCGGTGCATAGCGAATTGGTCGCGTTGCGGGTGAGGAAGTAGGCAGTCGATCGGTGGTTTGCCCCTTGCTTTACGCGCGGGGTTCCGCAACCATGTGAAACCCAGGGTGGGCGGTGCTACTTTTGCCATAGAATCTGCGGGGCTTCCAGAGGCAAGATCGCTGCGGGGTGGTATGGCGTCGCGCGGACTGTGTAGTCGTTCGCTGGGCGGTTGGCCGACACAGCTCCCGAGTATGTGAAGCCGTTGGCTGAACCCGCCAGCCGGTCACCGCGATGCATTTCGACGCGCACCGGCTCACCTCCTTCGACGGAATTGGCGTAAATCTCCACCTTGATAGAATCCGCGTCGAATTCGTTGGTGTAAACCTGGGCCTCGAAGAAATGCATGCCGCTCCGCTCGGAGACGTGCACGCTTCCAAAGCGAACGTAATCCCAGTCGGCCGCAACCTTGCGAAGCCAGTCGTGCACTTCGACGCCGAGCTTTCCGTCGTCGGAAACGCGGGTGCAATATGCCTTAGCGGCGGGCAAATAGTGCGCTTCGGTGTACTGACGCACGGCGCGGCTCGCGGAGTATGCGGGCGTCAGACGAGCCATGCTCTCACGCATTTTCTCCACCCATGCGGTGGGGATCCCTCTTTCATTTCTCGTATAGAATTCCGGAATGACTTCGCGTTCGAGGATGTTGTAGAGCGCATCCGCCTCCTCAGCATCGACGGCCGGGTCGCCGTAATGTTCTTTGCCGTCGCCGATGGCCCAACCGATGTCGCTGGAAAACGCTTCGGCCCACCAGCCGTCGATTTCGGATACATTGAGACCGCCGTTGCCGAGAACCTTCATGCCGCTGGTGCCGCAAGCCTCCCAGGGGCGGCGCGGTGTGTTGATCCAGACATCGACGCCTTGCACCAGCTGCCCGGTCATGAGCATGTCGTAATCGACCAGGAAGACGACATGGGAATGCACGTCCGCGCGGCGTATAAAATCGTTCCAGCGCTTGATAATCTCCTGTCCGGCCCAATCGGCCGGATGCGCTTTGCCGGCGATGAGGAGCTGCACCGGACGCTCATGATTGGTGAGGATGCGCACCAGCCGTTCCGGATCGTGCAGGAGGAGGTCGGGACGTTTGTAGGTGGCGAAGCGCCGCGCGAATCCGAGGGTTAAAGTGTCGGCGTCGAAGATTCGTTCGGCGGCCTCAATATCCGCCAGACTGGCGTTTTGCATGGCTCGATCCCGTGCGAGACGTTTGCGGACGTACTGGATCAGGCTTTGCCGCGCCCTGGTCCGCAATTCCCAAAGGCTTTCATCCGTGACCTTGCGGAAATTCCGCTCGACACGCGTCAGGTCTTCCTCCCAGCGGGCTTCGCCGCACGTGTTGTCCCACAGCTTGCACGCATCCGGCGATTCCCAAGTGGAGACATGAACTCCGTTGGTGACGTACCCCAGGGGAACTTCAGCTTTCGGCCAGCGCGGGAAGAGCGGCTGAAACAATCCCCGGCTCACTTCGCCATGCAACCGGCTAACGGCGTTGACCGCGCCGCTACCGTGCATCGCGAGATAGGCCATGTTAAAGGGCTCAGAGCGATCGTTAGGGTCGCGACGGCCTAATGCGAGCAGATCCTGGATGCCGATGCCGAGCCTTTTCTCGGCATAGAATTTGAAATAGTGCTCCATCAAATCCGGCGCGAAGCGGTCGAAGCCGGCCTCGACGGCGGTGTGCGTGGTAAAGATGTTGCCGGCGCGCGTGATGGACAGGGCGACATCGAAAGGCTTCTTGGTATCGAGCATATAGGAGTGCGCCCGTTCGAGAACGGCGAACGCGGCGTGGCCCTCGTTCAAGTGGCACACTTCAGGTTTTAACCCGAGGGCGCGTAGAAGACGCCATCCGCCGATGCCTAGGATCTGTTCCTGCCGGATACGCAGATCCGGGCCGCCGCCATAGAGCTCGCTCGTGATGCCGCGGAACGCCGGCGTGTTCGCAGGATCGTTGGAGTCGAGAAGATAGAGGACCATACAGCCCACACGAACTTCCCAGGCTCGAATCCAGAGCTTCAGGCCGGGCATAACAAGTGGAAGCCGCATCCACTCGCCGTTGGCCTGGCGTAAGGGACGGATGGGGAGTTGGCCAGGATCGTTGTAAGGATATAACGCGTGTTGCGCGCCGGAAGCATCGATCTCCTGGCGGAAATAACCCTGCTGATACAGGAGCCCGACTCCCACCACCGGCACGCCCAGATCGCTGGCCGCTTTGAGTTGATCGCCCGCCACGTTGCCGAGGCCGCCGGAATAGATGGGCAGCGCTTCACTCAACATGTACTCCATGCTGAAATACGCGATGCGCCTCAAGGGCGAATCGGGGTGCGCTTTCTGAAACCACGAGCTATCCTGTTCGAGCTCGCGCTGTTCCTTTAAGACCTCGTCGAGCCGGGCGCGAAACGAAGGGTCCGCGGAGACCTGCTCGAGCCGCTCGCGAGACACGGTCTGAAGCACGACCCAGGGATTCTGAGTGAGTTCCCACAACTCCGGCGAAAGCCGGCCCCAGAGTTCGTCGGTCGAACGATGCCAGGTCCAACGGAGGTTCAGCGCGAGCTCAGCCAGCGCGTCGGACGGGCGAGCTTCGGTGGCGTGTTGCGTGTAGACGGGATTGCTCATGCCGATTCGATTCGAAAAGGGGGAGGGACGGTTCGCCTGTGACGCGAATGAAAACAATTTGAAACATTTTGTTGTGAGACGGCGCATTTTCGAAACAGATCCGGCGCACACTGGTTTATCCACAGAAAATCCACCGCGACCTAGTCCTAAGCTATTGAGGGTACTAGCAATAAAACCCGTGGAAATCGTTTTGTAACAGCAAATTAACGATTGACCCGAGTGGGCTTTGGATAGATCATGAGGATGGTTCCAAGAGGTTCAGAGAGCAGCGAGCCTGGCGGACGGTAGCGATCCTGGAACGATGATCCGGCAGCAAGATAATTAGTGATAATTAGTGCTGTTGGGGAGCGAAGGGAAATCGGGCTGTCTGCTAAGGTAAGCTTTTCCAGACCCAGCCACCGGAAGAGCGCTTTGATCCCGAGGGATGAAAATCCTAAAGGGGAGCGGAAGTCGGTGGATGTCTGGAAGTACTGGCATCGGAATCGGGCAACGGATACGGAACGTTGATCCTCCCCAATCCGCCAAAAAACGGATGAGGAGGGGAGATCCGGGTCGAACGGGTCCGAGGAAGAAGTCAGGACGGAGTCGAAGGCACAGGTCAGGAGCGGCGATCCCGCCGAGGCGGTTTTCGAAAGAGAATCGTCGCTGCGGGGGAGTGAAAGGCCGTGCCGAGATTCAAGCTTCTAGCGAAGAGCGAGCGGGTAATTTCCCGAGTACCGATCCGAACCGGTCAAAAGCCGGGGCGGGGAGCAGAGGAAAAAGTCACCACGGCTCTATCGCATGCCATGCTCAAGCCGTGCATGCCGGCTGGAGAGCGAGTTGTTTGACGGGTCACTTGGAACCATTTTTGTTCTTGAGCGCTTGTCCCCTCCTTACGGTCCCCTCCCTTACGGTCCCTCCCGCAGCGAAGTACGCAGACCGCTCCCTCTGGTCGCGGCTCGGAAACGGAAGTCGTGGATCGATTCAGCTTCTAGCGAAGAGTCAAGAGCCGGGACGGGAGCAGAGGAAAAAGTCACCACGGCTCTATCGCATGCCGTGCTAAAGCCGTGCTGTTTGACGGGTCTACTTGGAATCATTTTTGTTTTTGAGCGCTTGTCCCCTCCCTTACGGTCAGGGTTCCGTGGCGAAGTATGCAGGCCGCTCCCTCCGGTCGCGGCTCGGAAACGGAAGTCGTGGATAGGAACGACACCGTTAGGTGTGAAGCGGACTTCGCGGTACGGAATCGAATTCCTCGCGGCTCAGAGCGGATCAACCCGCTTTTTCCGATTGCTGTTGATCGGGAGATGGCTTGCGCCAGGAAAAACGTTCCTTGCACGCACGAAAGCTCGCAAAATTGCACCGGCAAAACTCACAACGATAGGGTGTTGCACCCAATCTGAGCAAAACCCGCGTTCGCCACGGCGGGCGGTAATAATGTTCCGACCAGGTGCTGAGGTCGGTGCGCAAGCATCTTGGGCAGCGCGCGTAGCGCCATAGAGAAAAATCGAGGAGGAAGGACTCAAAGCGCGTATCGCAGTCGCGGCATCGAAACGGAAATACGCCGACGATACTCTTCGCACGCGCGGCAAAGCCGTGCAGCCTTGCGCTCCGGATTCTTCTTGCCCCGCAATTGGGGCAGGCGCCGAAAGCCATGAATTGGGACAACCTCGTTGGGTTATTAGCGATTATACACGGTTGAGGCCACAACACCCGCTTGATTCCGGACGTAGTCCGCGCGATAGCCGGCCAAGGCGTCCCGCAGTGGATCCAACACTCGATTCCCGTGTTTGACGCGGAGCCCTTCAATCAGGCGGACGGGCAGAAGATCGCGTGTGGTGGACGTAATGAATACCTCGTCGGCCTCTTCGAGGTCCGCGGGCATGATGGTCTGTTCGTGGACGGATACGCCGTCCACTCGAACTTCATCCAGAAGGAGTTCGCGGGTTACGCCGGGAAGGCAGCCGGACGTTAACGGCGGCGTCAGGACGCGGCCGCCGGTCGCAACGAAAATATTCGCGGAGGTGCACTCGCTCACCTCCCCACGCTCGTTTAAGAGAACCACTTCATCGAAGCCGCGCTCGTGAGCCTCTTCATACCACGTCAGATTCTGCGCCCACGACATGATCTTGGCGCCAGCGAACTCGTTCTCCGCATATCTGCCGTGAGACTTTACGGTGAGCCGGACGCTGTCGCCCCAGTCGGCGAGAGCGGTAGTGAAGGCGACGAGATCGAACTCGCGGTCGATCCCCGGCCCCTGAAATGGACCGCCATGATTGCGCACCACTACGACGCGCAGCGTGGCATCGACCGCATGATTGGCGTCGATCAACTTCATCAGCCGGGATTTGATGTATTCGGGATCCGCGGGAAAGGGAACGCGCATGCGCTCGGCATCGCGGCGCATACGAGCCCAATGGCGCTCGAATGCGAACAGAACTCCACCTGCAATTCGAATGGTGCTGAACACGCCCCAACCGTTCATGAGGCCGGTTTGACCGGGCGAAGCGCTCTTTGTATGCGCGTCCTGGACGTTATCGTTGTGCAGCACAAAGCGGTGCATAAGCTTCATGGTAGCTCGTTACAAGCGCGATGCAATCCGTTACAGTGAGGGTGTGATCGGCATCGTGGGAGGCGGGATAATCGGGCTATCCATTGCGTGGCGGCTCGCCCAGCGCGGCTGCGACGTGCGTGTTTTCGATGCGGTCTCGCTGGGCGGAGAAGCCAGTCCCGCGGGGGCCGGGATGCTTGCACCTGGGGGCGAATTCGCAGGGCGCTCCATTTGGACTGAGCTCGGCCTTGAAAGTCATGCGATGTATCCGGCGTTTGTCGAGGAACTGTCTTGCGAATCGGGCTGTTCCATCGATTACCGCATCTGCGGAGCGATCGATTTCGGAGCGCCAGCCGAACGCGTCGAAACGCAGGCCGCAGCCGGTATCGCAAGCTCTCCGACGGAGGACGGCATCTATTATCCGAACGATGGCTATGTCGATCCGCGTCATGTACTCGCCGCTTTGCGCCGCGCATGCGAACGGCGAGGGGTTAAGGTTGAGAGGCGTGTGGTCAATGAGATCGCGGCGGAGGCGCAGGAAGCGCTGGTGATCGCTGCGGGCGCCTGGTCCGGTGAGATCGCTGTGACACGGCGGGGGAGACGGCTGGGTCTTGAGAAGACCATCCCGATCAAAGGACACCTGATCGGTTACCGGCTGGAGCCCGGGACGCTGGGTCCGATCCGCCGGCACGGGCATACTTATCTGCTGCAACGCAGGAACGGCTTTACCATCGCGGGATCGAATGAGGAGCGGATCGGTTTCGATACGCACGTGGATGCGGCAATCTGTTCCGATATACGGGGGCGCGCGTCCGAGCTTTGGCCAGAACTGGCGGGGAGAGCACCGGATGAGTGCTGGATCGGGCTACGGCCCGCCGCTGAGGATATGCTTCCGCACATCGGCCGGTTCGAAGACAGCAACGTCTGGGTGGCGTACGGACACTATCGCAACGGGATTCTGCTGGCGCCGGTGACCGCCGAACGCATCGCTGTGGATATCACGGCCAGTTTGGAAAAGGATTGATGCGGCCGCGCGAGGATTCGCGCACCAGGTCGGGAACCCGTTTGCGGCGCGCCATGAGTTTGACGAGGAGCTGATCGAGGGCTTCATCATCCCCGTCGAGCCATTCGGGCGGCAGTTGCTTGATGGCGTCGTCCACGACTTCATCCGGGAAGTGCACCACGCGATCCAGCCACGGTTGAAAGTCGTCCCAGGAGCGGACCTTCTCGTACACGATGGAGCGGAAGTACAAACCTTGCAGGGGAGAATCGGCGAAGGTCCAATGCGGGCCGTCGAAGACATATCCGTGATCCATCATGTTGGCGACGAAGCCGGTGCGCGCCAGGTATTCATCGCCGCCGGAGACCCATTGTTTCAAACGGGCGCGATAGAAGATTGACTGGCGGGAATCGGCGTTGCCGGCCCATTTATCGAAGACCAGCACACCCAGGAAATCGGCCAGATTAACTACTTTGTCCAGCAACAGGTCGGGGATAAAGTCGTAGACGGCGGTGCGGTTCGGGTCGCCCGGGTAAGCGGAGCCGAAATGCCAGCCGGGTTCGATCCCCACTTTCTTCGAGCCAAGCTGAATGTGCACGCCGGGATTTTGTTCGAGGAATTCGGCGCTGAGGTCCACGATTGCGGTTTGGGGTGTAGTGATTTGAAGGTATTTCAGGAACACGGCCGAGATCCATTCGTTGACGAGGATGCGGCGGTGTTGCGGATTATTGCGAAACTTCACGGCGTAGAAACGGCCGTCGGCACATTCGATGAGATGCGATTGCGCTCCTCCCCGGAGCTTGCGCAGGAATCGGATTGCTTTTACGGGCATTGGCTAAAAGCGATTCGGCATGTCACGGCAATCAGCCCCTCGCTGACGGGTCTGCGAAATAATCCTCGGCGATCTAGGCTTGCTTACGCGCGCGGTTCCGTAACATCGTGAAGAGCCAGGACGGCGTTGCGGATCCCTGATGGGTAGTGGGCAATCGGGTACTCTAGTCTTGGAGCAAATCACGTAAGACGAGTCTTACACACAAAGGACAAGGGTGGAATGGCAGAAGAAAAAACAGACGAGAACACATCGCACCGGAGCCGCGATGAAGTGGCGCTCGAGATGATGAAGTTTATCGCGGTCACGACTGGGTACGGAAAAGGTGCGGGCGTGGCTGGATTCACGGGCAAGATCACCAAAACGCCGGAGGAATACGCCGACGCGTTGATACAGCTCTTTGAACGCTGCCGCTCCGTGGTGGGGAAAGATTAGCGACTCGGGAAGGCAGACCATTCTCTCGAATGGTCTGCCACACGGTTAACGTTTTTTCGAGGTCTTCTTAGCTGCTTTCTTTGCTGCCTTCTTGGCCGGCACCTTTTTCGCGGCTACCTTCTTAGCGGGAGCTTTCTTGGCCGCGACTTTCTTGGGGGGCGCTTTCTTAGCGGCCTTTTTGGCGGGAGCCTTTTTGGCCGGAGCTTTTTTCGCCGGGGCTTTCTTGGCGGGAGCTTTCTTTGCCGGAGCTTTCTTTGCGGGAGCTTTCTTTGCGGGCGCCTTTTTGGCGGGAGCCTTCTTAGCGGGAGCGGGCGCAGCGGCCTTCGAAGCCTTCTTTACGGGCTTCTTGCGAGGCGCTTCCGTGGCTGACCCTTCGGCGCTCGGCGGGCTCACAGGTTCCGCGGGCCGCCCGGCCGGCGCATCGCTCTCGTCTTCTTCGTCGTCCTCGTCGTGGGCGCCGACTTCGGAGTGCAGGTCTGTGTGCTCTTCTTCAAAGTCGAAATCGTCGAGTTCGTTATCATCGGCGCCGGCGAAACGATAGCTATCAAACATTATCCAAGCCTCCTGTTAGGCGTAACCTCACCCTAGAATAACTCGTTTTGTTGCGAAGGCAATAGAAAAGTGCGATTCCACGCGTGCATTATCACGTGAAATCGCACATTGATGTAAGAGCCGCGGGCGTGAGAAGAGAAGTTAGCTATTGGCCGTTGCGCGGCAGACGCACACTAGCGGTCTTCAACGTCCGCGACGCAGCGCGATGATGCAGGATGCGATCCGGCACTTGCTTCGGCGCGGCAGTCTTGCGCGCGGTCTTCGAGGACGCATAACGCGACACTACCTTGCGAACGGTTGCGCGTTTCGCAACCGGAGCATCCGGATTGTACGATGCCGGGATGATCAATAAGTCGCCTGCTTCGGGCGCTTCAGAAAAGCTGTTGTTCGCTTGTGCAATCGTAGCCGGCGGAGTCTTAAAGTCCTTTGCGATTTGCGCGAGCGTTTCGCCGCGCTCAACGCGATGCATGCGCCACGTCATGCGCCGGTCCGGAGGAACGTTCTCGAGCGCGGCCTGGATAGCGTTCGAGGTTCCTTTGGGAATATGCAGCGAATAGCCGGTGGGAGCGATCGATTTCAATAGACTCGGATTGAGGTCCCGGATTTCGGAAACGGGCCGATCCGCCGAATCGGCGATGAGGGCAACGTTGGTCGGGACCTTAATGTCGAGCGTGTCGTATTCGATGGGCTGATCGAGATCCAATCCCTCCAGACCGTAATCCCGGGGGTTCTTCGCCATGATCGTGATCGCGAGAATCGCGGGAACATAGTTCTCAGTTTGTTTGGGCAGCGCGTCGCGATTGCGGAGCTCCCAGAAGTCCGCGAAACCGGTGCGCATCACGGCTTTGTCGACGCAGCCGGGTCCGCAGTTGTAGGCCGCCATCGCGAGATACCAATCTCCGAAATGAGTATAAAGGTCGCGCAGGTGGCGCGCGGCAGCCCTTGTAGCTTTCTCGGGATCGAGCCGGTCGTCGCTCTGGGTGGTCTGCATCAAACCGTATTCACGGCCGCGGAACTGCACGAACTGCCACATCCCCTCCGCTTGTTTGTACGAAACCGCGCGCGGCATGAAACCCGATTCGGCTTGCGCCAGGTAGATGAGCTCCTGGGGGACGCCTTCCTCATCGAGAATCCGCTGGATCAGAGGTTTGTAGCGGCCGGCGCGGCGCAGCCCCGCGACCAGCGTCTTGTGTCCGCGTTCGGAAGCGAAAAAGTGTATGTAGCTGAGGACGGAATCGTTCACTTCGAGCGGCAACTGCGAGACGGTCGCTTGGATCTCTTCCATGACCTTCGGCTTCATGTTGGGATCGATGGGGAAGGTCATCTCGAGAATGCCGTCGATCGGCGACTTGTCGAAGACAATCTCATCCTGCATTTCGCCGGAGCCGAGACCTTCGCGATCGTAGCGATAGATGGATTCCGAAAGCTCATCCAGCTTGCGTTCCAGCTTTTGACGATTGGGGAGATTCTCGGGAGCGGTCAGCAGAGTGTCTATGGCGAGGTCGAACTGCTTGCGGGCATCTGCTACATCGCCGCGCTGGTAAAACTTTTTGCCGGCTTCGAACTGTTGCTGCGAACGAAGAATCCGGCTGTCGACTTCGCTTGGCCAATCTATATCGGTGAGCGACTTTTGTGCCAGGTTCGGCATCGAATGTTCGTAGAGGCCAGAAGGAAGTGACGGCTCGTCAGCAGGAGCGGGGGCAGGAAGAGGAGCAGGCAGGAAAGACATCGCGAACTGCTGTTGAGGGCGGCTGCTAACACAGCTACATAAAATAGAAACGATGGCAATTGTTATGAGAACGCCAAACCATCGGTGACATTGGGTCATCGTGTTCCTTACAATTGGATTTCGAACAATAGAAACCTCGACTTTACAACACTCTGAGGACTGGGTCAACTGGTAACAGGTGATGTGTCCAGCCTCAACACCCCTCCGATCGTTAGATGCATTACTATTCGAGGTTCCTTTGCACTCCTCTTCCATCGGCGGAACTATGGAAAACCGTAGGACTGGTACTCAATAGGACGCTGCGAGGGATATGTAACGTGGGGATTACGTGTATCCGAGGTTCTGCGTAAGCGATTTTGTCTAGGGTAAGGGAGCCGACTCTGAACGCATAATGAAACCATGAAGCAATATTTGAACCGACTTTTCGCGAAGCTGGCCGTTTTGAAGGACACGCGAGGGCAGGACCTAATTGAGTATGCATTGATGGCTGGTTTTGTTGCAGTCGCGGCGGGCACAATTATGCCCGGGGTGTCCCACAGCATCAGCACAATTTTCAGCAAGATCTCGTCCACGATGGCGGCCGCTTCAACCCAAAGCTAATTTCTGCGCGCCGAGGTGGATCAGAACTCGCGCCGGACGTGGTCGCGACAGGAGCTCCCGTGCCAAATTTATACTTGCCGGCCGCCGACCACTCGTCATCCGGTCCACGACCGGCGTAGTTCCTTGCTGATAAGATTTCATCCCCTCCCTTACGGTCAGGGTTCCGCAAGATCGATCCTGAAAATGCAAGGTTAGGTCAGGTCGAATTTCTCGTGGTGCAGTAGCGGATCGCCCTTTACCAGTACGGGACGCCGGAGGATACTTTCGAGCTCCTCAAGGTAGTGGTTTTGCGTGGACTTGAACAGCTTCGCTACATCGGGATGCACGCGCAGCATGACGTTGTTCTCCTCCGCGACGGCGGCTACAATCTTCTGCGCTTCCTGCAGAATCTCGCCGACCACGGTCTGCACGGATTTCACGTAGCCAGCGGCGTCGCAGTACGGACAGGGTGCGCATAAGGCCCGCTCCAGACTTTGCTTCACGCGTTTTCGGGTGATTGCGACCAGACCGAAATCATTGAACTGAAGAATCTTGTAAGGGGCTTTGTCTACACGCATGGCCTCTTCGAGCGCCTGCATCACCTTTTGGCGATTCTTGCGCTCGTCCATATCGATGAAGTCGACTACGATGATTCCGCCAAGGTCGCGTAATCGAATCTGTCGAACGATCTCTTTAACGGCCTCAGTATTGGTCTTGACGATGGTGTCTTCCAGGCGATTCGATTTCCCGACGAATTTCCCGGTGTTCACATCGACGGCGACCAGCGCCTCGGTCTGATTGATCACGATGTAGCCGCCCGATTTCAGCCATACTTTCGGACGGAGCGCCTTTTCGAGCTCCGGTGTGATGTTGAAGGCGTCGAAGATGGGGGCTGGGCGCGTGTACAACTTCACGCGTGTCACCAGCGAAGGCTGAAAGCGCTGGACGAATCGCAGGATGCTTTCATAGACCTCTTCGTTATCGACCCAGATAGCTTTGAAATTATCGGTGAACTGATCGCGCAGCACGCGCTGAACGATATCGAGATCGTGGTGCAGGAGAGCGGGGGCCGGCCGCTTTTCCGCTTTCTGGCGAATGTCGATCCAGAGATTGCCGAGGAAGCTCATGTCGGCCGCGATCTCATCTTCCGTCTTGCCTTCTCCGGCGGTCCGCACGATGAAACCGCCCTGGATGCCGGCACGGTGAGCGTTCAGAATCCGTTTCAAGCGCAGGCGTTCCTCATCACTGGCAATCTTGCGCGAGACGCCCATGTGTTCGAGCGTCGGCATGTAGACCACGTAGCGTCCAGGCAGAGCAATATGCGATGTGATGCGGGCACCCTTTTGACCCAGCGGCTCCTTCGCAATCTGGACCAGTATCTCCTGTCCCTCTTTAAGAAGGTCCGTGATCAGGGGCGTGGGCGCTCTGTCCGGTCTTGAAACGGTGCGGGTTTCGGGACGAGGATCAGGGCGCGGCTCACGAGCTTCCGGTGGCCGGACTTCGGCTTTGACGGGTTCGGCGGTTGTGGCCGCTGCCGATTCGCCTTCGCGCTTCGGCTCGTTCTCAGTCCCGGGGCGACCCTGCGATCGCATCTTGCGTCGCATGCGCCGGGAAATACGGTGTTGCACGTAACGGCCTTCGTTGGATCGTACGGCGGCTTCGACGGGCCCGGTGGGGGCCGACTCCGGCTGCGCTTCCTGGGCTTCCTGCGCTTCCGATAGGCTTTCGGGGGCATTCGCTTCGGCGGTTTCTTCCGATGTTGCCTCCGCCAGAATGGTTTCGACGTCGATCACATCGACTTCCGCCGGTTCCGACTCGGCGCTTTCGACTGTTTCGGATAATTCCGCTTCTGCCGGCGGAGTTTCTTCGTCCTCTTCGGCTTCGGCGAGCGCGTCGGCGACGAGTTCCTCGACTTCAGATTCTTCGATCGTCGGGACTTCTTCAACGACCGGCGCTTCCGGAGCAGCTTCCGCGACGATCACAAGCTCTTCCGATTCAGGCGCTTCGGAGTCCGGTTCCGCAACTTCTTCCGGGATCACCTGCTCGGCCGTATGCTCGGCCACGGGCGAAGCCGCACCCAGCTCTTCCTGCTCGTCGGCGTCGAGAGTGGGCAATGAGGTATGTCGATACTTGGCCAACGATTCGCCGGGAAGAACGGGGAACTCTTCGGGGCTGGTCGATAGCGGCGCGGGCGTCTCGGCGACCGGTGTCTCGATGTGCTCAGGCGATCGCTCAGGGGCTCTTTCGGGTCCACCGTGAGAAGGCGCGGCGTATTTTGATTCCGGGAATCCACGGCCGCGATTACGGCGGCGGCGCGATCTACGGTGCCGGTCGCGATCGCCGTCGTTGCGGTTCACCTGCTCGGAGGGGGCGATTGCGGGAGCAGGTTCCGACTCGGCGGGTTCGGCGGCGCCGGAATCGGGGACACCATGTACTGCTACCGGAGGCGTTTCGGGGACACTGTATACTGCTACCGGCGGTGCCGGAGGCTCTTCACGAGGCGGACGCGGCTCCCGGCTCTCCCGGCCGCTTCTTTCGTTGCGGGGTTCCCGCTCGGCCGGAATCTGGTCGTATTCTTCGTTCTCTTCGAAGAAATCCGACACATAGAGGAACGTGTCCCGTTCCAGTCCGAGGTCCACGAATGCCGACTGCATGCCCGGCAATACTCGTGTGACCCTGCCTTTGTGAATACTGCCCGCCAGAGAATACTCATTGGCGCGCTGAAAATACACTTCTACCAGTTGATCGTCTTCGAGAACAGCCACTTTTGTCTCGTGGCGATTCGCTGCGATCACCATTTCCTTGGTCATCTAGTTCTCCGCGTTCCGGCCGCGGGCAGGCGAGATTCTGAAGGAGAGGCGGAAGGTGTTCTAAGGTTGCAACCAGCCGGGTGATCGCGAACGACCGTTTGCCCGACCGGCTACATTAAATCTGTTGTCGTCCGCCGAATGGAGTCAACCTGCAACATCCGACGAACTCGATGCCGGCTTCCCTTTCTTCGCGGGTCTGTGAAATAATCCCTGCCAATGTCCCCTCCCTCACGGTCGGGGTTCCGTCGGAGCAGCAGCCGATTATTTCACAGACCCGCCCGGTCAGGGCGTTAATGCATTTGCCGGCGGACGCGACTTCAGAGGCGCCCTGGCGAACCCTTCAATCTCCCTTTTCGAAGCTGGCCACCCTTGACCACTTCAATTAACAAACCGCCGGAGCCGGACGTTATTCACAAGCCCCAGCATCAAAAAAATCGACATTACATTGGACCCGCCGGAACTCATGAGCGGCAACGGGATACCAGTCACGGGCATCCGTCCCACCACCATGCCGACGTTCACCAATATGTGAAACAACAAAACCGTCGCGACACCCATGCAGATGTACGTACCTGCCCGGTCCGGCGCGGTCTGCGCGTTCTGAACAATCTGCATCAGCAGAAGAAAATAACACGCTAAAACTACTACAACGCTCACGAAGCCATGCTCCTCGGCGAACGCCGAAAAGATGAAATCCGTGTGCGGCACGGGCAGGAATCGAAGCTGCGTCTGGCTTCCTTTACGGACACCCTGACCCCAGAGCGCGCCCGATCCCACCGCAATCTTGGATTGAATCACCTGATACCCGGTACCCTTCGGATCCTGGCTGGGGTCGATGAAACTCACCAGCCTGGCCTTTTGATAGTCCTGGAGGAAATAATATCCGACTGGCAGGACGACCGCCAGTACCAAACCGATCGCAACCGCATGTTGCCACCGCAAACCGGCCAGAAAGATACCTACCAACAAAATCGGAACGTAAGTGAGTGATGTACCCAAATCGGGTTGCTTCAACACCAGTACCATCGGCAAACCGATCAAAGCTCCAAGCTTTAAAAGGTCGGAAACTTCCAGCCGCTCCGTTTTCAGCTCCGTCAGATAACGGGCTACAAGCAATACTAGGACCAGTTTAACGAATTCCGATACCTGGAGGTGGACACTTCCGTGCCCGATCCAGCGCCGGGAGCCAAAAACTTTCTGGCCAACGACAAAAGTGGCGATCAGCGTTACAACCGAGAGGGCGTAGAGGCTATAAACATGGCTGAGCAGCGTGTGGTAATCGATCAAGGTGATGATCCACATCAGAACGGTGGCTACGGCCAGCCAGACAATTTGCTTCCACCAGGCATCGCGCCACGCGGTATCGCTGGTGGCGCTGTAGATTTCGAGCACACCCATGCCGCAGATGGTGAACGCCAGGATAAACATCGTCCAGTCGAAATCGCGGAGGGAACGGTAAGAGGCCATTAGAAGAGACTATTGTCGCGCGACGGGTTGCTCCAATAAAGGCGGGGTCAGTTGCGCCATAGCCGGGGCACTGGTTTTCAGGCGCGCCTTCTTGTCGAAATAGGCCTTGATCACGTCTCGCACGACGGGAGCGGCGGCGCTGCCGTGCAGACCGTGCTCGATCAAGGCGACCACTACGATTTCCGGCGTATCTTTCGGCGCAAAACCCACAAACCAGCCGTTATCCTGCTCTTCTTCGGATGCTTTTCTTCCTTTCAGGAATTCGTTCGACACCACCTGCGCGCTGCCGGTTTTCCCGCAAACCGGGATGCCTGGAATGGTGGCGGTTCCGTACGCTGTGCCACCGGGCTCATTGACCACGCCGTACATGCCGTCGATCACTTTAGCAACGTTCTCGAGGTTCAGGTCACCCGTCCGAGCCGGACGGATCGCCGGAGATTCCTTGATCATGTGCGGAGTGTGCCAAACGCCGCCAACGGAAATGCCGCCGATCGCCGAGGCCAGTTGCAAAGGCGTGACGGCAGTCGCGCCCTGGCCGATGGAGACCGAGATCGTCTCACCCGCATACCATTTTTCACGGAACAATCGGTTTTTCCAGCGGGTCGAGGGCATCACGCCCTCGGCTTCATGCGGCAAATCGATCCCGGTGCGCTGGCCGAATCCAGCCATTTCCGCGTACTTCGCGATGGTGTCGATTCCCATGCGATTGCCGACGGTATAAAAGAACACGTCGCAGGATTCGCGAATCGCGCGATGCACTTCGATAGAGCCGTGGCCTTGTTTTCGCCAGCAATGGAAATAGCGGCCGTAAAAACTCGCACCGCCGCTGCAATGCACCTTGAAGTCGTCATCGATGGTGCCGGATTCGAGACCGGCCAGCGCCATGATCGGCTTGAATGTAGAGCCGGGAGCAAGCTGAGCCTGAATCGCTCGATTCAGCATGGGCTTGTCTGGATTGTCCACCAGTTCTTTCCAATCCGACGAGCGTATGCGGGCGGCAAAGAGATTCGGATCGTAGGTCGGACGGCTGACCATCGCCAAGACTTCGCCGTTGCGGGGATCGAGCGCGACAACCGCGCCGGTGCGGTCCTTCATGGCGAGCTCGGCCACCACTTGAAGATCCAGGTCGAGGGTGAGCTGCAGGTTTTTGCCCGGCGTGGCGCTCTTCTCGTCAAGCACATTGTGCTCATTGCCCATGTTGTCGACTGTGACGCGGCGCTGCCCGTCGACGCCCATGAGCATATCGTTATACTGGCGCTCAATGCCGTCTTTGCCGACGACATCGCCCTGATGGTATTTGATGAACTCGGGGCTGTCCAGCTCGGCTTCGCTGACTTCACCGACGTAGCCGATGGCATTCGCGGCGAGGCCATCTTTGGGATAGAGGCGGCGCTGCGCATGGATCAGCTCCATTTCGGGGAAGGTGAGCGGATCGCGGTGGGACTCGACGAAGGACAACTCCGCCGGGGTCAGCTCCTCCTTAATAATGATGGGCACGTATTTCGGCTGATTCTGGAACTTCCGGACGCGGGCTACCAGGTCGGTGTAATCGAGATTCAATCCCTCGGCGATCGGCTTGAGATGCTCCATCTTGAGGTTTTCACGCGTCAGAATCAGCATGTACGAATCGTGATTGTCGACGATGACGCGTCCGTCGCGATCGAGGATCTTGCCGCGCGGCGCGAGTACCGGGATGCTCTTAACGCTGTTCTGTTCGGCCTGTTCCTGGTATCGGGTGGGATTGCGGACCTGAAGGTCCCAGAAGCCGGAGACGAGGAAGACGAAAACGGCTACCGCGATGTACTGAAAGAAGGCGATTTTCGCAGACGCAAACTTGAGGTCTTCGCGCAGCAGGCGATTACTCTGTGTCTGCTCTTCCTCGCGCTCAAGTTGTACACTCACTGGAAAACAACGCCGTTATTTCTAGTTTATCCAAACTTAGTAAGAAGAACGAGGTCCTTGCCTGATAATTGTCGCCGAAAGTGGATTTTGTAACAGCGTTGGCATTTGGGCGACCGAGGGCCTGCTACGGTTTAATCTCGCCTTCTTGTCAAAGTATGCCTTGATAACATCCCGGACGATGGGAGCCGCGGCGGCGCCGTGCTGTCCTGATTTCTCAAGGAGCGCCACCACCACAATCTCCGGCGATTCCCGGGGGGCAAATCCGACAAACCAGGCATTATCTTTTGTATCCACGTCGTGACGCAGCTTGGCGAGGTCCTTCGAGACCATCTGCGCGGTGCCGGTCTTTCCGCAGACATTCAGCCCGGGAATCATCGCGCCCGTGCCTGTCCCCCCTTCATTCACCACGCCGTACATACCATCGACAACCGTCGAGACGTTCTGTAGATTGAGATTGCCGAGCGTCGGCGGCTTGATGGCGGAGGAATCCTTCACGAGGTGCGGCGTCTGCCATTTTCCTCCGATTGCGATGCCGCCGATTGCGCGGGCAAGCTGGAGCGGCGTGACGGCTACGGCGCCTTGTCCGATTCCGACCGAGATCGTCTCGCCGGCATACCACTTTTGGCGGAAGAGGCGCATTTTCCAGCGGGTAGATGGCATGACGCCCTCCGCCTCATGCGGCAGATCGATGCCGCTTCGGTGTCCGAGGCCGGCCATTTCCGCATACTGCGCGATGGTGTCGATACCCAAGCGGTTGGCCAAGGTATAGAAATACGTGTCGCAGGAATGCACGATTGCCGGATGCAGCGAGAGCGTCCCGTGGTGTTCGAGGCAGGCGTAGAAGTGGCCGTAGAATGTCGCGCCGCCGGGGCAGTTGACGTGAAAATCTTCCGTGATGGAACCCGATTCGAGACCCGCTAGCGCCATGATGGGCTTGAAGGTCGAGCCCGGCGCGAAGGTCTGCTGGATAGCGCGGTTCAGGAGCGGCTTGTCGGGATTATCTACTAACTCTTTCCAATCCGAAGTTCGAATGCGCGCGGCGAAGAGATTGGGATCGTAGGTGGGACGGCTGGCCATCGCAAGCACCTCGCCGGTTTGAGGATCGAGAGCTACCACGGCGCCGCGGCGGTCCTGCATGGCGAGCTCGGCCACGACTTGGAGGTCCAGGTCGATGGTGAGCTGGAGGTTTTTGCCGGGGATGGAGTTTTTCTCTTCCCGCATCTCATGCTCGCGGCCCATGTTGTCGACGGTCACGCGGCGCTGTCCATCGACGCCCATGAGCGTCTGGTTGTATTGCCGTTCGATGCCGTCTTTGCCGATGACGTCGCCCTGGTGATACTGCGCGAAGTCCGGATTGTCCAATTCCGCCTCGCTGATTTCGCCGACGTATCCGATCACGTTCGCCGCGAGCCCGTCTTTGGGATAGAGGCGGTGCTGCGCGTGGATCAATTCCATCTCGGGGAAGGTGCGCGGATCGCGGTGCGAATCGACGAATGACAGCTCGGCCGGCGTCAACTCTTCCTTAATAATGATCGGAACGTATTTCGGCTGGGATTGGAAACGACGCACGCGAGCCGCCAGATCGTGATAATCGAGATTCAGCCCTTCAGCAATGGGCTTGAGGTGCTCCAGTTTGAGATTCTCGCGCGTGAGAATCAGGCTGTAGGAATCGTGGCTGTCGACGATCACGCGGCCGTCGCGATCGAGGATCTTTCCCCGCGACGCGAGCACGGGGATCGATTTGATACTATTTTGCTCGGCCTGTTCCTGATAGCTTCCGGCATTGCGGACCTGCAAGTCCCAAAAGCCGGCCATCAGAAACACGAACACCCCGACAATCACATATTGGAAGAACGCGATCTTTCCGGACGCGAATTTGACGTCTTCGCGTTGAAGGCGATTTCCTAATAATCGCTCTTCATCGCGATCCAGTTGTACAGGCACTTATGGATTAGGGCTACTGATTCATTTTATCTGAAACAGTAGCCTGATCCGCCGGATGCCAGGAGGGGTCCTCGTGAAACTCCGTCATGTGAGCGGCGATCTTGGCCGTTCCGGGGCCGAGATCCTTTTCATAGACAACGTTTCGGCCGGTAACGACGAAGGTCATCACGCCGGAGGAACGGTATTCAGCCGGATACGCAATGAAGGCGAATCCGACGGTCTTCCCCGGGTTCGTGCTTACTGTTTTAGCTTTCTTCGCGATTGGTCCGATGGCCCGGAAATAGTAGCCATGGATCAGCACTGGGGCGCTATCCGGCACGTTGGCGCCTGAAAGCACGTTGGTCAGAGCGGCGTTCGCTTGGCCGCCGGCCTGTCCACCGTCAGGCGAATTAGGCTGTTTATTTTCGGCGGTCGCGACGAGGTCATGACAGGCTGCGATCGCGGTGAGCTCATTACGACCCACTCTGCGATACAGTATTTCCTGCTCGCCAGCTTTTGGATCGAACTGCCAGCTGCCATTCTTTGTCACGAGAGGAATCGGGAAAGGCCAGTTTTCGGCGCCGATGTAGAGCACCATCTTGCCGTCCGGCTCGCGGTGCACGCGGTGCATCTCTTTATACTTTTCGACGAACATCTCGCAATCGGGACGATCTTCCTTGGAGGAATTGGGGAAGACGAGCTTTTCGGAAACGCCCAGGATCCGCGTGATGTCGTGCAATTGGTCGTTCTGCACGGCCTCGAAGAGAGCCTTACTCGCGTCCCGCGGGGTGGGGAATGTCTGTTGGGCCAGAAGAGCGTGCGTTACAGCGACGCCACAAAATGCAAGGAGTAGTTTGAAGTTCATTTTGAGTTGCTCCTATCTGCGACCGCCACCACCGTGGAAACCGCCGCCTCCATGAGAGCCGCCAAAGCTGGATTGTCCACGGAAGGAGTTGCTTCTCGCGACTGCCCCATGGTTGAAGTTGCTAAAGGCTCCAGTACGCATTCCGCCTGAGCCTCGGCCGACGCCTGTCTCTCCGCGGAAGCCGCCTCGATCGGCACCACCGCGATCGACGCCGCCTCGATCGGCACCACCGCGATCGAAGCCGCCTCGGTCTGCACCACCGCGATCGAAGCCACCTCGGTCGACACCGCCTCGATCAAATCCGCCTGCACGGAAAGCGCCGCGGTTCACAATGCTCGGGCTATGGGAAATGAAGGTGTTGTGATTAAAAAACACTCTGCCGCCGCCATGCCAATCCCAACCCCAATGAGGCCAGCCCCAGGCGAAACCGCCAAAGAATCCGAGTCCGAAGCCGAGCCCAAACCCGATTCCAGGTCCCGCGATGTAGAGCCCGGGATAGGGATACCAATCGGGAAAAGGCGCGAGCGGATAGCCGTACACAAGCCACGGATCGTACTGCGGAACGTAGACGTAATCGGGCTGCGCCGGCACGATCTCGATGTTATTGCCCTCGTTCGTGACGTTTTCCTGTGGAGTTGGCCGCAGGTTTCCGGCCCGTTGGGCTTGCTGCCGCATGAATTGAATGGCGTTCGACACGTCCTGCGGCTGATTGATGTACGCATCGCCGAGTTCCGATGTCCAGGCCAGGTTTTGGTTCATATTCGCGAGCACTTGTGGGAACTGCGTTAATGCCTTGACGCTGGGGTCCCAAGGTTGCGCGTTTACTGCGTCGCCCAACGCCTGGCCTTGCAGATTCCTATGGTCGTTCATCCAACGCTGCGCATCGACGATCTGTGTTGGATACGTGGAAGCCGCCAGGATCTGCGCGATGAGCTGGTCGGGGTACAGGGCGATCGGCGCGACAAGCTGCTGCAATTGCTGCGGAGTCTGCGTCAAAGCCTGCGGTGGCCCTTGCGGCGGCTGACCGGTGTAAGGCGGGTTCTGGCCTGGAGGAGGCTGTTGGTATGGAGGCTGCTGCTGGTATGGAGGAGGCTCCTGGTATGGAGGGTTCTGAAATGCGAAACCTTCCTGAACTGTGAACAATACAAGAAGCCAGGAAAGGGACACTGACACAATTTGCTTCAATTTGATCATGGCGCGGCTCGCTGAACTGCCTCTCGTACAAATTGGATGCGTGAGATCGCGCCGAGGTTTTGGCTGGTGCCGTTACTTAAATGTTACGCAACGGCTTCGAGCTTATCCAAAAGCTTGAATAACGGCACTCCGACCGCTGCGTTCAGCAGACCGAAGATAAACGTCTGCTGCGGATCGAAGGTCACCACTTGTCCTAGCAGCGCGCGCACCAGGACCCAGTAAAAGAACTGGTGAAAGATGTAGAAAAACAGCGCCAGCACGAAGGTGATGAAGGGATTGTCGACGTCGAAGCGCAGGCTGACCGACGATGCGAAATAGCCGACCAGTGTTTTCACGATGCCGTACAGCCCGATCGGTTGATGCGAGAGTGAATCCTGCGCAAGACCGATCGCCGCCCCGTACAGAACGGATGGAATCGGATGCCTTCCGCTCAGGGCAAAATGTACGGTGATCAGAAGCGGCAGTTCGAGATACGAAAGCTGCTGGATGAAGCGCGGAACGTAGACCTGGAACAGGATCGCAATCAGAGGGATCAGAACAAGGCTGAGAATCCCTAGGCGGGATGTTTTGGTTTTGCGGGACGCGTCCGACAGCAGACGCTCAGTGAACTCGTTCATGGATTGGGATTGCCTGTCGTCGTCTTAGCCGGTTTCGGCTTCGGCGGAGGCGCGGGTGGTAGAATTTCGGTGTTCCTGTCGCCGGTGACGGGAGGGTCGGCGTCCGTTGGATCGGTCACGAGCAATGGAGCCCGCGGCTTGGGTTTTGGCGGATTTACAACCGCGTTGGGAGCCGGCGAAGTTTCTTTGACAGACGGTCTCTTCTCGGCGGTGGTGGTTGCCGGGGTGGTACGGGGAGTGACTTCCTGCGTCCGCGGCTCGGCTGTTGACGTCGCTGTTGCGGCTCCCGGGCTTGGGGCCGGCGCGGGCGCGTGTGCCGTCGCCGGAGCCGAGGGTTTCCCTAGCTTTGAGAAATCCGGAGCCTTTCGTCCTTCGCCAAACTGGATGTTATCCTTGTCGCCGATCTGTTTGTATTCCTGCCGCAGCCGGTCCGCATCGGTGCTCAAACCGGCAGTGGAGGCTTGGGGGGCGTTGGCGCCCGTCGTATCGGTGGGCGGCGCGAGTATTTTGACCGGCGCGGCTGCAACCTGTTGTTCCGGAACCAACTGGTGAACGCCCTCAGTTACGATCAGGACCTCGTCCAGCCCGCCCTGCCAACCGCTCGGTGTCACATAGATTTCCTTGGCACTTCGTCCGTCCTGGACTGAGGCGACCTGCCCGACCGGAAAGCCACGCGGGAAGATACCGTCATCGCCCGAGGTGAAGAACCATTCGCCGGGTTCGACCTTCTCTTCGTTCTGAACGTAATCGACGCGGCATTTCGGACCGCCCAGGCCTTTGAGGGTGCCGTGGACATGATTTTTTTGCGAAATGACGCCAGCCGCAAAGGACTGATCCGTGATGAGCATTACGAGCGATGCCGTGGGATACGCCGCAACCACTTTCCCGACAATACCATCGGGCGTAATCACGGCCATGCCGTTTTCAATGCCTGCTGCCGAGCCGCGATCGACGAAGACCACACGAGAGTTGGCCCCCGTTCCGTTGCCGATGACACGCGTGGCCAAGGTGCGCGATGGGGTCTTGTCCTGGAAGATCTTGAGCTGTTCCACGCGATCGGCCGTGGACAATTCGTTCCGGAGGAAGTGGTTTTCCAGCTTTGCCTGATCGAGATCGTGCTTCAGTTTTTCATTCTGCTGGCGGATGTGGAGGAGGACGAAGTAATCTTCCACATAGCCAATGGTGTGACGACGCGTCCATTCAAGAACTTCTTCGACGGGCGTAACGGTGCTGACGGCCCAAATCCTGATGAGCGGGATGTCCTTATTGGTTTTGACCTGGTACGCAAGCATCAGCAATTGCCCGACGATCACTACAAGCAGGACCGTCAGGTTGCGATACCGGTTGAGAAGGAAGTCCATACTTCAAACTGCCGGGCAGCTTACTCGATGGCGACTCTCCGAAGCAAACGGAAGTCGGTCAACATTTTGCCGGTGCCGAGGACCACGCTGGCGAGCGGATCTTCGGCAATCGAAACGGGGAGTCCGGTTTCTTCCCGGATGCGTTTGTCGAGGTTTTTCAACAGGGCTCCGCCTCCTGTTAATACGATGCCACGGTCGCTGATGTCGGCGCTCAATTCAGGAGGCGTCCTTTCCAATGCGACGCGAATGGCGTTCATAATGGTAGCCACACATTCCGCGAGCGCCTCGCGAATTTCGCTGTCGTCGATCGTGATCGTCTTCGGTACGCCCTCAATTAAGTTACGCCCTTTGATCTCCATCGTCAGCGGCCGATCCAAAGGATAGGCGGATCCGATTTGGATCTTGATCGCCTCGGCGGTGCGTTCGCCGATCAGGAGATTGTATTTGCGCTTGAGGTAGGACATGATGGCGTCGTCCATCTCATTCCCTGCGACGCGAACCGACCGCGAATAGACGATGCCGGAAAGGGAAATGACGGCGACGTCGGTGGTTCCTCCACCGATATCCACGACCATGTTGCCGGAGGGTTCGGTAACGGGCAGCCCAGCGCCGACAGCAGCTACCATCGCCTGCTCCACCAGATGAACTTCGCTTGCCTTAGCGCGATAAGCGGAGTCGATTACGGCGCGCTTTTCCACCTGCGTGATCTCGCTGGGCACGCCGATTACGATGCGGGGATGTACCAGCATCTTGCGTCCATGCGCCTTCTGAATGAAGTAGTTGAGCATGCGCTCGGTGACCTTGAAGTCGGCGATGACACCGTCCTTCATGGGCCGGATGGCGACGATGTTCCCGGGTGTGCGCCCGAGCATCTCCTTGGCCTCCTTCCCGACCGCTTCCACATCGCCCGTGGTCTTATTAATGGCCACAATGGAGGGTTCGTTCACGACAATACCTTTGCCCTTGGCGTAAACGAGCGTGTTGGCCGTGCCCAAGTCGATGGCGAGGTCGGAAGAGAATAGGCTGAACAGAGAGCGAACGTTCATTTCAGTAAGTCAGATCCCGTGGGCTGCTGGAACAAACCCAAATTGTCAAATTGGCGGCCATACTGCCAGAGGAAGGGCTTGAGGGAACAGTCCTGTCAAAGCGTAGCACACCGGAGTAGCTCCTATCAATCGAAAGTGCCGCGTTTTGTTGTGTTTTGACCGATTTACCTTAAGATCTCCTACGGATTTATTTTGTAGATCGACTGGAAGCTGCCCATGTGCGGGTAAAAGCCACAGGCGCGGTAGAGTTCCATGATTTGCCGGATATGGCCCAGATCGTGGAAAGCGAATTCATTTAGTAACTGGACAAAGGAAATTTGGCCGAGATCTTCGTGCCGGCCGGTGCGATTGTAGACGTCGCGATTCTTTGTGACGGTGTGGAGCAGCTTGAGGGTATCGTGACGGCGGTCGCGGAAAACGGCAAGTTCGTGGTGCGCATCGAAGTCGGTTGCGGTTCGAAACAGCGCTCCGGGGTCGTAGGACGGGAGAAACGGATCGTCGTATTTGCTGATGGCATGAAAGCGCTGGCGGAAGCCGTTGATTTCAACATCGGCGAGGTGAGCAAGCACCATGCGGATGGACCATCGCTCTTTAGAAGGCTGCCAGATTAATTCGTCCGGTGTCAGGCCACGCAGCAGGTGACCCAAGATTTCCGGCGTCTGTTCCAGGATGGATAGACATCGGGCATGCATGTAGCCAGCATACTTTACGGCGTGGCTTAGGACGGAGGAGGCTCGATGGACGATTCCTCGATCGCTTCCAAAACTTGCCGGACTATCTTGGGGTGCAGCGTCGCGCCACTGTGGAAAGGGACAACCACCCTGCGTTCGCGCTTCAAATAGATGCGGTGGCTTCCTTTCGACCGAAGCCACACAAAGCCGTTCCTGAGCAGCATCGTTTCCGCATCCGAAGCCGTAAGGCGGGGGGCCTTAGGCATGAACCTCAACGGATGTGGTCAAGATCTCTTTGCTGAGAACCGCGGAACGCTCTTCGTCAGTCAGCGTTTCTAAAAAGAGTTCGATCGCCTCGCGGATGTTTTCTAAAACCTCTTCGACAGATCTACCCTGCGACTGGCATCCCTTTAACTCCGGGCACCAAGCGTAGCAGCCATCATCGTCCTGCTCGATTACAACACTGACTTTCCGGGTCACTGACGTTTATTCTACCGCCGGGCACGATATAATTCTTCCACTTGCAAACTCCGTCCCTCCGCACGCGCCTGGTGTTGTCCACGGCGGCTGGCATCGTTCTCTTAGTCGGCTTCTTTTGGGGCCCGGAGGCGTTCGTGCGCCGGCCGATGACCCGTTTGAAGGTCTCGCTGAGTACGACGCGACTCATTGCCGACGGGCAAGACACGGCAACGCTCACGGCTGGCGCCGCACTAATTCACGTGACGATGCTGGACGGAACCCACAGAGCGACGATCGAACAAATCAGCGGAAACGAAGCACGTATAAGAGCCGGAATCCTGCCGGGCTCCATCAAGCTGCGCATCGAAGCTACAGGGTTCCTTGCGGTTACGGCCTCGCTCTCGGCGAGTATTCAGATGTCGGATCGCGGCGAGGGCGGTACGCCCGACTTCCTCCGCCTCGATGACGATCATGACCGGCAAGCGTTTCGCCGCTGGTTTACCTTTCTCGCCGAAGCGCAGTATTTCCAGAAGCTCGAAGCGCGACCGAAAGAAATAAACGATTGCGCGGCTCTCATTCGCTACGCGTACCGCGAATCTCTTCGAGCGCACGATGCCAACTGGGCCGCAGCCGCGCAACTCCCGCTGGTGCCCGCGCTCGATTCAATCGCAAAATACGAATACCCTTACACGCCCCTCGGCCCGGCGCTCTTTCGAGTCCGCTCCGGCCCGTTCGGTCCCTCCGACCTGACTAACGGCGCTTTCGCCCAATTCGCGGACGCCCAAACGCTGCATCGCCTCAACACTCACTTCGTCACCCGCGACCTCGCGAGAGCCGAACCCGGCGATCTTCTCTTCTTCCGCCAACTCTCCGATCACATGCCGTTCCACAGCATGATCTATCTGGGACAAAGCCAAATCGACCATGGCCCCGCCGATTACGTGATCTATCACACGGGACGCAACGGCGCGGATCCGGGCGAAATCCGCCGATTGACAACAGATCAGTTGCTGCACTATCCCGAACCGCAATGGCGGCCGATCAGTATAAATCCCAGCTTCCTGGGTGTGTATCGGTGGAACATTCTGGGGAACATTCTCGAAAAGGACAGCCTGTGAACAAGCTCGTCTACACTCTCTTAGTGCTCGCCCTGGCGACGCCGGGAATCGGCCAGAACGAAGAGGAACCCTACTTCTCACTTGCCAGTACGCGCACGTTCGGTTCGAATGGACGTCCGTCCATTTCGGTTGGCGCGTACAACGTCACATCGCTCGAGTTCCGGGTCTACCGCATCAACGATCCGGTGAAATTCTTCGCGCAGCTTGAAGACGCGCATCAATTCGGCGGACGCGTTCCCATCCCGACTCGCGAGCCCACTCTGCTCGAACGTTTTCACGGCTGGAAGCGCGGCATCCGCGCCAGCATTCGACGCGAGTTGCGCGGTCAATTCACGGAAGCGCCCAGCGCCCATATTGCAAGCCTGCGTAGCACGCCGATCCCCTCCGTCGCGACCAAAGGCACGCAATACGCTGAAGCCCCGCTCCTCAATTCCGAACAGCTCGTGCTCACCTTCATCCAGCCGGTGGAGAGCAAATCGCGGTGGGATTCGCAGACTGTCAATGTCGACGTAAAACAAAAAGGGATCTATTTGGTGGAGGCGGTCCACAAGGATCTGCGTGCCTACACCATCCTCATGGTGTCCGACATCGTGTTGCTCACGAAGGCCGGCCGGGGGCGCATCGTCACCTTTGTAGCCGATCGCACGAGCGGACAACCGATCGCAGGCGCCGAAGTTTATTCCATCACGCGCAAAGGCGGCGCGTCGAAAGCCGTCGAGACGAACGCTGATGGCATGGCGGAATTTCCGCCTCCATCGAGGCAACCCGGCGATACCGATGAGGACGTCCGCGTACTCGCCCGGCGCGGCACAGACGTGGCCGCGACCACGTTATCGAGCTACGCATTCGCCGCGGATCGCGATCGTATGACCGGCTACATTTATACGGATCGTCCTGTCTACAGGCCTGGCCATACGGTGCACTTCAAGGGAATCCTTCGCCTGAAAGCCGCGGTCGGTTACGAAGTTCCCGCCGCGCAAAACGTTTCCGTCGAGATTCAGGACTCCGATCAGAAGCCGGTCTATCGCAAGACGCTGAAGACCACTGCAAACGGAACCGTCGACGATGAGGTTCCGCTCGGACTCGCCGCCGCGCTCGGCACCTACGGCATTACTGTTCATTACGGCGAAAGCGAGGCCAGCGCCAACTTCGAGGTGGAAGAATACAAGAAACCCGAGTACGAAGTGCGGGTCATTCCGGCCAAGCCGCGCGTGCTGGAAGGCGAAACCGTGCAAGCCACCATCGACTCGCGCTATTACTTCGGCGAACCGGTGCCGGGCGCGAAAGTGAAATACGCGATCTATCGCAGCCGCTACTTCTATCCGCTCTGGTACGACGCGGACGAAGACATGACCACGGACACGAACAATCCGGATGATCAGAACGCTTACGCCGACGATAACGACCAAGTGGCCGACGAAGAAGGCGTGCTCGATCAGGACGGCAAACTGAACATCAGTTTTCAAACCACGGTTTCAGAACATCACTTCGATCATCGCTATCGCATCGAAGCGCGCGTAACGGATGAGGCGAAGCGCGAGATCGCGGGCACCGGCTGGGTGATCGCGACCTACGGCAGTTTCATGGTCAACGTCGATCCAAACCGCTATTTTTACGATCCGGGCAGCAAAGGCCAGTTCACCGTTCAGGCTCGCGATTACGACAATAAACCAGTGCAGACCGGCGTCCATCTCGAGTTGTTGTTATGGAATTGGCGCGGCGATTCCGGCCAGGTGAAGGTCGCGACCGACGTGAACACTGGCGCAGATGGCTCCGCGATCGCTGAAATCAACCTGCCGGCGCAACCCGGCGCCTATCGCGCGCGAGTCACTGCAAAGACGCCCGAAGGCCGTACCGTTGAACAATACACATACATATATGTCGCAGGGTCAGGCGAGGCGAACTGGTTTGGGTCGGATCAGAAGACAGTTCAGATTGTTCCCGACAAGCGGAGCTATCGTCCGGGCGAAACGGCCAAACTTCTTTTCATTACGGGCAAAGCGAATACTCCAGTGCTGGTGGCTATTGAGGGCCGCGACCTCCGCTCGCAGCGTCTCATTCGATCGACCGGATCGACGGCCGAGTTCGATATTCCGATCACGTCCGACGATGAACCGGCAATGTTTGTCACCGCCCACTACATTCGGAATGGCGACTTATATCAAAGCACGAAGCGAATCAAGATTCCTGCGCTCGAGCATCGACTTGCAGTCGAGCTTACGACCGATAAACCGCAATACCAACCCGGCCAAACCGCGACTTATAGCATCGATGTGAAAGGCTCGGACGGCAAGCCCGTGCCACGCGCCGACCTGAGCCTCGGCGTGGTGGATGAAGCAATCTACGCGATCCGCCCCGACACCACGCCCGACATTCTCAACTTCTTCTTCGGCCACGAATACAATGCGGTCTTCACGGAGAACTCGCTCAATTATTATTTCAATGGTGAAGCGGGAAAACGCCGCATGCGCCTTGCGGAGCTTCGTCCGACAAGCCGGCTCGCGCAGCTCAAGCCCGAGCGCCTGGTCCAGCCCAAGATCCGCAAAGCATTCCCCGATACCGCATTCTGGGCTGCCGACATCACAACCGACGCCGCCGGCCACGCGCAGGCCAAGGTTCCATTTCCCGATTCTCTGACCACTTGGCGCGCCACGGCGCGTGCCGCGACTTCGGACACTAAAGTCGGCAGCGCGATTTTGAAAACCATCGTGCGCAAGAACCTCATCATGCGGCTCGCTGTGCCGAGATTCTTCGTGCAAGGCGATGAAGTGGTGATCTCGGCCATCGTCCACAACTATCTGACCAGCGACAAAACCGCTCGCGTTTCACTCGAAATGACAGGACTCGATGTGCTTGACGGCAAGACCACCGACATTCAAATTCCGAGCCGCGGCGAGGCGAAGGTCGATTGGCGCGTGAGAGCCCAGCTCGTGAGAAGCGTCACCATCACGGGCAAAGCTCTCACGAACGAAGAATCCGATGCGCTGGAGCTCGATCTGCCTGTGAACCCGCCTGGAGTGAAGCTTTCCGAATCGAAGGGCGGATCGATCGCGAACAGCGGTACCGCGTCAATTGCGCTCGCGTTCCCGCAAAAAGTTGAGCCTGGTTCGCGAGCCCTCACCATTCGCGTAGCTCCGTCGATAGCGGGTTCGCTGTTCGGCGCGCTCGAATATCTGACCTCGTTTCCGTATGGTTGTGTCGAGCAAACCATGTCGAGTTTCCTGCCGGACATCATCGTGAAGAAGGTGGTGCAGGATCTCGGCCTGAAAGAGAATCTCGACGAGGCGGCTTTGCAGCAGAAGATTCACGCTGGCCTTGATCGACTGTACAGCTTCCAGCACGAAGACGGCGGCTGGGGCTGGTGGGAAACCGACGAGACGCATCCTTTCATGACGGCGTATGTCGTGGCCGGGCTCGTTCAGGCGCGCGATGCCGGAGCGCAGGTCAACCAGGAGGCCATCGACAAGGGTGTTGCCTGGCTTCAAAAAACAGCCGTCCCCGATACGAACCTCGATCGCGATCTGCGCGCCTACATCGGTTACGCGCTGCAACTCGCAGCCGCGCCGTCACCTTTGACGAATCCGTTGTACAGTGAGCGCTCCCGGCTTTCGCCTTACGGCCAGGCGTTCCTCGGGCTGACATTGGAACTCGCCAAAGACAATCGATCCGCCGATCTCGCTGCCTCTCTCGAACAGAGCGCGAAGCAGGATGAGCAACAGGCCTGGTGGCCGGCAACTCGCGACCCGATGCTTGATTTCTCTGGTGACGTGACTCCCGAAGCGACAGCCTACGTCGTTAAATTTCTGTCGCACGAGAAGCCGCAAAGCCCGCTGCTCCCGAAAGCGGCGCAGTGGCTGATGAATCATCGCAATGAGGGTTATTGGTGGGAGTCAACTAAGCAGACAGCGATGGTGATCTACGGGCTTACGGATTACTTGAAGTCGACCAATGAGATGAATCCGAACCTCACGGCGACGGTCTACGTAAATGACCAGCCGGTGCTCACGAAGAAGTTCGACTCATCGAACGCGAGCCTCGAAACGGAGCTGACGCTTGACGAATCGAAGCTCCAGCCTGGATCGAATAATATCCGCATCACCAGCGCCGGTCAGGGCCGCGTCTACTATTCCGCTCGCGCCGAGTATTTTACGAGCGAGCAGAAGGTCCAGAAGACGGGCAGCATCTCGTTGAACATCCTGCGCGATTACTTTCTAATGAAGCCGGGGAAACAGGGCGACAAGATCGTCTACGATCTCGAAGCTGTTTCGGGAACGGTGTCCTCTGGAGACATTATCGCCGTGCGCCTCACTGTGACGGGCACGGATTGGAAGTACATGATGGTGGAAGATCCTATCCCGGCCGGGACGGAGTTCATCACGCGCGACAACCTATACGAAATCAGAAATAAACCGCCATGGTGGGAATATTATTTCACCCGCCGCGAGATGCACGACGATCGCATGGCGATTTTCCAGACGTACTTTGAGCAAGGGCAGAAGCAGTATTTCTACTTGCTGAAAGTAGTAAATCCGGGCACGTTTACAGTAAGTCCGGCGCGCGTCCAGCCGATGTATCAGCC
The DNA here is from genome assembly GCA_963802915.1 of Bryobacterales bacterium. Classification (GTDB taxonomy): domain Bacteria; phylum Acidobacteriota; class Terriglobia; order Bryobacterales; family Bryobacteraceae; genus JAICMB01. The sequence goes on from CAWDKQ010000015.1 coordinate 275,088, forward strand.
GAATTTTCTGGCCACTACCGAGAGCCGCCGGCTGGAGGTGAAGTAATGAGCCGTAAGTTACTCGTGGTTACTCACTTTCTGGGGAACGCTCTCCTGCTCTGGCTCGCATATTACTGGCTCGGCGTGGGAGAATCGTCCGGCGGGCGGCTCGTATGGAGCGCTTTTCTCGCGCTGATGATCCTGGTCGTAGCGGTCTGGCTACACGGCTCCGGATTCGCAGGCTTCCGGGCCGCGTTGCGAAACCTGCTGCCTCTTTTCGTTCTGGCGGTCATTGTCCTGATCTTTTATGGTGTTCTCGCGTGGTGGAAAGACTATAGCTCAGAGCCGGCATTCAAGATCGCGTCCTATATCACGCTGAAGCTGCGCAAGCCGCTGAAGCCGGCCACAGTACAGACAGTCTTCAACGCCATATTATGGCTGGTTCGCTGGTGGATTCTCCCCGCCCTCCTTCTCCCGCTTGCCGCTAACATCGCAAACAAGGGTTGGCGTGGATACCGCCAACTACAAGTCCCACGCCGCTGGCTCTATTGGATCGAAGTAGTCGTCCTGTTACTCGCCGGGATCTGGCTCCCGCTGAAATTAATCGCCTGGGTGCCGGCATTTACTAGCTTCAGCATGCAAATGGTCAGCTTTATCGTACGGGCGTCAATAGCCTACTTACTATTTGTAACTTCATGCCTGTTGCTGGAGTATTTCAGCGCAACTGCCGTTCTAACTCCCGCACCATCCGCTCCCGTTCCGACACCGGAACCCCCGGCTGCACTCGATTCTCAACCAGCACATGCAACAGCTCATGACGAAGCGTCGAGTCAAGCACCCCCCGGCTCCGCAGCACACTGACCGGCTGTAAATCGATCCTCGACCCGCGCGTCTGGCCTGCCACGGTGCCCGGCGCGCCTGTTGCATTGCGAAACGTATCGAGATCGGGATAAATCCGAATCTCGATTTTTCGCGGTAGCGGCAGCCGGGTTTGTTCTGATAACGCCCGCACCATGCGCTCTGCACTCTCGACGATGCCCGCATCGTCAGATGGCCGGGTCGTCATCACGGCCACAAATTCTCCACCCAGACGAACCCATTTCAATCCGCGTCCAGTGAGCCCGACCAGCGTGCCTGGATAATAGAACGCCAGAATCTCGCGATAGGAATGACCCTCCACGCCCATGCGATCGGCCCCGCGCTGGCAGAGCCCCACGCCGTGCCCTTCACCGGAGCCCTCAAAGACGAGTCCGCTCACTCGATATTTGTCGCTGCGCAGAGTATCCCAACCAATCACTCGTCCCATGGCAAATCGAAATGAACCCGCGCTGATGGGAACGCGAGCGCCGTCGCCCACTAAGTCCAACGTCCGAGCTCGTCCGGAGGCCGTCGTCTCTCGCACGAGGACTTCACGCAATCCCCGGGGCCCATGCAATTCCGATTGCTCCAGTGCTGCTGAGATCTCCACGCTGTTGCCCGACCAACGCCATGCCGATCCGCCGGATCGAGCGCAATAAGAATCGTCGTGGACTTTCAAATAAGGTTCCGCAAGATCAGGCCATACGGCCGACGCCTCTTCGCTGCGTCCCCCGCAGTCCCGTGTATACGCAGCGAACGCCGGCTTCCCTTCGAACCACAAAAGCTCTCCTGAAGTTGAGTCAGCAATCGACGAAAGCCGCGTTGTGACCGCCCCAGGATCCACGCGCTGGCAATGCGTGGTGGAGCAAAAATCGAAGCCTTCTTTCGAATGGCGTCCACGCAGCCGCACTGCGTATGAACGAGCTGCAACAGCCATGGCCTTCAAAGCTTCGTCGGATTTAAAAACGCTGGATTCGCCCGCCAGCACCGCCGCGACGTAATCGTCGAGAGCCATCTCGACCACGCCGCCGTCGCCAGTCAACTTGACTCGTAAAGCCGAGCTTGCCGGCGCGACAGTAGCAAAATGCCGAGATAAAACGCGAGCCGCCGCGGGCGCCGCATCGAGCCCACCCGATCGCCCCTGCAGCACAGCTACAATCGCCACTTCCGGGTTCCGGCTGGGAGCAAATCCCGCGAACCACGCCGCGCGAGCGCCCGTGTTCGTCAGAACGGTCCCCGTTTTCCCAGCGACTTTCAAACCGCGCACCGATGCGAGCTGAGCGGTGCCGTATTCGACCGCACCTTCTAGCCCAGCCAATACAGCTTCTGGCGCATGACCCGCCAACTCCGCATAACCATGGAGCAGCCCAAGAGGAGTTACCAGAACACGAGCTTCGCCGATCGCCTGCAATCGACGCGAATCCAAATCCGAAGGATCGCCAATCTCGCCGGAAGCGGACCCGATTCCCCATCGCCGCAAGAAACGAGCCAACTCGCCCGCCTCAAATCGCTCGGCGAAATGCGCCACGAAACAATTACAGGAATAAGCAATCGCGGTCGTCACATCCATTGCTGCCAGGATGCGAGGGTGCGAACAGGAAAACGACCGGCCCTCAATTTCGAGCTTCCTGGGGCAAAAGAATTTTTCGTCTACCCGCAGCTTGCCACTCTCCAATAAGGCCATGAGAGCGAACGGCTTCAAAGTCGACCCCGGCGGAATCAGCCATCGCGAAGCCAGATCTTCCCGCTCAACAACAATCAGGCGACGGCTCCGCAAATCCATCATGACCGTCGAGGCGCTCGCCTCCGACGCGACACCGAACAACGCACCAATGGCCGACCGCCGTGTGAATTGCAAACGTTTTTCCTACAGCTTTCAGCCTACAGCGTGCAAACCGCCCGCGCGATATAATCGACAATCTGCCGTGCCCATAGCCTTCTCGCGTTCCATGCGATCGTTACACGCCGACGGCCGTTCGCGACGCGCGATCTGGTTTCTGCTCCTCCCTGTCGTGGTGTTGGGCGCATGGACCGTGTGGTTTTTCGAAGCCCGCATCGCGCGCTACGAAACGACGGACCGCGCGCGCGTTGACGGCTCGCGCATCGTCGCCGAATTCCCGTCGTCGAAACAAATCCATCCAGGGCAGCTCGCCCGACTCCGGGCCAAATCCGGCAGCTTCTCGGCTCACGTCACGCGAGTGACCGCCGATTCTGTCGAACTTGCGATCGATCGCTCACTCGCGCCCCAGCAAGGAACCGTAGAAATCGAAGTGGAATCCCTCTCGCCCGCCGCCATGCTGCTGCGTGCGAACAGGCAGGAGCCGTGAAGCGCAGCTTTCTCGCTCCCGAAGTGGTGCAGTCTTCCGCGATGGACTGCGGTCCCGCGGGTTTGAAATGCCTGCTCGAAGGATTTGGAATTCCCGCCAGCTACGGCCGTTTGCGTGAAGCCTGCCAGACCGACGTTGATGGCACGTCTATCGACACGCTGGAACAAATCGCGCTGCAACTCGGACTCGAGGCCGAGCAGATCATGGTGCCACTCGATCACGTTACGTTGTCGAGCGCCGATGTGTTTCCGGCCATTGTGGTCGTGACCCTATCGATGGGACTTACGCACTTCGTCGTCGCGTGGCGGCGTCATGGACAATTCATCCAATTGATGGACCCCGCGGTCGGCCGCCGCTGGGTCACCGCGAAAAGGTTCCAACAAGAGATTTATGCGCACACAGTCACCGTGCCGGCCGAAGGCTGGCGCGAGTTTGCCGGCTCAGATTCATTTCTCAACCCGCTGCGGGAACGCCTGTTGAATATCGGCGCCGACGATCAGTCCATCGAACCCGCGCTTCAGGATCCGACATGGAAATCGATCGCTGCTCTCGACGCCGCCACGCGAATGACAAGCTCGATGGCCGCCGCTGGAGCCCTACGCCGAGGGCCCGAGGCGCAAGCCCTCCTGACGCGATTCCTAAAGGACTCGGACCAAATTCCATCGAATTATTGGTGCGTTCAACCCGCCGATGACGATCAGCTTCGTTTCCGAGGTGCTGTCCTGCTGCACGTCAAGGGCGCGTCAAAGGTCAAAGAGCAAACATCATCGCGAGAACTGATCGCAACGTTGGAAGAGCAACGCGCTCGCCCCGGCCTTGAGCTAATGAAATTACTCCGCGCCGATGGCTTGCTCACGCCGATCGCACTCACGCTTGCGATGCTGGTGGCCGCCGCGGGCGTAACCGTCGAAGCACTCCTATTTCGGGGCATCCTCGCCATGGGACCAGGCTCTTTTGCAATTGCCGCGTTGATCGTGCTCAGTACCGCGCTTCTAACGTTGGAATTTCCGCTGGCCTCACAACTTCTTCGCATCGGCCGCTCTATCGAGCTCCGTCTGCGCCTCGCATTCTTCAAAAAGATCCCGCTCCTCGGCGATAGATATTTTCAAAGCCGCCTCACATCGGACATGGCTGAGCGCAGCCACAGCATCCACCAGATTCGCCATTTGTCGGAACTCGGCGGGCAACTGTTGCGCGCGACATTTGAACTGCTTCTGACCAGCGCCGCGATCGTTTGGATCGACCCGGCCAGCGCGACTTGGGCATTCGCTTCCGCGGCCGTTGCGTTGATTCTTCCTTTGATCGCGCAGCCGCCGCTGGTCGAAAGAGACCTGCGAGTCCGCAGCCACTTGGGCGCATTGAGCCGTTTTTATCTCGATGGGCTCCTCGGCCTCGTTGCCATCCGAGCGCACGGGGCGGAACGAAATGTGCGGCGCGAGCATGAAGGTCTGCTGCTTGAGTGGGCGCGAGCCGGACTCGGGCTTCAACGCATCGCTGTAGCGGTGGATGCACTTCAATTCCTGGCTGGCTTCGGGCTGGCTGCCGCACTGCTGTTTTCCTATTTGAACCGGAGCGGCAATCCCGCCGGCGTATTGCTGCTGGTCTACTGGGCGCTGAATCTTCCTGTGTTGGGCCAGGAAATCGCGCAAGTTGCTTGGCAATATCCGGCATATCGCAATCTCACTTTGCGATTGATGGAACCGTTGGGGGCGCCGGAGCAGAGCCAGGCGCCACCAACCGCGCCATCCCAACATCAGCCAGCAACGATCAAGATCGAGAACGTCACGGTGAAAGCTGCCGGCCACATCATTCTGGAAAACATAAACCTCGACATCAAAGCCGGCGAGCACGTGGCGATCGTCGGACCTTCCGGGGCAGGGAAGTCGAGCCTAGTTGGACTGCTTCTCGGCTGGCATCAGCCGGTAGAAGGCCGCGTCGAAACCGACGGCTTGGACCGCAACGATATCGCATGGGTCGACCCGGCGGTGCAACTGTGGAACCGCACGCTAAGCGAAAACCTGATGTACGGAAACGATCCCAACGTGCCCGTTGCACACGCAATCGAAACGGCCGATCTTCGCGAAGTTTTGCAAAAACTTCCCGACGGCTTGCAAACACGATTGGGCGAAGGAGGCGCGTTGGTATCGGGAGGCGAAGGCCAACGCGTCCGCCTCGGCCGAGCACTGTTGAGACCGGAAGTGCGCCTCGTAATTTTGGATGAACCTTTCAGAGGACTCAGCCGCGAACAACGCCGCGACCTTCTCGGCCGCGCGCGCTGCTTTTGGAAAAATGCGACGCTCATCTGCATCACGCACGATGTGAGCGAAACGCAAGCCTTCCCGCGCGTGCTTGTGATCGAAGGTGGACGCCTGGTTGAGGACGGCCCACCTACCGTTCTTGCAGCTACTGCCGACTCGCGATACAGAGCCATGCTGGATGCCGACCGGGCCATCCGGGAAACGTGCTGGTCCGACGAAGCGTGGCGGCGTCTCACGCTCGAAGACGGCGTTATCGAAGAACAAGGAGCCACATGGGCCGCGATCTAGCCACATTCGCGTGGCCCGAATCTCAATTCGATAACGCGATCGCCGCTTTCGCACAAGGCGCCGATATCGAAGTCGAGCCCGCCACGCTCCCATACTCAGGGCTGGCAAACTGTCTCGAAGTGGCCGGTCCGGCGCTGCTTCGTATTCGAGAAGGCTTCATTCTGCTTCTCGGGAAAAATGAAAAAATACTGGCGCCGGATCGAACGACACATCGCGTCTCCACGCGAGAGTTATCAGCGGCGCTGACGGAAGAACTGGAAGCTCCGATCGCCGCTCAAGTCGACGAACTGCTCGAGTCTGCCCAGATCGCGCCAAATCGCCGCGAAAAGGTTCGAGCCGCAATCATCCAGGAGCGCCTGCAATCCAAACAAATCGGAGGCTGCTGGCTCCTCCGGTTCCCGCCCGGCTCCGATTTCCGTAAACAACTGAAACAGGCCGGCGTGCTCAGCCGACTAGCCTTCCTTGCGACCGCGCACCTTGCGCAATATTTGCTCTTTATCGGCTCCTGGTGGCTCCTCGGCCTCGCCGCGCTTCAAGGCCACATCGATCGCGGACTTCTCTACGCCTGGATGCTCCTGCTTCTCACGATCATCCCGCTACGCATGCTGGCGACGTGGCTACAAGGGTCAATCGCCATCAGTGCCGGAGCGCTTCTGAAGCAGCGACTGCTCGCGGGAGCGCTCAACCTCGACCCGGATGAAATCAGATCCGAAGGAGCCGGACAACTCCTGGGCCGAGTCCTGGAATCGCAGCAGGTGGAGGCGCTGGCTTTGAGCGGAGGCTTCCTCGCGTTGGTCGCAAGTATCGAGCTCATCCTCGCCCTGGCCATCCTGATAGTGACCGGCTGGGCCGAGCCGCTACTCCTGATCCTATGGCTTGCCGCAACCATCGTCATCGTCCGCCAGTACATAGAACGCAATAATGTTTGGACCGGCGCACGTCTCGAAATGACACATGAGCTGGTTGAAAAAATGGTCGGACATCGCACCCGCCTGGCGCAGGAGCGTCCGGAAAACTGGCATACGGGAGAAGACCAGGCTCTCGACGATTACCTCGGCATCTCGAAAAAACTGGACCGTGCGGCGGCGCTACTCGCGATCGTTCCGCGCGGCTGGCTCGTAATCGGAATCTTAGCCCTAACGCTTAGCTCCCAGTCACCCGCGAAAATCGCTATCGCCGTTGGCGGAATCCTGCTCGCTTATCGCGCCACGAAGCGACTCACGGGAGGCCTCTGGCAATTAAGCGGAGCCTTCATCGCCTGGAAACGAACCGCGCTCTTATTTCACGCCGCAGCGCGGCCCAAACTCCAACTCGTTACGACGGCGTCCGTCCAAGAATCCGAAATCGAAGCAAACGATATCGTCTTCCAATACGGCAACCGATGCGACCCAGTCCTTAGAGGCTGCAATCTACGAATAAACCCAGGTGACCGCCTCCTGCTCGAAGGACCATCCGGCGGAGGCAAATCAACGCTGGCGGCTGTGATCACAGGCATGCGCCGACCGCAATCGGGCGAAGTGCGTCTCAACGGAAGCACCGTAGTCAGCGCCCCGCAATTCCACGAAAACCACGTCCTCACCGCGACGTTCGCTTTCAATTTGATGATGGGCCGCCGCTGGCCGCCGCTACCGGAAGACTTCGAAGAGATGGAAACCATCTGCGCCGAACTGGGTCTCGGCGACCTGCTCCAGCGAATGCCGGCCGGCCTGCTTCAATGCGTCGGCGACACCGGCTGGCAGCTCTCTCATGGCGAGCGCAGCCGCCTCTACATCGCACGTGCACTGATTCAAAATGCCGGGCTGATCATCCTCGATGAAAGTTTCGCCGCTCTAGATCCCGAGAACCTTCGACGCGCCGTCGATTGTGTCCTGTCCAGGACAAGGAGTGTAATGGTCATTGCCCACCCGTGAGAGCATGATCGGTCAAAGATTGCTCCATTACCGGATCGAGGCGAAACTCGGTTCGGGTGGCATGGGCGTTGTGTATCGGGCGCGCGATACGCACCTCGACCGTTCTATTGCCCTCAAAGTTCTGCCGACAACCGACAAGTCCGACCCCGATCGAAAGAGCCGCTTGGCTCAAGAAGCGAGAGCTGCGTCCGCGCTCAATCATCCGAACATCGTCACGATATACGACATCGGCAGCGATGGCGCCGATACCGATCGCATCGATTTCATCGCGATGGAGTTGGTGCAGGGCAAGACCCTCGACAAGCTCATCGGCCGCCGCGGACTCCGCCTCATTGACGCTCTGAGATACGCGGTTCAGGTCGCCGACGCGATCGCCGCGGCTCATGCCAACGGCATTATTCATCGCGATCTGAAACCGGCCAACTTGATGGTTACGGATCAGGGTCTGGTGAAAATTCTGGATTTCGGTTTAGCGAAAGTGCCGCTCCCGGACAAGGCCGATGCCTTCGCCGCGACGGAGAGCGTGCATCTGGCACCCGATCCGGTTACGGAAGCCGGAACTATTCTCGGCACGGTGGCATACATGTCGCCGGAACAGGCCGAGGGCAAGCGCGTCGATGGGCGTTCCGATATTTTCTCTTTCGGCTCCGTGCTCTATGAAATGATGACCGGCAATCGGCCATTCACGGGCGATTCCAAGCTCTCCGTTCTCGCGACGATCCTGCAAAAAGACCCACGGCCACTTAAAGAATTTCCGCAAGCTCCGCCGCACGAGCTCGAAAAGATCATCGATCGTTGCCTCGAAAAAGATCCGCAAGATCGCTGGCAGAGCATGGCCGACGTCAAAATTGCGCTTGAAGATCTGCTGGCCGATGTGGAGAAGAATCGGCAGGGGCAGGGCGCCTACGAAGTGCCTGGGCGGCGCTCCTGGTGGTTCTGGCCCGCGATCGCCGCACTCGTCATAGCTGCCGTGGCCGGCACATACTTCTTTACTCGATCACGGATCGAACCGATCTCCTACCAGCGGCTCACGTTTCGCAGGGGCGATATTTCGGCTGCGCGATTCGCGCCCGATGGGCAGACCATTGTGTACAGCGCGGAGTGGGACGGCGCGCCTAGCGAGATTTTCTCCACTATCGCCGGAAGCCGAGAATCGCGATCCATGAACCTGCCTGTGGGCAAAATCCTTGCGATTTCGTCGCAGGGCGACATGGCGATTTTATTGGGAGACGTCGACAAGGGCACGTTGGCGCGCGCGCCTCTCGCCGGCGGCGCTCCACGCGACGTTCTCGAAAACGTCACCGATGCCGATTGGTCGCCCGACGGTTCGACTCTCGCCGCCGCGCGCAGCAGCGGTGGCCACAACTCCATCGAATATCCGATTGGGAAGGTTCTTTATCAAAATGACGGCCGCCCGCCAGTAAGCCCGCGTGTCTCTCCCAATGGCGAACTCGTCGCGTTCTACGAGCACGATCCTGAAGCCGGCGACTATTCCGTCACGATCGTTGGCCCAAATCATAAGAGACAGGTTTTATCGAAAGGCTGGAGAGGCGTCGGACGCTATCTCGCCTGGACACCGGACGGCAAAGAAATCTGGTTTTCCGCGACGCGGGCGAGCGGCGATCCCGAACTGCGTGCCGTCACCGTGAACGGGAAAGAGCGCATCGTCGGACAGATCCCCGGCTGGACTATTCTGCAAGACATCTCGCGCGACGGCCGTCCGCTGATGACGATCGCGACCACGCGTATCGCCATTTCCTATCTCGCTCCGGGTACGTCCACCGAGCGCGATCTCTCGTGGCTCGATACGTCTTTCGCTTTCGATCTATCCAGCGATTCCAAGCTGCTTCTGTTCCTCGAACTTTCCTACGGCAACGGCCGCAACACGTCGATCTATCTTCGCCAGACGGACGGATCGCCGGCCGTGCTTCTCGGCTACGGGAATCGGCCGCGACTGTCTCCCGACGGAAAATGGGTTGCGACGATCGGCCGCGATCCGGCGCTCTCCAGCTTGAACCTTTTACCAACCGGCGCGGGCGAGCCGAAGAATCTCACAACGGGCGGCATGCACTACGATTACGTCGAGTGGTTTCCCGATGGTCGTCGCGTTCTGATCACGGCCAACGAACCCGGCAAACCGACGCGAACCTATATCCAGGACGTGAACGGCGGCGCGCCGCAACCGGTGACGCCGGATGGAATCCGCGGGGCCAGTGTCGCGCCCGACGGGAATTCCATTCTCACCACGGAAGCCGGGAAGTATTTCGTGTTCCCGCTGAACGGCGGCCAGTCGCGCGAGATTCCCGGCATCGAACGCGGCGACCTTCCGATTCGTTGGGCCGAAGACGGCCATCGCATATTTGTTCGACGACCCGCTCCGGATGGCCCTCGATTCCGCCTCTATCGCCTCGATATCGCGACCGGCAAGACGGACTTCCTAAAAGAAATCGGCCCGATCGACCCGGTTGGCGCGCAGATGGCCAACGTTGTGATCACGCCGGACGGAAAATCCTACGCCTATTGCTACCAGCGCGACGTCTCGAACCTGTACCTCGTCAAAGGTCTAAGATAGGTGGGCTTCACGCTCGGGGCTATAATGAGGAATCCCCCGAGAAGTTCTCACCAAGGATTATCCGAACATGGACGAAAAAGAACGCAGCCGGACCCTCGCACTCACTTTAGGCCAGATAGAAAAGCAATTCGGGAAGGGCTCCGTGCTGCGGCTCGGCTCGAAAGAAGCGATTGTGCCGGTAGCGACGATTTCCTCCGGCTCCATTTCGCTCGATTACGCGCTCGGGGCGGGCGGTTTTCCACGCGGACGCATCTGCGAAATCTTTGGACCGGAGTCGTCGGGTAAAACCACCGTGGCTCTGCAAGTGATCGCGGAGGCACAAAAGGCCGGCGGCATGGCCGCGTTCATCGACGTTGAACACGCGCTCGATCCTCTCTACGCGAAGAAGCTCGGCGTGGACGTCGACAACCTGCTGGTCTCGCAGCCCGACTACGCGGAACAGGCGCTCGAAATCACAAGCGCGTTGATCACATCCGGCTCCATTGACGTGCTCGTGCTCGACTCCGTTGCCGCGTTGGTTCCCAAATCCGAGCTCGACGGCGAGATGGGCGACAGCCATATGGGCGTGCAGGCGCGTCTCATGTCCCAAGCCATGCGCAAGCTGACCGGCATCGTTTCCAAATCGAATACCTGCCTGATCTTCATCAATCAGATCCGCGAGAAAATCGGCGTCATGTTCGGAAATCCCGAAACCACCACCGGTGGCCGCGCTCTGAAGTTTTATTCGTCGGTGCGCTGCGACATCCGCCGCATCGCGGCTATCAAGGACGGTGAGGTTGTCACGGGCAGCCGCACGAAAGTGAAAGTCGTGAAGAACAAGATCGCCGCGCCTTTCCGTGAGGCAGAATTTGACATCGTCTACGGCGAAGGTATTTCGAAAGAGGGCGATCTGATTGATCTCGGCGCGGCGCAGAACGTCGTGGAAAAATCCGGGTCTTGGTACAGCTACAAGGGCGAGCGCATTGGACAGGGCAGGGAAAACGCCCGCCAGTTCCTGCGCGAGAACCACGATATTCGCCAGGAGATCGACACTACGCTGCGGAAGGCGCTGGGACTCACGAAGACCGTTGCCGCGGATGCTGTTCCCACGCCCGTTGCCGAGCCGCCCGCGAAGCCTATCGCCAACAGCGCCTCAAAGCGCTAGTGTGGCGATACAGACAAGCTGTAACCCGACCATCACGCGTCGCGGATTGTAGCGTTTAACATGGCCGAGCCGGGCGTTCTCCTTAATGCTCACAAGGACGTAGCCCCGCAACCGGCTTGTTTGTACCTCCTCGGACGTGCTATCGTGTAAAGGATTCAAAATCTTGCACGTGGTCCAAATCTGCTTGAAGGTACCTCGAAGTTTGTCAAACACCTCCGCTGTACCGTCCTCGTTTCGAACCGTGTGGGATTTGATCGTAAAGAAGGAAAGTGAGAAACATGAAAGAAACCGGTACGGTGAAGTGGTTTAACGCTGCCAAGGGATTTGGTTTTATCCAGCGCGAGAACGGGGAGGACGTATTTGTCCATTTTTCCGCGATTGAGTCGAGCGGGTATCGCACCCTCGACGAAGGTGCACGCGTCTCGTTTGTAGTAAAGCGTGGACCGAAGGGTTTGCAGGCCGAGCAAGTCAGTCAAGCTTAAGGTTATTTAATCGGCGGCCTGCCGCCGGGTTCGGGTGACCGCCTGATCCGGCGAGCAGGCCGTTTGTGCGTCGTCTCTTCTGTAAGTTTGTGTAACAAACCCATCTATATTCGGCCAACGGCTGGAACCCGGCGTGCACCCGTAACATCTCATCAGCTTGTATTCGTCTTATCGTTCACCAGGGGATTCAATGACCGCCTTTATATTTCGCAGGCGCGCCGCGTTGTCTGGCGTTTTCGTGAGTGCCGCACTCACCGTAGTGCTACCCACGTTCGCGCAAGAGGCCGATCCGGCCATTCAGCCAGCTTCTGCCAATGCCGCGGAAGGGGTTGAGAAAAGTCCAGAGCCTAAGAAACCGGGTGATACGACGCAGGAACCGGTGGACCATCGTATTCTCGGCGTGCTTCCGAATTACCGCACGGCCAATCCGATGGCCGTGTATGAGCCGATCACGACGAAGCAGAAGTTCACCATCGCTTTGAAAGACTCGTTCGATTGGCCCAATTACCTGGTCTCCGGCGCGTTCGCCGGCCTGTATCAGCTTGAGAACGAGAATCCAAGCTTCGGTCAAGGATTAAAGGGTTACGCCCATCGCTACTGGACTTCGTACATCGACCAATCGATGGGCAACCTGATGACGGAGGCAGTGATGCCTACCATCCTGCATGAAGATCCGCGATACTTCCGCAAAGCCGTCGGATCGAAAAAGTACAGACTGTACTATGCTCTCACTCGCGTTCTGGTTACGCGCACCGATGCCGGAGGCACGCGCTTCAACTTCTCCGAAGTAATTGGCAACGGCGTCATGGCGTCGGTCGGGAATGTATATTATCCGACGGACCGAGGTTTTGGCGACACTATAAATCGCATGGGCACGCAGATTGCAACAGACGCATTTTCGAATGTGCTCAAAGAATTCTGGCCAGACATCAAACGCCACTACTTCAAGAAGCATACCGACGAGCCAGAGCCCGTTACTACCGGATCCAATTAGTACAGTTCAACCGCTTTGGCGACGCTTGAATAGTTTTCCGGCTAAGATGGATTTTAGCCCTATTCCACTCCAGGTCTGTAAATGAGAATTGGTTCTTCTACTCTATCCGTTGTGTGCCTCGCATCCGGCATCCTTTGCGCCGCGGGCACCGATCAAGACACCTTGCGGAAGCTAAACACCGCGCCCCTTCGCTTCGAGCCCACGCAGAACGACGGCTCCAGCTTTGTCGCGCGGGGCCTGCGCTTTCAGTATTCGTTTGAGCGCAACCGCGTCGCCCTTCTCGCAGGCAAGGACACAGTGTGCCTTACGTTCGACGGTGCATCCAAAACGGCACAGGTCGAGGGTCTTGGCAAACTACGTTCGGTGAGCAATGTGATCCTGGGGAACGATCCCAAGAAATGGCGTACTTCGATTCCGAATTACGGGCGCCTCCAGGTGCGCCAGCTTTATCCCGGCATCGACGTTGTCTATTACGGAAATGGACGCGAGCTGGAATATGACCTGGCAGTGAATCCCGGCGCCGATTCCCGGCAGATCCGGCTCCGCTTTCAAGGCGGCGACGCGCATATCGACGCAGAAGGGAATCTCGTGGGCGGTTTCGTCCAGAAGCGGCCCGTGGCCTATCAGATCGCCGCTGGAGGCGAACGTGTGCCCGTAGAGAGCAGTTACCGGAAAAACGCGGATGGGAGTTTCGGATTTACTCTCGGCCGCTATGACCGGAATCGCCAGGTGATCATCGATCCAGTGCTCTTGCTTTCGTACTACTTTGGCGGGTCCGATGCGGACTACGCGACTTCGATCTCGCACGACGCTCCCGGCTTCGTCTACGTCGCCGGAACAACTTATTCGCCCGATTACCTGAGCACCGCGAACGCGTATAATTCCGTCCTAGGCGGTACGGCTGACATCTTTTTCGTCAAAATCGACCCCAACGCCGCACTCAACTCGCAGGTCATCATATCGACCTTGATCGGTGGTACCGGAACCGATACTTTGGGCGCTATGGTCGCGACGCCGGAGTCTAAAATCTTCCTGACGGGAAACACCACGTCCTCCGATTTACCAACGGTGAATCCGCAGCAATCCGCTATCGACGGCACGTCCGACGCATTCATCATGGAACTCGATCCATCGCAGAGCGGTAGCGGAATGCTGATCTACTCGACATACCTCGGGGGCGCCGACGACGATTACGGGAACGGAATCGCTTACGATGCGACGAGGCGTATTGTTGTGTCGGGCACCACGCGCTCTCCCGATTTCCCGTACATAAGCGGGGTTCAGAGCATCAACGGAAGCAACCAAACAGCATTTGTCTCGATTATCGACCCCACTATGACCACCACTTCAACGCTTCAATATTCGACGTATCTCGGTGGCGCGGGTGGTGAGACTGGAGCAGGAGTCGCCGTCTCGCCGGACGGAACAATTTGGGTGGTGGGCAGCACGTTCTCGTTGGACTTTCCGATTGCCGGTTATTCGTACAACTATACGTACAAGACCGGTGGCGATGCTTTCGTGGCGCAAATCAATCCCACCATCCCGGGATCCGGGGGGCTGATTTATTCCACCTATCTGGGCGGCAGCGGTGCCGACGAAGCGAAAAACGTAGTCGTCGATCCGGCATTACACGTCATTATTTCCGGCTACACCGGATCGGATGATTTTCCGGTCACGCTGAACGGTTTGCAGCCAATCTACGGTGGGAATTTCGATGCATTTGTGACCGTCCTGAACACGCGGAATCCGCAATCCGATAGGACCACGCAACTGATGTACTCCACGTATTATGGAGGCTCCGAAATCGACGTGGCGTTCGATTTGAAGCTCGATCACGCCGGCAATGTCTATCTGGCGGGTCTCACCGATTCCCCGAACCTGATCGTCTCCTCGAACGCATTGCAGCCAACTTATAACGAGACGGATCTCACCCAGGACGGCTTCGCTTTGGTATTCAATCCGGGACGGCCGGGGCTCGCCGGTTTGGTATACGGCTCTTATATCGCCAGCGATGGATTGCAGGCCGCCTACGGCATCGATTACGATGCGCACGGTAACATCTGGTCGGCGGGTTATACCAGCGGACCGCTTCTCGACAATCTCGGCGGAGCCGTAAGGAGCAGTCCTCCCGGAAACACTGATGCCTTTGTCATGGCCGTGGATCCGACGGCTAGCAGCACTTCGAGCAGTACCTCCGCGCGCGGGGACGTTGGCGGCCGCGTGCATCGCCACTAAGCGGTCACGCCATGTCGAGCACCTGGCCTACAGCCGCGGCCAGTTTTCGCCACGCAGTCGATTCGGCTTCCAGTTGGGCGCGCCCGCTTCGCGTGAGCTCGTAGTACTTCGCGCGGCGATTATTTTCCGATGAGCCCCAATGCGCCTTGATCCAGCCGCGGCGTTCCAGGCGGTGCAGCGCGGGATATAGCGAGCCTTGCTGGACCTGTAGCACCTCGCTCGAGATCTGCTGGATTCGCTCCGAGATCGCCCATCCATGCTGCGGTTCCAACGCCAGCGTCTTGAGAATCAGGAGGTCCAGAGTGCCTTGCGGAAGATCGATGCGTTGTTTATCCATTTGCCTTTCCCTTGCGCTTCTACAGGAATGATACCGTATCTGCGAGACAATAGTTTGGAGCAATGAAGATCTCTCGCATGACAAAAATCGCCGGAGCGAGCCTGATCGGTTTTTGCGCGGTCTCGCTCGGCGCGGACAAAGTCAATCTCGGGCCGATGGCTTCGCAACTTGCCGGCTTCGTGGGAGCGTTTATAGGATCGCTGGCTGCTCAACGGCACCAGCAGCGGCGCGATAGGCCAGACGACACAAAGAACGATCCTGCCAAGTAACTTACCGTTAGACTCGAAACTCACGCCGCCTAATGTAGTCCCATGAGTATGGCGCGAGCGAAGAAGCACACATGTCCGAATTGCGGTTGGAGCGATACGCGGCCATCGTATCGCAGGGGTGTCATCGAAACCGTTCTGATGCTGTTGTTCGTCGAACCCATCCGCTGCCGCAAATGTCTAAACCGATTCTTCCGCTTCAGCGAGAGTTGGGCGAGAATCGCCGTGCCATGCGGTCTCCTTGCCCTCACGGTGCTGGTCGCGACGTTCGGATACATGCGATACACAAGACCCAGGTTTCACGTTTCGCCCGAAACCACCGAAGCGCCCAAGGCGGTCTCCGCCACGCATCGGCCTGCCGGCAAACGTTAGGCTAAGTCTGCCTAGCTGCTTACGGGGATCGTTCTTCGGAGAGCTTTCGCAAAGCGTCTTCGGCGCGATGGTTTTTCAGAAGGCAGCGCGCGATCCCTATCGGTGAAAGCGCGCTTTGCGCGCCGGCTCTTCGATCACATCTACTTTGCATCCGAGATTTCGTAAAGCGCCGTTCGAGATCGTCCATGCGGGCTGATGCAATCGAGGCCACGAGCCGAGAAATGCTACCGAGCCGAACAACGACACGCTGACCACGCCCCGCATCGCGGAGTTCTTTTTCGTGCGGTTTCAAAGCCAGTATTGCCTGCTCGCGGGTCACAACTCAATTCTCCCCACACCCCTACGATCCTTCAAGATCTGCCACGCCGCCCGCTATAATACAAAAGTATCGACAACATTTGGCCGATTGATCCGGAAGTTGCTGTGAACCCCTGTCGCCGTTCTGAAATTAGCAACTCCAAAGCAGTTTCGTGAATCACATCAGAAGTCTCCTTTCCTATATGACACAGGTCACAGTCTCTCAAAAGGGACGTGCACACCAGGCGTGGACCGCGATTTTGGTTGGAAGTTGCGCTGTTGCCGTCGCGTTTCTCTCATCCTGTAGCGCCGCGGGCCAGGGTACGGCCCAAGCTCAGACGCCGGCAGCGCCCGTCACGTTTACCGAAGTGCAGCCCCGCGACGTAGCCATTTATTCCGATTTCGCTGCGCAGACCTACGCACGGAACACCGTCGACGTACGCGGACGCGTAGAAGGCTATCTCGAGAAATGGGTTTTCCAGCCGGGCTCGGAAGTGACCGCTGGCCAGGTACTATACGTCCTGGACGTTCGCCCGTATCAGGCGAGTCTCGAACAGGCCGCGGGAAATGAACGGCAGAGCGAGGCGGATCTGGAGTTCGCGAGACATCAAGTCTCCTTGCTTCAGGCGCAGGCGAATCTCGCATCGGCGCAGGCAAATCTTCTCAAGGCCCAGCAGGATTTTGAGCGTCTCAAGCCGCTGGTTAAAGCCGACGCCGCTTCGCAGCAGGATCTCGATGCCGCTGTTGCGGCGCTCAACGCGAACGAAGCAAACGTTAAGTCGGCGCAGGCCAACGTCGAGCAGACAACCCTCTCGACGCGCACCCAGATTTCGTCGATGGAAGGGAAGGTGGAAGCGTTGAAGGGCGCGCTCAACTCTGCCCAGCTCAACGTCGAGTACGCCACCATTCGCGCGCCCATCAGCGGCCGCATTGGCGACACGCTGGTTCCGGTCGGCGGCCTGGTCACGCCCTCTTCGACGCAGCCGCTGACTACGATCGTCCCGCTGGACCCCATGTGGGTGCGCTTCAAAGTGACGGAATCGGAATACCTGAAATGGGTCGGACGCGGCCACCGGACCCCTGGTGGAGATCCTCCGTTGACACTGGTTCTTGCAGATGGCTCCGAGTTTCCGTACAAAGGGCACATCCAGGACGCGCTGAACCAGGTGGATTCGAAAACGGGCACTCTGGAAGTGCAGGCGAGTTTCCCGAATCCCAACCATACTCTGCTTCCGGGTCAATTTGGCCGCGTGAGCGTCGAAACAGACCGTCGTAAGGACGCGCTGGTGGTGCCGCAAAAGGCCGTGCAGCAACTCCAGAACATCCAAACCGTCTACACGATTTCGCCAGACAACAAGGTTTTGGTGCGCGCCGTTACGACGGGCGATCCCGTTGGCGAATTGTGGGTCATCGAGAAAGGATTAAAACCCGGGGACCGCGTCATCGTGGATGGCCAGTTGAAAGTCAGGCCGGGCGCGCCGGTGCAGCCGACGCCTTACAAAGCGGACACGAGCGGCCCAGGCTCCGGGAAACTCGGGCAGTAACATCATGGCGCGTTTTTTTATAGACCGTCCCGTTTTCGCGATGGTCATCGCCATCGTGATTGTTATTCTCGGCGCCGTTGCGATTCCGACTTTGCCGGTCGCATCGTATCCCGAAGTGGTTCCGCCGGTGGTCCAGATCACGGCGAATTATCTTGGCGGCAATTCGCAAGACCTCGAGAAGACGGTTTCGCAGCCGATCGAAGAGCAACTCAATGGGCTCGACGGCATGCTGTATTTTCTCTCGAGCAGCGGCAACGACGGCACGCTCACGATTCAAGTCACGTTCCGGCTCGGCACCAACCCGGATATCGCAACCGTCCAAACACAGAACCGCGTCAACGTCGCTCTGCCGCGGCTTCCTCCTGAAGTGCAGCGCACCGGCGTCACGGTAAAGAAGGTATCGAGCGCGTTCCTGATGGCCGTCAGCCTGGTTCCCACCGACGGACGCTACGACGCGCTCTTTCTGAACAATTATGTTCAGATCAATTTGCTGAACCAGATCGGCAGCCTGGATGGAGTCGGCGAAGCGCGTCTCACCAACAATCTTGTGTACTCCATGCGCATCTGGGTGAACCCGGACAAGATGGCCAAGCTGGGGCTGACGGCCACGGACGTCAGCAACGCCATCCAGGCGCAGAACAAGCAAAATCCGGCCGGCTCTTTTGGACAGGCGCCGTCGCCTCCCGGAACGGATTTTCAATTTGTGGTGAATGCCCCGGGCCGGCTGGTGGATCCGCGCCAGTTTGAAGACATTGTGCTCCGGGCGCAGCCGGATGCGTCTTTGCTGCGCATTCGCGACATCGGGCGCGTGGAGTTGGGCGCGCAGACCTACGCCGGTTTCAGCCGCGTGGACGGCAAAGAAGCCGGGAACCTGATCGTCTTTTTGTCGCCGGGCGCCAATGCCGTACAGACGGCGGATCGTGTTCACGCGTATCTGGAACAGGCGAAAAAGAACTTCCCGGCCGGCATGGATTACCTGATTTCTTATGACTCGACGATGTTCGTGCGGGCCGCGATTAAAGACGTGGTGACCACGCTGTTCGAGGCAATCGGTCTCGTCATCCTGGTAGTTTTCATATTCCTGCAGAACTGGCGCGCGACTCTGATTCCGTTGCTGACCGTGCCCGTTGCAGTGGTGGGAACCTTCGCGTTATTCCCCATTCTCGGCTTCTCCATAAATATGACCAGCATGTTCGGGCTCGTGCTGGCGATCGGCATCGTGGTGGACGACGCAATCGTCGTGGTCGAGGCAGTGCAGCGCCACATTGACGATGGCATGTCGCCGCACGACGCGACCGTTCGCGCGATGGAAGAAGTGTCTGCGCCCGTAGTCGCCATCGCATGCATTCTGGCCGCGGTCTTCATTCCTGTTGCGTTTCTCGGCGGCATTAGCGGACAGATCTATAAACAGTTCGCGCTGACCATCGCCGCTTCGGTGCTCATCTCGGCGTTCAATGCTTTGTCGCTGAGCCCGGCACTGGCCGCTCTCATTTTGCGGCCGCAATCGGAGAAGAAACGTGGGCCGCTGGCATACGCGTTCGGATATTTCAACCGCGCCTTCGAGTGGACCAGAAATCGGTACCTGGCAGGTGTTGGCGTGCTGGTTCGAAGATCGGCGTTGGCCATTGCCGGACTCTTTTGCTTCTGGCTCGCCGCCGGATGGCTCTTCCATATCATGCCCACCGGCTTCCTTCCGGACGAGGACCAGGGTGCATTCTTCGTCTCCGTGCGCCTGCCCGATGGGGCATCGGTCGAACGCACGCAGGCCGCGGCGCTGAAGATCGAGAAACTCGTGCTGAAAATGCCGGGCGTCGTGGGATGCCTGGTTCTGGGTGGTACCGATATCGCGACCCGCACCAATAGCTCGAATGTCGCCACTCTGATTGCGCGATTGAAACCCTGGGATGAACGCGAAAGCAACGGCTTGTCCCTGCAGGCGATTCTCCGCAATGCGCAACGGCAGTTTGCCAAAGTGCCCGAAGCGTTCACATTTGCATTCGGTCTGCCGCCGATCCTGGGGCTCAGCACCACTGGTGGATTTCAATACGTGCTCGAAGACCGCGCGGGCGGCGACATTCAATCGCTGGCGCAAACCGCCGACCTGGTGATTCAAGCCGCACATCAGCACAAGGAAATCGGCAACATCATCAGTACATTTCGTCCCGACGTGCCGCAATACAAAGTCGACATGGACATCGCGAAGGTGCAGACGTTGAACATTCCTGTGAGCGATGCCTACAATGTGCTCCAAACATTTTTGGGCGGATTGTATGTGAACGACTTCAACGCGTTTGGTCACACCTGGCAAGTGCTGGTGGAGGCGGAGCCGGAATTCCGGACCGGGCCGAAAGACGTCAATCGCTTCTATGTGCGGACAAACGATGGGGCCATGGTTCCGCTCGGTACGCTCGCGAGGGTGAGGGGCACATCGGGCCCGGATGTCGTTTATCGCTATAACCGTTTTCGCGCCATTCAAATGCTTGGTAATCCGGCGCCCGGTTATGCCAGCGGCGAGGCAACCGACGCGATGGAGAAGCTTTCCACAACAACTTTGCCGCAAGGCTTCGGTTATGAATGGACCGGCACGACATACCAGGAGAAAGAGGCGCAAGGGCATGAAGGCGTGATCTTCGGGTTCGCGGCCGTGCTGGTTTTCTTATTCCTGGCCGCCTTGTATGAGAGCTGGTCGATTCCATTCGCGGTGATTCTGGCGCTGCCACTGGGTTTGTTCGGCGCCCTTCTTGCAGTGTGGCTGCGGTCTTATCCTTACGACATTTACACGCAGATCGGGATTGTGACGCTGATCGGACTCGCGGCGAAGAACGCGATTTTGATTGTCGAGTTTGCGCGCATGCGCCGCGAGGAAGGCCATCCGATTTACGAAGCCGCCATGGACGCGGCGAGGCTGCGATTGCGGCCGATTCTTATGACGTCCTTTGCGTTTATCCTCGGCGTGGTGCCGCTGGCGATTGCATTCGGCGCGGGAGCAGCTTCGCGGCGATCTCTCGGCACGGCTGTTTTCGGCGGCATGAACACTGCAACCATGCTCGCGATATTCATTGTTCCGGTTTTGTATGTTGTCGTCGAGGGTTATGTAGAACGCCGCCGCGGACCCGTCGTGCGGCAGGTTGCCGTGCCGGAGGCGACCGATTGATCCGGCCTATTCTCGCGTTCAGCGCCATCCTGCTGCTGGCGGGATGCAAGATGGGACCGAACTATTCGCGCCCCGCGGTTCCGATTCCAGATCAGTTTCACGGCGAACCTCAGACGCCGGCGCCAAATTCGCTGGCCGATAAGAAGTGGTTCGACCTGTTTCAGGATGATGTGCTGAAACAGCTTGTCAGCGCCGCGCTGGAACATAATTTCGATTTGGGCATTGCTTCGGAGCGCGTGCTTGAAGCGCGAGCGCAGTATCGCATCACGCGCGCCAACGAGTTTCCCAATCTCAGCGCGCAGCCGAGTTTTGCGTCCGAGCGGCTGGCGTCTATCGGATCGTACCTGGGCGTGCCGCCGGGCGAGAATCTCTCGGCAAGTTATTCGCAGGTGGGAGCAACTCTTTCGTGGGACCTCGATTTCTGGGGCCGCTACCGCAGGCTCACGGAAGCGGCGCGGGCGAAGTATCTGGCGACGGAGGAGGCCCGCAACGGCGTCGTCGTCTCACTGATCGGCGACGTGATGAACTACTATTTCATGCTGCGCGAGCGCGACATGGAGTTGCAAATCGCGCGGCGAACACGCGACATCGCGCAGGATAATCTGCGGCTCGTCAACCTGCGTCATGACCGCGGCGCGGCAACCGGACTGGACGTTCATCAAGCGGAACAATTCCTTTATACGGCGACGTCGCAGATTGCAGTGGCGGAGCGCGATATCGAGCAAACGGAAGATGCGCTTAATCTCCTGCTCGGCCGCGTGCCCGGCACGATCGCGCGCGGCAAATCGCTCGATCAATTCACTCCTCCCGCCGAGGTGCCTCCGGGACTACCCGCGGCACTTCTCGAACGTCGTCCCGATATTCGCCAGGCGGAGGCAACGTTGATCGCGGCGAACGCGCAGATTGGCGCGGCCAAGGCGCTTTATTTTCCTCAAATCTCGCTCACTGGATTCCTGGGTGCGCAGAGCCGCCAGCTGACGAACATGTTCACCGCTCCGGCGCGCTTCGATACCATCGCGGCGAATGCGACGCAGACCATTTTCGATGCCGGCCAAATCCGCGCCGGAGTGCGCTTGTCGGAAGCGCAAAAGCGCGAGATGTTGATTACTTACCAGAAGACAATTTACAACGCTCTAAAAGAGGTTTCCGATGCGCTGGTCGGCTACGATCGCACGCGCCAGCAGCGGGCGCAGGAGCAGCTTCTTGTCACTGCGTTAAGTGAATCGGACCGGCTTTCCAATCTGCGTTATCAGGGCGGCCTGGACAGTTACCTGCAGGTCCTCGAATCGGAGCGCGACCTTTTCCAGGGCCAACTCGTTCTCGCTCAACTTCAAATGATCGAGCTGCAATCCTTCGTTCAAATCTATCGGGCGCTCGGCGGCGGCTGGCAGTAATCACTCAAAACCGGCAACCGCTCACGCAAGGCGGAACGTAAGTTGAAACGCGGCTCCCCGCCAGCTATACTCGGAACCGCATGAAGCTCGAAAACATCCTGCTCGCGCTTTCCCTATCCGTCTGCGCGGCTGCCCAGCCGCCGCGGATCGACATTCCGTTTGAAAAATTCGTTCTTGACAACGGTTTGACAGTCATTGTTCATGAAGACCGCAAGGCTCCCATTGTCGCCGTAAACATGTGGTATCACGTCGGCTCCAAGAATGAGAAGCCTGGCAAGACCGGTTTCGCGCATCTTTATGAGCACCTGATGTTCGGAGGTAGCGAGAACGCAAAAGGCAGTTACATAAAAGCCATGGAGAAGATCGGCGCCACCGATCTCAATGGGACCACGAATAGCGACCGCACCAACTTCTTCGAGGACGTGCCCACAAACGCTCTGGATGTGGCGCTATTCATGGAATCCGATCGCATGGGGCACTTCATTAATGCCTTCGATAAGAGCACTCTCGATCTTCAGCGCGGCGTGGTGCAGAACGAAAAACGCCAGGGAGATAACGAACCTTATGGCGGCGCCTGGGAATTGATTCCGGCGTCCACTTATCCAGCCAGGCATCCGTATTCGTGGCCCGTCATCGGGTCCATGGATGATTTGAACGCGGCTTCGCTCGAGGATGTGAAGGATTGGTTCCGGACTTACTACAGCCCTTCGAACGCGGTAATCGTCCTCGCCGGCGATATCGACGCCAAGACCGCTCGCGAGAAGGTGACGAAATATTTCGGAGACATACCCGCTGGACCGCCCGTGGATCGGCAGCAGGCGTGGCCGGCCAAAATGACCGGCGTGCACCGCCAGCAAATCCAGGACCGGGTTCCGCAAGCCCGCGTCTTAAAGATTTGGAACGTCCCTGGTTTTGGGACCGCCGATGCGGACTACCTCGACTTACTCAGCGATGTTCTGACCAAAGGCAAAGTGTCGAGGCTGTACCAACGCCTGGTATATAACGATCAGCTTGCTACCTCTGTTTATTCGTTTGTCGAAATCAATGAAATCGGCAGCCAGTTCTACATCGATGCCACCGCGCGTCCCGGCCAGGATCTGGCCAAGGTTGAAAAGGCAATCGATGAAGAGATCGCCCGCTTGCTCTCTACCGGACCCACGGACTCAGAGCTGAAGCGCGTGCAAACCCAATATGCAGCCAATCTTATGCGCGGGATGCAGCGCATCGGCGGGTTCGGCGGAAAATCGGATCTGCTCGCACAGGCCGAGGTGTTCACCGGCGATCCCTCGTATCGATTCAAAACCTCGTTCAATCGCCACGAGCAAGCCACTCCCGCCGAGGTGAAAAAATCCGGAGATGAGTGGCTCGCGGATGGCGAATTCGTCCTCGAAGTTTTGCCTTTTCCGGAACACAAGACAGTCGCGTCCAGCGTGGACCGTTCGAAGTTGCCCACGGTTTCCGGAATACCCGAGCTGAAGCTTCCCAAACTCGAACGGGCGACTCTGGCCAACGGCATGAAGATCATTCTGGCGCAGCGGCATGATGCGCCGATGGTGAATTTCTGGTTGCTCGAAGACGCCGGTTATGCGGCCGATTCCACGGCGGCACCCGGTACGGCCAGGATGACGAGTGAAATGCTGCCGTTCGGCACGAAGAACCACAGCGCTCTCGAAATCGATGAGCAGGTGGAAACCCTGGGAGCACGGTTGGACTCATTCGCCAACATAGACCTCTCGACGGTAGAGCTTTCCGCGCTCAAGAGCAACCTCGATGCGTCCATCGCATTGTTTGCCGATGTGATCATGAACCCGGTGTTCCCGCAAGCGGATTTCGCGCGGCTGCAACATCAGCGTCTGGCGGCGATCCAGCAGGAGAAAGTGACTCCCTTTTTGATGGGCCTGCGCGTTCTTCCTCCGCTTCTCTTCGGACCGGGACACGCCTACGGAGTTCCTTACACCGGCACTGGCACGGAAGCCAGCGTCAGTGAGATGAAGCCCGCGGATCTCGCCAGGTTTCACGAAGCCTGGTATCGGCCGAACAACGCGACACTTGTAGTGGTTGGGGATACCACGCTGGCAGAGATCCAGCCTGCGATCTCCCGCGCGTTCGCCAACTGGGCGCAGGGCAAGCCGCCGGTGAAGAATATCGCGACGGTCTCGCTTCCGCACACGCCGCAGATCTATCTCATCGACCGGCCCGGTTCCGAGCAGTCCTTTATTCTGACCGGATTGATCGCGCCGCCCAAGGCGAGTTCAAGCGATGTCCCGTTACAGGTAATGAACGTCATTCTTGGTAACTTCGGCGGTCGCCTCAATATGAATCTGCGTGAGGACAAGCACTACTCTTACGGCGCCGGCAGCGTCCTTCTGGGAGCACGCGCGCAACGGCCTTTTATCGCTTATGCTCCCGTACAGACAGATAAGACGAAAGAGTCGCTGGCCGAAATGGCCAAGGAATTTCAGGGTATGGCGGGGTCGCGGCCGATCATGACCAATGAACTTGCGGACGCGCAGGCCAATCAGACTCTGACGCTGCCCGGGGAGCGCGAAACCATGGGACAGTTAGGCAATTCCGTAACGAACTTGATTCAATATGGATTGCCGGACGACTACTACCAGTCATTCGTCACAAAGGTAATGGCGCTGCGCCAGGCAGATGTCGAAGACGCCGCGAAATCGTTGATACAGCCGGAACAGATGGTGTGGGTGATCGTCGGTGACCGCGCTAAGATCGAAGGCGGCATTCGCGAGTTGAAACTTGGCGACCTTCGAATTCTTGACGCGGACGGCCGTAAGTATACTGAACCCCCGCGGTGACGGAGGGACGTCGTTTTATTCCATGCTGGAGTGATTAGTTTAAGGGCGACGTAAAGCGCCCCTTCTGTTTTGGCGGTAACATCGCCTTTAACAGCCAGAGTTTGACGATGTCGCAGCTCAGCTCCAGAAGGTCGTCGACGTTGGACCGCTTTAAGAAGCAACAGTTCGCGTGACGACGGT
Organism: Bryobacterales bacterium; assembly: GCA_963802915.1. GTDB lineage: Bacteria > Acidobacteriota > Terriglobia > Bryobacterales > Bryobacteraceae > JAICMB01. The sequence goes on from CAWDKQ010000015.1 coordinate 300,495, forward strand.
AGACGTCCTCAACGTCCCGAGGATTTGATGAGCCGGTGAGAACGATGACCGGGATCTGCTGAAAGTCGGGATTGCCTTTGATTTCGGATAACGCGATGCCGCCGTCGATCGGCATATGGTAATCCAGCAGGACGATATCTGGCGTCGGCGCATCGGTAAATTTTCCGGTGTGATGAAGATAGTTAATCGCGTCGCGGGATTCGGCAAGCACGGAGACGCGCAACTTAGCCAACGGGCATTGAGCAAAAGCCAGTTGAATCAGCTTGGCGTCGCCCGGATTGTCATCGATGAGCAGTATGTCGAAGTCAGTAGGTTCCATTCGCTGGAACCTACTGAAGCAACTTACTTGCCAGAGGAAACCGCTTCCTCCCGATCTGTGAAATAATCGTCGACAATCTCCGCTTACTTACGTGCGCGGTTCCGTTAAGATCGTGAAAATCCCGGACTGCATCACGGAACCCCGACGGTAACGGAGGGGCGATAGCCGGCTCAGAAAAGCAATTTCAAGCCAAATTGAATCTGTCTCGACGTGGTGGACGTAGATGTTATTACGCCCGCGGTCGACGCCGGGGTTGCCGTGGCCGACGAGAAGACGACCGCGTTCGGAGTCCCGAAATTGGGGTGATTCAGGATGTTAAAGAACTCCCCCCGGAATTGGAGCCGAACCTTTTCCGAGAGCGGCGTTGTTTTCAAAACTGAGAAATCGACGTTCGTGATTCCCGGGCCGATCAGCGTGTTGCGGCCGGTGTCTCCGTAAGTTCCGGTAGGAGGCAGAGTGAAGGCGTTCGGATTGAACCACTGATTGGGCGATCCCTCGATAACCGGACCGCTGAATGCCGGATTCCACGAAGGACGAATAGGATTGCGGCTGTCGCCGTTATTCGTGGGATTGAATCCAAGCTGCGGCGTGAACGGGAAACCAGATTGCGCCGTGAAGATTCCACTCACGCTCCAACCGCCCGCGAGTTTGTCCTGCCAGCCGTGCAATCCGTGAATCGGAAGCTCATAGGTGCCGTTGATAACGGCGAGGTTCCGGGCGTCGGAGTTCGATAGACCCCAGTCCAATTTCGGATGTAAGGGGAACATTACGAAGCCAGGAGCGTTCGCCCCGACACTGCTGTTCCAGGCCGTGCCGTCATCGAGACTTTTCGAATACGTGTACACGCCGCGCAGCATCAGGCCGTGGCTGAAACGTTTGTTCACGTCGACCTGAAGCGCGTTATAAGAGCTCAGGCCATTGGTGGTCCAGGTGGTGGTGTTGGCGAGCGCGGGATTCAGGAACGGCGCGCCTTTCGGATAATAGACGGTGCCGTTCCCAAGATACGTCGGAGCCGGCTCGTTCGCGTCGATGGACAGGGCTTCATGATAGCCATGCGAGCCGATGTATCCGAGGGCGAGGGAAGTGTTGGCCGCGATCTGCTGTTCGATCTTAAAGGACCATGAAACGATGGTCGGCGTGTAGGGGTCGGGCTGAATGCCGCTGGGAGAAATCAGGCTGCCCTTGAGCGTCGAGCCAGGAGTGACCAGCAGGCTGTTGACGGCGACATTCTTCAAAGAGTCCGTAGTGTTGAATGGCGCGGTCTGATCGAGACGGTAATCGAGGTTATCGAGCAGTGCGCGATAGATACCGCCTCCGGCGTGGATCACGGTCTTACCTCTGCCGAATGGATCCCATGCGATGCCGGCGCGCGGTTCGGGAAGAAACTTGGCGCGATTGACGGTCAACGCGGAGTCGCCGATGAAGGGATTGGTCTGGATGACGCCGTTGACAAAAGTATAGTTGGAGGCGCGGCCGTGCGCTTCGTTCCAGCCGTCGGTGGATTCAAAGCGGAATCCGATGCGAACTTCGAGGTTGCTGCGCAGCTTGATAGCGTCCTGAACGAAGCCGGCGCCTTCAAAGGTGCGCCACCCGATCGGCGTCGGGGAAGGAACCACGGTGAAGGTTGAAATAGTGCCTTGAAGGAAACTGGTCAAGCTTCCGAAAGAAGCCTGCCCGTATTGATCCTGCGCGAGGTTGTCGTTGGCCTGAATGCGCTGCGCCCAGACGCCGGCTTCAATCTGATGGATGCCGTGCGTGATGGCGATGTGATCGTCGTAGGTAAAGAGATTGCGCGCGGAACTGAGATTGCTACCGGCATTCGCGCCGGCCGTGCTGATTTGCGACGCTCCATTGAGCGCCGTTCCGCCTCCGACAACCACTGCGCCGATGGGCTTGCCGGCGACCCAGCCCGGCAGATCGACGGGCGTATCGCCTGTGAAGAAGTAACCGGCGCGGGAGAATCCCACGCGGGCGGTGTTCAGAAACGTCGGCGAGAAGACGTGTTGCTCCTGGAGGCTCACAACCTGCTCGCGGAGAGTTTCGAAGACGGTGCTGAGCGGATTGATGGTGGGAGTATTGTCGGAGCTGTCGTCAATTGTGTACGCGGCGAAGAGGGTGTCCTTTTCGGAGAAGGTGTGATCGACTCGCGTGGTGCCGAAATCCTCCCGGATGAGTTGCAACGGATGGCTGAACGCCTCGCCGATGCCGCTGCCGAGGTCGGGTCCGTTCTGGGTTGGCCACAGGGCGAAGAGGGGCGCGACACCGGGCGCAACGCCGACGTAGGAGAGTTTGCCGTTCGATCCGGGCAGATAGCCCGTGCGCGCGGCGGTGTCCGGCACCAGCGTAACGTCGCTGAGGCCAAGATGCTGGCGAAAGCCTTCATAGTTTCCGAAGATAAACGTTTTGTCTTTCTTGATGGGGCCGCCCAGAGCGCCGCCGAAGACGTTGCGCTGGAACTGCGGGATGTTGCCCTGATCGAAGAAATTGCGCGCATCGAGATCGCTGTTGCGCAGAAACTCGTAGGCGCTGCCGTGCAACTCGTTGGTGCCCGATCCGGTGATGATGCTGACCTGACCGCCAGGACGCTTGCCATACTCAGCGCCGTAAGTGTCGCTGACAACGTTGAACTCGCGGACCGCGTCGACGCCGAGGAGTTGTCCGCTGGTGCCTCCGGGAGTCAAATTGATGAGCGAGGCGCCGGTGTATTCAATGCCGTTCAACAGGAACAGATTGTCCTGCGGCCGATGGCCGGAGACGACGAACATGTTGCCAACCGCGGAATTGGAGGTGCCGATGCCGCCCGAACGCTCCGAGGAATAATTCACGACGCCGGGATTGAGCGCCATCAATTGGTCGTAGCTACGGCCGTTCAAGGGCAGGTCTTTCACCTGCTTTTCGTTGACCAGGCCCGAGGTTTGCTGCGTGGTGAGCGCGACCGGCGTGGGGGCTTCCACCACCGTCACCGCTTCTTTCACGTCGCCGACGGCGAGGGTCAAGTCGACCGTTACGGCCTGTCCGACCACCAGGTTGATACCGGTTTTAACTTGCGAATTGAATCCTTCTTTCGAAACTTCAACCTGATACGGCCCCACCGTGATGGAGGGCGCCGAATAACGGCCTCCGTCGTCCGTGACCAGATGGCGTCCGGCCCCCGTCTCCACGTTCCTCACGATGACGCCGGCGCCCGGCAGAGCCGCTCCCGTGGCATCCCGCACAGTACCTGATAGCGATCCTCCGACCACTTGCCCCCAACCTGGGGCGGCCAATCCCCAGGCAAGCGTTACCCACAATAATCCCCTGATCATCTTCATTAACTCTCTTTCTATTTATTGGCGCTTTCGAGCGCGTGGAACAGCTGCTGCGTTTTCTCGACCGCGCCCCCGTCGCGCGGCCGCAAGATCCAGAAACGTTCTTCGTCGTGTTTGTTGTAGTCGGTCTGAAACAGGCCCTGACTTTTGTGTTCCGCTATCACCCAGTTCACCACGATCCGGTCGTTCTGAGAGCGCGCGAATCGAATGGGTGGCGCGCCTTCAAAGTCGTTGACGGGATCGCTGGAACTGGCCGGGTCGGCCCCGAGCACGACGGGTCTTATCGCTTCCGGCAGTTGCTGGACGGCTTGAATCGCGAGTAGCGCCGCCGCCTTGTGGTGGCCGTGCGTGCCCGGCGCGGGAAGAATCACGAAGACAAAGTCGTAGTGTTCGCGGTCCAGGAGCTTTGTGAGAAAGCTCGACACGGCGCGAATATCCCATACTTGAAGCGCTTCGTCCCGGTCGAGCGTGTAACTCGGGTCTTTTTGTTCCAGAAAATAATGACGGCTAATTCCTAAAATATGGCCTGCCGCGAGGGTCTCTTTTCGACGAATCTCCGGGAGATGGGCGCGGGCTTCATCGGCGTTTGTGAGGTTTGTGCGGTAAAAGCGCTCTGCGAGTTGGGAGTAACGGTACCCGCCTGCTCCGTTCGTGATTACGACCTGATCGACTGAAGCGCGGAGGTCGTGAGTCGCGCGATACACCGTCGCCGCGAAGGTGTATTCATCGTCAGGATGAGCTACAACCAGCAGGATTTTCGGGCTATAGGGCAGCGGAGCCGCTGTTGCGGCGGCGCTGACTGTAAGCAAGAACTCTTTCCTAGTCATGGCGATCACTAAACTACCCTATGTCTATAGACAATACTATGATCTCCGAAGGCTGTCAATAGGGCACCGTTCAACGTTCTACGTTCTAAGTTCTACGTCTGGAACGGCTCGGTTTGGCTAGAGGCCGGTAGCGATGTAGAGGTCGGATAACTTTACCCGGAAATTGTAGGCCCAGGCTCGGCCGTTCGGCGTGATAGCTACGTTGTAGGTTTCATCTACCGCTCGGGAGGCTCGCAGTTCTTTCCAGGGGGTCTTTTGGCCGGTGGTCAAGTCGAGGATCGAGACAGGTATCGTTTGATTAACATCGCGGTGGGTCGAGATGAAAATGCTTCGATTATCTTCACGCCAGCCGATCACACGGTCATGGTGTCCCAGCCCGTTTACAGGATGGGCTTGGCCGCCATCGATGGGATAGACCCACCATTGGCCATCGGGCCCGACGTCGAGAATCTGATGCCGGTCCGGGGAGAGGATCGGCAGGTCGTCCGCTATGCCTTCCGGTCCGATGGGCCGCAACTCGCCCGAATCGGGATTCCAGACATAGTTCTGCATCTTTGATTTATCCGATTTGGCGAGGCCGTGGAGGAAGAAGTTGCCATCGTCGTTCGACCAACCGTAGACGAGGTTGACGTCATCCAGGCCGGGGATTCGAATCACGCGCTCTTCGCCCGCTCCGGTCGGCAACACAACATAGCGGCGCGATCCATCTTTGACTGCCGTGAACGCCGACACCCACTTGCCATCGGGCGAGAGCGCCAGGGCCGCGCCATCGCTCACTCGAATGGGCGCCGAGCCATCCATTTTACGGAGGTACACGCTGCCTTTCGGGCCCCCGCTCTCTCCGATGATGGTGGCGAGAATGGTTTGCCCGTCGTCGGAGATGCCGCTGAGGTCGGCGTTATCCAAACACGAAAGATCCCGCTCCATCGTTTCGCCCGGCGCCATGCCGAGAATTCCGACCTGGCGCGTGTCGGTGCGCAGAAGAACCTTTCCATCGCGCGCGATGTCGTAGACGGTCACGTGACCGGGCAGCCGCGAGACGATGCGTTTGCGGCCTTTCATATCGACCGCGTAGATAGTTCCCCACTCTTTCACGTCGTAAGATCGGAACCAGATTTCCTTGCCGTCGGGCGACCAGTTCAGCACGGGATCGACGATGTCGGGCGTCTCACCGGAGACGACTCCGAGCGTCCTCACTTTGCCGGCTTTATCGACGATGTCGAGCGCGACGGAGTTTCCACGATCGAACCGTCCGTAGACGATATTGTTTCCGTCGGGCGATACCCGCATGCCAAGTAGCAGGGTCTTGGGGTTATCCAGCACGACGTTTCCAACCGGATATTCCAAGCGGCGTTTGCCATTCACGATGCGGTAGACGGCCATGGTGGAACCGTCGGGGGACCAATCGGCGCCGAACACGCCATCGATCCAGGGGCGCATCTGGCCGCCGGAGATCGATTCGCGGGACAAGGTGCCGGAGCCGTCTTTCGAATACGGACCCATGAGAAAAGCGGTCTCGTCTTTGGAAGAGACGCTGAGTAAAATGCTGTTCGGCGGCATGCCGAGGTCGCGCGATTCTGGGTTGCCGGGGATGGCGAGGAAGACGCCGCCCGGCGCGCCATCCCAATTCGCGCTGTAGACGATGTTGCGGCCGTCCGACGTGAAGCGGGCGTTCGTTACGAGGCCTCTTCGAAACGTGATGCGCTGGAAGTTGGGCGGCGCGCGATGTTGGAGGCGATTGCTCAACAGGTAGCCGGCTATGAAGGCAAGTGCGACGGCGGCCGCGGCGATTGCTGGTGTGCGGTAGTTTCGAGGCGGGGCGGCTTTGATGGCTTGCGCGCTGGTGGTGCTGGCGGGCGTGAGCGAGCGCAGTGCGAAGGCGAGATCGGCCGCGGATTGGAAGCGCTGGTCCGGACGTTTTTCAAGACAGCGGCGAATGATGGTGTTGAGGGCTGGCGGGTCGACGGGCTGCTCGGCTGGATCGTCGTGAATGATGGCGTTCATGGTTTCGACGGATGACGGGGCGCTGAAGGCTCGCGTGCCGGCGACCATCTCGTAGAGGACGCAGCCGAAGCTGAAGATGTCGGAGCGATGGTCGAGGGGCTCGCCGCGAACCTGCTCGGGGGACATGTAGCCGACCGTGCCCATGACCATTCCGGGAGTGGAGAGGGCGATAGTGGCTGTGTTTTCACTCGTGGGCACGATCTGTTTGGCGAGGCCGAAATCGAGGACTTTGACGCGGCCTTCGCGAGTGATCATGACGTTCTCGGGTTTCAGGTCGCGATGGACGATGCCGACTGCATGGGCGGCGGCGAGTGCGTCGGCGATTTGCGTGGCAAAGTCGATGAGCTTGCGGGTAGGGATGCGGCCGCGTTCTATGACCGTGCGGAGGGATTCGCCGTCGACGAGTTCGGAGACGATATAGAAGCTGCCGTTGTCCTGGCCGGCGTCGTAGATGGCGACGATGTTAGGGTGGTTGAGCGCGCCGAGAGCTTTGGCCTCCTGTTCGAAGCGGGTGCCCTGGGCCAGGATTTTGACGGCGACGCTGCGGTTGAGGCGGGCGTCGTGGGCCCTGTAGACTTCTCCCATGCCGCCTTCGCCTAGCTTGGTGGTGATTTCGTAATTGCCGAGCTTCATGGGTGTCTTTGATTTTAGACTGTGCGGGGTGGGTGGCTGGACGATTTGTTCAGATCGCCGGACAAGTACCAGGAATGTTAATGTCGAAAGATGCCGTTCGAGCCTGACATTATCGTGAGCGAGCCCGAAGGATTCGGTATCACTTTAGTGGTCAAGGTGAGGACTAGCGCCGAGGGTATCGAAGAGCTGGAACGTCAGCTTAAGAAATACATGGTCGGGATGGGCTCGCCCGTTGGCATGCTTGTTACACCGGAACATCTCTGGCTCTATCGTGACCAGTATTTATCGAAATCTCAGGATTCTGTAGCGAAGGTCGGAGAGTTCGACGTCAGAGATATCTTTCGGGGTGTTCCAAGCAGAGATGCGTCTGCGTTTGAGCAACAGGTGCAATCGTGGCTGGAGGGTTTGTCCAACGAATCGGGATTGCGCAAATTGCCTCCCAAGCTCAGGGCTGCAGCGGAGTTCTACATCGTGCCTGCGATTCTCCATGGCGAGATCCGCGCGGGTCACCCTCGATCTTCTCTGAGCCCTAGTTGATGAAGCACGTCTTCGTGGAGACGAATTGGGTGGTGGAGTATGCCGCGCCTGCCCATCGTCGGACTGCCGAGGCTTCGAGTCTAATAGAAAGGGCAGCCGCCGGAGAACTGCGGCTGTACATTCCGTCCATCAGTTTGAGTGAAGCGCGAAATCCGATTCGCACAAAGTTTCATCCGCGTTCCGCGGCGGACACTATACGGAAGTATCTGGGATGGGCGACCGATGATGGGAGCGCCAAGGCGGACGAAGCTGTGACGGTTCGACGCGTGCTCGACCGCTATGAGGCTGCCGTCACGGCGGAGTTGGAGAATCTCGACGAGCGCCTCAGATTGATGCAGAGCCTGCCTGGAGTCGAGGTTTTTGCGCTTCATGAAGGAATGCTGGCGCGCTCTGTGGAGCTATCTACCCAGAATTTGGATCTGAAGCCGTTCGATCAGGCCATTCTTGCCGCGGTGCTGGTGCGTTCCGAGGAGTTGCGCGATCAAGGCGAGAACGACGTTTCGTTTTGCGAACTCGATGGGGACCTCCAGCCATGGGATAAGAAGGGGCAGGTGAAGCAACCGCTCAAGGCGCTGTACGATGCGGCGCATGTTTGGGTGTACGGGGATTTTGCGATGGAGAAGCCGGCTCGGCGTGTGAGATTTGGTGAGGAATGAAGACATCAAGGTTTCTCGCGAGCTTGTGTTCATAGCGGTAAACAAGTTATCGCGTGTCGCCGATAACCGCGTGAAAGCTAGGTGGAAGTCTTCGTTGACTTTAAATAGACTTGAACTTTCTATCTGGTCGACGAGGCTGCGCCCGCCTCGGCTCAGCCCACCTTCAGCGGCCCTTACAATACCAGCATTTGTTATGCCTAAGATTAGGCCCGATCAAAGGTCCAACTATCTGATCACTTTACTCACTTCTCAGCAGGGATAATTACTTCAAAATGGCTACGCTGGCGCAATGGTGGCAACCTTCCAAACCGGAAAAACGCTTGGCAGGAACTCTCTTTCAAAACGAAACAGGTACGTTTCAACTCAACATAGACGGCGATTTTCAGAACGCAATTACCAAACCCGCCCCCGGCGCCTCTATTCAGGTTCGGCCGCCAATGGACGACATTCCTATTCTGGTCGGGGCCACCAGCGAAGGCAAACTGGTCACTTTGATTGACTGTCGCGTGCTGAAGGCGAGCGGTATACCAGGTCTTTTCAAAACGACGCAAGAGATTACGCCGCTAATCATTGTTTACGACGTCCATTTTGCAAGCGTGGACGAGTTTCGCTTGAAGTCTTTAAGAATGCGATACACCAATCTGGATCAATGGGTCGCTTCCTCAGGTTTCAGAATCGAATTTTCCCCCGAAAAGCACGACTCAGTCACAGTTCATTACGCTCAGCCGGCGCCCATCATCGCAACTTTGTCAAATGGATTGGAGGTAGGCGTGCGCTTCTCAACGAACGGACCCAATTTCGCCCCATCGCAGAGCGACATCCACATTCAGCAACAAGCGTGGCTGGATGTCAGCGCGCCAGACGAGCGTACGTACGACGAATTCGTCCGGGTTTTAACGATGTTCGCCGACCTTATCGCGCTTTGCGTTGGCCAGCCGATCCGTCCAATTGAAAGTCATGCGACCGCTTCGGAGTCTGGAGTCGCCAGCAATGAGCAAAAGTGGATTCCCTTCAAGATCCTTCACAATGGACAGCCTATCGCCCCGTTATTGCCCGAGGTTGCTAGCCCAGAGATGCTATTTAGGCTGCAGGACCTTAGAAGCGATTTTGCAAATGTTCTGGAGAGGTGGTGCGTGCAGCAGAAAAACATCAAACCACTGTATGACCTGTACTTTGGCACGCTTCGCCGCCGAAGCATGTATGTGGAACATCGATTTGTCAATATGTTCCAAGCACTTGAGGCTTTTGATCGCCGAGATAACCTCCCGACACCCGAAAAGCTGGAAAGACACCAACACTGGAAAGACACCAACAGAGGATGAATCGGATTCTAAATGCTATCGAAAGCGAAGACGACAAGGAATGGGTCGAGCGCCGCCTCAAATATAGCCACGAGCCAGCCGCGGTGGATCGCCTCCGCCGATTGGTCAAAAGGTTCCGCGCCGAGTGGATATTCGAAGACGTCAACCGAGAAACCGAGCTTGCGGCGAATCTGCGGAATTTTTATGCGCACTACGATCTAACCCTCGAAACCAAGCTGCCCGCTTTAAACGAGCGACCCCGCGCGATGCATAATTTGGCCGTCCGCCTTCAACTACTATGTGAAGTGATTATGCTTTCTGCAATCGGGTTTTCCTGCGAGGACGTCAAGCGCAGGATGTGCGACACCAACCGTCCACTGAGGCGTCTCGTTCGATGAACACAGGAGGCCGGTTGAGGACCCGACTTTACCTCCAGCTACAATTGACGTATTCCTCGTATGAAACGTCTTTGGTTCATCCTGGTCGTGGCCTTGTGTGCTGCCCAAACCGGCGGAGCGCCTGAGGAGCGGCTGTGGCATTACCGCAACCTCGGCAAGGCCTACTACGAAAACCCGACGACGCAGATCCAGGCCGTGGAGGAGTTTCGTAAGGCGCTTGCCATGGATCCCAATTCGGCTCGCGAGCGGCTCAACTATGGGCTGGCTTTGCTGCGGGCGGGGAAGACTAAGGAAGGGGTCGCGGAACTCGAGAAAGTCCAGAAGCAGGATCCGAAGCTTCCGCATACGTGGTTCAACCTCGGGATCGTTTATCGCAAAGAGGGCGAGTTCGAGAAGGCCATTCCGCAGTTTCGAGAGATGACCAAGCTGCTGCCGGATGAGCCGGTGTCGCACTACAATCTCGGCGTCCTTTATAAACAGACGGGTCGCAACGAAGAGGCCATCAAGGAACTCGAGACGTGCGCGAAGCTGAACGCGAATCTCGCCGCGCCGCATTTCCAGCTTTATAACCTCTATCGACAGGCTGGCCGCAAGGAAGACGCCGCGCACGAGCTGGCCGAATTTCAACGACTGAAAAAAGCGCAGGAAGGCGCCGTCATCGCCGAGGACATGGAGTGGAGCGATTACGCCGAGATCTACGATCCCATCGATATGAAGAATCCGGGGATCACGATCGAACGCCAACCGGCCAACGAGCTCGCGATTGATGTCTTGGGGAACGGGAAGGTCGAGACGCTTTCGTGGTCCGCCGACGGTATTAAGCTGCCGGGGCGCGCGCGCGCCGCGACAGGACTCGAAGCTCTTAAGGGCGTGGTGTCGGTTGCAGTCGGCGATTACGACAACGATGGATTCCCTGATCTTTGCGTGCTCACGGAGCGCGAGCCGGTCCTGATGCACAACGTCAAAGGCCATTTCGAACGAGCGAAGATCGACTTGCCCGCCGGCCGTTTCGAAAAGGCCGTCTGGATCGATTACGATCACGATTACGATCAGGATCTGATGCTGCTGGGCGAGAAAAACGTCTTGATGCGCAATCAGGGCGAAGCGGGATTCGCGGATCATACCGCCGATTTTCCGTTCGTGGCGGGACACGCGATCGATGCGACGCCGTTTCGTCTCATGGCCGACAGCAAGGCGTTCGATCTGGTGGTCAGCTACGCGGATCACGCGGGAGTTTTGTATCGCGATGATTTAGGCGGCAAGTACCGCGCGATCGATTTGCCGCAGCTTCCGGCGGGGGCGCGGGGGCTCGATGAGCAGGACGTGAATCACGATTCGTGGCTCGATGTGGTGACGTCGCAGGGCGTCCTTTTGAATTACAAGGGAAAGCTCGGGCAGTTGGAGCAGGTGGCGGGCGGCGCGACGCCCCTAGATGGGCCGCACTGGATCGCGATCAAGCTCACCGGCGTGAAGAATTTGAAGCTGGCCTTCGGCGCTCAAGTGGAAGTGAAGGCCGGCCCTTTGTATCAGAAGAAAATTTATCATGGCGTGCCGCTGCGATTCGATCTCGATTCGCACCAGGTAGTGGATACGGTCCGCATCACGTGGCCGAACGGGTTAATACAGAATGAGCCCAATCAGCCAGTGGATCGGGTAGCGGATTTCAAGGAAGCGCAGCGGCTGTCGGGATCGTGTCCGATGATCTGGACTTGGGATGGATCACGGTATCGGTTTATCACCGATGTTTTGGGCGTGGCGCCGCTGGGGGCGACGTCCGGGGACGGTCAATATTTCCCGGTCGATCACAACGAGTACATCCAGATTCCGGACGGCGCGCTCGTCGCGCAGGATGGCCGCTTCAACATTCGCGTGACGGAAGAGCTGAGCGAGGTTTCGTATCTCGACCAGGTGGAACTTCTCGCGGTGGACCATCCTTCGGGCGTCGATGTTTTTACCAGCGAGCGTTGGAAGGGGCCGCCGTTCCCTGAGTTCAAAATGTATGGCGTCGCGAAGCGCATTTATCCCGTTTCGGCGCGCGATCAGCATGGGCGCGATGTGCGGGACCGGCTGCTCGCGCAGGATAGGCAATATGTTGCGGGGTTCCGTCATGACCTCTCAGGCGTTGCGGAACTGCATACCTTGGATCTCGATTTTGGACGCGAGGCGGCTCGCGATAACAAAGCTGTGCTGGTGCTCAACGGTTGGGTGGATTGGGCGGACGGGAGCACTTTCCTGGGACGGTCGCAGGAAGGGAAGGGCGGGCTCATTCCTCCTTATTTACAGGTGAAGGACGCGAACGGGCAGTGGAAAACGGTCATCGATGACATGGGCATGCCGGATGGGAAACCGAAGACCATCACGGTGGATTTGACCGGGAAATTCTTGTCGGCATCGCGCGAGGTCCGCATCGTTACGAACCTGTGCGTGTTCTGGGATGAGATTTTCATGTCCCAGGACGCGGGCGTAGCGCTTTCGACGCGGCCTGTCGAGATGGTTTCGGCGGACGTTCATTTCCGCGGTTTCTCTCGAAACATTGTTGCCGATTCGCGTGAGCAGCCGGAACAGTTTCTTTATGACGTGGTGAGTCCGGTCTCGCAGTGGAACCAGACTCCGGGGCTGTACACGCGGTATGGGGATGTGAAGCCGTTGATCGGCAGCGTGGACGATCAGCTTGTGGTGATGGGTTCTGGAGATGAGATGCGGCTTTCGTTCCGCGCGGACGCGCTGCCCGCGGTCGCGGCAGGATGGAAGCGCGATTACCTGTTGAAGGTGGACGGGTGGGCCAAGGATCGCGACGCCAACACGGCGTATTCGCAGAGTGTGGAGCCGATGCCGTACCACGCGATGTCGCGTTATCCGTATCCGGCGAATGAACATTTTCCATCGGACGCGGTGCACAATTCTTATCGAAAGCAGTACAATACGAGGACAGCGGTTACTCTGATCTCGCCCTTGGTATCGTCGAACTGAACATGCGAAAGTGGCTTGCAGTTTGCTTTCTTTTGCTGCTGTTAAACACCGCCTATATTGCGGCTTTCGCGCAGCCCACGATTTTCTACATGGGCAACGTGTTGATGCACGTTGTGCTCGGGATCGCCGCATTTTTGCTGCTGTGGTGGGCTAGGCCGGCCATCTCGCGGCTGACATTCGCGGTTTTCAGCGTGGGCGCGGGGCTCGGCGTTTTTCTGGTGTTCAGCGGAGCCACGCGGCAGTTTCATCCCGTTTTGGTGGCGCACATCTTCGCGGCTTGGATCGGCCTGGTTTTGTTGATCCCTTATGCGTGGAAGTCGAAGCCGGAGTTTCGCAACGCGTATGCAGTGGCTCTCGCGGTCCTGGTGCTGCTTCCGGCCGGGGCGCACCTTTATAGCGCGATGTTTCCCGATCCGAATCTGCGCATTCGCAATCCGCTGATCGTTCCGGTTTCGATGAACGAGGAAGGCGGCGGGCCGAAGTCTCCCTTCTGGCCGTCGTCATCGAAGACGAATGTCGGTGGCATTATTCCGTCGAATTTTTTCATGGATTCGCAAGCGTGCGGGGAGTGCCACAAGGATATTTACAACCAGTGGAAAAGCTCCATGCACCATTTTTCCTCGTTCAATAACCAGTTTTACCGGAAAGCGATCGAGTACATGCAGGACGTCGACGGAGTTCAGCCGACGAAGTGGTGCGCCGGCTGTCACGATCACGCGGTTTTCTTCAACGGCCGTTTCGATAAACCGATTAAGGATCAGATCGACACGCCGGAGGCGCAGAACGGGCTGGGATGCATGTCGTGCCACTCGATCGTTCATGTCGGAAGCAGCATGGGGAACGCCGATTTTACGATGGAATATCCGCCGCTGCATGAACTCGCTTCGAGCAAAAATCCGGTGGTCCACGGAATGGATCATTTCCTGACATATCTCGATCCGGAGCCGCATCGGCGAACGTTTTTGAAGCCGTTCATGAAGGAAGATACGGCCGAGTATTGCGCGGTGTGCCACAAGGTGCACATGGACGTGCCGGTGAATAATTATCGCTGGCAGCGCGGGTTCAACGATTACGATAACTGGCAGGCGAGCGGGGTGTCGGGTCAGGGCGCGCGGTCGTTTTATTATCCGGAGAAGCCGTTGATGTGCGCCGATTGTCACATGCCTTTGGTGGATTCGCGCGATCCGGGAAATGTCGATGGCAAGATTCACTCGCACCGGTTTCCGGCCGCGAACATGGCAGTAGCTTACGTGAATCGCGATCAGTCGCAGATGGAAGCGGAGCGGAAATTCCTGACGTCCGGGTTCATAACGGTCGATATTTTCGCGGCTTCGCCGGTAGACGATGCGAGCAAGCAGGTTTCGATGCGGCGCAGAACGAGCGATGCGCCGGCCGAGAGCACGACGTTTGCGACCGGTGAAGAGAGCGAGCAAACCGGGCCGGTGTTTATTCGAGAAGTCGGCAAGATTGCGGCGCCGATCGATCATTCGGGCGTGGCGTTCCAGCCAGGGTCGACCATTCGCGTCGATACCGTGGTTCGGACGCGTAAGATCGGACATTTCTTTCCCGCGGGAACGGTGGATGCATTCGATGTGTGGCTGGAACTCGAGGGCTGCGATGCCGAGGGCCGCAAGGTTTTCTGGAGCGGCATGGTGGAAGATAACGGGCGCGGGCCGGTGGAACCGGGGGCGCACTTCTACAAGTCGTATCAGATCGACGAGGACGGCAACGAGATCAACAAGCGCAATGCGTTTCAATCGCGTAGCCTGCTTTATGTTCGTTTGATTCCGCCGGGGGCGGCCGATGTCGCGCATTTTCTGGTGAAGATTCCGAAGGACGCGAAGGGTCCCATTACGCTGACGGCGCGGCTCAATTATCGGAAGTTCACGCGCTACTACACGGAGTTTGCTTATGCCGGCCAGCCGAAGCCGGGTCAACCCGCATCGCTCGTGGGCGTGACGCATGACAGCCGCGAGTTTTCCTTCGATAAAACAAATATTCCGGCAAATGTCTCGGGGCAGATTAAGGGCGAAATTCCCGATCTGCCAATCGTGGTGCTGGCGAGCGCCGAGGCGAAGCTGCCTCTGGGCGGGCAGACGAACTGGCAGCCCGTGGTGGAGAAAAAAGATCGTGAGCGGTGGAACGATTGGGGCATCGGTTTGCTGCTGCAAGGCGATCTGAAGGGCGCGGAATATGCGTTCCGCAAGGTTACGGAAGCCGAGCCCGGTTACGCGGATGGATGGTTGAATGTCGCTCGGGCTTTGATTCAGGAAGGCGAGACGGATGCGGCCAAGCCATTTATTGAGAAGGCGCTGTCCATCAACTCCAGCCTGGGTCGGATCTGGTTTTTCAAGGCCATGATTCAGAAAGCCGACGGGGATTTTGACGGCGCGGTCGCTTCGCTAAGGCGGGTACAGCAGCAGTATCCGCGGGATCGCGTGGCGTTGAATCAACTGGGCCGGATTTTGTTTTTGGAGCGCAAGTATGCGGATGCGGTGACCGCGCTTCAAGGTGTTCTCGCAGTCGATCCGGAAGACGTGCAGGCGCATTACAACCTGATGCTGGCGTATCGCGGGCTGGGGAATGTCGCAAGCGCGCAACGCGAGCAGAAACTATTTGAGCGCTTTAAGGCCGATGAATCGTCGCAAGCGATCACGTCGAAGCCGCGCATGTCGAGTCCGGAGGCGAATAACGAGCGCCAGTTGATTCACGATCACGAGAGCTGTTTGCAATGAAAAGCGCATTAATCCTTTTTGCAGCCGGAGCCTTGCTGCTGGCCGCAACTGTCGAGCCGCAGACTACCGTGCAATTCACGGATGTGACGCAAGCGGCCGGCATCAAATTCACGCACAACGCGGGCCGAACCGGCAAGAAATGGCTTCCCGAGACCATGGGATCGGGCTGCGCTTTTTTCGATGCCGACGGCGATGGCTGGCCGGATATCCTGCTCATCAACGGCAAAGATCTGATCCCGCACGGGCGGAAAACTCACGCCGCCTTATATCGCAATAATCATAACGGCACATTCACGGACATCACGGCGGGCAGCGGGCTCGATATTGACATCTATGGCATTGGCGTTGCCATCGCGGATTACGACAACGATGGACGGGACGACGTTTATATCACGGCGCTCGGCGGCGACCATCTTTTTCACAACGAGGGCAATGGGAAGTTTCGCGATGTGACGAAGGGGTCGGGATTGAACAATGCGGCATTCGCTTCGAGCGCCGCTTGGTTCGATTACGATCGCGATGGAAAGGCCGATCTGGTGGTGGCGAATTATGTGCAGTGGACCGCGAAGGGTGATCTGTGGTGCTCTCTGGACGGCTCGACTAAGTCGTATTGCACGCCGGAATCGTATAAGGGCAATTCGGTGAAGCTGTATCACAATCTCGGGGATGGGCATTTCGAGGATGTGACGCAGAAAGCCGGGCTCGGCGAGCCCACCAGCAAATCACTCGGGATCACGGTGTTTGACATCGACAACGATGGCTGGCCGGACCTGTTCATCGCCAACGATACACAGCCGAATAAGCTGTATCGCAACAATCGCAACGGAACGTTTAGTGAACTGGCGGTGTCGGCGGGCGTTGCGTTCAGCGAAGACGGCGTGGCGCGGGGCGCGATGGGAACGGATGCCGCGGATTACGATCGGTCGGGGCGGACGCATCTTCTGGTCGGTAATTTTTCGAACCAGATGCTGGGGTTGTATCACAACGAAGGAAATAATCTGTTCGTTGATGAAGCGCCTCGGTCGGCCGTGGGGCGAGCTAGCTTATTGAGCCTCGCGTTTGGCGTGTTCTTCTTCGATTACGATCTGGATGGTTATCCCGATATTTTCGCCGGCAACGGGCATATCGAAGAAGAGATCGGGCGGGTGCAGCCGAAGATTCAATATAAGGAGCCGCCGCTCCTGTTTCGCAATCAGGGCCACGGCAAGTTCGAGGATATGAGTAAGTCAGTGGGCGCGGATTTTCAGCGGCCAATCGTTGCGCGCGGAGCTGCCTATGCGGATTTCGATCGCGATGGCGATCTCGATATTCTCATTTCCACGAATAACGGACCGGCTTATCTCTATCGCAACGACGGCGGCAATCGCAATCACTGGATCACGTTGAAGCTTGTCGGCACGAAATCGAACCGCAGCGCGCTGGGGGCGGTCGCTTATGTCGAGAGCGCGTCGGGCAAGCAGATGCAGACGGTGCACAGCGGCTCGAGTTATTGCTCGCAAAGCGATCTGGCGTTGACATTTGGGCTGGGGCGCGACGATCAGGTCAAGTCGATTACAGTGCTGTGGCCGAGCGGTCAGAAAGACACGATGACGAACGTCAAGCCCAACCAATTTTTGACCATTCGCGAAAAGTTATAGCTCTCCCTGTTCTCGCCGATACGACTTATTGGAGAGCGCATGGGTTCACACGCGACATTAACAAGGAGACTCCTCACTTACGCGGCCGCCACGCTAGCAGTCGTGTTCTTGATCACTGTGTCGTCGCTGTATTCGCTTTCGAAAGTGGGTGGGGAACTCGAAAAATCCACGGGGCGGAATGCCGAGACGATCGCTTTGGTCGGGGAACTGAAAGCCGCGGCGAACATCATGCGGACGGGGCAGCGCGGGCTCCTTCTGAGCACGCTTCAGAACGACGCTAAGGGATTCCAAAAGACGCGCGAAGAATACGCGAGGTCGCATGGCGAGGCTCGGGCGCTTCTCGAAAAGCTGAGGCCGTTATTGAGCAGTGAACAAGGGCGGACGCTGGCGAGCACTCTGGAGTCAAGCGTCGAAGCGCATGTGGCCTGCTTTGAGCAGGTCCGCGAACTTTGCGCGGCGGGCAAAACGGCCGAGGCGTTCGCGCTGTATAAAGAGAAGGGCGCGCGCGCCGGAGTCGCAATGGAGAAGACAGCGTCGGAGATGATGGAGCACGAAAAGCAATTCATGAGAGAGAGCGCGGCGATCGGCGCGGCGAGCGTGCGGACTTCCCGATGGGTTGACATGGCGATGAATCTGATCGCGATTCTGGTGGCCGGTGCGATGATTTGGACTGTTGTGGGTGCGACGCGCACCCTGCGCGACATCGCCGTGAGACTTGGAGAGAGCGCGAGCCAGATTGCCAGCGCCACGCGACAGGTTTCGGAGGTAAGTCAGATGCTGGCGCAGGGCGCCTCCGAGCAGGCGGCATCGCTCGAGGAGACCTCCGCATCGGCGTCTGAACTGACGTCCATGACGACCCGAAACGCGCAGAATTCGAGGAATGCCACCGAGGTCATGGCAGCCGTAGACGAGCGTGTTCGAGACGGGAATCAGGCAGTTGAGCAGATGATCTCTTCCATGCGGAAAATTACGACGTCGGGCGATAAGATTACGAAGATCATCAAGGTCATCGATGGGATTGCGTTTCAGACAAATATCCTGGCGTTGAATGCGGCTGTTGAGGCGGCGCGAGCCGGTGAGTCAGGAGCGGGATTTGCAGTGGTTGCGGATGAAGTTCGCAATCTCGCGCAGCGTTCCGCGCAAGCAGCTAAAGATACGGCGGGGCTGATCGAGGAATCGATTGGAAATTCGAGCGATGGAGATGCGCGGCTGCGGCAGGTTGCGGACGTGATTCATTCGATGACAGACAGCGCGGCGAAGGTCAAGGCTTTAGTCGATGAAGTGAATTACGGGAGCGCGGAACAGGCCAAGGGAATTGAGGGCATCTCGAAAGCTGTTCTGGAGATGGAGAAGGTGACTCAGAGCACCGCCGCGAGTTCCGAGGAGAGCGCTTCGGCGAGTGAAGAGATGGCGGCACAAGCCCAGTGCCTGCATGAGATGGTAAAACAGCTTCAGGCAGTGGTCGGCGTCTAAGTAGAATAAGATTTGACTCCCAAAATACCTATTGCCGCGATAACCGACGAGTTTTCGCCGGACCTCGAAACCGCCCTTGAGCCGATGGTCGAAATCGGCATGAAAGCCGCTGAACTGCGCGTCGTTTTTGGCAAGAACATTATGGACTTGACCGATGCCGAACTCGATCGAGTCCTGGCGCTTACCAAGGCACGCGGCATCGAGATTATTTCGATCGCGTCGCCGCTGCTCAAATGCGTTCTTCCCGATGCGCCTCCGGTCGACGGCCGTTTTCAGCAGGACATCTTCGCATCGAAGCACACGTTCGAAGATCAGCCGCGGCTCACCGAACACGCCTTCGCAGTCGCGAAACGGATGGGCGCGAAAATCGTCCGCGTCTTTTCCTATTGGCGAACCGTGGAGCCGGAGAAATGTCTCGACGCGGTGGTCTTCGCTTTGGAAGGGCTGGCCGAGAAGGCGGCTAGAGAGGGTCTAATCATCGGGCTCGAAAACGAGCATGCGTGCAACATCGGAACCGCGGCCGAGACGGCTCGTGTTTTGGAGCGCGTCAAACATCCCAGCTTGAAGGTGGTGTGGGATCCGGCGAATGCGTATGTCGCCGGAGAAATTCCTTTTCCGGGCGGCTACAAGCTGCTTCCGCCGCATCGGATTGCGCACGTCCATGCGAAGGATTGCGAGGTGTTCGATCACAAGCCGGAATGGGGTCCTCTGGGCACGCGAGCGATCGATTGGAAGGGACAAATTGCGGCGCTGAGGGCCGACAAGTATCAAGGCTATATCAGTCTCGAAACGCATTGGCCGGGTCCTAATGGCGACAAGCTGGAAGGCAGTCGCATCTGCGGATGGAATTTGCGCGGTCTTGCGAGCGCTTAGCTCAGCCTGACCGAATGATCATATTGGCGTATTGAATCGTTTCTCCGGTTCGAATCAGACCGATCGCTCCGGGAACGCGCTTCTTGAACTCGATGTGCGGCTCGTACAGAACCGGCACACCCGAGAACGCCTTCTCAAAGTCCTGGCGCGTCGCTGGCGTGTTGGCTGCCAGAAACTCTTCGGCCATGAAGGCTTGGTCGATCAGGAAATTCGCGCGAATCGCCCGCAGCACATCGAGAACCCGAGGGATATCGTCGACCAGCGAAATATCGACAGTCTCAATTTGCGGCCAGAACGGGAATCCGCGGTCCGCGATCACCAGCGTGTTGGTGTGGCGGACGCGGCTTAGAAGAGAATTAATGGCCGGGTTCAGGATTCCGGTTTTCAGCATGCCGGGATTCGCACCTTGATCCGAAGAGAGTTCGGCACAGGCGTCTCGGACGCGACAAGCATGTATCCGCCGCCGCAGCCCGAATACATGGCGCCCGGATAGCGGGCCTGGAACCACCCGAGAATCGCTTTCAGATCGATGTCGATGGTCGGATGCGCCACCGTGTACGGCAGGATGGTCTCCCAACACTGCATGCAGCTATTCATGGAGGCGCCGAGGGCGTGTACGTCCTTCTTGACGATGGCGTCGAAGCATTCTTTGCCGGTCTCTCCGAGTCTGCGAATCCACTGTGGATTGAGGTTCTTAATACCCAGCGGATTGTAGCCAGCCGGGCGCTGATTGATCGGAAGCAAGTGAAGAACGTGTTCCACCCAGTGCGCGGTTTGCGGATCGCAAACCGACTCGACATGAGCGGGGAAATAGCCGCCCTCGAAGTCCGCATCGTAGTCGATTCTGCTGATGCCGGGGTAAATCAGGCCGACCATGTCCTGGGAGCCGGACGGTTCGGCCTTGTTGGCGTTTTCCGCCGCATACAATTCCCGGACGAGTTCATCGGGGGGCCGATTCGGCAGGACTCCGTTCCAGATCTTGGTGGCGATACGGCGTGTGCTGCCGGCCATACCGCAGCGATCCATGAACCAAATGACTGGTTCGAGCGCAATGACGACCATGCTCCCGGGCGGCGCCGGGTTGTGCCGCGACACGAAAGGCTGATCGATCCAGCCACCGGCGAGCGCGATGCGGTTGGGAATGCGGCTGGCAACTAACTCATCATCGCCGCAGCGGTACGCGGAGTCATTTCCATCCCGGAGCGGGATAGGCGGCGTCCCGACGAGAGTCTGTGGGGAATCCACGGCTCAGTCCTTGACCACTCGCTTACCGGCTTTGCGGTCCAGGTACTGTTGCGCGATCCACGTATAGGTCTTCTCCATGCCGGCCCGAAGCGGGGTGTGCGGCTCCCAACCCAGCATCTTGCAGATAAAAGTGTTGTCGCTATTGCGGCCGGCGACGCCCTTGGGCGCATCGGGATCGTAGGTGCGCGTGAGGGTCACTCCGGCGATCTGCTCCACCATCGTGACCAGGTCGTTGATGGAGATCAGCTCGCTGGATCCCAGATTGATCGGCGTGGCAATGAGCGCCTCCGAGTGCATGATGGCGTCGATGCCCAGGACGCAATCCTCGATGAAGCAGAAGCTGCGCGTCTGAGAGCCGTCGCCCCAGATGTCGATCGTTCCGCTGCCATTATCCATGGCCTCCAGCACCTTGCGGCACATAGCGGCGGGGGCCTTCTCGCGGCCGCCGAACCACGTCCCATGCGGACCGTAGATGTTGTGGAATCGCGCGATGTGAGTTTCGAGGCCGCGCTCCACCCAGTATTCCTGGCAGAACATTTCGGAGATCAGCTTCTCCCAACCATAGCCGCGCTCGGCCATTGCGGGATACGCATCCGATTCCTTGAGCGCCCGCACGTTCGGATCTTTCTGCAGATCCGTGTTGTACGCGCAGGCGGATGACGAGAAGAAATAGCGTTTGACGCCGGCGCGCCAGGAGGCTTCGGTGAGGTGCGTATTCACCAGGATGCTGCGCAGGCACTCCACGCGGAAATGTTCGATGAAACCCATGCCGCCCATATCCGCGGCGAGGTTGTACACTTCGGTGGCGCCCTCGACCGCCCGGATAGCGTTCTCTTTTTCGCTCAGATCCATCGACAGGCTTTCGACGCCGGGGACGTGCTGGTACCACTGGGGAAGCGGCTTGCGATCGATGGCACGGATGCGTGTGTAGCCCAGGTCGTGGAAATAACGGGCTAGCGCGCCCGCGATGAACCCGCCGGCGCCCGTGATGACGATCAGGTCATCGCGTTCGAGCCGGCGGTCGATTTCAAGTGCGGAGTTGTCCTTCATAGCTTGCAAATTTAGCTTAACGATAAAGTAAACGAATACATTCTAGACTTTTTGAGCTTTTTCGTCAACGGGACGAACGGTCTATCCGGAACGTCCAGGCATATTCTCCCGTCTTCGTAGGCGGCAACTCGATCTTGAGACCGTCGTTGTCGCGAGTCCATTTCAGTTTGGCGGCGGAGCCCAATAGTCTCACGTTGGTGATGGTACCGGGCGCGGAGGTGGAACCTTGCGCCAGGGTTTTAATGATAACCTTTCCGTCGGCAGGCCAGCCGAGGGCGATGGCATACAGGACGTTGCCCTTCTTCGTGAAGCGGATATCCTGGCTCGTGTAGGGCTGCGTAGCGGTATCGTTAAACGATCCGCCAACCACCTTCGTGGGGCCTTCCCCCGAGACGGTCCAGGGTCGCGTGCCGTAGATGGCTTCGCCGTTGACCCCAAGCCAGCGTCCCATATCGAGCAGTATCGATTGGGCCTGCTGTGGAATAGTGCCGTCGGATTTCGGCCCGACATTCAACAGGAGAGCGCCGTTCTTGCTGACGATGTCCACCAGTTCTTGAATCAGCGACTCGGGCGAACGGAACGTGTCGTTGTCGATGTACCCCCAGGATTTGATGCTGATGGAGGTATCGGTCTGCCAGAACAGCGCACGCGGCTTGTCCAACTGCCCGCGCTCTATGTCCAGAACGGCCGCACCGTCCGGGTACGCTTTGAACTTGTAGTTGATCGCTGCCGTGGATCCGCGTCGCGCGGCATCGTTGTAGTAAAAGGCGGCGAAGCGCTTGAGGTATGGCTCGAACTCTTTGGTCTGAATCCACCAGTCGAACCAGACGACTTCGGGATGATACTTTTCGACGATTTCCGTCGTGCGAGCCAGCCAATCGTCAATGTACTTGGTGTCCGGGTGCGCCGCCCAGTCCTGATGGTTCTTGTCGGTGACGCCGGCGTGAGCGGGGCCGTAGAACGCGGCGTATTGCGGATCGCGCACATCGGAGTCGAATTCCCTTCCGCCGTTCAGAAAGAAGTAATGCTCCGCGCGATGGCTGGAAGCGCCGAAATGCAGCCCTTCTGCCCGGACGGCTTTCTCGAGCTCGCCCATGACGTCGCGGTGCGGACCCATTTTCGCGGCGCACCAGTCAGACAGGTCCGAGTTATACATGGCGAATCCGTCGTGATGCTCGGCCACGGGGATGACGTACTTCGCGCCGGATTTACGGAACAACGCCGCCCATTCCTTCGCGCTGAAGTTCTGCGCCTTGAAATTCGGAATAAAATCCTTGTATCCGAATTTCGACTGCGGACCATACGTGGCGACGTGATGTTGGAATATCTTGCTTCCCTGTAGATACATCTCGCGCGGATACCATTCGTTGCCGAAGGCCGGCACCGAGTAGACGCCCCAATGGAGGAAGATTCCAAACTTCGCGTCCTGATACCAGTCGGGAATCTTGTAGGTCTTCAGCGATTCCCAGGTGGGCTGGAACGGGCCGCTCTGGCCTTCCTTGTCCACATCCTGAAGGAGAGAATTTCGCTTCTCGTCGAATTTGTGGTTGGCTTTCTCCCAGACCACATCGTCCGCATTCGGGGTCTGCGCGGACACGCAGACAGCGGACAGTACCAGCAAAAAGTGAAGCCGCATTAGTGTAAGTCTCTGTAGTGGAAGGTGCGAACGCCCCAACCATCTGAACTTTATCACTCCCGGGGTGGAGATCGCAACAGTTATCGCTTACTTAGCGCGGCGATGCAGCACGCCCAGTACGCTCCAGAGGCTCCGCCGAGCCGTTTTGAGGGTACATTATATTCAAAGCATGTCGGTAACGATGAAGGACATCGCGCGCGAGCTGGGCGTTTCGGTGGTCACGGTTTCCAAAGTCGTGCGGAATCACGCGGACATTGGCGAAGAAACCCGGCAGCGAGTGCTCAAGCGCATCAAAGAGCTGAACTATCAACCGAACCTCGCTGCCCGCGCGTTGGTGACGGGACGATCCTACACGGCGGGTCTGATTGTGCCGGACCTGGTACATCCATTTTTTGCGGAAGTGGCGACCGGGCTATCCAATGCGCTTCGCCGCAAGGGTTACAGCTTGCTGATCTCGTCGTCGCAGGGAGACGCGGATCTGGAGCGGCAGGAAATCAAAAGACTACTAAGCCGCCGCCTGGACGCCATGATGATCGCATCCACCCAATGGACAGTCGAGAGTTTCCGGCGCATCGAAGAACAGCAGGTTCCTTATATTCTTCTCGATCGCGCTTTTCTCGGCATGCCCGCGAATTTTGTCGGCGTGGACGATATCTCCGTCGGCCGCATGGCGACCGAGCATCTGATCGCGGTGGGTTGCACTCGCATCGCACACATTCGTGGACCTGCCGCGAGCACCGCCATCGGACGGCTGGAAGGCTACAACCAAGCGCTCGCAAAAAGCAATTTGACGTCGTTCCAGGGCTACGTCGTCACGGGTCGATCTCCCGATGTGGACAGTTGGAGCAGCGGCAAAGAAGCGATGAAGAAACTGCTGGAACTGGAGCTGCGGCCGGATGGAGTGTTCTGTTACAACGATCCGATTGCGATTGGCGTGATCGACGCGATTCTGGAAGCCGGGCTAAGGGTCCCGCAGGACGTCGCCGTGATCGGAAGCGGAAATCTCCACTACGACAAGTCGCTCAAAGTGCCGCTTTCGAGCATCGACCAGCAGAGCACCGCGATCGGCGAACGGGCCGGAAAACTGGTGTTGTCGCTGATTGAAGCCAAGAGCCCGCCTCCTCCCAAGTGCATCATGCTGGATCCGAGGCTGGTAGCGCGGGAATCCACGAACCGTCTGGGTTTGACAGCCCGCTCCGATGCCAGTTACCGTTAACTCAAACGTGTAGTCGGATGCCGAACTCTACCGAATCGTGGCAGTATCTGATCCTGACCGCGGCCAACGACGATCAGGCGGCAGCGTACGAATCGCAGATCCGTATGCGGCGCGCGGCCGGCGAGCTGGCCCAAGTCCGCGATGTACTCGTGGTCGCCGATCCGCAGGGACGCCGCGTGGGCAGCGGCGGGAGCACGCTTGAGTGCCTTCTTGAAGTGCTCCGACGTGAATCCGGCATCGGCCGGAACGTAACCGACTTCAGCGACGCTGAGAAAGTTCTGCGCGAGCTGCGCATTCTGATCGTGCATGCTGGCGGCGATTCGCGACGGTTGCCGGCCTACTCGCCGTGCGGAAAGATTTTTGTTCCGCTTCCCGCTGATTCGGAATCGCTGGTCACGCCGACATTGTTCGATCGGCTGGTTCCGGCTTTCCTTGGGCTGCCCACGGGTTCGCGCGGCGCGGGGCAAATCGTCGTCGCCTCCGGAGACGCACTGATTCTTTTCGATCGCTCCGAGGTTGGTTCGATGCCGGCGGGGCTCACGGCGCTCTGCTCCAAGGTGTCGCCGGAAGAGGCGGCGCGCCACGGCGTCCTCTGTCCGAACCGCGACGGCTCCGTACGGCTGTATCTTCAGAAGCCGGATATTGGACGGCAAGCTGAAGCTGGCGCGATTGGGGCGGACGGACTGACTCTGCTGGATATCGGCGTGATGAGCTTGGATGCAGGCGCCGCGGTGCGGCTGCTGCGCTCTTTTTGCGAGGTTCGCGCGGGCGCCATTCGATGGACGCCGTCGGCGTGGAACATCATACTCACGCATGGCATCGATCTCTATCGCGAGATCTGTTGCGCGTTGGGGACGGATGCAACGTTCGACGAATACATGCGCACCGTGCGGTCGAGTGGATCGAAGCTCGAAGAACCGGTGCTGGCCGGATTGTTCGCCGAGTTGCGAACTATTCCATTCCATCTTCAGATTCTGCGGCAATGCAGTTTTCTGCACTTCGGATCGAGCAGGCAGCTCATTAGCAGCGGTGAGGAATTGATCGCGCTGGATCGGGGCTCAGCGCCTTCGAAAAACATTCTTGCGATCGGTACCGAAATCGAGGGTAATGGCAGAATCGACGGCATAGATTGCTGGGTGGAGGGCTGCCGTCTTCGCGCTCCGCTGCGCCTGGCAGGGCGCAACGTTGTGGTCGGCGTGGATGTATTGGAACCCTTCGAACTTTCGGGAGGAACTTGTCTCGATCTGTCACCCGGGTTCGACCGGGAGGGCCGGAAGATATGGTTCGTCCGATATTACGGCATCGAAGATACTTTCAAACATCCCAAGTTTGTAGGCAAATCATTGGCTGAATGGCTGCGAGCCGTCGGCGCGGCGGATTCGGAAATCTGGGACGCCGAGACGGCTCAGACTGAGCGCACGCTCTGGAATGCACGGGTTTTTCCGGCGGAGAGCGAGCATGACGGTTTTCGGCTCTGGAGTTGGATGCTTGACGTCGATAACGCTACGACCGAACAAAAGAACCGCTTTTTAGCCGCTGACCGATACAGCTCCGCCGAGATCGCCGTGCGCGTGGATCAGGATGCATGGCACGCCCGGCGTGCTGCGATTCGCGCGCTCTATTCCACGTCCTTGGCCAGACCGAGCCTGGAGCCGGCGAAGCCGTAATAAGCAATGAACGCGTAGCAGGCCAGCGGAACGAGCATTGCTATGGCCATGCTATGCGTCGCTTCCGAGACCAGTCCCATCACCGGCGTGAAGACGGCGCCTCCGATGATTGCCATCACGATCAGCGATCCCGCGATCTTCGTGTTCGGACCCAGTTCCTTGATACCGAGAGCGAAAATCGTCGGGAACATCAGCGACATGAAGAAACTGGTGAGAAAGATAGCCCAGAGTCCGATCCATCCGGGGAACAGCACGCCGATCGCGACCAGCACGACATTGATCACGCTATATATGCCCATCAGCACGTTGGGACGAACGAACTGCATGATCCAGGTCGCCGAGAACCGCCCGACGCCGAAAGCCACCAGCGTCCCGCTGAGGAAGTAGCCGGCGACTTTCTCCGGCTGGTGCGTGTAATCTTGAACGTACTGGATGAAGTAGCTCCACGTGCCGACCTGCGCGCCGACATAAAAGAACTGCGCGATGACCGCGAGCACGAAATGCGGAACGCGAAACAGATCGCGGAAGCGGCCATGTTCCGCCGCGGCATGCGAAGTGGTTTCGCCGGCCACCTTCGGAAACTTCGTGCGAATGATCAGTAGCGCCCAAACGAAAACGATGCAGCCCAGCACCAGGTATGGCGTGATGACGCGCATCGTTTCATGATGCAAGTACGGCTGCCACGTGCCATTGGCCTTCATCGCTTCAACCTCCGGAGCCTTGAGCTCGACGCCCGAGAAAATGAATGCCGTTCCGACCAGGACACCGCTAATTGCGCCTAAGGGATTAAATGCCTGCGCGAAGTTGAGACGCCTTTCAGAACTTGCAGGATCGCCCAGTTGGGAGATGAACGGGTTGGCGCCAGTCTCGAGGAAGGCCAGTCCGGTGGCGATAACGAACAGCGCCATGAGGAAGAATCCGTACTGTCCGATGATGGCCGCGGGCCAGAAAAGAAAAGTGCCGAATGAGTAGAGAAAGAGGCCCATCACGAGTCCCGTTTTATAACCGAAGCGGCGCATTACCAATGCGGCGGGCATCGACAGCAGGAAGTACCCCATGTAGAACGCCGATTGCACCAGGCCCGCCTTAAAGCGCGTAATCTCGAATGCCTTCATGAACTGCCGGATGAGGACATCGTTCAAATTGTTGGGAATACCCCACAAAAAGAAAAGCGCCGTTACCAGCAGGAAAGGCACGAGATTCTCGCGCGCGAACAACCGGTGCCGCCGGTGCTCGCCGTGCGTCGAGTGGTTCGTCTCGGGGAGTGCGCTCAGGTTCATTTCACCACCTTTGGGGAACGCCATGGTTCAGGGTTGATGAGCAGCGCCGATCGGCTTCACGGCCTGGCTCAGCTTCGTGGAACGAGCACCATTATATCGTTACAGTTAACGCGATGACGATCGCATGGCATCAGTATTCGGGAAGCGCGAGCTCGTCAATGAATTCGCGTCCGAAAGCGAGATTCGCAACCCAGGGGATCCCGAGAAGATCCACAATCCGGTTGCGCAAGAACAGCGAAGCTTTCGAATTCGGCGCGAAAAAGCCGGCGAAGCGCAGTGCGGCCTTTTGCTTCTTCTCGACAAACGGGGCGAACAGCTCCTGGTAGCGGCGATAAGCGACAACGTAATCGCCGTTCGCTCGATGCAGTTCGCCGGCGAGGATATATGCCGCAACCATCGCTAACGCGGAGCCCTGCCCCCCAAGCAGCGAGATGCAGGAAGCCGCGTCGCCAACCAGCGTCACGCGCCCCCTCGTCCACAGTCCCTCTTGCGGGTCCATTCGGATCTGGCTGACGCGATCGAAATACAGGTCTCTGGCGGCATCTAGCGCTTCCAGTATCCGCGGACATTCCCATCCGCTGTTTCCGAATCGTTTCCGCAACAGCGCTTTTTGGGTCCGAATATCGCCGTTCATGCCGGCGTCCGCGTCGCCATCGGCGAACGTGAACAGAAACATGGTGCGATCGTCGTGCATTGCGAACCGCGCTACCTGTTGATGCAATTCCGTGTACATGACATACACCAGCTCGTCTCTCGGCCGGTAGCCTTCCACTTCGAACGCTGCGACCTTATAGCCGAGATACTTCTCAAAGCGGCTCTGCGGTCCGTAAACCAACTCGCGAACTCCTGAGTGAAGCCCGTCCGCTCCGATCACGAGATCGAACTCGCGTTCCGGTCCACGGTCAAAAGCGACACGAACTGTTTTTTCGCTCTGCTCAACGCGCGCCACGCTATCGTCAAAAATTGTCTCGATGCTGTTTTCGAGTTTGCCGAAGATCGAAGCCGCCAGGTCTCCTCGCGGAAGGCTGAGGTAACGGCCTTGGGTCAAACGCTCAAATATGTCGACGGGAAACCCGGCTACGCGTTTGCCATCTCTGCCCACTACCCTGACCTCTTGAACCATGTAACCTTTGTCGCGAAGCTCCGGCAACAACTCCATGCGATCTGCGATGTCGAAGCCCGCGCCCCAAAAATCGATCACGTAACCGCCGATCCGCAGCTTGGGTGCTTTCTCAACGATAGTGGCCTCCAATCCAAAATGTGCAAGCCAATAGGCGAGAGTTGGTCCCGCAATTCCCGCGCCCGATATCAAAACTCGCATGATGGCCCTGCAATTAAGATGTCGAAATCGCGTACCGGTTTCGAGGCGAACGCTGGACCCGCGATGTCACAATTGAGTATCCTGGTTCCTTGATTGTTTCAACACACGTGGAAGGTTGTCCACTCGGGGAATCGCCTCTGTTGTCGCTCGTCGTCCCGACTTACAACGAAGCCGTAAATATTGAGCCATTCCTCAAGCACCTCCGAAGCCAGCTCGATCCGGCTCTCGGCAGCCGCTATGAAGTAATCGTTGTGGACGACAACAGTCCCGACGAAACATGGAAGATTGCGCAGCGCGTCCAGGCGGATTTCCCGCAGCTTGTCGTTTTGCGGCGCGAGAACGAGAAAGGCCTGGCGAGCGCGGTCCTGCGGGGATGGCAGGCCGCACACGGCGACATCCTCGCGACCATCAATGCCGATTTCCAGCACCCTCCTGAGTTATTGCCGAAAATGCTCGAGATGGCAGGCGCCGCGGACCTCGTGATTGCGAGCCGTCATGTCGCCACTGGCTCCTTCGGCGAAATGCCACTGCGCCGGCAACTCCTTTCGAGAGGCGCGCGAAGAGCCGGCGAGTTTTTCGTCCCGCAGATTTTCGGCCGCGTTTCCGATCCATTGAGCGGATACTACATGGTGCGCCGGGAATCGATTGAAGGTATCGAACTGCGCCCCACCGGCTTCAAAACGCTCATCGAAATACTCGCATTCGGACGCGTGAACACCATTGCCGAATGCGGGTACGCGATGCAGAAGCGGCAGAGCGGACGAAGCAACGCCAGATTGCGCCATTGGATGGATTACCTGATTCAACTGAAACGCCTGCGCGCGCATGCCGCGGCGTGCCAATCCTAGCGATGCGCCGGCGCTGGCTATACGCGCTGCTCCTGGTTCTCTCGGCTCTCTTCGCGATTGAGGTTTTCGGCGGGATCCTCCGCTCGCCCAAATTGATCTGGAACGAAATCCGGCTCACGCGATCCATCGCCCTGCTCCACGGATTCCCGCTCTATCCCGGCGAGCACGAGCTCGGCCCGGTGATCGGAACGCTGCACCCGCCGCTGAGTCACTTTCTCTTCTTGCCCGCCGCTACGATTCACGATCCAACCGCGGCTATCCTCGCGGGATCCTTGACCTCTTTTCTACTTGTGTTTTTGGCTTTGGCATTCGCGTTCATCCGATTCGCTCCGCCTCGCACGGATCGCTGGGTGGTTACGGCATTGTGTTTCCTGTTTTGCGGATTTCTGATCGTCGACAGTGAAGGCGCCTTCAACACTGCCTTCTTTGTCCATACCGATGCCGCCGCGCTCGCATTTGCGACCGTCGCCTGCACTCTCGCGACCGGCCGCACAACTACAGCGTCTATCTGGATGTCGGCCGCCGCGTGCATGCTGGCCATCGCGAGCAAACAGACCGTCGCTCCCGCAGCTCTCGCAATCGCTCTGTACATTGCAATAACGGAAGGCACAAGGCGATTCGCATTGTTCGTCGCGGCCTGCGCTATCACCGGATGCGCCATACTCGCGGTCCTGCTCACCATCCTGCCCGCGCGCGCGTTTCTCTTCAACACGCTAGCACTCGCCGCGCACAGGCCACTCAAACCAGGTTATCTTTCAATTCTCGCGGAGACGTATCGCATGGGACGCCTGGAAGCATTGCCGGCGCTCTTACCGATCCTGTTCCTCGCTATTTGGTCCTGGACCGCGCCGAAACAATTCTTCGCCGCGAACCGCTGGATGGTATTTGCAATCGCCTCTGTCGCTATGATCCCGGTATCGATGAAGGCGACGGTGACGGTTGGTTCGGATGTAAACCATCTCGGATTCGTTCTCTATTTCCTTTTTGTCGCCGCGGCCTTGGCAATCCAGCAGTATTTCAACGCGGCGAATCCTGCTGCCCGGTTGAGCGCCCGGCTGTTTCTCGCAACCGGGATATTGGTCAGCCTCGCGCCCGGAATGATTCTATCGGTACATTCGAGCCTTCGCGATCTCAGATCAAATGCTTCCCAGACCGCCTATTCCTATAACTTGCGTCATCCCGGAATCGCCTATTTCCCGTGCAATCCAATGGCGTCTCTTCTCGCTGAAGGAAAACTCCACCATCTCGATATCGCCCTGTACGATCGCGAAGTGGCCGGCCGCCCTCTCACTCCGGAGCAGATTCAATCCGGACTGCCCCGCAATCTGCAATTAGTCGCGCTGCCGCTCGGGGAAGAAATTCAATCACTCGCGCTGCAAGGATTCATTTCGAACTTTGCTCGAAGCACCGATCCGGAGTTACCCGGTTGGACTGTTTTTCGCCGGCCCCAGTGACCCAAGGCAGGAAAAGTGCATACCCGACCAAATACGGCGTAAAATAAACGCCCAGCATCAGTGCGATCAGCACTTGCATACTGAAAACTCCTATGAGCGTGAAAATGCGGAGACGCCGTATGAATAAAGCCGGCAGCGCCGATAACTCGATGGCAACCGTCGCCCCCGCCGCGAACCGAGCCAGCCACGTCGAACCCGCCAGAAAGCTGCCGATCTCGGTCGGAGGAGTGTGTGTGAAAAGTTCCCCCAGCCATATGGAACGCATGTTGGTAGCAGTCATCCACGCCAGCCCGCTACTCCTGACCTTGGCATAGCCAGCCGCGAAGAACACCAGAAGAAATAGCGCTTGTGCGAGGCGAACCGGCCACGGGTATCGGGTTAGATTCAGGCATTGCGCCAGCGCGAAGATAATGAGAACTAACACCGGAAATCCATCGAGATGATGAATCTTCCCGAAACAGTTCGGCAATCCCAAGAGAAAAACGCCCAGCGCCGCGGCCGTAATCATACTGATGCGCGATAAAAATCCGATGGCCGAAGTAAGTAGAGATATTTTCCACAAGACTTGCAGAACGCCAATAAGCACCGAGCTGCGCGGAGGTCCGGATAAGAAATCGAACACGGAGATCGGCATCCAAAACGCGGCCGAAACCTGCGTCCAGCCCCGGTCGTCGAGCGATAGATATATCAAAAACATCAGTCCATAAGTGACCGCGCGCACCCGGGCAAAATAGCCGGCATTCTCGGGAGTGAACCAATAGCGGTGCCACGCTTCGAAGAGCTTGGCCACAAACGAATTCATGGCTCATCCACTTGCGCGACCAGGATGCGCGCCTCGGGTGGCTCCGACCCTTTCAAGCCCGCCCGCAGCGTCCAATGAAGTGCGTATAAGCGCAACGAGCGTATGGGCGAGGTTCGGCCATTCCGCCCGTTATATAACTGCATTAAATTCCGAAGCGCTTCGCCCAGCTTTTCACTTCCTCCCGGCGCACCGCGCAATCGATCCAGCGCCATGATCAGACGTGCTTCGTCGAATGGTGCAAAATCATGCTCCCCGCGCAATAGAATCTCCCCGCGATCCGTCACGCCATAGAGCCGCAGCCAGGAGAGTTGTTCCGAATAAAGGAGCGAGTACATTGGGTAACATCCGAAGGGCCAATGTTCCAGGCCCGTAGCGATATCGAAACAGGTGATTGCCAGGAAGACTACGATCGCAAGAGTTGCGAATCGAAACCGCATGATACTGCCAGTGTAGGCGATCAGGGCGTCGAGCCCGCGCGAACTCTACTGTCTCGAACCGGTATGCAGCCGATCCACGCCGCGAGTAAGAAAGTGGAGTACACGAGTAGAATCTGGAAAACCTCGGGGATTATGAGCACGTTAAGATATGGATTACCCGGAACAGGCCGTACTAGCCACGGGAAAGCATCGATCATATAGTTACCAAGGCTAATGATCACGAGGTTAATGGCGCCAGTCCGAAGCAGGCTCAACCATCGAAACTCTCCGTCGATCGTCAGCCCAATCCCTAAAATAGGCAATGCCGCCCAGGTGAGTATAGCGGTTCCACTCACTTCGAGAACTAGCTGCGACCACGGCCACGGCAGCACCCACCAATGTAAACGAACCGGCACTTCATGAAAGGAGTTCCAGAGAAATAACGGCACTGCAGTTCCTGCGACCGCGTAGCAGAAATGCGGCCAATGATTCCGGATCTCGCCCAGAATGCCCACGGCAAGAGCGATGAGAACCTGTCTCCAAAACCAGCCGTGCGTTTGTCCCTCGTGGAATCTTTCGAGAAGATCGCCCGTCAAGGCGTCCTTGTCACCAAGTCGACGCCCGTGCCGGAGCAACCAAAGGGCTAACCTTGGCGGATTCGATTTGTTATCGCTCATGAACGCCTTCCTTCCAGCAGTGGTATGCCGGTCCACAGATTTGTTAGTGCCGCGCGCGTCGTTTTCAGTGCTCGAACGCCCGCGGGAGTGACTCGAAAATAGCGTTTCGCGCGGCCGCCGCGCTCGGGCGTTGGGTCTCCGAGTGAGGAGGTCACGAACCCTTTCCGTTCCAATCTGTCCAGCCCTGCGTAAATGCTGCCCAGGGCGACTTCTCTACTGGCTAGTTTCAGCAGTTCTTTCGATATCGGAACCCCATAGGCCTCGTCATCGAGTCGCAAGACAGCGAGCAGTACCATCAGTTCCATCTCTCCGAGATCGCTGCGTTTTGGCATTTGTTCAAGTATAGCGAACAAATGAGCCACGCGCCATTTCAGGGCTCGTACCAGTACGTACAATTTGCGCTGGTATCTATTAATCACTAGGGTTCGCGTTGTATCCTAGCCTCAATCTGCGTCCCGCGTTAACTGACCATCACGGGATAGTGGCCAACTTGCACGTCCGACCTGAGGAGGTTGAGTTTCATGCTGCCGAGAGTTGCGTTGCTGTTGGTGTTTCCGTTTATTGCCGCTGCATCGCCATTTTTCTCGATGAACACGCAAACCACGTGTCCGTCTCCGAGCACTGTTGGAGCGTACGCGGGCATCACGTGCGATACGGGGAATGAAGAGAACTGGATGCAATTCAGCGGATTTATCAACTCACCGTCAGCGACTGACTTCGAGCAACAGGCATTGGCCAATGCCGCCGATGAAGGGTTTTACTATAACGAGAGTCCGGGTTTGCTTGGTCCTCTGACCTTTCAAATCGGCTACAGCGTTCAGGCGTTCAACGAAACAATAGACTCGGTGACGTTTCACGTGACCACCAGTTCACCCCCGCAAGGAACCGCGGATGTCACCCTCTACGTGTGTACCGGTCCGGCGTCGACTTGCCTTGCCAGCCCGCTCGAGAGTTTGACCCTGGGGACGGATACGCCTCCGTCTGAGACCTTGACGTTCGCTCGAACTACGAACATCAGTTTCTTGTTTGTCGGCAATATTGACTCGCTGTCAACCTTGAACCAGTTTGAATCCAGCGTCGGCACGGTGACCGATGAACCCGGAACCCCGCTTCTCATGGGTCTCGGATTGGTTTTTATCAGCGTCTTCTATTTGCGTAGGCGCCGCGCCGCGGGAGCAAGATAATCGGCTTTAGACGCGCTATTCGTCCCGCAACGCGACCATAGGATCCACGCGCATCGCCCGCCGTGCCGGCAGCACGCACGCGACCACGGCGATCAACGCCAGAAAAACCGCCGTCGCCACAAAAGTGAGCGGATCGGAAGGGCTGATATTCACCAGCATGCCGGAGACAACTCGAGCCGCTGCAAATCCGACTGCGCTTCCAACAAGCAGCCCCGGCACGGTCAGTCGAAGCCCTTCGCGCAGCACCATCCTGAGCACGTCGCGCGGCAACGCGCCCAATGCCATCCGAATTCCCATTTCTTGCGTGCGCTGGCTCACCGCATAGCTCATGACGCTGTATAATCCGATGGCCGCGAGCAACAATGAGATCCCGCCGACCGCTGCCAAAAGATTGGCCGCTGCCTGCTGAGTAAATAACGAACGGGCATTCGCGTCGGACAATAACCTTGTGCTGAAAACCGCGTCCTGATTCAATGCCAAGGCTTCCCGCCGCAGAATAGACGTCATTTTGAGCGGATCGCCGTCGGTTTTGAGGAAGATCGAGAAGTTTAGACCGGGCTTGAACCATTGGCGGAATGGAATATAGAAGAACGGGGTCGGGCCCTCCAAGGGCGTATGATACTTGCTATCTTTTACCAGCCCGACGACTGTTGCCAGGTTGCCCTCGCAACGAACCTTGCGCCCGATAGGGTTTCTTCCATTGAAAAACCGGTTCGCGAAAGTCTCGTTGACGATGATCACGACAGGCGCACCATCCGAATCGCGTTCCGTGAAGTCACGGCCATCGAGCATTCGTATGCCAAGCAGTTTGAAATAGCCGGGGGGAACGGTGGTCCGATGGATCATCATCTGTTCGTTGGGCGCGGGTGCGTATCCTTCGATATCGAGTTGATGCCATGGCGTGGAACCGCCTCCGCTGGCAGTCGACATTGGGATCCCGTCGGAGTATGTCACCCCAATCACGCCGGGCTTCGACTCCATCCTCTCGCGGAGCATCCGGCAGAAATCGCGCTGCTCCTTTGCCGAATAACCTGCGTAAGAGAGATAGAACTGAGATACGGAAATATTCGTCCGGTCAAATCCCGGCTGGATTGCGCTCGCATTTCTGAAGCTGCGGTAAAACAGCCCAGCCCCGATCAGCGCCACCATCACGAGGGCCATTTCGCAGACCACGAGTAAACGCCGAAGACGGTGCGAGCCGGAACTGGATCCGCCGCTGCGTCCGCCCTCTTTGAGGGTTTCATTCAGGTCGGAGCGGGCGATAAGCAGCGCCGGCGCCGTGCCGGATAGCAGCGTCGCCACGAGGGCAACCAAGAGAGTAAAGCCGAGTGACGCCGGGTTCAAGTCGCCGCCGAAATCCAACTGAAGATCTGCCACCGGTATCAGATACAGCAGCGCTTGCCCGGTCCACAAAACCAGCATTACGCCCATCGCGGCACCCGCCATTGCGAGCACGAGGGTCTCGATCAGGAGCTGCCTTGCGAGGTTGCCGCGTCCGACTCCCAGCGCCAGCCTGATACCGAACTCCCTCTGGCGCGACACCGCGCGGGCCAGCAGCAGGTTGGCGACATTCGCGCAAACGATCAATAGCAGAAGAAGCGACAGTGCCATCAAAATCCGCAGCGGTTGGAGCAGCATGCCCTGAACTCCGATATGACCATGCCAAAGCGGCGTAACCGTGAGATCGACGCCACGGTTCGTAGCCGGATAGAGCGCCGCTAACTTCTTGCCGAGCGCGGCAACCTCTGCGCGCGCTTGTCCGATAGTGACCCCGTGCTTCAGCCGCACAATGGTGGAAGTCTCGTCGCGCGTGGCGCGGTAATGAAGTGTGCCGTCGCCTGTACCCATCGCGGTGGCCATCGTGATCGGAATCCAAACGTCGAAGACCACGCCGGCCAAACTGCCGTGGAACTCGCGGGGCGCCACGCCGATGATCGTCAACTCATGCCGGTTCAAACGGATCGTCTTGCCCAGCACCCGTGGGTCGCCCCCGAACCGCGTCTTCCACATTCCATAGCTAAGGACGGCAACGGGCGAGCCGCCTTCCCTGTCGCCTCCGTCGACGGTTATGAAAGTTCGCCCGATCAGGGGCTTTACCTTCAGAACATCGAAATAGTTTGCTGAGACCAATTCGGCCCAGGCGCGGTCCGTTTTTCCGTCGGCTCCGACGCTCAGTGGCGTGAAGCGTCCAAGGGCGACTCCGGATACCAACCCGAGACTGTCGCGGTAATCTCGATAATCGAGATACGACGTATTGACCAGATACTCCCCGGTCGGTGTCACGCTCTCAATTAGGGCGAGTTCCCGCGGATCGCCGACGCCGGGGAACGGATGCAACAGGACGGTATCGATCCAACTGAAAACTGTCGTGTTCACTGCAATGCCGATCGCAAGCGTGAACACCGCGATGAACGTGAACCACGGACTCCGGCGCAGCAGCCTTAGCCCGAACCACACGTCTCTCGTGAAGGTGGGCATAACAACTACAAGTGCAAATCGACTGCCAATTGGAAGTCTCTCTAAGCATATGAAATCCAGGCATGTGCGGTGTCCGCCTATGGGACTAATCGTCCGGCATTGGAGCACACCTGTTGACACTCTATACGAAGCACATATAGAATGTCGATATGAGAACGTCGCGCCTCTCCAGCCTTCTCGCCAACCTCTTCCACCGCCAACGGCTGGATCGCGATCTCGACGACGAGCTGCGTGCCTATCTCGATCAGCTTACCGAAGAGAAACGCCGCGCCGGCATGGCAGCGGACGAAGCTCGCCGAGCGGCCCGCATCGAATTAGGCGGTCTGCAACAAGTGAAAGAAGAAGTCCGGCAAGTGAGGACCGGTCAAATGTTCGAAGAGTTTCTCCATGACTTGCGCTACGGGGCGCGCACCCTGCGCAAGAATCCAGCCTTCGCCATCGTTGCGATACTCGCGCTGGCTCTCGGCATCGGCGCCAACACCGCCATGTTCAGCGTGGCTTATGGAATCCTGCTGCGGCCACTTCTATACCCGCATGCCGATCGCGTCGCGGTGGTCTTCATGAACTACTTCCCGCGCGATTTCAAATTCGGCACCATGTGCATCCGCGATTACCAGACGTGGAAAGAGAACAATCGCGCCTTCGAAGATCCCTCCCTGTTCAGCGGCCTTCGCATGGATATCGGTGGACAGGAAGGCGTCCCGGAGCAGGTGCAAGGCGCGGCTGTCACCGCCGGCTTCTTCTCAACGATGAGTGTTCGTCCGCTAATCGGGCGCACGTTCGCCGCCGGCGAGGACAAACCCGGAACAAGCTCGCTCAGTGTGGTCAGCGAATCGATCTGGCGTAGACGCTTCAGCGCTAGCTCATCGATACTCGGCCGGACCATTCTTGTGAACGGCGCGCCGTCCACTGTTATCGGCGTCATGCCCGGCGATTTCCGCTTTCCGCGCCGCGATACCGAAGTCTGGAGAAATCTGCTACTCGATCCACCGACGCGTTACGGTCCCTGGTTTTATCGTGGCGTGGCGCGGCTGAAGCCCGGCGTGACGCTGCAACAGGCCCAGGCCGAGGCCAACAACATAGGGCAGCGCATGATGCAGCAGAACCCCTTCTACAAGCGCTTGAACCTGCCGGTGGTCGGCCTTCGCGAAGCTCTGCTGGGAACCACGCTAAAACCGGCGATTCTGGTGCTGGTCGCCGCCGTCGGACTCGTGCTGTTGATCGCGGTGGTCAATGTAGCGAACCTCATGTTGGCCCGCTCCACGGTCCGCGAGCGTGAGATGGCCTTGCGGCTCAGCCTGGGAGCACGACGCGGCCGCTTAGTCCGGCAATTGTTAACGGAGAGCGTCCTGCTGGCTGTGATGGGCGGCACCGTGGGACTCGCGCTGGCCTGGGGCGGCATCGAATTGATTCGCGTCTGGAATCCCGGAGACCTCCCGTTCATCGATTCCGTGCGCCTCGATCTCGGCGCGCTCGGCTTTATGATTTTCGTCTCTATGCTCACTGGCATTTTGTTCGGATTGGCGCCGGCATTCCAAAGCGCGCACACCGATCTAAACTCGACTCTCAAAGAAGGTGGGCGAGCCAGTTCCACCGGCCAGAACCGGGGCCGCACTCGAGCGGCTCTTGTGATCTCCGAAATCGCGTTTTCGTTGATGCTCCTCGTCGGAGCGGGATTGCTTCTTCGCAGCTTCGTCAATCTCCAGCAGGTGACTGGCGGATTCTCTACGCCGCCGCGTCGACTTCTGACCATGCTGATTTCTCCCGGCAACCGCAAATACAATGACGGTCGCGCTGGTCTCGCCTTCTACGATGAAGTGCTCCGCCGCGTTCGCAACACGCCCGGCGTCGAAAGCGTTGCCGTCACGGATTCCCTACCACCAGATCGTCAGGGCGATGCGGACACATTCGGAATTGAAGGGCAGAGCTTGACGCCGGGCGAGATCAATCCAATCGTTTCGGCGCCCCACATCGGTCCGGACTTCTTCCGCTCCCTCGGCATCCCGCTGCTCGATGGCCGCGATTTCACCCCTAGCGATAACCAGAATTCCGCGCCCGTCGCGAT
Organism: Bryobacterales bacterium; assembly: GCA_963802915.1. Taxonomy (GTDB): domain Bacteria; phylum Acidobacteriota; class Terriglobia; order Bryobacterales; family Bryobacteraceae; genus JAICMB01. The sequence continues at coordinate 339,505 of CAWDKQ010000015.1, forward strand.
CGTCAGCGAAGCATTTGCCCGCATGTTTTTCCCAAATCAAAGAGCCATTGGCAAGCGCATCCGCGAGAGTGGGCCGGAACTCGGCAACCCCTGGATGGAGATTGTTGGCGTGGTCGGCAACGTCAAATACCTGGGATTGACTGTCGACACAGATCCGGCCTATTACATGCCGTTCGCGCAAACATATGGCCCGCGGATGTCGCTCGTCGTGCGCACATCTGTCGACGCCGCCAGCCTGGCCGAGCCTCTGCGTCGCGACATTCAATCCATCGATCCTGGCGTAACGCTGGCGCAGATCGGCACCATGGAGCAGGCTATGGCTCTCTCGGTCTCGCAGCCGCGCTTCGACACCATGCTGCTGGTTTTGTTCGCTGCCATTGCTCTGCTGCTGGCCGCGGTAGGAATCTATGGGCTGATCGCGTACACGGTGGCGCAGCGCACGCATGAGATCGGCGTGCGTATGGCCTTGGGAGCAGCTCAGGCCGATGTCGTCCGCATGGTTCTCACTCAAGGCGCATTGCTTGCAGCCATGGGAATCGCGATCGGACTGACCGGCGCATTTGCGTTGACGGGTTTGCTCAAGACCATGCTGTTCGGCGTCGGCGTCACCGACGCCCTGACGTTTGCCGCCGCGCCTTTGGGGCTGATGCTCGTAGTTCTGCTGGCCACGGCCGTCCCAGCGCTGCGCGCGACGCGCATCTCGCCGGTCGATGCGCTGCGTTGGGAGTAACTCAGAGCGTCTCTGTATAAGTTTTCGTCCCGTGGATAATCTCGCGATCGACCCAACGTGGTAAATTGCTCTGAATGCGAATTCTCGCGACGCTCCTGCTGTTCACCCTCGCTGTCTCGGCCCAAAAGATCACCGTCGAATTCGATCAGGCCGCCGACTTTACCAGGTATAAAACCTTCGCCATCCGCGGCGGCCAGTTGAACAGCAAGAATCCGGCATTAAATAGCGACCTCGTCAAGAAACAAATCGAAGCGGATATTGTTCGTAATCTCACGGCCAAGGGCCTCAGCCTGGCAACCGGACCCTCCGACCTGAACGTCCGATATCACCTCGGCACGGCTCGAAAAACCGAACTGGAAAGTTATCCCGCCGGCTGGCGCGGATTCGGCACTCGCGTTGTCCGCGTGCCCTACACCGAAGGAACGTTAGTCATCGATCTGCGCGACCCGTCCACCCACGCCCTGGTCTGGCGCGCCATCGCCAGCGAAGAAAAAAGCGACGCCACGAAAATCGAAGGCAAGCTGGACAAGATGGTGCAGAAATCGATAGCGAAGTATCCGCCGAAACCTTAGCGCGCCGGCGCCCGGGTGCCCTACAACAAGCGTGAGCAATAATGGTCTCGTGCCGGCCCGGGATCCGTTAGCATCCATGATCTTGCGCTGCGGAATCGCAGTGTCGCTGGTGGCGGCCGCCTTGGGTCTGACCTTCTTTTTGCAAAGCGTTGTTTCAACCGCTGGATTTATCTTCTTGTATATCGCCGTCGTTGCGAGCACCTGGTTTTTGGGAAGATGGCCTGGAGCCATCTCAGTTATTCTCAGCGCGCTCGCCGTCGCATACTTCTTCACGTCCCCGATTTACTCTTTTGAAGTAAATCGAGAGTCTTTACCCGTCTTCGTCGAGTTTGCTGCATCCTCCGTGGTGGTCGGTTGGTTCAGTTCGTGGCGTAAGCAGGCGGAAGCTGAATTACGCTATGCGCGCGATGAACTTCAATTGAGAGTGGCTGAGCGGACCGCCGAGTTGAAGCACACGAACGAGCAGTTACTAGCGGAAATAGCCGAGCGCAAACGCGCCGAAGACGCGTACTATGAGGCCCAGGCCGAGCTCGATCGGGTGACCCGCATGAGTGCAATGGGAGCCCTCGCGGCATCGATTTCGCACGAAGTCAATCAACCTCTCGCCGCGGTCGTAACCAATGCCGATGCGTGCATGATGTGGCTCTCCAGCGATCCGCCGAATCTCGAAGAGGCGCGGGCCGCCGTGGATTCCATTGCGCAGCAGGGAACCCGCGCCAGCGACGTAGTCCGGCATATTCGCGCCATGTTCACCAAGACCTCGCCGGAAAGAGAACTGGTCCAGATTAACGATCTGATTCGCGAAGTAATTAATCTCATAGAAGGGGCGGCGGCCAGAAATCAGGTTGAGCTTCTGACCCAGCTTGGCGCGGATCTTCCCGCCACCGCGGCCGATCGCGTCCAGTTGCAGCAGGTGATTGTGAATCTCATTCTGAACGGTATCGAAGCGATGAGCGACGTTTCCAATCGGCCTCGGCGGCTCATGATACGTTCTCAGATGCAGAACTCCGATGAGTTACTCGTTTCCGTTCGGGACTCCGGCGTCGGCATCGCTCCTAAAGATGAAAAACGTATTTTCGAAGCTTTTTTCACCACGAAGGCCCAAGGAATGGGGATGGGATTATCCATCAGCCACTCTATTATCGAAGCTCACGGTGGGCGCCTGTGGGCCTCCAGTAATAGCGACCACGGCGCGACATTTCAATTCACCCTACCTGCCGTCAGGCAAACCGCGTCATGAAGGATTCCGAGCCGATTGTGTTTGTCATTGACGACAACCCGGCGGTCCGGGAGTCCGTCAAGCGGCTCATCGCGTCGGTGGGTTTGCGCGTGGAAACCTTTGGTTCGACGCGTGAGTTTCTCGACGGCAAGCGCCCCGAAGCCCCCGCATGCCTGGTGCTGGATGTCAGGCTTCCCGATGTCAGCGGGCTCGAATTTCAGCGTGACTTAGCCGCGGCGAATTTCCATATTCCAATTATTTTTATCACCGGGCACGCGCATGTTCCCATGACCGTTCGAGCCATGAAGGCCGGCGCGGTAGAATTCCTGACGAAACCGTTCCGTGGTCAGGAGCTGCTGGATGCCATTCAGGACGCGATTACCAAGGACCGCGTTGCATGGGCCGAGCGCGCGCAAATGGACCAGCTGCGAGTCCGTTACGACTCCCTGACGCCCCGTGAGAAAGAAGTGCTCAAGCTGGTTGCCGCCGGGCTGCTCAACAAGCAGGTCGGCGCCGAACTGGGCATGAGTGAGTTGACCGTCAAAACCCACCGCGGACGAGTCATGCAAAAAATGGAAGCGGAGTCCCTGGCCGACCTCGTCAGGATGTCCGAAAAGCTGAGTCTTTCCAAGATATAAGTACGCGTGTCCTACTAATGTAGGATAGAAACCCGCCTCGATACCGCCTATTATTAAGCCAGATGAAGACTGCGGAGCAGAAAGCCGAGGACGGGGAAACAGCCGAGACGCCGCCCCGCCGCATCTCGATCGTGGATGACGATGCGTCGATCCGCGAGGCCCTGAAGAGACTGATGAGATCGATTCAATTGAATGTGGATGCGTTCGCTTCGGCCGAGGAATTCCTGGCATCGGAGCGCTTGAACGATACGTCCTGTCTGATCCTTGACGTCAATTTGCCTGGAATGAGCGGCTTTGAGTTGCAAAACCGTTTGAATGCCGAACAGCGCGGCATCCCAATTATATTCATTACCGCTCACGCCGACGAACCCTCTCGGCAGCGCGCGCTGAAGAGCGGAGCAGTGGATTTCCTCGGGAAACCTGTACGCCGGGAAACTTTATTCAAGGCGATCCAAACGGCCATCGAATCGTGAAGTAACTCGTGGGCATTCGAATATGACGAGTCATCTCCTACTAATAGAGGATAGTAATAAATCCGGGGACCACTTACTATGAAGACCATGTGGAACGTTATGAGTGAAGAGAGTAGCCGCGAAGCAGGCGGGCATGGAATTATCGGATCCAGCCCGGCTCTGACGTCAGTAATGAAGCAGATCGAAGTAGTAGCTCCCACCGGCTCTACTGTTCTGATTCAGGGCGAAACCGGAACGGGTAAGGAACTGGTTGCGCAGGCCATTCACGACCTGAGCCCGCGGTGCAATGGTCCGTTCATCAAAGTGAATTGTGCCGCGATACCTGCCGGTTTGATCGAAAGCGAGTTGTTCGGCCATGAACGAGGCGCTTTTACGAACGCGCTGACACAGCGGATCGGCCGCTTTGAAATGGCTAATGGCGGAACGCTCTTCCTGGATGAAATCGGCGATCTCGCCCTCGATCTGCAAGTGAAACTGCTGCGAGTACTTCAGGAACAGGAATTCGAACGTTTGGGAAGTACGCGTACCATTCGGGTAAACGTACGAGTGATAACCGCCACGCACCGCGATTTATTACAGATGATCGATAACAAAGAATTTCGCGCCGACTTATATTACCGCCTCAGCGTATTTCCCGTTTCTCTGCCTCCGCTCCGTGAGCGCCCCGAGGATATTCCAGCCTTGGCGAGACACTTCATTGCGAAGTACGCCGCGAGCATGAATAAAATCATCGAAGATATCTCACCGGAGACGCTGGATGCCATGCTCGCCTACGATTGGCCGGGAAATGTCCGCCAATTACAGAATTTTGTCGAGCATGGTGTCATTGTTTCCTCGGGCGCCATATTCTCCGCGCCTCTCAATCAACTTCGCTCCCAGAAAAACAGTTTTCCCAGGACCGTCAAGACTCTCGAGGCCGCCACGCGGGACCATGTTCTTCAGGCCTTGGAAGAAAGCAAGTGGGTTGTCGGCGGAAGATATGGCGCGGCGGCGCGCTTGGGAATAGCTCGAACCACTCTGATCGCAAAGATGCGGCGGCTCGGACTCGAGTTGTCGCGCGACGATGCGCAGGGCAGGAGCACCAATCGCCAGCCCTTCGCGGCGACGGCCTAGAACGACCCTTTACACTTCGACAAGAGATGTTGTATATTTCATGTAGAAGCAATAGGGGAGTGAATGTCCCTCAACGATCTATTCTTTCGTCTTCGCTCGCTGCTCCGCCGGAAAGCGGCGGAAACAGAATTGGACGACGAGCTGCGCTTCCACTTCGAGCAGCAAATCGAAAAGTATGTGAAATCGGGTCTCACCGAAGCGGAAGCGCTCCGGCGGGTGCAAATCGATTTCGGAGGCGCCCAGCAGGTAAAGGAGGAATGCCGCGACGCGCGCGGAGTACGGGTTATGGAAACATTGTTCCAGGATGTCCGCTACGGCCTGCGCATGTTGCGCAAGTCCCCGGGATTTACGGCGGTCGCACTGCTAACGCTCGCCCTCGGCATCGGCGCCAACACCGCGATATTCTCCGTTCTTTACGGCGTCTTGCTGCGCCCGCTTCCTTATAAAGATGCTTCGAGCCTGATCGTGCTGAATGAGACCACGCCAAGGGTTGGCATGGTCAGCGTTTCGTATCCTAATTTTCTCGATTGGCGCGCGCAGTGCCAGTCCTTCTTCGGCATGGCAGCCGTGGAGAGCGTCGGATTTAATCTCTCCGGAACCGACCAAGCGGAAAACATTTCCGGCCAGGCTGTTTCGCCGAATTTTCTTTCGATGCTGGGTATTCGCCCGCTGCTCGGGCGCGATTTCGACAGCTCGGAAGAAAAGCCCGGCGCGGCGCCCGTCGCTCTGTTGAGCTACTCGCTTTGGCAATCGCACTTCGGCGGCGACCGCAACGTGATCGGGCGCACCATGGCTCTCGATGGCCGCAGCTTTACCGTCATTGGTGTATTGCCGGCGGAATTTCGCTGGATCGAAAAAACGGACCTGCTGGAGCCCATCGGCACCTGGGCCACGAATAATTCCTCGATCAACGAGCGAGGCGGTCGTGGCGACACGATTGTGATTGGAAGACTATCGCCAAACAGCAGCTTGGCGCGGGCGCGCGCTGAAATGGAAGGCTTGGCCGCGCGTCTGGCGAGAGCCTATCCTGAGGCCAACGACCAGTTCGGAGTGGCGCTGCGGCCGGTGCGCGACGTATTCGTAAGTGAAATTCGTCCCGCGCTACTGATCCTGTTCGGCGCGGTCACGTTTGTGCTGCTGGTGGCGTGCGCGAACGTCGCGAACCTGTTTCTAATGCGCAGTACGGACCGCGCCCGGGAAATGGCACTGCGCATCGCGGTCGGCGCGACGCGCGGCCGCATCGTCGCCCAGTTGCTGGCGGAGAGTTTCATTCTAACCTCTCTCGGCGGTCTCGCGGGCGTTGCGCTCGCGATCGCCGCAATTCGCGGGATGGCAGGCCTGATCCCCGCTGACATGCTGGCCGGAGCGAGCCTCGATCTCAGTGGCCCCGCGCTCCTATTCGCGGCCGGCGTGGTGTCTCTGTCCGCCTTCGTTTTCGGACTTGCGCCCGCCCTGCACTCGACCAAAACCGATCTGCAATCGGAACTGAAAGAAGGCGGCCGCAGCGCCACCACGGGCGCGGCGTCGAGCAACTGGCGCAACGTTCTGGTCGTCGCGGAAGTTTCACTCGCCCTGATTCTTCTGGTCGGCGCCGGCCTCATGATGAAGAGCCTCTATCGCCTGGTCTCCGTGAACGCCGGCATACGGACGGAGCGCGTTCTCACTATGCAAATGAGTTTGCGAACCGCGCAATACGACAAAGATCCCGCGATCCTGAATTTCTGGGAAAACGTGCTCGGCCGCATGCGCGAGTTGCCCGGAGTCCAGGGAGCAGCCGTGGGCACCGGCGTTCCGCTCACCGACGATCATTCGCGCACCGACATCACTGTGGAAGGCATGGCGCTGCCGAAACCCGGCAGTTTCCCGCATCCCGACGTTCACATTATCAGCCCGTCGTATGTCAGCGTTCTCGGCATCCAGCTCCTGCGCGGGCGCGCGTTCACGGACATGGACAAGGAGCAATCGCCGCGAGTCGCATTGATCAATTCGAGAGTGGCGCAGGAATTCTTTGCGACGCGCGATCCCATTGGCAGCCGCTTCTTGTTCGGCCATCCATCCTCGAAGCGGGCGCCGGAATGGGTCACCATCGTGGGCGTGGTTGGCGATACGAAAATGTACGGTCTTGAAAATCCCTCGCGTCTCGAAATATACGTTCCATTGCGCCAGTCGGTCGCCGGCTCCATGACGCTACTGGTGAAATCGGCAAAAGACCCCGCCGCGCTGACATCTGAAATCCGCGGAGCAGTCGCGTCCATCGACAAAGACCAGCCGGTCTTCGCCATCGCGACCATGCAACAGCTCGTGCTCGATTCCGTTTCCACGCGCCGCATCACGTTCATCGTTCTAGGCGCGTTCAGCGGGCTTGCGCTGGTGTTGTCGGCCATTGGAATCTATGGCGTGATTTCTTACTCGGTCGCGCAACGCACACAGGAAATCGGTATTCGCATGGCGCTCGGCGCGCAACCCGGAGACGTGTTGCGCATGGTGATCCGCCAAGGAGCGAAGATCGCCGGAGCCGGAATTCTCATTGGCATCGTGGCCTCTCTCGGACTCACTCGCTTGATGACGAAGCTCCTTTTTTCGGTTCACCCCGCCGATCCGGCCACGTTCGCCGCCGTGACAATCACGCTCGGGCTGATCGCTCTGCTCGCTTGCTACATCCCCGCGCGGCGCACGTTGCGCGTCGATCCCGTGAGCGCCCTTCGTAGCGAATAGCAACTTCGAAGTATCATAGTTCCTAACATAGGAGAATCCATGCTTACTCGACGTGCGTTCGCAGGCAGTCTTGGACTCGCGGCCGCGGCTTCCGGAGCTTTTTCCGAAGCGGCTTACGCCAGGCGCGCCGCATTCGACATCAAAATCCCCAGAGACATGGTCTGGCTCGATTCCAATGAGAACCCCGCTGGACCGCCGCAGGCATGCATCAAAGCCATGACGGAAATCCTGCCGTTTTCGAATCGCTATCACTATCCCGAGTTCGAACCGTTTGAAGCCCTGGTCGCCCGCAGCGAGGATCTTTCACCGGACCAGATCATCGTGGGAGCCGGTTCGAGTGAAAACCTGCACGCCGCCGTGGAAGCGTTCACGTCGCCCACAAGGCCGGTGATCACCGCCGTCCCGACCTACGAAATGGTGCCCGACGTCGCCCGCGCATCCGGACGCAAGGTGATCACGCTGCCGCTGAACGATAAATATGTCGCCGACGTTCGCAAACTCGCGGCCGAAGCCGACAAAGCCGGCGGCGGCATGATCTATCTCTGTAATCCCAACAATCCGACCTCATCCGTGATTCCCAAGGCCGACATCTCGTGGCTGGTCTCGAACCAGCCTTCGAACACAATCGTTCTGATCGACGAAGCCTATATTCACTTTGCGGAAACGCCGGAGATGGAAAGCGCCCTCGCCTACGTGCGGCAAGGGAAGAATGTCGTAGTAACACGCACGTTTTCGAAGATTTATGGCATGGCTGGGTTGCGAGCTGGCTTCGCCGCTGCGCCTGCCAACCTGATTCAGAAGATGGATCCGTTCCGGAACAACGTCATCGCCTGTGTCACCATGCAAGCGGTGCGCGCGGCGCTCGCCGACAAGAATCTGGTGCCGGAACGCAAGGCCACGCTGGTGCGCACGCGCCGCGAGCTATGCTCCTGGCTGCGCCAGAAGAATCTCGCCTACATCGAGCCGCAGGCGAATTTTCTGATGATCGACGTCAAACGAGACACCCGCGATTTCGCGCGCCAGATGGCGACCCGCGGCGTGGCCGTCGGCCGTCCCTTCCCACCGCTCGATCACATGCTGCGAGTGACCATCGGAGCCGATGCGGAGATGGCAAAGTTCCGCGATGCCTTTTGGAAGGTCTACTCCGCTTAGCACCTCGCTCACGGGCCCGTGGAATAATCGTCGACAATCTCCGCTTACTTACGTGCGCGGTTCCGTAAGATCGTGAAAATCCGGGACAGCGTTGCGGAACCCCGACGGTAACGGAGGGGATCGAGGCTCTCAGGCCTGAGTCACTTCCACGGCCGTCCCATAACAGAGGACTTCGGTCACGCCTTGCATGACCTCCGTGGCATCGTAGCGTACGCCAACGATCGCGTTCGCGCCCAGTTCCGCCGCGTGTTCCGCCATGCGATCGAAGGCGTGCGCGCGCGTTTCTTCGCAGAGTTTTGTGAACAGCGTGATGTCACCGCCGACCATCGTCTGCAGGCTGGCGCCTATCGTTCCGAAAACCGATCGGGAGCGCACAATAATCCCCCGAACGATTCCCATGTTCCGCACGATGCGATAGCCATCAAGCGTGAAAGCCGTTGTCACCATGCGAGGTTCAACCATAGTTTTAACCTTTCTGTCCCGCCAGGACGCCGCGCATATACGCGAAGCTCTTCGTCATCCCCGGCAGAGGATTATCACCATCCACTTCGTATTCGAGATTGACGTAGCCCTGATAATTCATTTGCTTCAACTGCTTGAAAATCGCTGGAATCGGCATCATGCCGTCGCCCACCGGGACCTGGCTGCCTTTATCCTTGAAGCTCGTCAGATCTTTGATGTGCATATCGAGCAGCCGCGGCCCCGCTTCGCGCAGCGACTCGATCAAATCGACGCCGGTCCTCGCGCTATGTCCCATGTCCATGCACAAGCCCATGCGCGGATCCAGGTTCTTCACGGCCGCCAGCACGCTCTGGGGCGTCGGGAAATGCTTATCCTCCGGTCCATGGTTGTGAACCGCGATCTTGATGTTGTATTCCTTGACGTACTTTTCCATCTTCGGCAGAGTTTCGTGCGTGGGAGCGCAAACGATGAGCGGCATGCCCGCAAGCTTGGCGTATTCGAACTTGCTGCGTATATCGGCTTCGTCATCACTCTGGAATGAAATGTTGCCTCCGCCGACAATGGTGAGTCCGGCTTTTTCAAATTCTTTTTTGGCCTTTGCGATTTCGTCCGGCGTGCTGTTCAGGGGAAGGTGGAATTCCTTGATGTTGATGTAGGAGACGTTGAGCTTTTTGGTGTCTTCAATGGCGAGGGAGCGTTGAAACTCACGGAAGGAGTAGCTGGCAACACCGAGTTTGATATCGCCCGGCTCCGGCGCGGAAGCGCTGAACCCGGATCGCGTGGCGGCAAACGCGGCAGCCGTTGCTCCAAAGAAAGAGCGGCGCGTGGATGAAAGCATAGTGCTTCCAGTTTATAAAAAACCGCGCCGCATCGCGTAGCTGCGATTAGTAAGGCGCGCGGTAAGAATCGCGCCGATCGCGATACATTTCTTTGTCGAGTTTCTTTTGATCCTTCGCCAGATCACGCGCTTCGTGTCCGGCGGCGCGGCTCTTGCCGCGCTGGATATCGTTATCCAAACGCCAGCGGTCGCGTGCAATATCGTTCTGCAAGCGATTGATGCGCGCATCGTGACGCACGTCTCGCGGGTAATCCCGCGTGTTCCAGTACCCGTCTTGAGCCTTGGCGCTCGAAACTCCCGCGAGCGCCATTCCCGCTACCACGGCGAGGTAAGCAAATGTTTTGTCGATCCGCATCGGATTCTCCTTAATGCCCGCGCCGCACTCTTATAAATCGTTATTTGAATTGGCGGCGCGGGTCCAGTCCCTCAGCGCTTCTGATCAGTGAGATGGATGCCGGGGCGCTTACGGTTGCGCTCGTGAAATAAGGTTCACGTTAAGGAACATTCAAAGGTTGCGCATGCACGACACTCTGTCTTGCCCGCAAGGGACAAATTGTCCCAATGCCCGCGATCAGGCAACCTGTTCCCAACCACTTAGGACGGGGCCTCGATTGCATTGCAATCATTCCAACATGGCCCGACCATCGCATGCAAAGGCGTTCATAGCGGCGATCTCGCTCCTCGGGATCGCGGAGATGCTGGCCGGATCTTTGCAGTGGCACGCTGGCGATTTGCCGAGGTTCTTTTGCTATCTCGCACTGGCAATCACCGCTTCCATGCTGAAGGTCTCCTTGCCGGGTGTCACTGGTACTCTCTCCGTCAACTTCCTATTCGTGCTGATTGGTATCGTCGAGCTTTCGGTACCAGAGACGCTTATCCTCGCGTGCATCGCGAATTTTGTCCAATGCGTCTGGCGCACCAAAGCTCCTCCGCGCCTCACGCAGGTGCTGTTCAATGTGACTAACGTAGCCATCGCGGTCTCGCTCGCCGGCTGGCTGTATCGCGCGCCTTATCTGCATGGCGAGAAGTTCAGCGAGCCGCTGGCACTCGCGCTGATCGCGAGCGTTTACTTCCTTGCCAACACGTTTCCGGTGGCGGTCATCATCGCGCTGACCGAAGGGAAACCGTTCAATGCGACCTGGAAGGCTTGCTATTTTTGGACGTTCCCGTATTACATGATCGGCGCGGGTGTCGCCGAGATTTTGCACATGGCGAATCAACGGTTCGGCTGGCAAATCTCGGTATTCGTATTGCCTCTCGTTTACGTCATCTTCCGCTCGTACCGCTCGTATTTGAAGCGCCTGGAGACGGAGAAACTACACGCCGAGCAGGTCGCCGCGCTGCATCTGCGCACCATCGAGGCGCTCTCCCTGGCAATCGACGCGAAAGATCATACGACTTCGGAGCATTTGCGCCGCGTTCAGATTTTTGCGATCGCGGTCGGCACGGAACTGGGCCTCACCGACGACGAACTCAATGCCTTGCGCGCCGCCGCGCTGCTGCACGACATTGGAAAGCTGGCCGTGCCGGAACATATCATTTCGAAACCGGGAAAGCTCACTTCCGAAGAGTTCGAAAAGATGAAGATTCATCCCATCGTCGGCGCGGAGATTCTGGAGGAGGTCGAGTTTCCGTATCCCGTGGTTCCTATTGTGCGCGCGCATCATGAGCGCTGGGACGGCTCCGGCTATCCGCACGGGTTGAAGGGCGAAGACATTCCCATCGGAGCACGCATTCTTTCGGCGGTCGATTGCCTGGATGCGCTCGCATCGGATCGCCAATACCGCCGCGCGCTGCCCCTGGACGAAGCAATGGCGAAAGTGGCATCCGAAGCGGGCACCAGTTTCGATCCCAAAGTGATCGAGGTTCTGGTGCGGCGCTATCAAGAATTGGAAAACAAGGCGCAGCGGACGCCGCTCAGCAAACGCAATCTCAGCACGCGGATTCGTATCGCCAATGGAGCCGCGCCCGCGGCGGGATTCGAACTTTCTACTCTGCCCGGTCCGCAAAAAGAAGAGTCCGAACGCGACCCGCTGCCATTCCTCGATTCCATAGCGGCGGCGCGGCAGGAGGTCCAGGCGCTCTTCGAACTGACCCAGGACATTGGCAATTCGCTCAGCCTGAGCGAAACATTATCGGTGCTGGCGGTGCGGCTCAAGCGCATCGTGCCGCACGATAGCATTGCGATTTATGTCACCAAGGATGGGCGTCTGTTCCCTGAGTACGTCAGCGGTGACGACTTCCGTCTGTTCTCATCGCTCAACATACCGCTCGGCGAAGGGTTGTCGGGATGGGTGGCCGAGAACAATAAACCGATCGTGAACGGCAATCCCTCGGTGGAACCGTGCTACTTGAACGATCCAACGAAATTCAGCATTCTGCGTTCGTCGCTGTCGGTTCCATTGAACGGCATCAACGGCGTGGTGGGAGCGCTCACGCTGTACCGCTCCGAAAAGGACGCGTTCTCAAAAGATAATCTCCGCGTGCTGCTGGCCCTCAGCAGCAAGGTGTCGCTCGCGATTGAGAACGCGCTGAAATATCGCCAGGCGGAATCTTGCGCGACAACCGATTACCTGACCGGACTTCCTAACGCGCGCTCACTTTTCCTGCATCTCGACGCCGAGCTGAGCCGTTCGAAACGCGCCGAAAATCCGCTGGCCGTGCTGGTCTGCGATCTGGACGGCTTCAAACAAATCAACGACCGCTTCGGCCACCTGGAAGGGAACCGGCTTCTCCAGATGGTCGCCAATAGCTTTAAGGAACACTGCCGCGAATACGATTACGTGGCTCGAATGGGAGGCGACGAGTTTGTACTCGTCATTCCAGGACTTTCCGGAGAGAAACTCCATGAACGAATTGCGCAACTTGAAAATGCCGTGCGAGTCGCTGGCAAGGGCGTCTGCGGAGATCCAGTGGTTTCCCTTAGCGTCGGTGCTGCGATTTATCCCGATGACAGTTTGGATGCCGAAGGCCTATTATGTGAGGCCGATCACCGCATGTACGCCGCAAAGCAAGGCCACAAGAAAATTACGGCCATCACCTCGCAGCGCTTCGCGCAGGGTCGCTGGATGAGCTCTTCGGTGCAGTAAATCGCGTCTCCCACGGTGCAAATCCGTCAGCCGGCGCGTCGCTGTAATTGATGGCGATCGTTTCTTTACCGCGGCTCCATGAAAGTATGTTTTCTTTGCCGGTTTCGAGCAGGCGCCATTCGCCTCGCCGGATTTCCGGGGTGCGGCATTCGCGCATCAGCCCGCGATAGAAATTATAGAGACCGGAGTCGACCGGCTCGTCAGGCCAGCGTCCCAGTTGCACCGGCATCTGGATCTTCCGTCCTTCGAACTGTCCTTGATGAAAGAGTTTGGCGCCCGGGAGCGTCGCGACGATCGCGGCTGCGGCGCCCTCTTTTGCGTATGGGAAGACAGCGGCGGCACGCAGTTCGTCGTGATTCTCGATTCCGCGGACGAGCTTGCTCTGATAGCTGATATCCGCCATCAAATGCTGCCGGATTGTGAACGCGTTTTCGTGCGCCATGCGATCGTAGAGGCGCTTGTCATAGCAATAATTGAATCCGAGCTGCTGCATGGTCCATTCGAGATCCCAATACACTTCGGCGATCCAGGTGAGACCGGAAACAGCGGCGATCGCTTCCTTCCAAAACTCCTCTGCGGGTGGCGATCCGGCCCGGTCTCCCCAGGTTTTGCGAAAGATGTCGTTGAGAAACAGCATCGCCATGTCACATCGCACGCCGTCGCACTGCTGCGCGATGTCCTTCAGCGTTGCGATATACGCCACGCGAGCTGCCGGATGATATGCGCTGAGCTGAGCCGTGTCGGTCCACGGCGGGAAGTACGGATCGCGTCCGTGCGCGATGCTTCCATCGGCTTCGTGAACGAAGTACTCGGGATGCTCCACCGTCCAGGGATGGTCTATGGCAACGTGGTTTGGAACATAGTCCAGAATCAGAGCGAGGTTGCGGCGCGCGAGTTCTTGGCGGGCTTGCCGCAGCCCGGCCGGTCCTCCCAGGTGCGCGTCCGTGACGTAGCGATGGACGGCATAGGGAGAACCAACCACGTCGGCGGGCGTGAAATCCGGGAGCGCGTAGTGATAAGACGCCTGCAGATCCGGATGCTCCCGCGCAATCGAAATGGCTGCCGGGCTGCGCTCCCAGACGCCCATCAGCCAGACGGCATCGAACCCCCACGAAGAGAGGTCGTCCCATTCCTCCTTAGGAACGCTGCCCAATTGGACAGGACGCCCGTATTTACGTGACAAGCCGTCGAGCCACGGCCACGTATCGACTTCATAAATGAATGGCTCTTGAATGATTGTCATGACGCCGCCGGCCACTGGATGTTCGATCTACGGTAGAGCACACGTCCATTTTTCATGGTCATGTATACCAAGTTTACGCCGTAGTGATAAGGGATCTCGCGATAATCGCTTACGTCGAGAATAAGAAGATCGGCGGCCTTTCCGGTCTCCAGCGACCCAACCCGGTCCGCGCACCGGAGAGCATACGCTCCGTTGATCGTAGCCGCGGCAATGGCTTCTTCGACCGTCATGCCCATCTTGCGGCAGGCGAGCGAAATCATCATTTGGATGTTTTGCGACTGGCTCGTGTGCGGGTTATAGTCTGTCGCCAGCGCCACCGCGACTCCGGCGTCGATCATTTTTCGGGCGGGAGGGTAACGGCCGGTGTTGGCAAAAAACACCGGTCCAGGGAGCAGGGTTGCGATGGTGTCGCTTGCGACGAGCATGGCGATATCGGAGTTGCTGACATGGATCAAATGATCGGCACTCACCACCCCGAGGCGGATGGCTTCCGGGATGGCGCCGATATTCGCGACCTGGCCAGCGTGGACTTTCAATCCGAAACCGAGTTGCTTCGCAGCGCTCAGGAAACGCACAGCGAGGGCAACCGAGAACATATTGAAATCGCAATAAATGTCGGCGAATTCGGCGAGACGACGCCGTTTTACCAAAGGCAGCATGTGCTGGCACATCCAGTTAACGTATTCCTCTGGCGACGATCCTTCGGGCAGCCAGCGCGTCCCCATGAATGTCGAGACGACCATAGGAAGCCGGCGGTTCAAGGCTTTATGCGCGCGCAGAATTTTGAGTTCGCCGCGTTCGTTCATGCCGAATCCGGATTTTGCTTCGAGCGTGGTGGTGCCGTGGCGTATGAAGTCTTCGAGCAGCCGCAAAGACTGTGCTTCGACGGTGTGCCGTGAGGTTTTTTGCAGTGCTTTCCAATGCGCGTCGGCCGGCATCGTTTCTTGATATTGATAAGGCCGCGCGGGTCCGGAGACAAGATGGGCGTGGCTATCCACGAACCCCGGCATGATCACGCGTCCAGCGGCGCTGATTTCATCCGCGTTCCGGGATTTTTCAAGAGCCTCCACGCGGCGGCTGGTACCCACCTCGTCGATCAGGCCGTCGCGGATCAATACAGCGCCGTCCGTTATGACGGTCACATCTCCTAAAGCAGCGCCTCGCCGGGGCAGCGTCGTTCCACGCAGAGTTAACAACTGCCGCGCGCCTCGGATTAATAGAGGCTTTTGCAACTTATTAGAGATGATTATTTCATAAATTGTCAACCGATCCGATCGATTGACACGCGGTGGAAGAAAACCGTAGCCTGGAGGTTATGACGAAATCATTCTTGATCGCCACACTGGCGGTCGCTCCCGTCTTCGCTCAATCGCAGAGCGGGCAAAAATCGGATCAATCCTCCCAGACACAGAAACAGGCAAAAGAAGAGACCACTCCGCAGCGGGATCCGGTCTGCGGCATGACGATAGACCCCAAGACCGCCGAAGGCAAGTACGTTTACAAAGGCAAGACCTATTACTTCTGCAGCAAGGAAGACCAGCAGGAGTTTGCGAAGACTCCCGACAAGTACGTAGAGAAGAAGAAGTAAACTACCTGGCGCAAATGCCGGCGATGTTGGGAGCGCCGGTGGTCTTGCACGCGTATCCGTCGGGGCAGGCGTGCGCGTCGTCAGGGCCTTTTCCGCCGCAGCGGATGGTGTCCGGTTCCTGCATCTCGCATTGATGCGCGTTGCATACCGGCGCGCGCTTATCGTCGATCAGGAACTGCGGGCACATCGGATTGGTCATTTTGCACGCGTTCGCTCCGCGGTAAGAATCGATCTTGTCCTTGTTCACCGCGTCTTTGTAGCCGTTGTGGCAGCAGCCCTCTCGCGGCACCGCGACGCAATCCGAATCCATGTTGCAGGCCACGTAATCGGATTTTGCGACACCCGCGTCGAAGCCGGTCTTGGCGACGGTAACGTTGAACGTGGCCGGATTCTGGTGCTCGTCCTGAAAGATGACGTAGTATTCGTACGGGGAAGGGAGGGCGCTGGGCGGTAGCGTCGCGGTTACATGCGATCCGAAGTTGGTGACGATCGGTTTGTACTCACTGTCGGTGAGGGCCGATGCCGCCTGGCCGTTGATCGAATCCACTTTGATGTCGACCTTATCGCCGGGACGCCCCTGGAAGTGCACGGCGAGGTAAGGAGGTTTCCCTGTGTACTCGAGTTTGTCGCTCGTCTGGCCATACTGCAATTCCTGGACGACGCTAACCTTCACATCGCGGAAATAGGTTGGTTGGCCGAACAGTGAGGAAGAAAAAAGAAGAACCGAAAGGGAGAAGACAACCCTCATGCTTCCAGGGTAACGCGGATCTTCAGTGCGCCGGCTGCTGGCGGCCCAGAATAGCGGCGACGTCGCGTTTTAACGGTCCAATGGATTTCGCAAAGATCATTTTGTACGCGGAACAGAAATAATCGAGCTCTTCAAATCGGCCGTTTGGGCCGTGCCGGAGTTTCGGGCACCCGCCGTGGCAGATGGACTGGTATTCGCATACCTGGCACTCGGGATGTGCGATGGTCTTCTTCGACGCGAAGTTCAAACGGCGCTGACGCCGCGCGATTTCGCTCCAGGAATCGAGCGTCATGTTGCCAAGTTTCCAGCCGCTCTCGACGAAAAAATCGCAGGGATAAACGTCGCCGTTGTACTCGACCACAACGTAGCTGTCGCAAGTTTCGTGCATCGTGCAAGTACCCGGCTTCATGCCCGCGAGCGCTTCGGCAGTGTTGTCGAAGAAACGGATGCGCACCTTGCGGCGATCCGGCCACCACAGATCGAAGATTTCGCAGAGGAAGCGGCCGTACTGCTGGGGCGTGATGGTGAACGGTTGCGGCGCTCCGCCGGGCTCAAACTCGGCGAGCGGAATGAACTGAATATTGTCTACGCCAAGAGAGCGATAGAAGCGATAGAGGTCGCGCGGTTTATCGACATTGGCCTGGCTCAAGACGCAGAGGCAGTTGAATTCCACGCGATGCTTCTGCAGCGTGTCGATGGACTGGATCACGCGTCTCCATGTCCCGCGGCCTTCCTTGTTGTAGCGATAAACATCGTTGACGTCTTCCGGACCATCGAGCGAGACGCCGAGCAGCCAGTTATATTCCTTAAAAAGGCGAGCCCAGTTTTCGTCGATTAAAATTGCGTTCGTCTGGAGGGAGTTGCTGACGCTCTGTCCGTTGCGTCCGTACTGTTTCTGATAGCCGACCAGGGTCTCGAAAAACGGCAGGCCGGCCAGCGTCGGCTCGCCGCCTTGAAACGCGAACGTGCTGGCGGGATACGAATAAAAGAGCCAGGTGTCGACGAGGCGCTCCAGCGTGTCGAGCGTCATGCGCCGAGCCGGAAGATCCTTGTAGGGATCGGCCTCACGATCGAGGTAGAAGCAGTAGGAGCAATCGAGATTGCAGACCGCGCTGGCGGGCTTTATAAGGAGGGAGGTAATTCGAGGCGCCGGACCCATGGTGGCGACCGAGTCCTCGCCATACAGGGGAAACAAACTTCCATTTCCCATTCGGTTCAGTGTAACAATACGAACAAATGAAAGTCGGTTTGACGTTTCGAAATTTACGGGAAAACGAACGGAAAATCGCGCCTTATGAGAACGCATTGCGAGCCGCCGGACTCGATCCGGTGCTGATCACACCGCGCGACCCTCGATCGTTGGAAGGATTGAAGGGACTGGTTTTGAGCGGGGGCAGCGACATCAATCCGGCGCTGTATGGCGAGGGGATGCACGGATCCGAGGATGTCAACGATGAGCGCGACAAGCTGGAGCTCGAACGGTTGAAGGAGGCGCTGGATGCGGACATGCCGGTGCTTGCGATTTGCCGTGGAGTGCAACTGCTCAACGTGGCTCATGGAGGGTCGTTGATTCAGGATTTGCCTGCTAGCGCGGGGCATGAAAAGCGCGATCCGGCGTGGAAGTCGGGGCATCATCCGGCCGCGCATGTGGTCGAGGTTTTGGAGGGAAGTAAGCTCGCGGCGATCGTTGGCGGCGGCGAGCACGAGGTGAACTCGCGCCATCATCAGGCTGCGTGTCGCGTGGGCGACGGACTCAGAGTCTCAGCGCGTTCGGCAGACGGCGTTATCGAAGGATTGGAGCGGTCCGATAAAACGTTTGTCGTAGGAGTGCAGTGGCACCCCGAGGATCGGGTTCAGGTGAGTGAAGCGGATCGGAAGTTATTTGAAGCGTTTCGCGATGCTGTTCGCGCGTGAATCTCCGTCGGGAAGCCTCCCCTTGCTTACGGGTCTGTGAAATAATTTCGGCACTCTCCGCTTGCTGACGCGCGCGGTGCCGTAGGTTGCGGAACCCCGATGGTAACGGAGGGGCACGACGGCTCGGAGCCGGGCGATTACTCGTCGGTTTTCGGGAGCTTGAATTCGACGCCGCGCTCGTCGTTGAGACGCTGCGACAGATCGCGATCGATCAGATCGAGGCTGGCCTGATTCATCGAATGCTCGACGCTGACGTAGTGCAGCGTGGAACCTTCCATCCAGTAGCCGAGCGCCGGAACGATGTTGTGGTCCTTGAAAGCGAGCAGATAAATCGTCGGCTGCGGATCCACGTAAGGATGAGTCGGGCTCTGATACAGCTTCATGCCGGACTGATCCGGAGGCGCCTGTATATCAGGTCCATATTCGCGGACAACCGGATTGGCACGATCCGGAGTGTAACCCGGATTGATGACGACAGAAGGCGGTCCGTTGGGATCGACGTACTGCGTGGGATCGTCTTGCGGAGGCGGAGTCGCGTACTGGTCGGGCGCATAGCCGCCGTAGTACCCGCCGCCAACGTATGCAGGGTACGGAACGATTACTGTTCTCACGTGTCCCTGCGGACGGCCGTATCGAATGCCGCCATACGAACCCGCACGATACCCAGCCGGATAGTAACCGGTGCTGTAATTCGCGGGTGGTGCAACGCCCGGCGCGTGGCCGGTTCCGGGGTACACTACATTTCCGTAACCTCCTACGGACCAATAGGCTGGGTGCTGTGCGAACGCAAAACCCGCCGATGCCAAAGAGATAAGAACGACCCCGATTCGTCGCATATTAACCTCTGTAGACGATTGTAACCTTCATTCCGGTACAAGCAAAACGATTTAGTACGGGCGGCCGAGTGGAGGAATCGGCCGCCTTGCCCGCTCGCTACAATTATGGGATGCCTTCGGTGCGACATTCGGTTTGCGCACTAGATTGTCCAGACACTTGCGCATTGCTCGTCACTATAGAAGACGGTAAGGGTACCCGTTTGCGTGGAGATCCGAATCATCCGGTCACGCGCGGGTTCTTATGCGGCAAGGTGGCGCGCTATCTGGACCGCGAATACTCACCGGACCGGCTGGTGTATCCACAGAAACGCGTAGGGGCCAAAGGCGAAGGGCGTTTCGAGCGCATCTCCTGGGATGCAGCGTTGGAAACAATAGCCTGTAGGCTAGAGTCGGTTGCGTCGGAGTTCGGTCCGGAAGCGATTCTGCCGTATAGCTACGCCGGGACCATGGGAATGCTGAACGGGTCTGGCATGGACCGGCGGTTCTTCCATCGCCTAGGCGCTTCGCAACTCGACCGGACGATTTGTTCGGCTGCGGGATGCGCCGGGCTGGCCGCTTCGATCGGATATCGATATGGGACGGAGCCGGAGCAGTTCGCGAAATCGAAACTGATTATCGCCTGGGGCGCCAATATTCACGGCACGAATGTTCACCTGTGGCCGTTCATTGTGGATGCGAGACGGAATGGGGCGCGGCTCTACACGATCGATCCGGTGCAGACGCGAACGGCGAAGCTGGCCGATAAACATTTCCCGATTTATCCGGGCAGCGATCTGGCTCTTGCTCTTGGTCTGATGCACGTCATTCTCGGCGAGAAGCTCTATGACGCGGAGTACGTCGAGCGGTTCACGACGGGGATCGAAGGATTAAAGGCGAAGGCTATCGAATATACGCCGGAACGCGTGGAGGCTTTGACGGGGCTGTCGCGCGAGGACATCGTCAGCCTCGCGCGCGAATATGCCACGATCCGGCCGGCCGTGATCCGATTGAATTATGGCGTGCAGCGAAGCGATCGCGGCGGGACGGCCGTGCGAGCGATTGCATCTTTGCCTGCTTTAATCGGATCATGGCGGGAAGTCGGCGGCGGATTGCAGTTATCTACGTCGCAGGCATTCCAGTTCAATCGCGCGGCGCTGGAGATGCCGGAGTTGCAGAAGGTGTCGCTGGGGCGGGCGGCTCGCACCATTAATATGTCGGAGCTGGGGAAGGCGTTGACCCAAGTCCGGAAGCCGGAAGTGAAGGCGATGGTGGTCTACAACTCCAATCCGGCTGCGATCGCTCCGAATCAGAACCTGGTGATCCAGGGGATGCGGCGCGAGGATCTATTTACGGTGGTTCTGGAGCAGTTCCAGACCGATACCGCGGATTACGCCGATATCCTGCTGCCGGTAACGACGTTCCTGGAACACACCGATGTCTACCTCGCGTACGGGCATTACCATCTGCAACTCGCTCGCCCGGCTTTGCCCGCGCCTGGCGAGACGAAATCGAATGTCGAGATTTTCAGGCTGCTGGCGCAGCGCATGGGCTTCACCGACGCCTGTTTCGAGGATTCGGAGGACGATATGATCCGCGCACTGTTATCGTCGGAGCATCCGTTCCTGAAAGGCATCACGCTTGAGGAACTGGACGAGAAACACTCGGTGCGGCTGCACGTTGCGGAGAGCGATCGGCCATATTTGCCATTTGCCGAAGGAGGGTTCGGGACGGCTTCGGGGAAAATGGATTTCGCATCCGAAGCGCTCGAATATACGCCGCCGGTGGAATCGCGGCTGGGAAATGAAGAACTGCGGTCGCGGTATCCGCTAGAGATGGTTTGTTCAAAGAACGACGACAGCATGAACTCGACTTTCGGGAATCGCGGCAGTGCGGATGAGCAGACGTCGGTGCTGCAAATGCATTCCTCCGATGCGGCCTCGCGGGGGATTCAGAATGGCGACCTGGTGCGGATTGTGAACGATCGCGGCAGCCTGGTGCTGAAGGCGGAAGTGAACGGGACCGTGCGCGAAGGCGTGGTGAGGGCTCCATCGACGCGATGGCGAAAACGCGCGTCGGATGGGCGCAGCGTGAACGTGCTGACGTCGGACCGGCTCACCGATATCGGGGGTGGTCCAGTGTTTTTCAGTTGCCTGGTCCAGGTTGAAAAGTGCGGCGACTGACGGGGTTTGCGCTTTTCATAGTTCTGGCAGGGTGCGGGGGCGGGTATCAAACGCCGCGCTTCGACGGCCCGGCGATCATGTTGAATGTATCCGATCCAAGGGCGGACAAGCAGCTCACGCAAGGCTTCTTCCCGCTGGAAGGAACGGGCCGCTGGACCGGCCGAACATTTAGCGCTACTCTGAAACCGCCTCCAACCGCCGCTCGCAAAGGCGCCGTCCTCATGCTGCGGTTTGGGATTCCAGAGTCGAGCATCGAGGCGTTGCATTCCGTTCAAGTCTCCGCGGTAGTGAATGGTGTCGCGCTGACGCCCCAGGAATATACGAAAGCCGGCGAGTTCGAATATATTCGCGACGTGCCGGCTGCGGCGTTTCGCAACGGGAACGCGGCTGTCGATTTTTCGCTCGACAAGGCGCTGCCGGCCGGCGGAAACGAGCATCGCGAGCTGGGGGTGATTGTGAATACGGTTGGATTCGAATCGAAATGAGGTGGCCTAATGAATTATTATGAGCAGCACCATGAAGAATATTTAGACGGTTTGAAGGCATTACTGCGTATTCCGAGCATCAGCACGTTAAGCGAGAATAAGCCCGACATCCGGCGCGCGGCGGAGTTCGTACGGGATGCGCTTACGAAGGCGGGCATGCAGAACGCCGAGCTGATTGAAGGCGAAGGCAATCCGCTGGTCTACGCCGAGTGGCTGGGCGCGCCCGGTAAACCGACGCTATTGATGTACGGGCATTACGACGTGCAGCCGCCGGATCCGCTGGATGAATGGAAATCGCCGCCGTTTGAACCCGACATCCGCAATAACAATATTTATGCGCGCGGGTCCGCCGATGATAAGGGCCAGGTGCTCATTCTCGTGAACGCCGTGGCGGGGTTGATGAAGCAGCACGGCAAGCTGCCGATCAATGTGAAGTTCCTGATCGAGGGCGAGGAAGAAGTTGGTGGCGAACACATCGAGAGCTATGTCAAGAGCAAGCCGGCTAAGATCAAGTCCGATGCCGCGGTGATTTGCGATACCGAAATGTTCGCACCGGAACTGCCGACCATTTGCGTCGGGCTGCGCGGGATCGTGTATGGCGAGATTGTCGTGGAGGGCGCGCGGCAGGATTTGCATTCGGGCGTTTATGGCGGCGTGGCTCCGAACCCGATGATGGCAGTCGCGGAGATTTTGACGGCGTTGAAGGATCGCGAGGGGCATATCAAGATTCCAGGATTCTACGATCGCGTGGTGCCGCCGAGCGAGAAAGAGCGCGAGGCGTGGGCGCGGCTTCCTTTCGACGAAAAGGAATACACGGAGAAGGAAATCGGCGCGAAGGAGTTGGTGGGCGAGCCGGAGATTCCGCTATTCGAGCGGACGTGGGCGCGTCCGACTTTGGAAGTCCACGGGATTCGCGGCGGATTTACCGGTGAGGGCGCGAAGACAGTGATTCCCGCGAAGGCTGTTGTGAAAGTGAGTACGCGGCTGGTTGCGGACCAGCAACCGGAAGAAGCGGTGAAGCAGATTCAGGCGGCGGTGAAGGCTGCGACTCCTAAGGGTGTGACGGCGGAGTTCAAGCTGATCCACATTGCGGCGCCGTCGCTGGTGAATCCGGATAACAAATATATACACGCCGCGGCGGAAGCGATGAAGCAGGTCTGGGGGAAGGAAACGGTCTATATTCGATCCGGCGGATCCATTCCGATTGTCGGCGTGTTCGATGAATATCTCGGGATTCCGAGCGTCATGATGGGATTCGGATTGCCCGACGATAATTTGCATGCGCCGAATGAGAAGATGCATTTGCCGAATTTCTTTATGGGGATTGAGGCGGTGGCGCGGTATTTGGAATTGCTGGGGGAGTAGAGACACTACGGCGGGGAAGCGTTCTACGTTCTAAGTTCTAGGTTCTACGTTTCACCTCCGACGCTCCCTTCAGGTCCGCTGCACCTCGGACATCGTCTGAAGGGGTGGCGATCGGAGTTATGCCGGCGCGTTCCAGCGCACCGTGGATCGCGATCCAGCCGGACCCACTTCCGGAAGCGCCGCTCGCTCTCTTTTCAGAGAACTTGCGGCCCGGTCGGCCCGGCACTATTTGCGGTGAAGAGTTGGTGGCCACCAATCGGTACATCACCGGAAGACAGCTTCTTTTGGAAACCGTCTTTCTGATTCGAGTTTAGGGTGGGGGCGTCCGAGTCAGGGTGGGCGGGTTTTATATATTGTTGCGTCTATTGGGAATTTAATCGCGAAAGAATTTTGAACGAGTGGCAAGTGTGCTGGGCTTCCTCGCGCTTTTGCTCTCGGCGTCGCTTTTCGCCGTGGACCAGAAGAGATTCGTTAGCGATCAATATGGGTACAGTTTAAGGGTGCCGAAAAGATGGCATGTCTCTGTTTCGGCGAACGGTATCCCCGTTTTCTTCAATTACGACCCGAAGATTCTTCTGCCTCAGGGCTTGTTTCCGGAGCATGGCGCTCACATTTTTCTGATACCGTTCACGGGTGTCCGACCCATGGTCAGAGGTAAAGGGATGAGTGAGTGGATCAAGTTCAATAATTCGATTGGTTGCTCTAACATTGTTATCAACCGGCTGCTTGTCCCGAAGCCGTCTGAGAAAAAACCAAGCAATGTTGTCGAAGTACATGCCGATTTCCAGAGAGACCCGCAGGATGAGGTGCTGGAGCGAGTGGTCGACTACTACTTCACGTTGCATGGTGAGGACTTTCGGCTGATGCTGGAGTATTGGAAAGGCGACGCGAAGTCTGCGCACTTTGAGTCAGTGCTTGACGAGATTTTCGGAAGCATCGAGCCGAGATAAGGCGGCACTCAGGCTGCGCGCTATTTGGGATGCCGGGATAACGTCCACGATGCAAATAAACATCACCGCGGACCCGGCCCGCCTTGATATCGGCCAAGCCCTCAGCAAGTTGGGCATCGGCAATGCGCTGCTGCGCTGGTTCATATTCGCGGTCCACGCTCCGCGGGTGGAGTGCTAGTGTCCTGAGTTGGAAATACGTTGACAAAGTCTTTCGACTTTTCCCAAGATCAGATCCGCGTCCGCAGTCCACACGAAGGGCTTGGGATTTTGGTTGCGGTGGTCCAAGTAGGAGAGCATGGCTTTCTCCAGTTCTCGGACTGCGGTATGGCTTCCGCGGCGTACGCAGCGCTCCGTCACTTCGGCGAATAACCGCTCCACCAGATTCAGCCAACTTCCGCTGGTTGGCGTGAAGTGGACATGATAGCGGGGATGACGCGCTAACCAGGTTCGCACCTTGCTCACCTTGTGGGTTCCGTAGTTGTCCATTACCAAATGAGCCTCCAACCCGCGCGGGAGGTTGGCATCCACATCGTTGAGAAATCGCAGAAATTCCTGATGGCGGTGACGCCGATAGCAATTGCTGATGGTGACGCCACTTGCCACATCCAGGGCCGCAAACAGTGATGTTACTCCATGCCGTTCATTATCATGCGATTGCCGCGCTGGTACGCCCGGAGCCAAGGGCAGAATCGGCTGCGTCCGGTTCAGAGTTGGTTCGCTCCGGAAGCGCGGGTCGAGCCGGGCGAGGGCGGTAAGATCTGGGTTTCCTGGGGGCCGGAATGCGCGGGCGAATCGCGCATTGAAGCGTTGGAGCCGGAGCGGATACTGCGGCAAACTCAGGGCCGTGGAAGCGGTCGCGATCCCAGCGTAGTCGAATTTACGATTGAGGCTCGCGATGGCGGGCACACCACTCTGCGCCTGGTCAATTCCGCTTTCGGCGATGACGCAAGCTTCGATGCTGAGCTGGAGACGACTTCGCATGCCTGGGGACAGTTCGTCTATCTGCTCAAGCACGGCGCAGAGCGGGCGTACAAGACCTGCCGCAACGTGTCTATTCTCCGGATGATTTCGATGCAGCATCGCGAGGTTCTGCTCCGTCTGAGCGCGCCTTTAAAAGGCGAACAGCGCTATTGGGATCCTTTCGGACAAGCGTGCTACGAGATTGACGATTCGTTGATCGCGATCTTCAGCGAGCCCGCCGGAGAAGCAACTATGGTTACCACGATGGCTCTCGTTTACGACGCCGATGACACGCGCGAGCAGGCTTCGCGGGAACTGCTCGAAGGGCTGTTCGAGAACATCGAGACCACGGCGGCCAGCGGAGCATGAGAGAATTCACCATATGAAGTTAGCCCTGTTCGTGGCGTTGGCGGCCTTTACGGTCGGGTTCATTGGTTTCTGGATTGCGGCGATTGTTCGCCATCGGTCAGCCGGCGCCGCGACAGCATCACGGAAAGTTCCCGGACCGCTCGACCTGGTTATCGGCTTCGTCACGAACTTCTTCGACACGCTGGGGATCGGTTCCTTTGCCACCACGAGCGCGGTTTTTAAACTGTTCGGCCTGGTGCGCGATGAAGAGATTCCGGGAACGTTGAACGTCGGCCACGCACTGCCTTCGATCTGCGAGGCGATCATTTTTATCGCGATTGTGCAGGTGGATGTCGCCACGCTGGTACTCATGATTGGGGCGTCGGTGGTGGGAGCGTGGCTGGGAGCGGGGGCGGTGAGCCATTGGCCGCGGCGGCGAGTTCAGATCGGCATGGGGAGCGCGTTGATGGCCGCGGCGGTCATCATGGCGGCGAGTCAACTTTCATTGTTGCCTGGCGGCGGAGAACTACTGGGATTGACCGGCACGCGGCTGGCGCTGGCTGTGGCGTGCAATCTTTTATTCGGAGCTTTGATGACGATCGGCATTGGATTGTTCGCTCCCTGCATGATGGTGATCTATTTGTTGGGCATGAATCCACGGGCGGCGTTTCCGATCATGATGGGATCTTGCGCGTTCCTGATGCCGGTGGGTAGTGTTCAGTTCATCAGAGCTCAGAAATACAATTTGAAATCGGCGCTGGGCCTCACGATTGGGGGCGTGCCGGGAGTGTTGCTGGCCGCGTTTGTAGTGAAGTCGCTACCGCTGGCCGCGGTGCGATGGCTGGTTGTGGTCGTCGTTGTTTACACCGCCGCGATGATGCTTCGGTCGGCCGCGGTGGAGCGACGTCGGAATAGCGAAGTTACTGGTGAGGCCACGCCGGCTCCGGCGGAGTAAGGGACTAACGAGGCACCGACACCATAATATTCCGATACTTCATCCCGCCCGTATGATCCCCTTGAATATAAAACGGGCCCGGCTCGCCCTCATTCGCATCCAGCGCGCCGCCCGTAATCCCGGGGATTTCCTTGTTGTCGATCGTCTTTACGCCATTACGCGAAATAGTCACGTTGCGGCCGACCAGCATAATGTCGAAACTCTCCCACTGGCCCGCTTTACGCGGCAACTCCACCGAAGGCGCCAGCATCCCGTAAATTGAGCCCATGCTATGGAACGGATCTTCCGTTCCCGGCTTCTCATATTCCACCTGCACCTCATACCGGCCGCGCAGATAGACGCCGCTGTTTCCTTCCTCGGGACAATTGAACTCGATATGCAATTTGAAGTCCTCGAACTTCCGCGTGGTCTTCAAATTCGCGCCATGCGATTCGTTCAGCAGCACGCCATCCTGCGCCACCCAATGATTGATCTTCGGATCGTCCGGCTCCCAACCCGTCAGGTCCTTGCCGTTGAACAACGACT
Organism: Bryobacterales bacterium; assembly: GCA_963802915.1. Taxonomy (GTDB): domain Bacteria; phylum Acidobacteriota; class Terriglobia; order Bryobacterales; family Bryobacteraceae; genus JAICMB01. The sequence continues at coordinate 366,582 of CAWDKQ010000015.1, forward strand.
CCGGCTTGGTCCACGATTTCGGAGGATTCCGCTTCAGCACGGGCGCGCGCACTCCCGCAATCTGCGCCGTCGCGTCTCCGCGCTTCTGCGTGCCGCTGATGCTGTCGCCGCTACTGGTCAGGTCCCAAGTAACCTCCGGGCGATTCGCCGCAGCGGCCGACACCGTCACCAGCAAATGAGAGCCATCCACTTTCACTCCCGCGGCCGGATGCACGCTGCCGCCGCGCGGCTGCACCCGCGCGCTCAACTGCCCGTCCTTCTCCACCACCTCCATCCAATCCGGATACGAACCATTCTGTGTCGTGATTGTAATGTCCCAGCGACCCACAAACGGGGCGCTTTCGGGGGAAGATAAAGCGGATGCAATGCTCGCGATTCCCAAAATAACTGTATAGCAGATTTGTTTCATGTGAGCATAGTGTATCGGAATCGCATCTATTCGAGAGAGGAGCGACAAAGAGACCATGAACCTCAGTCCGCAGGCGGGCAAACCAGCCGACCCATCGATGCTCGTAGACATACCGAAATTGATTACCGCATATTATTCCGAGCGGCCCGATCCCAAGGTCCGCGAACAGAAGGTTGCTTTCGGAACCTCGGGTCATCGCGGATCTTCTTTCGCGCGCGCGTTCAACGAATGGCACATTCTCGCGATCACGCAGGCTATTTGCGATTACCGCAAGCAGCAGGGCATCAACGGACCGCTCTACATCGGTTTCGATACCCACGCGCTCTCGCAGCCCGCGTTTGCGAGCGCCGTGGAAGTGCTGGCTGCGAACGGAGTGGAGACTATGATCTCCGCCAATGACGAGTACACGCCTACGCCCGCTGTCTCTCACGCCATTCTGACGTATAACCGGAACCGCAAAATCGGTCTCGCGGATGGAATCGTGATCACGCCTTCGCACAACCCTCCGGACGACGGCGGTTTCAAATACAATCCTCCGAGCGGAGGTCCTGCCGGCTCTGACATCACGCGCACCGTGCAGGATCGAGCCAACGCCTACTTGGAAGCTGCGCTGAGCGGTGTGAAGCGAATGCAGTTCGCGCAGGCGATGACTGCTCCCACAACGCATCGCTACGATTACGTCCAGACATATGTTTCGGATCTCGCCAATGTCCTCGACTTCGACGCAATCAAGAGCGCCGGTCTCAAACTCGGCGTCGATCCGCTAGGAGGAGCCGGCGTTCATTATTGGGAACCCATAGCCGAGCGTTACGGCCTGAATCTGACCGTCGTCAATAAAATCGTAGATCCCACTTTCCGTTTTATGACGGTCGATTGGGACGGCAAGATCCGCATGGACCCTTCGTCGCCGTACGCGATGCAAAGCCTCATCGCTTTGAAGGACAGGTTCGATGTCGCTTTCGCTTGCGATACGGATCACGACCGTCACGGCGTGGTCACGAAGAGCTCCGGCCTGATGCAGCCGAACCACTACCTCGCCACGTCGATCCATTATCTTTATGCGCACCGGCCGAACTGGAAGGACTCGGCGCAGGTCGGCAAGACAGTAGTGAGCAGCAGCATGATCGACCGTGTCGCGGCGAACCTGGGCCGCATCCTCTACGAGGTTCCGGTCGGGTTCAAATTTTTCGTCGACGGCCTGCTCGACGGATGGCTCGGGTTCACGGGAGAAGAGAGCGCCGGAGCGTCGTTCCTGCGCAAGGACGGAACTGTCTGGACAACCGATAAAGACGGCATGATCGCGGCATTGTTGGCAGCCGAAATCACGGCCTGCATGTCAAAAGATCCGGGCGAAGTGTATGCCGACCTCACGCGTCGTTTCGGCGATCCCGCATACGAGCGAATGGACGCGCCGGCCAACGCCGAGGAGAAGGAAATTCTGGCGAATCTGTCGCCTGAAAACATAAAATCGAAGGACCTTGCTGGCGAGCCGATCGTGAAGGTATTAACAAAGGCTCCAGGCGATGGCAATCCGATCGGCGGCGTAAAAGTAATATCGGAACACGGCTGGTTCGCAGCCCGTCCATCTGGCACCGAAGAGATCTACAAGATCTACGCCGAAAGCTTCATGGGCACCGAGCATTTGCGCAGAATTCAGGAAGAAGCCCAGTCCATCGTGTCGGAGGCTCTGAAGTAGCGCAGACCATTGCATTTCGCGGCAGTTATTGCGACGGAGGTTCGCTATAATCGCTCCACAATGAGAACGACGCTCGCCCTGTTCGCCTGCGCGATAGCCGCCGGTCAGGACATTCACTTCCACCACGTCCATCTGAATTCCACGGATCCTGCCGCGGCCATTGAGTTTTATACCAGCCACTTCGAATGCGATAAAGCCGCATATGACGGCCACGATGCGGTTCGTGCGGGCAAGGCGTGGTTGTTTTTCAACAAAGTGGACCAGCCGCCGCCATCGGATCTCGTCTCCGCAATCTGGCACATCGGCTGGGGTGCGGAGGACATGAAGACGACGTACCAGAAACAGCTCGACATGGGCACGAAGTTCCAAACGCAGATCACCGACATCAGCGGCCTCGCCGGCCGTGCGGGATTCTATTACGCCTATGTCGACGGGCCCGACCATGCGCTTATCGAGCTGAATACGAACAACCATCATCACTTCGGCCACCTGCATTTGTTCAGCGCCGATCCCATCGCCGCCGGCGAGTTCTACATCAAGAATTTCGGCGCGAAAGGGCGAGGCAGCGGAACGCGCGAGCCGCGTTTCTATAAAGGATTCCAGGTCGCGCCCGCGATGTCGCTGATGTCGGACGACGTGAACATCATCATCTTTCCGATCGAGCACGCGCGTCAAAATTCTCCCGACGTCTGGAAAGGACGCACATCATTCGAGCCCACGGCTGGCCGGGTCATCGATCACATCGCCTTCAGCGTGCCGGATCTGAATGCCGCGGTCGAACGCCTCCGAGCCAATGGCGTCACGGTGAAGGGAAATATGGTCGACGGCCCCGACGGAGTGTCCATCGAATTAGTGGAAGCGCGGCCGCAATAAATGCGCGCACTCATTATCGGCGGGACCGGTTTCATTGGACCGCACATCGCGCGTCGCCTTCTAGATCGCGGCCACGAAGTAACCGTTCTGCATCGCGGAGAAACGGAAGCCGATCTTCCCGCCGAAGTGCCGCACATTCACGCCGATATTGCGTCGCTGCCGGACAAGCACAACCTCGAAGCCGACACCGTGATTCACGTTTGCGCCATGACGCAGGAAGACGCCGAGAACGCTCTGCGCTTATTCCGAGGCCGCGTGGGAAAGCTTGTGGTGCTGTCGAGCGGCGACGTGTATCGCGCCTATGGAGTGCTGCGTGGAACGGAGACAGGCCAACTGGAACCGATGCCGATCACCGAGGATTCACGCCTGCGTACCGCCCTCTATCCCTACCGCGAATCGATGCCTGAATACGAGAAGATCCTGGTGGAGCGCACGGCCATGAGCGCGCCGGATCTGCCCGCCTGCGTTGTCCGGCTTCCCGTCGTCTACGGCCCGGGCGACCGTTATCATCGCTTCCTCGGCGTCGTGAAGCGCATGGACGATAACCGGCCTGCGATCCTGCTCGGAGCCGGCGTTGGCGCGTGGCGCTGGACGCACGGCTACGTGGAGAACATCGCTGACGCCATTGCAATCGCCGCAACAGACCCGCGAACGGACGGCCGGATTTACAACCTCGGCGAGGCTATCATTCCGACCACCGCCGAACGCATCTCGATGCTCGCCGCGGCCCATGGCTGGAAGGGCCGCGTTGCTGTCATGCCGGATGACAAGCTCCCCGCGCATCTTCGAATCCCCGTGAATTTCAAACAGGAGATGGCCATTTCGAGCGCGCGATTCCGCTCCGAACTCGGCTACTCCGATCCCGTTTCCGTCGAGCAGTCCCTCGATCGCACTATCGCATGGGAGCGCTCCGCGCCCGGCGCCGCCTACGATTCCGCGTTGTTCGATTACGATGCCGAAGACCGCGCGTTAGCTACGGCGCAAGCTCAAACCTGATCCGCGCATCGCCGATGTGGATTTCATCTCCCGGCTGGAGTTGCACGCCACGGGCTCGTGGAGCTTCCAGACGGCGTCCGGCGCGAAATACGCTGGTCCCACGCTGGCTGCCCGAATCGTAGAGCCGGAACTTCCCGCTCTCGATATCGAATCGAATCTGCGCATGCTCGCGTGACACCGTTGTCTCAGTTTCCGCGAATGCGACATCGTTGCGCCGCCGCAGTCCGTCTTTTTCGCCCACCACTTCTCGCAGCCTCCCGATATTAATTCGCTCATACGCAAATGTATATTCGGGAGCTTCCGCTGTGCCGCGCACCAGCGTCAGCTTTACCGTCGGCCGCTCGGCCGGAACCGCACCTTCCGCTTTGTGATTCGAATAATCGATTCGAAACGGGGCGCTGTCCTCTTCCACGTCCACGGTGACCGTCAGCCCGCTCGGAATCGTGCAGCTTGCTTCTTTTAAGAGCGCTTCGATTTCCGAGGGAAGCTCGCTGAAAGCTTCCTCCTGCGCGCCGACGTGAACCGCAACCACGTTGTACGGGAACAGGCATTTTCCTTCCCCTTTGGGCTCGATGCGATCGCGCACGTCTTCCAGAATCTCCCGCCGGATCTCCAGCAGTTCTTTGCTCTGCGGAACGCCCGAAACATGAGACGTCCAGCCCTTCACCTTGCCTGCAATCCATCGATCCAGTTGTTCGAGTGATCTCATATCAATCCCAATTGGTGCGCCGCGGCGACAATCTCGCCGGCAATCGGCGCGGCCGCGGTCCCACCATATTGTCCATTTTCGACGAGAACAGCGAAAGCGATCTGCTTGCCCGGTTTGCCACCATAAGGCGCGAATCCGATGAACCAGGCGTGCGACGGGTCGTTCGCCAGTTCCGCCGTCCCCGTCTTTCCCGCGATGGGAACAGGCGATCCGCTCAGCACGCGGCCAGTGCCGGACGTCACGACGCCGCGCATGTATCCAGCAAGCTGCTTCGCGAGTTCGGGCGTCAGCAGCACTTCCGGAGGCTGCACACGCTGATTGGTTTCATCGGTAATCCAGCGGCCTTGCGGAGCGCTGCCGCCGTTCGCAATCGTCGCCGCGACCCGCGCCATTTGAAATGGCGATGCTACCACTTGTCCTTGCCCGTAAGACGCCTGCGGCAGAAATTCATGCAGCTGCTTCACAGTGTTCGGACGCGCCACGGAAATGCCGAGCTTCGTCGCGGTCTCAAATAACGCATCCGCGCCGACGCTGTTTGCACCCAACTGCGCGAAGAATGCATTGCACGAAACGATGATCCCCTTACCCAGATCCACTGAACCATGCGGCTCCGTGTCCTTGACGTCATCGCGAATTTCGCGCTTCCAGACCACGTTGCCGATGCGGCCATCCGGCATGCGGACGCATTCGTAATGCTGCTGCGCGAGCGCCGGATCTTTACGCAGCGCCGCGATGGCCGTGACAATCTTGAACGACGACCCCGGGGATAAAGGCCAAATCGCGCGCGGTCGATCAGATCGGCATCCGGAAGCGGAGATTGTGGGCTGCTCTTGAGACTCGCAAACTGCTCCGCGCTGGGCACGGGATAACTCACGGCCGCCAGCAAATCGCCCGTTGAGGGATCCAAAACCACGAGCGCGCCTTTTTGTTTTCCGAGCTTCGTAAGATTGCGGCTCAGTATTTCAGAGGCGCGCATCTGCAGCGCCGCCGAGATCGACATGTGAACGTCGCGCGGCTTTTCAAGAATCGCCTTCACTTGCGGATTATCCGGCTCATAGCGATGCCGCAGCAGCGGGATCAGCGCCCGATAGTCGCGATGAATCCGCGCCGTTACCTGGCCCGTCTCGGGATCGCGGCTCTCTTCGATCTCTGCCACGTCGTCAAAGCCTTGCAGCCGGATGCGCGAAGTCTTCTCCTGAAATGCGGTATTGGTCGCGCCCTGCTTGATTCGGGATCGCGTGTCGCCGAGCAGGTAAAACATCGCGGCGCCGAACGGATATTGCCGAGTCTCGTTTTTCGATGTGGTTTGATCGAGCGCCACGCCCAGCTTCGTGATAATCAGCTTGGTGCTTTTGGAGCAGAGACCAATCGCTGGTGGCCAGCGGGATTCCGGCGCGATCGTAGATCGTTCCCTTGGGAACGTCGCGAGCGACTTCGAGAATCCGCGGATTGTATTGGTACCGTCGAGCGCCGTCCGCCTGCACCACGAGCGTGGGACGGACCAGAATCGCATCGGCTCTCACCGCCTGCACCCAGGCAAATCGGCCCAGCACGATTAGCAGCACCACTGCGAGCCCGGCCAGCAGCGACTTCACCTGCGGAGCGAGCGGAGAGGGCTTCGCAGCTTTGATCTGACTGGACACGGCCAGAATGATCCCGAACAAGGCGAAATTTGCCACCATCGATGTCCGCCCGAAACTCAAGAACGGCGATACCACGCCCGACAGCGGAATCAAACCCAGCAAACCGCCGGTAATCAGCAGAATCTGATACGCCAGAATGAGCGCCAGCCCAGTAACAAGAAAGAACGAATATGTTCCCGGCGCCGAAGCCGCAATCCGCAGGCCGCGATAAATCAGGACCGAGTATAAGAGATAAAGCGCCAGTATGCCCAGCAATCCGGCCTGCTCGCCGAAGGCGGAAACGATCAGGTCCGTGTGAGCGGCAGGCATCGATTCCGGTTCGCCGAGCCCGAGCCCGGACCCGGTCACCGCGCCTGAAGACAACGCCCACAACGAATCGGCCAACTGATCCCCGCCGCGGACATGGTTATCCCACGGCGATTTCCACATCTGCACGCGCTGCGTCACGGTTCGCGGGAAGCCGGTCAGATATCCTCCGGCGAATCCGAGAATGATTACGGCAAGTCCCGCCGTCGCCAGCAGCACGCGATTCCGCGCGATGCTGTACATCGTCAGGAACAGGCATCCGATCACCAGCGCCGGACCGAGATCGCTCAGCCAGAAGAACAACGCAAGCGATGTCAGAACGCCGAGAATAACCGGCAGAACATAATCCAGCCGAGGCACGTTGAACTTCTCGAAGCGTCCTTCTTTTTGCCGCAACTGCCGCAGCGCATCCCAATTCCGCGCGAAATATCCGGCCAGGAAAAACACCAACAGAATTCGGATGATTTCGACCGGCTGGAAAAAGAAGAGGTTCACTTTGGCGTCGCTGCCACCGGGCCCCGATCCGAAAATGCCGAGCGCGATGGCGAGCAGCAAGCTCACAGCAAGCGGAACCCAGCTCAGCCGGCTGAAGTGATGCTCGTAGTCCGGAATGCTGAACGCGATAAGAGCAAGACAACCCCACAACGCGCCCTGCGCGAAGTCCGTGAACATCAACGTGTCGCGCAGCGGATCCCTCAAGCTGATCATCAGAATCAAGCCGAGGCCCGAAAGCAGCATCATGATCGGAAGAAAGAGCTTGTCCCCGGTGAATTTACGGACGCGCCAGACTACGTGAACAACGAAAAATGCGAAGAAAAAGGGAATCGTCCAGAGCAGAAACTTGCGCCGAAAAGCGCTGAGATCCCTCACGCGCAAACTCGGCTTTAACGTCGCAAATTCCGATGAAGTGAGAATCCGTTTCTTATCCGCACTTCGCAGCCGCAGGATAGCCCCGTCGTTCTCAAAACGTTTTCCCTCGCTAACCGCCTGGAAAATCCGATCCGCCACCACTTCCTGATCGTGCGGCTCAGGCATCATTCCGAGATAGGGAACCAGTTGCTGCGGACCCGTCATTGCGTTGAGATTCAGCGTGTTCTTTTCGACATCCGCCGCATCGTGCGTTTTGGCCGCATACACCAGCCAGAGCCCCGTGCCCACAATCAGCGAAGCTGCTACCAGCAATGCCAGTTCGAGACCTCGCGAAGCCGCGCGCTCACGCTGGATGGTGATCTTTCGTTCTTCGGCGCGGCTGGCGATTTCAGCTCGGGAAACTTTCATTTCGAGACCGTCCCGTATTGCAGTTGCGTCAAGCGATCGTCCACGTGCTGCTGGCCCTGCGCCGCGAGCAGTTGATTTTTGGGAGCATCGCCGAATAGCCCGACCTGCTCATAAAGCATCTGCGCGTGAATATAATCCTGGCGCGCCCGATTCAAAAACTCCCGCTCCTGATCGGGATTCTCGATAAGACTCCGAGATTCCTTCCAAGCGCGATCCGCGCGTTTGCGATACCCATCGGCGAGCAGCGCGGTTTCCTTTTTCCCCGTCGGATGCCCGTACTCACCAGCCTTGTTCAACGCATCCTCGGCGCGATCCATGTCGTTGAGCTCATAAACGTAAAGACGAGCCAACCCGAGGTAAGGGTCCGGCGACTTCTTGAGCAGCTCGGACGCCTCGTTGAACTTCGCAAGCGAGGCGTTCCAGTACTTCTGGCGCGTCGCATTCCTGGCACGATCCCCGTAAATCTGGTCGAGATGACCCTCCACTTCCCGCAAGCGGCCCTTCACACCGTTATCGTCGGGATCGAGTTCGAGCGCGCGAGCCAGCTCATTGCGAGCCTGTATCCACTGCGCTTCGTAGATACCCGGCGCGTCGTTATTGCGATACGCCAAAATCACATCGTCGGCCGCGGCCACCAATTTATTCTTCAGAGCGCTGCGCGCACCGCTGATGAAGCCACCGGAATGCTTCGCGAGCGCCTGATAGCGGGACCACGCGTCATCCAGATTCGTGACCCGCTCGGTTTGAAGATCCGATTTCAACTTCTCGGCCTGACTCCAGGAACTCCACTGCATCATGCCGTTGACCAAAGCCAGAAAACCCATAAAGCCGACGATAGCGAAACATCCGAGCGCGATCCTGCTGTGCTGGGTTTTCTTCGGCGGCCAGATAATCGGCGGAGGCGGTGGAGGACGAAGCGGAGGCTTCACGGGAGCGGAAGCCGGAGCCGCAACCGGACCGGGAATGGTTCGCGTAGTCGCGTCATCGCCGGGCACGAACTGTGGAGCGGGCGCCGTGGTTCGAACCGTAGCATCGTTGTCGACCACAGGCGCCGTCGCCAGCACTGGCTCATTATTTCGGAACCGCACCAGGTCGGCCTTCATCTCGGTCGCGGTCTGATAGCGGCTAGCAGGATCGCGGGCCAGCATCTGAAAGATGATGCGGCTGAGCGGCTCGGGGCACGCCGGAGGCAGCGGCGCTGGAGGCGCGGACGAGCGGATGCGGCGCTCTAATCTTTCTTTGTTCGGCTCGTCGAAAGGCAGACGACCTGAGAGCATTTGATACAGCAGAACGCCGACCGACCACAGATCGGAATGACTATCCATCTGCTGCGTCTCGAGCCGTTCGGGCGAGCAATAGGCCGCGCTCGCAAATAGGTTGATGGTCGCTTTGCGGGTCTGCGAAAGCGCCTTTGCGATTCCGAAATCGAGCGCCTTCACCTGGTTGTGGGTGTTGAGCCTCACGTTGCGCGGCTTCAGATCGCCGTGGATGATTCCCGCAAACGGCCGGTCCGCAATCGTCGTTGTGAATGCGCTCAGGTTCTCCAGCATCTCGCACAACTCGATCGCGATGTGTGTGGCGAAACCCGGCGACAGCGGACCGCGAGACAGAATCGTCGAAAGATCCTCGCCATCGATGTACTCCATCTCGATGAAGAGGTCGCCATTGATCTCGCCGTAACGGTTTACGATGACGACGCGGCGATCGAATCCGCTGAGACGCTTCTGCAACTCCGCGCCCAGCCGTTCCGCTTCCAGAACTTCCTGATCCTCGGCGTCCGGTCCTTTATAAACGAGCTTCAGCGCGATCTGGCGTCGCGCCTCCGTGTCGTTCGCGAGATAGACCTCACCCATCGCGCCTCGTCCAATGAGCCGCACCACCTGATAGCGCCCGTAACGGTCACCGGGATTCACGGGCTCCTCCTGTCGGCGCGACGACGCGGAATTTCGGCTTATTATCGGGCTTGCCGGACACGCTGAAGTAGTTATGATCGATCAGGCTCTGATCCGCTTCCGGCATCCAGATCGCTTCAGCTCCGTTGCTGAGAAGAATATTCGCGGTCACGTGGGGCCGTATGGCGGACTGAATCAGCAGACCAGGCCGCTTCGACGCCAATCCGTTCGAGACGATCACATTGTTCTCGATCGAAGGCGCAGCGGAATCTCTGACGACAATTCCGGCCCCGCCGCTGTCGTGAATCCAGGACGCGACAATCGACCCTCGCGAAGTTCCGCTAAACTCGACGCCGGCAACAGGAGCATTGCTGACCTCGACACGGGAAATACTCACGTCACTGTCGTGAATCGTGATGCCGTGAAGCTGAAAACCCTCGAAACGGGCGCGGCGGATATTATCGGCTGCAACCGAGCCATCAATAATGGCATCGTGCGCGCGCTGGGCCACCAGGTCGACGCCATCCTTCAGGTGAATCGTTTCCGTATATGTTCCCGGAGTCACGTAAACGGTATCGCCCGGATTGGCTTTTTCAAGCGTCTCCGCGATAGTATCCGGAGCCTTCACAAAAAGCGACTGCGGACCGGACAACGGCTGTTCCGGCATCAAAAACTTCAGGACGCCGAAAGTCGCGAGCGCTCCCAGAAGCAGTCCGTAAAACAGCCACGCCGGCCCGCTCCGATACCAGGGAACCTCGGCGGGCTGGATGGCGTGTTGGATAATGACGGGCGCAGGCGCCGGCGCGGACGGCGGAGGATCGGTCACAATCGGCCGTTGCGGCTGCCGCGACTTCGCCTTTCCGAAAGACGCCACAAATTTATCGCCTTCCACCAGCACAGCCGACACGTTATCTTTCCCGACCTCAACGGCAGCGGCGATCAGGGCACGAACCGCCGCCGACCGGTTTCCCGCATTCTGTTCCACGATGCTTTGGATCTGCTTCGACGAAATCGCATCGCTCAGCCCATCGCTGCACAACAGCAGCGCGCTATCCGGGGCGAACGGGATCCGCAAGATCTCGATGAAATCCTCATCGTCCGGCGTGTGCGATTGAGATCCGACGTCGCGAAAAACCTCATTGCGGCGGGGATGGTTCATCGCCTCGGCTTCAGAAATCTCGCCGCGATCCTCGCGTTCTCCGACCGGCGAATGGTCATGCGTGATCTTTTCAATAGCGCCGCGCTTCAGACGGTAGAGCCGCGAATCGCCGACATGCCCGATCGTCACCTGTCCGTCTTCAATCACCGCAACCGTGAGCACGCACGCCATCCCCTGCCATTCGGGCTTATTCTGCGCCGTATCGAAAATGGAGTTGTTGGCGATCGCGATCGCTTCCCGGATACGCTGCTCCACGGTCCCTGTCTGGCGTTCCAGCCGGGCTCGGATGCGCTCCACCGCGATGGCCGCGGCCTGTTCGCCGGCCTCCTGGCCTCCCATGCCATCGACCACAAGATAAAAGCCGCGCGCGTCGTCAACATACACGCGGTCCTCATTGTTGTGGCGCACGAATCCGGTTTCGGTGCCCGCAGCCGAAAGTGTCATGGTTGCGACTTCCTGAACGCGGCGAACACCGCGATTCCGGCGAATAACAACAGCAGGATCAGGAATGCATAGCGGGCTGTGTGCAGTCCGGTCATCGCTGCTTGACTGCCTTGAACTCGATCGACATCACTCCGGCGAGCCCAATCTCGGACTTTTCGGGAAGCTGCATTTCGACGTTGCTATCCACTTCCGCGCCGTTCACGTGCGCGATGCTTCCGGGCACGCGCTTGCCATTGATGGTGGTGCCGAGGCTGCTGAGATCCTTGATAAAGAAATTCCCACTAGCCGGGTCGCGCCGGATTTGAAAATGCTCGCGCGAAACATCCTTCTTAGCTTTGAGCTTCAAATCCACCCAGCGATCGTCCGATCCGCGGCCGATTTTGATCAGGTCCTTGGTCATCTGGTAGGTATGCGGACCGCTGTCGTCCTCGTACGACAAATTGGCGTAGACGATACCCGAAGCCCTGCGCGTATCGACCGTCCCGCTGCGCTCGGTCGAGACCGCGGCCGCCGCCGTTACGGTCGTAACCACCTGCCCGTCGGTGCTGCGCTTCGAAACCCGCTCGGTCAGCACACCAACGCGATCGTCCGACGCCGTGGAAGTCTCCGGGAACGTAGAGTGGATGACAAGTGGATTCTCGCGCGCGTCGTCGTCGGTGTTTTCATGAAACTGAACCGTAAAATCGCCCAGCGCCTCAAATCGTTTCCCGCGCTTCTTTTTAGCTCCCGGAATCGGCAGTTTCAAAAGGGGTTCCGGCGATTTATTTAGGGAAGCCAGCTTCTCGCTAAGCGCGTTGACCGCCTCTTCCCGGATTCGCGCCTCCAGCGGCCTCAGCCGCTCCAGATCGTCGATGTACAAGTACACGTCATAGACGCTGGGAACCAGGTTGCTGTAGTAACTTGGCGACATCCCGGCTTCCATCTCTTCGAGCAGGAAATTGATGATCTCCTCGGGAGTGACGCGAACAGTCTCTTGCGGCGGCATAGGGCTCTAACCTTAATACTATCCGCAGTGGAACAAGGTTCCGTAATTGTATAAAGAGAAACCCCGATACCGACGATTGTCTGAGCACAACCTTCATACCTTTCAGGTACTATGGAACGCGTCCATCTGAGCATCCTGCTGGCTGAGGACGACGAAGACGATTCGCTCATTACGCGCAATGTGCTGAGCGAGATAACCGAGTTTTGTTCGCACTTGGACTGGGTCTCCACCTACGAGGCAGCGGCCGAGCAGATCTGCGACAACCAGCACGATATCTACCTTTTCGACTATTCGTTAGGAGCGAAAAGCGGCTTGGATCTGCTGAAATTGGCTCAGGAGAGGGAATGCCAAGCTCCGGTGATCATGCTGACCGGATATACCGGCAACGATCTGATTCTGAAGGCAATCCGGGCCGGCGCGTCGGATTATCTGGTAAAGGGCCAGTACGACGCCGAGATGCTGGGCCGGTCCATACGGTACTCTCTCGAACGAAAGCGCGCGGAGATGGCGTTGCGGGTGAGCGAAGAGCGCTATCGCAACCTGGTCGAGAACGCGAGCGAAGTGGTTTTTAGTTACGACTGGCAGGGGCGTCTCACGGCTGTAAACCGGTCGATGGAGCGGATCACCGGCTACACCCGCGATGAGCTCACCATGATGAGCCTGGCAAATCTGCTCACGAAGGAGTCGCTGACAGCCCTCGACGACATGTGCGTCCGGCAAATGGCGGGCGAGCGAACGGCAGCCTGCGAAATGGAGCTCCTGGCCAAAAGCGGCGCGGTAATTCCGATGGACGTAAGCAGCAGCCTGATCGCGGACGGGCATCGACCGGTTGAGTTTCAAGCCGTCGGACGAATGGTCTGGGCGCGCGTTTGAGCTAAGCGTAATAATCAACTCGAAAAGCGAGAATCTGACATGATGGTACTCACAGGACATGATTTCTCAAAGCGTCCAAAACGCGGTCGAATTGCAAGATATTTTACGCGTGCTTCACGGGGCCGATGGGCCTTTGAAGTCAGCTAAATTAAGTAAGCTACTCAAGCAAAAAAGCGGCAAGGCATTCAAGCCCGTGCTCGACGAGCAAGTGAGTGCCGGCAAAATTTATTCCTGGGGCGCGGATCAGTACTGGGACAAAAATCCAGGGGTAATGGCGCGGGAGCGCCTCTTAAATCTATCCAGGAGCGAGCTTCTACCCGCTGTTGCATTGAAGAAACGTGCTTCCCAGGAACTTCCGAAGATCGCCTCAAAGCTGCTCGAAAGCGTCCGTAAGGACTTGATTCAGGAAAACCTGCTTCGTGTAGTGGGCAAGGCCAAGCTGAATGTGAACGTCCAGTACCCGGAGCCGTTTCTGGAACAGGAGATCGGACGATTGCTGACGGAATTCGGCATCGAACGATCGACGGAGCAAATCCGAGCGCTTTTCGGTCCGGCGCAGGCCAAGCCGCCCGTGGAGCGAGAACCGGAGATCCCCGAAGTCGCGCAAAGGATGTTCGAGGCCATGAACCGCATCGCCTTCGCCCCGGGTACGACAGTGACGTTTTTTCGTCTGCGCCAGCAGCCGGAACTGGCGTCCGTGCCGAAGTCTGTCTTCGACCAGGCCGCGCTATTGTTGCAGCAGGAACGCAAAGCATTATTGGCTGTGCACGACCATGCGTCACGCCTGCCCGAAGCCGAACAGGAGCAGTTTGTGACGGACGGTCTAGGAAACTTCTATGTCTCCATCTACGCCCTCTAGGAAGGCAACGATTCCGTTCCAACCGAACCCGTTCACAAACGTAGCGACGGGCTCTCCATGGATAGATTCGCCGGCTGATGTCACAAGTATCAACTATGAGGCCTTCCAGCTTCTGCGAAACGGTCTGCGGCAAGCTCTTCTCGGAAGCGATCCCATCTCCATCGTTGTGACCGGGGAACCGGGCAGCGGAAAAACGCACTTGCTGTCCCGGCTGAAGAGATATCTCGAAGCGCTACCGGACGGCGAAAAAACCTGGTACGTCTATGTACGATGCAACGCCAGCGCTCACACTCTATGGAGGCACCTGCAAGGATGTCTTGCCGGCGACCTGCTTCACGCGGAACAGGACGGACACACCCGGCTTGACGAATTGGTTCGCAAAGACCCGCGGCGCTTGGACCAGGTAAAACACTTAGGCGTGCATCGCGCGCTCGAAAGTCTAGCGTCCGGAAGGCACACCCTCGCAGCAAGCGCGTGGTTGAGAGGCGAAGCCCTGCCTGACGCCGATTTGGAGGCGCTCGGAATTGGAATCGAGAAAGACGATGAGGATCGCAGCCGCGAAATGGAGGCGAAGCTTGTTGTGGAAGCGCTGCTTCGATTCCTTTCACCCACTACCGTAGTGATCTGTTTCGATCAAGTGGAGGCGCTCGAAACATACCCGGGCGAAGAGGCCGGATACTACGGCTTAGGCCAAATGGTCTCTGATCTTGTAAACGAGCAACGGCACGTCCTGCTTATTTCCTGCATTGTCGCAGCGTTCGAACACAAGTTGGAGAAGCTTGCTAACGGCGCGATCCGGGATCGGTGGCTCCAAGAGAAGGCGACCCTGAAACCGATCGAGTGGGAGCCCGCTCAGGAGCTGATAAAAACCAGGCTCGATAACGCGCCGGTCCTGGCGGCGCTTCGAGCGCGTCACCTCGCTGATCCGCTGTGGCCGCTCGACGCAACTCCGCTTTGTGCGCTATTTGCGCAAACCGGAAGATGTCTTCCGCGTAAGCTCATCCAGGCCTGTAAAGTCGAGTTTGCACGCCAAATGGGCGACGCCGATCCCCGCCCCCAAATCAGCCGCGAGGATTTCCTCCAGCAGGAATACAACCGCCTCCTGACCCAAGCGCGTTCCGAATGGCGTAAAGCAGGTGGCGAAAAAGTCCTGGCCGATACCCTCCCATGGCTGCTCGAAAGTAGCGGCATGACCGTCCTCGGACGCCAACCGGATCGCCCCAGTTATGCGAACCTGGAGTTCCGGACGGGCGTCCACGAAGTCGCCCTGATGTTCTGCTACGCGCCCGGCGTTTCGTTCACGAACCGACTGAGAAAGGCCATCCGGAACTGGAATGAAAAGCCGGAATTAAAGATCCTGAGCGATCCGTCAATCCAGCCCAAACCGGGATCGAGAGGCGCGCAGTATCTCGATCAGCTCAAGGAACAAGGCGCGCGGCAGATCCATCCGCTTCCGGAGGCGCTCGCCGCCCTGCAGGCGATCCGGAATCTGACGGCGACGGCCAGAGCGGGCGAGTTGAGCCAGGATGGTGAGACCGTGGATGAGGCCGCCGCCACGAAATGGGCTCTCGCGAACCTGCAGCCGCAGCTCGAAGTGTTGCGGGATGAGTTAAGAATCAAGCCGCTGGTCGATCCCCTCCCGGAGACGGCTACCAAAACCAGGCTGTTGGCGTTGCTGAGCCAGCACCGTGTAATGGAGGCGGATGCAGCCGGCCGGGAATTGTCATTGTCGACAGAGGAGGTAGCTTCTTGTGCGCGCCGTTATCCGATGCACTTCGGCATATTGGAAGGTCCTCCGCTGGTGCTTTTCGAAGCGGTGGAAGGATCTGAGGCGGAGACCGCTCATGCCTAGTCCGGTCCGCGTGAGCGTGTCCGAAGTCCGCGGCGCAATCTATCGCGCGGCCGGATTCGCCGCGGGAGACGGCCATGCAAGTACGGCGTGGCTCGGAACGCTGTTTCACGACGTCTTCCGCAGGGTCATGGACCCGCGCTCGCCCGAGAGCTGGCCCAACGTCCTCGACATGGACACGCTGAACCAACATGAGAGACTCCGCGAGCATGTCTGGATTTCGATAATCGGCCCCAAGCTGCGCCGCAATCAGGCGACGCTACAGAGATCCGCTCGTGAAGTCCTCAATTTCTGGGAAGCCACTGGGCACCTCTGCCAATACATCTGCCAGCTTCTTACCAACAGCGTCGAGCAGAAAATCTTGCACTACGATCCGCGCACGCAGCAGTGGTGTGGGCTGGAACAGTTCTCGCTTGAAGAGGAATTAACCTGGCGGATTGAAGATCCCCGTTGGACCGCTCCCGTCGAGGTTCGCGGGGTCGTCGACGCCATCTGGAGAAACCCGGCATCGAGAAGCTGGTGCGTGGTCGAGTTGAAACTGGGAGCGGGATCGTCCGAAGCGGACCTGGCGCAATTGTGCTTGTATCACGCCATGGTTCACAGCCGCGGCGTCGATTCCGGCGAATTGTCTTTGTTTCACTTCACGCCTCGTCGCACAAGCGAGAGGCTCTCCGGAGCGCAAATGGAAGAGGTCCGTCCAAAGTTGATCGACCTGATCGGTTCCATCGCAGGCGTCAAGGGCAGCGTAGATATCTCGAAGCCGACCATCGAGCATCGGATTTTGGGCGAGAGACTGGTGCAGGTCCTCGAGCAGTTCGGACCGGTCGTCACGCTCGATTCAGACCCGGTCGTTGGGCCGGCGTTCCTGCGTTTTCACATCATGCCTTCGCCGGGAGTGAAGGTGAACCGGATCCTGCCGCTGGGCGGCGATCTCGGCGTTCAGCTTCGCCTGAAAAAACCGGCCCTGATCCGACAGGAAGGCGGCGTCCTGGTGATCGACGTGGAGCGGCCCGATCGCCAAAAGCTGTCCTTCAGTGAGTTTCGCGATCAACTCCCGCCGCTGACCGACAACGGCAACGCCCGCATGCTGGTCGGAGTGGACTTGAACCGGAATCCTCACTTCATGGATTTGCGCTCCGACTGTCCGCACCTGCTCGTCGCTGGCACAACCAGCAGCGGAAAGAGCGAATGGCTGCGAACCGCTTTGGCAAGCCTTCTCGCAACCAATACCCCTGATACGCTTCGGCTGATGCTGATCGATCCGAAGCGGGTGACGTTCCAGGAGCTCTGGCAATCTCCCTTTCTCCTGGACCGCGAACCGATCCTGTACACGCCCGAAGAGGCCATCAGAGGATTGCGAAGACTCTCGGAGATCATGGAAGAGCGCTACGCGCAATTGAGCGAAGCCGGCTGCACCGATCTCGAACGACTGCGCCGCGTCATGGGCGCAAATACGCCTCCCAGAATTGTCTGCTTCTGCGACGAATACGGGAACCTGGTGGCTACAAAGAAGTATCGCGAAACAATCGAAATGGCGATCAATCAGTTGGGAGCCAAGGCGCGAGCTGCCGGCATTCACATGGTGATCGCGACCCAGGACCCGCGTGCGCAGATTCTATCTCCGGCGCTCAAGGCTAACCTCGGCGGCCGCGTGTGCCTGAAAACGACGTCGGCCACGCAATCGCGGATGGTCCTCGACGAGAATGGCGCGGAAGCGCTGCTGGGATACGGCGACCTGCTGCACAAAACCACCGGAGATCCGGTGCGGCTGCAAGCCCCGCTGATGGATGACGAGGAACGGATCGAGTTGTTCGGGCCGCGCATCGCGCAACGCGCCGGCCTCGCGTCATCAATCTGAGTTATTTGCGTCTGAAGTTCTTACCTAACGAGTTACGCCCAGTTATGGAAACGAATTGCAACAGCTCAATATGCCCGCCAACAGTGAGAATTCGGGCAACGGGCTGGTCGGTACGATCATCGGTGCGATCGGTGAGGCAAATGCGAGTCGGTTGAGGCGCGGCGATCAGATACGTGTGCCCGCTGGTTCATAGCATCGGTTCCCGCGCCAGGAGCCGCTGCATTTGGTAGCGTGGGGAGACCCGGTTATCAGAACGGGCAATTCCACTATCATCACGATTCCGATTGGTACCGGCAACTGACTTCTCTTAGCTAATCAAGCGTCATTGCCCTGAGCGAAGGTGGACTCGGCGAAGCTATGAATCGCCGAGCCCTCGTCATCATAAATTTCAAACACGTTATGCAATCCCACGATGCGCAAAACGCGATCGACATTCTTGCCCGCCCGTAAGAGCCTCAATTGAGCGCCCTGTTTGAGCGCGGATGTGTAGCTGCTGACCAGCTCCCCAATACCGGCCGCGCTGTCTAAATAAGTCACCCCGGCGAGATCGAGCACGATGCGCTTGCGGCCCGATGCGAGCAGATCCGCAACTGTGCCTCGGATCATTCCCGGCGATTCCGTCATCGTGAACCTACCGGTCAGGGTGACGATGGTTACGTTGTCGAGATCTCGTGTTGTGACGGTGCAGCTCATGACACCTAAGTATACGAGCAACTAGCGGCACTGCCAAGGTCAGAAACCTAAGCGCCGCTGAATCAGGCGGGGTCGCGAGCCGCGGTTCTAGAATAACTTCCTAAACCAACTGCGCGCCGTGGACTGCTCCGGTGGTCCTTGCGGCGATGGCGGTGCGAGACGTGCCAACAGATCCGCCTCATCTACTCCCACGTAATGGGCGTATTGGCGGAGGTAGCTGACCCGAAACACACCCTCGGGCAGCTCCTCGACATTCTCTGCCTCGATCGCGCGCAGGAAACGCAGGCTGATTTTGGTAGCCTCGGCAATCTCTTCCAGTGAGATTCCACGTTGTTGCCTGAAGGCGGACAGACAAGGGCACGGGATCGCTGCGGGTATACGAAAAACTTCGGCAGCCATATCTCTCCAGGTAATAATCGTCAGTTAGGCCACGTTTGAATAGGCGTGGCGGACAAATTCACCTCCGAGAAAGCTGCGCCCCGTTAACTTATTGTTACAAAAGGCTTTGGTCGGGCGGCCGATCAGCCGTAATCATCGCAGGCGACGACACGTCGGCGCAATTCTCCAAATGGCCTAGCCGATTTGGTTATCTGTTGCGATTCGCGGCCTGGGCGGCCTGTTTCAGTTCGTTGTTCGCCTGGTCGAGCAGCTCTTTGGCTTTTTGCGCGTGCCCAGCCATGTCCCACTCATTTGCTTGCTGAGCGTCTACCACCTTCTGCCAAGCTTGATGGCTCAACCGCTGCGCGGCAGCGATATTGGGATGTCGCGCCCCCGATACGTTCCGTGCCGGTTGGGCGAACACCCCAAAACCAACCAGCAACAGCACTCCGAACATCAATGTGAAAAACCAATTTTTCGTCATGGGGGCGATTCTACAAGGTATCCGCGGCGCGTGCAATGATTATTTTTATACTCATGCAGATTACACAGATCGAGGCGTATCGCGTCGAGTTGCCCTTAGTCGAAGGCAGCTACAAGTGGTCGGGAGGTAACTCTGTTTCTGTATTCGACTCCACAATAGTCGCCATCTCAACCGATGCCGGCATCACCGGCTACGGCGAAATCTGCCCGCTCGGATCGGCCTACTTGCCGGCCTACGCAAATGGAGCTCGAACAGGAATCGCGGAACTCGGCCCGTATCTCCTCGGTCTCGATCCCACAGCGCTCGTCCCTCTGAATCAACGCATGGATCAGGTCCTGCGCGGGCATCCTTACGTTAAATCGCCGATCGATATGGCGTGCTGGGACATTCTCGGAAAAGTCTGTGGACAGCCCGTTTCGACACTGCTGGGTGGCCGCTTCGGCGACGATTTTCCACTCTATCGCGCCATCTCTCAGGACGCGCCCGAAGCCATGGCCGATATGGTCGCCGTCTATGGCGCGCAAGGCTACACCAAGTTCCAGCTCAAAGTCGGCGCCGATGTCGAAACCGATATCGCGCGTATTCTGGCCGCCGCTAAAAAGCTACATCCTGGAGATATTCTGGTCGCCGATGCCAACACCGGTTGGACGCAGCACGGCGCGGTGCGCGTCGCGGCCGGCGTGCGGGATGCTGATGTCTATATCGAGCAGCCCTGCCGTACCTACGAAGAATGCCTCGCGATTCGCCGCCGCACGGCACGGCCGTTCATATTGGATGAAATCATTGACGATGTTCCGACCCTGGTGCGTGCGGTAAACGATCAAGCCATGGATGCCGTGAATCTCAAAATCTCGAAGCTCGGCGGCCTGACGCGCGCGCGCCACATGCGCGACCTCTGCGCATCGCTTGGAATCGCAATGACGATCGAAGACACTTGGGGCGGAGACATCGTGACGTCCGCAATCGCGCACCTGGCGCACTCCACGCCGCCCCACCTGCTCTTCACCACGACGGATTTCAACAGCTACGTGACGGTGAGCACCGCGGAAGGAGCGCCGCAACGAAAGAACGGCCGCTTGTCGAGTTCTCTCGCCCCAGGGTTAGGAATCGAACCGAGAATGGACGTGCTGGGCAAACCGCTCCTTACAATCCATCTGTAGGACCACCATTTACCTCATCCAGGGGAGCTCCAGGGCGTTAGGTGTTGGTATCGCGCTTTAGGACGGCGATGTAGCCGAGGTTCCGGTAAAGCTGCTTGTGATCGAGACCGAAGCCTACTACAAAGCGATCCGGGATCTCGAAGCAGCGAAACTCGATCGGCACCTGAATCAGACGGCGGATGGTACG
Source organism: Bryobacterales bacterium (assembly GCA_963802915.1). Classification (GTDB taxonomy): domain Bacteria; phylum Acidobacteriota; class Terriglobia; order Bryobacterales; family Bryobacteraceae; genus JAICMB01. The sequence goes on from CAWDKQ010000015.1 coordinate 387,313, forward strand.
GTCGAGCAGAGTGCAAAGATTCAGCGACTTCGGCTGGCGCGTGGAGAGTGTCTGCAGGAGATAGCGCGATGTGAGGCCGGTGTCGACGATATCTTCCACCAGCAATACGTCCTCGCCTTCGATGGACTCGTCGAGATCCTTCGCGATGCGTACCACCCCGGGAGCACCCTTTCCGAATCGCGAGATGGCCAGCAAGTCGATTTTCACGGGCACCGTGATGTGACGCGCCAGCGCAGTGAGAAAAAAGATGGAGCCTTTCAGAACGCCGATCAGCTTTAGCTCACGGCCGTGATAGCGCGCGGAAATCTCGGCGGCCACTTCGCGGATGCGCGCTTCCACTTGTTCTTCGGTGAAGAGAACACGTTCTATCGGCGGCTCGCTCATTCGGCCATCCGATCGCCGAGTCCGTATTTGCTGACGAGCTCTTCAAAATCTTTTTGATAGAACACTTGAATGTTGATGTGTGGATAAATAGCGCGAAGCATCCGGACCTTGCGATTCTTCTTCGTCACCAGCGATTGTTTCATGGTGGTGAGCTCGACGTAAAGGTCGAATTCAGGGAGGAAGAAATCCGGCGTGAAGGCTTCGGTCACTTTGCCATCCTTGTCCCACTGCAACGGAAAGCTGCGCGGTTCGTATTCCCAGCGGATGCGATAAAAATCGAGCAGGTTGGCGAAGATCTGCTCGCTTGGATGAGTGAACTGTGCGGCCGCGGCGGGAGCGTCGTGCGACGGAGCGATTCCGAATTTCGCAAGTTGCAGACGGGCGTTGAATTCGACATGCGCATCCGGTTCGTTGCCTCTGGCCTGAACCGCGGTGTGCACAATTTCGAGCATTTGTGTTGCGTTGAATGTGAGCGGATTGAGGGCGAGATCGAAACGCTGCGGACGATCGCGCTTCTTGCCGGGGATGCCGACGCGCAGGGAGTTGGGGATTTCGCGGATCGCTCCCGTGGTGTTGGGCGCGGACACCACCAGGTGGCGGCCATCGGCCAGTTTTGCGAGGATCAATTGAACAACGTATTTCCAAGCCTTTTCCGGAATGTCGATGGATGGGAATTCGGCCTCGATCAGGCGCTGCAATCGAGCTTCATTGATGAGTTCCGCGGGGAGCCGTTCCGCGATGAGTCCAGCCAACTCTTCGTGCGGGCCGTCCGATTCGCCGGAAACGCTGATGATGGCCATCGAGTTGAATGAGACTTTGCCTGACATCAGAATAACAACAGGAGCGGAGATTTGAACCGTAGAAGTTTCTTGTCCGGGATGCTGGCCGCGCCGTTCGCGCTAGCGTCCGGGCGCGATCTCGATTGCGATGTCGCGATTGTTGGCGCGGGAGTGGGCGGCTGCGCGGCAGCTCTAGGAGCGTTGCGCAACGGCATGCGTGTAGTGCTGACGGAAGAGACCGATTGGATCGGCGGCCAGTTGACGGCTCAGGCGGTTCCACCGGATGAGCATCCCTATATCGAATCGTTCGGATGCACGCAGGCCTATCGCGATTATCGCAATGGGGTGCGCGATTATTACCGGCGCAATTATCCGCTGACCGAAGCAGCGCGGCGGAATGAGTTTCTGAATCCCGGTAATGCGTGGGTGTCGCGGCTGTCGCATGAGCCTCGCGTGTCGTTGGCAGTGTTGGAGAATGTGCTCGCTCCCTATGCTAGCGGTGGACGGCTGGTGGTTCTTTTGCGGCATGTTGCGGTAGACGCCGATGTGGAAGGCGATCGGGCGCGCGCGGTGATTGTGAAAAGTATCGAGGGCGGCCAGCGGCGCACGATCCATGCCTCGTATTTTCTGGACGCGACCGAACAGGGCGATCTGCTGCCGATGTCGAAAACAGAGTTTGTGACCGGGGCGGAATCGCGGCGGCAGACGGGCGAGCCGCATGCGCCGGAAGAGGCGCGGCCAAACGACATCCAGTCGTTCACGGTGTGCTTCGCGATCGATTATTTGAAGGGCGAAGACCATACTATCGAGAAGCCTGCCGAATACACATTCTGGCGCGATTATGTTCCGGCACTTGCGCCGCCGTGGACGGGGAAACTGTTCAGCTTTGAGCCCGCGGAGCCTGCCACGCTTAAGAAACGGCCGCTGTCATTCGATCCGGAATGCGCCGATCGCGGGTCGCCGCCCTGTCTGTGGACGTATCGGCGCATCGCCGACAAGCGGAACTTCACCGCCGGCGCCTTTCTCAGCGACATCAGCTTAGTGAATTGGCCGCAGAACGATTATTGGCTCGGCAATTTGCATAATGTGAGCGCGGACGAAGCGGCTCGCAATCTGGCGCGGGCGAAACAGCTTAGCCTGTCTTTGTTGTATTGGCTTCAGACCGATGGCGGCTGGCGAGGACTGCGTCTGCGTAGAGATGTAACCGGCACGGAGGATGGACTGGCGAAATACCCATACATACGGGAGTCGCGGCGGATTCAGGCTGAGTTTACCGTGTTGGAACAGCATGTCGGCGCGAGCGCGCGGAAGGAAACGGATGCCGAGGTGTTTCCCGATTCTGTCGGGATCGGCAGCTATCGCATTGACCTGCATCCAAGCACCGGCGGCACGAATTATATCGACATCAGCTCACTTCCGTTCCAGATTCCCTTGGGCGCTCTGATTCCGAAACGGATCGAGAATCTGCTGCCAGCGTGCAAGAATCTCGGCGTGACGCATATCACGAACGGATGCTACCGGCTGCATCCAGTGGAGTGGAACATCGGCGAGTCGGCTGGGTGCGTCGCGGCTTACGCGATCCGCAACAAGACGACGCCGCGCGCGGTTCGGAATACTCCGAAGCTTCTGGCCGATTTTCAATCGACGCTGCGGGAACAGGGCGTCGAACTCGCGTGGCCCAAAGTCGCTCCGCGCTAGCGCGAGCCGGTGATCTGTCGGATTGCGGTGGCCGCGGTTGGCGTTACTCGCGGGATTCTTTCGAGATCGTGCAGAGCAGGCACGGCGGCCGCCGCATCGGGTCCAATGGCGCCGAGCGCAAGCGCGACACTGCGCTGCACGTGAACATTTTCGCCCTGAACTTTGGCGGCTGCGATTAAGTCGTTGAGCACCGCGACCGCGTCGTGGCGCTGCCGGGCGATGGCGTCCGCGGCCGTCATGCGCACGCCGGTTTCGGGATCGCGCAAAGCCGCTGCAAGGGCTGTCAGAGCCGGACGCGCGGAGGGCCCCATGTCGCGCAACGCTAATGCAGCCATACCTCTCAGGACTGGGTCGGGATCCTGCAACGTTGCGATGAGCCCAGGTAAATCCGATGGCACGTGGGGCCGGACGACATCGACGGGAGAGGCGACTTTCGCCAGAATAAACGTGTCGATGCCGAGATTGAAGCCGCTGGACCGCAGATCTTTGCCGGCGCAGACAAAAGCGATCGTGTGCTCGCCTTTTGAGAGTTTGCGCCAGCCTAATAAGTGATCCTGAGCCACGTAAATCTCCGGGCCCCATGCCTGGATGAGGCTTCCGATGCCAGTGTTTGTGGCGGGTTCATTTTCCAGATCGCCTTCGGGAGCGAGAGTTGCGCCGTCGAGCAGGACGCGATAATTGCCGTAGTCCGGTGCGTGCGCGATTTGCGCAACCAACTCGTAAAAGCCGTCGTCGGTGACCTGGATGGGGACGTCGATGCGGGAGCCTTCGCCGTTGGCGTGGAAGAAAAGCAGGTCGCGCGACCAGAACACTTCCTTTTGCACTTCCGCTTTGCCGCCTTCTGTTTTTACTTCATCAATGTTCGCTTCCGCCTCAATCTGGCGCGCGTTGCCGTGCGGAAGGCGCGCCGATCCGTAGGGCGGCTCAGGCAGCCCCTTTGCGATTCCATCCTGATACCAGAACGCCACTGATGAAAAGATATCAGGGCGCTCTTCGAAACCCGATCTTACCGTGCCATTGGCGTTGTAAGTCCAGCCGGCATGCTCGAATTCGAAACGCAAGCTGCGCTGGAACGGAATCGGATCTCGCAGATGCCAGCGATAGGCCGACATCCGAGCGCCGGGTCCGGTGCCCTCCGCTACGGGGACACCCCAGTAGGGTCCTTCGCTGACGCGGAGACTCCAGGCATCGTTGAAATAATCTTCCGTGCCGGTGCCTTCGATGCTCGGCTTTTTCTCACCGTCGATAAAGAAATGGTCGTCGCCTTCGCCGAACCATCCCGGCTGGGTTTGAATGACATTCAACAGCGTGCCGACGTATTGCCCGCGGCCCTGCACCGAAAGCACTTCGTAGGGCCGGCCCATCTTGGCTGGAATCTCCTGCTTATACCAGGCGTGAAAATAACCGATCCCGGGCGGCATTTCTTTGCGCTTTTCCCAATCGACGTGATAGTAAAGATTGGCGACGCGGAGGCGGCCCTCGTTGGTGATCGCGATTTTGCAGGAGCGGCGAAAAGGCATCGGCCAATACGAATTGCGCGATCGACCTGAGGAGCCATCCACCACCATGAGCGACTTTACCTCGCGCTCATAACCGTGACCGACAGCGAAGAAATCGCCGACGGGAACATCGACGCTGGGCGTGGGACTGCCGTCGTAATAGACGCGCAGGCGCAGCAGACGAGGCCATCCGTACTCATTTGCCGCGATCGTAAGCCAGATGTGCGTGACTACTCCTGGACCTTGCAGGTCGCCAAGGACGATGGTCTCGCCGGGGATGGGGCGGCGGCTGTCGTCGTTACTGGTGGGGTCGGGGTTGTTACTCGACGAACGATATGCGCGGGAATCCCTGAGACGGGCGAGGTCGAGCGAGTCCTGCGCCGAGAGCGTCCAGAGGCACACTGCAAGGAGCGCCAATCTTTTCATGGAAGGCTAATTATGGCGTTGCAGTGGACGTCACGTCAACTTGTTTGGTCCACATATCGACATTGCTGACGAATGTGCGTCCGTTCGTCCCATTCGAATCAGCCAAAAACGCGGAAAGTTTTGGCGCTGCGAATGCTAGACAGTGTTAGGTGCGAAGATTCTTACTGCCGTTCATTGGGGTTGCCTGCGTTCTTTTCCTGGGAATACAGTTCATCAGACCCACGCTGCCGACGGGTTCGGTCACAGGAGAGATCAAGGCGAGCCCACCGGCTATGGAGGTTCTGCGGACATCCTGTTACAACTGCCATTCCAACGAGACGAAGCTCGCCTGGTTCGATCGCATTGTACCGGCGTACTGGCTGGTTGTATCCGACGTTAAGAAAGCCAGGCAGAAGCTGAACTTTTCGGAGTTCGATAAGCTTTCTCCCGGGCAGCAAAGGGGCGTTCTGTTTGAATCCGTAAATCAGATGCAGTTCGGTGCGATGCCGCTCAAGCAGTATGTGCTGCTTCATCCGGAGTCGAAGGTGACGCCGGAGAAGTTGGCGATTTTGGAGCAGTATTTAGCATCTGGTGGGCAAGAACTAAAATCGGTCGATGAGCCGGGTGCTCCCTCGGTCACAACGAGTAACGTGCCTCCGGCGCCGAATGGAATGGTTTTTCCTTCGGACTATAAAAACTGGAAGGCGATCAGCTCGACGGAGCGCTGGGATAACAACACGCTGCGGGTGATTCCGGGGAATGACGTGGCATTTACGGCGGTCGCGAACGATCAGATCAACCCGTGGCCCGATGGCACGGAGTTCGCGAAGGTCGCATGGAGCCCGGCAACTGGGGATGCCGGGAATCTGCGGGCAGGAGCATTTGTGCAGGTCGAGTTCATGCTCAAGGACAAGAACAAATACTCTTCTACCAAGGGATGGGGTTTCGGCAGATGGAAAGGCACGGATTTGAAGCCGTACGGAAAGGATGCCTCGTTTGCGGAGGAGTGCGTCGGCTGTCACACTCCGATGCGCTCCAACGATTTTGTGTTCACGACCCCGCCGCTCACCGGAAAGATCGCGACGACCGCGCGGACGCTACCTTCCAATCCTTTTGAATGGCAGGTGATCAGTTCCGGCGTGAATCCACAGGATGGAACAATGGGGACACTTTATGGCAACGACATTGCGGCTCGGACTGCACGCGCGAGTTCACAGCCCGTATATCCTCCCGGCGCGGTACTCTCACTTGTCACTTGGAATCAGCGGCCCGACGATCACTGGTTCGGCGCGATAGTACCGAGTGACATAAAGTACGTGGAATTTGTGAGTGTAGAACCTACGTCGCGTTCGTACCAGGCATTTGGCGGGTCACCGTTGACGAAGATCAATCTTCCCGAATCCAGGGTCGGCTTAATAGTCGACCAACGCCCTTCGATATTCCCTTAAAATGGAGCGTTGTTCAGCAAGCCGGTGATTTTAGAGAAGATAGTGCTCACGGAGGGCATGATGGACGGTGGCAGGAAGCCTGCGACGACCACTACCAGGGTTGCCGCCAAAAGGGCGTACTCCAACATGTCCTGGCCTTTTTCGTCAGACCACAGGCGCTTTATCCACTGCATCATTTGACTCACTCCGTTTTGCAATATCTAAATTATGATGTGCGAATAGGCTGTAACATAACAACCATAAACACACCTTAGATAGGGGTACAAGATGGGCCTAGAATCAATCGTGTGGCGTTCAAATATTGCCGTGGCACTCGCGATTCTGCTTATTCCGGCTCTTCACGCGCAACGCGTGAATCCGCAACTGGCGGCTGAAATTGCACGAATCAAGGCAATCGATAATCATGCCCATCCAGTGATTCCAGGCGGTACGGATCGCGATTTCGACGCGCTGCCGGTGGACAACATGGAGCCTTCTTCGGATCCTGTCCGTTTGCGGCCGGGCGCTCCGGAAACGGTGAGAGCCGCCAAGGCGCTGTATGGCGGGACTTCGAAAGATGCGGTGAAGAGCCGGGAGGGCGCGAAGTATCCGGCGTGGGTTCTCGACCGGCTGGGGATCGATGTGATGCTTGCGAATCGGGTCGCGATGGGGCAGGGGATTGTTCCGCCTCGTTTCCACTGGGTATCGTATGTCGATGCATTGATATTTCCGCTGGATAACAGCGGCCTCGCGGCGGCGAATAGCGATCGTAAATCTTTTTTTGCACTCGAAGATCGATTGTTGAAGCGGTATTACGAAGAGTGCGGCATCGTGAGCCGGCCGCAGAGTTTGGGCGATTATTTGACCGAAGTTGTCACGCCGACTTTGGAACGGCAGCATCGCGGAGGCGCCATCGCGGTGAAGTTTGAAGCGGCCTATTTACGGACGCTCGATTTTGAGAACGTAGATCGGGCGGAAGCGGAGCGTGTGTACGCGGGATCTGGAGGCACGTACAAAGAACTTCAGGATTTCCTGTTTCGCTATATCGCGTCGGAGGCGGGCCGGCTCGGCATGGCGGTACATCTGCATACGATGGCGGGCGCGGGAAGTTATTTCGATGTCGCTGGCGCGAATCCGCTGCTGCTCGAATCGGTGCTTCACGATCCATCGCTGCGCAAGACGAATTTCGTCATGATTCACGGTGGCTGGCCGTTTACCAGGGAGATCACGCCGCTGCTCGAAAAGCCCAACGCGTATCTCGATTTCTCGGGTCAGACGTTGTCATTGCCTGCGTCTACAGTGGCGCGCGCCATTCGAGAATGGCTGGAGTTTGTGCCCGAGAAAGTGATGTTCGCGACCGATGCTTATCCGTATTCGACAGAAATGGATTGGGAGGAATCGGGCTGGATCGCGGCCGAGACGGGCCGGCGAGCGCTAGCCATCGCGTTGACGGGAATGCTGGACGATGGCGAGATCACTTATCCGCGCGCGGTAGAACTGGCGAAAATGGTGCTGCGTGACAACGCGAAGAAGTTATACGGGATGAACACCGCGAAATGAGCTAATGCTCGCGGCCCTGTACGCGATCGTAGAGATGCAGGTCCGACGTGGTGCCGAGCCCTTCGTTGTAGAGGCTCACAAGTCCCAGGCCTTCCCGCAGATCTTCGTCGAAGGCGTGAAGCGCCTTGAGCTGATCGGCGAGCGCGGGTCGTCGCTTGCCGTTGGGTACGGCGAAGAACATCTGGTATCCGCCGTTCACGAGCAGCCCGATCTCATCGCCCATCAGGAGACCGGCCTTATCAATATGCGGATCTTTGCCGGGGATATCCGTGACGGTAGCCGCGATGCCGTTGCGCACAACGCGTACACGGTCGTTGCCGAGGCTCTGAATCTCAAATCCGAGCTTCTTGAGATTGGCGGTGCGCTCCTCGAAAGTGTTGTAGTGGGGTTTCTCCCGGCGAAAGAACATGTTCACTTAATATAATGCCAGAGTGCCATTCCTCCTGTCTTTAGATGAAGGGACGACGAGCGCGCGTGCCGCGTTGTACGACGCTCAAGGAAGCCGGATTGCGATGGAATCCGCGCCGATTCAGTGCCAGTTTCCCCAACCTGGCTGGGTAGAACAAGACGCCAACGCGATCTGGGCCGCGCAGTACGACGCGGCGAAACGCGTGCTCGCAGCGGCCAAAATGAAGGCCTCCGATATTTCCGCGATCGGGATCACAAACCAGCGCGAGACCACCATTGTGTGGGATCGCAAGACCGGCGAGCCGATATCGCCGGCGATCGTGTGGCAATGCCGCCGCACGGCCGGCTTTTGCGCGGAACTCGCGCGGTCCGGCATGGCGGACGAAATCACGGCGAAGACCGGCCTGGTCATCGATGCTTATTTTTCGGGGAGCAAAGTGCGGTGGATCCTCGAAAACGTCGCGGACGCGCGAAAGCGGGCGCGCGACGGGGAACTGCTCTTCGGTACTGTCGATAGCTGGCTGGTTTGGAAGCTGACCAATGGCGGTGTGCATGTGAGCGATGTCTCGAACGCATCGCGCACTATGCTGATGGACATCTCGACGGGCGATTGGGATCGCGATCTTCTCGACACGTTCGGCATTCCTGCTCCGATGCTGCCCCGCATTGTTCCTTCGAGCTCGGTTGCCGGGGTCGCGGTTCCGGAGTTGTTCGGCGCCGAGATTCCCATTTCCGGTATCGCGGGAGATCAGCAGGCGGCGCTGTTCGGCCAGGCTTGTTTCCGTCCTGGATTGTCGAAAAACACGTACGGCACGGGATGTTTCGCGCTGATGCACACCGGAGGACGGCAGCCTGTCTCGCGGAACAAGCTGCTGTCCACGCGGGCGGCGTCGACCGATCAAAATCCTCAGTTCGCGATCGAGGGAAGTATTTTCATCGCCGGCGCGGCAGTGCAGTGGCTGCGCGACAAGCTGCAAATCATTGCGAGCGCGCCGGAAACGCAGGCCATCGCGGAATCGGTACCCGATACAGGCGGAGTGCATTTTGTTCCGGCGTTTGTAGGACTCGGTTCGCCGCATTGGGACCCGAATGCGCGGGGCATGATCGAAGGGATGACGCTGGCGACTGGCCGCGCCGAGATCGTACGGGCTGCCCTGGAAGGTATCGCGTATCAGACGCGCGAGCTGGTGGAGGCCATGGAGGCTGACAGCCACGAAGAGCTGCAAGAGCTTCGCGTGGATGGCGGCGCGGCGGCGAACGATTTTCTGCTCCAATTTCAAGCCGACATACTCGGCAAAAGAATCGTGCGGCCATCGGACACGGAAACCACGGCTCTCGGCGCGGCCTATCTCGCGGGACTGGCAACGGGATTCTTCAAAGGACTGGACGAGATCGAGCGGTTCTGGAAAGCGGAGCGCGTTTTCGAGCCCGCGATGAACGAGGATCGGCGCGAAGAGTTATACGCTGGGTGGACTGAAGCTGTCGCACGCTGCAGGTACGAGCGAAAAGACGCTCGCTTCGCTCGCCTATGACCCCTATAAAAACTATCGATTGGCGCTGACGGCCAAAAGTCTGATAATCAGGGTTAGTTCACATACTCAGAACGTGTTCGGCTCGCAGGCGAATACTTCAACTGCACCCAATCCGAGGAGATAAATGACTACCCCACCACTACAGGACCGTCTTACGCTTTCTTACGGCGAACTGGAAGAGTTGAACTTGAACGCCAAAGAACAACGCATGAATCGTGTGCCTATCCACAAGATTCAGGAAGAGCGTATCAAGTACCTCACCGACGAAAAGCGCGTGAAAGCCGTGACCGTGCTGTTCAGCGACCTGGAAGGCCGCCTGCACATGCTTGATTACGACAAGAAGTTCCTGGTGAAGAGTTGGGACAACTTGACCTTCGATGGATCGTCCATTCGAGGATTCACGGCGCAGAAAGAGAGCGATCTGCGTCTCGGTATGGATTGGAGCGCGTTCTACTGGGCGCCGTCCGACATATTCGGTCCCGGCAAGGTGCTGATCTTCGGCGAAGTGATCGACAAGGACGGCTCGCTCTACAAAGGCGATATGCGAGCGGTCCTGAAGGCGTACGCGCAAGAAGCCTACAAGAATGGTGGCTACACGCTGAACGCAGCGAATGAGATTGAAGGGTTCCTGTTCAAGGGCGTCGATGCGGAACGGCATTATCACGAGACCGGCAAATTTGAATACGTCAATACCGGCGGCTACTATCACTCGCTGCCGGGCGACCTGCTACGTTTGTTCATCGACATGGCCGCGGACGTGCAGCGCTCCATGGGATTCCAGAATGAGAAGGATCACCCCGAGGTCGCTCCGTCGCAATTCGAAATCAATTACAGCTACGCGGAAGTAGTGGCGGCCGCGGATACCATTCAGCTCTACAAGCTGATCTGCCGCCAGATCGCGACGAAAATGGGTTTGACCGCGAGCTTCCTTCCGAAGCCTGTGGTGGGTGTTAATGGCAGCGGCATGCACACCAACGTATCGATCACCAAGGATGGCAAGAACCAGTTCTGGGACCCCAAGGGTGAAGAACGGATGAGCACGTGCGCGTGGGAATTCGTGGATCGCATTCTTACGCACGGTAACGATATTTGTTTGCTCTTGAATTCCAGCGTGAACGCTTATCGGCGTCTCGATCCGCACTTCGAAGCGCCCAACCAGTTAAAGGCTTCGGCCGTGGATCGCGGTTCCATGGTTCGCATTCCGATCGGAAACGAACGCAGCGCGCGGGTGGAAGTTCGTTCGGTTGCCCCGGACGCGAATCCGTACATGGTGCTTTACTCGGTCTTCAAGACCGGCATGGACGGAGATATCGCTCCGATCGATAATCTGCGCACCGCGCCCCGCTACTTGCCGGACAACATCTACGACGCGATGGAAAATTTCCGGGAATCCGACTGGATCACGAAACTGCTCGGCGACGATGTGAAGGGACGGTTTCTGGATCTGAAACAGAGCGCGGCGGACCGCTGCCCGCGTCTGTTGGGAACTCACGTGAAGGCGCCCGAGGTGCAGTATCATCACGAGGTTTACAATCAGTTCCTTTGGAATATGTTTTAACGGGGGAAGGTGTCAGAAGAAGAAAGGGTTCCGGTGATCGCCGGGACCCTTTCCTTTTGGCAGACTCTCTTCGGGAAAACCGTGAAGGATAACCGCCCCATCGTAGCCGCATCGATCGATTAGTCCGAAATAAACCTGCCAGTCCATTTCCCTGTCCGCCAGTTCCTTGGCGTGGACCAGTGCGACGTCCCGACACAGCAAATCAAACGCCTGCTCCAGCGGTTCGTGAATATTCGCTCCGTCCATCACGATTTTTAGTCGCGGCGCCTGCATTTCATCGAGCATGCGGCGGGCTTTCGCTGCCGTGCTGATCACATTGCTGGGCTCCGGCTCGATTCCCAGCATGATGCCGTACGGCTCAGTGAATCGCAGGGCGATTTCGAGCGAGCCGATCATTTCTCGCCAAGCTTCCGGGCTGCTGTTCCCGGGATGGGCGCGCCACATGTCTGTGGGATCGCGCGTGCCGCTGCATAGCGTGATGATGGGGCAGTTGACGGCTACGCAGAATCGTGCCAGGACGGCCAGTCTCTCGAGATTCTGCTCGCGCCGCGCGAGATCCGGGTCGATGATGTTGAAGGTTCCCGATGTCGCGGCGTCGTATACCTTGCTATCGAGAATCGATTCAACGACAGAGTCGGGTACCGACGCGGGCAACGTCGGCAGACCGGCGCAGGCCATGTTGAACTGCATGCAATCGTAACCGTGCTCTCTGACGGCGTCGAGCACATCGGCCAGGGTCGGACGCGTGAAAGTTTTCGCGAAGACTCCGAAGCGATTCATACCCGGCCATTGACCTCATCGAGCCGTATCTGGCGGCCGCTTTCGACTGACCGCGCGACAGCGACCAGCGCTCGAAGGTTTGCGATGCCGTCCGTCACTGTAGCGCCTTGCTGGGCATCGGAATTCAGGATGGTGTCGGCGAATCCTTCGAGCTGGAGTTTGTAGCTGTCGGCATCGGCCCCTAGCGGTCTTTTATAGACGCCGTCTTTCGCGGAAAAGCACTCGATTGTGCCGGCCTTACGATACCAAGGAAGATTCAGCTTCCCCTGCGCGCTGCCGCCGTCGCCGAAGAGTTGAAATCCTTCTTCAAAGTCGGCGCGGGCAGGCACGATCAGCGTGAGATTCCCGAAACAACCGCTTTCGAATTCGGCCGCAATGGACCAGATAAAACTTCCGGCCGATTCCTGAAAACGGGCCTGAACTGCCGCGATGGGGCCCCCGAGAAAACGCGCGCTGTCGAAGAGATGGCTGCCATGGGTCAGCAGAAAATAGCGGCGCTTGTCGCTCTTGGGATCTTCCGGCGGCCGGCGCGCGTTCGCGCTGTGTAGCGGAATCGGCTGAAGATTGTCGGTCATTGTGTAGCGCGAAACCGAATCGCAATACCAGGCGTTCAGAACCACCGGCGGCCCCATTTCTTCTTGAATAAATCGAGCCGCGAAGGCAAGCGCGGGGTCGAAGCGGCGGTTGAATCCGACTTGAAAGACCAGACCCGATTCTGCCGCGAGCGATCCGAGATTTCCACATTCATCAACGTCGAGACCCAGCGGCTTCTCGACGAAGACGTGCTTGCCGGCCGCAAGAGCCTTCGATGCAAGAGGCACGTGAAAGCCGTCGGACGTGGCGACGATCACAGCTTCGAGCAGCGGATCGGCGAGCATTCGATCGAGATCGGTGAAAGTCGCGCGTGGCTGATGAATCGCCGACATTCTCGCGAGAAGATCTTCGGCGACATCGCAGATCGCATAAAGTTCCGTGTTGCGCGCATGGCGGCAGGCTTCGAGGTGAGCGAATTGGGAGATCGGTCCCGCGCCGATCACTCCGATTCGAAGAAGGCGCTCTTCTTTATTCATTTTCCGTCGGCGTAGTTGAGAATCCAGGCGGAGGGTTCCGGTTCCAACCGGCCGTTTACCTTGACGCCGAGCTCGGCGGCCCAGCGATAGCCCCACATCGGTCCGAATTTCGTGACATAAGTATCGGGAATTTTATACGCTGCGTCCGATTGCGCAGCGTCCAGAGTTACAAAGCGATAGTGCTTGTCTTCAAAGATCCGTAGTAGTTGATTCATCAGCTCCGCGTTGAGCTGATTGCCATGAAATAACATGACGTGAGGTATCTCATGTCCGAAGACTTGCACGTGAAGCTGGGAGTAATAATCGATTTCAGTTGCTGTGTACGCAAGATATTCGGCGCGCAATTCTGCCGCGGCCGCGGTGTCCTTGTGGGCGAGCAGGGCGTTGTAGGTCTTTGAGAAGGCGTAATCCATGTTGTCGATGGTGCAGGTGGCAATACGGTAATCGCGCTGCGCGAGGAAAGCCGCTACCGCGTCATGTTTTTCCTTGGTATCGCCAGAGTGGTTGAAAGGGAATCGCAGATATTTCGGCTTGCCGGCTAATTGCACGATCGTTTTCTCGCCGCGGATCACTTCGTCCTTAAACTCGTCCACGGTCATCTGGTCCAGATCGCGATGCGAATAGGTGTGATTGCCGAGAGCGTAACCGTGTTCTACCCAATCGCGGAGCATTGCTTCGCCCTTCGGCCCTTCGACTTTCTTTTCGTTTACGAAACCGATCGCCCAGGCGTGATGTTTCGCAAGAGAGCCGAGGATTTGTTTGTTGATCGCTTCATCTTCTGGCGGGAGATCGTCGAATGTCAGTGCGACGGTGCGAGTCTGTGCGGCGCACACGATCGCGAAGAGCAGCAATATGACGAAACGCATGAATTATCCGACCGTGGTGAGAATGGAAACCTTGGCGCGCAGGTTCGCCACGCCGGCCGTGTAGCGCGAGTCTGCAACGGTAAACGCGATCGCATCGTCGAGCCAGTCATGCGCAACGCCATCGCGATCATGTGAGGCAACAGTGATTGTGTACTCGTTATTGCAGAGGTCGCCGCGAAACGCGAATTCGAGCTGCACGGTCAAGCCCGGCGCGCAAGGCCCGATCTGGACTTGCTCGAGCTCCGTATTCGTGCCGTATACTTCCGAGCCGACCCGCGTCCGAATCATGATGCCAACAACAGGATCGTCCACGGCCTCGCGATAACGAACGGCAACGCGGATCGAAACGGGTTCGCCGCTGCGCCAGACAGTGGTCGGTAGGCCGTCCCCTCCGAGCGTTTCGAGCAAGACGATCTCAGCGCGTCCGTCGCCGCGGCGGAAGCTCGGCGAGAGAGACGGCGATTGTGTCGAGCCCCAGGATCGAAACTGCTCGGCCGCGCTCTCCTGATATGCCTTCCACGTTTCACCGGGATCGCCGCGACGCCAAAGCGCGCCTTTTTCGAGCCACCAGACTTCATCGCATAATGCGCGGATCAATTCCGCTTCTTGAGAAGCGAGCAGAACGGTCGCGCCCAAGGCCCGCAAACGATCGAGATTCAACCGCGCGTGGGCACGCGAGAGGGCATCTTGTGAGCCGAACGTATGGTGAATCGCGATGACGTCGGCAGCTGAAAGGTCGAGTGGATCGGCGACCGCGAGATAACGCCGCCGCGGTCCGCATCGGATTTCGCCCGCTTCCGGCGAGGCCACGCCTCCAGCGAGTTGAAGCAGTTGTTCCTGACCGCCGGAAGCGGCTCCAACGATGCCGATCACGGCTCCACTGGGCGCCTCCGCGGAGAAGTTGCGCAACGACCCCAGCGACACATCGCGAAAATCGATTGCCATCGTAGTTAGAATAGCGTTTGATCCTCGCCAGTGTTCTTTTTGCGATCACCATTCCCGCGACGGGCTCGGTTTATCTGAAAGCAGGCATCGAAAACGTCTCCTCTGAAATCCGCATTCCCGACGGCGCGCACGACCTCAAGATTTACGGCAGCCAGACCACGCTTCGAGCGACTCGAGATTTCCACGGCCGGGCCATTCTGAGCTGCCGCGGATGCCGCAACATCGAGCTGCATGGAGTCACGATCGATGGCGATCGTCCGGAGTTGGAAAAGCCGATGGCGATTGCGCCGGGCGGCAATCCATTTTCGGCGATCTATCCGAACAACGGAATTCTGATCGAAAATGGCGCCGGCATCGCGATCGATGGAGTTCGCATTGCGAACGTCGCGAACTACCCGATTCTGATCACGCATTCACGCGATGTTTTCATCTCCCACGTGACGGTGGAGAACAGCGGATCGCACAACGAAAAGAAGCGAAATAACGCATCGGGAGGCATTTTGCTCGAGGAGGGCACGGATAACTTCACGGTCGCTGATTCGACTTTCCGCAACGTGCTCGGAAACGGCGTCTGGACACATTCTTTTTACGGCTCGCCGCGCAATTCGCACGGGAAGTTCGTAAACAACACGTTTGAAGATATCGGACGCGATGCGATACAAGTGGGGCATGCCACGGATGTGATTGTGGCTGGTAATGTCGCCAAGCGCGTGGGATTTCCGGCCGCGATTGCCGATGTAGAAAATTACGGTTGGACCGCGGCGATCGATACTGCCGGCGATGTGGACCATTCACGCTACGAGAACAACCGGCTCGAAGAAATCAACGGCAAGTGTATCGACCTGGATGGGTTTCATGACGGTGCGATCAGCGGCAACACCTGTACCAATCGAGGGAAGGCTGAAGACTATCCCTACGGCAATTACGGAATCTCATTCAATAATACGAATCGGGATATGAATTCCAGGAATATCGAAGTTAGCGCGAATCATCTCGACGGGATCAAGTATGGCGCCATGTATGTCATCGGAAGCGGCCACCACATTGTTGGGAATACGTTCGTGCGCCTGAATCTGGCGCATTGTCCGGAGGCAGGCGGCGCGGCTTGTAATTGGCGCGCCGATGAGCCCGATTCGCTGCGCAGCGGCATCTATCTGGCGTCTCGTGCAGAGCGGCCGGATCCCGCGACTGGGATTGTGATCGAGAACAATACGATTACCGGGTGGGGCATGGCCAAGCATTGCATTGGCGCGGCGCCGGGAGTCAAGCTGAGCTTGGACACGATGAAACACAATACTTGTTCCGGCCGATAAGTCAAATAGTGTCTTGACCTGAGTAACTTCGGGTACCTCAACGTCGTCCCCTTCTAAGACCTCGCTACGTCGTAATGAAAATCTTATATCTTCTAATCGCCCTTCTTATATCCTCACTCACTGTCTCGGCACAGAACGCCTCGCTTAGAGGTACTGTGACTGACGAGACCGGCGCCATCGTGCCAGGAGCGAAGGTCTCTCTTAGCGGACCTGAAAATTACCTGAAAAGCGTTACCGCGGGATCGGACGGCACTTACTCGTTCACCGGACTGAAGCCGGGCAACTATTCAGTGCAAGCGTCGGCGCCCGATCTTGCCGCACAGGCTGTACCTGTGGTGTTGAAAGGCGGCGCGCAGGTTCAGGGTGTGCAGATGAAAGTGGCATCCGTGACGCAGCAGGTCACTGTTCAGGAAAGCGCCGGTCCGACGGTGAGCACGGAACCCGCGAACAATGCGAGCGCGCTGATTTTGAAGGGTGAGGATTTACAGGCGCTGCCGGACGATCCTGACGATCTTCAGGACGATTTACAGGCGCTCGCCGGGCCGGCGGCAGGTCCGAACGGCGGCCAGATGTACATCGACGGATTCAGCAACGGCCAGCTCCCGCCAAAGGATTCGATTCGCGAGATTCGTATCAACCAGAACCCGTTCTCGCCGGAATTCGACAAGCTCGGATACGGACGCATCGAGATCTTCACCAAACCCGGCACCGATAAATTTCATGGCCAGGGATTTTTCAATCTCGGCGACGATGTCTGGAACTCGCGCAATCCGTATGCGCAACAGAAAGCGCCGTTCCTGCTTCAGGAATATGGCGGGACGATCAGTGGGCCGATCAACAAGCGCGCGTCTTTTTTTCTGGATATGGAACGCCGAGCCGTTGATAACGGGGCTGTGATTGACGCCATCACGGTAGATCCCAATACTCTCGGGATTGTCAATCCCTTCACGCAGACCTACAACGTGGCGCAGCGCCGATTTAACATCACGCCGCGCGTGGATTATCAACTCAATTCCAATAACACTCTGACACTCCGCTACGGCATCATGCACAACGATATCCCCGACGCGGGCATCGGAAATTTCACTCTCGTTGACGCGGGTTATAAAAATCTTCAGCAGAGCAACACGCTGCAAATGATCGAGACCGCGGTGTTGAATACCAGCACAATTAACGAGACCAGGTTCCAGTGGTACCGCACCACGACACAGCAGATAGCGAACACCGAGACGCCTGCGATCGATGTCCTGGGCGCGTTCAACGGCGGCGGTTCGACGTTAGGCAATTCGCTGGAACACGATAATTACTACGAGCTTCAGAATTACACCTCGATTGCGAAGGGCGTCCACAATTGGAAGTTCGGCGTGCGGATGCGCGGCTACACAGTCGATAGCGTGTCGCCCAATAATTTTCTGGGCAGCTTCACGTTCGGCGGGGGCATGGCGCCGGAGCTGGACGCGAACAATCAACCGATACTCGGGACGGATGGTAGCGAAGTGCTCGTGCCGATTCAGCCCCTCGAGAGATACCAACGCGGCCTGATGCTGCAACAAATGGGATATTCACAGTCGCAGATCGCGGCGCTCGGCGGAGGGCCCACGCAGTACAGCGTCGCCACGGGAACTCCCACGGTGACGGCGGGACAGGTGGATGCTGGACTTTTCGTGGGCGACGATTGGCGCCTGAAACCCAACCTGACGGTGAGCCTCGGACTGCGATATGAGACGCAAACGAACATTCATGACTGGCACGATTTTGCGCCGCGAATCGGAATTGCGTGGGGCCTCGGCGGCGCTGCCCATGGACGTCCTAAAACGGTGCTGCGCGCCGGATTCGGCATGTTCTACGATCGTTTTCCAGTCGCGAATACGGTCACGGCGCTGCGCTACAACGGCATCTCGCAGCAGCAATACATCCTCACCAATCCGGATTTCTTCCTCACCGCGCCGCCGATTTCATCGCTCTCGGGATTTGCATCGAAACCCGAGATACAGGAAGTCAGCTCGCAGTTGCAGGCGCCGTATCTGATCCAGTCGGCCCTTACGCTGGAGCGCCAATTGCCGAAGAACACTACCGTGGCCGTGACCTACACCAATTCGCACGGTGTCCACCAGCTCATGTCGGAGGACATCAACGCGCCTCTGCCGGGAACATTTATCGTGGGACAGCCGACCAGCGGCGTGTATCCTTATCCGAACGAGGGGCCGATCCTGCTGGCTACGTCGTCGGGACTCTACAACCAGAACCAGGTGGTGGTCAATTTCAATTCGCGCATGAACCAGAATGTCTCGCTGTTCGGACATTACATGTGGAACCACGCGATGAGCAATACGGATGGGCTCGGCACGTTCCCGGCGAATCCTTACAATTTCGCGGGCCAGTATGGTCCGGCGTCCACCGATATTCATAACCGTCTGTTCTTTGGCGGCTCCATCAACTCGAAGTGGAACATCCGAGTGAGCCCCTTCATCATTTTGCAGTCGGGCGCGCCGTTCGATATTACGGCCGGGCAGGATCTTTATGGCGATACCTTGTTCAATGCACGGCCCGGCATCGCGACGGATCCGAATAAGCCGGGAGTGGTCCAGACACCGTACGGGCTGCTCGATCCGAATCCCACGTCGGGCGAGCAAATCATACCGCGCAACTTTGGGCGCGGTCCGGGTATGGTCTCGGTGAACGTTCGGCTCGGAAAAACGTGGGGATTCGGACCGGAGCGGGAAGGGACCAGCGGTGTAAACATGGGAGGTGGCCATGGACCGGGTGGCTTCCACGGCATGTTCGATTCCGGTATGACCAACCGCCGCTACAACCTGACGACGTCCATTTCGGCCCGCAACCTCCTGAATCACAACAATCCGGGACCGATTATTGGCAACATCACGTCACCTTTGTTCGGCCAGGCGAATCAAATTGCAGGCGGAGGCGGGGGCCTGCTGGAGACGGCAAACAATCGTCGTTTGGAGCTTCAGATTCGTTTCACTTTCTGACGATAAGATTATTGACGCAAGAGATGAATTGACGCGGAGAACAAGCAGGGGTAGGCTTAAAGTGTGCCGGTGCCCATAACAAGCTACAAAGCATCACGACAAACCATTTGGGCCGGGCTGATAGCACTGGTATGCGCGGGTTTTTCGGCCTGGATCGCCCTCCGGTGGCCGATCGCCTGGGTCGCGACCGGACTTTTGTTTGCCAGCGCCGGAGTTGTCCTCTATTTCACCCTCCGTCCTGCGATTGAAATCTACGAGACCCATTTGAAACTGTGGGGCCGGATCATCCCATGGGCCCAGATTCGCCGCCTGGATCGCAGCGCCACGCTTCCTCTGATCGTTCAATTGACGCTCGTCGACAAAACCCGTCTGCTCCTGGTTTATCCTGGCGATCCGGATTCGTCGAACAGCCTGCTGCGCCACCTGCGCCGATTCTCGCGCGACGCGTTGATCGAAGGCGTACCGTACCGGCAGTTCTGGGGCGAGGTTCCCTCCAAAACAAAAGAGCGCAAGCAAGCCGCTCCACAGCGCTATCCTCTGCTGCTTCCTGAAGACGAGGCGGACATCGAGCGAATGTTCCAGCGCCTCAAGACGGTCGGACACATCGACCAGAAAACTTCTGACGACAAATAGCAGGGTGGCCATCCACCCCATGCGTAACGTTTTTCGGCAGCTCTCTCCCTACGTCTGGCGATACCGCAAAGGTCTCGGACTCGGCATGGGCGCCCTGGTTCTCAAGGACATCCTGGGCGCGATGGTTCCGCTCGTGATGCGCAGCGGCGTGGACTCCCTGACTCACGGCGTTCAACTTCGGTCGGTTTTCGAATTTGCCGCTATTCTTGTCGCGCTGTCTTTCGGCAAAGGCATTTTCCAGTACTGGATGCGCGTGGTCATCATCGGCATCTCGCGCGATGTCGAATACGATCTGCGCAACGACCTGTTTTCTCACCTTGTTACGCTGTCGTCGAACTTTTACGCGAAATATCGCACCGGCGATATTATGGCTCGCGCGACGAACGACCTGAACGCCGTGCGCATGATGCTGGGGCCCGGCATCATGTACTGGACGGAAACAACGCTGACGGCTGTGCTGGCCATCGCCGTCATGCTCTGGGTGGATTGGCCGCTGACGCTCATCGCGCTCACTCCCGCGCCGCTGGTGAGCCTCGTCGTGGTGATCTTCGGCCGCAGAATCCACGAACGCTTCGAGCGAATTCAGGCCATGTTCTCCGATATCAGCAGCCACGTGCAGGAAAACCTGGCGGGCGTCAGGGTGCTGCGGGCGTACGTGCAGGAGAAGGCGGAGATGCGCAAGTTCGAGACGTTGAACCTCGAATATATCGATCAGAACATCAAGCTGGCGCGGCTCTCCGGACTCTTCAATCCATTGTTGACAGCGCTCATCGCGCTGACATTCCTTTTAGTCCTGTGGGTGGGCGGCTACCGGCTTCTGTCGCATCACATCACGCTGGGAAGCTTCGTGATGTTCAACACCTACATGGGAATGCTGGTATGGCCCATGATCGCCATGGGATGGGTGGTGAACCTGATCCAGCGCGGGACGGCTTCGTGGGAACGGATCTCGCAGCTCATGCGGGAGCGGCCCGCGATCACCGGAATGTCCCATGGACGGACTCCTGTTGAAGGCGAGATCGAATTTCGCGATGTCGCCGTGAAATATCCAGCCGGCGATGCATTGCGTCGCGTGGATCTGCGCATTCCGGCCGGCGCGACAGTTGCGATCGTGGGACATACGGGAAGCGGCAAGAGCACGCTGGTCAGCCTGATCCCGCGCCTGCTCGATCCGACGCACGGCTCGGTCTACCTGGATGGGCACGATCTGCACGATCTCGATCCCGAATGGCTGAGACATCAGATCGGTTTTGTGCCGCAGGAAACTTTCTTGTTCAGCGCCACGCTCGGCGAAAATATCGCGTGGGGCGTCGAGAGCGCGACCCAGGAGCAGATCGAGAGGGCGGCGGAACTGGCCGGCTTAGCGCCCGATATCGCGGGCTTTCCGAACGGCTATGACACGGTTGTCGGTGAGCGCGGCATCACGCTGTCCGGCGGTCAGAAGCAGCGGACCGCGATTGCGCGCGCGATCCTCCGTAATCCGCGAATTCTGATCCTGGATGACGCGCTAGCTAGCGTCGACACGCTCACCGAGGAGCGCATCCTCAACGGTCTTGCGGAAGTAATGCGCGGACGCACGACGATCCTGATTTCCCACCGCGTCTCAACCGTTCGCAATGCCGAGCGCATTTTTGTACTGGAGCACGGCGAGGTGGCCGAGGAAGGCTCCCACGCCGAGCTGGTTCTTAATGGCGGCTATTATGCCGACCTATATCAGAAACAGTTGCTCGAAGAGGAACTCGAGTCGGCTTAGGATATCACTCGTAGTGAATCGCTCTAAGCGGATCGAGTGCCGCGGCTCGGCGCGCCGGAAGCCAGCACGCGAAAATCCCCACGACGGCGAGCAAAGAGCTTACCGACAACAGCAGTAATACGTTCGATTGCGAGCTCTGGAACGGGAGTTTCGCCATTAAACGCGCGGACGGGAATGCGACGGCCAAGCCCACGGCAAGCCCGATAGTCAGTTGAATGAAACCTCGCTTCAAAATCAAGCCGAGAATGTTGCGCGATGTTGCGCCCAATGCCAGGCGCACTCCGATTTCCTGCGTTCGCCGTATGGTGGCCTGCGCGATCACGGCATAGATTCCGACCGACGCCATCGCGAGAGCGATCAACGCAAATGAGGAGAAGAGGGCCCCGAACACCACCAGGAACCATTGGCTATGTCGCAGCACTTGCTGCAATGGGTCGACGTCGAACAGAGGCAGGTCCTGATCGAGCGATTGCACCGCAGCCCGTAAGGCAAACGCGGCTGACGCCGGGTCCCGCGCGGTGCGCACGACCACGAACATGGAATCCCATGCCTGCTGGCGGTACGGCAAGAAGAAAATCGGATTTGGATTTGTGTCGTTCACATTTTGTACGATATTGGCGGAAACACCGATAACCGAAATCCACTCAGGCGTCGGCTTGTCTTTGTCGTAAATCCGGAAGCGCTTTCCGATGGCCGGTTCATTGGGCCAGTGTCGTTCGGCAAATTCTTTGGTCACAACCGCGGACAGACGTCCCGGCGCTCCATCGTTCTCGTTAAAGTCGCGGCCGCGCAGCAGAGGAAGTTTTATGTTGGCGAAGTAGCCCGGAGATTGCAAAATAAACGATGCCATCGGTCCGTGCGCGGGGTCTGCCAGGCGGGTACTTTCAATCTCAATGTGCGTGTCTGCGTCCCCGGTTCCCGGGAGATCCGATGCAATGCCATCGCTGACGACGCCGGGGATGGCCTGAATTCGCGAATGCAGTTGCTGAAAGAAACGGAGCCGGGCATCCGCGTCGGAATAATGCTCTTTCGGCAACCGAACAACGGCGGTGAGAATATGATTGGCGGGGACCATCGGATTGACAGCCAGGCCCTCGATAAAGCTTCGAACAAAAATTCCGGCGCCTGTAAGCAGCACCAGCGTAAGCGCGAATTGCGCGGCCACCAGGAGACTCGATAATTTTCCTCCCTGCCGCGTGCCTGTGCTGCGAGTGCCGTCTTTCAACGCCGTGTTCAGATCCACGCGCGAGGATCGCAATGCGGGCGCGAGTCCGAAGAGGAGGCCGGTTAAAAGACACAATCCCGCAAAATACCCAAAAACGACATAATCCATCGTGAAAAGGACCCAATAGGGCTTGCCGACATTCTGTGTTGCGAGGTCGAACCAGTGAACCCCTAGCGCGCACAGACCCAGTCCCAGCGCGCCGCCGAGCATGCTCAATAGCACGCTTTCTACGAGTAGCTGCCGGATGACGCGCCAGCGGGAAGCTCCTAACGCGGCCCGAATCGAAATTTCGCGCTGCCTGCCGAGCGCACGGCTCAGCATCATGTTCGCGACGTTCGCGCATGCGATCAGGAGCACGAATCCCACGGCGGCCAACATGAGAACGAAAATCCGTTTGATAGGACCGCCATTATAGTGTTCATGGAAATCGTCGACACTGACCGTCATGCCTTTATCCTCGGGATATTCGGAGGCGAGACGAGCGGCAATGCGAGTGAAGTCCGATTGTGCCTGCGCGATAGTGACCCCTGGCTTCAGCAATGCGAACGGAACCAGCGAATGATTCGAGCGCTTTTCAAGGTCTGGCGTGGGCACCAACGGCATCCACAAATCTTCGTTGTTCGGAAAGCGGAATCCTTCCGGCATCACGCCGATAATAGTGGCCGGCTTTTCGTTTACGCGTACGTTGCGACCAATGACGCTCGGCGAACCTCCATAGCGTTCCTTCCAGACCCCATAGCCGATCATCACGACGGGCTCGGCGCCCTGTTTGTCGTCGGTGGAAAGAAATTCGCGTCCCAAAACGGGCCGCATCCGTATCATGTTAAAGAGGCCGGAAGTGATGCGGGCCATCCGAAAGGGCTGAGGAGGATTTCCTGGCTCGCTCAGGACGGCGCCTTCATTGGCTCCCGCCTCCAAGGTTTCGAGAGAAGATTGTTGCGCGCGATAGTCGCGAAAATCGGGATACGAGATCCACAATCCGTGATTGTCTTCGGCAATGTTCCGCCCTCCGATAGCGACCAGCCTTTCGCCGTTGGGAAGAGGGACGGGCTTGAACAAGGCTGCGTTGATGAGCGTGAAAACCATCGTGTTGAGGCCGATTCCGAGCGCCAGGGTCACGACCACGGCGGCCGAGAACCAGCGGTGCGAGAGGATCATTCGCCAAGCGAACCGGAGATCGTTCGTCATAAAACGGGAATACGAAGTGGCTCGTAGGTTTGTTCCGATGTAACCAACGTTTTTTTGAGGAGTATCTGAACATATGGCGCTCTTGCAAGACGTTCGATACAGCGTTCGGATCCTGCGGCGGAGTCCGGGGTTCACGGCGGTCGCGGCGCTTACGCTGGCGCTTGGGATTGGGACGAACACGGCGGTTTTCAGCGTCATCAATGGGCTGCTGATCCGGTCGCTTCCGTATCCCAACGCGAAGGAGCTTGTGCTGATCAGCAACTCCGACGGGACCGGCGGACCGTCGGGCGTGACGAGCCGGGCTTTCTCATACCGCGATTTGCGCAGATACAATCATTCGTTCTCCGACATGGCTGCGTATAACGCATTCTCGCCGTATTTGACCTTCAATCTTACGGGTCAAGGCGCGCCCGAGCGTCTGCTTGGCATGGCGGTCACCGGAAATTTCTTTCCAGTTCTTGGCGTCGCGCCAGCCATCGGCAGAAACTTTCTTCCGGAAGAGTGCGTGCGCACGGGGCGGCAGGCCGTGATCCTCGCGAACGGATTTTGGATGACGCGCTTTGCTAGCAATCCGAATATCGTCGGACAGACCCTCACCATCGACGGCGCGCCTATGCTAGTGGCGGGCGTGATGCCGGCGACCTTCGATTTTCCTTCAGTTTTCACACCAGGAGCAAGGGTGGATCTGTTCACGCCGCACTTCATCGATCAGGAATCCGAGAACGATGGAAACGAGGTGACGATTATCGGCCGCCTTAAACCCGGCGTCACTCTTGCGAGCGCGCAAGCGGACATGACGGCGCTCGCGGCCCGCCTCTCGGCGCAGGAAACGTGGGGATTCGGCGCGCATGTGAAGGCTCTCGATGACTATGTCACGGGCAAGCTGCGGAAATCGCTACTGGTGCTTGCCGGCGCAGTCTGTTTCGTCTTGCTGATCGCCTGCGTCAATTTGTCGAACCTGCTGCTTGCGCGCGCGACATCGCGGAGGAAGGAGCTGGCGCTGCGTCTGGCGATCGGCGCGGATCGTTTCCAACTGGTGCGCCAGATGCTGGCCGAGAGCATCGTGCTTTCTTTCGTGGGTGCAATACTGGCGCTGCCGCTTGCCTTCATCGGAACGCGCATGCTGGCCGGACTGCGCGGCACATCGCTCCCGATGCTGGGCCAGATCCAGGTGGATCAACGGGCGCTTCTGTTCACGTTCGTCTTATCGCTCTTGACCGGTTTGATTTTCGGCATACTGCCGGCGCTGCGGGCATCGCGCTGCGATTTCAACGATGCGCTGAAAGAGGGCACGGCTGGCGCGGGCGGTGGACATCGCGATTGGACGCGCAGCATCCTGGTGGTTTCTGAAGTGGCATTGTCCTTTATGCTGCTCGGCGGCGCGGGCCTCATGATGAAGAGCCTCTTCAAGCTGCTCGAAACGGACCTAGGGTTCCGACCGGATCACATTGCCATCGTTCGCGTCGATCCCGGACCGCAGATGTCGGATGACAAGAAGCTGATTCCTTTTCTGGATCGCGTGTCTGAGGCCGCACGAGGCATTCCCGGCGTGGAGGCGGCTGCGATTACCGATGCGGTGCCGCTCGATCGAGATAGAAGCTGGGGCGCCGGTGTGATTGGACAGGATTACAAGAAGGACGAATATCCCATCGCGTTTGTGCGGGTTGTTGGCCCGGATTATTTCCGCACCATGCGGATTCCTCTACTGAAGGGCCGGAGCTTCGATGCGCACGACAACGCTGATAGTGAGCACGTGATTGTGATCAACGAGTCCATGGCGCGGCGGCTATTTCGAGCCGGAGAGGATCCGCTGGGACACTTTATTCGCGTGCACAAGCAGAGCCGCATCATCGGGGTCGTAGGCGATGTGCGGCACAGCGGCCTGGATCAGGAATCGGGATTCGAATTCTATATTCCTTATGCGCAGGGCGATATCGAATCGGGCGACCTGGTCGTGCGCACCACGCTGCCTCCAGATACTCTGGCGACGGCTCTGCGGAGGACGATCTGGTCGTTCGCGCCGAATCAGCCGCTGAGCGATTTTCGAACGCTCGACGATCTGGTGGATTCCGCGGCTTCCTCGCGCCGATTCACCATGGTGCTGCTGGTCCTCTTCGCGATAGTGGCGCTGGCGTTGGCGTCCGTTGGAATTTATGGAGTGATCTCGTATTCGGTGGCGCAGCGCACGCGTGAGATGGGAATTCGGATGGCGCTCGGAGCGGATGCAGGCCGGTTGAAGTGGCAGGTGGTGCGTCAGGCTGTCTCGCTCGCCGTGGTGGGCGCGGTTCTTGGCGTCGGCGGTCTCTTGATGCTATCGAAGTTCCTCGAAGCGATGCTGTATCAGGTCACACCGTCAGATCCGGCTACGTTCGGGGCCGTCAGTGCCGTATTGATCGGCGTAGCGCTGATCGCAGGCTACATACCGGCGCGCCGCGCGGCGAGAATCAGTCCAATGATGGCGCTACGCTTCGAGTGAGTGAATTGCATCGTTGATTCGCGAGCCGCCACTCCGAGCCGCGACCAAAGGGAGCGGTTTCCAAATCTATTGCGACCCCAAAAAACGGAACCGCGACGGTGACGGAGCGGATCACTCTTCGCGTAAAACGACGGCCGGATCGGCGTGCGCGGCGCGGCGAGCCGGCATCCAGCATGCGAGCAGCCCAACCACCCCGAGCACAAGAATCGCGACAGCATACAGCCGGGCATCCGTCTCCTTCACGCCGAACAACAGATTGCGCAGGAGACGCGCCGCCCAGATGACGAGCACAATCCCCGCGGCGCCGCCGAACGCCAGCAAACGAAAAGCTTCGCCGAATACGAGCTTCGATACACTCTGAGCCGTGGCGCCGAGAGCCATGCGAATGCCGAACTCACGCGTGCGCTGCGTCACCGACATCGAGAGCACCCCGAATACGCCTAACGCCGAGAGAAGCACCGCCGTCAGAGCAAAAGACAACAGGAGCCAGGTTTCAAATCGGCGCGACAGCGTGGTAGCCGCGATCATCTCATCCATGGTTCGAATATGGGCCAGCGGCTGCTCGGGGTCGATTTGCGCGATCGCGCGGCGCACATCCGCAATAATGCTTGCAGGCGCCACGCGAGTCCGGATTACGAAAGCCATATCGCCATAAGCGCGAGTCGCGGCGGGAGTGTATTCCTGCGGCGTCGGCTCTATTTCGAGCGACGCATTGCGAACCGCTCCCACCACGCCGAGAACACGATATGTTTTATCGTTCTCGATGAACTCCTGACCCACGGCGCTGCGTCCCGGCCAGACGCGATGGGCCATGTTGCCGCTGATTACCGCGACCCCATCGCGATCGAGCGGATCCAGCCATCGCCCTTCGAGCAGAGGAATGCGCAACGTACGCAGATAATCGGGATCGACCATGCGCAACTCCACGCCCGGTATGTCGATTTGGCGTCCCGAACCCGCCGTACGCAAAACCCGGATCTCGGCTTCGCCGCCGAGCGGAACGCCATTCGTGAGCGATGCCGATTCGACGCCGGGCACTTTTCGAATCGCATCCAGCAAGCGCTCGAACTGGGTATAAATTTGATCCTGCTTCTGGAATTTCTTCCACGGCAGGCCGACATTGAAGGTCAAAAGATTGCTGGTGTCGAAGCCGACCGGCGCATGCAGCACCTGGCGGAAGCTCTCGAGCAGCAGCGTCGCGCTTACAAGAAGCACCATGGTCAAAGCGATCTCGGCGGTGACCAGCAACCGACGCGCGCGCCTTTCGGAACGAGTGCCTGTGGACGAGCGGTCGCGCTCGCGCAGCGCCGTCCGCCTTTGCAGCAACCAGGGAATCAGGCTGAACAGAGTGCTTGCGAAAATCGCGAGCAGAATCAGCAGTCCGATCACCCGATAATCGAGCGTTAATTCTGAGAGCCGCGGCAAGTGGCCCGCGCCGAAGGTTCGGATGGCGTTCGTTCCGAATATAGTCAACACCAGCCCAAATCCGGCGCCCAAAGCCCCAAACACGACGCTCTCGAGGAACTTCTCGTAGAAGATTTGCCCGGCGCTCGCGCCAAGAGCCTGCCGAATGGCGATCTCCCTGAGCTTCCCCGCGCTGCGTGTGAGAAAAAGATTGGCGAGGTTCGCGTAGATCAGAACCAGCAGCAGAGCGACGGCGCCGAAGAGAATCCAAAGTCCGGAGCGGATGCCGCTGGTCATCGTTGTTTTGAGAGGATCGGGATGAATCCGGATGCCTGGCAGACTGCGCATAATCAGCGCGGCGAACTCGGGGTGCTGTTTCGCCCCGTTCTCGAGATATTGGAGCGCAACGGCCAGCAGACGCGCCCGCGCCTGGTCGAGCGAGATTCCTTGAGCAAGCCGGCCCACGACCAGGTAATCAAAGTTGCCCTCCTGAATGGTCTTGGGGTCCATCTGTAGTGGAATCCAAAACTCCGTTTCCTCCGGGGCCCAAGTCATCAGGCTGGAAATGTCCGAGGAACGGGGGAATTCGAACCCGGCGGGCATCACGCCAATTATGGTTCGGAGTTCATCTCCGAAGCGCACGCTGCGGCCAACAACATTTGGATCGGACTGGAATTTGCGCGCCCAGAGTTGATGGCTCAAGATGACGATGGATCCCGCCCCGGGCTTATCTTCTCCCATGCGGAAATCGCGGCCGAGCGCCGGACGAATACCAAAAATACTGAAGAACTCCGCCGTCACTTGAAAACCGGTAATGCGTTCCGGCCGGCCTGTACCGAGCAGCGTGTACTCGCCGGCATTGAGCGCGGCGGATTTCGCGAATACTCCGGTATCGCGCCACAGCAAAAACTGGTCGAACGGAGCGACCATCGGTTTCGATCCAAAACCCGGCATGGTCTCTGAGACGGTAATGATGCGGTCCGGCTGCGGGAACGGAAGTGGGCGCAACAGGACGGCGTTCACCACGGCGAAGATGATGGCTGCCGCGGCCAGGCCAATCGACAGCGTCAATCCCGCGGCGATGGAGAAGCCGGGGCTCTTTGCTAATCCGCGCAGAGCGTACCTGGTCTCACGTACGATTCGTTCGAGCGATGCCCACCGTCGCATCTCGCGAGCCACGTCTTTGACGAGGTCGATATTGCCGAACTCACGCCGCACAGAAGAGCGAGCCTGCTGTTCCGACTCGCCGCGATCGATTCGATCCCGGGCAGCCATCCGCAGATGCGCCTGGATCTCTTCGTCCAGCTCATCGTCGCGGTTTCGAAAAGGCCAGAACCTCATACCGGCTCCTCGTTCTTGGGCGGATTCAAAATCCCCGCCATGGCACTCGTCAGTTGATCCCAGCGGCTCCGTTCCGTGAGGAGCTGCCGTTTACCGGCGGGTGTCAACCGGTAGAATTTGGCACGCTGGCCGGCCTCGGATTGCTTCCACTCCGACTTGATCCAACCCTGTTTTTCCAGCCGGTGCAGGGCCGGATAGAGCGAACCCGTTTCCACGCGAAGCACCTCGCCGGAATTGGCCTGGATCGCATTACTGATCGCGTAGCCGTGCTGCTGTCCCCATTGCAATGTCTGGAGGATGAGTAGGTCCAGAGTGCCTTGCAGGATCTCAATGCGGTTTTGGTAGCGTTGTTTCATCCTTGTAGGCATTCTACATCCATGGATATAGATTGTCTACACCCTTTAATGAAACGTGATTACAGGCCGCTTTCGTGCAGCACGCGGAAGATCTGAGCGCCGTACTTCTCGACGGTGCTCATTCCGATCGACGGTATCTCCAATAACTCCCGCGCCGAAGCCGGACGCGCCGTCGCGATCGCGTTGAGCGCTTTGTCGCTAAAGATTCGGAACGCGGGCACGCCACGCCGCTTAGCCTCTTTGAGCCGCCAGGAGCGCAGAGCTTCTTCGACTCGCGAATCGCGAGGCGTCGGCCGGGGTGCGGATTTTGTCGTGGCGCGTTTGGATTTCTTCTTACGTTTCCGCTTCTCCGGACTGACCGCCGCGGCCTTCATGACGAAATCGACCGGCGTCGATTCGTCTACTTCGGCGCCCTCGTGCGTGAGCGCAGCCTTGCGATAGGGGATCTGCTTGCCGTCCTTCTCAAAGACCGCATCGGCCAATCGCACCAATCCGGCGCGCGCCATCGATCCCAGCACCTCTTCGAACGCATCGCGATCCATCTCCCCGCGCGGATACAATTCCGTGTGCAGTTTCCCGGTCGATTTCGCGCCTCCCGATCTCAGCGCGCCGATCACCTTATATAGCGCCTTGCGTTCCTCCGAAGAAGCCGTGCGGAAGCGCTGCGCCTCGCATTCGGCGGGAGCGCAGAAATCGCAAATCCCACAAGGCGTCCGCGCATCCGAGAGGTCGCCAAAATGGGCTACCAGGCTCGACATGCGGCACTGGTTCGATTCCGAATAGCGGATCATCTGATCGATCTGCGCGCGCTTGTGTTCCGCCTGCGCCGCGTACGATTCCTGCCAGCCGTCGCGTCCGCGGCAGACATTCTCCGCAAAGTCGATGACCGCGCCGCCGTGAATCCAGAGTTTCTCGAGCGCCTTATCGAACGTTTCCGAATCCAGGTGTACCTGCTTCAATAGCGCGGGTTTTTCGATAGCCTCCTGGCGGAGCCGGGCGAAAATCAGCTCCAGAATCGGGATCGGCGGATAATCTCGCTCAAAGAAAAAGTCGTGCGTGTAGCGGTCGGCGTAGGAGTGCATCAGGATGGCGCGGCTCGGCTGGCCATCCCGTCCCGCGCGCCCGATTTCCTGGTAATACGCTTCCAAACTGCCCGGTAAAGCCGTATGAATCACGGTTCGGATATTGGGCTTGTCGATGCCCATGCCAAACGCGATAGTTGCCACCGTGGCCTCGATCTTTTCGGAAAGAAACTCCTCCTGGACCTTCTTGCGTCGAGCGGCATCGAGGCCCGCGTGATAAGCCGCCGAAGGGAAAAACTCGCTCAGTTCGCGAGCCACCGCTTCCGCCTGCTTACGCGTCGGCGTGTACACGATAGCCGGCCGGCGTGCCGGATCGGACAGCAATTCTTCGACAAGAAGGCTGCGGCTGTCAGGCGCAGCCTCCACCACTTCGATCGCGATATTCTCGCGTCGGAAGCCGTGAATGAACCGCGCAGCTTTCGCGAGCCCCAACTGCCCCGCGATATCGTCCTGCACCAGCGGCGTGGCCGTCGCGGTCAAAGCCATCACGGGAGCGGGTCGAAACGATGGCACGTATTGTCCGAGCATGCGATAGTCGGGCCGAAAATCATGCCCCCATTGCGAGATGCAATGCGCCTCGTCGATGACCACCAGAGACGGCTTCGATTTCGCGAGCATCTCCGGAAATCCCGCCACGCGCAGCCGCTCCGGCGCAATGAAAAGGAATTGCAGCCTGCCGGCGAGGTAATCGATGCAAGCCTGCCGCGATTCAGCCCGCTGCCTTCCCGAATGAATGCGCGCCACCGCGAATCCGCGTTCCGCAAGCTTGGCCACCTGGTCTTCCATCAGCGCGATCAACGGACTGACCACTAAAGTCGTGCCGCCGCGCGCGATTCCGGGCAACTGATAGCAGAGTGATTTTCCGGATCCCGTCGGCATCACCAGCAACACATCGTTGCCTTCAATAACGGATCGGCAAACAGCTTCCTGATTCGGCCGGAACGAGGGAAACCCGAACGCCTCATGCAAAATCTCGTTCACATCCGAGACACCCGTTCCGACTCGCGACCGGGAGGGAGCCGGAACACCAGGCGCCGCAGCCTGAGCCGGAACCTGTGACGGCGCGGGCGCCACATGGCTCCCAACCTTCCCCACCACCTCCCGCACATAATCCTCAATGCCTTTCAGAAACGGCTCCAGCTTCGCCGACCCGCGTTCGATGCGCTTGAGATACGCTTCCCACTGGCCCGTCATCGCGGGACTCTTCACCTCGGGATGAACCACCTCAATGAGCCGGATGCCCTTGTCGGTGGCCTCCAGACTCTTCCCGCTTCGGACGATATATTCACGCTTGAGCAGCACTTCGATAATCGACGCGCGAGTGGCCGGCGTGCCGAGGCCGTTCTCTTTCATCGCCTCCGACAGTTCCTTCTCGTCGAGAGTCTTGCCCGCAGTCTCCATCGCCGTAAGAAGCGTCGCTTCCGTGAATCGCTTCGGCGGACGCGTTTTCTTCTTCAGCGCTTCGACATTGACCACCACCTGCTTTTGACCCTGGCGCAAATCCGGCGGCAGGATTTGTGCTTCGGCGTCACTCTTCTTTGCGTTCGCGATGTCGAGCACTTTCCAGCCGTTCTGAATGATGGCCGTCCCCGAGGTGTGATATCGATCGACCAGAGCGCCGTTCGTAATGGCAGTGATGACCGTCGTGACGGACCAGATATGGTCGTCCTGCCAGGCGCTGAGCAGACGCCGGCAAATCAGGTCGTAGATTTTGCGTTCATCGGGAGCAAGGTCGCCCCGGTCAGGCGAAACCGTCGTCGGAATGATGGCGTGGTGATCCGATACTTTGGAATCGTCGATAAAGCGTTTCCCGAGTGGACGCTCGCCCGTTCCATCGCGCAGCAGTTCGCGATACGGCGCTTCGATCGTTTTGACAATGCGCGGCAGAGTAGCGGCCACGTCTTGCGACAAATGACGGCTATCGGTTCGTGGATAGCTGATGAGCTTGTGCTTCTCGTATAGCGCCTGCGCGAGATCGAGGGTCTTCTGGGCGCTGAATCCATAGAGCCTGTTCGCGTGCCGCTGCAATTCCGTCAAGTCGTAAAGCGGAGGCGGCGCCATGCGCTGCGTTTCCGATTCGATGGACTCAATAGCCGCGGCGCCCGTGCGAGCGCGCTTCACGATCGCATCGGCCTCTTTGCCGTCGGCCGGCAAGCGAGTGTCCCGTTCCTTCGAATCGTTCTTGAACCAGGTGCCCTTGTACTTGGCCTCGAACGTCGCCACCACTTCGATGTAATCTTCGGGAACGAAATTCCGAATCGTCAATTCCCGCTCGACGATCATGGCAAGAGTCGGCGTCTGCACCCGGCCGATCGATAAAACCTCGCTGCCATAAGCCAGCGAGTAAGCTCGCGACAAGTTCATGCCCACGAGCCAATCCGCACGGCTGCGTCCGCGCGCGGCATCGGCTAGAGCGTCGTAATCGGCGCCCGGGCGCAGGGAATCGAAGCCTCTGCGAATCGCTTCCGGAGTCAGAGATGAGATCCACAGCCTGCTGACCGGCTTGGAGCTTTCCGCGGCTTCGTAGATATAGCGAAAAATCAGCTCGCCTTCGCGGCCCGCGTCGGTGGCGCAGACGACACGCGAAATCTTAGGAGAGCCCAGGATTTTCTGAACCACCTGAAACTGATCTCTGGTCTGTTCGTAAACCACGAGAGGCCACTCGCGGGGAAGGATCGGAAGCTGATCGCGACGCCACTGCTTCCAGGCGGGATTCATCTCGTGGGGCTGCGCGAGCGCTGCGAGATGTCCGACGGCCCACGTGACAACGTAACCGTTGCCATGCAGATATCCTTCGCCGCGGCTGTTCGCGCCCAGCACCCGCGCAATATCCCGCGCGACAGAAGGTTTTTCGGCCAACACGGCGACGTTGCCGGATTCCGCGCCGTTCGTTGTCAAATCTTATTTTAAATTGTTGCGGAACCCCGCGCGTCAGCAAGGGGCCGATTGCCGCCCAGGGCGATTACTTGGTATCGAGAATAAACGTGGGCGCGACACCGGACACCGTCGAGAACCCGGTCGTTCCCGCCGCGCTCAACCAGCTCGAGCAGCCCTGCACCTTCCCGAGATACGAATGCGGAAACACATCCACCCGCATCTTGCGCATTTCGAGATGCCCGTAGCTCAGCAGCGGAAACACGTCATAGACGGGTTCCACCACTTCCTGAACGACGTAAGGATTCCGCATCGCGGTCTTGAGAGCTTTCTCCCAACCCGCATCGTCGGTTTCCGATCCACGGAACGCGTGATGCTCCGTGGAATCGTCGTTCGGACGCAGCACCAACGTCTGCCGATTTTTCAGAATAAATTCCGGTAAATCTACCTTTTGATCCTGGAAAGTAGTCTTCGCGGTCTGCACTACACGAGTCCAAGGAACAAAGTCGCGAATCACTCTCTTCTCGGAAGCTGGGAAGCTGGACGTGATGTTCTCGTCCGTCAGCAGGTCGAAGATCGCCTTCTTCTGAGCCACTTCCGACCGGAAGTTATTAACAACGCAAACCTTGCCCTCGCGATACGCCCGCAGCAGCGGATGCGACAGGTCGTACCGGACCAGGAATTCCTGAACCTTGATGCGCCGGTAAATGAGATCGATTGCAAAATCGCCACACTTCAGGGCATCATTCCGGTATTCGAGCTGTTCCGGACAAACGATCTGGCATTCCAGCCCTTCCCTGCGGAAGAAATCGCGAATAAGGGCATTTTCACCCGTCTCCGACATTTGAAATGGCTGCCGGAATTCGAGAATCGCGATATAGGGTTTCTTAGTCTTGCCGCCCCAATCCTTGTACGCCTTCAAAAGCGCATGCAGCAGGTGCTTCATGCCCGGAAGCTTGGCCAGCGGATACTTCTTGCGGAACTCTTTCACTGGCGGCGCATCATAGAACAGGTCCGATACGGCATCGCCATATGCCAGCCCGGCCGGCGTATCTGGGTTATAACGCGCAAATCGGACGGTGCCGTTGTGCAGATGCGTATCCAACAACGACGTTACAGTGAAGAACGAGTAGCCCGGATCGACAGCGGCGAGCATCTTTTCGGCGGGAAGCAATTCCATGCGCGACAATAACGCCGGGCTCGCCAGCGCCATGCTCTCGACGCGGCCGATGGAGGTGAATAAGCTCTCGGCGGCCTTCACCAGGTTTGTGTACTGCCGCCGGGTGATAAAATGTGGACGCAGCGTGGGAGACGCAGGCCGGCCGCCAATGGCGAGTTGCTGCGCCTTCATGCGGTCCTGTAGACTGTACGCCCAGGATAAATCTTTGTACGGTTCGCCCTCTAAAATCTTGTGGTAGCGGGCTACCGCCTCGCCGAGATGAGACATTCGTTTGGGTCTTTCCTGTTTTCAGTATTGCACTGAGCGCAAGAAAAGTGAAGGCCAGCTGGCACTCTTCCATCCTAAATCAATGATTTTAGATAACTTATTGCTTAAATAGTACTGTAATAAATGGCCGTCGGCGTGCTCGCACCCCGGAGCTTTGTGGCTGGATTGCCACAAACTGTGGATTTTTCTTCTTAACCACTGGAACCCGCCCCTCCCTGCGTACGTCTCCTTACACAGAAGAAGATGAAAAGCCGATCAGAAGCCCTTGGGTCATCTGGCCGGTGACGAAAGTCTCACCCTTCTCCTCCTCTGGTTTCTTGGCGCGGCTCTTCCCTGGGCCGCGCTTCTTTTTTGAACGCTGTTCGTCTCTCGCCGTATCCTTGTAAGAAAAGCAAAAGCGCGGCGTCTAAACCCGCGAACAGAGTCAATGAATCGCGTCGAGCGGGAAACCACTTTCGTTCACCTTTTCGAGGAGAACCGGGCCAGCATCCGACGCCTCTGTCTCGGTTATCTGAATTCTCCGTCCGAAGCCGACGACCTCTTCCAGGAGATCATGACCAACGCCTGGAACGCTCTTCCGTCCTTCCGAGGCGAAGCCCAAATCACCACCTGGCTCTATCGCATCGCCGTCAACACGGCCATCATGCATCAGCGCAAACGCAGGCGATCGGAAGAGCTGCGCGATTTCCCCGACCTGCGCGCCAACGCGCACCAGGATCTGGAGCGTCGGGAGCAGTTCGAATTACTGCGCCGCGCCATAACCCAGTTGGACGACCGCGACCGGCTCATCGTCACCCTGCTGCTCGAAGGGCTCAGCTACAAAGAAATCGCGGATATCACCGGTATCTCGCTGAATTACGTGGGTGTCAAAATCGTGCGTATCAAACTCGCCCTGGAACAATTGATGACGGAGGTGACGCATGGCGCCGTTTGAGGAACTCCAACAAATCTGGAAGGATCAGCCGCAACCTTTTGCCGTTCCTTTGGACGTTCGCGGCACACTAATCGCCCTCGCCGCTTTCCGCCGCAGACAAAACATCATCAATGTTCTCAAAGCGTGCCTGATCCTCTTTATGATCGGGTACTTCGCCAGCAGACAGCCAGGCTCCTTGCTCATCGTTTGTGGCGGAGCCCTAATCGTCGCGGGCTCAATGAATCTCCTGATCGGCGACTGGCGTAATCAGATGGGCATCACCCGTCTCGATTTCTCCAGTCCCTCGCTGCAATTCATCGATCAGGCTCTCGCGCGGTTAGACGATCCGAATGCCGGTTTGCGACGGCGACTCTGGCTGAACATACTCCTGATATGCGCCGGGATTAATCTTGCCAATCTCTCGGATCCCCCGTCCGGTTCCCGTGCCTACAGTCTGTTAATGCACCTGGCCTCCACGGCTGCCATACTCATTGCGTTGGCAGTAGGCCTGAAGATTCATGCCGTGCGTATGAAATTGGAATACCGCCCCATCCGTCGACGATTGCTCGCCCTGAAGCTGGCCATCGATGAGGAGAACCAATGAACTGGACCTTGATCGGCGAACTCGTCCGCCTTCGCTACAAGCTCATGTGGGCTAAGACCCGTTCGCGAAATGGGAAAATCGCGCTTTTCATAATCGGCTATTTGATCTTCCTGCTGGTCGCCGCAATCCTGGCCTTGGGAGGATTCGGCGCGGGCGTGGTGGCCATCCGATCCGGCCACGCCGAGCAGGTCGCGCAGATCGTGCTGAGCGGTCTGTTCGTCAATTCCATCATCATCACCGTCATCGCCGGCTTCGGCATGAACGCCGTGTTCAGCGACGTCGAACTCCGCCGCTATCCCCTTTTCACGCGTGAGCGATTCGCCGCCCGGCATATCCTCGGCATCGCGGATCCGTTCTGGTTCTTCATTCTCTTCCTCGAACTGGGCCTGGTGATGGGCTTGTACGCGTACGGGACCTTCTCCTTCTGGAACGGCCTAGTTGCGGCGCTGCTGCTGTTCCTCTGCGCCTACCTGTTCACGCGTGTTCTGGGCGTTTGGCTCGACCAGCTTTTGGCCACGCGATCGGGACACGCCGTCGCGATCGTACTGATAATCGGCGTCTCGCTGGTTCCCGGAATCGTAATGTCGACTCTCAGGAATTCTAGCGGAAGCCTCCCCAAAATTCTCGCCCCTTTGAGATTCACGCCGCCTTTCGGAGCGGCTGCGGTTATGACACACGGCGGATGGGACCTGTTGTTCGGTCTCGCCATCCTGATCGCCTGGCTTGTCGCGCTCTTCGTGCTCTTGATCATGCTCGAACAACGGCCGCCGGCCCATCAACAAGCGACGGTCAGTGCAGGTTCCGAGTGGAGCAGCCGCTTCGACCGCATCGGAGCGATATTCGGACCGCGCATGGGACCCCTGGTCGGACACTGGCTGCGATTCTATTGGCGCAATAATCGATTCCGAGCGCTCTATTTTCTGTCCATTCCGCTCGCCGCCTTTCTCGCCTTCAGCATCTCCCAGCCGCGCCGCCACGGCGGCTCCCTGTTCATCGGCGTGCTCGGTGCCTTTGCGATCGTCTCGTTTTTTGGAGGCGCGCGGATCGCGGTGAATCAATTCGGATACGCGGGCGGAGCTTTCCGGCGCTTCTTTCTCCTCCCCACCGATCCAGGCGCCAGCCTGCGCGCCGGCAGCTACGCGGCCCTCTTATTGGGCGCTGCGTGCATCCCCCCCGCTGCTATTCTGTGGATCATCTTCGCCCCGCGCCCACTCGATCCCCGCATCCTCTTTATGCCAGTCATGAACGCCATCACCGCGCTGTTCCTCT
This sequence comes from Bryobacterales bacterium, assembly GCA_963802915.1. GTDB lineage: Bacteria > Acidobacteriota > Terriglobia > Bryobacterales > Bryobacteraceae > JAICMB01. The sequence goes on from CAWDKQ010000015.1 coordinate 425,092, forward strand.
TTCACGGACTCGCACTGTGGACATCGATCTACGCCGCGAAGCGCGGAAATTACGATAAGACTTTCGGCAACGATCTGTCTCTAGGCGGCAATATTGTATTCATCGGCACGATGCTGGGATGCATGTTTCTGCCGTCCCTCTTGCAGGCGGAAGCGCCGTGGGCCGTATCGCCCGATAACTGGTGGCTGACTTTGCCTCCGGCCGCGATAGCGATTGCGTTTTACCTGGCATCGCTGCGCGGCGCGTCGGCGCAATTCTCAGCTCGGCGCGAGGCGCTGTTGGCGGTAGTGGAGGGCAAGGCCTGATCGCATGACTTCAATGGACGCAATTCGAACCACCAATCTTGAAAAACGCTACGGCGCGACCGTCGCGGTCGAGAATCTTTCGCTCACCGTTCCGGCGGGCTCGATGTTCGGTTTCCTCGGTCCGAACGGGTCGGGCAAGAGCACCACCATCGGATGCCTGACGGGACTGCTCGATCCCACTGCCGGCTCCATCGAAATCCTCGGTGGGAAATTCACGGCCGATAGCGTCGCATTGAAGCGCCGCATGGGAGTGATGCCCGAAACCCTCGGCCTCTTCGACCAGCTTTACGCTCAGGAATTCCTGACCTTCGTAGCGCGCATGTTCGGCTTGAGCGAAGCCGACATCCGCCTGCGCGTGACCGAGCTTCTCGCCGCGCTCGATCTGACCGACGCGCGCAAGACGCTCGGCGAATACTCGACCGGCATGCGCAAGCGCGTGGCCTTTGCCGCCGCAGTAATTCATTCGCCCGACTTATTATTCCTCGACGAGCCTTTCGAAAGTATCGATCCCGCCGGCGTAGCGGCCATGAAGCAATGGCTGCGCCGTTTCACCACTCAGGGCCGCACGGTCTTCATTACGAGCCACGTACTGGAGACGGTCGAACGCCTCTGCGACCGCGTCGCGATCATCACCAGCCCCGGAAAAGTCATCTGGGAAGGCGACATCACGGTGCTCGCCAAGGATGGCGTGCTGCAACACGAAGGCGATAGCTTCCATTCACTGGAATCGCTGTTCCTGCACCTGACCGGCGGCAAATATGCCGATCTGAACTGGCTGTAGGTGGCCTACGTCAGTGCCATGCGCCAGGATCGCCAGTGGGCGCCGGCGCGTGATCCTCGGCGGCGCGCGGACCCAGCAATTCGGTGAGCATCGGTTTTAATTCGTCAGCCCAAAACTGATAGCCTTTGACAGTCGGATGCAGCTTGTCCTTGGCGTTCATCATCCCATCGAATAATTTGCCGTCGCGATCGGCGAGTTTGCCGTTAATGTTCAGATATCGAATCTTCTGACCATCGGCTAGTTTGGCCAGATCGCCATTGATCCTGTCAATCATCGGCATGAAGTTCATATTGTCGTTTCGCGGGAAGATCGCAGTCACAACGATGATCGCCGCGGGCGCCTTGGTCTGAATCGCACGCACAATCGCCTGAAGCCCCGCGGTAACATCGTCTGCTTTCGCACCGGCGCCGACATTATTCGTGCCCGCGAGCAGCACCACCACCTTGGGATTCACTCCGTCGAGTTCACCATTCTCCAGCCGCCAGAGAATGTTCTGCGTTTGATCCGCGCCCCATCCGAAATCACCGGCGTTCCAACCAAAGAAATTCTGTTTCCAGTTTGCCAACAAATCCGGATAGTCGGTTGCGTCCCAGCGCCGCGTAATCGAGTCACCTTCGAAATAGACGTCGATTCCGCCTTGCTTCGCCTTGGCGATTAGCTGCGAATGAGCGACCAGCGAATTCGGATCAACACGGAACACCGGCTGATCGGCGGGTAGCTGCCATGCAGCCGCGTGATACTGCAGGAATTTGTCCGCCCACGGAATGAAATACTTCCAATTGGGAGCATCCGTGTGGCCTCCGTCATCCTGCCGCCACGCGAGCTGGCCTTCGAGAAGTCCATCATTAACCGGCGGCATCTTCGCCTTACGATAATCTTCCGTGACTCCGAGATCCTTCGCGCCTAGCAGACGGAACACGGGCTGCGCCGCCACGGTCGCCATGTAACTGCCCTGCTGGTCGAGCCACTTCGCATCGCCTTTCTCCGGGATGCCATAGCTGATAAAAGTCAGCCGCGGAGCACACAATGCGATCAGCTCATTGGAATCCACCGGCAGGTCGCTGGCGTTCATAGCAGCGCCGTACTTCAGGAAGTTGCCCGCCATCCAGTGGTATTCGCCCGAGCCAGTAAGGTTCTCCACCGCCTCGCCGAAGTTGCGCCGATGCGGTTTCGTGCCGCCCTCCCCTGACGAACCGACCAGCACGACCGCAAAGCGCGAATCGAACGCCATGGTCACCAGCGCGGCCTTCCCAAATCGCGAGACGCCTTCGATGCCGACGCGCTTTGCGTCCACGGCCTTGTCGGTTTCGAGATAGTCGAGACCGCGCGAAGCTCCCCAAGCCCACGCCCGCAGTGCGCCCCAATCGTCCGGTTTGCGCGGCTCGCCCTTGTTCGTCAGGCCGATGATGCCTTTCGTGAGACCGGCGCCATTATCGGCCTGAACACTGGCCGGATCGAGGTACGCGTAACCCCAGCCCTGAGCGATCAATTGCTCGGTTGCGGGCGGATCGGTCCCCATCGCTGCCTTCAATTCCGGCCGCTTGGCCATAAGCTCGGCCATGCGATGTAAGAAGGCTGTGCTGCCGAACAGAATCATGACGGGCACCGGTCCAGTCGCATTGGCCGGCGTGACCAACGTCATCTGAATATCGACGTTAATCCACGGACACGACGCATTGTCCGCGTGTCCGACGAGTTGCTTCTCGATTACGGGGAACACGCCCGCTTTAGAATCGGCAGTGCTTGTGACAGTCCAGGTCACTTTGGGAACATTGGGCGGGACGAGGCCGATCACTTCGCGCTCGAAGTCTTCGACAATTTCCGGACGTCTCTGCCGCCACCACTCTTCAGTCGTCGTGACCTTCCTGCCGTTCTTAAAGGTCAGAGCATCGGGGTAATCGGGGAAGGGATTGGCCTTGGACTCTTCGTAATTAGCGTGGTTGGCGTCCTTCTCATTGCCGCTCGGACCGGGGCGTACGGCCTTGATGCCGAGCTGATCCATCATGTTCCGATGGTCCTGCTCCGTCGTCCAATTCATTGGTTGAGCGACGACCACGCCGACCGCAGCTAAGAGGCTTGCCAGCACCACCCGCCATGTTTTTCGCATAAATGTTCGACTCTCGAATAAATATATAGCCTGCCACTGTTCGTATGCCGTGCGCATCCAATCCCGCACTATGCGATCTGACATTGTCCCCGGAGCTGTTTTCCCCGACTACGAGTTTTCTGACCATACCGCAAAGCGCCGCAAGCTCTCAGAACTGCAAGGGCCGCATCCCATGGTGCTCGTCCTCAGCCGCGGCGGTTTTTGCCCCAAAGACCGCCGGCAGGCTGAATTGCTTGTGGAACTTCATCGTGAGCTCGAGGTTGCCTATTGCCGGCTTGTTACGATCAGCACCGACAACATCACGGAAACGAACGAGTATCGCACCGGAGTTGGCGCCCACTGGCCATTCCTTTCCGACGCGGGGCGCGTGGTCCAAAAGGACCTCGACATCGCCGAATACACGGACCCTGCGCACAATCCGATGATCCCTCACGTAATCGTGCTCGAACCCGGCCTTGTCGTTTATAAAATCTACAACGGCTACTGGTTCTGGGGTCGGCCCACTCTCGAAGATCTCCGCCAGGACCTGCGTGCCGTCACCAGGAAATGTCGTCCGGACTGGGATATAACAACGCCCGAGCTCAAAGCCGCGTGGCAGCAAGGCCGCAAGGAACTCTTCTACCCTTACGGCAAAACGTACGCGCAAACGCTCGGCGAGCAGGATTAAGAGCTCGTCGACACCGCGGGCTGCGCCTGTGCTTCCGAAATCACCGGCAACTGTGCCGCGTCCCACGCCGATGGTGTGGCCGGCCGTTCCCAATACCTGCCAGCCGTATTCTCGGAAAATCGAGCGCGCGAAACTATGCGGATTACCGCGCCGCACTGGTCGCTCAACTCCGACGGCAGCAGCAAATCGGCTAGTTCGGCTGGTGGACGATCCGAAGGTAAGGCCGGGGCGCTTTCCATCCATCGGGATATTTCTGTCTGGCTTCCTCATCCGATACCGCCGGCACGATGATCACATCTTCGCCACGTTTCCAGTTCACGGGAGTTGCCACCTTGTGTGCGGCCGTGAGCTGAATTGAATCGAGGACCCGCAGAACTTCGTCGAAGTTGCGGCCCGTCGTCATGGGATAAACGAGCATCAGCTTGATCTTCTTGTCGGGCCCGATCACAAACACCGTGCGCACCGTGGCATTATTCGCCGCCGTGCGGCCGTCGGAAGTGGTTCCCGCATCGGCCGGCAGCATGTCGTAGAGCTTGGCGATCTTGAGCTCCGGGTCGCCGATCATCGGGTAGTTCACCTTGTGACCCTGCGTCTCTTCAATGTCCACCGCCCACTTTTTGTGACTGCTCGCTGGGTCGACACTAAGCCCGATAATTTTGCAGTTCCTCTTTTTGAACTCCGGTTCGAGTCCGGCCATGTAACCGAGTTCAGTGGTGCAAACCGGGGTGAAGTCTTTGGGGTGCGAGAACAGGACCGCCCAGCCATCGCCGATCCAGTCATGGAATTGGATGGTTCCTTGTGTCGTCTCGGCCGTAAAGTCAGGGGCTGTGTCATTGATCCGCAGGGACATGGTTTCTCCTATCTGTATCGTACTGTGAAAGAACGTCTGTATAATCGCGTGCATGAAATGGCATCGCCTGTTGCTTGTCGTGCCCGCGCTGGTTTCGTTACTCTTGGGAGCCGAACGCGCCCGCGATTTGGGCGTCCCCTTCGACGGCAAGCCCGGTGAATGGAACGCGATTACGGATGTCCACGGCGTCGAAGTGGGGTACCGGACGCTCATCGCGGGAGCCGGTTTAGAAGCGGTTCGGACAGGCGTGACAGCGGTCTGGCCCCGCGGCAAGGATTCCGATGTCCCAGCTTTCGGCGGCTGGTTTTCACTGAACGGCAATGGTGAGATGACGGGCACAACCTGGTTGGAAGAGGGAGGGCTGCTCGCCGGGCCCGTCCTCATCACAAACACCCACAGCGTGGGTACGGTGCGCGATTCATTCATTAAATGGCAAGTGACTAGAAGTCGCAAACTGGGACGTGAGCTGGGAGAGTGGTCGCTTCCTGTGGTCGCCGAGACCTTCGATGGATTTTTGAACGACATCAACGGCTTCCACGTGACAGAGGCAGACACGGTGGCCGCGCTCGAAACCGCCAAGAGTGGACCGATTCAGGAAGGCAACGTGGGCGGTGGCACGGGCATGGTCTGCTATGGATTCAAGGGCGGCACCGGAACCTCGTCGCGCAAATTCGGCGAGTACACGGTTGGTGTGCTGGTGCAATGCAATTGCGGCCGGCGCGTCCAGCTACGAATCGCGGGCGCTCCGGTGGGGCAGGAGATTCAAGACGCCATTCCGTACGCGAGAAACGGAGCGTTCCGCGATGCAGACGTTGGATCCATCATTATCGTCATCGCCACGGACGCACCGCTCTTGCCGACGCAACTGAAGCGGCTCGCACGCCGCGCAACGCTAGGCCTGGCGCGCACCGGTTCTATCTCCGGGAACGGCTCCGGCGACATCTTCATCGCATTCTCGACAGCGAATCCGAGCGCGGGAAAAACAAGCGGCCTCGTCACGCTCACAATGGTTCCCAACGATGCCATGAACCCTGTATTCGAAGCGACCGTCCAGGCCACCGAAGAAGCGATCGTCAATGCCATGGTCGGAGCAGAGACAATGACGGGCTACAGCGACCATAAGGTAATTGCATTGCCGCACGATCGCCTGCGGGAAGTACTGCGGAAGTACGGTCGCTAATAAGGCAGGCACGCTAAAATGGTATTATCGAGTGGGTCGACCCACTGGTTAATACCAAAATGAGCACCCGCCTCACCATCGATAAAGCCGGACGGGTCGTAATCCCGAAGCCCCTGCGTCAAGAGCTGCATCTCGAGCCCGGCGACGCGCTCGAAATGGAGAGCGCCGGAGACCAGATCACTCTTCGCCCGGTTAGGGGAACAAGTCCGCTCACAAAGGAGCATGGCGTCTGGGTATTCCGCTCAGGTCAACCCCTTCCCGCATCAGCGACAGATGGCATGCTCGAGCAGATTCGTGAGGAACGCGATCTCGATAACCTCGGCAAACACAAATGAACGGGTTTCTGGATAGCTCAGCGTTGGTGCCGGTGTTTTATGGGGATCACGTTCACCATCAAACGAGCTTGGCGCTGTTTATTCGGTTTAATAAGTCGACGGGTTGCTGCGGAGCGCACAGCTTAGTCGAAGTCTACTCGACGTTGACACGGATGCCGGGGAAACACCGGATCAGCAGCGAACAGGCGATGCTTTTCATTGGCAGCATACGGGAACGTCTATCAATCATCGCCCTCAACGGCGACGAATACGCCGATGCGCTGGAATCCGCAGCGGCTCAAGGCACCGTTGGAGGCAGCATCCATGACGCGGTGCTTGCGCATTGTGCCATAAAAGCAAAGGCGAAGTCGATTTACACCTGGAACATTCGACACTATGCTCTTTGCGGGACCGAAGTCACCAGGCGGCTACGAACTCCCTGAGCGCCGGCTCTTCGCAGTGCAACCGGAAAGCGACGGCGTCAGATCGTGGGCTCGGCCCATTTATGCGCTGTAACTCCGACGGCCAAGTCGGGCCAGTCGAAGCAGCAGACCGCCCGCTGCCAAAAAACTGGCGATAGCAGCAGCAATCGCCCGCGCGCCTTGCGTATTATCGGTCGGGGTTCGGATCGGGAGTTCTGGCGGCCAGGGGTTGGCGCTGCTTCCGTACCTATGGTTCGAATGGCAGCAGCGTTTTTTTAAGTCCAACGCCGATCGATTCCAGCGAGTTGTTCTCGGATAAATGGAAGGGATTTGATAGTCCGGCAATTTGGCCGCTGATGAAAACCCTCCAAGAGCTTGCCATGTCGTGAATCTTCGCTTTTCGAACCGCGCGCGGTGGCACTTAGCACGAACGCTACTTAAGCTACGAGGAGCGTGGCGGAGAGTTCTTCGGCCGTGTGTTCGGGAGTGTCGCGAACCAGATAACGGCGCAGTCGAACGTCTAAGGGAAGAGCGCTTGGGTCCATGCCTTTAGGTACGATAGGCACGACTCTCTTCCCCATTCCAATGGCTGCTCCAAGTTCAAAGAAGAGATTTGGCTTGGCCGGAAACTCCGCGTCCAGCAGTGCCACGAGGATGTCGCTGCCACGCAAGCCGGACTCCAGCGCCTCTCGCAAAGACTCGCCCGGCCGGACGTCGAATTCATCAAACCAGACGCTTACACCGCGTTGCTTAAGCGCCTGAGCAAACGAGCGCGCCCAGTCTGCATCGGCCGCGGTGTGTGAAATGAATACTTTTCCCATGCCGTTCATCCTTGCTGGTGGCGCATGCGCGTTGCCAATTGTTCGAGGTAAACTTCGACCTCATTCAATTGTAGAAGATCTCGCTTCTTAAGAAGCACCGGTATGCCAGGTCTTGTCTGCAGCTCCGTTGGAGTGATGCCGAGGAGCAAAGCGACGATCGGAATACGGCGCCCCCAAGCGGCTCCAATCTCGGCCCAAACGTACGGCCGCTCAAGCGCCCACGGAGTAAGTAATACAACGAGTTCGTGAGCCTGCTCGAGGAAGTTCAGAATGTCTTCTTCGAAATCCGCTCCAGCGTCGACGTGAGCCTCGTCGAGGAACGGGGTCGCACCACGCGCTTCGATCTCTCGTGCGACCTGTTTCGCGACCCAAGTGTCCTGACTGCTGTGGCTCACGAATACGAGCCGTTTCTGTGTATCAGAGCGTTCGTTCAAAATCAGCACCGTTAATCCGGGTTTACGGCTTTCGTAACGATTGTTCGAAATCCGAGATCTACATTGCAAAATATTTTCGATTTTAATATTCCTCCTATCTCTCGGCAGCAGAGCTTCTTAGCCCCAACCAACTCCCCGCCCGACTCCTGGAACGCTTGCGTCATCGACTATATTCAAATCGAAGGCGGTCGGCCCCAGCCCATTTCAAAACTTCAAAACGCCCCAAATCGCCACTGCGGAGGCTGCAACGGATTCCAGCTGCCGCGCAGTCGTTGTAAGAGTCATAACCCGAGCGGATTCAATAGCTTAACTTGGTATGCCTCGTTCCCACACATCCTTGAGAATCCGAAGACGATCCGCTAACATGAAACCTGTCGTGGACAACCCGCTCGACCGGCGCACACTCCTGCGCGTCATGCCCATCCTCGCCGCCGCTCTCGACGCGCAAACCCCCACGCCAGCTCCCCCGCCTCAACCGCAGCGCCCACCGCAACAGCCCCAGGTCGTAACCAAAGAAATGTTGCATCACGCCCTCGGACTCATCGGCATCGAACTGACCGACGCGCAGGAGACCATGGCCCTCGCCGGCGTGAATCGCAACTATTATTCTTATGCGGCGCTCCGCAAAATCGACGTTCCACTGGACACCGAACCCGCTTTCCGCTTCCAGCCCGCCGCGCCGAACATCGCACACGCGCATTTTTCGCCGCGCAAGCCGGAGCTCCGCGCGTTCAGTTCCGTCGAGGACCTCGCCTTCCGCCCCGCCGCCGAACTCGGCGCATTGGTCCGCGCGCGCCACGTAACATCCACGGAGTTGACGCGGATGTATCTCGACCGCCTGAAGCGCTACTCGCCGAAGCTGCTCTGCGTGATCACTCTCATGGAGAGTCAGGCTCTCGAACAGGCCGCGCGCGCCGACGCCGACCTTCATCATGGACATCATCGCGGGCCGCTCCACGGCGTCCCATACGGCGCGAAGGATCTTTTCGCCACCAAGGGCGTTCGCACCACCTGGGGCGCCGAGCCCTATCAAAACCAGGTTCCCGATTACACCGCAACCGTCATCGAACGTCTCGATAACGCCGGCGCGGTGCTGCTCGCGAAACTCTCCATGGGAGCGCTCGCGCAAGGCGGTCTCTGGTTCGGCGGCATGACCAAAACGCCGTGGAACATCGAGCAGACGTCCAGTGGCTCCTCGGCCGGTTCCGCATCGGCCACGTCCGCCGGTCTCGTCGGCTTTTCCATCGGAACCGAGACCCTGGGCTCCATCATCTCTCCGAGCATTCGTTGCGGAGTCGTCGGCCTGCGTCCCACCTATGGGCGCATCAGCCGCTACGGCGCGATGGGCCTCAGTTGGACCATGGACAAAGTTGGTCCCATCTGCCGTTCCGTGGAGGATTGTGCCTTGGTGCTCGAAGCCGCCAAGGGTCCGGATGGCCGCGATCTGACCGTCGTTGACGCGCCGCTCGAATGGCAACCGCACCACGGCCTGACGGGATTGCGCATCGGATATGTGAAAGCTGATTTCGATAGCGCAACCGGAGATGCCAAAACCGTCTACGACAAGGCGCTAGCCGATCTCGACAAGGCCGGCGCGAGGCTAACGGCAGTGCAGCTCCCTAATTTCCAGGCAGGACCGCTGCATATCATCCTCGGAGCCGAAGCCGCGGCCGCCTTCGACGATCTCACGCGGAATAAAGGTGTCGATCAACTGCGCGGTCAGGATCCCGGAGACTGGCCCAACAGTTTCCGAACGTCGCGCGCCATTCCGGCAGTCGAATACATTCGCGCGCAACGCGCCCGAACGCTATTGCAGCGCGAGATGGAGAAGTTCATGGCGGATTGGGACGTTATTGTGTCGCCTCCGTTCGGCGGCTTGCTTCTGATCACCAATCTCACCGGCCATCCGCAAATCGTGGTTCCATGCGGCTTCGTGAACAATATGCCGTCCGGAATCGTGTTCACGGGCAAGGTTTACGATGAAGGCGCGCCGATGCGGGCCGCGCTTGCTTATGAGCAGGCTACCGATTGGCATACCATGCATCCGAAAATGGATTGGATCTGATGCAACCGACGCCTCCGCCCAAAGTCGAACTGAAACGGCACAAAGTCTCTCTCGCGATCGTCCTGCTGGCGCTCCTTATCCTCGCCGTCCTGATCATCGGAAAAATCTATGCAGCCCATTGAATCTATCGAAAATAAGCCTTGTTCGTCCAATAGAAGAGTTTTGCGGGCATGCTAAACTCAACTTGATTCTCCTCTGAAAGAGGTCACTCGTGAGTTCCCCAAAAGAATCGGATCAACCCAAAAAAACCAAATCAAGCTTTTCGCGCCGCGGATTTCTCGCAGGAATGGGCGTCACGAGCGGCGCCTTGACAACGGGCATTCTCGAAAGAGAAGCCGAAGCAGCCCCGGCCACGCATGTCGTCGGCCCCGGCGAGGTACCCATAACGCTGAACATCAACGGCAAACCATTTAACGTTCACGTCGAGCCTCGCACCACCCTCTGCGACACCCTGCGCAACCGGCTCGACCTTACGGCGGCCAAGCGCGTGTGCGACCGCGGAACCTGCGGCGCCTGCTCGGTCATCATCGACGGAAAAGTGATGTATAGCTGCACCGTCCTCGCCATCGACGCGCAGGGCAAGAAAATCGAAACACTCGAAGGAATCTCAGCCGGCCGCAAGCCGCATCCGGTGTCCGTGGCGTTCGTGAATAACGACGCCCAGCAGTGCGGATACTGCACGCCGGGCTTCGTCGTGGCGGCCAAGAATTTCCTGGACCGCAATCCCAACCCGACCGAAGAGGACGTGAAGCAGGACTCGGCGGCAATCTCTGCCGCTGCGGAACCTACATGGGCGTCCGCAAGGCCGTGCTCGAAGCCGCCAAGAACATGCGAGGAGGAAACAATGCCTGATTACATTTGGCCTCCAATGGGCAAACGGCGCGTCATGGGACAGCGCCTCAATCGTCTGGACGGCCCCGATAAATCCACCGGAAGGGCGAAGTACAATTCCGATCTCAATCCTCCCGGACTGCTCTTCGGCGTGCTGCTCACTTCTCCCTACGCCCACGCGCGCGTCAAGAGCATCGACATCGGCGCTGCAAAAAGCATGAAGGGCGTTACTGCCGTGCGCGCAATCGCGAAAGCCGGCGATGAAATCCAATGGGAAGGCGCGGAGATCGCCTCCATCGCCGCCGTTACGGAAGAACTGGCGCGCGACGCCGCCCGGGCGATCAAGATCGATTGGGAAGTCCTCCCGCACGTCGTCAAAGAGGAGGACCTCTCCAAGGTCGGCAACCGCGCCAAGCCGGCCGGCGAGCAGACCACCGGCGATCCCGACGCAGCGTTCAAGGAAGCGGACGCGGTCATCGAAGGCGAGTACGGCATCCCGGTCATCACGCACTGCTGCCTGGAACCGCACGGCCAGACCATCGCGTGGTCCGGCGACAAGCTCGAATATTTCCCGTCCACGCAGAACGTCTCCGGCATCGCCGGCGATATCGGCAAAGCAATCAACGTCCCCGCCACCAATATTCACGTCCACATGGACTACATGGGCGGCGGCTTCGGAAGCAAGTTTCCGTCCGACCTGTGGGGCGCTGAAGCCGCCCATCTCTCGAAAGAGAGCGGCGGCAAGCCGGTAAAGCTGTTCCTCGATCGCGACACCGAGCTGCAGATCGCCGGGCAACCGGCCCTGCGTTTACGCCGAAGATCAAAATCGGCGCGAAAAGCGACGGCACCATCACGGCTTGGGAATCGCAGACCTGGGCCACCGGCGGATACGGCGGCGGCGGGCTCAACGCCCAGTTGTTCCCCTACGTCTTCACCAAGGTCCCGAACCGGCGCATCAATCACACGGCCGTTTCCATCAACACCGGAAGCGCCCGCGCATGGCGCGCTCCCAACCATCCGCAGGTTTCTTTCCTGACTTGCTCCGCGCTGGAAGATCTGGCGGCGAAGCTCAAGATGGATCCGGTCGAGATGTTCAAGAAGAATCTCGACGTTCACGGACCGGGCCGAAGTCTATAGCAAGCAGCTCGACATCGCGGCCGGCCTGATCGAGTGGAAGAAGAACTGGCATCCGCGCGGTGCTTCCGGCAACGGAACAATCAAGCGCGGACTCGGCCTCGGCATCGGAACCTGGGGCGGCCAGGGCCACGCCAGCAAGTGCCGCACCACCATCCATCCCGATGGCATCGGTGGAGGTGGAACTCGGCAGTCAGGACCTCGGCACCGCAACCCGCACCATGATCGCGATGGTCGCGTCCGAAACTCTCGGGCTGCCGATCAGCCAGATCAAAATCAAGATCGGCGACAACTCCTATCCGAATTCCGGCGGCTCGGGCGGTTCCACCACCATCGGCGGCGTTACGCACGTCGACGCGCAAATCGACGGTCAACGCGCTCGACAAGCTGTTCGAGAAAGTGGCTCCGCCTCTTGGGATACCACGCCGGATCAACTGGAAGCCGTGGACGGCCGCATTCAGGTGAAGGGCAATCCCGACAAGAGCATGACGTGGCAGCAGGCCTGCCAGAAGCTCGGCACCAACGCTATTTCCGAAATGGGCGAGAACGTTCCGCGCGAACGCCATGAAAGAGGGCATGATCTCCGAAGGCGTCGGCGGCATTCAGATGTCCGACGTTTCGGTGGATACCGAAACCGGCATCGTGAAGATGAATCGCCACGTCGCGGTGCACGATTGCGGCTTGGTCGTGAATCCGAAGACCGCCGAGAGCCAGGTGTATGGCGCCTGCATCATGTCCATCTGCGCCGCGCTGACCGAAGAGCGCATCATGGACGCCGAGACCGGCCGCGTGCTGAACGCCGACATGGAGTTCTACAAGCTCGCCGGCATCGGCGACATCGGCGAGATCATCGTCCACATGGACATCTCGCCGGAAAACGACAAGCGCGGCATCATCGGTTTGGGCGAGCCGCCGGCGATCCGCGGCATCGCGGCCATCGCCAACGCGGTGGCGAACGCCATCGGCGTGCGGGTCGCCCATGGTGCCCATGACGCCCGCGCGCGTCTTGGCGGCGCTCGAGAACAGGAGGAACGCCTAATGCAGAGCTTTGAATACGCAAATCCGTCGACTGTGAAGGAGGCCGTCGCGCTGCTCGGCTCCGATTGGAGCGACGCGCATGTGCTCGCCGGCGGCACCGATCAGATCAGCCTGATGAAGGATTATCGTTCACACGCCCAAGCGCGTGGTGAACATCAAGAACATCAAGGAGCTGCACGGCATCTCGAAGAGCGGTCACGGACTGCGCATCGGCGCGGCGGTCACCTTCGACGAACTCGCGCCGACGCCGCTGTCCGCGCCGAATATCCTTCCATTTCGACCGCCGTGCTGGGCGTCACCAGCCCGCAGATCCGCAACATGGGTACTGTGGGCGGCGATCTCTGCCAGCGCCCGCGCTGCTGGTATTTCCGCAGCGGCTACGGCCTGCTTCGCCATGAAGGACGGCAAGAGCCTGGTTCCGAACGGCGAGAATCGTTATCACGCGATTTTCGGCGGCGGACCGGCTTATTTCGTCAGCGCGTCCAGCCTCGGTCCGGCGCTGGTCGCGCTGGGCGCGCAAGGTGAAGATCTGGTTTCGCCAACCGGCAGCGAACTGTCGAGGTCGAGAAGTTCTTCGTCAATCCGCAAAGACGATCGAGTCTCGCGAAATCGACCTGAAGCCGAATGAGATCCTCACTGAGATTCTCATTCCCCGGCGCTCGGCGTGAAGAACGCCACCTATGAAGTTCGGCAGAAGGAGGCGCTCGATTGGCCTCTCGCGACGGCATCGGTTGCTCTGCAAATGAACGGCAATTCGGTCGAAGAGCGCGCGCATCGTGCTGGGACACGTCGCGCCGACGCCGTGGGTCGCCGCACAGAGCCGAGCAATCGCTCGCCGGCAAATCGATCGACGAGGACACCGCCGCGAAAGCGGCCGAGGCAGCGGTGGCGGGCGCGCCGCCTCTGAGCCAGAACGGATACAAAGTTCAACTCGCGCGGGTCGCCGTCAAGCGAGCCCTGCTGGCGGCGTCCGGAAAGGCGTAGCAATATGGCTGGCGAACGTTCCTCGTTGACGCAAATCGACGACGACCGCTGCGACATGCTGCGCTGGAAGGGCATGTTCATCGAGGCGGAATGGGCGATACCATTCCGCACTCCGGTGATCGTCTGTTCTGGTGCCACAAGACCCAGCAGTGCCTCGGGCCCGACGGCAGGCTCGTGGACGATTACGAATGCAATCCCGCTCGTGACTGCTATAAACCCTTTTAGCTGAATGTCGAAAAATCGGATGGACCTTACGGACCGCGTCGCCGTGGTCGTTGGTGGAACTTCGGGCCTCGGCCGTGTAATCGCGTTGGGGCTGGCGGAGGCGGGGGCGCACGTCGTGGCGACGGGGCGCCGGGAGGCGTTGGTGGATGAGGTCTCAGCGGCCGTGGAGGCGCTCGGCCGCGATACGCTCAGCCATCCTGTGAATGTGGCGGAGCGCCAGTCAATCGACGAATTGCGCGATGCAGTGGTCCGGAAATTTGGCCGTGTCGATATCCTTTTGAATGCCGCGGGGCGCACCAAGCGGACTCCTACGATCGATCTTACGGAAGAAGAGTGGCAGTCCACTATTGAGACGAATGTTACGGGAATGCTGCGCACCTGCCAGTCGTTTTATGAGCCCCTGGTCGCCAGTAAGCGCGGACGCATTATCAATATTGCGTCTCTGACCTCGTTTGTCAGCTTCTTCGAAGTGACAGCTTACGCGGCTTCGAAAGGCGCGGTGCTGGCCTTAACGCGCAGTCTGGCGGTGGAGTGGGCGCGCCATGGAATCGTGGTGAACGCCATCGCCCCCGGCGTTTTCCGGACCGATCTGAATGCAGCACTGCTCGACGGCACGCAGCGCGGGCGCGAGTTGTTGATGCGAACTCCGATGGGCCGGTTCGGCCATCTGGAGGAAGTGGTCGGAGCCGCCGTGCTGCTGGCGTCCGATGCATCGAGCTTCATCACGGGCCAGTGCATCACCGTGGACGGCGGATTCCTGGCCTCCGGCGTCAATAGCTGATCAGATCGTCATTGCGCCGAAGCCGCCGTCAACTCGCAAAATGCTGCCGGTGACAAACGACGACGCTCGCTCCGAAGCGAGATAGATGGTTGCGCCGATCAGTTCCTCGGAGGTTCCGAATCGGCCCATAGGCGTGTGGCTCATGATCTGCGAGACGCGCTCCTCCGTCAGAATTTTTCGGTTCTGCTCAGCTGGGAAAAATCCAGGCAAGATGGCGTTGACGCGCACGCGATGCGGCGCGAACTCTCGCGCCAGATACTGCGTAATCTGGTTGACCCCGCTCTTGGCGACGGCGTAGGTCAGCACTTTTGAAAGCGGCGGTCCTGACGAAGCGGAGGAGATGTTGATGATGGAACCGCCGTTGCCGGCATCGATCATAGCTTTGCCGAAAACCTGGCAGGCGAGAAACACGCTCTTCAGATCGACGTCCGTAATACGCTGCCATTCTTCTTCGCCGATCTCGAAAAATGGAGTCGCTGAGTTGATGCCGGCTCCGTTCAGCAAAATATCGACACGGCCAAAATTCTGAAGTGTGGTTTGAAGAGCGGCCTCCAGATCAGATTTCCGTGTCACGTCGGCGCGGATCGGAATGGCTTTTTTCTGGGCGGCGCAAATGCTCTGCGCGCGGCGGGTTGCGTTCTCTTCGTTCAGATCGACGATCGCTACCGAGCATCCGGCCTCGGCGAGCCCTTGAGCCATGGTCCCGGCGAGCACTCCGCCTCCGCCGATGACCACCGCAACTTTCCCTTTTAACGAGAATAAATCCTCTATGAGCATGCCTGACCTCACTATAGCCCCGAATTGGGCTTTAGCTGGTTCGCAGCGCCGACATCGGGTCGACGCGCGAGGCTCGCCGTGCCGGCAGATATCCCGCGAGAACGGCGACCGCAAGCAGTACGGCAATAGTTGCGATGAACGTCACGGGGTCCGTCGGCTCCATTTGATAGAGCAGCGAAGCCGTCAGGCGCGCCAGCAGCAGCGCCGCCACGATTCCGATTCCGATTCCACTCGACACCAGTCCGATGGTTTGCGTCATCACTTGACGCTGCACCTGCGCGGCGGATGCTCCGAGCGCCATGCGTATTCCAATCTCTTGCGTCCGCTGCCGGACGGTATAGGAGATGACTCCGTATATTCCAATCGAGGCCAGCAGCAGTGCCGCGATTGCGAAAGAGCCAAGGAGAAACATCATGAATCGGCGCGGTGAAACGGCCTTGTCGATCAATTCGCCGAGCTCCTGATACTCGGCTGTCGGCAAACCGGGATCCACGGATCGCATCGCTGTCCGAACGCTGGATACTAACGATTCTGTCGGTATTCGCGTGCGGACAACCAGCTCGACGGACGAGTTTGTCATCTGCGTGATGGGCAAGTACATTTCCAGCCCGCCTTCTTCTTCGAGCGCCTGGTGACGTACGTTGCCGACCACTCCTATGATTTTGCGCGGGTCGCCGCCGATCAATCCGATTTGCCCGAGCGGGTCCTGATTGGGCCACAGTACCCGCGCCATCTTTTCATTCACAATCGCAACTTTGTCGCTGGTGACCGTGTCGCGCTCATCGAAATCGCGGCCCGAGATGAACGGAATCCGCATGGTTTTGAGGTATCGCCAGTCGATGAAGCGCGGGTGCGCATCGGGCCGTCCTTTCGGATACACGGCGCCGCGCGCGGCCACAGTCCAGCTTCGGTCTCGGCTGAGCGGAAGCGCATCGGTTATTCCGGCCGATTCGACACCGGGAACCGTTTCCACGCTTCGCACCAGGCGATCGTAGAACGTAACTTTCTGAGCATCCGTCGCATATTTCTCGCCGCAATCGATGCGCCAAGCCGCGGCCCTCTCCGGCTGAAATCCGAGATTCACGTTCAGCACCCGAACGAAACTGCGAATCAGCAATCCTGCGCCGACCAGGAGCACGCACGCGAGAGCCACTTCGGAGACGACCAGAATGCTGCGGGTCCAAGCGGTGTGGCGGCCTTCGCTCATGCCGCGACCCGTGTCCTTCAAGCTTTCCGATTCATTGGCGCCAGACATTTGAAGCGCGGGGACGATTCCGAAGAGTAGTCCGGTGCCGAACGCGGCCGCGATGGTGAACAGAAGCGCCGGCCCATCCAGCGTTACGGTGCGCAGGAGCGGAATGCTAACGGCTCGGATGAGAGTGAGATACCGGATTGCGGCGTATGCGATTCCAAGTCCGACGGACGCGCCGAATAGGGATAGCAGGAAGCTTTCGGTAAGCGTCTGGCGGATCAAACGCCAGCGGCTCGCGCCTAGGGCGGATCGGATCGCCATTTCTTTACGGCGCGACGCGGCACGCGCGAGCATCAGGTTCGACAAGTTCGTGCAGGCGATCAGGAGCACCGCTCCGACCGCGCAGAGGAGAACCAGCAGACCGCGGCGGAAGCGTCCGGTGAGGTATTGCTGCAACGTCGTGAGCTTTGCTCCGAAGACCCAGCCGTCCTTTCGCGCTTCAAACATGTGCTGGCTGAGCAAGGTGAATTCGGCCTGCGCCTGCTGCACCGTGACACCCGGTTTCAAACGTCCCAGGACGGCCAGCGTGTTTCCCCAACGGTTTGTTTCCGCCGTCAAAGGAAACGGCGTCAGCATGTCGATACGCGATCCGGGTGTGAACACGGTGCTGAAGTCGAAGGCCGCGGGCAGCACGCCGACTACTGTTCTCGCTTGATCGTTCAGCGTGATCGCGCGGCCGACGATGTGCGGGTCCGAGCCAAATCTTCGTTCCCACAGGCCGTGTGTCAGAATCACAGCGGGAGTTCCGTTCCACTTCGCTTCGTCTTCGGTAAAATTGCGTCCGAGTTCCAGGCGCACGCCGAGGAAGTTGAGGAAGTTCTGGGAGACCCCGACGCCGACGAGACGTTCCGGTTCACCGACTCCGATCAAATTGTAAGTGCCGTAATCGAAGAAGGCAAAGTACGCGGCCATGTCCTCCATGGAATGGTTCATGCGACGCCAATCCAGGTAAGTTATGACGCGCGACGTAGCTCCGGAAAGGTCATCGCCGGTGTTCGCGATCCAGACGAGGCGGTCGGAGGCCTGGAATTGCAGCGGGCGTAAGAGCAGGGCTCGGACGACACTGAAAATCGCGGTATTCGCCCCAACGCCGAGTCCGATAATCAGCACGGCGGCGATGAAAAAGCCGGCATCGCGGCGCAACGTTCGCAGCGTGTAGAGGATATCGTTCTTCAGGTTGTCCCAATGCATACTGGTAGGAGATACGAAGTGGTTCGTAGGTTTGTTCCGATCCAATGTTTTTTTGAGAAGGATCTGAAAAAGGCGCAGCTTGGTTACTGCCTTTGGACGAATCCGACGGATCGGCGGTTAGGCGCTACTCTTAAAATATGGGCGTTGGGAGAATGCTCATCACTCTCGGGATCGTGTTGTTGGTTGTTGGCGTTCTGGTGACACTGGGCGAGAAGCTTCCCATTCGATTGGGGCATCTTCCCGGAGACATCGTGATTCGCGGAAAGAACAGCGTCTTCTACTTTCCTTTGGTGACGTGTTTGCTCCTGAGCGTGCTGCTTACTCTGGTCTTTTCGTTTTTCGGACGCAGGTAGCCTTAGCGCAGAACGCCCATTTTGTCGAGGGGCCAATAAACGAACACAGCTTTCCCATAGATGCAGCGGCGCGGGACCATGCCCCATGAGCGGCTGTCGTTGGAGGAGCTGCGATGATCCCCGAGCACGAAGTACTCGTCTTCGGGAACCGTCTGCGCGACCAATGAAACAGTGTCCCGATATTCTTCGGGGACGTAGTTCTCAGTGATGGGCTTGCCGTTGAGAATGACGATGCCGCGATCGATTTCGATCCTGTCTCCGGGCAATCCGATCACGCGCTTGATATAGGATTTCGTCATGTCGTTGGGATACCAGAAGACCACCATGTCCCCATGCTCGATGTCGCCCATGTGGAAACGGTAGACGAACTTGTTGATGAAAATGCGCTCCTGATCGGTCAAGGCGGGCATCATACTGGTGCCTTCCACCTTTACCGGCTGATAAAGGAAAAGGATCACAATAATTGCGATCACGACCGATAAAAACAGGTCGCGCGCCCAGTAGATCATCGCGCCCAGGATGGAACGCTTCTTTGTAACGGGCGCTATGGCAACCGGAGGCGCAGTTTCCTGGTCCATGTTTTGCTTCAATGGCGAGTATAACGCCGAGGGTTTCTATTTGAAAGACGCACTCCGGAATATTACGGTTGCTCGCGGCAGCCTGAAGGCGAAACGAGGGCGAAAATCGGGAGCGGACGCGCGAGAATGAGATTTATCGCAAATGGAAAAGCCTCTGCTCGATTTGCATCGCATCTCCGTGATGCGGGGCGACAAAGTGGTTCTGCGGGAAGTTTCGCTGAAGATCGGCGTCGGCGAGCATATCGCTATCCTGGGACCTAACGGCTGCGGAAAATCGACGCTGATCAAAACGATTACGCGCGAATGTTATCCGTTACAGAGGGACGATTCCTTCATGACCATCCTGGGCGAGTCGCGCTGGGACGTCTTCACGCTGCGTTCGCTGCTCGGGATCGTCACGAACGATCTGCTGGCGTCTTGTACGCGCGAGTTCAGCGGCGAGGAGATCGTCCTCTCGGGATTCTTCAGCAGCGTGGGCATCTGGCCGCATCACCACGTTACCGATGAGATGCGGCGGAAGGCGGGCGAGACGTTGTCGCTTCTCGAGATCGGGCACCTGGCGGATCGGCCGGTTTCGGAGATGTCTTCGGGCGAAGCGAAACGAGTGTTAATTGCGCGGGCATTGGTTCACGATCCTTTGGCTCTGGTTCTCGATGAGCCGAGCAACAGTCTTGACGTTTTGGCGCAACAGGAGTTGCGGGAGATCATGCGCAAGCTCGCGAACACCGGGATCGGCATTCTGCTGGTTACGCACCATCTCGCCGATATCATTCCGGAAGTGGAGCGGGTGGTGGTGATGAAGGAAGGCAGGATCGCGGCGGATGGCCCGAAGCAGGAAGTGTTGACCGAGGGGATATTGCGCGAGGTTTTTGGAGTCCCGGTCGAGATTGCGCGCCGCGACGGATACTATCATCTTTGGTGATGGACGAGTGTCTTCTTTACGCTGAACCCGAATTGTACGACCTGCTGTTCCCTCGTTCGGACGCAGACATAGCGGACGAGGCGCGTAAGAGCCGCATCGCCGCGTCCGAACAGTTTTATATCGAGGAGGCCAGCCGAGGCGGTAATGTCCTGGAGCTGGCATGCGGCTCCGGCCGGTTGACCGTGCAGCTCGCTCAGAAGGGGATCGATATTGTAGGGGCCGATCTGTCTGCTTCAATGCTCCAGGCTGCGCGGCATAAGGCTGCGGCTGCGGGTTTGAGGGTTGAGTTTCTTGAAGCCGATATGCGGTCTTTTGATTTCGGCCGGCAGTTTTCCACGATCCTGATTCCCGGTAATTCGTTATTACACCTGCTCAGGCGTGAAGATCTGATGCAGTGCCTGGCGTGCGTTCGACGACATCTCGCGGCGGGCGGGCGGCTGATTTTCGATGTTTCGAAGTGGAACATCGGGGTGCTGGCGCGCGATCCGGAGATGCGGTATCCGGTTTTGACGGCGGGTCAGATTTCGGTGGAGGAGTCGGCGCGCTACGATTCCGCATTGCAGATCCGGCATGTGACGTGGTTTTTTTCGGTCGTCGACGCGCCGGATTATCGGGTGGCGCGTTACGATCTGCGGGTGATTTTTCCGGAGGAGTTGTTATTGCTGATGGAGGCAGCCGGATTTCGATTAGAGGCCCGGTATGGCGAGTTTAATCGGGTGCCGTTTGGAGATGAGAGTGCGCGACAGGTTTGTATTGTGTCGGCAGGTTGAGCATGGGTGCCACTCCGTTACGGTCGTGGTTCCGTAGGCGCCGCTTCCTCTGGTCGCGGCTGCCTACCCGTGGATATTAGTGGCGGCTGTCCCAGCGGCTCGTAATGACGCTATTCCAGCTTTGAATTGGTTTGGCCTGCACCTGGGCGCCTTCGTGATTCAGGCGTTCCACGGTTGCGGCTACCGCGCTCTCTTTGGCTTCGGTCTCATCCTCGGCAATCACTTCGGCTTCCAGTGGAGTATCGCCCAACACCTGCAATCTCCATGTGGTGCCTTCCATGTGCGTGAGTATAAGCCAGTTGTCTCCGATTCTCGTGGATAGTTTTGTCATTGGCATGACCGGTCTGTTTGTTTAGACGGCGCAACGGTCCTGGAGGTAACTAATAATCGACGCCGGGCCAATACTTGCTATGCTGAAGCTTCAGGAGGCCCTCCTGAGCTCCTTATGAAAGATGATTTTTCCCGCCGTTCTTTTGTAAAAACTTCCGCTGGTCTCGCAATTGCAAGCGTACCCGGCATTCTCCCAGCTTTGGGCGCAAACAACAAGGCCCAAATAGGCTGGGTCGGTGTCGGTTCGCGCGGTTACTACCTGATGGACCGGCTCTACACGCAGAGCAAGGACATGGTGGAGGTGGTCGCGGTGTGCGACACCTATACCGGTAACCTGGCGCGCGCCAAAGATCGCGTCCAGACGATGGGCGGCAATACGCCAAAAACTTACGAGGATTTCCAGCAGCTTCTGGCCGATCCTAACGTCGATTCCGTTGTCATTTCGACGCCGGAACACCTGCACTATCCGATGTTCATGGCCGCGATCAAGGCGGGCAAGAATATCTATGTCGAGAAGCCGCTCGCGCATACCATCGAGCAGGGCGAAGAAATGGTGGCGGCAGCGAAGAAGGCCGGAGTAGTGGTCCAGGTCGGAACGCAGAATCGCAGCAACTCGCTCTACCAGAAAGCTAAAGAAATGGTTGAGCAGGGCATGATCGGGGATATCCACTACGTTCGCGCTTTCTGGTACCGCAACTCGCTCGACAATAATCCGGCATGGCGCTACGCCATCCCGGCCGATGCGACTCCGGAGAATACGGATTGGCAGAAGTTCCTGGGGTCCGCTCCGGAGCGGCCCTTTGATAAGCAACGCTACTATCAGTGGCGCTTGTACTGGGATTATTCCGGCGGCATCTCCACCGATCTGCTGGTTCACCAGACCGATATCACAAACTTTGTGTGCGGCAAGACGGTGCCTTCGACGTGCATGGCATCCGGCGGCATCTATCGCTGGGTCGACGACGATCGCGAAGTGCCGGATACGCTGAGCGCGGTCTACGAATACACGCCGACGAAGTTTCATATCAATTACAGTTGCTATTTCGGCAACGACCATTATGGATACGGCGAGAACTTCATGGGCAACGAGGGGACCATCGAAGTGCTCAATCGGCAGTATCTGAATTTCTATCCAGAGAAGTTTAACAACAAGGCTCCGGCAAAGGTGGCGGCGAGGCAGGAACTGCATATCGCTTTGCCTGGCAATGACAACAAGGCCGTGGAAGCGCACATGAAGAACTGGGTAGAGGCGATTCGCGGTGAGGCGAAAGTGATCGCTCCTCCGGAAGTAGGGCAGCAGGCGGCGATCTCAGGACACATGGCGACGCTTTCGTTTAAGAACCAGAAGAAGATTGTCTGGGACGACGAAACACGGAAGTACCACTTTATTTAGTCGAACTAGCGTTCGTTGTTGTTGGTTCGTGGTTTGTCGTTGCGCGGACTTTTGCTACCTTTAAATCTCCCTTTTCTATGTCTACTGCTACTCCTATTACGGTCGCGTATGGCGACGGCATCGGCCCGGAAATCATGGGCGCCACGCTTCACATTCTGAAAGAAGCGGGCGCCCGGATTGAACCGGAGGTCATTGAGATTGGCGAAAAGGTCTACCTGCGCGGAAATTCGGCAGGGATCGACCCGAGTGCATGGGAATCCCTGCGCCGCACCAAAGTCTTTCTCAAAGCGCCGATCACTACGCCTCAGGGCGGCGGTTTCAAAAGCCTGAACGTTACCACGCGCAAGACGTTGGGACTTTATGCCAACATCCGGCCCTGCGTCGCGTACCATCCTTTCGTCAAGACGAAGCATCCGGGGATGGACATCGTGATCGTGCGCGAGAACGAAGAAGATACGTACGCGGGCATGGAGTACCGGTTGAGCGACAACGTGATGGAGTGCCTGAAAATCATCACGCGGCAGGGCAGCGAGAAGATCGTCCGTTACGGTTTCGAGTACGCGATCCAGCATAACCGCAAAAAGATCACGTGCTTCACGAAAGACAACATCATGAAGATGACCGACGGTCTCTTCCATAAGGTCTTCGATGAAATCGGACAGGAGTATCCGGAGATCGAGAAGGAACACTGGATCGTCGATATCGGCGCGGCCAAGATGGCGGATACTCCGGAAGCTTTCGATGTCATCGTGATGCCGAATCTTTACGGCGACATACTTTCGGACGTGGCGGCGCAGATTGCAGGTTCGGTCGGGCTCGCCGGCTCGTCGAACATTGGGACGCAATGCGCGATGTTCGAAGCCATCCACGGCTCGGCGCCCCGGCGCGCCGGCCAGAATCTGGCGAATCCATCCGGATTGCTGCTCGGCAGCGTTTTGATGCTGGTTCATATCGGACAGCACGATATCGCGGAGCGCGTACACAACGCGTGGCTCTCGACGATGGAAGACGGCATTCATACTTACGACGTCTATACGGAGGGCGTCAGCAAGCAGAAGGTCGGCACGAAGGAGTTTGCGCAGGCGGTGGCCAGCCGCGTTGGCAAAGAGCCGAAGACGTTGAAGGTGGCGCGGTATAAACCCGCTCCGGCAAAGAAAGAGCGAGCGGCAGGTCCGGCTCGCACGGCTTCGGTTGCGAAGCTCGAAGGAATCGATGTTTATGTTGCCTGGCCTTCGCTGGTACCGAACGATCTGGCCGCGTCGATCAAGAAGGCCAACGGCGATGGTCTGGAGCTCATGATGATCGACAATCGCGGAGTGAAGGTTTGGCCGAATGGGATGTCGGAAACATTCTGCACCGAAAGCTTCCGCTGCCGCTTCGAAGGCAAGGACGGCGTAACGCAGCAGCAGACGCTAGCGCTTCTGGGACGCGTTCTCGACCAGGGGATCGAGATCGTCAAGACGGAGTCTCTCCGCAGCTACGACGGACAGCCCGGCTACACGCTCGCGCAAGGACAATAGCTTCGCGATGACGCCATCTGGCGGCATCATCATGGGCAGCAAGTCCGATTGGGAGACGATGCGCCATGCCGCCGAGATGCTGACTCAATTCGGTGTGCCGCACGAGACGAAGATCGTGTCGGCGCACCGGACGCCGCAGTGGATGGTGGAGTACGCCGCTGCGGCAGAGAGCCGCGGGCATGCAGGTGATCATCGCGGGTGCGGGCGGCGCGGCGCATCTTGCCGGGCATGGTCGCCGCCAACACGCTGCTGCCGGTGCTCGGCGTGCCCGTGGAGAGCCACGCTTTGAAGGGCATGGACTCGCTGCTCTCCATCGTGCAAATGCCTGGTGGGATTCCGGTGGGCACGCTGGCGATCGGCAAATCGGGAGCGCAGAACGCCGCTTTACTCGCCGTGGCGATTCTTTCCAATCACGACCCGGAGCTGCGCGAAAAACTGCGGCGGTTTCGCGACGAACAGACTGCCCGCGTCCGCGCCGATGAGCTGCCGTGAAGCCGATTCTTCCCGGCTCGACGATCGGCGTTCTTGGAAGCGGTCAGCTCGGCCGCATGTTCACCATCGCGGCACGGCGCATGGGATATCGCGTCCATACTTATTCGCCTGACTCAGACACGCCCACCGGACAAGTGGCGGACGTGGAAGTGACCGCGGCTTACGACGATCTCGACCAGGTTTGCGAAGTTTGCGAGCGAGGTGAGTGTCGTCACTTTCGAGTTTGAGAACGTTCCGGCTGCAACGGCTGCAGCGGCGGAACGGTGCGCGGCGGTTCGCCCAAGTGGATCGATCCTGCACACCACGCAGCAGCGCATTCGGGAAAAATCGTTCCTGACGCGGGCGGGACTTCCCCTCACGCCATATCGCGAAGTGCGGTCGCTTGAGGATCTGGAGCGTGCTCTCGCCGAACTGGGGACGCCCGCAGTTTTGAAATCCGCTTCGTTTGGCTACGACGGAAAAGGGCAGTTCACGATTCAGTCGGCTGAGCAGATTGCGGAGGCTTGGCAAGCGGTCGGACGGCAGGAATCGGTTCTGGAAGCTTTTATCGATTTTTCGTGCGAGGTTTCGGTAGTCGCGGCACGGTCGGCTGAAGGCGAGTTCGTGCACTGGGGCGCGATCGAGAACCAGCATAGCCGCCATATTCTGGATGTTTCCATGGCTCCGGCGCATGTTCCCGAGAAAACGGCTCGGGAGGCGGTGGAGATCGCTCGTTGCGTATTGGAGAAGCTGGAAGTCATCGGCGTTCTATGCGTGGAGTTTTTTGTACGGCGTGATGGGAGCTTGTTGATTAACGAACTCGCGCCGCGGCCGCACAATTCCGGGCACCTGACGATCGACGCTCACATCACCAGCCAGTTCGAGCAACAACTACGCGCGGTTTGCGGGCTTCCTCTGGGATCGACGGAAATGATTCGTCCGGCCGCGATGGCCAATCTGCTCGGGGATCTCTGGCAACCAAACGAACCCGACTGGGTGGCTGCGCTGGCTCTTCCTGACGTGAAACTGCATCTTTACGGGAAGATGGAGCCGCGAGCTGGCCGTAAGATGGGGCATTTGACGGCACTGAAAGCCACGGCGGGCGAGGCATTCAACGCGGCGGTCAACGCCCGGCGATCACTTCAGCAGAGGTGAAAGCCGTCGAATCGGGTGGATTCGAGGGTTTGGGGGCGGGAACGCCCAACTCGAGGCCGCTGGTTTCGTGCCGCAACGCGTCCAGCGCCGGTTGCCTGCAGGACAATTTCCCGCAGTTCGCGTCGTTGCCTTCGCTTTTGACGCGAAAGATATAAATAGAGCTGTCGCCAGTAGGTTGACGTAACGTCCATATAACCCTAACTTCCAGTTGGGATGTTCTGCATTAGTAGACGCAGAAGAAGCTCGGTCATTTCTACATTGTTGAGGAAAATTTTCAGGGGCGGGGTTAAGATTTGGGGAGAAAAGTTACGTAGAGGGTGCTATTTGGTTGACAAGAGGCCGCGCCCTCTTGCTTAAGGGTCCCTGAAATAATCTTCGACAATCTCCGCTTGCTTACGCAGCGCGGTTCCGTTAACGGCTCAGTAGGGTGGATTGGTCGTCGCGGAAGAGGACTTTCCAACCCATTTGTTCTAACGTTGTGATGATCGGGGAATCGTTCGGCAGGAGCGCGTGCGTGAATCCATAGCCGCTCATCCAAACTAGGTGGTCAGTGTTCGTGTAGGTGAAAACCTTCAGGGTGCCTCGAAAGCGATAAATCAAATACCCGCCATATGTTCCGGGCGCGAGAAGGCGAATATTTCGCGAAAGCTGCGCGACTTCGTTCGCGCCGTAGATGGGGAATTCTTCGGGCGGGAAACCGGCGTGGGAAGCCACGGCCGGGGTCTGCAAAATGAGCCAGAGAAGCGCCGCGATCGGCGGGGCCCAGGCGATTCCGGAGTAACGTGCGTCGAGGAGGCGGAGGCGGTCCGAGTAAAACAGGTATGAACTGAGCGCGCGGCGCAATCCCACTCGCAGGTCCTTGGCGCGATGCAGCGCTTGGGTGATGGCGCCGTTGGCCAGAGGCAACATTACCAATGCCATCAGCGGGAGCAGGCGCGGGGAACGGATGGCTCCGCCCACGAACAAGAGCGCAATGAGGAAATGCGCGAGCTTTTTCTCGCACAGGGCCAGCGTGCCTCCGATTGCGGCGATCCCTAGCGCAACCAATGCCGCCCCGTTGATCGGAATCTCAGAATTGATCGGGACGGAGAGGTGGTGGTACAAATTCCAACCATAAGGGTTCAGAAGCGTTGCGAAGGCCGAGAAGAGCGCAGCCATCACGAACCAGCGGCCTTTGCGCAGGTCGATTTCCGTCTCAGTTTGCCAGATGAATGGCCGGACAAAATGGGAGAAACCGTAGATCAGCGCGATGACGGGCAGGAGGACAAAGCTCGCGTCCAGATTGGCCCACAGCGCGCCGGCGCAGGCTACCAGAAACGCGTCGCGGATGCGGAATTGCGCGGGCGCTTTTTCGAAATAGAGGAGGGTGGCAAGGAGCAGCACCCAACCGAAAATGTGCGGACCTGCGAGCCAGCGCGGTTGCGCGGTCGCGATCATGGGAAGCGCGAAGACGAACGCGAAGAAAAAATTGCCGCCGCACTCCCAATGCAGCCGGAACCATAGCCACGTGACGGTCGCGATAGTCAGGGCGAATAGCCAGACGACGGCGGGAAGGCCGCCGTGCGTATTGGCGAATCCCATGACGCAGTCTGATGCCCAGCCCCATGCGATCCAGGGCTCACCTTGGCGCGCAAAAGAGAAAGGATCGGTATGAGGGACCTGGTGCTCGTTCAGGATCTTTTCGCCTGTGACGATTTGCCACCCGGTATCCGAATCTCGAAAGAACGATCTTGGCGCGTTGAAGATGAAGACGCAATAAATCAGCGTCACGGCGGACATGAAGAACGCAAGGTCGGGGATGAAAAGCCGCTTCGTTCGATGTCGAGCCACTAGGCGTCGTATTTGTCGAGTTCGAGTTGGTCGCCCACGCTAGTCTGGGCCGTCTCGCACATTCCGGCCGGCAGTTCGAGCACGGAGTGGCCGCGAAGACAGAGCGCGAAACGCCATTTCCCCATGGTGCGGCGGATCTTGACGACTTTTCTTTTGCGATTCAGGAACACGACGTCAATCGGGAATTTCATCCCGATGGTGTGGACGCCTTCGCAGGGAACGATCCACAAACCTTCTCCCGCTTCGAGTCCCGAATGCTTCAACAAGCCACGGTTCCGGGCGGAGGCGGTGTCGGCTATATCGGCCCGGTCCGCAAGAACGGTGCCCCGGGTCTGGTTTCGCACACGCAGTTTCGGCAAACTTAATTAAACCCCGCGTTCAGAAGACTGTTGCGCTCGCGTAACACTTGTGCTGTGCTGAAGGGTTCAGACTACCATGAAACTCCGCTTCGTTGCGATATCCATACTCGCTCTGACCTGCTACGCGCAGGAGCCATTCTCGCTGAAGAATGGCGATCGCGTCGTCTTCTTCGGCGACAGCATCACGGACCAGCGACTTTACACGACGTACGTCGAAACGTACGTCCGCACGCGGTTTCCTCAAATGGACGTGACATTCATACACTCCGGATGGGGTGGCGATCGCGTGACGGGCGGCGGAGGCGGCGGGATCGACGTGCGGCTGGCGCGCGACGTGAATGCGTATCACCCGACCGTGGTGACCATCATGCTCGGAATGAACGACGGCCGATATCGCGCGTTCGACGATCAGATTTTCAATATCTACACGACCGGGTTCAAGCACATTGTTCAGAAATTAAAGGCCGACAATCCGGGCGTCCGCATTACCGCGATCCAGCCGTCGCCTTATGACGACGTGACTCGCAACCCTTCGTTTAAAGGCGGCTATAACGGCGTGTTGCTGCGCTACTCGGAGTTTCTGCGCGAGTTGAGTTCGTCGGACGGGCTCACACTGGCGGATTTGAACCGGCCGGTTGTGTCGATGCTGGAGCAAGCGAAGGCGACGGATCCGGAGCTCGCCCAGAAGATTCTGCCGGATCGCGTGCATCCCGCGCCGCCGGGACATCTCATCATGGCGGAGCAAATACTGAAGGCGTGGGGCGCTCCGGCGCTCGTAAGCGATGTGGAACTGGACGCGGCCGGACGCAAGAGCGTTCGGTCGGACAATGCGGCTCTGAGAGATCTTCAGTTCGGCAAAACCATTTCGTGGACTGAAACCGATCAGGCTCTTCCGATGGCGCTGGATATGAGCGATCCATTGATGGCGCTCACCGTGAATTCCTCCGACTTCATGAATGCCATGAATCGCGAGGAACTGAAAATCTCGGGACTGGCGACGGGCAAATACACGCTGCGGATCGATGGCGAAGAGGTCGCGACGTTTACGGCGGCTCAACTTGAAGCTGGCCTCAACCTGGCGAATTTCGAGACGCCGATGTGGGCGCAGGGCGCGCGCGTGCACGCTCTAACTTTGAAGCACGCCGGGATTCACAACACGATGTGGCGCAACGTACAGGTTCCGATGGAAACGGAGAAGGTCGCCAGTTTGCAGCCGGCGCTGGATGCGCTCGATGCGCTGGATCGAGAGCTGATTCAGCAGCAGCGAGCCGCGGCGCAGCCAGTGGCGCATCATTTCGAGGTGCTGACCGGCGAGTCCAGCTACACGTCCATTTTCGATGGGACCGATCTTAACGGGTGGCACATCAGCCAGGTGAATCATCATGGCAACTCGCAGGGCTGGAAGGCGGATAATGGCGTGCTGACCGGAAAGCAGGACAAGCCGCGCAACGGCGGGATCATTCTCACCGACCGCAAGTATCGGAATGTGGAAGTTTCTTTGGATCTGAATCCGGATTATGGGTGCGATAGCGGTCTCTTTCTTCGATCGGACGAGAAAGGCGATGCATACCAGGTCCTGATCGATTATCTGGACGGTGGTGCGATCGGCGGCGTCTATGGCGAGGGCTTGAAGGACGTCACGACGTACGTGAATCCACAATGGCACGAGATCTTCAAGTCCAACCAGTGGAATCATCTGGTCGCACGCATTGAGGGCGATGTTCCGCATATACAGGTCTGGCTGAACGGCATCAAGATCACGGATTGGACCGACACCGCGAATCATTCAGTCGGGGGCGCAGTGGATGGGATGATCGCGCTACAGGTTCACGGCGGGAATCGATGGATTCCGGGTGAAGAGCATCGCTTCCGCAACATCAAGGTGCGGGAGCTGCCGTAACGAAGGATTTTTCCGGCCCGTACGTGGTGATTAGCGGGTGTCGCACGCGGGCCCGGTACTCGTAGGTTTTGCCGGGCGTCAGAGTGCGGATCACGTAGGAGAATTCTCCGGTGCTGGTTTGAGCTGTGCCCGGAAGATCCGACCATGGCTCGGTTTTTTCGGACAGGTCCGTGCCGCCTTTCTTTTCGCGAAATTGAAATCCGACCTCGACTTCGGCGACATTGCCGAGATTGGTGAGCCGGCCGTGAAGCGTGGCGGAACGCGCGGCGGCGCTCCATTCGACGGAGGCGGTTTGGACTTCCGGAGGAGTCAGCCCGGGTACCGTGTTGCTGATCTTCAATACGATCGGATCGGGCCATTTCCGGTCCGTATAGAGGCGCTGCGCGCGATACGCGGTAATGTGTAGGCCCGAATCGTCCTGCTTCCAGGTTGTTTGGGGATGCACTTCCGGACGATATTCCACGACGGTGTCGGCCTGTCCAAGAACTTCGACTTTTGTTTGCGGCGTGGCGCGGACGCTTCGTAGCGTGATGGTCTTCGCATCGCCGAGTTTCCAGGGCGCCATCCCGGTCAGGAAAGCGTAGATCGTGTTCGAATCTCGCGCCCGCGTGAACCAGATATTCTTCTCGTTGGTGATCACCCAGGGACGCACGCTTTTCAAGGCCTCGCCATTGACGAAATTCCAGAGGGCCATCTCCCGTAGCCGCGATTCCTGCTCGATCGCGACTTCGCCGTCCGGTTTCGGACCGATGTTCAACAGCAGATTGCCGCCCTTGGCGCGCGTTTCGATCAGAATATCGATTAGCTCCGTGCCGGATTTATAATTCTCGTTGGTCGCCTTCCAGGGCCACTCCGTTCCCATGGTCAGGTTGCCTTCCCAGGCGCC
The DNA here is from genome assembly GCA_963802915.1 of Bryobacterales bacterium. Taxonomy (GTDB): domain Bacteria; phylum Acidobacteriota; class Terriglobia; order Bryobacterales; family Bryobacteraceae; genus JAICMB01. The sequence continues at coordinate 455,718 of CAWDKQ010000015.1, forward strand.
GGGTAGCGCGACGCCGGGCGTGTATTGCTCAGGCGTTTCCATGGCGCCGCGCGTGATTACGAGTTTCGGCTGGAGTTGCCAGACGTAATCGGTGAGCTGCTCGGCCGGGCCGTCGAAGAAGAAATAGTCGATCGGGCCATAGTTCGTCAGCAGCTCTTTCAACTGCCGCTTCGTATAATCCATGAACTCCGGGATGTCCCGCGGATAGACGCCGGAGACGTGCCGGTTGATCTGTTTGCCATGCTGGCGCAGCCACCAGAAATCGTCCGGAGAAAAATACAGGCCGATCGCCAGGCCTTGCTTGCGGAACGCGTCGATTAACAGCCGCGTGATGTCCTTGCCGTAAGGCGTGTGCGTGACGCTGAACGGCGTGGTCGCGGTGTCCCACATGCAGAAGCCGTTGTGGTGTTTCGTGGTGAAGACGACATACTCGAATCCGGCCAGCTTAGCCAACGCCGCCATTTTATCGGGCTCGAAGCGATCGGGGTTGAAGAATCCGGGGAGCAGCTTGTAGTAACGGTCGACGTAGTCGGGCGATGCACCGACGAGTGAATGCGAGATGACGCCGCCCAGCGATCCGTCGACGGACCAGTGAATGAACAGGCCCAAGCCGCGGTCGCGGAACAATTCGACGGCCGCGGGATCGTTGGCGGCTCGTGCGACCGAAAGGCTCGCAAGTAGAAGGAATGCCGTGAGACGAATGGTTGCCATGAAGTACGATGCTATCGCGTGGCAGACTTCAATTTTGTAAAAGCGATAGTAAATTTTATTGACATCAATAAAGTTAAATAGTATATTAAGTTTGTGAAACAGGAGATGCCGTCCTGGATCGAGGCGCTCGACGAAGAGGACCTGCAATTTCTGAAGCGCTTCCTGGTGAGTTCGGGATCGTTGAAGGCGATGTGCGACGAGTATGGCGTTTCGTACCCGACGCTGCGCGCGCGGCTGGATCGCTTGATCGCCAAGGTTCAGGCCGCGGACGATCCCAAGGTAGTGGATTCTTTCCAGCGCAAACTGCAAGTGCTGGTAGCGGATGGAAAACTATCGCCGTCGATGGCGCGAGAGTTGTGGAAAGCTCATCGCGTGGCGGCGGAAGCGGGATGAGGATTGACATGGTACAGCCTTGGTTCGACCCCAATCGTTACGCGTGGATCCCGGGAACGGCTTATGCATGCGCCGCATTGATTGTGGCGGCATTCGTGGTCTGGCTGGTGCCGCGAGGAAGAGCCCGAAAGCCTATTGTCAGGGCGTGGGTCTCTCTATGGGCCATCGCGATCGCTTTGATTCTGTGCGGGCTCTTAGCTTTGGTGAACGGACAACCGTGGGGCGTCTGGTACGCTCTGCTGCTTCCCGGAATCATCGGCACGGCGGTTGTGGGAGCAAATCTTTTCGTAATCTTCAAGCGTTACCGAGAGGTTGAGGAGCGGCGGCTCGCGTCGAAAGACTTCATTTAGCAGGCTATTTTTTCCAACCCCAGAAGACGGAACAGCTCCCGATCTCCTGCTTGTGAGCATAGAGCTTCGGCAATCCCAGTTCATCGATGCGGTCATCGTCGCAACTGGATATGGTGTTGTACGCGCCGGTTTTCACGCGACGCTCCAGTTCCGGCTTCGGCAGAATATGGAGGGGCGCGGCTTGAGACATGGGCATGTCGAGTTTCATGCCCGCTTGAAACTCCATTCCATCGGGAACCGGGCGATGGGTCAGGAAGAAGATATGCTCGCTGGCCCAGAAGGTACCGTCCGGCGGCGTCACTTCCTGTACCTTGTTCGCAATCGCTTCCATATCGTGCCAGGTGAGCGATTCGGTGTCGTCGCGGAAGGCCTTTCCGAGGCCCAGCGCAAGCAGCACGATCAAAACCGTCGCCGGTAGCCAGGGCCGATCCGGACGATAGAGGCGCGAGCCAGCGGCATAGAATCCTACCGTGGCGGGGATCGCAAGGAACGGGACGACTAAGAGGAAATACCAGGTGAAGGTTGGATGCGCGTTCGCAATTTCAGCGCCCATCATTACTGCGACCCAGGCGCAAAGATAAACTTCGGCTCGGCGGGCGCGCTCCCATCCGCTCGCTCTCGCCGTGAACAGAAGGCCTCCAATGGCGAGAAGGCCGAGCAGGAGGGCCTGCGAAGAATCGATCCACGATAAGAAAACGTCGATGTCGTGTTTGGCCGCGCCTTCCCAACGCACGCTGCGGAAGAAGACGTGGTAACGAACGAGGTTGAACCAGACGATTCCCGGCGCTTTCAGAAATAACCAGAGGACCGGGAGAAACGGCGGCACCGCTCCGGCGATGAAGGCCACTAGCTTGGTCCAGCGATTTCCAGCGCGGTTGTAGAACAACATCCACAGCAGAAAGACGGGAATGGCTGGTGCGGTGAGTAACGAGCATGCGGCGGCGGCGCTGGCCAGCAATCCGGCTCCGGCAGCAAACCAGGGCGTGCCGCGCTCGACCGCAACGACGGTCATTCGAAACGCGGCAACTGAGAGGAAGAGGCAGGTCGCGTAGGCTTGTCCGATGGGGCCGAACAGGACCACGGATGAATTCAGCGCCAGCAGGGATGCAGCTACCAGGGCAGCGGCGAGACGCCATCTCGGGTCGGGGAAACGCTTCAATATGAAGTCGGCCGTCAGCAGGACGCTGCCGGCGACCAACACTGCCGCGACGGCGTGGATGGCGTGCCAACTATCTCCGAAGATGGAAACCCAAAACGCATTCCAGTATGCATTCAGGGGCGTTTGAGGAAAGCAAAAATCCAGGTACGGACGCTGGCCGGATTGGATCAATCGCGCGGCCAGCACGTGAAACCCTTCATCCCACGAGAAGGCGCGCGTTTCCGCGTAAGCGAGGATGATGCCGAACAGAATCGTCACTGCGCCAAGCAGAATGAGGAAGGGACGGCGTCCGCTCGCGGTGACTTGCTCTGCCGGAGCGCCGAGGTGGGCTGGAGTGCTCATCGCGGTAACATTGATTCCTATGCTCAAGCTTATCGCTATGGTAGGCGTCACTTGCGGCGTCGTCTTGGCTGCCGATTCCAGTCCGGTTGCGCGAGGGAAGTATCTCGTTGAAGAGGTCGCGAAATGCGGGGAGTGTCATTCGCCGCGCACCGAGACCGGCGACTTCGACAAAGCCAATTGGCTGAAAGGTACTCCACTCGATTTTGCGCCGACGCATGAGATCAAAGATTGGCATAAGACCGCTCCCGATATTACGGGCGGAAGCCGGCTGATGCAGCGCTGGGGCGAAGAGGGTCTCACGAAGTTCTTAGAGACTGGGCTGGGGCCTCGCGGCAACAAGGCAGATCCGCCTATGCCGGAATATCATCTGACGCATGAAGATGCGGTCGCGATTGTCGCGTATTTGAAGAGCATAAAGTAACAGTTAAGTAATAGCTCAGGTGCCCGCTCCCTGCCGGTCATGGATCGGTAAGGGGTTAGATAGATCAAGGCGTGCTACATTTGTCCTTTCGCCCCTCGCATGTCTCTTCAAATTCTCTTGCAGGGCAGGATTCTCGGCACTGAAGCGTTTTTGCTTTCCGGACCGGGAGACGAGCTCGATTTTGCCGGTCGCGCACAGTGGCTCAGCCTGCTTAGCGAAGTTCTTCCGCGCGCCATCATTGCTGAACTAGGACTCTCGAAGATGCTGCTCGGATCGAGTGGCGGCGAGCAGTTTCTTATCGTCCTTCCGGAGGAAGTTCGCGCGACCGCGGACGAGTTCTTCACGGCCGCGCGCGCCGATATGCTGCGCCTCAGCGGCGGAACTCTGAGTCTGATCTGGTCCGTCACGGAGAATCTCGGCGATTGGACGGTGGTGCGCAAGCGGCTGAACGATGAATTGCTGAGGAAGCAGGGAACTCCTTTGGGCCCCGGCGATGGAGCGCCCGCTGGCACACCCGCCGACCCGGCGTACTTCGCGCAACTGGGCGAACAACTCCGGCACGCCAATGCGATCGCGTGGAATCCCGATTTACCGGCCACTCTCACGGCGGGCGAAGGCAAGCACACTTGGGCCGTCGGCAACAGCATGGACGCGATTCCATTGGCGCGCCATACCGCTCTCACGGATGACGATAATGCGGTCGCGGAGCCGGCGGTTCTCGGCCGGCGAGCTGAAGGCGGCGCGCTGTGGGGCGTACTGCGCGGCGATGTGGACGATTTCGGAATCCGCATGCGACGGCTCCAAACTATTGAAGAACATGTCCAGATCTCGGTAATGTACAAGCAGTTTTTTGCCGGCGAACTGGAGGTGCTGGCGTCGCTGCCGGACTTCTGGCGCAAAGTGACACTGCTCTACGCCGGCGGCGACGATTTTGCGATTTACGGTGCGTGGGACGCGCTGATCGCTTTCGCACGCGAGTTGAAGCGCCTGTTTCATCGCTTCAGCGAGGAAAAGCTTAAGGATTTTCCGGGACAGGAGGGCAAGACCATTACCATGGCGCTGGCGCTTGCTCCGGAACCGGGGTCGCGCATCGATTCGATGTTCGAGCGGGCCGGTGAAAAGCTGGCCATAGCGAAGGCCACCGATAAGGACTGCTTCTATCTGCTGGGGCGGACTCTCGAATGGAAGCAGGTATCCGACGCCGGCGAATTGAAAGATCAATTGACCCGCATGGTCACGGATTTTGGGGCGTCGCCCGAATATATCCGCGAACTTTGTGGTATTTATCGAGAGACGAAGAAGACAGGCGCAGGACAGCGCAGCCGCGTGGAGCGGCCGTGGCGGTTTCATCGCCGCCTCAATCGTATATTGGGTACCTCGCGGTCGCGTGAGTATCAGAAGGCCCGTGCCAGCCTCGTGACGGACCTCGCGGGAAAAAATTCCGCGAACCTGAAATTGCGGCCTTCCGGGCGCGTGGCTCTGGAGTGGGCGCGATTGGCGACGGAACGGCGCGAGGCGGCCCAGCGTCTGCATCGCTAGGCAGAATGCGACCTGGCTGGGTCTGATCAGAGAGGAAATTATGCCGGAAACGCAGGGAGAGCAGAAGAGCCGTGAGGACCGTCCGCGCGGCGAAGGCGGCCGTGGGGGTGGTGGCGGTCGCGAAGGCGGTGGTGGACCGCAGCGGGGCGAACGCCGTGAAGGCGGGGGACCTCCGCGGGGAGATCGAGGCGATCGCGGTGACCGTGGAGATCGCGGCGACCGCGGACGATTCGAAGGACCGCCGGAAATCGATATCGAGAAGCTGATCGCGGATCCTCTTTATCTCGACAATCAGGCTCACGCTGTAGTGAGCCGCATGCGCGACATGGACTCGGGCACCAAGAGCCAGTTGCGCCGTCTATATAATGCAGTGCGGAGGGCCGTACGCGCGCCGGAAGGCGACCGGCAACAACAATTTGTCATGCTGCGCGCTAGACTGGCTTACACGATCGCCAGGCACTCGCTTCGCAGTCTCGACACGCTTGAAAAACTGCTGCTCCAAGTGACGCGCAAGAACGACGCGCGCGGTTACGAACGCTTCAGAGATCTTTTCGAAGCGATTATTGCCTACAACGAGTAAGACCTACAACAGGAACGCCGGAAGACCACATCAATGAGTTCGCACACAGCGCAAACGGAACTTCGATTTATCGGAAAGCTGATTTTAGAAGGGGACCTGGAGTGCCAGACGGGCCTCCATATCGGGGCCGGAAAAGGCTCGTTGGAAATCGGCGGCGCCGATAACCCGGTTGTGAAGGATGCCTTCGGATTGCCATATGTCCCGGGGAGCTCGCTGCGAGGCAAGCTGCGCTCGCTGCTGGAACAATCCTCCGGACTCGCCGTGCCGTCCGAGCTTGTGTATTTATCCAAGCGCAAAGGCCAGGAAGTTCGCATTCACCAGAGCGATCGTCCGGATGATGAGATCTGCATCCTTTTCGGACGTAATCCGGGCCGCATGGATCGCGTGACGGGAGAAGCGTTGGAATCGAGCGGCGGCCAGCCCAGCGCGGCTCACGGTCTACGATGCTCCGCTGATCGCCGAAAGCATCACGCCGCAAATGCGCGAGAATCTCGACGACGAGCTCACCGAAGTGAAGAGCGAGAACGCCATCGACCGTATCACGTCGCAGGCGAATCCGCGGACGCTCGAGCGCGTTCCGGCGGGCGCGCGATTTCATTTCCGCATGGTGCTCGACGTTCTTTGCGATGAAGATCGTGAACTGGTTCCTCGCGTCGTGGAAGCGCTGCGCCTGCTCGAAGACGACAGCCTGGGCGGCGGCGGATCGCGCGGCAGCGGCCGGGTCAAGTTGTCGGGATTGAAGACGGTGTGGCGCGGACGTAAGTTCTACGCCTCGGGCGGCGGCGAGCAGGAACTGGTGTCCGGCGCCGATCTTGCCGCGCTGCAATCGCAAGTGGCCTCGTCCGATTTTGCGGAAAAGCTGACGGAATAGCATGCCCAGCGCTATCGTCCGGTTCCGCCCCACCGGTCCGTGGCGGTTCGGACCCGATTCCGGCACTCGCGATCGAGTCGACCTCATTTATCACAGCGACACGCTGTATGCGGCCGTCACGAGCGCCATGCTGCGTCTCAATTTATTAAATGAGTGGTTGGATGCGACGGCGCGCCATTCTAACGGCGAGCCGCAGGTGCGCTTTAGTTCGCTGTTTCCGTTCCAGCGTGACATCCTGTTTGTGACGCCTCCGCGGAACCTGTGGCCTCCGCCGGCGTCCACCAAAATACGCTACAAGAGCGCGCGCTTTGTGCCGTTGAATGTCGTGAAAGCACTGGTCGCGGAGCAGCCCATCGATGAGAATCGCTGGATTATCGACGGCGAGAGCCAGTGCATGATTCCATCCGGCGAGGGACCTTTCCGGATCGGTCTGCGCTCCGCGGCCGCTATCGATCGAGTAAATCCGGCGGCGCTCGATCCACATGTTACGGCATGCATCGAGTTTGCTCGCGATGCCGGGCTGTGGACCATGGTGGTCTTTGCAAACGAGGAAGCGCAGGGACGCTGGAAACATCGGGTGCGAGGCGCGCTAAGGCTTCTGGCGGATACGGGTTTTGGCGGCGAGCGATCCCGGGGGTGGGGCCGGTCGTCGGAGCCTGAATGGCAGAAAGCTCCCGAGCTGTGGCCGGCTCCGGAAACGGATAATGGGCACTGGATGTTGTCTGTCTATGCGCCCGCCGCGTCGGATAACGTCGATTGGAAAACCGGCAATTACAGCACCCTGACACGTACGGGACGAATTGAGAGCGTGTCTCAGTGGGGCGGATTGAAAGCGCCGTCGTTGATGATCGCGGAAGGATCGGTGTTGGTTGCACCGGATGCGCCTCGTGGCGAAGCTCGCGATGTCGCGCCCGAGGGATTTGCGCATTCCGTGTATCGCGCGGGGTTTGGGGTTTCGATTCCGATTCCGTGGAAGGCTCCTGGCACGGCGACGCCGGTGTTTTCAGCGCAGAAGCCGGTGGCTGAGTCGAAGCAGGCGGTTCCGGTGGTCGCGCCTGTGGTCGAGCCCGAGGTGGCATCGGAAGCGCCTCCGGAAGCCTCTTCTGAGGCGGTCAAAGCGGAGAAGCATCCCGAGCCCGAGATGCCGGCGATCGAACCGGAAGCGGTGCACGAGAATGTCGCGGCAGAGCCGGCCGAAACCGCAGTCGAGCCTGAAGTGTTAGTCGCGCCCGAGGAAAAGGAAGCGGAGAAGCAGGCTGAGCCAGAGATGCCGGCGGTTGAGGCCGCGCCGGTGCCGCACGAAGAGAAGGTCGAGCGCGCCGTTGAGGCTGAGGTGGTAGCGGAAGTCGCACCCGAAGGTGTCGAAGCGGAGAAGCAGGCTGAGCCAGAGATGCCGGCGGTTGAGGCCGCGCCGGTGCCGCACGAAGAGAGGGTCGAGCCCGCAGTTGAGGCTGAGGTGGTAGCGGAAGTCGCACCCGAAGGTGTCGAAGCGGAGAAGCAGGCTGAGCCAGAGATGCCGGCGGTTGAGGCCGCGCCGGTGCCGCACGAAGAGAAGGTCGAGCCCGCAGTTGAGGCTGAGGTGGTACCGGAAGTCGTACCCATAGCAGTGGAAGCGGAGCCGCAGCCTGAGCCTGAGACGCCGGCGGTCGAGTCCGCGCCGGTGCCGCACGCAGAGAAGGTCGAGCCCGCAGTTGAGGCTGAGGTGGTACCGGAAGTCGTACCCGAAGCCGTCGAAGCGGGGCCGCAGCCTGAGCCTGAGACGCCGGCGGTCAAGTCCGCGCCGGTGCCGCACGCAGAGAAGGTCGAGCCCGCAGTTGAGGCTGAGGTGGTACCGTTAGCCGCACCCATAGCAGTGGAAGTGGAGCCGCAACCAGAGCCAGAGACGCCGGCGGTCGAGTCCGAAACCCCTTCTGAGCCCGAGCCGGCAGAACCGTTGGCCGAATCTCCGCCTCAGCCCAAACCCGAGGAAGACCATGGAGGTGAGCAATGAAATACCGCGTCACTTGCCTCACCCCAACCCTGGTCGGGGACGGGAATAAACTCTCGCCTATCGACTACATGGTCTGGCGCGACCAGGTCAATGTTCTCGATCAGAATCGTATTTTCCGTCTGCTTGCGAAAGGGCCGCGGCTGGAAGGCTATCTCAGCCAGTTAAAAAAAGCCGACAAGCTCGACTTCGCATCGTGGGGCGGCTTTGCGCAGAACTATTCCGAACGCCGCATTCCCTTCGAACATGCGACCGCGACGCAGTATTGGCAGAAAGCGAACGCGCTCGATCTTTTTATTCCGACCTTCGCGACCGGCCCTCGCGGCGCGTATCTGCCGGCGACTTCGATCAAAGGTGCGCTGCGCACTGGCGTGGTCCACGCTAAAGCGACGGACGAAATGTTGAAGCAGGCCGCGAGTCGGGCGACAGGTGAGGGGCGAGGCATCCGGCAGGCGACGCAGGCGCTCGAAGACAGCGCATTGGGGCCGAACGGCTCCGATGAAATGAGGCTGATCGCGGCGGCAGATTCGAACCCGGTCGCCGATGCTGTTTTCAAAGTTTATCTGCTTCGCGTTTCGACGTTGGAATCGCGGGGGGCAGGGAAGTACGAGCTGGCGTGGAAGACCAGTCCGCGCGGCAGCTCCCGGAAGCCGGAGGACAGCACGCCGATTTTCGCGGAGATGGCTGCTCCCGGAACGGTGTTCGAAGGCGAGTGGCGTGAAAATGAATTTCTGCGCCGGCCGGAAATTACGAAGGCGCTGCGGCGTCGCGAAAGGCTGGATCGTCACACGCTTTTTCGCCTCGTCAATTCGTATTCTTCGAACCTGATCGCATTGCAAGAACAGTACTCCGAATGGACCGGCTTGACGCAACTGCGCGGGAACATGGAGGAACTGGCGTCCAGGCTGGCTTCGTTAGGCGAAAGCGGAGATGCATGCCTGCTTCCGCTCGGCTGGGGCGGCGGATTCTTTTCGAAGACAGCCTTTTCGAATACGCAGGACCAATCGTTGCGCGACATCCTGAAACAGCTCCCGTTTTACTCCCGCGCGATCCAGAGCGGGTTGCCATTTCCGAAGACCCGCAGAATTATTTTTCTGAACAACCAGCCCGCAACAGTGCCGGGCTTCGTGCAAATCGAGGTAATTGAATCATGAAGTACGCAATGATCTGCGCATTACTGGCCGCGCCGTTCGTTCACGCGGACGACTCGTCCCGGTTGATTAAGGCCGAACTGCTATTGACTGCCATGCACGTGGAGCAGCAGCAGAAAGAAATGATGGACCAGATGTCGCAGATGGTCCTGTCCCAGGTTAAGCAGCAAATGCAAAAGCAGGGACCCGTCTCCGATGCCGAGATGGCGAAGATGGAAGCCCGGCAGAAACGTCTCTTCGAACTCGTGGCAGAAACGACGAGTTGGAAGAATATGAAGCCGGTTTTTGTTAAGGCTTACGCCGACACGTTTACCGAACCAGAGCTGGATGGGATCATCGCGTTTTACGCGACTCCCCCGGGCAAGGCGATGATCGCAAAACAGCCGTCGCTGAATACGAAGATCATGGCGTCTGTTCAATTGCAGATGCAGGACTTGATGCCTAAGATCGAGGCCATTATGAAGGAACAGCAGTAAGGCTATTTGAAGCCTTTCACAGGAAGGGTTTAGGATTTGTCGTCTGGATTGGTGTCATCCATCGTTGATCCATCGGCTAAAGCCTCGTCGATAGTCATTTGACGGGACGGCGGTAGGGGGAGATCGGCGAGAGTGACAACCGCTAAGCCGCAGTCTATTCCATGCGCGCGAATATCGGGATCGTCGGAATAGATTGTGGAGGCTCCGTGAACCAAGGCAATCGCGACAATCTGTCTATCAAATTTGACCTTTTGCCACTCTGAGCCTACGGCGCCGCCCCGCTTGTTTCCCTTTGCTCGAGCGGCGATTTCTTATCCGCCAGTTCGATGGCGGCTCGTTCATCAAACGGTTCTATCCGGAGAGCAGAAGTCTCTCGAATCTTCAGTAAGTAACCCGGCGAGTCACTCCCTGCGAACACAAGAAACTCAGACAGGACGGGCGTCGGGATTATAACAATCTCTCGATTGTCCCGCAGCGTGTTTACAAGATGCTCTATTCGATCCTTTACCCGATCAACGCCAATTCGAGGCTTCGCCTCCGGATGCAGCGTAAAGACAAAAGATGCTGTTATCGAACACCACCATGTCGCTAATCTTCGCCGCCTCGGATCGTGTCCAACATTGCGAGAGGATCTCCGAACGATTTCCACTTCGCTTTTATAGCGCGCAGATCGGCAACGGTCTGTTCGATGCCGGAGGTTTTCAATATATCGAAATCGTCTATCACGAAACGTTCCAGATCCCAGTTGCCCTCTGGAGTCTTGCGCCACCTCCCCTTGCCGTACACACGTAGCATTGCACTATATAAGTGGTGAGCAATCGATATCGCCTTAGCACGCTCCGCAAGGCATTTCCATTCTCTTTCGCCGTCGAGGAGGTCGATGTTCGACAGTTCGGCTGTGCCTCCTACCCAAACCGGAATCCCGTAAAGTTCGGAAGCCTGATTGATGGATGGCCATTCAATGGGGTTCGGCTTTGGCACCAGGAAACTCTATAAGTTTGGATCGCTGGGGACTTAGCAGGTCTGCAGACGCATTATCCTTTCGTAAGCGAGCATTGATGTGTTCGATTGCACGTTGTGCGTCTTCCGGACCTTCTCCATTCCGCGCCCGATTGACACGCTCAACCACCTTCGGCTCCGCCTCCGAGTCCACCAGAACTACCGGACAAGTACTGCTCGATTCGATAGCGGCCAAGTGCACATGCGACTCTTCTCCTAGCAGCAGCGCCATGTCGGCAAGATACTCGGCGAGGCGCCACATGGGCATCGTTTCCGGCGAATAGGCGCTTATTTTTAGACGATATTCTCGTTTGTCAGACATGGGGTACATTCCTGCCGCGTATATTATCTCTTTTTATTTGACTCCGCCGACGGTCATCTTATCGATACGCACCGTCGGCATGCCGACTCCAACCGGCACGCTTTGTCCCTCTTTTCCGCAGATTCCGACGCCCTCGTCGAGCTTGAGGTCGTGCCCTACGGCGCTTACGTATTTCAGCGCTTCCGGACCGTTGCCGATCAGAGTTGCGCCTCGAACGGGACGCGTCAGTTTTCCGTTTTCGATGAGGTAGCTCTCAGTTGCGCTGAACACGAAATTTCCGCTGGTGATGTCCACTTGGCCGCCTCCGAATGTGGAGCAGTAGAGGCCGTTCGGAACGGAACGCACGATGTCTTCGGGATCGCTCTCGCCGGCCATCATGTAGGTGTTGGTCATGCGCGGCATCGGGATGTGCTGGTAGCTCTGACGCCGGCCGTTTCCGGTGGTGGCATTGTGCAGGAGGCGGCTCGACAGCTTGTCGGATAGATATCCGCGCAGCACGCCCTTCTCGATCAGCACGTTCTTCTGGGTGGGAACTCCTTCGTCGTCGACGTTGAGAGATCCGCGGCGATTGCGGATGGTTCCGTCGTCGACCACCGTGCATAAAGGGCTGGCGACCATTTGTCCGATGCGGCCGCTGAAAGCCGAAACGCCTTTGCGATTGAAATCCGCTTCCAGTCCGTGGCCCACGGCTTCGTGCAAAAGAATGCCCGGCCAGCCGGGTCCGAGCACGACCGTCATTTCGCCTGCTGGCGATGGCGCGGCGCCAAGTTGGACGATTGCCTGGCGAGCTGCTTCGTTAGCGAAGTGCTCCGGCGTTTTCTCCGTGCGGAAGAAGTCGAGCGAGATTCGCCCTCCACCGCCTGAATATCCGCGCTGGGGCGATCCGCCGTTCTCGCGCGCGAGCACGCTGACGTTGAGGCGCGCCATTGGCTGGCGGTCCGACGATAGCGTCCCGTCGCTGGTGGCCACCAGGACGTGGCGCAGGTTGTCGACATAACTGGCCATCACCTGAAACACGCGTGGATCGTAAGCGCGGGCGGCGAGATCGGCCCGTTTTATGAGATCCACGCGCTCGTCGAGACTGGTTTCGATGGGGGCGGTCAGGACGGGATAGAGATCGTGAGCGGGGGTCTCATGGATCGCCGTCTTCTCTACTGTTGACGGTCCACTGGCGATCTTCGCGGCTGTGCGCGCGGCATTGCGGATCTTCTCGGGGCTGAAATCGTCGCTGTAGGCGTATCCGGTCCGCTCGCCTGAAATCACGCGGACACCTACGCCGGCGGTTACGCCCTGCATCGCGCTTTTTACGATGGATTCGTCGATGCTGATGCTGCTGGTTGCGACATATTCGAAATAGAGGTCAGCGTAATCGCCTCCTGCCGCTAGGGCTTCGGCGATATATGACTCGAGATCGTGGGTTGTGATGCCGAATTTTTGACCGAAGAAGGAATCGGAAATGCTCATCTAATTACAGGGTCGCACGGGGGGACCAAGCGTTCGTCGTTGTTCGTTCGTTGTTCGTCGTTGGGGAACGGCTAAGGTCCCACGATGCGGTCGGTGCCAAGATAGGGCTGCAACGCGGATGGCACCGATACGCTTCCGTCTTTCTGCTGGAAATTTTCTACGATCGCTACCCAGGTGCGCCCCACGGCCAGGCCGCTTCCGTTGAGCGTGTGCGCGAACTCCGGCTTTCCTTTGCCGCTTCGCATTTTGATCGACGCGCGGCGCGCCTGGAAGCCCTCGAAGTTCGAACAGGACGAGATTTCTTTGTAGCCGTTCTGGCCGGGGAGCCAGACTTCGATGTCGTACGTTTTGGCGGAGGAGAAGCCCATGTCGCCGGTCGATAGAACAACGGTCCGGTATGGGAGCTCGAGACGCCTGAGAATATCCTCAGCGTCGGCGGTCAGTTTTTCGAGCTGTTCGTAGCTGTCCTCGGGATTCGAGAATTTCACCAGCTCGACCTTCTGAAATTGATGCTGCCGGATGATTCCGCGCACGTCGCGGCCATACGATCCAGCCTCGCTGCGGAAGCACGGCGTGTAGGCGCAGAGCGAGATCGGGAGGCGGCTCGCGTCCAGCGTTTCATCGCGGAAAAGATTTGTTACTGGAACCTCGGCCGTGGGCGCCAGCCAGAAATCGCTGCCCTCGATGTGGAAGAGATCTTCGGCAAACTTCGGAAGCTGACCCGTTCCGTAAAGCGAATCGGAGTTGATCATGAAGGGCGGCAGAACTTCCGTATAGCCGTGCTGCTGGGTGTGGACGTCGAGCATGAAGTTGATCAAAGCCCGTTCCAGCTTTGCGCCCAAGCCCCAGTAGACGGCGAATCGCGCGCCGGTAATCTTGGCCGCGCGCTCCAGGTCGAGAATTTTCAGTTCCGGACCTAGATCCCAGTGCGGCTTGGGTTCAAAATCGAACTCCCGAGGCGTGCCCCAACGGCGTACTTCGACGTTGTCGTCGGCTGATTTGCCCACCGGAACCGATTCGTGAGGAAGATTCGGAATCCCGCTCAGCATCCCGCGAAACTTCTCGTCGAGCAATTTGACTTGCGCGTCGAGCTCGGTGATGCGGTCCGCCATCTCGCGCACGCGCATTTGCTGCTCCGAGGTGTCGACGCCTTCGCGGCGCAGTTTTTGTATCTCGTCGCTTTGCTTGTTGCGATCCGCCTTGAGCTGCTCGGCTTCGGTGACCGCTTGACGCCGCTCGCCGTCGAGCTGCCGGAATGCGTCGATATCCAGCTTGAACCCTCGCGTCGCAAGGCGCTCGGCCACTGTGTCCAGGTTCGCCCGGAAAAACCCTAAATCATACATTTTGTTTTAAGCGTGGTCCGCTACCGATTCGCGATCGGCACCCACTTCTGGCCGACAGGTTTCCCGATGTAATCCGCGCGGGGACGGATTAGCCGGTTGTTGCGATACTGCTCCAGGATGTGCGCCGTCCATCCCGACATGCGGCTCACCGCAAAAATGGGCGTGAAGATGTCGATCGGAATGCCCAAGGAATAATATGTGGACGCCGAGTAGAAATCGACATTCGCATTGAGATGCTTCAGCTCTTTGACGGTTTCTTCGATTCTCTTGGAGGTCTGATACAGATCCAGGTGACCGGTACGGCGTCCTAATTCTTCCGACATGGAGCGAAGGTGAGTGGCGCGCGGGTCGTCGGTGCGATACACGCGGTGCCCGAATCCAGGGATTTTCACCTTGTTCGTGAGGCGCGCACGCACCTGATCGAGCGCGACGGACTCGGTGCCTGCCTGGAGAAGCATGCGAATCACATCTTCATTCGCGCCGCCGTGCAGCGGACCTTTCAATGCGCCGATGGCCGACGTCACGGCCGAATGAATATCGGACAACGTAGCCGCGGTGACGCGGGCGGCAAAAGTGGACGCGTTCAATTCGTGGTCGGCGTGCAGGATTAACGCGACATCGAAGACGCGCTCCATCACGTCGTCAGGCTTTTTGCCTGTCAGCGTGTAAAGAAAATTCGCTGCGAAACTAAGTTTGGGATCACCGTCGAGCACTTTCTCGCCGCTCCGCATACGATGGAAAGTGGTTACGATAGTGGCCGTCTGCGACATCAGGCGTCCGGCCTTTTCAAAGCTTGCTTCAATAGAATTGTCGCTGGCCTGGGGATCGTAGACGCCGAGCATAGAGACCGCGGTTCGCAGCACGTCCATGGGCGCGCCCTGGGGCACGGAGCGCAGGAATTCCGTCACCTCCGAGGGGATCGGACGAGCCTTCACGAGGGAAGCTTTGAGGGCGTCCAACTCCGACTGCTTGGGCAAAATACCGTGCCAAAGCAAATAGATGACTTCTTCGAAGGTGGCGTTCTCCGCCAGCGTGTGTATATCGAAGCCCTGGTAGCTGAGAATGCCCAGCTCTCCGTCGATATAGCAAATTTCCGATTGTGTGGCGACGACGCCTTCCAGCCCAGCTCCTGTTGTGGTGGCCATATTCTTATTTCAAAGATACCTCAAGGCGTGGCACATGGCTCATTTTCGGGACAGGATTTCTTCTACAATCCCGGTTGTTGAATAACCGGGCTCCAGCGGTAGCGCCAGGACTTTCCCTCCCGCAGCTTCCACCTCCTCGCGTCCGGCGATGAAATGCGCCCAATCGGCTCCCTTGATGAGAATGTCGGGGAGCACGGCAGCGATTAAATCGCGCGGCGTGTCTTCGTCGAAGAAGGTGACGGCATCCACGGCTTCGAGAGCGCATGCCAGATCCGCGCGGTCTTTTTGGTGAATGAGCGGACGGGAAGGTCCCTTGATCCGCTGCACGCTGGCGTCGGTGTTCAATGCCAGGATCAGGATATCGCCGAGAGAGCGGGCGCTTTCGAGCAACCGTATGTGGCCAGGATGCAGAATGTCGTAACAGCCATTGGTGAATACGACGGTCTTTCCTTCACGCTTCCACTGGGCCCGCGTTTCCACGAGCTGCGTCCGAGTATAGAATTTTCCCAAGCGCCTATTTTACCGCCGGCTGCGAAGCCCAGCTTTGAAACACGTGCAGGATGGCCGCGAGTTTTTGCGGATCTCCTTCTCCATGAAACTGGTTGTGCGCGACCCGGCAGACCATCCAATCCTTACTGGATTTTTGCGTCGACACCTCGCGCATCGTGAGCCCTTCGAAAGGCGTCTCTTCAAGATCGATCCGGACGAGCCAGCCCGGCGTCGCGAGCGACTCTATGGTGATTCCATGCCCATGCTCCCAGGTGCCGTTCGACTGCTCCCGATACCACGCCTGAATAAACTGAATCGCGTCGCCCAACATGCCAGCACTCCTCAGGTTCGCACTTTATGCGATCTTCGCCCGAAAGCTTCCCTGCCGAGCTCATGCAGGAAGCGGCCGCCGAAAATGCCGATCGCGAGCAGGCTGCTGAACAGCAGAACGGCATCGATACTGGTGCGGCCTTCGCGCTCCCAATAGACGTCTTTCAGGTTGAGCCAGAGCGCGAACTCATCGAGCGTGAGAGCCGCGCCGACGCCATAAAGAAATGCCAGAATGCGGCCCATGGTTCGAGGATGCCGCGTCGGCTGCCACAACCAGCAGTATCCGACCGACAGGAGAAGCAGAATGCCCCAGACTAAATGATGGATGTGCTTCCCGCCAACCGCGACGTTGTGAAATGGTCCGCGGCCGGCCCGGATCGCGTGGGTAATCACTCGCACGGTGGCGAAGGCAATATAGAAACCCAGGGATGAAAACAGAAGCCGCTCGCGTGGCCGGTTCTCGCCAAAATGTTTCTTGTAAATGGCCCGCACACTCTCGTGCCGGACGCGTAGAAGAAGGACCGCGACGCCCAGCAGCAGGAATGAGAGAATGACAAGCGCCCAAGCTCCGGGGTGCTGAATGGGCAAAGAAGGCATCCGACTCATCGTATCCTCAATTCTCGCGGTACGCTGTACGTTGAATGACCCGGCTCTTGATTCTTTTGCTGTTAGTCGCTACTGCCATGGCCGATGATCTGACACCACAAACCGCGGCGCGTTTCGCGAAACTTGCGCTCGCGTGCGTGCATCGCGAGTATCCCAACAAGATCGCGCACGTTCTCAACTCGGACGCCGATATCAAGGGTCCGCGCGAGCTCACGCCCGCTTTCTATGGATGCTTCGACTGGCATTCGTCCGTACACGGCCACTGGCTTCTGGCGCGCCTGGCTCGCACGTTCCCGGACGCTGCCTTCACAGCAGATGCCACCGCCGCACTGGGGCAGAGTCTTACGCCCGCGAATCTGAAAGGCGAAGCGGAATATATCGGCGGTACTGGCCGCGAGAGTTTCGAGCGTCCTTACGGGCTCGCGTGGCTTCTGCAGCTTGATGCCGAGCTGCGCGAATGGAACTCTCCACAGGCGCGGTATTGGTCGACATCCATGCAGCCGGTCGAGGATGCAGCGGTGCGCCGGACGTCCGATTGGTTGAAGAAACTGACTCACCCTATCCGAAGCGGCGAACACAGCAATACTGCATTTGCGCTGGGCCTGATGGTCGATTATTCCCGCGTTGCCGGCAATCACGAATTTGAAAAGTTGCTCAGCGCCAAAATTCGGGAGTTCTATTTGCCGGATCGTGCCTGTCCGGTGAACTATGAACCGTCTGGCGAAGATTTTCTTTCGCCCTGTCTGGCGGAGGCCGACGCCGTCCGCCGCGTTGTCCACGGCCAGGAGTTTGCCAATTGGCTGGGACAGTTTCTTCCTTCGATCGCCTCGTTTCAACCGGCTATCGTGGCCGATCCGACCGACGGCAAGCTCGCCCATCTGGATGGCTTGAATCTAAGCCGCGCATGGATGCTGGATGGCATCGCTTCCGCACTTCCTCCCGGAGACAAGCATGTCGCGACATTCCGCGCCGCTGCGAGACAGCATGCCGAGCCCGGATTACGCAGCGTGACGGGCGAACATTACGAAGGCGGGCACTGGCTCGGCAGTTTTGCGGTTTATCTCTTGACAAAACGGGGCATCGCACAACCGTAAGTTGTGATATGCTTCAAAATCCGAGAATTTAACGTCGGCTAGCCTGCTGAGGCCAGTCGCGTCAGTGTAGTCAAAAGGACGATTCAGAGGAGGAGTGTTTATGCGTTCCATTCGCGTTTTCATGCTTTTATGTACTCTCGCACCAATAGGTTTCGCGCAACTGAGTACGGACCAGAAAGTAGCCGATTTTAATCAGTTGGCTGCTTTGTACGCCAAGAATTATGCCCCATATGAGCTAAAGATCAGTCTTATCGGGTTCGACCTGTATAACATCCAGCCCTGGCTGACGCAGGTGCAGCAGTCGCAGACGGATCTGGAGTTTTACGATATCTGCGTCAAATACGTCGCGAGCCTTCAGGATAGCCACGATGAATTTATATTACCGTCGATCTTCGAAGCATGGCTGCACATGGATGTCGATATCTACGATGGCAAGGTTCTCATCGCCGACATTGACACCAGCTATCTTTCACCCCGCAGGTACCCGTTGCAGATCGGAGACGAAATCGTTTCCGTTGATGGCACGTCGGCCGCGGATTTGATTACTTCGTTTCTGCCCTATTCAGTCAACGGCGAGGCCAACGCCACAAGCCGAATGCGACTGGCAGCCGGCGCGATCATGGACCGGTACCAGGGATGGATGCCGAACGCCACCGCGATCGGCGAAGATGCGACGGTTGTGGTTAAGAGCCAGACCGGAAAATCGGCGACCTATACTATTCCGTGGGACAAAATCGGTGCCCCGATTGTGAGCGAGGGACCGGTACCGTCTCCGCAGGCACTGCTTGCGAGCGGTAGAGAGCGCAGGGGAGTTCCGAACGGCGTCCGCGTGGTGAACCGCCGTCCTCTCCCGAGCCGCGCGAGCCGCTGGGGAGTTTATCAAGGCGTACGGCCGTCGACGACGCCGGCCGCAGTGCCGACTTACATGAATGCGATGATGAAACTCCGCCACATGGTGGCTGCTCCGCCGCTGGGCGCATTCGGATCCGTCGGACTTTACCCGTTCGACAATCCCATACCGTTGTTTAATCCGCCCGATGGTTTCACACTTCGCCTCGGCGCGAATTCGACTGACGAATTCATTTCCGGCACTTACCCCGTCGGAACGAGCACGATCGGCTACATACGCATCTGGACCATGGAACCCGACGATGAAACCACCGCTTTGACCCAGTTCCAAACCGAAATTCAATATATGCAGCAGAACACGGATGGCCTGGTGGTCGACATCATGGATAACGGCGGAGGCGACGGATGCTACTCGCAAACCCTTGCCTCTATGCTGACACCGTACACGTTCCGAGGCTTGTCGGCCCAGATCCGGGCGACTGAGAACTGGGTTGAGGATTTTTCGGAGTCGGTAGTAGAGGCGCAGCAACAGGGCGCGCCGGGGTATGTTGTCGCTCTTTATAAGAACTATCTGACTGACGTCGAAGAGGCGCTGGCTCAGAATCGCGGAGATACCGGAAACGAGCCACTTTGCAGCTACACGTTCGATGTCACTCCTGCGACCGACGATAAGGGGAACATCATCGCATACCAGAAGCCCATCCTCGTGCTTACCGACAGCTTCACTTTGTCGGCGGCTGAGATTTTCGCGATGTTCCTACAGGACTCGAAGCGCGCCACGATATTCGGGACGCTTACGGACGGGGGCGGTGGAAACGTCGTGGAATTCTACAGCGCTACAAACTACTCAGAAGGATATGCCCGCGTTACCGAGAGTTTGATTACTCGCGCTCAGGCCGTGCAGGTGCCCGGTTTCCCATCCAGCGTCTATTACGACGGCATCGGTATTTATCCGGATATCGTGCAGGATTATCAGACCGAGGACAACCTGGTGAACAATGGGTCGACGTTCGTGACGGCGTTCAGCACGGCGATTTCGGGTTTGATCACGAAGAGCAATTAACAATCATTGCAGCATCGGGCGGCAGGTCCGTTCAGAACGAGCCTGCCGGTTCGGCTGAACACTTAAGGCCAATCCTGCGAGGCGTGCCGAAGCTCGCCGGTATTGGGGACTAATCCGATGCGTCCAGGTCCGAAGACCGGCGACGCCTTTGTCTTCGCGAATCCGTTCAGCTATTCTGGCGAGGTCGTCAGCGGCGTGGGTCGTCCAACGGGCACGCATCAACCGCGGAACATTCTTTCGATGCGCTCAACTACCTCATCGTGCTCCAACAAGTCGCCATGGCGAACTGAAGCTCGGGCCGCCTCTACCGCTTCAAAAAAACGGGCGTCGTAGTCCACTAACCGTTCAATCGCTTCTCTCGGGAGTGTCTCGGGATCGCGTCCGGTTTGGGTGGCGATGCGTCCAATTTGGCTTGCAAATCGGCGGGCAGATTCACTTCCGTATATCAAGCCTAAAGACGCCTGGTGTTGTAGTCAACTCACCGAGGTTGTCGAGATGGCCCGGGTTTCCGTCTCAACCGGTAAAGCGGCCGGTTCTGGCCGGAACCATTGCGCGATACTTTCGTCGCTTACTCGCCGGTGGCGCATGATCCAGCGACGCCGGCTCAGGGCGCGGGGAAAGCATTGCGCCAGGCGCCAAAACGCTGGAAGCGATCCTTGTTCCCACAGCAGACAGGCTCCCACCACCAAAAGGTCCCGCGTTGTCATTGGAAGCCAGAAGCGACGGTACAGCCCGCTGCTCGCATTCTTGATGCGCATCAGGAAGCGATTCTTCACGGAATGCATGTTCAGAACGCCCGGTACGGCCCGGCGGTCGCCTGGTCCGACGCTCCGGACGTGGTAGCCGACGGCGTCCGGCACGTACAAACAGCGCCAGCCCATCAACTGGGCCCGCCAGGCGACATCGGCATCTTCCCGATAGGCGAAAAAGTCGGGATCGAAGAATTCTCCGCTTCCGGAAATATCGTCGATCATGTCACGGCGGTAGAGCGCGGCGGCCGCGCTCGCGCCAAAAACGTACTCCAGTTCACGATACTGCCCTTCATCCGGCTCTTTCCAGCCGCGATCGAAATGGCGCATCTCAGGGGTGAAGTAAATGCCGGTGGTGTCGATCACGTCGCGCCGGAAAGGCTTCAGATCCCTTCCGATCGCCAACAGGCGGCCACATACTGTCCCGACCATATCATCGAGCTGACCGGCGTCCACCAACTCGGCGATGAATCCGGGCCTTAAAACGACGTCCGGGTTGAGTACCAGCACCCAATGGCTTGCGCTCATGCGAATTGCCTGGTTCTGAGCCGCGGCAAATCCGACATTGGTGTCGTTCAACTCCACCTTTACGCGGTCTTCGTACTTGGAGAGGATCTCGCGGGTGCCGTCGGTGGAAGCGTTGTCTACAATTGCTATCTCCAGATGGGGGTAATCCTGTCGAAATAATGACCGCAGGCACGGTTCCAGATATTCGAGGCTGTTGTAAGTAACAATAGTGACGCAAACGGATTCATGCATGGGTAAGAGCTAGGCAATCGTCACAAAGACCCTTGACCCCCAAGTTGCACTACACTCGGCGGGGCAAAATATTTTTTGCGGCCCTGTAGTTGGATTGGGTTTCCAGAGGGTCTTTGGACAGACTGCTACGACTTTGAGAATAGATGTCATCGTTTTCGCTGGGCAAAGAGCTTGCGGGAACCGTCCGCCGGGACGGCACCACGACTCCGTTACAGGACGAGGTGGCGCAGTTGTTCCTGGAAGCCCGCGACGATGTATACCGATATTTGTTGAGCCTTGGGCTCTATCCCCCGCAAGCGCAAGAGGGGGCTCAGGAAGTTTTTCTGCGGCTGTACGCCACACTCAAGAAAGGCGAAAAAATTCAGAACCCACGGGCCTGGATTTTTCGCGTGGCACACAATCACGGGCTAAAGATCCGTTCGCGGCAAACTTCTCAAGCCCCCTTCGATACCGAATTGGAAACGCGAATTGCGAGTTCGGAAATGAATCCGGAACAGAGCGCCCTGGAGCGCGAACAAACTCTTCGATTCCACAAAGCCGTGCAGGGGCTTTCCGAACAACAACAACGCTGCCTGTTCTTACGGCTCGAAGGTCTACGATATCCCGAAATTGCTTCCGCCCTCGGAATCAGCGCGTCGGCGGTCGGCGAATTTCTCAGACGCGCTATTTCGAAATTGAAAAGGGGTGAACTATGAAAACGCTCACCCGTCACCCCGAAGAAAACGAGTTGCTCCGTTATGCCGATGGCGAGTTGCCGGTCCGCGAATCGGGCCGGGTACGCTCCCATCTCGAGGCCTGCTGGAACTGCCGCTCCGGTCTAGAGGAACTGCAAACAACCATCGGCGATTGTGTTCGTTACCGCAAAGAGGTTCTTCAGCCTTACCTTCCTTCTCCCCCGGCTCCGTGGATGGACATTTATCAAGGTTTTCAGAGAATCGATGCCGCCACGGAGCCGGGTATCTTCACCCGCCTCCTCAAATTTTTTGAACCTGTCAGAGACCATCGCTGGGCGACCGCGACTGTTGCATTGGTCGTCATTTCCGCTCTTCTTTACCGCTTTCTTGAAACTCCGAGCGTGCAGGCCGCCGAGCTGCTGCAAAAGGCCGTAGCCGCCGCGAGCTCACGCCCCGAAAAGCCCAGACGCATCGAAATCCGCACCAGCCAGCGCCATCTGACCAGGATGGCAGGCGTTTCCACTCGCCCGGCGTCCAGCAAGGCGGACGCGGATGCACTAAACTCATTGCAGGCGCTATTTGTGGCTGCGAAATACGATTGGGACGATCCGCTGAGCGCCCGGTCCTACCGAGCATGGCGCAACCAGCTCGCCGACAAGCGCGACGAGGTTACGGAAGCATCCGGCGCCTACCGCGTTCGGACCACCACGGATTCGAGCGAACTCGTTGCGGCCAGCCTTACGCTTCGGGTGCAGGATCTGAGTCCGGTGGTAGAACGATTCGAATTCCGCAACCGGGAATGGGTTGAGATCGCCGAGGTTGCCGACTTGAATGTCGCTCCCAACGCGGCTGGCTCCGCCATTGTCCCGCCTGTCCCAAGCGCTACTAGAAATATCGAAACGAACGTACCTCCGGGCGCATCGGTGCCGTTAATGTCCACTTCGGCCAGCGTTGGCGATGAGCTCCACGTTTTCGCTTCGCTCCACCAGATCGGCGCCGATCTGGGCGATCCTATTGAGGTGACGCGAACCGGCGGTACCGTGGTCGTGGCCGGCGTGGGCATCGACCAGCACCTGCAGCAGGAAATCCACGAGGCATTGGCCGCCGATCCGCACGTGACGGTTCGTTTTTCGGATTCCAGTCCGCCGGCGACGCGACCGAACCGGCCGGAGCGAGCTGCGGCCGCTGAAACGCCCGTCAATCCCGATCTTCGACAACTGCAGGCCCGCATGGCGGATCAGGTGGGAGGACGCGGCCAATTCGATGAACTGGCGGCTCAGGTCCTCGATTTGAACGACAACATGATGGCGCGCGCGTACGCTCTGCGCCGTCTTGCGGAACATTTCCCGCCGGAAGCCGAAGCGAGCTTAAATCCCTCAGATTTGCAACAGCTCCAACGGATGCGGCAGGAACATGCGGCTGTCCTGCGCCAGCGCGCGGCCGATATCGATCGTCTGCTGCGGCCCATGTTGTTATCTGTCACCAGAGCCCCGTCTCCAGCTAACGCCATTTCTCAAACGACGACCGAAGATTTGTTCCAGTCCGCGCGCGAGGTTGAAAAGCTGCTCGCGATCATGTTCGGAGCCGTTCCCGGTGAGGCTTGGGACGATCGAGTTCCCGCCCGGCTGCTGGCCGGCATTTCCGATCTGCGCGCGCGGTCCGATGCTTTCGGGCGTGGCAGCGCTACAGCACCCGACCGGAGAGATAGGTGAAATTTGGCTGCATCCTGGCCCTGGGACTTGTGTTCCTGGCCGGGATTGCGCCGCTCCACTCGGAGCATTACACCTACATTTCCGGAGTAATCCTGGACGGCACGGGAGCTTCCGTTCCTGATGCAACCATCACGGTAATCAACGAAGACACGGGCGCCCGGCGCGTCACCTTCTCTGAAACGGACGGCGGATACGTCGTCATGTCCCTGCCTCCCGGTCTATATAAGGTTACGGTCCGCAAACCGGGGTTCCGGATGATGATCCGGTTCGGAGTCACGGTGAATGAAACGCAGCCGGCTCGCGCCGACTTCAAGTTGATTATCGGGAGTGTCCAGGAGACGGTTACGGTGGAAGGCTCCGCTCCCATGCTGGATACCGAGGACGCATC
Source organism: Bryobacterales bacterium (assembly GCA_963802915.1). Classification (GTDB taxonomy): domain Bacteria; phylum Acidobacteriota; class Terriglobia; order Bryobacterales; family Bryobacteraceae; genus JAICMB01. Next base: position 479,684 of record CAWDKQ010000015.1, read on the forward strand.
GGTGAGCACCACGGTGGGCCGGGATGAGATTCAAAAGCTTCCCCTGAGCGGAGGGGGCGTCCTGAACTTGCTGGAACTGACGCCGGGCCTGGTGGTGACGCCGGCCACCCGAGGAGAAGCCGGGCAGTTTACGGTCAACGGCCAGCGGCCCAATACTCACTATTTCACGGTGGATGGCGCGAGCGCGAATTCAGGGGTCAGCGCTGGCGGCGTTCCGGCACAATCGAACGGAGGCGCGCTGCCCGGGATGACTGCCTTCGGGAGTTTTGACAGCCTGATCTCTGTGGATGCCGTGGAACAGGTCCGGGTGCAGACGTCGACCACCGTTCCCGAGTTCGGAAGACTACCCGGCGCTCAAGTCTCGTTAAACAGCCGCTCCGGTACCAACGAGTTTCACGGATCGCTTCTTTACGAATTCCGCAACGAGGCGCTGGACGCGAACAACTGGTTTGCCAACCAGCAAGGGGCCCCCCGCGCATCGCTGCATCTCAGCGATTTTGCGCCGACTTTCGGAGGTCCGATCTGGCGGAATCACACGTTTTTCTTCCTATCTTATGAGGGCCTGCGGCTAACCCAGCCTTTCGCTTTCCGGCAGCCGGTACCGTCGCTGGCTTCGCGTGCGAATGCCCCGGATTCGGTGGGACCGCTATTGTCCCTGTTCCCGCTTCCCAATGGACCCGATCTCGGCGGTGGGCTGGCTCAATGGACCGGAGATTTCAGCCGGCCTTCCCAACTAGACGCCGGAGCTGTCCGCCTCGACCAGGCCATTACCTCCCGTGCGACTGTGTTTGCCCGCTATAGCCATACGCCTTCATCCACTGAATTCGGCGCCAGTCCCGTGAACAGCCTGAATCTGAGCACCAGAAGCGGGACGCTCGGTCTGGACTTGAGACCGAGACCCAATCTGGTGATGGAGCTGCGCTTGAACGCTTCCGGCACGAAGTCCAATTCTGTTTGGCAGCCGGCCGTGCCGGGTTCGGCTCCCGCTCCCGTCTGTTACGTGCCTGGTTTCTGCGACTCGCTGGTTCGTCTCTCGATTTCGGGCGTTGGCGACGTGAACGTCGGCCCGGAAGGGAAACGAGGGCAAACGCAGTTTCAGGCCGGTGAGAACGTCAACCTCGTTCTCGGGACCCACTCCCTTTCCTTTGGCGGCGATTATCGCCGCTTGCGGCCGACTCGCCGCGACGCCACGGATCTGGTCAGCGTGATCGCCGACAGCCTCAGCAGTTATCTCCAGAGCAGCAATGTCTGGACGGCCACTGCGCCTCTCCAGGACACGTCCGGAGAGTTGCAGGAAGGTTCGGTTTTTGTCGAAGACACGTGGCGCGTCGCACCACGGCTGACCCTGACCTATGGCCTGCGATGGGAAATCAGCCCCGGGCCAGTTCCGGGCGCTCCCGCCAATTTCCTGGACCCGGTGAGCTTGACCTGGAATTCGATCCGGCAGCCGCTCTGGAAAACGAATTACGCCAACCTCGCGCCACGTGCCGGCTTCGCATTGCGGCCCTTCCGTAGCGACCGCACCGTGATCCGCGGCGGTTTTGGAGTTTATTACGACTCCAGCCTCAGCCTGGCCACCGATCTCATTAACGACGGTCCGCTCAATGTTTCGGAATACCGGGGCGTCAACGTCTTCGTCTCGACGCAAATCGAGTTCGGATTCCTACCGGATCTGCGCCTGCCTCTGATTAAACAGTGGAATGCTTCGGTTGAGCAGGCGATCGACGATAAGGACTCGATATCGCTGGGGTATGTGGGCTCCTCGAGTCAGGACCTCATTCGGCGGGAGGTCGGCGGGGAAGGAAGCACTTCCAGTACCTGGTATGCGACGGCCACGAATGATGGCTCATCCACCTACAACGCGCTGGAGGCGCAATATCGCCGCCGGATTTCGCATGGTCTTCAGGCTCTCGTCTCCTACGCATGGTCGCATTCCATCGATAACAGCTCCACCGACTCCGGTCTTTACTGGGCCGGTTCGGGGCTGCTGCCAAGCCAGGATCGCGGGTCTTCGGATTTCGATATCCGGCACGTTCTTACGGCCGGATTCAGCTACGAGACCTCGAACCGTAGCCGTTGGATGCGCGGTTGGGCGCTTGACGGCACGTTTCGGGCCCGAACAGGTTTTCCCATCAATGTTCTTGACGAGGAGCAGTACACGGGCATTGGATTCGAGAACGTTTTTCGGCCGGATGTTTTACCCGGTCAGCCCATCTGGATGGCTGACGCGAACGCGCCCGGCGGCAGGGGCATCAATCCCGCGGCGTTTTTCGTCCCGTCCAATTCTATCCAGGGAAATCTCGGCAGGAACGCGATCAGTGGCTTTGGAATGAATCAGCTGGATCTGGCGCTGCGCCGCGAGTTTCTGCGCGACGATCGACGTTCTCTCCAACTCCGCGTCGAGGCGTACAATTCTCTGAATCATCCCAACTTCGCCGATCCTATCCGCTTTCTCTCGAGCCCGTTATTCGGCCAATCCGCCTCGATGTTGAATCTCATGCTGGGCAGCGGCAGCCCCGGCAGCGGGCTCGCACCGTTGTATCAGGCAGGCGGTGCGCGATCGCTTCAAATTGGGCTTCGATTGCGGTTCTGAAGCCTTTTCTTGACTGTATCCTATATTACTATTAATGGCCGCCACTTGCTCTGCTGGCGCTGGTATACTAAACCCTATGCGCCTGTGAAAATTCATTCATCTTGAGCCATGTCTGTGCACGCCAGACCAGCTGTGCCAGACCATCAGAGCCGGATTCCAAAACCGGTCAGAACTTTAAACGAGGAGACATACTGGATGATTAGTTTCGTACCGAAGGAGTTTGTCATGTTTGCCGGATTGCTTGCTGTACCGGCAGCTATTGGGTTCGCCCAGCAGCCTCAGACCTCTCCCGCGACGAAGAACGACCCCCGCCTCGCGCGTTTACAAGATTACTTTGCGGAAAAAGGCCGCCCGCTCCGCAGCCTGGCTGCCGATTTCCTGAGCGCTGCCGACAGAAACGGTCTTGATTGGCGCCTGCTGCCCAGCATCTCCATCATTGAATCGAGTGGTGGAAAGACTGCCAAGAACAACAATATTTTCGGCTGGAACTGCGGCCGGCAATCGTTTCCTTCCGTCCGGGCGGCGATCCACACCATTGCCGAAAAGCTCGCCAACTCACGGCTGTACCGGCACAAAGACGTCGATCACATTCTGAGCACGTACAATTCGCGTCCTCAGTATGCCGCTCGCGTCAAAGCGGTTATGGCGACACTCGGACCGGCAGTTCCTTCCGAGCTCCTGGCGGCTCTGGACTGAACGCCCTAAGTCAGCCGATTCCGGCTGGCATCCGTTAGCCCTGCATGAAATGCATGGCCAAGTACAAACCGCCGAAGACAGTTACCGATACCAGCGCCACCACCAACCAGCGGATCATGCGTTCGCGGTTGCTGATCGCCTTTTGCTCATCGGACCGCATCTGCTCGTCGAGGCTATCGAACATGGTAAACCTCCAAGGATGAAGCGAATAAATAAGGCCGATTTAAAGGCTATCCTCTACGAGCTAACAGAATTATAAGCCTTCTTGCTTAGGAATAAAAGGGGTGCCCGATCTCTAGAGGACGGCCCTTTGGTGTGTTGGGTTTGCGGCTGCTAACGTGAACGGTTGGTGCTCCGGCAGGAGACCAAGCGCCCGGCCGGCGACGTAGGCTCCGACGGCTGGCCCGTGTTTGAAACCGTGTCCGGATCCTCCGCCCACGAACCAAACGTTGGGAAAATCGGGATGCCGGTCGATCAAAAACTCGCCGGTGGGACTGTTCTCGTACTGGCAGACCTTCGACGCAATCAGCGGCGCGTCTTTCAGGGTGGGGAATCGCGCCTCCAGATAGCTGCGGGCCTCTTCGACTGCTTGCGGGCTCACCGATCGATCCCCGGTATCCGGATCGAACGGCGGCCCTAGGCGATGAAAACCCATTTTGACGCCCTGACCGCCGATTTCGGGTAGGCCGTAGGGCATCTTTGGGTCTGTATCGTCGATCCAGGCGGGCATCTGTTGCGGGCTGAAATCCCGGCTCCCGGGCGGCACGGCAAAGAAGAAATGTTCCTGTTTGGTCGGCCGGATGGTTTTTCCAAGCAGCGTCGGAAACACTTTCGGCAGCCATGCTCCGCACGCAAAAACGTAAATGTCCGCTTCGATCGGGATGCCGGAATCTGTGCGAATGTCGGATGGATCGGCAATCGGAACCTGGACGGCTTCCTGCAGGAATGCGACGCCGCGTTGGCGTGCGGCCTGGACCACTGTTCGCACGCACTTCTCGGCCAACAAGACGCCCGCGTCGGGTTCCAGAATGGCCTCGACTTCGGAGCCGGGATCGATCCACGGATAGCGTTTTCGAATCTCGTCTTCGACGAGAACCTCAAAGCGCACTCCGAATTTGCTCATGGCTTCTCGCGACGCCGCCAGCAGGTCGCCTTCTCTTTTGCCTAGCCAGAGGACACCCGTTTTCAGAAACAAGCAATACGGATCCAGGCCAGAGGCGCGGAACAGCTCCATCCAGGCCGGCAGGGACTCGAAGGCAAATCGCGTATAAGTCTCGTTCGCCCCGTATGCCGTCCGCATGATCCGGGATTCGGCGCCGGAACTGGAAAGCGGATTCGCAGTGCCGTACCCGTCCAGCAGAAGGACCTTTTTTCCGGACTTCGACATTTCGTATGCGGTCCAGGCGCCGAACACGCCCGCGCCCACGACCGCAACATCCCACGTAGTGCTCACTACAGCAATGATAGTCACAACGAAGTAACGTGTAGTATGCTGGACGCACGGAATTCTAATTGATAACTGGAAAACGCGACCAACAAACTGTTACCCCCAACGGCGAAAAAACCTGCCAAGTGATCGCCGGAGTGGCCGTGAGGATGGCCACCACTCAAATCGATGAGCGGGGGGAGATATGCGAGATTTATAATCCGGCCTGGGGTCTCATGGACGCACCTCTTGTTTATGTGTATCAGGCCATCATCAGGCCCGGCAAAATCAAGGGCTGGGTTTATCATGAGCTTCAAGAGGACCGGTTATTCGTGTCCTTGGGAACGCTCAAAATTGTCCTTTTCGACATGCGCGACGATTCGCCGACGGCGGGCATGATCAATGAAGTGCACCTTTCGGAACGCAATCGCGGCCTGTTGATTATTCCGAGACTTGTCGCCCATGCCGTGCAAAACATCGGCAACTGCGACGCCTTATTCGTTAATATGCCGACCAGGCCGTTTAATCATAGCGCCCCGGATAAAATTCGGATTCCGTTGAATTCGGAAAAGATTCCTTATAGTTTCAGTAGCGGACCCGGTTGGTGATTCAAACTCCTCAACCCAAAATCAGCGTCGTCATCGCCACTTACAACTGGAGCAGCGCTCTGCGCTGTGCGATCGAGTCCGCCCTCATGCAGACGTTCCAGGATTTCGAGCTGCTGGTTGTGGGCGACGTGCTCGGACGATTCCCGCGAGGTCGTTTTGAGCTTTGGCGATCCGCGTATCCGTTGGATGAATCTGCCCACGAATTCCGGCGGGCAGGCCATGCCGAACAACCATGGCATTTTGAACTCGCGCGGCCAGTATATCGCCTATCTGGGCCATGACGACATCTGGTTTCCCACTCACCTGGAAACTTTGATGGATACTGTGGAACGTACGGACGCGGATCTGGTGGGCGCGGTTGCGATTCTTTTCGGACCGCCGGAATCCGGGGTGATGGGCGTTTCTGGTGTGTTCGCCGGCGGGGAATGGTGTGCGAACGATTTCCTGCCGCCGTCTTCGATCCTCCATAAGAAGTCTTTGATCGAGAACGTAGGTGTGTGGAAGGAACCCTGGACGCTCGACTTGCCCAGCGACGTCGAATTTGAGAATCGCGCATTTGCCGCCGGCGCAAAGATCGCTTCGACCGAGCAATTGACGGTGTTTAAATTTAATGCCGCATGGCGGAGGAACGCGTATCTCAATCGGTCAGTGACGGAACAGAAAGAAATGCTGGCACGGATTCGGAGCGGAATCGATTTTCGCCAGGAGTTGCTGGTCGAAGTTGTGCGCTCCTTTCTAGCCGACAAGTACGCTCGAATTGAAGCGCCGCAGGCTCGCGCTCCTGGGGAGTTCGCGCGTTACAACGCTCGCTTCAAAGGAACAAGTAAGGACAAGATCGAGCTGCGTGCTGTCGAGGAGCCGCTGCGTTTCTCTCTCGAAGAACAGTTGGGCGGCTTCGAATGGCATCCTCCGGAGCAGCATGAGCAGTTCGGTCTCATTCGTTGGAGCGGTCCGTCGCGGATGTCCTCACTCGAGTTTCCCGTACTGCGCGATCGGGATTTAACAATGCGGCTGCACATGCCGTGGAATATGCAACGCGACATCTCGCAGGATCTCAAGCTTACGGTGGATGGCGAACCGGTCGAGTGGCGGATCGAGGATGCGTCCGTCATTACTGCGATCTTGCCCGCGAAGCCCGGAGCCTGTCGGCCTCTTCGAATCACGCTGCTGGTTCGCAGAACGGAGCGCCCTGTCGATCTCGGTAGGAGTCCGGACCGGCGCCGGCTCGGAATCGCGGTGAACTGGGTGGAGTTCTCTCCCGCGGAAATGAACGCGGCCGCTACGGCGTGGCAGTCAGCGTGACGAACTCGAACATGACACCATGCTCAGGTTCCCGGAAGGTGCCTGTATGCGCTCAAACGCAGCGGCTCCGCGCGCGTTTATTCAGGCGCTCGGGATGATCAAGGTGGCGGCCGCTCAAGCGAAAACCATGCGGGGTCATTGGCGTTCATGTTCGTGACGTCCCGCTTCCGGTTTGGAAAATATCCACCACAAACCGATCGTCATAGGCCTTCGCGACTTCCTGCGCCGCATTGAAGACCTACGCGGTCTTCGCTCACGAAGACTGCGAACGATATATGCTGGGTCGCGGTAGGTGCCGGCGAGCTGCGGCTTCCGGAGACGTCCGCTGAGATAATCGGCCACGACGGACCGCAACGTGGTGCGGCGAGGCGGTAATTTCGAACTGGACGTCAGGATGCCGGTAGTTGCTTACGATTTACTGGGTTGGCCGGAGGCGGACCGAGGACGTGCGGCCGGGTTTGTCGAACAGTCGCTTGCGATGACGACCGTTCTGGTTCCGGAATCGGTTATGAGGAGTCCGCTACTCTCGCGAAGGAAGTTGTTCAGGAGCGGAGCGGGCCGAGCGAAGATCGATTGAACCCGAACCCTCGCCTGCAATCCGGTTGATAGCCTTATCGAACGAAACGGCGGATCAGGGGAAGCGCCAGCAACGCGGGGAAGATCAGCAGGAATGTTCCCGGCTCAGGAACAACGAACGTGTCGGTCCCGGTGAGAAAGCCGTTGGCGCAAACATAGGACGACATATCGATGGTGAACGTGCCGGTGCTCAGGAAATTTGCAGGGGCGGCGAATTCATCGGTGACGGTGTAAAGAGCCGTGTTCGTGCCGTCGCCCGTTTGTGCGGCGCTGACGGTTCCCGCGCCGAGAAGGGTTCCTCCCGGCGCAATGAGAACAGGGTAAGAGGGTCGCGGAGAATCGATGCCCATTACGTCGCCAGATGTCTGGAATCCCGAAACTGAATATAAATCGCCGGCGGTGTACGAATCGTGAGCGGCAAGGACGATTCCGTAGTCGTTGCCGTTCCAGGAAATCAGGAAATCGCCCATGCCGTACTCGATTTGGTTGTAAGTGAAGTCCGGTATGACGTCGGGGTTCCCCGGCAGAGTCACGCCGTAGTTCGTTTCGATGGTCAGAACCCAATCCGGATTGCTCACGGTCAGTTGAGTAAGTTGCGCGCCGAAGATCTTGTATTGGAGCGGGTCTCCAATAACCGGGAGGCTCGGACCGCTGAAACTAACCGTGTTTGCGAAAGCGCAGACGCTCGAAGATGCCGCCAGCAATGCGCACAATAAGAGATTGGGTTTCATCGTAGTCACACGTTTACTTAGTGGTGGCGCCCAGGCCGCCCGTATTGCACGACTTACAAATTCCGTATCCGCTGCCGAGCGTTTGAATGAAATTGCAATACGAGTTCAACTTCGCCTCTTCTGTGGTGCTCAGCACGGCTGTCTGAAACGGGGTCTCCGTTACCTGATAGGTCCCATTGGGAGTTTGATGCAAGGTTGTTCCCCAGGCCAGCATTCCAGGAGCTAACTGAGCTGCCGTAAAAGGTATTCCGGCGTTCCCGGCGTTGCATGTTGTTCCGTTGGGAAGCGTCGCAACCAGCTTGATTACGACCGATGTCGGAACGCCCGGCGTGAGGGTATTGCTAATCACGTCCGTGTGGTTCGAGAGAGAATCCAGACCGTTCGGCGTGACCAGGCAAGCGCAGCATGAGATCATTTCCTCGGCGGGGTCAAAGGCGTACACGTTGGCACAGATCCGGCCTGCCGGATCCGTGCCGGAAACCGCTCCCGTGTTCGAGATATTGATGAACGAGTCTCCGATGTTGAGGTTCGAAGCGTAGTTGACCTGAAACGCATCGGCCGCTCCACCGACGGGCGCATCTTGTGCAAAAGCCGTTAGGGAAAACGCCAGACTCGCGAGCGCGACAGTTAGAATTCTCTGGTGCATGTAGCGAAAGCCTCCACCAGAAAATTATCATCGCGGCCGGATGCCAACAATGCACTGATAGTTTCAATAAGGTGGGACTTTAAGGTAAGCAACAACGAGTTGCGAGGTCCAGAACAATAGGGCTAAGGTACTCATCGCAGTGTGATTGAAGCTTTGCATCCGATCTCCGCGGCGAAAACATCGGATGGCATCGTAGAAGCCGGCCAAAGCGAGCGTAAGTGCGAAGCAGGCAATCCCTGTTGTAAATGAATTCGTCTGTCCACTCAAGGCCCGTGCCGAAAAGCAGCAGATCTGAATCACAAAGAACCATGTGGCGCCGCTAGCTTTCGCGATCGTGGTGGGCTTGCCTGGTTTCGCTTTACGCATTCCCAACTTCCCGATAGGCACGGGAATCGCCAACCGAGAGCGCCCAGGCAAGGCCTCTGGAAGCCTTGCACGATGGGACAACTTGTCACTTTCAACGTGCTAACGAGACGAATTGTCGCGCTATGGCTGCAACCCGATGGTTGCCGTAGGAGCCGCTCCGACCGTGTTATTCAAGATCAAGTCGACGCTTGCGACCGCGGAGGGACTTCCCGTGATGGTGAACGGAAGCGTCAAAGTGAACGCACACCCTCCAGTGGGATGCGTCGAGCTGACGGCGAACGGCGTAAAGTTCGTGAACAGGCTGCTCAAGTTGATGGTGCTGGTGAGGCTGCCGTTCCCCGCGCCTTCGAGTTCGGAGCCTTGCGATGCATGAAATACGGCGGTCGCCGACGTCAGCTCACATGTGCTCGATGAGACGGTCGTTGTGATTTGCAGAGTGTTTCCCGTGATTGCGGCCTGAGGCCCGGAAACGATCGTGGGTACCGTTTGTGGAATCGTGAATTGGAGCGGTGGAGCTGTCAGAGACTGGCCACCCACCATCAGATCCGATAACGTAATCTGAATGGTGCCCGCAACGTTCGATTCCTGTACTGGTGACAGATCAATCGATTGCGATCCTGCGGGAATCGTGAAGGGAAGAATCCGAAGCAGCCCGGACGAGTTTTGCTGCGCCGAACTGCACAACGGATCTCCGGTATTACCCCCGCAGAACTGCACCTGAGGATTATCGGTGATCGCGGAATTGGGAACATTTGGCGTGAAACTCAGAGTGGCGATGCCCGTGACATCCTGCTGCGCAGGGGCGTCGAGAGACACGGACGATGTCAATAGCGCGCTTCCCGTGTTCACGAAGAAGCCATTGACGGTCACCGCCGGCTGCCGTCCCAGGACGGTGAGCTGGCAGCTCAGCGGCTGCGCTGTTTGAGTACCGCTGCTGACCTGGATGCTCAGTGTCGTGCTGGACGGTCCCTCAGGAGATCCGACGATCGCATTGTTATTAAGAACGAGCCCAGGCGGCAGCAGCGTCGAATTAGAAATCGAAAACGTGTACTGTCCCGTGCCGCCTGTCGCGGTCAGCGGAGCGTTGTAGCTTTGTAGCTCCCGGCCGGTCGGAAGCGGGCATACCGTGGTGTCGATAAGTTGCGAGACCGCCAGAATCTGATAACTTTGGCTGCTCGATTCGCCGGCTGAATCGGTCACAGTGACTGTGAGCGGGAAGGTTCCTGTTTGGGTTGCAGTTCCAGTAATCGAGCCCGAGCTGGAACCAAGTTGCAGGCCGGGAGGAAGATTGCCGCTCGTTACTTTGAAACTAAGTGGGGGCGCACCGCCGCTCACGCTCAGCTGTGTCGAAGGATATGCCTGTCCTACCACGGCGTTCGGCAGGGTTTGCGTGAGTAGAGTAAGTGGAAGAGCCACTTGCAGCGCACACGTGTAGGTCGTCGTCAGCGCGGAGTTGGACGTATCGGCAACAGTGATTGAAAAGGGATACGAACCCGCTGCCGGCGCGATTCCCGTGATCGCGTTCGACGCACCCGAATTTTGGTTCAACAATGCGAATGCCGGTCCATTAATGGACCATGCGTAATTACCAGAGCCTCCCGTAACAGACAACGGAATTGAGAAAGCCTGGCCCTGGATCACGCCGCCGACTGGACAAGGGGGCCCCGTAATCGCGAGCGGAGACACCGCTTGTATCGTGCATTGGAATGTTCCTGGGAGCGTCCCGGAGCTGTCATTTACGGTCACCGATATTGGGAAGCTTCCGGTCGTGGTGGGTGTGCCCGAGATGCTGATGCTGGATCCCGACATGGCCGATGCGGAAAATGGGCCCGTTACAGTCCACGTGTACGTGCCGGAACCGCCTGACACGCTAAGCGGAATGCTGAACGATGTTCCGGTCACGATGGGCGAAGTGGGGCACGTTCCGGTGATTTGCAGGGCGACACTGACCGTGAGAGCGCATCGAAACGCAGCAGTCGCACCCGTCGCGACATCGGTTACAGTCACTGAAAAACTGTACTGACCAGCTCCTGGCGCCGTGCCTTGCACCGCTACCGAATTACCGGTCGTAGATGACAAAGTCAAACCCGAATTTGAGGAACTAATGGTCCACGAGTAATTCCCACTTCCGCCGGCTGCGCCGAGTGGAATGCTCACCGGTGAGCCGGCCGCGATGGCTCCGGCGGGACATGTGCCGGTGATCGACAAGGCCGCAGGAGTGACTTTGATGGGGCAAGTGAATGCGGCAGGTGAAGCCTTTTCGCCGGTATCGACAACGGTCACAGTGAAAACCGTTGAAGCTGTTCCTACCGTACCTTGTATGTAAACCGTCGAACCGGTGGTGGAAGAGAGGGAAAAGCCGCTAGTGGAATCGATGCTCCAACTGTAATTGCCGCTTCCTCCGGAAACCGTCAGCGGGATGTTGATCACGCTTCCCGGACTCATAGCGTTCGCCGGACACACACCGGTTACCACCAGCGCCGGCACAGGTGGAGGCGGAGGCGTCGGGGGAGGAACCGTGAATGAGCAGGACCCGCGAAGCGTTGCAGTCACCTGGCTGCCGGGCACAAGGTAATCGAACTCCACCGCGATTGAATAGGGCCCCGGAGTTGCGGGTGCAACTCCGCTGACCGATGCCTCATTACCGCCCGCGGACAACGTAAATCCGGGCGGCGCGCTATCTAGAGCCCAACTGAACTCCGTTTCTTCGATTCCCGAAACGCTGAATTCCGCCGTGACGCTGGTTCCGGGCCCGACAGTAGAGGCGGGACAACTCGCGACAAGCTCTTGAGCGTACCCCGTTGCCACGCTGATAGCAAATGAAACCAGAAGCCGGTAACCAATTCGATTCGATTTCATATGCATCACCTCACGCGCGCTGTTTCCGGAAGCGCGGGTGCAAATGAGAGGACTCCGGAACTGGTGTCGAACAGCCAAGGCGATGTCCCTTGCCGGGGAATAAACAGGATCGCGCTGTTCCGTCCGCGTTGTACGTCTTGCGCCGTCGCGCCGAGTTGCAGGTTCTTCGTTGTCCGTGTCCGCAGATCCACAACGGTTGCTTCCGTTCCCGAACTCGCCAGGAATACTCCAAAATGCCCGTCAGCTGATGTCGCAATTGCGCGGGCGTTGTCGTTTGTGAGGAACTCGGCTGTCATTGCGCTCTTCAGGAAAAAAGTCTGGTCTTTGGATGCAACAAGAGCGTCCGAGCCGCCTGGAACAAACGCGATGGCGTTGACTGCTCCGGGCAGAACCAGGTGCCAGGGATTGTTTGTGGACGCCGCATAGACGCCTTGTGCCGATGCCAGCAATAATGTGCTGGCATCGTCGCTCATTGCGATCGCCGTGACGCCCGCGGGTGCCGTAAGTTCACGAGCTACGCTCGGCGTCCCTGTTAAGCCGGTAATCACCTGCACGCGACCGCTGTTCCGATACAACACCGCCGCACTGCCGTCTGAATTGAACGAGACCAGATCTGCTCCCGTCCATGCTTCGGGAATTGTTTGTGCATTTCCGGCCGGCATTGGCGTTATGTTGATATGCCCCGCGCGCTCGATCCACTGATAGTTTTGACCCGGCGGCAGAATAACGCGATCACTCGCGCCTCTGGCTCCGTGAAGTTCTCTCGTATGAGCTGCACCGTTGACGCCTTCGATAGAAACGATCCGGCTCCCCGACACGAAATATCCGAGGATTGGCGATGCCATAGACGCCGGCCCCGGTTCGACAGCCGCTTTTCGATCCTCGGCCGCCGTATTCCACGCCAAGGCGGCGCATAGAAGCAGTAATAGAAATCTCCGATTGTTCATATTCGCTCCTACCGGTGTACGCTAGCCGGACCGATGGTCGGCGTTCCCGGTGTAATCGAAGTCTTGGACGATCCGCTCTGGCTCGCAACAAGCCCGGCGGTAATGCCCGCCGCCACGGCGGCGACGATGACGACTGTCAGAGCGGTTGCGTGTGGAATAGCGACTCCGCCGCTGTTGGATACCGGAATTACGGTGCTGAATGTCTCTCCATTGACGGCCCCACTTACCGTAATGTTGTAGGAGCCCTTTTGGGAGTTCGCCTGGAAAGGCGGCATCGTGGCTTGTCCGTCCGCCCCGGTCGTCACGGTCGCGATGTTGGAACCGGTAGCAGTGAATGTTCCGCCGGCTCCCGTTTGCGGCAACGTGAAAGTGAGAATCACGCCGCCGACCGGTTTCTTATTACGGTCGTGAACTTCGACGATCGGCTCCGTGGCGACCCGGCGCTTTACGCTATTTACCAGATTCGCTCCGCGTATGATCTGGATCTGGTATTTTTCCGTGTCTCCGGGCGTAGTGTTTTGCGCTCCAAGCGGCTGTAGCAGCAAAGCGATCATGACCGTTGCGCTCACCATTCTTGGTTGTGGACGTTGCTCGCTCATACGAATTGGACTATAGAAGGTTTTTGGTACAATGTCCATCAGTTTTTGATAACCTCTTTTCGAGGTAGCTGTGAATTTAGTGTCTTCTTATCGCGTTTCGTTTCTCGCTCTGACGCTGTTGGTTAGCCTGTCTCTCAGCGCTCAGGATTCGAACGGTCTAGAAGCGCGGCAACTTTACTATAAATCCAAGGTTGCGCTAGAAGATCAGGGCGATAAGACACCGCCTGCAACCAATCCGCCGGCGAAGCCGCCTGCGCCGCATAAAAAGTCGCCCCCGCCAGCTCCTACGCCACTTGGGCTGAAGTATGCGCTGGAGCAGGAAGACCCCTCCGGCAACGGTGTCCAAGTGGATCCGGACAAAGTGTTTCGCACCGGCGACGCTCTGCGGCTTCGCCTGGAGGTCAACAGCGATTCGTATGTATACCTGCTCTCACGCGGAGCTTCGGGCGATGGAAGTTATCTTTTCCCTCAACCGGGTGAGGACAATAAGTTGAAGGCGTTCCACTCGGTTCAGGTTCCCGCAAAATCGGGAGATCCGCTTCGATTCGACGAACCGGCAGGCACTGAAACTTTGTATATCGTGGTATCGCGATCGCCTGTGACCGGCCTGGATCATGAGTTGACGCCGGCGATGGTGGCGCAGCAGCTCCAGTCGAGGGACCTGGTTCGGGGCAAGGTTCGCCCCACCGACACGGCTCCTAAAATCAACCCGGAGCATGCCGTCTACGCCGTGAATACGAGTTCAGCGCCGGGCGCTCTCGTGGTCCAGAAACTGGAACTCAAGCATCGGTAACACGTGCGGCATAGTTATCAATTCGCTGCCATCGGCTGTTTTCTAGTATGCGCCGCGGCGCAGAAGCCCGACAAATCAGGCGTGGTTGTCCACGTGGTGCTGGAGCGCATGAAGGACAGCCAATGGACGGCTGTCGATCCGCGGTTGGTCCTTCATAGCGGCGACGAAGTTCGATTCCGATTCCATTCCAATCGGCCGGGCTATTTGTACGTCATCAATCACGATGCTCAGGGTCGCGATACGTGGTTGTTCCCGACGCCCGATACCGGCGAGCAGAACGCTGTCGAAGCCAATAAGGATTACGTAGTTCCCGCGACTGCCGGCGTGTTCCAGATCGCCGAGCATCCGGGGTTTGAGACCACTTACTGGATTCTTTCCCCAGAAGAGTTGCGCGGTAAGAAGGTGCTCAGCCCGGAAGCTGAGAAAGCCGATCGGACGCCGTTGTTGCCTCGCTGCGGCGATGGTCCGCTCACGCCACGAGGACCTTGCACGGATAACAACGCCGGGGCGCATCGTTCATCTTCGGTTCAAATTCCGAAATGGTTCGACGACCCGGGAACTCTCGAAGCCCGCGACCTGGCCGTCGATAATGGGACGGATCAGAGTCGCATTAGTCTGGCCAGCGCATTCATCGCTCCGTTTATCTACGAGTTCCGGATTGCGCACCAATGAAGCGCCTTTTCACCTTAGTAGCTCTGGCCCCGTGGGCGATGGCGCAGCAAGCGCCGCCGCTTCCCTCGCGCGATTTGGTGCGCGCGCCCGCTTCGTTCAAGAAGGATGCCGCGAGCGGCAAAGCGGAGATCGCGACGGGATATGCGCTGGTCATCGGAGTCGGGCATTTTAAAGACAGCCGCGTCAATTCGCTGCGCTACGCCGAGAGCGATGCACAGGAAATGTTTCGCGTCCTGATCAGCCCGCACGGCGGCTATAATCCTCAGAACGTTCATAAGCTGATCGGGCCTGATGCCACGCTCGACAACGTAAAGCGTCAGCTCGAACAATGGCTGCCGTCTGTGGCCGGTCCTCAGGATCGCGTTTTGATCTACTGGGCCGGACATGGATTTGTCGAAAAGGGGAAGGGCTATCTCGCGCTTTACGATACCAGCATCGATCATTTGCTCGATACGGCGTATCCGATGGCGACTCTCGGCAAGATAACGGGGGCGAGCATCAAGTCGAAGTGGAAGGCCCTGCTCACGGATGCGTGTCATAGCGGAGCAATCCAGCAAATCAATGAAAGTCTGGATAATATCGGCGCTGGCACGGGACTGTTTACGTTCAGTGCCAGCCGCGGCGATGAGCAGTCGTTTGAAGATCCCTCGCTCGGCGGCGGCCACGGGATCTTCACTTACTATCTGGTGCAGGGTCTGGAAGGTCAGGCCGACGATTCCGGCGATGGCATCGTGACCGCGGAAGAGCTCGCATATTATGTGACGCAACAGGTGCACGATCTCGCGCACCGCAAAGGTGCGACTCAGAATCCTAACAGCGGTAAGAACGAATACGACGGCGGCATGATTTTGGCGTTCGATGCCTCGCGCCTCAAGATGGATTCGGCGCTTGGATCGAAGGAAGGACGCATCGTTGTCCAGTCCAATATGGACGACGTCGAAATCCGCCTGAACGGAACATTTAAAGGTGTGGCGGGAAAGACAACCCCGCTCGATCTGCCCGGTCTTCTTCCTGGCGATTACACGATTGAGGGCGCTCGCCGAGGATATGAGCCGGATGGTCCGCGAACGATACAGGTGAGACCCGGCGAAGTAACTACTGTCCCGATTAATATCCGGATCAAGAAAATCGTTAACAAAAAAGCGGAGGATTCCTTCAATCAGGGTTATAGCCTCTACGAGAAGAAAGGCACTCAAGACGCATACAAAGAGGCGGCTGCTGATTTTGAGCGATCGCTCCAGCAGGATCCGACTTACAGCGAGGCTGCGCTCTTCGCGGGACGCGCGTA
The DNA here is from genome assembly GCA_963802915.1 of Bryobacterales bacterium. Lineage (GTDB taxonomy): Bacteria > Acidobacteriota > Terriglobia > Bryobacterales > Bryobacteraceae > JAICMB01. Next base: position 495,786 of record CAWDKQ010000015.1, read on the forward strand.
TCACATGTCGAACGACTTGGGAAAAGCCGCCAAGGACTTTCAGAAAGCCCTCACCATCGATCCCGATTACACCGAGGCTCGCGTCAGCTACGCCGGCATGCTTCTCGACAAGGGCGATACCACGGAAGCCATCCGTCAACTCAGCGAGGCTGTGGCGCGGGAGCCGCGTAACGCGCTGGCTTACTCACACATGGCCCACGCTTATCGCATGGCGGGCGATTACGAACAATGTCTGTCGGCGGCTCGCAAGAGTATCGAGCTGAATCCTCGCGAGCCGGTGGCGCATCTTTGGCTCGGCGATTGTCTTCGGCTGCAAGGTCAGATCACGCTGGCTAAAACCGCCTACGAACACGCACTGCAACTCAGCGATTACGATCCTGGCTTTTCCGGCCGCTTTTCCTACTACGTGATCGGATCTTTCTTGGGGCCGCTGGGTTCGAAAAAGGCTGCCAGCCGCCGCGACGTGAATCGCGATGAGCGCAATCTGGCGTATCTCGGTTTATGCAGTTGCGAACTGGAAGCGAATCGGCCCGACACTGCTATCCCGGCGTGCGACCAGGCTCTTCATTGGGATCCCGAGGACGCCTACAGTTACTATCTGCTCGGCAACGCGTATCTCATGAAATACGACGCGGCGCATAGCGGCGAGAAGGAGCTGCTGCTGACGGCGCAGAAGAATTACACGAAAATGCTGGCTCTCAATGACGACCTGGAGGAGTCCGACGTCGCCCGCCAGCAGTTGAAAGAAATTGAAAAAGCGCTGCGGCGTTACCAGTAGAGGCCGGTGACGGGTATCATTACGACATGGCTTCGAATCGCCGAGCTTTTCTTGTTTCCGCCGGTCTGACCGCGCTCGCCAGCAAGCGTGTTGTCGGTGCGAACGATCGTATCCGGATTGGCCTTCTTGGTTCAGGCGGCCGCAGCCGCGAATTGCTATACGCGCTCGACGTCAGCGGCGGCAATGAGATTGTCGCCGTATGCGACGTGTATGAGCCGCGACGCCAGTCGACCATCGCGAAACTGAAAACTTCACCGAAGGAGTCGGGCGAGTATCGCCAGGTGCTCGATGACAAGGATGTCGATGCCGTCGTCATCGCCGCTCCGGATCACTGGCACGTTCCCATGACCACGGATGCCGTCGCCGCCGGCAAGGACGTCTATGTCGAAAAACCCGTAACTCATACGCTCGAAGATGGAGATCCTCTGATCAAGGCCGTGCGCGCCACGGATCGCATCGTGCAATGCGGGATGCAGCAGCGCAGTTGGGAACACTTCCGGACCGCGGCCGACATGATCCAGGCCGGCAAAATTGGCAAGGTCACCCAGGTGCGCACGTATTGGTTTCAGAATTATCAGCGCCACGACGCGCCGCCACAGATCGACACCACAAAGCTTGATTGGAAAAAATGGCTGGGGTCCGCGCCCGATCAGCCTTTCGTGCTCGACCGCTATCTCACTTGGCGCTGGTACTGGGATTTCGGCGGCGGCGCCATGACGGATCTATTTACGCATTGGATCGACGTCGTTCACATGGCCATGAAAAGCGACGCGCCGCGGCAGGCTCAGATGCTCGGAGGAAAATACGAGTTCACGGAGCGCGATTGTCCGGACACTGTGAATGCGAGTTACGAATATCCGGGATTTCTGGTCTCTTACGACGGCACCATGGTCTCATCGATCGACGATGGCGGCCTCGCTTTTCGAGGGACGGTTGCAACGTTGAAATTAACCCGCGAGCGTCTTCAGGTTTATCCGGAAGGCCAGGACTGGCACAAACCGGATCAGGAAATTCGATCGACCGGCGACGGCACCATCACGCACATGGGCAACTTCCTCGATTGCGTTCGATCGCGAAAGCAGCCGAATGCGCCAGTAGAGGTTGGAGTTTCGGCGGCGCGCCCCGGGCATATCGGCAACATGGCGTATCGCAAAGATGCGCGATGGATCAGTCAGGACAAGCTGACGGGTTAGCCCGCTCCAAACACGTTGGTGTTCAGAAAATCGTTCCGGAATTTCCCTTTCGGATCGTACTTCGTCGCCAGTTGGATAAAATCGTCGAGCTTTTCATAACGCGACCGCAGCTCGCGAGGCGGCATCGTGAACAGCTTGCCCCAATGCGGCCGCGGCTGAAATGGACCAAGCTCTTTTTCGATCATCGGCAGGACTTGCTGAACAGCGGGCCAGTCCGGTTTCCACGTGAAATGGATGGTCACGCTGGGACGCTGGTAACAGGTGCTCATCCAGAGATCGTCGGCCGCGATGGTTCGTATTTCCGTGATCAGTAAGTGCGGGGAGATGTGATCGCGCAGCCGCTCGACCGCCAGAATCGCGTCGACTGCGTTGCGCCGCGGCACGAAGTACTCCGACTGCAGTTCTTTTCCGGCGCTCGGCGTGAAGCCCATGCGAAAATGCGGGAGCCGATCGTACCAAGGACCGGGCACGCCCATTTGCTCCGTGCAATTCTCTGCCGAGAGCTCTGCGATCGGGTGAAGGTTCCGCGTCGCGAGTTTCGCGCCGAAAAATTCCTGGGGCGCCGCGAACTCATGCCCGTCTCCCACGCGGCTCTTGATCCAGACTTCGTTGACGCGGTGCTTCTGCCAATCGGTGAACAGACTCACGCTGTATCCGCTTGCCTGGATCTCGTCGAAATGATCCTTCATTTGGGCGAACGGCATGTTTTCATAAACGAACTGCCGCACCTTATATGTGGGCTGGATATCGAGCGTGACGCGCGTGATCACGCCGAGCGCACCGAGTCCGACCACGGCTCCTTTGAACGTCTCGCCGTCCGATTTGCGAGAGAGCTTCACTAGCTCGCCGGTTGCAGTCACGATCTCAAGCGCGGATGCCGCGGTCGAGAGATTGCCGTTCTTCTCGCCCGAGCCGTGGGTCGCGGTGGTGCATGCTCCCGCAACCGAAATGTGGGGAAGGGAAGCCAGATTGTGCAGCGCAAATCCCTTACTCTCCAGATACGGGCAGAGCTGGCCATACGTGATGCCTGCGTGGGCGGTCACGGCGCGGGCTTCCGGGTCGAGCGCGACCACATCGTGCATCGGTTTGAGCGACAGCAGATTGTCGTGGCTATCCGCGATGGAGTTGAAACAGTGCCGTGTACCGAGCACCTTCACTTTATCCTCCGACCGCAGAACCGATCGGATCTGATCGACCGATGCGGCTTCCTGCAGCCGGTCCGTACTATAGGAAATATTGCCCGCCCAGTTGGTCAGCTTCTCCTTCGCCGTCAAGGCCGACAGAGGTCCGACAAGGCGACTGGCGACCGCGCCCGAAACCAAATTGAGAAAGGTTCGTTTGTTCACGTTCGATTAGGGATGATAACATCCGAAGCCGCCGGAACGGCTACGATGAATTAACCAACCGGATATTATGCCGAAAAACGTTCACCTCGCGGCCGCCGCGGGCTTGCTCGGGATTATGTTTTTCGTGGCTGGGGGTGCGGCTCTACACGAATCAGCCGTTGTGGACGAGGTGGCTCATATAGGCGCCGGCCTGAGCTATCTCCAGCGCCTTGACTTGCGCCTAAATGGAGAGCATCCGCCTCTCGGAAAAGTGCTCGCCGCGATCCCGCTCGTGCTGCGGGGAACACATGCCGAATATTCAGGTCCGGCGTGGCAGGTTTCGAACGAGTTCTTTCCTGCTTACGGCGCCCAATGGATTTTCGGCGATGCCGTTCTCGGCCGCTGGAACGACTGGAAATCGACGTTGATGTGGGCGCGTTTTCCCATGCTTGTCCTGACATTGCTATTAGGTTGGTTCATCTTTTATTACGGGACTCGGCTCGGCGGCTCTATTGGAGGCCTGCTCTGTCTGATTGCGTATGTCACCACGCCTGCATTTCTCGTATTCGGTCCGTTGGTGATCACAGATCTGCCGGTGACGCTGTTCTCACTTGTCGCGCTCTGGCAACTGGGCGAGATCTGGGCAGTGCCGTCGCGCAAGAACGCTCTGTTGTTTGGCGCCGCGTTCGGAGCAGCGCTGCTTTCGAAATTCACCGGACTTCTTATACTGCCCGTCATCGTCACGCTTTTTGTGCAGACTCGGTTCTGGCCCACTGCGGCTCAGCCAACGGAAAAGGCTGAGCGAAAAGCTTGGCGAAAGGCTCGCTGGCGGTGTGTTTTACGCGGGGTCCTGTGGGCGTCTTTGTTTGTGTACGTCGTATATTTCGTTCTTTCGTGGAATGAACCGAACGACGTGCTCAATCGCGTCGGAAGCGGTCCGTGGGCCGCGCTGATCCGGAGGCCGCTGATGCCGATCTGGCTCTTCTTGCGCGGTCTCGCCATCGTGCTGCTGATGGGATCCCGCCCGAGTTTCCTCTTCGGCCATTCGCTTTCACACGGCGTACCTTACTATTTTCCGACCGTGTTTGTTCTGAAATCGGCGCTCGGCTTTCTGCTCTTGCTGTTGCTCGCTGCCGGGGTCGCTATAGCGCGTCCCGCAACTGTTATTCCCGATGAAGTGCGTCCACACTGGCGCGTACTGATGGTCGGCTTCTTTGTTTTTTTGACGGTATGTCTGCTGAGCCGCCTGGATATCAGCATCCGGCATTTCATGATGCCGATCGCTCTATTGATAATGATGCTCGCGCCGATTCCGCGAATGATCGCCGCATTGCCGCACCGGCGTATCTTGCAGGCGGCTACGGCTGTTCTTGCCGTAAGCTGCTTTGTGCCGATGATTTCGGAGTATCCTTATTACTTCCCGTACATCAACAGCTTGTCGTTCGGCCATCCGAATTATTACCTGATCAACGATTCGAATGTGACCTGGAACGAAGGGCTTCCGGCAGTGGAGCGGTTTGCTCAGGAACAGGGGTTGTCCCAAATCCGGCTGGACTGGGCTTCGCTATCCGATCCGGCGATCGTCGTGCCACAAGCGCAGTTTTGGGACTGTCAGGCTCCTACGGATGCGGATGCAGGTCAATGGGTCGCGGTCGAGGCAGTGTCCGTCCTTGAGATCCACAATTGCGGGTTCTTACAGCAATATCCGCACCGGCAACTCGCCGGCGGCGCATTCTATGCATTCAAGCTTCCGGCAGTTATTCCGAATGCGGGCACACCCGGCGGTCCGCCGTTACCAGGGGATCGCAGAATTCTGTGGGGAATGCCATTCGACATGCGCGCGTGGATTGTGAATCTGGAGCGTCATCCGGAACAGCTTCCGGCTGAAATGCAGGCGATGATGGAAAAATATCAACAGCAGGCGGCTGGGAAAACGAAGAAATGAGCCTCACCCGACCTTAAGGTCACGAAGCAGATCGTCAAAAGACTTCGTATAAGCGTCATGGTCTTTCCGGATGTCGGTGGCCCAGGATTCATCGGTGTTCATGATCGCCTTGTCGAGCCGTATCGGGAAGAGCACCTGACCAACTTCTCGTGGCTGCGTATCGCGTCGTCAATCGGCGGAATTTATCACCGATCTTCAAATCTTCCGTGGCTAACCAACAGCGGACGCTTTTGGTTGCAGGTCTGCGTGTAACACCCACAACGGTTCACTCTCCGCGATTGACGCAGCATGTTTTGAACGTCGGTACTATGTTCGCCTACGTGACTATCGCGCCACCACCGGGACCATGCTGACGTTAGGCTTCGCTCCACTTCACCTCCGTCGAATGGTTTCGCGATCACATCGTAAGCACCAAGATTCAAAGCCTCGGCCCACAGTTGCTCATCCGCTAAGCGCAACGTCACGATCAGGTAGGGGGGATCGCTCATGCCATGGATATGGTCGAGCATGTCTCGCCATGATCCGCCCCCCAGATCCTTTTCGCACAGAACCACGGGGATCGGATCGACTCTGCTCAACAGCGTTACCGCTGAGGAGACGGTGCTAGCCCGATGAACAGCCCAAGCCGGGGCTGCCAGAATGGAGTCGAGCGACTCATGATCCTCTTTCATCGGCATCACCGTCAATACGGAGATGGCCACGTTTGTAATCTCTCGGGTATATGGAGTTTTCATCTTTTTCGATTGCTCGATTGAATCCTTGCTGGGCGGCAAAACGTGCCCGCGCTCAGTCGGCGCATACCCGGCGCCTAGTTGATCCGCTCGCCACGAGACTCCAGATCGCTTGAAAACGCGGCAACGACCAAGCCCGCGTAGCAAACGTCGACGATTCCCGAATTGTATTCGTTACTGCACACTTCCACTACGGCACCACCTGGAACTGTGAATATCTCCACAGTATTATTCGTAGCGAGCAGCGTGTTAAGGGCACATTTGAGTTGATATACCATCGTGAAATCCTCCGGACAATGCCTGCTTAGTTTCGGATGTGCTGTAGCTCGAAAGAAGAGACGCTGGGCGATGTTGTTCGAGACAGGGATTCGTCTGGCATGAGCCGTGGTGTCTTCTTCATGGGCTTCTAGCCGTTAATTTTGCGCTAACGGATACTGTTCTAGATACTAGGTCTCTACCTAGTTTTTTGTTGAAAAGATTGACGCTTCTGCCCGGGGGCTGCCCTAGGTGCCTGCCTAGGTAAGGAATATCACATTCTGATCGTAATTGTGTCGAGTTTTCCTATGGAATATTGGTTCCTTCGTATACCATTGGTACGCGTGCGGCACACCCGCGACGAAAGAATGACCCATCCGATTGCTCCACGAGCCCATATCCGCTTAGCGATGCTGGTCGCCATTCCGGTTGTTTCCGCTCTGGCCGTGTATTATGTCGCTGCCGACGCGAGGACTGAGAACGATTGGGTCAAACACACTCTCCTGGTTCAGCTCTCGCTCGAGCGGTTGATCTCCGATTTGCAGGGTGCCGAGGCGGGCGAGCGGGGCTTCCTCATCACAAATGGGGAACAATATCTCGAACCCTACAAGACCGCCGTCGCCCAAGCTCGGCAGGACGTGACGACAATTCGTAAGTTGACGTCCGACAATGTCCGCCAACAGCGGGAATTGGAACAGATGCAACCCCTGGTCGATGCCAAATTGGACGATATGGAGAAGATCGTGAAGTCGCACCGCGCCGGTCTGAAGGCCCCCGCCGAGGTGCACCGGATCGACCAGGCTAGGGCTGTCATGGACTCCATTCGAACGCTATCCGGGGGCATGCGGCGCGAAGAGGAACGTCTGCTACGAGAGCGCGAACTGGGGTTGTCACAGGCCACGCGACGTCTCTCCTGGTGCCTGGCCATGGGATACGTTCTGGGTATTATCGTTGTGGTTTCCTTGTATCGCAGCGCCCAGCGTTATGGCCTTCAGGTGTCGGATGCACAGCAGAAGCTCTCTCAGCTGAATGCGGAGTTGGAGCGGCGCGTCCGCGACCGGACTGCCTCGCTGCAGGCCAGCCAGGAATTATTGAAGCTCTTCGTGAAGCACGTGCCAGCCGCGACGGCTATGTTCGACCGCGATATGCGATATCTCCAGGTCAGCGATCGCTGGTGCTCGGACTACTCATTGACAGGTTCGGAGATCCTGGGCCGCTCTCATTACGAGGTATTTCCCGACCTCCCCGAACACTGGAAGGAACTTCATCGCCGCGGCCTGGCCGGCCAAAATCTGAGTGACGACGACGCGCGCTGGGAGCGATCCAGCGGTGAGAGCGTCCGGCAGCGTTGGGAAATTCGGCCCTGGGGAGATCGGGAAGGAGCGGCACACGGGATTCTGATATTTTCGGAGGACATCACCGGGCGCAAACGGATTGAAGAGGAGTTGCGGGAAAGTGATGCAACCACTCGCACGCTTCTGGAAACGGCGGCGCAAGCAATCCTGACTGTAAGCGCGGACGGCACAATCGTCTCGGCCAACCGGATGGCCGAGGAGATGTTCGGCTATCCTCACAACGAATTGATCGGCAGCCCGATCGAGATGTTGATGCCGCCGGCCTTGCGAGATCGCCACGCGGGACACCGCGCCGATTTCCATTCGAATCCGCAGCGGCGCCCCATGGGAATTGGGTTGGAATTGCGGGGTCTTAGGAAGAGCGGCTCGGAATTTCCGCTGGAAATCAGTCTCAGCAGTGTGGATACCAAACGGGGACGGCTCGCGGTCGGCTTCGTAACCGACATCACCTTGCGGAAGCAAGCGGAGAAAACTCTTCGGAACACCGAGATCGAGTTGCGACAACTCGCGGCCAGCCTTCTCACCGCATCGGAGGATGAACGCCGGCGCCTGGCACGGGAGCTCCATGACGATGTCACCCAACGGTTGGCGTTCCTCTCCATCGAGATTGGCAAGGCCGTTCATTTACCGGCTGAGGAAACCCGCATGCGGCTCCCTGCTCTTCAGCAACAGGTCATTCGGATATCCGACGAAGTCCGGCGTCTCTCCCACGGGCTTCATCCATCCATCATTGAGGATCTCGGGTTGAGTTCCGCGGTGGAAGAACTCTGCGAGGAGTTTAGCGCCGCCCATGAGATCGGCATCAGGTTCGATGGCCCAATCGACGAGACAGGGTTGAGTCGTAATGTTGCCGCGTGTCTCTTCAGAATCGCTCAGGAGGCCATTGGGAACGCGTCCAAACACGCTCGCGCGACCGAGGTCCACGTCTCGCTCAGCAGCTACAGCGGCAACATACAGTTGCTCGTGAGTGACAACGGCACGGGCTTTGCGAGGCAGCTTAGCCATTCCCATTTCGGCCTGGGGATCGTCAGTATGAAAGAACGGATGAGGCTGGTGAACGGGACTCTCTCGATCACCTCCCGGATCGACCAGGGAACCGACATTTTAGCTTCGGCGCCCCTTTCAGGAGTGGATCGTGAAAAAGCCGCGAATTCTGCTGGGTGACGATCATTCCCTGATCCTGAAAGGGATCACTGGACTACTGGAAACTGAATACGACGTCGTCGGTGTGGCCAACGACGGTAAGGCTCTAGTGGATACCGCGCTGCGATTGATTCCAGAGGTGGTCGTGCTGGACATTAGCATGCCCGTGCTCAACGGCATTGACGCAGCGCGTGAAATCAAGAAGTCTCTTCCATCCATCAATCTGGTTTTCCTCAGCATGCACAAGAATGCGGTTTATCTGCGAAAGGCCTTCGAGGCGGGCGCTGCGGGCTACGTCTTGAAGTCCGGAGCAACTGAAGAGTTGCTGACCGCGATTCGGGAAGCTCGCAGTGGCAAAGTCTATGTGTCTCCCGCCTTCGGCAACACGGTCATCGAGGAGGTCCGGAACCCGCAGGCAAAACGCGTTCGTTCTCCTCGCGACTTGACGGACCGGCAGCGGCAGATCCTGCAACTAGTCGCTGAAGGCAGGCAAAACAAAGAAATCGCCGAAGTTGTGCACGTCTCAGTGAAGACCGTCGAATTTCATCGTGGCCGCCTCATGACGAAACTCGGTGCCCGGAGTGTCGCGGACTTGACAAGGTTCGCGATTCAGGAAGGTCTGATTGATGGTTCGGGCAGAGACCAAAAGCAAGCCGAACTGTGAGATCTCCGGGATTTCGCCATTGGATGCCACCACGGTGTCTATGCCGATTGTGGATGGTCCCGCATGAATAACACTCTCTAGACCCTCGCCCTTTCGAAGGTCCAGGCTTCTTAGTATCGTCGCTAAAATGTGATCCTTTAAATTGTGCTCCGCTTGAGAGCGCCTTGCTGAGGTTTGCGATGCTGAGATCCGCGCCGTCGAGGAATTCAAATGTGGTCCGCACCGCCTAGATCCGTTCAAGCTCGCCGTTCTTAGCTCGCCAAGCATTCCATTTCTCGACCCCTGACCTCAAAATCGCAAGATGCTCTTCGTTGGCCATACTGGGCCAATAATGTTACCCAATATTCGCAAATTAGGGCCTCCCGGACTATAAGCCGGTTTCTGTCTCCGTTGCCGGACGGCAGTCATTCCTCTAGGACGATCATTACTGATCGTCTCAAGCGACCTACCCGGAAGTCGAACGGGGCGGGCAGCCCCTCCTCCCCTATTTGGTCTTGCTCCGCATGGGGTTTACCCTGCCGGACGGATTGCTCCGCCCGCGGTGCGCTCTTACCGCACCTTTTCACCCTTACCGACGCCGAAGCGCCGGCGGTATATTTTCTGTGGCACTTTCCGTAGAACCCGCCTTGAAGCGAGTCCCCCCGGCCGTTAGCCGGCATGCTGCCCTGTGGAGACCGGACTTTCCTCCCGGTAGCACCACCCTATTCAGGTGGTTACTTGCCAGGCGACCGCCCGTCCGAGAGGCCCACTCTCCATCATCGCAAATGTTTCCGAAATGTAAGTGTCAAAATAACGTCTTATCTGCCAGTTAGTGTAAGATGCTGATGATACGTCTGCCAAACGCTTCACCTAGGGGTTAGACGAAAGATTCAAAAACTATAACCTGTATTACAGAGGAGGAGTTAACGCATGTCTCGCAAGTGCACGACGTTAATTGCTCTCCCCATTCTATTTGCGGCATGCATCAGCGCACAGGGGATTAACACCCACGCGTCGCCGAACGATTGGGAAGAAATTAACTTCGAATTCAACTCTGCGGTTCTCTCCGATGGTTTTCCCAGCCTGCTCCGCTTAGCCGATCTACTCAAGAACAACCAAGGCTATCACGTCAAAGTGGAAGGCAACACGGACAACCTCGGATCGCAGAGATCCAACGAGAGACTCGGTCAGCAGCGGGCTGACGCCGTCAAGGCATTTCTCGTTCACTATGGCGCCACCGCCGGCCAAATTGAAACCACCACGCGCGGTAAGACCAATCCGGAAGTTCCCGGATACAAGAATCGATATAGTAAGACCGACGTAGCGCGTTGGATGAACCGCCGCGTCGTATTAACGGTCACCGACCAGAACGGAAAGGTGGTCGGCGAGGGTGGGATGAACCAAGTCCTTCCCCCCATGGCCGAGGGGCCGTCGAAGTGCTGCGACGATATTCTCAAGCGACTAGACAAACTCGATGACATCGCCAAGATGCTACGCGACCTGGCCGACCAGAATGCCGGGCTGCGGCGCGAGGTCAACGATCTCAAACAGCAGGAACAGGCTCTCGAAGCCAAAGTCAATGGACAGCCGAAGCCTCTTACCGAGCAGCAGACTTCCGAAGTCATCGACAAGCGCCTGGAAGCGAATCGCGATCCGCGCTTCTCGTTGTTAGGACTCAACGCCGGCGCCGACGATCGCGGGAATGTTACGTTCAGCGGCTCCGGACGCTACTTTGCGCCGTTTAAGGATCATTTCGCGGTGCAAGCGCAGGCCGAATACCTATACTTCCACGACCAGAAGGAAGGTCAATTCGACATCGGTCTCGTCAACCGCTTTACGGATCATCTCCAGGGCGGATTGTTCGCGAGCTTCAAGCACGTGAACCTGTCCGGATACGGCAGCGGCGGAACGCTCGGCGAGGGCGCCGCGGTGTTCGATTATCTCTTCAGTTGGGGCAAGCTCGGAATTTTCGGAACCAAGGGCTTTCTCGACAACCCCATCCTGGATACGCGTAATGCGGTATTGGCGGACGGCTCCATCGCTCCCAACCTCTTTATCCAGCGCTCCCTCCGCATCACGGACCAGGCCGGTGTCAACGCCACGTTCGGTTTGTGGGGCAACAATTATGTAGAAGGCAACATCGGCTATTTGCGCGCTTACTCGACAGGGGACCACGCGGGTGGTACCGTGAGATTCGTTTTCCCGATTTCCGCCCGTTTCGCCTTTACGGCGGAAGGCGGCGTAAACGAAACCATGATGCCGGTCCGCGGCAGCAATGGGCGCGCGGTATTCGGCATTCAATGGGGCAACCTGTTGCGGCCGAAAGAATTCCTCGATTCGAAATACGCCGTGCCGATGCAGGTTCCTCGCATCCGCTACGAAGTGGTCAGCCGGAACATCATGAAAGGCTCTTCTCCGCCAATCGCCGATGCCGGTCCGGACCAGATCGGCGTGCCGGCTGGAACCATCACGTTGAACGGTTCCAATTCGCATGATCCGAACGGGCTAGCTCTCACTTTCAGTTGGGTTCAGGAGACCGGACCCGCGGTGAATCTGTCTAGTCCGACCCAGGCGGTCACGACCTTCGTCGCAACGTCGGGGCAGGATTACGAATTCCGCTTGACCGTCACAAATACGTCTGGATTGTCGGCTTCCGCCCGAGTGCGAGTAACTACTACTTCGGCGGCGGGAGTTCAAATCCTGTTCTTCAACGCCAACCCGACCAGTATTCAGTCCGGCCAAGCGTCGCAATTGTCCTACCGCGTGCTGAATGCTACCAGCGTCAAAATCAGCGGCATCGGGACGGTGAATTCGTCGAATGGAACTCTCAGCGTATCGCCGACAACAACTACAACATATACGTTGACCGCTTCCAACTCCACCAGTACGCAGTCCTCCACGGCGACGGTTGTGGTTGCGAGCCCGCAGGTTCAAATCCTGACTTGCACGGCCACTCCTATGAATATCATTCAGGGTGAGTCCGCAACCATCGTTTACGCCACGGTGAATGCCACGTCGGTGACGGTGAGCCCCAGCGTCGGCAGCGTTCCGCCGAACGGTTCGTTCGTCGTTTCGCCGACGTCCACAACCAGTTACACCATCACTGCTACGAACGCCGGAGGAAGCACCACGTGCAGTGTTTCCGTGCAGGTAACTCCGGGAACCGCCCCGCGTATTGTCCAGTTCACGGCGAATCCCACTTCGATTACGCAAGGCTCGTCGTCGACTCTGGTTTGGCAGGTAGACAACGCTACGACAGTGTCCATCAGCCCGGGGATCAATAGCGTGCCCCTGGTCGGGACGCAAAGCGTGACTCCGGCACAGACCACGACCTACACATTAACGGCGACAAACACGTACGGCTCGGTAAACGCCACGGCTACGGTTACAGTAACTCCACCGACGCCGCCGGCGAATACGCCGCCTTCCATTTCTTCCTTCACAGCCAATCCGCCGGTAAGCCCGAGTCCGGGTAGTCCGGTGGTATTGACGTGCCTCGCGAAGAACGCAAGCAGCGTCTCGATCAGCGGGGCCGGATCGTTGAACGCGAATGGACAGGTGACGGTGAATCCGCAGCAGACCACAACCTATCAGTGCACTGCGACGGGCAGCGTCGGTCCGCCGGCGACAGCGAGCGTCACGGTGCAGGTGACTCCGGCCACCTCGACCCCGCCGCCGACCATTATCGTGGGCGGTTTGAGCGGGCTGACCTGCTCGGCTCCGACGGCACCGGGCAACGTTCACGCAACCTATGTTTGCCAGACCGTGGTTCGCCAGGTTCAAATCAACTTGAGCCAGTCGACCAGCCCGGCTGGAAATACTCCGCTCACGTACCTGACTGCTTCGCAGAACTCGGCGGCAGCAGTTCTAGGAGCGACGTCAGCGGAGCCTATAGTTCAGTTAGGGGAGCAGTTCGGCGATTACTTCTTCACCGTGGTTGTGACCGATTCCAAGGGGAACCAGGCCACCGCAACGGTTGACATTGAACTCGCAGTGACTCGAGTTCCGTAGACGAGTCCATAGCTGAAAAGGCCGGGATACCCTAAACGGGTCCCGGCTTTTTTTCGCTCACAGACGCGGAAGTCCGAACTGGGCGAGACTGTTTCGCAGCGTCCGCAAATCGACACGAATGTTCTGGCGAAGAAGCTCCTCGTAAATCTCGCGAAGATGTTGGATCTCTCTGCGACGATACAACTCTTCCAGAATCCCAATGCAACCGACGACGGCCAATCCTTCTTGGGTAGCGAGTCTTCAACCTTTCCATTCATCCATCAGCACGATATCGGCGGCCAATTCCTTGGCGAGGAGAATCGCACTGACCTCTCCGGCTCCAAGTCCGGTGTTAGAGATTGTCGTCGCCAGGCTCTCCGTTCCGCGAACCGACACATGAATCCAATCCGATTTCGCGACAGCCGCCGCGCCCGGCATTCCCGCGCCCGTGATGACTACCTCGTTATAAACTTCCTTGGAGATGTTTACAGTCGCGTACAGTTTATGAAGGGATTCAAGATGCCCGATCCGGGTAAAGGTGATCAGCGGAGAAGCGTTCGAAACGACTCTCACTGCCGGAAACGCTGCATGGTGACGCGATCTTCTTCAAGCTCCGCGACGCCATAGTGCAGCGGAACCTGCCGCTGTCCCGCAAACTCCAAAAATGCCTCAAGCGGCGTCTGACACAGTTCAGCCGCCCGGCCAAGTGAGACCTTGTCTTCCCGAAAGAGCTCTAATGCAAGCAACCGAGCAGCGTCGGGGATGGATCAGCACGGTTTAGTTGAGCCGCCTCTACGAGGTCCTCCGGAAGCTGTACTTGCACGATCTTCATAACGTTCGCACCCTCTTGCACGAACCGGGCAGCGCTTGTGCTTTCCACATCGCGCTGCCCAACTCAAATCGACAAATTATTACGCGTGGACAGCGACGCCGGCCTTGGCATACCAGGGCTTCGCTGACTTCGTGGCGGCGTTCACGGCGTTGATGTTCTTCACGCCTTCGGTAGAGAGCCATTCCTCGAGAGCTTTCACGCCCTGCTTCGCGTACACCGGAATGCCTTCCTTCCAGGTGGCGCGGCCGCACAGAACGCCGGAATAATCCGTGCCTGCTTCGCTGGCCATGTTCAAGGATTCGACAAACTGCGCGTTGCTCACGCCGGCGCTCAAATAAATGAACGGCTTCTTCGCGACATCGGCGGCCTGGCGGAAATAACCCAGCGCCTCCGGCGCGCGTGTAGGCCTTCTGGCCCTTGTACACGCTGCTGCCTTCCACGTAATTAGCGTTGATAGGAACTTCCACCTTCAAAACGTCGACCTTATATTGCGGCTTGGAGAACTCTTCCATATAGCCGATACAACGGCCTTAGGCTTGATCTTCGCGAATTCCAGGCCCTTTTCATCGCCGCCCTTCGGATCGTAAGCCGACGAATTCGCAGGAAGAAAGGAATCTCGTTGGATTCGCATTCCGCGCCGATCCGCTCGATAAAGGCGTGCTTAATATCGTTGACGTTCTTGTCATCGAACGGCGCGTAGTACATGCAGAATCTTGACGGCATTAGCGCCCCAATCGACAATGCGCTTCACCGAAACATGCGGCAGCAGGTCCGGCAGACGGCCGGGTTTCGAGTAATCGTAGCCGGTCAACTCGTAGGCAAGCAGCAGACCGCAGTTTTTATCACGCATGCTGAGGACGCCCAGACTGAATTCAGGATCGAGCAGAATGGCGCTGGCGTGGGGGGTCAACACCTTCACCACGGCGCCCTTGAATTCTGCCATCATCTCCGGCGTCACTTCCTTCGCGTCGATACCCTTGCCGGCGGCGATCGATTTTTGCAGACTGCCTCTTTGGTCCATCGCAGCGGCGGTGATGATACCATTTTTGTTCGCCAGCGCATTCATGTTGCGGAGCTTGCCGTTCGATAATTGCATAACTCTCCTTGGGATCTAGGATCTACTTTAAGTATAGAACTTCGAGGTTGCGGAAGAACCGCTGCGCCCGGCCGGCATCGCGCAGGATCTGCGCTTTCAGGGCCTCCGGACTCTCAAACTTGCGTTCCTCGCGCAGGCTTTTCAGGAACTCTACGCGGATCTCGCGCGGGGTCGCGCCCTCCAGCGGATCGAGCAGAAAGGTCTCGATGCTGAGCCGGTCATCGCCGCCGAAAGTCGGACGATAACCGATGTTGGTGACCGAATGCCAGCATTGCGTGGAACCGATTTCGCAGGTCTTGGTGACGTAAACGCCCGCTGCCGGAAGCACTTCAGCCTGCGTTGAGAGGTTCAGCGTGGGGACCGTTTGTTTCTTCCCGATCCCGTGCCCGTGCACCACCTCGCCTTCGAGGCAATAGGGCCGGCCGAGCATCCGGCACGCCCGGGAGACATCGCCAGCCTGGATGCGAGCGCGGATTTCGCTACTCGAGATCGTAGTTCCGCGCCAGGATATGGCGTGCACCACGTCGGTCTCGAAACCGAATTCGCGGCCCAGTTCTTCGAGCAAATGAACGTCGCCGGCCGCCTTATTCCCGAACCGGAAGTTGTCGCCGACTACAACCGCGCGCGCCTGCAGTTTTCCGATGACGATCTGTTCGACGAACTCCCGCGGCGTGAGTTTGGCCAGCTCCGGGGTGAACGGCAGCACTTCGATATGCTCGATTCCTTCGGCGTGGATCAGGTCCTTACGCCGGTCGAGATTCGTGAGGAGCTTCGGAGCGCGATCCGGCGCGACCACCTTAGTTGGATGCGGGTCAAACGTCAGGAGAGCCGGCGTGAGGGCGTGCTCGCGGGAAAACTCGAGCACGCGATGAATCAACCGCTTGTGCCCGCGATGAAGACCGTCAAAGTTGCCGATGGTGAGAGCGGTTTTCATGCGTGCGGAAGTGCCACCTGCAACTCGAGCCCGTCGTACGCGAGGTGGACGTTCGGCGGAAGCGTTTTTTCCGTCTCCGCATGGCCCAGATCGTGGCAAATGTGAGTGAAATATGCGTCTTTGGGTTTCAGCTCCTCAACACTCCGGATGGAGCGCTCGACAGTCGAGTGCGTCGGATGAGGGCGGTGCCGCAGTGCGTCTAAGAACAGAACATCGAGACCCTTGAGCAGTTCCATAGATTCCGGCGGTATGTCGCTGTGATCCGTGAGGTAGGCGGCGGGGCCGAATCGGTAGCCGTACACCGTCCCTTTGCCGTGATTGAGCCGGATCGGCGTGAATTGCAGTCCGAAGACGTCGATGGGCGCGGAGTTGAACGCCTGCGGCGTAAGCCGGGGCCGCGACGATTCGGTTTCATTGCGGTCAAAAATGTAGCGAAAAGCGCGCTGGATGTCGTCCAGCGTTTGGGCCGAGCCGTAGATCGGAATGACGCCGCCCTGATGAAAATTGAAAGGCCGTACATCGTCGAGACCCATGATGTGATCGGCGTGGGCGTGGGTGAACAGGATGGCGTCGATTCGCTCGATCTTGAAGCGCAGCGCCTGCTGCCGGAAATCGGGTGTCGTGTCGATGAGAATGCCGCGCCCGTTGTAATTCACCAGAATCGACGGGCGCAAACGGTTATCGCGAGGGTCGTCGGAGTGGCAGACTGCGCAATCGCACCCGATGGTCGGAACTCCGACACTCGTGCCGGAACCCAGCACTCGAATGCTGAGCGAATCCGAAGCCATGCTACTCGGCAGGCTGCTCCGTCTTCTCTTCGGCCTTTTCTTCAGGGGGCGGGGCTTCCGGAGCGGCGGGCTCTTTCTTGGCCTGCTCCAGGGCCTGGACGTAGCGGAATCTCAGTTCGGTCAGCGAGTTTTCGATCAGACGCTGTTCTTCCATGCTGAGATTGCCCTTGGTCTTTTCCTGAATCATCGAGAGCATATCGATGACATGCCGCGCACTGCGCAGGTCGGCTTTAGGACGGTCTTTTTCTTCGCCGAAGTGCAGCAGCCCAAGCTGGATCTCGGCCTGTGTCTTTAACGAAATAGTAAGAAACTCGAATGTTGCCGGTGGTAGCGGATAATCCGAATCGCTCATAACTACCATGGTAAGCCACCCGGTTGACAATCAGCACGCATGGCGTTAGATTATTAAACCAGATGGTTGAACATCTCGATGCCGTTTTCCATGCCCTCGCGGAGCCCACTCGCCGCGAGATGCTGCGGAGCCTCGCCGTCGGAGAACGCAGCATTGGAGAACTGGCGGCCCCGTTTCAGATGTCCTTCGCGGGCGCATCGAAACACGTAAAGGTCTTGGAGACGGCGGGCTTGATCCATCGGACCGTCGAGGGACGAACGCACATGTGCCGCCTGGCGCCGCGACGCCTCGGGGAAGCTTTCGAATGGCTGCGCTTTTACGAGCAGTTCTGGACGGATCGGCTCGACGCACTGGAGCGCGAACTGAGGCGTCCGCCGGAAAAATCGAAAACAAGGAGAAAGCGATGAACGAATATGCTGCTGTCACGGGACCCGGCGAGGTACGCATCGAGCGCTTGCTGCCCGGCCCGATTGAGCGCGTCTGGGCTTACTTGACGGATTCCGACAAGCGAGGAACATGGCTCGCTTCCGGGCCGATGGAACTCCGCGAAGGCGGACGAGTGGAGTTGAACTTCCGCCACTCGAATCTCGAGACGCAGAAAGCGCCGACGCCGGAGCGGTTCAAGCAGTACGAAGCGGGGAAAACCCAGATCGGGACGATCACGCAATTCGATCCGCCGCGGCTTCTCAGCTACACCTGGGGCGATCCGGTCAACTCGGAAGTCACGTTTGAGCTGACTCCGCAGGGCGATCAGGTGCATCTCGTGGTGATCCATCGGCGTTTGGCCGGCCTCGGAATGATGAGAGGCGTTGCGGGCGGCTGGCACAGTCATCTCACCATTCTCATGAATCTTCTGAAGGGAACGTCCGCGCAGCCGTTCTGGACTATTTTCAGCGATCTTGAAGCGGATTATGAGAAGCTGCTCACAGAGGATTGAGCGACGCGCATGCTAAATTGAAATTTCGGTGTCAACGGAGGAAACAGAATCAATCGGCCGGAAATTTGAGCGTCTGGTCGAGATCATGGACCGGTTGCGCTCGCCGAACGGTTGTCCGTGGGACCGCGAGCAGAGCTTCGACACCATCAAGCCTTACCTGTTAGAAGAGACCTACGAGGTCCTGGAAGCGATCGACGCGCGGAACTGGAACGGGCTCGCTGAAGAACTCGGCGACCTTCTTCTGCAGGCGGTTTTTTTCGCGCAAGTGGCGGCCGAGGAAGGCAAATTCTCGATCGCCGATTCGATCGATGCGATCAATGAGAAGCTGGTCCGCCGGCATCCGCACATTTTCGCGGCCGGCGATGCAAAAACGGCCGACGACGTCAAGAAGCGCTGGGACGAAATTAAGGCCGAGGAGAAGAAAAGCCGCGGCGAGACACCCAAAAGCATCCTGGCAACGATCCCGCGCAATTTGCCGGCGCTACTTGAAGCGCAGCAGATTTCATCCAAAGTGGCCGCTGTCGGATTCGATTGGGAAAACACCGACCAAGTAGTCGGCAAACTTCACGAAGAGTTGGATGAACTCGCGGAGGCTCGCAAGGGCGAATCTCGAGAGGAGCAGGAAGGCGAAATCGGCGATATCCTTTTTGCTCTGGTCAACGTGGCGCGCCATTTGAAGGTGGATCCGGAACAGGCGCTGCGCAAAACGAACGCAAAGTTCCGGCGTCGATTTTCGCACGTGGAAAGCAACGCGACTTTGCCGGGCGCCAGCCTGGAGGAGATGGAAGCGCTTTGGCAGGACGCCAAAGCTAAGGAATGATCGAAGCTCGCCAACTGACTACGCACGCGCAGTTTGTTGAGGCGCTGCGTTTGCAGCAGAAAATCTGGGGATTCGAGGATATCGAACTTCTTCCGGTCCGCCTGTTCGTGGTTGCGACGAAGGTCGGTGGCCACGCGTTCGGCGCTTACGACGGCGATCGAATGATCGGTTTCTGCCTCGCGATTCCGGGGTTGAAGCCGGGCGGGAAATACTATCTGCACAGCCATATGCTGGGCGTTCTGCCGGAGTACCGGAACGCGGGCGTCGGGCGCAAACTGAAACTTGCGCAGCGTCAGGAAGCGCTCCAGCGCGAGATTCCGTTGATGGAATGGACGTTCGACCCGCTGGAAATCAAGAACGCATATTTCAACATAGAGCGGCTGGGCGCTATCGTCCGCCGCTACGTTTTGAATCAATACGGCACCACCTCGAGCCACCTGCACGGAGGATTGCCGACAGACCGCTGCGTCGCGGAGTGGTGGGTGGGAAGTCCGCGGGCTGAGGCCATCATCAACAGACAGCCGTTCGAGCGCAACCCGATAGAAGCTCGTATTTCGGTTCCGGCGGACATCGCCGAGATCCGCACCAAAGACCACAAACGCGCGAGAGAAATTCAACTGCGAATCAGCGAGCAGTTTCTCGAGCATTTCGGCAAGGGCCTGGCCGTGATTGGTTTCGAACGGTCGGATGAAGCCGGCACGTATCTTCTGGGGAAATGGGAATCCGCTTAGACAGAATCGTTCTGCACCAGATCCGAATGCCTCTGGTGCATTTTTTCGAGACCAGCTTCGGACGCACGACGGAGCGCGACATCATCCTTGTGGAGGTGATCAGCGGCGGCGTCTCGGGCTGGGGCGAGGTCACGTGCGGCGAGAATCCCTTTTATAACGAGGAGTGGACGGATTCAGCGTGGCTGATCCTGCGCGATTACGCGGATCCGCGTTTGTTGAATTTCGAACTCTCCGATGCCGCGGCGGCCGGCGCACGGACCGCGCACATCCGGGGCCACAACATGGCTCGTGGGGGCCTGGAGGCTGCGGTCTGGGATTTGCAGGCGCGGATGCAACGGCCGGCCTTTATGGAAAGAGATCGGCGGCGGAGCGCGGCGCGCAGATCCCTTGCGGCGTCTCGATCGGCATTCAGGATTCGGTGCCGCAACTGCTCGAGAAGATCGCGAAAGAACTGGCGGCTGGATACCAGCGCATCAAGATGAAGATCAAGCCGGGCTGGGACGTCGATGTCATCCGGCAGGTGCGCGAGCGCTTTCCGAATATCGCTTCTGATGGCGGACGCTAATTCCGCGTACACGCTGGCGGATGCGGAGCGGCTGAAACAACTCGACGATTTCAATCTCATGATGATCGAGCAGCCGCTGGCGCATGACGAAATCATCGATCATGCGAAGCTGCAGAGCCAAGCTCCAGACTCCCATCTGCCTGGATGAATGCATTCGTTCGGCACACCAGGCCAAGCAGGCGATCGACATGAATGCTTGCCGGATCATCAACATCAAGCTCGGACGCGTGGGCGGATTTGCCGAAGCGAAACGAGTACACGATGTCGCACACGCAGCGCGGGTTCCCGTTTGGTGCGGCGGAATGCTGGAGGCGGGTATCGGTCGGGCGCACAATATTGCTCTGGCGACGCTGCCGAATTTTGTTTTGCCGGGAGATGTGTCGGCCAGCAAGCGCTACTGGGCGCGCGATATCATTGTGCCGCCGGTTGAGACCACGGCGCTCGGGACTATCGAAGTGCGCGACGAGCCTGGATTCGGATATGAGTTGGACATGGATTTCATCCGCGGCATCACAGTACGCGAGGAAGTAATCGCGTAATGAATCTGGCGTCGACAGACGCGCTCGTCCTGGAACGAAGTGCGAATCCGAAAGAGCCGTCGCACAGCCGCATTTACTGGCTGTTGACGCTGATGATCTTCTTCTGGTCACTCAACTTTGTGATGGGGAAGATCGCGCTACGCGAATTTCCGCCGGGTCTGTTGGCGACTTTTCGCACCGCGATGGCTGCCGTCGTGATTCTGCCGCTTTACTTTTTGCGTCGTCGTCATCGTGCGAGCCGCTGGAACCTTCGCGAAGGGTTGCGGCTCTTAGTTCTGGGAGTGGGCGGCGTAGCGTTGAACCAGGTGTTTTTCGTGCTGGGATTGAGCCGGACAAGCGTGGCTCACGCCGCTATTTTGGTCGGTCTAACTCCCGTGCAGGTTTTGTTGCTCGCCGCGATGACTGGCCAGGAGAAAATGACCTGGCGCAAAGCGATGGGCCTGGTGGTCGCGTTGGCGGGAGTGGGCATTCTCCAGATGTCGCACCAAGGTACGCGCGCGCCGTCCATTCTTGGGGATATTCTGATCCTGCTGTGCGGCTTGTCGCTGGCGGTTTACACCGTGTTCGGAAAAGATCTGACCGCGCGGCACGATGGCATCACGATCAACACGTTCGCGTACGTGGGCGGAGCAATTCTGCTCTCGCCGGCGATCGTATGGAACGCGCGGAATTTTGATTTTACTGCTGTCAGCGCGGCGGCATGGCTGAGCGTAGCGTACATGGCGGTGTTTTCATCGGTGGTGAGCTACATCATTTATAACTACGCGCTGTCGCACATCGCGGCATCGCGTGTATCGGCGTTTTCTTATCTGCAACCATTGCTCGCGACGTTGCTGGCAATTCCGATTTTGGGTGAACACGTCACCATCTATTTACTGGCCGGCGGCGCGTTGGTGCTGGCGGGGGTCTACGTTACGGAGCGCGGCTGATGTCGGATTTCGTCCAACTGCTCCGCAACAATCGGAATTACCGGAACACGTGGATGGGGCAGGTGGTGAGCGAGGTTGGCGACCACTTCAACAACATCGCGGTGTTCAGCCTTGCCCTTGAAAATACCAGGTCGGGCATGGTGGTGACCTTCATCATGCTCTCGCGCGCGATCCCGGCGATTATGGCAGGTCCGGTGGCAGGCGTGATTCTGGACCGTTTCGACCGCAAGCGTATCATGATCGCGAGCGATACGATCCGCGCCATCGTCGCCCTCTGTTTCATTTTTGCGATTCCTCGCTCGCATACCTGGCTGTTGTATCCGCTGAGCGGTCTGCTCATGTTCGCGTCGCCATTCTTTACCAGCGGCAGATCGGCGATTCTTCCGACCATCGCGAGTAAGGAGGAATTGCACACCGCGAATTCTCTGACGCAGACAACGCAGTGGACCACGCTGACGATCGGCGCGTTTCTGGGCGGGATCAGCGTGAAGCTCGGATACGAGTGGGCATTTTTCTTCAACGCGCTGTCGTTTGTCTTTTCAGCGTTGTGTATTTCGCGGCTGCGTGCGCCCGGCAAGGGATTCCGGGCGCAGGACGAGTTGACGGAAGCGCGCGTAGTGCAGCCGTGGCGCGAGTACGTGGAAGGACTGCGTTATGTGCGTTCGAAACCGTTGGTCCTCGGCATTCTGTTGATTGCGGTGGGGTGGGCGACGGGCGGCGGCGCGGCGCAGATCTTGTTCAGTCTTTTCGGCGAGCTCGTGTTCAAACGGGGCGCGGCGGGTATCGGGTATTTGTGGGGCTCGGCGGGACTAGGTCTGTTGGCCGGCGGCGCGTTTGCTCACTGGTGGGGCAAGCGAATCACATTTACGGGATACAAGCGAACGGTCGCGGTTTGTTTTGTGATTCACGGCGGGGCCTATGTGTTGTTCAGCCAGATGCAGAATTTCTGGGCCGCAATGATGTTTATGGGTTTGTCGAGGGCGGCCGTTGCAATCAGCTCCGTTCTTAACATGTCGCAACTGTTGAAACATGTTTCGAACGAATATAGAGGGCGCGTTTTTTCGACTCTCGAAACGATGACGTGGGCCATGATGATGGTCTCGATGATGGGCGCGGGAATCGCGTCCACGAAGTTCGATCCACGTCTGATCGGTGCCGTTGCGGGCGTGCTCAGTTCAACAACGGCGATTTTTTGGGCGTGGGCCAATTGGACCGGGCGTTTACCGGAGCCGGAGGCAGTGGGTGTGAGCCGGAACGAAGTGGAAGTTCATGGCGATCCGGTGGGGTGAGATCCGTTCGAAGTCCGATTACTCAGGTTCCGCTTCAATCAGACGCACGAACGCCTCGACTTGGGCCCTCGTCTGCTCGTACGTTGGGTCTACCTTTGAGACTAATGGCGAGAGCTTCTCCCACCGCATGAGCGCAATGGAAGCTCCGCGAAATAGATGTCGGAACGCTAGAAACTCTCCCAGAGTCTCGACGAGAGCGGGCGAAAGAACAGCCGGGCGCGTGTCTGTCGCTTGCGCTATTCGGTTCAGAAGATCTTTATGCCACGCGTCCGAAGACGGCATCTGCCCGTCCCACTCGCGCGCAATGAGTTTAAGAATCTTCTCGATCTCTGTGTAAAACGAATGCAACATCGCACAGGCAGCGGCTCACTCGATCACGCCGATAGAGGCGTCCTCTGGTAATTCGATCAGAGGTGCAAATTGCTCCCGGATGGTGTCCAGTTCTTCGAGGCCAAGGCGCAGCTTCTTAGCCAAATCACGGGACAAGAATCAGCTCTCCGCTTCCACGCAGATACCGCACAAGGGGCGTAGGATCGTCCAAATCAACAAGATCAACCGGTCGACACAGCAGATCCGACGCTTTACTAACAGCGGAGAAGTAAACTTGCGATGGAAGCCCCGTGACCGCCAGATCGATATCGGAGTCCGATCGCAGCTCACCTCTGCTTGCCGAACCAAAGATAAACACCTGCGTCGCTCCCATGCTGCGCAGGAGTTTCGCCGCGGCAACAACAGCTTCTTTTTCGACCGAAGTTGTGGCCATGTCCTTCTCGCTCCGACTATACCACTGGCGTCCCGACACGGTTCTAGAGGTCCCGCGTTTTTCATAACCGTTGAGATTCAGGTTAGGGGATTGCGCCACTTCAGCCCCGCGAACCTCGCAAAGTCTGAATCGGAGGAACATAGCTCCGCTCCATATTCTATGGCGAGAGCAGCGCGATGTGCATCGGACGTAAGATTTCCGCCGCTTCTATGGGCAGAAGCAACTCACGGAGAATCTGAAGATGATGAGGTCCCGGATGTACGAGTGTCGCAGTGGGCTGATCCAGCCAGGCGTCCATGAGATTAGAAACGGCACTTAGAGACAGCGGACGGCGAAACCTCTCTGTTCGGGACGACACGAATTCCATTGAATTGCGTCGAGAATATCATTTCTGCAATGAGAGCTTCCTGGTGAGTTCCTCATCCTCAATCGCGTCAGCGACAGCCAGCGCTTTGTGCCAACGGAACTCTTTGCCTTCTCCCATCCGAAATGTTTTCTGAACGAACTTTTTTGGGCGGTTTGTGCTCTTTGCCGCTTAGCCCGGTTCGAACTGCCTCATTTAGGGCTTCCTTGAAAGAGATTGCACGCTCCCTCATTGCGTCCCTGATCAAGCGTTCGACATCGGGATCCAGAGTGACTGTCGTTCTCTTGCATCGCTTACCGGAGCAGATTCTCAAGCTGGATCTTCGTATCCGTCTTCGAGTCGCGATACTTAACAATGACCGGCGTATAAAGAGAGATGCCCCAATCTTTCCCCGGATTGCGAGTTACGGCTCGGGAGCCGGCGACTACGACAGCATCTTCGGGAATCACCAGCGGATCCTCGTCCGTTGCGTTGTACACTTCGCCGCGCACGAGATCGTAGACCGGCGTGGAACGATTCAAAATCGTGCCGGTGCCGAGCACCGCGCGTTTCTTGACCACCGTTCCTTCGTACACACCGCAGTTGCCGCCGACCAGCACGTCGTCTTCAATGATTACCGGCAGCGCGCCAACCGGTTCCAGCACTCCGCCAATCTGTGACGCGGCCGAAATGTGGCAATTAGAGCCAATCTGCGCGCAGCTTCCTACGAGCGCGTGCGAATCGATCATGGTGCCGTCCCCCACCCACGTCCCGGTGTTGATGTACATGGGAGGCATGCAGGTCACGCCCTTGCCGATGTAGCAGCCGTCGCGGATGCTGGAACCGCCAGGCACAATACGCACGCCATCGCTCGGTTTGAACTGCTTCACTGGGTAAGTCGACTTGTCGAGAAAAGGCTGCCGCGCGGGGTCGATCGACATGTCAACGATTGCGCCCATGCGAAACCCGAGCAGGATTCCTTTCTTGACCCAGGCGTTCACGCGCCAGCCGGTTTTGGTGGACGCATCCGGCTCCGCGGCGCGGATCGTGCCGGCATTGAGGGCGGATCGAAATTCCTGAAAAATCCGGAAATGATCTTCTGTATATGTTTCCGGCTTATTGTCGAAAAGCTGCTCTATTTCAGCTCGCATGAACGGGAATATGGGCCAGCAGGCCGAGCGATTCCAGAACCTTTTCGATTTTCGATTTATTCGCGTCGCTCGGCGGGACCATGGGAAGACGCCAGACAGGCTGGAGCAGCCCCATCATCGCCACGGCGGCCTTCACCGGAATCGGATTCGATTCGACGAAGTTCACATCCATCAGCGCGATGAACTGGCGCTGGATCTCGCGTGCCCGTGCAAAATCGCCGTCGAGGGCGGCCCGTGTGAGCTTCGTCATCTCGCCGGGAATCTCGTTCGACACAACGGATATGACACCGCGTCCGCCGAGAGCGATCAGCGGAATGGTCACGACATCGTCGCCCGAAAGCACCGCGAATTTCGACGGAACCTGGTGTACCACTTGAGCCATCTGTGAAATGCTGCCGGAGGCCTCTTTGACGCCGACGATATAATCGAGCTCGGCCAGACGCTTCAGTGTCGCGGGTTCAACGTTCACGCCGGTCCGCGATTGCACGCTGTATACGACGATCGGCATTTGCGCTGCCACGGCGATGGCTTTGTAATGTTGGTACAAACCTTCCTGGGTCGGCTTGTTGTAATAGGGCGTCACGGATAGGATGCCGTCGACCCCCAGGGCCTTCAGCTCAAAGGCCAGCGTGATCACTTCCGCGGTGTTGTAGCCGCCGGCCCCGGCCAGCACCGGAACCTTGCCTTTTGCCTCATCCAGCGTGATCTCGACCACGCGCAGATGCTCTTCGCGCGTGAGCGTTGGACTCTCGCCCGTTGTCCCGCAGGGGACCAGAAAATCGATTCCGTTGTCGATCTGGCGTTTGACGAGGGCCCGCAGCGTGGGTTCGTCAAGCGAACGGTTTTCTCGAAACGGTGTGACTAAAGCAGTGCCGCAGCCGGTGAACATTTTCAAAGCCTCCCTAAATTAGACGCCAAACAACGCCTCGCCGAACTCGTAAAATCCCTTGCGCCTTACAATCCATTGGGCCGCCTTCAGAGCGCCGCGTGCGAATCCTTCCCGGCTGCGCGCGGTGTGGCGCAGTGTTATGGTATCAGCCGCGGAATCGAAACCGATTTCGTGCGTACCAGGATGCGCCCCGGCTCGACTGGAGCTCACATTGATCTCGCGCGCATAGCCCGCATCCTTCATGGTCTGAACCAGCTTCAGGAGCGTCCCCGATGGCGCGTCTTTCTTTGTGATGTGATGGATCTCCCAGGCCCAGGCGCCATACTCTTTCTCGTCTTTCAAAAGGCGCGACGCTTCCGCGACCACGCGTTGAAAAACGTTGACGCCAACTGAGAAATTCGGACTCCAGATGAGCGCCGAGTCGTTCTCGGCAATGATACGCCGCGCTTCATCGATCTTGTCGAGCCAGCCCGTCGTGCCAACGACTGCCGGAATCTGTGTTGCGGCCAGCCTTTCGATATTTTCCAGAACCGCGCCAGGCGTGGAGAACTCAATTGCGGCGTCAGCGCCGTCGAGCGGCTCGTCGCGGTCTACATCCACGCGGGCCGTCACCGTGAATCCGTACTCGCCCGCAAGCTGATCGACCATGCGGCCCATCTTCCCGTACCCGACCAGCGCCAGATTAGGCATGCTGTGGGACCTCGCGATTGGAGCCGTCGAACACCGCCGGATCGAGTTCGGCGAAGAACTCCTCATGAATCCGTCGGACGGCCTCGGGGAGATCCTCCATCGCGATCACGATGCCGAAGTTCAATGCCGACGCGCCTTGCGACACCATTCGAACGTTCACCGGGCCTAGCGAATGGAAAAGCCGGGCGGCTACGCCGGGAGTATCGCGAATATTTTCGCCCACGATGCAGACAATCGCCTGGTCTTCATCCACGCGAACTTCCGCGAACTCGCGCAGCTCGTCCAGAACGGGCGGCAGACGATCGGCCGAATCGATCGTTAGGGACACGCTGACCTCGGATGTCGAGAGCATGTCCACCGGAATCTCGTTGCGATCGAAAATTTCAAAAATGCGCCGCAGAAAACCGTGTGCCATGAACATCCGCGTCGACCGGATGTTCAGCACGATAATCTTCTTCTTACAGGCAATCGATTTGATCGGATTCGTGCTGCGCACGGTGTCGGCGATGATGCGCGTGCCTTCGTTCGAAGGATTCCGCGAATTCAGAATCAGCACTGGAATGTTTTTTTCGACGGCTGGCAAAACAGTCGCCGGATGCAGAACCTTGGCGCCGAAATAAGCCAGCTCCGACGCTTCTTCAAACGAAATCACCTTTACGCGATGTCCGCCCGGCAGAACGGTGGGGTCACTGGTCAGCATGCCATCGACATCGGTCCAGATCTGGATCTCTTCCGCTCCGATCCCCGCGCCGACGAGAGAAGCCGTAAAATCAGACCCGCCGCGCCCGAGCGTGGATGCCGTGCCCTCTTCGGTGGACGCGATGAAGCCGCCCATCACCACGACGCGTTCGCGCGCGAGCGGCGGAATCACTTCGGCGAGCCGCGCATAGGTCTCTTCATACAGCGGACTAGCCTGCGTGTGACGCTTATCGGTCACGATCACCTTGCGCGAATCGACATGCGCCACGCGCATGCCATGATGCTGGAAATGATTCGTGACGATCAGGCTCGATAAACGTTCACCGAAGCTCGAAATCGCGTCGATAGAACGCGGCGTCAACTCGCCTAGAATCGACAACCCTTTGACAAGCTCAGACAGCTCCTGAAAATGTTCATCGACGGTCCGCTCCATGCCGGATTCGCGCAAATGAAAGTCGCGCAAGTCCAACAGTTTTGAAATGGCCTGGTCACGCTTTCCATGAACTGCGAGATTCGCGATCTCCAGCAGCTTGTTCGTGGTCTTGCCCATCGCCGAGACAACCACCACCGGCCGGCGGTCCAACCGCGACTCGACAATCTTGCGAACGCGTTCGATGGCGGCTGCCGATTCCACCGACGAGCCGCCAAATTTCATTACGATCATCAGTCCAGCAGTCCTTCCGAGTACATCAGCTCCGCATTCAGCACAGCCGCGCCCGCCGCGCCTCGAATCGTGTTGTGACCCATGGCGATGAACTTGAAGTCGAACACCGGGCAAGGACGTAGTCGTCCGACAAAAACCGCCATCCCCTTTTCGCGTTCCACATCGCGGCGCGGCTGCGGGCGATCCTTGTCTTCCATATAGATAACTGGCTGGGGAGGCGCGCTCGGAAGCTGACGTTCCTGCGGGACGCTGCGGAAAGTCGAGAACGCCTCCAAGATATCGGCCTCACTGGGCTTGCTGGAAAACTCCACCGACACAGTAATCGTGTGACCATCCACCACCGGCACGCGGTTGCAATGCGCGCTGACCTTGGCAGCTAGAGGACGGAAACCGTCCGGCGTTATTTCGCCGAGGATCTTCTGCGTCTCCTGCTGCATTTTCTCTTCTTCGTTGCCGATAAACGGAATCACATTCGCATTGATGTCCATCGATGCGACGCCGGGATAACCCGCGCCTGAGATGGCCTGCATCGTGGTGGTGACAATGCGCGTAATGCCGAACTGGCGCAATGGCCCTAACGCCATCGTCAGCACCACGGTCGAGCAGTTCGGGTTGGTCGCGATCTGGCCCTTCCAGCCACGCCGGCGCTGCTGCATCGGAATGATTTTGAGATGGTCCGGATTGACCTCCGGAACCAGCAGCGGCACATCCGGTTCCATGCGATGATTTCGGGAATTGGAAACAATCACGTGCCCGGCCTCCGCGAACGCCCGCTCGATTTCTGTGGCCACGGAGGCATCCATTGCCGAGAACATCAGACGCGGCGCGCCGTTGCCCGGCGTCGAGTCGGACACGGTGAGTCGCGCGGCCTTGTCGGGCATAGCGCCATCGAGCCGCCAGCTAGTGGCTTCGCGGTAGACCTTTCCCGCGGAGCGATCGCTTGCGCCGACCCAGGTCAGATCGAACCAGGGATGGTTTTGAAGGAACTTCACAAAATGCTGGCCGACCATTCCGGTCCCGCCCAACACGCCTACTGGTATGCGTTCGTTCATAACTTACGTGGTTAATGCAGTAACTGCTTCACCATTCCTTTGTATATTTGAACTGCTTCCAACAACTGATTTTTTGGCACGCGCTCCTCGGAAGTGTGCGCGACGTGAATCGTGCCAGGGCCGAGGAGATAAGGTTTGCCCCAGCTTGTCCCAAACGCTGGAATATCGGTGGTGTAAGAAACCACCGTCGTTTCAATTCCGGGCAGGGAACCGAGATGGACCGCCGGAATGGCCAGCACTTCATTCATTTCGACGGCGCCATTAACAGCCGTCCTGAGCGCCTGACGCGTGGAGTTACCGTCGTCCACTAATCGAATCATGAGCTCAGCCTTCGCATGGTCAGGAATCACGTTGGGAGCGCGTCCGCCGGAGATGACGCCGATGTTCAGTGTGCTTTGCCCCAGGATCGAGTCCACCGGCAGTTCGACCTGCCGGACTTTCGCCAGTGCGTCGAGTAGTTTTTCAATTGCCGATTCGCCCAATTCGGGATATGCGGAATGCGCCATACGGCCTTTCGCGATCATTTCCATGCGGAGCGCGCCTTTCGATCCGATGGCCAGGCGGTTCTCCGTGGGCTCGCCATTGATGATGAATCGCGATCCGCGATTCTGCTGAGCGGCATGATACGCGCCGGTGCTGTTGCGTTCCTCTCCCACGACGAAGAGCAATCCGAAATGCCCCAGCCCATCCGCAAGTAATTCCTGCGCGGCAAAGATCATGGACGCGATGATGCCCTTGGTGTCGCAAGCGCCGCGGCCCCAGATATTGGCGTCGTCCTCGCGCGAGGCGAAGAAGGGAGGCACGGTGTCCATGTGCGTGGAGAGCGTAACAGCGGGAACGCCCCAATGCGCAAACACATTGAAGCGATTCGGTTCCACTTCCATCCGTTCAATACGGCCGCGATGCCGCGCGGCAAGTTCTGACAAGCGGTCATACAGGTAATTACCGACCTGTGCTTCGTTGTCGGTGATGGATTCGATGTCCACCAGCGTGCGGGTTAGCTCGAATAAGTTCATCGCGATCTCAAGTGCCGGGGAGGAGGAGAAGGGAGGGGAACTGCACGCAGTGTGTGCGGCGATGCCCCTGTAAGCGCTCCATCCAATCCGGATGACAGTGGGCAGGATTTAACCTGGCCCCCCAACCGATTTCGCGTAGCTACTGGATCGGTTTCGGCGGAGAGTATCTGCCCCTTTCGACTGCCGATCCGGAGCTACCCGGAACCTCTCGGCTGCCTACTATTGGCTTCCGCTCCTCTAACAGGACAAATTTCAGAATAGCAGAGAATCTGTGCGACCGAATAAGATGCATATACATCTATTAGGCGTGAACCAGCCGCCCTTGCCTACATTGCCTTGCCTATGCAGCACCTTCCGCCGGACGTCCCGGGCGCTTACCCAGCTCTATGAGCGGGAACTTCGTCCGCTGGGGCTACGGGCGACGCAGTTCACAATCCTGCAGGTGCTCTCGCGAGCCGGAGAAGTACCTCAGGGTCGATTGGGCAAAATGCTCGCCATGGACAGCACCACATTGACTCGAACGCTCGAAATCATGGAGAGGAATGGCTGGATCGTGGAGCGCCGCGGAGAAGACCGGCGAGAGCGATGGCTGAGTCTCGCAAAAGCAGGCGAAACGCTACTCAGCCGTGCTCTGCCGGTTTGGGACGAACTTCAATCGCGATTGCGCCAGCGGCTGGGGGAACACGATTGGAAAAATCTTATGGAGATAACGAACCATGTGACTGACCTGGTCACAACTGAAGGAGACTCGATATGAAAACCTATGGAAAATTGACTGCGTGGATTATAGCCGCGTGGTTCCTTTTTGCCTTGTCCGCTTCGGCACTGCATCTGTTCGAGAATGGCTCGAACAGCATCGGACTTGCCGTGGCAGTAGCCGCACTCACGCCGATCGTCGTGTTCTCGGTCTGGTTTAAAACCTCGGAGACGTTTCGGCATTTCGTACTCTCTTTGAACCCGGGTACATTGACGGCCATACATTCCTGGAGGATACTGGGATTCGCGTTCGTTCTATTGCAGGCTTACGGCGCCCTTCCGGCCATTTTTGCCTGGCCAGCGGGTTATGGCGATATGGCAATCGGGGCGACTGCTTCGTTCGCAGCATGGAAACTTGCCAATCCCAGGCATCGCACCAGCTTCATCGCGTGGCAAGCGCTCGGAATTGCGGATCTAGTGATCGCGGTTAGCTTCGGCACCACTGCTCGGCTTTTCAGCCCGCAGAGTACCCCGATGGTCGCCATGACCGTCCTGCCGTTGAGCCTGATTCCGACGTTCTTCGTGCCGTTGCTTCTGATCCTTCATGTTATTTGCATCGCCCAGGCGAAAAGATGGAAAGAGACGTCCAGCGACGCTCGTCAAAAACCGGCGGAAGGCTTGGTCACAGTTTGACTAGAAGAGCGTCCTGGCGTACACACCGGTATGATCGTCCGGGCCGCTGATATACGCTTCGGCCGCGTAAGTCGATTCACCCGGTTTCGCCACTATGCTCGAGTCGGTGACACGGGCCGAGACATCGGTGGCCCAGTTCAGGACATTTCCAGTGACTTGATCGATGCTCAGAGGCGAGCCGAGACTACTCGGATGCAGCTCCGGCTCGCCGATCACGATCCGCTGCACAATCACCGGGTAACCCTGATTGGCGCAACCCATGTCGGCGCCCGGACCGCAGTCCGCCGCCGTCACGATCTTTATCCGTGTGAGAATCAGTACCGATTTGCCGTCTGAAGGATTGAGCAGCCGTAGTGCGATGTTCTGGTTCGCCGCCTTCGAAAAGTCCACGCCCTGCCCGTACATACTGGCGAGATCCCGGCTGACCTGTGTGGCGTGGGAGCTGCGTCGATTGGTTCCGGTAGAGAGATAAATGCCGACGGCTAACGGGACGAGAAACACAGCCGTAAGTACCATTTGCACGGACGTACTGCCCCGAGCTTTACTACGAGTCTGCACCTTCCCTCACTATCGCCGAACTCCGGCCCGATTGCTATGCGGCGGGTAACTTAGTACGCGCAGGGGTCTGAGTCATGGTGTAGCCATACATCAATAAACCGGCTCCGCACAAAAATGTCGCGATAGCGATCCATTGCGTCAGGGAGAGGTTGGCGTACGTGCCTTGCTCGTGCACACGGTAGAACTCGATCACAAAACGCGCCATCGAGTACAAGGTGAGATACCAGGCGAAAATCTCTCCAGCAAAATGAGTTCTTTGAATTCGCCAGTAGAGAAATCCGAACAGAATCAGGTTCGTAATCGACTCGTAAATTTGGGTCGGGTGCAGGCCGACCATCAGCGGAGTGCCGCTCATATTGTACGCGTCGGGATTCTTGAACGTGATGGCCCAGGGCACGTTTGTCTCACGGCCCCAGCAACATCCGGCCGCCAGGCACCCGATTCGCCCCACCGAATGCGCGAGAGCAATGCCGGGTGAAAAAACGTCGCAGGTAGGCAGAATCGGCAAATGCGTCCGTCGCATGTACAGAATCGCGACGATCAGTGCGACCAGGAAACCGCCCTGATACACGCCGGCCGCGCGTAGCGTACTCAACGTGAAGATTTCGCTCGGCTTATTCCAGTAGATCCGCCAATCGAAGAAGAACATGAACAGCTTGGCACCGGCGAGACCAGCGAGCGCGCAATAGATCACGAGGTTCGTGATCTTGTCATCAGGCAGGCGAGCCTGACGCGCTAATCGTACGGTCACCCACAAACCCAGCAGAAAACCAATGGCCACGAGCAGGCCGTATGTCGGAAGGAAAAAGTCGCCGATTGTGAATAGTTTAGGAAGCATTGTTAATCCGAAGCATTGGCATGCTGGTGACGGCGGTCCCGGCTGCGCAGCATGTCGATGATCAGCAGCGCGGCGCCGATTGTAATACAGCTGTCCGCGACATTGAACGCCGGGAAATAATGGGTGTCCGTATATATTTCGACGAAGTCGCTGACCGTGCCGTGTACGATACGGTCGTAAAGATTTCCAAGCGCTCCGCCCAAAACCAGGGCCAAAGCGATACGCATCAACCAGTTCCGCTGTTCTCCCGGTTTGAGCGGCCGCATTAAAACGGTCATGATCAAGGCCAGCACCGCCGTCGAGAGCCCGATCAGGACAATTGCCCGAAGAGGGCCCGCCGAATTGGCAAACAGGCCGAAAGCAACACCAGGATTTTCCGTGTGTACAATGTTGAAAAAGCCGGGGATAACTCGAATCGTGTCGAAGGAAGACAGTTCCGCCTTGATAATGATCTTGGTGATGCGATCCAGCAGGAAAACGCCCGCCGCGATCAGGAACGGAGCTATTCGGTAATTCATTTAGGGCTGTCGGCTCATCAGAGCTATTCTACAGTCCGCGCAGATGGTTGGGAAATCGGAATCGGACCCTACTTCCGGCTTGTACTTCCAGCAGCGCTCGCATTTCTCGCCGTCGGCCCGTTCGATGGCTACTCGAATTCCGTCCGCAGTACCGTTCTCCAATGCCACCTGGGACACGATAAACAGCGCAGGAAGGTCCGCTGCGTACTCTTCGAGTAATGGATGCAGTTGGGAATCGGCCGACAGACGCACCCGAGCCTCCAAAGGTGCACCGATCAATTTCTCGTCGCGCGCCGCAGCCAGGCTCTTCAGGACCTCGTCGCGAACAGGCAACAGCTTGTCCCAATTCTCGATCCGGCGGCGCTGCTCAGTCGTGAATCCTTCGGTCAGCTCGTCCGGTCCGGGCAACAGCGCTAGGTGGACGCTCTCCGGAGCTCCTTCGGGTTTGTGGAAGTGCCGCCAGACCTCTTCGGTGGTAAAAGACAACAACGGAGCCAGCAGTCGAACCAGGGCGTAAGTCAACCGGTGCAGAGCAGTCTGGGCGCTCCGCCGCGCCCGCGATTGCGTCGCCGCCGTGTACAACCGATCCTTGAGGATATCGAAGTAAACGGCACTCAGATCAGTAGTTGTGAAATCGTAGATCGCCCGATATGCCTTATGGAAATCGTAATCGTCGTACCAGGCACGGCACTTGGCAATCAGCTCTTCCGCGCGAGCCAGAATCCATAAATCGATCTCCGACATGTCCGCGGTCGGGACCGAATCCGATGCGGGATTGAAATCGTCCAGGTTGCCGAGAGCATAACGGAACGTGTTTCGCAGTTTCCGGTAAGCATCCGACATGCGCTGCAGGATCGTATCCGACATGCGAACGTCTTCCGTGAAGTCGACCGAGGCGACCCACAGCCGCAGCATGTCCGTTCCGTATTTCTTGATGATGTCGTGGGGATCGACGACATTGCCCACGGACTTGGACATCGCGCGGCCTTCGCCGTCCAAGGCCCATCCGTTCGTGGCGCATTCGCGATAGGGCGCTTCGCCACGCAGCGCCGTGCCGACCAGAAGCGAACTGTGGAACCACCCGCGATACTGATCGCCGCCTTCGAGATACATATCCGACGGCCACGGCAATCGGTTTTGCGGCGTGAGAACGGCCAGATGGCTGGAGCCGGAATCGAACCAGACATCCAAAATGTCCGACTCTTTCCGAAACTCCGAGTGGCCGCATTGGGAGCAATGCACGCCGGGGCCGATCAGCTCCGCGGCGGATCGTTCATACCAGACGTCGGCGCTGAATTCGGCGAACAGATGCACCACGCGGTCCAGCACCTTGCGATCGGTAAGAGGATGCTGGCAGTTCTCGCAATAGAAAACTGTGATGGGAACGCCCCAAACCCGCTGTCGGGAGATGCACCAGTCGGGCCGCGTCGCGATCATGTTGGAGATGCGTTCTTCGCCCCACTCCGGCTTCCACTTCACTTCCGTGATCGCCTTCAACGCCCTCTGACGCAGATCGTTTCGCTCCATCCCGATGAACCATTGATCGGTTGCACGGAAGATGGTCGCGTTGTGACAGCGCCAGCAATGCGGATAGCTGTGTTCGAAATGTTCTAATGCCAGCAGCGCGCCAGAGCTCTTCAAAATATCGATAACAATGGGGTTGCCTTCCCAGATCGTCTTTCCGATGATCGCTTCGGGAAGTTCGCCGGGCGCTCCCTCGGCGCGATAGAACCGGCCGCGAGGATCGACCGGGCAGAAGATCGGCAATCCGTATTTTTGTCCGCTGTCGAAATCCTCCGCGCCATGTCCCGGTGCCGTATGAACCGCCCCAGTACCCTGATCGAGCGTGACGTAATCGGCCAGGATGCCGAGCGAATCGCGTTCCAGAAACGGATGCCTGAAAATCGCGCCTTCCATCCTGTGACCCGGAAACGCCGCCAGGACATTCGGGTCGGACCATCCGGCCTTCTGTGCCGTAGTCGCCAGAAGTTCGAGCGCGACAATGTATACCTCACCTTGAACTTCCGCTGCGACGTATTCGAACTTCGGATGATACGCGATGGCCACATTAGCCGGAATGGTCCAGGGCGTAGTCGTCCAGATCAGGCCATAAACCTTGCGGCCGGCCAGTTTCGGATCGATCAGCGCCGGATCGGACTGCAAACGGAAACGAACCCAAATCGAAGGGCTGGTGTGATTCTGGTACTCGACCTCGGCTTCGGCTAGCGCAGTGCGATCGTGAATGCACCAGTTGACGGGTTTGAGTCCCTTATAAACGTAGCCACGATCCAGAAACTCGACGAACGCGCCCGCGATCACCGCTTCGTACTGCGGGCTCATCGTGAGGTAGGGATCGTTCCATCGTCCGAACACGCCCAGCCGTTGGAAGTCCTTACTTTGCAGATCGACGTACTTACGCGCGTATTTGCGGCACTCCGCGCGGATCTGCGCGATCGTCATGCCCGCCTTTTTCGACCCTAGCTCGCCGTCCACCTTGATCTCGATCGGAAGCCCGTGACAATCCCAGCCGGGGATGTACGGCGAGTCGTAACCTTCCATCGTCTTTAGCTTTACGATGAAATCCTTGAGGATTTTATTGAAGGCATGGCCGAGATGGATGTTCCCGTTTGCATACGGAGGCCCGTCGTGCAGGACATACATCGGCCGCCCCGCGCGCGCCGTTCGAATCCGCTCGTAAAGCCCGGTTTCAGCCCACTGCGCAAGCATTTTGGGCTCCGCCTGCGGCAGGTTGGCTTTCATCGGGAAATCGGTTCGAGGAAGATTTACGGTCTTCTTCAGATCGAGCGGTGGCGAATCCATTCTCTAGTTCTATGTTACATGGCGCTCTCAACCGGGCATCCGTATGTCCCTGGCGGTAAATGGAATTTTCACACCTAGTACGAAAGTCCGTCAGGGATCATGAGAGATGGTTTAAGTCCTCTTACTGATTGGGTAGCACCGTAGCTTCAACTTAGAATGCAAATGGAGAACCGAAAAGGACCGAATGCAATTGCTCGCATCCAAGCTAGCGAAGGGCCAATACTCGGAGCGGGAAGCCGCCGAGGAATTGGGTGTGTCCGTGGAACAGCTGAGAACACTCATCCGAAGTCATATCGTGGAGACGGATGAGGATCTGAATAATGTCTCCGTTGCGAGCTTTCACCCTTCGGACCTTTTGGTTCTCAAGCTTCTGTCTCGTCAACCTCTCCCTCCGGTTGAACAGCAAAGTTAGTGACGCGTTGAGCTGAGCGCCGGCTGCGGAGCCGGCGCTTTTACTCGTATCTCAGAGCCGATGTAGGATTGATACTCGTCGCTCGCCGCGCGGGAATGAACCCTGCTACAAAGAGAATCGCCGCGAGCAGGACGAGTACGAGCCCGAACACCTTCACATCCCAGGGCCCGACGCCAAACAGCAGTGCGGATGCCGCTCGAATCGACACGATGGCGCACGGTATTCCGATGATGACTCCCCATCCGGCCAGCACGCCGACCTCTTTCAGCACGAGTCCAAGCGTGTCGCCTCTTCCGGCGCCCAACGCCATGCGAATACCGATTTCCCTCGATCGCCGGCTAACGCTGAACGACACCACGCCGTAGAGTCCGATCGCGGTGATCACCAAAGCCAGCAGTCCCAGGGCCGAAACCAACTCGGCCGAGAGCTGGAAACGAAATGTTGAGAAACGCAGCAGGTCGCTGAATGTCGTGATGGTGAACGGGTCGTATTGCTTGTCGAAGGACACTAGCATCCGGCGGATCGGTTGTGCGAGCGGCAGTGGATCCGGCCCCGCGTCGATGACGAGCGTCATTTCCCCTTCCAACTTGCGCCAGAACGGAAAATACATATAGGGTTCCGGCCGCTCGCCAATCTGGTTGATCGGAGCATTTCTCACTACGCCGACGACGCGATACTCGGCATTTTTCTCGTCGACCAGGCGAATCGTCTTGTCGATCGGATTCTCGCCAGGCCAATAGCGCCGCGCCATATCCTCGTTTATCAGCACCGCGAGCGGGCCGCTGGTCTGATCCAGTTCGTTGAAACCGCGCCCCCGCATGAGCGGCGTCCCCATGAGTTCGAGAAAGTTCGAACTGATGGTGTTCAATTTGATCTCAGCGGGAATCTGCGACGCCATATCGGATCTACCCGGGACGACGATACGTGCCGACCAACCCTCGCCCGACAAACTCAACGGAGATCGAATGGCGTAGGCGACATTCTTCACCTGAGGGAGGGCCCGAATACGGTCGAGAACTGGTTCGAGGCTGGCACGCTTCGGTGCATCGATGCCGGCCAGCCAGGGGAGTAACAGCGGTTTCGGAGCATAACCCGACATGGATGAGCGCGCTCTGATCAGGCTCTCCACCAGAACCCCCGACCCGGCCAGAAGAACCAAAGAAATGCAAATCTGCGAAACCACCAGCCAACTGCGCAGCCTGTGGCCCGTTTGAGCCGAGGCCACGCCCTTCAAGGTCGGCCCCGGGTCGACTTTCGAAGCCCGCCATGCCGGAACGAATCCGAACAGAACCAGCGCCGCGACGGCCATAGCCGTTGCGAAAGCAAATACCCGAATATCGAAATGGAAGCGTAAATTCGAATCGAATCCCGGAGGGGATACGAAAAGCGCCGGAAGCATTTTGATGAGACCGCTCCCGATCGCAAGACCGAGTGCCAGGCCGGCCAAGCCAAGCAGTGCATTTTCCGTCATGAGCTGACGCGCCAGTCGCCACCGATCGACACCCAACGCCAGCCGGACGCCGAATTCAGTGCGCCGCGAAACATTGCGTGCCAAAAGAAGATTCGCTACGTTCAGACAGCACAGCAAAACCACCAGGAACGCAACCGAGATGAGCGCGATGCCGTTGGCGCCTGCCTGCTCCAGCCGATAATCGAGATCGGAAACAACGTTCGCGCTGCGGCCTTTGTTGTTCGCCGGCCAATCCCGAGCAAGACGCGTGGCAATCGTTTCCACCTGCCGCCGTGCCAACCCGATCGAAGCGCCTGGCGCGAGCCTGGCAACAACCCGGAACCAGCGGGAATTGTGCGAGCTGAAGTCCTCTTTCCCGTAGAAGAGCGCACCCAGCTCCGGAGGCATCCAAAGGTCGCGATCCTCCCCCGTTTCGATTTCTCGAAAACTCGACGGCAGCACTCCGACGATCGTCAGCGCTACGTCTTTGTCGCCGCGTTCGACCTCCAACGGCTTGCCGGCAATATCCCGCCTGCCCCCAAAATGGCGCTGCCAAAACGTATATCCGAGCACCACTTCGTTTTCCTTCAAGGTCGCGGGATCGGAGGGATCGAACAGACGGCCGACAGCGGGCTTAATGCCCAGCGCTTCGAAGAAGTTGTTCGAGACTACGTCCGTTAGAAGGAGCTGATGCGTACCATCGGGAGCTTTAATGCGCGCGCCGCGTCCGCCGCATGCCACCACGCCCGAAAAAGCATTCGCCTGTTCCGCAAACGCCCGATATTCGGGATAAGAGAAATCTCCCTCGCGTTCTTGAGACGTCAGCGAAAAGACTCGAGCCATTTCGCCCGGCCGAGGCACGCCCATTGGATGGAACCATAGCCCATCGATCAAACCGAAAATAGCAGCATTCGCGCCAATCCCGAGCGCCAGCGTCAAGATAATGACAGCGGCCGTCCCGCTGCTCTTGCGGAGCGACCGCAACCCATATCGAATGTCTTTGAACACCGACTCAACGGTCGGCAGACTCCACGTATCGCGGCTTCGTTCGAGCGAAGCAGTGACACTCCCAAACTCGCGGTGAGCTTGCGCCTCAGCCGCATCGCGATCAACACCTGACTCCATCAGTTCGTCGATCCGTTCGAGGATGTGCGCCTCGACTTCGCCGGCCAACTCCTCATCGAGCAGCCGGCGGCGGAACAACTGCCTAAAGAAGTTCATGACTCCGCCGGTTTCATCACGCGCGCGATTCCATCCAGCATCTGTTGGAAACTCGAAACCGAGCGCTCCAGTTGTTTACGCCCTGCCGGCGTAATGCGATAAATACGGACTTTCCGATGGTGGGCCGAAAGGCCCCAATCCGCGTGGACCCAATCCTCGCGGAGAAGCCGCTGCAGGGCAGGGTAGAGCGTGCCCTCTTCAATCTGAAGGGCGTCCTCGGATGTTTCGCGAATGTGCCGCGCGATCGCATAGCCGTGCAGCGGGCCGCGCTGAAGGATCTGTAGAACCATCATTTCGATGGCGCCTGGGAAGAGATCGCGCCGTTCTTGTTCCACTGGCATTGTCTCTCGATGCCTCGTCACTCTATGCTTCTAGCCTATCAGAAATTGCACTCCTGTCAATCCCTCCGATACTTCCCATAGCCGCCGCGCCGCCGCCTCGTCCTGCGCTGGCTTCGGAATCGGGATGAGCACCGGATCTCCCTTCAACTGAAACATCCGATCCGGCGCATAATAGCTACCCGGGGCCGCATCGAGAGACGTCGCGGCACGCAAACTCGGCAGCGCTCCGTGAGCCGCATCCTGCGATGCGAACCAGCCGACTATCTTCTCGATCAGACTGGCTGACGATCTTCGTGGACCGCTCGTCTGAAGATTCGTACGCGCATATCCGGGATGAGCCGCGTCACTCAGCACCGCGACGCCTGCCGCTTTACACCGCCGCGCCATTTCGAGAGCAAACAGGATGTCCGCCAGCTTCGACTGACAGTAAGCTTTCCAGGGCCCGTACGATTTCTCCCACTGCAGATCGTCGAAATTGATCCGCTTCAACCCCATATTGGCCGCGCCGCTCGACACCGTCGTCACGCGCGGCGCGGACGCTCGCTGCAGCACCGGCATCAACAATGCAGTTAGAGCGAATGGTCCCAGGAAATTCGTCCCGAATTGCAATTCGAATCCATCTTCAGTTAGCTGCCGCTCCGGTACCGACATCACCCCGGCATTATTCACCAGCA
This sequence comes from Bryobacterales bacterium, assembly GCA_963802915.1. Lineage (GTDB taxonomy): Bacteria > Acidobacteriota > Terriglobia > Bryobacterales > Bryobacteraceae > JAICMB01. Next base: position 536,444 of record CAWDKQ010000015.1, read on the forward strand.
GATCGAGCTTCGCCTCGCTCCCGATCTTTGCAGCGAACGCCCGCACAGACCGCAGACTCGCCAGTTCCAACATCTCGAAACGCACCTTGGCTTTTGGAAGCTGTCGCCGGATTCGTTCCGTGGCATCCCGCCCCTTCACTTCCGACCGGGCCGTCAGAATCACTTCGCCACCTGCCCGAGCCAGCTCCAGCGCGGTATGCCAGCCGATCCCGCTGTTCGCACCAGTCACCACCGCCAGTTTGCCCTTCTGCGATGGAATATCCGCGGTTGTCCACTTCGCCATCTTCTCTCAGTCTCCTTGCATATATGAGTGAGTATTCACTCATATAGATTCACATAATGATCATTTGCGCGCGATCCCCGCCCACAACATTTCAAATCCGGCCATACGATACACCTCCGCCTTAGCCGGATACTGTCGGATAAAATCGATCGTGGTCTCGGCCAGTGCGCTCATAGTCGCGACGATATATTGCTGCGGCAGATCTTGAATGACTCGATGCGCCACCGCATCTTCCGCCATGGTCTGAATTTCCGCAAACGGCGCCGATCCCGCCATCTTCGATTCCAGCTTCAGTCCGCCCCAAACCTCAATTTGCTTGAGAACCCTGTGATGAGTGGGGTTCGCGACGCCCCAACCCACGTATTGATTCCACACATGCTCCAGCCTTAGGCGCACGCTCTTCTTACGCGGAAACCCAGACATCATCGCGTCCGCAAGCTCCAGCTTGATGTCGCGATACAAGGCATTCACCAACTCGTCTTTGGTCTTGAAATAAGTGAATAGCGTCCCCTCGGCCACGCCGGCGGCGCTCGAAATAGCCGATGTGGCCGCGCCGAGCCCTCTTTCAGAGATCACCCGCGCGGCCGCATCGAGAATCGCGTTGCGCTTATCTTCGCTTTTGGGTCGAGCCACTATAAATGAGTATACACTCAAACAAGAACGGTCCCGCCATCCACCGTGACGATTTGCCCCGTGCTGAATCCCTCCTGCATCAGAAAAACATACGCCTGCGCGATGTCGTGAGCCTCGCCCACGCGGCCCACCGGCAGACTCTTGCCGATGTTCTCGAACATGCTTTCCCGGTCCTGTTCCGGGATGTTCTGCCACAGATTGGTCCGCACCACGCCCGGCGATACCGCATTCACGCGAATCGGCGCTAGCTCTACCGCCAAAGCGCGAGTGAGCCCCTCCATCGCCCCGCAGACGCTGGCGCCCAGCGACCATCCCTTGCGTGGACGCTGGCTGGCGATACCCGTGGTCAGCACGATCGATCCTCCAGGTCGGATCTGGGAGTTCCCATATTTCACTGCCGCCAGTGCCGACCAATAACGTAATTCGAAAGCTTGCCGGGCCTTTTCGAAATCCATAACCGCAAGCTCGATCAATTGCAGCGAATCGCCGGCCGTGAAAACGAGATGGTCGAAAGCGCCCAGCTTCTCAAAGAAGCTCCGAATCGCCCGTTCATCCGACACGTCGAGCGTGCGTCCTTCCGCCTTGCTCCCGAGCTTCGTGACGGCACTCGCTACACGATCAGCATTGCTCGACGCGATCACCACGTCAGCCCCTTCGGCAGCCACCTGCTCCGCCACGGCAAATCCAATGCCCGATGAACCGCCAATTACCACAACCCGTTTATTATGCATAAGAAGCATCTCATTCTAAAGATGGTCGAAGCGACCCAAGTGGTGCATCCCACAAATCAGGAAACGCTCGATGGGAAACCCACGTAGAATATCCAGAGGAGGCGCAATTATGAAAAAGGCCGTTCTCGCCGGTTTGGTTTCCGCATTACTCCTGATGGCCTCCGCGCCTGGAATTCGCCCGCGCGCCGACGCCGACAGCTATCCCTCGCACCAGACGAAAGAGAATCTTTCGATCGGCGCCGAATTAATTCCTCCCGCGCAGGTTAAGAAGATGTTTGCCGCGGATCTGAATCATGCCGGGTATGTCGTGGTCGAAGTCGGCGTTTTCCCCGGACCCGGGCGAGATGTTGATTTGTACCCCCACGATTTTGAGCTATCCGTGGGAGCCAACAACGCCGCGCTCCGGCCGGTAGATGCGGATACCATCGCTGAAATCCTCGCAGGAAAGGACGACGTACCGTCTCCGAGCCGCAACGGTCCACACGATATCAATACATCCACGGGTATGTCAGTCGGCCGCGTATCCTACCCGGATCCGGTTACGGGCCGGCAGACCAGCGGCACCGTCACGACTGCCGAATCGGGAGTAGGAATCGGCGGACCCGCTCCGCAGCCCTGCCGCCCCGGATTCGATTGTGACGCGGGACCAGCACCTCAGCCCATGCCGCGAAGGTCCCCCACCCAGACCGCCAGCGTCCTCAGCCAGGAACTTTGGGAGAAAGGCCTGCCGGACGGAAAGACGGTTCACCCTGTAGCCGGCTATCTGTACTTCCCCAAACCCGGAAAGAAGGCGAAGGATGCCGCTTGGGAACTGCGCTACGAGACTTCCGACGGCATTACAAAATTGCCGCTGTCCAAATAAGCCTTCACGCCGACTTAATTTCAGTCCACAGCCGGTCGCGCAGCCTCTGACACCCCGGCGATAGCGTCGCGGCCCATTCGCCTCGCGCCACGATTTCGGGAGGCGGATACAATGTCGCGTTATTCCGAAACGACTCTGGCAACAACGCGCGCGCCCCAGCGTTCGTCGTAGTGGTGCGAGCGGCCAAAGCATTCGCTGCCGCAATGTCGGGACGCAGCAGAAAATCGACAAACTTGTGCGCCAACTCCACGCGCTGGCTTTCGCGAAGGATGACCGAGCAGTCCGGATACGTGGCATACCCCTCGCTTGGATAAGCAAACGCAACGTCAGCCGACGAATCCATAGCCTGCTGCGCCGTAGTATTCCACATCTGCGCCGCCAGCACGTCGCCGCTGACCACCTGGTCGCGAGCTTCGGCGTTCAGGTAAGCACGCAACAGCGGCTTCTGGGCGATCGCCTCCGCTTGCGCCCGCTTCAACTGCGACTCATCGGATGAATTGATGGAACACCCAATTCGCTTGAGACACGCTCCGAACAGATCGAAAGGATCGTCGAGCATCGTGATGCGCCCGCGCAGCCGTTGTTCCCACATATCGGACCACGCCACCGGAGCCGGAGTCAGCTTGCGGTTATACGCAATGCCCGCCGCCGTAACCATATAAGGGACTGACCACCGCAGATCCGGATCCCAGCCAGGGCGCAGAAAAAGCGGTTCGAGCTGGCTTAAATGCGGGAGCAAATCATGACGAAGATTCGCAAGCAGACCCTGCTCGACCATCGGTTTCACAATATAGTCGGTGGGAAAAACAATGTCCCATCCGGAATTGCCGCCCATCACTCGCGCCAGCATCTCCTCATTGCTCTCGTAAACGGCATACCGCACACGCACACCGTATTCCGCCTCAAATTTCGGAACCGTTTCGGGCGCAATATAACTCGACCAATTGAACACATTGAGCCGCGGCCGCCGATCGCGCATGCAGCCCGCGAGCCCCGGAACGCCGAGGAGGAACACGCGCCGATTCACGTTCGTTGGAACCTTTGCGACAGCAAAATGAGAGCGCCGAATCCGAACACGATCAGCGACGAGATCGCATTAACTACCGGATTCACGCCGCGCCGCGCGAACGCGTAGATCACCATTGGCAGCGTCTCCGAATCCACGCCCGCAACCAGGCTGGTGATCACGTAATCGTCAAACGATACCGTGAACGCCAGCAGCGCCGCGGCAATCACGCCGGGAAGAATAATCGGTAGCGTGACGTATCGGAATGCCTGCCATTCGTTAGCTCCGAGATCCAGCGCCGCTTCTTCGAGCTTTGGATCCACCGTCCGCAGCCGCGCCATCACCACGATCACGACATAAGCAATGGAAAACGATACGTGCGCTAGAATCACCGTCTGCATCCCGAGATGAATACTCAGGAATCGAAATATCCATTGAAAGAAAGCCAGCAGGGAAATGCCGGTAACAATCTCGGGAGTCACCAGTGAAAGATACAACGACCCCGAAAGAACTGGCGCATTTCGCTTCCACAAGCCATAAGCGCACAGTGTTCCGATGATGGTCGACAGAAACGTTGCGGCAATTGCGATGAGTAGACTGTTCCATGCGGCATCCGTGAGTTGCGTGTCCTGAAAAGCGGCCCGGTACCACTGCAGAGAAAATCCTTGCCACACTGTGAATCGCGACGAATTGAAGCTGAACAAGGAGAGTACGGCGAGCGGCAGGTACAAAAACGCAAACGCGAATGCGGCATATAAAGGCAGGGCCGCGCGTCTCACAGAAGCCCCTCATCGCCGCGCCGCATCAGCCCGATCAGAAGGAGCATCACGATGGCCATCAGAGCCAGAGACATCGCTGACCCAAACGGCCAATCTCGAGCCGTCGTGAACTGGTTCTGAACCAGGTTGCCGACCATCACCGATTTACCGCCGCCAAGAAGGTCCGGCGTGAGATACGCACCCAGACACGGGATAAATACGAGGATGAAGCCGGCACGAATGCCGGGAGCGCACAACGGAATGGTCACGCGAGTGAGTGTCGCAAATGGACGCGCACCCAGATCCGCCGCGGCTTCGAGCAAGTTGCTGTCGAGCCGCTCCAAAGAAGCGTAGAGCGGCAGGACCATGAACGGAAGGAATCCATACACGAGACCCAGGATCACCGCGCCATCGTTATAAAGCAGCGGCAGAGGATCGTGAATGACGCCGATTCTCTGAAGTACGGTGTTAATCAGTCCGGTGTCGCGCAGCAGAAACATCCACGCATAGGTTCGGACCAGAAAACTGGTCCAGAACGGCAGCATGACTAATGTCAGATACAGATTCTTGCGCTCGCCCGATCGCGAGATAAAAAGCGCCAGCGGGAAGCCGAGCAGAAGACAGAGCGCCGTGGAAACACCGGCGATCCAAAAGGAACGTCCCAGAATTCTTAGATAAAGCGGATCGAATAGACGTTGGTAGTTTTCGAAAGTCCAGGGCAGGGAAAACCCGCCATAGGGACTGCGAGTGAGCGCGCTATAGAAACAGATAATCGCGAGCGGCGCGACAAACAGGAGCAGCATCACCGTCCAGGATGGAGCGAGAAACCATGAACGCAGACGGCTGCTCATTCGAAGGTCAGCTCGTCAGCAGGATTCCACCAGATGTGAACGGCATCGCCCGGAGCGAAAACTTCGTGCAGCCTGGAGACTTCGGCCATTATAGGAGCCCCATCGCCAAGATGTGCATGCACTTGAATAATGTTGCCAAGGAAGGTCGAATGTAAAACCGTAGCGGGCCGCGAACCGTTCTGAGTAGTCCTGGCGATATCGCGTCGCCTCCGGCCGTACGCCGATTCCATTGATCCAATTGATGGCCCCCAGAAAAGAAGCCACGAAGCGCGAGCGCGGCCGAAGATAAATCTCCTCAGGAGTGCCGACCTGTTCCAGCCGCCCCTGATTCATTACGCCGATTCGGTCCGACATGGAGAGCGCCTCTTCCTGATCGTGCGTCACGAACAGAAACGTAATCCCGACCCGCCGCTGCAAGCTCTTCAGTTCCGCCCGCACCTGCTTGCGAAGTGCCGGATCGAGCGCCGAAAGCGGTTCGTCAAGCAGGAGAACATCGGGAGCCAGCACCAGGGATCGAGCCAGAGCCGCCCGTTGCCGCTCGCCACCGGAAAGCTCAGCCGGTTTGCGCGACTCCTTACCCGTCAGCTGAACCATCTCGATCGCTTCACGCACGCGCGCGGCGATATTGTTCTCGCCACGCCGCCGCAGCCCGAACTCGACATTATCCTGAACTGTCAGGTGCGGAAACAGAGCGTAGTTTTGAAATACCGTGCTGACGTTGCGCTGGTAGGGCCGGAGGTGCTGGACGGGTTGTCCGTTGATGGAAATCTCGCCCGCGGTGGGATCTTCAAAGCCGGCGATGAGCCGAAGTGTAGTTGTTTTGCCGCAACCGGAGGGCCCGAGAAGTGAGAAGAATTCTCCTTTCTCGACTTCGAGCGAGACTCCGGTTACGGCTTTATGTTCAGGGTAGTGCTTCGAGACGCCTGTCAGCGTCAGAATGTTCAGCGTTACCTCCCGGAGTTGAAGCGCTTCTCGACTTCCTCCCAATTAACCACATTCCACCATGCGCCGAGATATTCGGGCCGGCGATTCTGATACTTCAGATAATAGGCGTGTTCCCAAACGTCGATGCCCATCACCGGATACTTGCCTTCCATCACGGGGCTATCCTGATTCGGAGTGGATGAAATCTCGAGGCTGTTGCCGCTCTTCAGCAGCCATGCCCAGCCCGATCCGAAACGGCCGGCGCCCGCGGCATTGATTTTCTCTTTGAACGTGTCGAAGCCGCCGAACGTGCCGTTGATCGCCTGAGCGATATTGCCGTGCGGCGCGCCTCCTTTGCCCGGTCCCATGATCACCCAGAACATCGAGTGGTTGATATGTCCGCCGCCATTGTTGCGGACCGCGGTTCGAATGTTCTCCGGAACAATCGCGCAGTTGTTGGCCAGCAGTTCTTCGATCGTCTTGTTTTGCAGATCGGGAGCCGATTCCAGAGCCTTGTTCAGATTCGTCACGTAAGCACCATGGTGCTTCGTGTGGTGGATCTCCATCGTCTTCTGGTCGATATGCGGCTCCAGAGCATCGTAAGCGTAGGGCAGGCTTGGTAGTGTAAACGCCATTTTGATCTCCTCTCAGTCTTGTTATTGGGTGGTTCTCTCGAAAGCATCGGCGAGACGAAACATACCGGCCTCGTCGAAATGTTTGGTCAGGATCTGCATGCCGACCGGTAGTCCGCCGGCCGTCGTTCCACAAGGGACGCTCATGCAAGGAATGCCGGCCAGGGAGCCGGTGATGGTGTAGATATCGGAAAGATACATCTCGAGCGGATCGTTAACCTTTTCGCCGATCTTGAAAGCCGGCGATGGCGCAACGGGCGCCACGATCGCGTCCACTTCGGAAAATGCTTTTTTATAGTCTTCGGCGATGAGGGCGCGAACCTTTTTGCGCCTTCAGATAATAGGCATCGTAGTAACCGGCACTCAAGACATACGTGCCGAGCATGATGCGGCGCTTGCATTCCGCGCCGAAGCCTTCGCCGCGAGTGCGCCGATACATATCGCTCAATGTGTCTGATTTCGCCGCGCGCATCGTATAACGAACGCCGTCGTAGCGCGCGAGATTGGAACTCGCCTCCGCGGTCGCGATGATGTAGTAGCAGGCGATCGCGTATTTCGTCGCAGGGAGGCTGATTTCCCGGACTTCGCATCCGAGACCCTTCAGTGTCTCGACGCCTTTGAGAATCAGGTCGCCCGACTCGCTGGAGAGGCCCTCGAAATATTCCTTCGGAAGGCCGATCTTCGTACCTTTCACTTTGCCGTCGAGCGCGGCGACATAATCCGGCACCGGCGCGAACGCGGACGTGGAATCCATTTCGTCCCGACCGGCGATGGTTCGAAGAAGCAGCGCCGCGTCGCGAACCGTGCGGCCGAAAGGACCGATATGATCGAGCGAGCTTGCAAACGCCACCAGTCCATATCGCGACACGCGGCCATAAGTCGGCGTAACGCCAACCACGCCGCAAAAAGACGCCGGCTGTCGCACCGATCCTCCGGTATCCGATCCGAGCGAAATCGAGACTGTTCCTTGTGCGACCGCCGCTGCCGATCCCCCGCTCGACCCGCCCGGAACGCGGTCGAGCGCAACAGGATTTCTCACGGGTCCGAACGCCGAATTCTCGTTCGAAGATCCCATGGCGAACTCGTCGCAGTTCGTTTTGCCAATAATGACGCCGCCGGCCTTTTCCAATCGAATCACGGCGGTCGCGTCGTAAGGAGGTTGATAATCCGCAAGCAGCCGCGAGCCGCATGTGGTCCTCAGACCCTTCGTGACGATGACATCTTTAATTGCGATCGGTACGCCAGCCAATGGACCAAGTTCGTCGCCACGCGCGATCGCGTCATCGACACGCTTTGCGGCTGCCAGCGCCCGGTCGGGAGCAAACGTCAGGAAGGCGTTCGTTTTGGCATTCTCTGATTCAGCGGATTTCAGAGCGCTCTCGGCTAGTTCCACGGCGCTGAACTGTTTTGCGCGCAACCCCTCCTGAACCTGTTCGATGGTGAGCGTCATCGCTCGATCACCTTCGGGACTTTGAAGTAGCCGTTACCGGCCGCGGGAGCATTGGCAAGGGCGAGTGTTGTACCCAGACTCGGCAGTTCACGGTCCTCGCGCAGCGTAGCAGTCGGGTCCGATTCATAAAGCACTTGCGCCATTGGTTCGACGCCGCTGGTATCGAGCTCATTCAGGGCTTCGATGTGAGTCAGCACTTCGTCCAGATCGTGGTTGAGCCTGCGAACTTCTTCGTCGGTTAAATCCAAGTTAGCGAGGTCGGCCACGTATCGGACCTCTTGCTCGGTTATCTTCACCCGGTCGCCTTCTTCCTTGCTTGCTTATATACGATGCGCAGAACGGGATCTTCGATACTGTCGGCATCGTCAACGGCGGAAACCGGCGCAGCTTGCACCGCGACGCCAGGAGGTCGCCGCTTCACCGCGATGCGAAACTCGACTTCAGTCACAATCGCGTCACCCAGAATTTCGCAAATCTTGCGGATCATATGAGATCGCAAATAGAAAAGCTGTTTCTGCCAGACAGCGTCTTCGACCTCGACCACCAAGTTTCCGCGCACGAGCGCAACAGCGCGCGTATGTGACGCGATACGTTTGCCGACCGCCGCCGGCCAAGCCGAGATAGCGAGTTCGTCAGCGGAAATCGTGCCGGAAAGTTTCAGTTTGGCGAGGGATCGACCAGCCCGTTCCATCGGAACCGAATCTCATTCTAGCAGGTGCGAATACTTGTACTATTCGATCGCGTACCACCGCACTCCGCCGCGAGTTCATGGGTTCCAGGACGAACCAGCGGTTGCAGTCTCGCGTTGATTTGTCGCAGGCCTTGCTCGTCGGGCGTCGAGACGTAGAGGATTTGTTGTGCGCGGCCATCGATCAACAAGCGGACATTGCCGCGGTCGGCGTTGTCGGGGAGTCCCGCGACCCAGACGCTTAGAAACCCACTAGTGACTTCGCCGCGCGCCCATGTTTGTCCGTCCGCCACGGTTTCGAGTCTGATCTCTTTTGCGACAACAGGCATATCAACGGCGATCCGAGCCGGTTCGCTGAATGAGCTCCCTTCCGTTCGCAGCCTGACCTCGTGCCATCCGGGCGCCAGACCCGGCGGCAACCGGAACGTCGCGAGCCACTGTTGTTCGTCGAAGCGGCGTACGTCGATGGGCTGGACTCCGAAGCCGCTGACCTCTGGAAATACGGTGTCCCGCGTCGGCTCGAAACCGGGTGAGTTGAACCAGCAGGAAATATATTCATCGCGAGTCGAATAGAAATTGAATCCGTAGTTGCGGTAATGGAGGGCGCCGTTCAACACCGGCGCGGGGCGGACAGGAGGCGTCACGGGCGCGGCCCATTTCCGATGGCATGCGACGGTTGCCCGCTCGTCTGTGATGTCCCGTAAGTCGACGCGTGCGAATCCGGCGGTGCGGCACAGCCCGACGAGGCACTCCGGACTCGGCCCAAACCAGTTGTCGAGTTGCTCGGCCAACTCGCCGCGCTCATAGAACTCCATACGCGGATAGCCGGGCGTGGCCGAAGGATCGTCGATTACGTACGATTCGACAATCGCCAGATCGCGCGTCAGCTCACAAACTTTCTCGAGACCCAGTAGCGGATGTTTCAGGTGATACAGCACGCCAAGAAATAGCACGATGTCGAAGTATCCGAGCTCGCGGGGGCTCAGCTCCATCACATCAAGGATGCGGTATTCGACCTTCGATTTGCGGGCTTCGTGCGCGGCCAGAAAATTCTGGATCTCAACGCAATCGACTGCAACCACATCCGCGCCGCGCCGCTCCATCTCGAAACTGAACCAACCGTCCCATGCTCCGATATCGAGCACTCGTTTGCCGCGCAGGTCTTCGGGGATCGGCATGTGGCCGACGCGTTCTTTAAGCCGCGCCAGAGGGATAAGACCGTCTGTGACCGAGCCATCGGGAAATTCGATGCTGTGGTACCAGCCTTTTTGCGCAAGCTCTTTGCCGAAATTGCGCCGGCGCCTCTGTGTGAAGGATGGTTCCGCGGCGCTCACAACAAATCGTGTCTTTTCTGATTTTCGAGCATTTTGACCAGATCGCCGACTTCCTGGGCGCGGGAACGGTCGGCGATGAGCAGAGCTTGCGGCGTATCCACCACGACCAGATCTTTGACGCCCAGCAGGGCGACTAATTTGCCCTCCGCGTCGACGTAATTACCGGTGCTCGAATGCACCAGGGCTTCGGATCGCGTCACATTGCCGGCTTTGTCGCGCGGGAGCAGTTCGTAGACGGCATTCCAACTGCCGACGTCGTTCCATCCGATGTCGCCAGCCGCGAAGCCTACCACGTCCCGGGCCTTTTCGAGAACGGCGTAATCGATCGAAATGTTCTGGCAGCGCGGGAAGCTCTCTTTAAGAACGTCGAAGAATGCGGGATCACGGAATGCAGGGAGAGCCGCGAGCAGCAGCGCGGTCTTGGGCAGGAATTCGCGGAGCGCATCGAGCAGCACCGACGTTTTCCAGAAGAACATACCCGCATTCCAATAGAAATTTCCGGCTTTGACGAACTTCTTCGCGTCCGCCAGGTCTGGTTTTTCCCGAAAACGCTTCACTGCCAGCGCTTGGAGCGCGCCGGGTTCGACCCCCTTCGCGAACTCGATATAGCCATAGCCGGTCTCCGGCCAGCGCGGCTGAATTCCCAGCACTACGATTTTGCCCCGAGCGGCAGCTTTGAATGCGGGACGAACCAGCCGGAGGTAGCGGCTGGGTTTGCCGATGACATGATCGGCAGGAAAGACACCCATGACCGAATCGGGATCGAGCGAATTGAGGATGTGCGCCATCAGTCCGATTGCCGGTGCGGTATTGCGCTGCGCCGGCTCGGCTAAGATCTGTTCCGCGGGAACGTCGGGCAACTGTCGGCGGATCTCGTCTTGCAAATACTCGTTCGTGAGGACCCAGATTCGCTCTGGCGGGAGCAGCGGTTTGAGACGCGCCACAGTGTCCTGAATCAAGGAGGTTTCGCCCAGAAATCGGAGGACCTGTTTGGCTTGTGCGCGGCGGCTGCGAGGCCAAAAACGGGTACCTCGACCCCCAGCCAGGATGAGGCCGTACTCGTTCGGTTTGGGCATTCGAACCTAATGTAACGCGGGCGCTACTGCCGATTATGCAGATTAGGTGTCCCAATTCTTCAACAAGCTGTTCGAGCTCATCCTATTCACGCTGGCGGGCGTCTACCAGGGCCTCCGGCAGGATTGGAATCTGCTGGAGATAGCCGTGTTAGCCGGGCTTGCAATCGCAATTGTTCGGTACGGATACACAGGCAGGCTGCGCTTTCTAGGACCACTCGAAGCGGCACTTGCGCGGCTGGCTCGGCGACCGTCCCTAGCCTTTGTCGCGGTAGGCTTGGCCGCCATCCTGATTCGGCTGGCGATTCTCCCGTTGCTGCCGATCCCCAAGCCGGTAGTCGCCGATGAGTTCAGTCATCTGCTGTTGGCAGACACGCTGCTCGATGGCCGTTTGGCGAATCCGACGCACACGTTTTGGCCGCATTTCGAGAGTTTGCATATCATTCAACAGCCACATTATGTATCGAATTACTTCCCGGGACATGCGGCGGTGCTGGCCGCCGCTCGATGGCTGACGGGCGAGCCGTGGTTCGGCGTATTGCTGCTGAGCGGGATTTGCTGCGGCGTAATTGCGTGGATGCTGGCAGGCTGGATGCCCGTGCGGTGGGCGCTTGCGGGCGGCGTGCTTACATTGCTGCGTTTCTCGATCGGCAGCTATTGGGTCAACAGTTTTTACGGCGGTTTTCTGCCGGCGATCGGCGGCGCGTTGGTGGCGGGAGCTTATCCGCGGTTGAAAGAACGGGCCAGCTTCGGCATGTCCCTGACGTTCGCGATGGGGCTCGCCATCCTTGCTTATACGCGACCTTATGAAGGCCTATTCTTCAGCGCTCCTTTTGCGATCGCATTAGTTCGGCAGTGGTTTTCGTGGCGCTTTCTAGTGCCGGTCGGGACGGTGATGGCGGTGGCATTGCTGGGGCTCGGGATCTACTTCAAAGCTGTTACCGGGAGTCCCGTCCAGACGGCTTATGGCATCAGCCAGAAAACCTATGGATGGCCAGGGACGATGGCATGGGTTAAGCCCGTCGCTCTGGAGCATCGCAGCGTGGAGATGCATCGCTACTACGAATATGAAATGGCCGAGCACGAGAAGGTCGATTCGCCATTCCACTTCCTGGTATACCTGATGTTCCGCGTCCAGGAGTATTGGAGGTTCTTCATTGGACCGGCCCTCACCATTCCTCTACTTTTCTTCGGCGCAGTCTGGCGAAGCGGACGATTACGCTTGCTCATTATCAGTTTGGCGTGCGCGGCGGCGGCCGTCCTGTTTGAAGGCGCGGCGATGGCGCACTATATCGCGCCTGCGACCGGCGCAATCGTGGCCATCCTGATCGAGTGTTGGAGACGCCTTCGCGCTTGGAAATATGAGGGCCGGCGAACAGGATTGCTGCTGGCGCGCCTGCTGCCAGTGTTGATGGTGATGGTGCTTGGACTTCGAATCGCTGCCGAGAATGCCGGATTGCCCTACACGCAGCACCTGAATTATCAATCCTGGTGCTGCCAGGTGAAGGGGAACTACGCGAAGGTGCGGGCCATCGCATATTTAACCACGCAGCCGGGAAAACATCTCGTCATCGTCACGCCCAAAGACGATCCGAATAATCTGCTGCAGTGGATCTACAACGATGCGGACATCGACAGCTCGCGGATTGTTTGGGCTCGCGACCTGGGAGCCGAGGAGAACACGAGACTTAAGGAGTATTTCCGGGGCCGTACAGTCTGGCGGCTCGATCCGAATGTAGCGGATCCGCGCCCGCTGCCGGATGTCGCGACGGCAAAAAACGCGCGCCCTTAAAGTTCTAACGCAAATGGCCGATACGAGAGTATGGCCGAAGTGTATCTGGACACACGCCGCGATTTTCTGTTGAGGACCCAAAACCTCGATGGAGGCTGGGGATACTTTCCTGGTAAATCGTCCTGGCTAGAACCGACGGCATATTCCATGCTCGCCCTACATGGAGATCCGAATGCTGCCGCAGCCCTGGATCGCGCCTGGCGCTTGGTCGCAAGTTGGCAGCTTACCGATGGAAGCTGGCGAGCCGGAGCTCAGGTCCAGGATGGGACTTGGGTATCGGCGCTGGCCGTCACTTTGTGCTGCGTCGATACACGTAATCCCGAGATGTTGCAGCGCGGCGTAGATCGATTGCTGGCTACCGAGGGTGCGGAGCGCTGCCTCACATTCCGGCTGATGGAATTCTTCGGACTTGGGAAAGTGGAAGGGGATACCAGCCATCCGGCATGGCCGTGGCGTCCCGGGACCTCGTCTTGGATTGAGCCGACAGCGCACACGATTTTAGCGCTGAAACACGCGCAGAAGCACCTGCGGGACCGCAGCATCGCAGAACGCGTTCACGAAGGCGAGAAGGCGATTCTGGTCCGCCGCTGCTCCGACGGAGGGTGGAATCATGGTTCCGCGAGCACCTATGGCGTGTCCGCGCCATCGTATCCGGAGTCGACCGCACTCGCGCTGGTCGGATTGCAGGGCCGGCGCAAAGAGATAGGATCGGCGCTCGATATGGCCCGCGCGGAATGGAAGACGACCCAATCGCCCCTGGCAAAGGTGTGGCTCGCGATTGCTTTGCAGGCGTGGGGCGATACGCTGCCTTCTCCGCAGAACGCGGCGCCCGGTACGGACACTATGATCGCGGCGCTGGAAGCGATCGCGCATCCACAAGGCAATCACAGACTATTGCGGACGGAGGCATCGGCATGAACCGCAGAGCTTTTCTCGGATTGGGCGGGGTTGCCGCGGTATCGGGCTATGCCGTTACTCGCATCGGCAACACGCAGCCTTCGCCGTTAGCCGATGGCCCTCGTGGCTATTCCGCGGTAGCAATCCTGAAGGCGCAGTCTTACTCGGTCGACCTGGTTCGGCCCATGCTCGAAGGAGCGCGCGCCTGCGGGCTGGATGTCAAAGGTAAACGCGTTCTGCTCAAGCCCAATCTGGTGGAGTTCGACGCGGCCACGGCAATCAATACGGATGCGAGGGTCATTGCGGCGGCCTATGAGGTGATGCAAAAGCTCGGCGCGGCTGAGGTGACGATCGGTGAGGGCCCCGGCCATCGCCGCGACACCTACGAAATGGCGTCCGAGGCGAAATACTTCGAAGCGGTGCCGGGATTCGAGCGGGTATTTACGGATCTGAATCGCGATGACGTGACCGCGGTCTCCAACTTCGGCGGCGAAAGCACGTTTTACTTCCCGAACACCGCGCTGCGGGCCGACTTGATCGTGTCGCTAGCGAAGATGAAAACGCATCACTGGGCCGGCGCGACGCTCTCCATGAAGAATTTCTTCGGCTTGGTCCCCGGGTCGGTTTATGGATGGCCGAAGAACAAGCTGCATTACATCGGGATTCCGGATGCGATCGTGGCTTTGAATCGCAAGTTCCGCCGCACGTTCGCCATCGTTGACGGCATCGTGGGAATGGATGGGAACGGGCCGATTCAGGGTAGACCTAAACCCACGGGAGTACTGGTGATGGGACAGGATCTGGTGGCAGTGGATGCAACATGCTGCCGAATCATGGGAATCGACCCCGAGAAAGTCGAGTACTTGCGCATGGCCGCCGATATGGGGCATGTGCGGGCGGGCCACATCGAGCAACGCGGTGAAACGGTTGCTTCGGCGTACTCGCGGTACGAATTGATCGATAGGTTTCAGCACCTTAGGATGGGTGAAACAAATGGTGGAAAGGCCTGATGCGCTTTGATCTCGGCGTCCCTATAATGCGCGGTTACGAGCGTACTACGGGGAAACTTTTGGGTGCTCCACCCTTAGTTGTTTCAGGCTATCGATTAGGGAGTTATTCTGATTTATCCAGTCGAGGATGGATGATAACTTCATATCAGCAACGGACACACTAAATCGGTTGCAGGGAAGAGGAGAAGCAATGACACGGATTAACAGTTTGGTTTGGAAACTCAGAATCTGGAAGGATACACGCGGTCAGGACCTCATCGAATATGCTTTGATGGCAGGTTTCGTAGCCGTCGCCGCCGGCGCGATTATGCCGGGTGTCGCCACCAGCATCAGCACCATTTTCAGCAAAATTTCTAGCACGATGGCGCAGGCTAGCACACAAAGCTAAACAACCCTTCTGTCTGGTTGGGCGGGGACGCGCACCCAAATGGCGGACCCGCCCGCCAGCAAGAGGCTACTCCCGTTTAACCCCCAGCAGGCTAGTGAGAAATCCCCACCTTTTGCGCTTCTAGTACTGTCGACGCCAGGTTCCCATTTTCATCGAATTCCATCGGCTCTGGTCCACCAATAATCTCGACAATTGGATTCTTTCCGATTTCCTCAGCTAAGTTTTCGCTTAACTTCAACACCGTCAATTCCAGAGAATTCCTGACCCAACCGTACGTCACGTTCGAGAGATCCAATTTACCGACGGTAGGTGCGAATCGCTCCAGACACTCGCGGTCGCTCGCGAAGTGGACCGGAGTCCTGATCGCGGCGGGCGTGGAGGCGGTAAGGGAATTGATGCGAGTAGGATTCCAATCGATTGCCGCAAGCAGGCGGTCGTTCACGACGTCGGCCATGCCGAGTCCAACGCCATTGCCGTAGCTGCTGTCGCTCAAGCCCCGGATATAGATGCGTTCAATGCGAGGAGTATTCGGCCACGGATTGTATTCGCCGTTCACGCCGCGATTTACGACTTTTGTGTCCATCCCCGCGCCGCTGATGTTCTTTCCGATCTCATCCAGGATCAGTATGTCGAGATTCGGAACCGGTATCTTCGCCATCCAGCTCTTCACCAGCGCGAGCAGCTCTTCTTCTTTGCGCTCCATCTGTTCGACAGGAACGGCGGTCAGTTGCGCCGTGTTGTGGTTGGCGTCTTCCAAAATTGCGAGGCCGCCGAGAATCTTACCGGATTGGAGGACCTGTCGTCCTACGCTCCGGATCACATATTCCAGGCCGAGCTTGTAAGCATACGTGTGATACCGTTGCGCGCCTGCGAATTTTCCCAGTCCGATGGCCATCATCTTAAAAAGGCCGCTTTCGATTTTGCCATCGAAATCGGTGTGTGCCTTCACGCGGCCGACCAGCATGACACCGTCGCTTTCATGGGCATTGCGATCCATGAAAGTCTCAATCCCGTCGACCGTCTTGCCGAGCGGCACCACATCGAGAGAACTTCGAACGGGGCAGCCCATGGTGGCCTCATGGATGCCGTAGTGTGCGAGAACGTCCGCCTGGCCTTCGGCTGTGGCCGCGCCGTGACTCCCCATCGCCGGAAAAATGAACGGGCTGCAGCCCCGGTTTTTCCAGAATTCAACCACCGATCGGACGATCGTGGAGATATTCGCGATACCGCGGCTCCCGACGCCGATTGCGACGCTCGCGCCGGGTGTCAGACGCGACGCAAATCGGGATTGCGAGAGCTGGCGTCGTATTTCGTCCGGTATATCCTTAACACTGCGATCGGGAAAGTTCTGACGCGCTGTCAGCAGGCGGGGAAATTCCATGCCTTCAGGATAACCGTGCCGAAGGTGAGCGAGGCAACTGAATCAAAAAATAGGACGGAGCCTCGGACTAAGGTCCTGCTGTGAAGGCGGAGGAGAAATATACCATTTCAGGCCACAGCACAGCACGGTGGATGCGATGACCAAGAACCACGAAATCATCGGCGATCCGTATCTGACCGCGATTCCCGTCCTTAGCGACACCAGCCACGCGATGGTTATAAACGCGGCAATCCACAGCGCCGTCCAGCGGGCTTTCGAACGCTCCGGCATGGAACTGCATGCAGCTTGTACGCACAGGACCAACGGCACCGCAACCACCAGGTCGATCAGATAATGCTCGCCCGATCCGATGGTGGCCAGTCCAGTGAATACAAGGTAGAAGGTTGCAACCGTGCGCATGGTCGCGCTCAGGCCCCGCGAGTTCCAGAAGCATAGCAGCACCCATCCCAGGTGAAGCGACGGCATGGCGTTTCGCATTGCCAACCCGGACTCAACCACCCTTCTTAGCGAACTCAATGGAATGTCAGGTTGTGTCTGCGGGAAGAATTTAGGAAAGGAGTTTAATGGACCCGATCCAGGACAAATCTGATAGAGCACGAAGCCGACTGCTCCTAATGCGACACATGCGATGCCGAAATCCACGCGTGATTCGCCAGGATGCGTGCACCGTACTATCAGGAAACAGGAGATCCACAGAGGGAGGCTGTTGTATGCGATGGCACTCACCAGATGCAGCGCATCGCTGGACTGAAACCACTGTCCCACGACGAAGCTCGGCGACCCGAGCGTCTTGTCAAAAGCGTACAGGAAAAGGTCGCAGGTTTTCGGCGTGAGGCTGGAAGCGATAGATACCGCCGCCATCGAGCAGGTACACAAGGCTGGGACTACCACCATCCACCGAATGGTTCTGCAGACTTCATCGCGGTCGCTGCCGGCATGCCAGATGGTTCGGATCGTGAGCGTCGTCAAGCTCCCCAATCCGAAGAACGCGCCCGCGGTGCCGGGCTGCGAACCGACATAGCTGGAGAATTGACCACCCGTGAAGACATAGCATCCAAAATACGCGGCTCCGGCCAGAACAGCGGCGAGCGCTTCTCTCGGCTGTCGTCGCAAGTAGATATGGATTGCGAACGATCCCGCCAGCGAAAAAGCGATGAAACCAAATGAGCCGATATGCAGGATGCTCATGAACAGGAGAGAGCCTAAAACTGTGGCCGCCGTCTGTAGCGACCGCAACACGACGTTTTGCCGGTCAGTTAGCGCACTCTTGCCGGTTCGGCCGACGGGAGGTGTTAGGGCCCCGGTCTGAGCAGTACTCACATGCGTATATCGTCGAAACGACGGGCTCACTTTAGCAATTAGGGCGTCCGCGAAGCTCGGCGCCTATTTCACCCGGTACAAGACGCAGGCGGGCTCTTCGTGTATCTTTTCGAGATTCGGGTTCGCCATGGCGGCCTTCTGAATTGCGTCTCTGTGCACAAGGATATAACTGAGATGCTGGCTCCGGGCGAATTCGTCCATCTTGCGGTAATAATCGTTGTCGCGATCAAATCCGTACGCGTACCATTGCCGAGACGGAATCGGAAACGATGTTGCGTGCCGGCCTGTTGTTAAGTAGTACACGACATCCTGTTCCCACAGAATGTTTGCATTCGCCGGAAGGTTGGCCGTGATCCAGCCATAAGCATGGTGAAACGACCGGTCATTCTTCCGATCGTTGGAGAATAACTCCGGAACAGCCGACACCGACATATAAATCTGTAATCCCAGGCCCGTGGTCAGGATCATCACAAGCACTGCCGTGAACCCATACGCCACTACTCTTTGGCTTCGATCGCGGTGTTTGAACGCTACACGGAGTGTGTCCACAAGATGCGACACTTCGTTCACAAATCCGGCCAGCAGAAGCGGCGCCAAAGGCAGGAGGAAACGCTGGTTGGGCGGAAAATGCCACACCAGCAGCATCGCGGCTGAGAATGCTCCGCAGATTGCATACAACACGAGTTCGCCTCGACGGACCAGGCGCACGATACCGAGAATCATCGCGATGGCGATCGGCTGCAGGATCACTTTTCCTGCCAGCCCGTTCAGCATCTGCGGGAAAACGAACGATCCCATGGATTCGAGCAGCGCATCGAAATTCTTCCACAATACGACCGTGAAATTGTCCCAGCCGACGTTGAAGAATTGATAGCCCGTGTAGCTGGTATAGCAGAGCGTCACGATATCGTGGCCCGGAGCCTGGTGCAAATGACACCAGATTGTCCAGCCGACTATGGCTGGAAGCATGCCGATCGAAAACCACGCCGTGTCGCGTGGACGTCGGCGGATCAGGAAATACAGAATCACGGCGGGGAGCAGCGCAATTCCAGCGGTCCTTGCGAGGTAAGCTGCTCCCGCGAGCAGGCCCGCGGATAACGGCCGCTGTTTTTCCGCTGCCAGAATCGTTCCCAAAAGGAACGCCAGGAAGAACAATTCCGATCCGATGTTCGACGCATAGAAGATAACGTATGGGTTCGTCGCTACCAGCACCAGAATCAGCCAAGGTTGGCGCAGCCGATATAAGAGGAGCAGGATCGCCGGCAGGCTCAACCACGAAAGCGCGAGCGCAATCGTCAGGTTCGATGGGAACGACGGATTTGCTAGCCATGCGAGGGATAAGTAAAGCGGATACAACGGTGGATATTTCGTCTGAAACGGCTCCGCCGGCAGGCTCAGGATTTTATATCCGGATCCGTTGGCAATAGCTTTGGCTCCGGCATAGTAGAGGCTGTCGTCTTGCAGGACGCCGAAATGGGGAACGTCTCGAAAAGTCCAGACAAGAGCCAGCGACGGCAGGCAGAGGAGCAGGACAAGCAGGACAAGCAGGACAAGCAGGACCGTTCTTCGGTCCTGGCTCGGTACGGTTTTAGGGATCGGTTCGGCGGTGTGGGTTAAGACGGAGGCCACAGCAGTATATCGGCTGCCGTGGCCCCCTACTGCAATCTCAGCTTTCCCATTCCTTCTCGAGCATGCGCGAATATTCGCCTGACGAATAAAGCTCGAAGTTGAAGCGGGAAGGATCGATGGGCGTGTAGGAGGACTGGCCGAGCGTCATGGCATAGAGCTGATCGGCGAAGCGGAAGTAGTTGCGGAGAAAATCGTCCGAGAGAGTTTCGCGGGCCGGAACCTTTGCGAAGACCGCATTCAATCCGATGGCGCGGCTGAAAATCGACCGATAATCGGCAACGCCCCATTTACGGAGCTTGTGCTGCACCAGCCCGGGAGGATTCTGGACCAGCATGGCGATGAAGCTCTGGCGCTGGATTCCTTCGCCGAAGACCTCGGGGTGACGACTAATCTGTTCCATGCACTGGTCGGCCCAACGGAGGACGTCGCAGCCGACATAAAAAAGCATCCGAATTTCGCAGTAGCGGCCCTCCAGGACCTTGCGCTCCAGATCTTCCGGTGTATTGGCGCCGCTAGGCAGGAGCCCTTGTAATGCAAGGCTGGCGCGCGAGCTTTCAACAAGCCGCTCGGGACCCGTAGCGTCCGCGAAGGGATGAAGAATCAGCGGCGGTAATGAGAAACTCTCGCGATTTCCTAGTACCTGCATTGTGTCTGGAGTCATCATGGGAACCATTCCTGAACCCAGTATGCGTGGTTACTTGCGCTCGGTCAGTAGTACGTTAGCTTCAATCGTTTGGTCCCCGCGAATCACCTTCACAAGTACCGTTTCGCCGGGCTTCTTAGCACGTAGGGCGTAGGTGAAATCGTACAGGTTTTGGATGCGTTTACCGTCGAATTCGGTGAGGATATCGCCGGCTTTCAGTCCCGCCTTGGAAGCTGGCGAGCCGGGTCGGATATCGGCAAAGCGGACGCCATTCGGAATCTCCGCGAAATCCGGGATGCTGCCGAAATCGGGGCCGTAGCCGGATACGTTGCCGGAGTGGGCGCTCGCATCGGCGACCATGGGATGCGGATCGGCCACGCGAACGAAGGTCGGACGGCCCGGATCGTCCGCAAGGCGCGTCATCACTCCGGAGATCATGTCGAGCAGCTTGATGGCGGCCGGCGCGTCGATCTTGTCCCAGGTGTCGCTAGGCTTGTGATAATCCGCGTGCAGGCCGGAAAAGAAGAACAGCACCGGGACCTGTTTGGTGGTGAACGAGGTGTGATCGCTCGAACCGTAGCCGGCTTCCGAGAGATCGCTCTGATAATGATACTCTTGCGTCTCCTGGTCGATCAGCTTCTGGAACGTCGTGCCGGTTCCGACGCCGCCGATATAGATTTTCTGATCGCGAACGCGGCCGATCATGTCGAGGTTGATCATCGCTATCGCGTTTTCGAGCGGCAACTCAGGATGGTTGACGTAGTAGCTGGAGCCTAATAGTCCGAGCTCTTCGCCCGCGAAGGTCAAAAACAGGATGCCGCGTCTGTGTTTGGGCTGCTCCGAGAACCAATGCGCCAGCTCGACGACTCCCGCCGTTCCGGATGCATTGTCGTCCGCGCCGGGATGAATGGTGCCGGTGAGCGAGGGCGCGAGCGAGAATTGTCCGCCGAGGCCGAGATGATCGTAGTGGGCACCGATGATCACATACTCTTTCGTCTCGCCGGGCCAATAAGCGCCGACGTTGTGAACGCGTTTGGTCTCGCGCTGGACATCGACGTTGAGGTCGACGCGTGTGGCCGCCGGAAAATCGAAAGAGCGCGGCTTCAAATCGGCATCGATTCCTTTTTCGATATCCTCGAGGTTCCTGCCGGCATCCTTGAACCACTTTGAAGCGGTCGCGTAGGTGATCTGAACGAATCCGATTCCGGCGTTTGCGGGGCCTTCCGTCGTGCCGAATGCGTCGAGCTCGTCTTTGTCGTTCGGATGCGCCGGAACGTCGTTCACGAAAACGATGGCGCGTGCGCCGTGAATCTTAGCGTTGGATGCCTTCGCGAAGATTTGCGAATGCGCGGTGTAGACCTTGCCCTCGAAGATGCTCTTCTCGTCGAATTCCTGCGGCTCGTGCCGTAGGATCACGACGATTTTGCCTTTGGCCTCGATGCCCGCGTAATCGTCGTAATTGTATTCCGGGGCGGTGATCCCGTAGCCGGCGAAGACGATCGGCGCGGATATCTCACCCGGCGCAGACAGGTTCAATGGCACGAAATCCTGCTGGAGTGTGAAGGTTTCACGCTTCGCGCCTTCTTCGATGGACATGCTGTTGTGGGACCCCAGTTTGGCGCTGGTGGTGACGTCGAAATCCTGGTAGTAACTCTTGCCGTCGATCGGCTGGAGGTGCATGGCGCGAAATTGATTCGCGATGTATGCCGCGCATTTATCCAACTCGGGCGATCCCGTGGCGCGCCCCTTCATGGCATCCGAGGCGAGATACTTGACGTAGCTCATGTACTCGGTGGTGCTAAGGTCGGCGGCGAACAAACCGCCCGCAATCGCGAGGACAGCGAGATGGCGCATTATCTATTTGTTCAACGCGGATGGAATCTTAACTTCGCAGCACTTGTCGGCGTCGCTGTCTTTTTTCGCGTATTCCAGCTCGGCGTCGATCAGTGATTTCAAGTTCTGCCACGGCGCGGCGCCCGGAATTCGGCGGCCGTTGATGAACAGCGTCGGAGTCTGGTCGATCTTGAGGGCTTTCCCTTCGGCGATCGATTTGTCTACGTCACCCTCGGGAGCTTTGGTGTCCATGCAGCGATCGAGTTGGAGGGTGTCGAGATTCTTCGTCTTCGCGAACTCGAGAACTTTGTCCTTCAGATTTTCCGCCGTGATTTCGGTCTGATGCTCGTAGATCCAATCGTAGAAATCCCAGAAAGATTGAGCGTTCTGACGGGCCACGCAACGTCCGGCAATCGCTCCCGCTTTGGCCCAGGGATGAATCTGCTCCAGCGGATAGTCTTTGAAATAAACGCGCACCTGAGTGGGATAATCCTTCGCGACATTATCGCGGATCGTCTTCGCTTCCTCTTTGCAGGCCGGGCACTCGAAATCGCTGAAGAGAACTAGGACGAGGGGCGCGTCTTTAGAGCCGAAACTCGGCGACATGTCGGTATGGATCTTGTCGAGGTCGGCTTTGAAGGGGCTGCTGTTGATGTCGAAGACCTTGCCGTAGAGCACCCGTTTGCCGTCGTTCGAGACGTAGAAGCTGTCGTCCTGCGTGCGGCCGTCGAAGGACATATGAATGAAGACCTCTTTCAAGCCGGCGATTTGGGATGGCTTGGGGTCGTCGATAGTAATCTTGACGCGCGGATCGATGAGGAGCAGGTGCCTCACGTAGGCCTCGAAGGTGGGCTTGTCAAAGGCTGTTTTGACTTGCGCGGAGAGCGACAGAAGGCACAGGAGGGCCGGGAGACAGAAACGCATATCCTCGATTGTATCGTGGACTATTCGGGTAATTGCAGTGACATTGCCCAGCGGTGTAGCGCAACGGGGCCGGCCGCGACAAACCCGCCAATGAGCCTCGGCATGCGCCGTAGATCCGATGCGACGGAGCCTGCGCCATCGCCAACCACCAGAGCGCCGCGGCGCATCGCATAGAGATTGAAGAGCGTCGAGATTCCCGTGAAAATCACGGATGACACGATGCTGGTGAAGAGCTTCGGCGTTCCGCGCAACATGTGGACCATGAGTTCTAGAGAATGGGTCAGGACCGGAAGCAGGATCATCGCGGCGACTCCGGCGGCCCAGGCGGGTTCCGCCCGGCGAAACGCCTGTGTAATGGCGCCGTAGAAGCCCGACGTCGCGCCTCGATAGAGAAACTCGGCGAGCATGGCTCCGGTGGCCGCGCGCCATCCGGCACTAAGGTTCGCGCAGAGAAAAATCCCTGCCCGAAAGGTGGAACTGAACACAGCCGATTTCCAATTCCACTGGCGAATGAGCAGCTCTCGCGGGTTCGTGACAAACCCGCGGAGCACGTCGCAGACTGTCATTGCAGGACCTCCGATGTCCGAAACATGTCTGGATACTGGTGTTTTATTTATTCCCAGAGTAGAGGAGAATCGCTTTCAGTTTTGTGAACGTTGGATATCTAGTGGATTAGTGTTCCGACCGGCTCGCCCATCACCATCCGCATGATATTGCCGTAGGTGGTGAGATTGAAAACCAATATAGGGAGCTGGTTATCGCGGCACATCGCGACGGCGGAGGCATCCATCACCCCGAGAGCCTTTGAAAGCACTTCGAGATAGCTCACTTCGGGGTACTTGACGGCATCCTCAAACCGCATGGGATCCTTGTCGTATACGCCATCCACGCGAGTCGCTTTCGCAATCACTTCCGCATGGATTTCGAGAGCGCGGAGAGTCGCTGCGGTGTCGGTAGAGAAGTAAGGATTCGAAGTGCCGGCCGCGAAGATGACGATGCGTCCTTTTTCAAGATGCCGGATTGCGCGGCGGCGGATGTAAGGCTCCGCGACTTCATGCATCTCGATGGCAGTCATGACGCGGGTCGGGATACCGGCCTTCTCAAGCGCGTCCTGCAACGCCAGGGCGTTGATGACCGTGGCGAGCATACCCATATGGTCGGCCGCCACCCGATCCATATGTTTGGCGGCGGCGGCGACTCCTCGAAAAAAGTTGCCGCCGCCCACCACCAAGTCCGATCTGGACGCCCGTTTTTGCCACCTCAGCGATTTCGGCTGCAAGGGCGCTTACGCGCTCGTTACTGATGCCGAAAGAAGCCCCGCCCGCCAGGACTTCACCGCTGAGCTTGAGGACGATACGTTGGTATCTCGGCATTCAGGCCGTTATTACTCGCTCGGAGGAGCAGTCTCGGCCGTTTCTTCGATCTGCACCGCTTCGCCGACTTTGAAGCGCACAAAACGGGAAACTGAAATGTTCTCGCCCAGCTTGGCGATTTTCGCCTTGATGAGGTCTCCGACAGTGGTCGTGTTTTCTTTGATGAACGGCTGCTCGTAAAGGCACACTTCTTCGTAGATACTTGTTCATGCGGCCTTCGACGATCTTTTCGATCATCTTGTCCGGCTTGCCTTCCTGCTTCGCGCGGCCGCGCTGGATATCCATTTCCTTATCGAGCGCTTCTTTGGTGACATCTTCGCGGCGGATAAACTGCGGATCCGCGGCAGCCACCTGCATGGCAATATCCTTCACGAGCTCCTGGAAGTCAGCGGTGCGAGCCACGAAATCCGACTCGCAATTCACTTCCACCAGCACGCCAAGCTGCGAGCCGGGATGAATATAGCTTGCGATCACGCCTTGCCGCGTGGCCCGGCCGGACTTCTTTGCGGCGGACGACAAGCCGCGCTTGCGCAGGATGATCTCGGCTTCAGCGAGATTGCCCTCGGCCTCCTCAGAGCCTTCTTGCACTCCATCATGCCGGCGCCCGTGCGGTCCCGCAGCTCTTTCACTAATTTTGCGCTAATTTCAGCCATTGTTCCGTTCGTTCGCTATTCGTTTGTTGTGCACGGGCGACGTGTGCCACCCGTGCTGATTACGGGACCGCGAAAAACGCTTACTCGCGGGAGCCCAGAGTATTGGTGACTTCTTCCGCGGGCTGCTCCGAGGAGGGGCCTTTGCGCGGCAGCGACATCGAAGGCAGATCCTCGTCGGAAAGACCTTCGGACATCAACTGGTCGAGCTGATGCGGATCGAACTGCGTGTATTCCGGAATCTCTTCGAGCGGCGTTTCGTCGGTGACTACCTTTTCGGGCGTGAAGTCCTGCTCGGTTGCGAGTGCGCGGCCTTCCACCACGGCGTCGGCGATTTTGTTGGTGAACAGGCGGATGGCGCGCAGAGCGTCGTCATTGCCGGGGATCACGTAATCCACTTCGTCCGGATCGCAATTGGTGTCCACCACCGCGACCACCGGGATGCCCAGCTTGCGGGCTTCCTTGACAGCGATCGCTTCCTTGTTGGAGTCGATCACGAACAGCAGGTCGGGCAGGCCGTTCATTTCCTTGATGCCGGCCAGGTTCTGCTGCAGGTGCTTGCGCTCGCGCTCGAGCCGTCCGATTTCTTTCTTCGCGCGGCCTTCCCAGCCGCTCTCGTTCGCCAGCGAATCCAGCTCTTTGAGCCGCTTGATGGAGCGCTGCACGGTGGTCATGTTGGTCAGCAGCCCGCCCAGCCAGCGCTGGTTCACATAATACTGCTGGCAGCGCGTGGCCTCCTCGGCGATGGCTTCCTGCGCCTGGCGCTTGGTGCCGACGAAGAGTACGGTTTTGCCTTGCGCAGCCTGCTCCGCCACAAACCGCATGGCGTCTTTGAAGAGTTTCAGGGTCTTCTGCAGATCGACGATGTAGATGCCATTGCGTTCGCCAAAGATGTATTCTTTCATCTTTGGGTTCCAGCGCTTGGTCTGGTGCCCGAAATGAACGCCTGCTTCGAGCAATTCTTTCATTGAAATTGACGGCAAAATGCCTCCTTTTGTCTGTGGTTGCGGGTTGCACCGGACTCAATCTACGGGCGACACGGCCCAAAGCGGAATTTGTGTCGTCGAAAAACGAGCCGGTGAGCTAGAAGAAGCGAGAGGCCTAAGGGGTTATGACGAACAAATGCCCACAAACCATCACTCGATGGGAACGCGAAGCGCCCCCATGCTCTAGCGCTTGGAAAATTGGAACCGCTTGCGAGCGCCTTTCTGGCCGTATTTCTTCCGTTCATGCGCGCGAGGATCGCGGGTCAGGAAACCCGCCGCCTTGAGTCTCGCTCGAAGTTCGGAATTGAATTCGACCAGCGCCCGCGCGATCCCCAGCCGGGCAGCGCCTGCCTGGCCGATCGATACCGCCGCCATCGGCTAGAATCAAAACGTCGAACTTGTCCGCCACCTCCGTGGCGAGCAGAGGCTGACGCACGATGGCGCGCGACGTTTCATTCACAAAATAATGTTCAAAGGCCCGGCCATTGACCGTGATCTGGCCTTTGCCCGGCCGCAGGAAGATGCGTGCAACGGAGGTCTTCCGGCGACCCGTTCCTAAATGCTGTACTTGCGAAGCTGGCACTCAATATCCTCGTAAATCTGTTCTGACGCGCCCTAGCTCAACGACAGGGCTACCGGCTTTTGCGCCTGGTGCGGATGCCGGTCACCCGCATAGACCTTCAGCTTGCGATACATCTGCTTGCCAAGCTTGGTCTTCGGCAGCATGCCGGCGATTGCTTGTTCGAGCATCTTCGTGGGGCGTGTGGCGCGCATTTTCGTCGCGCCGACTTCAATCAGCCCGCCGGGATAACCCGTATGATGACGATAAACCTTCTGTTCATCTTTCCGCCCCGTGAGACGGACTTTGGCGGCATTGACCACGATCACGTGATCGCCCGTGTCCAGGAACGGGGTGTAGCTGGGCTTATGCTTGCCCATCAGAAGCATGGCGGCTTTCTGGCAACACGGCCCAGGACCGCGCCATCGGCATCCACAACATGCCATTGCCGCACAATTTCCCCCTTGGACGGGAATTGGGTATTCATACAGACAGACGTTCTCCGTTCGGTCCTTACAGTAACTTAAGCTTAGCGAATAAGCTCTGTCTAGTCAACCGGGGCGTTCGTGGTTCGGGGTTCGTAGTTGCCGGTTCGTAGTTCGCCATGCCTCCGCACGGTAACCTTTAGACAAGGAACGTTTCCATGAGCCTCAACATCTCGCAGCAAACCGAAGCTCGTCTTGCGGAAGAAGCCCGCCGCCAAGGCATTACTGTGGATGCTCTCTTGGAGCGGTTGATCAACGAGCGCGCGCCGAGTGTCCACCCGGAGAGCCGGAAGGCTCCTGAATTGCCGGTCTGGCGACTTGGAGTGATCGGTTCGCTCCACAGGCGGGATATCTACGACGATGTCCTTTGAGCGGGGCATCATTGATGCAAACATTCTTGTCTATGCCATGGCCGGCGACGCACCGCAATATGCGCAATCTCGATGTGAAGTTCCAACCCGGGCTTGAATTCCTTCTTCAACACGGCGACGCCGATGTGTCGGCGACGCCCCGTTTCATCGGCGTCATATATATTCAGCTAGTCCAGAAAGACAACAAAGCGGCCTACGACTACGCTTCGGGAGAATTTCCGGTACATCGTTAATCGTTTTGCGTCTTCTGAGCAATCGAGACAAACCACCGCGCAGGGCTGTTTCGAGACGGGCGGGGCGTACCGCGAGGACGCGTTGTCGACTCCGGTGTGCGCGAACAAAAAATCCCGATCCTTCTCGCGCAGCAGCGCTTGGAGCGGATATTCGAGCTGGAAATGCGTAATGTCGATTCCGACCGTCCGGCAATTCGATTTGGCCAGCACATCAACGGCCGCGAAATAGGAGTCCTCGTTGTTCCAAGGCTTCATATCCGAGAAATATTGGCGATCGCGCGCCACATGCAGGACACTCCGGGGACCTTTCAAAGGCCGAACCCAGTTTTCAAACAGGTCGGGACGAGCATTATTAATAAGAAAAAGGCACAGCGCCACCTGCAGCCAAACATTCATTTCCGCGACCATTCCCACCAGCGGGGCGGCGCAGACAAATAGTGGTAGAAGCAATCGAGCCATGAACGGCTGCCATCTCAAATAGGCGCAAAAGCTGACGAATCCAAGAATGAGCGCCAGGCCATAGAGAGCCCTCTCCCGATCGCGCCCGCCGCGCAGGACTCTCCACGCCAGAACGCCGAAAATCGCGACGATGACCGCAAGTTGCCAGCGATTGGGCGCATCGGCTTCGTGATTTGTATTTTTCGGCGCCGTGTACTTCGCCCAGGGCCAAGTGGTGGACGGATCGTTCAGGTCGATCCCCAACAGCTCGTGCGCCTTCGCAACAAAGTGATAAACACCGTTATTCCAACGCTCGCTTCGAGCGCCCACTTGCTCGGAAGCATTCCTTAATATGTTGGAGACCGTCGGCTTCCAGCCGGGATGGTCATTTCTCCAGCGAAAAAAACCATCGCCTTGGGCCGAGTCGAACCCCATAATGGAGCCGCTCAGGTTGTAGTTACGAACAAACTGCGGTGTGTTCAAGGCCAGCGCGCAACCGGCGGCGATCGCCATGGCTTTAAAAGACAAGCGGCGGAATATAAGGATGGCCACCAGCAACCAGGGCGCAAAAAGATAAGCCGTGGCTTTGGTGAGAAGAGCAAGTCCGAGAGCTGCGCCCAAGAAAAGGGTTTCGCCACGTAAAGCGAAGTAGATAGCGGCGACCAGCCACAACGCCATGACGTAATCGTTCTTGGCTCCCGAACTTGCCAGGATTCCGCAAGGCAGCGTGGCGCAAAAAAGCGCGGCGATTGCCTGTCCTCTAACGGGCGCTCCCAATTGGCCGGCGACCACCGACGCGCCGATCATGCAGCCGATCGAAGCGAACCACTGGATGAAATTGATCCAACGATCTCCGCCCGTCAAAACATATGCGTGAAGCATGGCGTATTCCGCCATCGGCTGCAGCATGATCTGGTTGAGATATTGCGTCGGGAAGAAACGGACGCTCGCCTGCTCCGCCCAATACACCACCCGAGGCATGTGATATGCCATGGCGTCGGCACTGTTCGGCGGGCTGAAGAATGCCGCAATGCCGGTGAGAATCAGCACGCCGGCACATCCCGCGACGCACAGCAGAACCACGGGATCGCGAGTCAGCGTGAACGTAATCTTATGTCGCAAGAGCCAGACCGCCGCTGCAACAACAACGGCGATCCAACAAATGACGAGCGCCGGCCGGTTGATCGCTCCGACAGCGCCCAGAGACTCCGTAATTACGACGAGAGCAACGCCAAGCAGAACCGCGGCGCGCAGGAAAAAATCGCGAGACATCGAACCACAATGGTACGTTACGACGTGGTTTCGCGACTCTTGTCGTCCTTCGATCCTAATCCCGCGATTCCAAACCAATACGCCTTAATCAGCCGCACCATCTCTTCGACCTCGGTAAGTTTCCCGGGCAATTCGATCACGGAGCTGGCCTGTTCCGCGAACAGTTGATCGATCTCGTCCTGCCGCATGTAGGATTTGATGACAAGCACGGGAATGCCCCGCAGCCGCGGGTCAGACTTGAAGATCCTCAGAAACTCGACCGCCGGCATGGTCGGCAAACGCCCCGCGAGAAGAATCAACGCGGGCAGCGGACGCCGCACGTCGCGCAAATGCTCGAGCGCTGCTTCGGAGGAATAGAGCGTCAGCAGCTCGATGTCGCTCCCGTCTTGTCGAAATGTCTCCTCGAGCAGACGGCCATCCGGACGGCTGTGTTGTATGGAGAGAATATAGGATTGCGGCACTTGAACCTTGCACGTTCGACCCGATAGTACGGCAACGTCGATAGTCCTGCAATCCCCGTGAACGCCTTAGTACCGACACCCTCGTTTGCCCACGCATGAGTCGCGAGCGAAGGGCTTCTATGGTACAGCAGAACCGTTATCGCGCGGGACAGGGAAGCGTAACGCGGTTGTGATAATCTCGTGATTTAGATTTCACCACGGGAGTGAATTCACTTGAAGGTTTACGAAGGCGCTGACATTCGCAATGTCGGCCTTGTCGGCCATGGGAATTCGGGAAAGACCAGCTTGGCCGCGGGCCTCCTCTACACCTCGGGCGCTACAAATCGCCTGACTCGTGTCGATGAAGGGAATACGATCACGGATTTCGACGATGACGAAATCCAGCGGAAGATAACAATTTCGACCGCGGTCGCCACCGTCGAGTGGAACAAGAAGAAGATCAATCTCCTGGACACGCCGGGATTCAACATCTTCATCAACGACACCAAAGCATCGCTCGTTGCAGCGGACAGCGCACTCGTTGTCATTGATGGCGTGGCAGGCGTTGAGGTGCAGACGGAAAAAGTCTGGAGTTTCGCGGACGAGTTCAACCTTCCGCGCGCCATCGTGATTAACAAGCTCGATCGCGAACGGTCCAGCTTCGAACGCGCGCTGGCCAGCGTTCACGAAGTTTTCGGACGTTCCGCTGTTCCGGTGTATTTGCCCATCGGATCGGAGAAGGATTTCAAGGGCATCGTCGACCTGGTCCGCATGAAGGCGTACTCGTATACGCCCGACGGCGATGGCAAGGGCAAAGAAGGCCCGATCCCCGCTGAGTTGCAAGATGCCGCCACGAAGGCCCACGAAGCGCTGGTCGAAATGATAGCCGAAGGCAACGATGCTCTGATGGAAGAGTTCTTCGCCGAAGGCACCTTGCCCGTGGAGCACATCGTCGACGGCCTGCGCATGGGCATCAAAGAACGCCGCATTTATCCGGTGCTATGCGCATCAGCTCTTCACAATATCGGTTCGGATCAAATCCTGAACTTCATCGTTGAGAATCTCCCCGCCGCCGCCGAGCACGATCCGCTGGTAGGCAGGCTCAACGGCGCGGAAGCCCGTCGCGCCATCAAAGATAGCGAGCCGGTCTCGGCATTCGTCTTCAAGACCATCGCCGATCCTTTCGCCGGCCGCGTGACGTATTTCAAAGTCATTTCGGGAATCGTCAAAAACGACGCGAATCTCACGAATGTCCGCAGTGGAACGGTGGAGCGGCTCGCCCATATCGGCACGCTCATGGGCAAGAACATACAGCCTGTGACGGAGCTGCATGCCGGCGATATCGGAGCCGTCGCCAAGCTCAAGGACACCCTGACCGGCGACACCATCGACGACAAGGCGTCACAGATCGCGTATCCTGGCGTTCAAATTTCCGAGCCGTCCATTGCCTACGCTATCTCGGCAAAGACGCGACAGGATGAAGATCGCATGGGCAATGCGATTCAAAGAATCCTCGAAGAAGATCTGGCGCTGCGCTTCTATCGCGACCCGCAAACGAAAGAGTTCCTGCTGGCGGGCAGCGGACAGCAGCACGTAGAAGTGATTGTCAGCCGTCTCAAGAAACGTTACGGCGTTGAAGTGGAGTTGCACGCTCCCAAAATTCCTTATCGCGAAACGATCCGCGGGAGAGCCGACGTCCAGGGACGCCACAAGAAGCAGACCGGCGGACATGGACAGTTCGGCGATTGCTGGATCCGCATGGAGCCCCTCGAGCGTGGCGCGAAATTCGAGTTTGCCAATGAAGTATTCGGCGGCGCGATTCCGAGAAACTTCATACCGGCGGTTGAGAAGGGAATTGTCGAAGCGGCCGCCAACGGCTTCCTCGCCGGCTATCCCGTGGTCGATTTCAAAGTCACGGTATACGATGGCTCCTACCATGATGTCGACTCCTCGGAAATGGCGTTCAAGCTCGCTGCGCGAAAAGCCTTCAAGGCCGCGATGCAGCAGGCCAAACCGGCCATTCTGGAGCCGGTGATGAATGTTGAAGTGCACGCTCCGGTCGAATATGCCGGCGATCTGATGGGCGATTTCAACGGACGTCGCGGGCGCATCCAGGGTATGGACACCAAGGGCAGCACGCAGATCCTGAAGGCCCAGGTCCCCATGTCGGAGATGCTCAATTATCAGAACGATCTGATCTCCATGACACAAGGCCGCGCATCGTTCACAATGGAGTTTTCACACTACGACTACGTCCCTGCGCTGCAGGCGGATAAAATCATCGCTGCTGCGAAGGCTGCTAAAGAAGGCATCGAAGAAGAAGAGGAGTAAAGCGACAGGCTGGCGAGCCATAGCGCGAAGTTTTGAGCATGCGTAGCCAGTATACTCGCCGGCTTTTTCTGTCCAGTCTGCCGGCTCTGCGCGCGTGGGCCGCATCCGAAAACGCTTTACCATCCGAAGCCAAACACTACCCTGACCCTGCCACCGAGTTCGATGTAACTCGCTTGACGGACCCGTTGCATACATCGCGTTTGCCGCCGTATTACAGTCACGCAATTTCACGAAAAAATACGTTCCTGATTTACATGAACGATCGTACCGGGTCCAATCAGGCCTATCGCATGGACCTGAAGACCTTCGAATCGTATCCGCTTACGAATGCGGCCGATCTGGTTCCCGATTCCCTGGCACTCGGCGCCGATGAGAAAGTCTTCCTCTACGCCGACGGCAAAACTGTTTATTCTGCAAATCTGTCGAACCAGAAACACAAACCGATTTGTGAAGCGGCCGAAGGCGCAACGATCGCGTATGTCTCGATCGCCGGCGATGGCACGCACTGTTTCGTCGTCGAAAACAGCGCAGGCTCCTCGCGGCTTCGGACGGTGCGGCTGATGGGCAATGGTCCGGCCGGAGAGATCGAGAGTCCCGAGTTGATTTCGAATCCTATCCCGCGTCCGAGGCGCGCCGGCATCCTGTATAGACGCGGTGCCGATTTGTGGCTAGTAAACTACGACGGCGAGCAGAATCGGCGGCTACGTCTCGCGTCGGGTAGAATCGGGCCGGCCATATGGTCCGCCGATGGCCGTGTCATTCTGTATCTCCGCTTCCCCGAAAGCGGAAAACAGCTCAACGATATTCGCGAGTTTGATCCCGATGCGAATGAGGATCGGGCAGTGGCCGATACCTCCCAATATGTCCATTTCGGACGCAACGCCGATGCTTCCGTCTTCGTCGGCGCCAGCGGCAGCAAGGCTTCGCCGTACGTTCTCTTGCTGGTCCGTTCCGTGAAGCGGGAACTCGCTCTCTGCGAGCATCGGTCGAGCAACGCCGCCGAAGTCGCGCCCGTCTTTTCGGCCAACAGCCAGCGTGTCTTTTTTCACAGCGATCGTCATGGCAAGCGGGCCATCTACTCCATCCGCGTCGAGCGTCTGGTGGAAGAGACGGACTCGTAATCCCGCTATCTCTGTTCAATTCGCGCTCCAAACCTCTCAGTTTTTCTGTAATGGTACACTGGCGAAAAGATGGCGAACGGCGATCTTCAGGACCAGCTAGCTCTCCTACGCCGCAAGATCGCCCGCATCGACCGCAAGTTCGCTGAGCCGAAAGCTCCGCCTCCCGTCGTCACCCGGCCCGAACCTCCCGAGCAATATTTCCCCGAGGAGTGGCTCCAGGGCGACGAGATCGAAAACCAGTATGGCCGCCATTTCCAGACGGAGCGCATCTGGGAGCGCCATCGCCGTCACGGCAGCATGAGCATCTGCGATCTCGAAGATCTGCCCGAAGATTTTCTGAGTTCGATCTCGAACGGCGAGATCGAGCGTACAAATCCGTTTCAATGGGCATTTCTTGATACCGAAACGACAGGCCTCGCAGGCGGCTCGGGCACGTACGCGTTTCTCATCGGCGTGGGACGCATCACGCCGGAAGGCTTCCGATGCCGGCAGTTCTTCATGCGCGAATTCGGCGAAGAGGCCAGCCTGCTGCACTCGCTCACCGAACACCTTAATCAGTTTGACGTTCTCATTACGTACAACGGCAAAACGTACGATCAGCCGCTGCTCGAGACGCGCTATCGCATGCAGCGCTCGAAACCGCCATTCAGCCGTCTCGTCCATCTCGATTTGCTCCACGGAGCTCGTCGGCTTTGGAAATTGCGATTCGACAGCTGCCGGCTGGTGGAATTGGAGAATCAGATCCTCGGAGTCGAACGCGAAGGCGATCTGCCGGGCGAACTGATTCCTTACGTCTATTTCGAGTATCTGCGGACCCGCGAAGCTTTCAAGCTGCTGCCGATTTTCCATCACAACGCCATCGATATTCTGACTCTGGCGTGTCTCACGGGTATCGTGCCATGGGCTTTTCACTCGCCTGACAAAGCGCGGTTGTCACATGGAGCCGAGATGGTCGGGCTGGGGCGCTGGCTACGCCAGGCCGAGCAGTATGAAAACGCGCTGGGATTCTTTCGCCGCGCCGTGGACCGCGGGCTCGCGGACCATCTGTTGTTCCGCACGCTATGGGACATCGCGGCTCTCGAAAAAAAGCTCGGCCGGCAAACGTCGGCGCTGGATGTCCTGACTGAGCTTGCCGCATCGCGCAATCCTTTTCGCGCTCCGGCTCTCGAAGAACTCGCCAAGCATTACGAACATCGGGAACGCAATTACGCGATGGCGCTCGAAATGACGCGCAGCGCTCTCGAAATCGCGGATTGCGATGCGCTGCGGCATCGCGCTTTACGGCTCGAAAAACGGTTAGGAACCGCCCGAACCGCGCGTCTGATCTGAAGAGAATGCAAGACGCATTTGTGATCGGATCCGGCCCGAATGGCTTGACGGCTGCGATCGTGCTCGCAAAGGCTGGACTGCGCACCACGGTCCTCGAAGCCGAATCGACGATCGGCGGAGGCACGCGATCCGCCGAGCTAACCCTTCCGGGATTCCTTCACGATATCTGTTCCGCGGTGCATCCCCTGGCTGCGTCTTCACCCGCGTTCGATGTCTTTCCGCTGGCCGATTACGGACTCGAATGGATTCACCCGCCTCTGCCCCTGGCCCATCCTCTCGACGATGGATCGGCCGCCATTCTCGATACATCGTTGGATCGAACCTGCGAGTTGCTGGGGAAGGATGGAGCAATATATCGTCGGATGGTAGCCAGGTTGGTCGAGCAGTGGCCGAGTCTCGCCGGCGAAGTTCTACAGCCGCTCTTACATCTGCCTGCAAAGCCCTTGTTGATGGCGCGCTTCGGATCGCTGGCGTTGTGGCCTGCAACAACCACCGCGCGTGGACTCTTTCGAGCCGAAGCGGCGCGGGCCTTGTTTGCTGGCTTAGCCGCTCACTCCGTCATGCCGCTCGAATCGTTAGGATGCGCGGCCTTCGGATGGATCTTAGGCATCCTGGCGCATGCGGCCGGCTGGCCGATTCCTCGCGGCGGATCGCAGAAGATTGCGAACGCCCTGGCTTCTTATTTCGAGAGCTTAGGCGGTCGCATCGCCACAAACACGAAAATCACTTCCCTTGACGAAATCGACGACCAGTCGCTCATCCTCTGCGATGTCACACCCCGTCAGTTCGTCAAAATCGCTGGTAAAAGATTGCCGGAACATTTCCGGCAACGACTGACGCTATATCGCTATGGACCGGGCGTTTTTAAGATGGACTGGGCTTTGAGCGCCCCGATCCCTTGGAAAGCGCCCGAGTGCACCCAAGCCGGCACGGTCCACGTCGGTGGAACTCTAAATGAAATTGCAGCCTCCGAACGCGAGTGTTGGACAAAAACATCTGACCGGCCATTTGTTCTAGTCGCACAGCCCAGCTTGTTCGACGCCAGCCGCGCGCCCGATGGCCAGCATACAGCCTGGGCGTATTGCCACGTGCCCAACGGCTCCACGGAAGACATGACGGATCGAATCGAAAGTCAGATCGAGCGTTTCGCTCCGGGATTTCGATCCTGCATTTCGGCGCGCCATACTTTTACTCCCGCGGAAATGGAAGCGCATAACTCAAGCCTCGTTGGTGGTGACATCACAGGCGGCGCGCAGGACTTGAGGCAGCTCATCTTTCGGCCAACCAGGATGCTATACCGCACGCCGCTAAAAGGCGTTTATCTTTGCTCCTCGTCCACGCCGCCTGGTGGGGGCGTCCACGGCATGTGCGGCTATCATGCCGCCCAAATGGCCCTGCGCGATGCCGGCCTCTGAGATCGTTTATCCGCGAACCCAATTCCGAGCCGTAACCGGTAAGTAAGCGGAGATTGTCGACGATTTTTTCACAGACCCGTAAGTAAGCGGAGATTGTCGACGATTTTTTCACAGACCCATGAGCGAGGGGCGAACTGCCGATGATTGCACGTCGAAGACTAGCCAGCCGCTTCGGCAACCATTGCCCGCACCTTCTCATCAAAACCCCGCGCGAGCTGTGGGTTTCCGTACGCCGCCACCAGCCGCAATGACACCTTGACTATCTACACATGTGTTGTAGATAATCTAGCCTTGCCATCAAGACTCATAGTGAAGGATGGGCGATGTTCAGACCGTGGAGAACATCTGCCGGCCGGTCAGGACTGCTATAGCCCAATGAGCCGCATCGGGAACGTGCCGCACCATCGCCTCCATAATTAGTGGCTCACCAACCACGAGGCGGTTTTCATCATTGCGTGACAGGTTCACCGTGAAACTTCATCGTGGCACGAATTGTCACGGCGGTGAAAAACAGCAGGGCGCAGAGCTGAGCAATCTGGAATGGCGGTTCGGACTGCGTTGGCGCGATTGCTTTGAGCGCGGGCACCTTCTCGAAAAGCTGGACAATCAGTACGAAAACGTTGAAATACAGCGCAATCGCGGCGGTAATTACATAAGTCTTCCGCCAGGCGCCCACAAGATGATAACGATACCGCGCCAGGATCGCTATCGCTAACACAACGAGCGACAGAATACCCACCGCATGAGACGGCATGAAGTGATGAACTGGGAACATGAAACCAGTAAGACTGGTGGCCACCGTAGTTATCAGAAAGGTCGCTGTCCAGCCGTCGAGGCGTTTCGAAGTCAGCAGTCCATATATGACAACGAAGCCTGAAACGATACCCACCAGGCTGATTACAACGTGAAAGAAAGTAAATACACTCAGAATCATGATGCTCTCTATATCTCCCACTAAAGTGTGAAGTACGGGAGCCGGGAAAACATCACAGCATGGGATGATTTTCTTCCTACCCTTTGAGGGACCTGCTGAACTAACCCAATTGAGGTAGAGAGGAATTAATTACGAGAGCGGGACGCTGGCGGAATGATAATTTCACGGCGTCCGAATAATCGGGCGTCGATCGAAAATGCTCCTGGACCTAACAGAAGGACCGCGGTGCTAATAGCGGCGGCGAAGATAGCGGACAGCTTAGCATCGAATAGATTAGGTGCTGTCACGGGCAGCCACGAAACAGACATAGCGAGCGTGCTCAGTCCGACGAACGCTGCTGCAAATGGAGTTAGCAGCCCTATTATCAGCAAACTACCGCTCGCGACAGCGAGCAGCCCGGTGGTCCAGGTGCCGAGCGTTAGATACCCGTGTTCCGCGAAGCAGAATCCTCCCTGCGTGACCACCGTCATGCCCACTGCTGCTCGCAGCAGCAACAGGCCAGTCCCAGGCCAACCACCCGGGAAAGCTGAAAATAACCGCTGCAGCCGGCCTCTCCTTCAATCCTGCGGTGTTTCCGCAATACACCTTACGCCAGCTTAGGGGATGTAAGCGCTTTCCGAATCCCCATTGCTCGGGATCTTCAAATACCACTATCGTGTTATCGAAAAAAAGCCCCGCTATTTTTTCGTAGCGGGGCTTTCGGATTGCTCTACGGGTTCGCGATCAGAAGGCGAATCGGAGAGCTAGCTGAATAGTTCGCTGGTCGCGCCAGGAGTTGATTTGCCCAAATGTTGCCGCGGTAGTGGAAATCCCGCTGCCCGGATTGTCGCCGGCGAAAGTATTGTTCATACCCCAGGCTTGGGGATGATTGAAGAGGTTGAAAACCTCGCAGCGGAACGTCAATTTTATCGTTTCCGTGAAATTGAAGTCCTTTGCCACGTTTACGTCCACATTGCTGATGTGGGGTAACCGTAGCGCGTTCCTGCCAAGGTCGCCGATCTGGCCGTCCGCCGGACGCTGGAAAGCAGCCTGGTTGAGCCTTTGCGAGCTGTTATTCCCGGCGTAGGGGTTGCCGACCAGATTGGGATATTGGCCGCCACTGCAGGGAGTGCCTCCCAGATTCCACCCAAACAGGTTTCCGTTTGAGCACGCCGTGACCGGCATACCCGATTGGGACCGGATCATGCCGCTCAACTGCCAGCCATTAGCAGCCTGCTTGAGGATGGGATTGGCGTCTTTCAACTTCGGGAGCGCGTAAATAAAGTCGAGCGTCACTACGTTCGGCTGATCGTAACCGGCCGGCCCGTAGTTCTGCCGGATGTTGAAAGGATTATTGATCTGGTCGGAATCGTTGTCCACGATGTCCTTG
The DNA here is from genome assembly GCA_963802915.1 of Bryobacterales bacterium. GTDB lineage: Bacteria > Acidobacteriota > Terriglobia > Bryobacterales > Bryobacteraceae > JAICMB01. Next base: position 574,792 of record CAWDKQ010000015.1, read on the forward strand.
ATCTTCGAGTAGGTGTAGTTGAAGTGGGCCTCGATGTTGTTCGAGAAACGCCGGCTGACGCGCAACATCATGGCGTCGTAGCGGGAGTAAGCGTTCGTCTCGATCGCGGTCAAATTGCCCCAGCCAAGGTACGGCGCAACGGCAGCGTAGTCGCCATTGACAGAACTCAACAGGTTCGAGTTTTGCTGAAAATATCCCGCGGGCAGCGCGTTGACCTGCCGCTGGTCCATCAAGTGGACGGCGTGGTTGCCGGAATAAGAAACGTCCAGAGTTAAATTCCAGGGCAGTTGTCTCTGGATTCCGGCGTACCAGGCATAAATAGTCGGCATGGTGTTATTGGTGGGCCAAACCGTCATATTCGGCGGTGCGATGAGAGTATTTACTCCCTGCTCGCCGGAAGTGGTGATGGTGTTGATAGCGCCGTTGTACAGAGTGTAGTTCGTGAGGTTGGGCCACTGGCCGCCGGCTCCGAAGTTGAAGTTGTTCTGGCGCAGGCGTTCGTTGAACATGCCAAAGCCGGTGCGCAGCGCCGTTTTCCCGTCGCCCGTAAGATCGTATGCGAAGCCGACACGAGGTTGAGGGAGGAACTTGGCTGGAGAGAATCCCCTGTCCACACCCGAGCATGGATCGCAGATCAAGCCCAGGTTGGAGAGGATAGGCAGCGGTTCGCCATTAATAAGCTGGGTCGACGTATTAATGGTTGGCGCGTTCGCCGCGTTGTACTTCCTGAGATCGACACTATACAGCTTGAAGGTGCCTTCGCCACCGGGCGTTCCGCCGCGTACGATGGTTCTAGTCGGCTCAACATAGGCAAAGCGGACGCCATATTCCATAGTCAGCCGCTTGCTCAACTTCCAGCTGTCTTGCACAAAGAAGTCGTACTCGTAAAAGCGGAACCACGGGAAAATGGCTGCGCTAGGCTGGTTGTAGCTTGCGAAATTACCCAACATCAGGTTGGCGAGGCCGTTCCCCGAATCGAGCGCCATGGAGGCATTTCCGTTGAAGTTGATGCTGCCCTCCATGCCCCAGGTGCCGGTCTGCGCTTTATCGTCGCGATTGAGAAAGGCCCCGAACTTGAACGCATGGGACCCCTTCAACCATGTGAAGTTTTCGGTGATTCCATAGTCCTTGCCCCAGTTGTGCCAGCCAGGATCGCCCCAGCCCATGTTCATCGGGCCGGCGCCATAGATATCCGGGACCGAATTCGTGATGTTGGTGTTGGGATAGAGCTGGGTCCATTCGGCGCCGAGCGCACTGCGGCTAATGGGGTTCGTCCCTACCGCCGAGAGCGACTGAGTCTGGTGATTGAAGGACAGGATGGTCTCGGATGCCAGCGCGGGAGTGAAGGTCGAGACGAGATTCCACGACCACGAGCTGCCCGGCTTTGGCCGCGCCTGCGGCTGTACCGGGAATTGCTCGCCGGTCCAGATGCCCGTCTGTATGGTCTCTTTCTGATAATCGTCCACCCAGCGGAAGAAAGAGTTCATCTTGCTGCTGATCGCGTAATCGATGCGGGCCAGGTTTTGGTTTTTCTTCAAGTTATCGGGATTGTTCCAGTAGTATCTGACATAGCCCGGGTTGGGAGCGGCCGCAAGGCTGGTATAACCGGGGATTCCCGTGTAGAGCTTCATCAGGCTATAGCTGGAGGCGTTGAACATCGATGCGGGAATGGTGTTGTTGGGAAAAGGCGTGCCGTTGGTGATGTTGCCGGCGCCATCGCGCGTCACCGTGCCCGGCTCGAAGATGGTGCCGTTCTTGAACTGCGGCGCGTACTGCATGTTGGTGTTCAGCAGCCATTGGCTGTAATTGCCGCTCACGATCTGCGCGTTGGGAACGTCGGTATAGCTGCTGCCTGGCAGGTTACGGCGCGTCATTTCGCGGTTGTAGAAGAAGAATATCTTCTTGTTATGCAGGGTCGAGAGTTTGGGAATCGGAACCCATCCGCTCACGTTGCCGCCGTACTGGTTATAACGCAATTGCGGCTGCAGCGTATTGCACAGCACGCACTTGGCGTCGAGATCGTTGTTACGAAAATACTCATAAGCCGCGCCATGGAATGAGCTGCCGCCCGCTTTGGTCTGGACCGCGATCACCATGCCGGAGTTGCGGCCATACTCGGCGTTGAAGCTGCTTTGCAGCACGCGGAACTCCGCGATGGTGTCAACACTGGGCTGCGTATATTGCGACTGGTTATCGCCGACGTCGATGTTCGGAGATCCATCGAGATAGACGTTGTTCTCCGATCCGCGCCCGCCGACAGAGTGGAACTGCGATACGTCGTTGAAGTTGACGTTGAAATCGCTCTGGGCAGCGCTGGTCATGCCCGGAATCGTGCTCATCAGGGACGTGAAGTTCCGTCCGTTCATGGGCAAGTCCGCGACCTGCATCTGGTCGACCAGATAGGCCTTTTCCATCGTATTGGTCTGAATCGCGGGAGCGGCTTCCGCGTTCACCGACATGACTTCACTCAGTTGGCCAACCTGAAGTTGGATCTCTCCGACGTCGACCTTCGAGTTCACGTCGAGGGTGATCGTGACTTCAGCCTTCTTGAAACCTGGCTTTTCGACACTGATGATGTATTTGCCGGGTTGTATGTCGATGGCCTTAAAACGGCCGGCCATATCCGTATTGGTTTCGCGGCTGACCTCTCCCTTTGCCACGTCCGTGATCAGGATTTTGGCCTCGGGAATGAAAGCGCCAGTCGTGTCGACAACAGTGCCGTTTACGGTTTGGGATTGCGCCGACAGTGGCTGCGCGAGCAACGCGAGCAGAACTGGCGCAAGAATCGCAATCGCGATCTTCACGCCCCTGGATCTATATTGAGGATTCATTAGTACCTCGATTAAGGTTGAAAGTCCTCTTGAAAATGACTCCGACCCCTGTTTTAGGAGAGCCCTATCGTCCGCTTTATGCCGCGACCGGCGGTAGATGCCGGATGTGGCGCGCGTGAAAGCAGGATGATTTCTTGCCCAAACGAAAGTCAACGTTTGCAAGATCGGCCAACAAGCACCCCGGTTGCCGGTCGCGGAGAGTTTATCTCCGAGAGCTCGTCCACGAGCTAATACAGGCGCTCGAAATCGCAGTTTCGAGTCACGAGCTTACGGAAAATCTGGCTTGTGATTGAATGCCTTCGGCGAGAACTGATTCCACGGACCGCCTTTTCAAGGTCTCGCCGGACCTCGTTGTAAGACTGCAACACCGCCGGCGTCTGCGTATCCGATGCCACCAAAACTTAGATTTGTCACAAGTATACTACAGCGTTTTAGCAATTACTAGCGCTCGGTCGCATCATCGCCGTCTGGATCGGACTGTTCGTGCTGCGCATCGACATAGAGGAAGGCCTTCTCCGGCGTGAGCTTCCCGGATACGCGGCGTACGCGCAACGAGTACGTTACCGATTGATCCCGTTTCTCTGGTAGTCTCAGCGCGTCGGCCCACCCCGCCCCTGATGACAGATGACAGGTCCGAGGTGGTCTTGGGACCCGGCGTCGCTGGCCTCGATCACTGGAAGATCTTCAATAATCCAGTGTTCCGGCGATGGCATACAGAGCGTAGAACACCAACAAAGAAACGAACACGACCGCCAGCCAACGGAATACGAGTTTAGCCGCTTCACGCGCCGTCTTCGCATCCCCGGCAATGTGTGGATTAGTCCTTTCCAGCATATATCCTCCGTGATTGAATCGACCGGACGTTTACTATCTCGGCAGCATTCCGAGAACGGCGACGACAATGGTCGCGACGATAAGAAGTAGAGTTACAGTTCCCGCAACAGCAACGGCTGGTGGGCGTCTCGACGAGGACAAGAACCTGATGGCCTGGATACGCATGTTTATCCCCCCGACCGGAGCGGGGCAACGTCCAATCGGATGCGTCGCGTTCCGGGAGTCGCAAAGGACAACGCCTTTGAGGACAGGATTAGGTGGTTGGAAGCATATCACTTGCGAGTGGGGGAGGCAATGGGGGTGGTGGGTTAGCGCTCAGTCGCGGCATCAGCATTTTTCAATTCTTTGACGCGCCGGAAAGCGCGGCCCGCTTCCGCTTCCCGCCCGCAAGCCTTAAATGCCTGCCCCAGCACGTAATACGCGGACGCGTCGTCGGGGTTCAACGCCACGGCCTTCTGGAGCAGCACAACTGCTTCGGAGGCCCGCTCCAGATGAAGCTTGGCAATGCCCAAATGGTAGAAGGCCGCCCAGGAGTCGGGCTTCAGCTCTTTCGCCCGCTCGAGGTAAGGAACGGCGTCGGCATAGCGGCCTTCTTCGACCAAAAGACTACCCAAATAATAATCTGCGTCCTGATCGTTGGCGTTTTCTTTCAGGGCCAGTTCGAGTTCCCGAATCGCGTCTTCGGTTTTGTGCTGATTGATGTAAACCTTCCCCAGTTCAACGTGTACGCCGGGAAAGTCAGGTTCCAGACGGAGAACTTCGAGATAGCTCTCTTCGGCGCGTGGGAACAGAGCAGCCTCGTAACAAGCCTTGCCCAGCAGGAACTGTGCCCGCGCCGGACCGGCCACCTCCAGCATCTGCTCGAAAACCTTTTTCGAAGTGTCGGCGTCATGATTCTTCAAGTAGGCGAATCCCAACAGAAAAAGAATCTGCTCGTCGCCTGGATTGGCGGCGTGCAACGCCTCGAGATCCCTAATCGCCAGCGTCAATTGTCCCGTGTAAATGCGGCAAAGCGCCAACAATTGCCGCGCCTGTTGGTTCTTTGGATCGAGTGCGACAACGCGTTCAAACAAAGGCAGAGCCCGCCGGTGGGACTCCTCCTTCAGATAAACAAGCCCGAGATTCAGAAGAATCGCTTTGTCGTCCGGGCTGAGCTTTAATGCGCGCTGATAAGCTGCAATCGCCTGATCGGAGCGGCCCGTTCGGGAATATACAATGCCGAGGTTGCCCAGCGCCCCAACATGGCGTGGCTGCTCGCGAAGAACGGATTGGAATCCCCGCTCTGCGGCGGGATAATCTCCTGCCGATAGTGCCTCAACAGCCTGATCGAAAACGACCTTCGCCGGTTGTCCGATACAGACAAACAAGCCGCAGAGACAAAAGCATGCGGCATATTTCATATACCGCAATCATAACTGAATGATCCCGCGGCGCACCGCGATGGTAATCGCCTGCGTGCGGTCGCTTGCCCCAAGTTTCTCCATGATGTGTTTGATATGAACCTTCACGGTCTCTTCGGAGATGAAGAGGCGTTCCGCGATATCCCGGTTTCTGTTTCCGCCCGCGAGGTGGCCCAAGACATCGAGCTCACGCTTTGTCAGCGATTCGTCGGCCAAATGTTCAACAAGATGGGCAGCCACCTCCGGAGGTACGCGCTTTTTTCCCGCATGGACCTGCCGGATCACGTCGACCAGCTCGTTGGGAGGCATGCTCTTGAGCATGTATGCGCGAGCACCAGCCTCAAGTGCACGCTGGATTTCGACATCGCCATCGAACGTTGTGAGCAGGATGATCCGGGCCTCGGAGAACTCGGTCGAGATCGCGATCATGGCTTCGATTCCGCTCACATCCGGCAGACGAAGATCCATCAATGTGACGTCTGGCCGGATCTCGCGATATTTCTGGATGGCCTCCGCCCCGGTCGATGCTTCGGCCACCAATGACATGTCTGGTTGGCTGTTAATAATTGCAGCAATACCTTGCCGGAGAAGAGGATGATCGTCGACGGCAAATACTCGAATGGCAGGCTTATCGCTCACTGGTGTCTTCCGTTCTGGGTTCTCGATGCGCAGCACCGGCTCGTTGCGGGAAGAATCTCCCGAACCACTTCAGGAGACCGCTCGAAGTTTGAAATTTGAAAGCAATATTGCTCGGGACAAAAAGCTCAATTTCCGTGCCTGCGGCGGCGCTACTCCAAACGTGGAATTGCGCGCCGATACTCTCCGCGCGCTCCCGCATTCCCGGCAAGCCCCAATGTTTTTCGCGTCCCGAGTCGACCACTTCCGGGTCAATCCCGCAGCCATTGTCGCGAACGAACATACGCAGGCCCCGGGGCCCGTAGACCAGCTCGACCTCCACGCTCGTTGCGCGGGAGTGTCGCAGTGCGTTCACTAATGCTTCTCTGCCAATACGGTAGACTTCATCCCGGAGGAGGGGATGCAACGCGCGCGGCTGGCCCTCCACGATGACTCGAAAATCGATTTCCGGCCTGACGGCGAGTTCCTGTGGGACGGTTGAAAAAGCTTGGCCAAGTTCAGGAAGGGCGCTGTAAGATGAGCGCAGCCCTTGCACTGTGTTGCGGCCCTCTTCGATGACGCGCCTCATGAGATCGAGCACACCACCGAGAGGCGGTTTTGCGGGTGAATCCTCAGGAAGGCGATCCACCGCCATGTGGAGCTGCATGGAAGCACTAACAAACCCTTGCAGCAGCGTGTCGTGCAATTCCTGTGCGATGCGCGTGCGCTCCGCAAGCCGCTCCTCGAAGCGCAGATTCAGCTGCCGCGTGAGTTGCAGCATCCGGTAACGAATGAGCGCGACAATGGCCAGTACGCAGGCCAATCCGGACGCAACATTGAACCACCAGGTCTGCCAAAGCATGGGCTCGATTACGACCGGAATCGTAGCTTCGACGCTATTCCACAAACCGTCAGAGTCGCTTGCCGCCACGCGGAAAAGGTAGGCGTGCGGCCGCAGGTTGGAATAGCCAGCTTCATTTGTAGCCGTCGGTTCGCTCCATGTCCGATCGAGACCGTCGAGCATATATCTGTATTCGACGCGCTCGGGCGCGGAAAGACTCAGGCCCCTGTAGGTGAAGATAATTCTCTGGGAGCTGGAAGGAATCTTTATGACTCGCTTGAGATCGACCGGGCTGCCATCGACCGAGACCGTAAGAATGTGAACGATCACCGGTACGGGATTATGCGTCAGCCGGGACGGATCGACGACCGAAATGCCACGTGTCATCGAAAACCAAACTCGTCCGAGTGGATCGGCGATCACAGACCGGTCCCGCTTGACGCCTTCCGTAGAGAGCAGACCGTCTCGAAACCCATATTCGTGCAGATCTCCCTCGCCGACCAGACCCTTCAGCAATTTGTTCCGATTCACCCGCACAACGTGCGCTGAAGTCGAGATCCAGAGCCAATCTTTCGTATCTTCGGCAATTCCGAAGACCTCTTCGTGCAAGGGCTCAGGCATGTTGCCGGGAATCTGTACGTGCCCTGAACTCAGGAAGGCGAGACCGTCGGAAGTCCCGATCCAAAGCACGCCAGTGGAATCTTCGATGAGGCAGTTAATGTGCCCCGATGGCAAACCTTCCCGGCCGGCGTAGACCTGCCAGCGGCCGTTTGAGAATGCGCTCAGACCGTTCGGAGTTGCAAACCACATGGTTCCGTCGGAACCTTCCAGAATCGAAGAGATGCTGTCGGACGCAAGACCGTCGGCAGTGGTGTACGTCTTAAAACGTCCATTTTGAAAATGACTAACGCCGCCGCTCACTGTCCCGGCCCACACTGAACCATCGCGGCTGCGGCGCACGGTATAAACGCTGTTCTGCGCCAGCCCTTCCGCGCGCGTGTAGGTCCGGGCGGTGAAAGATTGAGGAGTCCCGATCAGATGTGTCAAACCGCCGTGCTCTCGGCCAATCCATAATTCGTGGGGGCCTCCGGAAATGGAATAGACCGAATCGCGATCGAGGCCGGGAATCGCTGTATGTTCGATCCGTTCTTCGCTGACGTAAGATAAACCTCCGCTTGACGGCGCGAACCAGGTGCGATTTTCAGAATCGACATAGATTGGCGTGGTGTTCTCCGACCCTCCGCTCGAAGCCGGGTAACTCAGAAAAGCGGTATCGCGTAAACGTTCGATCCCTTGTGTATCGCCCGTCCAGAGATTTCCGTCGCGATCTTCGAACAGGGCTGTTAGCGGTGCACCCTCGCCCATATCGAGAGAGGTGACGCCTTTGGAATCGATCCTCGCCAGTCCTGTGGCTGTTCCAATCCAGACGTTCGACTCGCGATCCCGGATCATGCTCAGGATTTGGATTCGATTGAGCGATTTCTCGACTCCGGCCGCGGTGACTTTAGTTCCGTCCCAATGCATCAGGCCGGTATCCGTGCCGATCCACAATTCCTTATTGCCATTTCCGCCGGGGAGAAGACAATTAATCCTTCGATCCTGCAGACCGCTCACAGGGGTTAGAGCGCCGGCGTTGCTTAGTGAGAAGAGGCCCGAATCCCGGGTTCCCAACCACGTGGTTCCGTCGCCCGTTTCCGCGACCGAAATGATCAGAAAGTTCGCTTTCGGAGGCTGTATTTCGCGCAGACTGAATTTCCCGCCGTGATACTTGTAGATCGTATTTGACAGAGATGTGAACAGAACGTCGCCGCTATCCTGCTGGAACATCGATGTTACGGGCAACTGACGGTCTGCGTGTGTAAAAGCGTCCGACATGTCTTCGAACGTGTCGCCGCGGTAACGCAACATGCTGGGACTCTGCATTCGGATCCACAAAGCTCCATCGCTCGATCTCGCCAGGCCGAGAACGGGTCCAATGGGAAAGTTCGGGGAATTTGTCCGATTGAAGATCTGGAAATTCGAGCCGTCGAAACGGATCAGTCCCTTTTCCGCGGCGATCCAAAGATAGCCGTCGGCTCCCTCGATGATGTCGTAAACGGTTCCACCTGGAAATCCTTGCTGCATGCTCCAGCGGTCCCGCACATATTGCGATAAGGCGCGGTTCGGATCCATGCCATGGACCAGACCCGCGAAAAATAGAAGCGCAACTGCGCTCCGCAGGCAGCTTCTCGCGGATCTGTTCACTTCTTGCATCACGGCAGGTATTCGAATTTCTCGACAGTCACCTCGGCGCTGTTCTCGAAAGGAACCCGAGAGTTTCCGTAAACGTAGAGGTTCATGCGCGCCGATTCAATCGCGGGGGTGGGAATGCCCGCCGTGAAAACATGCTCGGCGACCGGAGCCGCGGATCGACCGCGCTCTGACGGCCGCGAAGTCCGGAATGTAATGCGGCCGGGTTCCCAATGGAACGAATGCGTCAGGACTCCGGGAGGCGCGTTAAATCGGACGACGTTGGCCGGAACATAGTGGGGTTGGACGACATACTGGGCATTTTTGTTGGCGGGGTCGCCCCAGCGAGTGATCTCAATATCGACTTCGCTGTAGTTTTGGTCCGCTAACGCGTAATCCCAGGTGAACATTCCAAAAACAGCCGCCGGTTGAAGGCTGGACGTGTCGCGCACCGTGAACGAATATGTTCCATATCCCAAACTTCGAGAAAGGCTCACCTCCGAGCAAGACCATCGATCTGGCGACTTGGTAATACGAAGATGCAGCGCCCCATCGGCGTCGACCGTTACGTTTCGTGAATCGTAATCATTGATTTTGCCGCCGCGGCTGCTCGGCACATCGCGGACTCTCCATTCGTATCCGCTGAAGCGAATCAATGGGGAGGGCGGGGAACTCCCTCCTTTCACGATTGCGACCGCGGTTACCAGACCGCCGCGTTGGGGTAGCGCTTCGAGCGTCGCCTTGGGCTGAAATCCCGGCTTCACCAGCAGCGCAGCGTACTCGGTTCCCATGTGCGTCGCGCTCGTAAATTTATTGTGCTGGATGGTTGTGAACGGCCGGTCGACCAACGGCTGCACCCACCACTTGCGGCTCCGGGCGTACAGAACAATTTGTTCTCCGGGAAGATTCCCGGTCACGTGTCCTTCAATGATGTCGTGCTGATCCCGGCCTCCCGGGTCGGCTTGCGGAACCCTCGTGAATTTGATGGCGGCTTGGCTCTCTGGCTTCGAAGCGCATCCGCCCAGTGTCAGGCCTGCCGCGGTAAACAGGACGCTTCTTCGTGTCCGCAATGCCAATGTTTCCGCTTCCGATGATCGATGTGATTGCGGCAAAAGAGAAATCCTGGATTTCCTCATGTTAGCTCCGGCCGGATCGGCCGCGGGCATTTTGAAAGGAACTTGCGTATGATGGCATTTCCGGTACGAGGCATGTATGAGACGATTCCTTCCTTTGCTCGCGAGCATCATGGCGCCCGTCATGGCGGCCGATTTGCCGATTCGCGAGGTGGTCCTATATAAAAGCGGCGTAGGGTATTTTGAGCGGGGCGGGCACCTGGCGCCCGGCGAATCCGCAAAGCTCGATTTCAAAGCGGTCGAGATGGATGACGTTTTGAAGTCGCTCACGGTATCTGACAATGGCGGCAAAGTGGTCGGCCTCCGTTACGATTCGAGTGAGCCACTCGCGCAGAAGTTGTCGGATTTTTCATTTGCCGTGGGAGAGTCGCAATCGCTGAGCGCCTTTCTCGATCAGCTTAAGGGTGCGCGAATCGAGTTGAAATACGGGTCCGATACGCTCGCCGGAGAGATTGTGAGCGCGCGTACGATCAAGGCGGACGAGAAGTCGCCGGAGCGCGAGCAGGTGGTTTTGATGCTCGATTCCGGCGAGCTGCGGATACTCGATCTCGCAGCGGCGAGCTCGCTTCGCTTCGCCGATCCCAAGCTGCAAACCGCGCTGAAAGATTACCTCATGGTTGTGGCGCAATCGCGCTCGAAAGACAAGCGCAGCGTTTATATCGATTCCTCCGACGCCAAGGATCGTCAGGTCGCGGCTATATATATGTTGCCGTCGCCGGTTTGGAAATCGAGTTACCGGCTGGTTTTCCCGGATCAGGGCCAGCCGACGCTCGAAGGCTGGGCGATTGTCGATAACACGACGACCGACGATTGGACGAATATTCGGCTGGCGGTCGTTTCCGGACGGCCGGTTTCCTTTATCAGCAGCTTGTACGAGCCGAGATATGTGCAGCGGCAAACGGTGAATCTCGACGATGCTAAGGCCGCGACCCCAGTGCTGTATCAGGGCGCTATGGGATCGTTAATGGCACCCGCTGCGCCGCCCCCGCCGCCGGCCGCGGCCCCGAGATTCAAACAACAGCGCGGTGTCGTCGGTGGAGTCGCTGCCGATTCGAACGCGCTTTTTGAGGTTCGGAATGATGCACTGAGTACAGTTGCCATGAATACGGAGGCGCGCGACCTCGGCGAATTGTTCGAATATCAATTTTCCACTCCCGTGACGATTAAACGCGGCGAATCCGCGATGCTGCCCTTCGTCCAACAGAAGCTGGATGCGCGCAAGCTGCTGATCTATTCCGAAAGCTACGGCCAGAATCCGATGAATGCCGCGGAGTTGACCAATTCGACGGGCAAAGTGCTGGATGGCGGCCCGATTACGGTGTTCGACGGAAATAGCTACGCGGGCGAAGCGCTGGTCGAAACTCTGAAAGGCGGCGATAAACGGATCATCAGTTATTCGATCGATCTCGGTACTCGTATCACAACGCATTTTGACTCCACGCGCGACCTGGTGCGCGAAATTCATGTTCGCCGCGGCATGCTTCAGACGCGATCCGCCATGCAGGAAACCAAGACTTATACCATTCACAATGTCGATGCGAAAGCGAAGACGCTGATCATCGAGCACCCGGAACGGTCCGGCTACAAGCTGCTCAATGTCACGCCGAAGGAAACCACCAGCACGGCATATCGATTCGAGGTGAAGCTGGGGCCCGGAGCGACCGAGAAATTTCCTGTGAATGAAGAGCGCGTTTACGACGAGAGTTTTGTCGTCTCGAGCCTGACTCCCGAAGTTCTTCTGACGTACGTGCAGAATAAGGCTCTCTCCGATGCCGGCCGGCGCGGTCTTCAGCAGATCGCCGATCAAAAGCGGCAGATTTGGGAGACAGACGAAGAGATCAACGCGACGAAAGCCGAGATTAGCGATCTTACCAACGATGAACAGCGCGTCCGGCAGAATATCGAGAGCCTGAATCGAGTTAGCGGGCAGCAGGATCAAGTGCAGAAATACGCGCACCAGCTCTCCGCTCAGGAGACTCAACTTGCGACGCTCCGCGACCGCGCTGGCGAACTCAAGAAGCAAAAGTCTGCGCTAGAATCGAATCTCAATTCCATGATCGAGAAACTAGACTTTTGAGAGTCGCGCTCATAGGGTTTGGAAATGTCGGCCGTGCGTTTGCCCAGCTTGTGGAGCGCAAACGCTCTGCTTTTCCGTTTCGGATTGTCGGCGCTCATACGCGGCACGGGACTGTCATCGATAAGAGTGGAATCGCGTCCGACGCGAAGCTTGGCGATGTGTTGCCCTCCGTTGAAGAGTTTCTCGTACGATCGCGCCCTGAAGTTGTCATTGAAATCACTACCCTCAATCCTGGAACCGGAGAGCCGGCCATTTCGAATATCCGAGCGGCTTTCGAGCGCGGCTGCCACGTGGTTACCGCCAACAAAGGGCCAATCGCTCATGCCTACGCGGCCCTGAAAGAAGAGGCGCGGCGAGCCGGCGTGGAATTTCGATTCGAATCCACTGTGATGGATGGCGCGCCGGTGTTCAACATGGTCCGGAATAATCTTCCGGGCGTGAAGGTTCTCGGTTTCACTGGAGCGTTGAATTCTACTTCCAAGGTGGTTGTCGCGGCCATGCGCGCGGGCAAGACGATGGAAGACGGCATTCGGGAAGCGCAATCGATGGGCATCGCCGAAGCCGATGCCGGTTACGATATCGACGGCTGGGATTCCGCCGCGAAGGCTGCCGCGCTGGCTAATGTGCTGATGGATGCCGGAGTCAAGCCGCAGGACGTGGAACGGCGGGGAATTGGCAGACTGACTCCCCAGCGCGTTCAGAATCTCGCACGGCAACGCAAAACAGCGGTGCTTGTCAGCCGCGGCCGAACTACGCCGAACGGCATTCGGCTGCGTGTGCGCGCGGAGGTTCTGGACGAAACGGATGTGATTGCGTCGGTACAAGGAACCTCCAATATTCTTCTGCTGCATACGGATTTGATGGGGACCGTGGGCACGGTTTCCATTTCTCCCGGCGTTCACCAGACCGCTTATGGCGTTTTCAGCGATCTGGTGGACGTCGCAAAAAGCTTATGAGATTTATTCGTTTTGAACATGCGAACGCGGCGCAGGTGGGCGTTCTCTGGGGTGACGGAGCGGTTCCGGTCGAAGAGTTCAATGCCAAGCGCGGGACGCGGATTCCGAACGACCTGCTTGCGATCATTGGTTCGGACGGCGCTGCGGCTTCGTTGAGCGATGTGCGCGGCATCAACGCGATTCCGCTATCTGAAGTCCGGCCGCTGCTTCCCTACGATGTGCCTCCCAAGATCTGGTGCATCGGATTGAATTATAGATCGCATGCCGACGATATCAATGCGGTTCAGCCTGAGGAGCCGGCGAGTTTTATGAAACCGGCGTCGTGCATGTTCCATCCGGGCGGGGAAGTTGTGCTCCCACCGGCTCATATTTCAGACGATGTGGATGCCGAAGGCGAACTGGGCGTGATCATCGGGAAGACGTGCCGTTTCGTTCCCGGGGCGCAAGTTGGCGAAGTGATCTTCGGCTACACGACTACACTCGACATGACCGCGCTCGATGTTTTGCGCAAGAATCCGCGATATCTTACGCGCGCGAAAAGTATCGATACATTTTTCAGTTTCGGGCCGGTGGTTGTAACGGCCGATGAGATTCCCGATGTTGAGTCGCTTGAAGTAATCACGGAGCATAATGACGGAATCTGCTCGCGCGATTTCGTGCGCAATATGCGGACGCGTCCGTTCGAGCTGGTGCGGTTTCATAGCGACTTTATGACGCTGCATCCGGGCGATTTGATTTCGACAGGCTGCCCCAAGGGCGCTCGCATTAAATCCGGAGATCGGGTTCGGGCGCGAATTGAAGGCGTTGGTTTGCTGAGCGCGTCGGTGCGGTCGATGGCTTTGTGAGAGAGTGGGGCACACCGAGTTAGTTCATTGATCCTAAGCATCTTAGTTCTCCTGGGATGACGCCGCGGAGGCTGGAATCGGTTCCAGCCTCCGCAGCGGCGGCCGAGTGGCGGCTCCGAACGCCAGCTTCGATTTCAAATATAAAGGTGCAGGCAAGCGCAGCGGGTGTTTTGCGGTGTGCGGACTTCGCCGAAGTGCTTCTGACGTTTTAGGATACGGAATACATTAAAAACCAATAATGTTTGTCACTGCCTTCGCGCCGTCTTCACTGATCCTAAAATGGTCGAATCACAAGGCGAGGTAACGAAGCCGGAACGCGGCAAACGCTCCCGCTACTCTCTGGCATTTTGGACGAATATCGGCGTGGCGAACGCTATTGTTATCGGAGTGGCCGTTGTGCTGGTTCATGGAGGGATCAGGACGACCGCGATTACATGGGCCGGCGCCAGTTTGGCTTTGGGCGGAATGCTGGGTTTTCTGTTTGGAATACCCGGACGACAGCAAGGCACGGTTCAGATCAACCAACCGGGTGTCGCTGCGATCGATACCGATATTAAACGGGTAACCGGAACCGGGGGCACCTCAATTCAGGACGCTGGAACTGTTAATGCTCCTGAAGGAACAATCACGCTGTCACCAGACACCTCGGCCGAAAAGCCGGCTGTGCCGGCGAACGGCCGCAGCGTTGGAAATTCCACGCAAGATTTCCATTCGGAACCGTCGAACCTGGAACAGGTATCGGACTGGGTGACGAAATTATTGCTGGGCGGCGGCTTGACGCAGCTTCAACAGATCCCTCGAATGGTCTGGGAGCTATCTTATTCAGTTGCGATCGGGATCGCTCCGAAGGCGAAAGGGCAAGACCTCTGGTCGGAGCAAGCCTTTGCTTCAGGACTGTTGATATATTTCTTTGTCGCCGGGTTTTTTGGCGGGTACCTGATCACGAAGCTACAGCTTGGGCGGCGGCTCAGGTCGTAGCAAAAGCGCCAGTGGGCTTCCTTCTATTTGAGCAACTGCCCCGGGAAGTCTTTCTGCTTTTTCTTGGCCTTTTTCTACGAACAGCGGTGCCCCGTTTTCTTTTAAAGAGGTGAACTTAGTTAGAGCCGCCGGTTGAAGGGCGCTTCAGTCTTTAGGGGAGATATTTCCTTGACGGCCTTATTATTGCGGAGTATGCTGTAACTTCATTGATTCTGTACGCGCGATTCGCACACGATATTCTGCGAAGCGTTGCGGGTTGGCAGAAGAATCCTGCATCCCACATAGTTTCCCTCGACCATTGAAGTGATGAGTGATAATTTCAGTTGAGCTACAACAAATTCGTTTCTTCAGCCGTTTATTCATCTTCGGCGTGACGTGCGCTGCTAGCGCACAAACGGCAGCACCAGTTCCCTCGCCTCAATTGTTTTATGCCACGTATGTTGGGACTGGGCCGAGCTCGGTCCTTCAGGGCTTCGCCGTCGATTCCGCGGGTTTCGCTTATGTTGCCGGATCGGGGCCGGGAGCTGGAAGTTCCACGTGCCAGTTTCTTACGAAGCTAAACTAGGCGGGAAGCGCGGCGGTATGGTCGACCTGTTTGCCGGTAGAAGAAATCGGCGCCGTTACCGTTGACGGTGCGGGGAATATTTATTTAGTAGGGAGCAACTCGCCATCGAATCCAAAGACGTCGACGGTCATGAAGTTGAGCCCGGACGCTCAGCAAACGATCTACTCGACGCAGATTGCGGGAGCCTATGCCGGCAGCATTGCCCTTGATAGCAACGGGAATGTGTACGTCTCCGGGTCGGCTGACTCGACCTTTCAGGCGACTTCAGGAGCGTACATGTCGTCGGGAGGACAGGCCTTTGCGCTGAAGCTGAATACGGCGGGATCGATCCAGTACGCTACATATCTCGATCTGTTCGGGGGCACGATCGCCGTAGACAGCAATGGTCAGGTTTGGGTTGTCGGCACAACGTGTCCCGCATTGTCGGGTTCGGCCGGATCGAACTGTGACACCACGGTATATGGAACGGCCGCTGCGATCCGAAAACTGGACGCCAGCGGCGCGCATTTGCTAGCGTCTCAGAGCTTCGGCGGAGGTTCAAACGGTCGCTTTCAGCCTGTATATTACGACAGCGCAGCAGGCGTAGCCGTCGATGGGAGTGACTCGGCCTGGGTCGTTGGCGTCTCGCAAACGGGAGAGGTTCCGACAACGCCAAACGCACTTGAGCCTGCGCCTCCCGGGCCACTCGGCTACCAGGGTGCCTCAATCGGATACGCTTTGAAGCTTTCCTCTTCCGGCAGCCTCCTTTATGGGTCGTATGTGGGAAACAATCAAAACTACCAACGAGCGGCTATTTACTCGGTCGCTGTCGATGCGCAGGGCAGACCTTACTTTGGAGTGGACTTGAACTACTCGTACAGCGACTTAAACCCAATGGCGTCGGTGATGGTCTTAAGCGCGGACGGGTCGAGCGTGCTAGCCACGGCTAGCTTCAACAGCTTCCCACAGAATGTTGCGCTCGACGGCAACGGTGGCCTGTATGTCGCCGGCAACACATCAAGACTCGCGTTCCTGACCACGCCTGGAGCGTACCAAGCGTTATGGCCAGGCGACTCGGCATCCGGCTACGCCGCCAAGTTCGATCTGACCACTACTGCTCTTGCGGCGCAATTCTCCACCATGGTGAATTCCGCCAGCTTTGTGCCAGGGGACAACCCCATAGCCCCGGAAGGCGCGGTAGCTCCGGGTGAAATCGTAACGCTGTTCGGCGTCGATCTTCCTTCAAACCCGAAATTGACTTTTGACGGCCATCCAGCAACCATCCTGTACTCGGGCTCAACACAGATCAACGCTGTGGTTCCATTCGAGGTGAGCGCTCCGAGCACGGTGGTCAATTTGGAAGGCGTGCGGGGATACGTTTTGCCTGTGTGGCCGGCTGTGCCCGCACTGTTCACTTCCACTTCGAGCGGATCGGGACAGTTGGCCGCGCTTAATCAAGACAGCTCCATTAACTCGGATTCTAATCCGGCGAAGGCCGGCTCTGTCGTATCGGTATTTATGACGGGCGTTGGCGCGATGACGCCGCCGATCGGTGACGGACAACTTGGACCGCTCCAGGCTCCCTTCCCGGCTCCGGTTCTCGGCTTCAGCGCGACTGTCAATGGTGTTGAGGCGCCGGTCTTGTTTGCCGGTCAAGCTCCTGGGCTGATAGCGGGCGCGGTGCAAGTCAATATTCAGATTCCGGCAGGGACGGCAAGCGGCAGCGCGCAATTGATGGTTTATATCGGCAATTATCAGACCCAGATTTCGGGAACTACGATTGCCGTGCGGAGCGACCCATGACGTACTCGCGCGTAGTTGGCTTGATGATGACGAATTGCAGCGGTTGTGACATGCAGAGGTTTTCCATCTCCGCCATGGCGGTTTTCTGCGCCGCTTCCTTCTGTACTCCGGCAGCAGCGCAGAAGCCAGTCGTAGATTCCCGTGGCGTCATGAACGCAGCGACGCTCGCACCTGTTACAGGTCCCAATTACTGGGGCCCTCCGTCCGGATCGATAGCGACAATTTTCGGGCAGAACCTCGCTCCGACCACGGCTTCGGCCGCGCAGGTGCCCCTGCCAACTTCCTTGGCGGGCGTCAGCGTACTCATGACCGCGCCCGGGCTCTCCAGCCAAGGTGTCCCACTGCCACTCCTCTTCGTATCTCCGGGACAAATCAATTTCCAAATTCCGAATGCACCAAGCGGCGGCCTCGGTCCCATAACGATTGAGACGCCCAATGGGACAAGCGAAAGTGTACAAGTCTATTTCCCTATGGTGGCGCCTGGGATCTTTACCCAGGATGGTTCCGGCTGCGGTCCAGCTTGGGTGCTCAACATTGCCGGTAATGGATCGTGGACCCTCAACTCTCCAGAGAATAGCGTCGAGCCCGGTGGGCTCATCGCTATTCTCGGAACTGGCCGGGGCTAGGTTTCCCTCCCTGGCGGATATCCGGTGATCGACGGCCAACCATTGCCATACAGCCCCCTACCCGTCCCTAATTCCGCCGTTGACGAGTCTTTCCGGGTCCCCACTGTAGGAGCGCCTTCCGGCGGGAGCGTTCTCTATGACAGTCGCGCACCCGGAATGATCGGCGTGGATCAGTTTAATCTCAAGCTGCCGGATAATGCGATCGAAGGTTGCGGTATTCCGCTTAAGATCTTGACCGGCGTAGGAGGAGGGCCGGTTGCGGATAGCGAACCCGTACCGATCAATATTCACCGCGGCGGAGGCAAGTGCGGCTCGCTGCCGTCGCCCGAAAGCTACGCCGGCTTGACCCTACAGAAGACAACCACCATCGACACAACTTCCACTACGACGGAGCAGTTAAATGTGAGCCTCTCCGCTGCAGTTGGCAAGAATATCCCGGAGCCTCCTCAAGGTGCACAGGTTGGTCAATGCTACTGCGCCGCGGCAGCGCCCGCAGGGTGGGTTTACGGACCTTCCTGCCCGTTCCCTCTTTTTGCCGATCAGCCGGTGGATGCCGGGTCCATCACTATTACTGCTTCGGGACTCAACACGACATACACGCCGCAATCGACTGCCACTTCGTTCCAGGTTAATCTTCCAAGCGGCTCGATTGCTCCTGGCCCATTCACCATCAGTGCTCCGGGCGGGACTGGCGCGGGCGAATTTTCCGTAACGCTGCCCGTGCCTCAAGAGATTCAGTTTCTCAACCCCGTGCCCAACGGGACCATCGACGCGAGAAACAATTTCCAGGTGAGCTGGACGGGCGGTCAGGCCGACGAAATTGTCCGTGTCCGCTTGAGGGACCAGACTACGTGGGATTATTGCGAATGTGCACAGCCGGCAAGCAACGGTCCCATTACGTTTTATGCGACGTGGCGTGGATCGACCATCGGTTATCTTCTTGAGCCGGCGCTCTTCTACAAGCCCGCGGAACTGACAATCAGCCTGGAGTCGCCTGCCCCGGTTCCGTTCACCGCGCCCGGATTAACATTGGGTGGGACGGCGCGCTGGACCAGGACCTGGTCCTATCCGAATTTGACGTTTACGTATTCAGTGGGTCGACCGCAGATTGGTTTGAGAGCTTTGGCGTGGAAATCGGTCCGGTTGAACCCCGAGCCTTTCTGCTTTTTGTAGGCGCCGGCTTGCTCAGCGCCACTTTTCGCTGATCCCGAAAATCCGCTATTCTCAATAACAAGATGGCAACCGGGCACTTGCTTAACGACGACGCGGAAGAATTGCGCATGAGAATTCGCATTGACCTCCCGTATGGTCAAGACTGGTTAAATACGCCCCACCAACTGCTTGGCGGAGCGACTCCGGAAGAGCGCATCCAAGCCGGCGACCTCGAAGCCGTGCGCAATCTCTTGTATTCCATCCTTGAAGTCGGCGTAGTGTGAATACCGCCTCGTGCGGAAGTTTGTCTGTTTTTCCTGTGCGCGGCACGTGGTACCGGGCCGTCGATCCGAGGTTCCTGCCGACGGCACTATCAACCACTCACACTCCGATCACGCCAAGTCGCTTCTCGCCGGGGCGGCCGGCAGCGCCAGCATTTGAAGTGCTCTATTTGGCTGAAAATCCGATGGTTGCTCTGTTCGAGGCGCGAGCGCTCTTTGGTTCCCCTTCGGTTCCAGGCGGGGTCGTTCCTCATCCAAGCCGACCGCTTGTCGTCCTTCCCATCACAGTCGGGCTTAGCGATGTAGCGGATTTGACCGTCTCCGAGGAAGCCGCAACGGTTGATACGAATGCGCAGGAGCTAACCGGCGACTGGCGTAGCTACGCCACGCGGATTCCACCAGCCTTCCCCCCGGCTCCGCACTCCGGCTTGCCGCCTACACAGAACCTCGGATTTGTGCTCTACGGACTCGGCAAATACAAAGGGCTGATTTCGTTTTCCGCGACGCTGCCGGACTATAAGATTCTGATTGTGTTTCGAGATCGCCTGTTGAAGGGCGTCAGCGATCATCTCGAATACTCCTATCATGACGATCGAGGAGTAAAGCAGGATAAGCGAATTCCGTGAGTCGCTTGAGCATCCGCCTATTTGAGCAACTGACCCAGAGAGGGCAGCGGGACGGCGCTTTCCTTGAGAGCTTTGGCGTGGAAATCCGTCAGGTTGAATGCCGAGCCTTTTTGCTTCGTGTAGGCGTCGCGCACTCCCAGCCATCCGCGCCAGCCCACGAAATACATGGGTAGCTGGCAGGAAGACAACTTGGCGCGCTGCAGCTTGGCTACGGCTTCTTCCTTTTCCTGGTAGCCCTGATTGATCATCAAATCCATGGCCTCTTCGTCGCTCATGTCCATGGTTTGCATGCGGATGTCCATGATGGCGTTGGTGGTCACGCGCAGCATTTGCTTGAGGAAGGTCATGCGAAGGGGCACGCTGTTATTCAAATATCCTTCGTCGGACATGAATTGTTGCGCGTAGACGGCCCATCCTTCTACGTACGGCCCGTTGCCCCAGATGCTGCGCAGCAGGCGGCGTGTTTCCGGCTCCACTTTGTTCGCGTATTGAAACTGGACGTAATGTCCAGGCATGGCTTCGTGAATGGTCAGTTCCTGCATGCCATAGGTGTTGTATTCGCGCAATTTCGATTCAACGCGTTCTTTCGGCCAGGTTGGCGGAATCGGAGTGACCCAATAAAATGCTCCGAGCTGCGGCTCCAGGGCCGGCGCGGGGTCGAAACCGCCAACGCCGTAAATCCCGCGCATGAATTCAGGCGTATCGATGACCTGGAGATTGCCTCCGGCGGGCAGCGGGACGAGGTTCTTCGATTTCACGAAATCGGTGGCTTCTTGTAAGTCGTGCTTGGCCTCATCCATGTAGGTCGCGGGAGTGGCATGCTGTTGCGCGATCTCATTCAGCGCTTCAGGAATCGATTTGGAGCCAGCCAGCTTTTTCATCTCCTCCTGGGTTGACTTCAGAGCCGATTCCGCTTCCGAAAGGACCTCGTCAGTGGTCTTGCCGACGTCGAGCGTGGACTTGAATTTCAGGTCATACTTCTGCGCGCCTAAACGCCAGCTTGCCGGCTTCTTCGATAAGTCGTTTTTCAAGAAATCGTCGTACTTTCGCAAGGCATCGAGGGCTCCGGCTGCCGCTTTGTCGTAATCCGCCTTGAGCTCCGGTGGCGCACTTGCACGCAAGGTATCGTCGATCAGCTTGATATTGCCGTCGTTTTCTTCGAGAGCGACCTTGATCCAGATGTCGGGTGAATCCTTGAGCGCCTGGCGGCCTTCCAGCATCAGCGCGGGGACTCGCTCCAGCCTTTTGATGATGTGCCGGTAGCGCTCGGGTTTCGGGGCGTATTCGAGAACGAATGGAGTGAACAGCGCATTGCCCACCAGCTCAACATACACCGTGGGATTGTGGACATAGCTACGGATCAGGTTGACTTCCATCAGAGCCAGCATGACCTGATCGTCCATCAAACGATAATCCGCTTTTTGCTCGGGGTCGAGGCTGTCCTGCTTGATCACTTCCATGCGATCGTGCAGGGTGCGGAAGAAATGGCGCTGCTCGGCGATTCCGGAGGGGCTGTAATCGTCCAGCATTTCGTCGAGCCGCTTGCCGTTGTGAACGTGGTATCCGGCTGCGGTCGCGCTGACGGGAGAAAGCGCGAGAGCGCCGTGAACGAACTCGTCCTCGAGTTGATTGAAGTCCTGATTTTCGCCCGGCATTTTGCAGCCGACCAATACGATGGCCAGCACGGCGGCGGACAGAGCCGCTATAACTATTCCATGCTTCACGGAAGCTCCTTCAACTTGATGTTTCGGAACTCGATCTGATAATACTCGGCCTCAAGGCCGGCATATCCGCTCAAACGATCGCAACTGAATCGGCTGGTGACAACGCCGTTCACGGAGAGCTCCACTTTCGAGCCATCGGCGGTTATCTCGTAGGTATTCCACTCGCCGGGCTCTTTCACGGGGTTCTCCACCATGTCTTTTTTCAGATTGCCGCGCCTCCCTTCCGTATCCACGAAAAAGAAGTATCCGGCATTCGAGGGCGCCCCCACCTGAGCCTGATACCACGACGTGTTGCCGTCGTCGGTGTTACGCACGAAGACGCCGCTGTTGTATTTGGTTTCCCCCGGGATCTTGGTGAAGCGCCATTCGACGTGCAGAATGAAGTTCGCGAGCTCGCGATCGTAGCGCAGGAACTCATGGCCTTTCTCTTTCGATCCGTCGCAGATCAAAGTTTCGTCTCGCGTTACCCTCCACTGCGATGGAGTCACTAGCTTCTCCGTTGGTTTGATGGGTAAGCGCGTCCATTCCTGGAAGGAGGCGTCGGGCTGGATGGAAACCCAATCGGCGGCCATGAGGCCACCGGCAAACAGAACGCTAAGCAACAGCCGCATGTAACTTCTCCTGATCTCCGGCCTCTCCGAACTTCGTGCCTTGAAGCGCGGGGTCGATGTTGCGGAGCAGACCGGTAAGGACGGCTCCAGCACCCACTTCCACAAACCTTGTTACACCCTGCGAAGTAAGCAGACGGATGGATTCCGTCCACCTTACCGGATTGGGTACTTGTTGAAAAAGCCCTTCGCGAGCCTCTGCGCCGGTGCGTACCAGACGGGCTTGCCAGTTATTCACGAGCGGCACCGTCAAATCACGAAATTCTGTGGCGTTCAGGTCCGCCGCGAGGCGCTCTTGCGCGGGATTCATTAGAGGGGAATGGAAAGGAGCGCTGACGGGGAGCAAGACAGTGCGTTTCGCGCCCGCCGCCTTAGCTGCGTCCATGGCACGCTGGACGGCAGCGGCATGACCTGCAATTACGACTTGATCCGGGGAATTCAGGTTGGCCGCTGTCACCGTCTCGTTCTGCGCGGCTTCAGCCAGAATCGCACTGAGCTTTCCATCAGGCAACTTTAACAATGCCGCCATCGCACCGACGCCGGGTGGAACGGCTTCCTGCATGTACCGGCCGCGCTTTCGTACGAGACATAGGGCGTCGGCGAATGCCAACGATCCGGCAGCGACCAAGGCCGAATATTCGCCTAAACTGTGACCGGCGACATAGTCGGGCCTGAGTCCCTGATCCTGGAGCACGCGGAGGGCGGCGACGGAGACAGTCAGCAGCGCCGGCTGGGTATTCTCAGTGAGTTTTAAGTCGGCTTCGGGACCGTTGAAGCAAAGCTCGGAAAGCGCAAATCCAAGTGCATCATCGGCCTCCGCGAAGGCTAGTTTCGCCACGGGGAAATTGTCTGCTAGGCTTCTCCCCATGCCCGGGAACTGCGATCCTTGCCCGGGGAACAAGAAGGCTGTTTTCATTCTGTTGAACGCAAGTCCAAGGATAACGCGGGCGGGACAACGCGGGTGGTCTGTCAAGATGTCGGCGGGGCGTCGCGTACCGTGAAGTTTTTACCGCGATGGCAGTACCTGGTCAGAGTATGCTTTTCATTTTCTTTACAAAAACAGCCAATCGTTTGGGATGCTGACTGCGTCTTGAATACTGAGTAAGGAGGGGAGCCATGAATCCTCGAGTGAGCCAAAACGAAAGCAAAGCCCAGCGCGTTCCGCCCGTGGCCGAATTCAATACGTCGGTCCACTGTCCCATCTGCACCCATACCGTCCAGGCTACGGTTATGGCACACGGGAAAACCCAGAAAGTGAAGCCTGGTCAGAAGTGCCCCCGTTGCGCCTCGACTCTGGATGCTGCTTACGTACTGCGGTACGATCGCGCGGCATAGAATCGAACATTCTCCGGCCCGCACCGACAGAAAAAGGCGCTGAGCAGTTTGCGGAAGGAACACAGCAGCCCGCCCTGCCGAATTTCCTTTTGCCACGATGACTACTTCCTGACCTTCACGCGACTCCGATTTGATGTACGTCGCGCAATGATAAAAAACTCGCGAGAATTTTCCAGTTTGGGTCTGTCGTTGTGCGCTGGTTGCGATGACCGTGGTGCCAGTTGCCAGAATCTCTCCCGTGTCGAGTAGTAAAGGATAAGGGTGGTGGTCGCCGTCCCGAGAAATGCGCAAGCCAAGTGACAGAACAGGGCTCTGTTGGCGAACGCGTGCGCAGTTCCGTTTTCCAATGTTAAGATGGAGGGACAGTGAAACGAGTCGATGCTGTGGCACACGAGCGTGTGCAAGGGCTCA
>CAWDKQ010000016.1:0-536074 GCA_963802915.1 Bryobacterales bacterium
TGGCCCCGTCTGACGGAGCCCCCATTGGAGCCCATCAGTGACCCACAGATTCCTCCGACGAGGCTTTTTTATAGATCGTGCCAATTTGCCCTGGCCTTTTCTGGCGCCAAAGCAAAATCATCCGGACGCTCGTAACCCCAAAGCTCAAAGAGATCCCGGTACTGTTCATAAATGGCGTGGCGGGAATCCGGCGGCAGGAGCCTTCGCCAGAGCCCCGGCTCGCCCCGCCAGAAATGGTGATTGGGTAACGATTTCATGTGGTCTACCGAGTGCTCCTGCACTGCCCTGGAAGAAGCCGCAGCAGGTTCGCAGTGGAGACTCCGCAACGTTAAATCGAGGATTCCCTCCGGGTCCGCCGCGAGTTCCTCATAGCGAATCACCTCTCTTGCCGAGCCGTGCCATTCGGCGCTGACATGTAGCAGCAATGACGCCCTTCGACTCAGGGCATAATCGAGAAACACCGGACTCGCCGGATCCACGCCACGAAGTCTCGTCTCGTTGCCCTCTTCTCCCGACAACCAGTGCGCCGTCGCCGGCTCATATTGCAAAAAATGGAGAATCGAAATCAAGACGTCCAACGGATTCCGGACGATAACGATCGTTTCGAATCCGTTTTGAGCTAAAAATCGGCTGAACTCGGGCGTTCGGTGCCAGTGCATGGCGACGATACACGGCGCTTCCAGTTCATTCCATGGAATCTCCCCGGGTGAATGGGCGGCAACTTCAAGGCCGCCCATTGCTCGCGCCAGCATCTTACGGAACCAGAGATTGCCGGTGCGCGGGGTACAGGCAAGGAAAATGCGATTCACGAAAGTGAAGCAAACTTATTGCAAACCGAGGGTGCTGCTAAAGGATCCATTGCTCCCGTTTCCCGCGAGGCGGTTGTTTCCAAACGACACGATCGTGCCGCCCGATTGCGAAAGACCCGTTTCGTTTCCGACGATGGTGGAGTTGTTGACCCGTACGACGGCGCCATTCAAAGAAGCAATTCCGATGTCGCTGCCGCTGACTAACACATTATCCAGGTCGATGGTTGTAGTGCCGCCCGTGCCGTCCGCGCGGATATTGGCGAGACTCGTCGAGAAACCGTTGTCGCTGATTGCTGAATTCCGCACGATGACACTACTTCCGGCGGTTACCGACAAACCAAAATTTGTGTTTTCCGAAATCTCGACGTTGTTGAGAGTGACTTGCGCATGGACCGAACTAACTGTCGGCGCGACCACGATTCCGTTCGACGCAGAACCTTTGATACGCGTATTCGAGATAAAGACCTGCACCGGATTCGTTGTGGGTTCCACACTGATATCTCGCGGCGTGAATCCGTAGATCTGACAATTTTCGATTTGCACTTTACCAGCCTGAATGATCTGGATGCCCTTCGTTCCGGACCCTCCTATCCCATCGAAATCCAGGCCGCGAATTATGACGAGGTCGGTAGCACCCGCATTGACTACGAAGCCCGCGGTTCCCGACACGAGGACGCCCGCCACCACCGGCGTGCCATCGATCGTGATCGCCTTGGTGATTGTTAGTGCGCCAAATCCACCCGGATCCAGCACATCAATTTCACCGCCAGTGGCGGTCTTACTGATAGCCCCCGCAAACGTCTTGCAGGGCGCCGTTCGACTGCATGGATTCGCATCGTCGCCAACGCCCGAAACCCAGGTTCGAGTCGCCTGCGCGTAGGCGGCTGGAGCCGCGATCCACAAGATTGGTATGGTGAGAATTGGCAAAAACTTTGAAAATTGGGACATGTTTCTTCCCCTCCGTTTTTCTTTAATTGTGATGTTGGAACCTGGGCCAGCATATCACAGTAATTGGCGATCGAACCAATGAAGATCATTATCGCGAGCACTATCGTGCCGTTCATCGAGGGAGGCGGCACTTTCATTGTGGACTGGCTGGAGACCATGCTCTGCGAATTCGGACACGAGGTCGAGGTTCTCAAGATTCCCTTTGTTTCTTCTTACCGCGAGCTCCCTTCACAGATGCTGGCTCTCAGACTGCTTGACATATCTGAGCACGGCGATCGCTTGATCACGATTCGTCCGCCTGCCCATTTGCTGCGCCACCCGAATAAAGTGATTTGGTTTATCCATCATCATCGCGGCGCATACGACCTCTGGGGCACCATTTACCAGGATCTTCCGAACTCCGCTGAAGGCCTCGCCTATCGTGAGGCAATCGTCAAAAGCGATCACCTTGGCTTCAGCGAGGCGCGACGAATCTGCTCGAACTCAAAGGAAACGGCGCAGCGGTTAAAAATATTCAACGATATCGACGCCGAGGTGCTGTACCCGCCTGTAATCCAGCCCGACCGATTCCGGTGCGCATCCTATGGAGACTATATCTTGTACATGAGCAGAATCGCTCATCACAAGCGCCAGACTCTCGCGATCGAAAGCATGCGTTACACAAAGACGGGCGTCAAGCTGATGATCGCCGGTAAAGGAGACGATCCGGCGGACCAGGAGAGATTGCTGGAGGAGGTCGCGAAACACGGCGTCGAGGACAAGGTCATTCTGCAGCTTGGCTGGATCTCGGAAGACGAGAAAGTTGAATTATTCGCGGATTGTCTTGCCAGCATTTACATTCCGTTTAACGAAGATTCGTACGGATACCCCTCGCTCGAGGCCCACCATGCGCGCAAGGCTGTGATCACCACAACCGATGCCGGGGGTACAAACGAACTGATTGTGGACGGAGAGAACGGATTCGTGGCAGAACCGAACCCAGAGGCGATCGCCGAATGTATGGATCGGCTCTATCTCGACCGGACGCTCGCTCGAAATTTGGGGCACGCGGGCATTCATCGCATCGAAGAACTCGGGATCTCGTGGCCGCACGTGATCGAGAGACTAATCGCATGAATATTGCGATCGTCAATACCTGTGTGCCGTTCGCCAGCGGAGGAGCGGAACATCTGGCGGAGGCCCTGCGGCTGCAATTCATCGAGCGCGGCCATAATGCCCTGTCGGTTCGAATCCCTTTTCGATGGGAGCCGACGGAACAAGTTCTGGAACACCTCCTCGCGTGCCGCCTCTTAACGCTTCCGAGGATCGAACGCGTGATCGCGTTGAGGTTTCCGGCATATTGCGTGCCGCATCCGAACAAAGTCGTGTGGCTCGTACATCAATTTCGGCAGGTATACGACTTGTGGGGAACACCCTACCAGGATTTCCCGAATACATCGGAAGCCAATTCCATACGCCAGGCGATCATTAGTGCCGATAACGTTTACCTGGCGCAAGCGCGGACCATCTTCACCAATTCCCACGCTTCTTCCGAACGGCTCCGGAAGTTCAACGGAATCGCATCGGAAGTGCTTCATCCTCCTCTGGCTCGCTCCGAACAATTTTTCTGCTCGGGATACGGCGACTATTTCTTTTACCCCAGCCGTATGACCGCGGGAAAACGTCAAGCTCTGGTTGTCGAGAGCATGAAGTACGTGAAATCCAGTGTTCGGCTGGTAATCGCAGGGCAGCCGGAGCAGCCTTCGGACCGGGAACAGATCGAACGCATCATTCGTGAGAACCGGCTCGAATCCAAAGTCGAGTTTATTCCTTCATTTATATCGGAAGACGAGAAGGCACAGCGGTTCGCGGAAGCGCTCGGCTGCATGTACACGCCGTATGATGAAGATTCGTATGGCTACGTGACGCTCGAAGCTTATCACTCTCGCAAGCCTGTTATCACTTGCCAAGATTCGGGTGGCGTGACGATTCTGGTACGCGACCGGGAGACGGGTCTTGTTGTGGAACCCCAACCAATGGCTGTCGCAGAGGCCATGGACGAGCTTTTCAACAGTCGCGATCGCGCCGCAAGAATGGGGAATGCGGGATTCGAACTAATGAACGCTCTCGACATCCACTGGAACCATGTGATCGAGAAGCTTTTGTCCTAGATGATCCGAATAACTGAGCAGCTCATGAAAGCACGGATTACCGAACTCCTTGCGGGGCAGAATGAACTTCGCCGCGAACCCGCGTCCGAGGTTCGCGGTTCAGAGCATTCCGAATCAAACGGAGACGACTGGGAATTCGTCCGCGATGCATTCCATCAAATTCTAGGACGGGAACCCGAGCTGGATGCTCTGCTCTATTTCTCGGAGGTTCTGACGACCGAATCGCGCGAAACCGTTCTCGAGTTTCTGAAACAATCCGAGGAAGCATGTCTGCGGAACGCACCCGATCGCGACACCAACGAGTTGGAGGATCTTTGCAGTGTCGAACCGCATCGCAGGTTTCTGATCGCCGCTTACGCTCGAGTATTTCGGCGACTGGTGGACCCCACTGGGCTTGCAGCTTACCTTCACAAGTTAGAGAACGGCTTCAACCGCGAGCAAGTTCTCATTGAACTGTGCAGTAGTGCCGAGGGGCGCGCGCAAAATCGGAAGATGAGGCTCAAGGGCAGACCAATCGAGGAATTGTTCGAAGCTGCTTCAACGGACGAGCGTCTTGAAAACAGCGCGGCCGGGGTCGCTCTTTTAACGGTGGAGGTGGATCCACTATTGCAAATCGAAGACCCGAAGGAGTTCCTTTACGCGGTTTATCAAAGTGTCTTTCGCCGTGAACCAGATGCCGGAGGCTTGTCGTATTGGCTTGCTGTTCTCGATAAGCAAACCTCAAAGTACAGCGTTCTGTTTGAGATGTCGCATCAAGCTGAGGCCAAAATGCGAGGTGTGGTTTTCCGTTTCCGTGGCGCGCCCATCGAGAAATGGGAACTCTCCGATCTCGATGTTTTCGCGGCGCCGGGCCGCTTTGTATGGGAAGCGTTCCGCCGTATCCTCTATCGCGACTGCACGGTGGACGAGTTCTTGCCGCTACTCGAACTGCTGCACTTTGGCTTACCCAGAGCGCAGGTCCTTGCGGCGATTGCAGCTCGAAGCGCGGCTAGCGGCGAACAATATTATTATCACGGGCAGGCTCTGTCCAGGGCCGACCTCCCGTTTTCAGTACGGCTCCGCGCTCGTGTGCGGCGTCTTTTAGGCACCCGACGCGCCGACGTGTTGGACTACACGACTTGCACTCACTTCTCACTCATGGAGGAGCGATTACGCGATCTCCACAATTCAGGCCGCAAGCGCTTAGAGAACTTGGAATCCGCTATTTCGTCGGCCCAGCGCAGCATGATCCGCCTTCACGAGAAGTTGGATACAGTGAGAAGCGAACTGAAGGTACGCATTGACTCCCTGGATCGCTCGACGGTGGCCCATCCGATTGCCCCGGTGCTTTCAGGTAGCGACGTCTTCGTCACGAAAGTCGACGATTTCATACTCGCCATTCCGAGGGAAAACTGGCGTCTGGCAGCCAGCTACGCGTATTGGGGGACCGTGGAGCGGGGCTTGGGACAACGATTTCGACAGCTGCTGCGGCCGGGTATGACTGTTGTCGACGTGGGCGCCAATGTTGGCATTTACACACTTCATGCAGCTCGCGCCGTGGGCGACTCGGGCAAGGTCTTCAGCTTCGAACCAGCTCCGAAAACCTTCGCCACTCTGAAGCGCAACGTCGATGCGAACGGCTTTAGCGCACGCGTGGAGCTTCGATCGGCCGCCGTACTGGACAAGAGTTCCAGGATGCCTCTTTATGTGCGGGACGAAGACTGTGGATTGAACAGTCTCTATATGGTCGATGGCGCCCGATCCGAAATGGTTGAGACGGTGTCGCTTGACGAAGCTCTTGCGGGTGTTGCTTCGATCGACATAATCAAGATCGACGCGGAGGGTGCGGAGCCTCGGATTCTCAGGGGTATGCAGCGTGTTATCGGAGCAAATCCAGGGCTTCAGATTTTCATCGAGTTTGCCCCGTCGCTCTTGCTACGCGGCGGGGTCCAACCGGCCGACTTCCTGGATCAGCTTCTAAAACTGGGCTTCGACATTCAGATTGTGGACGATCTTAACGGAGAGCTGCTGCGATTCAACCGCGCCTCGCTTCTCTCCGCTTTCTCAGTTAATTTGAGCCTTCGCAGGACGGTCGCCTGATGGACCGCGGCGGCCTGGTCATCGTCGGCGATGGCGGGCATGCAAAAGTAGTTATTGATATCTTGCTCGAAATGGGTATCCGGCCACTCGGTTGCACGGGCGTCGATTCATCCCGTCGCGATCTGCTCGGCGTCGAGATAATGGGCGGGGATGACCAACTACCACGGCTCTTCGCGTCCGGAGTTCGCCAAGCCTTCGTCGCGATCGGCGACAATCGCAAACGCCGCGAGATCAGCGAAACGGTTCGCGAAATCGGCTTTGATCTGGTGAATGCCCTCAGTCCTCATGCGTCGATCTCTCGCTTCGCCCGGCTAGGCGCCGGTATTGCAATCATGCCAGGCGCGATAGTGAATGCCGATGCCGAAATTGGCGATGGCGCCATTATAAACACTGGGGCAACGGTGGATCACGATTGCAAGATAGGCGCGTACGCTCACATTGCGCCAGGAACAAACATTGCCGGCCGCGTCCGCGTTGGAGAAGGCGTGTTCCTGGGAATCGGGTCGCGAGTGATTCCCGCGGTCACGATTGGCGATTGGTCAGTCGTGGGCGCAGGCAGTGTTATTATTCAGAACTTGGAACCGAACGTTGTCGCAGCCGGAGTTCCGGCCTCCATCATCAGGCTGGGTAGCCAGTCATGAAGCGGCCAAGGGTCTACGTTGCTCAACCCTGCTTGGCCGGAAACGAAAAGAAATATGTGAACGAGTGTCTGGACTCGGGCTGGATTGCCACTGGCCGCTTTGTCGGAGAGTTTGAACGACAATTCGCGTCGTTTTGCGGCGTCAAGCACGCGATATGCTGCGCTAACGGCACCAGCGCCTTGCATGCAACGCTGTTGGGTCTGGGAGTCGGACCGGGCGATGAGGTGCTCGTCCCTACTTTGACCTATGTGTCCACCGCGAATGCGGTTCGCTACTGCGGCGCGACGCCGGTGTTTGTCGACTCCGAGCCGTTCACAATGAATATCGATCCGGCGCAGGTTGAGGCGAAGATCACTCCTCGCACAAAGGGCATAATTCCCGTCCACTTATACGGCCATCCGGCGGACATGTTGCCGATCAAAGATGCAACGGCACGCAACGGACTATTTGTGCTGGAAGATGCCGCCGAAGCTCATGGCGCAGAGTACAGGGGAAAGCGTGCGGGGAACCTTGGAACCGCATCGATGTTCAGCTTCTATGGGAACAAGATAATCACTACCGGCGAGGGTGGAATGGTTACCACCTCCGATAGTCAGCTCGCCGCGAGAGTGCGTATGATCGCCGGACAGGGGATGGATCCGAAGAGGCGTTATTGGTTTCCGATAGTGGGTTACAACTTTCGCATGACCAATTTACAAGCCGCGGTCGGACTGGCGCAACTCGAGCAAATCGAGATGCATCTCGCCAAACGGCGCCAGGTTGCGGATTGGTACAGAAAACACTTGAGCGATCTGGAGGACATGGTCACTCTGCCTTGCGAAGCTTCTTGGGCAAAGCATTCGTTCTGGATGTACACCATTCTTTTATCAGAAAAACACCCTCTCCTCCGGGATGAGTTCATGGTGGAACTGGACCAGTCGGGCATTGAGACGAGACCGGTCTTTTACCCGATGCATCTCATGCCGCCCTATCGAGAACCGGACGGCCGTTATCCCGTTGCCGAATCTCTTAGCAAACGCGGAGTAAACCTGCCGACTCACGGTATGTTGACGGAAGAAGATGTCGTTTACATCGCCGCGAGTATTCGCGAAACTTGTGTGCGGCATCCGGTCGCATCCGCCTCGTCCCGATGATGACTTCGACGCCGAAAGTGGCGTGGTTCACCCCGTTTCACAACAGAAGTTCTATCGGAAAGTTCAGCCAGGCCGTAACGCAGCAACTGGCGACCCAGGCGCAGGTCGATTTGTGGGTCGTGGACAGCGGCAATCTACTGAATACATCATTACGCATGGTTCCGTACGGGAACATTTCTCATTATGAGAATTGGCTTCGGGAATACGATTACGTTGTCTACAATCTCGCGGACAACGTTGCAAATCACTCCCGGATCTACGAAGCGTCTCTTCGGCATCGGGGCATCATCGTCCTGCACGATTATGTGATGCAACACTTCTTCGTCGATTATTACCGGAGTACGCGGCAGCTTCAAAGGTATTGCGACGTGATGAAGCGCTGGTACGGAATCGGAGACCTGCATGTCTCGGGAGCTGAATGGTCGGGACCCTGGGCCGACGTGTATCTGCAAGAGGATGTCGTCAATTATCCACTGTTTGAGGAGGCGATCGTAGGGGCGACGGGCGTTATCGTTCACTCGGATGTCCTCCGCAATCGCGTATGCGCGGCGGCTACCTCGCCGGTTGCCAAGATTCACTTGGCGCATTCCGTATATCGAACCTCGTCAACGCTTAGCCGAACTGAACTCGGTGTTCCGGAGGGTCGACTACTTCTCGTTACTATCGGTCCTTTGAATCAGAACAAACGCATTGAAACGACGCTGCGCGCCATCGCAGCGGACGCGGTATTGAAGAGCCGCATTTATTACATGGTAGTGGGGGCCTCTGATTCTGGCTACGGCCAACGCATGGCCGAACTCAGCCAGGAGCTAGGCATCGAGGACGTCGTACGTTTTTCCGGTTACGTCGAGGAGTCCGTTTTGCGCGCTGCACTCTCGCACGCCGACATTTGCATTGACTTGCGCTGGCCCGCGATGGAAGGAGCGTCCGATTCCATCGTCTGGGAAATGTCTTTCGGTAAGGCCACGGTGGTCATCGATACCGGTGTTTACCACGAGCTTCCCAACGATGCTGTATCGAAGGTGAGCGTAGAATACGAACTCGACGACCTGAGCAGAAGCCTTAGAGTACTGGTCTCGGATGAAACGCTACGGCGGTCGATGGGAGGAGCTGCGATGAAATTCGCCGCCGAGAATTTTACCCCTGGGAAATACGCGGAGCGCTTTCTTGACTTCTGCCACGAAGTGTCCCGATACCAGCCCGCTTTCCGGCTTGCCGAACTGGTCGCTGGCGAACTCCGAGCGATTGGGGCAACAACCGATATGGCTATCGTCGACACAATTGCCCGCCAATCTGCCGCTCTGCTCGATGGCGAATGGGATCCCCCCATTCTCAAGAATGTATCCCAACCTCGATCGACCGACCGATAAAGTGTCTGAGCAGCGAGACCACGATGATGTGGTGACAACATGGCGATCTGCGCGAACCCAACACCTATTCGAAATACCAACTCCCAACGATATTAATTGGTATGACCTCGGCGAATTGGGAGTGTGGAAACTGCCATAGGCAGAACCCCGCGGGTGCGCCGCTCTGCATTTATTGCCAAGCAAGTCCATCCGTTCCGGTTCTGGAGCCGTCAGGAATCAAACGCCGTTACCCACTCTGGATGGCTGTATTGCCCGGACTGATCTTTATTATCTATGCGATGCTACAGGTCTCTCGCGCCACTCGGGCCATCGGTCCCGGTCCAGGGAATCCCGGACCCGAAAAGGTACTGTCCTGTGTTGAGACCTACGACATTACTCTCAACTTGAGCGAGTATTATGTGCCCGAATGGTCACCGGGAATGCCGGCTAGCAATCCCAGCAATTCACCCCAACTCTCCACCGTGCTCAGAGGAATGGCCCGTAACGGCTGCGGTGAGAACCTTAAAAATGTGCGGATAAAATTTGTAGTCCATGGGGATTCAGGACAAAAAGGTGACGGATCTTACACTATTGAAAGCATGGCTATGGGTGAGGTAAAGCCGTTCGAAAAGGCATGGATGGGACGTGTGGCCTCATACGAGGTTGCGGCGGAGCGATAGGTGTCTGTTTGTGAGAAAACAAACATTGCGCGCCCGACGACGAGGTCGGTGCGCGCAAAGGGAAGCCGTTTACAGCAAAAACTGCGACTAACGGGAGAGCCGGCGACGGACAAAGGCAAGTGCAACCAAACCCGAACCAATCAGAAAGAGCGACGCAGGTTCCGGAACCGTGGATACCGGAACTGTCAAGTTCGCGTAGTTTTGCTGCGTCTGATTATAAACGGGACTGGTTGACACGTTGTCGGTTGCTTGGGCAGCATAAACACCCGGACCCTCGGTGCCCAGTGTCGACGCAAATTCAAAATCGCCTATCGAAGCCGGGCCGTCAAGAACCGGCCCAGTGTACGTCAACGTAATATTGATTACCCCGGGATTGTCCACCGCGTTGATCGACGAAGGAGTTATCCCTGTCAATTGCTCCGAATCACTCCAGCCGGAGGGAATCGAAATGACCGAGAAAAATCCAGCGAAATCGTAAATCGTGAAAAATGTTGCACTTGGATTACAAACCGCACCGCCGCAAATGTTGCTTGGTGTTGTTGCGGTTGCGGTGGGATCTAAGCGCTGGGAACTGTCGACGCTCGCGGAATAAGTCCACTCAAAGACGCCGCCACCGAGTGATACTGGCGGATTTGCCAGGCTGACGACAATGTTGGCGCTTGCGAGCCCAGCACATCCGAGCGTTGCAAGACACACTGACAAGAACTTTTTCATACAGTTTCCTCCAAGAAACGAATTGCTCAGGTTCGGATTGCACCAAGCCAACGGCTACTAGCCGGAATTCAATGGCCCTGGAATGACGAGTAGTTTAGCACTGATTACCCCCATAGGGGGGAGGTTCTTCGAAGTGTAATAGTGAAAAAGTACTAGTACTATCAATAGGTACCTAGTACTAGGTCCAGTCTGGATCAAC
Organism: Bryobacterales bacterium; assembly: GCA_963802915.1. GTDB lineage: Bacteria > Acidobacteriota > Terriglobia > Bryobacterales > Bryobacteraceae > JAICMB01. The sequence goes on from CAWDKQ010000016.1 coordinate 10,703, forward strand.
CGTCAGCTTTGGTGCGTTACCTGCCCAACTCTCATTTAGCATCTTGGATCTTTTTCGTTGACAGCCTTACTCTCCGCGGTCAGCGGAGGGCCATTTCCGTTTCTCGTAAATAGAGGCTAGCCAATCGACAGCGACACGGAACTTGACGATTCGTACCACCCGTAGGTGCGCTCGATACCGTCCTGAAGTTCAACCGTCGCTTGCCATCCGAGCGCAGACAGTTTCGAAACATCGAGCAGTTTTCGCGGCGTCCCGTCCGGCCTGGTCGCATCGAACACCAGCCGGCCCTCGTACCCGACAACGCGCTGCACGATCTCCGCAAGCTCTCGAATCGTCACGTCCGAACCGGTGCCGACATTGATGATCTCCGGATCATCGTAATTCCGCATCAGAAAGACGGCGGCATCCGCTAAGTCATCCACATGTAGAAACTCGCGTCGGGGACTTCCCGTCCCCCACACTACAACTTCAGGTGCTGTGGACAGCTTCGCTTCGTGAAATCTCCGGATCAGTGCCGGAAGCACGTGCGAATTCTCTAGATCGAAGTTGTCGCCGGGACCGTAAAGGTTCGTCGGCATCAGGCTGATTGCATGGAATCCATATTCCTTGCGATAAGCCTGAGCCATCTTGATGCCGGCGATCTTGGCGATCGCATACCATTCGTTGGTCGGCTCGAGAGGACCCGTCAGAAGATATTCTTCCTTGATCGGCTGCGGCGCGAGCTTCGGGTAAATGCACGAAGACCCCAAAAACAACAACTTTTGCACTCCACTGCGCCACGCGGAATGAATCACGTTGTTCTGAATCGCCAGGTTCTCGTAAAGGAATTCCGCCGGATAAGAGCTGTTCGCTGCGATGCCGCCCACTTTCGCCGCCGCGAGGAAGACGAACTCCGGTTGAACCTGCGTGAAGAAACGATCCACGGCAGTTTGATCTCTGAGATCGAGCTCGCGAAACTCGCGTACTACGAGATTGTCATAACCATCGCGTGTCAGCCGTCGGTAAATCGCCGAACCCACTAGGCCCTTGTGACCCGCGATGTAGATCCTGCTTTCCTTACGCATAGGATGTCCCGCGTGGAATCACCTTGTGCCCAGCGCGCGCCAGCGTTACTTCCTGACTGGCCATTTCCAGATCGTGATCCATCATCATGCGCACGAGTTCCTGAAAACCGACACGTGGCTTCCATCCCAGCTTCTGGCGAGCTTTTGTAGAATCGCCCAATAAGTAATCCACTTCGGTTGGACGAAAATAGCGCGGATCGATTTCGACGTATTGCGTCCAATCCAGGCCGCAACACGCCCCCGCGGCGTCGAGAAATTCACCCACCGAATGAGCTTCGCCGGTAGCGACCACATAATCGTCCGGGGTGTCCTGCTGCAGCATGAGCCACATGGCCTCGACATAATCGCCGGCGTAGCCCCAGTCGCGCTTGGCCTCGAGATTGCCGAGAAAAATCTTCTTCTGCAGCCCGTGTTTGATGCGTCCGAGAGCACGAGTGATTTTACGCGTCACAAACGTCTCGCCGCGGCGCGGCGACTCGTGATTGAACAGGATTCCATTCACGAGAAATAGTTTGTGGGCTTCGCGATAATTCACGCCATACCAATGGGCCGCGACTTTGGCCACTGCATAAGGACTACGCGGATAAAAAGGCGTCGTCTCGCTCTGTGGCGGAGCGCTGGCGCCGAACATTTCCGACGAACCCGCTTGGTAGACCCGCACGGGCTTCCCGCAGCGCTCTACGTAATCGCGAACCACTTCAAGAAGTCGTAGCGCGCCGGTAGCCACCACATCGCCCGTATATTCAGGCTGATCGAAACTGACCCGAACGTGCGACTGCGCGCCCAGGTTATAGATCTCGTCCGGCTGGACTTTTTCAATAATGCGCCGGAGCCCGGTACCGTCTGTTAAATCGCCATAGTGCAAGCGGAGGTTCACATCCGGTTCATGAGGATCGGCGTAGATGGGATCCAGTCTGTCCGTGTTAAACGTCGAGGCGCGCCGCACGATCCCGTGCACCGCGTATCCTTTTTGAAGCAGGAACTCCGCGAGGAAAGATCCATCCTGACCCGTAATCCCTGTAATTAAGCTGGTTTTCATAGCACGCTTCCCCGAATGTTATCAGTTAAACCTGCGGAAGGAAATACAGCCAGCCGCCCGACTTGCTGGAAATGTGAAGCCAGCGCCACAGAATCATAAGCTGCCGCTTCCAGGCCGGTGCGCGCCGTGGAAGGGACGGCGTTTCCGTTGAGATAAGCATGGTGCTCATTGAGCGTGTTCACCTTATGGTAATCGAGGTCGATCTCGCCGGGTTCACCTTCGGACGGTCTGCGCGAGGGCTGCTTCGCCGTCGAATTTCACCTCGTGTTTGATGTACGGCGCTCGCGCGCCACCCCTTCCTTTTAGCTGGTGATTGCGTGGCGGCTCACCGTCTCTCATTCAATAACTTCTGCCCACACTCGACCGCTCGGGCGTGTTCCCGTCGAACGAGCTTTCTCGCTCTGGGCCCTCCATACAATATCCACGGCTCATACGTCTTCTTCGCGATGACCGTCTGAGCGGCGCAAGCAAAACCCTCTGGAAGATGGACGCCGGGAAGGACCACGGAATGCGCTCCGAGTAATACATAGTCCTCGATGACGATATCACCGCTCAACGCGCCGAATTGAAATTCTTTCGGGATAGAGGGCATTTGGAAAGAAGCGCACACGAAATCTTCGGACATGGGATGAATACTCCCACCGCACGAAACGCCAACGAAGTTACCCATCGTAACCCGGCCTGAGCCGCCGCTAATAGTAACGTTAGGAGCAATATGACAATAGCTTCCGGTCGTGAGCGCGCATGAAATATAGGTGAAATCGTCGATGATGGTGTAATCGCCGATGACCGTCTCCTCAGGTCTGCGTATCCTCACGGTCTTGCCGATGATCGCACCCTTACCAAGGTACTTGAGCCTACCGAGATCAAAATAAATATTTTCCATAAGGTTAATCAAATGCACCGCAAAAGCGTAGCGGACCAGGAATACCCGACGCCGAATCCGACGAGCATAATCAATCGCCCCGGCTTGAGAAAACCGTCCTGCCAGGCTTCCTTCAGTGCAATCGCTATGGTGGACGAGACCGTATTTCCGCAGTGACGCATAGCGATCAGGAACTTCTCCTTCGGGATTTTCAGCCTCTTTCGCAAGTGCTCCAGGATGTACTCGTTCGCCTGGTGGAAAACAAACAGGTCTACCGCCTCCAACCGCAGGTTCGCCCGACTGAGCAAGTCATTGACGCAGCCGGGAATTGTACGTAACGTGAAATCGAAAATCTCCTTGCCGTTCATGAAGAGATTGTCCCGGCTTCGGACGTTGCCGCTCTCGTCCTCGCACTCAATGGCTGTTTCCTGTGTTCGCGGCTGTCTCATCCCTCCGGCCGGCACGATCAGATGTTCTCCCCCGTCGCCATCTGTACCGTAGACAAATGGTCCGATCAACTGATGCCCCCCGGCTTCGACGGCAGAGACTAGAGTTGCGGCAGCGGCATCGCCAAATAACGTTCGGGCGCTCCTGTCGCGAGCATGGATGAACTTACTATACGTTTCTGCAGTAAGCAGCAGCACTCTGGTGGCTTGGCCTGTTTCAATAAGGCCCTTAGCAAGCCCAAGGCCAGCGACAAAACCGGAACAACCCAAGTTATAGTCGAGTGCCCCTGCCATTTTGGATATTCCAAGGCGTGCTTGAATCAAACATGCGGTTGTCGGAAGATAATAATCTGGCGTTTGCGTGCAGAAAAGAAGGTAGTCTATTTGTTCGGGGTCGCAGGCGCCGGTCCGAAAGAGCTTTTTAGCGGCTTCCACTGCAAGGTCGGACGAGCATTCATCGCTCGCTGCAATGTGGCGATCGCTAATACCCGTCTTCGCATCAATCTTCTCGACGGACCAATCCGGAAGTTCGTTGGCGAGTTGCGCCGTCGAGAGGATATTATGCGGCAAATAGTATTCAATAGCGGAAATGCCTGCAACGCCGATTGTCACCGTTCCTCCTTCACTGCGCCGTGAAGCCGCCGTCAACAACAAGAACCGAACCTGTGATCCAACGCGCGGCATCAGACAACAGAAAAGCTATCGCATTGGCCACATCGCGTGGTCTCCCGATTCCGAGCGGGTGTGCCTGCTCAATCGATAGGACCTGCTCCGGGGTGAGGGAGTCAAAAAACTGTTCCGCCATCTCGGTTTTCACCATCCCGGGAGCGACACAGTTCACCCTGATCTGCTCCGGAACTAACTCAAGCGCCAGACATCGCGTGAGACCCAGAACAGCGGACTTGCTGGCCGCGTATGCCGCGATGCTCGGCCGGCCCACAAGCCCAGTTACGGAAGATAGCAGCACAAGGCTGGCTCCGACGGTGCAGCAACCTTTCTGGCGCAACCCTTTGGCGAGCATCATGGAGGCAGTGACGTTGATTCTCTGAACCTCTTCGAACTTCCCTGCGTCCAGAATCTTGAGCGGCCGGTGGCTATGTACTCCCGCGCAATGCACCATACCGCCGAGCGGACCAACCTTTGAAGCCACGGCCTTTACCCAAGTCGGGATCTGCTCAGCAGTTCTCAGATCAAACGGCTCGACGGCGTGTCCTTCCCCAGACAATTCCGAAAAGGTATGGTTCAACCTAGCAGCGTCCCGACCTGTAAGGACAACTTTGGCCCCGAGTCCGCTGAGTAAAACGGCGGTATCGCGGCCGATCCCGGAAGATGCCCCGGTCACGAGCACAACGCGGCCAGACAGATCCATCGGGTTTGCCATGCAACCTCGTGAATAATCCGCCTGTAAGTTACCCGCTCGCTCGTTCAAGCACTAACTCAACAAGATCATTTACCGTCTTGCAACGGTTGATCTTTTTCGGAGCAATATTGACGCCGCATCTGTCGTCCGCCATGGACATTAAGCTTATCACCGCCATCGAATCCCAATTGTCGAGACTAGCCAGTTCTTCGGTTCCTGCCAGGGGAACATCCGTTTCCAGCACTTCGGTCAGCTCAACTAGCAGCTCTTCACGAGTCATGTTCACCTCTGACTGTGTCGGGACTTACCTTGCGGCCGAAAGAGTCGATCATACCGCGTTGTAGTGTTGCAAATGCATTCGCTCCATCGGAAAACGACCGGATTCCGTCTATTTTCGCCCCGAAAGTCTGAACGATCAATCTCGTCACAGTCTAGTACTCCTACGACTGCCAGCAGTACAGCCGTCTTGCGCCACGATTTAATGTGACGGAGCAATAGTCAGCCGCATCTCGTATTGCGCTATTTGTTTTCGAAACGATAGACTATCCGCTTGAAACAGATTCTCATCGCGTTGCTGTGCCTCGCAATGCGACTTGCCGTGGGACAGGACGTTCGCGGGACGACCGTGTTCGAGAAGCACTGCGCCAAGTGTCATTTGTCGCCGGCGCCGGAAAGCAGGACCCCCAATCGCGATTCGCTGCGCCAGCGTACACCGGAGGCGATCCTGGACGCGATGACATCGGGCGCGATGGTCGAGCAAGCGCGTTCATTGACCGCCGAACAGAAGCGGCAGGTAGCGGAGTACATCGCTGGCCGGGCGCTGAAGACATCGGCATCGGTCGACGTGACTGCCGCGCCGAATCACTGCCCTGCCCAATCGGACGCCGCGCAGTTCACAAATCCGATGAAAGGATCAACGTGGAACGGCTGGGGCGCCGATCTGGGCAATTCGCGGTTTCAGCCGGCCGCCGCGGCAAGGCCTCACAGCGGATCAGGTGCCAAAACTGAAGCTGAAATGGGCGTTGGGATTTCTCAACGCCAGTTCGATGTACGGCCAACCGACGGTCGCGGGCGGGCGGGTCTACGCCGGCGCGAACAACGGAACCGTGTATTCGCTGGATGCTAAAACCGGGTGCATCTATTGGTCCTTCCAGGCCGCCGGAGGTGTGCGAACGGCGCCGAGCATTGGTCCGGTCAAGAACGGCTACGCGGTGTACTTCGGCGACGTGAAAGCAAATGTGTACGCGGTGGACGCCAGAACCGGGAAACAAATCTGGACCCAGCGGACGGACCCGCATCCGAATGCTCGCATCACCGGCGCCCCGGCGCTGGCCAAGGGACGTCTCTACGTGCCGGTAGCCTCGCTCGAGGAACTGGCCGGCGGCAATCCGGAGTACGAGTGCTGCACATTCCGAGGCAGCATCGTCGCCTATGAAGCGGAAACCGGAAAGCAAATCTGGAAGACCTACACGATTCAGGAGGAGCCGCGGCGAATTATGAAGACGTCGCGCGGCACGCAACTCTGGGGCCCCGCTGGAGCGGCGATCTGGTCGGCCCCGACGATCGATTTGAAACGCGGCCTGCTATATGCCGCCACCGGCGATGCCTACACGGCGCCTGCCGCGCCAACTACGGACGCCGTGATGGCGTTCGATCTCAAAACCGGACAGGTTACCTGGACCGAACAGCTCACTGCGAATGACTCGTTCGTCGTTGGGGACTGCGGCGGTAATTCCCCGACGCGTTCAGAGACCTGCCCGCCGGATCTGGGCCCGGATTTCGATTTCGGTAGTTCGCCGATTCTGAGCAGGCTTCCCAACGGTCACGACATTCTCGTGATCGGCCAGAAATCGGGCGTCGGCTGGGCGCTCGATCCGGAAAAGCAGGGTGCCATATTGTGGCAGCACCGCGTAGGCAAAGGAAGCACGCTCGGTGGAATCGAGTGGGGTTCGGCGACCGATGGCAGGCTGGTATATTTCCCCAACGCCGACGCGAGTTGGGGCCCGGAACAGGCGGGCGGTCTCGCTGCGGTGATGATCCGGAACGGTGAGCGCGTTTGGTTCACGCGCCCTCCGCCTATCCCGTGCCAGGGCAATGACGATCACAACTGCATCCAGTCGCAGTCGGCCGCGATCACCGTTATCCCCGGCGTGGTTTTTTCAGCATCTAGGAACGGCATAATGCGAGCGTATGCGGCTGCGGATGGCAAGATCATCTGGGAGTACAACACCGCGCACGAGTATTCGACCGTCAACGGCGTCGCGGGCCGAGGCGGCGGGATCAGTGGACCCGGTCCAACGGTAGCGGGCGGGATGTTGTTCATGGGCTCAGGCTATGCGGAGTTGGGCATCGGTAGTCCGGGGAACGTGTTGCTCGCCTTCGGTATTGAATAGCGACTCATGAATACTCTGGCGCCGGCTCGACCGAGACACTGCGTAGCCCGCGATTACGCAACTTGGATAAAACTAAATTCGCGGTAGACTGTGTGGATGCTCCCTTTAGATACCTTAATTGCGAGCGAGAAATGAATGCCACCAGCCGTAAAGAAATTGCCGCGATCGGGCGATCCAGGTTCGAATGCGCCTTTCTGTGAATGAGGTGTCTGGTGATTGTAGTGACATCGGTGCTTTGCTTAAACCGTTCCTTGGCCAGTCGACCTCTATAAGGTCTATCGTCGCGGTTGGATGCCGGGCGTTTTTGCAAAACGCGAAACAGCTTCCGGCGGGTCTGGCCGTCGATTCTAGCCCGGAAGCGATCCTGCTTCAACTTCCTTCCGGCGAGTGCACGACCGTGATCGCAGGCTCGGCAGACCAAGACGTGCTTGAGGATTTTGCGCGTGCGGCCCGTGAGCATTCTGGACATCGTTCTGGCGACGATCTTGTAATGCTGCCCGCGAGCGCTCTCAGGGAATGGATGCCGCCCGACAGCGACTTTAGCTTTCGAGCCGTCGCCGCGCTCTTCGAGCAACCGCCTGGACAGATCGACAATTCTGACTGGAAACTGCGGCGCACCCTTTTCGATCGCGGCCTCATATGCATCGGCTCGGTGCTTTTCCCAGGCTGGAAAGCGCTTTGTTTCCTGGCCGGCGATGCCGTCGAATGCCTGAATAACCTGGATGTCGAACCCCGCGGCTATATCAGCATGTCTGCTCTGTTACTTGGCGCCGGGTTCGCCAATCAGTTGTTTCGATATGCAACCGTGAAGTTCTATGCTCTCAGACACGGTTTGACTCCGGCGTTCCCTCGCTGGGAGGGCAACCGCCTTTTTGGCTTGGAGGATAAGTCTTGCGAGGGACTTAAACTCCCGGAAGTGGTTTATCCGGGCTTCGCGGAAAACGACCGCGAAATATGGCAGCAGGATGAATCTCTAATCAACATCGATTTGTCGGGATACTTCCAGGAGATCCCCGATTGCTGGCGAAGACAGCGGCCGCTGTTAAGACGCATGTTCCGGATTGCTCCCGCGCATCGGGAGGCCATCGATGCCTGGCACGATGCAGTTACTGAGGGCGGTAGGCGAACGCTTGTTGCCTTGCATGTCCGGCGAGGCGATTATCGCGGTCTTCAGAGCGCACCTTATTTTCGGCTCGTGCCGGAAGGTTGGTATCTTCGCTGGCTACGCGCGATTTGGCCCACGCTGCGCGACCCGGTTTTGTTCGTCGCGACGGATGAACCTGACGCAGTGCTTCCAAACTTCCGGGAATTCGAGACCGTTTCGGCAAGTTTCCGGGCGCCAGCCCAACGGCTACCGGCCTATATTCGCGATTTCGAAGTTATGCGACGCGCGGATTATCTCGCGATTTGCAACAGTAGCTTTAGCCGTATGGCCGCGATCCTCGCGGAGCCCCGCCAAAGATGCTTTTTTTCGTCGTTCCGGACGCAATCCTTCGAGGCTTATGAGCCATGGATCGATTCGAACTTTTGGGCACGATTCGCGGATGCCGGACGCATCACGGATGGAGGCGGAAATGGCCAGGGACAGCTGTCCCCAGCGGTGGATATGAAAGAAGCTATCGAGGCGCCCATGGAAGAAGCCAAACTTCTGATTGATGTATCCGACCTGATCGGCTATTTGCTCGATCACTCCACCATCTCCGGCATCCAGCGCGTGCAATGCGAAATTCTGCGCAATCTGCTCGATTTACCTGATTCGCAGCCACTCCGTTTTGTCGTTCTAAAAAGGCGCGGACGGCTGGGGACAATCGACATTAATGTGCTGCTGGACATTGTCGAGAATGTCCGCTCCGGCACGATGGCCCGCGAGGACAGCGATCGCGCGCTTCGCACGCTGCTCAACCGTTCGGTTCCGTGCACACCTCGAGAGCGTGACATCTTCCTTACCCTGGGCGCGTTCTGGGCCGCTCGAGGCATGGGCATATTGCTGCAACAGCTGAAGAATTCGGGCGTGACTATCGGTGTATTCATCCACGACATGCTGCCGCTCACAGCGCCGGAATACTTCGAAGCGCGCTCCGCCCGCCTGCACATCAAAGGCGTGACCGCGGCGCTAACCTTTGCCGACTTCGCTTTGACGACTTCGGAATATAACAAGAAGTCGCTGGCTGAATATGTGGCCTCCCGAAAATTGGACCCCATTCCAGTGCACTTGGTCCCGTTGGGCCACGAACTCTCGCTGCCGCCTGCAGCCCAGTCGAAAGTCTCCAGCGAAGTCGCAGGCATGTTCGGCAAAGATTATGTGCTTTGCGTCGGGACCATCGAGGCGCGGAAAAATCCCCTATACCTTTTCAATATCTGGAAGACGATGGCGCGGTCCGGCCGGGCGGATATTCCTTACCTTGTATTCGTTGGCCGAAGAGGCTGGTTAGTGCAGGATTCTATGGATCAGCTCAAGGCCTGCCATTACCTCGACGGCAGGATCGTGGTTTTGCACAATGTGTCCGATCTCGAACTCGATCTGCTGTATCGGAATTGCATGCTCACGGCGTTTCCAAGTTTTGTCGAAGGATGGGGATTGCCGGTCGGAGAGTGCCTTGCCCGTGGAAAGATTTGCCTGGCCTCCGCGACCGGCGGCATTCCGGAAGTCGGCGGTGAGTTCGCGGATTATATAGACCCTTACAACGCGACCGACGGACTCGAAAAGCTGCTGCGATATCTGGACAATCCAGAGCTGCGCCGTACTCGCGAGCGCGAGATCGTCAACCGCTTCGAACCGCGATCCTGGCTGAAAGTGACGGACGAGCTAATGCGATCGACTCAGGTGTTGGCGCGGCAGATCTCTCCGAGCGAAGACATCGCGGCGATCACCCTGCCGCCAGACCGGTTCATGGCGATCAGCAGTGACGGTGACGGAATCTCAGCGGACGAAAATAACGAGATCTTATCTCCGGAGCTGATCTGTATTTCCGGCTGGCGTGACCCCGAACCCGCGGGCGTGCGAGCAGTTCAGCGCAAAGCCACGATCCGATTTCGTACGCAGGCGGCAGCCGGTAGCAGGATAAATGTGCTCATGAGATTAGCTGCGCAGGGCGGCGATTTTCGCATTCGGATGCGCTCCGGTTCAGGAGCCGAATCGGAGACGTCCGTTTCCGCCGGATCCGAGGAGATGGCTGTTCTGGCGTGCGAGGTAGAACCCGCGGGTTTAGTCTCTGTAAATCTCGCGACGCTTAGCTCCAACGGTGACGAGTCTTCCCATTGGATGCTGAAAGGCGTTCTGTATTTCGATCCCAAACGTCTCGCGAGCAAAGTGCTGGCTAAGATGAAACCAGGCCTCGCGGCACAGCCGGTGGTGAGCAAGCAGAGTCGCCCTCAAGCCTCACCGACCGGCGATCGTCTTTGGCTCCGCGTCGCCGGGATGGACGACAGCCGGCGCGCGGCTTCATTCGGCGCATTCCTCGAAACCGCCGATTCCTACTGGCTAACCGGTTCCGGGGCCGATCGCGACGCGCCCATATTCGCTGACAGGGAGGACCGGCGCGCGTTTTATTCCGGCTGCGGAAACCGCGCTCATGTCCCCAAGGTTGGTCAAATCAACGACTCCATCAAACTCATCCGACGCAGTAATCAGTTTGTATCCATGTCAAGATTTTCGGAAGGGTCGGTGTTCGACCGCGCGGGTGTGTGGAGGGGATTTGGTTACCTTCATGGCTCGCCCAGTGAGCACGCGCCATGGCTTTCGAGTGAAGCGGATCGTGTCTCAATTGCGGAGGAGTCCCTATCCCAAGCGCCTTATTACGAAGGAACCCATCTCATCTTCTATAACGGCAATCTTCACAATTATTATCACTGGCTAGTCGAAGGACTGCTCGGTTTGGATGTTTTATCTCAGGCTCTTGGACGCAACTCGAGCTTGAAGATCGTGCTGCCGAAATCGATGGATATCGCCGCGGTTTTCGACCACCGCGGAACGCTTCCGGCCGCCGGCTTTGGCGAATACGATGTTGTCGAGGTCGGGGCAAATCTCATCAGAGTGCAAGAAGCAATTTGGGTCGATAGCGACCTTGTTGAATTCATGCCGGCGCTCCATCTGAAAGACTTTCAAAAGAGAATCGCAGCGATGTATGCGGGGGTGCGGAGCCCACGAACCAGACGGCTGCTGGTAGCGCGCAAAGGACCGACCAGGACGATTCATAACATTGAACAACTGCAAGCTTTTCTATCGAGATACGATTTTGAGACGGTCTATCTCGAGGGCTTGAGCATGTTGGATCAGATCCTGCTCTTCCAGAGCGCGGAGTTTATCATCAGCCCGCACGGCGCAGGGCTGGCAAATCTCCTCTTTTGTGAACCAGGGACAAAAGTTATCGAACTAATGCCTTGTGCCGAAGTACGCCCGTTCTTTTGGTTGATTTCAGACAAACTGGACTTAGTGCACGGCATGCAGTTTTGTAATCCGGTTGCGGACCAGAACTTTCAGGCCGCTATTCAAGTCGACATCGGCAAGCTGGAAGCGCTGATCCGCATGGTCAACGCGCACTTATAACGCCGAACTAAGTCAATAGGCCGTCGTCTTTCATTTTCGCCAATGTCTCACTTACCATCTCAGCAGGCTTTTCCTTCAGGTTATACGCTTCCTCGATCAGATCGACGATCTGCTGTTCGGAATTCTTTCCGTTGCACAGCTCGAGAATCAATACGGCCGTCGCGTTCAGGAAATGTACGCGATCAAATTCAGGCTGGTAGACGATAAACCCGTCTTCCGCGGGATTGATCTCCAGGCCATCTACTCGTTGAGGATTCACTCGTACAGCTTAACCGATCGGCCCCTTCACAGGCGAGTTGGAGTAGGAGATTATATTCGTCAGGCCGCTCGTGAAACCCACACTACTGTACATCTCTCCCGTAGTTCCCTCATTCACCGGCAACGGTGTTGCGATGCGTGCGGGGACAACGCTTGAGGCGCTGGCGCATTCGTATCGTGTTTCCCTCTTAACGGCACTTCTTTATCCCTCGCTCACGAAGGAATTACCGGCCTCCCTGCGGCAACTCTGTGAGGATGTAATCGAGATTCCAGCGGCACAAATCGGCGGATCCGCGGCCTACGAGCACCAACATTTTGACATAGTACACGTCTTTCGTATGGCCTCGCTCGGGACCGCGGAACCATATCTCAAGGACGAGCGCACGCAAGCGCGCTACTTGGACCTGGACGACATAGAATCGAAGACGCGACGGCGCATTGCCGCACTCCAGCGTCAGAATGGGCACATGGATATGGCGCGGGAAACCGAATCCGCGGCACGCAAAGCCGAAATGCTCGAGGTGATTGCATTCCGGCGTTTTGGGCGTATCTACGTTTGTTCGGAACCCGACAGGCAGGAACTTCGCGAGCGGTGCCAAGCCGAGGTCTTGGTATTGCCGAACGTGGTGCGCCCCGCCCCATTACCGCCTCGTGAGGCGGACGGAATATGGCGCCTCCTCTTCGTTGGGAGCCTCAAGTACTACCCGAACGAGGACGCTGTCATTTACTTTTGCACGCGCATCTTGCCCCGCATTCGCGCACTAGCCGCTTGCAAGGTTGAAGTGGTGATTGCGGGGCCCGGAGCCTCAACGCTACTCCGCGAAGTCGCGCGCGAAGCCGGGGTGCGCCTCGTTGGTGCTATGCGCGATCTTACGGCGGTTTATCAGTCCGCTGACGCGGTGATCGTACCGATTCGCGCCGGCGGTGGTACGAGAATCAAAATCCTGGAAGCTTTCGCCCATGGCCGGCCGGTGATATCCTCGTCGATTGGCGCCGAAGGCATTGATGCCCGTCACGAGGAACATCTGCTGATCGCCGAAACGCCTGAAGATTTCGCCGATTGCTGCTTACAGCTCATGACGGACCGGTTACTAACTCAGCGCCTGGCTGCGAAAGCACTGGAACTATTACATCGCTCTTACACGCCTGAAATATTACAACTCACTGTCGAATCAGCCCGCACGTGATGAAAACAGGCAGTGCAGAGAGTACTTTCTGTTCCTTCGTCCTAGTACTATTGACGACAAAGCTAATCCCATCGTAGAATGAATACCCTAGCTCGCTTGCGTCAAATCACACACCTACAGTGGAGGGTCAATGGACGAATTGGAAGGCAAGAAACGGCTTGTTGCCCACGTGGATCCGAATCGCAGAGGTTTCGTGAAGCAGATTCTCGGCGCGGCATTCGTCCCGCCGTTGGTCGCGACGTTTGCGATGGACAGCTTGATGGCCGACGAGGTTGCGGAACCGCGCAACGCGAACGCCTGCCAAGTGGAAGATCCCGGATATGTTGGACCGAACGCCTTTCAATCGCTCGTTTTCGACCCGACCCATGGGACACGAAGTAACGGCGTCATCGGGTTCCTGATAGAGGTTTCTCCGATGAACCCGAGATCGCTCGCATCGGCCAAGATAATTGTTGGAATTCTGTTGACGCCCGGCTCAACGTACCAGAGCGGCCAACTCGAGATCAACGGGAATCCCGTATGTAACCTGCCCGCAAACGGCGGGTCGATTACGAGTCAAGAATTACAGGCCCTATGCGATTTCGATGAACTGCTGCAAGCGATGGCCTCCGGTATCGTCAAGGTGATCATAAAGATTCTGTTCCACGGCGAACCGTACACTCTCACCGGCACTGTCATACCGGCGAGTCCGATCATCATAACGCTCACGTCTTAATCCGTTGCACGACTCCGCTGGGTTCCTGTGCTACTCTCAGCCGCACTGATCGTTCGAGATGAAGCGGAGTATCTCGGCGGCTGTCTGGCTTCAATTGAGAGCCTTGTCGATGAAATTGTAGTGGTCGACACGGGCTCGACCGACAATACTCGTGAGATAGCTCGAAGTTATGGTGCACGCCTATACGAGTTCCCGTGGAATGGCAACTTCTCCGACGCGCGAAACCATGGATTGGATTTAGTTCGGGGGGATTGGATTCTTTATATCGACGCTGACGAGCGGGTCACACCTTGCGATTTCCAAGCGGTCAGGGAGCAACTTGCCGATCCGTTTTACGCCGGCTACGAAGTGCTGCTCCGCCCGCTGGCGCACTACACGCCATATTGGATCTTGCGGCTTTTCCGAAGCGATCCTGCGATCCGGTTTCGAGGCGCGATTCACGAGAATATCTGGCCGGCGGTTCAGGCCTATTGCGGAAGCGAGGTTCGCGTCGGCCGCAGCCCGCTTTTGATCGAGCACTCCGGTTATCAAGGCGATCAGTCCGAAAAGCATCGGCGTAATCTGCCGCTGCTGCAGACGGCGCTACAGGCCGATCCAACACGCATCTATTGCTGGTGCCATCTGGCCGACATTCATACCGCTTTGGGCGAACTGGACCTTGCCATTCGCGCGCTTGAGACTGCGCTCGCGATGGTGCGCACAAAACAAGTGCTCTCAGCGGACGACAGCTTGCCGTACGTACGGTTGATTCATCGCGGCCTGGAGGCCGGGCGCGACGTCTCCGGTCTGATCGCCGAAGCCCGTGATCGCTTTCCAGGAAATGCACAGTTCATTTGGTTCGAGGGACGAGCCCACATGACTTCCAGGCGCTATGAACTTGCAATTCCCCTGTTCCTGCGGCTTGTTGAGTACGGCGAGAATCGCGCGTTCGACCATACCTCGGCTTACGACTCACGCATCTTTGGAGTGTTCGCATACGACTCGCTTGCAACCTGCTGCTTCCGTCTGCGGCGTTATGAGGAGGGGCGGCTGTATTATAAGCGCGCGGCCGAAGCCGCGCCCGGCCGTCTGGATTATATTGCCAAGCAAGAACTCTGCGCCAACCTCGGGCGCGCAGGCAGTGGAATCTCTCGCCGAGAGTCGCTCTAATACGGAAGCTCTTTCAATCGCGAATCCGGATCGTTTTGCGCCTGCGCGCTGTCCTTCTTCGGTGACTCGGATGTCACGATCTTGTGCAGTCAACCCAGCAACAGAACTGATTCCGATCAGCAAGACAGTGGAGCAAATCATACGGCAATTGCTGGGGTGAGTATATCATCCGATCCCATCGAGGAGTCATCGCCGGCTTCATCGGCCCCAATCGGGCGCGCGAAACCGAAACAGGCGGAACAATTGAATAGGCCCAGCGAGCCGCGCAGGTTCAACTACAAAGCTCAGAATTGTTGGCGGGATCGCATCACCAGCGCGGGCACCGAGTTTCGTGAAAGCGAATAGCGATCTTGTGTGTGACGGGCGGGGTGGAGCAAGAAAATGGAGCCGGGAGCGAGAATCGAACTCGCGACCTCATGATTACAAGTCAAGTGCTCTGCCATCTGAGCTATCCCGGCTAGCGTCAACGAATTCATTATCGCTCATAGCCGGCCTGCATCGGCGGAGGTGCGGAATAGACCGAGGTTGCCTTAGCGAACAGAAGACGAAAGAAGAGCTTGCGGAACTGCCCCGCCTAGCCCCTATATCGAGCTAGGCCGGATGCGTGAGATTCTGACGAGGTGTTAGGCGGGGCGAGACTGTCGCATTACACCGCGCTCTCCACGGGAGCTTGCCATCTGAACAGAAAGAAGTGATGGCCACAGAGAGCACAGCGGTAGGGTTGAAGAAGCCAGTGGAACGCCTTTTCGACAGCGTTCCGAACGCCCACACTTCTGAACTCGATGGATCTGCAATACGGACATTTTGTAGAGAGTAGTCCTATGGTTTCTCGGAGCATGGCTCTAGAATTCACCTTTCACGCTTGCGTCTAGGACCGGAGCGGCATGACGACGAATTGCCGGTTTTATACCGTAATGCGGAAGAGGGTCGTTGCGGCGTCCGGCGGCTGGGCGGCTCGCCTCCCGTGCCGCCCTGACTTGTTCCGGTGTCCTTAGATCAGGCTCCGAGAGCCTGACCCGTTGCTTTGCGCGTGCGACCTTTCGATCGTGCCGCTTCTGAATTCGCTTGTTCATCGTACCCTACTACTCGCTCTCGACGACTCCGCAGACCATAGCCTCAGTGGTAAGCATGAGACCTGCGATAGAAGCGGCATTCTGCAGGGCCGTGCGCGTCACCTTGGTGGGGTCGATCACACCGGCCTTGACCAAATCTTCATACTTTTCGCTAGAAGCATTGAAGCCGAAGTTCGGATCCTTGTTTTTCTTGATTGTTTCGGCTACAACCGCGCCCTCTGTGCCGCAGTTCACTACGATCTGCCGCACCGGCTCCTCGCACGCTCGACGCACGATGGTAACGCCGAACTGCTCATCCCCTTCGAGCTTGAGCTTCTCGAGTGCAATGGACGCCCTTAGCAGCGCAACGCCGCCGCCGGGCACGATCCCTTCCTCGACAGCCGCGCGCGTAGCGTGAAGAGCATCCTCGACACGGGCCTTCTTCTCTTTCATCTCGGTTTCAGTCGCGGCGCCCACTTTGATGATCGCCACACCGCCGGCCAGCTTTGCCAGCCGCTCCTGCAACTTCTCGCGATCGTAGTCGGAGGTGGTCTCCTCGATCTGTGCGCGAAGCTGTTTAATACGGCCTTCGATGTTCTTTGGTGTTCCGGCGCCGTCGATGATCGTGGTGATGTCCTTGTCCACGGTGATGCGTTTGGCGCGGCCCAGATCCTCCAACGTGACCCCTTCGAGCTTGATGCCGGTCTCTTCCATGATGGCTTTGCCGCCAGTCAGGATCGAGATGTCATCCAGCATCGCTTTGCGGCGGTCGCCGAACCCTGGCGCCTTCACCGCGCAGACGTTGAGCGTCCCCCGGAGCTTATTCACTACCAGCGTGGCGAGCGCTTCGCCTTCGACGTCTTCGGAGATCACCAGCAGCGGCTTACCCGCGCGGGAGATTTGATCCAGAATCGGAAGGATGTCCTTCATGCTGCTGATCTTCTTTTCGTGGATCAGGATATAAGGATCTTCAAGTACACATTCCATGCGCTCGGCGTCGGTCACGAAATACGGCGAGAGATAGCCGCGGTCGAATTGCATGCCTTCGACGGTTTGCAACTCCGTGGTCATGGTTTTCGATTCCTCCACCGTGATCACGCCATCCTTGCCGACCTTCTTCATCGCTTCGGCGATGACGTCTCCGATAGTGGAATCGCTATTCGCGGAAATACGGCCGACCTGAGCGACCATGTCACCGGACACGGGTTTGGAGAGTTTCTTGATCTCTTCTACGGCCACTTCGACGGCTTTGTCGATACCGCGCTTGATGGCCATCGGGTTCACACCCGCGGTCACCGCTTTGACGCCTTCGCGAAAAATGGCTTGGGCCAGAATCGTCGCGGTGGTAGTGCCGTCGCCGGCGACGTCCGAGGTCTTGGACGCGACTTCGCGCACCATCTGTGCGCCCATATTCTCGAGCGGATCCTTCAACTCAACTTCTTTCGCCACCGTCACGCCGTCTTTCGTGATAGTTGGGCCGCCGAATTTCTTCTCGAGAACAACATTGCGTCCCCTGGGGCCAAGCGTGACCTTTACCGCTTCGGCGAGTTGGTTGACGCCGCGCAGAATCGCCTGGCGTGAGTCGTCACTATAAATGATCTGTTTTGCCATTGAATGTTTTCCTTGTTCGTCGATCTGAATCAGGCCGTCTTTTTCTTGGCAGCGCCATCAAGAATGCCGAGGACGTCGTCCTCGCGGATGATGATATACTCCGCGCCATTCAGCTTGGTGTCGCTGCCGGCATATTTCGCAAAGAGGACGCGGTCGCCGGGTTTGACGTCGAGGGCGACCAACGTGCCATTCTCAAGCCGCTTGCCATGGCCCACAGCGATGACTTCGCCCTCTTGGGGTTTCTCTTTAGCGGAATCCGGGATGATAATCCCGTTACGCGTGGTTTCTTGTTCTTCGATCCGCTTCACCACGATGCGGTCGTACAAGGGTCGAATATTCATAGTTTTAATCATTTAATTTGCCTTCCGAGCTGGATCTTCCGGCGAGTGGGCCAGCCATTCGACCGGATGTTGTCGCACCCGGCCATTGCGCTCTGTGATATCCGCCCATTTAACGTCTTCTCTCAAACGAAGAAAGACGCCGGACGTTCCCTGGTAAGTCCCTCCGACCAAAACAACTGGGTCGCCTTCGCTGAATCCTGAACTGAGAGGTCTAATGCTGGTCATGTTCTTCTCCACTGTTACGGCCGGAAATTCGGTTTGTTTACGAGCCTCGCCTTGTCTAACTTGGCTTGCGCCGCTTCTTCCTCGCTTGCAGCGCGAGCCGCGTCCCGCTGTGGCGCTTCCTGATCGTCGAGGCGCTTCGATTCCAGAATGGCGGCTCGCGCCGTCGCGTCCAGCTTCTTCTCAACGGCAGTCAGCGTGAAACTGGGCCGGTAAGAGGATCGGGCCAAGTCGAAGCGGTATTGCGGATCTTCCCATCGCGCGATGACCTCATCCTGATCTCCGTTGGCTGCCTGCACGATCCTCGAATCACCGGTCGGCCTTGTCGCTACGCCGTACCGGGCGGAAATTGTTTCGACGAAGTCCTCGGGCGCCAAACCTTCTGTCTCGTAGCGGTCGTAATCCACCGCGATTCGAAACAGCGCGCCGTCATAAAAGCTAAACACCACTTCCTTGACCGGCTCGGTTTTGGACGATGCGCCCGGAGGCTGCGGATACCAGTCCAGTTCTTGGATGAGAGCCGGCCGGCGGTCGATCACCTTCACTTGAGACGAGTTCGCGCCGGTCTGTTTGACGATAGTCGCGAGGTCAGTTCCAAGTTGAAAATCACGGTACTTGGAAAGATCTCCCGCACTTGCGGCCGCTGTTGTCATTCCCAGCAAGAACACGCCGAGCTTAGTCATCGCGTTGCCTTCCGCCACGTGAGTGCCACGAAGAATGGGACAGCGCTGGCAATCACTAGCGCTCGCTGCCAGTCGCCTGCAAAGCTGAACACAGGCGCCACGGGGTTATAGATCAGCGCGAGCGCGCCGAATCCAGCCGCAAGGGCGTATCGCCGGGTTTGAAATGCTTCCACCATCACGAAGCATGCGCCGGCGGTTACAATGAATTTGATCGCCACCTCGAACGGTGCGGCGTAGGACCAGACGCCCGCTACAGCCAGAAGCACGATGATAGAGATCCACTTCGCCGCCTTCAGGCGTGCTTCCCTGCCCAGTTGTTCTTTCGCGCGTCCTTTTGCCACCCAAGCTTGCCACTTCGCTTCGTCGAGCGGCGGCGCTACCGGCGCTTCCCACGGGGTTCGCGGTTCCTGCAATGCAACTACGTTTGTCATGCCATGTACTCTTTCTTCAAGCCATTCAAATGCTGGAGTTCTATTTTCTGATTCGCCACCCATCGATTAAGAATGAGAGCGGACGTTTGCGCACAGATTGCGACCGCGAGCCACAACTGGTAACGAGATAACAACCCATCGGCAATAAAGAAATTGCTCGTCCATCCGGGGTCCGCGGCTAACCGCCAAGCTCCGAGAACACCGGCAAGCACCGCGATGGGTGTCAAAACCAGTCCCGACATCGAGACCCAGGTAACGAGCAGCACGGAGGACCGCATGTAAACCGAGCGAAGCCCGTATCGGCAGCGAAGTATTCTCTTATGGAGTCGCATGGCGGTTGTACCCGTATAACGCATGTTGGGGATTATTCGCCCGAGCCGGTCGGCATGTTCGCATGCTCTTGCGATGACTGCTTATTCAAACGATCGATCAACTTTACGGCCGCTTTCGGCGTGCGTCTGGAAGAAGTCACGATCTGGCGGTTCTCCAGCCTTTTTCCGTACAGGTCGGCGTTGTCATCCAGATCCTGTCGCAGCGTGGCGCCTTCAAGAGCCAAGCCGGCAAACAACCCCTGGGATCGCGACCAGGAGAGAATCTCAGCGTGCATCTGAGCGTCGGTCTGTGCTGTCGCGGTGCGTCCAATCGGACCCGCGGCAACGGAACCTTCCGCGCCGAGCGTGAACTTGCTCGAAAGCAGTCTATCCTCGCCACCTTGATTCATGACGAGCATGATCAAATCTGTTTCCGATCCGCCAATCTGAAAGCCTACGCTGCCACCCTCGATGCGGACTGTGCCCGGAGCGGACCAGCCTACTCCGTTCTTGCTGCGGCACGAAATGAATCCTTTGCCGTACTTGCCGCCAACCACGAAGGCTGCCGTTTTAAGGCCGGGAACAATCACAATGCAGTGGGCTTTGGACAGCATGTCTTGCGGAATGCCTTTATCGGGCGTCGCCATAACCTCGGAGAACACCTCAGCGGCTTCATTGAGCCTTTTTGCAGTTCCGTTATCACGGGCCAGCAAGGGCGCTATCGCCAGAGTAGCCACCAAAATAATTCGCATTCTAAGGACCTCTTCGGTCGTCCTGATGAACCCCTGGGGGACTTGGGCGACACGTCTGTTGAGTGCACGGGCTAGCCCATATCTGCCTTTTGTTGAGCCGATTCGCCGCGGAAGGGCTACGAACCAGTTGCGGGGAGCAAGGACCATCGAAGAAATGACCGCCCGTGGTCAATTGACGAGCAGCGGTCAACCTCGCATGCCGTGCCCCTCACAATCGACTGCCGACGCCCATGCGTGCAAGCACCGTCCCAACGGCAACGGCAATGAAGATCATCATGACGGCGAAAGCGAACCTCAAGAGCCACGCGCGGCGGGCGACGCGCCCCCTCGCCTTAGCAACCCGTTGTTCTTCTTCCCACCTCAGGTCGGCAGCCGTCAATGAACGTTTCATCGTTGTCCTCAGGCCTTATTACGGCACGGGAGCGGCCACAGTCGGGAACAGGATTAGAAATCGCCGCGAGAGATACCCAGCTTTCGCATCATCGCGTTCAGGGTAGTCCGATGCAGTCCCAGACGAGTAGCGGCCGTGGTGACCACGCCACCGCTTTCGCGAAGCACTTTAAGGATGTGCTCCCTCTCCACCTGTTCGAGCGTGGCGCTGCTAGCTGCCGGCATCGCATCCGAACGAATCTCAGCCAGGGGAGCCCGGAGGTTTGGTCCTCTTGAAAGGATGACCGACCGCTCGATGAAATTCTCGAGTTCCCGCACGTTCCCGGGCCAACTCCAACTCGAAAGAGCGTGCATCGTCTCCGACGGAATCTTGTCAATTTGACGGCTCATTTTCGCGGCGTATTTCTTCGTAAAGTGCCGCGCGAGGATCGGAATGTCTTCGGCGTGATCGCGCAACGGAGGCGTCGTGATCGGGAAAACCTTCAGACGGTAGTAGAGATCGCTCCGGAAAAGTTTATCGCCCATCATCTGGGTGAGATTCCGATTCGTAGCAGCCACCAGCCGGACATCGATCGGGATAGTTTTCGTGCCGCCTAATCTCTCGAAGGCTTTCTCCTGCAATGCACGAAGTAGTTTCGGCTGGAGATCCAGCGGAATGTCGCCCACCTCATCCAGAAATAGAGTGCCCCGATGAGCCATTTCAAAGCGGCCGATCTTTTGGGATAGAGCACCCGTAAAAGCTCCGCGCTCGTAGCCGAACAACTCGCTTTCGAGAAGCCCCGTAGGAATGGCCGCGCAGTTGAGCGTAATGAAAGGAAGGTTCTTGCGAGGACTCATTTTGTGGATCGCGCGCGCCACCAACTCTTTGCCGGTCCCTGTTTCGCCCAGGATCAATACGTTCGCATCGGTGGGAGCCACCACTTCAATCTGGCGCTGAACCCGCCGCAGTGCCGCGCTAGTGCCGACAATCTCCTCGAAGTCTTGTTTAAGCGCGACATCTTCGTCTTCAACACTCTCAATCCGATCCCGATCCCGGAGGTCCTGCGCAAACGTAATCCACCGGAACGGAGAAAGCTTCAAAACCGCGGTCGCAACCAGTACGGGAACTCGGGTTCCGTCCTTTCGAATCAGTTCTTTTTCATAAGGTGTACAAGCTCCGAACCGTAGTCCTTCTTCATAAGCCAGTTCATCCAGCAGAATGAATTCCGCAGGCGTGAGATCGGGCCAGTGTAGGAGCCCAGTCACCAATTCCTCGCGGCTGTATCCTACCAGCTTGAGGAAGGCATCGTTGGCTTCGGGAATGCGGTCGATTTCACCGGAAACCACACCGGCAATTGCGTTCTTGGTCGCGATGGGGCGAACCCGCGCGAGGCTGCGTCGCAATTTCTCGTCTCTCTCATGACGATCGCTAAAATCGCGTACCATTCGCGCGTAGCCTTGCAGTTCTCCCTTTTCATCTCGCAAGGCCATCGTGATGACGTTGGCCCAAAATCGCGCGCCTCCTTTTCGCACATGTGAGTCTTCGTATGCAAAATGCCCTTGGGTCGCTGCCCTTTGCAGGTTTTCTTCGGAATTAACTTGGTCGATGTCTTCAGTGAGATGGAGGCCAGTGAGATGGAGGCCAGTGGGATGAAGGCCAGCGGGATTGAGGAAGGAAACATGCCGGCCAATAGTCTCATCCGGTGTTAACCCGTAGATGCGTTCCGCGCCTGGATACCACGTGACAATTCGTCCGTCGGCGTCTAAAAGGAGGAGCGCATAGTCGGCTGCCCAGCTTGGAACTTGGTCCTTGTCCGGCTCGCTGGACTCATCGCGCAATAGAAGCAGATGTCTCGACGGAAGCACGACGCCTTGTTCCGAAACCTGAGCCCCGAAGCCGGGCTGGAAAAACTCAACGATCCGGCGGCCAATAATCTTCTCGCGCGAGAGGCCCAAAAGCTTTCCGGCGCCCGCGCTGGCATCCGTCGACATGCCACTGTCATCAGTAATTACGATGGCTGCTGAAGATTCGGAGACAGCCGCCCGGATGAGAGACTCGATCTCTCTCGGGCCGTTCTCCACAAGCCAACTTCCGGCTTGGGGCTGTGAGCCAGCGGAACACATCGCATACGACCCTTCCGGCCGTCCATTCGCACAGCCCAGGATCGCCTGAGAGACGAATCGGTTCAATCCGAAAGTATCTGCAAACAGTTCGAGCCGAGTACGGCGGCCAATCACTATGCTATCACCCGCCCAACGCCCACCCGTCGCACGTCCGCATTCGACTGGGCTTCCGATTGCTTCTTAACTGGATCCAAGGAGCTAAAGTAAATGCCGTTAATGAATCTTGTCGTCACGTTGATTATCGTGGGCGTCGCGCTGTACCTGATCAACCGATACATCCCCATGGCCTCTAGCATCAAATCGATTCTGAATGTGGTTGTCGTGATCGTCGTCTGCATCTGGCTACTGCAGGCCTTCGGACTGATGGGGAGTGTATCCAGCTTCCGAGTCGGGCGATGACTGAGCTGTTGTGACCACATCCGGTCATCTGACCCTGCATGGTCACTTCTCCTCGGATCACTCCCAACCACCGTACCCACCGAACGTAGGCACGTATTGATGATCGGCGATTTAGGGCGAGCGGACCTCGGCATGCCCTTGTTGTAAAACGTGAAAGCTGTCGCCTAAGCGGCAGCAACACAAGAACCGGAGCAAAGGAAAAAGTGAAGCAACTTAAAGTAGCGATGACGATTGGATATGTGGCGCTCATAGGAGCGATACTTGCGCCTCAAGTGAAGGCCGATGATTGGAACAGGAAGACGGAAATTACTTTCAGCAATTCCGTCGAGATTCCCGGAGTTCATCTTTCCGGGTGGGGTGTGTTACCCGCCGGCACTTATGTGTTCAAGATCCTGGATTCGCAGTCCGATCGGCACATCGTGCAGATCTTCAATAAGGACGAAACTACGATCTACGCCACAATCCTGGCGATCCCGAATTATCGCCTTCAGGCGACCGACAAAACCGTCATGACGTTCAGCGAGCGTCCGGCGGGCCAGCCGGAAGCGCTGCGGGCGTGGTTCTATCCAGGCAAAAATTGGGGCGAAGAATTCGTTTATCCCAAAGGAAAAGCGATCGAACTAGCCAAGGCCGCCAACGTACCGGTCCTCTTTACGCCCGTCGATTTACCGATTGAAGTCGCAGAGCCAGCCAAATTGGCGAGCGAACCGGTGGTAGCGCAACTAAAGCAAGCTCCCATCCTGGCCATCCAGCCGACCGGAGAAGAAGTGCAACTCGCGCAAGTGGTGACTGCTCCACCGGCCCTGGAGCTGCAAGCTGCGACCACGCCGGTACTGGAGAAGACTCTCCCATCCACGGCGAGTCCGCTGCCGATGATCGGACTGTTCGGACTGCTGGCACTTGCCGCCGCCTTCGCAGTTCGCGCGACAGCAAACAGGCTGCAGTCGTAAAAGGAGTATTGGCGGTGTTTCGAGGCAGAGAGGTAGCAACATGCGACAGAGGGTGATCCCGCTCCTAGCGCCAATGACGAAGCACCGCCAAAGTGGAGAGTATTGTCACGGAACCAAGGCTCGCGGCTTGGACGTGCTCAATTCACCGCGCTTGAATAAGGGAACGGCCTTCACCGCGGATGAACGGAAAGATTTGGGACTCACGGGACTGCTTCCACCGGACATCAGCACGCTGGGAGCTCAGGTGAAGCGCGCCTATATTCAGTACGAGCGGCTTCCGGACGCCCTGAGCAAGAATACTTATCTTACTTCCCTGCACGACCGTAATGAGGTGCTGTTTTACCGGCTCTTTTCAGAGCATCTGCGCGAAATGGTTCCCATCGTCAACGATCTGACGGTCGGTATGGCGATGGAGCAGTACCATCATGAATGCCGCCGTCCTCGTGGCGTTTATCTCTCGATCGATCATTTGGATGCGATTGAGGATGCTTTTGCCAGCATCGGAGCGGGCTCGGGCGATATCGACTTGATCCTTGCGACTGACGCGGAGCAAGTTCTGGGAATCGGAGATTGGGGCGTGGGCGGCATCGAGGTATCTATCGGCAAGCTGGCCATATACACGGCCGCCGGCGGCGTGGATCCGACGCGTGTGATCCCGGTGATGCTCGACGTCGGCACCAACCGCCAGCTTCTTTTGGAAGATCCTACCTACATTGGAAATCGGCACGCTCGCATTCGCGGCGAGCGATACGACTCTTTCATTGAAGCCTACGTCAGTGTCGTGACGAAGCGGTTCCCGAATGCGCTTTTGCAATGGGAAGATTTTGCGCCGGGGAACGGACGGCGTATCCTGGAAAAATATCGCGACCGGATTTGCACCTTCAATGACGATATGCAAGGAACCGGAGCGATCACGCTGGCGGCGGCGATCTCTGCCGTTCGTGTCTGTGGCACCCCGCTACGCAACCAGCGCGTCATTATCTTTGGGGCTGGTACCGCGGGTGTTGGAGTCGCCGATCAGATTCGCGACGCCATGGTACGCGAGGGGCTCTCGAAAGAAGAGGCCGCCGGGCGCTTCTGGCTCGTCGACCAGCAGGGATTGCTCACAACCGATATGGCGGATGAGTTGCCCGACTATCAGTCGACATACGCCAGGCCGGCCGCCGAGAGAAAAGGCGGCGTTAGCTTGGGTGACGTGGTACGGCGAGTGAAGCCAACGATGCTCATCGGCGCCTCGACCGTCGCCGGGAGTTTCACCGAAGAGATCGTCAGGGAGATGGCGGCTCATACTGAGCGGCCCATCATTTTCGCGCTGTCCAGTCCGCCAATGCGAGCCGAAGCGAACCCGGCCGACCTGATTGCTTGGACGAATGGACGCGCTCTGATCGCTACGGGAAGCCCGTTCGCGCCGGTCACGTTTAAAGGTGTGACCTACGTCGTCGCCCAAGTGAACAATTCAATGTTGTACCCGGGCCTGGGCCTCGGCGCGATCGTCTCGCGAGCCAGCCGGATTAGCGCGGGTATGTTCGCGGCGGCTGCAAGTGCGGTGTCCAGCTTGGTGACGGTCCGGCAACCCGGCGCCTCGTTGCTGCCGCATATCGACGATTTACGTAGCGTATCCGCCACGGTTGCCGTTGCGGTCGCCGAGGCCGCGGCGGCGGAGGGATTGGCCGGAATTGAGTTCGGCGACATCGTTCAACAGGTTCAAGATGCGATGTGGCAGCCCGAGTATTGCAAGATTTATGCATCGTAAGAACGGGTGCAAGCGATGAGGCTCGTAGTTAGCCGCGCGTCGTTGTGTTTGACTCTCCGCTGGACCCAGCGCATACTATTGGCCGGCGCCCTTTCGATCTTTTGCTATGTCGGCTTTGTACTCGCGGACGCCTGGATTTTCCAAAATCGCGAGAACCGTCATCTCGATTCTCTGCTCCAGCACGCTCAGGCGACAGAGACTCTAGTTTCAATCGCGGCGACGGAAGGGCTGATCGGTCGCATTTCGATTCCGCGTTTGGGTCTTTCGGTAATTGTCGCGGAGGGTATCGACGAAGCCACTCTACGCCGCGCGGCCGGACATATCCCAGGAACTGCATTACCCGGACACGCCGGAAACATCGGGATTTCCGGGCACCGCGATACGTTCTTTCGTCCGTTGCGGAACATCCGGCGCCATGACATCATCACAATCACCACCGTGGTTGGTGAGTTTCATTATCAAGTCGTGTCGACCAAGGTCGTGCATCCGGACAACGTTGCAGTGCTGGATCCCAGCGAAAAGGAGATTCTCACCCTGGTCACCTGTTATCCCTTCTACTTCATTGGTTCCGCCCCCGACAGATTTATCGTTCGGGCCGAAAGGGTTGGAAAAATCTCATGAAAGAAAATTCTAAAGTCCGCAAAATCGCTTTCGTCGGCGATCACCTGCCGCGCAAGTGCGGCATTGCCACGTTCACTTCCGACCTGTTAGCGGCCGTGGCAACCGCGCATCCCCAAAGCCAATGTTTTGCCGTGTCCGTCAACGATATTAAGAGTGGCTACGATTATCCGGACGTCGTCCGCTTTGAGATTGAAGAGCAGGACTTATCGTCTTATTTACGAGCAGCCGACTTTCTCAACATCAGCAACGTCGATATCGTCTGCCTGCAGCACGAGTTCGGAATTTACGGCGGTCCGGCCGGCGGACACATTCTGGCGCTCCTGCGCGAATTGAGGATGCCTGTCGTTACGACGCTTCATACCGTACTGCGCGAGCCGAGAGCGGATCAGCGGCGTGTTATGCAAGAGTTGATTTCTCTTTCGACGCGAGTGGTTGTCATGGCGGAACGCGGCCGCCAGATGTTGCAGGATATCTACGGCGCACCGTCCGCAAAAATCGATCTGATTGCGCACGGAATCCCGGATGTTGGCTTTGTAGATCCGACATATTTCAAGGACCAGTTCGGCGTCGAAGGCAAGGTCGTGCTCCTCACGTTCGGCCTGCTCTCTCCCAACAAGGGAATCGAATATGTGTTGAAGGCTCTGCCTGAGATTCTGCAAGAGTTTCCTGACGTCGTTTATATTGTTCTGGGCGCAACGCACCCCAACGAGTTGCGCGAACATGGCGAAGCCTACCGGGTCAGCTTGGAAATGCTCGCCAAGAAGAGCAAAATCGAGAAGAGCGTCATCTTCTACAACGATTTCGTCGATCTTGAGAATCTGAAAGAGTTCATTGGAGCCGCCGACCTTTACATCACACCGTACCTGAACGAAGCCCAGATCACCTCCGGCACGCTGGCCTACACATTTGGTTCCGGCAAAGCAGTGGTTTCGACACCCTACTGGCACGCCGCCGAACTATTGGCGGAGGATCGCGGCGTCCTGGTTCCGTTCGCGGACGCGCCGGCTATCGCGCGCGAAGTGATCGGACTGCTGCGGGACGATACGCGGCGGCATTCCATTCGCAAGAACGCGTACCGCATGGGTCGCGAGATGGTCTGGAGCAACGTCGCGCAGTTGTATATGCGGTCTTTCGAGCTGTCGCGGCTCGAAGGGGCGGCCTCGTCTCGAAAATCCCTCATCACGAAGACACTCGACCAGAGACCCCGCGAGCTCCCCACGTTGAAGCTGAATCATCTCTCCCGCATGACGGACTCGACGGGAGTTTTTCAGCACGCCATCTTCAGCGTTCCGAATTTTTCCGAAGGCTATTGCACCGACGACAATGCGCGCGCCTTTATCCTTTCTGTGCTGGTCGGCGAACTGGGTGATGACTCGGAATGCGTCCGGAGCGTGGCTACAACCTGCGCCGCCTTTCTTCAACATGCTTTCGACCCCCAAACCAAGCGGTTCCACAATCACATGAGCTTCGACCGCCGCTGGCTAGACGCGCAAGGCTCCGAGGATAGTCATGGCCGAGCCTTGTGGGCCCTTGGCATAGGCGTAGGACGGTCACCATTCCGAAGTTTCCAGATGATGGCCGGACAACTCTTCGCATTAGCGCTTCCAGCTTTGACGGATTTCACGTCACCGCGCGCTTGGGCCTTCGGTCTCATCGGTATTGACGAATACCTGCGCCGGTTAAGCGGAGACAGTTTCGTGAACCAGACGCGCGAGACACTCATCTCTAGGCTGCTGGAGCTTCTCGAACGGAACGCTAAACCGGACTGGTATTGGTTTGAACAAGAACTGTCGTACGATAATGCGAAGCTCGCCCATGCCTTGATTCTGAGCGGACGCGCAACGGGGCAGCCGGCCGTGATTGAGCGGGGCCTCACTGCCTTACGCTGGCTCAACGATGTGCAGATATCCGAGAAAGGTCACTTCCGGCCGATCGGGAGCAACGGCTTCTACAAGCGCGGCGGCACGCGAGCCAATTTCGACCAGCAGCCCATCGAGGCGCAGGCGATGGTCTCAGCTTGCCTGGAGGCTTATCGTGCCACGGCGGAGGTCTGGTGGTATGAGCAGGCGCAACGCGCTTTTGACTGGTTTATCGGTTGGAACGACCTCGGCCTGGAGCTCTACTCACCCGATAGCGGCGCTTGCGGCGACGGGCTGCATGTAGATCGCGTCAATCGAAACGAAGGCGCGGAGTCCACGCTGGCCTTCCTGCTCTCGTTGGCGGAGATGCGCCTGGCTCAGAACATGCTGACCAGCTTCAAGGCGCCAATGGCAGTCGGAGCATGACCCTACCCATGATCGCCACTCGCTCTCCTCGCGTCACACGCACCAGCATCATCCTCAAACCGGATCAGTCGCGCGTTCTTCTGCGTCCCTTCAACCCCGGAGGTCCAGAGCGGTTCGCCGGGATCATCGCGAGGATCATGGCGTTTCCGGAAGTCGAAGTCGGCCCGCTCCTGGAAGAAGTCTGCGCGGCATTCTGCGGACGGCATGAGCGGATTCGCGATCTTTTCCTGGAACGTTACGAACAAGTGCGCGATTCGGTGTTCCCGAGCGCGGAAGTATCCGAACAACGGCGCCTCCTGATTGGATCCTATTTCCTGGCCGAGTACTCGTTGGAATCGGCAGCCCTTTTCAATCCATCCATCGTTCCGCACCCCGACCAGACCGGTCTGCCATCCGGAGCGCTGCGGTTTATTCTTAGCCTGCGTGCCACGGGAGAAGGTCATATCTCCTCAATTACGTTTCGGACAGGCATCATTCACCCCGATCAGCGAATCGAAGTCTTACCTACGACCAAATTCCTGACCGAGCCCCGCCAGATTCCGAATCCGTTGTACGAGAAACCTTTGTTCGAGCGAAAACTCTCGGAACTCGGCTTGAATGGCGGGTTCACGCGTCGGGTTACGAACAAGCTCCGCGAGTCCTTTTCACTCGATGAACTTCGCGCCGGTCTTCAGGCAGAACAGTTCCTCTTGCCGGACGGAATGACGCAGGAAGATCAGACGGCCGCTCAGGGGATTTGGATTCTGGCACGATCCAACTACGAGGTTCAGTTCCGCCCCGAGCAGGACCTGTCCGATCGCATTATCTTCCCTGCCACGCCATCCCAACGCAACGGCATCGAGGATGCCCGGTTCGTTTGCTTCACGAGGGACGACGGCAGCCACATCTACTACGCCACCTTTACTGCCTTTGACGGCAGAATCGTAGTGCCGGAACTAGTTGAGACTTCCGATTTTCTTAACTTTCGATTCATTACCCTCAATGGTCCGGCCGCCGAGAACAAGGGCATGGCCATCTTTCCGCGAAAGATCAACGGCCTCTACGCAATGCTCTCGCGGCAGGACAACGAGAATATCTACCTGATGTTCTCCGACAACGTGCATTTCTGGAATGAGCGGCAAGTGCTTCTCAAACCTGCGTTTCCTTGGGAACTTGTCCAACTCGGCAACTGCGGCTCTCCCATAGAAACGGATGCCGGGTGGCTCGTCCTCAGCCATGGCGTGGGCCCGATGCGACAGTACTGCATCGGAGCATTCCTTCTCGATCGCGACGATCCGGGCAAGGTAATTGGACGCCTCCGGGAGCCGCTGATCAGGCCGAACGAGAGCGAACGTGAAGGTTATGTACCTAATGTCGTTTATACCTGCGGCGCTTTGGTCCACAATAGCGAGTTGATTATTCCATATGGACTTGCGGATCATGCCACGGGTTTCGCAACCGTCCCGCTCGCGGAGGTGCTTCGAGCCATGGAACAGATATGAAGATTGCGGTGCTCGCCCCGATAGCATGGCGCACTCCGCCGCGGCAGTACGGCGCCTGGGAGACTGTGGCGAGTAACATCACCGAAGGGCTGACCGCGCGCGGCTGGGATGTCACGCTATTCGCCAGCAGAGACTCCGTGACCCATGCTCACCTGCACGCGGTTATCGATCGCGCCTATGAAGAGGATCCCGATGTCGACCCCAAAGTGGCGGAATACCTCCACATCTCAGAAGCATTCGAACACGCTGCCGAGTTCGACCTGATACATAGTCACTACGATTTCATGGCGCTGGCTTACACGCGTCTTGTGAAGACGCCGGTTCTCACTACCATCCATGGATTCTCATCGCCGAAAATCATGCCCGTTTATGAAAAATACCGCGACGGGTATTTCGTTTCCATCAGCAACTCCGATCGCGCGCCGGGCTTGAATTACCTCGCGACCGTCTACAACGGAATTGATCTCTCGTTGTATCCGCTCCAGGAACGCGTGGGCGATCATTTGGTGTTTCTCGGCCGCATACACCCGGACAAAGGTGTCCATCTCGCCGTCGCGGTTGCCCGCCTGAGCGGGTTGCCGCTGCTCATCGCGGGCATTATCCAGGATCAGACATACTTTCGCGAGCAGGTTGAGCCATATCTGGATGACACGATCCGCTACATCGGGCCGGTGGATGTCGCTGGCAAGAATGAGCTGTTCGCAAACGCCCTCGCGCTCCTGCACCTGAACACTATCCCGGAGAGATTCGGCCTTGTGCTGGCGGAAGCGAACGCGGCCGGCGTCCCGGTGATCGCTATGGATCTCGGCTCCTGCCGCGAAGTGATCGAAGATGGGCGCACAGGATTCTTGGTGAACAATGTCAATGAGGCGGTGCGGGCCTTGGCGCGACTTGGGCAGATCGATCGGAATGCTTGCCGTCAACGGGTCCAGCGATGCTTCTCCATCGACACTATGGTTGAGGCGTATGAGCGAGTCTACACGACGATTTTCGAGGCGGAAGCAAAGAAAGCATCCTGAAGAACGACTTCGTCAGGCGATATACCCACAGCCCTTACGGAGAATGACTCTGACTCCTTGCGTAGGCTGGCGCGTTCGTGGCGTAAGCTCTGGTTGTTTCCGTGGAACTGCCACCCTCTCGACCTGCGGATTCGTGAAAATGATTGATTCCAAACAAGAGAGAAACACGTCTGGATCGGATTTGTAATCAGAGGTTGCGGGTTCAAATCCCTCCGCCAGCTCCAATAAAATCCTCTTGCACTTACCAGTCGTCCCTCTGGCAGACGGCTGCACTTCGCCGCGGCATAGAAGTACCACTAATTCGCAGCCGCCCAATAGCCCCGCTTCGCCTTGACCGTCATCTTGCCGTCCCGCAACCGCACCGATATCGCGCGAAATTTCCCGTCCTGTTTGGAGTTCGCCGGTGCATAAGCCAGCAGATAATATTGACGCCCATCGGCAAAAGCGCGCTGCATTCCCGTCAGAAGATCGTTGCGGTTTTGAAACGCCGTTCCTCCCGTCGCCGATGCAATCTCGGACAGAGTATCTCCGGCATCGCTAGCACTGGAGTTCATGACGTTCATCACCGCTGGAGCGAGCCTTGCCACACCGCCGGGATTCGATGCATCGAAAAAAGGCGAAGTGTACAGCCCGCGCGAGTCGATCGTATAAATCGGGACATTGCTATTCGCGGCGAGGCGCAGAATCGGCTCCAGGTCCGGCATCCGTTCCACGGCGCGTAGCGAATAGGACTGGAATTCGGGGAAGTAAGCCACCATCAGTTGGAAAGCCTCCTTACCCGGTACGAGTTGGAAACCGTCGGAGATCAGGACTACCGTCCGCCGGTCGGTAGCACGCGACAACTGTTTGACCATGGATTGAAGCTGGCTGAGGAACGCCATGTTATCGACCCGCTCCTCGGATGCAATCTCATCCGCTTGCGACGGCAGCGACGTTTTCATCTGGCACATCGGATCGCCCGCATCGCACGCGGCCCGTATCTCGTCAAGCGTCCGCCGGAAAGCAAGCAGCGTGTTCTGCGTCGTGGATTTTCGGCTGGCTAGAAAGACTTTCTGGAAATCCTTGTTTTCGATCGCCTGCAGGACTTTTTCGGGATCTGTTGTCGTGTTCTGTACTACCTGCGTGGAAGTGCCGACAGCCAGCATTACGTACTGCGTGTCTCCGATGTGCTCCGACTGAAACAGTTTCAACAAAGCTTGCCGTACCATCGACAGGTTCGCGAACTCCGAGTGCATCGAATCGATACAGATCACGTAAGTTCGCCGCACGGGTGCGGGCTTGGGAACAGCCCCTTCAGGCGAGGCTGCTTTCCCCGCGGCAATCTCCGTAGAGTGGCCGGAGGGACTTTCGGGACCGCCCGCCCGGCCTTCATCTTCCACGCTAAAACCGGAAATCTTCTGCTCCACGCCGTCTTCGAAGACGTGAAAATCGTCTCGCGTGAGACCGGTGACGTGATGCCCATCTTTATCGGTCACAATCACCGGCACAAGAACCTGGCGGACGTCTACCTTAATCGTTGTCTCCGAGTTTGCCGCATTCTCGAACTGCTCGAAGCGTGATTTGATGGCTGCATTGCCGGGCGCAAGTTCGGAAGCGATTCGGTATTCCTCGAGCGCCGCTGGTCTGTCGCCCGATTTCTCCAGAATCTCTGCCAGATTGAAATGTGCGATGGCCTGCTTCGGCTGGAGTTGGACGCTCTTGCGGAACTCCTCCACCGCGCCCGCCAAATTTCCGCGTTTCGAGAGCACTATGCCGAGAAGATTGCGTGCCACTCCGCAATCCGGTACGAGCTTTACGGCTTCGCGCGATTCAGCCTCCGCGCCTGGCAGGTCGCCCGTGGTTCGGAGCGCGTTCGCCAGGTTGTAATGGGCGGCCGCTATATCCGGACTCAGCCGCAGCGCTTGACGAAATACCGAAATCGCATCGGCAGCCTTACCCGCTTTAACAAGTTCGACACCTCGGGCCACCATTTCATAAGCATCTTCTCCGCTCGGCGTCCTCACTTCCTCAACGCCCGCGCTCCTCTCGTTTTCAGCCAGATAGTCCGAAAAGCGATGCACGGTGTGAAGTTCCCCTCCCGCATAGCGTGCATGAACAGTCACTCTATCGGGGAGCCAAAGCACACTTCCTATCGACTTGAAGTTCACCGGGACCATCGAGAGGTCCGTTGTCAGGCTCTCGAACGGAAACTTCTCAATTTGTCCTAACAGGTCCATCCGAAGACGGACAACCCGTTTGCTTGTGGCATCGATCCACGCGATGCCTTGCATGGGCGCCGTTCGGCCATCGGATCCCGCGAGAATACTGCTGTGGAGTTCGACACTTTCGGGCCGCTGCGCAAACGCCATTACAAACAAATCCTGTCCGCCTGCATTTGAGCGTCCCACGTAGCGGAAACGCAATTGCGCGCGATATCGCGGAAGCAGGTAATCCAGCGATTTGAGGAAATGCGAAATTACCAGATAGTCGATCGTTGCGGACTGCTGAATGGGAGCCTCGGTTTTCGCATCTACGCGGAACTCACGGAAGCGCTCCGGGCCTCCCGCGGGAAGCACCTTCACGCCGTAGCGAAAGACTTCCCGGCGGCTCGATGCGGCAACATCTTCTTCGAAGCGCATCTCATTGACATCTTCCGCGGCCGAGACGTCCACGAATTTCGCAAAGATGTTTTCCAGGTTTTCGCCAGTGGCGCGCAGCAACCCGTCCAACCCATCCTGATTGGCGTCGAACTGGATGCCTGCCAGATCGGGAACAGCGCGTATCAGTTCATCCTGGTTGCAATCGACGAAAGGTTTTTGAGCCTCGGCTGCAAATGCCAGGAGTATCGTCAACCACGCAAGGCGAAACATCTACGCTCAGGATATCGTGCGTCGACGAAGCCACGTTAATTCGAGTACCTGCTCATCGTGATTCGCCGCCCGTCGCTCACCACGCTGATCAGCCCGTTCATATCCGTTCGAAAAACCTGCGCGTGATGGTCCGCCAGCCTCTCCAGCACCTCGCGATTCGGATGCCCGAAGGAATTCTCAAATCCATCCGAAATGATCGCAAACTCCGGATTCACCGCCTCCAGAAAAGGCTCGCTCGTCGACGTTCTGCTCCCGTGATGCCCCACCTTCAATACATCGGCGCGCACGGGACGCTCGTCAGCCAACAGCCGCGTTTCCATCGGCTTCTCCATGTCGCCAGTCAGCAGAAACGAATGCTTGCCATACGTCACGCGAAACGCCAGCGAATCGTTATTTTTCGGCGTGTCGTTCGGAACATAATCGCCCGGCGGCGACAATACCTCGATCCGCGCGCCTCCAAAATTGAACGCGCGCCCGCTCGTCATGTTTTCGATCTTCACCCCTCGCATCCGCGCATGCCTCGACAGCTCCCTCCACACCGGTTCATCGCTGTTCGCTCCCGTCCATAACTCCGGTGGATGAAAATTGTCGATCACCGCGGCGAGCCCGCCGGTGTGGTCCTCATGCGCATGCGTCGCGACCACCACATCCAGATGCCCAATCGATCGGCTCCAGAGATATGGCGACACCACATCCTCGCCCATATCGAGTTTCGTCTTCACCTTTCGCCCGAACGCCAGCACTCCGCCGCCATCCACCAGCATCAATTTGCCGTCCGGAAACGCGACCAACAAGCTATCGCCCTGACCCACGTCGATCGCCGTAAGCTCCAGCGATCCGGCTCGCACTTTCGGCGGAAAGGGGTGCACAAACACCAGTGCGAATAGTCCCGCAACCACGGCGACAGCCAACCATCGCACCACCCGCGAGCGATTCATAGTAAACGCCAGCCCGATCAGCGCCGCGGCAAACGCGATCGCTAACCATACCGGCGGATCAGGGATTCGCGCGTCGGGTTCCCATCGAACGTGCCAGCGCGCCACCTTTTCGGAAACGATCAGCAGCCATCCGGCCAACGCCGCCGCCCCGTGCCAACCCGTGAATACAGCCAAGAATCCGATCGGCACCACCAACGACAGCAAAGGTACGATCAGCACATTCGCCGACAGCCCCGAAAACGAGACACGATGAAAATAAATCGCCATCGGCAGCGCCAATCCCACTTGCATGACCGCTGATACCACCACCATGTCGAACGCAAAAAAGACCACGCGCAGTACGAAGGCCATCGCGGCCAGCAGCCATCGTTGCGGCAGCCGAACGTAGAAAGACAGAGTCTCCGCGATCAAACGCAGTTCGACTCGGAATTGCGCACTACGAGGTGCAAGTTGAAAATCGCGTCCTGGCTCGGTGAGTCCCCGTGCCCCCGCCCGATACGGCTTAGATGTCTTCTCGATAAACGGAACCGCCAGTACAGCGATCGCGGCCACCGACAAAAACGATAACTGGAAACTAGCCTCGAACAGTTGTCCGGGATCGCACGACAAATAAATGAAGCCGACCGCAGCCAGGAGATTCATGATGCGCCGCTCGCGATGGAAATATCGCCCGATGAGATAAAACGTGAAGCCCCCGGCCGCGCGCATCGCCGGAGGATTCCATCCCGCCACCATCACGTATACCCACGTCACAGCAGCCGTAATTGCCAGGGCCGGCAGTTCGCGAACAAAGCACAATCGAAGTAACAGCAGCAAGCTCCCCGCAAGCACGGTAATGTGAAGGCCCGAAATGACCAGCGCGTGAAAAGTCCCCGTACGCCTGAAATCCTGAGTCCAGACTTTTTCCAGCTTCGTCGAATCGCCGATCAGAATCGACTCCATCATGCCGGTCGAGTAAGCGTTGCCCTGATACAGCGCTTCGATTCGTTTCAACGCGGCCGTCCGCAGCGCGAAAATCGCTTGCAGGAAAACCGAACCGCAGCGCCCCGGCTTGAAATGAATGGATCCCGCGGATCGCGCCGAAGCCGTCCAATAAATCCCGCGCCGCGCCGAATAAGTAACGAAATCGAATGACCCCGGATTTCCGAAATTCCGGATCGCCCTGACTTTCGCTTCCACGTCAACCAACCGGCCATACGGAATCTCGGGAGGAATTTCGCCCTCTTTCAGTCCGATAGTGACGCGAGCCCGCGCATTCGGCGCTAGTTCCAGCGTGAATTGATCGCGATCCTGATAAAAAGTCGTCGGCTCCACGACACAACCGCTCAGCAGGACCACTTCCATTGACCCGGCATCGATAGTGGGTGCCCGCCCCGGCCGATGCAGAACATCCACCAGGACCCCACTCATTCCAACGGTAATCAGCGAGCAGATGTAAGATACCCGCCGGGACTTGTATCGTCCGGCCAACATTGCCATCCCGGCAAACACGATGCCTTCAATACAGCACTCCCACGTCGCAAACCGCACGCCGCGCGAAAGCAAAATACCAGCTACGAACGCGATCGCCGGCGCCAGAAGCGGGTCTTTCACCCAAGTTAGTTGACGCCCCGAATAAAACTCTCATCGAAAAGCGTCTTATCAGCATGAAAGGTAAAATCGTTGCCGCCGCAACTACTCTTGCCCTGGCTGTGGCACTCGCCGGGTGCACCGAACGCCGTGTGACGGATCAGGTCGACCAGGGAGCCCACGGCCCGACCAGTCCCGCCGAAGCGGGCTTCACCAGTTACCAAGCCATGCCGAGCGAGTACCAGACTGCCGGCCTCTCACCGGAATACACCAACGATAAAGTGGATCCGACAATGGAAGGAAGCGGCAATATCGCCTGGCAGGGCAGCTACGGGAAAGACCACCGCGCCCAATTGTCCACTACACCTTGATCAGCGACTTCGCCCGAGCAAAAACAGCTCGAAACATCGCTTCCGTCAGCTTCCCCGTCTGCGTATTCTGCTGGCTGGGATGATACGACGAAATCAACACCGGCTGCCCCGGCCCGATATGATGCTCCACATTATGGCCAAATTGGAACAGCGACCGCCGCTCGATCACGCCCCGGCTCTGCAAAATGGCGAGGTAATCGTCGAACGCGAGCTTTCCCAGTGCCACCACCACGCGAACCGTCTCCAGCAGTTCCAATTCCCGTTGAATATAACGCCGGCAAGTGAGGATCTCCTGTGGCGTCGGCTTGTTGTCCGGGGGAGCGCAGCGCACCGCCGCCGTGATGTACACGTTCGAGAGCGTCAGCCCATCGCCCTTTTGAACGCTCTGCGGCTGCGACGCAAAGCCTTCCTTATATAACGCGTCGTATAAGAAATCGCCGGAGCGGTCACCCGTGAACATCCGCCCGGTTCGATTTCCTCCATGAGCCGCCGGCGCCAGCCCCACAAGCAGAATCTGCGCCTGAGGATCTCCAAATCCCGGAAGGGGTCGTCCCCAATACTCCCAATCGCGATAAGCCTTGCGCTTATTCCGAGCTACATCCTCCCTGTATTTGACCAGCCGAGGACAAAGACGGCACTCTACAATCTTTTCCTGGAGAATATCGAGTTCCAAGTGCCCATACTAGCCCGTCCCGTTCACGGCGACACGCATGCTGTCGAGCGAATCGTTCATTTCCGTCCGAATCGTATTAATGAATAGTGGAACCAGCTCGGGATCGCGCCAACCCGCCCGGACTTCCTGCTCCAGCATGTGGAACGCCTCTTCTCGCGTCATAGCCGGCTTATATGGACGCGCCGTGATGAGAGCGTCGAAGATATCCGCCACCTGCAGAATACGAGCCAGCAGAGGAATCTCTTCCCCCTTGAGACCGTCCGGATATCCCGTCCCATCCCATCGTTCGTGATGATTCCGAATGATTGGAAGCACCGGCGTCAGCGACTTCATGGGACGGCAAATCTCTTCCCCTCGAATCGGATGCAGCCGCATGATGTCCCATTCCGTCGGATCCAGCGTGCCTTTCTTAAACAGGATGGCGTCCGGCACGCAGATTTTGCCGATATCGTGCAGATAGCCGCCTCGATAAAGCGCTACCAATTCCTGCCGGGATACGCCCAGCGCTTCGCCCAGCTTCACGCTCGAAGCCGCCAGCCGCTCGCAATGCATTCCCGTATGCTTGTCTCGGCTCTCGACAGCCTGCGCCAGCGCGAACAAAATTGTTTCCGCTTCTTCCAGCGAATCGATAATCGCTTTGTTCCGCAACATTGTGCGGATTCGCGTGCGCACCACCTCGGGGTGCAGAGGTTTCAAAAGAAACTCATCGGCGCCCGACGTCAATCCCTCGATTTCGTTTTCGATTCCATGCACGCTCGTCAGCATCAGCACCGGCACGAGCTGCGTTCTGCGGTTCGACTTCACAAAACGGCAAAACGCCGGACCGCCGATCTCGGGAAGCATAAGATCCACAATAATGAGGTCAATCGATTCGCTCTCAATCAAACGGCTCGCGTCGGATGCCCGCGCGCACTCCAGGATGCGATACGGCGATGTCTTCAGAATGCCCCGCATCAGCCGCCGATTGATATCTTCGCTGTCTACGATCAGTACCGTAGCCGATTCTGCTCGTAGATCGAAGGCGCTTAGGTTCGTGTCGATCGATTCCGTACGTATGGCTGGTACGGCAATAGTTTCCCTCATGCGTATTCGCTAGTCTTATCGGCATCGCGACGCTCGCGGATTAGGGCCCACTCCGGACGGTATTAGGTACTATGTTCCTATGTTCAAGAACTTGAGCGTTGCGGCCTTGGTCGCTGCGATGCTGCTGACTGCCCAAGCCCCGGCCCCGCAGACTCTCACCCAATACGAACGCGACTTCGCGATGAGTCATCTGCACGCCACGCGCAAGCTCTTCCTCGACTCCGTCACTGGCCTCACGCCGGAGCAGTGGGCCTTCAAAGCCGCTCCCGATCGCTGGTCGATAGCCGAGTGCGCCGAACATATCACCATCGCCGAGGATTTCATCTTCGGCTTGGTCCAAAACCAGATCCTGAAATCGCCCGCCGATCCGGCTAAGCGCGCCGAAGTGAAAGGCAAGGACGCCGCCATTGTGAAGATGGTCCCGGATCGCTCTCAGAAATTCAACGCGCCCGAACCTATCGTCCCCAAGAACCGCTGGCCCGATCCCGAAATCCTGATCGCTCACTTCAAGGATGCCCGCGATGCCCACATCGCCTATATCGAAACCACACAGGATGACCTCCGCGATCATTTCGGAAAACATCCCGCCATGGGCACTCTCGACGCCTACCAGTGGATTCTACTCATGTCGGCGCACACCGAACGTCATACCGAGCAGATTAACGAAGTAAAGGCTGATCCGAAATACCCAAAATAGTGTCTACATTTCCTGAAATTGCTCCCGAATTCCGGCCCGTTCTCGATCCGCAATTCGTCCCGGCAGCGCTCTGGAACCGCGCGTACCGGTCCTTGGTACAAGATTCCGGCCATACGGAGAATCTCGCCCTCGCTCTCGAACGCAGCGACGGTTCCGTGTCCGTTTTCCAAACGGCCATGCTCCCGCACGAAGGCTCGAATATCGCTTCCAACGAGCGTTACGTCGAGCGTCTGCTGAAGTTCCTGTTATGGCAGAAAGGTGGATACCGTGTCGTCGTCGCCGGGAATCCACGCGTTGCCGATTTCCTGAGACATGTCTATTCGCCCCAGGGTGGCCGCGCCTTCGATTTTCAGTTCATGGGCGAAAGCGTCTATGGACGGCCCTTTTCCGTCGAGAGCGTGAATTACGAAGGCGCGCCCAGCCCGAGCGAAGCCACGGCGCCGCTCGGTCGACATCTGAATGGCTGCCGCATCGGCTTCGATCTTGGCGCCAGCGACCGCAAATGCGCCGCGGTCATTGATGGCGAAGTGGTGTTTAGTGAGGAGGTCCCTTGGGATCCCGTGCCGCAATCGGATCCGCAGTATCACTTCGACGGCATCAACGATTCGCTCCGCCGGGCCGCCGCTCATCTCCCTCGCGTAGACGCCATCGGAGGCAGTTCGGCCGGGGTCTACGTCGACAACGAGGTCCGCGTCGCCTCTCTCTTCCGCTCCGTCCCGCGTCCACTCTTCGATAGCCGTGTTCGCCGCATTTTCTTCGAACTCCAGGCCGCCTGGAACGGTATCCCGTTCTACGTGGTCAACGACGGTGAAGTCACCGCGCTCGCCGGCTCCATGGCCTTGAATGATAATGCAGTGCTCGGTGTCGCCATGGGAAGCAGTCTCGCCGCCGGCTACGTCACTCCCCAGGGCAACATCACAACCTCGCTCAACGAACTGGCATTCGTGCCCGTCGATTATCGCGACGACGCTCCCGCCGACGAATGGTCCGGCGACCGCGGCGTTGGTGCGCAATATTTCTCGCAACAAGCCGTCGGCCGCTTACTGAAACCCGCCGGCATCGAAACGGCGCAAGACATGCCTCTTCCCCGCAAGCTAGTCGAAGTCCAGAAACTCATGGCCGCTGGTGACGAACGTGCCCGCAAAATCTACGAGACCATCGGAGTCTATTTCGGCTACAACATCGCCCATTACACCGACTTTTACGACTTCCGCAATCTTCTGGTCCTCGGTCGAGTCCTGACCGGCGACGGCGGAGACATGATTCTTCGCATCGCGCGAAACGTGCTCGAAAGAGAATTCCCCGAGCTCTCAGAACGCGTCCATTTCCACATCCCGGACGAAAAAGAGAAACGGCACGGACAGGCGGTAGCCGCCGCGAGCCTGCCCGTGGCGTCCTAATTCGCTTTCAACACCACCTTGATACACCCGTCCTCTTTGTTCAAGAACTTAGAGAAACCCTCCGCCGCGTCGTCCAACCCCAGCCGATGCGTGATCACGAAACTCGGATCGATCTCGATCCTTTCCAAAAGAGGACGCATATAGCGCTGCACATGGCACTGTCCGGTCCTGATCGTGAGCGAACGATTCATCACCGATCCCATCGGAAACTTATCGATGAATCCGCCGTATACTCCGATCACTGAAACCGTCCCACCGTTCCGGCATGCCATGATCGCCTGACGCAACGCGATCGGCCGATCCGTCTCCAGCATCAGAGCCTGCTTTGCGCGATCGTAAGCGTATTGCATTCCCGGAGTGTGCGCTTCAAGTCCAACCGCATTGATGCAAGCGTCGGGCCCTCGGCCGCCGGTAATCTCGTTCAAAGCCTCCATCACATCAACCTGTTCATAATTCAGAGTCTCCGCGCCGGCTTTCGTCCGGGCCATCTGAAGCCGCTCAGGAAACCGGTCGATCCCGATCACGCGCTCCGCTCCCAGCAGAAACGCGCTTTTCATCGCGAGCAGTCCCACCGGCCCCGCGCCCCACACTGCTATCGTATCGCCCGGTTGGATATTGCACATCTCCGCGCCCATATAGCCCGTCGGAAAAATATCCGGCACCTTCAGCGGACCGACATCCGCAAACGGTACGCGCGCATATTCCGCCTGACCGCCCGCAAATCCACCCGTAAGGTGCGAATAGCCGAATAGGCCCGCACACGAATGTCCCCACAGCTTCTCCGCCATCCACGCATTGGGATTCGAGTTTTCGCATAACGAGAACATTTGTTTCTCGCAGAAAAAGCATTTGCCGCAAGCGATCGCAAACGGCACCACTTGTGTTCCCATACTCCAATGGGATGCACTAGAGGGCTTTTTCCGTCGATGTAACCGTTCGGAAAGTACCCTGGGCTTTTCACGATCCTTCGGAACCCTGAGCGTGAGCGAGGGGCAAACTGTCGTTGACGATTCCGACAGACCCGTCAGCTCACGGTCTGAACGGTATACGCGCCAACATCGATCGCAAAACTCTCAACGACCTTAGCGTCGGGCGTGCCTCCAGCCGTGTAAGGAGCCGATGTATACGTCCCCACAATTTGCTCTTTACTCAATTCGAGCCGAAGAAAACCAAAGTTGTCCTGGTCGTATTGTTCCAGAGTCAGCCCATTATCGAGTTCAAGCGGCACCGTGGGGAACGCTCCGTCGATCTGCTGCAGTTTGCCAAGGTTCGTGTAACCGCCTGCGCCCGCAACCACCATCGGAATCTGGAGTTGCTTCTTCCCGTGCTTTACGTTCAGCGTGAACCTCTGATAATTGTGCACATGGCCCGACAGAATGAGATTCGCGTAACGGCCCGTCTTCTGGAAACTGTCGAAAAGCACCTTATAAACCGCACTGCTTCCGGAGTGCTCCACGTCCCCCGAGAAAGGCGGATGATGCACCGCAACGATGACCGCAAGATCCGGATCGGCCGCCTTCAATTCTCCCTCGAACCATGCAACCTGGTCCGGATGGATCTCCCCTTCCGTCTCGCCGACGTTGGAGAACAGACCGATAAACGTCGCGAAGGGCGTCGTGAAAGTCCAATACACATACGGCAGATCCATCTGGGTCCTGTCGGATGCCGTTTTCAGTGAGCCGAGCTGGCTGGGATCCGTCGACATGAAGTTCTGAATCCATCCATCGAGCGGCTTCTTGTTCGGATCCACCGGGCCATCCTGCGGGTCGTCCGGCTGGCAATCGTGATTCCCGGGGATGGAAACAATGAACGCCGGATAGTCTTTGTAGGTCTCGTAAAAATTATTGCCGTACAAATCGATGTCGCCGGCAAAGTAGATCACATCTCCGAGATGGTAAAGGAACGGCGGCTTTTTGTTCGCCGGCGAATTCTGCGCGTCCTCCGTCATCATCGCTGCGACAAAGTCCTGCTGCCGCCCTCGGAAGTCGCCAGTATCGCCGACGACGTGACAGGCCAGAACGCCCGTTGTTTCGATAGCCTTAACGTCGCCCGCCGTTAGCAGTTCTGAGAGATCGAAACGATAGGGAGCTTTTCCGTTGGGAGGTGGAAGTGGTTGGAAGGGGTAATGAGGGAGTTTAATCCCCGGTGTCGCCTGCGTCTGAAACTTACCCGCGGCAACTTGAAGAACGTGACTCTGCCGCTTGGCATGACCTTTGCCAGTGGTGAAGAAATGTGTCAAGACAGCCTCCGTAAATCAGGATTCGGGCCGCCATACTAACACAAATTCCATGAACATCTGTTTACAATTGTGCGCCCCTACAGAACGTTATGGAGATGATATCGGCACCCGTCGCCGCCGCGATTTTAAGCGCTCGATCTCCACGCCGGGCGCCTGAATGCTCGTAACTCCTTGCGGTTTCGGCCGCTCTGCACGCAAGCTCAAGCGATAAATCAGGTATGCCGAGAACAAATAAAACGTCCATTCGATTGGATACCGCAACCGGCCTGACGCTTGGAACAGGCAAAGCGGGGCTGCCGTAAACACGCAAAGGATCAGGAAATAACGCGAGGCGGGCGCACCCGTTCGCCAGAAAAGCACAAAGCCGGCTATCCCCGCGAGCGTTACCACCCCCAATGCGACCGTCTGAGTCGCCCGCATCATGTCCGGAAACCAGAATAGAAATGCCCGTTCCGCGGTGAGCATCATAAAATGCAGCGGATGCGCTGCGATCCAGCTTTTTGCCTCTTGAAGCTTCTCGCGATTATAAGCAATTTCGCCGACTTCTCGCACTCGAATCCGTTCGCCATCGTTGGTCGACGGATGCATGGTCAGGAAGTTACCTCTTGCCTTGTTCCCGTCCCATGTCGCCGCAGCCAGGTCGTTATTCGAAAGGTGCAATTCCAAACCAAAATTCGACCTTCCCCAGACTGGCGCGCCTAAAACATTCTCGTTTCGGATCATCCACGGCAAAACCATCACGCCCGCGATCGCCAGATGCACAAACGCGAACTTCACG
The DNA here is from genome assembly GCA_963802915.1 of Bryobacterales bacterium. Taxonomy (GTDB): domain Bacteria; phylum Acidobacteriota; class Terriglobia; order Bryobacterales; family Bryobacteraceae; genus JAICMB01. The sequence continues at coordinate 54,726 of CAWDKQ010000016.1, forward strand.
AAATCCAACCGCACGCGGCGGCGAGTCACAAAATAGCCGCTCACTGCCAAAGCCATCAACGGAAGTACGAATGGGGGGACCGTGAGCAGAGCGGCTCCGCAGAGAAGCCCTAAACAGATCCCCATTCGCAACCGGAAATCCCTTTGCGAGAGGCAATGGAGGTACAGAATCGCGATCGAAACCATCAGAAGCGCGGAAAGAGAATACTCGAAAACGCCTTTCGTCTGAACCCAATAATTGATAGGGAGAAGTGCGCCAAGCGCGCCGGCCAAAAAACCTGCCTGCACCGGAATTCGCGCAGCCGTTGCGAGCAGCGGCAAAAGGCTGTATTGAAGACAAGCCAGCGCCGTCCCGAATAGGGCCGCGGCGATCAATCCGTTGTGGCCAATTCCGAAAATTCGAAACAGGAAGCTCAGTAGAAGCGGATAAAGCGGTGACGAATGAGCCGTAGGTCCAGTCTTACCATAAGCATCCGCGAACGTCCCTTGAGTGACCAGACTGCGGGCGATACCCACTGTTTCCGGAGTCTCTTCATAGTTGTACGAACCTTTTCGCCAGTCGATACCAACCCGCAGGATGAACCCTACAAGAAAGATGACGCTGCAAATTAAAACGCGATGCCGCAACAACAGGACCACATCAATCGACTCCGTTTCTGATCAAATGGTGACGTGAAGAACGCATTCGTCTCACTTCAACTCCGATATAACCTGCCAACGTCACTTGTTACACACGCTCTGTGCTAGACTAGCCACGCAAGTGCCTGTAAATACGTGCGAGAAGTAACTTTGCGTAACGGGAATGTTAGAGAATCTAAGATCGCTGTAATCGTGGGAGCCGGACCCGCGGGACTGACTGCGGCATACGAATTTCTCCAACGCAGCGAAGTCCGTCCGATAGTCCTAGAGAAGAGCGAGTACGTAGGCGGCATTGCGCGCACCGTCGTCTACGCTGGAAATCGCATTGACATCGGCGGCCATCGCTTCTTCTCGAAATCGGATCGAGTCATGAACTGGTGGCTGAACATACTCCCGCTTTCTTCGAACGGGAGCCATCGGGAAACCATTGCGTATCGCAATCAGCGCCGTGCCGTTTCGCTCAACGACGACCAACTCGCTTCCGATTCGCGCGATAAAGACATCATGCTCATCCGGCCCCGCAAGAGCCGGATCTATTTCCTGCGGCAATTCTTCGACTATCCGATCTCGCTAAGCCCCGACACGCTTCGCAAACTCGGTCTGCTGCGAACCATCAAGATCGGGTGCAGTTATCTGAAGGCCATGTTGTTCCCGATCAAGCCGGTACGGAATCTGGAACAATTCTTCATCAACCGCTTTGGCCGAGCCCTTTACAAGACTTTCTTCAAGAGCTATACCGAGAAGGTCTGGGGAGTGCCATGCCACGAAATCAGCGCGGAGTGGGGAGCACAGCGTGTGAAAGGCCTCTCGCTCCGCAAAGCCCTGGCGCATTTCATCAAGAAGCTGATCCCGCGCCGCTCCACCATTGCGCAGAAGGAAATTGAGACATCTCTCATCGAACAATTCCTCTATCCCAGGCTGGGTCCCGGCCACTTGTGGGAGTGCGTAACGCGCAAGATTCGCGAGCGCGGCGGAGAAGTATTGATGGGTTGGACAGTGGATCGTCTTGTGACCGATCGCAAGCGTATCGTTGCAGTGGAAGCCGTCAGCGCCACCGGCGAGCGCCGCCGTTTCGAGGGGGATTATTTCTTCTCGACAATGCCCATTAACGAGCTCATCGGCGTCCTCGATTGCCCTGTGCCGGAACCGGTTCGCCGCGTCAGCAATGGCTTGATCTATCGCGATTTCATCACGGTCGCTATTCTCCTCAATCGTCTTTCTCTGAAGGACGCCGACGCTCACTGCGGGGAACTCATAAAAGACAACTGGATTTACATCCAGGAACCCGATGTCCTGGTGGGTCGCATGCAAGTATTTAATAATTGGAGTCCGGACCTGGTCGAAGACCCCTCGAAGGTATGGATTGGCCTCGAATACTTCTGCTTCGAGTCGGACCCCATCTGGAGCCTGTCCGAACGCGAGATGATCGATCTCGCGATTGGGGAAACCGAGAAGATGAACATCTTGAAAAGGTCGGACGTTCTGGATGCGACGGTAATTCGAATGAAGAAGACGTATCCGGCTTACTTCGGCAGTTACTCTGAGTTTGACAAAATTCGGGATTTTCTCGATCCATTTGAGAACCTGTTTCTGATCGGCCGCAACGGGATGCATAAGTACAACAATCAGGATCACTCTATGCTGACGGCAATGACCGCGGTCGATAACATCCTCTCCGGAATCGCCGATAAATCGAATATCTGGGAAGTGAACACCGAGCAGGAATACCACGATGCGAAGCCCGTGCCGCAAACGGAAAATGAGTACAGCCAAACGACGGCTTGACACCCTTGTGGCGAGGAGCGCCCTCACGCTCTCCTTGCTTCTTGCGGCCGCTCACGCCCAACTATCCATCCAGGCCGATCGCCTATCCGATACTCCGCTCCTCAAACCGGGCAGTTCCTGGACGGCCCACGGGGTCTTCAATCCGGCTGCTGTACGCGTTGGTGGAAAGACGATCCTCCTGTTTCGCGCCACCGATGCCAACGATGTATCGAGCATTGGCTACGCCGAGAGCGACGACGGTATCCATTTCCGTTCCGATCCCAACCCCGTGTTGAAGGCCGAAACCGGCTACGAAAAACCAGGCGGCGTGGAAGACCCTCGCGTAGTACGGATCGAAGGCACTTACTATCTCACTTACACCGGTTACAACCGCAAAGACGCCCAGCTCTGCATGGCGGCCTCTCATGACTTAAGGCACTGGGAGCGCAAAGGCGTCATTCTGCCCGCGTACAAAGGTACTTGGAACAAACAATGGACTAAGTCGGGCGCGATCGTACCTCAAAAGATCAACGGCAAGTGGTGGATGTATTATCTCGGCACTTCCGACGCACCCGATGGAGTCACGCGGGACAAAATGGGTCTCGCCGTATCCACCGATCTCATTCATTGGACCGACGCTACCGCTGAACCCGTCCTCGATGTGCATCCGCACGCATTCGACTCTCGCGTCATGGAGCCTGGCCCTCCGCCACTCGTCACTTCACGCGGCATTTTGCTTTTATACAACGGAGCGGACGACAAGCTTGTGTATCGCCCCGCTTGGGCGCTCTTCGATCTTCACGACCCCACTCACCTTATTGCGCGAGCCCAGGAACCATTCCTGGAGCCGAAACTCCAATGGGAGCGCGTAGGCGCAGTTCCGAACGTCATTTTCCTGGAGGGCGCCGTTCCGCGCCCCGGTAGCAACTCGGAAAATATCGATTTGACCGGATATTATGGCGCCGCTGACCGTTACATAGGCGCGGCGCGAATTCAGATCGGAATCAAGCCGTAAGTTATTTGACTTGGGCGACCTGGAAATGGCTCAGCGTCGAGGCGTAGGCAGCGACACCCTTATAAAGAGCTTCGGCGATCTTCTCCCGGTACTCGGCGCGTTTCATCATTGCCTCGTCGCGCGGATTGCTGATGAAACCGATCTCAGCCAACACCGATGGCATCGACGCGCCAATGAGCACGATGAAGGGCGCTTTACGTACACCGCGATCCCGCGTCGGCGCCGCACTCCTCGCCGACATGCTGTAAAGCGAGCTCTGAACGCGCGCCGCAAACTCGCGCGATTCGTCCACCTTGTCCTTGAGCGCGATCTTCTGAAGCAGATCCTGAAGCTCGAAAACCGTCTTTTGCGACGTCGCGTTTTCACGGGCGGCAACGTCGAGCGCGGCTTTCGATGTCGTGAAGTTCAAATAATACGTCTCCACGCCGGCCGCCGTGCGCAGGCTCGACGAATTGGCGTGAATCGAAAGAAAAAGATCCGCGTGCTTTTCGTTTGCGATCTCGGTGCGCTGCTCCAGAGGAATGAAGGTGTCGTCGGTGCGGGTGTAGACTACTTCGCATCCCAGGCGCTGCTCAACCAATGCTCCAAGGCGCCTCGAGACATCCAGCACCAGATCCTTTTCCAGCATGCCGCCCGGCCCGATGCTGCCCGCATCATGTCCGCCATGACCCGCGTCGATCACGATACGACCCACTTTCAGACCCAGCGCGCGAATCATCGTTTCATCCCGCGCATCTTTGGGCCGTTTCGCCGGCAACCCCACTCGATCGGGCATCTGAGGAGTAGTCGTTGCAGGGGCCATCGTCGTTGCAGGAGCCATCGTCTCCTTCGCTGCGAGCGTCACCGGAGTGGCGCGAGGCACATAAACGGGAGCGGCGGCTGGAGGCGGAGGAACCGAAGGCAACGGCATTTTCAATAACGATGCATTCAACCGCTGCCCGCCGGCGACCGCGGCAGGAGCATCCAAGAGCACCGGCTGCATGATGCGCCGATCTGCGCTCTGCACGGCCGTGTTCAAAGCCGGCGGATGAAATGTTCTGATGGGTGCGGCTGGAGTAATCGAAGGCTGTATCACGGAGGGCTGTACCACTGACGGCTGAACCATCGGGGCGTGCTGCGATCCGGGACGTCGCAATTCAATTATGAGGCGGTCCGGATTCTCCAGCTTCGAAGTGGAGACCTCCACGGCCGTCACCAGATCAAGCACCACTCGCGTGGTTCCGCGCTGCGTTTCCGCCACGCGGATCTGACGCAGCAACTCGTCTCCCACCGGCATCACACTGATCCCTTTGTGGCTAAGAACAGGACGCGTTCCGGGAAGATCGAAGAAAATGCGATCCGGGTTTGCGAGGCGATCCGACTTGAAAGTAAACGGACCGGTCGCTTCAATCGCGACGCGCGTCACATCCCCCAGCGACCAGAAACGGACTGCGGTTACGGAATCCTGCGAGTTTCCTGGGGTGCAACTGAATGCGAGAATGCCCACGCAGAGCATGGGCATCGTTGAGAGCGTCCTCGTCTTTTTCGAGAACCGAATTTGCATGGCGTTTCGCCGTTATTGCGTAGTCAGATGGATTCTTCCAACCGAATCTACGTACTGCCTCACCGGCGCATATTTAGGCTCCACCGGCGTCTCGGGTTTCACTTGTGCGATCACCACAGGTTTGGCTTTCGCCTGGGCGACTTTTTTTGCCTTGCCGTACCGCTTCCCGACCTTCTCCACGTAATTCATCGTTTCGGGATACGGTGGAACATTATTGTACTTGGCGACCGCTCCTTCTCCGGCGTTGTATGCTGCAATCGCGAGCCGGTCGTCTTTAAACGTTTCCTGTAAGAACTTAAGATATTTTACCCCGCCGTGAATGTTTTCCCGTGGATCGAACGTGTTCTGGACGCCGAAGCGCCGGGCGGTTGCCGGCATGAGTTGCATCAAGCCCTCGGCGCCCTTCGGCGAAATCGCATTCGAATTATAATTGCTTTCCACCTGAATCACGGAGTCGATTAAAGCCGGGTTCACATCGTACTTTAGCGCCGCCTCTTCGACGTAGCTCTTGACGTTCGAATCGGATGCAGGCACCGATGCCAAAAGCGCGCCACGCTCGATCTCCTCGCCAACGGCCTGCGGTCGAACTTCCCGCTTCGCAATCGTCATCGGCGCTAATTTAATCGTCTTCACCTGCTGCCCGCTGCGAGGATCGATGCGGTCCACCGCGACCGCTTTCGCCGAACCGCTAGCGGCGCGTGCAGGCATTAAAAAAACCGCCGCTAAGGCCGCCGCGACGATCCCGCATTGAAAACAAAATCGCATCGATATGTTTTTTCGATTATACCCGGAAATGCTTTTGGATGAAACAGTCAACAACTGCAATGTAAGATACCTTCCAGTTCTGCCTCAAAATGCGATGCTACCATTTTCTCATGCGCCACACCGGATTCGTGCTGGTGGGCGGCCAAAGTTCCCGCATGGGGCACGATAAAGCCCTGCTGCCGTGGCGTGGAACAACCCTCGCGCAATACGTTGCGGCGATTGTTCAAGAAGCGGCCGGAGCGGTCGCCCTGATCGGCAATCCGGATCGATATTCCCACCTCGGTTATCCCGTCTACGCGGACAAAACGCCAGGACACGGCCCGATCGGCGGAATCGCCACTGCCCTCGCTATTTCGAACACCGAGTGGTCCCTCGTAGTCGGCTGCGATATGCCGTTCCTCACCGTCGGGCCCCTTCGTTCTCTGCTCGACCACGCAGCCGTGAGCGACCGGAAATGCGTCGTGCCGGTCGGCCCCAGCGGCCCGGAGCCTCTTTGCGCGGTATATCATCGCGATTGCCTGGAGCTGATTGAAAAAGCCATCGCCGCGTCGCGCCTTCGAATGCGGGAGATCGTGCGGGAACTGCCCGCCGCGCTATTAACTGGGATGGACCCCGAAAGTTTTGCTAACCTGAACACTCCAGAGGACTTCGAAGCGTTCTCGCAAGCATGGACGATTCCACACTCCACTACATAGAATTCCGCCACGTATACAAGACGTTCGACTACCCCGTTTTAGTCGATGCCAACTTCTATGTAGATGCCGGCGAAACGCTGGCGGTCATCGGTCGAAGCGGCGTCGGCAAATCCGTGAGCCTGGGCCACATCATGGGGTTTATCAAGCCCGACCAGGGGCGCGTCTTCGTCGCGTACCAGGACATTACGGATTACAATGAAGCGCAACTCCGCGAAATTCGCAAGAAAGTCACGATGGTGTTCCAGTCCGGAGCCTTGTTCGACTCCATGACCGTCCGTGAAAACATCCTCTTTTCTCTCGAATTGCGCGAAGACTACAATTCGAAGAACAAAGAGGATGTGGTGGAAGGTCTCCTCGGAATGGTGGATATGGTTCGATACAAGGATATGTATCCGAACGATCTGTCCACCGGTTACAAGCGCGCGGTCGCAATTGCGCGCGCATTGGCGGCCCAGCCGGAGTGCATTCTCTACGACGAGCCGACCACCATGGTCGACCCGATCATGTCGGACCACCTCGGAAACCTGATGCTGCGTTTGAAAAAGCAGCTTAGGATGACTTCAGTGGTCGTCACGCACGACCTCGACCTCATGCGCAAGGTCGGAGATCGCGTGGTCTTCCTGCACGAAGGCAAAGCGATCTATCAAGGCACCGTTGAGGATTTGGATAAATCCGACAATCCCCATATCCAGGAGTTTCTGGCCATGGATCGCGTGGAGTTGTAAGACGAACTAACTCGCCCCGCCGATCGAGTCAAGACGGGCGACCATTTCGGAAGGTAGTTGCAACGTCGCGGCGCTAAGATTCTCGCGCAGATGCTCGACGGAAGAAGTACCGGGGATCAGTAGGATGTTCGGCGAGCGCTGCAGCAGCCACGCCAGCGCCACCTGCATCGGCGTAGCTTGTAGCTCCGTTGCAACAGCATCAAGCTCCGACGACTGCAATGGAGTGAAGCCTCCCAGCGGAAAGAACGGCACATAGGCGATACCGTGACCTGCAAGTTCATCGATAAAGCCGTCATCATGACGCTGCGCCACGTTATAAAAATTCTGCACGCAGACAATCGCCGTTATCTTCTGAGCCTCCGCCAACTGAGTGGGACTTACGTTGCTCAAACCGATATGCCGAATCAATCCCTGCCTCTTGAGTTCCGCGAGCACCGTCAGAGGTTCTGCAATCGACCCCTCCGAAGGCCCCGCCATGCCCCCAACCCGGAGATTGACAACATCCAGGGCATCGAGTCCAAGATTTCGAAGATTGTCATGAATGGCATCGATCAGCTCTTGACGCGAAAGCGCATGAACCCACGACTTGTCCTCGGGCCGCCGGGCGCCCACTTTGGTAACCAGCACCAGTCCATCCGGATACGGATGCAGCGCCCGCCTAATGATCTGGTTGGTAATATGCGGACCGTAATAATCGCTCGTATCGATGTGGTTCACGCAAGCCGCGACAGCCTCTCGCAGAACAGCTATCGCAGCGTCCACATCGCGCGGCGGTCCAAATACCTGCGGACCGGCGAGTTGCATGGCGCCATAACCCATGCGATTCAAAGTCATCGAAGTGCCTGGGAGCGTGAAGGTGCCGCCAAGTCTCGTCATTTGTTCCGTCATTCAGTATCTCCTACTGTGGTTAGATGAAGAAAGCTTCGATTTAGGAGTTCGCATTTGCCGCAGCGCGATCAGGCCGTATTAGAACCACGCAAATCGCCCGTTCAAGCCCGTTCTACGGCCAGCGTCGACGCGATTCTGGACGCGACTATTCAGGTTTTGCTCCAGGTTGGAAAAGAGCGGCTCACAACTACTAAGGTGGCGCTGAGAGCCGGAGTGTCGATCGGAACCTTATATCAGTATTTCCCCAACAAGAGCGCCCTCTTAAGAGCTGCCTTGAAGCGCCACATGGACGAGGTCGCGCAAGCCGTCGAACGCGTCTGTCACGAGCAGAAAGAACATTCGCTCGATCAGATGGCTACCGCTCTTATAACTGCCTTCCTTGAAGCCAAGATGAGGGACGCGAAAACGAGTGTCGCCCTGTACGCGGTTAGCTCCGACATAGATGGAGCAAAGATGGCGCGGGACATGGGAATTAAATTCAATGAAGCCATCGTCCGCATGTTGAACTCCGCCAGGGAGCAGCTTACCACCGATCCCCAACTTGTAGCTTCGATGCTACAAGGCGTGATGAGTGGGGTCAGCCGCAGACTGCTGGAGTCCGCCGATCCTGAAAACCAATTCCACACCTTGCGGCAGGAACTGGTCTTCCTGGCGTGCGCTTACCTGAATGCGTGTTCTACGCGCCTCTAAGCCCGGACCCGAACACTCCTTTCCCAAAATCGGAATCGCCCCTTTCAATTCTGCCCAGGATTCGACGCAAAAACAGGTTCATTCAACTCGGAGACGTTGGTCCCAGAATTGCCCATGTTACTCGACCCGACTGAAGGAGCCACCATGCACGATCTCCGCTACGCATTCCGCCAGCTTCTCAGATCGCCGGCCTTCACAATCGTTTCGATCCTGACCATTGCCCTCGGCATAGGAGCGAACACGGCCGTTTTCAGCGTCATGAATGCGGTCCTGCTCCGCTTTCTCCCCGTTCCCAATCCACAGGACCTGGTGCTGTTCCATCTGAAGAATCAGCCTCTCAGTTCGTCCCAATCCGGCTATGACGACGAGTCGTTATCGTTGCCGGTTTTCCGGGCAATGCGGGCACGCCATGACGTGTTCACCGATGTCGTCGCCTTCGCGCCTCTGTCATTTACAAAAGTGTCGGTGCGCTACGGCGCCGAGCCGGAACAAGTCCACGGCGAAATGGTCAGCGGCAACTTCTTTTCGGGCCTCGGCGTTCAGATGCTACTGGGCCGAGCCTTCACAATGCAGGACGAATCCGAAGGCGCGCCAGTGGCGATCCTGAGTTATCGGTGGTGGAGTCGCCGCTTCAACGACTCTCCACAAGTGTTGGGCCAGACATTATACGTAAAAGGTCTCCCGTTCACGATCGTCGGTGTCGCTCCCCCGGGATTTGAAGGCACCGATCCGGGACAGCCGAACATGGATTTCTGGCTTCCGCTCCAGAAGAATCCGGCCCTGAATCCGTGGGGCGAGGCAGCCAGCGATCAGTCCCTTTACGGATCGCCGAAATGGCTCGCTCTTATGATGATCGGCCGGCTGAGCCCAGGCGTTTCGCCACAAAAAGCGACAGCGGAATTGACGCCGTTATTCCGTCGGACACTGGCGGAAGCCTCACCCGTAGATCCGAAAGACCGGCCTCCGGAGCTTGTCTTTTCGGACCTTCGAGGCATAGAAACTTTGCGGGAAGATTACGATCATCCGCTTCACGTCCTGATGACTATGGTCGCCCTGGTCCTTCTGATCGCATCGACGAATGTAGCCATGCTTCTGCTGTTGCGAAATTCTGCCCGCGAACGTGAGTTCGCTCTCCGGCGAGCGCTCGGTGCAAACGCCCGAGTCCTCTTCGGGCAATTGATCTCAGAAAGCATCATCCTCGTAGCCGCTGGTTGTGCCCTGGCGTGGTTCTTAGCCGGAGCAGCGACGCAAGAGCTCACTCGCTGGTCCGGGCTCGACCTGACAATCGAGCCGGATCGCCAGGTGCTCCTATTCACGATTGCTATTTCCGCCGCGATCGCCGTCGTATTTGGCCTGGTTCCCATGCGCGCCGCAAGCAGTTTCCCGCTCGCTCTGGCCCTGAAAACTTCCGCCGCGACATCCAACACGGACCGGCATCGTTTCTCCGGCCGCAGGCTGCTTGTCGCATTGCAGATCTCCATGTGCGCCGTCCTGCTCTTTGCGGGAGATCTCCTCTATCAGACTCTGAGAAACCTTGAATCGAGCGACCTCGGAATGCGCACCGCGGGACTCCTGGTCTTCGGTATCGACCCACCCTCGAACGTTCGCACCGACGCCGATGCGATCCATCTGCATCTGAGGATCCTCGACACTCTTCGCACTTTACCGGGAGTAGATGGAGCCACAGTCTCGGCGGTCCGCATTGGCTCCGGAGGCAGCAGCAACGACGGCGCACTCGTGGACGGCCGCAATCCTCTTCCAGCACGGCCATTCGCTCCTATGCGAGTGAATGCGGTAGGTCCCGATTTCCTGCGAACTCTCGGAATCCCCATCAATGCCGGCCGCGATTTCAATCAGGCCGATCTCCTGAGCGCAACCAAAGTCGCGATCGTGAACCAGACGTTCGCGGACCGCTATCTCCCGCACACGCCTCCTTTGGGCCATTCAGTCGCGTTCTTCAGCAGCCCCAAGGACGCCTTTATGATCGTGGGCGTCGCGCGTAACAGCCGCTATACCAGCATCAAGGAACTCGATCGCCCGATTGTCTATTTCCCCTTCACCCAAGTAAAAGGGATTTCCGAAATGCAATATGAGGTCCACACATCCGGCGATCCCATGGCGATTCTTCCCGTGATTACAAGAGTAGTGCACGGAATCGATCCCAACCTGCCTTTGGAAAACCCGATCGCGCAGCGCGAGCAATTCGAACAGACCATTTCGCAGGAACGGCTCATAGCCCGCCTCGCGGTTCTATTTGGCGCTCTCGCCATGGGACTCGTGTTGGTGGGTCTGTACGGAAGTATCTCCTACACCGTCAGCCGCCGGACCGCCGAAATCGGTGTCCGGATGGCGCTCGGAGCGCGGCGCTCTCAGGTGCTTGCGATGGTTCTGCGCGAAAGCGCCATTCTCGCCATAACCGGTCTCGCTATCGGACTGCCGATAGCATTCGCGCTGGCCCGCACCCTGCGGTCGATGTTATTCGGTTTGAGTGTCATCGATCCGATTGCAATCGTAGTTGCTCTTGCGGGTATCGCGATCATCTGCGCATGCGCCACGTTTTTCCCAGCCCGGCGGGCCGCATCCATCGATCCGATTCGCGCCCTTCGCATGGAGTAGACATCGGCTCACTTCCGCGCGGCTTCTTGCAGAACCTTCTCGAGCTGTTCCTTCGACAGCGCCGTGCTGATAAACAACTCCTGCCGCGCTCCCGCGCTAAGAGCGATTGCCTTCCAGCCATTGGTCGTCGGCACCGTCACCCGAACCTTAATCTCGCCCTTCGCATCACGTACAGGTCGTATAACGCCGGGAATCACAGCGCGGATCTCGGGATTGTCCGTCAGCAATCGATGCAGCATCTCGCGTACGCCGTCAATGATGCTGTGCTCCACCTTGAGCCTGTCGTTATGTTGACGCAGCCTCATCGGAACGTTCTTCGATACTGAAAGTCTATACCGAACAATCCGTTTTCATCGCGGACGGCAACCACGGACCAGCGCCGGCTCAGGTCCCACTCGACGCGAAGAACCTGTTCCGACGTTCGCGAAAGATTCGTCACATAGGTCAGCGTAATTTCCTTCGAGATTTGCTGTTCCAAAGTAACGCGGGCTTGTGGAACAGAAGTGATATCGGTAAGTTCCGGGTCGATCTTGATATGACTCACTCCGAAGAATCTCTCCAGACGCCCCTGAACCGGAGCCGTGATGGCTTGTGTCAGCAAATCGTTTCCGCCGCCTGAAAGATAACTCGCGTTCGTCGACGCCTGGCTATCCGCCAGCGCTCCAATTCCGATAGGCTGTCGCCCCACCGCCAGCAGCGCGATAATCTGGTTGCTTTCAAGCGGCGGATCGGAGCGGTAAGAAAAGTTCAGCTTATCGAGGGATCCTGAGAACGTGATATCCACCGTGATTCCGCGCACACGCGTCTCCAGATCCATGTCCACCACCGGCTCGACTTTCGCCGTATTGAAAAAGTTTACTTCGCCGTGATTGATGCTGTATTTATTGCCAAAAAAATCGATCTCGCCTTCCGTCACAGTAAGACTGCCGAGAACCACCGGCCGCTCGACATTCCCGCGCAGGCGCAGATCTGCCTCGGCCTGGATGTTATGAGTCAGTGACGTGACCACGTCGAGGTTCTGCGCGCTGTCGATGCGGATGTCGAACTGAATCCCCTTCACATAAGCGTTCGGAGTGGTGGGAACAGAAACGGGTTTCGCCGTGGATGCGAGCAGGCTGCCGACGTCGGTCTGCGGCAGAAACGCCGCGCGAATCACCGTGACTGTACCCGCGAGCGTGCTCCGTTCCGAAGTGCCAGCCAGGCTGAGACTCGCGTTCGCAGTGATGCTGATCCCTTCAGGAGAACGATAGCGAACATGGTCCGCGGTGGCCTGAACCCGATAGATCAGCAACTGGCTGCTGAATCCGACGAAGCTTCCGGCTTGAAAAGACACCGTACCGCCGCCGCTTTCAGCGGTGAGATTCTGAACCGTCGCGCGATTCCGATCGAAAACAATAATGCCGTTCGCCTTCTCCACGCCGTTCGGAAAATCGGAAAGGAACAGCGACGCGTTCCTCAACTCCAGACGTCCATTCAATTCCGGCTGTGAGAGCGGTCCTCGAATAGACGTGTTCAAGGTAGACACACCGGAAGCAAGCAGATCGTAATTGAACAGCTGCAGAATAGCCAGGTTTATGGATCCATTGATGCGCAGATTCCAAGCTTCCTTATCGTCGAAGCCGACGCGCCCCGTCGTCTGAATGGTGGTGTCCGTCCCGACGAAATGAGCGCTCTTGATTTCCGCGCCTTTCATAGTGACATCGAATTCCAGCGGGCTCGAATTGTGCAGCACCAAGTCTTGCGCCTGCGCGCCGGCGCGCGGCAGAGCGTTCGGAGAAGCATTGATTTGCAACTCCGGAATCGATACCGCCGCATGCAACTCCTCCGGCTTCTTAAGCGGACCGCTGATGTTTACAGTACCCGAAAGAAAGCCGCCGAAAGGAAGATCGGGACCGGTTTTCGCCGGGATGATGTTCTTCAAAGTGGCGAACGTCATGCGCGGAATCGTGATTTGCCCCTGGCCCGGATAGTCTCCCGTGAGAAGCCATTCGCCCTGCCCGTGAACCTTTGCTTCCCGAAAGTCGCCATCGGCGCGTAAGTCCAGGATCTGCCCGCGCGTTCTGCCCGTCGCGATAAGATCGCCGAGAGTCTTACCGTCCACAGCCAAATTGCGGAGAGTCAGACGGCTATCCAGTTGATCGAGTTGAAACTCGCCTTTGACGAAGTGGGCCTCGCCGCCGGCGTTCAACTCGGCCAGCCCCGTAACGCCGGGGCGCCTGCTGGCGACAGCCTGAATCTGCGGAATGCTGAAGCCGCTCGCCGCAACGTTCAGAGTGAGATTTCCACTCTTCCAATCCGCCGCGGGATAACTATAGTTGCCGGTAAAATCCGCGATGCCTTTGCCCTCGCTAGCTTGTCCGTTCCGGACTGCGACACTATGGTCACTATAAGTCACGTCCGCGGTGATGCGGTCAATCGGCTGGTCATAAGCAACGACGTGATCGGCCTGAACGTGGGCCGTTCCCTGCGGTTCGCCGAAAGTACCGCTGACAGCGATCTTCGCGGTGACAGAGCCGCTAACAGGAATGTTCGGGATCGTGGGCCGCGATGTCTCTTGAACGTTCGCGCGAACGGGACTGTTCTGCGCTGGAAGCCAGTTCACGAGCCCGAGTTCGCCCGATGCCGACGCATGCAGTTCATCGCCATCGAGTACAGCCGAGCGCACCAGCAGGTCAGATCGCGAAAGGTCTATATCGGCGGTTAGCCGGCTGAACTGATGCGTGTCGACCTCGAATCGAACGAGCTGAAGCTTACCCGAGATCTTGGTCATGTGAATCGGCCCGACAACATTACCGTCAAATTGCGCCGTGCCGCCATTGACCAGCTTGACGGGAAACTCTTTAGGAGGTTTTTCGCCGATCAGGGGAAGCGCGAGAACGAGATCGTGTATGTTGCTCGAAGTGAGATGAATCGCCAGGCTTTGACCCAGATTTCCGGATGCCGTCAGATGCGTCGTGCCGAGAACCATGTTCCAATTCCCGAGTTGCACCATCCCGGAGCGCTCGTCGTAATTGAGTTCCACGGCGCCCTCCACCGGCACGCCACTCTTACCCGGAGTCAGTTGTAGATTGCCGTGAGCTTTCAGATCCTCGACGCGCTCCCGCGCCAGCAGACCCTCCGCTTCGATCGATCCCGCAACCGTGCCGCTGAGTTCCCCGGCGGGCTGTCGTTGCAGCGCGGCGAGTTGCTGTACGGAAAACCCTTCAACATTCCCTTTGACGTGAAAGTGACGCGCCGCATCGATGAAAACCGAACCGCGGAAGTGGCCATTTTCTGCCATGAGGTCGACGTTGGGTAACTTGATGCTGCCCGGCGCAACATTCAACGTAGAGACAATTGCGAAATTCCGTAATTGCAGTTGTTCGCTCGAATAAGCCAGTCCATGTCCATTGAGGCGGCCGTCAAGCGTGTATTGATAGGGTGCGAATGCAACACTCGCCCTCCCGTTGAACGCGATGTCACCCCGATTTTCCAGCGGAAGTTTCACGAACTTCGACATATCGGCGACCGAGAGCCGCGAGGTGATATCGAATGTGCCGCGAGGATCGGAGAAGTTCACAACGCTGCCGGAAATCCGGGCGGACGAGTGGTCTTGAGTCAGATCCGCGCCTTGGATTTGAAGCCGGTCCCGGCTGAGGACAAGATGCGTGGTCACGTCAAAAGCTGCATCGTGAATACTTGGAGACGTCACATGGAGCCGCCGCGAACTGATATCGCCGTCGTATCTCGCCGGCGATGGGAGATACCGGAAATTGGCTGTAACGTGGTCCGCGCTCAAATCCAGCGGAATCTTTTGTGAATTGTATTCGAGCAAGCCGTTCGTGATCCGAAAACGTCGGACCTTGATATTCAGGATGTCGGCAAGAAGGTTTCCAGCGTTGCGCACCGGTTTCGGAGTGGGCAGGTTCGTCGAGCCATCCGGATTGACGGTCACGTGGATCTCCGGCTGCTCCATCGTGAGAGACGCAATGTCAATTTTCTGTTCAAGAAACGAAATAATTCTGAGTCCGATTCGAATGCGTGCCGCGCGGAGCAGAGGTGGCGAGCTTGCGGGCTCCGTTCCGTGCAAAACAAACGGCGCAACCTCGGCCGTGATGCTCTGCCAGTTGTAATCGAACTTCCCAATCTCGGCGCGTCCGCCGGTAGTCCTTTCGATTTCCCCAACAATGCGTTCGCGTATTTTGTTCTTAAGCCACTCAGTTTGCGAAACCCAAGTCGCCGCGATCAGAACGACAACGACAAGCGCGACAAGTGAGAGCAAACTAGCCACAATGATTTTCCGAGCCCGTCTCATAGCATCGCCACCAGCCATCGCCATTCACTCGCCATTCGGGCGATTATTTCAAAGACCCGGCAGGGAGCGGTTCCCCGCGGAACCCCGACCGTAAGGGAGGGGCCAACGTCCGACATGGTTCCAAAGCCCCTCATCAGTTCTTAAACACGCCCTCCCGCATGCGTATTGTCATCTGCGTCCGAGCATCCCCCAACCAGCGATCCACAGCTTGGTTGACACGTTCCTCGGTAAGCGCCTTCTGCAAAGCATCCCGGCTCTCTTCGAACGTAGGAATCGGTTTCTTACCCTCCTCTTTCCATTTGTCCACTTGCTCGCGATAATACTGCCGCACCTCTGCCGTAGTAACTTCAACGGAAGGCCGGAACCGCTCATCGATAAACTTCAACAACGTAAGCTGCCACCATAAGTGCTGGCGCAGATCGTCCTCGCTGATGCCGTAACGCGCAAAATCAGGGCGCTCCGCCTCCACTCGCTTCAACATTTCATCTGCGTCCGACAGCGGCGGAACCGGATAATGCGTGAAGTCCATCTCGCGCTTGATTAGCGCCTGCTCAATCAGCCGCTCTGCCGCTTTCTTCTTCTCTTCCGGGCTGAAGTTCGGTTCGGAGTGGTTAAGAAAAGCAGTTACGCGAATCTCGTCATTGATCTGGTCCGTCGTAATCACCTGGTTTCCCACCGACACTGCAATACGGTCGATAATCTCGCCGTGAACCGTGCCAATAACTGCCATCGAAAGCAAGAGCCGCATCCACATCAGAATTGCTGCCCCAGAGAAATATGGAATTGAAAGATGTTGATGCGTTGAACCACCTTAGTCCCGGTTCCGAAAATCAGCTGTTCGTAAGTGCCCTGGTATCCGTAGAAGCGCGGTGAATTAGGACTCAGCGACAGATCCACGCGCACCGGCCCAACCGGCGTGCGGTAACGAATTCCAAATCCAAAAGCCTGAACGGCGTAATTAAAGTCGGCCAGATTTCTCTGGCGGAAGCGAAGGCTGATGTCGTCCAGGCTGCTATAGACGTTGCCCATGTCGTTGAACAGAACGCCGCCTATATTGTCGCCGATCAGAGGAAACCGCAGTTCCAGCGTATTGATGAAAAGCGCGTCTCCGCCGATTGGAAACCCGGTCACCAGGTCGCGAGGCCCGGCCTGAAGATCGGGAAAGGCCCGTAAAGAGCTGGAGCCGCCCGAAAAGAATCGTTCGGCGAGAGGGATGGTCGATTGACCGGCGTAGCGGCTGATATCGCCGAAGTAAGTGCTGCGCGCAAAAACAATATTCTTCCTAATGCGATGATAAGTTGCGTTGCGCGCCACCACTCTGCCGAACCCCGTCTGGGAGCCCAGAACGCTGGATGCCAGTCCGATATCGATCGTGTTATAAATGCCGCGATGCGCGTCAATCGGATCGTCGCGGCGATCCTGGATAAAAGTCGTCGAGACCAGCCCGACGCGGACTGGTTGTGAATATAAAGGAATCAGTTCGGGACTGACAAGGGGCGTTCCGATGATATTCACCTTGCGAAATACCAGCCGGTATTGCATGGAGTTTGCCTTCGAGAGGCGCTGTCCAAGTTGTACCGATCCTTCCTCTCGCCGCGCCGAAAAGGTGCGCACGTCTTTCGAGATATCGAAGAATCCGCTGAATTGGAGGTTCAGATTCCTATTCCCCTCTAATTGAGGAATCAAGTACTCGAATAGTGCGCGCTGTTCGAGAGTGGAAACGAGACCCTGCAACGTCACCGTGTGGCCCAGTCCCAGGAAATTGAGTCGGCTGATTCCGACCGTGACGCGCGGGCTGAATCCAGTCTCGCCGGCTGGTTGGTCGAGCGTGGTGGTGCCTCCTCCTATGCGCGCGATTTCCGCCCCAATACCTGTCGTGATGGAATAAACGCGCGCCTCTTCCATGGAATAAAGCACGGCCTTGGTAGGCTCCTCGCCCTCGGGATTCTGAATGGCCGTATCCACTCTCGCGAAGATCCCAAGGTCGTACAAACGACGTTGGCTTTCTGAAATCTTGCTTTGCGAAAGCGGATCGCCATCGTCAAGGTTGATGCGCTCCATAACGATCCTTGGTTTGGTAATGTGCAATCCGC
The DNA here is from genome assembly GCA_963802915.1 of Bryobacterales bacterium. Classification (GTDB taxonomy): domain Bacteria; phylum Acidobacteriota; class Terriglobia; order Bryobacterales; family Bryobacteraceae; genus JAICMB01. The sequence continues at coordinate 72,452 of CAWDKQ010000016.1, forward strand.
TGACAATCACGCGGCGCACAAACTCGCGGTGTCCCGGCGTGATCAGAAATGCAAGATCCTGGTGATTCGGCTCGCCCGCCGGAGTTGACGTAAATTCGAATTTCGCGTCGGCGTAGCCGTTGTCATAGTAAAACTGCAGGATGTTATCTCGGTCGCTCGCAATGTTCGCTTCCGTGTAGGGCTGGCCTTCTGTGGAATGAAGGATGGTCCGGAGATACTGTTCGTCAGTGTTTGGGATGCCGGAGAAGCGGAGCTTGGAGACAAACCACTGCGGACCTTCGCTGATATCGATAAACACGGCAATCTGGTTCTTCTTACCCTGATAATCGTCGAGCTGGCGCGAAGTCACCTGCACATCGCGAAAACCATTCGATTGATACAGGTCGCGAATCGATGTGATATCGCGATCCAGAACCGCGCGGCTGTAACGTCCTCGTGGAAAGCGCAGGAACTCCGCCGGTGTGATATACATTCGCTCCCGAATCGTCTTAGTCGAGAAATACTTGTTTCCCTCAATGTCGAGAAGCACTAACTTGTGGCGTCCGCCTCGGTCGATGATATACTCGATACTCTCTTCTCCCGTCTTGCTGGTCGTCTCCCTGAACTTTGCTTCGGCTTCGAAGTAACCTTGGGACTGGAAATAATCGGCCAGATCGCGGCTGCCTTCTCGAAGCAAATCGGTGTCGACAGCGCGCTCTTGATAAATCGGCAGCAGCGAGCGGAGCCGGCTTTGAGAGACTTTCGCTCCAACGATGGTCACGTCAACCGGGGGCCCCGGATTAATCTCCAAAACCGGAGTCACCCGATTCGATTCGGGATCGAATGGCATTCCGGTAAGCGTGACTTTGGACAAGAGATAACTGTGCTTCAAATACCACGATCGAACGCTTTCCACGCCCGACTGCAAGCGGCTATCCGTAAGCGGGCGCCAGGGAAACCAGGCGCGAAATCCTTTCCATCCCGTCGAACGGATAATGTCTTGCTTGGAGCGAATCGGATTCCCGGCTAGATCCACACCGCCGAACTTCGCCCGCTTCCCTGGGACGATGCGATAGTCGATATCCACCTGCTGAAGATCCGTGCGAGTCTGCGTCGACGGCTGGATGAGGGGATTGAAAAAGCCGTTGCGCTTGAGGAGTTCCGTGATGCTCTCCACGCCTTGTTGGACGTCGTTTGGAGAAAACTCCGCGCCAAGCTGCAGCTTAGCGGCGGTTGTGATCTGTCCGCGGTTGGGAGGCTCGGGCACTCCTTCCGCGCTCAGATGCCCGATAAAGAGAGCCGGTGTGGTGATGAAACGCAAATGAACGGTTCCGTCTTGGAGCGTAGCGTCCACGGCGATGTCCGCGTACTCACCGGTCGCGAAGAGACGCTGGATAGAGGCGCGCAGCTCTTCCAGCCGCAAAGGCTGTCCGGTTTTCACAGACAACATATCCAGCAATTGTTGGTTTGTGAGCGGCTGACTGCCGGGATCGAAGACTATGGCGCCGACCGGCTTACCTTCGTATTCCTCGACGGAGGCCGTCAGCACCACTGGAAACCACAGCGGGCAACATATCGTGAGCATGAGCACACGTATACTTAAGCGCCGGGCGGTCGCCACAAGCGACCATGTTACCGCAGGCACTGTTACCATCGGTTTGGATGAGCTCGGGCACCGACGATCGCTATTCGCGCCAAGTTCTATTCTCCGGCATCGGCCAAACAGGCCAGCGGAAACTGTTGGACGCGCGCGTGGCCATCGTAGGTTGCGGCGCATTGGGGAGCTTCCAGGCGGGCGCTCTGGCGCGCGCCGGAGTCGGGTTTCTGCGGATCGTTGATCGCGACTACGTTGAATTAAGCAATCTTCAGCGGCAATGGCTGTTCGACGAATCGGATGCGAGAGAGAGTCTGCCCAAGGCTGTAGCTGCCGCGCGGGCAATCTCACGTATCAATTCAGAAGTCCAGATTGACGGCGTGGTCGCGGACGTGACTCCATCCAATATAGATGAATTGCTCGGCGACATCGCCCTGATTCTGGACGGTACCGACAACTTCGAGACTCGCTATCTAATAAATGATTACGCGGTCAGCCGCGGCTTGCCCTGGATTTACGGCGCAGCCGTGGGATCGTATGGCCTCACTATGAGCGTGGTGCCGGGCAAAACGTCGTGCCTCAAGTGCGTCTATCCGGAACCGCCGGCGGGCGCTCAGCCAACCTGCGAAACCGCGGGTGTCCTGGGAGCTGTAACAGCCGCGATCGCGAGCTTGCAAGTTGCCGAGGCCATGCGCCTGCTATGCGGGCTCGATCCGGCGCAAAGGATCACCACCATGGACGTCTGGACCGGAAACATACGACAAGTTAAGCAGCCCGCGCCGGACCCCGAATGCATCGCATGCGGCAAGCGTGAGTTCATTCACTTGGAGGCGCGGAACAGAACTCACGTCAGCCTCTGCGGCAGAAACGCCGTGCAGCTCCACGAACTCTCGCGCCCAATGGATCTGAACGATCTCGCCGGCCGCCTGTCGCCGCTCGGCGCGGTGCGCTACAACGATTTCGCATTGCGTTTCGAGACGCCGCCCTACGAGTTGACTATTTTCCCCGACGGCCGCGTGATCGTCAAAGGGACCACGGACGTGGGAATAGCGCGGAGCGTATATGCGCGGTATGTGGGAGCGTAACGTGGTCCGATGGGCATTCGTCTTCGCCCTATCCGTGGTCGCATGGGCGCAGGATGCGCAGGCGATTTCAATTGAGAGAATCGCTGGCAGGCTGACGTTTACCGAAGGACCAGCCTGGTCTCACGAAGGTTTTCTCTATTTCACGGACATTCCCACGAATCGCATCTTGAAATTCGTTCCCGGCCAGGGCGTCCAGATGTTTCGCGAAAATTCCAACGGAGCCAATGGCATCGCCATCGATTCTCAAGGTCGGCTCTATGTTTGCGAAGGCCACGCGCGGCGTGTGACGCGAACCGATCGCAAGGGAAAAATCGATGTTGTGGCTGAGCGCTACGAAGGCAAAAGGCTGAACGCGCCAAATGACATCGTGATTCGCAAAGACTCCAACATATATTTCACCGACCCGGCATTCGGCTCGAACAACGACCATCGTGAGCTCGATTTCTTCGGCGTATACCGCTTGACCCCGAAAGGAGTTCTGGAACTCGTGGCGAAGCCCAAAGGTAGGCCCAATGGCATCGCCCTTTCGCCGAGCGGCCACGTGCTCTATGTGAGCAATTCCGATGAGCGCAACATCCGCGCCTACGATCTCGATAAAGGTGGCGCCGCGTCGAACGAAAGAGTCCTGGTGTCGGGAATCGCAGGTGTCCCTAACGGTCTTCGTGTCGACGAAAAGGGAAACCTGTATCTGGCGGCCAAGGATCTCATCATCTATTCGCCCGAAGGAAAACAGATCAATCGGATTGAGATTCCGGAGCCGCCATCGAACCTCGCTTTCGGCGATGCGGATCTGGAATCGCTATACGTGACTGCGCGGACGTCCGTGTTCCGTGTACGCTTGATGGCCCCGGGGAGCGTGCAAAATTAGCGAGAGCCGCAGGTACCCGGATCGGCCTTTTCTGGGCATCGGTGCATTGATATTCCGGGATCATGATGACCGGTTGGAGATCCTCCTCGTGGAGCGCGGCAAGGAACCTCTGAAGGGTTTCTGGTCGTTGCCGGGCGGCATCCTTGAGGTTGGCGAGAAGTTGGCGGATGGAATTCGTCGCGAGGTCCTCGAGGAGACCGGGCTCACAGTGAACCCCGTATCCATGTTCGAAATTTTTGAGCGAATCATGCCCGATGCCGATGGCAGACCCGAGTATCACTACGTTCTCATCGATTATATTTGCCGCGTGACCGGAGGAACGCTTGCCGCCGCAAGCGATGTAAGCGCGGTAGCCTGGGTGCCTCAGCAAGAACTTGCTGACTACAACATCACGGAAGGTACGCTAGAAGTGGTGACGCGAGCGTTCCGAACTCAAACCGTTCCGAATCGTGACCGGGAGTGTCTGTGAAAAAATCGGCTGTTGCCCCTCCGTTACCGTTGGGGTTCCGCAACGCTGTCCCGGGTTTTCACGATCGTACGGAACCGCGCGCGTCAGCAAGCGGATATTGCCGACGAGTCGGCGCAAGCTGAGACCTACCAAATGATCCAATCGAGTGCCGATCTTCTCGAATTCGAGCCATTGCGGCAATTGTTGGGGCGCTACGTTTATAGCCCCCTGGGAAAGGCCGAACTGGAATCGGTGGAACCAGCGGTGGATCGCGTTTGGATCGAATCGGCACTGGCCGATGCCGCCGAAGCATTAGAGTACCTGCGCACCTCGCAAGCGCCGCAAGTTGCGCATCGCGGTGCGGCCATTGCCCCTCGATTCGATTCCATTCCGGATCCGACTTCCGCCGTAGCGCTGCTTCGAATCGAGGGTGCATCTCTAGACGCCCGCCAAATATACAATCTGACCCAACTGCTCGATCAGGCTTCCGAAATTCGTTCCATTCTGAGCGCGCCGGAGGAGCGGTTTCCAAGAATCGCCGCTATGGCCGCCCAGATTTCGGATCTGCGGCCTCTGCTTCGGGAACTGCGCGGGAAGATCCTGCCTGACGGCTCTGTCGCCGACGACGCAAGCGTCATGTTGAATCGCCTGCGCCGCGATATCGAGAAACAGCAGAAGCAGGTCCAGATCTCGCTCGAACGATTCATGCGTTCGCATCGTGAAGATGGCACCTTGCAGGAAGACTTCGTCACCATTCGGAACGATCGTTTCGTGGTGCCCGTAGTCGCCGGACAGCAGCGCAAGGTTGGCGGCGTGATTCACGGGACCAGCGGCACCGGACATACATTATTTATCGAGCCGCTCGAGACCATCGACCTGAACAACGAAGTCGTCCGGCTGCGGGAGGAAGAACAGCTCGAAGTGGACCGCATCCTTCGCGAGTTGACCGAGCGCCTTCGCAAGCATACCGAGGAAATCGGGTCGTCCGTCGCGGTAATCGGACGCCTTGAGCTGCTTTTCGGGAAGGCCCGATTCGCCAACGATTTTAATTGCGTAATTCCGAGCCTGAGCTCCGACACGGATCGAAAGCTCACGCTGGTGGAAGCGCGCCATCCTTTATTAGAAGACGTCCTGCGCAGGCAAGCGAAACCGGTCGTGCCGATCTCGCTGGAATTGGACGAAAAGTGCCGAACGCTTCTGATTAGCGGTCCCAACACGGGCGGCAAAACCGTCTCGATGAAGACCGTCGGATTGCTGGCGCTCATGACGCAAGCCGGTCTGCCCGTGCCCGCCGCGAAAGCCGAGTTTCCAATCTTCGAGCAAGTGCTGGCGGACATTGGCGACAACCAGTCGATTCAGGAAAGCCTCAGCACCTTCTCGGCGCACATCGAGCATATTCGCGGCATGCTGGAAGACGTCACTCCGGATTCGCTTGTGTTGTTGGACGAACTGGGGCGCGCCACGGATCCCGAAGAAGGTGGCGCGCTGGGCGTTTCCATTCTCGACCGCTTCCGCGGATATGGCGCCTTCACACTCGCATCCACGCACTTGCTCGCAATCAAGATTTACGGCGCGACAACCGAAGGTGTCGTGAACGCATCCATGGGGTTCGACGAGCAGACGCTTCAGCCGACCTACGTGCTGCGCCTTGGCGCGCCGGGAAAATCCGCGGGCCTCGACATTGCAAGCCGCTTAGGGATGCCGATGGACATGATTGAGCGGGCTCGGGCCGCCATGTCCACGCAGGAGCGCGATATCGCCCGCTTCCTTTCGGAATTGCACGATCGCTTGAGCCGCGTGGCCGAGACCGAACGGCAGCTTGAGGAACAGAAGCAGGCTCTAGTATTACGGGAAAGCCGGCTCGAAAAGGAATTTGAGCGCCGTGAAGCGGCGAAATTGAAAGAAGTGCAGGATCGCTGCGATTCGGCGATAGCCGCCTTTGAAGAGCAGGCCCGCGAAACCATCGAACGAATTACGGAGAGCGCAGACCAGCGCAAAGCCGCTGAGCAGGCGATGCGCAAAGTCGCTAAGACCCGCCGGGAGTTCCAGGAGACGGTCCAAACGAACGTCCTCAGCAATACGCCATTGCAGAAACCGCGCCTTGTGATCGAAGAAGGAACCCGCGTTCGTTTGCGCGGGATCCGCGAACCGGCGCGAGTTCGCCGCAAAATGTCCGACGATCGCCTGGAAGTGGAAGCCGGCCTGATGAAGATGCAAATCTCGCTGGACGACGTGGAAGAAGTCCTGCCGGATGCGGCACCGGGCGCTAAATTACCGCGCAACGTCTCGTTCGAAGCCGGCCCGACCTGGAACGTCTCCTATCGCGAGATCAACGTGATCGGGAAGCGCGCCGAGGAAGCCATGGAAGAAGTCGACAAGTTTCTCGACAGCGCCGCCATGGCGTCAGTAGACCGTGTCCGGATCGTGCACGGCCATGGGATGGGGGTGCTGAAGCGCGCCGTGGCGGATCTGCTGGCGCACAATCCGCACGTCGAAAAATTCTATCCCGGTTCGCCTGCGGAAGGCGGCACTGGCGCGACAATTGCAGAGCTGAAGCAGTGAAACGGAACATCCTTACCGTTACGGTCCGAAAAGTACACGGCGCATCGAGCGAAGCCATTCAGGATTTCGTGGCCGTCGAAGAACCGCTAGAGATTCGGATCGAGGATAAACCACTATCTATAACAATGCGGACTCCAGGGCACGACTCCGAATTGGCGGCGGGATTTCTGTTCGGCGAGGGAATCCTCAGCGGTGCGCAAGACATCGAACGGATCGAGAGTAAGGGAACAAACGCTGTAACGGTTAAACTCCGCGCCGGGGTCGATGTAGACAGCGCCCGCCTGGAACGAAATTTCTATATGAGTTCAAGCTGCGGAGTCTGTGGAAAAGCTTCCATTGATGCAATTCACGCAACCGGCTGCGCCATTCTGCCCCGCGGCGGGTTTACCATCGGCGCTGAGTTGGTGCATGGACTTCCGAGCAAACTGAGGGAATCTCAGGCAGTTTTCGACCGAACCGGCGGTCTGCATGCCGCCGCGCTGTTCGATTCCGACGGCAGCCTTCGAAGCGTTCGGGAAGACGTGGGCCGGCACAACGCGGTAGACAAAGTGATCGGAGCCGAGGTTCTGGCCGGCCGGACGCCGCTTTCGGCCTCGATATTGCTTGTCAGCGGGAGGGCCAGCTTTGAGCTGGTTCAAAAGGCCGTGATGGCCGGAATACCGGTATTGGCAGCGGTCGGCGCGCCGTCCAGCTTGGCCGTCGATTTGGCGCAGCGATTCCAGATGACGCTGCTCGGATTTGTCCGCGAAGACCGTTTCAACATCTATTCCGGTGCATGGAGGGTGCAATGAAACTGAGAATCTCCGGCAACTCGCTCCGGTTACGTCTGAGCCGCAGCGAAGTTGCCCGGCTCGAAAAGAATTCCCGGGTCGAAGATGCAATCGAATTCGGCCCCGATTGCAAGATGTCTTACTCCTTATCGGTAAGTACGGAAACGTTAACTGTGAATGCCTCACTAACCAGTACCGGTATACGAGTGCTAATCCCGAACGAGTTGGCCCAGTCCTGGATTGGTACCGATAGCTTGACCATCGCCGCGGAGCAGGCCGTCGGAGAAGGCAAGAACCTCCAAATTCTTATTGAGAAAGATATGAAATGCGCTCACAAGGATTCTGAGGCCAACGAAGACTCGTATCCAAACCCGCTGCTAAGTAGCCTGGCCTGACTCGAGTACTATTGGCACCGTTATAGTAATATGGCGCAATGACCGGAAGACCCATGGACGAAGCAACTTACGAACGGGCCGACCGCGACCTGATGCATCGGCCCAAGCCGGCGGACATCCCCTCGCTTAAAGTCCAGATGCTCCCGCCGCCGGAGCCGGAACGTAAAGCGCCGCCCGTTCCAAAGTCCCCGGGACTTCGCGAATATTGGCACATAATTGTCCGGCGGAAATGGCTGATTCTGGGAATCGCCGCCGGATGTTGTTTCTTAGGGCTTCTGATCGCACTTCTCCAGCGCCCCGTTTATGAAGCCCGGACTTCGATCGAAGATTCGGATTCTCCCGCGCTGGTGGAGATGCAAACCCGGATTTTGCAGGATGAAGGTTTCATCGAAAAAGTAGTGGTCCAGATGGGACTGGATCGGCGCGGAGCCGGCCACGATGCCGCAGTCAGCACCGCTGTTCAGAATCTTACAGTACATGCGGCTAATGGAAGCCAGATTGTGGACATCGCTTTCCGAGCCCCCGATCCGCAGCTTGCGGCGGATTTTCTCAATGCGCTCACCAGCGCGCTGATCGAAGAGAATACGCTCTCAAGGGTCGACGCCGCCCGCAGCGCGGCTGAATCCCTGTCATCGGAATTGGTCGAATTGAAGGCCAACTACGAAAAATCGGCGAACGAACTTCAGGATTTGACCCTCGCACAGACGGACCTCGCGGCCCGGCAATCAGCGTACGAAGTGGCAAAATCGTCGCCTCAGGCACAACCGGAAACCGTCAACCGGCTCAAGAACGAGTATGAAGCAGCCGATCGGCTCGCGTCGTCAAATGTGGCGAACTACGATGTTTTGAAGCGCGAAGTGGAGACGAACCGCTCGATGTACGAAGCGGCTCTGCAGCGACAAAAGGAAGCCGACATGGACGCCGCCGCCCGTGCGACTAATATGCGCGTGATCAGCCCCGCGCGCCGTCCACTCCATCCCTCCTTTCCGAAGCCGCTTTGGAACGCCGGGATCGGGTTACTGGCCGGCCTGATTCTCGGACTGGCCTTCGTGATGGTTCGTGAAAACACGGACCGCAGCTTGCGAGCCCCGGGCGACATTTCGGCCTATTTGAATCTCCCGGAATTCGGCGCCATTCCATCCGCCGAACTCGATCCCGTTCAGCCCCTCGCGAGACATAAGGATTGGGCAATCGATATCGGACCCCAAAGTGAAAGCGGGACCGAGAGCCAGATTGAAATGGCGAGTTGCAGCAACGCAACCTCCCGCATGGCGGAATCGTTCCGTTCGGCGTTGGCGTCGTTGTGGTTCGCGGGGCAAACCGGAAAACGACCCCGAGTTTTCGTGCTGACCAGCCCGAACGCGCGCGAAGGTAAGACCACGCTGACCAGCAATCTGGGAATCGCGCTCGCCAATTCCAACCGACGCGTGCTGGTTATAGACGGCGACATACGCAAACCGCGCCTCCACACGATCTTCAACGTCTCAAATAGCTGGGGCCTCGGAAATCTTCTGGAGGACGATTGTCCCGTGGAAGATTATCTATTCGAGGACATCGTCATGAGCGCCTCGGTTCCGGGACTCTACGTTCTGCCGGCGGGCTCGGGGGAAGTGAACGTCTCCAGCTTGCGATATCACGAGCGACTCACCGATCTCTTGCAGCGCTTCCGGCTCGAATTTCACGCCGTGCTGCTCGATACGCCTCCGATGTTGGAATTCTCCGATGCGAGAATCTTGGGCCGACTCTCGGACGGAGTGATCCTGGTGGTTCGCGCTTCGGAAACATCGCGTGACGACGCGGCTGCCGTGTACCGGCGTTTTCAGGAAGACGGCACTCCTGTTCTCGGATCGATTCTGAACGATTGGAATCCCAGAAAATCGAAGCGCGGCTACGGCTATCGGACCACGGGAACCTGACTTTCACTTGCGATCGTAAACTTCGGTCCAGGACTCTTCGCCTCCCGGCGATTTCACCTGAACCTGGCGAGTCAAATGCTTTCCATTCGCTGAAACCGTCAGCCTGCCGCGCTCCACCAGCGTCTTATCATTCGAGGTGTACAGCGATTCGACAGTCCGCGCATCGATTCTTTTGAACGCCATGGTCCCGTTACCGCCGGGACCTTTCGCCGGAAACGCTTGGCCGTTAATCTCGCCTTCAAATGAAAACTCGCGCGCTGGATCCTCGCCCGGCTTGATTTCTTCGCCGCTGTACTTTAACGACGGTTCCTGATGCACGATGTTTAAGATGATGCTGGTGGGCCGTTCGTGCTTACCCCACTTCGAAGCGGCTCCGTCCAGCGTCCAGCTACCGCCGAGATTCGAGACGTTGGCGCCGCTGACTGCGAGCATGCCGCAAGCTAAGATTCCGGCAACTAGGCCTAATCGATAAGTCACGAAGTTCCTCCCGCCCTATGGACGCGTCATTGCCCACTGCTAGTACAGGGCCACTGCTAGTATGGGATTTCGAGGATTTTTCCAGCCTTTCCCCTCCATGAATATGTATCGGCCTGTGCCACGAGTACCTGATTTCCCTGCCATGGAGCGCGAGATCCTGCGCTTCTGGGCGGAGAACCGCATTTTCGACAAGCTGCGCGAAAAGACCGCGAACGGACCTATCTGGTCGTTCCTCGACGGCCCGATTACGGCCAACAATCCCATGGGCGTCCATCATGCCTGGGGCCGAACCTTAAAGGACATGTACCAGCGCTACCACGCAATGAACGGGCAGCGGCTGCGATACCAGAACGGTTTCGATTGTCAGGGACTGTGGGTCGAAGTCGAAGTGGAAAAGAGCCTGGGACTCCAGACCAAGCGCGAGATTCGCGATTTCGGTATCGAGAATTTCGTGAAGCGCCTGCAAGGAGCGAGTACTCACCTTCGCCGCGCGGCAAACTGAGCAATCGATTCGGCTCGGCTATTGGTGCGATTGGGACGATCCCGAAGTGCTTCTGAAATTGCGCGATGCGCTGGCCGAGGGCGACCGAACGATTACGGCGAAGCTTCCGAGCGGACATGTCGAGACGGCTCGCGCCAGCGAAGTAATCCGTAAACTCGGGTCGGCGGAGTATGGCGGCAGCTACTTCACTTTTTCGGACGAGAACAACTACACGATCTGGTCGTTTCTCAAGAAATGCCATGACGAGGGGTTCATCTATCGCGGCCACGACGTCATGCCGTGGTGCGGCCGCTGCGGCACGGGACTTTCTCAGATGGAAGTGGCGGAGGGCCGGCGCATCACGTCGCACACTTCCGTGTTCGTGCGATTCCCGATCAAAGGCCAGGAGAAGACGGCGCTGCTGGTCTGGACAACCACGCCCTGGACGCTGACTTCGAACGTCGCAGTGGCCGTGAATCCCGAGATGACGTATCTCAGGGTCAGACATGGCGACTGGATCTATTACGTTGCCAAAGGGAATTTCGAAGGCGAACGAGTTCAGGACCTTCAAGTGGAGGGCAAGCATGAAACGCACAAGCTGCCATCCATTCGAACGATTTTGAAAGGCAGCGGCGGGGTCGAAGTGCTTGACGAGTTGCCGGGCCGGGAACTGCTTGGTCTGACGTATACCGGGCCCTTCGATGAGTTGCCGGCGCAGAACACTCCCGGCGGCGTTTTCCCCTACGGCGAAACGGGCGGAGGTAAGACTTCGGCGGAATCCCATCGCGTGATCGCGTGGGACGAAGTCAGCGAGGCGGAAGGAACCGGACTTGTTCACATCGCGCCGGGATGCGGCGCGGAGGACCAACAGCTCGGCAAAGAAGAACGGTATCCCGTTCCTTGCGCCGCTCGACGAGAGCTCCGTTTTCATCGACGGATTCGGGCCGTTCACCGGCCGCAATGCGAGCAAAGTTGCCGACGATGTTGTTGCGGCTCTGAAGGAATCGGGATTCCTGGTGGCGCGCGAGAAATATCCGCACGTCTATCCGCACTGCTGGCGCTGCAAGGAGGAATTGGTATTCCGTCCCGTGGACGAGTGGTTCATCCGGATGGACTGGCGCGATCGCATTCAGAACGCGGTTCCGACCATTCGTTGGATTCCGGCCGAAGGCGAAGCGCGCGAGCAAGACTGGCTGCGCAACATGGGCGATTGGATGATCTCGAAGAAGCGCTTTTGGGGTCTCGCTCTGCCTATCTGGGTTTGCGATGCCTGCGAGCATTTCACGGTGATCGGCGGCACGCGAAGAATTGAAGTCGCGAGCGGTGGAGGGTTGGGAGACGTTTGAAGGCAACTCGCCGCACCGGCCTTATGTGGATGCGGTGAAGATCCGCTGCGAGAAATGCGGCGCCCTGGCTACGCGCATTGAGGATGTCGGCAATCCATGGCTGGACGCCGGCATCGTGCCGTTCAGCACGATGGGATATATCAGCGACCACGAGCATTGGGAGAAATGGTTTCCTGCCGACCTGGTGCTCGAAAGTTTTCCGGGCCAGTTCCGCAACTGGTTTTATTCGATGCTCGCGATGAGCGCCATGCTCGAGGATCGGGCGCCGTTCAAGGCACTGCTGGGCCATGCGCTGGTTCGCGACGCGCGCGGCGAAGAGATGCACAAATCGAAGGGCAACTCCATTGCGTTCGACGAAGCGGCCGAAGTTCTCGGCGCGGAAGTGATGCGCTACATCTACGCGGAGCAGAAGACGGCGCAGCATCTCAACTTTCCGGATTTGCATCCTTCGGCGGGAGCGGGAACGGCGATCGACGCCGAAGCTCGGCGAAAGCTGCTGACATTTTGGAACTGCTACAGCTTTTTCGTGATGTACGCGTCGGCCGATGGCTGGAAACCGGACGCGAATGCCGCTCCATCGACGAATGAGCTCGACCGCTGGGTTTTGAGCAGGCTGCAGCGATTGCTTAGCGCGGCTCACAGCGCTTTTCAAAATTTCGAGCATTATCGCCTGATCGAGGCGTTCCAGGCTTTCGATGACGAGTTCTCGAACTGGTATTTGCGCCGGTCCCGCCGGCGTTTCTGGCGAAGCGACACGGAGGCGTATCAGACGCTTTATACGGTACTCACGACGGTGACTCGGCTGATGGCTCCGGCGTTGCCATTTCTGACCGAAGAGGTTTATCAGAACCTGGTGCGGGCCGTCGATCCGGATGCGCCTGAGTCGGTTCATCTCACCTCCTATCCACAAATGGAGGCGGGGCTCGTCAACGAAGAGCTCGAGCAAAGCATCGAGACTGTGATCCGGATCAAGAATTATGCGCTCAACTTGCGAACACAGAGCAAGGCCAAGATCCGGCAGCCGCTGAGCACGCTTTATGTGCGGCCGAAAGATGATGTCGAACGGCGGGTCTTGGGTAATCCCGAGTATGCGTCTCAAATTCTGGAAGAGACGAATCTGAAACAGCTCGTTCTCATAGACGATGAGACGAAGATGGTGCGGGTGCGCGTGAGGCCGGATGCCAAGAAGCTGGGGCCGCGGGCCGGGCGGTATTTGAAGGCGATCGGCCAGACGCTGGAACAGGCCGATACAAAAGACGTTCTGAAGGGCGGCCCCTGGTCCGTAACCGTGGATGGGCAGACGTTCGAAATCGCGCCCGACGAAATGATTGTTTCGTACGAGGGGCCGGATCATCTCAAGTGCAGCCTGGAGCAAGGCACCTTTCTCGCCCTCGACACGACGCTCACTCCGGAACTTCTGAAGGAGGGGCTCGCGCGGGATTTCAATCGTTTGTTGCAGGATCAGCGGAAGGCCCTGAACCTGAATATTTCCGACCGCATCACGGTGCGGTATCACGCTTCGCCGCGTCTGGCCGAAGCCATTTCCGATCACCAGGAGTTTCTTCGGACGGAGCTGCTGGCAGAGAGCCTGGAGCCTGCTAAGTCCGAGGGTGGCGTGAAGCTTTCGCTGGGCGGCGAGGAGATCCAAGTGACCGTCACGGCGCTATCATTTAAATGATCCGCGGAGGTACCTGCTTGAAACGCTCCATATCCATACTTTTTCTTTTGGGTCTTTGCCTTGTTCCGGTACATGCCCAAGACACTGAGCTGACCATCGACCAGATCGTCCAGAAGCATTTCGATGCCGTGGGCGGCGCCGACAAGCTTAAGGCGATCGACAACGTGAAGACCACCGGCAATGCCGTATTGATGGGCGGCCAAGTAGAAGCGCCTGTCACCATGATCTTGAAGCGACCCGCTTCGATGCGGCTCGACATGACCGTTCAAGGCCAGACCTTCGTCCAGGCGTTCGATGGGACGACGTCGTGGATGATCAATCCATTTATGGGTTCGACCGATCCGCAGAAGGCGAGCGAGGAAGATACGAAAACGACTCGCGAGGATTCCGATTTTGTCGATGGGCCGCTGATGGACTACAAAGCCAAGGGGAGCACGGTGGAACTGATGGGAAAGGAAGACGTGGGCGGAACGTCGACCTACAAAATCAAGATCACGAAAAAGAGCGGAACTGTTCAATACCTTTACCTCGATTCCAAGACGTTTCTGGACGTGAAGAGCACCGGCCATCGGAAGCAGATGGGGCAGGAGATGGACGTGGAAACGACGATGACCAATTACAAGCCTGTGAACGGTGTGCAGTTGCCGTACTCGATCGCGCAGAAGGCCAATGGGAATCCCGTTATGGACTTGACAGTGGAGAAATATGAAGTGAATGTGCCCGTCGACGATTCCATGTTCCATATGCCGGAGAAGCCCAAGACCGAGGCGCCCAAGGTGGCTGCTCCCAGCGACAAGCCTGTCGAGAAGCCCCGCTGACGTTGAGCTCTCGTAGGAGAGTGGACATACCAAGTTAAGTTATTGAAGCGGTTCACGTTACCGGCTCCGCGAGGCGCTCGCGGCAGCTGAAATTCATTTCAGCCTCCGCAGATCCGCTCGTTTTTGGAGGAATTTTCAGAAAGTATTTTCAAAGAGCTGTGAAGCCAGCGTCTCCGAACACCCGACGGCGAAGGTGACCGGCTTCGATTTGAGTATACGGGTGAGAGTCAAGCGATCGGGGAGTTTAACGTGGTGGGCCTTTCGCGTTAAGTTGCAACTTGTCTTGAGGATAGCGGCGTCTAAGAAATTTCAACATTTTTGTGAACTGGCCACGGCGGGAGCCGCAACGGAGGTTAAGTCGCCGAAATACTCCAGAGATCGATGGCGTTCCAGACCTCTACAAATCTTCTTGCCTCATTGACAGTACTGATGTCTGTACGTACAATTATACGTAGATACATCGCAACAGGGCAACCTGTATCCATTCGGGGTGGAATCAACTGTTGCGATTACGTAGAGTTTTACGTATTCAAGAATGTGAGGGTTCACGGCAATGGCTGACACGATTTTGAACGGCCTCGGAATCTTCGGCGACGATGTGTTTACGTCTACCGACCTGAACAGACGTTCGGGTGAGGTACTCAATCACGCTCGTCTTCGTCCCGTCACGATTTCACGTAATAACGAACAGTTCGCGTTACTGAGAAGGGAGCAGGCCGCTAAGCTTATAAACTCCTTCAACAAAATGCAGGCAATCTTGGTCATCTTGGTGGGAGCGGATGCCGCCATCTCTGGTCGAGAACTTCCGCCTTCAGTTTCCTGGCTTCGCGTCTATGACAAGGATGATCTCCTGAAGCTACGCTCCGAAGTACTGCTTGCTACGGCGCAAGTAGTTTTTGGTCACGAAGAATGGAGTCACGTTGACGCCGTTATTCACGAGTGGAGGGAAAGCGCGCTGGTCGCCCAGAGCGGCTTATTGGACTCAGTTATGTGCAATTCATCCAAGGAGGAAGAAGTCCCACTGCCTTCACCCGAGGAAATACTCCGCCTCGTCAAATGATGCGGAAGTCGCATGTGCGACGAAGACGAAATAAGCGAAACATCTCAATCGCTAGAGATCAGTCCCCCCCGGCGGCACGAGGCGGAACACCCCTCCGAGCCGTGGACCCTCCGAGCATATAGCAAGAAGGTCATTAAGGGATGGGAGGAAGTATGCGAGGACATTCCTGAAAATGCCACCCGCTGCTATGAATGGCTTAGTGCACACCCTAAAGAACGCATCACGGGACGTTGTTTCGAACTGAAATACAAGCAGTACATGGGAATTTGGTGCTTCGAGGTCGGATCGGGACATCGCATCTACTACAAACCAAGGGACGACCGTCGCGATGTATTGATTTATTTCGCGGGACGCCATCCCAAGAAAATTCCATACCCTCCCAAAGATCTTTAAGACTGACCCACTACCGATAACGGGTAGTTTCCTGAACTGCACCGCAGGACGCTACCCCGATCCAGCCGCAGTTGCGGAGGCAGTCGTAGGCCGTGACTGAGCCGGGCCTCTGACCCGCGGGTCCCGCATCGAGATAGGTTGTGCCGAGGCGGACGGGATATGGCGATACCTCCGTTCCATGATTTGGCATGCCGGTTATTAGGGCTTCGACATGAACGCAAGCCTCGAGCCAATGAACTGAGCTAAACTGCTCAACTGAAGTTGATGCGGCGCGAAAGCGGGAGGCGTAACGAAATGCCGACAAAGCAAACCGTCAAGATTGGTCCGCTCAAGAACAGTGAGGTCGACGAGGCGCACCGGATTATGCGTCTCGCGTTCGGTACGTTTCTGGGTTTGCCCAATCCACTCGAGTTCATGGGGGATCAGAATTTCATCGCGCCGCGGTATTACTCGCCCCATGTCAAAGCGATTGCGGCGCGCGAGGGCGATCGACTGATCGGAACGAACCTCACCACGCGCTGGGGATCCTTCGGGTTCTTCGGACCGCTCACCGTACTGCCGGAATACTGGGAGCGCGGCGTGGCGAAAAGGCTGCTCGAAGCAACCATGAAAGTTTTCGATGGATGGGGGCTTCGACGCACTGGCCTGTTCACGTTCGCGCAGAGTCCGAAGCACGTGGGCTTGTATCAGAAATTCGGTTATTGGCCTTGTTATCTCACTGCGGTCTTGACGCGTACGCCAGAGGTTCAGACGAAGCCGACGAATGGGCTCACACTCATGTCGGCGCTCTCCAAACGAGACCGCGAAGAGGCCATCGAGGCGTGCAGCAAACTTACCGACAAGATCGATTCGGGACTCGACCTTAGCAGTGAAATCCGGAGCGTGCTGGCGCAGCGCACCGGCGACATCGTGTTGACGTATACGCGCGGCATTCCGGATGCGTTTGCAGTGTGCTTGAACGGACCAGGATCGGAGGGCGGCGAAAAACTGTGTTACGTGAAGTTCGGCGCCGCACGCACCGGGAAGGGTGTTGGTGAACGCTTCGATAAATTGCTGGATGCCTGCGATGCGTTTGCGGCTTCGCGCGGGGTGAAGATCGAGGCCGGCGTGAATCTGGCTCGTGAGGACGCGTTCCGGCGCATGCGCGCTCACGGGTATCAAGTCGCTATGCAAGGCGTGGCGATGCTGCGCCCTCATGAGGAGGGATTCAACCGGAGCGATACATACGTCATGGACGACTGGCGATGAGAACGCTATTGCCGGTGCGCAGAAGCTCTGATGGTGGAATGCGCGCCTGCGTCCGGTCCCGCCAGTGCCAGGGCGATCGTCGCTAAGCCTGTGCTCGCAGCCGAGATCCACTGATCTACACCGTGCGGGAATCCGTTATCGAAATATGGCTGGAATCCAGCGGCGCGAGATCGCACGTGCCAGGATCCGTCTTCCAATTGGGTGCCGAGCAGATATTCGACGCCGCGCTGATAAACGGGATCGGAAACCGGCAAGCCAGAACTCTGTAACGCGATCATCGACAGGCCTGTAGTAAACGCGCCGCTATCCATGGAGGGCAGGTCCCCCCATCCGCCGTCGGATCGTTGCTGCGCCAGCAGGTCGTGCCGGGCTTTGGCGATGGCGGTTGTACTCTTGCCGGCCCAGACGAGACCCTGGAGGCGCCACGCCAGATCGTAATTCGTTTTGGGTTCGAATTCGCCGATCCAAGTTGCCGCGAGTTGAATGGATTTTGCGTACGCCGCCTTCTCCACTTGCGGGCTGTACAGTTGCAAACCGCGCATGGACAGCACGGTTTGCGCGAGAGTGTGCGAGCATAACGGAGGCCTCGCGTCGGGACCAAACGCCCAGTGGCCGTCGGACATCTGATGCGCCTGAATGTACATCGCAACGGCATCCGTAATGAGGTCCGGCTTGTAACCCTCGGCGTCCAGCCCTAAAAGAGCGTACGCGAGAATCCCGGGATTGGCGTTGATCATCGGGACAAAAAAGCCCTGATGCAGAATATCGCGGCTCGCCTCGAGCGCCGCGGCATTGGCCCTGAGTTGCAAGGCAGCTACGCGCTCGTCCGGCCGGAACCCGTTCTTGCGCGACACTCCAACCGCCATAGCCGTCAAGCTCTCGTTGTGGCAGGAGAAGCATCCCGATTTGGGCATAAAGCTGGCGTCGGTCTTTTGAAGAAGCGATAAGCTGGCCCCGACCGCCGCAGGGATTGTATTGCCTCGCCGCATCGAGACGGGTCGTATCATTTCGTCAGAAACCCCGCTGTTACCGCGGGATTTCAAGAGAAGGTCTACTAGCGGCGTGTTGCCGTGGAACTTCGCGAGATCCAACGCAGTGCGTCCTGTGTCGCCGGATTGCGCGTGCTGACTCCTGGCGTTGACGTCGGCTTTATGCTCGATCAGAATCTTTATTTCTTCCAAAGGAAGCAGGTCGGACACGGCTGCGTACATGAGTGCCGTGCGGCCCGTCGGATCCGGAGCGTTCACGTCAGCTCCGTGCTGGATCATCAGGCGGAGAAGACGGGGATTGTCGAGAACGGCAATATTCTGGAGCGCGATGGTGTATTGTATGGCGTCCATATTGCGGGCCACGAGCAGATCGATACACCTGGTGCAATCCGCCGCAGTGGCGTTCGCGATCGCAAACCCGCCAATATCCTTTGCCTCGGCGCCGCGTTCGAGCAGAGCTTGCATGCTTTCCGCGTCGCCGGCCACCGAAGCTTCGAGCAGCGGCGAGGATTCCGCCGCGGGGTTCAACGTGGGATTGGGATTCGCGCCGTGGGCGAGAAGCAGTTTCACCACCGCCGACCCACCGGGGCGGCCAGCGGCTACCATCAAGGGCGTTCGCTTTTCATCCGACCGCGCATTCACATCCGCGCCATGCGCCAGTAAAACGCGGGTTTTTTCAAGGTCGAGCGCGGCCCACATCAGTGCGGTGGCGCCGGCATCATTGCGCTTGTTCGGATCGGCGCCCAGCTTGATCAGCCGCTCCAGCGTTGCAGGATCGGTGTAGAGGACAGCGTACATGAAGGGCGTGGAACCCTCAGGACCGCGCGCGTTCAGAAGCTTGGGATCCTCGGCCGCCATTTTATTGAAGGCCTGCTTGCCGGCAGCTCGCAGCGTCTCGACCATCGCCAGGGCTTTCGGATTCAATGGCGGCAATTCGACCTCGTTCGCCAGCGAATCCGGCCATTGGGCGCCCTGCTCAATCCACGCCTTGACGATCCGGATCTGCTGCGGACGGAGCGGGCCTGTGGGCGGCATCTGCAATCCGAAATCGGTTCCGGATATCCGGTGATAGAGGAAACTGTTTTCGCTGCTGCCGGGCACTACTCGCCGGGCGCCGGGCTTTAGGACGGAGCTCCTGCGGTCGAGGCGGAGGCCGCTATTCTGTATCTTTGGTCCATGGCACGCGATGCAGTTCTGGCTGAAAATGGGCTGGACGTCGCGAGCAAAATCCACTTTGGCCGGCGTTTGAGATAGTAGTTGCGGAACGAGGTAAAGACCTGCGTACGCGGCGATCGATTTGAGCATTCCCCCTCCTGGGCACCCCATGCTTTTGGGTTTCGAGTATACACCGAAAGAGCTTCCGCTTGCTTACGCGCGCAGTTCCGTAAGATCGTGAAAATTCGGGACAGCGTTGCGGAACCCCGACGGTAACGGAGGGGCAATGGTACGGGTACGTTCCGATGACATGGGTAACAAGACGTTCTGAAGACATGGGTAACAGTAGGGAAGAACTCGGAAGGCGCCGGGGTAAGCCAGCATGGAAGGCATGCCCTGGCAGGAGATCCGAGTGGAAGAACAACGACTCTTGGTGGTGCGAGGCCACCAAGAAGGGATGTCGATCACAGAGTTGGCGGAGATCCATGAGGTCTCGCGCAAGACGATCTACAAGTGGCTGGAGCGTTTTGAAGAGCAGGGGCTGGAGGGGTTGCGGGATCGAAGCCGCCGGCCGCATGAATCGCCGAGCCAAGTGAGCGGGGAGGTGGAAGCGGCCATAGTGGCGGCGCGTCAGCGCTGGAAGTGGGGGCCGGGGAAACTGCGCGTGAAGCTGAGCCAGCAGGACGGGACACAACAGTGGCCAGCGGTGAGTACGATCGCGGCGGTGCTGAAAGCCAAGGGACTAGTGGTAAATCGACGGCAGCGGGCGCACAGTCCAGTGCAACGACCGCCGTATGCAGCGGCCGATGGGCCCAATGCGGTGTGGTGCGCCGACTACAAGGGATGGTTTCGCAGCGGGGATGGAACGCGCATCGATCCATTGACCATCACGGACGCTTGTAGTCGCTATCTGCTGCGCTGCCAAATTGTGGAGCGACCGCGGTACGAAGCAACCCAGGCGGTTTTTGAAGCGGCCTTTCGCGAATACGGCTTGCCGCAAGTGATCCACACCGACAACGGGGTTCCCTTTTCCTCGGTGGCGCCGGGCGGGCTCAGCCGGCTGTCCATGTGGTTTGTGAGATTGGGGATCGTGCCGGAACGCAGCCGGCCAGCCTGCCCGCAAGATAACGGGAGGCACGAACGCATGCATCGCACGCTCAAACAGGCGACGGCGCAGCCGCCGAAAGCGACCGCTCGTCTGCAACAAAAAGCATTTCATGAGTTTCAACTTCAATACAACCAACAAAGACCGCACGAAGCCCTGGACAATCACACACCCCAGGACTGCTACGCAGCCAGTCCACGCTGCTATCCGCGATGCGTGCCAGCGTTGGAGTACGGTGATGACGTGGAGATCCGGCGCGTGTCTCAACACGGGAGTGTGCGATGGCGAGGAGAGCGCACCTTCATCAGTGAAGTGTTCGCTTACGAACCACTGGGTCTGAAACCGCTGGATGAGCGTTGGGCGGAGATTTACTACGGCCCGATTCGATTGGGCTGGATGGACGCTCACAAGCATACCTTCAGCCGCTGCAAGCCCGCGGCTCTCAAACCAGAACGTTCTCAGTTGCGCTTGTTATTCCGCTGATCTAAGGCATTGCCCAAAGATCGGAACCGGAGCGTTCTCTCACATGGGGGCTCTGCCCCCAAACCCCCGAGATTTACCGCTTTCGCGCCAGGATGCATGAGTCGAGAGGCGGAGTTGCGCTCGGCCTCTCGTCCCGGCCCTTGAGCCGGCGCTCGGGTTGCGTCTCCGCAGAGCCCTATCCTCCGCTCAAGTTCATCCACTCTATCAGCAAATGCATCGATTCAAAAACCATTACAATGAAGCCAAGCCGATGGGTTCCAACCTCAATCAACTGTTACCCATGTCCTCGGAATAATCTGTTACCTATGTCCCCGAACGGACATACGTTTCGATTTTTTCACGGCTCGCGGATTTGTTATATTGGATGGCGCAATGCAGGTTGCACCCCGTCCGCGGAAAGGGATTATCCCGCCTGGCTGAGTTTTTGAGCACCGAGCATTGACTTCTCTTCTGCCCGTCATAGCGGACATCGGGCCATAGAAGGAGGAGTAATGTCTCGAAACCTACCTGAAAAGCCGAATCTCGAATATCTCAAGAAGCAGGCTAAAGAGCTGCGCGGCACGCGCGGCGGCAAACTGGCGGCGGCACAACACGAGCTCGCCAATTCTTACGGATTCCCCACCTGGGCCAAACTGAAGGCGCACGTCGAAGCGCTGGGACTCAGTCCAATGCAGGCGCTGAAAGCCGCAGTGTGCGACCTGGATGCGGTGCGCGTAAAACAACTTATCGATCAGCATCCTGAATTGAGGGCGAAGATCGACGATCCGCTACCCGATTATGGCTTCGGCCAGCAGGCATTGTACGCGGCCGTGCAGAGGAGCGATCGCGCAACGATCGAGGTGCTGTTGAGCGCGGGCGCCAACATCAACAAGAGGACCGAATGGTGGGCCGGCGGATTCGGCGTGCTGGACGATTGCGATCCAAGCATGGTGGATTTTCTGACGGAGCGCGGCGCGGTTCTGGATGCGCACTCGGCATCGCGGTTGGGAATGATGGAGAAGCTCCGGGAATTCGTAGCAGGAGATCCGGGCGTGGTCCATGCACGCGGCGGGGACGGGCAGACGCCGCTGCATTTCGCTTCGACAGTAGAGGTTGCGGAGTTCCTCCTAGCTAACGGGGCGGATATCGATGCGCGCGATGTGGATCACGAATCGACTCCGGCGCAGTACATGCTGCGCGTAGAGCAAAAGCGGCACTATCCGCGAGATCGGCAGGATGTAGCGCGTTACCTGGTCTCGCGCGGATGCCGGACGGACATCCTGATGGCGGCGGCGCTCGGCGACGCTGGATCTCGTGCGGCGGCACCTGGATGCGGATCCGGCGTGCATTCGCATGACCGTATTAGAGGCGTGGTTTCCGAAGCAGAATCCACGCGCGGGCGGCACCATTTACATCTGGACGCTCGGAGTGTACAACACCGCGCATTCCGTGGCACGCAATTTCGGTCACGAGGATATTTTCGAGTTGCTGATGGAGCGGACCCCGGAGGAGATGAAGCTGGCGCTGGCGTGTGAGTTGGGGGACGAAGCGGTATTTCACGAATTTCTGTCGAAGAATCCGGATGCGGCAAAGACGCTGTCGAAGGCGGACATGCAAAAGCTGCCGAATGCCTCGCAGAGCAACAACGCAAAAGCGGTGCGGCTCATGCTGGAAGCAGGTTGGCCGGTAGATACGCCGGGCGAAATGGGAGCGACCGCGCTGCACTGGGCCGGGTTCAACGGCAATGCTGAGATTGCGCGCGAGATTCTGCGATTCCATCCGACGCTGGGGCTGGTATCGCGGGAATATCAAGGAACGGCGCTGTCGTGGGCTATTTTTGGATCTGGAAACAGCTGGCGTCGCGATATCGGGGATTACGTTGGAACAGTCCAGGCGATGCTCGAAGCAGGAGCCACGGTTCCGGAAAATGCGGAGGATTTGGAGCCGAGCGAGGCGGTGCTGGGGTTGCTGCCATGAAGAACATGTCGAAATATCATCGGCTGGTGTCCGCTCCCTCACGGTCACGGTTCCGCAACAAAGCTTAAGATAGACTGGAGCCAAAAGTCATGGACAGGCGCGGTTTTCTCAAGACGGGCGTTCAAACGCTCTCCGCGGCAGCGATTCTGCGCGGGCAGCAAGTCAGTGCGGCACGCCATAAACTGCCTGGCACGGACAGCCATTATCAGATGGTTAAGAACTACGTGGAAGACGTTCCGGTTCCAGAGTATCGCTGGGCGTCTTCACAGGCTTACGAAGCTTTTCGCGACATGAAGGTTGGAATCCGGATCCACTGGGGCATTTATTCCGTTACTCGCCAGCCGCATGAATCGTGGCCGTACCTGTCGCTGCCATTCGCGGATCGCCATCGCTATGACCAGCTCTACAAAACGTGGAACCCTGTGGGATTCGATGCGGACCGCTGGACGAGTCTCTTCTCCGAGTCCGGCTGCAGAATGTTCGCCTTCACGACCAAGCATCACGAGGGGTTCTCCATGTTCGATACGCGTACGCGCGTGCGTTCGCGCGCGAACTGGATTGCGCCGGGAGGGCCGAAACTCGATTCGTGCGACCTGGCGTATAGCATCATGGAGACTCCGTTCCGCCGCGACGTCGTAAAGGAACTCTGCTCCGCGGCGCATCGGCGGAATCTCAAAATTGCGCTGTATTTCTCTCATCCGGATTGGTACGACGCCGATTTCCGGCCCTACAGTTTTCATCCGCTGCAGGTCCCTTCCTCGGAAAAATTGACTGGCGTGCCGGTCTCAACGAACCAGCGAAAAGGAGAACTCTCCGCGACGGTGACAGATCCGACGTCCGAGGAATCGAAGCGCATGATGGAGCGGCACCGTGCGCAGCTTTCGGAGTTGCTGACGAATTACGGCGGCATCGACATGCTTTCGCTGGATATGTGGCTTGGTCCCTCGGTTTGGCCGGAGATGCGGCGCACGATATTGCACTTGCGCAAGCTGCAGCCCGACGTCATGCTGCGAGCGCGTGGAATCGGCAACTACGGCGATTACTATACGCCGGAAGGCTTCGTGCCAGGCAGCAAGGAGAACACGGACGTACCGTGGATGGTTATCTATCCTCTCGGTGCTTCTTTTTCCTACGATGTAGAGGCGAAGAATTACAAAGGCGCGTCCTGGATTGTGCGCAACGTTGTCGATACTGTCGCCAAGGGTGGCAATTTCCAGATCGGCGTGGGGCCGGATGCGAATGGAGAGTTTCATCCGGAGGCGGTTCGCCAGTTACGCGAAGGCGGACGTTGGTTCCAGGTCAATGGCGAGGGCATTTATGCCACCCGTCCACGGCCCGGGGATCTCTGGCATGAAGGTGAGAATATCCGCTACACGAGAAGCAAGGATTCCAGGACGACCTACTGCTTTTTACTAAGTTGGCCGGGGCGGAGCGTGACACTGACGTCCGTGCCCGAAAATCCTAACATGAAGGTCCATATGTTGGGGTATCCTGCCGCGCTGCGATCCCATTACGATTCTTCGAAGGGGCTGACGATCGAGATACCGGAGGCGCTTCAGGATGAAGCGAAGCGCCCTTGCGAATACGCCTGGACTTTGCGGCTCGAAAACGCCTGATTTCAATTGACCCACGGAACCGGGAGCGACGTCCAGCCGTGCGCTTCATCCCAGACTCGCGCGGCCACCGGCTTCTTTTGCTCCTGGCAGTTCGCCCATTTGTGATCGATCAATCCCCGTTTTTCCATGCGTTCGTGCGCCTGACGGTAGTCCGAGCTAACGGTCACGTTTTTAGGAAGGAGTTCATCGGATAATTCGTAATACGATGTGGCGCCTGGTTCGGGAGCTTCGATGACCATCAAAAGAATGCCTGTTTGCCGGGTCTGGAAGGTGTTGACGATGTTATACGGCTGGCCAAATCCGATGCTCGCCTCCGTTTGCGGCACGGTGACGAATCGACTTGGATGCCCGGAAGGGCAATCCTTGCACTGAAAACTATTTCCTTGGGACTGTGGAGAAGTAGCGGAAGGTTGACCCACGTTGAGGATCGCGTAAGAAGCGGCGCGATATTCGTTATTCACTCCACCGGCCAGGACGAATGTGCCGCGTTCATTGTGCACACCGAATAATGCCAGAACGGAGCCGGAACTTACGTATCTTATCGCGGAATGTCCGTTCCAATCGACGCTCGATACGATCGCCGGCGCGAAAACGGGGTCAGAAAAACTGGCCCACACTTCACTCTTGCCATCCACGGGGACGATCACGAGGGCGCGAAATTTCCAAGGGCCGCTAGCCTTGCGTCCTACAAAATTGAACGTAGCATTGGGTTGATATCGCCACAGTAAGCGGCCGTTGGAGGCAAAAGCGTACAATTCGTCGCTGGATTGATATTGGAAGCCGTAGGAGGCGGCGACCAGGATCTCGTTCTTACCGTCGCCGTTCAGGTCTTGGATATGGACCTGCGAAACGAACTGAGTAGGCTCCTGCTCCCCGTCAAATCCTTTGAGAGGTTTGGGAAATTGGTATCGCCAGATCGCATTGCCGGAGCCGTCCAGCGCGGTTAATTCGGCGCCAACAACTTTTACGCGCTGCGGATTTGGATGCTGTGAAAATCGAAAGGCCAAGAGGAGGGCGAAAGCCAGAATACAGGCGCTTGCCAGGCCGATTGCGGTTTTCCACCATAGGCTCGGACGGCCGGATTCAGAGTCGACAGGCGGTGTTTTAGCAGAACTTTTGAGCCATGCGTCGACTTCGGACCGGTAGGCGTACACTGCCCCGCGCTTGCCCCCGGGAACTCGATGGACGGGAAGTCCCCGATCCTGTTCCCAGCGACTAACGGTGCGGACTTCGCGTTTCAGGTAGTCCGCAATTTCGCGCCACGAGTCGAGCCTATCGTCTTGCCGGTTCACGGATTAACGAGCCAGCCAAACCTAACCTTGCGTAACATAACCGGTTTTGGCCGTTTTTGTCTGCAATTGTCGGTTGCAGTGTATCGCAATGGTTAGTAAAAGTACAGTAGGCATAGTCCAAAACGAGATAGTTCGCGGTCATAGTACGGCGAAGCACGCGGATGAATCCGCTCAGGGCGCCACTGATTCCACTATTTCGTGAGAACGGCAGCCGGACGATTCCATGCAAAGTTCGCGACAACTTACTCGCGCAGATTACGCTTTCAGTAATCTTCGCGCGGAAGAAAATCCGATTGCGACGTCGAGTATCGAGTCCGCAATTCTCTCTTCCATAGACTACTTGCCGTTTGGTTTCCTGATCGTAACCCAAACTGGAACGGTCCTGACTTCGAACCGGTCCGCTATGCGGATTCTCGAATCCACAGGCATACTGGTCGAGCGAAACGGAACTACAGTACTGAGTTCCACAGCGTCAGGCAAAAGGATGCGGGAAGCAATTCGGGTCAGCGGAGAAGGCGCACCGGAAGGATTGCGTCTGTCGCGGCCCGATGGCAGCCCGATTATGGTTGTTGTGTCGCCAGTTCGGAGCCGCCATCTTGCAGCACCGGCGGTCGTCATTTATCTAGGAGACTCACAGCGGCGATCCGCGATCGACCCGATTCTGCTCGGCGGGCTTTTCGGTTTTTCGCCGGCCGAATCGAAGGTCGCCGTGCAGATGATGCACGGGCACACCGTGGACGATATCGCGACGACGCTTGGCATCAGCCGGAACACGGCGCGCAATCATCTGAAGCGTTTGTATGCCAAGACCGGCACCAGCAGGCAATGCGAGTTTGTCCACGCGATGCTCACCAGCCCGGCGCCATTTGCCATTTCCGAGTGGCGTGATCCACGTCATTGATGGCAAGGCAAGGTAAGCGGCATAGTAGATGCGCCGCTTACCCGGCCTCGATGTTTTACTTCACGGTGAAGGTTGCCGTGGCGCTGTTGCTGATCGCGCCTGAAACGCCCGTGAAGGTCATGGTGTAAGTTCCCGGCGCAGTATTCCTCGGGAAAAAGATTCCGGAGATCGCCAGCCCGGTACCGTTCGTCAGATGGAGCGTCATTGGCAAATCCACACAAGTGGCTCCGGCGGGCCCGCCCGAGCAGCTCAGTTTGATGCTGCCGTTGAATCCCGTGGTGGAGCGCACTTCAAGCGCGAAGGCTGCGACGCCGCCGAGAATAACGTTTTCCGCGCCCGGAATCGGGGTGATGGTGTAGGCGGCTATCACCGTGAAGCTCTGCGATACGGGCGTCGCTGGAGCATAGCCGTCACCGCCGGCCTGGGATGCAACGATGGTGCAGGTTCCCGGGCTCACTAGAGTTGCAGTGGTCCCGGAAACGGCGCAGATGGTCGGCGTCGATGAAGTGAAGGAGACCAGCATACCCGAACTCGCGGAAGCGCTCAACGTAAGCGGTTTGCCCTGGACCTGGGAGGGGATGGCGTTGAACGTAATGGTCTGTGGGGTTAGAGCCGCGGTTCCCGTCGAGATCACAAGATTGACCGCCGACCCGAGGTTGACCTGCGTTGCCGCGACTGGGTCTTGGCTGATGACGTCGCCGGAGGGCACGGTGCTGCTGGACGCTGTCGTCACTGTTCCGACCACCAAGCCAACGCCCGTGATGGAAGTAGTGGCGGCCGCTTGCGTCAATCCCACTACGTTGGGTACGTACACTTGAACCACAAAGCTGTAGACCGATCCGAAGCCGTTGGCTCCGCCAATGAATGTGGTTCCGTAAAAATCACCATTGGTTGCCTGGATCAGACCGGCGTCGGGTTCGCTGCCTGCCCCGGGATTCGGGAAGCTGTAGAGACTGGTGAACGTGCCGCCCAGCGTCATGTTGAAGATGGTGCCGTAGCCGATGCCGCCCGAGTCGGTTGTCCCGTAGAGGTTTCCATCGGTGGCTTGTATCAGCCGCCCGGTTGGCCCCTGGCCGTCCGTACAGCCATTCTGGGAGCAGAAGCTATATAGCGTGGTCAGCGCGCCACCTGTCGTGATTGAGTAGACAGTCCCATTGTTGGCGTTCGCGCCGCCTTGCTGGGTTACCCCATAGAGTTCCCCGTTGGACGCTTGGATCAGTCCCGTAACGGGGGTTGAGCCGTCCGCGCAATTCGTTTGGACGCAGAAACTGTACAGCGTCGTCAGCGCGCCACCCGTCGTGATCTTGAAGACCGTGCCCTCGCCGCCGTTGGCTCCCGCACCGTCGTACAGCGTTGTCCCATAGAGGTTCCCATCGGAGGCCTGCAGCAGCGCGGCGTTCGGCTGCTCCCCGTCCAGACATCCACTTTGGGGACAGAAACTGTACAGCGTTGTCAGCGTGCCGCCGGAGGTGATGGAGAAAACCGACCCGTGACCGTTAGTCCCTCCAAACCTCGTTGTCCCGTAGAAGTTCCCGTCGCTAGCCTGGACCAGTCCGGCGTACGGCTGGGAGCCGTCGCTGCACCCGGCTTGATTGCAGAAACTGTAAAGCGTTGTCAACGAGCCACCCAGCGTAATTTTGAAGACGGTGCCACGGTTGTTGGCCCCGCCACCCGCCGTGGTCCCGTACAAATTCCCGTCTGTAGCCTGGATGAGCGCCCCTACGGGGAGCGAGCCGTCCGTGCAATTCGTCTGAGAACAGAAGTTGTAGATTACAGTCAGCGTGCCACTGGGAGTGACCTGGAAGACCACGCCTTCGCCGTTGTTTGTGGCGCTAATGGTGGACCCACCGCTGTATGTTGTCCCATAGAAATTTCCGTCGTTAGCCTGGAGGAGACTCGCGAAGGGGTTTGCGCCGTCCGTATTGGCGAAGCTATGGATTGTGGTTTCTTGCGCCGATAAGGTGATTGCCGCAGCGGCGGACAGCACCAGGCCTAAGAGGTTAACGATTCGAATCATGGATGTGCTCCCTTTCTGAAAACGCCGGATGCCGGCTCAGCGTCTCGGCCTGTTCGCTTGGAACAGGTGGCTGATCTTACGGGTTGCGCACGCGGTGGAACAAGGAGAGCACGGTAGGCTACGTCGGTTAACACACTGAAACATTAAGTATTTCCGTACCGGTCGCGCGATGGTGCATAATTGTTCAGTCCACTGGCTGAGGGGCGCTACTTGACCAATACGCCGACCGATACCTCACCTGATCCGGCCGCCGTTGCGAGCGAGTTAGAGCGAATCGCCGCTTCGCCCAGCTTCCGGAAGGCGGAGCAGTGCATGCGACTGCTCCGGTATGTCACCAACCGGACGCTCGAAGGGTGCGCCAGTGAGCTGAAAGAATATGTTCTGGGAGTCTCCGTATTCGAACGGCCCGATTCTTTCGACCCGCGAACGGATGCGGTGGTGCGTCTCGAAGCTCGGCGGCTACGTCTGAAGCTTGCGGAATATTATCAGCAGGAAGGGATTGACGATCCCGTTGTGATCGATCTTCCCAAGGGCGCCTATGTTCCGCGTTTTCGTACGCGTCAGGCGCCTCCTGGGACTGATGCACCCGCAGCAATCCCGGTCCCGGCTGCTAAGCCGCTGTTTCGCCGTTGGATGATCGCCAGCGCGGCGACATTGCTGTTTGTTGGCCTCGCCACCTGGTACGTGGTGCACAGGCGTTACGAAAAGCAAGTCCCGCGCGCGTCGATTGCCGTGCTCGGTTTTCGCGATCTGTCGGGTCGGGCTGAAACTTCCTGGATCGATCCGGCGATATCGGAACTGATGAACATCGAACTGGGCGCCGGACAGCAGTTGCGAACCCCACCGACGGAAAACGTGGCCCGGATGCGTAGGGAATTGTCCGTCACGCCGCAATCCGTATACCCGGCGCAGTTGTTGAGGCGAATCGGCGTCAACCTGGGAATCCAGTATGCGGTCGCGGGAACATACTTGCCGCGAGACGATCGCCTTCGCCTCGACGTGGTTGTGTTCGACGTCCGCTCCGGGCGTCAAATCGCCGCAATTGGCGATGAAACGGCGCAAGACAGGCTCGTCGAACTGACTCAGGGTTGCGCCAGGCGCATCCGTGCTCAGCTTGGCGTGCGCCTTGCTCCGGTCCAAGATCATTTAGGGTTCCCGCCCCTCGACCCGGTTGCGATGGAATCTTACGCTCGTGGAATGGAACGTCTAGGGCAATCGGATGCTCTCGGCGCCCGGCAGTATCTTGAAAAAGCCGCCTCCGTTGCGCCGTCGAATCCTTTAGTCCATTCGGGTCTGGCGGCGGCGTTGTCCATGCTGGGCCTGGACGATCGCGCCCGGCAGGAAGCGAAAGAGGCGCTCGATTCTTCGGCCTCGCTCGGACGTGTGGAGCAGCTCGAGGTGGAAGGCCGCTACCGGACGATGGCTCACGACTGGCCGCGCGCCATCCAGGTGTATCAGGCTTTGGTCACGCTTCTGCCGGACGATCTGGAGTACGGTTTGCTGCTGGCGGCCGCCCAGACGAAAGTGGGCAAGGCTCAGGACTCTCTTGCCACCGTACGAGTCTTGCGAAGTCTGCCGCCACCGCTGGGAGACGACCCGCGCATCGACCTTCAAGAGGCGCAGGCCGCAGGCGCACTCGCCGATTTTGAGCATACGCGGCGGGCGGCTCACGCCGCGGCCGAGAAGGCTGCGCAAAATGGCGCCAGGCTTCAGTATGCGCGGGCGCGCTTGC
Source organism: Bryobacterales bacterium (assembly GCA_963802915.1). Lineage (GTDB taxonomy): Bacteria > Acidobacteriota > Terriglobia > Bryobacterales > Bryobacteraceae > JAICMB01. The sequence continues at coordinate 102,816 of CAWDKQ010000016.1, forward strand.
TCGAATCGGGCGCGATGCAAAACCTGGAGTTGGCCGGCTTCGCGGATGTCCGCGCGGAGGCCCGGCGTATTTGCGCCGAGCTGGGCGATCGCGCCTGTGTGGCAGCCGCATATCGCATCGAGGCGAACGGTTTCGCTGCAACTGGCGCGCCGTCAAAAGCACGGCCTTTGTATGCCGCCGTTCTCGAAATTGCGAACGAGATGGGTAATCTGCTGGAAAAGCTCAACGCTCTACAGGGACTCGCTTACACCGAAAAGTTGCAGGGAGACCTTAAAGCCGCGGAGGCGGACTCGCGCGCGGCCCTGGCGGTCGGCACCGAAATGGGACCGCAGAAGACCTATCCGGTTCTTTCTGACCTCGCCGAAATATTAGCGGCGGAGGGGCGAATTGCGGACTCCCGTGCCATGGGCGAACGGGCTTTAGACGGGTCGCGTAAAGCGAGTGACCGGGAAAGCATCGCGGTCAGCGAAGCGGTTCTGGCGCGTGATCTTGCGCTCGAAGGCACTTTTGCGGACGCTATCGCAAAGTACAACGAAGCCGTTCATATTTTGCGAGACTTGCATGTCGACTGGGACCTTGGCCTGACGCTTCTCGATCTCGGCGACGCCCAGTTGGAACAGGGCGATCTGGCGGGAGCGCGCAAGAGCTATGAAGAAGCCCGTGATGTCAACCGCAAGGTCCCAGGCGGCTTCGCTCAGGCGGAAATCGCGATGGCGTTTGCCCGTCTGAGTATGGCCGCGGGTCAAGCGGAAGAAGCCGCGGCGTATGCCCGCGCCGCTATGGACAAATTCGTTGCCACCGGACGCGAAGGCGACCGGCTACAGGCCGCCGCTTTGCTGGCTCGCGCCTTGATCGCGCGCGGATCTGTCTCCGAAGCATCCGGGGTCCTCAGCCAGATTCCGTCTCCGGAGGGAAAATCGTTTCCGATAGAGGCCATGGTCGAATTTCGTATCGCACGCTGTTTGGTGGCGGCAAATGGCGGACGGCGCGCGGAAGCAGGGCGAGCGATCAATGCGATCGCGGCCGAGGTATCGCGGCTGGGCCTGCCGCCGCTCGAGAAAGAGACTCGACTGGCGCGGGAAGCGGTCTGGGAGATTGCGAGCCGGCATTAGCGGGGTGAGGAGTATCGTCATCTGCGCGCCCCGATGTACCAGGGAGAACTCACCGTAAAGATGCGTTCATTGCCGCGCGACAACAGCACCCATTCTAAAAGCCTCCCGCGCTGATTGTGCAGAAAGTATTCGTACCACCTGTCCTCCACCAGTTCAGGTATCACCACGATGATGCTTCGTCCGGGATTCTTTTTCGAAAGATCCAGAACAAATTGAACGATCGGGATAATGATAAAGCGGTAGGGTGACGGCAGGAGCACGAGCTTCGGTAGTTCTTTACCGGCTTGGCGGAAGGGCCGCTCGACGTAGTGTTCCCAATCCGATTCCAACGGCTCGGCGTGCTCGGTCACGTCAACGTGCAGGGCGATGACTTCCGACGATAGATGCGCTGCGAATTCGATTCCCTGGCGCGCGATGTCGCTCCAGTGTTCTACGGGAATAACGACAATAGGGATCTCGCCGAGGCTCGCCGCGCTGACGGGGATTTTGCATGCCGTCAGCATTCTCACCGAGTGATAGTGCCGGCGGACAATTACGAAGAACGCGATCGTCAGCGGAATGAAGATGAGCGTGATCCAGGCGCCGTCGACAAATTTCGCTACCAGCACCACGACAACGGTGACGCCCGTTACGAAGGCGCCGATTCCGTTGACGAATGCTTTCTGCATCCAGCCCGGACCGCGAATTTTGCGCCAATGCATGACCATGCCGGCTTGGGAGAGCGTGAAGGCCAGAAACGCGCCGACTGCGTAAAGGGGGATGAGCCGATCCGTGACGCCGCCGAACAGAATGAGCAGGCCGGCGCACAAAACGGCCAGCACGACGATGCCGTATGTATAAATAAGCCGCCGGCCGCGGTAGCCGAAAACGTGCGGCAGATAGTTGTTTTGCGAGATAGAACGGCACAGCCGCGGGAAGTCGGCGAAGGCGGTGTTGGCCGAAAGCGACAGAACCAGAAGAATGGAAGCGATCGTGAGGTAATAGAAAACGCCTTTGCCGAACACGGCCGCCGTGAGCATGGACAGAATGCTCTGGTATCCGGGCTGGCCGGGATCCGTCGCGGCGATGCCGTAGACGTTTACCAGATAAGAAATTCCCGCCAGCAACACTGCCAGGAGAAGAATGATGGCGGTGAGGGTTTTCTTCGCATTCTCGACGGCGGGTTCTCGAAAAGCTTTCACGCCGTTGCTCACCGCTTCTACGCCAGTCAAAGCCGTGCAACCGCTCGCGAACACTTTCAGAAGCAGCCAGAAGCTGACGATTTCGGTTGCGCGCGCGGGAATCGGAACCGGCGAGACCGGCACGGGATGACCGCCGCTGACGAGGACGCGGAGGATTCCCGCAACGATGGTAATGAGTAGTGTGCCGACAAAAAGATAGGTGGGTACGGCGAAAACCATGCCGGCATCGTGCACGCCGCGGAGATTGAGGATAGTGACGGCGATCAATATACCGACGCAAAGGTAAACCGTGTATGGCAGCAGAGAGGGAATCGCTGAGATCAACCCACCGACCCCAGCAGAAATGCCGACCGCAGCGGTGAGGATGTAATCCGCGAGGAGCGCGGCCGCGGCCAGCAGACCCGCCGCTGGACCAAGATTGAATCGAGCCACGGTGTAGGAGCCACCGCCGGACGGATACGCCGCGATTGTTTGGCGGTAGGAAAAATACACGATCAACAGCAGCGTGATGATAGCCGCAGTGATGGGAATGATGTATCGAATCCCGGCCAGGCCGAGGGGAATCAGCAGGCTCAGCGCCGCTTCGGGGCCGTAGGCCGCCGAACTGAGTCCATCGAGACCGAAGATCGGGATGCCCTGGGCGGGACCGATCTGCTCGGCGCGTTCGTCACTGGTCTTGATGGGTTTGCCGACAACAAGGTCAAGTAGGTTCATGAAGAGGATCCTGTCGGAGCAAGGCTGCGCAGGGGATCACGCTTGCCACGTTGGTGCACCATCGCATTATGACTGAAGGATTGTTAAATATTGGTTACGAGCGATCTGGTGGCGGTGCGGTGAAATGATCATCGACAATCTCCGCTTGCTTTACGCGCGCGGTTCCGTATTCGAGAACGCTTGGGGGGCAGCGATTTTTTTTAATGCCCGAGTTCTTTGCGTAAGCGTGTCGCGCCGGTATTCAACGCGAGGTTCTCGAGGGCGAGCACGTTCGACGGGCCATTCGAACCACTTGGGGTACCCTCGGCGGGCTGACAACGGTCGAGCAATTCGTTAAGCTCTTGTTGCCGGATCGGCTTGGTGAGATAACCGTCCATGCCGGCAGCCAGACAACGCTCCCGGTCTTCCTTCAGCGCCGATGCGCTGAGGCCGATTACCAATTGATGTTTTCCGCTGGAATTTTCCTTGCGGCGGATTTGAGTGGTCGCTTCGAGGCCGTCCATCTCCGGCATCTGGACGTCCATCAAGACGAGGTCGAAGCGATCTTTTTCGAGCGCCTCGACAGCCTGCCGGCCGGTGGCTGCGATGGTGGAGCGATGCCCTTTCTTCTCGAGCAGGCGGGTCATTAATCGCTGGTTCACAGCGTTGTCTTCGGCGACCAGCACGCGTAAACCAGTCTTGATTTCGGTTTCGGTAGACGCTTTCTCGGGTGGTGACGAGTCGAGCGCAGGATGCGGCGCAAGCCCACTGAAGCTCTGCGCGAGTAAAACGCACAATTCGGCTTGTTGGACTGGCTTAACAAGGTGGGCCGTGACGCCCAATTCCCGGCAGCGCGCAACGTCGCCGGAATAATCGGCTGGCGTCAGCATCATAATGGTGAGCGTCGGAAGAGTGTGCTGGATCCGCTCCACCAGAGTGAAGCCGTCCATGTCAGGCATGCGGCTGTCGACAATCACAAGCGCGTAGGGGTCATTGGATTCCGCCGCGCGCAACTCGTCCAGAGCCTCCAGGCCACCGGCCACGGCTGTCGGCCGCAAATTCCATTGACTTAGGATCTCCCGGAGAATTCGCCGGCTCGATGGATTGTCGTCGACCACCAAAACTCTCGCCGCGGTGAAACGGCCGGGCGCTCCAGCGGGCGATACTGTCGATTGCTCTCCATGGATTTTCATCTTCACCGTGAAGTGGAACTGCGTTCCCTGCCCCACTTCGCTTTCCACCCACATCCGGCCGCCCATTGTCTCCGCCAAGCGCGCCGAGATCGTCAGGCCCAAGCCTGTTCCACCGTACTGTCGCGTCGTCGATGCGTCCGCCTGGGTGAAAGGATCGAAGATGGCCCTCCGTCTTTCAGCCGGGATACCTATGCCGGTGTCCGCAACGCTGAAATGCAAGACGGCAAGCTCGCCGGTTTTATTCTCGACCTCGACTTTCAGCGCGATTTCGCCGGCCTCTGTAAATTTGATGGCGTTGCTTAGCAGGTTCAGGAGGATTTGACGAAGCTTGTTGGCATCGCCCTGGACCGTTTCCGGTACTTCGGGCGCGAACTCGCAAAGCATTTCCAGTTGCTTCTCGTCGGCTCGCAAGGCCATTGTCTTGACGGTCGAATCCAGACAGGCACGGAGGTTGAAATCCGCGACCTCCAGGTCGATTTTTCCGGCTTCAATTTTAGAGAAATCCAGGATGTCGTTGATTACGGCAAGCAACGAGTTTCCAGACAGCTTGATCATGTCCAGATACTCGCGTTGTTCGGCGGTCAACTCTGTGCCAAGTACCAAGTCAGTGAGTCCGATCACCCCATTGAGAGGAGTGCGAATTTCGTGGCTCATGGTGGCCAGGAACTGACTTTTAGCGCTGTTGGCAGATTCCAGCTCTCGCGTTCTGAACTCCACCAACCGCTCCAGATGTTCCTTTTGCGACATCAGCGCGCGCACTCGAAGGCGCCATATCGCGCTGCCAAGAGCCACGGCGAACGCCAAACAAGCAGCCAGGAACCACCAGGATTGCCACCAAGGCGGGTTAATCGAGAACGAAAGCCGCGCCGGCGAGGGGCTCCATATTCCGTTCGGACCTGCCGCGATCACCTCGAATGCGTAATGACCGGCAGGAAGGCCGACATAGCGGACGCTGTGTTCGCCGTTCTCCTTCCAAGCATTGTCATAACCTGTCAGGCGATAGCGGAACCGGATGCGGGTCTCCCATTGATAGCTCAATCCGGCATATCGAATGAAGAGAGAACGTTCCGAATACGGCAACACGGGACGATCTTGCGGCTCCCATTGCTTCGATTCTCCTTCGATTGATGTCAACACGACTTCCGGCGGCGAATTGGGAATTGGGTAAGGAAGCGACGAGTAGCGCGATAGACCATTGGACGTTCCGATCCAGATGTTGCCGTCCCGATCAGCGTCTAACGCGCGGCTGTCGGTGTCGTCCCAAATCAGTCCATCCTCACGGCCATAATGATGCCAGCGGCCTTGTTCCAGCACATCGACACCCTCGTCAGTGCCGGCCCAAAGCCTTCCCGAGGGATCGAACGCCAGGTTATAAACCTGATCGGAGTGAAGTCCATCGCGTTTGGTGATGTGCGTTATTTCAAAGCGGTCGCCATGCGGTTGCAAACGGGTGATTCCGAGCGCGTCCCGATATACCAACCAGAACGCTCCCTGCCCTTGAGCGATGGCTTCCAACTTATCGACCTTCAATCCGTCGGCGCGCGTGAAAACTCTCCAGCCGTTGCCGTCGAAGCGGGCTAATCCATTGGACGTGGCGGCCCACACAAATCCGGCTTCGTCCACTACCAATTGCTTAATGCTTGTCCGGGCGGGAACACCGGGGATATCCATGTGGTCGAATTTCAGCTCAGCCGTGGAATTGAGGGGCGAACGGCTCCGGAAGAAGCCCGCTATCCCTCCGGCCCAAAGCCGCTGTTGCTTGTCGACAGCCAGTGCCAGAATATAATCCCCGGCTAGTCCGGATTCTGATCCGTAGGTTCGTAGAAGGGTTCCTTTTTCGCTGAAATGGCTGATTCCGGCGGAGTCGGTTGCGACAAAAAGATCGCCCGCAACCCCTTCGGCAAAAGCGGTCACCCGATCACCTCCGAGGCCATTGTGAGTGGTCCAAGAGCGCTCCACTTTGTTGTCCGGACCAATGACGCTAAGCCCACGGCTGGTACCGACCCAGACCCGTCCGGCGCGATCTCGCCGCACGGCCCAAATCGTGTTGTGTATGAGCCCGTCCTCTTTCCTCCAGGAAAGCCATTCGCCATGACCCAGCATTCGGACCAGGCCGCCACCGTATAATCCGAGCCAAAGCGATTCATCGCGATCGAGGAGAACCGGGCGGACTGCGTCGATCGGAAGTCCCCGCCGGGAATCGATGACCGTTTGATGGGTGCCGTCCAAAACAACTACGCCGGAGTCGCTCGGGACAAAAACGCGTCCATGGCGATCGGCGTAGAGGTGAGTGTCGAGGGCGGCGGTTGGAATGCCCTCGGAACGGTTTACGAAACGGTTTTTTCCTTTAGGGAGGCAGTACAAGCGGGTCGGACTGCGCGCCCATAAGTTGCCCTGCGTATCCTCGGCGATGGCATTCCATCGATCGGCCGGTAGACCTGACGGCGAGCCCACTCGTTCCACCGCTTCGCCAGTCAGACGCCAAACATCACCGTCTTTGCCGAACCACACGACGTCGCCATTCACGGACAGGCCCGCATTCGCGCCGGACACGACCGTGCGAAATCGATACGATCCGGCGCCATCCGGCACCCCGCGCATAATTCCCGCGAAGTGTTCCAGATACATCCGGCCGGAGCGATCGAAGGCGAGGCGTCCGACACGTCCTTTTTCGCCGACATCCACGCGTTTGAATTCCATTCCCGCCAGGCGCGCGATACCGGAGTCTGTCGCTACCCAAAGTACGCCTTCCGGAGACTCAGCGAGCCCTCGAATCTCGACATTCGGCAGGCCTTCCTCATGGCCAAAGTGCCGGAAGGTGCTCCCGTCGTAGCGGAAGAGCCCGCTATCGGTACCCACCCAGATATATCCCGTTCGATCCTGAAAGAGGCAGGTGATATCGAGGTTGGCCAAACCGTCCTGCGGTCCGTACTGGCGGAACGTTTGGCGTTGTGCAGTTAAATGGCCCAAGCAGACGAATACCAGGGTCGCCCGGATGACGGCGCGATACATTTTGGCTATGGGCGGCATAGTCCCATCCTTAGATATCGGCTCCACCGCACCGGCACATTACCTTACTCGATGGTTTGGAAGCGCTCTGCTGTAAGTTGAGTCATTTCGTCCCCCTTTCCCGCGGCCTCGATAAATGCCCCTCTGCGATTCACCCGTCGCTGCGTTTAACGTCGTACAATGGCTGATCGCGTCTGACCTTGCCAGATGAGCTGCACGAACTGAAACGACAGCTCCCATCACCTGGGCAGACCACCGGCGAATAATAATTACCTCAGTGCAGGGGGTGTTTCTGCCGCTCTTTTGCCGCGGACGTCGAGGGCCGGCCGCAGCACCACCTTCCTTTCGACGCGGTAGCCGCTTCGGTGGCGCGATGTTAGCGCGATTCCAGCATGCCCATGCTCTAATTCGACTAATGGAGCCGCTTACGGCACTTATAATTTCCAATCAAGAAACAAAGTGACATTGGTCCTTTGTTTGCTCAGCTCTACTCAGGTATTACGCTTCATGTAAGCAGTTACCGGAAGGTTTATGAAACTAACAACTTTTTTAACACCCTTGATTGGCATTCTCGCTTGTGCCTCTCTCCACGCGCAGGAATTTCAGAGGTTTTCCTTTGACGCGGGCGGCGGTTTCGACACACCGGTCGGAAATACCGGCCGCGAATTGAATACGGGTTGGAACGTCCGCGGCGGCGCTGGAGTTAACATCAATCCTTACTTCGGAGTGATGCTCGACGCCGGTTACGATTCGTTCGGAATTAACGCCGCCACTCTGAACGCGGTCGGCGTGCCGGGAGGAGATATCCATGTTTTCAAGGCGACAATCGACCCGGTTGTACATCTGAATCCGAAAGGTCACATTGATGTGTATCTGACCGGCGGCGCCGGTATCTTTCACCGCTATCAGGAATTTACGCAGCCAACTGTCGCCTATTCCACGGGCTTCAATCCATTTTACGGATTCTTTCCAGTAGCTTACCCGGCTAACCAAATTCTCGCTTCTTATTCAGTGAATAAGCCCGGGATCGACGTGGGCGCCGGTATTGCGTTCGGATCTAAATGGCACGGAAAGTTCTTTGCTGAAGCACGTTACGACCGTATCTTCATGCGCAACTCGCATACTGACTATCTGCCGGTTTCGTTTGGCTTCCGCTGGTAAAATAAACCGGGGCCGGGCCCTTCTGGCCCCGTATCTAGCTACTCACATCTTTGTCTAAGAAAACCGCACTATAGAGCCTACGGTGAGACAGTTCGCGAACTATTTGGGTGTCGCGGTACCGCGGTGACAAAAGCGCATGAGCTTATCTCGTAATGCTGGGCGATCAACTAGCGCGGATATCTTCTTCGGCCGGTCGGCATAGTTAGCGTTGCGCGGCGATCCAACTGAATGCACTGTTCGGCTTGTCTCAACCAGGTAAGATCTACGAGACCCATAAGGAGACCGCCGAATCCCTATTTGACGTCCGCGGAAACACAGACCGAGCAGGGTAACAAACCATAAGGTCGCGGCGTTGTTACGCCGAGCACCAGATTGTCGTACTCAAGCCAGCCGGGCGGCCGTATCCGCCGCGGTCAAAAGCGATCGACAGCTGCATGCCAGGTGGATGGCATTTGAAATGAGATTCGAACCCGGACGTGATTGTGACCTTTCCTTATGTATTGCAGACCTTGGGAAAGCGGTGCTGTTAACCTGAGAACGATGTCTCTCGACGGGCTACGAGTCATTGCATTTGAAAGCCGGCGCGCCACCGAAATGGGCGAGTTGATTCGCCGCAACGGCGGGACTCCGTTCGTCGCGCCCGCTGTTCGAGAAGTGCCTCTCGAGAACAACACCGAAGCGTTCGATTTCGCCGCGCGCCTCTTTGCCGGCGAGTTCGACATGATCATTCTTCTGACCGGAGTCGGCACGCGAGCGCTCAATCGAGTGCTGGAATCGAAGTATGGCCCGAACCGTTTTGCCGAAGCTCTGCGAGGCCTGACAACTGTAGCGCGCGGTCCCAAGCCCGTTGCCGCGTTGCGCGAGATGAACGTGCCGGTGACGCTGGTTGCGCCCGAACCGAACACCTGGCACGAGGTTTTGGAGGTCACCGCCGGCCGAACGGAAAAACGAATCGCCGTTCAGGAATACGGGAAGAGAAATACCGAACTGTTGGACGCTCTCAAAATACGCGGCGCCGAGGTGACGCCCGTCCGCGTCTACGAATGGGAACTGCCGCAGGATACGATCCCGCTTCGCGAAGCGGCGCGCCGTCTCGCGAATGCAAACGTCGATGTGATTCTGTTCACGACGTCTGTACAAATTGCACATCTGATGCAGATCGCCGCGGAAGAAGGGATCGCCGATGCCGTCCGCGCCGGATTCAAGGACGTCGTGGTAGCTTCCATCGGTCCCACCACTTCGGAAGCGTTGCTTGAGTATGGAGTCGAACCCGACATCGTCCCGAGTCATCCCAAGATGGGCATCCTGGTCAAAGAGACGGCCGATCAGGCGGAAGCCATTTTGAAGCGAAAGCGCGCATAAATGCCTAAAGACGGTCAATGGCAGCAGTATGGAAAGTATCTGGGGCTGGCTTTCGTCCTTCCTTCCTGCACTCTCGTCGGCTATCTGATCGGGAAAGGTCTGGATATGCTCTTCGGCACGCATTTTCTGACCTTCATCTTTTTGATTCTCGGGATCGTGGCGGGGTTTGTGGACTTGATCCGCGAGACGAAGCCGGAGAAATGACCGCGGACGACACTTACGAGAAGAGCGTCCGCCGCATCGCTTATTTGATCCTCGCACTGGGCCCAATCGGGGCGATCGGCGCGGGGTTCCTCAAGGGCTTTCGCTTCGGAATCGGGTTCCTGCTCGGGGCGATGCTGTCGGCACTCAGTTTCTGGCGCTGGAAGAAGGTAGTGGATGGGCTGGGAGCCGCTCCTGACAGGCGTTCGACGCGGTTTTGGATTTTGCGTTTTGCGGTTTTGGCAGGCGCAGGCTATATTATAGTTAGGTACTTGGAAGTCCCGGCGGCGGCCCTCTTTTGCGGCCTGCTTGTATCTTCTGTTGCCGTCGTTATCTCAATAATTTACGAATTGATCTATGGAACATGAACTGTGGCTTACCGCGCTCCTGAACCGCATCCTGGCGGGACCTGCTAATGCGGTGCTCAACGCGGTGAAGTGGCAGCACAATCCGGCTCATCCCTGGAGCAACTGGCTATCGATGGAGCTGTTTGTCGTGGCCATCATCATCGTGCTGTTTGCAGTTCTGCGATCGCGCTTGTCGGTGGATAAGCCCGGACCTTTGCAGCATGTTTTCGAACTGGTCTACGAGTTCGTCCAAGGACAAACCGACGAGTCCGTCGAGCATGGCCGAAAATACATTCCCTATTTCGGGGCGCTATTCATTTTTATTCTGTTCATGAACCTGATCGGGATCATACCCGGGTTCGAATCGCCAACGATGACGCCCGCGGTGCCCGCCGGTCTCGCTGTCTGCACATTCCTTCTTTATAACTATTGGGGCGCGCGGGAACATGGCATCGGCAAATATCTCGCGCACTTCGCTGGACCCATGCCGTGGCTGGCGCCGGTCCTGATTCCGATTGAATTGATCAGCCACCTGGCGCGGCCGCTTTCGCTCACCATCCGTCTTTATGCGAACATGTTCGCCGGTGAAATGGTGACGCTGACCTTCCTGTCGCTCACCTATCTGGTGATCCCGGCGGTCTTCATGGGCCTGCACGTCTTTGTAGCGCTCTTGCAAGCATATATTTTCATGCTGTTGACGATGATCTACGTCGGCTCAGCGGTGGCGCACGAACATTAATAACGGCTTTATCCGTTCCGAGCGTGAGCCCGCCGTCCCCCAGGGCAGGCCGGGAACCACCTCCTCGCGAACAATCCATACAAGGAGCAATCGAGTGACACGTAAAGTAATCTTCCTGGCCCTCACCTGCATGCTGCTGGCCAGCCCGATCTTCGCACAGACGCCCGCTGGCGGTGGTGGAGTCGACTATCACCTGCCGGCCGCGTTCATCGCCATGGGCATCGCTTCCGGCCTTTGCGGGCTGGGACAAGGAAAGGCCGTCGCATCGGCCACGGAAGCCATGGCGCGTAACCCCGGAGCGCAAGCTGCCATCCGCGGCGCTCTCATTCTCGGTCTGGTGCTGATCGAATCCCTCGCGCTGTACACGCTCGTAATTTCGTATATCGCAAAGTAGCAATCTTCGCGGGGCAGGCTGCACGGCGGCCTGTCCCTTTCCCACCCCATGAAACTTCAAGGCATTTACCCTCCTATTGCGAGCCCGTTCGATCACAATGGCGACCTCTGGAAGGTCAAGGTCCAGCACAATGTGGACAAGTGGAACCGCACCGGACTCGCGGGTTACGTCGTTTGCGGGTCGACCGGCGAGAGCGTCCTGCTCACCGAGCAGGAAAAAATACAGCTCTGGGAGTGGGTGGCCGAGTATGCAGCGCCTGAGAAACTGCTGATCGCAGGAACCGGAATGGAGAGCGTTCGCGAGACAGTATCGCTCACGAATCGCGCCGCAGAGATCGGCTATAAAGCTGTGATGGTGCGCACGCCGCACTATTACAAGAACCTGATCAACAATTCCGCCGCGCAGATGCTCTACTTTCGGGCGGTCGCGGACCAGGCTAAGATTCCGCTGATCATCTATAACTGGCCGCAAGCTACAGGGATCGATATTGCGCCCGAGGCGGTAGCCGAGTTGTCGCACCATCCGAACATCATCGCCGTGAAGGAAAGCTCCGGCAATCTCGAAAAAGTGATGCAGATGATCCGCGACGTGAAGCCCGGCTTCAACGTCCTGGTGGGATCGGCGCCGACGCTTGCTCCATCTTTTGCTGTTGGCGCGACAGGAGCAATTCTGGCATTCGCTAACGCGGCCCCTTATGCGACCATCTGCATATGGGAAGCGCATCGGACGCGCGAACCGGAAGCCGCCATGGATTGGCAAAACCGCATTTCGCGGGCTTCGCAGTTAGTGACCACGAAGTACGGAATCCCTGGCCTGAAACACGCCATGGATTTAATGGGCTACTACGGTGGTCCACCGCGTCTACCGCTGACTCCGGCGTGCCCGCAGGCCAAGTTCGAAATCGAGCAGGCATTCGCGGACTTGCGCGGCTGACCGCGCTTCTGGTCGTTATTCCTTCGATCTTCGCCGCGGACGCCGTAGCGTGGGGACCTCCTGCCAACGACCTTCGACTCGGTCTAAATTCGACGGGTTCCGCAATTCGAATTGTCTTTCAGAACGACGGAATCGAGCGCGACATCCTGGTCGGAGCCCGCACGGGAAACGGGCCTATGTATCACTTCAACTTCACTGGGACCGCTCCGGACGGCAAGGAGTGCCAAGTCCTGTATCTTGGCGGAGCCCAGTTTGTAGCGGGCTATATGGAACCGCTCACGGTTCGACTGGCGCCAGAAGAATCTTACGAGTTGCTTCTGCCCACAAACAAGTTTGTGTACGTGGAAAATCGAAAAGACATTCTGCTCGGCGAGCTATTCGACCGAAGGTACTCCATCCGAGCTTCTTTCGAAGTGGTAGGAGGATGGGGCACCACGGACAACTCATGGCTCGGCAAAGTCAGCTCGGGCGACTTTTCACGATCCAAATGATCCGCTGTTGCTCGCTCATCTTGTTCTGCGCGACAGCATTTGCGCAGCCCGAATTTCAAGCGAGCGGCATTCAACCTTCGTTCGGTAAAGAACCCTACCCGCTGGCGCCGGGATTATTCGTTACGATCTACGGGAACCATCTCGGCCCCACAGCCGGCTGCGCGGTCCAAGCCGCCTATCCCACGGAACTCTGCGATACGCAGGTCCTTATTGGGAGTATCCCAGCCGAACTCCTTTATGTAAGCGAAAAGCAGATCAACCTCAAAGTTCCCCAGACAATTGCCGACGGCACAACGGAGATTCGGATCGTTTATCAAGGGCAGTCCAGCCGAGCAGTCACTGTACCCGTGGCGCGCGAAGACGTAAGAATATCGTTGGAGAGCCCGGCCAAAGTGGGGATGCCCGTATGGCTGAAGGTTGTCGCGCGCGACTGGGAAGGAGGCATCGATTATCCTTTCCGAATCGATCCATCCTACTTCGGATGTCAGGAAGTAGAAGTGCGGCGTGCTGGTCAAATGCTGGCCAAAATCAATGTGCGACAGGAAGGTGGGACGCACATTAACGGTCCCGGTCCTTGCGGTTCGATCGGCTTGCCAGTGGAGAAACCTCACGGTCGCAGACTTCCTTTGCACCTTCAATACCGGTTCGATCAAGCGGGCATTTATGAAGTGCGCGTAACGATTCGCCCTGGGCAATCGGCGGTAATCCACTCGCAATGGACCCCGATTGAGATCCTTCCCGCAAGCGCCGGCGACCGGAAGCGCTGGCTCGATTGGATCGGCACTCAAGCTCCCACGGACACCGCGAACCTCATCACCGACTACCTGCCGTCAATCCTCGGCATACCGGATGAACAGTCCCTCCGGCTATTGCTGCCGTATCTTTATCACGAGGACACGCTGGTCCGCCAGTTCGCCGCCTCCGCGTTGCGATATTGGCCCAAGGAGCAAGTGACAGCCAGCGTTTCCGAAATCGTAAAAGACCGCGGACCCAGCGACGTGACCATACGGCTCGCGGACCCGGACCACGCAAAGACATTCGTCGAAGAAGCACTTCCCCTCCTGCACTCCGACTCTCCGGTCCTGTTGAATGGCGCCATCACGGCCGTGTACCGGCTAGCAATGCCGGAGAAACCATTAGTCAGTGACGCCGTTCGCGCCCGAGCCGAAACTGCTCTGCTCGACGCGACGGATCACATCGTTCAAACGGCCAATGAACAGACACTGGTCGACTTTGCCTGCGCCCTTGGCGTGGCAAAGAACGAACGCGCAAGGGATGTGCTTTGGAGCCTAGTATACAGGAACAAAGCGCGTGAACAGGCCATGATCGCACTAACCTGGCGCAAGGTCCCGGCGGATCTTCCCAAACTAGCCGCATTACCGCTCGACAACCCTCCCGCTCCAGGCAAGGAACTCGAATACCGCTTCATAAATCTTGCTTACGCGTTGCATCGGGGCTACGGCGATGCCGCGATTCCGTATCTCGAAATGCTCCTTCAGCGTTCGCGATGGGTCTGGGTGAGGACGGACAGCGCACATGAACTGATCCTCGCCGGACGTCCCGCCGGGTTTGCGTTCCTAGTGGACGCGATCGAACAAAATAGGCGCTACCGAAATGAGATGGTCGAATTTGTACGCAACCAATTCCCCGAGCTTCGCGGCGCCGATGACGCAACAATGCTGGGCTTCGTAAAAGCAAGAGCAATGGCATCCAACCTGCCTCAGATCAAACGATGACCATCCATCGATTCGCTTTCTACGCGCTTCTTGCCGCCGGAATCTCGGCTGCGCAAGAAACGCGCGCGGTAATCCTGACGTCCGCTCCACCACCAGGCGCTCAGCAGCAAATCCCCCGCGATGTGGAATCACGAGTGGCCCTCCTGCGTGTCTACCTCGACACAGCTCCTGTACCTCCTGGAGACGATCCCGTTCGCAGGATAGCCCGCCTGGACCAGATCCTATACCTGATCGATCAGCACCCCGAAGGGGAGGCTTGTGGAATGCCCCTAGCCTACGTCGCCCGCTCAAACGGTCCCTACGCTAACGAAGCGGATCATAACGCCGCGCGCAATCACTGGCTTGCGACGGTCGACGCTCATCCCACCGACGCGAAAGTGATCGACAACGCCTTCCGCTTCCTCGCCGTCGAAGACAAAGACGACGCCGAGAGCATGTTGAAGCGTGGCGTGGCCACTAACCCGGACAGCCGCTCCATCGCCGCCGACCTCGGATTTCTATACGCGATGGAAATACTCGGCGCCGATTCGAAGGCCCACGCCGAATCAGAACTTGAAGCCACCTCAAACCCGTTCGTGCTGGCGGCGGCAGGAACAGCCATTCCCAACATAGCGATGAAAGCAACCCTCGGCCGCTCCGTCGACGAAAAGCTCTTCGACTACGCAAACACTCTACAGGCAAAAGCGCGCCAACTGGCTCCGCAGGACAAGGACATTAACGGTCCGATGCCAATGATCGAATATTTCGAGAACGCTCCACAAGTAGCCTCGACCCCGTCGATAAAGGTGGCCGCCAACGTTCAGGCATCGCGATTGGTGCGCAAAACCAATCCGACTCGTCCAGCGGACACCCAGCTGTCGGGAGACGTCCGATTTGGAGCCCTAATCGCACGAGATGGGACCATTCTGTCCGTGAGCCTGATCAGCGGCAACCCGCTCCTGGTCCAGCTCGCGATGGACGCCGTCAAAACCTGGGTCTATCAACCGACCCTCCTCAACGGCGCACCCGTCGAAGTGACCACAGAAATTACGGTAAAGTTCCCCTAACCGGGCCTTATCGGCGTCCATCGGGGTTCATCGGGGGCTAGCCTAGAAGCTTTTTCCCCAGACCTGATGTATAATAAAGCTGTCGAGCGACCTGAGTGGGCGAAAGCCCACTTTTTTATTGCTGCTAATTGCTGCCACGGATGTCCAAGGAAGCAATCGTCAAGAAAATAACGGAAATCGCGGAACGCGTTGCCGAGCCCGAAGGGATCGAGATCGTGGATGTCCAACTTCTGGGCGGAGGTAAAGCGCGGCTTCTCCGTATCTTCATTGACAAGCTCGAGGGGGTCTCGCATAAAGAATGCGAGTTCATTTCGCAACAGGTCGGAACAATACTCGACGTGGAAGACGTCATACCAGGTGACAGTTACACCCTGGAGGTCAGTTCACCCGGTGTCGAGCGGAAACTCACGAAACCAAAGGACTTTACTCGGTTCACCGGGCAGAAAGCCAAGTTCGTGCTGCGCGAGCCAGTCGAGAACCAAAGCCGGTGGGAAGGAACACTGGCGGGATTTTCCGACGGCGTAATAGCGCTCGAGCCGGCCGCCGGAAAGGTCATTCATTTTCCTCTCGAACAGGTTGAAAAAGCCAATCTTAAGTTCGAGTGGTAAAGAACCCGGGAAAAGTTGAAAGAGGAAACAGTGGGAAGCATCTATCAGTCCATCGAGATCTTGAGCAAGGAAAAGGGTATCGATCCCCAGATCGTGATCGACGCGGTTAAGGACGCCATGCTGGTGGCGGCGCGCAAGCACTTCCGCACCACGGAAGACTTGATCGCGGATTTCAACAACAGCACCGGCGCGCTCGAAATTTTCGGTGTGCGCCAGGTTGTGGAAGAAGTCCAGGATCCCGGCAAAGAGATCACTTTGAGTGAAGCCCATCGTACCGACCCGAACGCCGAACTCGGCTCCGTGGTCCGGTTTCCCAAACCAACCGATTCGCTGGGACGCATTTCGGCACAAACAGCAAAACAGGTGATTCTTCAGAAGGTGCGGGAAGCGGAACGCGAGACCGTCTACTCGGAGTTTTCGAGCCGTGTTGGCGAACTGGTGAACTGCACCGTGAAGCGAATCGAAGGGCAGGATGTAGTAGCGGATCTCGGCAAAACCGAAGCGCGGCTTCCCAAGAAGGAACAAAGCAAGCTGGAGAATTTCAGTGTCGGCGATCGAGTGCGCTGCGTCATAAAAAGTGTAGAAAAAGCAGGCAAGAACGCCGGAGTAATCGTGTCGCGTGCGGCGCCGGACCTTGTCATGCGCTTGTTCGAGCAGGAAGTTCCCGAGATTTACGACAACACCGTAGTGATCAAAGGTTGTGCGCGTGAAGCCGGCGAGCGAACCAAGATTGCGGTAGTGAGCCGCGATCGCGACGTTGACTGCGTAGGCGCATGCGTAGGCATGAAAGGCATGCGCGTGCAATCGATCATCCGCGAACTGCGCGGCGAAAAGATTGACATCATTGAATTTTCAGACGATCCCGTGGTCTTCGCTACACACGCGCTCAGCCCCGCGAAAATTTCGCGCGTATCCATTGTCGACCCCACCGACAGGCACATGGAAGTGATCGTCGACGATACGCAGCTCTCGCTGGCCATCGGCAAGAAGGGTCAGAACGTCCGGCTGGCGGCGAAGCTTCTCGGATGGAAAATCGATATCAAGAGCGAAGAAGAGAAGCGGCAGGAAGTAGAATCGGCGATGTCGGCCCTGGTTCCGAGCGGCGCGCCAATTTCCGTGCTGATGGATCACGACCTCGCTGAGTCGATTGTGGAGAAACTATCAGCGGGCGGCGTCGGAACCATCGAGAAACTGGGATCGATGACGCCCGAAGAGCTCGAAGAGCTCCCCGGCGTGGGACCGCAGATGATCGAGAAGATCTTTGCGGCCGTCAACAGCTATTACGGCCAATTCGAGGAGCCGCAGTTGGCCGCGCCCGTGGATAACGAAGGCGAAGAGCGCGTCGTTCCTTCTGAAGAGGAGATCGCCGCGGAAGAAGCTGCCGCGGCGGAGCAAGGTGCTGATAAAGAACAGGTTACGGACGCGGCTTTTGCTCATCTTTCGGTGGCTCCGTCGCAGCTTGGTACTTCTCCGAACCCGGATTCTTCGGTTGGAGAGGGTGAATTTGATACGATAAAGGACTCAGAGAGCGCTGGTTAAGTCGTGCTCTGCGAGGTTGATGCAGTCAGATCCTATGAAGAAAATCCGCATAAACGAGCTGGCTCGGCAACTCGAGGTTCCATCTCACGAAATTCTCGAGATGTTACCTGAACTCGGTGTATCTGAAAAGAAAACGCACTCCAGCTCCATTGATGACGATGTAGCGGACAAGATCCGGCGACATTACTCCGGCAACGGAGTGGCGATCGCCGAACGAAGCGCCGATCACGGGGAGAGGACTGCGCACGAGGGAAACCACAGACCGGTGACGTTATATGCGGAACGCGAGTACGATGTCGACTCCGAGCAAGAGGAACAGGAGCCGGAGTCGCAACCCGAGGATCGAGAGACTGCTCCTCCAGTGGAAGCAGCGCCAGCGCCGGTAGCCCCGGCCCCGGAGTCTCCTGCTCCTTCGCCCGCCCTAGCTCAACCAGCATCACAGGAACCAGCCGCGCAGACGCCGGCTGTTGATGAAAGCGCTCGTTTAAAACCAGCGCCTTTGCGGCCACCGCTTGCAGGAGGCGGACCGCCTATCAATCCTCCTCTAAGGACTCCTATTCAAGCGAGACCCGTTCCAACCGCACCCTCGGCTCCCAAGCCAGGGCAGATTTTGTCCGGACCGCGGCAACCATTGCCGCCCATGCCGGCCGCTCCAGCGTCTCCGAGTCCGGGAACGCCAGTGGCCGCCTCTACCGTGATGCCCGGAACTCCGCGGCCGCCAGTTATTCCGAGGCCCATGGGGCCGAAAGCACCGCCGGCACCGCAGCAGCCACGCATGCCAGCGGAAAGGCCGCAGGCCGACAGGATGCAGGGCGACAGGATGCAGTCCGAAGGGCCACAGGCGCCATCGCCGAACGTACCGCTACGCCAGCAGGTGCGGCCAGGACTCGCGGGTCAACCAGCGGCACGGCCGGTCGTACCACCGCGCCCGGACATGGTGGCGCGTCTGCAACAGCAGTCGCAGCCTCGTCCGATGCCGGCAGCGCCGGCGCCCCGTCCAGGAATGCCGACTCGGCCATCGTCGCCGACTCCCGGACAACCAATTTATCGTGGGCCTATTCGTCCCGGCCAGCAGGGTCCCATGCGCGGCCCTGGAATGCCTGGACAAGCTCCTGGCGGCGGACCCGGCCCGCGCGGACGGGCGCGTCCAATGCATCCGACCACGCCCGGACGTATTGAGCCCGCCACAATTCCGACGCCGGAACAACAACGCCGGCACGCCGCGAAGCCCGTTGCGCGCGATCGACGCCGTGAGGAAGAAGAGGGTAAGCTTCGGCTGCCATCGTCGCGCCGCAACGAACCCGCTGCGCCGCCGCCCATCGATCGCGAGATCACTATCGCCGAGGGCGTGACGGTCAAAGAGCTGTCGGAGAAGTTGAGTGTCAAAGCCAATCTGGTAATCAAGAAGCTCTTCGATCGTAAGATCTACGCGACCATCAACCAGACGCTCGACGTCAAGACGGCCGAGGAGATTTCGCGCGAGTTCGGCGCTTCCACGAACAAGGTCAGCTACGAACAGGAAGCCACGCAAGAGATCGAATCGGTGGAGGTGGAACAGGATCGCGTGAAGCGGCCTCCTGTCGTCACCATCATGGGCCACGTCGATCACGGCAAAACATCGCTGCTCGATGCCATCCGCCTCAGTAACGTGGCGGAGCACGAAGCGGGCGGAATCACGCAGCATATCGGCGCGTACCACATCGAGAAGAACGGCCGCAAGATCGTCTTTATCGACACACCCGGTCACGAAGCCTTTACTCGCATGCGTTCGCGAGGCGCGAAGGTAACCGATATCGTGGTGCTGGTTGTGGCCGCCGACGACGGTGTGATGCCTCAGACGCTTGAAGCCATCGATCACGCGCGGGCCGCAGGCGCTGCCGATCATCGTCGCGATCAACAAGATCGACAAACCGGACGCACAGCCGGAGAGAATCAAGCAGCAGCTTGCCGATCGCAACCTGCTTGCGGAAGACTGGGGCGGCGATACCGTCATGGTGCCCGTCTCGGCAAGGGCCAAGACCAATCTCGACCTGCTGCTTGAAATGATTCTGCTGGTCGCGGATCTTCAGGATTTCAAAGCGAATCCGGATCGTCCGGCGGTCGGCACGGTACTCGAAGCGCAACTCGATCGCGGACGCGGTCCGGTGGCGACGGTCATCGTGCGCAACGGCACGCTACATGTCGGCGATTACTTCATCTGCGGTTCGGTGTTCGGAAAGGTTCGCGCCATGTTCGACGATCGCGGGGCACAGATTCGCGAGGCCGAGCCTTCGATGCCCGCCGAAGTGCTCGGGCTTGGAATCGCTGCCTGAAGTAGGCGACCGATTCCAGGTGGTTACGGATACGGCCAAAGCCAAACAGATCGTCATCTACCGCGAATCGAAGGCGCGTGAAACCGCCATGGCTCGCGGGGCACGCGTCACCCTGGAACAATTGCACGAGCAGTTGAAGGAAGGCGAGATCAAGGAGCTGAACATCATCGTGAAGACGGACGTCAGCGGCACCGCTGAGGTGCTCTCGGACATGATGCAGAAGCTCACGAACGAGAAGGTGCGTATCCGCGTAATCCGCAGCGGCGTCGGCGCTATCAACGAAGGGGACGTACTGCTGGCCTCGGCATCGAACGCCATCATCATCGGATTCAATGTCAGGCCGGAGCGCGACGCAGCGGCGTTGGCGGAGCAGGAGAAGGTCGACATCCGTCTGCACACGATCATCTACGAGCTTACGGACGAATCAAGCGCGCCATGACAGGCATGCTCGAGCCGGTATTCAAGGAAGTGTACAAGGGCCGCGTCTCAGTCCGCGAGGTCTTCCGCATCAGCAAGGTCGGGAACGTGGCCGGTTGCATGGTGCTGGACGGCGGCATCTCGCGCGACAGCGAAGTGCGCGTACTGCGCGACAACATCGTGGTCTATACAGGCAAGGTGGATTCGTTGAGGCGGTTTAAGAACGATGTCAGTGAGGTCAAGGCCGGCTTCGAGTGCGGTCTGACGCTCCGCAATTTCCCGGATATCAAACCGAACGATGTAATGGAAGCTTTTGCGAAAGAGCGCGTGGCGCCGGAAGTTTTTGCTTAACGAGGGCGCGGCACGTTCGCGCCTGTGCGGCCCTAAATTATGCCGAGCATCGGTGTGCTGACCCTGGAGCTTCACCTTCCGGAATCGCATTCCCTGAAAGACAAGCGCCACACCGTCAAAGGGCTCAAGGACCGGCTGCGCAGCCGCCACAATGTCGCGGTTGCGGAGATCGATTACCAGGACACCTGGCAGCGGTCCCTGATCTCGGCCGTGACAGTATCGAGCGATCGCGTTCGCGCCGAGCAGGTACTGCAAGCGGTGGAACGGGACGCCGCCGACTACGCCGGACCGAGCCTGGTGGACGCCACACTGGAGTGGTTGGATTGAAAAAATGGACCCCCACCGAACAGAGCGCCTCGCCGAAGCGCTTCGAGAGGAACTGGCAGAACTGATTGCTTACGAGATGTCGGACCCGAGGGTCCTGGACGTAACGGTGAGCGAGGTGATTACCTCGCCCGACAAACGCCGCGCGCAGGTCCGTGTCGGGCTTATCGGCGGGGGCGATCCCACCGAGGCGCTCGCGGCGCTAGAAAATGCACGCGGATTCCTGCGCCGCCAGCTTTCGCAGCGCCTGGAAACCTACCGCATCCCGGAACTTCACTTCGAAGCCGACGTCTCCGTCACGATCGGCCCCCGAGTGGAAACGCTCCTGAAAAGAGTCAAGAAAGGACGTCCCCGGGACATCGATCCGGAGCCGCGAGACCTCTCAAAAAAATAACTGCCTGATGAAACATCATGTGCTAAGTTTGTTGTTAATAAGCGCGGTGGTAGTGGCCGGTGCGGGACTGGACAAGCCACCCGCCGGGAAAACGACGGAAGCGACCGCTCCGCCGGAGATGTCCCGGGCCGAAGGGAGCGTGGACACAATGGGTTCCACGTTCACGGTCGTAGCCTACGGTGAAGATCGCGATCAGTTAGAGTCGGCTGTGGAATCGGCGCTCGAGGAGGCCAGAAGACTCGATCAGTTGCTTTCAAACTACCGCCCGGAAAGCGAGTGGTCGCAGGTTAATCGTGAAGCAGGTGACCATCCCGTTCACGTGTCGCTCGAACTCTTTAATTTGTTGTCGGCCTGCGTCGGCTACAGCCGCCAGAGCGAAGGGACTTTCGACATAACAGTGGGTCCGCTGATGAAAATCTGGGGCTTTTATAAAGGAAGCGGCCATCTTCCGCATCGCGCTGAGGTGTTAGGCGCCTTGGACCAAACCGGCTACCAGGGTCTTATCCTCGACGCGGCGAATCAGACTGTCAAGTTCGCGAAAAAGGGCATGGATATGGACCCGGGCGGTATCGGCAAAGGATACGCGGTGGACAAGATGGCGGAAAACCTCGAAGAGAACGGCATCCACTCGGCGCTGATTTCGGGAGGCGGAAGCAGCATCTACGCCATCGGAAATCCGCCTCAGGATTCGCAAGGCTGGAAGGTCAATATCAAGGACCCGAGGAATACGTCGAAATCGATCGCGTCGACGTATCTGAAAAACGATTCGATGTCCACGTCCGGCAACTACGAGAAGTTTTTCTACGCCGACGGCAAACTGTGGAGCCACATCATGGACCCTCGAACGGGCTATCCATCGATGGGTATGCTGTCCGTTTCGATTATTACACCGAAAACTATCGACTCCGAGGCATGGTGCAAGCCATACTACATTTTGGGCCGCGAGTGGACCCAGAAACATAAACCAAAAACTTTCCGCGTCTTCATGTGTGAAGACAGATCGGATGTCCCATGCGCATGGCTTCAATGACAAGTCGCTTTTTAGATGCCTGCCGACGCAGGCCGACAGATGTTCGGCCGGTGTGGTTTATGAGGCAGGCGGGGCGGTACATGAAACAGTACCGCGAGATTCGGGCCAAGGCCAGCATTCTCGAAATATGCAAGCGCCCCGATTTGGCCGCTCAGGTTACGTTGCAGCCGGTTGAAGTCCTGGACGTGGACGCGGCTATCATTTTCGCCGACCTCCTCCTCCCGGTCGAGCCGATGGGCCTGAAGCTGAAATTTGTCACCGGGGAAGGACCAGCGATCGATAACCCGGTGCGCACTTCATCAGACGTGGACAGCCTCTCGATTTCCAATACCGACGAGCTGCAATATGTTGGCGAGGCCATCCAGTTGGTAGTGCGGCAACTCGCCGGACGCGTGCCGGTGGTAGGATTCGTTGGCGCGCCGTTTACGCTCGCAAGCTACATGATCGAAGGCGGTCCGACGAAGAGCTTCATCGAGACCAAAAAGATGATGTACACCGACGAGACGCTGTGGCGCCGTCTGATGGGCAAACTCGTCGACGTGCTGGGACCGTTCGCGATCAGCCAGGTGGCCGCAGGCGCACGTGCGATTCAGGTATTCGATAGTTGGGTGGGCGCGCTCGGCCCGGACGATTATGTCCGCTACGTTGCGCCGTATTCGCGCGCCTTGATCGAACGCATCCGCACGGCGAGCGTGCCTGTAATTCATTTCGGGACCGGCTGCTCCGGTTATTTCCGTGAGTTGCACGCCGCCGGCGGCGATGTCATGAGCTGCGACTGGCGCATCAATATCGATCAGGCCTGGATGGATATCTCCTATCGATCGGCAATTCAGGGAAACCTCGATCCGGCGGTGCTGTTTGCGCCGCTGCCGGAGTTAAAGCAGCGCGTGCATGAACTGCTGCGGCGGACCGGCACTCGTCCCGGTCACATCTTCAACCTCGGCCATGGCATTCTGCCGGAGACTCCGGTGGATCATGTTCGCGCCGTGGTCGATTTTGTCAGGGAGTTCAAGCCGTAGCCTCCACGATCATCATAGGCGGCGGAATCTCTGGTCTTTCCGCCGCATATTACCTCAATAAAGCGGGTCTGCGCCCGACTCTCGTCGAACAATCCACACGTCTCGGCGGTGTGATTCAAACGGAACAGATCCAAGGCTGCACGCTCGAAGCCGGTCCCGACAGTTTTCTGGCCATCAAACCAGCGGCCCTCGAACTCATTCGTGAAGTCGGGTTGGGCGACCAGATCATCGGATCGAACGACGATCAGCGGGCAACTTACATCCTGAAGCGCGGCAAGCTCGAACCGCTGCCCGACGGCATGATGATGATGATTCCCACGAAGATCATGCCGGTGGTGAAATCGGGGCTGCTCGGCTGGGGCACGAAGCTCAAGATGGGGATGGAATATTTTCGCCGCCCTTCGAAGCACGACGACCGTAGCGTCCGGGATTTTCTGGTAGACCATTACGGCGAAGAGTCTGTCGATTACATCGCAGAGCCGCTGCTTGCGGGCGTGTACGGCGGAGATCCCGGCCAACTCAGCGCCAACAGCGTGCTGAGCCGGTTCGTAGAGCTGGAAACGAAGTATGGCAGTCTCACGCGAGCTGTTTTGACCCAGCCTCGGCCGAAAGGCGGCGGGTCGCTTTTTAAGACCTTGAAGCCCGGTCTGGGCGCACTCGTGAACGCGCTTACGCCGAGTCTCGACTTGGTTCACGGGACGGTTGAAGCCCTGGAACGCGACGGCTCTCGCTGGCGCGTGCGCGTGAATGGAGATTGGATTCATGGCGACGCAATCGTGCTCGCGGTGCGGGCATATCAGGCAGGCGCGCTGCTCGAGCCGCATGAGCCGGCGCTCGCAGGTTTACTCAGCGGAATTCCCTACACGTCGTCGCTGACGTTGTCGCTGGGCTATCAACGCAGCGACATCGCACATCCGTTGAACGGCTTCGGATTCCTGGTGCCGAAGCGTGAGCGCAAGCATGTCAAGGCGTGCACCTGGGTACATAAGAAATTCAACTATCGCGTACCGGACGATCAAGTCGTGATGCGATGTTTTATGTCGGGCGAGTCGCTCGATGAGAGCGATGCGGCACTGGTCGAGATCGCCCGCGGCGAACTGCGGGACATCATGGGCGTTACAGCCACGCCGTCATTTCACACTATCCATCGCTGGCCTGGTTCGATGGCGCAATATACGGTGGGACATCAGAAGCGCATCGAAGAAGTCCAAGCGCGTTTGCGCGAACTGCCTGGACTTCAAGTCATTGGAAATTTCTTCGACGGCATTGGTATCCCGGACTGTGTGCGATTAGGGAAACAGGCGGCGGACCGCTCCCTGCCGGGTCTGTGAAATAATCTCGGCAATCTCCCCTTGCTTACGCGCGCGGTTCCGCATGGTCGTGAAAATGCGGGACAGCGTTGCGGAACCCCGACACTCCCTACGGCAGGAAGCGGTAGTCTTCTTAATGCATCGCAACCGGGCCGGCCGCCTTCGGTGGCTTTTTCATGATGAACAGGAGTGGAAGAATGGCGAGGAATATGACTGCGAGAATCACGAAGACGTCAATATACGCCAGAATCGCGGCCTGCTGTTGAACCATGCCCCAGACGGTCATCATGCTCTGCTGCCTGGCCGTTACGGGCCCTGAGCCTTGGGATTGAAACATGCCGTTCAGATTGCTGAGCATCTGTTGGGCCTGCGGATTGTAGACGCTGACGTGCTGCGTCAGATCGTTGAGATGCGTCTGCTGGTGACGCGCGATCAGCGTGGCCGTGGTCGCGATGCCGACGCTTCCACCCAGATTGCGCATGAGATTGAAGAGGCTGGTCGCATTGCCCATCTGCTCCCTGGGAATGAGTCCCATGGTAATGGTGGTCAACGGTACGAATAGAAGCGCCAGCGAGATCCCTTGGACGAATTGCGGCCAGAAGAAATCCCAATAGCCGGCGTTCAGATTGAGCCGCGACAACGCGTAGAGCGTACCGGCCGAAATGATCAGGCCGGAGGCAAGGAATTTGCGTGGATCCCGACCCGGCAGAACCGCGCCGACCAGGGGCATCGCGATAAATGAGCCCATGCCGCGCGGAGCCATGGCGATACCCGCCTGTAGCGCGGGGTAGCCCAGCAGCGTCTGCAACCACACCGGCAGCAGCACCATGCTGCCGTAGAGCACGAAGCCGACAATGCTCATCAGCGCAGTGCCAGTGCTGAAAGTTCGATTCTTCAAGACACGCAAATCCACCACCGGATGCCCGGCCATGTATTCGCGCACGACCCACGCTATGGCCCCGAGTATCGCGATTGCGATGAGTAACTGGATGAAGTGGGACGAAAACCAGTCATCCTCCTGGCCCTTGTCGAGCACGATCTGGAGCGCCCCAACCCACAGCGCGAGCAACCCGATCCCCCAGAAGTCGATGCCGCCGGACCGCTTGCCCTTAATATAAGGCGGATCGAAAATGAAGGCGCGCGTCATCAAAATCGAGGCGATGCCGACGGGGACGTTGATGTAAAAGACCCAGCGCCAACTATACGTTTCGGTCAGCCAACCGCCGAGGACGGGTCCAAGAATCGGCGCCACAACGATGCCCAGGCCCCAGAAGCCCATCGCCTTGCCGCGATCCTGCGGGGGGAAGGCCTCGAGCAAGACCGCTTGCGACAAGGGCTGAAGCGCCCCACCGGCAGCGCCCTGCATAATGCGGAACGCCACCAGCCAGAACAAGCTCGGCGCCAAGCCGCAGAGAAAAGACGCGACGGTAAATCCGACAACGGACGCAATCAGAAGACGCTTGCGACCGAACTGATTTGCGAGCCAGCCCGTGATCGGCAAAATGATCGCGTTAGCGACCAGGTAGGATGTCAGCGTCCAGGTGGCTTCGTCGACCGTTGCCGACAAACTCCCGGCAATATGCGGAAGAGAAACATTCACTACGGTCGTGTCCAGCACCTCCATGAAGGTGGCGAACATGACCGAGACAGCAACGATCCAAGGGTTGATATGCGGAATTGTTGGCGCGGCCGCCTGAGGGACAGCCTCGGGCGGCGCAACGTCATTAGGCATGCAGCATTTGGTCCTTTGAGATATTGGCCTGCATTGCGGTCAGAACCGCGGAGACTACCGTGTCTTCCCCAAGAAGCGAACAGAAAAGCGCGTCGTACAGGTGCACTTCACGCCAGTTGCACTTGTAATAATACTCGACGTATTGCGCGCGAAGCCGATCCTGTTCCTCGATGCGAGCGGGAGTAGCGAACGCGCTGCCGTATTTATCGCGAATGCGGCGGATGCGGTCCTCCATGGGAGCGTAAACGAAGAGGTGAAATACGTCGGGTTGGCCTTGCAGGATGCACTGAGCGGCGCGTCCGACAACAACCACGTTACCCTGCCGGGCGGCCTCCTCGATCATTCTGCGCGTGATCGACGCCATGGCATCCGCGTCGAAGACGTCTCCTACCGCGACCCCTTCAAAGACTCCGAGGCCGAAAGTGGATTTATTCAAGCGGTGGAACCAGGAATCGACACGCTCGTCGCATTCATGGCATACCTCGGGATCGACATTTGCAGCCTGAGCGACCTGCTTAATGAGGGAATTGTCGATCAGATCCCAGCCTAGCCGAGCAGCCAGCCTTGCGGCGATCGTCCCGCCACCGCTGCCATACTCGCGAGCTACCGTGATAACCCGGTACATCACTGATTAGGATGCAGGAAAACCGGGTTGCGCTTCAACAGGTTACTCGACTTCGCGAGGAGCCGTATAGCCCGCCTTGGCAATGACCTGGTACTTGATAGGCTTCCCGTTTTCCACGATCCGGAGCGGCTCGTTCGTCTCGGGATTCACCAGTTCGACCTTGATCTTACGGTATTTACCGTCCCGGGCCGTATTCGTGGGGTGATAGGAGATCGAGTACTGGTTGCGGAGCGCGTCCTGGATGGAGCGATAGATACTCGGAAACTCGCCGTAGAAACGGGGGAAGTAGCTTTGCCCGCCTGTCTCCTTGGCAAAGGTCTTCATTTCGTTATCAGCCTGGAGGAAGTCAAGACGAGAGATCGGGCCCATGGCGCCGTAAGCATCCATTCGCTCGCGCAGCGACTGCAGCAGGCTGATGGCGTAGATTGGAACGGCGTCTTCCTGAAGCGTTTTACGGCACTTATCGAATGTGATCCTGCTAAACGTGTCGCGGCCGGAGGCAAACAGAATGATCGCTTTGCGGCCCTCGATATCTTTCATGCGATCTTCGGTGTCGACCAGCGCGTCAAAGAGGTTCGACTCGGAGAAGCCCGGTATCCGGAGGCGCTGCATGGCTTCCTGGATCTTCATGCGGTCCGTGGTGAAATCGGTGAGGATTTCAGGGCGCATATCGAATGCAATCACGGCTGCGTAGTCGTCCGGCTTCAATGTTTCTACGAAGCCATAGGCTGCCACCAGGGTCTGATACCAGCCCTCAGACCAATAGGACTGAAAGAGATTACTGAACTCAACGACCATCGCTACGGTCATGGGCGCTTCGTTGCCCACGGAGAAGCCGGTGACCGGCTGCGGGGCACCGTCTTCGAGGACGCGGAAGTTACCGCGTGGAATCTTGGGGATGAATCGGCCTTTATTATCCAGGACGGCGACGTCCACCTGGATTGTGGTCACATCGCTCTTGAAGGTCGGCAGACCCTCCGGCGCAACCTTGTCCTTGGGATTGAACTTGGAGGGGATTTTTGGGAGATCGGAGTCTGTGGGCGTCGAAGCGTCGCCTGTAGTGTCCTTTTTCTTGGGCTTAGCGACGGTTTCCGAGGATTGAGACTCAGGGCCCTGCTGCGCAGCCAGGTACACAGCGCCGCTAAGCAGGGTAAATCCGGACAGGAGAGCGGTACATCGAAGCGCTTTCATAGGCCTTGAAGCGAACTATAGCAAAAATAGGGACGTTTGGAGGTGGTTCGCCGTTACGCGGCTAGTGGACCCAGGGATCGCGGTCGGACCCTTGTTTTTTGAGGTAAACCTGGAATTTCTTTTTCGCGCGCTGGAGTTTCCAGTCCTTGTAGGATTGACGAATTGGCGCGGCGAGATCGAAGCGGCGACGCGGCATTTTCATGAAGATGTAGGCGAAAAGCAGGCCGCCGAGGTGCGCGAATTCGCTGACCCCGCTGTTCCCCCCCCAAATCGCGCTCAGGAACGCTATGGTTCCAATGATGAGAACAAACCACTTCACCTGAATCGGGATCAGAAAGCCCCACAAGATCGTGCGATTGGGGTACATCATCGCGTACGCGAGCAGGATCCCGAAGATTGCGCCGGAAGCGCCAATAGTGGGAGTTTGGGGCGTTCCGACGATGTAGTTTGCAATTACGACGCAGATTCCCGCTCCGATCCCGCAGAAGAAGTAGAACTGCAGGAAACGCTTCGTGCTCCAAGAGCGTTCGAGCTCGGCGCCAAACATCCATAACGCGAGCATGTTCCAGAGGATGTGGGTGAAACTGCCGTGCAAGAAGAGATATGTCGCAAGTTCCCACACGGCGAAGAAGCGCACCACGGCCTCGGGAACGAGGGCCAGTGTGCTGAGAAACCCCGAAAAGGCGGCGCTCTTAGCGGTGACCAACTGCAGGAGGAAGACCGCAACATTCGCAACGATCAACCACTTAACTCCGGGCGGGAAACCCGGAAACGCAAGAGAGATACCTGTCTTGTAGCCTCTTCTGGGGTAGGACATGGGAAAAGCGGGACCTTCTCTAGCCTCAGAATATCAGAAGAAGGCCGCTAACTACGCCCCTCACTTTCTTCTTCCGCCTTATCTTCTCGATTTGTCATCGTTGCCGTGGCTTTTAGTCCGATGGACAACGCGATCCAAACGAGCCAATGCGAGAACAGACCCTCAGAGATTACGAAGTTACCCGCGAAACCGAGATCCTGACCAAGGCGCCACATTCCGAACACGAAAGCGATGAGCGAACCGGGGGTCAGCAACAGAACGCTGACGAGCGCCGCAGCTTGATTCGAAACTTCCGCGGTGCGATTGATAGCTGGTTGAATACGTACAGTGACGGAAGACGTTTTCGATGCCATGGCGGTAGTGGTTCGTGCCACTGCCGGCTGCAAAATTCTTCCTCCGAGTCTCATTACCGACATCGTTCAATTACCCCTATCTTGCTTGTTCAGATGCTGGCCCTGCATGCGAAGTTGCATTTATGAAGTGAAGCGAAGATCGGAGGCGTTTCAAAACGAGAACAGAAAACGAATACCGAATGAGCTAATAGAGTGTCCGCGTGACGGCTTCGGGATTTGGATTCGCGGTCTCGGATTTCTTCTTGCCGACTTCCAAATCGTGGATCTCGGGCTCCGGATTTCCGTAGCGGTTCAAGACCACCGCGAGGAACTGGGTGGCAACGGAAATCGCGAGCCAGACTTGCCAGTGGGATAGTATTCCGGTATGGATTGCGAAAGACCGCGCGAAGCCGAGGTCGGCGCCGAGACGCCACATGCTGAGAACAAAAGCCGTGACGGCAGCAGGTGTTAACAACGCGGCGGATGCGAGGGCGACATGCCGATTTTTGCGTGCCTTCTGCCGGACCGTGGGACCGCGCTGAAGTCGTATCCGGACGAGCATTACTGTAGAATCTGAGTTTAACAGTAATTCGATTTTCAACCAATAGAGGAAAGACTCCCAATGCGTAAAATCAAGACCGCTATCATAGGCACCGGCTTCATGGGCAAGGTGCATGCCGAGCAAGTTCGCCGATTAGGCAACGTCGAGATCGCCGCGGTTGCTTCCGCGACGGACCAACTCGCCAAAGATTTTGGCGATGCGATCGGAGTCGACCGCACTACGGGCGATTACACGACGATTCTTTCCGATCCATCCATTGAAGCGGTGCATGTACTGACGCCCAATGCGCTGCACTATCCGATATCGAAGGCGGCGCTCAATGCCGGCAAGAATGTGCTTTGTGAAAAACCCTTCACAGTGAATGTCGCGGAAGCTCGCGAGCTCGTCGATCTTGCGGCTAAGACGGGTAAGGCCAATGCGCTCGAACATAACCTGCGCTATTACCCGGTGGTACAACAGGTTCGCCGCATGATCGAGAACGGGGATCTCGGTGAGATTCTCATCGTCCAGGGAACGTATTCGCAGGACTGGCTCTTATACGACACGGACTGGAACTGGCGCATCGAAACGAAAGACAACGGCGCGCTGCGCGCGATGGGCGACATCGGATCGCATTGGATGGACATGATCCAACACGTCACCGGGATGAAAATCACGGCCGTGTGCGCCGAGCTTCAGACATTCCATAAGACGCGCAAGAAACCGAAAGGTCCCATTGAGACGTTCGCCGGAAAGAACTTACAACCGGAGGATTACACAGAAGTGCCGATCGAGACCGACGATTTCGGCGCGGTAATGCTGCATTTGGGAGATCGCGCGCGCGGATCGTTCACGGTCAGCCAGATGTCGGCGGGGTGCAAGAACCGTTTCACATTTGAAATCTTCGGAACCAAGAGCGGCGTCGGCTGGAATCAGGAGCGTCCGGATGAATTGTGGATCGGACAACGCAACACTCCGAACCAGATCATCATTAAGGATCCTTCTCTTCTGTATCCCAAAGCTGCGGCGTTCGCCGATCTGCCAGGCGGTCACAGCGAAGGCTATGACGATTGTCACAAACAGGTTTTCAAACGTTTCTACGCCAAGGTGGCCGATCCTTCCGCGCCAGCGGATTATCCGACATTCGCCGATGGTTTGTGGGGCATGATTCTTCTCGAAAAAGTGCGCGAGAGCGCTCAGAAACGGGCGTGGGTGGATGTGGCGGAATCGGCGGGAGCGGGCCGGTGAGGATTTTTGCAGTCGCTTTATTTGTGTTGAGTGCCTGGGCGCAGAATCCCGCGCCCAACACTCTCACACCGGAGGAGTCCAAGGCCGGCTGGATCCTGTTGTTCGATGGCAAAACCATGAATCACTGGGTGGACCCACGGCAAAAAACGCCGCCGGGCGATGCCTGGACCATCGAGGATGGATGCCTCAAAGCAAAAGCAAATCCACGCATTACGGAAGATCTGTTTTCGCAAGACACATATCGCGATTTTGAGTTGGAATGGGATTGGAAGATTTCGCCGGCGGGAAATAGCGGATTAAAGTATCGCATTCAGGATCACGTCTGGGTGCCTCCCCTGCCCGGGATGAATTTCGAATCGCATGTGGAGCACGCGTACGACAGCCGCATCACGGCCCGGCCCGATCATGGGCAGGATTATGTGGTCGGCTTCGAATACCAAATGACGGACGACACCAGCAACGGGGATGCCGTGAACAATATTAAACACACCGCTGCCGCGCTGTACGATATGGTGGCGCCATCGAGCCATCCATTGAGGCCGGTGGGCGAATTCAATCATTCCCGGATCGTTTTGCGCGGCAATCATGTCGAGCATTGGCTGAACGGAGTGAAGGTAGTGGATTCGTCGCTGGACTCACCGGACGCACTACAGGGGATCGGGAAACGATGGAAAGTTGCGCCGCACGTTTATGAATTGCTGGCCAAACAACCGCACAAGGACTGCCCAATTTCGCTGCAGAACCACGGCAACGATGCGTGGTTCCGCAGCATTAAGATCCGAAAACTCTAAGAGGATAAGACCGCTCCCTCCGGCCACGGCTCAGAAAGGAGACTTCTGATCAGGTTCCCACTGTGGCCAAACACAATGGCGCGGGTAGTTGGTGAAAGCGCGGCAGCGTGGCCTGGCGAAGGGCCGCTTGAGTGATTCGGGTGACTTCCGTGGAATCGAAAGGTTGGGCTAAAACATCGTAGCCACCAAGATTCAGTACCTCCGCCCAAAGAGCTTCGTCAGCGAAAGGGGCTGTGACAATCACGCTCGGGGCTCCGGGGCGAACGACCGTAATAGCGAGAAACTCGCGCCAACTCTCATCGGCAATGACTACCGCGATGTTGAGCTTGTCGAGAAGCGCAACGGCTTCCCTCTGAGTGGTGGCCTCATGAACGGTCCACCCGTTGGCTGCGAGAATCGCGGGAAGCGAAGCACGCGTCTTCTCACACGGTGACAGTATCAGAACTGCGTTTTTACCGGCAGGTGAAGTGGAATGCGGTTGCACGGTACTACCAGTGTAGCGGGCAAAAGAGAAAATTCTCACTTTATATCACAAGATTTTCGATTCTGTAACCGTGAGGTTAGTTACTTTGCGAAGGTTAACGGAACTACTTGAAACGAACTGGCAAAGTTACGACAACCGCAACTCTCTGTCCGTTTCGCAAAGCCGGCTTGAATCTCCACTGCGCCACGGCCTCGATGGCGCTCTTTTCCAATCTTGGATCTGGTGACTTGACCACCCTGCACGCAGTAGGTTCCCCTCCGTCGTCGATTACACATTCCACGTCGACAACCCCATGTATTCCCGCATCGCGAGCCGCGCGGGGATAGCTTGGACTTACCATTATTGTTGGTAATGGTGGAGAGATCTCGTCGCCGATTATAACCGCTCTCATCTTCCAGCGGTTCTGCGCAAATTTGAGATGTTCCGTTGCCTTGGGATATTTCGGATCGAGGGCTAGAGTCCGTTCGTAATCAGCAATAGCGTCCTGAAACTGACCAAGGCGGTAATGAGCACCAGCGCGGTTGTAATATGCGGCTGCCGAACTGGGATCGAGGCGGATCGCGTCTCCGAATATGCCAATCGCCTCTTTCCATTGATAGGCTTCGGTGAGTGTGATCCCGTGTCTGATCGCGGCTTCCGCCTGCGATTTGGCATCCGCCGCAGGCTGAGGTTTCGTGGTGGATACCGGGGGCGGAGGTGGTCCCGCCGCGGGAGGTAGCGGGATGGTTGCCGGGCTCGGTGTCGGCGCGATGACGACGCTGGTAGCCGGTGCTTCCAAAATCTTTTGTGGAGTCTCGGAGTCGGCCGGGTTTTTCGTTACGGCTGTGGTCTTCGGCGCCGAAGCAGATGGCGGCGGAGCAATGTTCTTCCATTCCAGGCGCACTTCCTGTCCGGGCGCAAAACGCTGCGCGATAAGCTTCGAGGATCCATCCACCGCAACAGACAGGCCATCCGTCCCACCTTTCACCTGCATCGAAAACGGCGACGCGCCGTCCGTTCGTTTCGTTATGTCCCCCACTCGGAGTTCGATGCCGGCGGGAGCCCCAACCAAGATGAGATTGGCATTCTCGGGTTCCAGCCGGAACGAAGCGACTTTCGAAGTGCCCTGAGCGATTTTCACTCGCTGCGATGGCGGGGTCTGATATCCCACCTTCTCGACGTGGACGTCATGTTCGCCGGCATCGATCTCGGTGCGAAAAGATCCACGCGTATCGGTTCGAAAGCGACGTTTGCCGTCGACGACCACGAGAACCGCGGGAACGCTCGTCTCGATAACGAGAGTTCCGGGAAGCAGCGTCTTCTGGCTCGTGGCGGCGGATGGCGCCGCGGGAACCGGAGAAGGCGTCGCAAGAGGCTGAAGCGTCAGTTCCACCAACGCATTGGGCTTCGCGGCATCTACTGTCAGCGTTTCGTGCAGAGGCTCAAAGTCCTTCAATTGCACGGCCGCCTGATATTGTCCTGGCGGAAGATCGAACCTGCAATGCGGCGTCACACAGGAACGTTCGCCCAGACGCACTGACGCACCTGGCGGATCGGTCCTAATTTCAATTGGAACGAGTTGAGCCGGTGCGACTTGCGCCGGTGCGGCCTGCTTCACAAACAGCTTTGGCACGACCAGAAGAATGGCCAAACCGAGAACGGCAACCGCGGTTCCAACACCGATTGGAATCCACGGTATGGGTTTCCGTTGAGCGGCGAGCGCGGTTTCAATACGTTTTCGAGCACGACTCGCGATTTGTAATATCTCCGCGTCCGATGGATGGGCTATGGCAACGGCGCTCACCTCGGCAAGCGAGCGACGCAGTTCGCGTTTAGGCGTTCCCGGAGCGATCAAGGATTCGATGCTCAGGAGCCGCTCTAAATCCCGCTGTCGCGAGGCTTGCAACTCAGCTTCGCGTTGTCCGATCTTCCATTCCGACTCGAACCGGTTCTTCAATTCCGACAAGCGCGGATCATGTCCCCACTTTTGTTCAGAGGCTTGAATTTCGCGCAGAGCCTCTTCCAGGCGGCCGTTCTGATATAGTTCCGAGATTTTCGAAAGAGTCTCGACGATAAAGTGTTCACGTTCGACCGCCGTCTGTTGCTCTCGAATGCGCTCAACGGCCGTCGACAGAAGCTGGATTAGTTGCTCTTCGTCCGGATATTGTGTCGCGGCCGGCTGTAAGAGCTGCACAGCCTCTTGCGGGCGGCCAAGGGCCAATCGCTCTTTGGCCTTTTCCACCACGGCCATAATTTCGTGGCGCCGTTTTTCGCGCTGCCGATCAGCAATCTCTCTCTCATGTGCGGATCGGCTCGCCTGGGTAGCGTTCCGGCATCGCAAAAGCCGTTCCGAATCGGAGTATTCGCGTAATCCGTCGTCGAGCAGCGCGAGCGCGCGATCGAATTCACCCGCTCGCGCGAGTCCCTCGGCCTCCCGAATCAGATTCGAGATGGCTTCCTCACGCTGCTGGCCGCGAAGCCGGTGTTGAGCCAGATCCAGCAATGCAGTGACTTCCGGGTCGCCCGGGAACTCATGCGTGGCTCGTAAAAGCACCTCGGTCGCGGTGGCGGGGCGGCCCGCGTTGATCAAGCCTTGTGCCTCAACAATTAGTCGCCGGATGGCCGCGGACCGGCCTTGCCGCTCAAATCCTTCTTCCGCCTGCTTGCGAAGCGCGGCGAGCGCGGCAGTATCTCCATAGGCGCGCACAAACGCGTTGATGCGTTCGAGAGCCTCAGCAAATCGACTGTCATTGCAAAGAGCTGTGGTTTTCTCAACGGCGTCGTCGAGAGCGGCTTGCCTTTGGCGAGCGGCTTTCGCGGCGGCAATGTTCTGCATCAGCTCACGAAGCGCGGCCGCGCCTGGGTAACGATCCAGCGCGCTCCGCAGTTTTTGGATCGCGGCTTCGAACTCTCCCCTGTCGGCAAGCGCGCGGGCCTCCGAACCTATTTGCGCCACCGCCTGGGCCTGCTTCTGCTCGCTGAGTTGCTCCTCGGCGTACGCAGCCAAGTCGCGCAACTCCGCGGAATCCGGAAACTCGGCCCGGCATTGGGCAAGATGCTTGACCGCTTCCTCGTATTGCCGCTTGCGAAGCAATTCTTTAGCTTCGGCAGTAGAAGACTCGAGTCGTTTGCGGCGCGCCAACTCCGCTTTCCCGCCGCGAACGCGCTCCCACAGCGCGGCGACTTCCTCCGACGCGGGATATTGCGAAGCAATCCGACCGAGGGCTTCCGAGGCCTCTTCGTAACTCTGAAGAAGCATGAGTCCCCGAATCCGGCTCAACTCGTCGCGCAGATGCCGTTCGCGCTGCCGTGACTCGATCCTGGTCTGCAAGTCGGAGAGGAGATCCGCCGCTTTTTCGTTCTTGGGATCGGCGGCGAGCGCTTCGGAGAGACTCTCGCGGGCTAACGTTAAATCGCCGCGGTTCATCGCGAGGCCGGCCTGTTCGAGATGTTGTTCGGCACGCTGCGCCTTCAGCCAGGCGGCTCTGGCCTCCTCCAAGAGCACGTGTATTTTCGGGTTCGATTTATCCAAGCGCAAAGCGGACTCGAACTTCTCTATCGCTTGCTGGAAACTTCTTTCGTCGAGACGTACGCGTCCTTCTGACACCAACGCTTCAATCCGGGGTCGAAGCGTTTTTTCGCGAATGAGACGCTGAAGATTCTCTCGAAGTTCGCGGGCAGTCGGATTTCCTGGCTCGATATCGAGCGCCTGCCGAATCTTGCTCTGTGCATCCTCCAATTGTCCGGACTCTATGAGATTGCGCGCTCCGGACACCAGGTCGCGGACGCTTTCCCGGCGTAAGTCGAGAATGACCGGCTCCAAATCGAACTGCAGGTCCTCGAGGCTCTGATAGCGGGCTTCGCGATCCTTCGCAAGCAGCTTAATCATGGCGTTCTCCAGAGCTTCAGGACAATCCGGAGTACAGCCGCGGAGTGGCTCCGGGGTCATATTCATGATGTTGTGCATCAGCTTCGCCATTTCAAGCGCATGAAACGGGTGCTTGCCGGTGAGCAGCTTATAAGAAGTGACTCCGTAGGCAAAGATGTCGCACAACGCGTCGGACGCGGAGCCATAAAACTGTTCCGGCGCCATGTATGGAAACGTCCCCAGCAGCGACCCCTTGGGCGTGATCCGGGCCGCGGACGTTTGGGTCACAAGAGCAATGCCGAAGTCGAGTATCTTCACCAGGCCATCGGGAAGCAGCATAGCGTTCGCCGGTTTCACATCGCGGTGTACTACGCCGTTCTTATGCGCATGATCCAATCCGGCGGCGACCTGCACCATGATGTCCAGCTTCTGGAGCAGGGTCAGAGGAACACTGCGATCGATCATGTGCTCGAGATCCTGTCCGTCGAGCAGTTCCATTACGATGTAAGGGGAGCCGTTGTGCTCACCGAAATCGTAGATGGTCACGATGTTTTTGTGGCGCAGCTTGCCCGCTGCCGCAGCCTCGTTGCGAAATCGTGTCAGCAGCTCAGGCTCGCCGCCGGCCGTAAGAGTCTTGATGGCCACCATTCGGCCGACTGTGGGATCAAACGCGCGGAAGACCTGTCCGAAGCCACCATGGCCCAGTTCCGATTGCACTTCGTATCGACCGATGCGGTGCATCATCTCGCGTTCGCCAGCGCCTTTGCCAGATGGCCACGTTCACCCCAAACGGTGGGTGGCAATCTGTTGATAATACAGCAAGTGCGATCACGAACGCGTGACTTCAGCGTGACGGGCCAGGGCGGGTGTGAAAATCCATTTCAGTTCGCCATGCGGTTCTTGCCCCATGCGCTCCATGAAGATCCGCACAAGCGCGCCTTTCTTCAAGTCCAAAACAAGGGAAGGCGCACCCAAGAGATAGGCGGCCAAATGACTCAGATGCGGCTCGTGTCCCGCGAGCAGGATCTGTTTCGACTTGACGTGGGAACGCAGTTCTTTCCAGGTTTGTTCCGGTTCCGCTTGTGGAAGCAAAGACTGCGTTTCGATCATGCGAGATTTTCCGGGGAGCAAATCGCGCGCAATCTCAGCGGTTTCCACCGCGCGCCGGTAGGGGCTGGTCAGAATAAGGTCGGGACCTGGCTTCTTCACGAAGGCGACTCTGATCACGCGGTCGACATCACTCTTTCCCTTGGGAGTGAGTTTGCGGTCCGCTTCCACGACGCTTCCGGAGCGCGGCTCAGCATCGCCGTGCCGCAGGATGAAGATGTCCGTCATGATGACGATTGCGGCGATGGAACGTGACTCAGGTAATGAATCCAAGTGTCCTTCTGCGCCGGGTCCATTGTCTTTTGCCAATACGCCCGGAAAGCGCGAATTTGGGCCAGCGCTTTTTTCGCGAGCTTATCCTTGGCATCGTTCACCAGAGGTTTGTGTCCTTTGCGATAGTCGTCCAGCAGAGCCTGCGTGGCGAAACAATCATTGATGTCGCCGAGCCGCGTTTGAATCGTCTTCAAAACTTTCATGCGCTCTTCAAGGGTTGGCCCATACTGCGGAGCAAAAATCTCGAGCGCATAACGGAACTTCTTGGAGCGGATGCGGAACTTGTGAAGCGTTTTGGGATCTGCGGCGGGATCCGCGGCAGACTGCCCCGCATCGAAGAAATCGGCGGCCAAGCCGGGTAAAGTCTCCTGCGCCACATCGGCCGGCGCCAAGGACCCGCCCTTGCCGTTCGAAGCTTTACTCTCTAGCTTCGATTTCCATTTCTTGGCAATATCGCCCTCGTCGAGTTTGCTGAGAGCATGCGTGAAATCCGAAGCGTGAGTGATCCGGTCCTGTCTGATTTCACGAATCAGTTCGCCGGCCTTGGGCAGGCCGGAATCTTTGAGCAACTCCATCGCAATATCGAAATTGCGAAGCTCGCCGGCCGCTTCGAGAACCTTGCTCAGCTTCTTGTCGATGGTTCGGGCAACACTGGAAGGAAAGGCCGGAGCGAACACCTTCAGGCACTCCCGGGTCCGGCGGATCGCCACACGTACATCGTGTACCGCTTCGGGATCGGGTTTCTTTGCCGCCTTATGTATCTCTTTTGCGAGATGGTCGAGTAAATCGGATGCGGATTCAATCGGCGATACCGCGGGGGATTCGGTCGCTGTCATATCTTTCCTTTCTCAATAACTAATTGCCGGTCGTAAACTTGATGGAACACATCGCCGACCTGTTCGGCGGCCCACTTTTCGAGCTTCACGTCGGAGTCGGAACGCAGCGTGACGGAAACGGAGCCGTTTTGAAGATTGCACTCGATGTCGCGGACACGCTGCTCGTGGGTTTGATCGAGGGCGGCGGAGAGCCGCAGCAGAGGCGTGAGGAGAAGAACCGCGCGCCGGTCTTCCGGGTCGAGAGCTTGAAAATCGGTATGCGAGGGCGCGGGCATTCCTTTGCGGTGATAACGGCAGAGATTCGCGAGGATATTTCGCTCACGCTCCGTGAAGCCGGGCAGATCCGAGTTTGCCACTAAGTATGACGAATGGCGATGATGACGTGTGTCGCTCACGAAATGGCCGATGTCAAAGAGGTACGCGGCGGCCTCGAGCAGTCCTCCATATTGGGCGGCGAGGTGATGCAGCGATTCCGTGGATTCGAAGAGGGACGTCGCAACCTGGGCCACCTTGCGCACGTGGTTCAGTTCCACGCCATAGCGCTTCGCCATGCTCATAACAATTTCACGGCGATCGTTGTCCAGCCGCGCGGGTTTCTTACCGACACCGCGCCGCGAAAGATCGGCGATGATTCCGTCCCGCAGTCCGGCCGCTGAGTAATGCAGCGCGGGAAGGCTCAGTTCGCGCATGATGTGGAGAAGCACGGCGGTACCGGGTACGATAATCTCCGCTCGGCGGGGACCGATGCATGTCATCTTGCGGCGGCCTTCCAGGTCGCGGCTTGCGATCTTGTCATAGAAGCTTCGAACCTGCGACACGGTGGCGCGGAGGCGGTCGGCCTTGTCGCGCTTAGACCGGCTGAGGCCGTTGACGGCGCACATCATGGCCGCCGCGGTTCCTGAAGTCGCCACGGCGCGATCGTACGTCTTGGGACTCAAACGCCGGATGACGCTTTCCAGTCTCTGCTCGACGTATTCATTCATCTGGGCGAGTTCGAGCCTGGTGGGGGGCTCGGATTTGAGGAAAACCTCCTTCATGCGCACCGCGCCGATCTTCTTCGAGTAGGCTTCCGCGAGGTGGCCGTTTTCGCCAACGATCACTTCAGCGCTTCCACCTCCCACGTCGACCACGAGCAATCGGCCTTTGGGAAACGGCCAACGAACCTGAACGCCCATGAAAATGAGACGTGCCTCCTCGAGCCCGGAGATCACTTCGACATTCGTACCCAGAACGTCGGAAGCGCGGCGGAGGAACTCCTCCTTGTTGGACGCGTCCCGGAGCGCGCTGGTGCCGACCGCGCGAACGCCGATGACATTGACGGCCCTATATTTCTGCGTCATGGAAGCAAGGACGTTGCACGCAAAATCGATAGCGGCGGGACTGACGCGTCCGGTTCGGAACACGCTTTCCCCAAGTCGCGTGACTTGACGGTCGGACGCGACTTCCAGAAGTGAACCTTCCGGCGTAACCTCGGCGGCTTCCATTCGAATGGAGTTGGAGCCGATGTCGATAGCTGCATAGCAGGCCACGAACAATATGATAACGGCGCGGGACGTTCCAAGTTCTACGTTCCAGGTTCTACGTTCTAAGTTCTACGTTCTAAGTTCTACGTTGTACGTCGATGCTTGACTCCGGAGCCTGCGTGTGATTGAGTGACGACATGAGCATCGATATTACGCGGCGATCGTTTGCGGCGGCGGCCGCGGGGTTGATGATTGTTCCTCGCCATGTTCTGGGCGGACGGGGACAGGTGGCTCCCAGCGATCGGATCAACCTGGCGACCGTTGGTCTGGGGCGTCAGGGGATGGACATCACCATGGAACTTCTGGCGCGGCCGGATGTTCAGGTCGTCGCGGTTTGCGACTGCAACAAGCAGGCGAAAAATTATGTTGAGTACGGTCCGAACGAGCTTCTCAAGCACGCTCGCCAGCTGCTCGGCGCCGGGTACGAGACTTGGGGCGAGGACCTGGCTTCGCCTGGCATGGCGCAGCTCACGCATTCATTCCGAACCAGCCTCGGCATGGGCGGGCGCGAACCGGCCAAACGAGTTGTGGAAGCTTACTATGGATCGCGAAACACTTCGGGGTCATATAAGGGCTGCACCGCGTATCGCGATTATCGGGAGATGCTTGAAAAAGAGAGCGGCCTGGATGCCGTTTATATCGCCACGCCGGATCACTGGCACGCCCCCATCTCGCTGGCCGCGATGCGCAAACGCAAGAATGTCCTCTGCCAGAAGCCGATGACGCACTCCATTGGCGAATCGCGGCGAGTGGCCGCGATGGCTCGAGAGATGAAGGTGGCGACTTCGCTGCCGGTGAACAATCCGTCGAGCGAGAGCACCCGCCTGATTTCAGAGTGGATCGCGGACGGGGCGATCGGGAGGGTGCGCGAAGTACATAACTGGACCAATCGCCCGTTCTGGCCGCAGGGTGTGGATCGTCCGGCGGAAGCGCAGCCCGTACCGGACGGGCTCGACTGGGACATGTGGCTCGGACCGGCACCTGCGCGTCCCTACAACAGCGCTTATCTGCCGTTCGTGTGGCGCGGTTGGCTCGATTTCGGGTGCGGCTCGTTTGGGGACATGGGCTGCTACAGTTTCGCCGGCATTTTCAAGATTCTCGGACTTACGCCTCCGACCGTAGTGCAGGCTTCCTCCAGCGACGTGTACAGCGAGACGTTCCCCAAGGCGTCCATGGTTCATCTGGATTTTCCGCCAAGCGGAAGCCGTCAGGAATTGCGTCTCTCGTGGTATGACGGCGGACTGACGCCTCCGATGCCGGCCGGTTTGAGTCCGGAATCGCAACGGGTGTTTTCTCGCGACAACGACGGGATCATGTACGTCGGCGATAAGGGCATTCTGGTTGCGGGATTCAATGGCGACAATCCGCGCGTGTATCCGGAGTCGAAGAAATATCAGGCTCCGCCTCGCGAGCGCCGCGAAGGTGCGCCGCCGCGCGATCTGGCGATCGATCAGTTCGTGGCTGCGTGCAAAGGCGGACCGGCTCCTCTGGCCAATTTCGAGATCCAGCAGCCCGTGACGGAAGCTTTCCTGCTTGGCTGTCTGGCGCAGCGGTTACCGGGTCAAAGATTCGAATGGGATTCGGCCCGGACGCGCGTAACGAATTCGGAAGCGGCGAACCGGTGGATCGATCCGGCCTATCGGGAAGGGTTTGTTTAGTTCGCGGCCGGCAGGTAGGCTGCTACAGTGAGGGGCATGGAATGCTACGAGGAGGAGGTTCGTGCCCTGGAACGAACACTGCGCGAGCAGCGGACATCCTGCCCTCCCACTGCCTTTTACGGCAGCTCGTCGATTCGAATGTGGGAACACCTCGCAGCGGACTTGAAGGATTCGCGAGCGCTTAATGTCGGATTCGGCGGTTCAACGCTGGCCGCCTGCGTGCATTTTTTTGAACGGCTAATCGTGCCTCTCGATCCGGCG
This sequence comes from Bryobacterales bacterium, assembly GCA_963802915.1. Taxonomy (GTDB): domain Bacteria; phylum Acidobacteriota; class Terriglobia; order Bryobacterales; family Bryobacteraceae; genus JAICMB01. The sequence goes on from CAWDKQ010000016.1 coordinate 144,984, forward strand.
TCGCTGGTGGTCTACGCGGGCGACAACGATCTGGGAGACGGCCGCAGCCCGGAAGACGTACTGGGGTCTTTTCTCGCCCTTGCCGATCGAGTCAAACGACTCCCAGCGTTCATCTCATTCGGCTTCATTTCGATCAAGATCAGCCCTGTTCGGACCTCGCTACGGGCAAAGATTGAGCAGACTAATGCATTGATTCGTGCCCAGATCGAACGCCTTACGAACGCCTACTATATCGACGTTCTGCATGCCATGCTCGACTCCTCGGGGCAGCCCCGCCCGGAGCTTTTCCTGGAAGACGGACTGCATTTAAGCCGCGCCGGCTATCGCCTCTGGACTGAATTGCTGGAGCCTTATCGTAATCGAATCTTCACGCTAACCTCGCAGAAAATTTGCACATAAAAGATATCCTTGTCTTGAGGATGAATCGCGAGTATCACAGGTGGTTCAGCTCGCGGCTGGACCGCGATATGGAAATCCTTGTCTTCGGCCACGCCGGCGTTCGTGTATTGGTGTTTCCGACCCGGCAGGGGCGCTTTTACGACTACGAGAACTGGCGATTGCTGGAACCGGTCCGCGATCGCATCGAAGCCGGCGAGCTGCAGTTCTTTTGCGTCGACAGCATCGATTCCGAGAGCTTGTATTCGGAGCATTGCCCGCCTCCCTGCCGCATTGCGCGGCACCGCCAATATGAATCCTATATCCTCTTTGAAGTAGTTCCGTTCACGCGCACCCGCAACGATCATCCCGTGCTGGTCGCGCATGGTTGCAGCATTGGAGCCTATCACGCGGTGAACATGGCTCTCCGGCATCCGGGCTGTTTCCGCAAGGTGGTGGCGCTAAGCGGACGCTACGATCTCACTCGGCCGGTGGGTCCTTTTCGTGATCTCTTCAGCGGTTACTACGATCAGGACATTTATTTCCATACTCCGACCCATTTTCTTCCAGGGCTGACGGATCCTGCCATGCTGGAAGAAATGAAGCGGCTCGAAATCACACTGGCCGTGGGAGAAGAAGATGCGTGCTCTGAAAGTACGCGCGAACTGAGCCGGATCCTGGCCGAGAAAAGCATTCCCCATCATCTTTCGATTTGGTCGGGCGAGGCACATCGGGCGCGCGACTGGCGTCACATGGTGCGGATTTATCTCAACGGAAACCAGCCTAACGGCAATTAGACCTGATTGTCAGCGTGGCGCTCCAGTGTAGAAATATACGCCCAGGCCAACCGTGAAAATGAGGCATCCGTATAGAGCGTGCTCAAACGCCGAGGCAAGGACGGAATCCGTCCGCGAGTAGCGCCACGCAAAGAGCAATCCGGCGGGGAAAGTGAGCAAGGGCGCCAACGGATTCCGCATCACGATGTGCAGCCAGGAAAACGATGCGGCGCTGGCCAGAATCAGAATCCGCCCGCGTGGAAAAAGCGAGCGATAGCGTTTGAAAATGAAAGCGCGGTAAATGAGCGTCTGAGGCACTACCGAAAACAGCGGATAAAGGAGCATCACCAGGCACCAGAGCAACGGGCGGTGCCTCGGCAACGCCAAAAACAATCCTGGAGCGAGAGCGTAAACCGCGATTGCGAGCAGGCATGCCGCCGGTATGAACAACGTGAGAATGGGTCGCCATTGAGACGCGATGGCAGTCGCACGCCAGAATTTCCCGGTCTTGAAATCCGGTTGCCGCCTAAGGATCAGGTAGCAGCTCACCGCCAGCGCCCATAAGACCGGCAACGGCCACCAGGGAAGAGGGCGTAAAGCGAAGGCTCCGGGTAGAACCAAGAAAACGAGCAGGAATTCAAATGCCAGAGCTGCGCGCACGCCTAAGATCAGATTACCGCGAAGCTGGCCGACGCTGAATCAATAGGAGCGGCGGCCAGAAGGACGGCAGCCGCACTCACGAGCACGGTGTCGCGCCGGCATCCCTGACTAACTTGATCGCCGCACACTTCGTAGACTATTGTCGTCCCGGCTTCCGGATCAAAGATTCGAGTGAGACTCAGCTCAGATGCGCTTGACAAATTCGGGAACTGCGAACCGCTGGATCAGATCCAAATATCGGAAGGCCTTGTATAATCCCGGATCACTTTTCTATTTTCGCTTGTAATATCTCGCGTTTGTTATAAACTCTCTTCATCGGAACATCTGTTCAGGAGGGCTTACGATGGGGACTGTACAGGCAACAGCAACTGCGCCGAACAACGACGAAGCTAAAAGCCGCATACTCGAACGCTACGAGACGCGTATCGCGTACTACTGGAAGGCGAGCAAATACAATAAACGCTCCTACAAAACGACTCGTTTTCTCGTGATTACTCTGGGCGCTCTCGTGACGCTGATTTCCTCGGTATCTTCAGTTGGCTCGATTAAGGGCGCCTCTGGACTCGCCCTTGCGATCGCGACCCCGTTGCTCGCCGCGGCGCTGGCGATCATTGGCGGCGTTTCGCAAGCGTTTCAATGGGGTGCGGCGTGGTCGGATCAAGTGATCACCGCGATGAATTTGGAGAAGGAGCGCGACCGGATCTTAGTCACTCCGGCGAGCCAACTCGATCCCGTTAAAGAGATGGCGCTTATTGACGATTTGGTTCTTGCGGAGACAGAAGGCTTCTTTCAACGCCTTTTCGGGTCCGGGGGGCCAGCCAAGACGGATCCCCAACCTGCCGCCTAATCACGAGAGGCGGAGAAACGGCGCAGCGCTTCCACCCGGCTCCAGGCGGCGCCGGAATCCATGGATTCGGCGGCGGCGCGTACTCCATTCTTGAGATCCCCGACGTGGCCGGCGGCGAGAAGAGCTGCGGCGGCATTCACCAGCACGATGTCACGCTGTGATCCCGTTGTTCCTTGCAGTACCGAGCATGCGATGCGGCAATTGACATGGCGATCGCCGCCTTTTAGATCGGCGGGAGTGGATGGTTCGACTCCAAAATCCGCGGGCGTCCAGGTGTGACGATTCACGCGGTCACCGCACACTTCGTAGACTGTCGTTGGCCCGGTGGTGGTCACTTCGTCCAGCCCATCTGAGCCATGAACGACGAACGCCCGTTCGGGACCGAATCCGGCAAGCGCCTCGGCCATGAGGCGAGCAGCATGCTCGGATGGCGCACCGATTAACTGCCGGGTAGCGCCCGCGGGATTCGTTAGCGGTCCTAAGAGGTTGAAAACCGTCCGCATCTTCAACTCGACTCGCGCGGGTTGAGCGTGCTTCATGGCGGGGTGCATTAGTGGCGCAAACAAAAAGCCCATGCCATGTTCGCGGATGGCTTGGCCGGCGCGCTCGGGCGTCAGAGCAGGGTCGATGCCAAGCTCTTCCAAAATGTCGGCGCTGCCGCATTGGCTCGCGATATTGGTGGACCGGTTGCCGTGCTTAGCGACGCGAACACCTGCGCCGGCCACAACAAATGCGGCCACAGTAGAAATATTGAACGTGGAAGCGCCGTCCCCGCCGGTCCCGCAGGTATCGAGCAAAGGAGGTTCGGCTTCGACTCGCTGCGATTTCTCCCGCATGGCGCGAGCAAAACCGAGCAGTTCGCCGGACGTCTCGCCCTTCATCCGCAATGCGACCAGGAAAGCTGCGATTTGAGGCGTCGAGACTTCGCCGCTCAGAATGCCGAGCATGGCCTCATGGGCTTCACCCGGATTCAAGTCGCGGCGATCGGCGACTTTATGAAGAAACGGCAAAAACATTCGAGATTTTAATTCTCGCATGAAGAACATTCCCGCCCCGTTTGGGTTTACCAGGACGAGACTTTAGAATGGCGGGCGATATCCTGATACTCGGCGTGGCCCTTTTGCTGTACGGCACGTACCGCCTGCTATCCTCGCGAACCTAGGCGATTCCGCCGTACCAACGTACTACGGCCTCACCCCAAAAAGCGACCGCCAACGACGCTATTCCGAGGAAAGTTCCCATCGGCAACTCGTAAGTGGAAGCGTCTTTGCGTGCGAAGAAGATGTAGCAGATACCGATGATGGCCCCCATGAGTGAGCCGACAATCAGCGTCATCAGGACACCCGAAAGCCCCAGGAAAGCGCCGATCATCGCGACCATTTTCACGTCGCCGAACCCAAGTCCTTCGCGGTGCCGGACTTTCTTGTAGAGGAACCCGATCAGCCAGAGAGTGAGGCTGCTGAACGCCGCCGCGAAGGCCGCATCCACAAGCGAAGAGAGCCGCGGATTCTCGAGCGACCTCATGAAAAAGTGAAAGAGGCCCAGGTGCGAGGGCACGAACCAGGCGAGAATCAAGCCGACCACGGTTCCGCCGAGCGTGAATTCGTCGGGAAGAATGCGCTCTTCGATGTCGGAGAAGATCAATGCGATTATGATCGCCGAAAAGATGCAATATTTGATGGCAAGCCCGTCGATGCCATCGGGACGAAACCACACCGCGATAAAGAAACAGATTGCGGTCAGCAACTCGACCAGCGGATAACGGAAGGAGATGCGGGCCTGGCAATGACGGCAGCGGCCTCGCAAAAGTATAAAACTCAACAGCGGCACGTTGTCGTACCATGCAATACCGTGGTCGCATCCGGGACAGAACGAGCGCGGCGTTACGACGGACAGATCGCGCGGCAGCCGGTAAATGCAGACGTTAAGAAAGCTGCCGATCAGCAGCCCGGCGAGCGCCGCAAGCAGTGCTTCGATCAACCAGTCACCTTCCGATAAACCTGCAGAGTGCTTTCCATCGTGTGCTTGGTAGTAAACGCCTCCTGGACCCGCTTTCGCGCATTGTCTCCCAGCCTCGCGAGGAGCGCCGGATCGCCGAGTGCTCTCAACATATTATCCGCGATCTGTTCCAGGAGTATTCGTCGTGAGTATGCCCGTGACGCCGTCCTCGACGATTTCCGGCAGTCCACCGACCGAGCTCGCGAGCACGGGAACGCCGGCGGCCATGGCGAGGAGCGCGGCCGATCCGAGGCCCTCAGAGTCAGTGATGTAAACGAAAAGCGCCGCTTCTTGGAGGGCGCTCGCGAGATCTTTGGAAAAGTACACGTCTACTCCCGCGCGTTGGGCGGCTTGTTGGATCAGAGTGCGACCTTTGCCCGGGTCGTCGGAATCGAGCGCGACAGTTTTGCGCCCGGTCGCCCGCTCTGCCAGCGGTACGCCATCGTGGACAACGTCGATTTTGCCGGCAGGAACACCAGCGGCAATCAGGATGTTTTGAACGTAGGTCGAAACCGCGATATAGCGGGCCGCGCGCGAATATTTCCAGCGCGACAAGACGGAAGCGCGAAGGAGAAAAGCGACGCGGCGGGAAACCACGAGTGGAGACGGAACAAATGCCGCGAGCGTATGGGCACGCGCGTCGTGGGCGTGGATGAGATCAAACGACCTCGACAGACCCACGACATCGCGAAAACGGATGGGGCGTGCATCGAGGCCAGCGGCTAGAGCGCGATCGAGCAGTGGTGAACGCGCCAGGAGCGTACACTCGTGGCCAGCCTCAGCAAGCTCGCGTAGCAGATAGAGTGCCTGCCATTGTCCTCCGCGCATTTCGCGGCCGGTGTCGAGATGCAGTATTTTCATCGCCGCGGCATCATGAATCGCGCCTTGGCATATTTCACGAAGTTGTACATCGCCGCCATATAGGCGATGGCGAGCCCTTCGGTGCCATCCAGGTAGCCGCGCTTAAAGAAATAGGTCTGGATAAAGGTCCAGATGGGCTGAACCAGAAGGTTGCGGGCTCCGATCGGCTTTTTTTGCGCCACAATCTGCTCGGCGGCAAGAGTGGTGTACTGATCCATCGTCTTCAGGTGCTCGGAAAGGGAACTGCAAGTGAAGTGGAGCAGGTTCGATTTGAGATGTCCGACGCGCCCGTCCACCTGGACGGATTCGTGGACGTACTCACCAACCCACTTGGCCCGTTTACGATTGAATAATCGCACTTTACGATCGGGATACCAGCCGCCATGTAGAATCCAGCGGCCGAGATACTGCGCCAGCCGCGGCACGGTGTAGCCGTCGTATTGGGGGCCATTCTTCTTGATTTGCCAGATCTCGCCCTCAAGCGCCTCGCTCAGCGATTCGTCGGCATCGATCGATAGAATCCAATCGTTCGCAGCCTGCTGAGAAGCGAAGTTCTTTTGGCTGGAGTAGCCCGGCCACGGATTCTCCACAACCCTCGCGCCAAGGTTCGTGGCCAGTTCCACGGTGCGGTCGTTCGACCCGCTGTCCACGACGATGATCTCATCGCAGCAACGAAGGCTTTCAATGGCTCGGACAATGTTGCGCTCTTCGTTGTATGTGATGATGGTGGCCGAGATTTTGACCATTGGCTACTACATTATAGGAGCTACACGGACCGATCCGGCCGCTGCATAATACTTTGCCGGTTGAGTCCTACAACGCACCGGCTTAGCCTTTACCTGAAGCTCGGAAAGAATGCAAGTGGGCAACAAATGTCCCAAGCGGTGCCGCCGGCCGCGATGAGAATCTTGCGCATGTTTGCGGCCTTCACCTATGCCGGAGCGTAAACGTTGCCGGCGACAAAAGTGGATGTGTTCAGAGGATTGGCCTGTGTGAGCGGCGCCAGCGGCAGGGATGTCGGGCTGAGCAGTCACCCATATCATCTTAAGAGTCTTCCCGGCCGCAAAGCGTCGATGCACATCGAAATATGCGGTCTTGGTGTGCGACGCTACGAGCCCGCTGTTGTGCTTTCCTTCTTCGATTCGTCGCCTGTCGGAGCAGTGCGCTGCCTCTCGATCTTTTGCATGATGGAAGGATTCAACTCCAGAAGCTTCGCCAGATCCTCCTCTTTGTGCACTCCCTTCGGCGCCGCGAGACTCCTCTCAAAATAGGCTGCCAGTTGCTCACGCAGAGCCCGGGGAAGCACGCTGTCCAGATACTCCAACGCTACGCCGTGCAGTTTCCGATCCTCGGCCCGAAGCGCGCGGAATGCCAGGCGCACCGGTTGAGGAGGTAGAACCAGGCCCAACAGCGTGAAGATATGCGAGATGCTTTTCGCGGCCCGATCCTTGAGGACTTCTTCCATCTGAATGCCGCCTTGTTTGTTGCTCCGCGATAGTCCTTCGGTGTTGGAAAGCTCTCGTTGCACCACGTCGAAGATCACGTTGGGCGACGGCCGGAACTCCGGCTTGTTCGCCAGAATCCTCTCCAGCGCTCTTGCGCAACGCACGCGCACGTCGAACCGTTCGTCCGTGAGGTGCCCCATCAGGCCGTCCCATGCCGCGCGGTTTTGGCATGACGCCAGCACCTTCGGAATCCTCTTGCGAATGTTATATGGCGTCGCTTCGCTATCGAGCGCATCCACCAATTGCCCGGCGATTCGGCCGCCTGCTTTTGTGAGCGCTTGGTACGCCGTCTGCGCAACATCGTCGCGGTCCAATAACTCGATCACCTGCGGCACCACCACCGGATGGAGTTCGTCGGTAGTCAGCAACGCACGAATGACCCGCGCCGGGTCGCCGCAACGTAGCTCGGCAAGCCGCTGCAAAGCGGGGTCGTTAAAGATAGGGCTGGCAGCAATGATCGAAGCCGGCGTCCCCTCCGATTCGGGCCTAGGGATGGCCATGGTGTAAATCGTCTTCAAGAAGACGGTTTGCGTCACGGGGTCCTCAATCTGGTCGGGACGAAGCGTGATCGTTGAATTGGCCAGGCCTTTCTCCAGCACTTTGACGTAGGCGCGATCCAGGCCGAACGCCAGCCAGGCGCCCACGGCCGAAAGGACAGCTGTGAATCCAAGAATCACGCTGGAAGACCCCGGCAGCATCGTCAGCAGCTTGATGGACGCTCCGGCCAGCCCATCGCCCAGCCGCTCGGCTCCAATATCGATAATTCCTTTGACGGCCCTCTTCTGAGACGGCGGCATCGGCGTATAAAACAATTCGTAACCGGCGCGATACAGCGATCCGCGGAGCAGCAACTCGATCCCGCGGCTGACCGTCAGTGCGATCAATCCCGGCGCGAACATTGTCGCCAGGGTCGCCCCGGTCACCGCGACCGGCAAGGTGGCTACAGTCTTGCCCGGACCGAAACGCTTCAACCACATCTTGCTGCCGCCCACCTGCACTCCGAACGTGATGACCGCGGTCAAGGTGTTGAAGAGCGCCAGAAATCCAGTCAACGGGGCACCCTTCGGAAAATTCAATTTAGCGGAGGATTTGAACAGGAAATCGAGCATGGAGGCGCTCATTGCAGCCAGCAAGACGAGGCTGGCCAACCCCACGAGGTAGGGAGCCTCGGAAACTATATCCGGTAATGAGGCACTTGATTCTATCTTGTGAACTGTCGCTCCCTCCGCGGCGAAAGCGAACAGCCCGAGCGTGCACACCAGCTGCAAGCCGGCCAGGAGAAGCAGCAGGCTAGGCGTGGACACCAGGTTTGAAACAGCCCCTGTCACCATGCCGCCCACGAATACCCCTACGGTTCCGAACGCGGCGAACTGGCCGAAGCGCTTACGGGCCTCGCGCGGATCGAATCGTTCATTTGCCAGCACCCAGAATCCGGACAGCAGCACCGAGCCGATCGCCACCACGTGAAGATAAACCGCGATCGCGACAGGGCCCGGGTATTTCGAAAACAGCGCATATTCGACGCCGTGCAACAGCACGCCCAACAAAGAGCCGATTGGAATCACTCGGGAAGGGCCGTATCTGCGGAACAGTTTGGCGTTTAACAGCGCTATAAGGATGGAGGTCAACGACGCACCTACCATCATCGGTGGCAGAGCTGTAGCCGGATCGTACGCCGACAAAAACAGACTGTCGCGCGTCGTTTTCGCGGCCACCTGCCAGGCCATCATGACCGTGGCGACGAAGAACGCCTGAAAAACCGGCGACGAAACCAGCGATCGGCCGGTTCTCATAAGAAGTGCAAGGGCCGCGAGCCCGCGGCGCCATACAGAAAGAAACTCGCGATCAGGCAGAGCGGGTCGCGGTTCGTTTTGCGCGAGTTCGTCAGAAGGGGCTTATTGTACTACACAAGGCAATCAGTGATAGAATTGCGAGATCTCTCGCATTATGGCGGTGACTTGGCGGGCCGCGGACCGAATTGTCTCATCCACCCAATGACATCATGACGCCCGAGCGCTGGAGGCGCATCGAGGATCTATACGACTCCGTACTGAAACTGGAACCAGACCGGCGCGAAGGGTTTCTTCGAGAAGCATGCGGCACAGACCAGGAATTACTTAGCAGCATGAGGTCGCTGCTGGCGCGCCACTTGTCAGCGGTTAATTCGAAGGATCAGTCCGCGTGGGCTGGCGTCGAGGAGACCCCGGCCGCGGATTCGATTATTAGCGCGGGGGCACAGCTGGGTCCCTACAAGATTTCGGGACCGATCGGCGCCGGCGGTATGGGCCAGGTATTTCGCGCCACGGACACGCGCCTGGGCCGCAGCGTTGCGATTAAGATCTCACAGGAGAGATTCAGCGATCGCTTCGAGCGCGAGGCACGAGTCATCGCCTCGCTAAGCCATCCCAACATTTGCACGCTGCATGACGTCGGTCCCAATTACCTGGTCATGGAACTCATCGAGGGCGAAACGCTGCGGGACCGCTTGAAACGCGGCAAGCTGTCGATCGGTCAGACCATCCAATATGGTGCCCAGATTGCCGATGCGCTGGCGGCGGCTCACGCCAAGGGAATCGTGCATCGCGATCTGAAGCCCGCCAACGTCATGATCACGAAGTCTGGCGTGAAGGTCCTAGACTTCGGACTGGCGAAATCCGAGCACGATCCGAATCTTACCGCCGCGGACGTGGTTATGGGCACTCCGGCCTACATGGCACCGGAACAATTCGAAGGCAAAGTCGCCGACGCCCGCACCGATATTTATGCACTCGGATTGCTGTTGTCCGAGATGGCTACGGGAAAGCGAACGCCTTCCGGCCAAGCCGATTCCGTGCCGCCTATCCTGGACCGCGTGGTGAAGCGATGCCTCGAAAAAGACCCGGACGAGCGTTGGCAATCGGCGCGAGACCTGAGGTGGGAGTTGGAATCGATCGGGGCTGAACCTGTGGCCGTCCCGTCGCGATCCAGAAATCCCGTGCTATTGGCTGCACTGCTGGGCGTGGTCGCGCTCCTGTTGGCGGCGCTCGCCTTCATGTATTTCCGCGAAAGAAATCCGGCCCAGGAAACTCTGCGTATGAGTGTTCTGCTCCCCGAAAAATCGCGGGCATTGTCGATCGCTGTTTCGCCGGATGGGCGTGAAATCGCGATGGCTCTGGTCAAAGATGGAAAGCAGAAGATCTGGGTGCGGCCGCTGAGTGCGCTCGATCCCACCGAGTTGGCCGGCACCGATGATGCCACGAATTTGTTCTGGTCCCCAGACAGCCGCTACATCGGTTTTTTTGCCGATGCCAAACTGAAGAGGGTGGAGCACTCGGGAGGACCGGTGCAGGTGCTCTGCGACGCACTGGGCGCCGAAGGCGGGACCTGGAATGGCGCCGGTGAGATCCTGATCGGCGCGCTGTTCCACGTGCAGAGAGTTCTCGCCGCCAGCGGAGCGGTGTCGAATCTCCACCGAAGCGCAGACAGGGAAATCTTCCCTTACTTCCTACCGGACGGACGGCATTACCTGGTGATGCGCGACAGCAGCGGATCGCCTCAAGCCGGCGAGTGGCTGAATTCGATGGACGGAGCCGCTCCGCGCCGCATCTTGCCGGACATTTCCAGAACCGAAATCATCGAACCACCCCCTGGAAGCGCGGTTGGCGCAGTGCTCTTCACACGCGGTGGGACGCTGATGGCCATGCCGTTCGACATGAAGAAGCTCGAACCGGCAGGGGATCCGTTCGCAATCGCGCAACGAATTACAGTGGGCGGAGGCTACAACTGGTTGGGCGGCACCTCCAGATACGGGACACTGGCCTACGTGTCCAGCCAGCGCAGCGCGGCGAAGTACTTGTGGCGGGACCGGAAAGGCAATATCCTCGGCGCTGCCGGGGACGCGGCGTATACGGTGGAGATCTCGCCGGACGGAAAGCAGTTGGTCGGGGACCAACCCTCAGGTCTCATGCGGCTCGAATTCGCGCGGAATGTCACTACCCAACTAACGTTGATGAACAGTGTCCGTAGTCCCATCTGGTCGCACGATGGCCGCTACATCGCGTTCTACGGCAAGGAAGGCATCTATCGGAAACCCGCGAATGGCGCGGGAGCCGAGGAGCTGGTGCTTCGCGCCAACGATCTGGTATTTCCGAAGAGTTGGTCACCGGATGGACGGTATATTATTTATGCGCACGTCAAGCCCGGCGCCGGTTCGGACGTGCTTGCCGCGCCAGTAGACAAGCAGTCTAATCCACTTGTAGTCGCACAAACGCCCGCGAATGAAGACCAGGGGCAGTTCTCCCCCGACGGACATTACGTGGCATACACCTCGAACGAGTCTGGGGTGAGCGAGATCTACGTTGTTCCGTTCCCGCCTTCGCCGAACGGTGAGAAATGGCTGGTGTCTCGTGGTGGAGGCGTGCAGCCGCGCTGGCGGCGGGATGGCAAAGAGCTGTTCTACCTTTCGCCGGACTCCCAAATGATGGCTGTCGAAGTGAATACCGAACCGGTGTTCCAATCGGGCAACCCCCAAGCGCTGTTCCAGACCGACATCGTTGACAACGGAATCCGCACCGGTCCCATCAGTTGGGACATCGCACCCGACGGCCGATTCCTTATAATTACGTCCAGCTCAATCGACGCAGCGCTTACAGTGGCTCTGAACTGGCGCACCGGTACAGCCAAATAGATCCTGTGGTCAGCGGAATCGCCCGGTGGGGTCGAGGAGTCCCCCTGCACTGGTAGTGTCCTGAGCAACGCACCGCAGGACACTACCCGCGCCACTGCTGAGGATTCGCGCTTTCAACTCACGACCGATGGATTGGTCTCCTACATTCAGGCGGTCGATGAGATGCTTGGGGATCGCGGAGGCGGTCCCAGTCGTGATCAGCGGAAATCCCTCAAAATATCGGATCTGCACTTCCCACGTCGAACGGCAAAACCTGACGATGCGAATGCAGATTCGCAGGCTTACGCGCCTAACGAACGCCTTCAGCAAGAAGCTAGAGAATCACCGCGCCGCAATCGCGCTGCACTTCGCTTACTACAATTTTTGCCGCATCCATCAAACGCTCCGCGTGACGCCTGCGATGGAAGCAGGGATCACGGATCGAATCTGGAGCGTGACGGACCTAATCGCGGACAACTAGTGTCCTGAGTTGGAAATACGTTGATAAAGTCTTTCGACTTTTCCCAAGATCAGATCCGCGTCCGCAGTCCACACGAAGGGCTTGGGATTTTGGTTGCGGTGGTCCAAGTACGAGAGCATGGCTTTCTCCAGTTCTCGGACTGCGGTATGGCTTCCGCGGCGTACGCAGCGTTCCGTCACTTCGGCGAATAACCGCTCCACCAGATTCAGCCAACTTCCGCTGGTTGGTGTGAAGTGGACATGATAGCGGGGATGACGCGCTAACCAGGTTCGCACCTTGCTCACCTTGTGGGTTCCGTAGTTGTCCATTACCAGATGAACCTCCAACCCGCGCGGGAGGTTGGCATCCACATCGTTGAGAAATCGCAGAAATTCCTGATGGCGGTGACGGCGATAGCAATTGCTGATGGTGACGCCACTTGCCACATCCAGGGCCGCAAACAGTGATGTTACTCCATGCCGTTCATAATCATGCGATTGCCGCGCTGGTACGCCCGGAGCCAAGGGCAGAATCGGCTGCGTCCGGTTCAGCGCCTGAACCTGACTCTTTTCGTCTACACACAGAACCATCGCGCGATCCGGAGGGTGCATGTATAAACCGACGATATCCCGTACTTTCTCTACGAATTGAGGGTCTTTGGAGAATTTGAAGTTCTCCACCCGGTGCGGCTGTAATCCGAAGGCACGCCAGATGCGCACGATGGCCGTCTGCGACAACCCAACCTTCTTGGCCATCAGCCGGGTACTCCAGTGCGTGCTATTGTCCGGCATCGATTCCAGTGTCTTGGTCACAACTGCCTCAACCTGTTTGTCCGCTATCGAACGCGGAGCACCCGGGCGGGGTTCATCGAGCAAGCCTTCGAGCCGGTTCACCCGAAAGCGCTCCCGCCATTTACAAACTGTAGCTCCAGTGATCTGCAGCTTCTTAGCCACCGCTGCATTGTTCAATCCTTCAACACAGCCCAGCACAATGCGAGCGCGCAGCGCCATGGCCTGTGCCGACTTCGGCCGTCGAGCCAACATCACGAGCTTCTCTCTTTCCTCCGGTGTGAGGTTGAGCGGCTTGGTGGGGCGTCCGATACCCATATCTCCAGTATGAGGGTGTCGCGCCTATTATTCAACGTATTTCTAACTCAGGACACTAGAGCACCACTTCATATACAGGCCTCGTAACCAATGCTAACTCTCGTAGTGCTATAACTCCCGAAGGGTCTGGCTTCGTCTCTACCTTGAATCTCAATACTGAATCGACAAAAAGCAGACGCTTTGCTGGTATTGGGCCACCTCGGTAGTGGACGATACATCGTCTGAACGTGAATGGGGCCTCCGCGCCATTTACCTTGTTGCCTTGGATCTTCGAAGCAATATCTTCGAGACTGATTTCGCATCCTGCGAAAACCCATCCTTCGGCTCCAAATGTGCGGGTACATCCCGCAGTTGCGGGCGGCGACACTCTTGGGGCATCCCCAAGCAGCGCAATTGATTTGTAATTTATAAATGCCGAGGATGCGATCCACGTAGCAGGAAGATCAGCATATTCATCTTGCGCGTTGACGATTTCCGTACCGGCTTTCAAAATCGCTTCAGCGCTTGGCTTGGATCGCATTATTTGAGCCGATTTCAGAACAACTGGGATCACTCCAAGCGTACTGGCGACTTCTTCAGGAGAGGAAGGGTGCTTGTCTAAGATCATCGCCAAAATCTTAAAAGGTTCATCGGCCTTAGCCCTCTCTACTCGTGTGATCGTCGTGTTCATGTTGTAGATAAAAGCGCTCAGCGCCGCGAGCCATGCGAATCCGACGGCAACCGTAGTCCAAAAAAATTTGATGTGGTTGGTGACGCGTTCTTCAAGTAGGGCTACGGTGGCCATAGGAGTGGCGTAATCCGAGTAGTTTTTCGCTTCACTAATACTACTACTCTGCCACGGCGCATCGGTCATTGACTTTTTGAACCCTCTTGCTCAGTTAACGTCTAAAATATTGATTCTAAACACTGAATAAATATTCACCCAGAGCAGCAACGCAGTTCAGGACACTACCCCTGCGCTGCTAGGTTTGACATCCCCCGACGGAATGTGTAATTATTCACTTAGCTGAATAAACATTCAGCGGAGGAGGATTTCATGGCTGCTACGTTGCCCGTCAACATCTCCTACATCGCTCCCTCCAGGATTGCCGCCGGGAATCTGACCCGCGACCTGGACCTCACCGACGACGAGTTGGGCGGTCTGCTCGACCTGACCGGCCGAATCAAAGGTCATCCGGCCCGCTTTGCGCAGGTCCTCAACGGCAGCTATATCAGCCTTCTGTTCGAAAAACCTTCTCTTCGCACGCGCATGACGTTCGAGCTCGCCATCAAGCAGCTCGGCGGGGATGCGGTCACCAGCATCGGTCCGATCGGCGATCGCGAGCCGCTCAAAGATGTGGCTCGGAACCTCGATCGCTGGACGCAGGCTATCGTTGCCAGGACTTTCTCGCAGCAGACCATCGACGGGCTGGCCCACTGGTCCAGCGTGCCCGTGGTCAACGCCCTCAGCGATATGTATCATCCCTGTCAGGCCTTGGCCGACATCTTCACACTGCAGGAGCAGTTTGGGGATCTGCGGGGGCTGAAGCTGGCGTTCGTGGGCGACGGAAACAATGTCGCGCATTCGTTGATGCTTTGCGCCGCGCGGTTGGGGATGAATTTCTCGTTGGGGTGCCCGGCGGGTTATGAGCCGAATCCGGCAGTACTGGAGGAGGCATCCGGCCTCGCGGATCTTACGGGTGCGGCGATCGAAGTGACCAACGATCCGTTTGCGGCGGTCGCCGGGGCGGATGCGATTTACACGGACGTTTGGACCAGCATGGGGCAGGAAAGCGAAAAACAGCAGCGGCTCGCCGATTTTGCCGAGTTTCAAGTCAACGCCGCGCTGATGGACTCGGCGCGACCTGAGGCCAGATTCATGCACTGCCTCCCGGCGAAACGCGGCGAAGAAGTCACTGACGAGGTGATCGAGAGCTCAAATTCGGTGGTCTTCGATCAGGCCGAGAACCGTTTGCACGCGCAAAAAGCCTTACTTCTGATGCTCTTAGCGTAGCAGCCGGCGCGCATTTGCAGGTGATCGGCTAAGAGCATTTGACCCTCAAAATAGTACGAACGGCCAGTTGGCCGGGTGTATCCGAAATGGCACAATTGTCACAGATCGGAGATCGCCATGACAGGACATCTTGTCACCTTCATCATTCGGATGAAGATCTGGAGAGATAACAGCGGCCAGGACATGCTGGAGTACGCTTGTTTTGTTGCCGCGATTTGTCTCATGTACGCAGCTATTTCCCCTAGCGTTGTCTCGTCGCTCTCGACGATCTTCTCGAAGGTTGCGGACACGGCCTCGTCGGCAGCCAGTACCAGTTAGCCGCCGCGCAAATTTTACTCAAACGCGCGGCTCGATAGCATTCTCTTTCAAAATGGAGCAGTGCGCCTTTCGCGATCGTTTAGAATAGTGGGTCGCGGAGGTCTTCAACAACTTGCCCCAAACCCCTAACCGTCTTCAGGAAGTTCTTCAGAAGCACGAGGACGCACTTCTTAAAGATTGGCTCGCATTCCAAGCCGCCAGCGCCGGCCGGCGCGCTTCGGCTGGTGAGGAACAACAGCTTGCCGCTCAGTCGCGCGATTTCCTGGCAACCCTACGCCAAGCGACCCAACAGGGCGGCGGCGATGACATCACCAAGGCGCCCTGGGCGCCGGTGCGCGAAGTTCTCAACAGCCTATCCGCCGCGCGGGCAAAGGCCGGCTCGTCGCCCACGCAGACCGCCATGTTTGTCTTCTCCTTAAAGGAACCGCTGTATCAACGGTTACGGGAGGAAATTGGAGACACTCCGGAACTCTCGAGAGAATTGTGGTACGCCACAGCGATTCTGGATCGTCTGGGTCTCTATACGATGGAGGCTTTTTCCAGAACCCGCGAAGAGGTGATTGCACGGCAGCAGCAAGAATTGCTGGAGCTCTCGACGCCGGTCGTGCGACTGTGGGACAACGTTCTGGCGCTTCCTCTCATCGGGACCCTGGACAGCGCGCGTACCCAAATTGTGATGCAAAATCTGCTGGAAGCGATCGTGGAGACACGATCGGACATCGCGGTGATCGATATCACGGGAGTTCCCACGGTGGATACCCTGGTGGCGCAGCACCTTCTGAAGACGGTCGCCGCGGCGCGGCTTATGGGCGCGGACTGCATTATTAGCGGCATCCGTCCGCAGATCGCGCAGACGATTATCCACCTTGGTGTGAACCTCCAGGACGTTATCACAAAGGCCACGCTCGCGGACGCCTTCGCGATCGCACTCCAGCGGACCGGCTACACGATATCGCGAAAAGCGGCGTCCTCCGGCGCCAATGCGAACTCGAGGTGATTTGAGTGGAACGGATACCCATTCTGAAAATGGGCGAGTTCCTCCTGGTAACCATTCAGGTGGACATGCACGACCAACTCGCCCTCACCTTGCAAGACGACCTCACCGAGAAGATCGTGAAATGGCACTCCCATGGAGTGCTGATCGACATTTCCGCACTCGAGATGGTGGATTCGTTTATCGGGCGCATGTTGAGCAATATCGCGAATATGGCGCGGTTGCTCGACGCCGAAACGGTCGTGGTCGGGATGCAACCCTCCGTTGCCATCACATTGGTGGAACTCGGGCTGCCCATGAAAGGCATTCGCACTGCTCTGGACGTCGAAAAAGGCATGATGGCGCTAGAGGCCTCGCTCCATGCGAGCCGCTACATGGGTGAAGATGGAAGTACAGACGTCTGAGACGTACGAAATTCGAAGTTCGGAAGACGTAGTTTCTGTCCGCCAGGCTGTGCGGCGCTGCGCGGTCGAGACCGGCTTTAACCTCGTGGATCAGACGAAGATCGTGACCGCATCGAGCGAGTTGGCGCGGAACACGCTCGATTACGGCGGAGGCGGGACGGCGACCATTGAAATCGTGCAGAACGGTTCGCGGAGGGGCGTGCGCGTTCGTTTCGAAGATGAAGGTCCCGGGATTGCCGATATCGAACAAGCTTTGAAAGACGGATTCACTTCGGGTTCGGGCATGGGGCTCGGTCTGGGCGGCTCGAAACGACTGTCGCACGAATTCGATATCGATTCCGAACCCGGCAAAGGGACCAGGGTAACCATCCTGCGATGGAAGGGTCTATAAACGGGTGGCCACTTTAACCGCACATATCGAAGATCCCAGCCAAATCTCCGAAGCTCGGCGGAACGCGCGCCACCTCGCGGCTGGGATGGGCTTCGACGAGTCGGCTATTGAGAAGGTCGCAATCGTCGTTACGGAAGCTGGAACAAACCTCCTAAAACATGCCACCGCAGGTCTGATTCTGATGACGCCCACAGAGTCGGGCGCGATCGAGGTGATCGCGCTGGATAAGGGACCCGGCATATCGGATTTCGACATTTGCGTTTATGACGGCTACAGCACCACGGGTACTGCCGGAACCGGCCTAGGAGCCATTGCGCGTTTGTCGTCGTACTGCGATGTATATTCGCGGCCCGGCCACGGCACGACCTTGCTGGCCCGCGTGTCGCCGGATGCCGCGAAGCATGAGACCAGTAGTACCAGCGCCGTGCAGGTCCCAAAGCCCGGCCAGGATGTCTGCGGCGATCAATGGGGAATGAGCGGCTCGAACGGGCAGTGTACCTTCCTGCTTGCCGATGGCCTGGGTCACGGACCGGAAGCAGCGAAAGCCTCACGAACTGCCGTCGAAATGCTCCATAAACATCCCGATTTTCCTCCGGCTGAGTTGATGGATGCCGTACACAACGCGCTCCGCTCGACGCGGGGCGCTGCCGTTGCGATCGCCGAACTGGACCGGGACCGCGGCATCATGCGTTTCGCCGGCCTGGGCAACATCAGCGCCACCGTATTCGCGGAAGGCGAGACGCCCAAACGCATGGTGTCCACAAACGGCACGGCCGGGATGGAAGCGCGACACATTCGCGAGTTTACTTACCCCTGGAACGAAGGCGCCGCGCTCGCTATGCATTCGGATGGAGTCGGGACGCATTGGAACCTGTCCGATTATCCAGCGCTGATCGCGCGGGATCCGGCCGTGATCGCCGGCGTGCTTTACCGCGATCACGTGCGCCGCACCGACGATGCAACCATCCTTGTGGCGAAATGAACCTGCCGATTCTTACCGTCAATATCCGTTATGAGAACGATACGGTAGGAGCGCGCCAACGCGCTCGGCAAGTTGCGCGGCTGCTCGGCTACGACGCTCAGGATCAGACGCGGATAGCAACGGCCGTCTCGGAGATCGCACGCAACGCGTTTCGCTACGCGGGCGGCGGGCGAGTGGAATACTCTGTGGAAACCGGGCCTCAGCCGGACTCTCTCGTTATTCGAATATCGGACAGCGGACCTGGAATAGCAGATCTCAACCGGATTCTGGAAGGGCGCTATCGCTCGGCTACCGGGATGGGTCTCGGCATTGTCGGCACACGCCGCCTGATGGACGACTTCGCAATCGAGTCGACACCCGGAAAAGGAACGGCGGTCACGCTCAAGAAAACTCTGCCGCGCAAGAGCGCCGGCCTCAGCAGGGAATCCATTCTGAGCGTCGCGGAGCAACTGGCGGCGGAGAAACCGCAAGATGCGTTTTCCGAAATCCAACTTCAGAACCAGGAACTCCTGCGCACCCTCGAAGAACTGCGGAAGCGCCAGGAGGACTTGAAACGGCTAAACCGGGAACTGGAGGACACCAATCGCGGTGTCGTGGCGCTGTATGCGGAACTGGACGAGAAAGCCGATCATTTGCGGCGCGCCGATGAGCTCAAATCCAAGTTTCTGTCCAACATGAGCCACGAATTCCGGTCGCCGCTGAATTCGATTCTGGCGCTTAGCCGCTTGCTTCTCGACGGCGTCGATGGCCCACTGAACTCGGAACAGAAACAGCAGGTCGGATTCATACAGAGAGCGGCGGACGATCTCTACGAACTTGTGAACGATCTGCTGGACCTGGCCAAAGTAGAGGCCGGGAAAGTGGAAGTGAAGCCGGTGGAGTTCGAGGTTGCCAATCTGTTTGGCGCCTTGCGCGGCATGCTGCGTCCATTGTTCCTGAACCAGTCGGTGAACCTCGTCTTCGAAATCGCCGAAGAACTACCTGCGGTGTTTTCCGATGAAGGAAAGATCTCCCAGATTCTTCGGAACTTCATTTCGAACGCGTTGAAGTTCACCGAGCGTGGAGAGGTTCGGGTTTCGGCACATCTTTCCGACGGGGATCAATTGGTGCTCTCCGTAGCCGACACCGGCATTGGAATCGCCAAAGAAGACCAGGAAAGAATTTTTCAGGACTTCGCGCAGATCGAGAACCCGATCCAGAAACGCGTCAAAGGAACCGGGCTTGGACTTCCGCTTTCGCGCAAACTTGCCCACTTGCTCGGCGGGGAAGTCCATCTAACCAGCGAGCCGGGCGCGGGTTCTACTTTTTCTTTGGCCGTCCCGCTCGTTTATCGAAGCGAAACTCCACGCCCGACACGCGATGCAATCGCGTTGCGGACCGGCCTGAAACCGGTTCTCGTAGTGGAAAACAGCGACGAAACAGTGCTTTTGTACGAAAAGTGGATCGACCAATCCGCTTTCCAAATCGTACACGCGCGATCGCTCGCCGAAGCACGGGAGGCGCTCGGCAAGATAAAACCCGCTCTTATAATCCTGGATGTCCTTTTGCGAGGCGAGGAAAGCTGGCATTTTTTGGAAAGTGTCCGGCAAACGCACCACACCAAAGATATTCCGGTTCTGATGGTGACCACGCTTGACGAAGAGCGAACCGCTTACCATTTGGGCGCGGCGGGCTATCTTAAGAAACCGGTCGACCCGCAGGTTTTCCGCAACGAAGTGCGCCGCTTGACGGCAGCGCAGTCTCTCGAACGGATTCTCATCATCGACGATAACGACCGCGACCGCTATCTGCTCAAACACTGGCTGCGCGACACCAATGTCCTGGTCCTCGAAGCATCGAACGGCTTGGAAGGGATCGAGAAGGCAAGAAATGATAAGCCCAAGGTAATCTTTCTTGACCTCGCAATGCCCGAGATGAGCGGCTTCGAAGTGCTCGAGAAACTCAAGTCGGATCCGGTTACCCGTTCGATCGCGGTGATCGTGAGCACCTCCATGCGGTTGAGCAGCGGGGATCGCGAACGGCTGAACAGTCATGCAGCGGCCATTATGTCCAAGGAGAACCTGGGCCGGGACGAAGCGCTCCATACGGTTCGGCAGACGGTTGAGGATTTCCTCCTTGCCCCGTGACAGGATATTCTGAGTACAGCTTTAATCTAATGCAAGCGCGGACCATTCTAAATGTGGACGACTATGCGCCGGGCCGCTACGCCCGCACCAAGGTGCTGACACAAGCCGGCTTCGAAGTCAAAGAGGCCTCCACCGGCCGGGAAGCATTGCGCGTGGCTATGGAATGGCATCCCCAACTCGTGGTTCTGGACGTCAACCTTCCGGATATCAACGGCCTCGAAGTTTGCCAACGCCTGAAAGAGAACCCGCTCACGTCCGCCATCGTCGTGCTACACCTTACGGCCTCAAAGATCCTGCCGGATGACATGGTGCGGGGGTTGAACAGCGGCGCGGACAGCTATCTGAGCGAACCTGTTGAGCCCGGAGTGCTAGTCGCAACTATTCGAGCCCTTCTGCGCGCCAGGCAAGCTGAAGAGGCACTCCGCCGGTCGAACGACGAGCTACAACATTTTGCGTACATGGTGTCGCACGAACTGAACGAGCCGCTGCGGATGATCACCGCGTACACGCAACTGCTCGCCAAGAGGTACGCGGGACACATCGACGAAACCGCCGACGAATACATCGACCATACGCTCAAGGCGGCCAATCGGCTGCATGGTTTCGTGCAGGATGTTCTCAATTTTTCCCGGGCCACGGCCGCGGAGCGAAACTTCGGAACCGTCTCGATGGAGTCGGTTTTAGGTACGGCGCTGTACGAATTGCAAATCTCGATCGTCCAAAGCGGCGCCGTGATTACCAACGATCCGATGCCTACGGTCTTTGGCAACGAGATGCGCCTGGTTCGAGTATTCGCAAACCTCATCGCGAATGCCATCAAGTATCGCTCCGAAGAAACTCCGAAGATTCATATTGGAGTCAAAGAACAAGACGACTACTGGCTGTTTTCATTCCGCGACAACGGAATCGGGATCGAAAAGCAGTATTGGGACACGATCTTCCAGGTGTTCAAGCGTCTGCACGGGAAGGACGTTCCGGGCAGCGGCATCGGACTGGCTTTATGCAAACGCGTAATTGAGAATCACGGCGGCACGATCTGGCTCGAATCGGAGCCGGGACAGGGATCCACATTCTTTTTTACTATTCCCATCGCGGCTTAGAAATTCATCCCGATGTCACTCTCATGATGGCGTCCGCGTCCACTCAGCGTGCCTGGTAGCCTGCACTTCGCGGTGCGCGCGTTGCGCTCGCGCAATTATCGATTATTCTTCACCGGCCAGAGTATCTCGCTCATCGGGACCTGGATGACGCGCATCGCCACAAGCTGGCTGGTCTACCGGCTTACCGATTCCGCGTTCCTTCTCGGACTGGTCAGCTTCGCGGGCCAGATTCCATCTTTTCTTGTGACGCCACTCGCCGGGGTATGGGTAGATCGCTGGGACCGGCATCGTACGCTGGTCGTCACGCAGACCCTGGCGATGATCCAATCCTTCATGCTGGCGGGACTGGCATTCGGTCACGTGATCACGGTGTGGCAGATCATCGTGCTGGCGTTTTTTCAAGGACTCATTAACGCCTTCGATATGCCCGCGCGACAGTCGTTCGTGATTCAGATGATCGAAGACCGCGCGGACCTCGGCAACGCGATCGCGCTGAATTCATCCATGGTGAACGCCTCGCGGTTGGTCGGGCCGGCCATTGCGGGGATGTTGATTGCCACGGCTGGAGAGGCGTATTGTTTCCTGATTGACGGGATCAGCTACATCGCGGTGATCGTCTCGCTGCTCGCGATGCGCATCCCGCCCACGCCTTCGCGCGTCCGTGAAACCCGGGTCTATGAGGAACTCGCCGAGGGTTGGAAGTACGTCGTTCAATCGATACCGATCCGGTCCATTCTGATGTTGCTCGGGCTCGTGAGTTTCGTGGGGATGCCGTATACGGTTCTGATGCCGATCTTCGCTTCATCCGTCTTGCACGGCGGCGCGCATACGCTCGGGTTTCTCATGGCTGCATCCGGCGTGGGCGCGCTCGCGAGCGCGATTTCTCTGACGGCTCGAAGAAGCGTTTTAGGGCTAGGTAAGATGATTCCGATTTCAGCCGCGATCTTCGGAGCGGCGTTGATTGTTTTCTCTTATTCGCGGATTCTCTGGCTGTCGCTCTTGACGATGCTGTTCACGGGCTTCGGCATGATGCAGCAGATGGCGTCGAGCAACACAATTCTCCAGACCATCGTGCATGAAGAGAAGCGCGGGCGCGTGATGGCATACTACACGATGGCGTTTGTCGGTGTCGCGCCTTTCGGTAGTCTGTTGGCGGGAGCGGCCGCCGGTCGCATCGGCGCGCCCGCGACTCTAACGATCGGCGGCGTGCTGTGTATCGCGGCAGCAGCCTGGTTCGCTTTCGAACTCCGCCGCATTCGAATGCAGGTCCGCCCGATTTATGTCGAGCTCGGCATTTTGCCCGAAGTCGCTACCGGCTTGCAGGCCGCGGCCGCGCTACAGGTACCGCCAGAGGATTGAAAGGTCACGGTATCGTCATAGCAACCGCAAGGACGAGAGCGGTCTCGGGCCGCGCCACGTCGCCATGGCTCGTAATGATGGTGTCGCCGTTAAGATTGATTACGCTCTTGCCTAGAGCCGGAAAATCGTATGTGCCGTTCGCAGGCTGTAAAGTGATATCCGCGCCGTCGACGTGCTGCGCGCCATTTGCTCCCATCCCGCCATACACGTCGTCCGGACCTCCGAATGCCGCGGCGTTATCGCCATTCAATCGCGACGCCAGGGGATAAGCCAAACCTACGGCCTTGTCTTTGTTCGTATGGGTGATCAGAATCGGGCCCGCAACTTTTTTCTGATCGAGTACGGCGTGGAAAAATCCATTCTTGCCATTGTTGTCGAAGTTCAGTGCCAGTCCGTTATGGGAATATGCTGCCTGCAAGAGCAGCAGCGTCTTGACTCGCAACGCCTGGGGACCGTCCACGGTAGCAGTCACCAAACGTCCACCGAAGCTGTGGCCCACAAAATGGAATTTCATTGTTGGGGGAACTTTCTGCTGGATTCGGCTCATCATCGGATTGAGTGCGGTCCTTCCGATTTTGCCCGCGCGATCTTTCATGACGTAGTACGTGGTGAGATTCAGAAGGCGCATAGCGCCGGCTTTAATGCCGCTGAAAATATCGGAGATACCCGCCGCGGACGTGACGGCGGCCGCTCCGCTCGCCATGGCCGGATTCCCGCCCAGACTGCCTCCTCCAGCCGCGCCGCCCGCGCTCGTATTCACCCGCGGCCCGATGGGCTTGGCAAGTCTGTTCAAGAGTCCGGACCCGTCAAGCGGTCCGTCCAGCTTGGCGCTGCCGTCGCCGTCGCTGGTCTGCGATTTGTCAAGATGCGGAGCCGCCGCTTCCGCGAGAAGCCTCACGAAATCGTTCTGCTTTGTTGTGTCATTCGCTAAGCCAGCAACCAGGGTCTTCATTTGATCGAGCTTGCGATCCGCGTCGTCATCGTTAAAAACGTTTTTCATTTCCTGCAAGCGGTCGAGCAAAACGCGCTGACCGGCGGGATCGATATCGGTATTGATGGACGCCGCTCCTCCGGGAATCAGGTCGGAATCGGCGAATTTCTTGGATGGCCACAGAACGCCGATCGCGGCCAGCCTCTTTCCGGAACTCGCGCTCGTCAAGGGCTCCAGACAGTGGAGGAAATCGCGGTATAAAGTGCGAGCCTCGTCCATGTCGTTGTTCCATCCATGGGACAGCACGATCACATCCGTCGGCGCGTCGCTTGAAGCGGTCAGCGCGGCGATAACGGATTGCTCCTGGGAAGGTTGGACAGGATTGGCGTCCTTGTCGAATTGAATTTCAAATATTGGAATGCTCATAAGACCTCCGGTGTTGTTTTGGGGTTAAACGGATTGGATCGCGCGCATCAAGTCGACGAGACCGCGGCCCTGAAAATATGGGTTTCGGCCAAGATCGGTGGCCGTAGAAAGAAATAGTTCCTTGACCTTCTCCGGGTTCCCCTTGTATTCCTGCCGGATGGAGAGAAAGGCTGCGATGACGCCCGAGACATGTGGCGCGGCCATGCTGGTTCCGCTCTTTTCTACATAAACATTAGGGGGCGACCCAGGTGCGCCGCAACTCGAGCAACACGAAAGGATGCGCTCTCCTGGTGCGACGATATCGGGTTTCATGCGGCCATCGCCGGTAGGGCCCTTCGAGGAGAAATACGAAACACCGTACGTGTGAGGCGCATCGCGATGCGTGGATCCTACGGCAATGGCGAGATCAGCGTTCGCGGGATCGTTGATAGTCACGGTCATGCCCGCGCCTGTCGGCCTCTCGTTAGCGGCGAGCGCGCCGTAACCCGTGTTGCCTGCTGCGATGACGACCACGACACCGCTCCTCACCAGACGATTCACTTCCACGCATACCGGTGTCTGGCCGCAGGCGAACCAGGAGGGATCGAATTCGTAGCCGACGCTTAGGTTCACGCCGTGAATCTTGAGATTGCGGCCGAAATCGTTAATCTCCTGAATCTTGTCGATGGCGGCCAGAACGTTGCTGATACCGCCATTGCCCGAGCCGTCCAGCACTTTCATACTGACGAGCTTGCAAGAAGGCGCCATCCCATAAATCTGGGTAAGAGGATCACTGAAGGTTTGTACTTGATCCGCTTGGTCAAGTTTGGTGCGCTGCGCGACCAACTGAGGTGTCGAGTCTTTTGGACCGGGCGTAAAGCCGCCCGCGATGATCCCGGCGACGTGCGTTCCATGGCCAAACCCGTCCGTCAGCGGTTGCCCTCCGCCCGTGAAGTCGAAATGATCGAGGGGGAGTTCAACCTTGAGCGTCTCAAAGCCCTCGAAATGTTTGTGAGCTTTATCGATGCCGGAATCGATTACGGCCCACACAACGTCTTTCCCTTCGGCCAGGAAGGCTCTGCGAGCGGCGTCTGCCTTGACAGTGCTGACCGAGCGGTCGATCAAACCGTTGAGAGGGAAATCCAGCCAGATACGTCGTATCGTGAGATAACGCACCAAATCTTTGGGAGGCGCGGTTCCCTTCCGCTCCGGTTCCCACGCCTTCTCAGCCTTCTCCTTCTTGCCTGTGGCGTCTGCGTCGTCTTGGCCCACCAGTTTTAGGATCATGTCCGCCGGCAAGGTCACCTTGAAATAAGGGTTCTGGTCGCTCCCGATCGAGGCCGCTGAAACGCCTGTCGCGTCTAGGACAAGACTCTTGAGATCGTCGAACGCCTGTTTCTTGCCGAGGTAGTATTCATCGTTTCCCTCGATAACCACCGGAATCGGATCTTTGGGCCGAACCGCTTCTGCCTTGATCTGGCTGTAGAGCGGCTCTTTGATCACCGTTCGAGCCAGGTCGTGCGTGATCTTCTCGTGCAGTTTCTGGTCGGGATTGATATCCGCCATTACGAGCCTCCTGGGTTGAGCCGAATCCGTGTCCCGGCCCTAATTCTGTTAGCGCAAAATCCTAATTCAGGGGACATTGTATGCTTTGCCCTACGATAATGTAAAGTGAATTCATATTTCAAATGGGGACAATGGGGCTGGGACGTGTCGTTGGAATCGCCATGTTGTTGATCTCTTCCGCCCACTCGCAATATTTGCGGGGAGTGAACCTGTCGGGAGCCGAATTTGGGCAGGATGAAATGCCCGGCGTCTTCGGAGTCGACTATACCTATAACAGCGAAACCAGTTTTCGATATTTTGCGGCCAAAAATCTGGGGTTGATTCGCCTGCCTGTGCGATGGGAGCGCCTGCAACCGGTTCTCGGAGGTCCGCTCGACCCTGCTAACGTTGCCCTGCTCAAGGGCGATCTCGGCTGGGCCGCGGCGCACGGCGCCAACGTCATCATCGACATTCATAATTACGGCCGCTACAGCATCAACGAGAACGGCACGCTGAATGTGTACGTGCTCGACAATATTTATGGCGGGGTGACGAAGGTCTCGGGCGCCGACCTGGCGGACTTCTGGTCGAAGATGTCGACGGAATTCCAGGGACAGCCGGCGGTCTACGCGTACGATCTCATGAACGAGCCGCACGACATGGGAACTGCGAACTGGCATGCCATCTCGCAAGCCGTGGTATCGGCGATTCGCGCGAACGGCGATGGAACGCTGATCATGGTGGAGTCCGATAACTGGTCCGGCGCGTATAGCTGGCTAACGATTAACGGCCCCACGAGTTGGATCGCAGACCCAATGGGCAATTTCATTTACGAAGCGCACCAGTAGTTCGACAGCGATAACAGCGGAACTTACGCCAAGACTTACGATCAGGAACTCAGCAGTAATCCCGATCTCGCCAATGTCGGCGTGACGCGGCTGAAGCCGTTTCTCGAGTGGTGCGCCAACAACAATGTCCGCGGTTATCTGGGCGAGTATGGAATTCCGAATACCGACGCTCGTTGGATGATGGTGCTCGATAATTTTCTGACTTCTCTCGACGGCGCCGGTTTCGACGGAACCTGCTGGTCCGCCGGGGAGTGGTGGCCTACCGATTATTCGCTGTCTTTGCAGCCGCTCGACGATTTCACCGTCGACCGTCCTCAGCTCGCGGTGCTCTCGAGGCATCTGACACCACTCTCGTTCACGTCGCTTCCGGCGGGAAGTTTTAGCGGAGCTTTCCTGGCACCGGATTCGCTTGCGGTGGGATATGGAGCAGCGGTCTCAGGCGCGGATGCGGTCGTGCAAATCACCGATTCCAAATCCAACGTAACCACGGCCCAGGTTCTTTACGCCGGTCCAACCCAAATCAATTACCTGGTTCCCGCATCCTTAGCGCCCGGACATTATGCGATCAGTGTTAGCAGCGGTGGTGCGGTTGTCGGCCGGGGTTTTCTGGAGCTCAATAACATCGCGCCTTCTCTTTTCGCGGCGAACGGCAACGGACAAGGAGTGGCTGCCGCGCAAATTCTTCGCCTCAGCGCCGATGGAACACAGAACTTCGAGCCGGTGGCGCAGTACGATGCATCAACCTCGCAGTTTGTGGCTCTTCCGATCAATTTCGGAACGTCGACGGATCAACTCTTCCTGATTCTGTACGGCACCGGCTTCCGCAATGCATCGAGCCTCGCCAATGTCTCATTATTGGTTGGGCCGACCCTTGTTCCCGTCTCCTTTGCGGGAAAGCAGCCCGCCTATGCCGGTCTCGACCAGATCAATGCCGAGTTGCCGCGGTCGCTGGCTGGCGCCGGCCAGGTGACAATCGCAGTCACGGTTGACGGGATACCCGCCAATCCGGTCACGGTTACGTTCCTTTAACACGCGGCGTAACGTGTTGCCTCAAGTGCGCATCCATCATTTAGTACCTCTCTAATAACTCGACCTTCCCATGGCCCATCCCGCAACGGTATCCACACCGGAGTCCCTCTACGACGCTTACGTGAATCCCCAGTGGGTTCGGCTTCTCGACCTGCTCCAGATGAACGTACGGTACAAACGCTGTGAAGGAGCTGAGTTATTTGCGGAAGATGGTCGCCACTACGTAGATTTCCTCTCGGGCTATTGCGTCCACAACACCGGCCATAACCATCCCAAGATCGTTACTGCTTTACAAGCAGAACTGGGTCGCAATGGACCAGCTATGTTGCAGAGCCATGTACCAGAGCTTGCCGGAGAGTTGGCGGCGGCCTTGTGTTCACGCGCTGGAGGACGATTATCGAAGGCGTTCTTTTGTAGCTCCGGGAGCGAAGGCGTCGAAGCCGCCATCAAGTTTGCTCGGGCCAACACCGGACGCAACGGACTGCTGGCTGCACAAGGCGCATTTCACGGTTTGACGTGCGGCGCGCTGTCCTTAATGGACGACCCGTTCTGGACAAAGGGTTTCGGCTCCTTGCTGGCCGACACCAATTTTGTGCCGTTCGGCGATCTCGATAGCCTGCGCCAAAAACTTGCTTCGAAGAATATCGCGGCATTCGTGGTCG
Source organism: Bryobacterales bacterium (assembly GCA_963802915.1). Taxonomy (GTDB): domain Bacteria; phylum Acidobacteriota; class Terriglobia; order Bryobacterales; family Bryobacteraceae; genus JAICMB01. The sequence continues at coordinate 173,304 of CAWDKQ010000016.1, forward strand.
AGCCCATTCAAGGCGAAGCGGGCATCCGTGTTCCCCCTCCCGATTATTTGAGAGAAGCGCAGGCGCTGTGCCGCAAGTACGGGACGCTCTTTGTTCTCGATGAAGTTCAGACCGGCATGTATCGCACGGGCCGATTTCTGGCGGGTCACAATTTCGGCGTCGAGCCCGACATGGTGATTCTCGCGAAAGCGCTGAGCGGTGGTCTGATTCCAAGCGGCGCAGTGCTCATGTCCGATGCGATCTACAAATCCGTGTTCGATTCGCTAAAGCGCGCCATCGTTCATACATCGACGTACAGCGAAAATGGCCTGGCGATGCGCGCCGGCCTCGCAACGCTTCAGGTGCTCGACGAAGAAGACCTGGGAGCCCGCGCGCGGCAACTCGGCGAGATTCTGCGGACGCGTTTGCGCCAGGCTCTCGACGGCTACGAAATGGTGAAAGAAGTACGCGGCCTCGGGCTCCTGAATGGCATTGAGTTCCAGGCGCCCTCCCATCTCCGGCTCAGGCTGCCTTTTGAAGCGTTCATGAAGATCCACTCCGGCATGTTCGGACAGGTTGCGGTAATGCGCCTGTTCCGGGACAAAGGGATTCTGACGCAGATGTGCGGCAACAACTTCATGGTGCTGAAGGCCGCGCCGCCATTGGTCGTCTCCGAATCGCAAATCGACACTTACGTTACCGCGGTCCATGATACGGTAGACCTGATGCACGGTTCGGCATCCTTCTGGACGGAAGCCATCGGGTTGGCCAAGCGGGCCTTTGGAAGTATCTAAAATGCGGTTCGGCAAAGTTTTTATCGCCATACTTGGCGTCGCGTCGCTTTCCGCCGGCTCTCTCACGAGGACCTCCGCGCCTCTCGACCGCGGGTACAGCCAGATGTACAATCTCCAGTTCGGGGACGCGCACAATACATTTCGCGAGTGGAAAAGTGCGCATCCGGAAGACCCGCTCGGAGCGGCTTCCGACGCCGCCGCATACCTGTTTGCTGAATTTGATCGCCTGCATATCCTGCAATCTGAATTTTTCACGCACGACGACGATTTCAAGTCGCGCTCCAAACCGGTCGCCGATCAGCGAGTGAAGCAGGAGTTCCTGAAACAACTCGATGAGGCCGACCGCCTGGCCGCCACAGCTCTCAGCCACAACGGCGGGGATAACAATGCGAAATTCGCCAGGATTCTATCGCTCGGCCTACGATCGGACTACCTTGCGCTCGTGGAGAAGCGCTATGCGCCGTCTCTGTCGTTGATGAAGTCGGGGCGGATGCAGGCAATGGATCTGCTGTCGAAAGATCCGTCGTATTACGACGCCTACCTGGCTGTAGGAGTCGAGAACTATATGCTTGGAATCAAGCCGGCGCCGATCCGCTGGATTCTGTCCTGGACCGGGGCTCAGACCGACAAGGCGGAGGGGCTTCGCGAGTTGAAGCTCACCGCCGAAAAAGGTCATTACCTTGAGCCGTTCGCACGGCTGCTGCTCGCGGTCGCGGCTCTACGCGATAACAATCAGAACCAGGCGCGGGACCTGCTCAGTGGGCTCACCCAGGAATTCCCGAACAACGAACTCTACAAAAAGGAACTCGCCCGGCTTCAACAAGGCGCAAAATAGAAAAATGAGAATCGCCGGCGTTTCGTCCGCCCTGCCCTCCCATTACTATCCGCAGGAAGTCATTCTCTCCGCCCTGAGCGCTTATTGGTCGGACAAACTCGAAAACCCGCAGTTCCTGAACCGTCTGCATGCCAGGACCGGAGTCGCAGGCCGCTACTTCGTGCGTCCGCTGCAGGATTATTACGACCTCGACACCTGGGGGAAAACGAACGATGTCTGGATGGAAGCGGCCCAGGACCTCGGCGAGAAAGCTATTCGCTGCGCGCTCTCGCGTTCCGGGTTCGACACCAAGGACATCGGAGCATTGTTCTTTGTTTCGGTAACCGGCATATCGAGTCCTTCTATCGACGCCAAGCTCATGAACCGCATGAAGCTGCCGTCCAATGTGAAGCGCATCCCGATCTTCGGATTGGGCTGCGTTGCGGGAGCGGCCGGAGTCGCGCGCGCATCGGATTATGTCCGCGCCTATCCTGACGAAATTGCGGTGCTCCTCTCGGTCGAGTTGTGTTCTTTAACGCTCCAGCGGGATGACCTCTCGGTCGCTAACCTGATCTCGTCGGGTTTGTTCGGAGACGGCGCGGCGGCGGTCGTAATCGCAGGTTCGAATAGGCAGTCGAACGGCCCTGAGGTATTAGGGAACCGTTCCTCTTTCTATCCTGACACCGAGCACGTCATGGGATGGGATATTTCCGAACGCGGTTTCCAGATCGTGCTGTCACGCGAAGTTCCCGACGTGATCATCGAACACCTGGGCAACGACGTCGATGCGTTCCTAGGCGGCATGGGTCTGACGCGAAGTGATATTGGCAGCTACATCATGCACACCGGCGGCCCGAAAGTATTGGAGGCCACCGCTCAGGCGCTCAACTTGAATGGCGCACTGCAGCCTTCCTGGGATTGTCTGAATCGAGTCGGAAACCTCTCATCGGCATCGGTTCTGTTCGTGCTCGAGGACGCCATGTTGAATCGGCGGCCCGCGCCGGGAACACTCAGCCTGCTTGCGGCTATGGGTCCGGGGTTCTGTTCCGAGCTGGTCTTATTGAAGTGGTGAACACGGACATTGCAATTGTCGGCGGAGGGCCCGCCGGTCTTGCCGCCGCCATTGCGGCGAGAGGCAAAGGATTCACGGTCGCCGTCTACGATGCCTCGGAACCGCCTATCGACAAGCCTTGCGGCGAGGGCCTCATGCCTGGCGGCGTCGAGGCTCTGAAAAGGCTCGGCATCCAGGTGCCTGCTCTCGATTCATCGCCTTTCCGGGGCATCCGCTTCCTCTGCGGCGATATTACGGCAAGTGGGCAATTCCCGAACGCGTATGGATTGGGAGTTCGCCGGACGACACTGCATTCGCTACTTGCAGACCGTGCCGCGGAAGCCGGCGTCCAACTCTTCTGGAACACGCCGGTTCGTAGTCTCGACGGCTTCAAGTCCCGCTGGATCGTCGGCGCCGATGGATTGAATTCACGCGTCCGCGAGTGGGCCGGACTCGATGCGTCGCGCGCATCCGTCCGCCGTTTCGGCTTCCGTCGGCATTTCCCCCTCCCCGCGTGGAGCGACGCGGTCGACGTCCATTGGGGGCGCGACTGCCAAGTTTACATTACTCCCGTGAGCCCTGGTGAAATCTGTGTTGCCGTCATCTCGCGCCATCAATACCTGCGGCTGCACGAAGCGCTTGCGTTTTTCCCCGCTCTCAACGATCGTCTTGGACGCCTCGTGGCAACAACACCTGAACGTGGATCGATCACGGAATGCCGCCGCTTGCCCCGCGTCTATCACGGCAATATCGCGCTACTCGGCGATGCGTCCGGGTCGATGGATGCGCTCACCGGGGAAGGCTTGACTTTATGTTTCCGGCAGGCCTTTGCCTTGACGGATGCGCTTGCGAATGGCGATCTCAGCGTGTACGAAGCCGCCCACCGCCGGATTGCGCGAGTGCCCGCAATCATGGCACGTCTGATGCTGCTCCTCGACGAGCGCGCGTGGCTCCGGCGAAAGGCGATTCGAACGCTTGCATCGAATCCGCGGCTCTTCTCCCGGCTGCTGGCGCTGCACATAGGCGGAACGCCCGCTCTATCGCTCGATTGGCCATGGTTCAAACTTTCAAGAACGCACTGAGATACGTACTTCCGATCTTATTTCTGGCTGGCATCGCGGCCGCGGAAGAAACCGTGGTCGAGTTCGATCCCGGCCGCACGAAGGTGGAGTTCACTCTCGCGGACGTTCTGCATACGGTGAAGGGAACATTCAAGCTGAAGTCCGGTAAGATTCATTTCGATGCTTCAAACGGCGACGCGGGCGGCGCGCTCGTTATAGATGCGACAAGCGGGAATAGCGGTAGCAACGCCCGCGACAGCAGGATGCATAAGAACATCCTCGAATCGCAGAAATATCCCGAAATCACTTTCACACCTCAGCACGTAAGAGGTCAGATCGGCGCCCAAGGCGATTCCCAAGTGGAAGTGGAAGGCACGTTCAATGTTCACGGCGCCGACCATCCCCTCACCCTCGTCGCAAAGGTGAACGCGAAAGACACGCAGATCACTGCTTCCACGCATTTTGTCGTTCCCTATGAGCAATGGGGGATGAAGAATCCCAGCACGTTCATTCTTCGCGTCTCCGATAAAGTCGATATCGAAATTCGAGCGGAGGGACGAGTGGTTGGGGGAAAATTGTGATATGGACAAGGCTCGCGTTGTAAATATCGCGAAGTGGGCGGTGCTCATCGCCGTCGTGCCGCTGGTGGTCGCGATATTAATACCGCGCGAAAACAGTAATCCCCCGAGCGATGTGAAGCCCGTTGCGGCTCGCCAGCTCATGCCGGATTTCACTCTGCGCGATATGAGCGGAAGTGCCTGGCAGCTCAGCGCGCATCGGGGCGACGTGGTCCTGGTCAACTTTTGGGCTACCTGGTGCCCTCCCTGCCGTGCCGAAACGCCGGGGTTGATTCGTATTGCGCAGAACTATGGACGCAAAGGTGTCGCCATCGCAGGCATTTCGATGGATGAAGGCGGCGTCGCTCCCGTGCGCAAGTTTGTCAGCGATTTCGGCGTGAACTACCCTGTCATGATGCCCGATTCCAATCTCCTGCTGGCGCGCGAAGTGGAGAATTTGCCGACCACATTCCTGATCGACAAACAGGGCCGCATCGCCAAAACGTATATCGGCGAGGTTCGCGAGACCGTATTCCGCGCCGACATCGAACACCTGCTCAGTGAGCCGGCGAGCTAGCCGCGAGTTTCTCCTCGAACTCCTTCTCCGCGTCATCGACAAACTCGCGATATCCCCGCGGATCGATGAACGGATTCTCTGTCGCGCCAGCCTTCATGCGTTCGTACTTGGCATCGCCATTGTAGTAGCCAGGATGCGCTCCCAAAAACAGATCGCAAGATAGCGCCCGGAGGACCCGAAAAGTCCGCCGGTAATCGTCTGCGATGCCCGGATACTTGGGATTGTTTACCAATATGTAGCCCGAATTCACCGACACTCCTCCAACGATTACTGCGTGGAGCGTGCGTTTTCCGTCGTGCACATCCATCGTCCAGGTGGTGCATCCCTTAGTGTGCCCCGGCGTTAGATGCGCCACTAATGTCGACCCTCCCAACGACACCGTATCTCCATCGTGCAGCACACGATCCACTTTGCAGGGCCTCCAACGGGTTTCCGCGTCATAGCGGAAATCCCCCTTGCCGCCGTGTTCCACCGCATAGGCGTCCTGCTCCATCACGAGTACCTGAGCGCCAGTCCATTCGCGAATCCAAAACGAGCCGGCGGCATGATCGTCATGCGCCTGGCTGTTCAGCAGGTACTTCGTATCGGCAAAACGAAAGCCTAGTTTCTCGACACTCTTCCGTATCAGCGCGGGCGTTTCCTCAAAGCCCGCATTGATCAGGATGTTCCCTTGTGGAGTGACCACCAGATACGATGCGAGATAGTTCGTGCCGACGTAATAGAGATTGCCGGCAATGCGGTACGGCTCGACGGGCTTGTTCCAAGCCGGGTTAGTCGCGGCGTTCGCGCAATAGGCGCACAGTATCGCAAAAGCCCAAAGAGGAAAGCGCATAAGCGCTAGTCTAGCGCGACCCGCTTAACTCTCCGGCGGTCTCAAACAAAGGAACGCAGGGCTAGACAGCAGCGCGTACACGAGTTCCCCTTGTTTCCTGGTGTTCGTTTTGGCAAACAATCTCTTGAGGTGATTGCGCGTCGTATGATCAGTGATGCGCAACTCGGCGGCGATCTCTTCGACAATTTTTCCCTGCATCACAAGCGAGGCAACTTTCGATTCGGCTCGCGTGAATCCGAACAATCGCGCCAATAGCGAGGCGTCGGGTACACACGCTACATCCGGATCGCTGAAGAAAACCAGCGAAGCCGGCTGTCCCGCTTTCCGGCTATTCTTCACAGGAATGACGAGCATCGGAATCGGCCTTTCCCCGCCTCGCGCGACCGTTAAAGCGGCGAACGCCCGCTCTTCAAACTGGCCCACTCCCGCAATCAACTGTCGAAGATTCTTATTCTGCTGTTTCGATTCCACCGAAAGCACATCATGCGTGATCGCAATGGCGTGCCCGCGGCCCATGGCTTTCCTAGCTGTCTGATTTGCAATCAGGACTTTTCCGCGTTGATCGAGCACCACAAACGCGATCGGAAGGAGATCCAATCCGGATAACACCGCAGAGTACAAAGCTTCTGGCGCGTCGTTCGTTTTTTCCATCTTGTCCAAGCACCGGCGCTGTCTCCCAAATCAAGGCTCGAACTGCTTGCGCGTTTTTTTACGTCTTGGGCTGACGCGGTCCTCAGATGTGTCAGCTCCACCCCAGAGCATATAAAAAATGATCTGAATGTGTCGTGACCCAAATGAGCTATATAGCTCATTTTCTTCTTTGTTTTCTCTGGAATCCCCGGCTATGTGTTAGCGGCGGCGATCCCGGAGATTTTCATATTAATAGAGCTTGATTGATATCCCGCAGGTCCAATTAAAAGAATTCAGCCGCCGAGGTAGATAAAACGTGCAATGAACAAGGCCGTGAGGAGGTAGACCAGCCAGTTCACTGTGCGTGCTTCCCCATGGGCGATCTTTAGAAGCGTGTAAGCCGTGAATCCGAACGCGAGCCCATTTGCGATGCTGAACGTGAGAGGAATAGCCAGAATTGTCAGAAACGCGGGAACGGCGATGACCGGATTCGCCCACGGAATCTCGGTTACATGACCGATCATGAGAGATCCGACGATGATCAGCGCCGGCGCGGTGGCCGCGGCTGGAATCGCGCCCACCACCGGCGCGATGAAAATCGAGATGCCGAATAATAGCCCCACCACGATCGCGGTCACACCTGACCGCCCGCCCGCTACCACTCCCGCGGCGCTTTCGATATAACTGGTCACCGTGGATGTGCCCGCGAGAGAGCCGGCAATGGTTGCTACGGCATCGCTTACGAGGATCCGGTTCATGCGTGGAATCTCGTGCGCTTCGTTGAACAACCTCGCCTTCTTTCCAACCGCGACCAACGTCCCGATATTGTCGAACAGATCGACGAATAGAAAGACAAAGATGATCTCGAAAAATCCGAGTCGCATGGTGGCGCGAATGTCGAGCTTGAACGCAGTGGCCGTGATGTCCGCTAAGGAATGCGTCTGCGGATTCCATGGCGTCAGACCAAGAACCACGCCGATGGCAGTGGTCGTCAGGATTCCAATCAGGATCGCCGCCTTCACCTCCCATGCCAGGAGAGAGGCGATCAAAAGCAGGCCGAATATCGAAAGCAGCGTAGCCGGCGTCCTCAAATTGCCCATGCTCACCAAAGTCGCCTGATTCGCCACGATGATCCCAGCATTGCGCAGACCGAGAAACGCGATGAACAGTCCGATGCCGACTGCAACCGCCGAATAAAGTTCTACAGGAATGGCGTGAACAATCATTTGCCGCACGCCGATCAAAGTCAGTATCAGGAAAGCGACTCCGGAGAAGAAGACCGCTCCGAGCGCGGCCTGCCATGGAACTCCCATGCCTTTCACTACCGTGTAGGTGAAATAGGCGTTCAGTCCCATCCCGGGCGCCAGCGCAATCGGGTATCGTGCATACACGCCCATCAACACGCTCCCGAACGCCGAACACAAACATGTTGCCGCGACGACTGCCGCGAGTGGCATACCCGTTTCGTGCAGAATCGACGGATTCACGAAGATGATATACGCCATCGTGATGAACGTCGTGAATCCAGCCAGGATCTCCGTCCGCCAGTTGGTATGAAGCTCGCGAAATTCGAAGTAACTTTCCAGGCGGTGGAGCAAGGACTGTTTTATCATGATGGGCGGCATGGCCGAAACTACATATCAGAACCGGCGAGCGTATTGGATCGAGAACGATGCCATACGCGTAACGATTCTCCGCGAGGGCGGACACGTCGCCAGCATTCTCCATAAGAAAACGGGCGTCAACCCGTTATGGACGCCTCCGTGGCCCTCCATCGAGCCCTCTCAGTACAATCGCGATAGGAACCCCGAGTACGGCGACGACGCGGAAAGCAAGCTGCTCGCGGGCATTATGGGGCATAATCTTTGCCTCGATCTTTTCGGATCGCCGTCGCCCGAAGAGGCCGCGGCGGGCATGACCGTACACGGTGAAGCTTCCATCGCGGACTACAAAGTCAAGGCGGACGGATACGAGATGACGCAAAGTTGCGATCTCCAACAGGCGAGGCTGCACTTCGCCCGCAAGATCACGCTCCATGGAAACATGATCCAGTTTGACGAAAGCGTCGTGAACACTTCGGCTCTCGATCGTCCCATAGCGTGGACGCAGCACGTGACCATCGGACCGCCTTTCCTCGAACGCGGCGCCACGCAATTGCGCGCACCCGGAACCAGGTCGTACTCGCTCGACACCGGCACGGAATTTTCCTGGCCACTCGCACCTCTACCCGGAGGAAATCAACAGGACCTGCGAGTCTTCACGGATTCTCTCGAGTCCGGCGGATTCACCACGCAACTTATGGATCCAAATCGGAATCACGCCTATTTCTTCGCTTTCTCGCCGCGATCGAGTGTGCTGTTCGGGTATGTTTGGAAGCGCAGCGATTTCCCGTGGCTGGGGATTTGGGAAGAAAACCACAGCCGCAAACAGCCGCCGTGGAATGGGGAAACTCTGACCCGCGGCCTAGAATTCGGCGCGTCGCCGATTCCCGAGAGCCGCAGAAAGATGATCGACCGGAATAATCTCTTCGGCGTGCCGGCTTATCGCTGGGCACCCGCCGGGACGCCGCTCAATGTGCGCTATTACGCCTTTATAGCCTCGGCGAAACGAATCCCCGAGGATCTCAACGAACTCGAAATCGAGATTCCTGGCCTGTAGGGTTATTCCCAGGGCTTCTCGCCGATCCTGAAATTGCGACGCATGTAATCGCGCATCTCAGCCGACGACCGCCGCCGCTGCCGTCGTGAATGAAACAGCCCGAGCAACAACACCAGAATCAGCAACAGCACCGAGCCGGCAATCCACGACAGCATGAGCTTACTTCGCCTTCTAAGCTTCCTTTATCGGAGGCCCTTTTCGAATATCGATACCGCCTTTAAAGTAAGCGCCATCTTCGATGACGATTCCGGCCGTCTGCACATCGCCAACGAGTTGGGCGTCCCGGCGGATATAAACTTTCTCGGTCGCTTCCACACTCCCTTTCATCTTGCCCATGACCACAACTTCTCGCGCTTTCACGCCGCTCGTTTGAAGATTCCCTTTCGGCCCGATGGTCAACCGGTGGCCGATGGCTTCGACGAGCCCCTGTACCTCGCCTTCGATGGTCAGATCCTCTTCACTGCGAATCTCGCCTTTGACAATTACACTCGGCCCGAGAATCGCAATGCTCTTCGGTGGCTCGGGCGATCGCGTGGGCGCGGTGGCCGTAGCGGCCGGGCTGGAGGGTGGGGGCGCAGTCGCGGCTTGGCGCGGGTCCCCCTCATTACGTTTGTTCCACATCTTGTTTGGCAGCTCCTCCCGTAATAGTGAGCTGACAAACAGAATTTTCTCAGGTGTTTTACTGAGTCACTATGCCGGGATCGCGCCGTTTTTGATGATCTTGGTCATTACCTCGGTGAAGGTGTCAACCTCTTCGAGGGTCGTATACACGTTCGGCGTAATGCGCAGACCCTGGTACTCTCCCGGAGTGACGATGGCCACCGTCCAAATCCGATGTTTCTCCCAGAGATACTTCGCTAAAGCTGGCGCATCAATATTATCCACGCTGATGAACCCGATGGCACAGGATTGCTCGGGGTCTTCGCTGTTCAGAATCTTGACTCCGGGCAGTTCGCGCAGAGGATTCGACCAACGCTTGCGGAGGTAGCGGAAGCGCTCGGCCTTGCGCTCCGCGCCGATGCTCTCGTGGAAATTGATGGCTTCGGTAATGGCGTTGCGCTGCGACGCCGGATGCGTGCCGATCTCTTCAAACTTGCGAATGTTGTCCTGCATGGAATCCGGCGCGGCCATCATCGGCCAGATGGCCGGGATTTTGTTCTTACGAACGTACAGCATGCCGGTTCCGATCGGCGCCAGGACCCACTTGTGAAGCGAGGTGCCGTAGTAGTCGCAATCCAGATCGGCGTGCGTGAAGGGAAACTGGGCGAAGGCATGCGCGCCGTCGACAATCGTTTCAATACCGCGGGCGCGCGCCATCTGGCAGATCCGCTTCACTGGGAAGATCTGGCCGGTGCGGTTGGTGATATGGCAGATGTGGATCACCTTCGTCCGCGGCGTGATGGCATCCTCAAAGATCTTCACCAGGTAGTCCATGCTGGGCGGCGGCACGGGAAAGGTGAGTTGCTTGAGTTTGATGCCATCGCGGCGCTCCCGCTGCTGCCAAGTGGTGATCATGCGCGGGTAATCCTGATTGGTGGTGATCACCTCGTCGCCCGGATTCAACTTCATGCCGAGCTGGATGATCTCGTTCGCCTCGCTGGCATTGCGCGTGATGGCGATCTCTTCGGGATCGACGCCGAACATGCGGGCCAGGCGGCGTCGCACGGTTTCCACGCCCGGGTCGAGCACGTTCCACATGTAATAGGACGGGCTGAGGTTTTCCATCTCGAGATAGCGCACCTCGGTGTCCATCACGATCTTCGGCGCCGGCGACACGCCGCCGTTGTTGAGGTTGATCATGTTGCGATCGACGGTGAAGGCGTGGCGGATGTTGAACCAGAAGTCTTCGTCGCGTGCGACGGAGTCCGCCGGCCGGCCGCCTACCGAAGCAATGGCATTTTGTGCCTTACCGATTTTGGTGGCTTCGAAGGCCGTGAGAAGAGAAGCAGTGGTACCGAGAAAGTGGCGACGATCCATAGATGGCTCCTGAAGTGCGTAGGTCCTAGCGTATTGAATCCTAGCGTGTTAAGTCAAGGAATCGACGTGGGAATCAGGCCGACGGGGCCGCTGAAAAATGATTAAAGAATACCACAAGCGGGTCGAAGAGTCTGTTGAGGAGTGTGTTCGCATGATCAACCCCGTGGCCAGTTCCGTTTCTCTGACCGCTCTTGAGGGTATGCAAAAAGCCGAAACCCAGCTCAACACCACCGCCAACAAGATCGCCCAGAATTCTCCCGACGGCGATAGCGTCGATCTCAGCGATGACATGGTATCGCTCATCAGCGCTCGCGATAATTTCATGGCAAACGTCGGCGCCGCAAAGACTGGCGACGAGATGCAAAGAACGCTGCTGAACATGATCGCCTGAAGATGTTAGAACAAATTGGTGCTAATATGTTCGCAAGTGCACAGTACGCTCGAACAAGCGTCGGTTCACGAATTTAAGCGCGCCACGGAGCGCAAACTGCGTGACGTTTATTGTCCGGAACACCGCCAGCGTCCGCGAGTAAAAGTAATCGGCGTCTCTGTCCGTGACGCGACTATCTCCCTGACTGGCTGCTGCGATAAACTGATGACTCTCGCCAATCAAGCGATTGCGGCTGAACGTAGCAACTAACAACGAACAACTACGAACGAGCAACGCCGTTTTTTAAGCGCTGCGCACCATCCGCTCCCGCCGCATTTCCCGAATTTCGCTTTCCAGCTCCCTGACCCGCCGCGCCAGATCGTCGATCAACTGACCTTCCGGATCCGGTAAACGCCCGTGCTCCAGGTCGATATGCGCCGGTCCTCGTACGATGCGCCCCGGAATGCCGACAACGGTCGAATTGTTCGGCACCGGGCGAATCACCACCGACCCGGCACCCACTCGCACGTGATCGCCCACCACAATATTGCCCAGTACTGCGGCGCCGGTCCCGATGATCACGTGATTTCCAATCGTTGGATGCCGCTTACCGCGCTCGTTTCCGGTGCCGCCCAGCGTTACGCCCTGATATAAGAGAACATCGTCGCCGATTTCCGCCGTCTCGCCGATCACCACGCCCATGCCGTGATCGATAAAGAACCTGCGCCCGATTCGCGCACCCGGATGAATCTCCACTCCCGTCATCGCGCGGCCGATTTGCGAAACGATACGCGCCAGGAACCGGAATCGCTTCGTGTAGAGCTTGTGCGCCAGACGATGCAGCAGCACCGCGTGGAATCCGGGGTAACAGAACAGAATCTCCAGAACGCTGTTCGCCGCGGGATCTTCGCGGAAAATTGTGTCGATCTGTTCTTTCACTGCGCGAAACATGGTGCTTCCAGCCTATCGTGCCGATTCGTTTACCTCACTAAGATGCAAGGACCAGTACTCCTGGGTTCAAAGTAGTGAGACAGGATGTCCCGCGCGCTTGCGACACAATGGCCCCGGCGCATGCCCAACAGATCCTAAATCACTGAAAACAAGGAGTCTTTCTTTGGAATCGGGCCTGCTTTCTCTCAGGGCGAGCGAGCATGGCATACATCAATTACAAGATCGCAATCCTCGGAGTCTTAATCTTTTCTTTATCGGCATTCGGCGCCGATAAGCTATCCGCCGAGCTCCAGGCAACCGACCCGGGCGCAACAAAGCGCGTCATCGTGCAATTCAGCACCTCGACCGTCGAGACTCACAAACGAGTCTTGGCGCGCCACGGGCTGCGACTGCGCAACTACCTTCCCTTAGTGAATGGATCGTCGGTGGAGCTATCGGGATCTCAGTTACGAGCCTTGGCGGAAGATCCCAGCATCGTTTCCGTGGTTCCCGATCATGAAGTGCGCGCCATGGATTTCGCCGGCGCACCCGACTACGGTTGGATGTCTGCGCTTGATGTCGCCAATACAACCACGCCTTACGCCTACGACGGAACGGGCATTGGAGTCGCGATCATAGATAGCGGCGTAAACGCCGTCAACGATCTGAAGAACAGTTACGGGGCGTCCCGCATCGTTTACCAGCAGAGTTTTGTTCCCGGCGACGCCACCACAGCGGATGCATACGGCCATGGGACTCACGTGGCGGGCATTTTAGCCGGGAATGGGAGCGATTCTACAGGAGGCCGGTTCAAATATACGATCCGGGGAATCGCTCCCTCTGTTCACATCGTCAGTCTTCGCGTTCTGGACCAAACCGGAGCCGGTTCCGACAGCGCCGTGATTGCCGCCATCCAGCAGGCCATCGATTTGAAACAGCAGTACAACATCCGCGTCATCAATCTGTCGATCGGGCGCAACATCACCGATTCCTACACGGCCGATCTGCTTTGTCAGGCGGTCCAAAAGGCCTGGGAAGCCGGCCTTGTCGTCGTCGTGGCGGCAGGCAACGGCGGCCGCGACAATTCGCTCAATACGAACGGCTACGGAACCATCACCTCACCAGGCAACAGCCCTTATGTTATTACCGTCGGCGCCATGAACACCGTCGATACGCTTTCCCGCACGGACGACAAAATCGCGAGCTACAGCTCCAAAGGCCCCACGCTGATCGATCACATCGTGAAGCCCGACTTGGTGGCCGCAGGGAACCAGATCCTCTCGCTGCGTGTCGTCGGATCCACTATCGATCAGGCCAATCCGGATAATCGCGTGCCTCTGTCTATCTACAGCACCGATTCGTCCAACACCAGCGCGCCGGATTATTTCATGTTGAGCGGAACCAGCATGGCGGCACCAATGGTCAGCGGCGCGGCGGCTCTTCTTCTGGAAGAGAAGCCCTGGTTGACGCCCGATCAGGTCAAAGCAAAACTCATGAAGACCGCGCGGAAGTACTTTCCGCCCTGGTCCGTCTCGACGGACCCGGTCACCGGCAATCAATACGTCGCTCAAAACGACATCTTCACGATAGGCGCGGGTTATCTCGATATCGGCGCAGCAATCAATCTTCAAGAGGAAGCTCCGCCCGTGAGCGCGGCTTCTCCGCAAGCCATCTACAACGCGACAGACAGCACCGTGTCGCTTGTGAACGGAAATTCGGCGGTGTGGGGGACCAGCGTAGTTTGGGGAACGAGCGTGGTCTGGGGGACCAGTGTTGTATGGGGAACCAGCGTCGTTTGGGGGACGAGCGTGGTTTGGGGAACAAGCAGCATGGAAGGCTTCTCAGTGGTTTGGGGCACCAGCGTCGTTTGGGGAACCGGCGCGAACACCCCGGATGGAACGAACATCGCAATTCAGGGGGACAGATAATGAATTCGGATGCAATCGGCCTTTTAGCGAACGACGTCCTCAGTATCCCGGATCGCGCCTGCGCGGAACGGGACGGGGGCTTGGTACGTGCGGTAAAGCATGAACGCACTTTCAAAAAGTGCCTTCACTGCGAACGACAACTCCCCATGATGGTGCGGGCCTTTTCAAAGGCACCATTCTGCACCCCGTTACATGAGCAGGAATATCGAGATTCTATGGAAGTGCTCATGATGGATCGCCTCAGGACAGCAGCCCTGCGTATCCGAATCGCTAAAACATCCGGCATTTGACACGCGTACACGCCGAAATCCCTCCTCGTGTAACGGTTTTTTGCCAGACGATCTTCGGCTCAGATCACGGCTACGAGTTGGAGTCTGCCGGCACGACGCTCAACAATTCTCCTACGGCCGTGGCCAGGGTTCGGCTCTTCGCGGGTTTTTACGAGTCCGAAGGATTCAAGGAGGGAAACGTCCCGTCTCACTGCCTTGCGATCGCGATTGAGTGTGGCGGCAAGTTCCGAGAGCGGTGTCGATTTTTCGCGAATGGCGCGAAGCACTCGCACTCGTTCTTCTGAAAGCACCCGAACAAGATCGGAAGGATCTTCAAACGTCATTGTTATCTCTGATGGGAGTCGCTCACCGCGATCCATCTTTCGGGCGCGTTCGAGTGATCGCTCGATGAACGCATCCACAGGTCCGGAAGCCACCGTCACCTGTCGTGGCGTTCTCTTAATGACCTTTGTGGCGTATTTCATCTTCTTTTCTCCAAAGTTCTCGCACTTCAAGGTAGAACCGACTGGTCAAGAGCTCGTACCCCTTGAACTCGAACGGTTCTTGCTTTCTCATAAAATGCCGGTGATGGTAGCTGTGGCTATTGTCGTACCCAAGCACCCGCCCATTATCTACTCCGCAGATGTAAGGATTGACGTACGCGAGACTGTACTTCACGACTTCTCCATAACCGTTCCGCCAAACTTCCTCTTTAAGCTTTGCGCCACGTCGAGGGCGCTTAAGATAGATCGTCTCATCAACTACCTTTTGAACGTTCGGTCCGCCAGTTCGCCTCCTACCCAAAGTCCGGAATAACACAGATGGGATGTTTGGAGCCCTACCTGATATCGACCTACTAACATCGCCTCGAACTACCATCCGTCATCACCCGGCCAGTACTCGCGCTCCATTTTCCCACCCTCGCGGCTAAGCCATCATTCCTTAGCAGCGGTGAAGAGGGTGAGTTTCACGCTTCTGACCTCAGCGTCCTCCCCAACCGGCCCGTCGCCTGGTGGCTAATCCCGAGGGCTACTCGGCGGGAGCTGCTGCTGTATGTTATGTCTCTCTCCTTGGGACTAGCCCGCTGCGCCTGCTCGCGTAGCGGGCATTTTTTTGGCCCGTGAGAACTCCCGCTGCAACTACGACCAATGGTAGTAACGGTCCGGGCCCGGTACCCTGATTAAATCTTCAGGATCATGAACCGATTCATTTCCGCTCTATTTCTCATTTCGTCCGTGCTCGGCCAGACGCCCGACACGGCCACTATCCACGGCAACGTCGTCGACCAGAGTCACGCCGCCGTCACTGGCGTACAAGTCGTCGCCAAAAACTCATTGACCGGTTTCGAACGAACGTCGCAAACCGATGCCTCGGGTAACTTCAGCATCGGCGGCTTGCCCGTGGCCGGCAAATATGAAATCACGGCCAGCAAGTCCGGATTCACCGATGCAGGCCTCCAAAATGTCTCGCTGGAGGGCGGCTCGACGGCGGACGTGAATCTGCAACTCAACGTCGCCGGAGGACAGACTCAGGTGAGCGTCACCTCCGTTGCCGGCGCAGTACGTACCGACATGCCGCAGCTCGGCACCCTGCTCGACGCGAAGCAAATCGAGGAAACTCCGCTGCTGAACCGCAAGATCACCTATCTGCCCTTATTGAATGCCGCCAACCGCCCCGCCATCAATCAAGGGGACATTTTCATGAACCAGGATCTCTTCACGACCAACGGCGCGGGACGCCGCCAGACCTGGTTTGAAGTGGATGGCAGCACCGGGAACGATAGTTGGGGACGCCAGACCATCTTCAGCAACATCCCGCTCGCCGCGGTGCAGGAGATGGACGTTCTCACAAACGCTTTTTCGGCCGAGTACGGCGGCAGCACGGGCAGTGTTGTCAACATAATCACCAAAAGTGGAGGCAATCAGATCCACGGCGAGGCGCTCTATCTGGGCCGGCCATCGGCCAGCGAAGCCGCTCTCTCAGGATTTACGCCAACAAATGCGGCAAGCGGAAACGATCTTACAAACGACACCCTCAATCAGATGGCGCTCTCAGTCTCCGGACCTGTCGGAACCAGCGATCGTACGCACTTTTTCGCGGCTGGCGAATACAGCATTGAGAATCGCGCCTCTCCGATTATTTCGCCGATCGCGCCCGGCGATTTCATCGGCCATTACCGCGACTGGCTGGGGTTCTTCCGTCTCGATCACGAGATCAACAACGCAAACAACCTGTTTTTCCGTAGCGACGTGGATGGATACTACGACACCAACCCGAATGGCATCGTGGGCGGCAACAGTCTGCCTACTGTGGCCCGCACATTTAGACGGCGAACTTATTCCGAAGAGTTGGGCGAAACCGCGGTTTTGAGCCCAAACCTCATGAACAATGTCCGTCTCCAGTTTCAGCTCGCTTCGCCCATCACGGAATTCGATCCCGTGATCTATGGCACGCAATACCAGGTCCCGGTTTCGACGGGAGGAACATTCACTAGCGGTACTTCCCAATCGGCGCTCCTCATGAATCGGCAATACCAGGCCAACGATACTCTCTCGACAGTTAGAGGAAGGCATCAGCTAAGGTTTGGAGCCGACGTTATCTTTGCGCACACTGGCGGAGACAGCAAGGAATTCGGAGGCCCAATCTACCTGGGCCAGTTCGTCTATAACACTTGCACGCAGAGCCTCTCCGTATGCGAGAGCCCGGCGTACCTGGACAATATTGCGAATGTGAAGACGTACACGCAGAGCTACGGCAACGCCTCCTACACCGTGAACGATACCCTCTGGGCTCTCTTCGTACAAGATGACTATCGGATAAGACAGGATCTGACGCTGAACCTCGGACTGCGCTACGAGCAGCAGACGTTCACCGATTCGCGCAAGGACTTCGCGCCCCGCGTAGGATTCGCCTATAACTGGCGGGGCGACGGCAAGACGGTCATCCGCGGCGGATTCGGAATTTATTATTCGCAGATTGTCGATAACTCAGAAGCGAATTACGCGCTCACCGGACCTACCGGTGTCTTCAATTACACAGCCGGACCTGGCCAGGTCGGTTTTCCCAGCAGCGTCGCAGACGCCCCGCTTCCGGCTTTTCCGGCCGGCGCCGTCGCTCCTGTGCGCAGTCTCTATATAAGACCCGGCATGGCCTCCTACTACGATCAGTTTTTCCCCACTGACACGCTCATCGGCTATCAGAGCCAACTGCTCAACCCTTATTCGGAGCAGTGGACGTTCGGTGTGGAACATCAAATCGCTCCCGCTTGGGTCCTCAGCGTGGATTACGTGGGCTCGCACACCTTGAAAATAAATCGCCCGCTCGACGTGGATCCGCCGTCCCCGTTCGTGCGTACACAGCCGGGTGAAATCCGATCCGCGCAGGCCGCAAATTGCACCCGGCCGTATTGGATCTGGTGGTACGCGCAGAACGGCACAACCTGCAATCCCAAGGCTGCGACGAATCCGCAGCCTCCATACGCCCTGATTCAGAGCGACGTGAATGACGGTTTCGCGTACTATGACGCCCTCGACGTAAATCTCAGCCATCGCTTCAGCCGCCGCCTCTCGATGCTGCTGAGCTACACCTGGTCCCACGCCATCGACAATGTCGATCCCGATATTCCAAGCCAGAATCCCAACGATCCTAACTTCACGGACAATATCGAAAAAGGAAACGCCATCTTCGATCAGCACCAGCGTTTTGTTCTCAGCGGGCTCTACACCCTGCCGCTGAAAATCAACTTTGGAGGCGTTGCCACATTGGGTTCCGGACTGCCTTATAACATCACTACCGGCACGACAAATAGCGGGGACAGTGGGGCTACCACGGACCGTCCCGTGATCGACGGCGTTGTAGTCGGCCGCAACGCCGGACGCGGCAGACCTATCTACGACGTGGCGCCATTTCTGGAGCGCGAGTTCGTTTTGGGAAGCGAGCGCCTCCGCCTGAACCTCCGGGTGGAGGCGTTCAACGTCTTTAACCACGCGAATTTCGTTGGCTACAGCGGCACGTACGGAAACGGAGCTACGCCAGGACCGGGCTTCGGCGCGCCTCTCGCCGGCGTTACAAATCAGTTGCCCGCGCGATCGCTTCAGTTTTCCGGCAAACTCAGTTTTTAACGCTACGATATTCTTTCCAGCTATGCAGCGCTTGATTTTTCTCCTTTGGGCCGGCATCTGCCTTGCTCAAGTCCCCGATCCGAAGCTTCTTTCGAAATGGGAGTGGCGCAACATCGGACCCGCCACCATGGGCGGACGCATCGCCGACCTCGCGGGTGTTCCAGGAGACCCGAACCTGGTTTATGCCGCGGCCGGATCGGGTGGCCTATTCAAATCGACCAATGCGGGAACGACCTGGCGCCCTATTTTCGACCACGAGACCACGATCTCAATCGGCGGCATCGCGATCGATGAGATGCATCCCGATACGATCTGGGTCGGAACCGGCGAGGCGAACCTGCGCAACAGCGTGAGCTTCGGCGATGGCATCTATCTTTCGCGGGACGGCGGAAACTCGTGGCGCAACATGGGCCTCAAGGATACGCAAACGATTTCGCGGGTGGTGGTAAATCCGAAAAACGCCGCTATCGCATACGTCGCCGCCGTGGGACATACCTTCGGACCCAATGCGGAGCGCGGCGTCTTTGCGACGTTCGATGGCGGCAAAACCTGGCAGAAGACTCTCTTTATCGATAATGTCCACGGCGCAGCTGACATCGACATCGACCCCTCCAATCCCGACGTCCTTTACGCCACCATGTGGCACTTCGACCGCAAACCGTGGACCTTCGAAAGCGGCGACACCAACGGAGGCGTGTTCAAATCCATCGATGCCGGACGTACCTGGAGGAAGCTCACCAATCTTCCCGCGCTTATGGGACGCATCGGTGTGAAGGTCTCGCCGAGCAATCCAAAATGCATTTACGTCATCGCCGAATGCAAAGACGGCACGCTGTTCCGTTCGAACGACGCCGGCGCGACTTTTGAGAAGCTATCGAGCGAACGCGATCTGGTAGGCCGAGGTTACTACTTCGCCGACATGCGCGTCGACCCAACGGACGAAAATCGCGTTTACGTCCTCACGAACAATCTCCTGCTGTCCACTGACGGCGGAAAATCCTTCAAGCGTATTGCGTCCAAGGTTCACGGCGATCTTCACGCGCTGTGGATCGACCCGAAAAATCCACGACGCATTTGGGAGGGGAACGACGGAGGTCTCGCCGTATCCCAGGACCGCGGCGACACCTGGGAACAAATCGACAACATCCCTCTTGGCCAGTTCTATCAAGTCTACGCCGACAATCGCGTCCCGTTCTACAACGTCACCGGCGGCATGCAGGACAACGGCTCCTGGACCGGGCCCAGCCGCACTCGCGAACCGCTTGGCATCATGAATGACGATTGGCGCATGATCAATGGCTTCGTCGGCTTCGACGCGCTGAGCGATCCGGACAACCCCGACATCGTCATTACGGAACAGGCGGGAGGAGTTCTTCTCCGCACCGATCTGAAGACCCGCGAACAGCAGCAGGTTGGTCCGAACGTCCGCAATAACAGTGGAGGCACGGCGGCTGGAATGAAATATCGCTTCAACTGGGACGCGCCGTTCGTGAAATCGCCGTTCGGAAAGAACATCTGGTATCTGGCCGGCAACGCTGTTTTTCAGTCCAGCGATTCCGGCCACAGTTGGGAACCTATCAGCGGGGACCTGACCAACAACGATCAATCCAAAATGCAGAACGCGGGCGGACCGGTGTGGATTGAAAATTCGGCCGACCTCGTTTACTCGACCATTCTCTCCGTTTCCGAATCGCCCGCAAAACGCGGAGTGATCTGGACCGGAACCGACGACGGCAATCTGCAGGTGACGACAAATGGAGGGGAGAAGTGGACCAATCTCAGCGCGCATATTCCCGGCATCCCGAAGAACGCGCCGATCTCACATGTTGAGGCGTCGCGAAAAAGCGAGCTGACGGCGTACATTTCGCTCGATCTGCATATGTTCGACGATTTCCGTCCATTGATTTTCCGCACCACCGACGGAGGCAAAACATTCACGAAAATCACGAACGGGCTGCCCGCCAATGGCTGGGTCTGGACCGTTCGTGAGGATCCCAAGAATCCGGATCTGCTCTACGCGGGCACGGAGCTTGGTCTGTTTGCAAGTTGGAACGCGGGAACCACCTGGACGCCTCTGCATCTTGCGAACATGCCCTACGCGATTGCCGTCCGGGACATTTTGATTCATCCCGTCTCGAACGACCTGATTGTCGCGACGCATGGCCGCAGCGTGTACGTGCTCGACGATATTTCCGCCTTGCAGCATAAAAGCAGCGACGCCAGTTTATTAGAACCTCGGACTGCATACCGTGTCGCAATGCGCCCCACGCGTTTTGGCGTCGGAGATAAGACCTTCGCCGCGCCGAATCCGCCTTATGGGGCCTTGATCACCTATTTCCTTCCTGCGCCGGCAGACGTGCATCTCGAAATCCTCGATAGCAAGGGTGCGCCGGTCCGTAACCTTCGCGACGCCACCCACGATGCGGGTTTCAACCGCATCGCGTGGGATCTCCGTTATGATTCCGGGCGCGGTCCGCAGGCTTTACCGGGGACTTACAAAGTTCGCCTGACAGTAGACGGAAAATCGTTGGAGCAGCCGCTCGATCTTCGAATAGACCCGAACGTCAAGGTCTCGACCGAGGATCTCGCCACGCAGTTCGACTACGCACGGCGTATTCAGCAGTTGCAAGCGCGTGTCAATGCGGCAATTCGAAAGATCGACGCCAGCGGGACCCCCAACCCGCTTCGAGATCAACTGGCGCGTCCAGCCGGAGCAAGCCGCGCCGAAACCGGCCCCCGCCTGCTGGAGAATCTGAACTCGCTCTCCACAATTATCGATTCGGCAAACGCCGCCCCTACGCCCGCGATGATCAAGTATTTCAATGAATTGAACTCCACAGCGGAGTCGGTTCTAAAGCAACCCTGAGGAGGCTTACGCCCGGTCTGCCATAGATTTCTGCCATGATCCCATGGCATAATCCAGTAGGGCAGACATGAAAAACTTCCATCTCCCACTTCCGGAGGACACCTATGCCCTTCTCAGGGCAGAGGCCGACCGGATGCAGGTGCCCGCGACCACGCTTGCGCGCGAGGCTGTCGATTCGTGGCTGCGACAACAGCTTCGAAAAGTGAGGCAGGAAGCAATCGCGGCCTATGCAACGGAGGTTGCCGGAACTAGTTTTGACCTCGACACGGATCTGGAGTCGGCCGCAATCGAGAACCTTTTGGATGGCACCAAGTCAGCAAAATGAAACGCGGTGATGTCTACTGGGCTGATCTGGTTCCACGTTCAGGAGCAGAGCAAACGGGTCGGCGTCCTGTAATCGTGATGTCTCACGACGGCTTCAACCAAGCTCCGGGCTGGAAATCGATCATCGTTGTCCCAATTTCTACATCTGCATCCCAAGGCAAACGAGGACCTACCGCAATCGAGCTTGCCGGCGGAACTGCTGGATTGGCCAAGACAAGCTTCGCCTTATGTCATCAAGTAACGACTCTGGACCGCTCCAAGCTGACTCAAAGAGTAGGCAGCCTGTCGCCTAAACCGCTCCGCGAAGTAGAGCAGGGCCTCAAGGCCGCGCTGGATCTCGATTAGCCGCTCCTCCTCGACACCCAAACCAAAGTCCCGGAACAAAAGTATTGCAATCGCTCCAGTACTGTGCCAAAATTCCTTCGTGGCCTGAAGTGGCCGAAAGTGGTCGAAAGTGGATCCCGAAATCAAAACGACGCCAGTAGAGCCCCCTCGGGGAATCTACCCGGCGCGCGTCGATGAAAAGGGTCGACTTAAGCTTCCAGTCAACTTCCAGGAATTCTTGAATGGGTTGGGCGAGCAGAAAGTGTTCATCACCAGCCTCGATATCCGTACAGCACGCATTTATCCTACATCAGTTTGGAAGGAAAACGAAAAGCTTTTGGCCGATTCGACCGACGACCCCGAGAGCGCCGAGGACATCGCCTTCATGGCGAACGATCTCGGCGCCGACTCGGAACTGGACGGTCAGGGACGCGTTCTAGTCCCGACTGAGCTCAGAAGGTTGTTGAACCTGGAATCCCAGCAAGTCTGGCTGGAGTGTTACCAGGGCGGGATCAATATTTACAACAAGGAAGTGTACGAGGAGCGCCAACGGCGGTCGCGGGAAAATCTTGCAGCAAAGCTCGCGGCATTCAAAAAGAAGGGTTTGCGCTAGCGGCTATGTATGCACGTACCGGTCATGTTGGAGGAATCGCTGGATTATCTGGCGATACAGCCGGACGGCACATATCTCGATGCGACCGCCGGGCTCGGAGGCCACACGCGGGCGATCGCCGAACGTCTGACAACAGGCGTTGTGATCGCGAACGACAGGGATGCCGAGTCATTGTCTTCTGCCAGGGCGAATACCGCGGAACTGACACACCGTATCCGTTTTCATCACGGACGGTTTTCGGAACTGCGCACCACCCTGGCGGCCGTGGGTTTGGAGCAGGTCGATGGACTCATTGCGGATTTAGGAGTAAGCCGGTTTCAATTAACGGAACCGGAACGCGGTTTTTCTTTGATGGCATCCGGACCCTTGGACATGCGCATGGATCGCAGCCAGGGCGCACCGGCCAGCGAGATCGTAAACACCTGGGCGGAGAAAGCCCTCGCCGACCTGATCTATCAGTTCGGAGAAGAAAGGAGGTCGCGAAGAATCAGCCGAGCAATCGTACGGGCGCGGCCGATCTATACCACCGAGCGATTAGCTCGCGTGATCGAGGAGGCCGTGCCCCGCACGGGCCGTTTACATCCAGCCACGCAGACCTTCATGGCCCTGCGCATGGCCGTCAACGAAGAACCGGAGGAGTTGGACAGTCTGCTCGCGATCGCGCCGGATATCGTCAAGAGCGGCGGGCGCATCGTGGTGATTACGTTCATGTCGCTCGAGGATCGGAAAGTCAAACAGAGTTTTCAGGCGCTCGTCCGGAGCGGAGGCGCCTCCATGCTGACCAGACACGTGGTCAGACCCAGTGACGACGAAGTAAAGAGAAACCCGCCATCGCGAAGCGCAAAGCTGCGGGCGGTTGAGATGTCAAGAGAGAAGTGAAGAATGGCTACGCTGGCACAGATTTTCGATCGCTTGAATACTAAACCGCTGGAAGAGGCGCCGCAGACCGCGGACACCGATAACAGCGAAGCATTTCGGCTGCGAATGTTCCCCAACGAAGACGTGTACTTCTTCGTGAAACGCATCGACAATTCGCGGATCGCGCGTGAAGCCGACCCCAAGGCGCGCCGTACCGCTTGGAGCCTCATTGCCGGTTCCTGCGCGATCGCCGTTTTCCTCGCGGGCCTTCTTCTGCCCGAGGTTCAGGGCCGCTTGGCCGGTTACCAGATCGAAACTTTGCGCCAGCAGAAGCATCAACTGGAACTGGAACGCGCCACCCTTGAATATCAGGAAACCAAGCTCCTCACAGCAGAGCGTCTCAGTTCTCTAGCTGAAAAACAGAAGTTCGTCGATGCCTCCACGCCTCAGAAGTTCGTTTACCTCGACGCCAAACCGGATGGTGCGATGGCCAAAGTGAACGAAACCCGCGACGCGGATATCAAGCGTTAAGAAACAAGCAGGAAACATGATTTAGAGCGATAGGGAATAGTGTCTCATGAACGAGCAGGCCATCAAGCGCGTCGTTTATCTCGCCAGGATTCTCTTCGTCTGGGCCATCCTGATCGTGGCCCGTCTCGTTCAACTCCAAGTCTTGCAACACGGCGATTATCAGCGCCAGGCGCTAAACCAGCAGGAAAAGCTGGTCGAAGTGCAGGCCGTCCGCGGCAAGATCCTCGATCGCGAAAACCAACCTCTCGCCATGAGCATGCTCGCGGATTCGGTGTGCATCAATCCGCTGCGCGTGCCCGACCTGCCTTTCGCCGCCGACATTCTCGCCAAAACGCTGAACATCAACGCGGCCGATCTGCTCCAGAAAATGCAGGAAGCCGCCGCCGACGGGCGTGGCTTCATGTGGGTGAAGCGTCGAATCTCCGAAGACGAATCGAAAGCCCTGCACAGCCTCCAGCAGCAGCTCGACTGGATCGAGTTTCGCGGTGAATACCAGCGCGTCTATCCCAATGGACCTCTCGCCGCGCACGTAATCGGCAGCGTCGATTTCGATCAGAACGGCAACGCCGGCATCGAACAGACACTCAACGATGAGCTTGAAGGACACGACGGCGAGATGCGCGTCATGACTGACGTTCGCCAGAACGGTTTCGGCGAGCAGGTTGCAGACAAAACGGAGCCCGGCCGCGATATCCGCCTGACGATCGACACGCGCATTCAGCGTATAGCCGAAGAACAGTTGATGAAAACGATCCTGCTGCATCACTGCAAGACAGGCAGCATTGTCGTCATCGATCCCAAGACCGGCGACATCCTCGCGATGGCCAGCTATCCATCCTTCGATCCGAACGCTCCCGCCAAGCCGGGCCAAGATTTGAGTGCGCGCACCAATCTTGCGATTTCAACGCCGTTTGAGCCCGGTTCGGTTTTCAAAGTCATCACGCTCTCCACCGCGCTTGAGACGACGCATCTGCGTCCCGAGACCATCATCAACTGCGGCAACGGTTCGATGACCCTTTTCGGCCGCGTCATTCACGACCACAATTCGTATGCCGCGCTCTCCATGGAGGATGTGCTCGTGAAGTCGAGCAATATCGGCGCTATTCATATCGGCATGACTATTGGCGCTCCGACGCTCTATGACTACATCCGCCGCTTCCGTTTCGGACAGCGCACCGGCATCATGCTGCCCGGAGAATCGCCCGGCCTCGTTCACAAGTTGAAAGCGTGGCAGCCGACCTCCATCGGCTCCGTCCCGATGGGTCATGAAATCATGGTCACTACGCTGCAGCTTGCGCAGGCCTGCTCCATAGTCGCCAACAATGGATTTTATATAAGGCCGAGAATCACCTTCGACACGCCGGTAGCCGCACCCATAGCCGTGATCAAGCCGGAAACCGCCATCACGATGCGTCACATGATGGAGAATGTTGTGCTACGGGGCACAGGCAAGAAAGCCCGCCTCGACGAATACACGGCTGGCGGCAAGACCGGTACGGCACAGATTGTCGACCTGCGAACCCACACCTACACCCACCTCTACAACGCCAGCTTCATGGGGTTCTCCCCGGTGAATAATCCTCGCGTGGTCGCGGTAGTAACGGTGAATGGAGCATCGGGCGAAGCGGGATACGGTGGCCAGGCGTCCGCGCCGGTCTTCAAAGAAATCGTGTCGACTGCCCTACGTCTAGGCGATGTGCCTCCCGATATTCCCGAAGACGACCGGCCCAAACCGAAGGGCAAAGAGGTGAACACCAACGATCTGGCTATCGCCGATCTCGGGGTCGTTCCAAATCTGGAACCTGACGATGCGCCGCCTGCGTCCAAAACTCAGCCCGATGAGACCTCGGCGCTACAGATCGGACCGAAGGTTCCCAATTTTAGCGGTATGACGATGCGGGCCGTGCTCCAGGAGTCCTCGGCCACAGGTATTCCCGTAGAGTTCGTAGGGTCCGGACTGGTGCGCATGCAGTATCCGGCCCCCGGAAATGTCTTGCCTTCGGGCGAACGGGTGCGCGTGCAGTTTAGTCACTATTAGATGAAATCTGATGACCCTCGAACAGGTGCTCGCAGGCGTCCGGTTCAAGACCGCTGTGCCCGATGCCGCGTTGCGCCTGGAGGTGCTCGGTCTTGATTACGATTCACGCCGCATCGAGCCTGGATTTCTATTCTTCGCATTTCCGGGCGCGCGCGTGGACGGGCGTCAATTCGCACGTGCGGCGGCAGAGCGCGGCGCTGTTGCCGTGGTGAGCGAACTACAAGCGCCCACTGGTCTCGATATTCACTGGATTGAAGTCGAGCATGGACGCCAGGCCTTGGCGCTCGCCTCGAAGCACTTCACCGGAGCGCCCGACGAGCGCCTTGGCATCACCGGCATCACGGGCACCAACGGCAAAACAACAACCGGATTTCTGACCGACGCCATCCTGCGCGGCAGTGGAAAAACGACCGCGCTGGTCGGCACCGTCGAGTATCGTCTCGCTGGCCAGGTGCTCCCCGCGATCAACACCACGCCCGAATCGCTCGATCTCTATCGCCTCTTTGAAAAACTGGAACGAGCCGGCGGGAGTCATGCCACAATGGAGGTTTCTTCCCACGCCCTCGCGTTGGGAAGAGTGTACGGCATTCGATTCCACACCGCTGTTTTTACGAACCTCACGAGGGATCACCTGGATTTTCACCACACCATGGAAGATTATTTTGCGGCCAAGACTTTGCTCTTCCGTCCGCAAGCCGCTTCCCCGCCCCTCTGGGCGATTATCAACCAGGATGACTCCTACGGTCGCGAGATCCGCACGCTGCCTGAGACGCAGGTGCTCCGTTATGGATTCAACGACGGAGCGACCCTCCGCGCATCCGGCATGGAAATGGATTTCAATGGACTGCGTTTCACCATCGAGTACGGTGGCGAGCGTATTCCCATTTCATCGGCACTGGTCGGGCACATCAACGCATATAACATCATGGCGGCCAGCGGAGCGGCTCTCAGTTATGGTTTGGAGTGGAATGTGATTGCACAAGGAATTGCGGATTGCCGCGCGATACCGGGACGCTTCGAACGGATCGACGCCGGGCAGCCGTTTATGGTAGTCGTGGATTACGCGCATACCGATGACGCATTGAAGAATGTGATTCAAGTGGCTCGCGGTCTGAAGCCGAATCGCGTCATCACCCTTTTCGGATGTGGCGGCGATCGCGATCGCTCGAAGCGCCCCTTGATGGGCATGGCGGCTGGCGAGGCCAGCGATTACGTAGTGTTGACGTCGGATAATCCCCGCTCGGAAGATCCGCTGGACATCATTAACGATGCGCTCGTCGGCTTGAGGCGTTACGACACTCCTCACATCGTGGAGCCCGATCGCGAGAAAGCGATTAACGCGGCACTCCGCGAAGCGCATTCCGGTGACATCGTGATTCTCGCCGGCAAGGGCCACGAGCCATACCAGGTTTTGAAGGATCGCACGATTGCGTTCGACGATCGCGCCGTTGCGCGCGACATTCTACGTTCATTGGGGTACAAAGGCGGCAACAAGAATTAATGAAGTTGGCTCTGCGTGAAGTCGGACGCGTCCTGGGTGCGCCGTTGGATTCCGGCGCAATCGTAACAGGCTGGAGTGTCGACTCTCGCACCATCGAGCCGGGCGATTTCTTTTTCGCATTGCGCGGCCCGAATCACGACGGCTCGGAGTATATTGAAGCTGCAATGGCCAAGGGCGCCGTTGGCGCGGTGAGCGATCCGGACGCACTCGAGAAACTCGCTACCTGGGCCCGGATTCAGTGGGACGGCGACGTGGTCGCCATCACAGGCAGCGCCGGCAAAACATCAACCAAAGATGTCATCGCCGAAATGCTGGCGTCCGAATTGCCCGTCGGAAAAACGACCGGCAATTTTAACAATCAGGTCGGACTCCCGCTCTCCATTCTGCGGCTCCCCGATGAGGCCCGGGTAGCAGTGCTCGAAATCGGCATGAACCACGCCGGTGAGATTCGCCATCTTTGCTCGATCGCTAAACCCCGAATCGGCGTGGTCACCAACGTCGGATACGCGCACATCGAAATGTTCGATTCCGTCGAGGGCATCGCTCTGGCAAAGCGCGAATTAATCGAGTGCCTGCCGGCCGATGGAACCGCCGTGCTCAACGAAGACGACCCGCATGTCCGAAGTTTTGCTGAAGTACACCAAGGACCAGTAATCCGCTTCGGCTTCTCGGAGACCGCGGACATGCGCGCCCGCGACGTCGAGTTCCGTTCTGATGGGACACGATTTCGTGTCTGCGGGACCACGTTTGAAACGCCTCTCCAAGGGCGTCACGCTATTTTGAACATACTGGCTGGCATTGCCGTCGCGCAGATCTATGGCATCGCGCCTGCAAAACTTGTGGATGTGGTCGCACAACTCAAACCCGGCAAAATGCGGGGCGAGCGATTTACTCATAACGGAATTACGATATTGAACGATTGCTACAACTCCAATCCCGACGCCGTGCGCGCCATGCTCGACGTGCTCAAAGATACACCAGCAACTCGGCGTGTCGCGGTCTTGGGGGAGATGCTCGAGCTTGGACGTTGGTCCGAGCCGCTACACCGCGACATAGGTCGCTATGCCGTGGACAGCGGAGTAAATGTGCTCGTTGGGATACGCGGCGCGGCACGCGCGATGGTCGACGCAGCCATCGGCGCAGGCCTGGAAGTGAACGCCGCGTTTTTTTTCGACGACCCGGCCGCTGCCGGCGATCAGCTCCGCGAAACGGCTCGTCCCGGTGACGCCATTCTGTTCAAGGGCTCGCGCGGTACACGCGTCGAGCGCGCCCTGGAGAGGTTCCTCGGATAGCCCATGCTCTACTGGCTGTTTTACGAGAAGCTCTATCATGCATTCACGCCGTTCCGCGTGTTCCAGTACTCCACGTTCCGGACCGCGTTTGCGAGCCTGACGGCGCTGTTCCTCTGCATCGTGCTCGGTCCGTGGTTGATCGCAAAACTGCGCGCCTTTCAGATTGGCCAATACATCCGGGAGGACGGCCCGAAATCGCACATGAAGAAAGCCGGCACGCCCACCATGGGCGGCCTTCTGATCGTCATCTCGATTGTCGTACCAACTCTTCTCTGGGCGAATTTGCGAAATCCTTACGTGTGGATCGCGATGTTCAGCTTGGTGTCGTTCGGCGCGATCGGCTTCGTAGACGACTTCGCGAAAATACGGCGCAAGCAGAACCTCGGACTCACTGCCCGGCGCAAAATCGCGCTTCAGATCATCGTCGCGATGATGGTCGGATTTATTCTCCTGATGCTGCACGCACAGAAGATGTATTCCACCAGCGTGAACGTGCCGTTCTTTAAGTCCTTCAAGCCCGACTTGCTCATCGAGTATTGGATTCACAATCCTTGGACCTATCCCCTCGCGTTCCTCGGTTTTTATGCCTTCATCGCGTTCGTGATTGTCGGCTCGTCGAACGCCGTGAATCTCACTGACGGTCTGGATGGCCTGGCGATCGGCCTGATGATCGTCGCTTCGGGTGCGATGACCATGCTGACGTATGTGACGGGACACGCAAAGTTCGCCGAGTATCTCGACTTGGCGCGTCTGCCAGGCGCCTCGGAACTGACTATTTTCTGCGCGTCGATGACAGGCGCGTCGCTGGGATTTCTTTGGTACAACACGCATCCGGCCGAGATCTTCATGGGCGACGTCGGATCGCTCGCGCTCGGCGGAAGCCTGGGTGTCGTCGCGGTTCTGATTAAGCAGGAGATCCTGCTCGTATTCATCGGCGGCGTCTACGTGATTGAGGCACTTTCGGTGATTCTTCAGGTCGGAAGTTTTAAACTGCGCGGGAAACGAATCTTCAAAATGGCTCCCATACACCATCACTTTGAGGCATTGGGCTGGCCGGAGTCGAAGATCATCGTACGATTCTGGATTGCAGGTTTAATCATGGCGCTGTTTGCGCTGACAACGTTGAAACTCAGGTAATGGCAGTCGATCTTACAAACAAGAAAGTAACCGTCGTAGGCATGGCGAAATCCGGCCACGCCGCAGTCGAGTTGCTGCTCGAACATGGCGCCGTCGTGCGCGCCGTCGACGAAAAGGCGCATCCTCCGGTTCACGATATCCCTGTCGAGCCCCAAACCGCGGAGGCGTTCGACAAGGCCGATCTCATTGTAATTTCGCCCGGCGTACCCGCCGACCTCGCCGTACTGAACGACGCCCGCGCGCACGGCGTCCAAGTGATCGGCGAACTCGAACTTGCCTCCTGGTTTCTCAAAGGCGACACCATCGGCATCACCGGAGCCAACGGTAAAACCACCACCACGGCTCTCACCGGCCACATCCTGAAGGAATCCGGCATTCCCTGCCAGGTTGGCGGGAATATCGGTACGCCTCCGGCTTCGATGGTCGCGACTTCACGCGTCGAGCAGTGGAACGTACTGGAACTCTCCAGCTTCCAGCTGGAAACCATCCAGGAATTTCGAGCTCACATCGGCGTCGTGCTGAACGTCACGCCCGATCATCTCGATCGTCATCACACCTTCGAGAACTACGCCGCCGCGAAAGGGCGGCTCTTCGAGACGCAGCAGGCCGGCGATTTCGCGGTACTCAACGCCGACGATCCCGTCTGCGTCGCTTACGCCACGCGCACTAAGGCAACACCGGTCTGGTTTAGCCTCGATAAACCCGTCGATTCCGGGGCATGGCTCGAAAACGGCGAAGTCCGCTACGACGATCGCTTCGTGCTCAGCGCCTCCGACATCCCGCTGCGCGGCCGCCACAATGTCCAGAATGTGATGGCCGCGATGATAGCGACAAGGCTCGCCGGCGCAACACTGGAACAGATCGTCTCCGCTGTGCGCAGTTTCCCTGGCGTTGAGCATCGTCTCGAATTCGTCCGCGAGTTGAATGGAGTCGCTTACTACAACGACTCCAAAGCGACCAATGTCGACGCGACCCTCAAGGCCATTGACGCATTCCCAGGCGGTATCTGGATCATCCTGGGCGGCAAAGACAAACACAGCGACTACACCGTGCTCCAGCAGCCCTTGCGCGAGAAAGCGAAAGCTGCCCTGCTCATCGGCGCCGCCGCGCCGATCATCGAATCGCACCTCGATAACGCCGTACGCATCGAGCATTCCGGAACACTCGCCGATGCCATCAAGAAAGCATCGGCAGAAGCACAGCCCGGCGACGTCGTGGTGCTCGCCCCAGCCTGCGCCAGCTTCGACCAGTTTGAAAATTACGAACACCGCGGAAGAGTATTCAAAGAAATCGTGAACGCATTAGGGGGAGGCCATGGCGCGATTCATTAAAACCGACTGGGTGCTGTTCGGGACCATCGTGGCGCTGGTTTGCTTCGGACTGGTGATGGTCTACAGCTCGTCGTCGGTGATGGCGGAGGTGAAGCTGAAAGTCACCAGCATGCACTTCTTCGTCAGGCAACTGGGATGGGCCATCGTTTCGTTCTTTCTGTTGATGTATTTCAAACGGAAAGATTACCGCCTGATGAAGAATCCCCTATGGGCCTTCACCGGACTCGGGATCGTTCTGGTACTGCAAGTGGCTGTATTCTTCGCCGACACCCACACGCATCGTTGGTTCCGCATCTCCGGAATCGGTTCCCTGCAGCCATCAGAATTCGCCAAGCCGGCGCTGATTGTGTTCCTCGCCTATTTCGTTTGCCTGCGGCTTCGCGCCATCAATGAGCGTCACACTATCGGACCGGTGGCGCTTGCTCTGGCCGTCGTTGGAGTCACCGTTGGCATGGGAGATCTCGGCACCGCGATTGTACTTGTGATCCCCGCGGCGATTGTGTTTTATGTGGCTGGCCTGGAGCGTCGGTACGTCGTCGCGGCCGCCCTCATCGGAGTCCTGGCCTGCGGCGCGTTCGTCGTCTCGAAGCCGTACCGCCTCGCGCGCGTTATCGGAAAACTCGATCCGGACTACACCCTGCTCGATCGCATCGATCCAAAGGGTCGCATCAAACAGTACATGAACGAATCGATCACGACGCGCGACACGGGTTATCAAGCTCGCCAGTCGCGCATCGCTGTCGGCAGTGGCGGACCCCTCGGAGTCGGCTTGATGAATGGACGACAGAAGATCCTGTTCCTGCCCGAGGCGCATACCGATTTCATTTACGCCGTGGTCGGCGAGGAGCTGGGGCTCTGGGGATGCACCGCCGTACTCGCCGGCTTTTTGGTGATCCTGTGGCGAGGCTTCCGGTTATTCTGGATCGCACCGGACGACTTCGGCCGATACCTGGCATTGGGAGTGACGTCGTCTATCGTTGTTCAGGCCTTGATCAATATGAGCGTGGTGCTCGATATGGGACCCACGAAAGGCATCCCGCTGCCGATGATCAGCTCCGGCGGCAGCTCTCTGCTGAGCACGTTGATGTGTCTCGGCATGCTCATGAGCGTCAGCGGACGCTCGGAGTAGAACGTTGGGCAGTTCGGATGGGAAGACATTTGTTATGGCAGGCGGGGGATCGGGAGGGCACGTTATTCCATCTCTGGCAGTCGCGCAGGAACTGCGCAGCCGAGGCCATCGCTGCGTCTTCATTGGCACGCGTACCGGATTCGAAGCACGCTTGGTCCCCGCCGCACTTTTTCCGATCGAGTACATAGAGATCGGCGGATTGAAGCGCGTCGGAATGATGCGCGTCTTTCGAACTCTCGGTCAGCTCCCTGTCGGGATTCTCAAAGTTCGCGATCTGCTAAAAACCATCCGTCCCAAAGGCATTTTCAGCATGGGAGGCTATGCTGCCGGCCCCGTGGTCCTCGCCGGTTGGTCGATGCGCATTCCCATCATCGTTATGGAGCCGAATGCGATGCCCGGGTTCACGAACCGCTGGATCGGCCGCGTTGTATCGCGAGCCCTTCTCAACTTCCCCGAAGCCGCGCGTTTTTTCCCGAAAGGACGCAGCGAAGTGACCGGGCTTCCCGTACGCGCTGAATTCTTCGAGATCCCTCCGAAGCGCCGCGAAGAGAAGATCACGATTCTGATCACTGGAGGCAGCCAGGGCTCGCGAACACTGAATAACGCCGCGCGTGGAAGCTGGCAATATTTCAAGGGCGCAAACCGGCCCGTGCGATTCATCCATCAGGCCGGCAAGAACACCCACGAAGAGATCGCGAATGAGTTTGCGCAGACGGGGCTCGACGGTCAGGTCCTTCCGTTCATTGACAACATGCCCGCGGCATTTGCGGAAGCCGACATCGTCGTGTGCCGCTCCGGCGCCGGAGCCATGGCGGAGATCGCGGCAGCCGGCAAACCATCCATTCTGGTCCCGCTCCCAACCGCCGCCGACAATCATCAATTGCATAACGCCCAGGCGTTCGAGCGAGCCGGAGCCGCCCGCTTGGTTCTCGACAGCGAGATGGATGGAAGGCGTTTCTTTGAAGAAATAAACTCGCTTACTCCCGCGCAGCTTGAGGCGATGTCAGAAAAGGCCCGCACATTCGCCCACCCCGACGCCGCCCGCAGAGCCGCGGATCTCATGGAGTCCGAGCCGTGACCGCAAGGCTTTACCCCATAGCGCTCCTGCTCCTGATCATCCTCTTCTACTGGAAAATCACGCTCACCTATCAATACGACTGGGTCTGGGGTCCCGACCTCACGCAACAAGTCCTGCCCTGGTTCGAAGAGGAAGCCCGGCAATTCCAACACAGCCGATTCCCGCTCTGGGACCCGCACACGTGGGCCGGGCAGCCGCTCCTGGGTCAAGCTCAACCCGGAGCCGCCTATCCCCTCAACTGGCTGCTCTTCCTGATGCCCCGCAATCGAGCGCACATCAGCATGGCCGCGCTGCAATGGTATTTCATCGCGATCCGATACATGGCGGCGCTGTTCTGCTATCTCCTCTGCCGCGATCTTGGATTATCCCGCTTCGCCTCGCTAATCGGCGGCCTCGTCTTCGCTTTAGGATCCTTCGTGGGAACGGTCTTATGGCCACAGATGGTGAACGGAGCCGTCTGGGCGCCGCTCGTCTTCCTCTTCCTGCTCCGCCTAATCCGCGGCTATAGACCGTTAGCGAGCGCCGCGCTATGCGGCCTATTCTGGGGCATGTCCTGGCTAAGCGGACATCATCAAGTCCCCGTTTTCATTTCCCTCGCGGCCGGCTTCACACTGCTCTACTACGTCATCCAGAAGAAATCCTGGCGGCTCGCAGCCCTCGGGGCGATCGCCGCCGTTTTCATGTTCCTGACAGCAGCGCTACAAATTCTGCCGGCGGAAGAATATGGCAAGCTGGCCAAACGCTGGGTCAGCGCTCCACAGCCGATCGGTTGGAATGAATCCGTCCCGTACACCGTCCATCAGGCCTTCTCCACTTCGCCCTTAACCGTATTCGGGATCATCATCCCGGGCATGAGCGATTACGTGAATCCGTTCATCGGAATAGTGGCCGTCGCGTTAGCACTGATGGCCCTCGCGACTGCATGGCACCAGCCTGAAGTGAAGCTCTTTGCGGCTCTAGCGGCAGGTGCATTCGCCTATGCGCTAGGCGCCCACAATATTTTCCAAGGCATCATCTACGCCGTCGTCCCTTTCGTCGAGAAAGCCCGCGCCCCTTCCATGGCTCTGGCCATCTTCGGATTCGCGGCATCAGTCCTGGCCGCCTTCGGAGTCGATCAGTTCGCCGCTCTTCGCGAATCCGTCTGGAACCGTCGTTTGGCATGGGGACTGATCGGATTCGGCCTGCTCATCTGGACCGCTGCTTTTTGCGTCCTCGTCGTCAACAACTTCGAGTGGCACGCCGACGAACGCGTCAGCATGACCGCTCTCATCGCCGTTTTGGCCGGCGGTCTTCTGTTCGCTTGGCGCAATGGCAAGGTGAGCCGCAGGGCAGCGTCCGTCCTCCTGACCGTGCTTTTGATGATCGAACTCGGCAATGTCTCCGGCTCCGATTTCGCGGATCGCAACAACTACGCACAGATGTCCTGGCTACACGGCATCCGCAGCCATAAGGACGTCGCGGATTTCCTGGATCGCCAAACCCGCCCATTCCGCGTCGAGATGGACACGGAAGAAATGGGCCTCAACTGGCCCGAGTATCACAACTTCGACCAGATCAAATCCTACCTGGCGAGCCTCACCACGAATTGGACGCTACCGGAGTTCTTCACCCCGCAAACCCGATCGCTGTTCGGCGTTCGCTACACCATCGGCCATGCTGCAACGACGCCCGACGCCCAGCAAGTGCTCGAAGACTACGGCGGGATCAAAGTTTACGAGAATCCGCACGCTTTCCCGCGCGCCTGGGCGGTCCATAAAATCGTTGCGATTCGAAAGCCTTCCGACGGGCACGATCTGATCCGGGATCATCTTGACGACCTGAAGTCCGAAGCTTTCACGTTCGATAAGCCCGAGGATCGGGGAACCTGCGCATCGCCCGATGCTGTAACGGTGACACGCTACCAGCCCCAGCATGTCACGATTCGAGCCAATATGGCGTGTGATGGAATGGTCGTTTTATCCGACACCTTCTATCCCGGCTGGAAAGCGACAGTCGATAAAAAACCCGCCCGTATTGAAGAAGTGGACTTCACTATGCGCTCGGTCGACGTGCCCAAAGGACTGCATGAAATTCAGTATGTGTACCGCCCAGCTTCCGTCTACGCCGGCGCATCGCTAAGCGCCGCCGGTGTCCTGGGCGCCCTGTTAATCGTTTTTTTAGACCGGAAAAGGCCCCAGGGCATTGACTTAAGTGATAAAAGCCGGAACAATCAGAGTTAAAAATGTTTTTTAAGCCGCAACATCTTCACTTCACCGGGATCGGAGGGATCGGCATGAGCGGAATTGCCGAAGTCCTGCTGAACCTCGGTTATGAGATCAGCGGCTCGGACTTGAAGCTCAGCGCTACAACCGACCACCTCGCCCAGCTCGGCGCTAAAGTCTTCGAAGGCCACGACGCGGAGAACGTCGACAGCGCCAAGGCCGTGGTGGTCAGCTCCGCCGTCGATCCATCCAATCCCGAAGTAGTGGAAGCCCGGCGGCGCGGAATCCCTGTGATCCCGCGTGGCGAGTTGCTCGCCGAATTGATGCGGCTGAAGTACGGCATCGCCATCGCCGGCAGCCACGGCAAAACCACCACGACGTCGATGACCGCCGCTATCCTGAGCGGCCTGGATCCCACAGTCGTCGTCGGCGGCAAGGTCGCGGCCATGGGCGGTTCCAACGCCCGCGTCGGACGCAGCGATTTCCTGGTCGTCGAATCTGACGAGAGCGACGGCTCTTTCCTCAAGCTCAGCCCGATCCTCGCGGTGGTCACCAACATCGATCGCGAACATCTCGATCACTACCGCGACATCGAAGAGATCCGCGCTGCCTTTCAGGAGTTCACTAACAAGGTCCCTTTCTATGGCGCCGCGATCCTCTGCCTCGACGATGAGAACGTCCAGCAGATCCTGCCCTCCATCAACCGCCGCACCATCACCTACGGCCGCAGTTCCCAGGCCGATCTGCGAATTACCGAATCCCGCACCGGGCATTTCGAGAGTTGTTTCCGCGTGAGCTCAAAAGGCCGCGACCTTGGTGAGTTCCGCCTGAAAATCCCCGGCCCGCACAATGTACTGAATGCCACAGCCGCCATCGGCATTGGTCTCGAACTAGACGTGAAAGTCGACGACATTCGCGAAGCCCTCGCAGGCTTTACCGGCGTCGAGCGCCGTTTCCAGACCCGGGGCGAAGCCGCTGGCGTCACCGTCATCGACGATTACGGCCATCATCCCACCGAAATTCGCGCGACGCTCGCAGCCGCGCGGCTCTGCCATTTCCGCCACATTCACGCGATCTTTCAACCGCACCGGTACACCCGCACCCAAGCCCTCCTCGACGAGTTCGCGCGCAGCTTCCACCAGGCCGATTCCGTCTACGTGCTCGATATTTATGCCGCGTCCGAAAAACCCATCCCGGGCATTAACGGCGAATTGCTGGTGGAACGGATGCGCGACTTCGGCCATCGCTCTGTCGAATACTCGGGCACCATCGACAAGGCCGTCAACGATGTCCTGGCCAATGTACACGAAGGCGATGTCATTCTAACCCTGGGCGCCGGAAACGTCTGGCAGGCCGGAGAAAAACTTCTCGAGAGGCTGGGGAAATAGATGGCGAGAGGTTCCTCGGATAAAAAGGATCGCAACAACACGCGGCGGACTGCGGCGAAATTCGTCCTATGGGCTTTCGTCGCCTGCTTTGTGCTGTTCTGCGCCATTTGGAGCGTCCAGCAATTCGAGCAATACCTCATCAGCGACTCCCGCTTCATCCTGCCGCCGCCTACCGATTACGGCCAGGAGAGCCCGAACCTGCAAGTGGAGGGAGTCCAGTTCGCCAATCGCAATCAGGTTCTGCGGGTATTCGCCAATGACATGGGCCGCAGTGTCTACCTTCTTCCGTTGGCCGACCGACGCAAGGCCCTCTTGCGCGTGAGCTGGATCAAGGACGCGAGCATTGTGCGCCTTTGGCCGAACCGTGTGATGGTTCGCGTCACGGAGCGCCGCCCGGCCGCCTTCATCGCAATCGAATCGGAAGGAATCGCCCGCTGGTCGTTAATCGATTCCGACGGCGTCATTCTCGATCCGCCGGATCGCCCTCATCCCTTCGACCTTCCCATGCTCCGAGGCGTGCGAGTCGGAGAAAAAGCGGACATGCGAGGTATGCGCGTCCGCCGCATGCAATACCTGATCCGGGAGCTCGGCCCTCTCGCCGACAACATCTCAGAGATCGATGTTTCGGATCTCGACGATTTGAAAGTAACTGAAAAAATGCAGGACCACGCAATAAAACTGATATTAGGCGATCGCAACTTCAGCAGTCGCGTCCGCAATTTTCTCGACCATTATGCCGACATCCGCAAGCGGATGCCGGATGCCAAGGTTCTCGATCTTCGCCTCGACGATCGCATCACAGTAGTT
This sequence comes from Bryobacterales bacterium, assembly GCA_963802915.1. Taxonomy (GTDB): domain Bacteria; phylum Acidobacteriota; class Terriglobia; order Bryobacterales; family Bryobacteraceae; genus JAICMB01. The sequence continues at coordinate 211,270 of CAWDKQ010000016.1, forward strand.
CAGGAGGCGAGGAATGCCGGTTAACAAGCAGCATATTGCAGTGGGAGTGGACGCCGGCAGCGCCTTCACCCGCTGCGTCATTTTCGAATTCTACGATGGCCTGCTCCGATATCTGGGGCATGGCGAGATCGAATCCGCGGGCTGGACCAAAGGCCGCCTCACGGACAACCTCGCGGTGCAGGCCTGCATTCGTTCCGCGATCGAGAATGCGGAGAGTATCGCGCATGTTCCGGTGGACGCCGTGGTGCTCGGAATCGGCGGCCCTTCCGTCGATGGCGCGAACAATCGCGGACTCTACGAATTCGGCCGTCCTCGCCGTGTTACTGCCGATGAGATCACGTTCGCCATTGAGCGCGCCGCCAAGGTGCGCCTCGAAGACGATCGCATGATTCTCGAGATGCTGCCCCAGGATTTCACCATCGACGGCCGCGCCGGCTATCGCCAGGCCGTCGGATCGCAGTGCTCCCGGCTCGAAGCGAATGTCTACCTGATCACCGCGTCGCAGCGCGAGCACGACATGATGATTACCGCCGCGCATCGCGCCCACATCGGCGTCGAAGAAACCTTATTCGAGCCGATAGCCGCCGCTTATGCCGCGATTCTTCCCGAAGAGCGAAGCCGCGGCGTCGCATTGGTTGACATCGGCTGGCATTCCACCGGCCTGGTTGTCTACGATGGCGACGCCGTGGTCCTCGCGAAAAGCCTGCCGATCTGCGCGGATCACTTTACGCGCGACGTCGCGCAAGGACTCAAAGTCAATTACGAAGACGCCGAGCGGTTGAAAATCGAGTACGGCTGCGCCATTCTCGGACTTACCGCGGACAACAGCCTGATCGAAGTGCCGTCGCCGGAAGGCCGGGCTCCGCGCGAAGCGCCCCGACGCCAGCTCAACGAAATCCTGGAAGCCCGAGCCGAAGAGTTATTTTTCTACGTTCGAAATGAACTCACGCAGGTCGGGATGGAGCAGAGCCTCCTTGAAGGTGTCGTCCTCACCGGCGGCGGAGCGTTGTTGAACGGTATGTGCGATATGGCCGAGCGCGTTTTGAATTGTCCGGCGCGCAACGGACTGCTGATGGGTGTCGATGGTTGGCCGGAAGAACTGAAGCATCCCGCGTGGACCACGGCGGGCGGACTCGCCATGTACTCCGCCCGGCTCAAACTGAAACGAGATACGCAAAGGAAAGCCCCGGGCCTCATGGGCCTGGTTTTGAAGTAAGTAACAAGGAGATTTATGGACGCGCTGAAATTTGTGATTCAAGATGAAGAGACCCTTCTCGGGACGAAGATCAAGGTGATCGGCGTCGGCGGCGGCGGAGCGAATGCTGTCGCTCGCATGATGAACGAGGGCCTCACGGGAGTGGAATTCTACGTCATCAACACCGACGGACAAGCTCTCAGCGCGTCTCCGGTGCAAAACAAACTCATGATCGGCGCCAAGGTGACGCACGGCTTGGGCGCCGGCTCCGATCCTTCCGTGGGCCGACAAGCCGCTCTCGAAGACACGGAAAAAATCATCGAGATTCTCGAAGGGTCCGACATGGTCTTCATCACCGCCGGGCTCGGCGGAGGAACCGGAACCGGAGCTGCGCCCGTTGTCGCTTCCCTTTCGAAAGAGCTCAACGCCCTCACAGTCGCGGTGGTCACCAAACCATTCGGATTCGAAGGTCCTCGACGCATGCGCCAGGCCGAGCGCGGCCTCGCCGAGATCGGCGCGACAGTCGACACCGTAATTTCTGTCGGAAACGACCGTTTGCTCGAGCTGGCCCCCAAAGGCACCAGCTTCTTTGAAGCCTTCAAAATGGCGGACGACATTCTCCGCCAGGCTGTCCAGGGCATCAGCGACATCATCACCACCCCTGGCCTCATCAATCGCGATTTCGCCGATATCCGCACCATCATGCTGGGCATGGGCTACGCGATGATGGGCAGCGCATCGGGCAAGGGCGACAACGCCGCCATCGATGCCGCTCGCCTCGCCATTGGCTCTCCGTTGATGGAAGCAGGCGGAGTGGAAGGAGCGCGTGGCGTCCTGATTAACATCACCGGCTCCAGCCATCTCAGTCTCCACGACGTGAATGAAGCCTGTTCCTTGATTCGCGCCGCGACCAAGAACGATGACGCGCAGGTCAACTTCGGCGTCGTATTGAACGAGTCGCTGAAGGACGAAGTGAAAATCACGGTGATCGCCACCGGCTTCGAGCGCGAACACCTGCCCGACCTGAATCGCCATAGCGACTCCATGCCAGCCGCGCCGCCACCGGCCCGGGTCGCGGAGCCCGAGCCGGTGCAAGAACCAGCTATGTTATTCGAGAGCACGGAACCGACACCCGAAGAACCATCGATCGAAGAAACACCGATCCCAGATATTGATGTCCCGGCGTACCTGCGCCGCGATCGCCGCATGTATCAATAAACGCTTACTTCATCTGCGCATCGAACCACGCGACCGTACGTCGCATCACGTCGCGAATATGTTCCGGATCGTGAAACGCATGTCCCTCACCCGGATAAATGACAAACTGCGTTTTCACATCGAACGTTTTCAAAGCATGCCAATATTCCCGGGATTGGGGCGATGGAACTTCGCCGTCCAACTCGCCTACTAATATCAACGTTGGAGTCTTGACATTCTTGATAAAAGTCAAAGGAGAGCTCTTCGCATAAACCGCGGGATCGTCATACACCGACGCGCCGAAGAACGGAATCAGCCACTGGTCGATCGAATTCTCTCCGTAGTAACTTAACCAGTCCGACACTCCCGCGCCTGCGACCGCGGCCCGAAAACGATTCGTCTGCGTCAGCGCCCACATCGTCATGTATCCGCCATAGCTCCACCCCGCGATTCCGACGCGCTGTTCATCCACCGGATAATCGCGAATGACTTTGTCGACACCCGAAAGAACGTCCCGCAAATCGCCATATCCGAAATCTTTCACGTTCGCTTGTGTAAACGCCTCGCCTTGTCCATAGCTTCCGCGCGGATTCGGATAAAAGACGAAATAACCCTGACTCGAAAGCACTGTCATGTCGAAAAACGGCCCCGGCCAGGAAGGGCGCTTCTCGGAACTTGGGCCGCCATGCGGAACCACCACCATCGGATATCGCTTGCCTGCCGAATAATCGACCGGGAAAATCAACCACCCCTGCACATCGTACTGATCGCTCTTCCATTCGATGGATTTCGCCTCTCCCCACTGCGGCTTCTGATCCGCATTGGCGTGAGTGATCTGCTCCCAGCGACCTGTCGGTCCGGCCCAGACCTCCGGCGCGCGCGACCACGATGTTCGTACGACGGCGCTCGTTTTCGCATTCCCACAAAACGTTAGCGATTCCTCCCCGGACCAAAGCGCCTTGCGCTCGCCGCTCAAATCGAGCGTCTCTACGATCGTCGAGCCTCGCGCATGATCCAGCACGATGAATCCTTCGGAAGACGGCAGCCATTCGAACCAGCTCGGTGAAGTCGTGCTATCCGGCGTGATATTCTTCAACGCTCCGCCGGTCGCGGAAATTGTGAAGATCTCACCCCCGGTCACACCCTCATCGCTCATCAGTCCAGCGATAAATGCGATAGATTGCCCGTTCGGCGACCACCGCGGATTGGCAACCTGCATATGCGGATCGAGAACGCTTTCGAGATTCTGCGTGGCCACCTCGATCGTGTAGATTCTCGCGATGTACCAATTGTCGTCACCGGGAGGGGGCGCCCCCGTGAACACGAGGCGCTTCGAATCGGGTGACCAATCGAACTCGTAAACGTACATTCCCGCTGGAGAAATCTGCCGTACCGCCCCCGAGCCGGCATCCACCAATGCGATTCTCTGCACAAAGACCTTCTCGTCGATCACGCCCAACTCCGGCACAATCGCCTCCACGGGTCCGAGTGAATGTGGAGCATTTTCTGTGAAGAGCACCGCAATGTTTCGTCCGTCAGGCGACCAACGAACGTCGGCCAATTGTCCCGTAAGCTGCGTCAATCGTTTCGGCTTCCCCCGCTTCGTGCCCTCGATTGACACCGCATAGAGTTGCTGCTGGCCCCTCTCTTCCGCGTCCGATAGAAAAGCGAGACGCGCTCCATCAGCCGACCATGCCGCTCCCCCTTCTCTGCACTTCCCTGAGCAAACGCTAATCCTCCTCGGTATTCCGCTCGCGATATCCCGCCAGTACAGGGCATCCTGCTCCCAAGCGACCCTGCGTCCGTCCGCCGAAACCGACAGTTCCTCAACCTTGTGATTATTACTCAAGGTCTCGAGGACATCGTTGACGGGAATCTGTGCGTCTGCCGTTGAAATCAGCGCCAGGAAGACAGGGGCGAAGCGGATCATCGGAATAATCCGATTGTAAGCCAGGCAGTCGATTTGTCGGTTAGCTCACGTCTCTCACGTAAGGAATTCAAAGTGCATGCACAACGACTAGTGGCCGGAAGATAAGTCAGGCCAACGTTGCAATGAGTGAAACATAGGCGTAAACTCGGTCCATTGGGTGCATCGGGGGACGTAGTAAGTTGTTGAAGTGAGGTAATTATTTCAGCCCAGGTTTTAGTAGTCGAAGACGAGAAGCTTGTCGCCGCCGACATCCAGGATCATTTGGAAAGGCTTGGATACGCGGTTCCAGTGGTGCTGTCGACCGGCGAAGACGCAATCCGAAGTGCGACTGAAGAGCGCCCGGATCTCGTTTTGATGGATATCCAGCTAAAGGGCCACATCGACGGCATCCAAACGGCCCAAATTCTCCAATCGCGCCTGAGCATCCCCGTCGTCTATGTGACGGCATTTGCCGACGACCGGACACTCCAGCGCGCCAAGGCCACGGAGCCTTATGGATATGTTCTGAAGCCCTTTGGGAAAAAAGAGCTCCAAACGGCGATCGAACTGGCCCTTCATAAGCATGATCGCGAACGCCGGCTCCGGACGAACGAGCAATGGCTCTTAGGTCTGCTCGCGAGCACTCAAGTGGCAATCGCCGCAACTAACCATTCCGGCCTGATTTGCATGATGAATCCGCGGGCCGAGGAATACACGGGCGCCGTCTTAACGGATGCGCTCGGCAGCCACTGGTCTGATTTCATCTCGTTTGAAAGGACTCCCGCGGGAACTTCGGGATGCCCCGTTCGCATGGCGATCGAGGACAACACCGGGAGCGAGATGGTCGATTACCCCGTATTCTTTCCTAAATCCGGCCGTCATGCCATTGTTTGCGGCGCAGTGTCTCCAATGGCCGAGCCTGCCTGCAATCAGCGCGCCGCCGTTTTAGTATTTCAGGATGTGACTTCATGGCGTCATCTAGAGGCGCAATACCGACGCACTCGTCACCTCGAAAATATGCAGCGTCTTGCCGGAGGCTTGGCGCACCAATTCAGTAACTTCTTGACCCTGATCTCCGGATACGCGGAGTCACTCGCCCACAGCGTTGAGCCGGTCGACCCGCGTTTCCACGACGTGCGTACAATTCAAAAGGTCAGCGAGCGCGCCAGCAATCTCACGCGCGAACTGATGGCATTTAGCCGCAACGAGCAGCTCAACCTCAAAGTCCTCGATACGAACCAGGCGGTCGCGAACAGCGTGGATTTTCTGAAACTCACCGCCAGTCCAGTCATTGAGATTGAGAAGGACTTCGATGCCCACGTTGTGAAAATCGAAGCAGACCCGGTGCATCTCGACCAGATCGTCAGCACACTGATGTCGAACGCGCGCGATGCCATGCCCGATGGCGGTGTAATCACGATCCGAACTTCGAACATGGACGTGGACGAAACCCTCGCGAACAAATACGTCGATCTGCCGGTCGGGGCTTACGTGCGAATCGACGTAATCGATCGAGGCGTTGGGATGACCTATGAGACCCAAACGCATATTTTTGAACCTTTCTTTACTACCAAAGACCGTGCCCGCGGTGCTGGCATTGGATTGGCCGCCATTTATGGCCTCGTAAAGCAGAACCGCGGTCATATTTGGTTTGAAAGCGAACCCAAAAAAGGCACTACATTTAGCCTTTGTCTGCCACAAGCCTCGTCGGCCATGGCGGGAATTTCTGTCCCGCGGTTTCTTTACGGCAATGAGACGGTTCTTGTCGTGGAGGATAATTCCGAGGTTCGCACGAACGCGCGCGATATGTTGCTCGATCTCGGCTACCGCGTCATCGAAGCGTCCAGCGCCTCCGAGGCGATAAAGATCTGCGAACAATATGCGGAGCGAATCGACCTCGTCGTAAGTAATGCCATGATGCCGAATATGACCGCTCGGGAACTGGCCGGCCGCGTAACGTCTCTCCGCCCGGGCGCGAAGATGTTATTCGTTTCCCCCTATTCCGAGTACGCGTTACGCCGTCACGGCGCTCTGGATCCCATGCATAGTGTGCTCCAGCGGCCCTTTAACATCGATGCGTTAGCGAGAGCTGTTCGCGATGGGTTATCCAAAGGCTCAACCACATTTATCGCTCATAGTTAGGCTTTTTTCGTAACGCTGGACCCTTGTCGCGGGTCTCATCTTCAGAGACGGTCTGCTCTGCCTGCGCGATGGGCGTGTACGGGGACGAAGTGCATAAAAATCAACTCCATATTATGCTCGTGGAAGACAATCCTGGAGACGTTCGGCTCACTCGAGAAGCACTCGATGAGAGTGGCCGCCCGTACCGTCTGACGGTTGCCTCCGATGGGGTGAAAGCCTTGGATTTCTTGCGTGCAACGAGGGAAAATCAGCAGGATCGCCCGGATTTGATCCTGCTGGACTGGAACTTACCTCGCATGGATGGCAAGGAAGTTTTACGCGAAATCAAGTCCGATCCTCGTTTGCGAATTATACCCGTGGTTGTGCTGACCACTTCGCGAGCCCACACCGACATCACCCGCGCCTACGATCTCCAAGCCAACTGCTTCATCAGCAAACCCGTCGATGTGCTCCAGTTTTTCCGTATCATCAACGATGTGGAAGAATTCTGGACCAGCACTGCAACCCTTCCCGACTGATCTCGCATTCTTGCCATACTGTTTTTATATGACCCGACGTACCGTGATCAGCGGTGTCGTGCTTGCCGCCGCCGCGCAGGCACAGCGCTCTACTCGTCCCTCGGAATGGAAGCCGCGGCTCGGCATCCTGGGAAGCTACACACAAGCGAACGTCCAATTCGCAAAAGCCGAAGGCTTTACGAACATGATCCTGGACGGTGGTCCCGGATCGTCTATGGACGCTTCTAAAATCGACGACCGGCAAATCGCAGCCGTGAAGCAGACGCTGGATGGCGCCGGCCTCCACGTCTCGGCGTTTCAGGCCACGATGAACCACATCGCACCCGACCCGGACCGCCGTAAACGCGAAAATGAATATTTCGTTCAACTCATCGGATTGGCTGGTAAACTCGGCATCCCGTACATCGGAACTGCCTCCGGCAAAGATGACAACAAATCCTTCCAGCAGCAGGTCGATGAGGTCGTGCGCGTCTATACAGAGGTTTATTTCCCAGCCTGCGAAAAGAACAAAGTGGCGATTCTGTGGGAACCGTGGCCGGAAGGACCGAATATTGCCACCAGTCCGGTCGGCTACGATGCGTTGTTTAAAGGCTTTGGCAACACGCCTTACGTCGGCCTTCAGTACGATCCCTCGCATCTGGTGCGTCAGTTCATGGACCCCATCCAGACCGCTCGCGATTACGTCGACAAGATCTACGACGTGCATTTGAAGGACACTGAAATTCGTTGGGACATCTTGAAGCGCGGCGGCATCAATCCGGTAAACAAAGCGCAATGGTGGCTCTATCGCCTGCCGGGACTGGGCTCCATCAACTGGGCTGAGTTCTTCGGCGTCTTGCAGCGATCCGGATATCAGGGAGCGATGAGCATTGAGCACGAAGATCCCTACTACGGATCGCCAAATCGTGGAACCGATTTCACCGAGGATTACCGCACCGGGTTCAAGATGGCGCATCGCTACTTGCGGCAATACGTTCCGGACTAGAAAAAAGCGCGGTGAGAGCCCGCAAAACTGTTAAACTTTGTCCGTGGCCGCAGCAGCGTCGATCACCAAGCAGGCCTATTCGCGCAAAGAGGTCTGCCGCCTTCTCGGCGTGTCCGAACGCCAGGTTAAGAGTTGGGAAAAACAGAGTTTTGTCGCCCCATCGGACTCTTATACCTTTCCGGATCTTCTCGCCTTGCGAACCTTGCTCGGTCTTCGCAACGCCAAGATCCCAGTTGCGCAAATCCGCCGCGCGCTCACCGCTCTGCGAAACAGGTTAAGAGAAATCAGCAACCCGCTTACGGAATTAAAACTCTATTCCGAAGGCAAGAAGATTCATGTCCAATTCGAGGGCACGAAGATGGAGTCCGTCTCCGGCCAGCTTCTGCTCGATTTCGACAAAGCTGAGATAGAGAAGCTCCTGACCTTCCCGCCCAAGAAAGAAAAGGCGGAGAAGAACGGAGGCAAGCAGCGGCTTGAAGCCGAGCGCTGGTTTGAGACCGGCCTCGAACTGGAGCAGACCGGAGCCCCGGTAGCCGAAATCATCCACGCTTACGAACAAGCGGTGGAACTGGACCCAGCCTCCGCGGGAGCCCTTGTAAATCTAGGAACTGTCTACTTCAACGCGCGAGCCATGCGCGACGCCGAGCGGCACTACCGCAGAGCGCTCGAAGTAGACCCGAACTATGCGTTAGCCCACTTCAACCTGGGGAATCTATTCGACGAAAAAGGCGACCGGACGAAAGCCCTAGGACACTATACGCAGGCTCTCAAGATTCACCCCACGTATGCCGACGCGCACTACAACGTCGCCCTGCTCTATCAATCCTTAGGCAAAACGATGGAAGCTGTCCGCCACTGGAAGGCCTACCTCAAAATCGATCCCAACAGCTCCTGGGCCGCCATAGCAAAACGAGAGCTAGGCAAACTGAGAGATTCGACGATAGTGCGAGGCAACCGGGATTAGCAACTTAGAACTTAGAACGTGGAACTTAGAACGTATTCACGCTACCTGCGCCGATCGCGGCAATTGCAAAATAACGTTCTTCCGGGCTCGCTTCGCTCGATACATCTCATTATCCGCATGCGCGAGCAGCACCTCGGCATCGTCCCCGTGGTCCGGGAAGCAGGCAACCCCAATACTGATCCCGCCCTTTTCTTCACCGCAAATTTCGCGGCTTACCGTCCGCACCATTCGATCGAGTTGCTGCATGCGGTCCTCCAATTCCTCCGGCACCGCGCCCGCCAGCATCACGACAAACTCATCCCCGCCCATCCTCGCAACATAGTCCGTCCCGCGGCAATTCTCCTGAAGCACGAGCCCCACGCGCTTTAGTATTTCGTTGCCCGTGAGATGCCCCAGGTTGTCGTTGATGCTCTGGAAGCCATCCAGATCGCACGCCATCAAAGCGAAGCGTTTCTGTTGCTCCGTGCAGCGAACGATTTCGTCTTGAAGGTGGAGATAAAGCGCCCGAGCGTTAGGCAGACCGGTGAGGGAATCGACGTTGCCCTGTTGTTGCGCCTGCTGGAATCGGATCGCCCGTTCGATCGCGCGCGCGATCTTGCCGCTGACCGCCAAAAGTATCTTCAAGTGATCCCGATTGTAAGAATCCCGCTCCGCCCGATACAATGTCAACGCGCCCGTCATTTGCTCCGCCGCCAAAGGAACCGACAGCGCCGAGCTCAAAAGACTAAACTTCTTCGGATCGTTCAGGTACCCCGGTTCAACCGATGGATTCCCGTTGACGATCGGCTTGCGATTCTCTACCACCCAACCTGACAACCCGTCGCCCACCGGAATCTCGAGCGACGCAAAAGTCTTGCACCCCTCCCCGTTCACATACTTGGGTTTCAGGACATTACCTTCGCGTACGTAGACCGCGATGCAATCGAACGGAACCATCTGTTTCAGACGTTCCGCGACCATCGAAAGCATTTCTTCGATCCGCAGGGACCCGCCCAGTTCCTGTATCGATTCAAGAATCTCCTGGACTTCGTGCCGCGCCGCGGCAATCGATTCCAGAAAAGCCCGGCTCTCGCTGCCCGTGCGTTCGTGTACCGTCGGATCGTCCGATTGATAACCGGCGTCCGGAGCTTCTCCGCGGCTCACAACGATGTTCTTATCGAACAGACTCTCGCGCACCGGAGCGCTCTGGGCGTCTTTTTCAAACTCCCGATAATGCTGCTTCAGGATATCGATCACCTTGGGATCGAAGCTCTTACCCGAAAGCGACGCAACATAATCCATCGCTTCGTCGAGCGGAAGAGCACGCCGGTATTGCCGGTCTGTCGCGAGCGCATCCAGGCAATCCACGGCGGACAAAATGCGAGCTCCGATCGGGATCTCCTCGGTTTTCAGACCGTCCGGATACCCGCTTCCGTCCCACCGTTCGTGATGCGATCGCACGATCTGTGGAACCGCGTACGGGAATGCTACCTGCTCCAGAATCGCCGCGCCCACCACCGTGTGGATCTTCATCTTCTCGAACTCTTCCGGAGTCAGTTTGCCGGGTTTCGAAATGATGTAATCGGGCACCGCCAATTTGCCGATGTCATGCAAAATCGATGCAGCCTGCAGCGCCTGGACTTCGTTCGGCGAGAGGCCAAGCTGCTCGGCGATCTTCAGCGAATAAACCTGCACTCGCCGCAAGTGCTCAGAAGTACACTCGTCCTTCGCCTCAATAGCCATTGCCAGAGCTTCGATCGTTCGCAGGTGCAGCGCGGCCATGCTCTCAGCATGATTCTTCTCCTGCTCCATGCGGCCCATATAGAGCTTGTAGGAGCGGAAGATCATGTAGAGAAGCGGCAATAGCGCCAGCGTGAGCGTCCAACCCAGCCGCTCGATCGAAAGGTGCACGATCTCCGCCAGCGACACGCCCACCAGGTAAAAGGAAAACGACCAGTTATAGAACTCCTTCCAGATGGTCCGAATGCTGCGGCCCTCGGTTAGTGCAATGATGATCGAGACCGAGATGGTATTCACGATGAAATACACCATCCCCGCCATGGTCAGCCGCAGAATCTGGCCCTCCGGCGTGTGCAGGAACCAGGGCTGCCGATAGACGTACGCAGCCGCCAGCACCATCAGCGTAATGCACGATAGGTTGAAAAGCAGATGTACTGGCCGGGGCCGATCCTTGGCGTGCCAGACCGTCTGAGCCGCCGCCGCAACTAAAGCAAGCAGCAGTGTGTCCGGCACTTCGAATTGCAGCAGCGCCAGAAGCGTGAAGACATAATTCACTGAGATGCTGCCCGAAACGCCGGGGAGCGACACCTTCATTCCGGAACTGGCTAAAGCAATAAGAAGATAAACGAGGAATCGAGCCGGCAATTGGGCGGCCCAGCCATGGAAACAAATGATGGCCCCAGTCGCGCCCGCAACTGCAATCGCCGCGATGTAAAGCTTCGCGGAGATGGGCAATTGCTGGGTCTGTGACTTGTCCAAGCTCCTATCCTCGAAAAATGGCGACACGACGCCCAGAACGGACGTTCTAAGGTAACCATCGGAGGGTAAAGGGCTTCCCATTAGAGGAGGACTGCGAACTTCGTACTCCACAATACTTCGCGATGGTTAATAGTGCGTTATCGTACACATGTAGACCGCTTGCGTTTCACGGACACTGATATGGGAGCCGACGGAAACCGCCTACTGACCCTCGCCAACTGCCTTTGGGAGGATATAAAAGTGGAAGCGAAGCAGCACGACCATAAGTTGCCCGACCAACTTGGCCCAGGCCAGCTTGCGGCCGTAGTTCATCTGCTTGAGATCATGGTCCCACCTGACGACGATGGAGACACTTTGAGCAATGCCGAGCGTCAGGCGTTAGGCGAGGCCGACGAGTGTCTGAAGCATGACAAGCCGATCCCGCATGAAGAAGTCCTGGCGGAATTCGGCTTGACGATGGCAGAGTGGGACAAAATGGGTAAGGAGCCGCAGGAGCCGGACGAATCCCGCCGCGATGGCTAAGATCATCGTTTGACTGAGCAGGCCAAATCCGACGTTCGCGTGATCGATGGCTAGGGTGCGTTGCAGATTCTCAAAACGCTGGCCCGCTACGCCCAGACAGGCCGGGGAAACACAAAACCTCAAGGGCGTCGAACCGCCCGTTATTCGCCTTCGTGCCCAGGATCACTGCGTTTTCTTCCGCGACAAGGTCGACTGCCTGGAAATCTCCCGCACATCCCGCGAAAACACCACTTCGAGTCAGAGAATCGAACTTCATAGTCGTTCAAGGAGCTACTTCGTGAACGCCAACAAAACATTCCCGGACATTCCCGTGAGCTGCGCATAGCCGGAATTGACGAACATCATCCCATCGGCGAAGGTAGGACCCGTCGCATTCATCGACCCTCCATGCGCCTTCACCCCATTCACGGTGTCAAAATCCCGCAGCGTATCGAAATCCCAAATCACCTTGCCGTCGGCAGTCGAGTAAGCGCGCAGATGCCCATCCATCGACCCGGAAAAAACCGCGCCAGTGATCAGCGAGGCCGGGGCCATCTGCGCCGGACTGCACCCCTTCTTCTCCTTGCAGGCCGGCTCGGCCGGAGGCGCATACCAAACCTTATCGCCTGTCGCGATTTTCAAAGCAAACAACCCTCCGCCCCCGCCCGGCACCAGAACATCGGAGAGCGGCGCATAGACGACATCGTTGTCCGCCGCCAGCCCCCACAAAACCCCGCCCAGCGCGCTTCCCTTCCCGATCCGGTTCTGCCACACGAGTTCTCCACGCTTATCCGGATCGAGACCATGCACGAACCCCGATTTTTGTCCCACCACAATAATGTCGTGTCCATTCGGCAGCGTCCGAATAATCGGAGGCGTTCCGACATCGGTGTCGCCATTTGGTTTATCGGGGCAACTCGATTGATCCGGCATCGAACAACTGTAATTCCACACATCCGGGCTCAACTGTTTCGACCACCGCAACGACCCAGTATCGAGATCGAACGCCAGCACCGCATCGCTCTCACGAGTGACGGGGTCCGAATAGTTGTTTCCCGTGCCGACATATATCGCCTTCCGCTTCACATCAATCGTCGGAGACGACCACACCGCGGCACCGGATGGCCCGAACAAATCCGTCCCAGCCTTATTCTTCCGAATGGTCTTCGGCGGATCCGGAATAGTAAAAGTCTTCCAGATCTGTTTGCCCGTCGCCGCATCCAGCGCAACCACGCTGCCCCGGAAAGTGCAGCACGGATATTTCGGATTGCCGGCCATCATCTCTTCCGCGCCCGACCGCACCGGAACGTATACGCGGCCCTCATAGAGCCGCAGCGCGCCGGTGACCCCGGCCAGCTTATGCTCCTCAACTTTGACTTTCCAAATCAGTTCGCCGCTCTGCGCGTCGACCGCGTACGCATTCGCTTGCCCGTCTCCAAAATACGCGACGTATCCGCCCTTTCCGGCTCCGAGAACAATTGGCGACCGCACCGTAGTCGGCGCCTTGAATGTCCAGTAAACGCATCCCGTGCGAGCGTTCAGCGAATAGACCGTCCCATCCGCGCTACCGAAGAACAGCCGGCCTCCGGCGATCGTTGGCTGACCGAACATCGTCAGCGTGTAAGGAATGCCAAACGCCCACGCCAGCTTGAGATGCGGCACATCCGCGGCCGTGATTCCCGCAGCTTTCGCGGGCTGATATCGCGAATTGACCAGGTCGGCACCCCAGCCATTCCATCCCTCGATGTTCGTCAAAGCACCGCCGGCCGGACAGAGGTTCGCTGTCGCCGCCGTCTGGGTGACTCCCGCATCCTTGGACAGAAAACGCGCTATCGCGACTCGTTCGGCTGGAGTCAGTCCCGCGCCCTGTTGCTTCATCGCGCCGGTCTCGAGCGCCGCGACGATTCCCTGCTGTGGAAGCTGCGCGAGGGCCTCTGGCAGGGGCGTCCGATTCTCGGCGCCCGCGCGATGGCACACCGCGCAGTTCTTTTCAAACAGCGCTTTCCCGTTCGGGCCGGAAGAATTCTGGGCGGCTGCGCACGCGGCAACCAGGCAGGACACAAAAACACAACGACGCATGTACGGGTATTATAGACAGAATATGACTCGTCGCGAAATGTTCCGAAATTCCGCGGCCGCAGCCGCATTGTTCGGCGTTCGTGCTTCAGCCGCAACAAATCGGCCTGCTCCGCCGCTCCCCGCAACCGACATCCTGCAACGCGATCCTGAGGCGTACTGGACAAAGATCCGCGACGATCAGTTCATGCTGCCCGGTTGGCGCGCGTTCCTGAACAATGGAAGCCTTGGCATCGCCCCACGCCCTGTTGTCGACGCCGTAACAGATTACCTCAACCGCTCTGCCGCGCTCGATCTCGAAGAATACCCGCGTTGGGGCTACGAAACCCTCGATGAGCTCCGCACCGAGCTTGCCGCCTATCTCGGCTGCAACAAAGACAACGTGGCTATGATGCACAACGCGACGGAAGCGCTGAGCACCGTTGCCGCGGGCGTGTTGAAAGCCGGCGATGAAGTCGTAATGACGGATCAGGAACACACCAGCGGCAAATCGGGTTGGTATATGCGCCAGGCGCGACACGGCATTCAGGTCCGTGAAGTGAAAATACCTTTGCCTCCGAAGAACTCCGGCCAACTCGCCGATATCATGATTTCCGCGATCGGTCCGCAGACCCGCGTGCTCCTCTTTAGCGCCATCACTTCACCAACCGGCCTGATCATGCCCGTTCGCGAGATCTGCGAAGCCGCGCGGGCCAAAGGCGTCATCACGCTCGTCGACGGAGCCCACGTTCACGGCCAGATCAACATGCCCATCTCTGCTCTGGGTTGCGACTATTTCGCAGGCAGCCCTCACAAATGGATGTTTGCTCCCGCCGGTTGCGGCTTTCTCTACATCCGTGAAGAGAATCTAGATAAATTGTGGCCCAACACCGTCACTGCCCAATGGAACGACAGGACCATCAAGGCAGCGCGCTTCCAGATGTTCGGCACCAACAACCGTTCCATCTTCGAAGGCCTGCAGGCGGGGATCCGGTTCGCGAATCAGATCGGCCCGGATCGGATCTACGATCGCATCCACTACCTCGCGCGTATGGTGTACAAGAAGGCCCAGGCTGTTCCTTACCTCGAACTCCTGACTCCGGAAAACGACGCTATGTACGGATCGCTGGTGACGTTCCGTATCAACAAGAAGCCCGACGCCTTTTTCGAAGCATGCAAGAAGAAGCGCATCTGGACTACTGGCGGTCAGCAACTGCGAGTCTCCACTCACATACACACCAGACCGCAGGACATCGATCTGATGTTCGCCACCATGCGCGAGACGCTCGGCTAACATCGTAATGTGAAGCGGTTCCTAATTTGGCTTACGGTTGCGGCCGCCGCGGGCCAGGGTCCCGAACCGCCCATTCACTTCGTCTACAAGGCTATCGACTTCCAACTTGATAGCTGCGAAACTCCGCGCCGCCACGCACCGGAGACTATGGCCGGCGGCGTTGCCGTCTTCGACTTCAACAACGACGGTTACCTCGATATTTTCTTCACCAACGGAGCCGATATCGAGACTCTCAAAAAGGACTCCCCGAAATACTCTAACCACCTTTTCCAGAACGACGGCAAAGGCAATTTCACCGACGTCACCGCCAAGGCAGGTCTCGCGGGCGAGGGATTCAGCAACGGAGTCGCGATCGGGGACTACAACAATGATGGATTCAAAGACATCTTCGTCGGCGGTGTTCACGGCAATCACCTCTATCGCAACAACGGCGACGGAACGTTTACTGACGTAACAGAAAAGGCAGGGCTCAACAAACGTGACCCGCAGTACGGGCCGCTATGGTCCGTCGGGGGCGCCTGGGTGGACGTGAACAATGATGGGTTACTCGACTTGTTCGTGGTGGACTATCTGGCGTGGGACCCTGCCACCGAGCCCAAATGCGAAGCGGCGCCCGGCCGGCTCGATTACTGCCATCCGAAAATGTACAAGCCGACGCCGAACCAATTGTTCCTCAACAATGGCGACGGTACCTTCCGCGACGTATCGGCCGAATATGGAATCCGGGCCCACCCTGGGAAAGGAATGGGGATCGGCATCGCCGATTACGACCTCGACGGCTGGATGGACATCTTCGTACCGAACGACAAACTCTACAATTCTCTATTTCATAACAAAGGCGGCCGCAAATTCGAGGAAGTCGCATTCGAATCGAACGTCGCGCTCGGCGACAAAGGCGAGTTTATTTCAGGAATGGGTATCGACTTCCGTGATATTGACAACGACGGCTATCCCGATATCGCGTTCGTGGCCTTGGATAACGAAACATTTCCGCTTTTTCGAAACACTGGCAAAGGCGATTTTACCGACATCACTCAATCGAGCGGCATGAGCCGCCTCAGCCTCCCGATGGCCGGCTACTCGCCCACCATCGCCGACTTCGATAACGACGGCTGGAAGGATGTGTTCGTGGCGCGCGGACACGTCCAGTCGCTCGACTCCGCTCCCCGCGTGACTGTGGCTCAAAACAACACCATCTTCCGAAATCTCGGCGGCATGAAGTTTGCCGCGCTGACCGCGGAGGCCGGACTGACAGCCCAGCCCCCGCGCCGCCACCGAGGCTCCGCAATCGGCGACCTGAACGGCGACGGAAAGCTGGACGTTGTTGTGTCAGCGATTTCCGCTCCCGCCGAGATCTGGATCAACGGCAGCCCCGGCGTCAATCATTGGCTCGAATTACAGTTGGAAGGGACGAAAAGCAATCGTGACGCGATCGGCGCGAGAGTGAAAGTCACGGCTGGAAAAATCAGCCAGTACAATCATGTCGCCTTCGCGGCGGGTTATGCTTCGTCCAGCGCTGGGCCCCTCCACTTCGGACTCGGTCAGAATAAGACGGCTGAGACTATTGAAATCCACTGGCCCTCGGGGAAAATCCAGGAATTGAAGAATGTCCCGGCCGACCAGGTCTTAAGAATCAAAGAGCCATGACTCTGCAAGAGTAAATTACCGGTACAATACCACCCCAGCGGTGGTATGATGAGGCCAAAAGGGGTCTCAAAATGGTTCGGAAGTCAGACGGCGCAGTCTTGGCTTCATGCCCTTCGCCAGATCGGGCAGAGGAGATTAGGACGCAGCTCGAACGCGTCCTCGCCAGTCATCAATTTCGAGGCAGCCGCCGCTGTCAAAGCCTTTTACGCCACATTACAGAGCAGGCTCTCGCGGGAGACGCTCTCGATCTCAAAGAACGCAATCTCGGCATCGCGGTATTCGGCCGCTCGCCGGATTATGACACCAGAGAGGATCCTGTTGTCCGCGCGACCGCCTCTGAGATTCGTAAAAAATTAGCGCTTTATTACCAGGAAGAAGCGCACGAAGCGGAGCCCCGAATCGAGTTGCTTTCGGGATCTTATATCCCCGAATTCCAGATTATCGACACGCCCTCCACGCCAACGGTAAAGCGCAGGTCACCTTTCATAATGATTGCGGCTTCCATTTTGGCCATCTTAGCCATTTCGGCCATCGCAACCGTATGGCATCCTTGGCGGCATTCCGATCTGGACTCCTTCTGGAGCCCCGTGCTTCAAGCGCCGGGCGCGGTTCTTATTTCGATCGGCCAGCCCGTCGCTTTGAATCTTGTCTCCGCTCAAGAGCAGGATAAGATCCAGGCCATAGAAGGCTCGCCTCAAGCCAAGGAATCAGTTACGGGTTCAATCCCCAGAAAGGATCTAATCATCCTGAGAGATCGCTATGTCGCCCTCGGCGATGCAATCTGCCTGGCGCGATTGGCATCGCTGTTTCAAAAGTACAACAAGGGTTATATCGTCCGTGGAGGAAGATCCACAACCGCCGCCGACCTTCATGAACACCCGGCCGTCTTAATCGCTGCCTTCGACAATCAATGGACGTTGCGCCAGGCCGGCCAGCTCCGCTTTACCTTCGTCAAGGACAGTGCCCACGACACGGACATGGTAAGGGACCGCTTGCACCCCGAGAACACCGCCTGGAAGCTGACCGGTGCGTGGCCCAACTGGGACGTTGCCAACGATTACGCGATCGTTTCGCGCATCCTGGATGTGAATACAGACCGCCCGGTTGTCATCGCTGCAGGTATTACAGAATACGGTACCGGGGCGGCCGGAGAGTTTCTCGGCAATCCGGAATACTTTTCGGAAGCCGTTTCGCAGCTCCCGCGGGATTGGAAAAAGAGGAATCTGCAAATCGTGCTGCGAGTACCGGTAGTCCATGGCGCTTCAGGACACCCACGGGTGCTCGCGACGCACGTTTGGTAGCCCGTCCGGAGAGGATCAGTTCGCTCCGATGGTTCCGTTTAATTCGTCCAGATAAGACGCGCTGCTAACGTGAGCCAGCCGTTCGCGCGCGAATGCAAGGCGTGCGGGCACATCGATTTGACCGGCCGGCAGACTGCTATTCAGAAAAGCCTTGAGCGCGTCAATCCGGCGGCTCCACAAAGCAATATCGACTGTCTGTTTTGAGCACAGCCGCTCCTTGTACCAGTCGCTTTCGAGCAGCGATTCGCGTGTGAACATGGCGCGAATGCAGGGGTCCTTCTCCGTCTTGCCTTGGTAGTGGCCATGCGCCATGATATGCAGCAGAGCCGCAATCGGAGGACAGGCTGCTTCCACGCTGCCATCCTCGAAATAGTTCAAAGCGACGGTCCGCTGCGCTTCCACAATGGCATCCACACCCTCGACGAATACTTCGATGTCCTGCTTCTCTGGCCGGAGGAGCTCATCGGGGAAGACCGCGCTCGGCATCTCGAAAATGCGTCCCAGAAAGCGATCCACAAACGATACGGTGATACGGTATCCCAAACGGTTCGCTAACACTTTCCGGCCCTGAAATTCCATGTCTTCCACTTTCTCCAGGTAGCCGTTTTGAATCAGGAAACTAGGATCGCGTTCGAAGACACGCATGCGGCACCAGACTTCGGGAACCAGCATGCTATTGTCGTGCTCGACGCGATACTTCGGCCCGACGTGGCCGGCCGCGGTGGTAAAACCGGCGTATCCCGTCACCATCGCCGAGACGAGCGCATTATTCAGATCGATAACCGGAGGGAGCGCATTAAATGGTCCTTTTGTAAGGGCGCCCTCGCTCCCGAAACCGGTTGTCGACGGCGACTTGCCAGTAAGACTACAAATGAAATCCATGAAGAGTTCTGGCAACTCCTGGTAATGGATCGGACCGTAGACGGCGAGCGGCGGAGCACCGGATTTGGGATCGGGCGGATTGTTGCGGCGTCCTGCAAGTACCGCGTTCACCGGGAAATACACGCGATCGCCGGCAGGTATCTCGCGCGCCATGCGTGTTCCCACTTCTGCCAGATATTTATCGCGAGGATGAACGAGGTCGGGCCGGCGTTGCAGATAACGCGGATTCTTCGACGCGCTGCCATTGACAATGCGTGGATGCGACGAAGAAACGACGTATTGCGTTTTCGGATGCGCAACAAATTCGCGCAGCAGGTTCTTCATTGGGTCGGTGTACTTGTCGAATTCGACCACCTCGTCGACGATGGCGCGGGCTTGCTCCAGGTTAAGCGGTTCGAAGTTCGAGAAGAAATTTCCTTCCGAAGCGATATCCGCCTCGGCGTCCTTATCGAACCCGCGATGGATGGCGTCATCAGGACGCTGGAAGAGAAGGGTCTCGCAGTTCTCGATCAGCTTAACGCTTTCGTTCCGGTACTCCGGATCGAGATTGTTGAGACTGCTGCACGGCAGGACAACGGACGCCGTGATATCGTCCTCCACCTGAACCTTATCCGCGGGATGGAAATCGGGGCGGAGTTTGTAGATGCGCCACGAGCCGTTCGGATCGTAGCCGACTCGTAGGTAATTAGCGACGAGAGTCTGCTCGTCGAACTTAAGCTCGTGTCCAAGATAGCCGTTAATGCGGTCGACACTAAAATGTTCGCGCCAATTCTCGCCCCAATCCGAGCGGTAGTAGCGTTTGACGGTAATCAGGAGTTGACGGATTGTTTGGGGAATGCCGGATAACCAGGCGTTGTGCTCGTCAGTGTATTCGGAGGAAGGCGTCATCAGCTTGATGACTGAACCCAAAGAGCGTTCCGGGCTGAGAATGGGTCGTTTCGCGCGGTTGCCCGAGTGCGGGTTCTTATAAATTGACGAGAAATCCCGTTTCAGAATTTCCTCGACCTGATCCATGTCATGGTGGTAGTCACGGACGAAAACAGGACCTTTGAGAACGAGGCTTCCAAGCGATTTCGAGATCTCGGATTTTCCACCGCCCGAAACAGTACAAGGCTTGTGGCATAGAATTCCGTCGGCGCGAGAAGCCACCAGTCGCCAGGTTGCGCCGCCGGCCTGTTTCTCGAGTCGAATCTTAGTTCCCCATGGAAGGACGTACGTCACATCCGCACGGAGCGTAATTTTGTGCCACTCTCCATTCGGACGAAGCCATTTTACGGAGCCTTCACGTACGCTGAACTCGGCGTTCTCGGGGACGTAGAAAATATCGTCATACTGGCGATCGATGGCGTAGCGCTCCGGCCGGATCTCGACGCGATCGCCGAGCCAGACCATCGCCTGCTCAAACTTGACGTCTCTCGTTAGAACAGTTCGGCCGGCATAGAATTGCTGTCCGAGAACATAGGCTGGAAACGCGACGGCGCCACCAGCATGTTCTTCTTCGGCAATCCCATAAAGATTCGCCGCATAACTGATCTGGGTTTTTACTTCCTTCTTGCAATAGCCATAATAGTTGTCCGCGATGATCGTCACCATGACTCCGCGGTGATCGCGGCAAGCGATTTTGAAAGCGCCCCCTCCGTTGTAGATTTCGTCTTCGTCCTTCCAGCACATCCCGTCGCGGCGCTGCCTATCAGTCGCGGCGTCGTGATGCGGGAGTCCCAGAGCTTTCTTTTTCAGAACGGTGAGATGCGGCGCGAGAATGACGCAGCCGGTGTGGCCGCTCCAATGTTCCACGTCGAGGGCCGCGTCGTTTTCAGGAAGATAAGGATCGCCTCCGTTGCCGAAGATGCGTTCTACGAAATCGAGATTGCTTACCAGGCTGGCGGGAGAGAAAAAACGGATCTCCATGGTCTTTGCGGGTTCGCTTCCCGTCGCTGGACAAACCAAGGGCCGTAGCAAGAGTGTTACGAAAAGCCGGACCTGATTCTCCTGATCGGCGGTGAACGGCAATGCGAGGAGATCCTGGGGAGGTCGAAGAGCAGCGGCTAATAAGGATGCGAACGCGCGTTTAGGAACTTCGATCTTGTCGGCGGGCACCGGCAGACCGCCCTCCACGATGTGGAAGATTCCTTTTGTTGTGCGGCGATCGCTTTTGGGATTGTGAAGGATGCCCTGCGGCACGCGATAGGAATCGAGATAAGGAGACCGCAGATGATCCACTCCCGGTGGAAGCGACGTTACGCGCGCTAGCCCCGGGCGATCGAGGACAAAGGAAGAAGCCGGGAGCCGAGGCGCGCCGCTCGGTGCGACGTCTCGGAGATAGGAATCGAGGAAAGCTTGCACGCGGGCGTCGGCGGGGCAGAGCAGGTCGCCGAGGAGTTGATTTTTTTGGTAGTAGTTGCGAAGCAACGGACCGGCGATCTCGAGAAAATAGGGGTCCTTGGTGCTTTCGCTTGGAGGTTGGCCGAGCGCGGCGAGTTTCAGGTTGATGTAGCGTATGAGCTCGTTGTCGTTATGTGATTCCACAGAATCTCCAGTATGAGAACGGGGGCGCCGTGGACGAGCGTGGTTCACGGTTGCGTCTCTTCCGATTGGGCAAGCGACGCGTAAGCGGATTGGTTTGTGTGCCAGCCGCTAGTTTAACAAACGCCGCTTTTTCAAGGCCGGTGCACACGAGGAAGTTCCGGCGTGGACAGGAGTTCCTCCTCGATCCGCGCGGAGTCGAAGGCATCGGGCAACGGAAGTTTGAACGAAACGATGGTTCCCTTCCCCGCTTCGGAATCGACTTGAAAAATTCCGCCCAATCGGGACACGCGTTCCTGCATCCCGAGAATGCCGATGCCGGTCTCTTGTGCCGGATTAAATCCTTTGCCGTCGTCCTGAACGGAAACGCGCAGAAATCCACCATCGCCTTCCACGTAGATGCGCACCTGTCGGCCGCCCGAATGTCGCGTCGCATTGCGAACGGCTTCCTGAACCACGCGGAAAACGCACGTCCGATGCTCCTGGGGCACGTCGGGACAATCCTCCGCCGCCACGTCCACTTGAATCGCGGTTGTACGGGAAACCTCTCGCGCCAGCCATTTCAAAGCCGCTACCAGACCGAGGTCGTCGAGCATCGCTGGACGCAGCAGAAGCGAAATGTTCCGAACCATGCGAGCGTTTTGCTCCGTCATGTCCTGGACGAGCTGGAGTTCGCGCAAGGCGTCCTGAACTTTCGACTTGGTCAGCGACGACCGCAGATTGCCGAGAGCGAGCATGGTTGCCGAAAGCACCTGTCCCACCTCGTCATGTAGCTCGCGCGAGATTCTGCGGCGCTCGTCCTCCTGGGCAGATAGCAGTTCCGACGATAGGCGCTGCAACTCCTCGCGGGCTCGCTGCACTTCTCGAAACCTAAGGTCCGCCTCGTCTTCTAAACGCAGCAGCCTCCGCAGTGTGAATGCGGTTAGCACGACACCGGTGGTCAATGTGAGAAGGAGCATCCAGACGAGCTTGGTCCGGAACGAAGAGAACATCTCGCTGACATCCTGGCTGCTGGCCTCCAGTTGTTTTTCGCTCAATTGCTGGATGCGATCCGCCAAGCCGATCGCAATCATACGGCGCGGCAGCACCTCTTCACGGATGAATTCGTACCCGCGATCGGCGCGCTGCTGGGCGTTCCAATCCAGCGCGGGCGCCAAAGTATTGAAGTAGGCCGAGAGTTCTGAACTGAGCTGTTGAAATGCAGTCCTCTCTTCAGGTCGTGCCAGCCGTCTGTACTCGGCAATCCCGGCTTCAATCTTGCTTCGAATGTCCAGGAATCTATTGCGATGGCCCGCCGCGAGCGAATCGCTGGTGTCCAGCAGAAAATCTCTAACGTAGGTTCCGGAGAGATAGATGCTGGAGCGCAGTTGTTCGAGAGTCCTGTCACGCTCGACGTAATCTTGACGGATTCTTTCCTGCCGGATCTCGATTTGGTAGAGGAACGAAATCGCGCTCAGGCCGAGGACGCCGAGCAGAAGCAGCAATCCGCCAAAGCCGGCCCACAAGAGAGTTCTGGCCTGTTTTTGAGCGGAAATTACCGAAAGAACACTCAATATCTAATTATTTCACGCCCGACATCAGCCGGACAGTCGGCTTGATGAGGAAGAAGAGCACGATCGCCGCGCCGATCGAAAATGCGGCCACAATCGCGAAAAGCGTAGGCGGCGCAAGCGCGACGTAAAATGCCGCCAGCCTTCCACCCACGTATTCGCCCACCGAGATCGTAACGAACCAGATGCCCATCATGAGACTGACTACGCGCGCTGGAGCCAGCTTCGTCATGGCGCTCAGGCCCACGGGGCTCAACGAAAGTTCACCGAATGTTTGAAACAGGTAAGAGGCCGTGAGCCATAGCGAGCTGACCTGTCCATTTTGGGCCAGGAACGCTGCGGGAACCAGTACGACAAATCCGAGTCCGATCAAAAACAGACCTAAAGCGAATTTCGCCGGACTCGAAGGATCACGCCGGCCCAGCTTGATCCACAACCACGCGAACGCCGGCGCGAACGCGATGATGAAAAAGGAATTTAAGGATTGAAACCAGCTCGCCGGATAATTGAATCCGAGAATATCTTTGCGCGTACTGTGCTCGGCGAACAAGCTCATGGTGCTACCGGCCTGCTCATACGCCGCCCAAAACAACGACGATGCAATGAACAGGACCAGAATAGCGACGAACCGTTTTCGCTCGATCGGCGACCATCCCGGTCCGAAGATCAGCCATGCGAACATCACCACCGACAGGCCCAGCAGTCCCACACCGAAAGCATCGTTGATCAACGACGGCGTAATGTCGATGTGTGCGGCCCGGAGCACGGCAAAGAGAAGAGCAACGGCAGCGCACCCGCCGATAATCGCGATGAGGGCATTACGCCGCGCTCCCTGAGAGTGAGTGACTTCGTTGCCAGCGTTCCCCAGATATTTGCCCTGCAAAGCGAACTGAACGACTGCAAGCAGCATCCCGACGCCACCGAGAGCAAGCCCAAGGTGCCAATTGACTTTCTGTCCAACCCATCCGCAGATCAGCGACGCCAGCACCGCGCCCAGATTGATTCCCATATAGAAAATCGAGAACCCGGCATCGCGGCGATGGTCGCCCGGAGGGTAGAGCATACCAACGATCGTGCTGACGTTCGGCTTCAGCAAGCCCGTCCCCAACACAATAATGAGCAGCCCAAGATAGAACGCCGTCAGTGATGGTGAGAGCAAGCAGAAAGCGCCGGCCGAGATCAGAATTCCACCGTAAAGAACAGAGCGGCGCGCTCCGAGCAGGCGGTCCGCAATCCAGCCGCCTGGCAGGCTGAGCAGGTACACGCTCGACATGTACAGGCCGTAAATCATGGCCGCCTTCTTCACATCGAATCCCATGCCGCCGCTCGCAACGGAGGCGGTCATGAAGAGAATGAGCAGGCCTCGCACGCCGTAGAAATTGAAGCGCTCGCCCATTTCCGTTAGAAACAGCGTGGCCAGGCCACGAGGATGTCCGAAGAACCGCGTGTCGGTTTCGGGAGTCGGCATCAATTTGGTATCAGACAATGTGTTTAAGTCTACTATGAACATTGACGCACAACTCGATATCGGCGCATTCATCTTTCCCGGCATCTGAGGTGCTGTCGCGTGGACGCGGATCTCTTCCGAGCCGTGACCGGTAAGCAAGCGGAGACTATCGGCGATTATTTGACAGACCCGGCAGGGAGTGGGGAAGACTCGGTAGCTATTTCAACTGCTTCGCCCAGCTATCCGTCACGTACAATTCCGAAAGAGCCCGCCCATACGAATACACCGCTGTTTTCTCATCTTCCGAAAGCAGCATCCGATGCATCTCATTCACACCCGCGGAATCGGCTGGTCCAATAGTCTTCCAGAGCGTCTGCGCGCCGGTCTTGACGTCCACGCGGTAAATCTTCGCGGGCACGCTCATGTCTTTCACGAGAAGAGATTTCCCGTCCTGCGACCATCGCAAAGGACAAGCTGCAAAGGAAAGCGGCAGCGGCTTTGGATCGCCACCAGCCGAAGGAAGGATCACCACGCCTGCGCCCTGCTTGATGCCCGCGATCTTCGATCCATCACTTGAAATGACCGCTCCCTCTTGCAGCCAAACTGGAGGATCGATCGGTTTCACATTACCGCTTTCCACATCCTGCACGAACACTCTGGACTTCCCGTCTGTCGCCTTCCCTCCGAAAAGAAATCGCTTGCCATCGGGAAAGAACCGCGCCCAGAAGTAGCTCATGCTTTTATTCGCAATGCTGCGCATTTGGCCCGGCTGCAGCGGCACCAGTTGCAGGTTGGTCGTTTGACCCTGAACCTGAGTCAACGCGAAACGGCCATCCGGCGACAAAGCCAGCGCGCGACCCTCTCCGATTCGAGTGACATTGCCGGGTTTCCCGCGAAGCACATAAACCGAATAACCGGGACCGCCCCCTTCGCCGCTCTCGTCGAACAGCACCACGCTTCCATCGGCGGTCATGCCTTCGACATTTGTCAGATCGAACCAGGAAAGATCCTGCTCCGGAGCGTCGTCGCTCCAGCGCTCCATGATCATCCGCATTTCGCCATGTGAAAAAAGCACGCGCCCGTTCTTCGAAATGTCCTGGATCATCATGGCCCCAGGCATCGACGTCACCTGCCGTAGTTTTCCGGCCAGAGAAACTGCATAAAGTGACCGGTTGGCCCCCGTACGCGTCGCGGTGAACCAAACCTCATTTCCCGACGGAGCCCAGGCAAGACCCCACGCGCTCGCCCACCCTTCGGAAATTGTGCGGACAGTTCCGTTCAAGGTCGCCACGCGAATCGATCCGCCGTCGTCTTCGAAGACGGGATGCTCGATGAATGCGATCTGGTTTCCTTGCGGTGAGATTCGAACCGACGTGAGCCAACCGCTGGAGCGATACAGCACCTTGCCGCGGGGATGTTCAATCAGCCATCCATGATCGTCTTTCACGACGGCCATTCTTTCCCCGTCGGGACTCCAATCCGCCCCCAGAATCCCGTTCGCCACGGCGAGAGGCGAGCCGCCGTTCTCAGGAACCCGCAGCAGCGTCGCGCCTGAATGGGGTTTCGAAACGTCTTCCGAAAGCAGCGCCAGTTCGCCTTTGCGTGATACCGCCGCGAGGCGCGCACCCGAGAATCCGAGATTCCGCGATTCGGGCGCGATGGAATTGACGCGATAAACTTCCGCATGGCCGCCGCTCCAATATGCCGAGTACAGGACGCTTTCGCCATCGGGACTGAACCGGGCCGCCGCAACATTGCCGCGGCGAAATGTTAATTGCCGCAGCACGGACGGTTCCGACCTCGTCGGCCTTGCCCAGAACAAAACTCCGGTGATTCCCACGGCCCCAAGCAGCGCCGCGACCCACGTCCAGGTCGGTGCGCTTCTCCGCGGTGATCTCTTAGGCTCTGGCACGGCAACTAAGGAAAATGGCTCAGGCACCGGTTCGGGCGGCGTCACTGGAGACACCCTCTCCTGGGTGGGCGCAATAAATCGATAGCCGATACGAGGCAAGGTCTCGATATATCTCGGATGCTCCGCGGAATCCCCAAGCGAGATTCTTAGCCGGTTCGCCGCCGTGTTCAAACCGCTTTCAAAATCCACGAAGCTGTCGGCCGCCCATAGCTTCGCGCGTAACTCATCGCGCGTCACCACTTCACCCGGTTTTTCCAGCAAAGCGTTCAGGATCTGACAAGGCTTACTCTGTAACCGGATCTTAATCCCGTGTTTGAGTAACTCGCCAGTGTCCGGTTTTAACTCGAACACTCCGAACTGGATTACACGAATCGTCCCGTTTGTATGCGCCTTTTCTGCTCCTTCAGGCCCCATGGAAATAACTACGAGCCAAAGATCGAATCGTTCCGAAGAATTCTTGACGATTGCGGCACTCAGGTTGCAGAGATAACGTGTGGAGGAGACTATGAGCCTAAAAGCGAGTAACCGTTACCTGGGAATGGTAACTGCATTGACGATGTTTGCCGGTTTGGCATACGCCCACAATAGCCACCACGATCTCAACGGAACCTGGAAGTTAATCCAGACGCGCAGCAACTTCGCGGGCGAGCCAGTGATCGAAACTGGGACCGTGAGCATCAATGACCGGGAACACAACATAACCGTCTCGCGCAGTTTCACCTTCGATGGCGCTAATCAGACGAACTCTTACAGCTTTACTACGGACGGGCGCGTAAACTCGACCATTCGTAACGGCAAGGATTTCAAGAGCAAAGCGAAGTGGGATGGCGACATCCTGGTAGTGAATACGACTCAGGACACCGAAACGACAACTGAACGATACAATCTCGATCCTGACGGCACCCTGCGCCTTTTTGTGGAGCGCACCGGACATCAGCCGGTTACCCTGTATTTCGAACGCCAGTAAGGTAGTTGCAAACCCGTCTCGATTAGACTTATACTAATTCTTCATGCATTCGGCCACGTCGCTCTCGTTTCGATTTAGGTACTGGTACTTCGCCTGAATTGCAACGAGTGGCGTTGGTAGAACGGTAAGAGATTCAGCAAACCGGCCCACTCGAAAGAGTGGGCTTTTCGTTTTTAGGAGAACATCATGATCATCTCGATGAAGCTGCACTCGACCAAACAGGAGATCGAACAAGTCTGTGAGCGCATCCGTGATTTTGGCTACAAGATCCACGCTATCGAAGGCGAGGAGCGAGTTGTGATCGGCGTGGTCGGCGTCGGCGATGTCACGCAATGCCTCGAATCCATTGAGGCGATGCCTCAGGTGGAGAGCGCCGTCCGGATTTCTGCTCCTTACAAGTTCGTCAGCCGCGAGTTCCGCCACGAAAAGTCGCAGATCCGCGTCAACGGACACGATATCGGCGGCGACCAGTTCATCGTGATGGCGGGACCCTGTTCGGTGGAATCCGAAAAGCAGATCATGCAAGCGGCTGAAGGCGTCGCGAAGGCTGGCGCGCATCTTTTACGAGGCGGAGCTTTCAAACCCCGCACGTCTCCTTACGATTTTCAGGGTCTCGAGACAGAAGGGCTGAAGCTGCTGGCTCAGGCCAAGCGCGAAACGGGACTCGGCATCATCACTGAAGTGATGAGCGACCGCGATGTCGACCTCGTCTCCGAGTACGCCGACGTGCTTCAGATTGGCGCGCGCAATATGCAGAATTTTGCGCTGTTGAAAGCGCTCGGCCGTAGCCACCGCGCGGTGCTGCTCAAGCGCGGCATGAGTTCCACCATCAAAGAGCTCCTGATGTCCGCCGAATATGTCGTGGCGCACGGCAACCCGAATGTGATCCTTTGCGAGCGCGGCATCCGGACTTTTGAGACGTACACGCGCAACACTTGCGACATTGTCGCCATCCCGGCTCTCGGCGAGCTGACGCACCTTCCGATCATTCTCGACCCGAGCCACGCAACCGGCCGTCGCAGTCTGATCGCGCCTCTTTCTCGCGCGGGCGTTGCCATCGGCGCCGACGGTCTAATCGTCGAAGTGCATCCGGTACCCGAAAAAGCGATGAGCGATGGAGCGCAGTCGCTCAACCTGGATCAGTTCCGCCAGATGATGAGCGAACTGGAGCCGTATATCCAGCTCTGGAAGCGCTCGCGAGTGACAGAAGCTGTCGCAGCGGTGTAGCCAGCGTGCGATTTCGATTTCAGCCCTGGCAACTTGCCGCTCTCCTGATTCTGGTTTGCGGCGGCGCGATCGCGGGCGTTTACTTTTACAAAACCTCCGGCGGTAATAGCCCCGCGGCGCTGTCGTCTTATTTGCCGCTCGGCGAAGGCGCGCTTGTCTATATCGATGTGGACGCTCTCCGCCGGTCCGGCCTCCTGGACTTGATCGCTGGTAAGAAAGCGGCCCAGGAGTTCGAATACCAATCGTTCGTCGACGAAACGAAATTCGATTATCGCGACGATCTGGATGCAGTGGCGGCGCTCTTTAAGAACGATCAGGTTTTTATGACTCTCCGCGGGAGATTCAATTGGAGAAGCCTTATGGCCTATGCCACGCATCACGGTGGGAATTGCCAGAATGGCTTCTGCGTGGTTCCGGGCAGCCGGCCCGATCGCAAAATTTCGTTCTATCCCATTAAGCCGGATTTGATGGCGATGGCTGTGAGCCGTGATGGCTGGGCCGCTTATCAGATCACGCGCAAGTCAGGTCATCTCCCGATCGTCCCACCGACTCAGCCGGTCTGGGCGGTGCTTGCAGGACCCGCATTAAAGAACGTCAGCGGATTGCCGGCAGGCACCCAATCATTTGCCACGTCGCTTCAAACCGCCGATCGGATGGTCTTCACGGTCGGCGAGCGCGACGATCATTTTGAGCTCGCGGTCGATGTGACCTGCGAGAATTCCGATAAGGCTTCGACTCTTCTGAACGAACTCCAGTCGACCACGGACACTCTGCGCCGGTGGCTCGAACGGGAGCACAAGCAACCCAACCCGAACGATGTCAGCGGCCCTCTGGCGGCCGGTTCGTTCCGGCGCGACGATCGCCAGGTATACGGCGAATGGCCAGTGCAGCGCTCCTTCATTGAGGCCATGGCCGGAGGGTCAGATCAGTAACGCGAACATTCCGGGCGTCCTTTGCTGCGGCAACCTGGTTCGCGACGTACTTGTGGGGCCTGTTACGGAACCCTGTTGGGGACGTACGATTTGGGTAGACTCCATAACGGAGAGTTTCGGCGGCAACGGCGCCATTACATCCTACACACTGGCCAGGCTGGACACACCCGTACGCTTGTGGGGCATGCTCGGCCGCGACAATGCAGGCGATCGTGTCCTCGATGAATTAGGGAGCGCTGGCGTGGATGTCAGTCACGTAACCCGAAGCGATTCGCCGACTCCTGCCACAGTTGTGCTGGTAAATCCGAATGGAGCCCGAGCGCTGCTGCATCGGCCTGGAGCGAGCCGTGAAGCTTTCAAAGATCCTCCTCAGATCACGGACGAGTTGGCGCTCGACTGTACGTGGTTTCATTTGGCGAACCTCTTCGCGCTTCCGGCGTTACGACCGCATGCCGCCGGACTCGTGCAGCAGGCGCGGCGCCGCGGGCTCTCGGTTTCCATCGACACGGGATGGGACGCGCGCGGCGAATGGATCGACGTTTTAGGACCTTGTCTGCCCTTCGCCGATCTACTCTTCGTCAACGAAGATGAAGCGCGCGAGTTGACCGGCATTAGCCATCCGATGCAGTCGGCGCAGGCCTTGGAAGATCGTGGCGCGCGGCATGTCGTTGTGAAACTCGGGGCGGCCGGCTGCGTACTTGTTCACGGCGGCGAGAGCCTCGCGTGTCCGGCATTCCAGGTGGACGTCGTCGATACTACCGGCGCGGGGGATTGTTTCGTCGGCGGTTTCCTGGCGGGACTGCAGCGCGGTCTCTCGCATTCCGATGCGGCGAATCTTGCCAACGCCGTCGGAGCCCTCTGCGTCCAGAAAATGGGCGGCGCCACAGGTCTGCGGAATCTCGAAGAGACGCTGGCCTGGATTAAAGAACAACAGTGATCGTCCCTGGTCAGTGACCCTCGCTCGACGGCGGCACCACGCCTTTGAGCCGCAGATAAACAGCCATGTAGCCGTACTCTTCGTTATCGTGAATCACGCCCCGCATTAGCGCGCCCAAACGCGTGAATTCTCTCGGACCCATCTTGACTACTTCCTTCGCATTCGCCTCCGTAAGCGAATCGAAGGCGCTGTCGCAGTCGGCGAACGAATCTTTAAGCGCCGCGACGATATCGGCCTTTGCTGTTTTCGAGCCAGCTGCCGGCGACTTCGTCTTTCCCAGAATCGCATTGCACAAGCGGGTTTGTGAATCGGCGACATGCGCCACCAGTGCGCCGAAAGTGCGGATCTCGGGAGTCGGCTTGAAGCTGTAATCGGTCTCAGGCATCTTGTCCGCCGCCTTCAGAATATTGTTTTTGATGTTTGTGTACGCTTGCTGCGCTTCGCCGCTCAGCGTAACCTGTCCCTGCAAGGCCAGTGTCCCAGCCGCCATCGCCACGAAAAGAAATCCTCGCTTCACTGTGTCTCCTTTTTAGGTCTTCTCCCGCTCACCACGCCGCAAATACGCATCGTCTTTCGTCAGCCAATCCGTCCGGATCGGCGAAAAGATATCGAGATCCAAAGTATCTTCAAGAGCCACCGCCCGATGCGGCACGTTCGACGGAATGTGCAGCACCTCGCCTTTGCGCACCACTACTTCTTTGCCTTCCAGTTCGAACTTCAGCGCGCCATCGATGATGTACGTGATCTGCTCGCTCTCATGATGGTGTTCCGGCACCACCGCGTCCCGCTTCAGGAAGACCTGCGCGACCATAGCTTTGTCGCCGCTAATGACCTTCCGCGAAATCACATCGCTCATCGCTTCGAGCGGCACCGCATCCCAGGTAAAGTGTTCCATGCCGACCCATTGTACTCAGTAGCCCACCTCGGCCGTGAACGCCACAACGTTGCCCGCCGGCTCGCGCACGAAGATTTCCGCGCGGCCATAAGTTGTCTGCCGCAGAGGCACGATCACATCGGCGCCCTCCAGCCGCTCCGAAGTCTCCTCAATGTTTGAAACGTCGATGTATAAAATTGTCGAAGCCGGGACCGCGCCGTTCGCCAGGGCCGGAATATCTTCCGCCATCAAGGCCCGCGTCTGGTACATGATCTCAACGCCATCTCTCACCAGGATCACGAAACCCAGACGGTCCCCGTCGGGCATTTCGGCGACCTTCGTAAATCCCATGCGGTCGACCCAAAACGGCAAACACGGCTCAATCTCCTCAACCAGCAATATCGGCGTAAGTTTTTTCACGGCTGCGGCTCCTCATTCCATCATCCAATATCGGAACGTCGCCACCGTTTGAAAACCCATACGCTCGTACAGACGCTTTCCCGCTGCCGTCGACCGCAGCGTGGCTCGCGTGAAACCGGATGCCGCTTGAGCGGCCCGCAACGATTCTCTGATTGCTGCCTCGCCGAAACCGCGCCTTCGATAATCCGGGAGCGTCGCTACCCAACCCAAATGCAGACGTTCGTCAATCAGAAACGTCACGGCGCAGCTTACGATTTGACCATCGAGATAACCCAGAATCCCAAATGCATCCTCGCCGAAGCTGGCGTAGGGTTCCAAAATCTCGCGGCCCCATTCGATGGGAAGGCCCCAGACCAGCGCATTCAGATCCGCCACTTCTCGTTTCGACTCGGTATCGTCGACAACGCGATACTCGAACGCAGGCCGTGGCATAGAAGAAGATGGAAGCACCCGCTCGGCAATCATTCCAAATCCGCCTGGCGCCTCACGCCAGCCGGGGCGGACGCTTTCCGGGAGCAGTTCATCGCACGTAACGAAAACCCACTTCCGATTTCGAGCCGACGTGAACGTGACCGCCGCTGCAATCCTTCTATCGAGGTCGTCTTGATCCAAGACGGGCGTACACACGATGCAGGCGTTCATCGATGGCCATCGGACATTGAGCCAGCGCACCGCAATGCCGTTCAGATCTATGCTTTCTGCATTCGGAACATATCTCGCAAGAAGATCGCAATAACCCAGCCATTGTGATATCGACTCGTCAGGGGCCATGGCAACAGTCTATGCGACAGTGTCTATAAAGATGTCCGATCCGGATCTGTACGATATTCGAACCCGCGGCGCCGGTCCACGCGGCTCGCTTCCGCTCACACCGGAGATGCTCCTCACGCGCCCTTCCGGCGATCTCTTCGGCTTGACACAGGATGCCGGAATGGGCTGGGATCCGGCCAAGCTCACCGGAAGCGAATTCCTGATCTTGAGCACTCACGGCGGCATCCGCTCGGCGGAGGGAACGCCCGTCGCTCTCGGCTATCACACCGGTCATTGGGAAGTCGGATTGTTGATGCAAGCCGCGGCGGAAGAATTAAAGGCCGCCGGCGCCGTTCCCTTCGCAGCTTACTGCACCGACCCATGCGATGGCCGCACACAGGGCACGACCGGCATGTTCGATAGCCTGCCGTATCGCAACGACGCCGCTATCATCTTCCGGCGACTGATCCGCTCGCTCCCCACGCGTCGAGGCGTGATGGGCGTCGCCACGTGCGATAAGGGACTGCCCGCGATGATGATGGCACTCGCCGGCACTCGCAACCTCCCGTGCATTCTGGTGCCTGGTGGAGTGACTCTGTTAGCGGAAGACGCGGAAGACGCCGGTCGAATTCAAACCATCGGCGCTCGATTCGCACACCACCAGATCACACTCGAATACGCGTCGGATATGGGGTGCCGCGCCTGCGGATCGCCAGGTGGTGGATGCCAGTTCTTGGGAACCGCCGCCACTTCGCAAGTAGTGGGCGAGGCTCTCGGCATGAGCCTCACGCATTCCGCACTCTCGCCTTCTGGACATCCCATCTGGCTCGATATGGCTCGCCGCTCGGCGCGCGCGCTCATGAATCTCGAAGCCCGCGGGATTCGTATGCGCGACATCCTTACGGACGCGGCGCTTCATAACGCCATGGTCGTGCATGCGGCGTTCGGCGGATCGACGAATCTCATTCTGCATCTGTCGGCTGTCGCCCATGCTGCCGGTCTTCGTCAACCAGACGCTCAGGATTGGGCGCGCATCAATCGGCTCGTACCGCGGATTGTCGATTGCCTTCCCAACGGTCCCACTAACTACGCGACGGTCCAGGTTTTCCAGGCTGGTGCGGTTCCCGAAGTGATGCTACATCTGCGTCGGGCGGGAGTGCTTGAAGTCGAAGCGCTCACGGCATCGGGAGAGACGCTGGGACGTGCGCTCGATGAGTGGGAGTCATCCGATCGCCGTGCGCGCCTGCGCCAACAACTCGAGCAACGCGATGCCGTCAAGCCATCTGACGTTATTCTCGATCCCGAAACCGCCGCACAACGCGGGCTCACGTCGACGGTTTGTTTCCCAACTGGCAACCTCGCGCCCGAAGGAGCAGTAATCAAAAGCACCGCCATTGATCCGAGCGTCGTTGACTCCGACGGCGTGTATCGCAAAACCGGTCCGGCTCGCGTTTTTCTCACCGAACCGGCGGCGATTGCGGCCATCAAGGCGGGGGAGATCCACGCAGGTGACGTGCTGGTTCTCATGTGCCGTGGACCGCTCGGTTCCGGCATGGAAGAGACCTACCAGATCACGTCCGCATTGAAGCATCTCGCTTTCGGAAAGCATGTTGCCGTCCTCACCGATGCCCGTTTTAGCGGCGTTTCCACCGGCGCCTGCATCGGACACATATCGCCGGAAGCGCTGGCCGGCGGCCCGATCGGCAAGGTCCGGGACGGCGACCGCATCGAGATTATCGTTGACCGTAACCGACTCGAAGGGACCGTAAATCTCGTCGGCCCAACCGGCAGCGTTGAAGAAGGAACAGAACTTCTCACCCGCCGCGAACCGCGTCCGGACCTGGCTCCCGATCCCGATCTGCCTGCCGATACACGCTTGTGGGCTGCGCTTCAGGAGGTCAGTGGAGGCCCTTGGTCCGGCAGTGTTTACGATGTCGAAAAGATTCTGAGAGTGATCGAGGCCGGTAAACGCGCTACTTTCTAAACAGAGCTGTCCATGTCTGACAAAAGCCCATCCACTCTTCGTCCCCATACTGAAGTTCTGACCCGAGGCTTCGATCCGCGCCTCTCTGTCGGCTCTGCGCGTCCCGCCGTGTTCCGCAGTTCGACATACGTTTTCTCGAGCCCTGAAGCCGCCGAACGCGCCTTCGATTTGATGGCCGGCCGCGCACAACGAGAACCGGACGAGCAGGTGGATCTGGTCTACTCGCGCTTCAATCATCCCAACGCCGAGATCCTGGAAGATCATCTGGTGCCGCTCGAGAATGGCGCGCAGGCCGCGCTCGTATTCAACTCCGGGATGGCCGCCATCATGACCGCGATCCTGACGTTTGCGCGTCCCGGCGACACGGTCGTTTATACCGTTCCGATTTACGGCGGCACGCAGCATTTCGTTCAGGATTTTCTGGAGCCTTTCGGGATCCATGGCATCGCCGTGATCGCGGGCGATAGCGCTCAGATAGATCACGTGATTCAATCCACGCCGAACGTGCGGATCGTCCTCATTGAGTCGCCCGCCAACCCGAATCTGAAAATGACCGACATCGGCCGCGCCGCCGAATCTTCCGCCAGTCTCAGGACGCGGCCTCTCGTAATGGTGGATAACACCTTGATGGGTCCCGCATTCCAACATCCGCTCGAACTCGGCGCGGACATGTGCTTGTACTCGGCAACCAAGTATCTTTCAGGTTTGAGCGACATGATTGGCGGAGCCATTACTGCGAAAGATCCCGACCTGATCCGCCAGATGCGCGGCCGCCGCAGCCTTTTCGGCAATATTCTCCAACCAGACGAATGCTGGATGCTCGACGGACGCTTGCCCACCGTCGCGCTGCGCATGAATCGCTCCAGCAAGAACGCCGAGCGGATCGCAAATCATCTTGCTAAACATCCGCATGTCGAGCGCATTCTGTACCCGACTCTCTTCGAAGATGCCGAGCAGCGACGCATTTACGAACGCCAGTGCGACTTTCCCGGCGGAATGATGTCGATCATTCTGCGCGGCGGCAAACCGGCCGCGTTCGAGTTTCTACGTAAGCTGAGCATCGCGCGCAACGCCGTTTCATTGGGCGGGGTCGAAACGCTCGTCTGTCATCCGAAAACCACAACGCACTCCGGCTTCACGGAAGAAGAGTTTCGCATTGCAGGCGTTACGGACGGCCTGGTGCGGGTCTCGATCGGAATTGAAGACTGGCGAGATTTGTTGGCCGATTTCGAACAGGCCCTCAACTAGCTTCGCGCGAAAAGGATCTCCGCGACATTTCGCACGTACTGTTCATCGCTGAGCTGCTCGATCGCCTCGGCCGGAAACTCCACTAAGCCGCGGAAATATCCAGCGAGATCTTCAAACAGCTCCACACGAGCCCGCGGTTCAAATTGATCGCGTCTCAGAATTGCATCGAGCGCTATAGTCGCGGCGGACGGAGGAACCCGTTGCCGCAAACGCGCTGCCAGATGCCGATGCTCCAGCATGGAGTTATAGCGTCCGCCCTGCAATTGACTTAGATCGGGCTGCGGCGTCTTGATATCGCGCACGACGATCGTGTTCGCTGCCAGATCGCCGAGCCGCTGCGAATACTTCGTCAAGAAACACGCCGCTCCACCGACGAGATAGAAAAGCGGAAGTCCATCGATGAATCGCAATAGGTTCCGCACTACAATCTGGCTGAACTCCAACCGCAACGCATGTTCATCCATCACGCGCAATCCGACCAAGTGTTTGCCTAGGGTCTGCCCTCGCCAGAGCCATTCCATCGCGATCCCGTAGCCCACCGACAGTACAAAAAACAGGACGGCAAATAACGCCTGGCCCGCGCTGAAGATCTTGAAAACGCCGAACAATTGCTCGATAGTTTTGGTTGCCGCCGTGATGCACGCGAGATCGATGCAGAGCGCGAGAAAACGGCTCGTGGGACCTGCAAGGGGTAGCGAGAACACAATGCCTTCGGGGGTCCTTAAAGGCAGCGCCCCGGTCTTAAACGTTGTCATGCGGATCGCCCCGCGCGCGCGAAAAACAGCGTCAACACCGCCAATTCCGCAACGCCGAATCCGATCTTCACACCGTAAGGAATCACCGGCGCGTGATACTGCGACAAGAAAGCCTCGACGATGCCGGCCCACACCAGCATCAACGCCGCTCCAAAAATCAGTGTCATGAGATCGGGAAGAATTTGGCGCAGCCTCATGCGGCGAGTCTCTCGGCTACGCCAACCAATCAGGGCGCTCGCTAGCAACAAACCCGCTTGTCCGCCCACAAGAATCGCGGGGATCTCGATCGCTCCATGCGGCAACAGCCATCCGAACAGGAATGGCGATTGACCCGCATGGATGTAGTCGAATCCCACGGCCCCAAGAATCACGCCGTTATAAAACAGCACAACGATAGTGCCGATACCCCATGTGATGCCCAACGCCATGGTGAAAGCTGTGACCTGAATGTTATGGGTCATCAGCATCGCGGCGAACGGGCTCTTCTGGCCAGCTAGCCGGTCGTTCTTCGCGCCTTCTTCGCGCTTCACGCGCTCCGCCGGAGTCTCGTTCAAGCCTTGAAACGGCATGATGCTGCGCTTCGCATCGGGATCGAACTTCAATGCGGCCGCGCCAAATACGCAGCCCGCGACCGTGAGCGCGAAGGCCAGCCAGAACGGTGCGATGCGCCGGCGGAACGTGCTTGGAAAAGTCTGAGTAAACCAATGCCATACGTTCAGCCTCCCCTTCTGTTGGGCGGTTGAGTGGATTTCACCGTAGGCCCGTGCGACGATGCCTTCCAGGTAGCGTCGCAAATCGACTTCACCGGAGAATGTCGCGATCTTGGCGAGATCGGCCGAACATCGCTGGTACAGTTCGTGAAGCGTGAGCACGTCGCGTAACGGCAGCTTCCGTTCCGGATCGCGCTCCATGTCCTGGAGCATTTTCTCAAGCCGCTCCCATTGGGGACGCTCGTCCTTTACGAATCGCTCCAGGTCGATAATCATAAAAGCTGCCGTTGCTTGATCTCCGCGTAGAGCGAAGCGAGTTGCAAGCCTTCTTTGCCCGGATCGAGCATCGCGAATTGCACGCCTTGATGCTCCAGTCCTTTTGCCAGTTCACGCAGCTTCATCCACAGCACGTGCCCTGCAAGATCTCGATAAACATCGTCGACGCTTTCCACTTGGTTCC
This sequence comes from Bryobacterales bacterium, assembly GCA_963802915.1. Taxonomy (GTDB): domain Bacteria; phylum Acidobacteriota; class Terriglobia; order Bryobacterales; family Bryobacteraceae; genus JAICMB01. The sequence continues at coordinate 249,034 of CAWDKQ010000016.1, forward strand.
CCCGGAACAGCGGCTGCGCTCCTTCCGGCTTCGCCATTCCGACAACCACGAGGTGTTGCCGCCGCAGAAGACGAACGTTCTGGACGAAGCTCTCCGCCAGCGCGGGATCGTCGAGCTCCGTCAGAAAGACGATGAGAGCTCGACGCCGCAGCTTTAGCCGCAGCATTGTGCAGACTTCATCGAAGTCCGGGCTGACGATGCGTGGTTCGAGCGTGTATAACGCTTCGCGGCACGATGCATAATGCGATTTGCCACTGCGCGCCCGAACAAATCCATGGACGCGATCGCTAAACGTGACGAGCCCGAACCGATCGCCTCGCTTCTCCGCCGCCAGTGCCAGCAGCAGCGATGCCGTGATATTGCGCTCCAATATGCTGGTCTGCTCCTCACCGAGCGGACGCGCCGTCAGCCGCGATGAATCGAGTACGATATAGACTTCCTGTGTGCGCTCCACCTGAAAAACGCGCGTGATCGGATGCCCGCGCCGCGCCGTCGCTTTCCAATCGATCTCATCGAAGCCATCGCCGGGCGAATACTCGCGCAGCTTCTCGAACTCCCGGCCTTTCCCGACCTGGCGGTGGATGCGCAAACCAACCTGAGGACGGCGCAGAAAAAGATTCGGGGCGTTCTTCTGTTCCGACGCGAGGTTTGGATACACGCGAATCTCCGTCTCGATCGGAAGCAGCACCCGCGGCTGCCAGAGACGTAACGGAGATGGCACCTCTACAGCGCAGAGATTCAGGAAATATCGCCCACGCTTTACGGGTTTACAGGTCCACTCGATGCGAGAGAACTCGACGCCGGACGGGAGCGTAACCACTTGCTCGTCCGAAGCCGAACCAATCTCATCGGCCAAGACCGGTCCGATACGAACAACCCGCCCGCGCTGATCCTTCGAGCGGAATGTGAATTCTATCGACCCGGCGCGATCCTTCCACAGACGAACTAACCGCGGCCCCGCAACCTGGACTTGCGACAACGCCCGCCGTCCCAATATCGCATCGAATACGACAGCCAACAACACAACCACCAAAACCGCGGCAGCCGGAATCACCCACACATCCGCGAAGAGCAGCGTGAGAGCGGGTATTCCAGCTATAGCCACCACTGCGAGCAGCGCCGCGGACGGTACGATTTTCATCTTGGCACTGCCACCTCGCCGAGGATTTTCGTCACCACTTCGCCGACCGTCTGCCCTTCGATCTCAAACTCCGGACGCAGAATCAGACGATGCTCCAGGACCGGATTCGCCATGGCGCGGATGTCATCGGGTGTCACGAAATCGCGGCCTTCAATCGCGGAATGCGCCCTCGATGCGAGTAGCAGCGCCTGTGTGGCGCGAGGTCCTGCCCCGACCAGAACACTCTCGTGACCGCGCGTGCGGCGGATCACGTCGACAAGATACGCGACCAGCTCTTCGCGGATCAGCACATCGTTGAGACACATCCGCAGCGAGGGAATGTCCGCGGCGCTCGCACACGCCTGCACCGCACCATGAGCCAGCGTTTCCTCCGGCGAGTCCGCCCCCAGCATTCTTCGTGCAAGCAACAACTCCTCTTCCCGCGCCGGCCAGGTCATCGAGATCTTCAGCATGAAGCGATCCTTCTGCGCTTCCGGCAATGGATACGTGCCTTCGTACTCGATCGGATTTTGCGTCGCAAATACAGTGAAATTGGAAGGTAGCCGGTGCGTCTCGCGATCGATGGTCACGGTTCGCTCCTGCATGGCCTGCAATAATGCCGATTGCGTTTTGGCAGGGGCGCGATTGATCTCATCGGCCAACAGGAAGCTTGTGAAAATCGGCCCGCGCACCAGCGTGAACTCACCGCGCTGGAGATTGAAGACGTTCGTGCCCGTGATGTCGGCGGGCATCAGATCCGGCGTAAACTGCACACGCGCAAACTCGCAGCCGAGCACGTGCGCCAGCGTTCGCGCCAGCAGCGTCTTTGCAAGCCCCGGCACGCCTTCGATGAGCGCGTGCTGTCCCGTGAAGATCACCACCAGGCATTGATCCATGACCTCGTCCTGTCCGATGATCACCTTCCGCACTTCGCGCCGCACATCCTCGAGAGTGCTGGTGAGTTTTTCCAGGTTTGCGTTCATCTCAGTCCCGATGAGTAACTACGCTTTGCAATCTCTTGTAGATCTCCACAGGTTTCCCCTTCCCTTTCGCAAGCTGGCGGATCACGTCGCGTTTTTCTAATGTGAAAGACTGGCCGCTTTTCTCCCATTCGGCGAGGCACGTCGCAATTAATTCCGGCTCGGGAATATTTCTACGCAGGAGATGCTGGAGCGCGGAGGCCATCGCAGGTCGAGCCTCATCGGACACCCCGGTTCGGCGCGGCGGAAGCAGCGGCGAAGCGTTTCGCCAGATGAACAGGAGTGCCAGAATCAGCAATCCCAAGCCAAGGCCCATTAGCCGGTATTTTCTCGCCAACATGACCACACTGGCAGTTTCGGAAAGCCCCAGATGATGCTCATCGAAGACGATCGCGCGATTGGGACCCAGCACCTCGGTGAGCAGCGGCGTGTTCCGCTCCGTCGCTAGCGCCTCATTGCTGAAGGGATACGCCGAGTCCACCAGAACAATCGAGCCTTTTCCAAACGGTTTCTCGATAACCGGCGCAACTTTTGCGCCAATCTTCATCACCAGCGCGGTCTGTTTCGGCAAGCCGCTCTCTCGTTCGTCCGATTGCAGCCTGCGAACATATACGAACGTCACGCCCCAGCGCTTTTCGAGAACACTATCCTTCACTTCCATCTGCTCCGATGCCCGCCTCACGGGTGTCATCGCAATCACTATGCGAGTGCCACGCGAAGCAATCTGCTCAAATTGTTCGAAATCGGCTTGCGTCCAGAGAACAAAAGTGAACGGATCTTCGCCGAGCCACAGCATCGTCTCCGCGGGCTGCCGAAAATCGTCGGGCTCGCGGAAATTTCGCTGCACGGAATAGCCGGGCAAGTTGGCGAGGCTTTCGAATAGCACCTTCGAACCAAGCGGATCCGCGCGAAACGACGAATACACAGGATAAATATCGCCGGATTCGAGGCGCAAATCGTAGAGCTGGACCAAGCCCCACGTGAATGCCGCGAATACGATCGCGAGCGCGGCCCAGGCGAGTTTATTGTTCGACACGGGCCCTCGTCGCCGAAAGATTTTCTTCCACCTTCGTCACGTGTTCGGGCGTCACCTCGTACATGCCGTACCAGCTCCGCTCGAATACGGCCACCGTGTCGTTGAAGACCGGAAGGATCTCGGGCTTCGAGCGCGCCCGCCGGCGCAACTCACGCGCATAATCGTTGTTCGACTTACCTCGATCGATGGCGATCAGCGAATTGCCTCCCAGGTACGCGAGGTTGGCAAGATATAGGGCGCGCACCGCAAGACGCAGGTCGTTGCGGGCAACGCAGTCGCGGGCTGTGCGAAGCCACTCATCAGGAGGCAACTGATCCGCCCGCGTGTCATCGCTCGCCAGGTCGGGAAGCGCAACAGCGGCTGGCTCCGCTTGCGCGGGCTTTCGCGACCTCCTCCGAAAAGTCCGCACAAATAGAATTAGAGAAATCAGGATTGCCACGCCGAGCAGGACATAGAACCACAGCCGCAAGGCCGGCAATGGTTGCTTATTCGGACCCTGCGATCCCTTCGGCCGAAAACGTTCGTGCAGCCACTTCGCGAAGTCATCTGACCACTCATCCAGCTTCTTTTCCACGGTATCGAGCGCGTGTGTGAACCAGTTCTGGGCCGGCTCGGCATGCGTCCGATGCGGCATGCGCCAGGAGAACTCAGGCCGCTTCAAGACATCGTCGATCGAGCGGTTCATCTCCTGCGCGGCAGGCTGAGCATGCATGACGCAGCCGCTCACGATGAGAAGCAGCAACGCCACCTTCGCCGCGATGGACTTAAGTTGCGCCCTCAGATCCTCGCCCGTCGCAAGGGACTCTCCATAAAAGCATCGCAACACGTAAACCGCTTTGACCAGCGGATCGACGATGGCATAGGTGAGCGCTACGGTGATGACGAGAAACGTGGAATTGAGCGCCAGTAATTCGTTGCGGGCGAGGTCGGTCTGAATGCCGAGATACGATTTGAGCAACTGCGGAATCAATAACAACAACACTCCGATGTTCGCGCATACCACGATCGAGAGCAGCGCGAGCAATCCGAGAGCGCCCCAATTCTGCGCCGGCCACAATCGCGCCTGACGCCGCGCGGAGCCGATCAACTCGCTCATGCTGGAGCCCTCATACGAAATCGCCGTCAGGTTTTGATAGAACCCGAATGCGTCTCCGAACGGAAGGGTGATCAGCGCCGCCAGCGGAAGAACGATGAATTTGGTCGGTTGCAGCGTCGCCTGCACGAATGCGAGTCGCCAAAACGATGCCGGCCGGCTGCCTGTCAGCACAGACCGCAGGGCCTGCGCGAAGACCGCCTGCCATACCGACATCCATACAAACATGACGGCGACTCCAAGCGCGGCAGGAGCCGAGTGCTCATAAGCTGATGCGGCGCGGCTCATGTCGGCCCAGAAGAAAAGGAATGCGAGAAGGAACGGAAGCGTTCCGATGTAGTAAGCCGCTACTGCGCCGGCCGGAGCGCTACGCAAAAGGTAAGTGGCTTCCTCGATCAGGTCCAGACTGTCTTTGCCACGCTCGCGTGCCATTATTTGGTCCACGCGGTTCCGTCGTGAACGGCGGCTGGAATCAGCGTCAGGATACGGCCGGCGCTATAGAAGACGATCCAGGCGAGCAGCAATCCCGCGATGGGAAGAACGCCGGCGACGAGTCGGAGCAGCTTACGCCGCGACGCTCCCTTAGCATTGTGCAACTGCTTTAGGCATGTTGCGCAGACGACGCGGCCCTCGTGTTCGGTCACGCACTCGCGGCAGAAGGAATTGCGGCACACCGGGCAACGCGCTACCGCTTCGCGGAATTCGTGCACGAAACAACGCTGTTGCGCGAGGCTCACGTTGTGGTCCTGTGCGAGAGCAAGGCGAAAATTCCGATGATGCCGAATACTGTATAAGCGACGGCGTTCGCGACTGCCACGTCCCAGATCGGATCGCGCCAGTAATCGAAACCCATGGGATTCCGAAATGCGGCCTGAACGTCGGTCGCTACAATCACCTGTTCGGTGATGTACGAAATAGCAGCCCACGCCAAAGCCAGAGCGATCGCCGCGCGTGCAACGCGACTGATGGTGCTGCCATGCTGCTTCACGGCGGCGATGACTGCGCACAAAACCATGCCGATGTGCGTACCGGCCAGGACGTTTGCAATCGCGCCACCGTGCGAATTCAGGCGTAACGGGGTCAATGACGCAACAGCGAACATGGCCGCAAACGCGGCGTAGTGCATGCCTCCTTTATAGGGATGCAGCGCGGGAGGAACGGTCGGGCCGTCCACGTGAGGATGCGCTGCCAGCCACTCCGCCGGTAGAGGTCCCTGATATTTTTCAATCTCGGTCCTCAGTGCGCGCGAAAACTTTTGCGCTGCTTCCACACTTTTCAGCGTAGACAGATGCTGGGTGCTCACGCGAGTCTTGAGTGCGCATTGGACCAGTGGCCGGGTCAGGCCGAAGATTAGCAGCCCTGTCCCCGTGAGTCCGCACAGCACAGCCCAAATGTAATGGTCTGCCACAAGAAGCCCCAGCGTGAAAGCAGCCGCGATCGCGGCGAGCACGAGGCCGTAAAAGCGCGCGGGATTCTCCACTTCAGCGATCACGAGTCCCTGAATGTCAGAAAAGTAGAAGCGGCGATATTCCTGGGCGAGCACGTTGGAGCTAACCAGCAGCAAGTGATCCGGACCAAGCCAAAGTCGCTGGCGGAAAATGAGTCCAGCCGAGCCGGGGAGCCGCTTGTACGGAGTAGCGGCTGTCATTGCAATCTGGTCCGCACCGTGAAAACCACTACATAGATGAGGACACCCCATCCGACAAGTTCCAGTAAGGCGATCAGCCCCGCGATCACAAAACGGATCTTGGTGCGTGGCACGACGGTGAACGATTTATTCCAGTAACGGATCACCAGGAACAGTGTCGCCGGCGCCGAGATGATTGTGAGCGGCCACAGAAGAATCGGGGCGGTAGCAAGCAGCAATGCCATGCTGTCGTAGAGCATGCGGCGGCTATCCAAAGTCGCGAGTTTGCCTTGCTTGCGATGCGCGTCGATACAGGAAGGACACCAGTTCTGCCCGTTTAGTTCCACCTGGCACAGAGCGCACAGAAACCGGCCGCATTGATCGCAGGGAACGTGAGCTTTCTTGCGGGCGTGATAAAAGCAGGTTGCTTCCGTGCCTTCCACGGCGAATTCGGAAATCGCCGCACCATCGCCGCGAAGGAATGCGGGAAAAACGAGAGCTGTGATGGGGGCCCGGCAATTCGGACAATACGTCTCGTAGTCCAGATTCCAGGTGTCCGCCGGGAGAGCGCGTTTGCAGACGGGGCAGCCGATGGCGTGAACGGTCGGAGTCACGAACGAATCACTCGGGTGTCGCAGAGGCGGTCGTGAAGAGCCCGTTTTTCATCATCGAAACCGGCGATGATATAGCCGATGGTGAACGTAAAATCGTTCAATACCTTGGCGAGGTAGCGGCACAGCGAGCGCGTATAGGTCAATGGTCGGCCGTCCGGCCGGACCACTTTCAGATGACAGACCATCTTGCCCGGAGTCGCGCCGAAACGTCCGACGAACAGCGTTTCATAGATGCCGCGAATTACAATGCCGATCGCACTGAGGATTCCGATTGCGATGAAGATCCTTACAGGATCGTGGGGATCGTAGGCCGCCAGATTGATAAAGGGCGTGTAAAACAACGAGACTACGCCCATTATGAGGCCGTCGATCACTACGGCAACGAAGCGAATCCAAAACCCGCCATATTGTCGGAATCCGGCCGGCAGAACGCCTTCCCGAAGTTTTTGAGCGTAGATCGGTTTGCAATAGCCGCAGACGAGAGTATCGCCGAAGGCTACCAGTTCGTCCGCCGCGAAGGCTCGGCCGCATTGCGTGCAGATTCGTGTGTCGGGAAGAGGCGGAGCGCCGGCCGCCGTTGCGACTCCGACTTGAAGCGAACCATAAGACTGCCAGTTAGCCATCCCCGGACTCCAGACGAGAGTATCCGGTGCGATTCGTCCCGAAGCGACGAGGTTTTGGAACGCGTCGTCGTCCACGGGACCGGCCTGTCGGCCTGCTTCTGCGTAATACCACTGCATATTTGGCGGCTTATGTTTAATGTAGCGCGGGCTTGTTGGGAGTTACAGGCAAGTTGCTAATATGCCGACGCGTTTGCGTAGAAAATGGGTGCGTTTCTCAGGCGGAAGACGTAGGAGTTGGCGGATTTGCTCACGCAGAGCCAGATCGCTCTCGCGCTTGAGCGCTTCGAGCTTATCCGTCCTCGTGATCTTCTTTTCATCCAGTGCCTTTTCCAGAATCTCGAGCACGGCGCGATCCTTCGCGCGCCCAGCGGCCCGCTTACTCTTTATGATATCGGCAAGATCGGCCACCAGTAACGAATAGCCGCCAAGATCGACTTGCCTTGCCCGGCTATGCAGACCTTCGAAAGATCTGACGCCGTGTATCGTGGCCATGAAATCGAGTTGCAGCGTGTCTTCATCGCGCATGAGTCGAAAGAGATCGGAGCTTGGGTAATAAGGCTTCAAGAGCACACCGCCCAGGTCCTTCGCAATCGCCTTGAGCTTCTTTATGTTCGCGGGCGTCTTGCGAAAGAGAAAGTCGATATCGATCGTGGTCACAGGAGCGCCTTGCAGCGCAGCCGCCGAGTTTCCAATCATGACGACTTCGAGCCCGTGCTTCTGAATCACCTTTGCGACTTGGAAGAGAACCGGTTGGGCATCCAATCCGCTCACCCCGCCGCCTCATGGATTCGCTTCAGCTTGGTCCACAACGGGCCGAGAAGGTCGAGTCTCAACGCGTTAGCGCCGTCCGATAGAGCTCGCTCCGGGGCTTCGTGGACTTCGACGAAGATGCCGTCCACTCCGGCTGCTACCGCGGCGCGGGACAGCGGCGCAATGAATTGCGGCTGACCTCCCGACGAAGTGCCGGCGGCTCCGGGCATTTGCACGCTGTGCGTCGCATCGAAAACGACCGGCCAGCCGAATTCGCGCATGATTGCCAGCCCTCGCATGTCCACGACCAGATTGTTGTAGCCGAAGGTTGTGCCGCGCTCGGTCAGGATGATTTTGTTGTTGCCCGTGGACGCGACCTTCTCCGCCGCATGCCGGATATCGTACGGCGAGACGAACTGCCCCTTTTTGATATTCACCGTCTTGCCGGTCCGCCCAGCTTCGATCAAGAGATCGGTCTGGCGGCAGAGGAACGCAGGAATCTGCAGAATGTCGACGGCTTCCGCGGCTGGTCCGGCCTGCGACGGTTCATGGATGTCTGTCAGCACGGGGTACCCAGCAGCTCGGACGCCTGCGAGAATGCGCAGCCCTTCTTTCAACCCTGGGCCGCGGTAGGACTCGATACTGCTTCGATTCGCCTTATCGAAAGAAGCTTTGAAGATGAACGGACCGACGATGCGGCCGATTTCGCGCGCGAGGAAGTGAACGTGCTCCTCGCTCTCAATGACGCATGGGCCGGCGATCAACGCAAGCGCCTGGCCCGATCCGATGGGTGGCAGGTTGCTCAATCCGCGTGTGAAAACTCTTCGGAACGCTTCCGCTGTTCGGCCTGCATACGAACATGTTCCTTGTGCGCCGCGCCGATAAACGCCGAAAACAGCGGATGCGGTTCCATCGGTTTCGACTTGAACTCAGGATGGAACTGGCAGCCGAGATACCAAGGATGTTCTTCGATCTCGCAGATCTCGACGTAGACTGCGTCCGGAGTCTGGCCCGTAAGCTTCAACCCATGCTCGGTCAGAACCGGCTCGAACTCGCGATTGAACTCATAGCGATGGCGATGCCGCTCGCTGATCTGTGGCACGTTGTACGCGGCGCGAGCGAAGCTGCCCTCGGCGAGATTACACGGATAAGCGCCCAGACGCATCGTCCCGCCTAGCTCGTCGACGCCTTTCAACTCCCGCAATTTATAAATGACGCGGTTCGGCGTAGCAGGATCGAATTCGGTGGAGTTTGCGTTTTCCATCCCGCAAACGTTGCGTGCATACTCGATCACCATGGTCTGCATGCCGAGACAGATTCCAAAATACGGGATCTTGTTCTCACGCGCATAGCGAATCGCGCAGATCATTCCCTCGACGCCGCGCTTGCCAAATCCGCCCGGAACCAGGATACCGTCGAAGCCCTGAAGCACGCGGGCGCAGTCCGGCCAATGCAACTGCTCGGATTCGATCCACGTAATGTTGACCTTCAACCGATGAGCGAGGCCACCGTGCATGAGCGCTTCCTTCAGGCTCTTGTAGGAATCCTCGTATTCGACATATTTGCCGATGAGCGCGATATTCACTTCGCCTTCAGGGTTCTGCATGCGCTCCAGCATACCGGTCCAGCGGCTCAGGTCGCGCGGCTTGGCGTCAATGCGAAGCAGCCTGAGAATAATCTCGTCGACGCGCTGTTCGGCGAACGTGAGCGGCACTTCGTAGACGGACTGCACGTCGCTCGCGGTGATCACAGCCTCGACATCGACATCGCAGAAGAGCGCGATCTTGTCCTTCATCTCGGGAGCAAGAGGATGATCCGAGCGGCACAGCAGGATATCGGGCTGGATACCGATGGCCCTGAGCTCTTTGACGCTGTGCTGCGTGGGCTTCGTTTTCAGCTCTTGAGCCGCGGCGATCCAGGGCACCAGTGTGACGTGAACGAATGCGGTGTTCTCGCGGCCGAGCTCGTGACGAAGCTGGCGAATGGCTTCTAGGAACGGCAGCGATTCGATATCGCCGACAGTTCCGCCAATCTCGACGATGACCACATCGGCATCGCCCGCGACTTTGCGCGCGGCGGCCTTGATCTCATTAGTTACGTGAGGGATCACCTGAACGGTTTTGCCGAGGTAGTCGCCGCGGCGTTCCTTCTGGATGATCTGCTCGTAAATACGACCGGACGTCAGGTTGTTGCTTTGCGTCAGTGGCGCGTGCGTGAAGCGCTCGTAGTGGCCGAGATCGAGATCGGTCTCCGCGCCATCGTCGGTAACAAAAACCTCGCCGTGCTGGAACGGGCTCATGGTGCCCGGATCCACGTTCAAATAAGGGTCGAACTTTTGCAGCGTGACTTTGAGTCCGCGGCTTTCCAAAAGACATCCGATGGATGACGCCGCGATCCCTTTGCCCAGCGACGAAACCACGCCCCCCGTAACAAATATGTATTTGGCCGTCGTCGACATGTCTACCTCAACAAAGATGCTTCAAATAGCGTTGACACGCGTTCGAGATCCTCCGGAGTATCTACACCAAGAGAATCGTAATCGGTTTCGACAACTCGAATCCGAAATCCGTTTTCGAGCGCCCGTAACTGTTCCAGGCGTTCCGCCTGTTCGAGCGGACCAAGGGGGAGATCGGAATAGCGTAGCAGAAAATCGCGCCGATAAATGTAAAGACCGATGTGTTTGAAGTGCGCGGCCGCGCCGTCGCGCACAAACGGTATCGGGAAGCGCGAAAAATAAATGGCGTTTCCGGCAAGATCGGTCACGACTTTCACAACGTTGGGATTCGTGACTTCGCTCTCGTCCTCGATAAGCTTCTTCAACGTAGCCATCGGGACTTCTTCGTCCTCAATCATGGAGAGCACCGCTGCATCGATCGCGTCGGGATCGATCATCGGCTCGTCACCCTGGATGTTCACTACAATCTCCGCCTGCTCCGCCGATGCGATCTCGGCAGCACGATCCGTACCCGACATATGATCTGAACGAGTCATCTTCACCGAAGCGCCGAAATCGCGGGCCGCTGAGTAGATGCGATCGTCGTCGGTCGCGATCACAAGCTTTGTCAAATAACGCGCCTGCGAAGCCCGCTCATACACGTGCTGCAACATGGACTTGCCGGCGATGGAGACGAGTGCTTTACCAGGAAAACGGGAAGAATTAAACCGGGCAGGAATCACGCCCAGAATTCTGGGTGGCACAATCGATCTTATCACAATCGACGTTTGAGTCGAGACCTTTTTAACGTGAATTTTAACGTGCTAGGTTGGATATTGAACCCCATCCAAGTAGCTGTCGTCGGCGCAGGCGCGTTCGGGCGCAATCACGTTCGCGTCCTGCACGAAAGCTCTAAAGCGCAATTAGCGGGCGTTGTTGATGTTATCCAGGATCACGCCGCCGCGGCGGCCGCGCAGTTCGGCTGTCCTTCTTTCAGCAATCATAAAGACCTGATCGGCAAAGTGGACGCGGCCATCGTCGCAGTGCCGACTTCTGCCCACGCGGACGTCGGGTGCGAACTGATGGAAGCCGGCATCGACGTGCTCGTGGAAAAGCCCATCGCCCCGGATCGCGAATCGGCCGAACGGTTGATTGAGACCGCCGAACTCAACGGCCGTATCCTCATGATCGGACACCTGGAACGATTCAATCCCGGCGTGATGGCGCTGAAAAGAATTGTGAGCCATCCGCTTTTCTTTGAAGTCCACCGGCTCAGCCTGTTCTCGCCGCGCAGCCTTGACATCGACGTGGTGCTCGACCTGATGATCCACGATCTCGACATTGTGCTGGATATGGTCGGCCAGGCGCCCGAGGAGATTCGTGCCGCCGGAATTCGGATTCTCTCCGAAAAGGTCGACATCGCGAACGTGCGCCTCGCGTTTCCAACCGGTTGCATCGCAAATCTTACGGCCAGCCGCGTTTCGACGGAGCGGGTCCGAAAACTACGTTTGTTCCAGCCGAGCCAGTACATCTCGCTCGATTACAGCCGCCAGGAGGGCGCTGTTTTCGCAGTACAGGGCGATCAAAGGATCGATTTTCAAATGCTTGCGGTCGAGAAGAACGAGCCGTTGAAGGTCGAGGTAGAGCATTTCCTGGACTGCGTCGCGACTCGCCGGACGCCCATCGTCTCGGGCCGAGATGGGTTGAGAGCGCTGGATACGGCGCTCGACATCCTTGCTAAAATCGAAGAGCACAAACAGGTGGTCGTTAGTCAGCTAAAGTCTCTGCCTTAGGCAACTTCGGGCTTTAGCCCGGCGTCTCTTCATAGAACAGCGTGGCGGTCCAAACTCAGACGGAGACAGACTCCGGCCCCGATTTATTACTTCACTGGCAGGAACGCCCAGACTCGCGCACATTTTTTCGGGAAGCGGCCGCATCGCTGGCCATCAATGTTGTCCTGTTCGCCTGCGCCATCCTGATCAACAGTATTCCTACAGAGCCCGCGCCGTCGCGTCGAGTTGAAATTGACCTGCATCAGGCCGTGCATCTGGTCGCCCCGCGGTTCAAGGAGCTCACACAGAAAGAGCCTAACAAAGGGCCGGTTGCTAAAGAGGTGAATGTCGAAGGCCTGCTGGCGAAGCGGGCGATTCCGGAGAGCCTTCCCCAGCCACCTAAAACATTCCATCCACCAGCGCCCGCCCCACCTGCAGCGCCTCAGCCAGCGCCACCGCAGATTCTCCCGGAGCCGCCCAAGCTGGATGCTCGCCTGCCGGTCTCTCCGCCGCAGTTTGGCATCCCCGAGGCTCCGCCTCCCAAGCCGCAACCGCAGCAGCCGAAGCTCGCCTTTGAGACACCGGGCCAGAATGGCGCAACAGAGCAGCGGATTCCCGGCCAGGCGAAGATACCAGTACCGAGAACTTCGCTGACCGACGCCATAGAAAGCGTTGTACGTTCCGGCCCGAACGGCCAGGTGAACGGCACGATGGTAGGCGACGAAGATCAAATGCCATCACCGGCGGAGGCGCTCCAGCGGCCGACACCGGGCCGGCTTCAGAGCAGCCTGCAATTGCTGAGCGATGCTCAAGGCGTCGATTTTAAGCCGTACCTCATCCAGATCCTGTCTATCGTTCGACGCAACTGGCTCGCAATTATTCCGGAAAGCGCCCGTATGGGACGCCGCGGTAAGGTCCTGCTGCAGTTCATCGTCAACCGGCAAGGTTACGTGCCGAAGCTGGTGATCGCCATGCCATCGGGTACAGAAGCCTTCGACAAAGCTGCCGTCGCTGGGGTAAGCGCGTCCACTCCACTTCCCACATTTCCATCCGGGTTTAAGGGCGACGAAGTGCGCTTACAATTCGCATTCACTTACAACATGAAATAATTGGACGGAGCCATATGGGATTCGAACAATACCACGAGCCTGCCGCAGAGTTGTCGAAAGAAACGCGGACTTTCGCGCGGATGATCGCGTCGCTAGGGGAAGAAGCCGAAGCAATCAACTGGTACGAGCAGCGGATTTCGGTGGAGACCGACAAAGTAGCGGTCGCCATCATGAAAGACGCGCAGCATGAAGAGTTTAAGCACTTTGGTATGGATCTGGAGTTCCTGCTCCGGATGAAACCAGCCTGGCGCGACATCTTGAAGGGCATTCTGTTTCAGGATGGCGATATCGTCGACCATGGCGAAAAGGCGGAGAAAGAAACCGAGGATGAAAAGTGAGGGGCCGCTCGGCAGCCCCCGCCGTACCCCCTACCAACTGCTGAGTGCCGCGCGTAGCCACGTGTTTGGCGTAACGCAGACGTAATAGTAGTTGGAATCCGATGCCCACATTCCAGCCGTGCAGCTTGAGCTTGACGTGCTCGGCGGCGTGGTCTTCATTCCGATCACCGAAGGGTCGGCTGCAATGGTGGTGTGACCCAGATTCTCGGTAGTGAGTATACCGGTTCCGGGAATCACGTCTTTGGAGCTGAGAAACGCCCGCTGATCCGCGCCGTTATCGTCCCACGACCCGTTGGTAGCGTGCCAGGTAAATAGGGGAATCGAGTCCGTTGGGAAGGCTGCGATTCCGCTCTGCGCGCTGCAAACTCCTGAACATGTCAAGGTCAGGCTGTGGCCCACGGTCAGGGTCCCGGAACTCGCGAAATAGACGAAAGCGTCGCCGCTGCCGCCGGTGAGCGAAACGGTCACGGGGCCGGTTAAAGAATAGGCCAGACCACCGAAGCGGATGTTGCAGGGAACGGTCGCCAGACAATTCGCTCCGATTGTCAGGGTCTGGGTGTCGATAAGTATCACGGAGAAGTCGCCGAGTTGGGTCGCCATGGAAGCCCCGCTCCCGCTTTCTCCGGCGACGACTTGCGGTTCCCAGCGGTTGGTGACGCCGTTCCAGACGAGCGCTTGGCCCGCTTGGGGAACAATGGGCGCGACGGAATTTCCCTGGATTCGCGTTACTGTGGTCGCGCTGGGAGAGCCAGTGACATCGCCGGCAACATTCCCGAGAATTTGCGTCACCCATGTATTCGGCGCGACGCACGCGAACAGGTTCGCTCCGGCTGGAGCGTTGGTATTGAAGAAGATATCCCCGGCGTAGCAGGTGGTGGGGAGAGTAGTCCCGAACTTGACGGCGCGGGCGGTGGCGGCACTGGCTGGGGCCCCGGCCATTAAGGCGAGGAGGCAACCGATTGCGATAAATAGCGATTTGCTGAGTCGATTCATAGGGTTTGAAACTCCTGGTCTCAGGCTATTGGCGCGACTGGCGCGCTTCGGTCGCGAACCCGCGCAGATGATTGAAAACAAGAATGATATTTGCACATTGTTGTCGTGACTGCATTTTTCCCGGATATCGACTTGATGCCATGGTTTGATTCGAATGAGTCCGCATCGTGTGGTCATGTTACAGTCGATTTGGCGGCCTTTCTCGATCGGCTAGACTGAGCTAAATCACTGGCATGCCGCTTTCTCCAGGCGATAAACTCGGGCCATACGAAATCCTGTCGCTTCTTGGCGTAGGTGGGATGGGCGAGGTGTATCGAGCTCGGGACCCGCGCCTCGATCGTGACGTCGCAATCAAGGTTTCCAAGACCGAGTTCAACGAGCGCTTCGAGCGTGAGGCCAAAGCCATCGGGGCGCTGAATCATCCGCACATCTGCCAGGTTTACGATGTCGGTCCGAATTACCTGGTAATCGAATATATCGAGGGCGAAGCGCTCAAAGGCCCTCTGCCGCTGGACAAGGCCTTGGAATACGGAAGGCAAATCGCCGGAGCGCTGGACGCCGCGCATTGCAAAAATATTACGCATCGGGATCTTAAACCCGCGAACGTCCTGGTGACTGCCTCCGGCGTGAAATTATTGGACTTCGGGCTGGCCAAGATCGCGCTGAATAAAGCCGGAACGGTGCGGGCTCCGATCGGTTCCGATGACGCTACTCAGAACATCGAATATACGGAAGCCGGCACGATCCTCGGCACCGCGTCATATATGTCGCCCGAACAGGCTAAAGGCGAGGAGGTGGACACCCGTTCCGATGTCTTCTCTTTCGGACTTGTGCTGTATGAAATGCTGAGCGGCTCGAAAGCGTTTGCGAAGAAGTCCGCCATTGAAACCATGGCTGCTATCGTGCGCGACGAGCCCGCGCCGCTGGACGCGCCGCCGAATGTTGCCGCGATTGTCGCACGCTGCCTGCGTAAGCTGCCGGGAGACCGGTTTCATAGCATGAGAGAAGTTTGCGCGGCAATCGAACAAGCCGTTATGAACCCGGCTGAGAGCCTTCCTTCCATCGCCGTGCTGCCCTTTGTCAACATGAGCCGCGACGCCGACGACGAATACTTCTCAGACGGCTTGGCGGAAGAAATTATCAATGCCCTGACGCAGGTAAAGGGACTCAAAGTTATCGCGCGCACCTCGGCCTTCGCCTTCAAGGGCAAGAACGAAGACATCCGCCAAATCGCCGGGACGCTGGGCGTGAACCATGTGCTCGAGGGCAGTGTCCGCCGCGCCGGTGGCCGGCTCCGCATCACAGCGCAATTGATCCACGCCGCCGATGGGACGCATCTCTGGTCGCAGCGGTACGACCGCGACATGATCGACGTGTTCGCCATTCAGGACGAGATCAGCCAGGCGATCTCGGAAGCGCTCGAAGTGCGACTGGCGCCCCGCGCGCGCTCCGTGAACATCGAAGCTTACCAGCAATATTTGAAGGGCCAGTATCACCGCGCGCGACTCACGCCGGGCAGCCTGGCGAAAGCCAAGGAGTTCTATGAGCAAGCGCTGGCTATCGACCCGAATTACGCTCCGGCACACAGCGGATTGGCAGCATACTACGCCATCGTCGCGGTGATCGGAACGAAAGCTGTTAGTGACGCGGCGCGCCTTGCGAATGCGGCGGCGGAGAAAGCCCTGGCCCTCGACCCCGGAAACAGCGATGCGCATAGCGTGCTGGGGATGATCGCAGCGGCCTTCAACTACGATTGGAAATCGGGCGAAAGGCATTTCCGCATCGCGATGGCGGCGGAACCTGTCCCGATCCTGGCGCGAATACGCTACGTCTTGTGGTATTTGCTTCCGTTGGGACGATTTGCGGAGGCGCTGGAACAAAGCCGGATGGGGCTCGAGACCGATCCGCTCTCCATGATTCTTCATCAAGGCATGGCTTTTTCGATGTACCACGCGAAACGCTATGCGGAAACCATTGAGTACGCCCGCCGCGCCCTGGAAATCGACTCAAATTTCCACTTCCTATGGTTAACGATGGGACTCGCGCAACTTCAGGCAGGCTCAACGCGGGAGGCGATCGCCAGTTTAGAGCGAGGCGCGGAGTTGGCGCCGTGGGATCCTTTAGCTCCCTGGCACTTAGCTGCGGCCTACTATCAGGCTGGAGATCGCGAGCGCAGCCAGGAATTAGCCGGAAAACTCGCTAGCTCGAATGGCCGCGCTATCGGCGCCGCGTTTTATTACGCCGCTTGCGGCGAAGTGGAGCGGATGTATGACGCGCTCGATGCGGCCTACCGGCAGCGCGATCCACGGCTAGCTGAGATTCAGAACGACCCGTCGTTCGACCGCTACCGAGCCGAGCCGCGCTTCGAGGCGCTGCTCCGGCGTATGAACCTGGCGTAGGAGCAGGCGCAGGAACTTATCTGGTTGACGTTAATGCGTGAATTCGGCGGCGCTGAATTTCGAGAGGAAATGAGCTGAATCGCCCGCATGGCGGATCATTAACGACCATTGGAGAGCGATGGCGAGCCGCTCAGCATAACGCCGCGCCGTCGCTTCTTCCGCTCTCGGTAGATCGGCCTCCAGGGCGTCCACATAGGCGTCAAACCTCCGATCCGCGGAACGGGCCACCCGGGCCTCCTGGATCACCACTTGGGATATCTCCGGCTCCTTCTTCATCGCGCGCAGGATGTCGAGACAAATCACGTTGCCGCATCCTTCCCAGATGGAATTGAGCGGGGCTTCGCGATAGAGGCGCGGCATCATGCAATCGTCGACGTAGCCGTTGCCGCCGAGGCATTCCATCGCCTCGACCACGACTGAAGGGCAGCGTTTGCAAATCCAGTATTTTGCAACCGGCGTGGCGAGGCGGGCGAAGGCTCGTTCGTAGGTATCGGATTCGCGGGCATCGAAAGCGCGGGCGATCCGCATCATCAACAGGGTCGCGGCAGTCGATTCGTATTCCAGATCCGCCAGCACCGTCCTCATGAGCGGCTGATCGATCAACAGCTTGCCGAACGCCATACGATGCTCACAATGGTGGCGCGCTTGCACTAACGCCTGACGCATTAGCGCGCTGGATCCGATGATGCAATCGAGCCGGGTATGCTGCACCATCTCCATGATTGCGGGCACACCGCGGCCTTCCTCTCCGATACGATTCGCCCAAGCGCCGTCGAAGCGAATCTCGGCCGAAGCATTCGATCGATTCCCGAGCTTCGGCTTAAGACGCTCGATATGGAACTCGTTGATTTTGCCCTCGGGCGTCCAGCGCGGCAGCATGAAACAGGTGAGACCGCGCGGTGCTTGAGCCAGGATCAGGAATGCGTCGTTCATTGGCGCGGAGCAGAACCACTTCGCGCCTGTGATGCGATATTCGGCGCCAGAAAGCGGCTCGGCCTGCGTGGTGTTGGCGCGGACGTCGGAGCCGCCTTGCTTCTCCGTCATCGACATGCCGATCAGGACGCCGCTTTTCTCGGACGCGGGCCGGAACTCTGAATCATAAGAGAACTCCGCTATTCGCGGCACCCATTCCTTCGCCATCTCAGGGGATTTGCGGATCGCCGGAACCGAAGCATATGTCATCGAGATCGGGCAGGTGTGTCCGGCTTCATTTTGGGAAGCCAGAAACATCAGGGCGGCGCGGGCCACATGCGCTCCGGGACAGTCGGTATGCCAGGGCAACGCGTGCACACCATTTTCCTTCGAAAGACGAAGCAAGGCATGCCAGGAGGGATGAAATTCTACTTGATCATCGGCGCGCAGAACCGGTGGATTTTCATTGGCTTCGAAACCGAGGCGAATCGTCCCTTCAGTTCCAAGAGTTTTTCCGAACTGCTCTACATGAGCGCGCGCCCACGCGGCGCCTTCGCGATCCAGTGCAGCGGCGAGCACGGGGTCGAAAGTGAAGAGATTGTAATCGACAAGCGGCGGCGGCTGGTTATCACTCATATTAAATCTATCTTAATGAATTTATTTTCAACAAGATAGATGCACCCGAGCGAGCTTGGCATGCTTCTAAGTAAATGAGAGTTCCATATGCAACGCACGTTCGTATTCTACGATCCTACAGGCCGGCGCTGGATGCGATTTCGACGCATCGCCGGCATCGCGGGAGTCATAACTGTTGCGTTGCTCGTCTTGCTCGCACTCGCGATCGTCAGTAATCCCATTCTGCCCGCGTTAGGTTTGCCGTCAGTCCAGCACCTTGCAAATTTCGACGAGTTGGCCACCATCACGAAGGGTGAAAAGGCTGCCAAGGCCGTGCCCTATCGAACTCGCAAAGTGGCCTATGTCCGTAATGGGGGGAACCCGGTATTGCATCCGAAAACCGCGGCGAAGACGCATGAAGGTGCCCCGGTAGTGTTTGGATACTACGTGAATTGGGACCCGGCCAGCATGGTGTCGTTGCGCTTCAACCTGAATCGGATGACGCACCTGATTCCTGAATGGATGACGATCCAGAACGGTAAGGGCGATGTGAGCGACGAATCGGATCCGACCGTGATCGGCATCGCGCACGATGCGAATCTTCCCATTCTGGTGCAGGTGAACAATTACCGGGACGGCTGGCAAGTCGCGCGATCTGCACAATGTCCTCAGCAGCGCCGCAGCGCGCGCCAATCTGGTGGACAACATCTACAGCAACATTGTGGAGCACAAATTCGCGGGCGTGAGCATCGATTTTGAACAGCTCAATACGCGCGATCGCACCAAATTGGTCACGTTCATGGAAGAGCTGCGCTCCAAGCTGAAACCTGCCGGATACCTGATCGCGCAAAGCGTCCCCAGCGACGACGAGGTTGCCTACGAGCTGAAGAAGCTCGCCGACATCGACGACTACATCGTTCCGATGGTCTACGACGAGCATTATCAGACCAGCAAGCCCGGTCCTATCGCGTCGGAGGAATGGTTCCAGGGTCAACTGGATCATCTGGCAACGTTACTGCCCGCAGAGAAGACCGTGATCGGATTTGGTAATTACGGATACGACTGGATTATCGGGACGCGCGACGGCGGGGTCGAAGTAACTTATGGCGACGTGATCTCCGCGGCTGAGGCGAATCACGTTTCCGTCTCGTGGGACAAGGATGATGAGAATCCGGTGCTGCGGTACCAGAGCGGAAATCAACAGCATGAGGTTTGGTTCCTGGATGCCGTCACCGCGCTGAACCAGGTGCACGATATCGAAGACGGCGGATTCCGGGGCGTCGCGTTGTGGCGTCTGGGCGGTGAAGATCCCGGGCTGTGGAGCTTGTTTGCGCCGCATCAATGGCCAGACCCGAATTACAACCCGGTTCCCTTATTCAAGCTGACAGCGCAGGCTTCCGTGCAACATTATGGAACCGGCGAAGTGCTGCGCATCGTCGATACACCGCACGATGGAAGCCGCAATGTGTGGAGAGAGAAGGACGGCGACTACGCGGAAGAATATCAGGCGTATCCGTCGTATTGGGTGGTCGAGCACACGGGCGGCGATGCAGGGAAAGAAATGGCAATCACGTTCGATGACGGTCCCTCCGAATATACGCCGCAGGTTCTCGACATTTTGAAACAGAAGCAGGTGCCGGCGACGTTCTTCGTGATCGGCGAAAATGCCGAACAGTTTCCTAATTTCATCAAGCGCGAATACACCGAAGGCCACACCATTGGCAATCACACATATTCGCATCCGAACATCGCGCAAGAGTCCGCCGAGCGCACGAAATTCGAGCTGAGCACAACACTGCGGCTGATCGAAAACGACACGGGCCACGGGACGAAGCTTTTCCGGCCACCGTACAACGCGGATAGCGAGCCCACGACGCCCGCTGAAATTCTGCCCATCAAACGCGCGCAGGATTTGAATTACGTGACCATCGCGGAGAGCATCGATCCTCGCGATTGGGAGCCCGGTACAACGCCGGATCGCATCTTCAATGAGGTGATGGCGGAGAAGGATAATGGCCATCTGATTCTGCTTCACGATGCCGGCGGGAATCGCGCGGCCACGGTCGCAGCGCTTCCACGCATTATCGACACGCTGCGGGCGCAAGGCTACACGTTTGTGCCGCTCGAGAAATTAATGAACGATTCGCGTGCGAAGCTCATGCCCGTTCCGAGTTCCGAAGAACTACGCTGGGCGAGAGTGGAAGGCGAAGCGCTTACCACCAAGGGCACCGTCAAGAAGATTGCCGGTCTGCTCTTTCTCATCGCGATTTATCTGACCCTGGCTCGCTCTCTCATATACGGCGTACTGGCTGTGATTCAGAAACGCAAGCGCGCGAAGCGCACTTTCGATCCCTCTTTCCACCCGCCGGTGTCCGTTGTGATCGCGGCGTACAACGAAGAGACGGTGATCGCGCGCACCGTACGATCTATTTTGAATAACGGTTATTCGGACGTGGAAGTGCTGGTGGTGGACGACGGCTCGAAAGACGCGACGTTGCGCGTGCTGCGGGAATCGTTCAGCTCGGATTCTCGTGTACGCATCTTTACGCAGGCCAATGCCGGCAAGTCCGAAGCTTTGAATTATGGGATCAGCGAAGCGCGCAATGAAATCCTGGTGGCGCTCGACGCGGACACAATTTTCCGCCGCGGAACTATCGAAATGTTGGTGCGACACTTTGCGGATCGGACGGTGGGAGCCGTGTCCGGCAATGCGCGCGTCGGAAACAAACAGAAGTGGATTACGAAGTTCCAGTCGATCGAATACATTTTCGGATTCAATCTGGATCGGCGCGCGCTCGATGTTTTGAACGCGATCACCGTGGTTCCGGGAGCAGTCGGGGCATGGCGCAAAGACCTGATCGTCGCGTGCGGCGGATTCGGACACGACACGCTGGCCGAGGATACCGATATCACGTTATCCATCCGGCGGCTCGGGTACGAGATCCGCTACGAAGAGAGCGCGATCGCGTACACGGAAGCGCCGGAGAGCGTGCCCGCTTTAGCGAAACAGCGATTTCGCTGGGCGTTTGGAACGCTGCAGGCGGCGTGGAAACATCGCGATGCGACGTTCAATCCCGAATATGGCTATCTCGGATTTGTCGCTTTGCCGAGCATCTGGATTTTCCAGGTGTTGCTGGCCGCGCTGTCGCCGTTTGCTGAAATCGCGATGGTGATCGCGCTGTTTGCGGGCAACTGGCGTCTGGTGGCCGCGTACTATTTCGCGTTGTTCGGACTCGAGTTGCTCACGGGGGTACTGGCCTATTCGCTCGAAGGGGCGAAGCCGTGGGATCTGGCTCTGTTGTTCGTCCAGCGGATTTTCTATCGATACCTCATGTATTACGTGCTCTTCAAATCCGTGATGTATGCGCTACGCGGGCGTCTGGTTGGTTGGGGCAAATTGGAACGTACTGCGTCGATGAGCGTGGCTCTCGACGGCGATCAGGGTATTCAGCAGGCTGCCTAGAGAATCCGTTTTCCGGCAAAGCTGAAGTTCTTAAGGAAGACCTGGCTGTCTCCGGAAAGCTGAAATCCGAAGCGGCCCTTGGAGAGATCTAGTCCGCGCTGGTCCCAATCGTCCAACATATCCCAGTTTTTGTTATCGAGCAGCAATTTGACTGCAATTCTGTTCGGCGTGACGGATAGCTCGACTTCATAGTAGGGGAGCTTGATGTCAATCTTTTTCATTTCCACGCGGGAAGTTCGCTTGCCGTCGCGGAACACGTTACGACTGTAATTCTTGTCGAGTTCGTAGAGGATATAGTTGCCCGCATCCAGATAGTTCAGGACCCATCGAATCTTGCCGCCGTTCTTCTTGGAACGCGCCATAAAATGAAAAACACCACTAGCCGGCGCCGGATTGTACAGGACGAAGTCGCCGCCGGTGCGACTGAACCAATCTCCGTCCTTTGTCCATGGCTTATCCCAGTCTTTCGGGTCCATAAATCGAACCGGCTCAGGAGCGGGTTGTGTAACCAGTCGGGGCAGATTGAGCGAGGCCGTCTTTGACGTGCCCGGTTGGACGGCAATTATCATAGATTGGTCGGCGTAACCTTGTGCACTGGCAGTAATTAGATAATTTCCGGTTTCGAGGACTAATTCCGTGGACGTTGCCTGATGCGAAGTTGGGTCGCCGATATGTTGATACTTCACCTTCGCCGAAACCGGTGAAACATCCAGGATCACGTTGCCGGTGGGCGTTGGAAGCGCGTCGACCATCTTACTCGGAGTAACGTCGATTCGGGGTGTCAGAAAAATCGGGACTCGCACAAACCCACCCTTCTGCACCACGATGCCGTCTTTCGTGGCGTCGACGTAGCCCTCGTGCGTCACGCGGAGCGTGTGTATCCCGGGTTCTACGTTCCTGCGAAAAGTCCCGTTCTTTGTCACTCCTCTCGCGACGTTGTCGATCATAATCTGCGAACCATCGGGTCGGGGCACGTCGACGACGATCATTCCCATGCGGACCCCAGAGCGGATAGACAGACTGACGGACGGCACCGGCCCTGACACGAAGTCCCCATTCCAGGCGCGCGCTCCTGTGCCTAACGTCAGATCGTGAGAGCCTGGCGCGAGCTCGTTAAGTTCGAGTCCGCCCGACGTGAGCGCTCCGGAGTCGCGATCCTCCACGCGCACGGGAACGGCGCCAAGGGTCGACTGAATCGAGGCACGACCCCGATACGAACTCACCAGGACGACATCGAGCCCCGTGGACGCGTCCGGCTTCGCGATCTCCGGCTGTGCGAGTGGCTGCGTCTCAAACGAAATCGACGCTTTCTCCGTGCCGCTTTCGACCTGAAGTGTGTGTTTTCCGGGAGCCGCGACACTAATAAGGAGGTCGCCGTTGAGATCCGGCTCGACTACGGGAGCTCCGTCGAGCGATACTTTGGCGCCCTTGAGATCCGTAGTGAAACTAAGTTTCTGAGGCAGCGGATCGAGCGCAACTTCGGTTGAATGCATCAATGTTCCGTCACGTAATTCAACCGGAATAATTTTGGACTCGTATCCTTCTTTAGCAATCTGAAAACTGTAATTCCCGGGCGGAAGCCGGAGCTGCGAGCCCGACGTGCCGATGATTTTGTCCCGGAGATAGACGCTAGCACCCGCGGGTGCGATATGGAATTCAACCGCGACCAGGGCCGGTGCCGGAGGAATCGGATGCCGGCCAAACAGGAGGCCCAGAATGACCGCCAGCACGACAAACAGTGCAAGGGAACCAATGGCAATCCATCGAAATGAGGTTATCTTCCGGGGGGCCGCTAGCGGGACGGCAGCAGGTTCGGACGGGGGGTTGGACCGCGGTTCGGGAGCAAGCGCAACCGCCGTGCCATTGATACTCGGGAGGATTTCCGTGCGAGACGCCTGTCCGGCCAACACCGTATCCACGACAGGCTGAAACTCGCGGGTCTCCGGATGAAGCGCGACTTGGCCGGGTTCTGCTTCCACAGCGAACTGGCGGCGGATAGCGAGATCCAGTAGCAGCCGATGCATGTCTCGCGCGCCGGCATGCGATGGATCGAGGGCAAATGCGCTCTCGGCAAAGCGTTCCGCCGCGGGCGGATCGATGTCGATTAACTGTTGCGCCCGGGCAACCAGCTTGTCTAATAACTGCGGACGCGCCCTTCCGCACCGCGCGTCCACCTCCTGCGCTTTGTGAAGCACCGCGAGAGAGTCCTCGAATTGGCCGCTCTCGAACAGGCGCTCACCTTCTTCCATTAGCGTCTGTGCTTCGCCCGCGCGGTTTCGCGCGTCAATAGCGAGCTGCTGCAACGCAAGCAATTCGCCATCGGCGGGATACTCTTGGAGCGCTCTTTGTGCCAATTCGATGGCCCGGTCGAACTCTCCCTCCTCGAGCCGCATATCGATTTGCCGTATATGCCGAGCCTTGCCCTCCTCCCAAACCTGCTGCGCGAGACGCTTCCCGAGACGCTCGATCTCAAATTGCAAGCCGGGATGCCGGGAGTGGATGGAGCGAAGGATTTCCCATTGCGTCAATGCCTCCGCGAACTGCATGCGCTCTTCGTAATAGCGTGCCTTCGCGATTATTCCGGTCACTAGATCGAGCCGCTCCGTCATAATCCGCAGCAGACCCGCAAAGTGCGGTTCATCGGGGAACCTTGCCACAGCGTCACGAATGATGTTGACTTTCCGCTCGAGATCCGTTTCAGCCTCGACCTGCCTGTCGACGTCAGCGATGTAGCCGGACAATTGCAGGCGCTGCTGCTCCTGCACGTCGAACTTGAGGCCCTGGAACAAGGCGTGATCGGGATATTTCAACAGATGGCGTTCGCAGATCGCGAGCGCCGCGGCGCAGTTCTGATTTTCGAGGTGTTTGCGAGCTTCGGCGTAAGCGCCTTGGATGGCGTCGTATTCCGAACGGACCTGGTTATAGAAGTTCCGGTACGCGTTGCCCAGCTCCTGGCGTGCACTGTCCGGCGCACGGCGATCCATATCCAGCACGCGCTCGAGCTTGGTCATCGCGGAACTAAAGTCGCCGCGCTGGTATGCTTCCACGGCGGCTTGATAGAGCTGCTCCTTCTCCTTACGAATATGAACGAATTCCTGCTCGCGCCGGTCGACTTCGGCGCTCACGGCGGCTGCCCGTGCGTCTCGCGGGCGGATTTGCAGAACGTTTTCCAGAGCCTCCCGCGCATGACTGAAGGCGTTGTTCTCGATGTGCTGGCGGGCGAGCCGCAACCAGCCGTCGATCTGTTTCTCGCTGCGCACGCCTTCGATTCTGGATTTCAGGATGATAGCTTCCGCATTATCCGGATCCAGCGTGAGAATCTCCTGCACTTTCTGCAAAGCAAGCGGGTATTCTTCGCCTTCGAGCCGGCTGCGGGCGCTCTCCAGCAATTGGCGAATCCGCTTTTGTCGTGCCGCGATGTCGATCTGGCGTTTCAGAAGCCCGAGGTCCGGGTCGAGGTGTCCCTCAGCCTCGAGTTCGCTGACGATCTCCGCCGCGAACTGCTGATCGCCTTGTTCAAACGCAGCGCGGGCGCGCTCCATGCGAGGCCGTATGCGCGCCGTGTCGAAGTACTCGATGGGCTCTCCGCGATGCGCCTTCTCGAGGCATTCGGAGAACTCGCGAACAGTAGAGAAGCGATGCCATGGTTGCTTGGCCATGGCCTTGTGAATCACACGGCTAATCGCCTCGTTGACGGAATGATCAAGGTCGGAAGCGGGGGGCGGGATTTCGTGCAGGATTGCTTCGATGATCTCGCGCTCGGTTGGACGCTCAAAGGGACGGCGGCGGGTGAACAGCTCGAAGGCGGTCGCGCCGAGGGCGAAAATATCGGAAAAAACCGAGGGAGGCTGGCCCTGAAATAACTCCGGGGCCATGTAATACAGGGTGCCTTTCTGCGCGGTAGTGCCCGCATTGATCATGTGCGCCACGCCGAAATCGATAATCTCGGCCGAGTAATCCGGCATGACCAAAATGTTTCCGGGTTTGATGTCGCGATGAATCAAGCCGCGTTCGTGAGCCCCGTGCAATCCGCGGCAGACTTGGGCAAGAATCTCGATTCGGCGCGACACGGTCAGCTGCGTGCCGGAGGAGCGGATGAGTTTGTCCAGCGTCGTCCCGGGTAGCAACGGCATTACGAAATACGGGCGCGACTGCCCTTCTTCCTCGAACTCTCCAATGTCGAGAATCGGGACGATGTTGGGGTGGTTGAGGGCGCTCAAGACTTCGCATTCACGATAGAAGAGCTGCAGCGCTGTGGGATCGGGAGAATCGCGCAGCGTTTTGACGGCGACATCGCATTTTAAGACACGGTCGTAGGCACGATACACTACGCCCATGCCGCCGCGACCTAGTGCGTCTTTTAACTCATACCGCCCCTTTAATGCTGCGGCCATGTTTTAGTCCGGTTATATTATGCTCGACTTTTGTGCTGTTAGATAGGTCAGCCGGCGCGGATGGGTACCCGGACTAGAGTGACATGACCCAAACAGGTCAACTTAGGAATGTTCGTTCATTTTGGAGTTAGCGGCGTCGGCCATGCGCCGACCGGAGTGTTGGGATCTGCCTGCCGGGATTTGGCATCGGCCCAGGCGCGCTGCACTGGTTCCGGAAACGTCTTGAGCATCTCCCCGATTTTGGCCTGCATCTTGGCAACGATGTCCGGATATTTTGGCGCTACGTCGTAACTCTCGTCCGGATCGTTCGACAGATCGTATAACTCGGGATGCGGCAGAACGTAATTACGAACGCCGCCGGGCGGGGGCGGAACAAACGCCGTCGTATTGTTGCGGGCGACGTGTATTTTCCAATTGCCCCAGCGGGCGCATTGCAGATCCCAAAGATGGAAATAGAGCAGCGGATCGCGCTCGACCTGCTGTTTCTGACCGCTCAGCAAGGGCCAGATATCGAGCCCGTCGAGAGGCTTGCCCGGAAGCTTGCCGCCGCAGAGGGCGGTCACTGTTGGGAAGACATCCATCAGGGAGCAGAGCGCATCCGAGACGCGGTCTCTCGGAATGCGGCCAGGCCATCGTGCGATGAAAGGCTCGCGCACGCCGCCTTCGTAGGTCGTGTCCTTGCGGCCGCGTAGCTTGCCCGGGCTGCCCTGATACCATGGCCCGTTGTCGCTTGAGAAAAGCACCAGCGTGTTGTCGTCGAGGCTGTTCGACTTCAGCGCGCCCAACACTTCGCCTACGCTCCAGTCGATCTCTTCCACGACATCTCCATAGAGGCCCTCGGCGGATTTGCCTCGAAAGGCCGGCGAAGCGGCGAGCGGGATGTGTGGAAACGTGTGCGGCATGTAAAGGAAAAAGGGCGATTCTTTCGATGCGTGAATGAATCGTGTCGCCTGCTCGGTGTAGCGTTTCGTGAGCGAGTCGAGCTGAGCGGGGTCTTCGATCACTTGGGTGTTGTGCATCAGCACGCGCGGCGACATGTCGTTACTGTACGGAATGCCGAAATATTCGTCGAAGCCGCGGCTGGTCGGCAGGTACTGTGCCGGACGGCCCAGGTGCCATTTACCAATGCACATCGTTCTGTAGTCACGGGCCTTCAGAACGTTGGCGAGGGTGGTCTCACTCAGATCGAGCCCTTCTTTGTCGCCCGGAAACAGCACGCGAGGCACGCCGACGCGTGTCGGATAGCGTCCCGTGAGCAGCGCCGCCCGCGATGGCGAGCAAACCGGATCCGCCGAGCAGCAATTCGTGAAGCGGACGCCTTCCGAGGCCATGCGATCCAGATTGGGCGTGCGGATTTTCGAGCCGTAGCAGCCAAGATCGCCGAAGCCGAGGTCGTCGCAAAGGATCAGCACCACGTTCGGAGGCTTGATCGCCGCACCGCGCAGTCGGCTCGCCATGGATGCAGCGAGCAGACCGGTCAGCGCTTCTCGACGATTCATCGAGTGATTCATGCTTCAATACCCATCTGCGACAACCGGTAGCGCAGCGCATTCCGCGTCAGCCCCAAGAGCCGCGCGGCCTGGCTCTTATTGCCGTTTGCGCGGTTCAGGGCTTCCTTGATAATCGATTGCTCAAACTGATCTAGCGTCATCCCATCGGGCAAGAACTGGACATCGAAGGCCGGCTGCGAGCGGCGGGGCGCGTTATCCATCTTTATATCTTCGGCTTCGAGGACGGGCCCCGGACTCAGCACCATGCTGCGCTCAATCACGTTCTCCAGTTCACGCACATTCCCCGGCCAATGATACGTCATCAGCTTCTGGATGGCTGCTTCCGAAATGGATGTGATTCGTCCATCGACGTCGTTCGCTAACTTCTTCACGAAATGCTCGGCAAGAAACGGAATATCTTCTTTGCGCTCGCGCAGCGG
The DNA here is from genome assembly GCA_963802915.1 of Bryobacterales bacterium. Taxonomy (GTDB): domain Bacteria; phylum Acidobacteriota; class Terriglobia; order Bryobacterales; family Bryobacteraceae; genus JAICMB01. The sequence continues at coordinate 277,236 of CAWDKQ010000016.1, forward strand.
CGGAATGTCTATCGGCAGCACGTTCAAGCGATAGTACAAATCCTCGCGGAATGTTCCCTGCTCCAGCGCCGCGCGTAGATCCACATTTGTTGCGGCGAGCACGCGCACGTCGATATGTTTCGTTTTGTTGCTGCCCAGGCGCTCGAATTCGCGCTCCTGCAAGATACGCAGCAGCTTCACTTGGATCGCCGGCGGCACGTCGCCGATTTCGTCCAGAAACACCGTGCCTGTGTCCGCCTGTTCGAATTTGCCCGGTTTCGCGATGTTCGCGCCGGTAAACGCTCCCTTTTCATACCCGAAAAGTTCGCTTTCCATAAGATTTTCCGGGATCGCGGTGCAATTGATTTTGACAAACGGCCGGTCCGCGCGCGGCGAGTGATGATGGATGGCGCGCGCGATCATGTCCTTGCCCACACCGCTTTCTCCTGCCAACAACACGGTGGCACGAGTAGGCGCAACCCGATTCACAGTCGCAAAGATCTCGCGCATGGCCGGGCTGCGGCCGACCAGATTATCGAATTCATAGCGCCAGCCCAATTCCTCGCGCAGTTTCTGATTCTCATCGCGCAAGGACCTCATTTCGAGCGCTTTGTCGAGCACGGCCATGAGGTGATCGAGCGAGAACGGCTTGGGCAAAAAATCCACTGCTCCGGATTTCATGGCTTCTACCGCGTTCTCCACGGTGCTGAAGGCCGTCATGACGATCACGGGAGTCCGCGAATTCTGGCGCCGTATCTGCGAGAGCAACTCCAGTCCCGTCATCCCCGGCAATTTCAGATCCGTGAGAATCACGTCGGCCCGGTCCGTCAGCTTCATGGCGTCTTCGGCCGTGGCAGCCTGCTCCACCTCGAAACCTGCGGTTCTGAGTTGCAGCTCGATCACGCGCCGCAGCTTGTCTTCGTCTTCGACTACGAGAATCCTCGCGCTCATTTTTCCTTTATAGGCAGATACACGCGAAACACGGTGCCCTGTCCGGCTTCGCTTTCCACCGTGATTCGGCCGCCGTGCTCATCAACGATTTTGGACACAATCGCGAGGCCGAGTCCAACGCCGCCCCTCTTCGTCGTGAAGAAGGGGTTGAAAATATTCTCGAGGTGTTTCGGCTCGATGCCGGAGCCGCGATCGATTACGGCGATCTCCGCCATGTCTTCGATCTCCCGCGTCTTAACTGTAATCGCCCCCCGCGGCGGGCTTGCCTGCGCAGCGTTCATGATGAGGTTGTACAGGACGCGCTCCATCAATTCCCCATCAAGCATAAAGAGCGCAATATCCGGCGAATAGTTTTTATAGATCGATACATCGAAGGGCGGCTGATGGCGCTCCACCTGGTCGATGGCGCGGTCGATCACCTGGCTGAGATCGGTAAGCTCCGGCCGGATCGCAAGGGGACGCGCGAAATCGAGAAAGCGTGTGACCAGCGAATTGGTGCGATCCACTTCCGACGAGATGTACTCGGCCATTTCACGCGCGACTTCCTCGCCGGGACCGATGCTCTTGCCCAAAAGTTCCGCCGAAGCCTTGATGGTCCCCAGTGGATTGCGCAACTCGTGCGCCAGGCCGGCGGACAGCTGTCCCAGGGCCGCGAGCCGGTCCGTCCGCCGAACCGTGGCCTCAGCTTCGCGAAGGCTCTGATTTGCTTCCGCAAGTTGCTCGGCCGCCGCCTGATACTTTGCGGCCGCCGCGCGCGTGGACTCGGCAAGCTGGTACGCGAGGAACCCGACCACGGGAAGCAGCAACATGCGCATGATCAACTCCCCGACTGCCTCCGGGTAAAGATCTTCCCCCTTCATAAAGAGCAGAAATGAGACGTAGCCCAAAACCGCGATCTCCGCCGCGATTATGGTTCGCATCAAAGTGGTGTTTGTTGCGGCCGTGACCACAGGCAAAAGCAACATCCAGAAGTAACTGCTTGCGATCCCCTCCGTCCATCCGAGGAGCACGTAGCAGACGATGAGCTTAAAGGTGAACGAGAGGATGGTGCCATGCCTCATCGCCAGCACCCGCGGCTCGATCACCTGGAACAAACCCAGCACGCATAGCAGGATAATCATCGCGAGCGAGCGATGCGGTCCGAAAATCGCGAGCGCCGCGAACAGCAGTACCCAGAAGAAATCCTGTGGACGGACGAAACTTCTTATTCCAGTACGTTCGGTACGAAGCTCCAAGCTGTCATCTTATCTGGAATGTGACACAATGGTGGTACGCACGCAGTTTCATGACCAATCCCCAGAACCTAGCACCTCGTGAGGACGTCGAAATCACCCCTGCCGACGAGAATTCGTTCGGTGACATCCTCTCGCAATTCGAACAGGAACACCACATTAACGGCAGTGAGGCCCTTCATGGCACGGTGGTGTCGATAACCCCGGAAGCGGTTTTCGTGGACATCGGCCGTAAGATGGACGGCACCATTCCGATCGAGAAGATTCGCGACGCCAATGGAGAACTCCTTGTTAAGGTCGGCGACCGGATGATCGTCACCGTGACCGGCCGCGATGAGGAAGGCTCCTACACGCTCTCGACCGTGAAGGTGGAGCGGCCAAAAGATTGGAGCGCCCTCGAAAGCGCCTTTGCCGAAAAACGCACGATCGCCGGTACCGTTACCGAGGTGGTAAAAGGCGGTCTCAGGGTAGATGTGGGCATGAAAGCCTTCATGCCGGCCTCGCGCAGCGGCGCGCGTGACGCGGCCGAGATGGAGAAGCTGGTCGGCCAGGAAATTCAATGCCGCATCATCAAGCTCGATACGGCAAGTGAAGATGTGGTGGTGGATCGCCGCGCCGTGCTCGAAGAAGAGGCCGCGCAGGCCAAGGAAAAAGCCTATTCGGATTTAAAAGAAGGCGCAGTGGTGCGCGGAACGGTCCGCACGCTCACCGACTTTGGGGCCTTCGTTGACATCGGCGGAGTCGACGGTCTGTTGCATGTCGGCGACATGGCTTGGCAGCGCGTAGCCAAACCGGCGGACATTGTTTCACCCGGCGACACCATTGAGGTCAAGATCCTAAAAGTTAATGCCCAGACCCGTCGCATTTCGCTCGGCCTGAAGCAGCTTCAGCCCGATCCGTGGACGGTGGCAGGCCAGAAATTCAAGGTGACCGATCGCGTGCAGGGGAAGATCACGCGCGTCACGGACTTTGGCGCCTTCGTCGAGCTGATGCCCGGCGTCGAAGGTCTCATTCACGTTTCCGAGCTTTCCTGGTCGAAGAAGATCAAGCGACCGGCGGACGTAGTAAAGCCCAACGAAATGGTGGAAGCCGTGGTCCTGGGAATCAATCCAGGAGAACGCCGCATCTCGCTGGGCTTGAAGCAGGCCCTTGGCGATCCATGGGAAGAGGCGGAGAAGAAGTACACTCCAGGCACGGTTGTGGAAGCGCCGGTCGGCAGTCTCACGAACTTCGGAGCGTTCGTTGACCTCGGCAACGGGATCGACGGCATGATCCACATTTCCGATATCAGCTCCGAAAAGCGTCTCAATCATCCCAGGGAAGCGCTCACGGTCGGGCAGACGGTGAAGGCCGTGGTGCTGGAAGTGGACAAGGCGAAGCGGCGGATCAAGATCGGGATGAAGCAGCTCCAGCCCACCAGCATCGACGAATATATCGCCGAGCACAAAGTGGGCGATTCGGTCACAGGCCGCATCGTGGACGTCCGCAACGGCCGTGCCAAAGTGGAACTCGGCGAGGGAGTCGTCGCGGAAGCTAAAATTACCGCTGCCGCTCCCGCCCAGGAAACCGCCCCGGCGGAGTCCGGGAAAGCTGACATTTCTTCGCTAACCGCAAAGTTATCAGCAAAATGGAAGCAAGGCGGGGTGGCATCCAGTTCGGCTCCGGCTGAAACCCGCGCCGGCCAAGTCCGCGACTTCAAGATTGTCAGCCTCGATCCCGACAAAAAGAAAATCGAACTCGAATAGACGCCTCAAATCCCCAGGCTGTACCGTGACATTTCCGCCACACGTTCGTCTATCCTACTGTTGCAGGGGAAGATGGAAGCCGTGGAGGCGGGGATTACCGCGACGGCGGTTCAAATGGACGAATCGGCTCTGATCCGGGCCGCCCAGGGTGGCGACTCGCGCGCCTTCGAAGAGTTGGTGCGCATGTACGATCAGAGTGTGCTCCGGCTCGCGTTGAACCTTCTGCGTTCCCCGGAGGACGCGAACGACATCTACCAGGAAGCTTTTCTCCGCGTCTACAAGAACCTGCATACATTCCGATTCGATTGCAGCTTCCATACGTGGCTGTACCGGATCGTTACGAATTTGTGTCTGGACGCTCTGCGCAAGCGGAAGGTCCGCAAGGAAGAGGGCACGATGGTGGAAACCCGGGATGGAGTTCTCGACCGCATGGACACTGTCGAAGAGGAGCGCGCCGACGGCAACCCGCAGCGCCGGCTCCTCAGCCGCGAATTGCAGGCCAAGATCGGCAACGTGCTGGCGGACCTGACGCCGAGAGAACGAATGGTTTTTGAGATGAGGCATTACGACGGGATGCGTTTACGCGCCATAGGCGACGTTTTGGGGACCTCCGAAGAGGCCGCCAAGAACTGCCTGTTTCGCGCCACGCAGAAGATGCGCGCGGCGCTGGGAGATTTCATATGACGTGTCAGGAAGCGAGAGAGCAATTTCCACTTTTTCTGTACGGGGAACTTACCTTTGACGGCGAAGAGCTGGTGGAATCGCATCTGGCCGGTTGCGACGCCTGCCGCCGCGATTTGGAGCACGAGCGGGCCCTCCACGGCGTGTTCGATTCGGCGGAGCTCGTTCCCTCGCTCGACCTGCTGGCCCGCAGCCGCGAGCAACTTCGCGATCGCCTGAGGTCGGCTCCCGCTCGCGAAAGCTGGTGGCAGAAATTGCGTCAGGGCTTCACCATTCATGTGCATCCCATTCCGGGCGGATTGCAGCCCATCGGCGCTCTCGCGCTGATCGCCATGGGATTCTTCGGCGCGCGTATACTTCCCTCCGGCGGGTCGCTCCCCGGCGTCTCGAACGCCGGCTTCACCCCGGGAGCATCGCGCGTGCGGTACGTCGAACCGTCGCAGTCGGGCTCAGGCAAGGTGCAGGTGGTTGTCGAAGAGACTCGCGAGCGTGTTCTCTCCGGTAGCGTGGACGACCAGAATATTCAGAATCTGTTGCTTGCCGCCGCGCGCGATCCGCAGGATGCCGGTTTACGCGTCGAGTCCGTGGATCTTTTGAAGTCCAGCCGCGAATGTCCCGAGGTCCGCAACGCCCTGCTCAACGCCTTGCAGCACGATTCGAATCCCGGCGTACGATTGAAGGCTCTCGAAGGGCTGAAGAACTCGGCTGCCGACCCGCAAGTGCAGAAGGTGCTCACGCAGGTGCTTCTCGCCGACAACAATGCCGGCGTGCGCACCCAGGCCATCGATCTACTCATTTCGCATAAGGAAGACCGGATGGTGGGCGTGCTTCAGGAACTCATGCGCAAGGAAGACAACGGCTACGTCCGCATGCGCTGCCAGAAGGCCCTGCACGAGATGCACGCATCGGTGGAGACGTATTGATCCGATGAAGTCTACCGTTCCAATCGCCCTGGTAGCTTCGCTTTACATGCTGCACATGGGCGCCACGCAGCCATCGGGGTCGATGTGGGCGGAGGGTCCGGTTTGGGTTCAGACCGCGAATGGAACCGTCTCGGCGTCGGCGGCTTCGAGGCTCCGCATATCGGCCAGTGGAAATGTGATTCTGCGCGGCGATTCGAGTGATCGCGTCGTCTATACTCTGAACCGCCGCATGCGAGCGCGTTCCGAGGAAGAGGCGCGTGAGCTGCTGCGCGGTTTTGAAGTGAAAACGACCACGCGTGGCGATTGGATTTACCTCACCCTCAAATCCCCCGACCTGAGGACCATCAATGCCGACGTGTCTCTGACAGTTCCACGCTCCATGAGAGAAGCGATCATCGAAACTTCCGCCGGTAACGTCCAAGCTTACGATTTCGATGGCCGCGTGGAGGCGCAGACGCGTGGGGGCCAAGTCCAGCTCGACAGAATCAAGGAAGGCGCCACCGTGCGCGCGGGCGGCGGCAATATCGTGATCGGCCGCGTGCAGGGTCCAGTGAAATGCTTTTCGGGCGGCGGCAATATGCAGGTGGGAAGCGTGGGAGGCGAGTCCTGGTTTGAAACCGTGGGCGGCGAGGTTTTTGTTCAGGAAGTGATGGGTCCGATCCACGTCTCCACCGGAGCCGGCAACATCCGGATCGGGCGTTCGACAGTCGTGTTTGCACGGACCGCCGGCGGAGTCATAGAAGTCGATGACGCGACCGGCAAAGTGAGCGCGCAGAATTCCGGGGGCGCGATACAGGTAAACTCTGCGAACGGCGTCCATTGCGAATCGAACAGCGGAGCGATCCGCTTGCGTAATGTCGATGGAGCTTTGCAGGCTGCTACGGCCGCCGGCAACATCATCGCACGGCTGATGGCGGGCAAGCCCATCCAGGATTCACTTCTGACCACCAACTCGGGTGACATTACGGTTTTCATTCCGTCCAATCTTGCGATGACGGTGGTCGCGAGAAATGAATCGGCGGGCATGGGAAAAATCGTTTCGGATTTCCCCCAGATTCGCGCCCGCCAGGACCGCGGAATCAACACACCTCTGGTTGCTGAAGGCACCATCAACGGCGGCGGCCCCGTTCTCCGGTTAGTGGCGCGAGACGGCGCTATTTATTTGCGCCGCGAATAATAAGCTTTTGAGGACTTAAGTATGGGAAAGTTGTTTCAGACCGCGGTGGCTGCGCTCCTCGTCGTAGGCGGCGTGGATGCTCAGGAGTGGTTCCAGGCGTACCAGCCGAATGTTTATTTCGAGCTCGCCGGCGTGACACAGACCAGTTTCATCGGGGTGAACCTGGCGGACATCGATAACGATCGGGCGCATGCGCTGAAATTGCGCGACGTGCACGGTGTCGAGATCACGCGCGTAGAGGACAACAGCCCCGCGGCTAAGGCCGGCCTCAAACCCGGCGATGTCGTGCTCGACTACAACGGCCAGCGTGTCGAAGGAATGGAGCAATTCGGCCGCTTCGTTCGCGAGACTCCGGTCGGCCGCGAAGTGAAATTGTTAATCAGCCGCGATGGAAACCAGATGACGATTCCGGTGACCATTGGCGCGCGCAAGGACATGTTGCACAATCCGGAACTCTACGGACTGCAAATGCCCGGCACGAAAGAGTTCCAGTTCAACATGCCCGAGATGAACATCCCCGAGATGCCCCAGGTTTTTGAAAATCCGCGGACGCCGATCCTGGGCGTCGAGGCCGAATCGCTGACACCGCAACTGGCGGAGTTTTTCGGCGCCAAGGATGGCATACTGGTTCGGTCCGTTTTCAAGGATTCAGCGGCGGAGAAGGCCGGTATCAAGGCCGGTGATGTCATCACCAAGGTGGAGCAGGAACCGGTAACGACAGCGGCCGAATTGACTGCCGCGCTCCGCGTTTCCCGCGCGAAAACGACATTCCCGATTCAGATCGTTCGCGATCGTCATGAAATGACGATCACGGTTACCATCGAGAAGACTCGCACGGGAGGAATCAATCCGGGCCGTGTTCGCGTAGTGAATTCGCAGCTTCTCAAGATGTAGTTGGGTTCAGTTCCTTGGCGCCGTTTTCTTGCGGCGAACCGTTGGCTGCCATGTTGTGAATTTTCAAAAGCAGCTTGACCTCGTTTGCGGGAAGACCCAACTTCGACGCGATCTGTTGCACATCTTCACCACGCCGGGACATGCGTATCGCCTGCGTTCGAGCGTTAACGTTGAGACCGGATCGCGCCGGAGGCGGAGGCACAAGTTGAGCTGTCCGTTCCTCGGCGTCCCGCAACTCAGTTCGCATCCGATCGATTTCCGCCGACATGTTTTGGCAGGTCGATTCGAGCTGAGAATCGTGTCGTTTCAGCCGCTTCTCCAGGATGTGCATCTCCCGTTTCAAGGAGTAAAAGATGTAGATACAGGCCGGCAGGCCGACCGCGATCAGAAGATAGGGTGCCAGGGGAATCAGATATCGTTCCAGCATGATTATCTCAGGGTTCGAAGCCGCTCCTGGCGGCTGATTACTTGTTTGATTCGCACGCCGAAATTGCCTTCCACAACGACAACCTCGCCGCGCGCGATGACAACGTTGTTGACGATTACCTCGACCGGTTCGGTGATCGAACGGTTCAGCTCCACAATCGAACCGGATGTCAGTTTAATAACGTCTTTGATGGAGAGTTCCGCGCGACCGAATGAGACGCTGACGGGTAACTCGACATCGAGCAACAGGTCAAGACCGCGTGGGTAGCCTTTGGCATTAGTTTCGGCTTCCTTTTTCTTAGGGCCATCGGGCTGGGAGGCGTTATCGAGAGGCACCGGCGCGGCCGCCGGCGTGTTTTCGCTGAGATCCGCCAGCGCCTTGCTGAACGCCATGAAAAGCGGGAGTTCGCTGCCGCCCAAATCGATCGTGACGGGCAGGCTGTTGGGCGGCGCCGATTTCGCTTCCCCGCCCCCGGCGCACGTCACTTCCCGCCGGACGCGGGCGGAAATCGCTTGCCCTAACCCTGAAAGAGCCTGGCTCAGAATTTCGAGGTAGGTTGACTTGATGTTGTCGTCGTCGGCGTCGTCGATCCCCGCCGACTTTAACACCTCGTTTCCGATCGTCTTCCACGCCGCAGTCGGCGCTCCTATCCAGCAAATGGATTCCGCTGACGAGCTATACCGCTCTTCCCACCACAGGATATCTTCTCCGGTGGGCGTTACCTGAACGGACGTACCGGCTTTGACCTTGGGGGCGTCCCCCATCATGGACCCAACCGAGAGCGAGAGCTTCGATAACCACTGCTCCGTCAGCCACGCTTCAGCCGCATTCATTCCGGCTATGTCCGCCATGAGTTACGCGCCTTTCCGGATCGGCCACCGTTTCTGGATATAGGCGCGCAGGCGCAGGATCGCTTGCGATTTGAGCTGCGACACGCGCGATTCATGCAGCTTGACCACCTTGGCAATCTCGCGCAGCGTGAGCTCCTCGTGATAGTAGAGACTCAGCACGGTCTTCTCGGTACTGGGCATTTTTTCAATGGCGTCGGCCAGCAAGCGCTGCAACTCCAAACGCTCTACGATCACGGAAGGCCATTTCTCGTCGGTGTCGGAGACGAACTTCAAGAGATCGCGGCCGCTGTCTTCCGAAGAAGCATGCTCCAGGCTGCCGAGATTCACGCCGCGGATATCGACCAGCCATTCGTGATATTCCTCGATAGCCACGTGAAGTTCCGCCGCGATTTCTTCTTCGGTCGGCATGCGGTGAAGTTTCTGTTCCGCGGCCGAAATTGCCGATTCGATCTGTTTCGAGCGCTTGCGCTGCTGTCGCGGTGCCCAGTCGAGGCCGCGGAGGCTGTCTAAAATCGCTCCCCGTATCTTATATTCCGCATAGGTCTTGAGCTTTACGTTATGCTTCGGATCGAAGCGATCGATCGCCGCAATCAGACCAAGCGTTCCCGTCGAGATCAAATCTTCAAGGTTGACGCTGTCCGGCAAACGCTCGTGGATCCGTCTTGCGATCAAACGGACCTGCGGAAGGTGCTCCAGGATCAGACGTTCCCTTTCCTCCGCCGCTTCGTCGCAGGCTTGATAGCTGTTCATGGCTCGTTGAGTCCCGGAAGGTGACATAGCTAAGCCGCGGCAGTCGAGCGCAATTCATCCTCGCCCTGCTGACCCTCCTTGAATACAAGTTCGACGAGCGCGTTCGGATTTGCCGCTTCCAGGTCCTCCGGAATCTGTTGGCCGCGCGAAAGAAAGGAAAGCGGCTTCCCGGTTCGGAGGGCAAGATTCAGAAGAGGACCGAACGTTTCGGTTTCGTCGAGATGAGTGAAGATCAATTTAACCGGCGAGAATACTTCGTATTGCCGCACCATTCGCTTCATGTCGGCCGGCTTCATGGAGGCGCTCAGCACCAGGTGCGTTTCGATCGCGTCGTGCCGCGCGATGGCCCTCGCCAGTTCGGAGGATTCTTCTAATTCCGACTGAGAGAGACCGGGGGTGTCGATAAAGACCAGATCCTTCGAGCGGCATTCTTCTAACGCTTGAAAAATCGCGCGCGGCGTCTCGATCGCCCGGAAACCGAGGCCGGTAATGGATGCATAGGAGCGCAGCGGTTCGGTAGCGGCAACCCGTCGCGTGTCCAGGCTGAGGATCTGGGAAGGACGGCGCGTTCCTAGTCCGTAGAGAACGGCGAGTTTTACGAGAGTCGACGTCTTGCCCGCGCCTGGCGGCCCGACGAAAGCAATCGCGCTTTTGCCGGCGGCGCCCGGCGGACGGCTGTCCACAGGGACCAAGCGCGCCAACTCCGCGGCGATGAGAGCGCCCCAATCGGACCTTGGGATGCGAGTGTTCTCGATTTGCGAGCCGACCCTCAGCACGAGGTCCTGCGCAAGATCCGCGTCCAACTCCGCATCGACAAGCCGCGAGAACGCTTCAGCGAGATTAGGGTTGGCCATGATCTTCGCAACACCGGTGCTCGACCGCGCCAACGCTGAGGCGAGGCGCTCCATTTCCCGCTTCAATCCCGCCACTTCTTCGGAAAGCTTGTCCATCGCTGGCGCCTTCGGAGCGTGGGCCGCCGCGCTGTAGCCGATTGAACGCGGCTCCTGTGCGGAACTCAAGGCGAATACGACCTCGTATTCGCCCATGTGCCCGGCGTCCTCGTCAGTTCTCCTGGTGCTCACAAGCATCGCATCGGGACCCAGTTCCAGGCTCGCCGTGTTCATGGCCGATTCGACCGTTGCCGCGAAGTATGATTTCAGCTTCATCGTTTCCAATCTCTAATTCACTACGCCCAGCGAAAGAACCCTTACACCGGGAGGAATCTCGGCATGGGACAACACCGTCACGTTCGGCATCGATGTTTCAGCGATCTGCCGGAGGAAGAAGCGCGCCGCCGAGCTTGTCAACACGACCATCGAATTATCATGCCCCTTCTTCGCCAATCGATCCAGAATGGACCGCGCTGCATTCGGCGCCAGGTTCAGATGGCTGGCTGTTTCCCCGTGCTCGACCGCGCTTTCGATCTCGCGTTCCAACGCGGGATCGGTGAAATAACCTGCCAGATCGCCCGTATCGTTCAAATAGGGTTTTACTACCTGCCTGCGAATTGCTTGCCTTACGTATTCCGTCAGGAGTGTAGTGTTCTTAGTGATGGCCGCGCCTTCCCCGAGCGCTTCCAAAATGGAAACAGCGTCCCGGATCGAAACACGTTCGCGTAAAAGATTCTGCAATACTTTCTGCACTGACGCAAGAGAGAGCAATTTCGGAACCAAATCTTCGACAATTTTCGAATTCTCCTCCGACACGCGATCCAGTAATTTTTTGGCATCCTGACGCGAGAAGAGTTCGGACGCATAGCGCCGAATCAATTCCCCGAGATGAGTCCCGAGCACGCTTGTCGCATCCACGATGGTGTAGCCGGCCTTGCGTGCCGCTTCGACATTCTCTTGAGACACCCAATATGCCGCGATGCCAAATGCAGGATCTTTAGTCGCGATTCCGTTGATTTTCGGCACATTTTGACCGGGGTGAATCGCCATCTCGCAGCCATGCGCCAATTCGTACCGCGCGATCTCTACTCCCTTAAGTGAAATGATGTATTCCCGTGCTCGCAAAGAGAGATTGTCAGTCACGCGAACAGCGGGGAGTATATAGCCCAAGTCGGAGGCCAACTGCCTCCGGATGCTCGCAATACGGCGCAGCAGGGGCGAATTCTGTGCGCCCTCCACTAATTTGACAAGACCCAGTCCCACTTCGATCGCAAGCGGCTCGACTTTGAGTAGGTTCTCGAGATTCTCCTTCGGAGGAGCAATCGCTGGCGGCGTTTTTTCGGCCACGACAGATTTTTGGCGCAGCCGCCAGCCTGCGGTCCCGACGCCGACGCCGAGAAGCACGAATGGTATTTTGGGCAGTCCCGGGAAAGCCGCCATTGCGATCAACACCGCCGAAGCCAGCAATAACGGTTGCGAGCTGCTGAAGACCTGCTTCTTGAAATCCTGTCCCAACTTGGTTTCCGAACTGGCACGCGTTACGATGAGGCCGCCCGAAATAGAAATCATCAGAGCCGGGATGACGGTCACGAGACCGTCGCCAATTGTCAAAACCGTATAGGTTTCGATCGCTCTTTTTAGTTCCATCCCGTGCTGCAGAACGCCGATCAGGAATCCGGCAATGATGTTGATGGCGGTGATCAGAATGCTTGCCACTGCATCGCGTTGCGTGAACCGCGAAGCTCCGTCCATCGCGCCGAAAAACTCCGCCTCTTGCGCCAGCTGTTTACGGCGGCCACGTGCGCCGGCTTCATCGATCAGCCCCGCATTCAGATCCGAGTCGATCGACATCTGCTTACCCGGCAAAGCATCGAGCGTAAACCGCGCTGTCACCTCCGAAATGCGGACCGCACCATGGTTAATGACCACATACTGGATCGCGATCAGGACCAGGAAGATGACCACTCCGATAACGTAGTTCCCTCCCACGACAAACGCACCAAAAGCCTGTATGACTTCTCCCGCGGCGCTCGACCCGCTGTTGCCGTTCAAAAGGATCAGTCTCGCCGACGAAATATTGAGCGCCAGCCGAAACAGAGTCATTAATAGAAGAGTCGTGGGGAAAACATTGAAGTCCACCGGCTTGACAATGTACAGCGCCACCAGCAGCACGATCACCGACATCGTAATGTTGCTGCTGATGAGGATGTCGAGCAGGAAGGGCGGCAGCGGCATGATCATCGCCAGCACGATCCCGAGCACGGCCATGGGCACCGAGATCTCGGCAAGATTTAGAGACCGTATCGCGGATTGCACACCGCCGGACGGAGCGACGGATAGCGTCCGCGCTTGGAGCGGAAGATTCGTAGCAGCCACTAGGGTCTCCTCATGTTCATGATTTTGTAGATGTACGCCAGAATTTCAGCTACTGCGCGGTAGAAATTCGCCGGAATTTCCTGGCCCACGTCGGCGGACTTGTAGAGCGCCTGCGCCAACGGCTTGTTCTCCACGATTGGAACTTCGTGATCCATGGCGATCTGCCGTATTCTCTGCGCAAGATAGTTCTTGCCCTTCGCGACGACTCGCGGAGCGGCCATGCTGTCCACGTCGTACCGGATTGCAATCGCATAGTGCGTCGGGTTCACGATCACAGCGGTTGCCTTCGGTACTTCCTTCATCATGTTGCGCCGCGCCAGGTCGCGTTGGATGCGGCGTACGCGAGCCTTAATCTGCGGATTTCCGTCGGTCTCCTTCATCTCTTCCCGAATGTCCTGCTTCGACATGCGCATGCTGGCGTTGTACCGTTGAACCTGCCGGAAGAAATCGAAAAGACCTAGCGCCACCAGAGCCCAGGCGACTCGCCATAATAGGTCTTCGATTGCATGGGTTATCACCAGCGCCGCCGGCCCGATCGAATACATGGGCAGTTGGACAAGCGTGGAAGCGCTACGGCTGGCGATTGCGTACACCGTGTATGCCACCAGCGGCAGCAGTAGTAAGGCCTGTATCAACGACGATAGATTCTGTTTCGGCAACTGCTTGAGTTTCGAAACGGGATTCAGCTTCGAAAACTTCGGAATCAGCTTCTCGGCCGAAATACCCAGGCGGGTGGTCGCGAGTTGAGCGGCCAGCAGCAGACCCGCCAGAACCGCACCGAAAACGAGAATCGGCACCAGAACCGTAGTCAACACCTTCCAATAGAGACGGACCATGGTTGTGGTGCTGAGCTGCAGTTCAAATGCGGAGGTGAGCAGGTCCCGGAATAGCCCCGACACAGCGAATAAGAAGCTTTCCCCGGAAGCGAACAGAATCCACACAAAAGCCAGAAAATGAAACGCGCTGACCATTTCCCGGCTGACCGCGAATTGTCCTTCGCGGCGGGCCTTCTCGAGCCTGCGCTTCGTCGCTTTTTCTGTCTTTTGTCCGCTATCCGCCATGTGTCAGAGCGCAATCGTCAGGTAAGGAGCCGGAACAGAATCTCGAACGTTCGCTTTGCCGAAGCGCTGAGCAGCGCCGGACACGCGCCCACCATAATCGAAAGGAGCGCCAGGGCCGCCAGCATTTTCGCGGAAAAACTCAGCGAGAGAAGTTGCATCTGCGTGTGTACTTTCGATAAAAGCGCGAAGGCAAGATCGAGAAGCAACAGCGAGCCGATCACCGGCATCGCAAGGCGCAGGCCCGTGCTGAACATTAGAGAGCCCAATCGTATGACCGCCGCGGCGTTGAATGCTTTGGATACCGCGCCCGCGGTCGGCAGCGTGTCCATACCTAACGCGAGCAGTCGTATCAATTGCAGATGGAGACCGGTTGCGAAGAAAAGTATGCCGGCAAATAGCTCCAATACAGTTTGGAGAACGGCGGTGTCCGCCTGCGTGGACGGATCGACCGTTGATGCGTAGGAGAAGCCGGCCTGTAAACCTATGGCTTGCCCGGCTACCTGAAAGCCTTCGAGCAGGAACGCAACCCCGATCCCGGTCACCAGTCCTACCACGAATTCGGCAGCTACCCAGAGCGTCAGATCTCCGAATTGTGCCGTAGCTTCGACCGGCGGCCATAGCGGCATCAGAGAGATCGTCAGGATTAAAGCCAGAACTACTCGGCTCACACTTGGACCCGCGTTCAGCCCCGGCAGAGGAACGAAGACCAGAAATCCCGAGACCCGCGCCAAAGCGACCGCGAAGCTGTACAGAACCCGAAAATCTACGATCGCGTCAGTGTGCATAGCGGCTGAAGTCGCCTAAAAGAGCGGCAGTGTATGAAACGAGTTTCGCGGTCATCCACGGAAGAAGGATCAGGAGCCCGAAGAAGAAAGTCACGAGCTTGGGCACGGAGGCAAAGCTGTTGTCTTGAATCGACGTGACGATTTGAATCAGGCTCATGATTACACCCGCGCAAAGACCGAGGGCCAGCAAGGGCATCCCGAGCCAGAACGTCGTCATGAGAGCCTGATGAAATAAATCGACCGCCGCTTGAGAAGTCATGTCGTGTAGAAGCTCCGCACCAGCGAACCGACCACCAGATTCCATCCGTCCACAAGCACGAAGAGGAGAATTTTGAAAGGCGCCGACAGCATTACCGGAGGCAATTGCACCATTCCGATCGACAGTGTGATAGATGCCACTACAAGATCGATGATGAGAAACGGAAGAAACAGAACTGCACCGATCTGAAAGCCCGTTTTCAGTTCGGAGAGCATGTACGCCGGCGCCAGAACGCCCAAACTGAGATCGGCCGGCCGTGCCGGGGCGGGCGTGTGGGTGATCTCGAGAAACAGCCGTACATCTTTTTCACGGACATAACGCAAAAGAAAAGCCTTGAGCGGCTGCGTACCCGCGTCGAAGGCCTGCTGCGTCGTCAAGTCGCCCTTTTCCATTGGCGCCCAGCCCTTGATGTACATTTCTGAAGCCACCGGCTGCATGATCAATATCGTGAGGAACAAAGCCAGTCCAACCAGAACCTGATTCGAAGGCGTCGACTGTGTGCCCAGAGCTTGTCTCAGGAAATGCAATACAACCGAGATCCGCAAAAACGGCGTTACCGACATGAAGACCGCGGGAAGCAAGGTCAACAGGGTGAGGAGAACGACAATTTGCAAGGGCGCGCTCAAGGCGCTCGAGTTCTTGACTTGAGCCACGCTGACGCCCGGAAGGAGACTTCCGCTTTGCGCCCGGCAAGTTAACTCGCCGGCGATCAGAACTGGTAAAACGCGCAAGCTCATCCGCATCCTTTCGCGACGTCCTGGTTTGCGTCTCCTTCAAACAGCACCGTAACGCCTTGCGGGTGCAAGGCGATTAGCAACTTCCGCTCATCGACCCGAAGCAAGTGGATCGAGTGCTGTGGCCCAAGGCGTACCTTGTCGATGTGATCGATGAGAACCTCGCGCCGGCGGCCGCCAAGTGTCGCGGCGGAAACCGCGAACCCCTTTTTTCGAAGAAATGCTACCGCTCCCAGCAGAGCCAGAAGCACGAACAAGACCGCAAAAAGTTGTTGCACTTACTCCTCGCGATTGAAATCTGTTATTCGAACGCCCACCGCATCTTCGATGATTACGATCTCCCCGAAACCGATCAGAGTGCCGCCGACGAGAATGTCGATGTTCTCGCCGGCCGAACGAGTCATGCGAATGACGCTGTCGACATCCAGGTCTAAAACCTGGCTGATCGTCATGATTTTGCGGTCAAGTTCCACTTCCACTTCCACCGGCACGTCGGACAGATTGGCAATTTCTTCAAGGGCTGTCATATGGATTCGCCCCGTCTTACTGCTTTAGATCGATCGTCTCCTGGCTCAGTTGATCGACCGTCGTAATGACCTTGGCGTTCGCCTGGTAGGCGCGCTGGTAGACGATGAGATTCGTAAACTCCGTCGCAATATCGACGGTGGATGCTTCGACTGCGCCCCCAACGACGGTTCCGCGGCCACCCGTCCCTGGCGAGCCGATCGCCGGCAGGGCCGTCAGGCCGCTCGCCTGGTAATTACTGTTTCCCACCGCGATCAGCGACTCCGGATTGCGAATCGTTGCCATAGCGAGCTGCCCGACAACCGTTTGGCCGCCATCCGAGTACTCCGCCAGAACCGAGCCGCCGTTGCCGATCGCCACATTGACTAACTGCGCCGCGGGTGACCCATCCTGCTGTTCCGCCGATGGCGCCGATGGTTGCGCATATTGCGTAATCCGCGGAGTTTGCCCGTTGTACAGATTCCAATTCACGGTCATTCCCGCCGCTCCATCGACAAACGAACCGTCCGGAATCTGTATCTGCGGAGGTGTATCCGTCACGAGTGGAGTACTCATCGTGCCATTGGAGGCGAAAGTAATACTTCCGGTAACCGCCGTGAACGGAGCGTTCAGATCGGCGTCAGGAATGCTCATGGAATAGTCCCACTGACCTGCCGTCGCGTTCTTGGTGAAGTTGACCGTCACGGTGTGCGCCTCGCCCAGCGAGTCGTAAATGTTAATGGAATCCGAAAAGGTGTCCGGCGGAGGCCCCGCCGTGGCGGCCGCGTTAAGGTTGCAATCGAACGAAAAATTCTGGGTGGCCACCGGCGCTTTCACGCCGCCCACCGGCACCTGGATATTGCTGACCGGTGCATTCGTGTTGACCACCCCGTTCGTCGCGGGCCATCCTTGCACCTCCTCTCCCGTTGCAGTGGTCAGGTTGCCCGCTGCATCGACCTCGAGGTTTCCGCCACGGGTATATTCAGTCGAGTTACCAGGGCCGTTGACGACGAAGAAACCGTCGCCCTGAATCATGACATCGAGCGGACCGTTGGTGGTTTGCTCGGCCCCCTGCGTGAACTCACGGAGAGTAATCGGGCTACCGACTCCAAATCCCACTTGGGTTTCGCCGAGACCCGATCCGAGCGATTGCGTCACGAGATCGTGAAACGACACAACGCTCGCCTTGAACCCGGGCGTGTCGATGTTGGCGAGATTGTTGCCCGTGACGTCGATCGCGGTCGAAGTGGCATTGAGAGCGGATAATGCAGTGGAGAATGAGGTGAACATTTATGATCCTTTATTAAGGCGCGGTCGTGCCGGTCGCGGCGCCCGAACCCGTCCCGCTAAAATCCTTAACGATGCTGTCCAGATCCTGCCGCATTTGCAGCGACTGCTCCAATTGACTGAACTGCGCAAGTTGTGTAACGAACTGGGTGCCATCCATGGGATTGGTTGGATCCTGGTTCTGCAATTGGCTAACAAACAGCTGCAGGAATGTCTGCTCGTTAGCCAGTGAATCTGTTGCCGATGCGATAGCGCTCGCGGCAGATTGCGTACCCGATCCGGCTGTGCTTCGAGGTTGACTAATGCCTGAAATATCCATGCTCTCTCCCTTCTTACTCCGCTGTCCCTAAGCCGAGCTTTTGCTCTAATTCGGCCACCCACTTCGGCCGGTTCCGGCCATTGTGTTGTTGTTCACTATTTCCGTGCTGCGCGCCGTCTCGGGGATCGCGCGCATTCCTTTGCGAAAGGGAGTCATCGTTACTCGATTGCGAGCTCCTCTCCACCTGGGCTCCGGAACTGTCCGCGGGCGACCACGCCTCCGCTTCAAAGCCCTTACGATCCAGCCTGTGCACGAGATCGCTCAAACCCGATTGCAGGTTGTGGGCAAGATCGGGATCTGGCGTTCTCACTGCAACTCGTAGCGCGCCGCCTTGATCCGCGAGTTTGATGTCTACCGTCTGTGAATCCCCGGAATTGAGCCGCAACGAGATCTCCTTCGCCGATTGTGGACGCGCAGCCGTGTTCGTCTCAGATATCGTGGGATCCTCAAACCGAGCGGATAGGTTGTCCGTCGCTCGTGTCGCGCGGGCATCTCCGGTCGGATTCGTGTCCGTGCGCGCCGGCGGCGCGGCGGCGTTCAGGGCCACCTCGGACGCTGCCGGGGGTTGCTTTTCCGCACTCCCTTCGAGGTGGATGCTCTGACGAACCCGTGTCGTTGTCTGTTGCGTCGTATCTTCTGCTTGCTCTGGAGCGTCAGGCCCTTTCCGAGCTGCGGCCCATTGTGTTTGTTGACCGCCAACCCCGGCAGCTTCTTTACTGGGCGAGGCTGATCGCGTTAGTAGACTGTCGACCTCAGGCTTCTCCGCGGTCGGCGCCGGTTTCTCGCCGCCGTCCGGGATCCAGGAATCGTGAGACGCTCCGCGCATGTTCCCGTCCTCTGGTTGTGGCGAGGATGGACGGTCATCCGCGTTCATGGATGCATTGATGGAAGCATCGTTAGCGAACCCCGGTGCGACCTCACGGGAATGATCATCCGAAGTTAATGGTTGGCTTGTGGGGGCCGGATGTTCGACCTTCATCTGCAGCCGAGGTTCTTTTACCTGAACTGCAAACGCGATCGGCCCGGTCGCGACTGACGCAGCAAGCGAATCAGTTGAACGAGTAACCGCGGACCTGCTGCTTCGATCGCCGGAATTGGAAATTGCACTTTCGATCGAAGCCTGATCAAGGTCGCACGCCGATGGGGCGATTTCGTCAGAGCTTGAATGCGACACCATCTCCCTTTCCGTTTGAGTTTCGTTGGGCTGGAGCGTAGGGGCCGTCAGCGGCGATCCCAAAGACAGTGATGGCCGCGCTTCTGCTTGCGGAGTTTGCACCATAGTGGGGAGGGAAGCTAGCTGGTTTTTCTTGTCTTGCTTATCAGATTTGATCTTGCTGTTATCAACACGGTCTTCGTTGACTCTGCTCCCACGTGTCTGGCCGTTTCCGATTGAGCTAAGATTTTGAGCCTCTCCCGTAGCCATTTGTTCCGCGACGCCTTTGAGCAGAGAAACAAATGACCCGGCCAGTGTTGCAGGTTGATCCGCTTGAGTATTGGTGGTCGATGTGAATTGTGCGAGCGCACTTGAAAGAGGAGAGGCCGTCAGGGTTGGCAGTGCGCTCGCAATATTCACGCAACCGGTGATGCAGATACACGACCAAACATCAATTGGCCCGGATCAGCGAGTTAGCGGGCGA
Source organism: Bryobacterales bacterium (assembly GCA_963802915.1). Lineage (GTDB taxonomy): Bacteria > Acidobacteriota > Terriglobia > Bryobacterales > Bryobacteraceae > JAICMB01. The sequence continues at coordinate 296,698 of CAWDKQ010000016.1, forward strand.
TCTCGCGATGCAAAATTGGCACGGCTCCCGTTTCGGCACAATCTTGCCACCTCCGGCGTGTTCCAAAACGAACTCATCGACATCTTGTTCAACTGTTTGAGAACATCTTCGCTTTGGAGTCGCAATTGCACCCGCTCTTCCGTCTATGGATGCCTTCACCGCCGCGGCTGCAAGTGGAATGCGAGCGCGAATGGAAAGTCTCGACCTGCTCGCAAACAACCTTGCGAATGCATCTGCTCCTGGGTTTAAGGTTGACCGCGAGTTTTACAACACATACCTGTCCGCCGATGCCGCGGAATCCCAAGGCGATGGGAGCGGCTCAGTAATGCCTGTAATCGAGAAACAATGGACGGATTATTCCCAAGGGTCTCTCACTCACACGGGCAACTCTCTTGATGTAGCGCTCAAGAGTAAAGGTTTCTTCGTGGCGCTTTCGCCGAGTGGACCATTGCTTACTCGCGACGGTAGTTTCCGGCTCTCTCCCGGCGGAGATCTCGAGACGCAAGACGGTCTGAAATTGAGAGGTCAGGATGGAAATCCGATTCAACTCGATGCCTCAAAACCGGTCGAGATCACGGGTGAGGGCGAAATCCGTCAGGATGGCCAGGCGGTTGCGCAGCTCGATGTGGTCGTCAAGAGAACCGGTACGGATTTGAGCAAGCACGGAATGAACTATTACGATTTTCCCCAAGGCGGCGTCGACACGACGCCAGCGGATCTGCAGCAGGGCAGCCTAGAATCAGCCAATTTCCAGCCCGCCGAATCGGCCGTGCGCCTCGTCACTGTGATGCGGCAATTCGAGATGCTGCAGCGCGCCGTTTCGATCGGCACGGATATGAATCGTCAGGTCGTCGAGCAGGTCGCCAGAGTCACGTCATGAATCTCGAGAAGGATCCAACCGGAAAGGAACAAATATGATCAGAGCTCTGGCCAGCGCCGCGAGCGGGATGAATGCCCAGCAGTTAAACGTGGACACCATCGCCAATAATCTCGCCAACGCGAACACCAACGGATTCAAGGCGCGGCGAACCCAGTTCGCGGACCTTCTCTATCAGAACCTGATTCAGCCCGGCGCCGCCGCGGGCTCTCAAACCACAATCCCCAGTGGACTCCAGGTCGGGCTCGGGACGCGGCCCGCGTCCAACGAGATCATCTCGCTGCAAGGAAACTTCCAGGAAACCGACAATCCGCTCGATCTCGTGATCCAAGGCAAGGGATTCTTTCAAGTCAGACTTCCGAGCGGCGAGACCGCGTACACGCGTGACGGCGGGTTTCAACTGGATCGCGACGGAAATGTGGTCACCGCCGAGGGCAATCCTATCGAACCGCAAATCACGATTCCAGCGCAGGCTCAAAGCATCACCATCGCGGCAGATGGCACGGTCAGCTATACGCAGCCCGGCCAAACGGCAGCTCAGGTGGCCGGGCAGATTCAACTCGCCAACTTCGCAAACCCGGCGGGACTGAACAGCATTGGCGGGAATCTCTTTTCCCAGACCGATGCTTCCGGCGATCCCACGGTCGGGGCTCCTGGAGGCCAGGAGGGAAACGGCGCACTGATGCAAGGCTATGTAGAAGGTTCCAACGTCAACGTCGTGGAAGAGTTCGTCAATCTGATCGTGAGCCAGCGCGCCTACGATGCCAATTCCAAAATCGTGAAGGCTGCGGATGAGATGTACCAACAGGTGAACAGCATCACGCAATGAAACCGCTCCTCGGACTGTGCGTTTTCGGACTGGCTTCGGCGCTCGCCGCCTCGCCATGCGCGACGGTGGACCGCGACCGCATCCTGGCGTCCGATATTGCGCCTCACTTGTCGCTCTTCGCGCAGGTCGACGCGGACACCGTGGTCAGTTTGGCGCCTGTCCCAGGTTCGCACCGCACCTTCTCTGGTGGCGAACTGCGTTCGATTGCCAAACGCAGCGGCATTACAATCGGCGAAGTCGTTCCTGCCCTCTGTTTCGAGCGCGCCGTCGCGCCCCTTACGCCCGAGAGGATTCAGCGCGCTATGCTCGCAACTCTCGAAACAACAACGATGAGAATCCGCGTAGTGGATTTTTCGCATTTGCCGGTTCCATCCGGCGAATTGGAGTTCGCACGCGCCGGCCTGGAAATCCCCTCCCCGCTTCACCGCGCCGAGCCGGCGCTATGGCGGGGAACAGTGAGGTACAGTCCCCAGCACACGATTGCCGTCTGGGCGCTCGTCCGTATTGAAGAGGAAAGGCCGGTCGTTCTCGCCGTCCGCGAACTTCACGCCGGAAACACGATCGCGCCGGCGGATATCGTCGTATCCCGGCGCACGATTTTCGCCCTGGAGCCGCATCTTGAAAACGGAAGCAATGTCATAGGGCGCGCCGCTCGCAGAACAATCCCCGCCGGCGCGTTCATCTCCGAAGATCTCATCGAAATCCCTCCCGATATCGCGCCAGGACAGACAGTGCACGTTACCGCATCGCGCGGACTCGCGCGGATCGTATTCGACGCAGTGGCTCGCAGCGGAGGCACGAAAGGAGATTCCATTTTGCTCGTCAATCCCGAGAGTCACCGCGGGTTCAGAGCGGTCGTCGACGGGAAAGGCGAGGCCCACGTTGGCCCGGAAGACAGAACATTATGAAAAAGCTTACAGCAATCCTTCTGATTTTCATGGTATCCACGGCGGCGAAAGACAAAAAGGCTCAGCCGAAGCTTACTCCTCTCGATCAGTACATAGAGCAGACCCTTCGCGGCGCCAAAACGACTGAGGAGAGCACCCCGGGTTCGTTGTACACGGCCAGCGGCACGCTCGCCGATGGGTTCCGAGACGTTCGGGCGGCCCGCCTTTACGACCTCGTCACGGTTCTAGTCTCTGATACGACCTCGGCGGTTTCGACCGGCGCCTCGAATACGTCCCGGAAGTCGAGCACCGCGGCTTCTATCACCGCACTGGGCGGCATCACGTCCGCAACCGGACCGTTCACGAACCTCGCGAACACTACCAACAACACGCAACTCCAAGGCCAGGGCACAACCAGCAGGGGCACCACCTTGACCGCAACCGTTACTGCTCAGGTCACGCAGGTTCTCCCCAACGGCAACCTCGTCATTCAAGGCCAGAAGGAGGTCAATGTCAACTCCGAGCATCAGACCATAACGCTACGGGGAATCGTGCGGCCCGCTGACCTCTCGAACCTAAACCAGATCCCTTCGGATCGCATCGCTATGCTCGATGTGCGGGTCACGGGCAAAGGCATCGTGAACGACGCCATCAAGAGGCCGTTCATCCTGTACCGGCTGCTGCTGGGTCTGCTTCCGTTCTGACGTATGAGATTCTCTGTTTCATTTGCGCTGCTTCTCATGGCCAACTCGAATCGGTTGCCGGCAGCCACCCGCCTCAAAGATCTCGTCTCCCTGGAGGGGGTTCGTGACAACCAACTCGTCGGATACGGTCTCGTAGTGGGACTGAACGGCACCGGCGACAAACGGCAGACCGTATTCTCGGCGCAGAGTCTGGCCAATCTTCTGGCGCGCATGGGCGTTACGATCGACCCCACTGCGATCCTGGTCCGGAACATGGCCTCCGTTCTTGTCACCGCTGATCTTCCACCGTTCGGCCAGCCGGGGGCTCACGTCGATGTCACCGTGTCGGCAATCGGCGATTCTTCAAACTTGCAAGGCGGCGTCCTGATCTTGACGCCACTGAAAGCCGCCGATGGACAGGTATATGCAGTAGCGCAAGGGTCGGTGGTCACGGGAGGTTTTGCCGCGGGGCGAGGCGGTACTTCCCGTTCCGTGAATCATCCCACCGCGGGACGCATTCCCAACGGTGCGATCATCGAACACACGGTGCCCTCGGTTGCTCCCTCCGATGGACTACGGCTGCAACTTCATCAAGCCGACTTCATGACGGCCGCCAGGATTGCCGCCGCGATCAATAAGAAATTCGGCCAAGATGGAACGATAGTGGCTCACGCGGAGAATTCGGCTCTGGTTAGCGTAAAAACACCCATTACCTACCGAGCCAGAACCGTGGAATTTGTCGCCGACGTCGAGGATCTCAGCATCGAAGCCGACCGCCCAACCAAAATCGTTGTAAATGAGCGAACCGGGACCATTGTCATGGGCAAGGATGTAAAAATCTCGCCCGTTGCCATTTTGCACGGGGCGTTGACTGTTGAGATCCAAACCACTCTCACGCCCTCGCAGCCCTCGCCCCTTTCCACTGGTCAGACCGTAGTCGTTCCTGAAACCAAGGTTGTGACAAAGGAGGAGAAGGCTCGCAATGTTGTACTGAAAGACGGCGCGACAGTTGAGGAACTCGTCCGCGCCCTGACTGCCATTGGCTCGACGCCACGGGACATTATAGCGATCCTCCAAGGACTGCAAGCCGCCGGAGCTTTGGACGGAGAAATTGAGGTAATTTGATGCCAACACCCTCCATACAGGCCACATCGCCGACCGCAATAGACGGCGGTCCCGAGCAGAAAGCCAAGTTGAAACATGTAGCCACGGACTTCGAAGCCTTATTGATTGGCCAGATGCTCCGATCGGCGCGAGAAACGTCCAGCGACTCAGACGACGATCAAGATCAAACCAACGAGTCTCTTATACAACTCGGCGAGCAACAGTTTGCCCAGGCTATCGCAAATAGTGGCGGACTAGGAATAGCTAAAATGATCGTAGCGGGATTATCCAAAAATGCGCATTGATGACTTGAATCGCGCTCCTCAGTCGCAAGAGACCGGGAAGACCGAAAGCGTTCGACCGGACCGTACCGCAAACGGAACGGCATCGCCCCAGACATCCGAGGCCGATGCGGCCAGTATTTCCGATCTGGCAACGGCTCTCAGCCCCAGCGAATCCCGGCTAGAGGCCTTACGGCTCCAAGTCGAACGCGGCGAATATAAGCCGTCGGCGAACGACGTCGCCGCCAAGCTCATCGACGAGCATACACTCGATCAATAGGAGTAACTCATTGGAACGTACTCCTCATCTTCAACTTCCGCATACGCCATCCCGCGGACTTGCGTAGGAACTGCTGACGTCTCTGCAGCCGTCCCGATGCTCTCCCATGCCTCCGATAAGCTTTGGAGAAGCTGTTCTACCTCCGCGAGTGGCGCATCTTCCTGCGTGTGATTGGCTTCGAGGAGCCGTCTCTGCATGTAATCGTATAGTGCGGCAAGCCGGGCGCTCAACTCTCGGCCTTCCTCATGGTTCAACGAAGAAAACAGTTCTGTCAAAATCAACACTGCCCTAGTGATGAACCTGGATCGGCCCTTGATGTCCCGCCGAGCCAGGCATGCTCGCCCGCTGGTCACCGCCTCGATCGCTCCACGGTACATGAGTTGCACCAGCTTGACCGGATCGGCGTTGAGAATCTCATCGTTGGCGTACGCTTCGTATGGGTTGTTCCGCATTCTTCCCTCGAAAACCTTATCGGTCACCCCGCCGAATCTTGTTTGAGTTGTTCAGCCATCCGAATCACATATTCGGGTGGGATTTGCATTACCACTTCCTTCGTGTTGCGATTGATAACGCGCGTAAGAGTGCGGTGGGTGGTTCTGTCAAACACAAAAGTCAATTCGTTTTCGTTACCCAGCGCGTTGCTCTCATTCACTGTTTTGACAGCCTGCACCAGCTTCGCTCGATCCGATGCCTGCTCCTGGGTTTGTGCCGGAGTAGATTTATCCGTTACCCCAAGGGGGTTTACCGCGGCACCGACCGATGAGATATTTGAGATAGTCATGTTGCACTCCATGAAGCCGGGCTTCTGAGTGCGGCCTCATGCTCCATATCGGCCTGTGCGACCATTGTTTGAGCCAGATCGCCGCTAATGTCGGGGAAATTTGTGTGAAAGATTATCGAGCCAACGGGTGGCCCGCGGCGTCAAGCCAGATTCAAAACCCGCTTGACCGTCCCGCGCTCCGCCTCGATCTTCTTTTGAAGAAGCATGATCGCGTAGATCAACTGCTCCGGACGCGGCGGACATCCCGGGACATATACGTCGATCGGGATCACCTGGTTGATCGGTATGAGCGCGTAATTACTGAAAACGCCGGTCGACGTCGCGCAAGCGCCCATCGAGATCACCCACTTCGGCTCGGGCATTTGCTCATACAGTCTCCGGATCACCGGCGCCATCTTGTTCGAAACGCGCCCGGCGATGATCATGAGGTCCGATTGCCTCGGCGACCCGCGCATCACCTCGGCGCCAAAACGAGAAATATCATAGCGCGACCCGATCATCGACATCATTTCAATCGCGCAGCATGCCAAACCGAAAGACATGGGCCAAATCGAGTTTTTGCGAGCCCAATTCACAGCCCAATCGAGCGACGTCATCACGATACCGTCAGACGGACCGCCCGCATCCATTTCATCTACGCGGGCAAAGAGTTCGGGAGGAAGGCTCAACTGAAACTTGTCTTCGGCGTCCACAATCTCATTATCACATGCCTACATTGAGCGACGAATCTACGCCCAAACCATCGGCGAAACCCGCGACCGTACTCGATGAAGTTGCGGAAGCATGGGGAATCGAGCGCGAGTTTTGGGATATTTGGGGCAAACATCACGAAACCCCTCCGGAAGCTGAAAAGGGAGTGCTCCGGTCGCTCGGCGTAGATGTCTCTTCGGAGCAGAGCCTGGAGCGAGCCCTGGCTGATCGGCAGTGGCGCGCCTGGTCCAGCCTTTTGCCGCCCACGATCGTCGCCGGAGAACAGCCGCCCCTAGACATTCCGGTCAACATTCCCGAAGGTCTCGAGAATGCCACCGCGACCATCGAGATCCGATTTGAAAACGGCATGTCGGCGCGTTTCGACATCCCGCTCGCGACCGCGCCGACAGTTGAAAAAGCTCGGCTCCGCGACCGGCAGTTCCTGCGCAAACAACTTCGTTGGCTTGGCGACGTTTGCCTTGGATATCACAATATCAATCTGAAGATCGGCCAACTGAACGCCCAAGCGCGTCTGATTGTCGGTCCGCAACGAGCCTATGAACCCGAGTGGCTTCGCGACCGGAAGGCCGCCGGTATCGGCGTGAGCTTGTACGCCCTCCGATCCTCGCACAACTGGGGATGCGGCGATTTCACCGACCTGCAGCGCTTCAGCGATTGGGTCTCGCGCGAGCTCTGCGTAAGCTTCATCGGCCTCAACCCTTTGCATGCAATTCCCAACCGGCAGCCGTTCAACACCAGTCCGTATCTTCCCAACTGCAGCTATTACCGCAACCCGATTTATCTGGACGTCGAGAAGGTCGAAGACCTGGCGCATTCGCAATGGGCGCAGCGCTTGCTCGCCTGTCCACAGTTACGCGATGAGATTGCGGCGCTTCGCGCAACAGATCTGGTCGAATACGAGCGCGTCTTCAGCCTCAAGATGCGCTTCTTGAAACTGCTGTTCCGACAATTTCTCCTGGAGTTCCATCACAAGACTCCCCGAGCTCTGGAGTTTCGAGCGTATATCGATCGCGAGGGCGACTTGCTGCATCGCTTTGCCGTACATTCCGCCCTTGACGAAGTGATGCACAAGCGCAATCCCGACGTGTGGAACTGGCAAGCGTGGCCGGAGCCATACCGCAAGCCGGATTCGCCCGAAACGCGCGAGTTCGCGGAGAAACACTGGCGCAGCGTTTTGTTCCACAAATACGTGCAATGGCAAATCGGCCTGCAGCTCGAAGCCGCCCAGAAGTATGCGCGCAAGAAAGGTCTGCGCATCGGGCTCTATCACGATCTCGCGCTGGCGACGGACCGTTTCGGATGCGACCTGTGGTCGAACCGGGATTTCTATGTCGCGGGCTGCCGCGTCGGTTCGCCTCCCGATAACTTTGCGCCGAAAGGTCAGGACTGGGCCTTCCCGCCGCCCAACTCCGAACGCCACTATCATGATTCCTACCGGCTCTTCACCGAGTCCATCCGCAGAAGCTGCCAAAACGGCGGCGCGCTCCGCATCGACCACGTGATGCGCTTTTTCCGGCTCTTCTGGATTCCCGACGGCATGGACGCAACCCAAGGCACCTACGTCCGCGACCGCTTCGAGGACCTGGTGCGAATACTCGCCCTCGAGAGTGTCCGGAACAAAGTGATCGTGATCGGCGAAGACCTCGGAACGGTTCCCGACTTGGTGCGCGAGACGCTGGCGCAATTCGGCATGCTGAGCTACCGTCTTTTCTATTTCGAGCAGGACAAGAAGGGTCAGTTCCGCCGTCCGAAGGAGTATCCGAGGCAAGCGCTGGTTTCCGTTTCTACACACGACTTGCCCACTCTTGCCGGATTCTGGATCAACCGCGACATCGAAGCGCGCCGCAGCGCCGGAGTTCTCCCCGACGATGCCGCGTATTACCGCATGCTCGAAGAACGCCGCCAGGAAAAGCAAAAGATGCTCGATTTGCTTTTTAGTCTTGGGATGCTGCCGGATTGGTTCCCGCGCAATGCCCACGATGTCTGGGAACTCACCGGCGAGTTGCACAACGCGGTCGTCGGATTTCTTTGCTCCACGCCGTCTGAACTAATGATGTTGAATCAGGAAGACCTGTTCAAGGAGACGGAACAACAGAATCTCCCCGGAACCACCGCGGAGTATCCCAACTGGAGGCGCAAGATGCGCTACGCGATTGAGGATTTATCGACGAACGATTTCACACGCAACTGCGCGCGCATGTTTCGCGGCTGGATCGACCGCACCGGCCGGGCAAGCTTCGGGACTTAAACGAAGTAGTCCTTGACGCGATCGAAGATTCCCTTTTCGTGCGGTTCGTTCTCTTCAGGAAGCGTTTCGCGAAGCTGCTCGAAGAGCTTCTTCTGCTCGCGCGTAAGCTTGACGGGAACTTTGACGTTCACGTTAACGAACAGGTCGCCGCGTCCACTGGCTTGTAGCCGCGGAACGCCGAGATTCCGCAGCTTGACCCGCGCGCCGCTTTGCGTGCCTTCGGGTATTTTGACAGTCTGCAAACCGTCGAGAGTTAGAAGATCGACCTCGGTACCCAGCGCCGCCTGCGCGACGTTGATCGGCACCGTGCAATGTAAATCGTCGCCTTGGCGCTCGAAGATCAGGTGTTCTTTCACTCGCACGACAACGTACAAGTCGCCTGCAGGTCCGCCGTTCGCTCCGGGCTGACCCTCGCCGGAGAGCCGCAGACGCGTGCCGTTGTCGACACCCGCTGGAATATTCACCTTGAGCTTGCGCTCAGTCTTAATCTGGCCGTCGCCCTTGCAAGTCTGGCAAACGCGCCGGATAATCTGCCCGCGCCCATTGCACTGCCCGCAAGTCCGCCTGATCTGCAGAAAACTTTGCTGATAAATTACCTCGCCGCGGCCACGGCACATGGGACACGTCGTGAGTCCGTCGTTCTTGTCAGCGCCAGTCCCTGAGCAGGTCTTACAGAATTCCATGCGAGGCACTTGCAGGTCCGCCGCGAGCCCTTGCATCATATCTTCGAACGAGATTTCGAGGTCGTAGCGAAGATCTTCGCCGCGTTGCACCCGGCTTTTGCGGCGTCCTCCCCCGAACAAATCGCCGAACCCGAAGAAGTCGCCTAGAATGTCACTGAAATCTGCGAATGCGTTCGGGTCCATGGTCGCGGCGCCGCCCTGGAGGCCCTGGAATCCGTAGCGATCGTAAGCCGCTCTCTTCTGCGGATCGCTAAGAACGCCATAGGCCTCGGCCGCCTCTTTGAATTTCTCCTCGGCGACACCATCCCCAGGATTACGGTCCGGATGGTATTTGAGCGCGAGCTTGCGGTAGGCGCCTTTCAGCTCCTGATCTTCACATTCCCGTCCAACACCAAGAACCTCGTAGTAGTCTCGCTTTGTAGCGTTCATGATTTCTTGACAGCAACCTTCACCATGGCTGGGCGCAACAGCTTACCTCGAAAATTATATCCTCGCTGGTACTCTTCGAGTATGGTGTGATCCTCCACCTCGTCCGTTTCAACGCTATCCACCGCGTGGTGCAGATTCGGGTCGAACGGCTTGCCTGTTGAAGTAATCGGCTCCAGGCCCAGCTTCTTTAACGAATCCGTAAGACGCTGAAAAATAAGCTCCATTCCACGCGCGTAGTCAGCATCGGAGGATTCCACTTTGAGAGCCCTCTCGAAATCGTCCAAAATCGGGAGAATCGCCTGTACGGATTGCGTATTTGCGTATTCGAGGACATCGGCCTTCTCCCGCTCGGCGCGCCGTCGAAAGTTATCGAACTCGGCCTGCCGCCGTAGCAGCCTGTCCTGTAAATCCGCGCGTTCGACAAGCAGACGGTCCCGTTCGGCGGTCAATGCGTCAACCGATATGTCATCCACCGGAGTTACGCTGGCTTCGCCAAGCTGAGCGAGTCCGTTTTCCCCGTCCTGAGAATCGACAAGTGATTTCTTGCTGTCCATACTACTAGTGTAAGATTTCGAATTTAGCCTATGCCGGTATGCTCTGGAAAGCTTGGCCCATGTGGAGGACGGCGGAAATGGCTTTTTCATAATTCATCCTCAATGGCCCGAGTACTGCGATCTTCGCGCAGAAGCCGCCGTTGAGGGCCACCGCTACGCCGATAAACGACAGCTCCCGCATGCTGGGATGAGCTTCACTCAAACCAACCTGAACCATAACTTCTCCGGCGGGCTGTTCCAGAAACTGCTCCAGCAATTGCAGGATGCGTTTTTTCTCTTCAAGCGTGCGGAACAACTCGCGCATCTTCTCGCGCGTAAGATGCAGATCGAGACCCACCAGATTGCTAGCGCCTTCCAGATGAACCTCCGCCGACACCTCGATATCGAGAAGGCCCTTGGAATAGAGCACGGTGAGCTTTTTCAGAATCGAATCGTAGGCCGCGCTTTGCTGGTCCAGACGATGCCGCAGCTCAGCCCGGATTTCGGGAAGCGTGCGACCGCTGAAGGAGCGATTGATGTAGTTCCGAATGGAAACGAGTTCCTCCGCGGAAACCGGCTCATCCAGCCAGACAACGCGGTTCCGGACGATGCGGTCATTCGTCACCACGATCATGAGCAGGCGCCGGCTGCCGATGTCGATCAGTTCAATATGGTCGAGCGTCTGGCTGAACGTCGGAATCGCTGCTGCGATCCCAACACCGCGAGTCATTTCCATCAGAATGTGGGAGGACTGCTCCACTCTCGCCTCAACCGTGTCGAGCTGCGCCAACGCCGATTTCAACCGTTGCAGCTCCGTTACCAGCACGCGTCCGCGCATCAGAGAATGAACGTAGGCCTGGAAGGCTTTTTCCGTCGGTACCCTGCCCGCGGACGTATGTGGTTGCGAAAGATAACCTTCGTCGGAGAGATCCGCCATCACGTTGCGGATGGTGGCCGCACTGAGAGCGTCGCGCCGTCCGCGTGAGATCGTACGCGACGCAACTGGCTCTCCAGTCTCTATATAGGACTGGACAATCGAATGCAGAATCTCGAAGTTGCGAGGTGTCATGCCCTTAACGAAAGTTGTCCTTAATACTGATTATAAAGACTTTGCCTAAAAGGTTCAATCATTATACAGTACTACTCCAGTCCGTGCCGAACAGTTTAACGACCGGCTTGCCGTCTCGCCCGAGGCTTGAACGACCGCACTTTCCGAGCAACCGGAAGCACAATCACTTTCTGATCTCGGAGAATTTCACCGGTGAGAGAACAGCGCGTCAGCTGCATGCCGATCAGACGCTCAATCTGGCGAATTGTTCCACGCTCTGAAGGAGTTGCGAAGGTCGACGCTGTCCCACGAGCTCCCGCGCGGCCGGTCCGGCCTACGCGATGGATGAAGTCTTCCGGAGCCTGCGGCAGATCAAAATTGATCACGTGACTGATGCCGTCCACGTGTATCCCGCGCGCCGCCACATCCGTTGCAACCAGGACCCGATGATGGCCTTGTTGAAAAGATTTTAATGCTTGGTTCCGCTGGCTCTGCGTACGATCCCCGTGAATGCACGCGGTTTTAAAGCCGCTGACCGAGAGTTGTCGGGCCAATCTGTCGGCGCCCCGCTTCGTTCGCGCGAACACCAGGTACGATCCCGCCTCGTCCTTCAGCATCTGCTGCAGCAAGGCGAGCTTGCCATCCTGCCCGACCTCATAAAGGTGCAGGTCGACATCTTCGGCCGGCTTGGTCATCGAACCGATCTCCACTCGCAGCGGATCGTTCGAGTAGCGCTCGATCAGATGCTTGACCGAATTCTCGATAGTCGCCGAAAACAGTAAGTTCTGGCGCTTCGAGGGAAGCGCCGCGGTGATGCTCTGGATTGCCGGGAGGAAACCCATATCCAGCATGCGATCGGCTTCATCGAGGACCAGCATGCGTACGTTGCCCAGCTTCACGAGTTTGCGATTTAGGAAATCGCACAGCCGGCCTGGGGTCGCAATCAGGACCCGCGCACCGGCGCGAATCGATTTCAATTGCGTGTTTTCATTAATGCCGCCGACAACGGTCGCGGCACGGATTCCCGTTCCCGATGCAATTTTCGAGAAGGTCTCCTGGATTTGCATGGCGAGCTCCCGCGTGGGGCTCAGCACAATTGCCTCGATGTTTCCGGAGCTTTTCGTCGAAAGCAGTTCCAGCATCGGAAGTACGAAGGCCAGGGTCTTGCCTGTGCCGGTTTGAGCCGTTGCTACGATGTCGCGGCCGGAGAGCGCTCCGGGGATGGACTCCGCCTGTACGGGCGTCGGTTTGACGAAGCCATTCTTCGCCAGGTTCGCCTGCAATACAGGCGAGAGTGTCAGTTCAGAAAAAGTGTTCATTCAGAATTCGTGGAAGGAGAATCAGCGCGGCCGACTACGAAACAAGGAGCGGGCTATGCGGACTAACTTCGCTTACATCAATAGTATACCGCATTTCCATAGTCAGGATAATGTCTGGTTAACCACGCCTGTCACCTGCCCCGTGCGTTAGGCACCGCGTGTAGCTAAAATAAAAGCATATGGCAATAAAAGTTGGCATCAACGGCTTCGGCCGCATTGGGCGAAATGTAGTACGCGCTGGTCTGCATCGCTCCGACATTGAATTTGTCGCAGCCAATGATCTCACTGATACCAAAACTCTCGCGCATCTTCTTAAATACGATTCCATCCTGGGCCCCCTCAAAGAGGAAGTGAAAGCGGAAGCGGATGCGATCGTCGTCGACGGCAAACGCATTAAAATCTTCGCAATCAAAGATCCGGCCGAAATCGATTGGAGCTCCCTCGGTGCGGAAATCGTAATCGAATCCACCGGGAAGTTCACCGATGCCACGCAGGCTTCGAAACATATCAAGGGCACCGTCAAGAAAGTTATCATCTCCGCTCCGGGCAAGAACGAGGACATCACCATCGTTCTCGGCGTAAACGAGAACAAGTACGATCCCGAGAAGCACAACGTCATTTCCAACGCGTCCTGCACCACCAACTGCCTCGGCCCCGTGGTAAAGGTGATCAACGATAAGTGGGGCATTGAAAAAGGATCGATGACGACGATCCATAGCTATACCAACGATCAGAACGTCCTCGATTTCCCCCACAAAGACCTGCGCCGCGCCCGTGCAGCAGCGCTCAACATGATTCCAACCACCACCGGCGCCGCCAAAGCGATCGGGCTCGTCATCCCTGAACTGAAGGGCAAGCTGGATGGTTATGCCATGCGCGTTCCCACGCCTAATGTTTCGGTGGTCGATCTGGTTGTCATCCTCAATAAGCCCGCAACAGCCGAAGAAGTGAATGCCGCCTTGAAGGCAGCATCCGAAGGCTCTCTGAAGGGCATCCTCGGCTACACCGAAGACCCGGTGGTCTCCACCGACATGATGCACAACTCGAACAGCTCGATTGTCGATGCCGGCCTGACCAAAGTACTAGGTGGCAATCTGCTCAAGGTTGTGGCTTGGTACGACAATGAGTGGGGTTACTCCGAACGCATCATCGACCTAATCGCCTACGTCGCCAAGAAGATGCCCGTTGCCGTCGGCGCGTAACATTCCGCGCAACCATGCGGCTGGCATTGAACGTCGATATGCCAGGGAAGAAACAATCGGCCGCCGGAAAAGCAGTTGCCTCTCAGAAGCCCGGCGGTCGATTGCTTTAAGATAGTGAATTGCACCGCGTTAGTTCATCCTCCGACGTAAACGGGGCGAGCTGGCCCCAAATCTATCTGGGCGTCATTTTCACGACCATGGCTACCTTGGTCCTGGAACTCTCGCTTACCCGCATTTTTTCCGTCGTTTTCTATTATCACTTCGCCTTCCTCGCTATCTCCCTGGCATTATTCGGACTGGGCGCGGGGGGCGTGTTCTCTTACGTCGTCGCGGCGCGCGCGGGAAACTTCTTCGTCAAGCTCGGAACCCTCGCCGCGCTCAACGCAATAGCGGTTGTCGTCTCCTTGGTCTTCGTAATCGGCCAGGGCGGACAAGCGGGCGTATTCACCTTCGGCCTCATCTACTTCGCGAGCGCCCTGCCCTTCTTCTTTTCCGGCACCATCGTCTCGCTCGCCGTCTCCGAGACGATCCAGCGCGTCGACCGCGTTTATTTCTTCGACCTCCTCGGCGCTGCCATCGGCTGCTTCGCCCTACTGCCATTTCTCAATAGCCTGGGCGGCCCGAACACCGTGTTAGCCGCGGCCGTGCTCTTCGCGGTATCTTCCGCGGTCTGGTTCAATTGCGCGGTCAGCAAGAGAGGACGCGCCGCCGCTGTTGTTCTAGCCCTGGCCTTGGTTTCTCTGATCGCCTACAACGGACGCTGGCGGGTCATCGACATTCATTACGCCAAGAATCAGAAGATCCCGCAGGAAATCTTTTCCAAGTGGAACGTTATTTCGCGGATTGGAATCACCAAGGGTCTCCTCATCGTTATTGATGCCGACGCATCCACGGGCATCTCCCAGTTCGATTTCGATCATCTCCAGGATCGTGAGCGCCACGAGTTGCTTTCGGAAGGCCCCGGATTTCCTTACGTCATCCGGCCTGGCGCCAAGACGATGATCATCGGGCCCGGCGGAGGCTGGGACGTCGCGCGGTCGATGGCCTCAGGAAGCAAGGACATCACCGCCGTCGAGATCAATCCGATCATCGCGAACACTATCATGCGGGAAAAATTCCCGCAGTTCAGCCACGGGCTCTATCTGCGGCCGGAAGTTCACGTCCACGTCGAAGATGGACGCAGCTTCGTGCGCCGTTCGACGGATAAATATCAGGTACTGCAAGCAACGTTGGTAGACACGTGGGCTTCCACGGCTGCCGGCGCGTTCGCGCTTTCGGAAAACAATCTGTACACTACGGACGCCGTTCGCGATTACTTAACGCATCTGACCGACGACGGTCTGCTCGCCTTCACGCGCTGGGGATTTCAGCCGCCGCGCGAATCGCTGCGACTGCTTTCCCTCGCCTACGCGGCGTTCCAGGAAATCGGAGAGCCGGATCTAGCGAGTCACGTCATCATCCTGCGACAGAATCCCGAGAATCTCGGTGGATGGGGATCGCAGGATACGGTGATGATTTTCCGCAAGCCAATCTCTCCAGAAGATCTTGCAAGGCTTAAAGCCGGTCTCGTCAACAGCAAAGTCGACTTGATCTACGCCCCTGGCGAGCCGGTCCAAAACGCTTTCGCCGACTTTCTGCGCAGCCCTGATAAACAGCAGTTCTGGGACAACTACGCCTTCGACGTTTCGCCCGTATCGGACGACCGGCCGTTCTTCTTCTACACGGTGCAGCCGCGCGACCTCCTGCACTTTTGGGAACATCACGAGGATTCGGCCGATTACAAAATCAACCGCGCTGTGCCGCTATTGTTCGGATTGGTCGCCATCAGCATTCTTGCGACCGGAGTAATCCTCGCTCTACCGCCGCTGCTGCTGAAAGCGCGGCTACCGGTCGAAAAAGGACTGCGATCCTTCCTCTGGTATTTCGTCTGCCTCGGTGCGGGCTACATAATGATCCAGGTGGCCTTGATTCAGAAGTTCATCCTGCTTCTCGGCCATCCCACCTACGCGCTAACCGTCATCATCTTTTCGATGCTGATTTCGAGCGGACTAGGCAGCTATTACAGCCGGCGTTTTCTTGCCAACGCGCCGTCATCGCGCCTGACCTGGGTGCTGGTCGCGATTACCGTCGGCGTCGCTGCTCTGGCCTTCGCCGCCGCGCCGATTGGACAATACGGCGTCGGCCTGCCGCTGGCCATCAAGATTGCGCTGACCATCGTGCTGATCGCGCCTGTCGGATTCCTGATGGGCGTGCCCTTCCCGACCGGCCTGATCCGGCTGGAGTCGCGCTACCCGCAAGCAGTGCGCTGGGCCTGGGCTCTAAACGCCGCTTCAAGCGTGATGGGATCGGCGGGAGCGATCTTTCTCGCCATCTATTTAGGACTGCGCACCACGCTCCTCATCGGCGGCAGCTTATATTTGGTCGCGCTGGTCGTAGCCGCGATCGAAGCGAGACGCGCCGTTCCCGCACCGCTCCCAGAACAGACCGTGGCGCAGGTCTCGTAGCGTTCAAAAGCGAGTCCGCGGACTCTGCCACGATTGCCGCAGCTTGGCTCTTGTTTCGTATCCGGGCGCAACGACTCGTCTATCCATCGACGCCTTCGCGAAGCTGCTACTTTGCGGCGGCGCAAAGCATCCATTGGATAGCCGTGACAGAAACCCGTCAAATTCCTTACTCCGTCCTTGACCTCGCCCCCGTGAAACAGGGCGGCACAATTACAGAAGCGTACCGCAATACCCTCGATCTCGCCCGGCATGTCGAGCGCTGGGGATATCGCCGTTTCTGGCTCGCCGAACATCACAACATGCCCGGCATCGCGAGCGCCGCGACTTCCGTTCTGATCGCATACGTTGCCGGTGGAACATCGAAGATCCGCGTCGGCTCCGGTGGCGTCATGCTGCCGAATCACCCTTCCCTGGTTATCGCCGAACAGTTCGGTACGCTCGAAACGTTATACCCAGGCCGCATCGATTTGGGCGTTGGCCGCGCCCCTGGCGGCGATCGTGTGGCCGCTCACGCCCTGCGCCGTGCGATCAACACCGAGGAAGATTTCCCAAGACAAGTCGCGGAGTTGCTCGCCTATCTGGCTCCCGCAATACCCGGTCAAAGGTTGCAGGCGTTTCCCGGAGCGGGAACCGAGGTGCCCGTCTGGCTATTGGGTTCCAGCACTTACAGCGCACAACTCGCGGCCGCTATGGGACTGCCGTTTTCCTTTGCAAGTCACTTCGCGCCGGACCTGCTACTCGATGCCATTCACATCTATCGTGAGAATTTTGAACCGTCCAAGTACCTCAAAGAGCCGTATGTGATGGCGGGCGTTCCACTCGTAGCGGCCGAAACCGACGAGGAGGCAAAACACCTGGCCACGTCAGCGACACAGCGTCAGTTGAAGCTCATTCGCGGAGAACCGATCTTCGTCCCGCAGCCTGTGGACAGCATGGAAGGACGTTGGACCGAAGCCGAGCGCCAGGTGGTGGAATCGCGCATGGGCGTCGCGATCATCGGAGGACCTGAGACTGTCCGCCGCCAACTCTCTGAATTTCTGCGTGAAACCGACGCGGACGAACTGATGTTCATCTCAGATTTCTACGATCACGGTCAGCGTCTGCGATCCTTCGAAATCGCCGCCGAAGCCATGGATCTGCTCAACGCTCCGGCGGCGGAATTGCAGCGGCTCTAAGAACCAGTTCCCAGCTTTATTGCCCGCCGAATGTCTTCTGTAGAGTGGCTACCGAGACATGCGGCCAGCTGAATGGAACCGCAGGCTACGGTGCCGGCTAACGATCGGAAAACTAGGTGATTGTGCTTCGGTTCGCGGTAATTTTCGTCCGTTGTGTAAATGCGTCCGATAGGAAGTGTTACAAAGTCCTGGGTGTTACTATAGTGAGCATTTGACGCTGGCCGCTTCGGCCCGGCAAGTCATGGTGCGAGCGAAAACCCAACGGCCCAAGCCCCTCGCGGCGGTGCGACGCTACGCCATAGCCGTTCTTTCCGTGGCCATCGCTCTCGGCGGATCTCTTCTCATTGAACGCTTTCCTGTTCGCAATGTGGAGGTTCCATTCTTTCTCTTTGCTGTCGCCGTAACCGCCTGGTACGGTGGAACCGGAGCTGCCATTTTGGGGCTTCTCCTCTCCTGCTTGTGCTTCGATTACTTCTTCGTGGAGCCTCTTCACACCTTCTATGTCTCCGCTTCCGATCTCCCTTACTTCATCGTTTTCGCCTGCTTCGCGACACTGGTCAGCTGGTTCAGCGCGATTCGACGCCGCGTCGAGGGCGAGCTTCGTCAAGCTCGCGACAGGCTCGAAATCGAAGTCGCGGAAAGAACCCAGCAGGCCAGCCTTTTGAATCTCACCCACGACACGATCTTCGTCCGCGACATGAACGATATCATCACGTATTGGAATCGCGGAGCGCAGGAGCTGTATGGCTGGGCGCCCGAAGAAGCCATTGGAAAGCGCGCTCACGAGCTCTTGCAAACCTCTTTCCCCGCTCCCATCGAGCAGATTCAGGCGGAGTTGCTGAGCACCGGGCGTTGGGACGGCGAACTCGATAAGACCCGCGCAGACGGGACTCACGTGGTTGTGGCAAGCCGCTGGTCGCTGCGGCGGGATGAGCGTGAGCGGCCCACGGCAATCCTCGAAACCAACAACGACATCACGGAGCGCAAACGAAGAGAAGAAGAGATCCGCGCGCTCAATGAGGAACTCGGAAAGCGAACTACCGAACTCGAAGCAATTAACAAAGAACTCGAAGCATTCGCCTACTCCATCTCGCACGACCTCCGCGCGCCGCTTCGCCACATGGCGGGATTCACGGAACTCCTTCAAAAAACGGCTGCGTCGGTTCTAAATGATAAAAGCAAGCGCTATGTCAACATGATCCTGGAATCGGCAACCCGGATGGGTAACCTGATCGACGACCTTCTCGCCTTTTCGAGAATCGGCCGCACTGAAACGCATAAGACCAAGGTCAGCCTGGAACAACTTGTACGGGAAGCGGTCGCTGAAGTCCGCCAGGAAGCGGACGGGCGCGATATCGTCTGGACGATTGGCGCGTTACCGGTCTGGTATGGAGATCGCTCCATGTTGCGTCTGGTGCTGGTCAATCTGATTTCGAATGCCGTGAAATTCACACGCACGCGTCAGCGGGCCGAAATCGAAGTTGGATGTACGGAACAAAAACAGGATCACGTAGTAGTATTCATTCGAGATAATGGAGTCGGCTTCGACATGAAGTATCTGAATAAACTCTTCGGCGTGTTCCAACGTCTCCACCCACCTGAGGCGTTTGAAGGAACTGGAATAGGTTTGGCCACGGTCCAGCGCATTGTGCATCGGCATGGAGGCCGAGTGTGGGCTGAAGGAGCGGTGAACTTGGGCGCGACTTTTTATTTCTCGCTTTATAGAGCACAGGAGTCAAACTGATGAGCAGCTTGGGCCGTATCTTAATGGTCGAAGACGATCCTAAGGACGTCGAACTTTCCCTCACCGCCCTCGAAGACTATAACCTTGCCAATGAGGTCGTCGTAACGCGCGATGGCGAGGAGGCCCTCGATTATCTTTACTGCCGCGGCAATTACGCGTCGCGATCGAGTGAGAATCCCGCGGTGCTGCTGCTCGATCTAAAGTTACCGAAGGTCGACGGATTGGAAGTGCTGCAGCAGATCAAGTCCGACGAGAACCTCAAGATGATTCCCGTGGTCGTGCTCACCTCTTCGCATGAAGAGAAAGACATGGTGGCGAGTTATAAGTTGGGTGTGAACGCATACGTCGTGAAGCCGGTCGATTTTCACGAATTTGTAAACGCTATTAAAGAATTGGGTGTGTTTTGGGCGGTCATCAACCAGCCCCCCCCGGGAAGCGCCAAAAAGAAATAGTCCGGTAATGAGCGCTCAGTTACGTTTTCTGTACCTTGAGGATGATCCCAGGGACGCGGAGCTGGTTGAGGATACGCTTGCGATCGAAGGCATCTCCTGCCGAATAACGCGTGTCGAAAATGAAGCTGATTTCACCGCTTCGCTCGGACAGGACCGCTTCGACTTGATCCTGGCCGATTACACTCTTCCATCCTTCGACGGCCTATCTGCCTTGAAGATTGCCCAGCGTGACTATCCGCATCTGCCGTTCATCTTTGTCTCCGGAACCCTGGACGAAGAAGTGGCGATTGAAGCCCTCAAAATCGGGGCGACGGATTACGTTTTCAAGACGCGCCTGTCGAGGATTGTCCCCTCTGTCAAGAGAGCGTTGCGGGAAGCCGAAGAGAAAACCGAGCTTCTCCACGCCGAAGAAGCGCTGCGCCGCAGTGAAGCGTACTTGGCCGAAGCGCAGAAAATAAGCCATACCGGAAGCTTCGGGTGGAATGTCTATAGTGGAGACATCTATTGGTCTAACGAGACCTTTCGGATTTTCGGAAACGAACCGTCCGACAAGGTCACAATTGAGCTAGTGAGACAGCGCACTCACCCGGAGGACCGGCCGAAAGTGCAGCAGTCGATCGATCGCGCTTCAAGGGAAAAGAAAGCTTTCGATATAGAACACCGCTTGCTCATGCCAGACGGCTCCGTCAAGTACATCCGCGTGGTGTGTCACCCAACTAGAGACGAGCCTGGTAGCTTCGAATTGGTCGGAGCGGTCACCGATATTACGGAGCGCAAGCAGGCCGAAACCGATCTCCGCAACGCTCTCGATGAAATCCAGAAACTTCGCGACCAGCTCTACAAAGAGAACATCGTGCTCCGCGAGGAAATCGACAAGACCTCTATGTTTGAGGAGATTGTGGGAGAGTCGCCGGCTCTGCAAGCCGTCTTGGCGCGTGTCGCAAAGGTAGCTCCGACCGATTCCACCGTTCTGATCACCGGTGAGACAGGAACCGGCAAGGAGCTGATCGCCCGTGCTATCCACAAGCGGTCGCGCCGTGCGTCACGAGCTTTCGTAAGTGTGAATTGCGCGGCCACGCCCTCGACATTGATTACCTCCGAGTTGTTCGGCCACGAAAAAGGAGCCTTCACCGGAGCCTTGCAGCGGAGACTAGGCCGTTTCGAGCTCGCCGAGGGAGGAACTATCTTCTTGGATGAAGTCGGTGAGCTGCCCGCCGAGACTCAGGTCGCTCTCTTGCGCGTCTTACAGGAACGGGAATTCGAGCGCCTCGGAGGCAGCCAGCCGATTCGCGCGGACGTCCGCGTAATTGCAGCTACCAACCGCAACATGGAAAACGCAATCGCTGCCGGCGTCTTTCGAAGCGATCTTTTCTACCGCCTCAACGTGTTCCCGATCGAAATGCCACCTTTGCGCGACCGCAAGGAAGACATCCCCACGTTGATCGAGTACTTCATTTACCGTTATTCACGGAAAGCCGGGAAGAAGATCGCGAACATCGAGAAAAAAACTCTGGAGCTCCTGGCGTCGTACGCTTGGCCGGGAAACATTCGAGAACTTCAGAACGTGATTGAGCGGTCCGTCATCGTTTGTGAAACGGATCTCTTTTCGGTAGATCCAAGCTGGCTCTCGGTCGACTCTCCCACCACTTCTCCGGAACGGGAGCCGGTCGGCAAGAAGACCGCCTCCCAGGAGCGGGAAGCGATCGAATCGGCATTGGCCGCCACCGAAGGGCGCGTCTCTGGACCGTCCGGGGCGGCGGCGAGACTCGGCATGCCCGCCTCCACCATGGAATCGAAGATCCGTGCCCTGAAAATCAACAAGTTCCGTTTCAAGAGGGTTTAACCGCCGCTCTAGCGGAACTCTCGCGAAGTTCGCGAAAAGCTCGCGAATTAACGAGACCCATCGACCCTCGCCAACTTATTTTCAACAGCTTAGAAACGGCACTGGCATTGCAACAGGTAGCCTCGTGAAAAAACACACATGCTAAGGATTGAAAGATCGTCCGAGGCGGACGTGATGTTTTCGTTGAGTGGAAGAATCGAGATGGAAGATGTCGCGGAGTTGCGGCGTCTTTTGAATTTGGAAGTCCCCAGCGAGGCAATCAGCCTCAGTTTGCAGGATGTAACGTTGGTTGATCGTGACGCGGTGAAGTTCTTGGCACAATTGGAAGCTGAGAAAATCAAGCTGAAAAACTGTCCGGCTTACCTGCGCGAGTGGATCGATTCCGAAGGCCGTCACGCGCCTGGGCAGAAACGCTGACTGGCAAAGCAGAGAGGGATTCTATGCATTTCGAGACTTATATACCTTCGCAATTGCAACACGATGCTGAAATCGCCGACGACGGCCTCGATACTCTTGATGAGGTACGATTGGCGGAACGTATGCGCATCGCGCAGGAGCTCCATGACACGTTGCTCCAGGGACTTTTCGCCGTCTCCATGCGGCTACATGCGGCAGTGGAGTATTTGCCTCCGGATTCCCCTGAGAAGCCGCAGTTCAATAGCGTTCTCCTGGCTTTGAACCGCGTCGTCGAGGAGGGACGTCGCGCGGTGCAGGGACTCCGTTCGCCCCACGGTCGATTCTCATCGCTGGGCCGAGACCTTGCCGACGTTCCTAGCGAGTTAGGTCTCACCGCAACAGCGGGATTTCGAGTGGTTGTGGAAGGCCGGCAGCGCGAATTGAAGCCCGAGTTTCGCGACGAAGTTTACCGCATTGGTAGGGAGGCGATTATCAATGCCTACCGCCATTCTCACGCCAACGACATCGAGACGGAGATTGAATACCGGTCCGCCGAACTCCGCGTCGCGGTCCGCGACAACGGTTGCGGGATCGATCCTCACTTGCTGAAGCGACAAGGGCATTGGGGGCTCCTGGGGATGCGCGAACGTGCCGAACGAATCGGCGCCCGCCTGAGGATTTTGAGCAAAGTTGCGATGGGAACCGAGATCGAGCTCTGCGTCCCCAGCCGGGTCGCTTTCGAGTGAACGAAATCACTTGCTTTCGGACGAAACCTCGCTGACATGAGCCTGGATCGTAATGGACCGCGCTCAACTCTAACCGTCAGATAGTCAGACGGGCTAGTGATGGCTTTGTATCTGACCGAATCCTTGCAGTTCGCGTATTTGTTCATCCATGTCGCGTCCTGGAAGCTTTCCTCACGGTGAAGCTCCGATTCCCGGTTTCATTGGAACTTGGCGGCTCGCCCGCTCAAGAATACGTGGCCTCATGGGCTGTAGTTCGGGACTGGTTTCGAGTGGCGGACTTGCCGGGGCTGGTGGCATCGCACGCGTTGATCAGGCTTTTGGTGTTGAGGGGTAACGCCGGGATCGAATAGTATGCCGTCGCATTCGTCCCGACGGCGCAAGACATGGTGATGCCGGTGCGGGCCGTCTGGGATTTCAGAATTGTCGAGGGCGCTTCGTCCGCTCACGACTAATTGTTTTCGATTATTGTCAATGACGGAACGCGGCCCTAGCATAGGGAAACATAGTCTCCTTATGCTTCACAATCTACTGAAACAATCTGGAATGTTTCTGTTCCTCGCGCTTTTATCTCCCGTTGCGAATGCACAGGATCCGATCGGAACACTGGAAGGGTTGATCACGGACCCTTCCTCTGCCCGTATTTTCGCCGCTGAAGTCAGCGTGCACAATGTCCAGACAGGACTCACCCGGATAGCCCGTTCATCGCACGAAGGTTCCTTTCATTTCTCGAACCTGCCTATCGGCGAGTATTCGCTGGCAGTGCAGGCGAATGGCTTCGCTCCTTACTTGGTGTCGAACATTCGTATCGACATCGGGCAAGTGGTTAACTTTCCAGTGGAGTTGCAAATCTCTGGCGGGCATACGGAAGTCAATGTTGCGGCGCAGAAAGTTATGGTGGATACGAGCCAGACCATCGGCAACGTGGTGTCTTCGGGGCAGGCGACCGACCTGCCATTGAACGGCCGCGATCTTACGCAACTCGGACTTCTCCAACCGGGGGTGGCTCCCATGACTGCCGGACTTGCCGAGGCCGGTGGCATCGCACGCGCTGGTCAGGCTTTTGCTGTTAATGGGCAGCGTCCGGAATCGAATAATTATCTGCTTGACGGCGCATCGAACGTGGACAGCGTCAATGGCGGATACGCTCTGCGCGTCCCGGTGGATGCAGTCAGCGAGTTCCGTATCCTCAGCCTGAACGCTCCAGCCGAATATGGCGAGACCAGCGGCGCGACGACATCGGTGGTCACCAAGTCAGGGGGCAACGCGTTCCACGGCGATGTATACGATTTCTTGCGAAACGATGCGTTCGATGCCAGGAACTTCTTCGCGGCCACGACTGAGCCGCTGCATCGCAATCAGTACGGCGCAACGCTTGGCGGCGCCATCCGCAAAGACAAGGATTTCTTTTTCGTTTATTACGAGGGTCAGCGCGACTCCGAAGGCAAGACGCAAGCCGCAATCGTGCCTACTGCCGCTGAGCGCACCGGCGATTTTTCCGGTCTTACTAATCCTTCGAACGGACAACCCGCACCGCTCATAAACGAGTTCACCGGACAGCAGTTTCCTGGAAACGTGATTCCTCAGTCGCTGCTCAACCCGATTGCTATCAAAGCGGCGCAACTTTATCCGCTGCCGAACATCGGCACTAACGTTTTTGAATCTACCCAAATCGGAATCAACGATTACGATCAGGGCGGCTTCCGGCTGGATCATTATTTCAACGGGGGCAAGGATCAGTTGTTTCTGCGATATTCTGTCTCAAACTCACACGATTTCGACCCTCTGCCGATCGCGGGAGCGGGCGTGCCCGGATTTCCCGTTACCGACGATATTGTTACCAACTCAGTGACGATATCGGACGTTCATCTCACGTCGGCGCAGACGGTGCAAACTTTCCGTGCATCGTTCTTCCGTAATCAATTCCTGAACGGCCAGGCAGTGAATCACACTCCAGGCAGCAGCCTGGGTTTCGACTACCAGCCAACACTCGGACTCAATCAAGGCGCCCCATATTTGATCGTCAGCGGTTACGCGTCGCTGGGAAATCCGATTACCGGACCGCAGAACACTTATCAGAACGATTTTCAGGAATCGTATTCAATTGCCATGACCCGCGGCAGCCATAATCTGAAGTTCGGCGCCGAACTTGACCGGCAACAAATCAACGCCCTTCTCGGAATTGCTACCAACGGCTTCTTCGTCTTCGCTCCGTTCCCGGCCAGCGATTCTTTTGCCAGCTTCATGCTGGGGCAATCCGTGCAGTTCTTTCAAGGCGGCGGAGATTTCGATCGCGGGCTTCGAAAATGGATCGGCGCCGGCTATGCGCAGGACGAATGGCGCATCTCCCCGCATCTGACTCTGAACTTCGGCCTGCGATATGAGATCAACACTCCGTATGTCGATATTCGAAACCGCATGAATGCGTGGGCGCCCGGCCAGCAATCCACCGTCTATCCCAACGCACCGGAGGGACTGCTGTTCCCCGGCGATCCCGGCGTACCAGCGGGCATCGCGCCAGTGGATTACAAAGAGTTTATGCCGCGCGTCGGACTCGCGTGGGATCCATTCGGCGACAACAAGACGACGATCCGGGCTGGGTATGGAATCTTCTATGACGGTTTCACGAACGGCACCGGAGGGCCATTGCAGGCTTCGATCAGCGCTCTGCCGTGGACTCAGGCGTACCAACTTCCCGGGCCTGGCTTCAATCTGGCGAATCCTTACGGCAACTCGCCCACGCCGTTCGGGAATCAGACGTTCGTCGCGCCCGCAACGGTGCTCACGGTGCAATCGGGCATGTTGCCGCCCTACTCGCAGAACTGGAATTTTTCCATCAAGCGCGTGCTCGCGAAGGATTATCTGCTGGACGTTCGCTACGTCGGCAACAAAGGCACGCATCTGCCGCGGTTCATCGAGGCCAATCCATCGATTTACGGTCCTGGAGTGACCGCGCAGAACAACAACCAGATCCGCGAATATACGACTTGTAACGCCGCGGGCATCTGCAATTACGGATCGGTGGGATTGCTCGCGGATGACTCCAGTTCGACGTATCATGCGCTGCAGGTAGCGTTCTCAAGACAATATTCAAACGGCCTCCGCTTCATGGCGTCGTACTGGTATTCGAAGAGTCTGGACTACATCTCCACGCTGAATGTGGCTGGGTCGGCGCCGACGCTCGTTGCCGGCGAGAACGATCTGGCGCAGAATCCGTTCGATCTGCGCGCCGAGCACGGGCCATCGCTGTTCGATGCGACGCACCGCTTCGTATTCAGCGGGACCTACGCATTACCAGTTTGGAGGAGTGCTCCGCATGCGGGAGCAATGCTGCTGAACGGCTGGCAATTGAACACGATCGCGAGCCTCTCGACCGGCACGCCATTTACGGTCTACGACAGCGCCGACGTTTCTTTGCAGGGAAGCGCGCCGGAGATCAGCGGATTTTATTCGAGCCGGCCCGATCTCATTTCAAATCCCAACGTCGGGCAGCCACACACGGCAAACGAATGGATCAGCCGCGCTCCATTCCTGCAACTCAACCCCGTAACTCAAGCCGGCCAATTTGGAAATGAGGGACGCAACGTGGTGCGCGGCCCGGGGATCGAAGATGTCGATCTCTCGCTTTTCAAATACTTCAATATCGGTGAGACGACGCGGGTACAGTTCCGAGCGGAGTGTTTCAACCTGCTGAACCATGCGAATTTTGGACTTCCGGAGAACGATTTGCAATCGCCCGCATTCGGACAGATTCTTCAGGCCGGCCCGCCCCGGTTGCTGCAACTGGCGGTCAAGCTGCTGTTCTAGACGTGAGTTGCGAGTTTCTTCTGCATGTCCTCTAATGTCACGCCCTTAGTTTCGGGATAGAACAGGAGGACGATCACAAACTGGACCACCATCATCGCAGAGAAGAATACAAAGGGCGCTCCTTTGGATGTGTGCGCGATGATGGGGAACGTCCAGGAAATTGCGGCGTTCATGACCCAGTGCGTAAAGCTGCCGAGGCTTTGTCCATTGGCTCGCACACTGGTGGGGAAGACCTCGCTGAGATAGACCCAGATGACCGCGCCTTGCGAGAACGCAAAGAACGCGATGTATCCGACGAGAAGCCAGACCAGCAGTCCTTCATGGCTTTGGGCGATCATGATGGACGCGACACCGGCCAGGCAGGCCGCGGTTCCGAGGGCGCCGATGAGCAACAGGATTTTGCGTCCGATCTTATCAATGACGGACATCGCAATCATGGTAAAGAGCAGGTTCGTCCCGCCGATCGCGACGGATTGGAGATCGCTCGAAACCTTGCTGAATCCGGCTTTCGCGAAGATGTCGTTCAAATAATAAAGGATCGCGTTGATGCCCGATAATTGGTTGAACATCGCGATAGAGACCGCGAGGAAAATTGGAAAGCGATACTTCCAACTGAACAAAGGCTCGCTGGCATGGCCGTGTTCGAGATCGACCGAAGTCACGATGTCGCGCAGTTCTGTTTCGACGTTCTCTTCGCCGATCGCCATCAGCACTTCGCGCGCCTCGTTGACGTGGCCCTTCTTGACGAGCCAGCGCGGGCTGCGCGGGATGACGAATAACATTACGAAGAACAACGCCGCGGGAACGGCGGATATGCCGAGTTTCCAACGCCACTCCTCGGCGCCGAGACCCATGGTACCGACGACGTAGTTCGAGAAGTACGCGATTAGAATACCGGCAACAATATTGAATTGGAAAAATCCTACCAGGCGGCCGCGCCACTTGGCGGGCGCGATTTCTGCAATGTACATGGGACCGAGCACGGACGAACCGCCGATTCCGAGGCCGCCGATGAAGCGAAAGGTCACCAGCGAATACCAATCCCATGCGAGCGCACAGCCCAAGGCGGAGATCAAATAGAAGATGGCCAGAATGCGAAGACTGTTGCGGCGTCCGTAGCGATCGCCGGGAATTCCAGCGAGCATCGCGCCGATAATGGTTCCGACCAGGGCGCTCGCGACGGTCAGGCCGAGACCGTTCGGCGAGAGATCGAATTTCGTGGTGAGCGCCGCGGTGGTGCCCGCAATTACGGCCGTATCGAAGCCGAACAGAAGACCACCGAGCGCGGCGACTACAGTGCTCTTAAGAAGGGATGAGGTTAGGGTCATGCGTGTTGGTGTCCTGAGAGAATCGCCGCCTCCGCGGCAAAGGCCTGCTCGGCTAAAACGAGCGACCCAAGCACGCCAGCGTTCGAGGCGAGTCTCGGGGGCACAACGTAACGATCGATTTCGTCGAGGATTTCCGTAGTTTGAATGTAGTTATTCAGGAGCCGCGAGAGTTCTTTGCGAATAAGCGCGAAGAGGTGCGGTTGGTTCATCACGCCGCCACCTAAGATGATGCGCTGGGGCGATAGCGTGCACACCCAGGTGTTCAGCGCGAGCGCCAGATAATGCGCTTCCAGCGTCCAGGCGGGATGATTGGACGGAAGCATCTGGGCCTTCGAGCCCCAACGAGCTTCCATGGCGGGTCCGCAGGCCAGACCTTCGAGACAGTCGCCGTGATAGGGACAGTTACCCGAATAAGGATCGACAATTCGATCGTGCGGGATTCGGATGTGGCCCATCTCGGGATGCAGCATACCATGCAGGACGCGGCCATGCACAATAGCTCCGCCTCCTACGCCCGTGCCGACGGTCAAGTATAGAAAATCGGTGAGTCCTTGCGCCGCGCCCCAACGCTTTTCGCCGAGAGCCGCGGCGTTGACATCGGTGTCGAAGCCGACAGGGACACCGAGCCCACCTCGAATCGCGCCCGCGAAATCGGTATTCTGCCAGCCCGGTTTTGGCGTCGTGGTGACGTAGCCGAAAGTATCGGAATCGGAACGCAGGTCAACTGGTCCGAAAGATCCAATGCCCACGGCCTGGAGCCGGCTGCCGGCCTGGTCGCGAAACCAGTTCACTGCTGTTTCGATGGTCGTCTCGGGCGAGGTGGTGGGGAACTGCGTAGTGAGGAGATCCTCAGGTCCGGTTCCGATGCCGCAGACGAACTTGGTGCCGCCGGCTTCGATGCCGCCAAAAACGTTCATGTAGGGTCCTTGTATTCGAAGTGTTACACAAATGAGTTGGGTGGCGGAAGAAGATTTCTAGGCCTCGACGTGTTCCGGATGCACGACTTCGATGCCGGGATATCGGGAGAATCCCGTTCGGTCGCAGGTGAGGATGGCGGTGAGCCCATGCGCCTGCATTGCAGCGACCAGACGTGCGTCGTGCGCCAGCTTGCCAGACACGTGATATCGAGTAACAAGAGCTTCCCAGAGAGGAAAAATCGCCGGAGTCTCGGGCAAGAACAAAAACATGCTCTTGAGCCGTGCCAATTCGCTCGTGACTGTTGAAGGAGGCATACCCAAGCCGTTTTGTTCGACCGGACGCGTAGCCACAACCCATAGCTCAACCAGGTTCTGAGGAACGATATGGAGTTCCCTGCCCCGAGCGACCAGGACTTTGATAGCTGAACTGACAATTTCACGCTGTGGATGCAAAGGTTGGAGGGTGCGGAGCAACGCGCTCGTATCGACAAGCACGCGTTAAATCCCATCAGAGTAGATGCTATCGCGGCTCATCGCCTCGTCGGGAAGGACGGGCGTGTTTGGATCATGGCTGTTAACCCAGGCATCGAACTGCTTGGCCCACTCGCTTGGATTCGTTTTCTGAAGATGGGCGATGGTCACGGTTGTTAAATGTTGCTCGGCGATTTGCTCCAGCCAACGTTCAACCGACAGGCCATGTGCTTCCGCCTGAGCTTTTAACGCTGCTGCTTTTTCGCTCGAGAGTTGGATCGTCAAGTTCATAACGCTAATCCTCTTAAAGGATAAGGGATATAATCCGGTTTGTCACTGCCCTTACTTTATAACACCTACTCTTTTGCCTCCAGCCGATCAGCTAACAATTGATCGTGTTCCTTCACCGATAGTTAGTGAGTCATCGAGTAGATCAGATAATTGATGCCGTAACGGTAAGCGAGGGTGGTCATCGCGGCGGGATATTCGGGGGCGTCGGCGTATTCCCAAGCGTCGCCGACATCGGTATCGAAATTGACGGCCACTACCATGTGATTGCTTCCATCGGACAACGCCCGCCACGCCGGCGCAGTGCCCTCGGGCTGGCGCACAACAACCTGCCCGCTGGGACTCATTCGCAGATGACGCGTTCCGGGGATAAACGTGAGATCCTTTTCTTCGATGTCGTATAAAACGTGCATCACGGAATCTGTTTTCCCGATATCAGTGATGGGTTCTTCCGGCAGCACGCGATGCATGGTCTGGCGAAACACTTCCCACTGATCCGGCCCCCAGAAATCGTCGACAACCACGAATCCTCCACGCAGGAGATATTCGCGCAAGCGCGCTGTTTCGGAATCCGTTAAACCCCACCAGCCAGTTTGCGTCGCGTAGATCCAGGGGTAATCGAATAGGCGATCGTCGGTGAGGCGCAGGTGGCGCGGATCGCCGGCCTCGACTCGAGTGAGACGTTGCACGCCGAGAGTGAAGTGGTCATCGGCATCGGGCCAATCGACAATCCACCAGCCTTCGCCTGTGGCTCCACGCGAGGCGTATCCCCAGCGGCGATGATACCGCGGCAGGTCGGTGTATTCGACGCGGATAAAATGGAATTCAGCGCTGGAGGGGAATGCCGGGCAGGGACCCTCGTCTTTATGCTCGGGGAATCGCTGCGCGGTGGCCGTGATGGCGATCGCAAGCAGCGAGGCGGAGAACAAGCCTGAGCGACTTGCGTTCATGAGATTATTATTGCCTAGATTCGGGATCGTTCGATTTTAAAGGCATGCGAAGAAGGAGTTCCCATCGATTGTTGTCCCACAGAAAGTAGTGCGTGTAATTCGTGCGGCCTTTCGACGGATCGGGATTGGCCTTGACGATCATGAGTCTGCTGTTGAGTCGAAAGTCCACTTCGGCAACCCATGGAATGAAAGTATCTGGGTCGCTAGGAACGGAAGCAGGAAGCGGAGGGAGCTTGAAACCGTCCGATATGGGCGGATTATAAACCTTGCCTGTTATGGCGTCGACGATGGCCAACATTCCGCATGGTGAACCACACCCCCACGCCACGACGATGTAGTGTCCCGCAAAGTTCGGCCCAGGCTGTTCCTTGTCATCACGAAAAACGCCATATCCTTTGGCCACGCCCTCTCGGATACAAGTTCGGAATCGCCTTTGCTCCGCGGTAACGAGAATCGGGACTGCGGGAGCGCCTTTGAAGATTTCTTTTACAGGGTAATCCTCGAAACGAGGTGTGGTCGTGGTTGGTTGAGCAGCAACAATTGCAGCCATCGCGGCAAGAACGACGGCGATTTTGACAAAAGTCATTTACTGCGGAACCGGAACCGTGTGGAGCGGGAAGAGACTGCCGGTAAGTTTCACTTGCCTCTTTGCCGCTGAAGTGAGGTCGAGGACGATGCGGCCGTCGGAGATGGTTGCGCCTTGACCCGTGAAGGTGTCGGTTCCGTCGTTCGCTTGAACCTTGGTCAGCAACAGCCGCGGGCCGGAGAGCGCGGCGCTCAGTTGATAAGCGCCTGAGATTTCCGATAACGAGGTGTCCGTTGAAAGGCGAATGTCTTCACCCGTAAAAGAGCCCTGCGACGACGCATTCAGCAGCACATCCGCTCCTGTCCCCGCAGTGTCGAACTGACCATCGAAATCGAGCGTGCCTTCGTGATAATCGAGACCTTGAACTTGACCCGAGAGATGGTATTGCGGAACGGAGCCGGCAAGATTGATGGCTATGCGCCCGGAGGCCTGCATTTCATTCTGCGTGCATGTCGTGTTCGTGAAACGGGCCTGCGTACCGGTCCAGGTGAGGTGCGCTTTAAAGGCGCAGACGGGAGTCGCATCGAGAACGAGTTTTCGGATGGTCACCGTGCCTTCGATGTCGCGATTCTTCAGCCACTCCGGCAGCGGCGTGCGGCGTAAGCGGAGGTTCGCGAGAAAACCCTGCTTACGGCGCAGCGTCGGCATCATCAGATGCTCCAGCTCTGCGAGGTCCACTTCGGAAGCGGTCAAACGCATAATCTGCGGGCCGCCTGTGGGATCGAAACGGTAATCGACCTGAACGCCAACCGGGCCCAGGCGTCCGCGCAGGTTTTTGATCTGGACCTTGCCTTCATCCACTTCAATGGCGGCAGCGGCGATATGGAGCGGAGACCCAATTCCGGGAAGTTCGAGCTGCGCGTTCTGGACGATGAAAGCGCCTGACCATTGGCCGGCCGCGTCAGCTTTCTTTTCGTACCGGACGTCGCCGTCCCAATTGCCTTGGCGGCAATCGCCGAGCACGGGAATGGAGACGGCATCCACGAGGCGTCCAGGGCCCGAAGTCAGATCCGCGGAACTCAGCAGCTTGGTTCCGAGTTGCATCGAGAAATCGTCCTTATCGATGTCGTAGTTCGCTTCTATGCGGGCGGTGTGGCCGCTATCCAATGTGAGTTCGGCGGGGCGGACGGACACTTTGCGATCCGCGACAACAATCTCCGCGGAACCGATTTGCGCCGCTCCTGTGTCGGGGAATTTGAAGGAAGCGTTGGTCAGCGCCAATTCTCCTTGCAGGCCGCCGGGACTCGAAATGCCCATTGCGCCGTTCACTTTTCCATCCACCTGAACGTTGTCGGGAAGCGCGACTCCGAGGTGACGCGATGTTTCGACCAACGACGACGCGGGCAGATCGTGGAGGGTCATGGACGCGGCCCATTTCGGCGCGGAGATAAAATCCGTCGCTTTGAATTTCAAGGCTACGGGGATTTTTTCTTCAGGTGCGGCGGTAGTTTCGAGATCCAGCTTCTGGTCGTGAACATTGAGCAAGCCGCGATAATTCAGAGTCCAGCCTTCACCCTCCGCCGGCATCAAGTCCCAGCGATGCAAGTCGGAGACGTTGAGACTGCCGGCGATGGCGATGTGCGAGAGCGGTCCAGTGAGGGTCGCGGTGGAAGCGATGTGGCCGTGCACACCAAAATCGCGGCCGTTGAATAATGCGGCGAGTTCGGAAAGGGCGCTTCGTTGGAGCTGCAATGCCATCTCGAGTTGATCTTCCACGTCACCGGGATTGTGGAGCAGTCCGCGCGCCGAGAAACGGCCAAAGCCTTGCGCACCACGATCAGTACGGGCGGGCGCGCCGGAGAAACTGACCACTAGATCTCCGGATGAATTCGGATAGATATCGACGTCGGCATCGTTGATGTAAAAGACCGATTTCACTAAGCCGAATTTGAAATCGATGCGCCCGTCGACGATTTGAATGTCGGGGAAAGAAGCGTGCGGTTTGTGCTCCTTGCCGGTCGCGGCGCGTTGAAAGAACGCCTGGATGTTCCAGGGACCGGCAGTAGTCTTGACGAGATTAACGCTGGGCTCCACAAGGCGCAGCTTCGAGAACGAAAGATGGCCGGTGAGAAAAGTCCGTGGATGAAGGCGAGCTTGCAGCGTGGTGACGTGGGCGAAGGGTTCGAGACCGGCATCGCTTTCGTCGCCGATGAGCACGTCGTTGACGCTGAACCCTGGGCCAGCGAACAGACTGAAATGGACTTCGCCAACTTCCACCTTGCGATTCAGGGCGGTTTGCAGAGCTTCACGAATGCGCTCCCGAAAACCATTCGCATTGAGATAGGGCGCGAGCAGTCCTAGGATCAGGATCCCGAGGCATAACGCAAGCAGAGTCCGCCATATGATCTTGCGGGTCATTACAAGACTCCGGCCAGCAGTGCGTCATAATCGGCGGGGGTGTCGACATCTTGGAGGATGCGAGGGTCGTCCACTTCGATGAGCTGCGCATCATGGCGGCGGATCGCGTCGCGTGCCTGGGCTTCGACCGGGAGGGCCAAGAGCTCTGCGATGACGTCGTGGGAAACGCGGACGGGGTGTCCCTTGCGACCTTGAAATGTTGGGATCACGACCGGTTCGTCAGCCGCTGCCAGACGCTGAATGGTATCGCGTGAGATGCCGGGCAGATCGACGGGCGTGAACAACGCGTCGTGGGGCGCGCAGGCGAGGCCGCACTGGAGAGAACTCAGCATGCCACGCTCCGGCGCGGGATTCACTTCGAATTCCACGTTGGCTCCGCGCTGGATTCCCGCACGGACTTCGCCGGCGGCGTAGCCGAGAACCACAATAATTGGATCGCAGATTCCTTCGAAGCGTTGGATCAAGGAATCAAGAAATGTCTGGCCTTCGAATTGGAGGAGCTGTTTGGGGCGGCCCATGCGGCTCGACGCGCCCGCGGCGAGAATGATAGCTGCGGGCTGGGGCCTCGGATTCACTTCAGGAGCGCTTTCGCCGTTTCGCTCGCAAAGATCGATTTAGCTACTGCGCGCCAATCCGTTCCCGGGTCGCGGCGCACGGCGATCATCTCCGCGACCACTGAGACCGCAATCTCTTCGGGCGTGATGGCGCCGATGTCGAAGCCCATGGGAGCAAAAAGGCGATCGAAAGCGGATTGCGCGATGCCTTCCTTTTCGAGCTCCTTCACCACTCCGATCACTTTGCGCTTGCTTCCGATCATCGCGATGTAACGCGCCGGAGTAGTAATGGCCCAGCGCAGCACGCGCATATCGTCGCGGTGGCCGCGCGTCACGATGATGAGATAGCTGGTGTCGCGGATGTTGAGCTTCGGGAAAATCTCTTCGTACTCTTCGGCGTAGATCTCGTCGGCTTCGGGGAAACGATCGCGATGAGCGAAAGCTTCTCGATTGTCGACGATGATGGTTGAGAATCCGGCCAGGCTGGCAACTTTGGAAAGACTTTTCGAAATATGTCCGGCGCCGAAAATGAAAGCTTGGGGCTGAGGAACGATAGGCTCGACAAAGACGCTGAGTTGGCCGCCGCAGATGAGGCCGTTATCATAGGCGGCGTCTTGCCCGAGTGTGAAATTCATGTTGCGTGGCCGCTCAGTCTCGATGACTTCGCGGGCGGCGTTCCAGACTTCGGCTTCGACGCAGCCGCCACCGATGGTGCCGAGCATGGAGCCGTCTTCGCGCACCAGCAGTTTGGCACTTTCGTAGCTCGGAATGGATCCGTTTACTTGGACGATCGTCGCCAAAGCGCATTTCTGGCCCAGGCGTCGGAGGCGAGCTACTTCCTCATAGATGTCCATTTAACTCAATTATATGATCGGCGTTGTTTGTTGTTCGTTCGTAGTTGTTGGTTCGCGAGTTTGGATTGTTAGGAGTACCAGGGCTAGCCAGAGGAGGTCGGCTGTCAGCAGGTGCGTAATCTGGAGCCAGATGGGGGCTAGAAGCGCCAGGTTCATAGCTCCCAGCAGGAGTTGGATCAGGCTCAGGATAATAACGTACGGAGCGATCGATGTGAAGCGCGCCATTTTGAACGCCACGAAAACGAAGTATGCCGCGCCCAGAATCGCGAAGGCGGGATGGAGCATGCGCAGTCGAATCAGGAAACTGGCCGCGGCGGAGAGGTCCTGTCGCATGCCTTCTGCTAGCGATGCGGATGGATAAAGCGTGTCGCCTAGCGCCGCGATCACTCCGGCCACGCTGATCAGGATGGCTATCGGCAGTGTCGCTACGATGAGCGGTCTTGCACGGCCGGATGGCGTGCGGATTCCGCTGGAATACCAGGCTGTCAGCGCCAGGGCGGCTAGCAGTAGCTGCGTGTTCACCAAGTGCAGGGAGAGATAAAAAGCTCGGCCGACGGAGGCGTTTCGATCCACGTATTGAAATAGCACCAGGCCGGCACCTAACAGTGCTTCGATAATCAGAAATACTAGCGAGAGATTCGCGGCGCGGCGGACCCGGTTACCGCGCGGGAAGCGGTAGAAGCTCCAGACAGCGAGTCCCACAACGGCGATCAACGCGACTCCACTCATCATGCGATGCGTGAATTCGATGATCGTTTCAAGGCGCGGAGCGCGGGGAACCACCTCGCCGTTGCACAACGGCCAATGACTGCCACAGCCGGCTCCTGAACCGCTCGCTCGAACGTAGGCGCCCCAGAGCACGACCAGGATGTTCCACGCGAGAACGCCCCATGCGAAGCGGTTGAAGGATTTGTTTGCTGTCGCCGGCGCGGCGGATTCGAGTGTGGGGACCACTGGATTCATTATTTCAAAGGCGGGATGCCTTCGAGAGCGGCTTCGTCGATGGGACGTAGCGAAAGACGGCGCACCAGCCAATCCACGCGATCGTGACGCGCCGCGGCGTCGAGGGCGTGTGTCGTGTCGTAGATCTCGATTTTCTTTGGCTCGCCGAAAGCGTCGTAATATTTCTTGGCCTCCTGGCGGGACTGATCGGCGGAGGCAAACTGCAGGAAGACGGCGGCGGGCGAGGAATGGGACACATAATGAATCGGATCGTCCCAGGCGTAATCTCGAAAGAACTTCTGGATTTTTTCGTCTCCCAACTGCTTGCGGTATTTCTTGACGTCGGGCCGATTCGAGTGAAACATCTCTTCATCCGAGTAAGCTCCGGCCATCAGCACGAAAGACTCAATTCGCTTATCGACGCCGGCGAGGATGCCTCCGACGTGAGCGTCGAAGCTGTGTCCGACGTAGGCGATGCGTTTCGGGTCGATATCGGGTCGGGCGAGGAGGATATCGAGTCCGCGGCGCAGGTCGATGATTTGTTGACGCGCCACTTCGGCGGCCTGCTGGGCAGAGGCGAGGAGGTCCGTTTGCTCGACGAATCCGGGGCGTACGAAGGGAGTGTCGATGAGGAGCGAAACGGCTCCGGCCCGTGCCAGCAGCACTGCTTCGTCGAGAAACTCCGAACGATTGCGCAGCGGCGAGCCTTTCATCATCCAATGTCCGAACAGGATGCCGGCGAATTTCCCTTCGCGAGCGGGAACGACGAGATAGGCCGGTACGCGCCCGCCGAGCGGGCTTGCGTACGTGATGTCGTGAATCTTTACTCCGCTGCGGTCGGTTACTTTAACTTCCTGGACGTCGAGAGGGCGGGTGGAGTCGTAATCGAAGTGATGGACAAGTTCTTCGAAGCTCTGCGCCTTGAGCAGAAGCGCGGAGCAGATCAGGGCGATTGTCAAAAGCCGCATGCCATTTATAAGGGTACTGCTGCGCGTGAATTACCATTTAGATTTCATGGCATTGAAAATCAAGGGAATCATTTTCGATTACGGCAATGTGCTCTGCGAGCCCCAGGAGCCTGGTGAGGTTCAGGCAATGGCGGACGCGCTCGGCATGGAGTTGGAGCGGTTCAAGGAGAAATATTGGCGCGATCGCCGGCCTTACGACCGGGCGGATCTGGATGCAGTTGAGTATTGGAATCGCATTGCCGGACGCGAGCTTGCGGCTGGTGAGATCGATCGCGTGATCGAGCTCGATAATGTTGGCTGGCTGCATCGCCGGGAGAGAACGCTGGCGTGGGTGAATGCGGCTCGCGAGATGGGATTGCGGACGGGGCTGTTATCGAACCTGCCGGCTTCTTTGCGCGATGCCCTGGAGCAAGTCGATTGGCTGCCGCAATTCGATGTGCGCACGTATTCGTGCACCATTCGGCGGATTAAACCGGAGCCCGAGATTTATGAGGATTGCCTGGGTGGTTTGGGATTGAAGCCGGAGCAGGTCGTGTTTCTGGACGACCGGCCGGAAAATGTGCGCGGGGCGGATGAGGTGGGGATTCACGGGATGTTATTCGAGTCGGCGGAGCAGGCGGCTTCGGAATTGGCGGCGCGCTTTGGGGTTCGGTTCGCCTAGACGGTTTCTCTGATCCATCGCAGTCTGCGAACAGGAGGCACCGGCTCACGAATCTCACCCAGTCCGGTTCTGGCGGGCTTGTCCGGGGCTATTTACCAGGTTTTGCGGGATTGGTATAGGACGTGAATGCAGGGGCCTGTGGACCGGGGCCAAGCAACGGAAGCCATGCGGGTATCAACGCAGCGATCGCGATCAACACCGCGAGAATCGTGAACCAGAGCATCCAGCGATTGAGCCGGTTCGTTGTCTTGATTAGATCGGCGCTTGCTCTGTCGAACCCTCGAATCGCTTCGATGCCATCGAGGCTCGTCCGGATCAGCGCCATGCCTTGAACATGGGGACGTGCATCTTGGTTGATCAACCTCCTCATTTCGCGTAGTTCAACGTCGGTGAGAGCGTCGTCCTTGGTCAGTAGCTCGACGAACCTGGTGTGCTGGGGTCCCATTACGTAATTTGGAGCTCACTCAGGCCGGAACGAGTTCCGCAGAGCTGCCTGCTACTGTAGGAAGTTGCTGAGGGCGGCGGGTTCGTAGGTGTAAAGGCGAATGTCCTCAATCAGTTGGTTGCGAAAACGAAGGATGAGCGTCACTGGAAACAGGGTGCTCGATCCATCGAGGCGCTCGCAGGTTACGTCGGCTTCGATAACAGTGATGTTGTCCTTCATCCAGACGGCGGCCGGCTCGCAACGGACTGAATTCAGTGAAGATATGCCGCGCTTCAGCGCCTTTTTGATTCTTGGTTTGCCGGCGGCGAATAACGCGCTTCGTATCGACAGACGCGCATCGTCGCAGAGTTGCCCGCTTACTTCATCGGCATCCAGATTACACAAGGATTCCAGGAAGCGCGTGGCCGGATCATGATTCATTCAACTATCTATTGCGCTTCGGAGACAAAAAGTTCCGGATATGTTGGGAACTTTTTGAAGCCGGAACGCAATGCAAAGTGATCGCCCGGATGGAACAAAGCGACGAAGAATTATATAGGCTGATGCGGCGAGGCAACCAACGGGCGTTCGCAACGTTGTACGAGCGCCGGGAACCTGCGCTATATCGCTATGCGCTGCATATGTCGGGCAGCCAGAGCGTAGCCGAAGAGGTGGCGCACGAAGTATTCGTAAGGCTGATCGGGCCGCATCTGCATTTCGATGAAAGCCGCGGATCGTTGGAGGCTTATCTTTTCGGTGTAGCGCGGAACCTGATTCGGGCGATTCGCAGGCAGGGCAGTACGCAGGAGCAAGTGGAGCAGACGGCCGAGCACGACATACTCGGCGACATGATTAAGGACGAGACCACGGCGGCGCTGTATCGCGCATTGGATGAGCTGCCGGATGGATATCGGGACGCAGTGGTGCTGTGCGATCTTGAAGAGCGCAGTTATGAGGATGCGGCGCGAATCATGGGATGTCCGGTTGGGACGGTGCGATCGAGATTGCATCGCGCCCGCGCGTTGCTGGCGACGAGGCTGAAACCGAGTGCAGTGTCCTCGGGAGCACAGGCGGGGTGACGGAGATGGATTGCCGTAAGTGGGTTTTCGAAATTGTGGAATGCGCGCGAGAGGGATCGACACCGGGCCTTGGTCTGCGGGAACATTTGGACGTGTGTCCGGCGTGCGCGGAGCGGTGGGAGGATCAGGATCGTCTTAGCGAAGCGCTGCGGGCGGCGAAGTTGATTGCAGTGCAACGTTGTCCTACGCCCCGGCGTGCCGAGATTCTCCGTGAGTTTGACCGCATGCATCCGCGCGTTGCGCATCGTTGGCCCCAATGGGCGATGGCCGCGGCAGCCATGCTGGTGCTGACATTAGGCCTCGGACGTGTGCTGTGGAATGGCTCGCATGCGGGGACACCGCCGGCACAAAACACAGCGGCAGTGGAAAGCTCGAATGAAGAGGACAGCAACGGTTTTGTCGCGGTCCCATATGCGCCTCCGCTCGCTGTGGGCGAGATGGTGAGCGTGGTGCGCACGGAGCTGGAACCGACGGCATTGGCTCGGCTCGGGATTATGGTTGATGCTTCCGATGGCAATGAAATACCCGCCGAAGTTGAGGTCGGGGAAGACGGTCTTCCACGGGCGGTTCGGTTGATAGGAGCAGAAGAGTTTTAGATCGATTTCAAATTGAGGAAGGTAAGGCTTATGAAAAAATCACTGACAATCTGTTCAGTAGTACTTTTCGCATTCGCTGCGCTGGCGCAGGAACACGAAGGTCGCGGAGGTCCCGGCTTCGGACCGGGCTTTAGATTTGGCGCGCAGTCCAGGACGCCGGTTACGGGAGCGCCTTACACGGCGGTGGAGTCGACTCAATTCCAGCAGACTCTCGCTGGGGGCAACCAGATCACGAAAACGGAACAAACCAAGGTGTATCGCGACAGCCTGGGCCGTGTAAGGATGGAGCGCACATTTACGCCTCCGGGTTCGACCACCGCGCAGACCTCGGTATCGATTTTCGATCCCGTAGCACGGACGATTTCGGAACTGCATCCGGCGACGCTGAAGGCGACGACTATGACGCTTCCGGCGGCCAATACTTCGAGCACAGGTGAAGCTCGGAGCCATACTCGGCCCGCGAACAGCAATGTTCAAAAGGTGACGGAAAGCCTAGGGACACAGACCGTGAATGGCGTCTCGGCCACCGGTACCCGCATTACGGAGACGATCGCGGCGGGAGCGGTCGGCAACGCGCAGCCGATTCAAGTGGTACGCGAGACGTGGGAATCGACTGAACTTAAGATCCCTGTTCAGATCAAGAGCACGGATCCGCGATTCGGAACTTCGGTGATGAATCTGACGAACATCACGCAGACGGAGCCGGATGCGTCGCTGTTCGTGGTGCCGTCGAACTACACGGTAACGCCGAGGACTTTCGGCGGACCGCGTGGGATGAACCGGCAGCATAACTAAGTAGGTACATTCCCTACTGGAGGTGTCGGGACGGACTGCCGATAAAGCGCTTGAGGTATGAAGCGTCCCGACATCATCCGAACGGCGGAGGAAGTTAGTATAGACCTCGCCAAGGGGCTGCAATTCTCGTTTGACGATTTGCGGTCGTTTCGCAAAGGCATTCTGCCGGCTTGGAGTTGTCAGCTTCTTCTCAGAAAAGTCCTCACGCCGGTCCTGACGGCGGCGGCCCTCATCGTAGTGCCACTCTTCGGCGCCGCCTACTTCAGCAGTTCTTCCCAACAAGTTTCCATCTTCGACGGTCTGGCCATTGTGATAACGGCAGTCGGACACATCAAGGATATGGCCGACTCGAGCGGATGGTTTCGAACCATCCTTTATTTCGTTGTCGGAATCGGTTGCGTTGGTTCTTCCTTCTATTACTTGACCAAGGTCCCGCTGGCGCTGTTCTTCGACATCCTCGCCAAACAAGTAAGGATTTCGGAGGGTCGCGTGAACGCTCGCGAAGAGGAAAAGGCCGGGAAGCGCGACGAGGTTATCACGTACTACTTCGATATGAAGGACCGAAGGTTTGCGGTGCCGCGGCCCGCTTTTAACGCCTTGGATGGCGGCGGAGCGTATCGCGTGTATTATCTGCCGCGAAGCGGAATGCTGGTCGCGATCGAACCGACTTCGTTGGCGAAAGAGGCTGAAGAGAAGGGTCGACGGCTGGAGACGGGGCCGGTTACGATTTAAACGTCGAGCACACGGTACCCAAGGAGTAAATCGCGAACAACCCGCGGGACCACTCCGGCGGCGAGACGTTTACGGGCGCGAAACCGGAAGTGGCGGTCTTCCACTCGGGCAAACTCGGAGATGTAAGCGGCATCGAAGCAGCCGAGGCGGTAAGGCGTTCGATCATGATGCGGGTCCCCGGCTCGCCTCGGCCGCCCAGTCAAGCGGCGGGCAGACTTCCTGAGTCTCCCAGGCGTCCGTATCTAAGATCGCCTCAACGACGCGCATCTGCTCGTCCTCCGCAAGGTCGTTATAGAAAGGCAAGCGCAGGAGCCTGTCGGACACGCTCTCCGTCACTGGGCAATCGCCCGGCCGTCCGCCGAAACGTTGCCCCATCTCCGACGTGTGCAAGGGAACATAATGGAACACGCTTAGAATATTGCGCGCCTTCAAGTGCGAGATCAGGGCATTCCGCCGTTCCGCTGAAGGAAGCAACAGGTAGAACATGTGATAGGACTGGCTGCACCAAGGTGGAACTATCGGCAGACGCACGCCGCGATCCTCCGCCCACTTCCATAGGTGATGGCGGTAAAACTCCCAGACGCGGCGCCTCTTCGTGTGCACCTCGGTTCGGGATTCCAATTGAGCGAGCAGAAACGCCGCCAGGATGTCTGAAAGGACATAGCTCGATCCCACATCAACCCATGTGTACTTGTCAACTTGCCCGCGGAAGAACCGGCTGCGATTCGTGCCTTTCTCGCGTAGAATCTCAGCGCGTTCGATGTAGCGAGGATCGTTGATCAGCAGCGCCCCGCCTTCGCCGCAAATGATGTTCTTAGTTTCGTGGAAGCTCAGGGCAGCCAGCGAGCCGAACGTCCCGAGATTGCGTTCGCGGTACTTGCCGAAAAGGCCGTGAGCATTGTCTTCGACCACTGCTAGTCCATGCCGTGCGCCGA
The DNA here is from genome assembly GCA_963802915.1 of Bryobacterales bacterium. Lineage (GTDB taxonomy): Bacteria > Acidobacteriota > Terriglobia > Bryobacterales > Bryobacteraceae > JAICMB01. The sequence continues at coordinate 338,695 of CAWDKQ010000016.1, forward strand.
TATCGAGGATTGCGTCCATCTCGCAGCCTACACCCGCATAGTGGACCGGAACGATGGCCCGGGTACGGGGGCCGATACGCCGTTCGATCAGCGTCTCGTCTATGTTCAGGGTATCGGGGCGGATATCGATGAATATCGGGCGAGCCCCACGCAGCACGAAGGCATTAACGGTCGATACGAAGGTGAATGAGGGCACGATTACTTCGTCGCTGGGCCGGATGTCGAGCAACAGCGCCGCCATCTCCAGTGCGTGGGTACAGGACGTGGTCAGCAGCACTTTGGGCACACCGAGTTCCCGCTCCAGCAACATCCGGCAGCGCTTGGTGAATTCGCCGTCTCCGGAACTATGGCCCCTCTGAATGGCTTCGGCGATATACGCCATCTCGTTGCCGGTCAGGCAAGGCTTATTGAAAGGGATATTATTGCTGTCCATTGCGCTCAGTCGGGATGAGAGAACCAGCGGTGATACCACAGTTGGATTATCCGAACCTGAAGCCCCAGTTTCGTAAACAAGCTTATCGCCCGGTTTCGCCCCTGAGTGACAAGGCGGATTTTCTCAAGGCGTTCGTCGCGGCACCACTCGATTACGGCGCACGTCAGCTGTTGGCCCAAGCCGCGGCCGCGCGCCTCACCGTCGACGGCCAGCAAACGAAAATCGCCGTATCCGCCGGCGGCCCGGCTTATGGTGGAATATCCCAGCGGGCCCGAGCCACAATCCGCTACGAATACGGCGTCGGCCCATCCTTCACAGCTCCTTTTGATCCACGTATCGTATAGCCGGTCGCAGGACTCATCCGGAAACCCCGGATCGAAATAGAAGCGCGTGTCGCGATGACTCACCCGCGCCAGAGCCTGCAATGCTGGAACGTCCTCTGCGCGGACTCGGCGCACGCACTCTAACGGGCCACGCTTCGGAAGGTCTTCGAGACGGGCGTCCATAGTCACGCGCACGTCCATCAGCCGAAAATCGTGCTCCTCCGCAAGCCGCACTGTAAGAGCATCGTCTACTTCAGCTACAAAGAAAAGACAATCGATCCTATGTTCCCGGCTCCATTGCTCTGCAATGGACATGGATTCCGGAGTGAGTCGATTGGGGATCAGACGCCCGATCCGCAATTGGAAAAAATCGGAATCCCAGCTCAAGTATTCGCAGATTTCAGATTCCATGACGCTCATTCTCCGCGCGTGGTGGCGCCCACGACATAGGTCGGCCGTTGCATCATTCGGAAATGCATTCGTGCCAGATACTCACCTATCATTCCCAGTGCGAACAACTGCACGCCGGAGAAAATCGCGATAATGGAGGCCAAAAATGCGAAGCCTTGCACCGCCGCTCCCTGAATCAGGTAACGTCCTACAACGAACAGCAGCACCGCAAACCCGAAAACGGTGAACCCGAATCCGATCAGGCTTCCTATCTGCAGCGGGAGCGTGCTGAAGCCGGTCATCATGTTAAACGCGTGGGCGACCAGCGTCGAGAATGTGTAATTGGACGCCCCGGCCAGCCGCGAGTCGTGCTGGACTGGGACAGCCGCGAATCGAGTAGTACCCCAAGTGAGCAAAACGTCGATCGACAAGAACGGTCCTTGGTACTGCTCGGAGGCCGCGCGCAATTGGGTTCGGAAGGCGCGAAATGCGCTGACCTGGCGAGCGATTTTTGTGCCCATCGCGGTTTGCAGCGTAATCTTCGTGATCTGCGACGCCGCATTGCGTAGCATCCCGTGCTGCGTCTTAAGCGGCGTGCCGTACACCACGTCGAATCCCCGATCGAGCTGCATCAGCAACTTGAAAATTTCCTCCGGCGGGTTTTGCAAGTCGTCATCCATGGTCACTACCACATCTTGCGTGGCCGCACGTATCCCGCAGAGCAATGCGTTGTGCTGGCCATAATTACGCATCAAGTTGATTCCGACCAGCCAATTCCGGCCGCGCGTCAACTCGCAGATTCTCTCCCAACTCCGGTCCCGGCTTCCGTCGTTAACTAGAATCGCCTCATAAGGGAGGCCTATAGAAGCCAGAACAGACTCCAGCCGCTCTATCAGCAAGGGCAAGTTCGCCTCGCTGTTATAGACCGGCACAACCACGGAAAGTGACCGCACCGTCGTCAAAGGCCCAACCGCGGTGGCTTCTGGCAAGGCGTCCTCAGCTGCCGGATCCGGCGCTGAATTGTTTATCTTCTTCATCGACCCTTCTTCCCGGGCTCAGTTACAACGGGACTCACCGCCCCGGACTTCCGGCCATGCTTGTGTACACGACCTTAGTCTCCGATCCGCTTCGGGAGTTCCTAAATCGCGGAAGATCGCTTCAACCTGTGTCCGGCCGGGCGAGTTCATTGCTCGTTCAGCTCCTCGGAGAGAATGCCATCGGCAGGACTTCGGAGTTGCGACGCCGAATACCCGGGTACCTCTTAACTCTTATATCGTAAACTGTGCGGTTACGTGAACCATTCGTCGCCGATGCGATGGCAACGGTGGCCGCCCCCGGACGCTCGATGTCGCGGTGCGTCTCGATCCCGTTCAGGATTCTATTCGGGTCCAGCACGTCGCCGATTCCAGGATTTACCGCCTGATCCGAAACAGACGCTAAACTGTCGCATTCAATCAATGCCGCTGGCTAACCATTCCGGGCCAAAGGCCGTTCTCCAGCCCGTCCGGACGAGTGGGCCCGTTGCCGACTGAGGGCTCCTTTTTTTCTAAGGAACAAGACACCGAGACTGAGATAGCCGAACGAGCGACGCGCGCAATGGACACACTACCGATATAACAGGCATCGGAGGATCTCACGCACCGGGTGTTTGATCAACACAACAATAATCTAATTCAGGCCGCTATTGAAGCTTTACGGTAAAGATGCCGATGCCCAGCTTCCTATGATCGTCGCTTCCCGATGAGCATTCCGAAGGCTTCCATAGATGGGTGACTTGAAAGCGAAGATCGAGAGCGCCGCGGGGAGCGGGCAGCGGGAACGTTGCAGTAAGATTCCCGGATTGGGTCCAATCCATTCGGCCGATTTGTTTTTGGCCTATATAGAGATCCGTCTGATAGGGGCCTGGAAAACCACTCAGAGCCGACACGGTTATGGCACTCTCGCCGGGATTGGCTACGATCGCCATGCGTGCTTCCAGCGCTGCTGTCCAGCGGTGCGCGCCTTCGGGCCCGTGCCATTCGGGGCCGAAGACAGTGTTATACGCGCTTGCGCTACCCGGAAAATAAGAATTCCCGGGGGCGACGTCGTTGTAGACACCCCCAAACCGGCGCACACTTGAGAATCGATCGAGACCGGTCAACGAAAGACCATCGATGTCGATGGACAGAATATCCAGCACCATGCCGACGCCTTCCAGAAGATAGTCGCATGTGTACGTCCATGCGGGATCAAAGCGGCGCAACACACTCGACATTCGATGCCGGCTGACGCGTTCTGCTAAGGGCGATATGCCAATCAGATTTGAGCCGCCGGCAAGATCGACGCCGCGGGGGAATTCACCGGTTCGAAGAGTCCATCCCGTGGTAGAGACGATGAGGCCTTCCGCGGAACTGCATACGGCGAGTTCGTCTCCGACGCAAAAGATGTCGTGGGCCTGGTGGCCTAATTGGATCGCCTTACCAAGATCGAGCGAGACCGGGTCGTAAAAAAGCAGGTTACTCGGTCCATTGTTATGGGCTAACAGGACAATTCTGTTGTCGCGAACGGCGATGGTGTTGAAATGATTAACATCGCGATCCCGGGCCTGAACATCGACGGACGGATACCACTTCTCCCAGCGGCCGGTGGCAATCTCGTAAACGGCGATCAGGTTATCGTGGGAGCAAGCGACGAACAGCTTGCCGTTGATGCACGCCGCGCCATGCACGTCGCGCAGCAGGAAATTAGCGGGGCGCAGCTCACCGGTGAGAGCTAGAGTGTGAATATCGAAGATCAGGATCGATCCACTTTCGTTCGCACGAGTGGCGGAATCCGCCGGACCGACGGTTGTGCCACGGCAGGCGACATATAGGTACCTTTCGTCCTTGGCCAAGCCGTAGTACAAGCCTTTTCCGGAGTGGATGCGATAGAAGCGCTCCTGTTCGTCCAAGGCGAGTAAGTGATGAGTTGTCGTAATTAGCGAGAGTCGTATCAGGGCTGATTGTTATGATAGCCAATGAACTGTGCCGGCAGATGCGATTGGGGTTGCCACGGGTATTTCAAATTCCAGAGTGCGGACGCCTTCGCTCGCATTGGGTTTCCCGTTCGTTGTGTTCGCCCTTTCGTTAAGTCTTTTTCTGCTGGTCCGCGGGTATGCCAGAATTGGATCTCCTGCAACGGAACCGCTGGTGTGGGACGGGGCGTGGTACCAGCAGATCATCGAGCAAGGATACTTCACCGACGGCAACGTTTTCAAAAGCGCCAATGTCGTTTTCCCGCCGCTCTATCCGATGGTTTGCGCCGGCGTGAAGCGTTTGTTTTCCATCCCGACGTTTTACGCGATGCTGATCGTGTCCGCGTCTTGCACATTGGGAGCGATGGTGTTGTTATACCGGCTTCTTGCGCGAATGTTCTCGGAGTCCGTCGCGAAATGCAGTTTGCTGTTTTTGGCGTTCGGACCTTTCAGCGTTTTTCTCTATAGCGGTTATTCGGAGCCGTTGTTCCTATTCCTGGCAGTGCTGTTCTTCGGCGCGTTGATCGACGAGCGCTGGGTAACGGCAGGATTTATCGCGGGAATCGCATCTGCTTCGCGCCCGTATGGTCCAATTTTGGCATTGACGCTGGCGTTCGCCGCCGCGAGAAGCTACTATCTGGCGAACGGATGGGAACTCAATCTGAAATCGTGGCAGCTGCAAGGCGCGGCGCTAGGCCTCCCCCTTTGTTTTACTGGCACGGCCGCATTCAGCCTCTATCTTTATCATCGTTTCGGAGACCCGCTGTTGTTCGTTCACAGTGGGGTTTCCTGGACCGACGCGGGTACTCAATCGCCTTTGTCGGATGGGCTCGCCTTCGCTTACGTTCCTCGCGGTATTGTCGACTACTTCCGTAACTCCGGCCTTCTATCGCCGGGGCTGGCGGGACTCGTATTCTTTGCTTTGGGGCCGATTCTCATTTTCTGGTTGTGGCGGGAACTCCCGCCGCTCCTCATATTTTTCATGCTTGCCAGCTTCTTGTTTCTGCATGTGACCCAGCTCGAGCGCGATGTGGAGATCGTAAACCTGGGCCGTCATTTCACCTTGTTGCCGTTCTATCCCTTGCTACTGGCGCTCGCCGTCGATCCGAAGCGCTTTTCGAAGTTGAATCGCGCTCTATCGTTGGTTCCAGCATTGCTGCTGTTGCTGTTTTTTGTGGCTCTGGATGTCCGGTACACCATCATGTTCTTCTACAAGCAGTTTGTATCGTGAGTGGCATGTTCGCACCTGAGCGATTACGATCGACTGCTGTCGCGGCGGCGGTTGTCATCTTGTGGGCTTTGCTGGCTGCGTGGATGTTTTTTCTTTGGAACTACCAGCGCGAATACTCGAAACTGACTGTGTTCGGTCACCTGAGGGCGTCGGCTCCAGCGCCGTATTACGATGCACCGGCGGACATCAGTTTTCGGGACGAGACGGCTGTGAACTGGATCCACTGGTCGGGAGCGGAGCAGGACTCGCGCTGGTCGGCGGGGAAAGACGTCGGCATCTTGTTCCGGTTATCCGCCAAGGCGGCGCGATCGGCGCGCGCGCTTCGATTTACGACAATGCGAACATTGGGTCCCAGCCCCGTGACTGTCCTCGCCAACGACCGGCCGATCGCACATACTGTCCTGAACGGGTCGGGCAGTTTCCGTTTCGAAATCCCACCGGGCACCATGACGGCCGGAGTAAACGACATCGAATTTCAACTGCCTCAGGCGCACCGCCCGGGTGGTAAGGATGGCCGAGTCCTAGGCGTCGCGCTGGCGGATTTTCAATTAATGGTTGGACCCAGGTAGGCTACCTCACTTAAACATCCGCGGTCGTCGAGAATTCGGGAGAGGATTACAACTCCTGCGCACTACCCGGATATGCGTCCCAGATATTCCGGGATCATCGCGGCATCCCTGCTCGTACTGATTGGGAAGTACGTAGCCGCCAGCGAGGCCGCAGCTTTACCCGCCGTGCTGTTTGAAAACCATGGACAAGCCGAGCCGGCGGTGCGGTTCATTTTGAGAGACAAGTCGGTGCAAGCAGATTTCCGGCGGGATGGAATCATGTTTCATGCGGCCGGCGATGCGATACGGCTTCAATTTATCGGCGGACGCCCGCCACAGGAACCGCGGGCGTTCGAACCGGCTAACGCGCATGTCAGTTTTCTCCTCGGACAAGATCCATCGAAATGGTCAGTGAACCTGGGCTTGTATTCGGGCGTGGTTTATAAGGACGTTTCTCCGGGCATCGACATGCGCTGGAACGTCACGGGCGGCGTGGTGGAGTCGGAGTTTGCAATCGCACCGGGAGGGAACTTCAAAAAGCTCCGTCTGAGGTATTCCGGCTCGCGGAGAATAAGTATTGATTCTTCTGGGTCCCTGGAACTGCTGACAGAAAAAGGATCCATTCGCGAACGCAAGCCCGTAGCCTACACGATCGACAAAACTGGCGCACGGCAATCTGTTCGTGCTAGGTTTCGGATATTTCGTAGCGGTGACGTTGGATTCGATGTTGGGCCATACGATCGAAGCAAGGCACTCGTGATCGACCCGGTGCTCACCTTCAGCACGTTTCTGGGCGGCAGCGAGCATGACAGCGCAACCAGCATTGCCGTGGATGGCTCGGGAAACGCTTATGTAGCGGGGTGGGCGGAATCAGCGAACTTCCCCGTGACGGGCGGCCTTCCGCATGGCGGCGATATCGACGGATTTGTCGCCAAGTTTACGCCGTCCAACACACTGGCCTGGTGCACTTACATTGGCGGATCGGCGAACGATGCTGTCACAGCCATCGCGGTGGATGTTTCGGGCAACCCGGTGCTGGCCGGCTATACATCGTCGGCCAATTTCCCGGTCGTGTTGCCGATTCAATCCACACTGAAAGGTACCACCAACGCATTCGTCGCGAAGCTCAACGCCATGGGAACGGGACTCATATTCAGCACGTTTCTGGGTGGATCGGTTTCCGATGCCGCGACTGGGGTGGCGATCGACTCCACTGGAAATATCTACACAGCGGGAAATACGACGTCAGCGGATTTTCCAGTGCTAAACGCGTTCCAAACCGTTAAAGGGGGGCAGCAGGACGGCTTCGTAACAAAGATCGCGCCTTCGGGACGGACTCTGCTCTACAGCACTTTCTGGGGAGGATCGAACAACGATACGATTGCCGGAATCGCGGTGGACACGCTGGGAAGCGCCTACGTCGCTGGGAACACTTTATCGAGCAATTTCCCGGTAGCAGCGGCATACATGCCCCACATACCGGGCCAGCAATCCGGATTCGTTACGAAGCTGAGTCCGAGCGGATCGTTGGCCTACAGCACGTTTCTTGGAGGCAGCGGAGGCGGACTGGCATTGCCCGAGATGGTGAACGGCATCGCCGTGGATACTACTGGCGCGGCCTATATCGCCGGAGTTACCAGTAGCGTGGATTTTCCCGTTGTGAATGCCTTTCAGGTCCTCAGCGGAGGCGGGACGCACGGTTTTGCGGCGAAGCTCAATCCTGCGGGCAGCGGCCTTATCTTCAGCACTTACTTCGGAGGCAGTTCTCGGGACTGGCCGACAGCGGCAGCGGTGAGCGCGAAAGGAAATTTCTACATTTGCGGATATACTTCGTCGACTGACTTTCCGGTTTCGAATGCCATTCAGTCTTCCAATAAGGGACTATACAATGCTTTTCTGGCAAGCTTCGACCGGACTAATACGTTCGTGTATTCGACCTATCTCGGCGGAAGCTCTATCGACTCGGCCGATGCCGTGGCAACCGACCGCTTGGGAAACGTGCTGCTGGCTGGCCACACGGAATCCACAAATTTTCCGCTTGCCTCGCCGGTCCAATCCGCGAACAATTCGGATTATTCCGCGTTCATCGCCAAGATCTACGATGGGACGCCATGCACTGCGATCTGTCCACCGGTTCTGGTCTGGATGGGAGACGTCACGAGGCAGGTTACGGTCCATTAATACGGCGGTCCTGGCGGAACGACGCTCGAGGGGTGGAACTGGCTCGATCAGGCCGGCGAACCCGGCTGGCACCTGGTGGCGCTGGCGGATTTCAATGGCGACGGCATCCCCGACCTGGTTTGGCAAAACGATACCACGCGGCAGGTGAAGGTGAATTACTACGGGGGGGCGCGCGGTACGGTATTCCAATCCTGGAGTTGGCTGAACTCGGTTGGAGCCTCCGGTTGGTCGCTCGTCGCTGTAGCCGATTTTAACGGCGACGGCGTGCCCGATCTCGTCTGGCAGAGCGATAGTACGCGCCAGATCACGGTGAATTACTACGGCGGCAGCGGGGGGACCACTCTGATCGGTTGGAACTGGCTCAACATGGCCGGCGCACCGGGTTGGCACGTGGCCGCGGCTGCCGACTTCAACGGCGACGGCGTCCCGGACCTGGTGTGGCAAAGCGACACCACTGGACAGGTCACGGTTCATTATTACGGGGGCTCGGGTGGCGCGACGCTTACCGGCTGGAACTGGTTGAACTCGACGGGCGCGGCGGGATGGCGGGTGGCGAAGGCGGCAGATTTTAATGGCGATGGCGTCCCGGATCTGGTTTGGCAGGACGATACGACGCGGCAAGTCACGGTTCATTACTACGGAGGCCCGGGCGGAGCGACGTTTCAGGGTTGGAACTGGCTAAATACGGCGGGCGCAACGGCTTGGTCGGTGGTGAATTGAAGCGCTAGCGTGCGGCCGGCGCGCCGACCGACGCCAGTATAGCGTCCGAGATTCGCAGAAGCGGCACCACTTCATCGACGCCACCTAAGCGGATAGCTTCGCGTGGCATTCCAAAAACAACGCAACTGTGCTCGTCCTGCGCGATCGTGTGAACTCCGGTTTGTCTGAGCGCGAGCATGCCTTCGGCGCCATCCGAACCCATTCCCGTGAGAATAGCAGCGGTGAAGTTAGGGCCTGAGAATTTTGCGGCGGATTGAAAAAGAACGTCGACGGACGGGCGCTGGTAGCAGACCAGCGGGCCTTCGTCGATGGTGACCGAATAACCATCCGGGAGCCGGCGCAACAGCAGATGAAAATTGCCGGGAGCGACCAGAGCCAGTCCGCGCGCGAGCCGGTCGTGCTCGGCTGCTTCTTTCACGCGGATGCGGCAGATACTATCGAGGCGGTCCGCAAATGCCCGCGAAAAGACCGGCGGAATATGTTGCACCAGCACAATGGGTGGACAGTCCGCTGGCATTCCCATCAACACTTCGCGGATGGCTTCCGTGCCTCCGGTGGACGCGCCAATCAGGATTACCGCGTCGGAACGCGATGCCGGGGGCAAGTTCATAGATGGGCGCGGAACGGAGGCGTTCTTTGGCGCGGGACTTACCGCCTTGGGAGCGCCGACCTTGGCCTTTGCAGCAGCGCGGATTTTGCGGGCCAGGTCCTTCTTAAGATCTCCGACCGAGTACGGGCCGCCTGGTTTGGCCAGCACCTCGACGGCGCCGTAGTGCATGGCTTCGAGAGCAGCTCGGCTGGAACTCTGTCCGAGAGAGCTGATGACCACTACCGGCATGGGGCGGTATTGCATCAGCTTTTTGAGGAACGTTAATCCGTCCATGCGCGGCATCTCGATATCGAGGGTCAAGACATCGGGGTTGAGGCGCAAAATCTTGTCCCGGGCGACAAAGGGGTCGGGAGCGGCCCCCACTACTTCGATATCTGGTTCGGCTTCGAGCGTCTGCGTCAGCAGCTTGCGCACGATCGCGGAATCGTCGACCACCAGAACTTTGATCTTGGCCTGCTCGCTCATAAACGGTCCACGCGTATGCAGACGTTGAGAGGCCCTTCCGGCAATTCGAGCGCAACACAGAAATCGCAGAGATCCTGGACCGGGTCATGTTCCTGCGTTACGGTCAAATGGAACTCGCCTGAAGGAACGGAACGGCTGAGCACCGATCCGCAAAACATGTTGGCCAGTTCGCCCGCTACCTGCTCGCAATCCGCGCTGGTCACCTCATCCGGAGCGAGCCCGAGAAAAGACGATGCCAGCGAACCGGCCGTTTCGTTTGCAAAGCAGACACGAAACTCTCCATCCGGCGGCCCCTCGAACCGCACGTTCGCACAGAGAGAGCCGGGGCAGTTGCACGGCATGTGCTCACCCGACGACAGGACCCCGGTGAAAAACATGGTCTCGAGCACCTGTTCGCAAGAAGGGATCAGGTTGTCGATAATAGACTGCGTCATAAAGACACCTGCAAAACTCGTTCGATTTCCGCACGTAGCGTCTCGGGAGAGAACGGTTTCGCGATGTAGCCCTGCGCGCCCAATGCGAGCATGCGATTGACGCGCAACGCCGTGGCATCGGTGGAAATCACCAACGCCGGAATTTGCCGCAAGTCCTCATCGGCCTCAATCTCTTCAAGCAGCTCCTCTCCCGACATTGCCGGCATGTTGATGTCGGTAAGGATAATGTCAACCGGGATTCGATGCAGCTGGTCGAGCGCTTCCCGCCCGTTTGACGCCTGCAACAATTCGCTGAATTCAATTCCGGATAAAACCATGGTGCGGCGAATGAAATGCCTCATGGCCGGCGAATCATCTACGATCAATACCCGTAAGGTCACAGGCCGCCTCCTCTCAATACCGAACGCGAGCGATGCGGGATCGCTGCGGCTTGAGCGGCTACGTGCGGGAGCGGCGCCTGCACGGTCGAGTAGAACTCAATTTCCTGCATGCCGCCTTCCCGCAGCCACGATTTTCCATTCGCCACGTCTAGACGGACAGTACGCGACAATTCCCCGCCCACTGCTTCACCGCTCACGAGAAGCCCAAACTTCCACAGCTCCTTACGAGCCGCCAGGTAGTTGCGCCGCCCAATGCCGAATACGTTCTGCCGGTCGAGGACCTGCGCTCCCCCAGCCAGGCGCACCTGAAGTTTTTTGCGGTCCGGGCCGGACACGCCGATCTGTTCGAGCAATACCGGAATTCCCGTATCGGCAAACATGAAGGGATTTGCGGCCGCTTTACTCCTGTCGAGTGAGGATTCCGGAAGCATGAAATGAAGCATGCCCCCGGCTTTTCGGATTGGATCGTACAGCATCACAGCAATGCAGGAGCCGAGAGCATAGGTGACGAGCGTCGAGTCCGGGTCGGAGCTCACCCTGCAATCGGATATGCCGATGACAATCTGCGCCATGCTTAACGCCCTCCGCCGCGGGCACGTCCGTTGCGGTAAATCGCGGGACGGCAGTACGCCAAAGGGTGTTGAATCCCACTGAGGCTTTCCGAATGGCCCACAAACAGGAAGCCGCCCGGATCGAGACAATTCGCAAGCCGGTTCACTACCTCCGATTGCGTCTTACGATCGAAGTACATCATCACGTTGCGGCAGAAGATCACGTGATAGCTTTCGTGGACGTTCCACGGCTCGATCAGATTCAAACGCCGGAACTCGACGGTCGATGCCACGGCGGGCTTGATTTTGTACCAGCCTTTCCACTCACCCTCGCCTTGGAGCAGGAATTGACGACGCCATGCCTGCGGGACTTGATCGAAGCGCTCGGCGGGATACACGGCCTTCTTGGCCTTACCGAGAGCTCGCGTCGAAATGTCGGTGGCGTGTATACGGAACGAGCCGGCCGGTAGTTGCGCGTTCAAAAGATAGAAGGCAATCGAATAAGGCTCCTCACCAGAGGAACAGGCCGCACTCCAGATGCGCAGATTCTTCACGCCTTGAAAATCGTTTCGCACCGCCGCTTCGAGGAATTCGAAATGCGCGGGCTCGCGGAGAAAACTGGTGTGATTCGTGGTCAGCGCGTCGATCATCTCGATCAGAGACTCGCCGGTGCGGTCCGCAACGACGTGATCGTAGTAAGAGGCAAACGAGGGGAACGACCCGCGCCGGATCAGTTTCCCAAGCCGCGCCGAAACCAGTTCCTCCTTGCCATGCTTGAGATCGAGCCCGAACTCTTCGTAGGCAAGACGCCGGATTTTTTCGAATTCGGCGGGCTGCAATTGGGCCGCGCGCGCGCCCAAAGGATCGGCGGGCAAGACCGGATGATTCACTCCGCCACCCTCCCGAACAGCCGCTCGAGATCGAGAATGAGGCCAACGCGGCCATCGCCTAGAATCGCTCCGCCAGCGACTCCTTCGACATGCTGGAACTTCTCGCCTAGGCTCTTGATCACCACTTCCTGTTTGCCGATCAATGCGTCCACCATGAGGCAGAAACGTTTCTCGCCGCTCTCGGCCACGATCAAAAGGCATTCGCATGGATCGGTCGAGCGCGGTTCGACGTGGAAGCACTCATGCAAGCGCACCAGTGGCAGCAGAGAACCGCGCACCAGCGCCATTTCGGCCTTGCCCTGCACTGTCGAGATCATGTCCGGAGTGGGGCGCAGCATCTCGCGAACGATGTAGATAGGGATGATGTAACGCTCCGATCCGACGCCGGCCACCAACGCGTCGATAATGGCGAGGGTAAGGGGAAGCTTCAGATGAAACGTAGTGCCGCTTCCAACGGACGATTGGATATCCACGCGTCCACGCAGCTTTTGAATGTGCTTGCGCACGACATCCATCCCGACGCCGCGACCGGAGACATCCGTGATTTTCTCCGCCGTCGAGAAGCCGGGATGAAAGATGAAGTTGTAAATCTCGTTATCGCTCAGCGTGGAGTTCTCTGTCGTCAGGCCGCGCTCAATCGCCTTGCTCAGGATCTTTTCGCGATTCAGCCCGCGGCCGTTGTCAGCAATCTCAATTACGATATGGCCCGATTGATGACCGGCTTTCAGAAGAAGGCGCGCGGGCTCAATCTTGCCCGCCTGCCGGCGTTCGGAGGGCGTCTCGATCCCGTGGTCGAGAGCGTTGCGGACCATGTGCATCAATGGATCGGCAAGCTCTTCGACAATGTTGCGATCGAGCTCCGTGTCCTCTCCTTCGAGCACCAGGTCCACTACCTTCCCGCTCTTTTGCGAGAGATCGCGCACAAGCCGCGACATTTTATGAAAGAGCTGGCCCATGGGCACCATGCGCATCGACATCGCGGTGCGCTGCACTTCGTCTGTGATGCGGGCAAGTTGGGAAATGTTGCGGGCCAAGCGCGGCTTGCTCTCAAGCGACAGGTCCGGATCATGGCGAATCAGGCTTTGCGTGATCACCATTTCGCCCATCATGTCCACCAGGTAATCGAGTTTGGTGGTCTGAACTTTGACGAAGGCAATGTCTTTGCGCCGTGCTCCCTGCTGACGGACCTCGTTCATAGCTTGCGATTCAGGTTCGACGGCGCGAGCCAGGTCCTGCAAACCGGTAGTCGTGGCCGCTCCCACGAATTCTTCCCTGCCGGGAAGTTCTCCGTTTTGAGATGCCGCGGCAAGAGAGCCCAACGCGTTAATGCGTTCGATTAGGTGTTCGGCTCCCGAAATCGGCCACGTCGAATCTCCTTTGGCGTCGCTCCCCGAGAGACCGTCCAGCGCTGCGATACAAGCGTTCAGAAAATCCTTGGCCTCAAGGATGCCGTCGATCACGGCCGGCGTAACCGGCAGTTGGCCGATTCGCGCCAGATCGAGCACTGTTTCCACAGCGTGGGCCACCTCCTGCATGGGACCGAGGTCGAGAAAACCCGCCAGGCCCTTGATGGTGTGAAACGCCCGGAAGATCCCATGGATCGCGTCCGTATTTTGGGGATTCTGCTCCAGAGCCAGCGCCTGATTTTCGATGTTGGTCAGATGCTCCCGCGCCTCCATGAAAAACTCGCTCAGTAGCTCCGGATCGGCGGCAAGCGAGTTGGTTTTAGAAGCCGCCTCGGCGGGCGCGTCGTTGTCGAAAGTCTTTTCGGATTCTAAGCTTTCCTGGCTCATGATCGTCCCCTTACAGCGATACGGCGTTGGTAATCGGGAAACCGGGCTGGAAACGCGTGTTGCGCGCGCTGCGGTTCGGCGCCATTGAGACCTGCACATTGAAATGCTCGCCGCCGGCGTCGAACGGAACGATCACCCAATCGTGATTCCCTACGCTGTGGGCTTCAAAGTTGCGTCCGAAGATGACGGTCGGAATGCTCAAACCGAGCGGCCCGAGCCTCTCCTCTAAAAAGGTCTTGACGTTGCCAATGACCATGTTGGCTACCTCCGCGACGGCGTCGAGCACCTCCTCGCTGACAACGTCATACTCGGACATCAAGAGCGCTCCAGCCATTTTGCAGGCGAACGTCGGGGCGCACGAGAGACTTCCCGAGCCTACCCAATCTCCGGCGAGCCCCAACAGCGCCACAACTCCCGATTGTTTTGCCCCCGCGGTCTGCCCGCTTTTGATCGGTCCTGCCACGATTTCAATCCCCAACATCGTCGAGAATACTTCGGACGTAGCTGAACAAATAATCTCCGCCATTTCGGCTTGCGAGTACGGCTCGCACATACGCGTATCTTCCATAGTTCCTCCTGGCGCTTTTTGCGGCGCTAAAAAAGTCCCGTCAGCTTGTCCTTAATCTGATCCGGAGTAAACGGTTTTCGCACGTACCCGGCAGCGCCGAGTTGTACCGCTTCGAGCACCTTGGTCTGGCTGCCCTCGGTGCTCACCATGATGATGGGCACGTCTTTCAGCGCGGGGTCGCCCTTGAGTTTCCCAAGCAGCTCCAGACCGTCCATGTTCGGCATGTTGATGTCCGACAGAATGAGGTCCACTTTCTGTTTACTCAAGGCCGCCAGCGCTTCTGCGCCGTCTCCCGCCTCATAAACCAAACCCAGCTGCACATCTGCTTGTCTGAGCACCCGCTGCAGAATTTTTCGGATTGCAGCGGAGTCGTCCACGATCAATACATCCATACAGTGCTCCTAAAATTCCTGAAAATCGTCAAGTGGTATAGCGTTGCGCTCGACCGGAACGGCCCTGGAAGAAGCCTTATGATGAACAGCGGCAGACGGCTTGCGCAGAAATGACTCTGAAGCAACTGGATGATGCGGTGGCTTTTCGTCGCTCATACCGGAGGCTCCGGCGAGGGCTTCCAGTTTCCGCACGATTTCGATCATGGCGACCGACTGTGCATTCAGTTGCTCGCTCGAGGAGGCGCTTTGTTCGGCGCTGGCTGCGGTGCTTTGGGTCACTTTTTCCATTTGCACGATCGATTTCGCGATTTGCTCCATGCCGCGCGCCTGTTCCTGGCTACCGACATTGATTTCATCCACCAGGATTTTCGCGCGGGCGGCGCGCTCGCCGACCGCCGTGATCGCACGAACTACATCTTCGACGCGCGTACTGCCCTCATTGGCCGTCGTGATGGACTCCTCGATTAATGCGGCGGTGTCTTTGGCTGCCTGCGCGCTGCGTTGCGCCAGGTTGCGGACCTCGTCAGCCACGACGGCAAATCCCATCCCGGCTTCACCGGCGCGCGCTGCCTCGACGGCGGCGTTCAAGGCCAGAATATTGGTCTGGAATGCAATCTCCTCGATCACGCGAATGATCTTCGATATCTTTTCACTTGACGCAGTGATGTGCTGCATCGACTGCAGCATCTGATCGAGCTTGCGGTTGGTGGCTTCCATCTCTATGCCGCCCTGCGCTGTCTCAACGGCAGCCGCCTGTGCGTTGTCGGCGTTCTTGCGGGTCATGGAGGTAATCTCTTCGCTTGAGGCGGAGGTCTCTTCGAGCGAGGCAGCTTGCTCGGAGGCGCCTTGTGCGAGCGCCTGGCTCGAGGACGCGATCTGGCCGGCGGCGCTGGTCACCTGCTCCGCGCCCTGGCGCAACTCGCTCACCGAGAGGGCCAGAGCGGTGCTCACGGTCCGCACAATGTAGAACGCAGCCGCGATGCCGGCGCATACGACCGCGGCCATCGAAACGAGAATCCACGAAGTGCTGCTGGTCGAAAGAGCAACAATTCCGAGCGTGATCGACAACCCGATGACGGCCGCGAACCCCGCAGTGACTTTACTTCCAAGATTCATTTTCTTTCTCCTGTCGATTGGGTATGTTGCGCGGGCGCGTTACGACTGTTCCACGATGGCCTCGAAGCCCGTAATCTCGTGCGTGCTGACGACGCGATCGATGTCGAGGAGGATCTTCACCTTCCCCTTCAACTTCGCCATGCCCAGAATGAACGGGGTGCTCAGCTTCGCTCCGAAGTCCGGGGTGTCTTCGATATCGGAAGACATGAGGTTGAGCACTTCCGAAACCGCATCGACTACCAAGCCCACTAAAATGGAAGACGCCTCGCCTTCCACCTGCACGACGATGATGCAGGTCCGCTGCGTGTGCTCCATAGCAGGCAGTCCGAATTTCAACCGCAGATCGATCACGGGAATTACTTTTCCGCGCAGATTGATCACTCCCATCAGGTAGTCCGGCGTCTGAGGGACCGCCGTAATCTGCTGGATGCCCATGATCTCCCGAACCTTGATCACACGGACGCCGAATTCTTCCGGGCCCAGTTTAAAAGTCAGGTATTTCCCTGAACGATCGTCGGCCTTGATCGGCATGCCCGGGGCCGCCGTTGTTGTGCTCATCTGCATAGGAGTGTTCATTTTCCGCCTTCAAGATTGCGTATCGGCAGGGCGGAAAGATGTGTGAGGAAAAAGCTAAGAGATGAGAAATACTCTAAGACTATCGGAGGGCTTATTCGCCCAACGGAGCGACGATAAAGGGTTTGGTTGTGGGCGTAGAAGAGCCCGACTGCTGCTCGACCGTTACGGCCACCGCCGCCGTCGCCGCGCGATCGACCGGCCCAGGGATGAAATGGAACGCATTTCCTTGGGCATCCGACTGGAACACGCCCGCCGCGAGCGGCGCGCCTTTCTTCGGAATTAGCCACATCTCGTAGGCCTTGCCCGCGGGCGCCGGCGCCAGATGCGATGCAATCAGCAGCACACCGTGAGTAGGATTCAAAAAGACTTTTCCTCGCGGCGGAAGCGGCTGGCTGCCGCCGAAGGTGGCTTGAACCGTTTGCGGCTCATCGAGCAACTGGAGAGCCCGCCGTACCTGTGACAACTGGCTGTCGCGCGCATCGAGTTCGCGCCTCGCTTCATCGCGCGCGATCGATGCCGTGCGGGCTTCACGCCGGGACTCCTCTATGTCGCTCGCCATCTTCAACCCGCCGACGACCAACGCAATAGCGAGACAACCCGCGACCAGCGCCCAGACATTGGTCCAGGCAGGAACAGGACTGCCGGACCCGATCGACGCGAGTACGCGCTTGCGCAAACGCTTAGGCGGCGATACCTGGTCGGGAAGCAACGCCATCATGGCGTTCAGTTCCATGGCGTGAGCCAGACCGGAGCGGCATTCCGGGCAGCCCCGGCCGAGATGCTCGTCGAACTCGGCTTTTTCAGACGGCGTGAGCACACCCAGAGCATACAGCTCATACATCTCGCTCATTTCTTCGTGCGTCATGCCGCGGCCACGCCTAATTCTTCGCGCATCAGCTTCAGCGCCGTCCGTATCCATGTCTTGACGGTTCCGAGTGGCTGCTTGAGGCGTTCCGATATCTCGGTTTGGGAGAGGCCCTCATAATAGGCCAACTCCACGACGAGTCGCTGGTTGGGCGACAGTTTTTCAAAAGCGCCGCGCAATTTTCGAACGCGATCCAAATTCAATATCCCGCTTTCAAGATCGACAAAAAGCGCTGGTTGCTCCAGCTTCTCCAATTCGAGGGCGTTTTGTGCCATGCGCCCGTCAACCGAACGCAAATAGTCAATGGCCCGGTTGCGCGCTACGGCGAGCACCCACGGTCCGAGAGCTCCTTTCTCGTGATCGAATGCATGCGCGCGATTCCAAACGCGCAGGAAAGTTTCCTGCACCAGATCCTCAGCCACCGCTTCGTTACGCACGACGCGGAAAATGAGCGCAAACATGACGCGGCCGTAACGGTCGTACAACTCGGCCATGGCTTGCGGGTCGCGGTTCTTCAGTCGCCGCGCAAGCTCAGGATCTTCTTTGAGAAAGGCCGCCAACAGCGGCAGCAGGAACGTCATGCCGGCTCCCGGGCCGGCAGAACACAAATCTCACCCATGTATACGCTGCTCTCTGAGGATCGGATGTGCGTGAGCATTCAAGTAAGACGCGCTACGGAGAGCGCCAATAGTACGCCTGTCGATTGGATTGTTGGGCTTATTGTATCAAGGTGAGCGCGGCGCTCAAGCATAGGGCGCAGGCGGACCCGCGGTTCCGGGCGGGATGTATGCAGCAGGATTTCGAAAAAGCGCCTCGGTTTGATTCGAAAGCAAAACCCACAAGCCGTAGATGCCCAGAGCGGTCCCGAGTGGCACATGGAGCAAGTCTAGCGCCGAAATCACGATGCCGAGCACGCGCGCCCAAGGCCGCAAATTGAGGAGTCCGATGCCGGCTATCAGGCCAGGCAGCGAGAGGACCAGCAGGACAATGAACACGATCAAACCAATCAACCCGAGGACTCCCGCTCCGACGAAGCTGTCGCCGGACTGGTCGGCTGTTTGGATTAAGCCCGCCAGTCCACCGAACAAGAAAAGGAGCACGAGCGCGGCCAAAAGCCCTAGTGCGCCGAAAATAATATGGAGCACACCCAACACCTTCACGTGCGTCAGCATATCCGATCACCGTCCGTGATTAGTATACGCGCGTACGCGAGCGCTTGTTCCCCTTCTAAGTGTTGGCCTGTTTCTCGGCGAACGGCCCGATAATGGGCAGCATGAATTTCTGCCCGCTGTAGGCCTTGTACATTACGAACAACCAGAGAACGAACAGCGCCAGCCTGAAAATCAAATAGA
Organism: Bryobacterales bacterium; assembly: GCA_963802915.1. GTDB lineage: Bacteria > Acidobacteriota > Terriglobia > Bryobacterales > Bryobacteraceae > JAICMB01. The sequence goes on from CAWDKQ010000016.1 coordinate 357,505, forward strand.
ACATGGTGATGATCGTAAAAAGCCCGAATCCATAACCGATGCTCATTACAAATATGGAGAAAACGATGCTGATCGCGATAGCGGCCACGGAAAACAGTATCGACTGCCAAGCGTGAAACTTGATCGTTCGATTCTGGTTGTAGGGCGCCATTACGAGAAAGATGATTCCGGTAATGAAGCCCAGGATGTAACAGAGAGCGCTGGCGACGTTCTCCTGGAGCCCCGGAGCTGCCGCATACTGCGGAGGCGGAGGAACATAACCCGGTTGCCCGTAACCCGGTTGCCCATAGCCGGGGGGCGGCGGATTGTAGCCGGGCGGAGGAGGCGGCGGTGCAGCTCCATAGCCGGGCGCCGGCGGGTTGTATCCGGGTGGTGGGGGGTTGTAGGGTGGCGGCGGCGCTCCTCCGGGAGCCGCTCCGTAAGCCGCGCCGGGCGCACTTGCGGGCGCCTGTGCTGGAGGCGCCGTTATCGCCGTTCCGCATTTCGCGCAGAACCGGCCCTCGACGCTCGAACCACAACTGGGGCAATATGCCATCGATCGAAAATCCTCCGTTCACCAAACTGTATACGAAGCGACTCCGACACGCAAGCGGTATTTCCCTTAAGTTGCGGAACGAAAAGGGTTGTTACGGCACTTCGTGAAACGTAATCTTCGAGTCGCTTCCGAACTTCCGGTACTCCGTGTAGCGAATGGTCAGCCGTACGCGTTGCGGGCCGGTTCGAAAGTAAAGTGTATCGTCGGCGTAGGTCGTTACAGGAAACCGGTAGTGGCCGTCGACCTTTTGGCGCAGCGTAGTGAAGTGCGGGAAGAGGTTCTCGGACTTCGTCGTCTGGATCTGGGGCACGGCTTGTCCTTCACTGCGCACTACGGAAAAATCGCTCTTGTCCACCCACAGATCGCCGTCGAACAATCTCTGCCCATCGAGAATCTGACGCGGCCGGATCTGCACCACGTAGCAATCGACTCCGTCCATCTGTTCCTCGCCGCGAAACTTGCTTTCGTAGATAAAAAGCTGGTCATTGGTTAGCAGGAATGGCTGGATCTCACGGATGTCGCGAAAATCCTCATCGGTGAGTTGGAGGTGCTTCAGCTCCTTGCGCGGTTTTCCGATAAACTGCTCCGTCCGTTCACCGCTGGGAGAGAAGATGATATCGCGCAGTTCACGATAGGAGCCAGCCACCGTGCCGCGGCCGTCGATCTCCTCCATCGTTACGCTCTGGCGATACGTATAGTTGCCCTGCGCTTCCTGCGAGGCCGTTTCGACCGCCGCGATCCGCTTCATGAGATTCGGCGGAGGATCCTGCGCGAACACACAGGCTGCCAGGGCTCCGACCGCGCATCGCGTTAAGATGAAGCCAATGCGCCAGTTCCTGATCGCACTGGTGGTGGTTTGGACGGCAGCATGCATCGCGGCTTACCTCTACTCCAGTCAACAGAATATCCCGGCCGGCCTTGCCGCCGCACTCCTGCCGGCTTTCCTGATTGAAATCGCGCTTTACCTCGCCCCTGGATTTCAGGCCGCGCGGCGCTGGTTTGAGCAGCTCGGATCGACTTCAGTTCGCGCCGGTCTTCTGACTGCCGGCGCGGCGATTCCGTACGTAGTCGCCACGATCGGCATCGGCTCTTTCAATTTTCCGAAGCTGTGTTTGCTCGTGGCGCTTGCCGGCGTGGCCTCGTTCTGGTACGTGGCGCTCAAAAAGAGCGCGCTCGCGGACCTGGTTTTTTTGCTGTTCATGGCCGCTGTTTATATGAGCCGGGTATTCGGCTGGATCTATCCCCACGCCACTCCTCGCCTGCCGCTAAATATTCTGGGCCACCTGATGTGGATCCGCGTCGGCATCATGTCCATCTTGTCGATTCGAGGCTTCGAGAATATCAAGTTCGGTTTCCTGCCCTCTCGCACGGACTGGCGAACCGGCGTTCAATCCTACCTGTTTTTTCTGCCTATCGCCGGAATTGCGGGTTATGCTTTGAACTATCTGCACTTCCGTCCGCTGGCGATGGCGTGGTGGAAATATACGGCTCTCGCTGTTCTGACTTTTGCAGGGATGTTGTGGGTAGTGGCAGCGGGAGAAGAGTTCTTCTTTCGAGGCTTCCTGCAACAGACGTTAGCGAAACGGCTGCATAGCGAGATCGCGGGCCTGATCGTGGCATCACTGATGTTCGGCCTGGTCCATCTGCCGTTCCGGGCGTTTCCCAACTGGCGTATGGTGGCGCTGACATCGATCCTGGGTCTTTTTTGCGGATTGGCCTTGATGCGGGCCAGAAGCATCCGCGCCGCCATGGTCACTCACGCTCTAGCGGCTACAACTTTCCGATTGTTCTTTGCTTAAGCTGTAGACGAAATTTTCGTCGCCGTTCGCGTCCGTCCTGAGTCCCACCCGGACTCCGCCGATCTTTTCGACCGCCTTCTGTGAGCGCAAATTACGTGGACCGACAACAAAGATCACGTGGTCCACGAATCGGAAGGCGTGACGGAGCATAAGCTGTTTCATGTCCCTGTTGTAGACGCCGCCCCAATGGGACCTGGCCAGGAATGACCAGCCGATTTCGATTTCACTCTTTTCAGGATCGTATTCGTGGAATCGCGACGAACCGATGACTTGGCCATTCCTGTTATCGATGGCGATTAAGGCTCCCCCGGATTCAAGCGCTTCATCGAAAAAGCCTCGGAAAACTGCTTCCTTATAGCGATCCTTAACGGGATGCAGTTCCCAAATGAGCGGATCGGAAGCCACTGCATAAAGGTCGTCGAAATCGTCCGGCCGAAGAGGCCTGAGTTCCAGGAGTTCGCCTTTCAAATTCGGCTGAAGATCAAACGGTCGATCCACATCAGTAGAATAGTTGTTCTGCCGGGCAAGAATGGACACCGATCCTCGCTGCCAGGATGGCAACGTAGCGCGTTTAGCGTCCGTCCGCATATATAGCCGTGTTACGATTCATCCTTCCCAGTTTCAACAATGAACCTTTTCACCACTAAGCCGCTGGACCGCCTCATCGCCGAGTCCGAGGAGAGCGAGAAGAGCGGCGGGCTCAAGCGCACGTTGAGCGCGACATCGCTGGTGGCTCTCGGCATCGGCGCCATCATCGGAGCCGGAATCTTTACCCTCACGGGCGTTGCTGCGGCGAATCACGCGGGGCCTGGGCTGGTTTATTCGTTCATTCTGGCGGCGCTGGGATGCGCTTTCGCTGGCTTCTGCTATAGCGAGTTCGCAACCATGATTCCGATCGCCGGGAGCGCGTACACGTACGCCTACGCGACTCTCGGAGAACTCGTCGCATGGATTATCGGATGGGCGCTGATTCTCGAATACGCCGTCGGCGCGGCTACCGTCTCCGTGAGCTGGGCGGCGACCATCGGCTCCATCCTGAGAGATTTCGGAATCACAATTCCACATGCCATCGCTGCGTCACCTTTCGATGCCATGCCGGGAAAGCTGAACCTGGTCGCAGTCTGCATTCTGATCGCGATTTCCGGCATCCTTATCATCGGAATTCAAGAATCGGCGCGCTTTAATTCCTTTATCGTATTTATCAAGGTCAGCGTGGTGATTCTGTTTATCGTAGTTGGCTACTTCTATATCAAGACCGCCAATTACCATCCGTTCCTGCCTGAGAACACCGGCACATTCGGACATTTCGGGTGGTCCGGAGTGCTGGCTGCCGCGGGACAGATCTTTTTCGCCTATATTGGCTTCGACGCTGTGTCCACGGCCGCGCAGGAAGCCAAGAATCCGAAGCGCGACATGCCTATCGGAATTATCGGATCGCTGGCGGTCTGTACCGTGCTTTATATTCTTTACTCCCTGGTGCTGACCGGAGTCGTGAACTACAAGGAATTGGGCGTCGCCGATCCTCTCCCCGTGGCCGTGAACCACATGCGGAATTATCCGTGGGTCGGCGAGTTGATGAAGCTCGGTTCTTTGTTGGGGCTGACTTCCGTCATGCTCGTGATGCTGCTGGGGCAATCTCGTGTCTTCTTCTCGATGTCTCGCGATGGGCTTTTGCCCGGCATCTTCTCCCGCATTCACCCGCGCTTTCGAACACCGTGGCTATCGAACATCCTGTTGTTGGCTTTCGTTTCACTAGGAGCGGCGTTCACTCCCATCGAGCAGCTCGGCAAAATGACCAGCATGGGGACGCTGTTCGCGTTTGTGCTGGTGTGTATCGGCATCATGATCATGCGCAAGACGCGTCCCGATCTGCCACGGCCGTTCAAGACGCCGTGGGTGCCCGTCGTGCCGATTCTGGGCATCATTGTTAACGTCGGCCTCATGGTGGGTCTCGACCTGTTCATCTGGAAAGCGTTTTTCATCTGGATGGGGATCGGGCTGCTGGTCTACTTCCTGTACAGCCGCTTCCATAGTCATCTACAAACGCGCCATCTGATAAGCTAACGGTTATCTCATGAGTAGCCTAAACCGACGAAAGTCTCTAAACGATCTCCTCAGCCAGGCCAGTCACAGCAATCTGAAGCGGACTCTGACGGCCAAAAGTCTTGTTGCGCTAGGCGTGGGGGCGATCATCGGCGCGGGCCTTTTCGTGCGTACGGCGGCGGCGTCCGCGCAGTCGGCGGGACCTTCGGTGATCCTATCATTCATTGTGGCGGCGATCGGATGCCTTTTCGCCGGACTCTGTTATGCCGAGTTTGCGGCCATGATCCCCATCGCCGGCAGCGCGTACACGTACGCTTATACAACCATGGGCGAGTTTACCGCCTGGGTCATCGGTTGGGCGTTAATCCTTGAATATGCGCTCGGGGCGGCTACCGTCGCAATTTCCTGGAGCGAGTATCTCAACAAACTCGTTGGCAACACCATACCTTTTCAATGGTGTCACTCCCCAATGGAGGTCAATGACTTGGGCGTGCGAGGCATCATTAATCTCCCCGCGCTCCTCATCCTTTTCCTGTTGACGGCGCTGCTGGTAAAGGGAACCCAGGAATCGGCTACGGTGAACGGCATCATTGTCGCGGTCAAAGTGACCATCGTAATTGTCTTTATCGTCCTAGGATGGGCTTTTGTCAAAAGCGCCAATCACACGCCTTTTATGATCCCCGCGAACACGCCTGGCCATGAAGGCTTCTTCCAGCACGGCTGGGGCGGCATGCTGCGAGGAGCGGGCATAGTCTTCTTCGCATTTATCGGATTCGATGCCGTTTCCACTGCTGCGCAGGAAGCCAAGAACCCCGGCCGGGACATGCCGAGAGGCATCCTCGGGTCGTTGGCAGTCTGCACGATTCTCTATATCCTTTTCGGCTATGTGCTGACGGGAGTGGCGAACTGGACCGAGTTCGCGAAAGTCGGCAAAGAAGCCTCGGTCGCATACGCGGTGCAGGCTCACATGCCGGGTTTCGGATGGCTCGCCACCGCGATCACGGTCGCGATTCTTTTTGGATTCTCTTCGGTCATTCTCGTCATGCTTCTGGGACAGAGCCGCGTTTTCTACACCATGGCTAACGACGGACTGTTGCCCAAGCTCTTCTCGGATGTACATCCCAAGTTCCGGACTCCGTACAAATGCAATATCGTGCTGTTTTTCTTCGTGAGCGCCTTTGCGGGATTCATTCCGGAAAGCCTTGCTGGCGATCTCACTTCCATAGGCACCCTGTTCGCGTTTGTGCTGGTTTGTGTGGGGGTGTGGATGATGCGAAGTATTCAACCCGATCTGCATCGCCCGTTCCGAACGCCGTTTGTGCCGATCGTGCCGATCCTCGGCATGTTAGTCTGCGGAACGATGATCGCGTCGCTCGACCGCCGCACGCAACTCGTCGCTTCCTGCTGGATGATTGTTGGCTTCGCGATCTATTTTCTCTACGGCCGCGCGCATAGCAAGCTGAATACGCCCGTTTTGGGCGCTGCCGCGGATTAGAAATCAGACGGCGCGAACTCGCCCTTGCGCTAGAATTGAGGTTCGAAAATGTGGCGCGGCGATTACATCTTTCTCTGTACTAACCTGATCCTCAAGGACTTCAAGCTCCGCTACCGGCATATGTCGTTGGGTGTTTTTTGGTCCCTTTTGAATCCGATCGTGATGATGGGCGTCCTTACGTTTGTTTTCACGATGATGTTCCCGAACGGGATTAAGAAATTCCCGGTATTTCTTTTGTGCGGGATCGTTCCTTATAACTTTTTCACCATCGCCTGGAGCACGGGGACGACTTCCCTGGTGGAAAACGCCGGCCTGATTAAGAGAGTCTCGGTTCCTCGGTTCATCGTACCGGTGACGGCTGTGCTTTCGAATTGTGTCCATCTGGGTATCCAGATCGGGCTGTTGTTTCTGATCGCGTTCATGTTCGGAATTCGGCCCAACCGTCAATGGGCGTGGCTTCCTTTCATCTGGATCATGGCGACCCTTTTCGTCTGCGGCATGGCTTTACTCTCGGCCGCGCTATACGTCTACGTCCGCGACATGCGTTATCTGGTCGACTCCGCGAATACCGTGCTCTTTTGGCTTGTGCCGATCTTTTACGATTTCAAATCCATTCCGCAGAAGTTCGCTCCGGTGTTCCGGTTCAACCCCATAGCCGCGCTGATTCTGGCGATGCGCAACATCCTTTTGGAAGGCATTTCTCCTCCGCATAGCCTTCTGATCAATCTCTGCGGTGTATCGTTCTTGACGCTGACAGTCGGCTTTTTTTGCTTTCAGAAAATGAAAGCTCATTTTTACGATCATCTTTAACCATGCATCTTATTGTTTGCGACGGAGTATCGAAGAAGTTCCAACGGCATACGGGCCAGCGGCTCCTGCGCGATCACGTTTCGTCATGGTGGAAGCGGCGCGAGAGGATCGACTTCTATGCCCTCAAGAACGTTTCATTTGAAGTCGAAAGCGGCGAGAGCATAGCGATTATCGGAAGCAACGGCGCGGGCAAAAGCACGCTGCTCAGTTTGATCTGCGGCCTCGCCCAACCCAACGAGGGTTCCATTCAAGTGAACGGGAGAATTGCGGCGCTGCTCGAGCTGGGTTCCGGCTTTCATCCCGACCTCACGGGCGCGGAGAATCTTCGCCTCAACGCGTCGCTGCTGGGCTTCTCGAAACGGGAGACGCTGGATCTATTCGACTCCATTGTCGAGTTCTCCGGGCTCGGCGATGTGATCGATGAGCCGCTGCGAACCTATTCGAGTGGGATGGTCATGCGGCTGGCGTTTTCCGTGGCCATCAATATCGACCCCGATATTCTGATCGTGGACGAGATTCTGGCCGTCGGCGATCAGGCGTTTCAGCTGAAATGCATCGAACGCATCCGGAAGTTTCGCGAAGCGCAGAAGACGCTGCTGTTTGTCTCTCACAGCCCGGGATTGGTTCTCCAGTTTTGCGACAGGGCTTTGTGGCTCGATCACGGCGAGTTGATCATGCAGGGAGAAGCAGACAACGTTCTGGCCGCTTATCAGGGGAAAGGGACTCTTTCCCAGAACGTCTAACGCTCTCGTACTATTTCTTTTCGGGCCATTACGCCCACACCCTTCTGTGATACTTTGATCTCTGGATCTGCAGGGGTCCGTCTAGGACGACAGATACCGGAGGATGAGAAGTATGAAGATTACAAGACTAGCGGCGGTGTGCGTGTTGGCGGCGCCAACTATTTGTTGCGCCGCAACCGCTCTAAACGACGCCGCCAAGCGTCAATTAGTCTCTAAATATGAGACCTCCCCGATTCTCTTTGTGGAAAACCGGGGACAGGCGCCACAAGGCGTCGATTTTGTTTCGAGTGGGCTCAGCCGCCGCGTGCTGACCCGTTCGTCGGGCGCCGACATCTACGTTTCGGGGAGTAAACCAAACACGGTTCGAACTGTTTCTATCGGCTTCGATAATGCGAATCGGGCAGCGCGCGGAGAAGCCGCCGAACCAACCGAAACTCGCAGCGGCTTCTTATATAACGGCAGATTGGTGGAAGGACTCGTAGACTATCGCAAGGTAAAGTATCAGAATGTCTGGCCTGGAATCGATGTCGTTTATTACGGTCATGGCAGCGAACTGGAATACGATTTCGTTTTGCGGCCCGGCGCCGATCTCAGTAATGTAAAGCTCCACTTTAAGGGAATCGACTCGCAGCGCGTGAACGCGGATGGCGACATCCTGCTCCAAGTTGCGGGACACGAGGTGATCCAACACCGGCCACGAATTTACCAACAAGCCGGCGTTCGACGCATTGAGGTTACGGGGCGATATCATGTTTCGCAAAATGGCGGAGTGACTCTCGAAACCGCGAAGTACGACCGCAGCAAAACGCTGGTTGTCGATCCCGTGATCAGCTATCACAATCAGAGCGTTGACCCGACGGTAATGAATGCCAATGGCATCGCCGTGGATTCCAATGGGAACGTCTTCATCACGGGCGAGACCTTTGGACTCGGCCAGGACGGCCAATCCTCGCTATATCTGCTCAAACTCAATTCTTCAGGGAACAGGGTCGGGAATACTTTCGAGGCGGGAGGGACCACCGCCGGAAATACGATAGGCAACGCAGTTGCCGTGGACGGCAGCGGGTATGTCTACGTCGCGGGTCAGACTCACACCACGGGCCTGTTTGGCTGTACTACATGCGGCATCCAGCCCGCGTATAAGGGAGGCTGGGACGGCTTCCTCCTCGTTTTCACGAGTAGCTTTTCTTTGTACTATACGACCTACCTTGGCGGTTCCGGCGACGATTTTGCCACCGCAGTGGCGGCATCGAGTCCCTCCGCGGTTTATGTGACGGGATACACGGCCTCCTCTGATTTCCCGGTATCTCAAGGCACGCTTCTGGGAGCTCAGAACGCGTTCCTGATGAAAATCGACACAACCGTGGGGCAAGGTACAACGTACGCCGGCCTGCTACTCTGGGGCATTTACTTAGGCGGCGGCGGCACGGATTTCGCCTACGGACTCGCTCTCGATGGAAGTGGGAATTCTTATGTCGTGGGTACGACGACATCCACTTTCGCCTCTTTCCGTCCGGCTCCGAGCGGCGGCGAACTCGGTTTCAACACGACTCGTTCGGTGAATACTGATGGTTACCTGGCAAAAATCGATTCCGGAGGCGCCAACAACCTCTATTTCACTTACTTCGTTGACGGGCAAGCGAGCTCCGTCGCGACAGTCGGTTCAACTGCTTATGTTGCCGGCAACGCGGGCGCATCTCTTGGCAACGTCACCGCGAGCGCCTACCAACTCTCGTTTGGCGGCGGAGGTTCCGACGCTTTTCTATTCCGCGTGGATACTTCTCAATCCGGGATCAATTCTCTGATCTATTCCACATATCTGGGCGGGTCGGGTACGGATCAAGCGAGTGGGGTCGCGGCCGATAGTAATGGCCACGCCTACGTGGTTGGATTCACAAACGGAAGTTTTCCAGTGAAAGACGCCATTCAGAGTGAATTCGGCGGCGGTTCCGAAGAGCCGTTTTATGCCGTGATCAACACTGCCGGGAGCGGGACTTCTTCACTTCTTTCGTCCACATATCTCGATCGCACCGAGGCAAGTGAAGCGAGCGCGATCGCGCTGCTTGGAACTACGGCCTACATCTCGGCGATCGGCCAAGGCGGAAAGGGAGAAGCGTATAAGATATCGCCCGGCGCTTTGCAGGATTTCGATCAGAACAATACACCGGATCTGGTCTGGTTCAGTCCGACCGCATTGCAGGCAACGGTGCATTACTATGGCGGCACGGGAGGCGCAACTTACCAGACTTGGGCCTATCTCAACAGAGGTGTCTCCGCGGGTTATAACCTTGTTGGTATCGCCGACTTCGATGGCAATGGAGTTCCGGATCTCGTTTGGCAGAACCAGAGCAGCCGCGCAGTTATCGTCGACTACTACGGCGGAACCGGCGGCGCCACGCTTCTTGGCTGGAACTACTTAGACAAGACCGGAGTGCCGGGTTGGCACGTCGCCGCGGTTGCCGATTTCGACGGCAATGGTGTCCCGGATTTGATTTGGCAGAGCGATTCCACGGGACAGGTGATTGTACATTATTATGGTGGAGCGGGCGGAGCCGTGTACCAGAGTTTCAACTGGCTGGAAAGAAGCAACCTTAGCGGCTGGCTAGTTGTCGGAGCCGCCGATTTCGACGGCAACGGAGTTCCCGACCTTGTCTTCCAGAACACAACCAGCAAGGAAGTCGTCGTCCACTACTTCGGCGGCGTGGGTGGCGCTACTTATCAGAGTTACGCCATCCTAAACAACGGCGTTGCAGGTTGGAGCGTTGTGAAAACCGCGGATTTCAACGGCGATGGCGTTCCGGACCTCGTCTGGCAGAACCAGTCGACGAATCAAGTCGTAGTTCACTACTACGGCGGCGCCAACGGCTCGGTTTACCAGAGCTATAACTGGTTGCAGCAGGCTAACGTCCCCGGGGATTGGCAAGCCCATTAAATAAGTATAGGTACGGCAGTTCCGGGAAATTTCCGGGCTGCCGTACACTGCCCGTCACTAGGTCGAGAAGCTCATTCGCGACGACCCCGGATTAGACAATTCCAGAATTCCTCAGCGCATACTTCAGTTCAGAAAGTAAGTGCGATACAGTGTGTCGCGCTGCTTGGGGATGAACCCGGCGTCGCGGATCAAGCGGCGCAATTCTTCTTCCGTGGCGCGATGATGGGCGCCGGCGGCCGACACCACGTTTTCTTCGATCATGATGCTTCCCACGTCATTGCCGCCGAACCGCAATCCGACCTGGCAGGTTTTCAGGCCCGGCGTAACCCACGAAGATTGGATGTTGACGATGTTCTCGAGATAGAGTCGCGAGATCGCGAGGGTTTTCAGATACTCGACAGCAGTCGCTTCCTCTTTGATGAATCGGCCGAGCGAAGTATTCTCGCGCTGGAACGACCAGGGGATAAATGCAGTGAAACCGCCTGTTTCTTCCTGAATCTGACGAACCACATCGAAGTGATTCATGCGCTGCTCGACAGTCTCGCCGCAGCCGAACATCATGGTCGCAGTGGTCCTCATTCCGAGCGAGTGCGCCGTGCGATGCACTTCCACCCAATCGCCCGCGGAGGATTTCAAACGGCTGATGCGCTGGCGAACATCGTCATCGAGAATCTCGGCGCCGCCGCCGGGAATAGAATCGAGACCCGCATCCCGCAAGCGTGCGATGGTATCGCGAATCGTGAGATCACTAACTTTGGCAATATTCAAGATCTCGGACGCTGAAAAGCAGTGGCACCAGACCTGGGGGAAGCGAGACTTGATTCCTCGCAGGAGGTCTTCATACCATTCGATCTTGAGATCGGGATGCAGGCCGCCTTGCATCAAAATTCCGGTCCCTCCGAGATCGACGGTCTCCTGAATTTTCTGGAAGATCACGTCCTGCGGATGAACGTAACCTTCGGCGTGGCCCATCGGCCGGTAGAAGGCACAGAAGCTGCAATACTCCGTGCAGAAGTTCGTGTAATTAATATTGCGGTCGATGATATAACTGACAATGCCGTGCGGGTGCAGTTTGCGGCGCACCGCATCGGCTGCCATCCCGATACCAATGAGATCGTCGCTGCGGAAAAGATCGGTAGCTTCCTGACGCGTCATCATGCAGAAACAGTCCTCAACTCAGTTTGATGGATTTCGCGGGCGTATTGGAGGAACAGATTCAAGCCGGCGTGCTCGGATGGCCCGAGATCAAAGGTCACGTTACGGGTGAGATACTCGCAGGCCAGTTCGGCTGAAATCGAGCGTTTTGCGTACTCGCTCGCAACGATATCGTCTATGTGTTCCATTCCGAATTGCAGAGAATCGCGAAAGGGTTCGGAGGCATAACGCCGGCGCGCGGCCCACACGGCAAAAACCATGGGAAGTCCGGTCATATCCGTCCATTCCGCGCCAAGGTCAAGGACGCGATAAGGCAACTGTGAGGGCTCGATCAGAAGCGCCGGGTCGCCGATGATTAGAGCCGCGTCGTTCTTCGAGAGCATCGCATCGAGTTGCGGCGAATGCGTCTTGAGAATCGGATCGGCGCCATATTTCCGGCGTAACACGATCTCGGCGAGCACCACTGACGTTCGGGAGCTCGAATCGGTCGCAAGCGTCCGTACACTTTCGAACGGCACTTTGGAAATCAGCAGAATGCTGCGGACGGGGCCACGGCAGGCGATAGCGGTATCGGCTGTAATTAGCAGATCCTGGCGCGGCAGCTCGATAGCAGGGACGATCCCGATATCGGCCCGCCCATCTTGCAGACGGTCCGCGCATTCGGCGGGAAGACAGAAGGAAAGATCGAAAGTATCCTGCTGCTCACCATGCAACATGCCCCAAACCAAGGGGACCGTGTTGAGGAAATTGACTACGCAGACACGCGGCTTCGATATCAAACTCCAGTGTATCAATCGTCGCCGGAAGCGACCTTTGCAGCGGCCGCCGGAACCGTGAAATAGAACGTCGCACCTTGACCCGCGCCGGACTCCACCCAGATGCGGCCGCCATGCCGCTCGACGATTCTCTTCGCGAGTGCGAGCCCAATGCCGGTACCCGGATATTCTGAGCTATGTAGACGCTGGAAGATTCGGAAAATGCGATCCGCATATTTCGGATCGATGCCGATACCGTTGTCCTGCACGCTGAAGCGGCAGAAACCGCCTTGCAACAAGGCGTCGATGTGAATAGATGGCGCGGCGTTGCCACGATATTTGATGGCGTTGTCGATGAGATTTTGAAATAGCTGTGTTAACGCGGTAGGGTCGGCCTGGACGCTTGGAAGATCGCCGTAGTAGATCTGCGCCGCGGTTTCCTCGATGCGATTGTCGAGGTTCTGGAGGGCTTGTTTGAGCGGCACGGAACTCGCAATCGGCTGTATCTCCATGGCGCGGCGTCCGACGCGGGAAAACTGCAGCAGATCGTTGATGAGACGCTGTAGACGGTCGGACGCTTCCACGCAGAATTCGATGAATTCGTCGGCATCAGCGTCCAGGCGGCCGCGATAGCGTTTTTCGATCAGACGCAGATAGCTCTTGATGGTGCGGAGCGGCTCCTGCAGGTCGTGGGAAGCGATATAAGCAAACTGCTCGAGCTCCGCGTTGGAACGGGCCAGGTCTTCGTTGTGGCGCTTGCGTTCCTCTTCAATCCGCGTGCGCTCCGTGATGTCGAGATTCATGCCGGCCCAGGAGGTGATTCTCCCGCCGGGTCCAAGGATAGGCATTCCGCGGCTGAGGACGGTGCGGCTGTGGCCCTTCTGGTCGAGTATTTTGAATTCTCGCTCCCATCGTCTACCGGACTGGATGCACTTCTGCCATTCGCGCATGACATCAATGGCGGTGTCGTCACCGACGATCTCTTGCCAGCTCGTGATGGCACGGGGCTCGCGACCGAGAAACTCCAGCAGCGAATCGCTGAGGTGAACGATGCGGCCTTCACGATCGGCCGTCCAGACGCCGAACGGCAGCAGTTCCCCTATGCGGCGATAGCGCTGCTCCGATAGCGCGATTGCATCGCGAGCTTCGGCGATGCTGTAGATCAGCGCGGCAACAAAATTGGCCACGATGATAAACGTCAACAGGCGCACAACGCTGCTGGCGCCCTCCTGTCCGGGCGCATCGGTCGCAAAAAGTTCGTAGAAGCTGAACGAGGATAACGCGATGACCAGCAACGCCGGTCCAAGACCGCAGAACCAGGCGGTAAACGCAACCGCGGCAATCAGCGGAGGAGCGAAGCTGGGAAGAACAAAACGATCCAGCGATAACAGCAGAGTGATGGTGACGAAAAAGATCACCAGCGCCGCAAAGTAGCGCAACACCGCAGCTCGGCCCCGAAAGCTTTTCAGATAACCGAGTCGGATTCCGCGCGTGGACATGGCGTCAGAGGTTCGTCATGAAAGGGTTGAATTGCGTGCCATAGTCGAACGGGTCGAGGCCTTCGGCGCGCTTGAGCCCGTTCACGATGGCGTAAGTGACGGGCGTCGCAAGCACCTCGTAGAGCACTTTCCCAAGGTACCCGGAAACGATGAGGTTTGTGATCAGGGACGCGTTGAGACTGCCTCCGAAAGCAATGATCATCAGCACGAATGTGTCGACGGCCTGGCCGACGACAGTCGAGCCAACGGTTCGAGTCCAGAGATGGCGTCCGCTTGTCAGTATTTTCATTTTGGCCATGACTAGGGAATTAGCGAATTCGCCGCACCAAAACGCGACCAGGCTGGCGATCACTAAGCGCGGTACAAAATCAAAAACCGTTGCGAAAGCCTTTTGGTTCGGCCAATCGGGGGCCGGCGGCAGGGCCACCGTGACGATTCCCATCACGGCCAGCAGTCCCGATGCGAAGAAGCCGAGCCAAATCGCACGGCGTGAAGCGGAGTAACCGTAGACCTCCGTAAAGACATCGCCAAAGATGTAGGTCAAGGGAAAGAGAAGTTGAGCGCCGCTGATGCGAAAAGGCCCAAAAGCGCAGATCTTCTGGCCGACAAGATTCGAGATCAGGAGAATCACTACGAAGATAATGACTAGCAATTCGTAGTAGCGAAAATCGCGGAAATGTTTGTTCAACCCTGCCAGTATACTGAAGTCACTTAGACTGCGTGCTTACTTCGCGCTGTATGCGCGCCTCAACTGCGGTGCGGAAAGCTTCGTCGTTGATTGAATCGAGGTTGATGCGAACGTTTTCGAGCGCGCCGGCTTTGGCAGCGGCCGTGAGCGCCTTTGCAACGGCGAGGTCGGAGCCGAATTTCACGGGAATTTCGAGAGCCATCAGGCGAGCCTCCATTTCCGATGCACGTTCAAACACCTGCAACGGCACCTCGGCGGCTCCGTGCAACGCCTCTTCGATAAAGGGCGCGCGGAGTTCTTTGGGGCGCTTGTAGGCCGCCATGACATGCTGGAAGGCTTCGGAGTCGCGCTCGACGGCATCGGCAAAGAAGCGGCGGTCGTCTTCAAAGGCGCTGCTGTCCTGCTTGGCGAGCTTGGTCACCATCGCGCCGAGCGCAGCCGCCATCGCCGCGGCTGCCGCGGATGCGCTTCCCCCTCCTGGCGTTGCCGTGGGAGCGGCGAGCGCGTCGAGAAACTCGACCAGTCCTTTGCGAGTTGTCATCGCGTCGGCCATGCGATTTTCCAGTACCAGATCCGGCTTGAAGTTTTCGCAGCGCAGGAAATACTCCGCCGACATTTCCAGCGCTTTTTTAGGGATCAGTCCGACGATCTCGCTTCCAACCACCGGGACGCCGTACCGCTCGGCTTCCCGCCGCACCGTTTCAAAAACGATGTGGACCGGCGTCTGCTCGAAATCGGTGAGGTTGATGGAAACCTGAGCGATGTTGCGCGATGCGAGCAGCAGCCCCATCGACTTGACATAGCGGAAACCTCCGGATGAAAATCGAATGCTCTTGGCGATGCGTTTTGCGACGTTGACGTCGGAGGTGCCGAGATTTACGTTGTAGGCAATCAGGAATTTGCGCGCCCCGACGACGGTAGCGCCGGCCGTGGGATGGCAGACGGGTTCCCCGCAGTCGGGCGCGCGATCTGGGACCGTGGGCATCTCGGCCACGAGAGCCTCAAACTGACCTCGGCGGATATTTTCCAGGTTGACGCGATCCGGCCGCTTGGCCGCGGCTTCGTAAAAATAGACCGGCACCTTCAGCTTTTTCGCGATGTCGTTGCCGACCCGCTCGGCGAGCTTGACGCAATCCTCCAGTGTGACGCCTTCGATCGGGATGAAGGGAATCACGTCGGCGGCGCCGATTCTCGGATGCGCGCCCTGGTGCTGCGTGAGGTCGATGAGCGCAACAGCCTTCTCGACTGCCCGGAACGCTGCATCCGCTACCGCCGCTGGCGGACCGACAAAGGTCACTACGGAACGATTATGATCGGCGTCCGCTTCCCGGTCGAGCAAAACGATCTCGGGGACCGATTGGATCGTATCGACGATCGCGTTGATTTTTGCCGTGTCGCGGCCCTCGGAGAAATTGGGAACGCATTCAACCAGTTGTCTTGCCAATCTGCTCTCCTTTTCGTATTGTTGCGACGGCCAGGTTCATGCCGAAATGATAGGGTATCTCGCGATAATCGGCGGCGTCGAAAATGGCAAGATTCCCATCCTTGCCCTTCTCGATAGATCCAACGCGAGAAGCGGCGCGAACGGCGTGCGCCCCGTTGATCGTCGCCGCGGTGATTGTCTCGGCCGGTGTCATTCTCATTTGAGTACATGCAAGAGACAGGATCATCGGCATGCTGACGGTGGGGCTGGTGCCGGGATTGTAGTCAGTGGCGAGCGCGACAGCAGCGCCTTCATCGATTAGCATGCGGGCGGGCGGATAGCCGTGGAGTCCAAGGTGAAAGACGGCCCCGGGCAGTAGGGTAGCGATCGTTGGTGACTTCGCCAAAGCAGCGGCATCTTCGGGGCCGGCTGATTCCAGGTGGTCCACGCTCGCGGCGTCCAGTGCGACGCCGAGCCTTGCCGCGCCGCTGCGGGAGAATTGTTCAGCGTGAAGTTTCAAACCGAGCCCGTTTTTCCGCGCAGCTTCGAGATATATCCGGGTCTGATCGAGCGTGAACGCGCCTTTTTCGCAGAAGGCATCGGCAAATTTGGCCAAGCCGTCGCGTGCGATGCGGGGGAACATACACGCAGCGATCCAGTCGATGTATGCTTCGGGGCTCGCGAACTCGGCTGGCGGGACATGCGCGCCGAGATAGGTCGGAATAACATCGTGGCCTTCGTTCGCGAGCGTTTTCAAAACACCAAGAGTTTTGAGCTCGATAGCCTCGTCGAGCCCGTACCCCGATTTCGCTTCTACGGTAGTTGTGCCGTGCTGATAGAACGACGCGAGCGTCCTGCGAGCACGCGCGAGCAGATCGGCCTCCTCCGCCTGCCGCATCGTCCTTACCGTTGACAGAATCCCGCCGCCGGCCGACGCGATGCTTGCATACGTCGCGCCTCGGATGCGCATTTCATAGTCGAGCAGCCGCGGCTGCATCCAGACCAGGTGTGTGTGGCTGTCGACGAAGCCGGGTAACACCACCTGCCCCGATGCGTCATAGACCTCGACACCCGGTGGAGCATCAATGTCCTGACCGACAGCCGCAATACGTCCATCGACAATCAGAACCGATCCGTTTTCGAGGATGCCCAGGTCGCCCATCGCAGCGCCGCGCCTGGGGCCTTCGGGTCCACGCAACGTAACTAGCTGTCGCGCGCCCTTGACGAGCAACGATGCGCTCATGCCATGGGAACGCGGAGTCCCGCATTCACGGCGAACTCCTTCGCTTCGGGATAACCCGCATCGGCATGCCGCAGCACACCGATACCGGGATCGCAGGTCATGACCCGCTCGGCTCGACGGCCTGCATCGTCGGTGCCGTCGACAACCGTCACTTGTCCGGCGTGCTGCGCGTACCCGATTCCAACGCCGCCGCCGTTGTGTACCGAGACCCAGCTTGCTCCCGCGGCGGTGTTGAGCAGCGCATTCAGAATCGGCCAATCCGCAATGGCATCGCTGCCGTCGCGCATTGCTTCCGTTTCGCGATAAGGCGAAGCGACCGATCCGCAATCCAGGTGATCCCGTCCGATAACAATCGGGGCTTTTATCTCGCCTCTGGCAACCATGCGATTAATTTCCAGCGCAAACTCCGCGCGTTCGCCATATCCGAGCCAGCAAATGCGCGCCGGCAATCCCTGGAACTGCACGCGCTCCTGCGCGAGACGAATCCAACGCGTGAGCGATTCGTTCTTAGGAAAGAGCCGGAGCACAGCGGCATCGGTAGCGGCAATATCGGCCGGATCGCCCGACAACGCAACCCAGCGGAACGGTCCGCGGCCTTCGCAAAACAGAGGGCGAATGTATTCGGGAACGAATCCGGGAATGTCGAAAGCGTCGCTCACGCCGCGGTCGGCGGCCATGCGGCGGATGTTGTTGCCATAGTCGAACACGATGGCGCCGGCGCGCTTCAGATCGAGCATGGCGCGGACGTGCGTCGCAATCGAATCGAGCGCGTGGTCGATGTAGTCTTTCGGATCTGTCGTCCGGAGACGAGCCGCGGCTTCCAGCGTGTATCCAGCCGGGACGTAGCCGTTCAACGGATCGTGCGCGCTGGTCTGATCGGTAAGCAGATCGGGCACAATGCCGCGGCGCACAATCTCTGGAAGCACTTCCGCGCAGTTGCTGACCAGGCCCACCGAGAGAGCTCGTTTCGCGCTTATCGCTTCGTTCACTAGGTCGAGTGCTTCATCAAGCGACGTCGCCATGCGATCGCAGTAGCCGCTGCCCACGCGTCGACGGATGCGCGCTGTATCCACGTCTATGCCGAGAAACACCGCTCCGTTCATGGTGGCCGCCAACGGCTGGGCGCCACCCATTCCACCTAGGCCACCGGTCATGACCAGCCGTCCGGCAAGCGACCCGTCGAAATGTTTGCGCGCGGCGGCGGCGAACGTTTCGTAGGTGCCTTGCAGGATTCCCTGGCTCCCGATGTAAATCCAGCTCCCGGCGGTCATCTGGCCATACATAATCAGGCCGAGCCGCTCCAACTCGCGGAAATGCTCCCAATCGGACCAATGGCCGACCAGATTGGAATTGGCGATCAGCACGCGAGGGGCGTCGTCGTGCGTGCGAAAAATTCCGACCGGTTTGCCGGATTGCACCAGAAGCGTTTCGTCATTCTCGAGCGTTTCGAGTTCGCGAACGATGGCGTGGAACGAAGGCCAATCGCGCGCGGCTTTGCCCGAGCCACCGTAGACGACGAGCCGGTCCGGCGCTTCGGCCACTTCGGGATCGAGATTGTTCATCAGCATGCGCAGAGCGGCTTCCTGACGCCAGCCTTTGCAGCGAAGGGTAGTCCCGCGCGGCGCGATAATCGGCGCGTGCGTAGTGGTCATCGTGACCCTAATTTTACTATCGCTGCGCGGCCAATAATCGTCAGCCTTTGAACAGGACTCTGATCGTTTCCAAGATCAGCAGGGGACCGAACAGCACAAGTAGCAGCAATAGCTTTAGCGCCGCCGTCCCATCCGAGACGAATCCGATTGCCATGACAGGCTTATCGGTAAGCCGGACAGGATTGTGAGTTTCGTCTATTTGACCAGGTGATACTCGCTCTGCCGCTTCAACACCCAGGACATCTTGCCTTGTTCGTCGAGAACCGCGTCTTCTTCGAGCGCCACTTCTAATTCCTGGTTATCCCATTCGGGAACCGGTGTTTTCGATCCCAACTCAATCGAGAACCACGTGCCGGGAAGCAGGGGCACATCGCCTCGGCCAGGAACCCCTGTCTGCAGATCCCAAAGGCCAATGAGAGGACCCGCGGCGTGGCCGTGATCGCCAATCGGGTGCGTATATACGCTGCCGTCGATCTTCGCCTCGCGCATCGCGTGGAGAACGTCGGCCAGAACCTCGTTGCCGGTGCGTCCTGGCCGCATGCGCTCCAACGTCAGGTCTTGCAGACGATTTGTATTTCTTAGAGCTTCGCGGATGCCGGCCGGCGCGTCCGTTTCACCTGGGCGCAACACGTAACCCATATGCTGCGTGTCGGTATTCAGGCGCATCGCCGTGATACCGAAATCGGTATGTAGTACGTCTCCGCGCTCGATGACCACGCCTTCCTTGCGGTTGATTGGCGAGGAGGAGGTCAGGCCCTTGCGCTGAACCGTCACCGACGGGTGAAACCATGTTCCCAGACCCGCGTCGTTGACCTTTTGCCGCAGCCACCAGACCACATCCGTGTCGGTCGTCTTGCCCGGCGTGATGACCTCATTCGAAAAGGCTCGGGAAATGAGCGAGTGAACGATCTGCATCATCTCGCGATACGTCGGAAGCATTTCGGGAACGCGCAGTTCCTGATATTCCAACGCCAGGTTTTCGGCGGGAACAATTCGGGACTTATACTCAGGACCCAAAGCGGCTAGAAGTTTGTCGTGCATGCCGACGGTCAAGCCGTCTGAAAACGCGTGAACAGGCGAAATATCCACGGCGATATTCGCGGGATGGCGCTGGTCCACTAGCTTCCGCAGGAGTCGCCACTGATTGTCGCCATAGATCTCCCGATTGGTTACATCGGGATCGCGATACACCTCGTACAGGCCGCCGTTGGAATCGCCGCCCAGGGCGAGCCGCTCCAGCGGTTGACCGGCTCCGCGGTCGAAGAAGACATAGATTGTCGTCCTGCGGGCGGCAAAAACAGTCGGCGAGACGAGAGAGAAGAATGCCGGATCTTCGGCGTACTCGCGGCAAGCCACGATCCACATCTTGACGCCATGTTTGCGCATTAGCATCGGGAGATTGCGATCGAGACGAATGCGAAGCCACTCCTGCTGAATCTCGGCCTGTTGGCGCAATGGGGGAAGATTGGGAGTCTGCGCGGCTAGCGAGATGGTCAATGATAAGGCGAGCAATGCGGTTCGCATGGGTTTCGAATAGTTTCTCACATCGCGCCCGTGCTAATTTGTGGAAAAGGAAATGCAGATAGCAATTTTGAGAGCCGGCGTCCTTGCCGCCAGTATCTTGGCCATCGGTCTCGACCTGTATTCACAAAGCGCGCCCGGCAAGGACGTGCACCCCGAAATCGAAGGCATTCCACCCCGTGTGGCGCCCACCGAATATCTGTCGCACGCTCAAGCGGGGTCAGTCTCTATCGGCGCCGAGTTCCTGGGGCACTTCGCCGCCACGTCCCAGGGAACTTTCACTACGGAAGACTACGTCGCGGTTGAAACGGGGCTATTCGGCCCTCCCGGCGCGCGGCTTAAATTGTCCCCGGAGGATTTCTCTCTTCGCATCAACGGCAAGAAGAACCTGTTGCCCGCCCAGTCGTATGTTTCGGTGTTCAGTTCGCTGAAAGATCCCAACTGGGCGCCGCCTGAGCCTGCTGAGAAGTCGAAAACAACCAGTATCGGAAGCGGAGGCGGTCAGGACAGCACTCCGCCCCCGGTGGTCCACATGCCGCTCGAGCTACAGCGCGCCATGGAACAGCACGTCCAAAAATCCGCGCTGGCTGAAGGTGACCGCGCTCTTCCGCAAGCCGGTTTGCTTTTCTTCGAATATCGAGGCAAAGCTAAGGGCATTAAATCGGTCGAACTAATTTATAAAGGCCCGGCCGGACAAACCACTATCGCCCTCCAGCCATAACGCGAAGACCGGCGAAATCTATTCTGCCCGGTAAAGCCAAGCCCCGCTGCCGTCGTTCGGAGGCGGTTCCGCGGGGCGCCCCTCCTTCTGGATGATTTTGA
Source organism: Bryobacterales bacterium (assembly GCA_963802915.1). Taxonomy (GTDB): domain Bacteria; phylum Acidobacteriota; class Terriglobia; order Bryobacterales; family Bryobacteraceae; genus JAICMB01. The sequence goes on from CAWDKQ010000016.1 coordinate 378,620, forward strand.
GGATACGATTCAGGACCAGCTTCGGTCCCTCCTCAATAAACAGCCGCCTCTCAAAAGGTTTCCAGCCGTGCTGTTCAATAGCATCGCGAACTTGAGGTCCCTCTAGATGCGATTCGGCGCGAACTCGATTGATTTGTTCGACGGCATCGCCGTGCGCGCGGCGCATTAACGCAGGCGAACTGGAATCGAGCAGCCAGAATCGGAAACCGGCGTCCCGTGTCTCCGTTGCCAGCGCGTGAACCGTTTCAGCCGGCAGATACATCAACAGACCTTCCGTTATCAGCAGCGGATTTTTCCCGCCCGAAGTAAATTCTCCGATTACCTGTTGCCGCTCCGCGGCATTGTTCAGATCGGCGCTCCTGCGCTCTAACCGGCAGCGCGGCTTCGTATCGTCCAACAACCCGTACTTGTAATCGAGCATCTCCGGAAAATCGACTTCCATCCAAAACAAGTCCGCAGGAAGATCCAGGCGCCACGCACGCGCATCCAGTCCCGCTCCGAGGCTGAGAACCCTGTCGACGCCAGTGGCAAAAGCATTAAAGAGCAACTCGTCGAGAAAACGCGTGCGCAGGCCCATCCCCAACTCCATCCATTCCGGAGTTTGCACGTTTTCCACGAGCTTCATTCCGCGCTCACCGGCCAGTCGAGCGGCGAAAGGATCGCGTATTAAACCATCCGGCCGCTCCGTTTCTCTGGCTCGCGAGGCGGCGACAAGAAGCGCGGTATCGCTGACATGCTCGATGTGGGAATCCATGGATTCCATGTTAACTGCCGGGTCTATACTTCGAGAATGACGTTAAAGAATGCCGCATTGTTGGCGCTGTTGGGGATGGTCCTGCTCGCGATTCTATTGCTGGCCGATTTTCTGAACACAGTATCCGGCGTAGCGCGCGATCTGGTTCCTATGGTCGCCTTGATCCGATCCCTGGTCTATTTGCTCGCGTGCCTGGGAGTCACAATTTTCTTCTTCGTTTTTTACAGGCGTCAGGCATAATAGCGAGAATGGCTCGTTTCCTTCTTGTCTTCGTGTCTCTCCTCATCGGCTGCGCCAATGCTGCCGACAATCTGCAAACCCTCGCCCACGATTTCTGGACCTGGCGAGCCGCGACGCAACCCTTCTCAGGCGACGATATTCCGCGCATCGAACGTCCACCAGACGCTTTACCCGACTGGTCCACCGCTGCCATAACAGCGCGCCGCACGGCGTTAACTGGTTTCGAGTCTCGCTGGAAAGCCCTGGATCCAAATGCAGGCTCCATAGCGGAACAGGTAGACTACCGGCTGATCGGTTCCGCCATCGCGCGGGTGCACTGGGAACTCGACATTGAACGCAGTTGGCAGCGCAACCCTCGCTTCTACGTGGACCAGACGGTCGGCGCGGTTTTCGATGCTCTCACCGCTCCCCCTCCCATCTCGGCGGAACGCGCACGAATCGTCGAGCTGCGTCTCAAGCGGATTCCTCGGACGATCTCGGAAGCGAAAAGCAACCTCGAAGCCGCACAAATCATGAGCCGGCCATTTGCCGAACTGGCCATCGAGAGCCTGAAGGATATTCGTGCACGCATGTCGACGACGCCCGTCAACGCGCCTGACGCAAAAGAGAAAGCGATTGTTGCGCTCGAAGATTACCGGGGCTGGTTGACGCAGCGCCTGCCGCAACTCACCGTTAAAACGGCCGTGGGGCGCGATGCCTACCTGTTCTTCCTTCGCAATGTCGCGCTCATGCCGTTTACGCCGGAGGAACTTCTGTCAATGGGCCATCAGGAGTGGGAGCGTTCCGTCTCGTTCGAGGCCTACGAACAGAACCGAAATCGCGATCTTCCTCAATTGGCTCTCTTTCCGAACATCAATGCGCAGATTACCCGTGAACGCGAAGAGGAGCTTGCGGTGCGCCGCTTCCTGGAAGCCAAGAACATTTTGACCGTTCCCGTCTGGATGCAGCACTATCGCAATCAGCAGTTGCCCGATTATCTCGGGGCGCTTGCGATCGGCGTCACCGATAATCTCACCGGCCCATCGCGCCTCAAAGAAAATGCCGTCAGTTACGTTCAGCCGCCTTCGCTGAAACTTGGATATTTCGCGTTGGCCACCGCGCACGACCCACGTCCCATCCTGGTGCATGAAGGCGTGCCCGGACATTACTTCCAATTGGCTTTGAGTTGGGCCCACGAAGATCCCGTCCGGCGTCACTTCTACGATTCCGGCGCGAATGAGGGAATCGGTTTCTACGCCGAAGAGATGATGTTGCAGGCCGGCTATTTCGACGACAGCCCCCGGACGCGCGAGATCATTTATAACTTCATGCGGCTGCGCGCGCTGCGCGTCGAAGTCGACGTGAAACTGGCGCTGGGCTTGTTCACAATGGAGCAGGCCGCCGCTTATTTAGAGAAGACAGTACCCATGGACCACGCCACGTCTCTCGAGGAAGCAGCGGATTTCGCTAGTTGGCCGGGTCAAGCCATCTCCTATCAGATCGGCAAGATACAGATACTGAGCATGCTCGCGGCGGCCCGGCGCAAACAAGGTGACAACTTCGACCTCCGCCATTTCCACGATTTCGTTTGGAAGAACGGCAATGTGCCGATCGCGTTACAGCAGTGGGAGATGCTCGGCGACGCGAGCGGCGTTCCGCCACTGCCGAAGAGCTAGTCTGGCTGGAACCAGCAACTTTTTTATTTGACGACGCGTCAAATTAGCGCGAAGGTTTGGCCGTTGTCATGAAGGTCTCTCGTGCGCAAGAGGACGTGATTCATCTGCTGGATCGCATGCGGCGACGTATGTATCCGGAGACTTTACCCGCTCTTGCTTTGTACTGGCTGAAGACGCTTTACCACAGCGGATACGCGAGTCAGGACTGGAGAGCGCTCGATCGGTTATTGGAGCACGAACTGGCCAGCGGGAAACTATCCAGACCCGATTTTCAATCGTTTATTGCCGGTCTTAGAGCTTCGATTCAGGATCTGCTGAAAGACAGGCCGGTACGTCTGCCGGCCAATGTATCCGACGCTCCAGCGGAGCGCCCCAAGCTGAACCCTGAGACGCTTGTGCCTTACATAGTGCGTCTTCTCAACGAATGGGCTCCCGTGGAAGTGGCTCGCATGTTGGTTCGCGATCCTGGGCAGTCCCTTGCGGAAGAGCGCGGCATTCCCGTCGATTCATTCGGAAGGGCGCTCGAGCGGCTGCTCGTTCGAGAACGCCTTTCAGCCGGAACTCTGGAGGCTTTGCTCCAGCCGAAATTGTTCTCTCCGCGTCATGTTTACTCAGCCGATCTTGAAATCCTCCAAGATGTAACTTTGTTTTTACTCGGCCGCACTAAAGCGCCGGTGACGTCCGCATTGCCTGCCACCCTGCTCTATGTATCTCCCGGCGCGCATCTTCCGAACGATTACGCGCAAGCCGTGGAACGGGCTTTCTTTCCTAGCGAAATGGAAAAGGAAGAACTGCACGTCCCCATTGAGTGCGACCAGGCAGTCGAAGTCTTGAAATCGCACGACCACGTCCGGCTCACCTCTGTTGTGGTAACGATGGACGGAAGATGGTGGCAGGCCGACAAACTCACGGGAGGCGAACAAAACATCGTCGTCTACCGTCCGATGGGCGTGCTTCGCATGGATGACTGGAACGGTCATCTCCGCGTTCGCAGTCCGTGGCATGAAGCACGGCTAAACTGGCCCGGCGCCGTTTCTTTCGAAACTAAGTTGGAGCTGTTCGGCCGCGAGTGGCACATTGCCCAACTGGAACAGGACGCCGAGCATACCTGGGCCAACCTGGTGTTTGGCCGCGTCCTGCCGATGAACCAAATGGACGTAACTGCGCTGGCCCGCCTGCGGCGTGGACGCCCTGCCGCAATCGACTTGGCTTGGGCGGCGTTGGAAAATGGATTGTCTGCCGCTTTCACCGCGCACAGCCGCGATCCGATCGAGCAACTCCGTCATGAGGAACTGATTCCCCTAGGCCGCGCTATCTTTGGCCTGATTGAGTCCTCCCTAAACCGCCGTCTGCGGAAGCCGCAAGAAATCGCCAACAGGATCCGCGCAGTCGGTTTTCACGCGGCGGAACTGGAACCCTCGCTCGGCCGTGTGCCCTGGCGAGTTCTTCCTGAACAGGTCCGCGGAATCCTCTCCCGGCCGAGGTTGTACAGGCGTGTGACCGAAGACTTAGGGCCCATTTTCGACGGCTTGCCGGCAACGCCAGGCGAGGCATTCTCTAGCGGTTCGCAATCCGGCCCGTTCAGCAGGCTATTCAGCAGGCGCCCATCTCAGGCCTCACCTGAATCGCCACGCCACGCCGCTTAGATTGGAAGCCCCGGCAAACCGCGGACCTTGGTCAGCGAAAATGCGGCGGAGTTTCATCAATCCCATCCGCACACGCGTCTTGACGGTCCCAACGGGAGTTCCAAGCCGTTCCGCGATTTCAGTCGCCGGCAAACCAGCGAAGTACGCGAGTTCGATAACGCGGCGCTGCTCAGTGGGGAGCGCTTCCAGGGCCTCCAAAAGGTGCTCGCGGGTCTGCGCTTCCGCGAACTTATGCTCGCCATCTATCGCGGGCCGCACAACCAAGGACGCCGCCGCTTCATACTTGGCGCGAGTTGCCCTTTTACGCAGCCGATCGACGGCGCGGCTCCGCGTCATGCTGACCAGCCACGCCGAAACGCTGCCGCGCTGCGCATCGAAAGTGCTTGCTGTTTTCCACACGCTGGAATAAACATCCGCCGCAACCTCCTCCGCATCCGCGGCAGAACTGACGATCCGAAGAGCGGTTGTGAATACCAGCGATCCTGTTTCGTCATAGAGCGCGGCCAGCGCGGCCTGATCGCCGCGAGCGATCCGGCGCACGTATTCGCTCCAAACAATCGCCCGCTCCAGTTCCGCGCGTGCTGCCGGCGAAAGCGGTTTGCACTCACGCCGCAAGGCGGCGATACTTAACGCTCCGGCGGCGAATGCCCCGAGACTCGTCATGACACGAACATCTTCTAAATCGAAATGGCACTCCTGATTGTGCGAAACAATCCAGATCGTTCCGATGGGAAGACTGTCAAGATAAATCGGGATCACCAGGCCTTCAACGATCGGCGTTTCGATTTGCTGGAAATAGGTAAAGTGCCGAGCCGGGTAAGAATACAAAACGGTTTTACCCGCTTTTAACGAAAACCCGCATGGGCTCCAATCGCGAGGCGTTGTTCCTCCCTCGTAATGCGCCAGGTCGCCGGCCAGCGCTCGCCAGCGAAAATGCTCAGTGCCATCTTCGGAAGCTTCGATAAGGCTCACACCGCCCGTGCCGGCGCCGCATAAATCCACCGCCAGTCTCGCCAGAAGTTTTAAGAGATTTCCGGGGCCGTCGTGGCACGCGTTTGCGAGCGAATGCATGCTAGCGATCTCCCCGCGTATGTTCACGAGTCGCAACGGACGCGCGGCTAGTTCATGGGTGATGATAACGTCATCGATCGCTATAGGACTATTGGGGCCAAGTGCGGATACCTCAAGGTCCGCCGCATTAGTCATCGCAGGCTGGATGCTAGCCGTTGAAATTGGTTTCACATTCGACAAAAGAATAAGACACTTTCAGTAATTCCTTGCCCCTCACGGTTACATTCCTTGAAAAACTCTCGAAAGTACATCGGTTCGTTCCAATAGGTACGTAATGAGCATGGATGAGGCGCATTCGCCGAGACCACTGCGTTCGCGCCGACCCAATCTGAGGAGGAGGAGTAGGATGGCAGGTTCTCAAATCCTGTGTGTGACAATAGCCGCGACGTTCGGCTTTCTGCTGCCCGCGATGGCATCGACCATCGACTTCACTGGGACGTTCACGAGCGATGATCAGGTCAACTACTATGATCTGACCGTCGGCTCGACGTCAACAGTAACCCTGGAGACTTTTTCTTATGGCGGTTCCACCGCCACTAACCCCGCGACACCCGCCGGCGGCTTCTTGCCGGTAATCTCGCTGTTCGCCGCCAATGGCGCTTTTCTGGGCTCCAGCGATACGAATGGCGTTTGCGGAGCCGGTCAGTTTCCGGATCCCACCACCGGCTACTGCGGCGACGCTTTTCTTCAGGAGAACAATCTTGCAGCTGGCACGTATTTCGCCGCGCTGAGCGAATTCCCCAATGTGCCAAACACCCCGAACATATCGAACGGGTTTCTTTTCGCGGGAATGCCGAATGCGACCGGTGATGTCTGTGACGTCTCCGGCGGAATGTTCTTGGATAGTCTGAATTTCAATTCCCAGGGAGGCTGTGTTCAGAGGGATGGAAACTTCGCGCTCGATATTTCGGGTGCTTCCGGCGCGTCGCAAACCACTGGAACGCCAAGCGCCGTTCCGGAACCCACCACCCTGTTTCTGACCGCGCCGGTTTTAGCGTGGTTCACCGTCCGCCGTCGTATGTCCAAGGGTAGAGAGTCCGCGATTTAGGAGAGGAGGCATGATGAAAAAACAAAACCTATTACAGGATGCAATTGAGAACGCGCCGAATCGGCGCCGGTTCATGAAAACTGTTGGAATGGCCAGCGCTGTGCTTGCTGGATCGAGGTCAGTTTCGGCTCAGGCCGCGATCACCGACGCGGACATTCTGAACTTCGCGCTGAACCTGGAATACCTGGAAGCCGAGTTCTACACCGTCGCAACAACCGGTAAGACCATCGACCAACTGGGTATCGGTATTACCGGCGATACCAGCATGGGCGCCGCGGGTGCGACCACCGGCGGTAAACAGGTGACCCTCAGCAACTCACTCGTGTTCACCGGAGCGGTGGCCTTGGAAATCGCGCAGGACGAGCGCGACCACGTGACCTACATACGCACTCAACTCATGGCGGCCGGAGCGACCCCCGTCGCGAAGCCCGCCATCAACCTCGACGCACTCGGCATCGGCTTTAACGGCGAGCAGGATTTTCTCGTACTTGCGCGTGCGTTCGAAGACACCGGCGTCACGGCTTACGCCGGCGCTGCTCCGCTCATCAGCAATTCGACCATTCTAGGCAAAGCGGCTCGTATTCTGGCTGCCGAGGCCGAGCACGTCGCCAATATCCGCCTCCAGATTGCGCGTTTTAACATCGCAACCATGCCACTGGACGTGAAAGACATCCTCCCGCCGCCAAGCGGAACCGAATATTTCTCTCTCGACAGCAATGGGCTTTGCGAGACACGCACGCCTCAAGAAGTGCTCGCCATCGTGTATCACGCATCGGGCGTGACTTCGGGAGGCTTCTTCCCCAACGGAGTGAACGGCTACTTCCACGGTGTCGCTTCCGTTGCGGCCACCGGCCTCACTCCGGACTAATACCTCTCCTCAGCATCGGGGTTCCGTAACACCATTGCGGAACCGCGCGCGTGAGCAAGCGGAGATCGTCGAGGGGAGGCTACCCGGTGACCGATTCCTTCCGGTAATAAACCCGAAAACGGCGAGCAGGTGGCTGCTCGCCGTCCACATAATCTTCGAAGGATTGCTCTTCCAATCCAAGCCGTACAAACTCGCTGAGTTCGTCTCGCGTCAACGGCCAGGGCATTTGTCCCGGCGGATCCGCCGCATCCCGTGCCCTCGCAATTACCAGAACATGGCCTCCCGGCTTGACGAAGCTGGCAACGTGCCAGATGGCCGCGGGACGCAACGCGGCGGGAAGCACCTGGAGCGTATAGGACTCCAGCACAAAATCGAAACGCCCGCGCCATTCTTCCGGTGGAGACAGTAGGTCCGCCACGACATATGACACCCTGCTATCCGGAAATCGCCTTTGGCACTGCCGAATCGCACTCGGCGCGATATCGAACGCGGTCGTCTCGAATCCCCACCGGCTCAATTGTTCGGCATCGTCGCCCAGCCCGCAGCCGATCTTGAGAGCGGCGCCCTGCACCGGAAAAGCATGCCGTTCCCGGAATGAAAGCAAACTGGGATTCGGCTGGAGATCCGCCCACGGAATCTTCGCGCTGCCTCGTTCCGCCTCTTGATAAAGCTGCTCGAACCATCCCGTATGGTCGCCACGGCCCGCATATTCGGCGGCAAGCTGCCGCGCGCGTGCTCTCTTATCTGTCGGTTCACTCATTCGCACGCAAGGCTACCATGGGATCTACCTTCATCGCGCGACGCATCGGAATCAAACAAGCAGCGATTGCAACTACGGCGAGCAAAGCGGAAACTGCAACATACACGCCAGGATCGAACGGACTGACGGAATAAAGCTGCGTGCGCAGATAACGCGAAAGCCAAATCGATGCGCCAATCCCACCCACGATCCCGATCGCAGTCATCAAGAGACCCTGCCTTAAGACGAGCCGCGCAACGTCGGTAGGTCGCGCCCCAAGCGCCATGCGCACCCCAATCTCGGCCGTGCGCTGCCCCACCATATAAGAAATGACTCCAAATATACCGATGGCTGCAAGCGCCAGCGAAACGCCTGCGTACAATCCCAACATCGCTGTGATGGTCTGCCGCAGCCGCGATTGCGCCGCAAGAATCTCATCGAAACTCTGTACGGACCATACCGGCTGGTCTTTATCCACCTCCCAAATCGCCTTCCGAATCGGATTCGTCATAGTAAGCGGATCACCTGCGGTGCGGACAGCAAGACTCGTGAAAATAAATGGATTCTGTGCCAAGGCTCCGTAGATTTGCGGTGTCGGCGGATCTTTGAGCGTGTACTGCTTCACATCGCCAACAACGCCCACAATCTCACCCGTGCGTTGTATTGGAGGGATGCGCAGATGTTGCCCAATCGGATTGTGTCCATCGAAGTAAAGTCGCGCCAGCGTCTGATTAATCACGAGCACATAGGAGCTCTCCGGTTGATCGTGTTCGCTGAACCCGCGGCCCTGGAGCAACGGGATTCTCATTGTCGAAAAGAAATCCGTGTCCGCGAAGTTCAGTAACGCCTGCGGACGTTCTGCCGCCGGAGGCTCTGGACGATCTGCCAGGAAGAACTCCGCCCTGTTCCCGTTTCCTCCCAACGGAACGGCGCGTACGGACGTCGCCGCCAGAACTCCTGGCAATGCTTTGACCTTCTCCACCACTTCGCGATGAAATTGTGCTTGCTGAGCGCCGCTCGGATACTTGTTGCGCGGCACGCGGTAAGCAAGTGTCAGCAGATTGTGCGTATCAAAGCCAGCTTGAACGCGGCCCAATTCGGAAAAGCTCCGGATCATCAGTCCAGCTCCGGTCAGCAGCACCAGCGCGAGCGCGATCTCGCCGGCCACCAGTACACTGCGTGCTCGGTTCTTCCCCACTCCCGATCCCGCGGCGCGGCCGGCTCGTAACGATTCCGAATACGAAATCTGCCATGCGGGAATCGCGGCGACCAAAAGCGCGGTCGCGAGCGAAACCACGAGCGTGAACAGGACCACCGTCTTATCTAATTCGATCTTCGTGCCATAGGGTAGATACACCGCGATCGAACGTGCGATCCACGGCACGCTCCAAATAGCGGCTAGAAGCCCCAAACCACCGCCCGCGCCGGCCAGCAACACGGCCTCCGCCAGAACATAAGAGATCAGTCTCGCGCGACTCGCGCCCAGCGCTATCCGCACCGCGCGCTCTTTTCCCCGCGACGCCATGCGCGCAATCAGGAGGCTGGCTACGTTCGCGCACGCGATCAGCAAAACAAACACGACAGCGCCGGCTAGGGCAATGACCGAAGGCCGATTTTCCGCGACCAGGTCTTCCTGGAACGACACCACCGTCGCCCCTCGGCCCTTGTTCGAAGCAGGATAGGAAGCAGCCAGGCGAGCCATCACCGTATTCATCTCTGCCTGCGCCGCGTCAACCGACGCGCCCGCGCCAAGCCGTCCAATCACCGCGCAGCTCGTCTGCCCGCGGTCGAGAGAGTAATTGGGATACTTGAACGCGGGAAGATAGACGTCCGCGTCAACTTCTGGGAAAACAAACGCTGGCGGCAAAACGCCGGCGATAGTGTACGGCTCGCCGTTGAGCTCTACGGTCTTGCCGGCGACGCCGGGGTCCGACGCGAATCGCGACCGCCATAACCGGTCGGAGATAATGGCCACCCGCTCGCCGCCCATCCGATCTTCGCCCGCGGCGAATCCTCGCCCAATCGCCGGCTCAACTCCGAGCAGCGGCAGAAAATTCGACGATACGAATAGGCCGATAACACGTTCCGGCTGATCCAGACCCGTGAGATTGACGCTCTGTCCCACCCACGATGCCAGCCCGCGGAAAGAATGCGCCATCGTCCTCCATTCGTCCAAATCGGGCTGCGACACAAACTGTCTCTGCCCCTGAGCGTCTCTTGCGAAGATCTCCACCAACTCGTCCGATCGCTCAAACGACAGCGTCCGAAGTAAGACGCCGTTCACCACGCTGAAGATCGCCGAATTCGAGCTGATGCCGATCGCCAGCGTCAATAGGGTCGCGATCGTAAATGCGGGCGATTTCCTCAGCGTACGCGCGGCATGATACAAATCTCGCCAGGTTTGCTCCACTCTGACCCATCCCCACAGAGCGCGCACTTCCTCCTGAATCAAAGTTTTGTTTCCCAGCGCCCTCCGCGCGGCGTACTTGGCTTCATCCTCCGACAGGCCGCTCTCCCGCAATTCCGCTGCCTCCAATTCGAGATCCGCGCGAAGCTCGCGTTCCAGATCTTCCTCGCGCGCTTTTCGCCGCCACCATCGCATCTCAACCCTCCTCCGACGGCCACATGATTCGCGCAATCGCAGCCGTCATCTGCTTCCACTTCGACTCTTCCGTAATAAGCTGCTTCTTGCCGGCTGGCGTCAGCCGGTAATACTTGAACTCGCGTTTAAGATCCTTGCCGGCGGGCTCCCACTTAGCTGCAATCCAGCCCTTCCTTTCGAGCCGATGCAGCGCCGGATACAGCGACCCATGCTCCACCTGTAATTGATCGTCTGTCGTATGTTGGATGTGCTTCCCGATTTGATGGCCATGGGCAGGGCCGAAGAGCAAAGTCCGCAAAATTAGCATATCGAGCGTCCCTTGTAGCAGTTCGATCCGGCTGGGAGAGTTTTTCCGCATAGAAGTCAAACAGGGTAGACGCTCTACCCAAAGTTTGGTTAGCATCCGGGGATATACTGGACATAAAGGTCCACGAGCCGGTCCCGCAAATCCGGCCGACGCCTCGCCAGATTTGCACAAACGTGCCGACGGAGAGCAAATGGAACGTTCCGACGAAATAGAAGCCTCAGACGAACAGTCCGGCTCGGCGCCAGAGGTTGCGGAATCGGATCTCAATTCCCCCCGCGGAAATCCCTTCCCCATAGTTGGCATCGGAGCGTCCGCGGGAGGACTGGAGGCGTTCGGCCAACTCATTTCCGCCGTGCCCGAGACTACGGGCATGTCCTTCGTGCTGGTCCAGCATCTCGACCCGCAGCATGCCAGCCTTTTAACCGAGCTTCTATCCCCGGCTACGACGATGCCAGTAGTTACGGTTCACGATAATATTGCCGTTGAACCGGACCATGTGTATGTGATTCCGCCCAACACCACCATGGAGCTTCAGGATGGCCACTTACGTCTGGTAACTCGTGAACGTGGTCTTCATCTCCCTATCGACATCTTCTTTCGGTCGCTTGCAAAAGTCCAGGGCAGCCGCGCTATCGGCGTGGTCCTGTCCGGCAACGCCTCGGACGGCAGTCTCGGCATTCGTGCAATCAAAGCGGAGGGTGGCGTCACCTTCGCGCAGGATGAAGCCACCGCGCGTTTCGGAGGCATGCCGCGCAATGCAACGGCCACCGGAGCCGTCGATTACGTGTTGGCGCCAGAGGATATCGGGAAAGAACTGGGTGTCCTTGCTCGTCATCCTTATCTTCTTCCTCGACGTCGCGACGATCCGCAGTCCGAGGTGTTGCCTAAAGGTGACCGCGAACTCAAGCGTATCTTCACGTTGCTGAATGCAGCCACAAAGGTCGACTTCTCGCGGTATAAACCCAACACCGTCCGGCGTCGCATCGGACGCCGCATGATGGTGTTGCGCAAGGACCGCCTGGCCGATTACACACGTTATGTCGAAGAGCACCCCGAGGAGGTGCGCGAGCTTTACACCGATCTGCTCATAGGTGTAACCAATTTTTTCCGTGATCCAGCCAGCTTCGAAGCTCTGGCCCAACTCCTCGGTGGCAAACTCACCGAACGCTCGGATAAAAATCAGCCGGTCAGGATCTGGGTTCCCGGCTGCGCCACCGGAGAAGAGGTTTACACTCTAGCGATCTGTGTTGTCGAGGTGTTGCAGGAGAAACAATTGTCTGTTCCGCTTCAACTCTTCGGCACTGATATCAGCGAAATGGCGCTCGATCGAGCCCGGGCCGGAGTTTATCCGGCGCTCATCGCGGACGACGTCTCGCCTGGCCGCCTCGGACGCTTCTTCACGAAAATGAATGGCGAGTATCAGATCAACAAGGCGATTCGCGAATGTTGCATTTTCGCTCGCCACGATGTCACAAGAGACCCGCCTTTTTCGAATCTCGACGTAGTGAGTTGCCGGAACCTGCTGATCTATCTCGATCAGTCCGCGCAACGCCGTGTCCTTCCGGTTTTCCACTACGCCTTGAAACCGACCGGCTTGCTCATGCTCGGCACCGCGGAAACCACCGCTTCCGCTCCGGATTTGTTTGCGCCCGCCGATCAACAGCATCGAATCTATTTGCGCAAAGCAACTCCTAGCCGTATTCCATTCGAACTTTCCATGGCGGCTCCAAACAGCGAATCCTCTTCCGGTAATGACCGCGCTAGCCAATTTGCAACCGTCGACCTGCAAAAGAGGCTCGACCGTTTGATTCAGAGCAAGTATTCGCCGGATGCCCTGGTCGTCAGCGAGGAATTGCAGATCGTGCAGTTTCGCGGACAAACAAGTCCTTACATCGAGCCGGCCCCGGGAGAAGCCAGCCTGAACCTGTTGCGCATGGCGAAGGAAAGTTTAGTTGTGCCCTTGCGTCGCCTGCTGCAAAGCGCCGCGGACAGCAACACTACCGTTCGAGAGGCCGGAGTTCCCTTGGAGATCGCGGGACGCCACGAGGAAATCGTACTCGAAGTGACGCCCATTGTCGGTGAAAGCGCTGGGGAAAAATTCTACTTCATCGTTTTCATTCGAGGAGAAAAACCGGAAGAGGCCTCCTCAGACGGCCCCGGCGCGCTTCCGCCGCTGGAAACGGATGAACGGGTATCGAAGTTGCAGCGGGAACTCAATGAAACCCGCGGTTATCTCCGCAACCTCACGGAAGAATACGAAGCGCATGCCGAAGAGTTGCGCGCCGCCAACGAGGAAGCGCGCAGCATAAATGAAGAACTGCAATCTACAAACGAAGAACTCGGGACCACCAAGGAAGAACTCCAGTCCACCAACGAAGAGCTGACCACGGTTAATCAGGAACTCCAAAGCCGAAACCTCGAGTTGGGAGCGACAAACAGTGACCTGAGAAATCTTCTGAGCGCCGTGACCCTCGCGATCGTCATGGTCGATTCCGACCTTCGGGTCCGCCGCTTCAATACCGCGGCCGCCAAGCTCTTCGAACTCGGCCCCCTCGATAACGGCCGCCCCGTTGGCCATCTACGCGGACGTATAGAAACGCCACGCATCGAGCAGCAGGTGAAGAATGTCATGGAGTCCCTCCATGTCTTCAACGAGGAACGCCAGGACATTGAGGGCCGCTGGTACTCTCTCTTGATCCGGCCATATCGGACCATCGACGACCGCATTGCCGGAGCCTTGATAACTCTGCAAGACATCGATCCGCTGAAACGCGGACTCCAGGCCGCCGAGGAAGCCCGCGACTATGCCGAAGGCATGATCGAAACAGTCCGCGAGCCTTTGGTCGTATTGGATGCCGATCTCCGGGTGCAACGCGCCACCAGCGCCTTTTACGAGACCTTTCTTGTTTCCCGCGAAGAGACCGAAGGACGTTTTTTGCATGACCTGGGCAATGGTCAGTGGAACCGTCCGCGCCTTCGCGAATTGCTTGGCGCCGCGTTGTTTCGATCTCAGCCGTTTCACGATTTCGAGGTGCAGCATGAGTTCCCTCATATCGGCGCGCGGACCATGCGGCTCAACGGAAGGCGTATCCCAAGACCTGACTCGCAACGTCGCATGCTCCTGTTGTCGATCGAAGATGTCACCGAAAGACGCGAAATTGCGGAAATCCGGTTCCAACGCCTCTTTGAAACGGCCAAGGACGGCATCATTGTGATTGATGTCGAAACCGAGGCCGTGCTGGATGTGAACCCGTATTTCCTCGAGCTTGTCCAGTATGCGCGTGAAAACATTGTCGGTCAATCTATCGCGGATGCTGCGACTACACTCTCTTGCCCCGGCATTGCCGATATCGTTCGGGAGACCGGCAGCAAGGACATTGTCCGGCGCGACGATCTTCAACTTACAACCGGCACGGGAGCCCATATCAGTATCGATATCGTCGGTAACCGTTATCGCGTCGGCAGCCAGCCTGTCGTCCAGCTCAACGTCCGCGACGTAACTGCCCGCAAGGAAGCCAGCCAGGCGCTGCGGGAAAGTGAAGAACGATTCCGTTTGTTCGTGGAAAGCGTTCACGACTACGCCCTGTTCCAGTTGGACCCGCGGGGATTGATTCTTACATGGAATACCGGAGCGGAGCGCCTCTTAGGCTGGGCGGAAGACGAAGTCATCGGCCAGAGCGCTGCCCTGCTTTTCGTTCCCGAGGATGTGGCTAAGGGCGAGCCGGACCGGGAAGTCGAGACGGCGCGTTCAGTCGGACACGCCGAAGATGAGCGCTGGCATCTGCGCAAAGACGGTAGCCGCTTCTTCGCGAGTGGAGTTCTGACTGCCCTTTACGACGAAAACAGAAACCTGCTGGGTTTCGCAAAAATCATGCGGGACATTACCGCTTGGAAAGCGCAGGAAGAACAGCTTCGCCGCTCCGTCGACGAGAAGAGTATGCTGGCGCGCGAAATTCATCATCGCGTCAAAAATAACTTACAAGTCATAGTAAGTCTGCTCAGCCTGCAATCGAGTCACACCGACGATCCCCGCGTCCTCGCTGCGTTCGAAGAGACAGAAGGCCGGGTGCGCGCAATAGCGCATATTCACGAACGGCTACATGCATCAGAAGATCTCACCGCCGTCGAATTCGCATCTTACCTGACCAATCTCACCCATGAATTATTGAGGCTTCACGTCGCCGTCCCGGACCATGTTTCGCTCGATCTCGATGCGAAACCGATGGTGCTCCACATCGAGCAGGCCATCCCTCTCGGACTGGTCGCGAACGAGCTGATCGTCAATAGTCTGAAACATGGTCTGAAATCCGGCCCAGGGCATTTGACCGTCAGGTTGAATTACTTGGATGCAGATTCTCAGCCGGAAGGGGACCGGACAATAGAAAACCGTTGGGTTCAGGTAGTCGTTGCGGACAGGGGACCCGGACTGCCACCGAGACTGGACACGACTCGGACGGAATCCATGGGCTATCGTCTGGTGAATCTTCTCGTACGCCAATTGAATGGGCGTCTGGAAATCAGCCCAGGGCCCGCTCCCAGCTTTTTAGTAAGTTTCCCGCTTAAACGCGAGTAGGTTAGCTCAGGAAGGGAGATTCCCGTGGCCCGTGTACTGATTGTCGAAGACGAGCAGATTGTCGCCGCCGACCTCGAATCGAAGCTGCTGCGGATGGGCTACGAAGTCGTGGGAATAACAGCCTCAGGAGAGGAAGCCGTGCGAGTTGCGGACGAGGTGCGGCCCGAACTCGTACTCATGGACATTCAGCTCCAGGGCCAGATGAGCGGAATCGAAGCTGCTAAAAAAATTCAACGGAACACGGCGGCCCAGATTATTTTTGTCACCGCGTACGCCGGAGTCTTTCTCCGCGATCCATCTCAGATGCGGCCTCCCGGCATGTGTGTAAGTAAACCATTCTCGCAATACGAGCTTCAGGCGGCTCTGGACGCCGTTGTAAAAAAACCTGTTAAGAATGAAACGGATTAGTAACGGAGGACATCTTGGAGGGAGTTACTCTAACCCAATTGCCGAAATGCACCGGATGCGAGTTATGCTCGCATCCGGTGTTGTAAGTAGAAGTTACAGTTTCTTGGCTACGCCGCCCTTGAGCGTCCCTGAATCGATGCCGATCAGGTACATTTCAGTCCCACCCGCCGCGAAATAGAAATCGTAATTTCCAAGACCGCTGTTGGTGTTCGTAAATGTGATCGTCCCGCCGTTGCAGGACGCGTTCAGTTGATACAAGCCCTGGCCTGCTTCACCCCTGAAGATCCCCAGGTTCTTGCTGGTCGTGTCTACTGTCGTCAAAGCTCCGTACGGCGCCTTTGCTGCATTGGTGCCAATGGACGCTGTGAATTGTCCGGCGCTTCCCAAAACGAAAATGTCCTGGAAGCTTAACGGCTGAAATGAAATGTCCGTAATGTGGAATGCCCACGTACCGGACAGTGTGCTAAGTGGGCATTGCGCACTGGCCATAGGGGCCATAAGTACGCTCGCCAAAATGCAAAGTGCTGAGATTGTGAGAAATCGCTTCATGTTCGCTCCTGTGTAAGGAATGCCCAAACTTGTGGGCAGCGACCAAGTGTACAAAAGTCCTAGGAAGAGGTCAAGACTGTACTAGTCCAAAAGTACAGGATTTGTCACAAATTGACTATTGAGTAGCGAATGTCCGCTAAAATATGAATAACAGTACCAACAGTACTTATAGTACGCTCATAGCTTGGGTAGGATCAATAGTAAGTGGTCAGGTTGTACTATACAAGAAAACCATGGCCGCCCGACCCACTTACTCCACTTACAAGATATGTGTGCGATCGACCTACAGCTCGACCGGGACGTGTCGCCGGGTAGCCCGCGCCCGACACCCGCCCGACCGCTGTACGACAATGAATGAGTGGCTGCCCGGCACAGATCGCGACAACGCGCTTTGCAGGTCCTCTATCAATGGGATCTGACCAAGCTCCCGGTCGAGCACGCCATCTCGTCGTTTTACGATACGCTCTATTCCGGTGAAGAGGATACCGAGCAGCGTCCCGAACGCGACGCGTTCATGGAGGAGTTGGCAGTCGGCACGTCTCAAATGGCCACCGAGATCGATCAGCGCATCACGGATAAAGCGGCCCACTGGAAACTCGACCGCATGCCCGCGGTCGATCGCAACATCCTGCGGCTGGCAGTTTATGAAATGAAGACAGGAACCACCCCGCCAGCCGTTGTCATCGACGAAGCCATCGAGCTGGCACGTCAGTTCTCCGGCGATGAGTCGGTTTCCTTCATCAATGGCGTTCTCGACGCAGTCCACAAGGAGCTGGGCGTCTAAATCACCGTGAAGATACTAATGGTGGCCTCAGAAGCCACACCTTTCTGCAAAACCGGCGGATTAGCCGATGTGATTGGTGCGTTGCCGGCCGCGCTCGTATTCAAGGGCGAACAAGTCGCGGTCGTGCTTCCCGGCTACCGCGAAAACAATTATTCCGGCCAGCTACGCGAAGTTTACCGTAATCTCTGGATTCCTCTCGGCGCCGGCCTCCCCGTCGACATTTTCGAAACCGTGGAACGTGGGGTCACGTTCTACATTGTCTTCTGTCCCCCGCTCTTCGATCGCAATGGTCTCTACGGCGTCGGCGGCCAGGATTTTCCCGACAATGCCATTCGATTCGCCGTTTTCAGCCGCGCCGCGCTCGGCATCGCTCGCAACGTCTTCCGTCCCGATATCATCCATTGCCACGACTGGCAATCCGCCCTCCTGCCCGTCTATCTCAAGCGGACCTTCCAGGGCGATCCGACGTATCTCGGCGCGCGTACTCTTTTCACCATTCACAATCTTGGCTACCAGGGCCTGTTTCCTGCATCCGTGCTCCCCGACATCGGCCTCGATCCCGGCGTCTTCACGCCCGATCTTCTGGAATTCTACGGACAACTGAATCTGCTGAAGGGCGCCATCCACTATAGCGACGCAGTGAGCACGGTCAGCCGCGGATACGCCCGTGAAATTCAAACTCCGGAGCTCGGCTTCGGACTTGACGTCTATCTCCGCACTCACGCCAGATTCATCACTGGCATCGTAAACGGCGTCGACTACATCGAATGGAGTCCCGAGCGCGACGAACACATCGCCGCAAAATACTCCCCCCGGGATCTGTCCGGCAAAAAGCAATGCAAACAGGCGCTCCTCGCCGATTATGGATTGCCCGCCGCCAACATGGACCGGCCGCTCATTGGAATCGTCTCGCGTTTCGTCGGCCAGAAGGGCTTCGACCTGATCGCCGAAATCGCTCCCCGCTTGGCTGAGTTGGACCTCGCCATGACCGTTCTCGGCTCCGGCGAACAGCAATACCAGGATCTTTTCCACTCCCTGGCTTCGTCCCACCCCGATCGGTTCGGTGTCCGCATTGGCTACGACAACGCTCTGGCCCATCGCATTGAAGCCGGTGCGGACATGTTCCTCATGCCCAGCCGTTATGAGCCCTGCGGCCTGAATCAGATCTACAGCTTGCGCTACGGTACCATTCCGATCGTTCGCGCGACCGGGGGCTTGGATGATAC
Source organism: Bryobacterales bacterium (assembly GCA_963802915.1). GTDB lineage: Bacteria > Acidobacteriota > Terriglobia > Bryobacterales > Bryobacteraceae > JAICMB01. Next base: position 397,090 of record CAWDKQ010000016.1, read on the forward strand.
TATCGATGAGGAAACGGGGTTCAAGTTCAGGGACTACACCGGATCTGCCCTACTCGAGGCCGTCCGGGATGCCCTTGCGGCTTTTCAAGATCAGAAACTCTGGCGGGCGATGATGCTTCGGGCCATGAGTCGCGACTTTTCCTGGAATGCTGCGGCCAGCGAGTATTTGGCCCTGTACCGCCAGATCCTGGCCGGCTGAATCGTAAACCGGTAGGGTGGCATCTATTTAGAAGGAGATTATTGAGACATGGCGGGTGCTAATACGCTGAATTTCACGGATCAGAGCTTCGACACGGAAGTGCTGAGTTCGGAAGTCCCTGTACTGGTAGACTTCTGGGCCGAGTGGTGCGGACCGTGCCGCATGATGACTCCAACCGTGGACGCGATTGCGACCGATTACCAGGGACGCGTCAAAGTCGGCAAAGTGAACGTAGATGAGAACGGCGGAACCGCGATGCGGTACAACATCCGCGGGATCCCTACGCTGCTCCTCTTCAAGGGCGGGAAGATTGTCGAGCAAAAGGTGGGCGCCGTCGGAAAAACCGACGTCCAGAAAATGATCGACGCTCATCTCGATCAGCCGGCCGTTCCGGTCGTGAAAGACTCGGTTGTGAAGTAACTGCCACCTCCAGAGCCCACCACGGCGATTTACTAAAGGCCCCCCAGCTTCAGAGCGCTTGCGGGGCTTTCCATGTATAGGGCTGTTCCTCAACCGCGCCGGCGGGTACCTGGAGCATAATAGATCTCAGCGTGAGGATCGTTCTACGCAGTTCGTCGTTACTGTTCTCGCTGCTGGGAATCACCGCAAATGCCCCCGTTCACAAGGTGGTACCGGTACTGAGGCGCGGCTCGGCCGGCCGGATTCGGATCGGCGCCGCTCCCGAAGAACTCTTTGCCGTATTCGGCAAGAATCTCAAAGTGGACGGCAAAACAGGCACAGTCGAGGCGTTTTCCGCATCCCCCATGCTCCAGCGCCGCCCCGATCTTTCCTTCCAACTGGAGAACGGCGTCGTGACATCCATCAAGGTCTTCTCCCGGCGCTACAAAACAGAAGCCGGCATCGGCGTTGGCGACAGCCTCGTGACCTTCGCGAACCATTATGCGATTCGTTGGCCTGAAGATAACCTGGCCGAAGTGGAAGCGCTGAACATGAAGTTCCGAGCTGAAAACGGCCGAATCGCATGGATTCTGCTTTCATGAATCCGCACAGAATCTTATTGATACACGCCCATCCCGATGACGCCGAAATCCTCGCGGGCGGCACGCTCGGTCTGTTGGCGCAAGCCGGCCATCGCGTCACCATCGTAAGCATGACCGCCGGGGATTGCGGAACAACCGAATACAGCCCCAATGAAATCTCCGCGATTCGTCGTCGTGAAGCAGCCTCCGCGGCGAACCTGATCGGAGCCACCTATCTCTGCGCTGAGTTTCGCGATTTGGCAATCTTCAATGACGACCCATCCCGCCGCCGCGTGACGGAATTGCTCCGCCGCGCCCACCCCGATATCGTCATCACCGCTTCACCCGCCGATTATCATTGCGATCACGAAGCCACCAGCATTCTCGTCCGCGATGCTTGTTTCGGCGCTTCTGCGCCCAACTACGAAACCGGACAGCCGAACCCCGCGCCCGCTCTCCCGGCCATCCCCCATCTCTATTTCGCCGACTCTGTGGGCGGCGCGAGCCGGGACGGAATGGTCATTGAACCCGACTTCTTTGTCGACGTAAAAAGCGCTTTCCACACAAAGCGTGAAATGCTCGCCATGCACGCCAGCCAGCGCCAGTGGTTAAAGCGCCAGCACGGCATAGACGACTATCTGGAAACCATGGAGACCTGGACGCGAGGTCGCGCCGTCGTTCCAGGACTCGAGTATGCGGAGGGCTTTCGCCGCTATCCCGGTCACCCCTATCCTCAGACTCCGCTGCTCGAAGAACTGCTCGGCGACAAAGTCGTGGTGTCCAAAGCAGTCCTGAACGTACCGACCTCGCCTTTTGTTTCTTAAATTGGCCCTAATTAACTCTTAGTTCAGACCGCTCTCCACGGTCGCGCGGTACCATCGGTTCTGAACCCTGTAGCATTTGTTCCAAGACAGGCTTCTAAGGTACAAGGAAAGATGTGATGGATCTCGCCCGAGTCAACGAGAAGCTGAAACGACTTCACGAACTTCCGGCGGCCACATACCAATCCGCCACCGAACTGGCACTGGCATATCTCCGCGCCGGCTGCGAAATGTTCGGATTCCAGGCCGGAGCAATTCGAGGAGGCGACCCGATTGTCTACGATCCCGGCGACATTCTGAAACTTCCCGACCTCCGCGTTCACGCCGCTCCGCTCAACGGCCACGGCCAGGTCGTGTTTGCCGGTTCGCAGATTTCTGAAGAGGATTCGGAGCTCTTCGCCATGATGGTGCAGGACCTCTCGCGCGAACTCAATCGTCAAACCACGTTGAACCGCCTCTCCTTTGAGGCCCGCCACGATCAGTTGACGGGCCTTCCGAACCGATTCCATTTCATGAATCTGTTCGAGACCGCCCTCAAGCGCGCAGTCCGCCGCTCCGAAATTCTCGCATTGCTGTTTCTCGATCTCGATCGGTTCAAGCAGGTGAACGACACGTTGGGGCATCTCATCGGAGATCGTATCTTGCAGCAAGTCGGTTTCCGTCTGAAGACCCTGCTCCCTTCAACGCGTGACTTGGCCGCACGCATGGCCGGCGATGAGTTCATGGTTGTGCTCACGGGGCTTCCGGATGCAAACGCTGCGCTGCACGCCGCCGGTAGAATTCTCGACGAGTTGAGGGAAGCATATCGCGTGGACGAGTATGAGCTGTTCGTAACGGCCAGCGCCGGGCTCAGCGTTTTCCCGCAAGATGGCGATGACGCCCAGTCGCTTCTGCATCGCGCCGACCTGGCAATGTACCGAGCCAAGGCCGAAGGAGGTAGTAAACTTCAGCCGTTCAGTTCGGACCTTCACGGCCGCGCCGTGGAATTGTTCGCCCTGGAGAACGATTTGCGCCGCGCCGTCGAACGGCAAGAGCTCGAGCTGTCTTACCAGCCGCTGGTCACCATGAATCGTGAGCTGGACGGTCTCGAAGCGCTGCTCGCCTGGAATCATCCCAAATTGGGCCGGATCTCGCCGTGCGATTTCATCCCGATCGCGGAGGAGAGCGGCCTCATCGTACCCATCGGTTCTTGGGTGATCACTCAGGCCTGTGTGACGGGTTCAAAATGGCGCGCCGCCGGTCTGCATCGCGTCCGTGTTTCCGTCAATGTATCGGCGCTCCAGTTCGCGCGCTCCGATTTTGTCGATTCCGTTGCGACAGCTCTCGCCCTAACTGGCTTTCCCGCCGAGTACTTCGAACTCGAACTGACCGAAACGTTCGTGTTGCGTGACATCGAAGAATCCGCCCGCCGGATGAAGCGCATTCGCGATCTTGGCGTAAATATCGCCATCGACGATTTTGGAACCGGTTACTCATCGCTGAGTTATCTGCGCCGTCTTCCCGCGAATTCCCTGAAAATCGACCAGTCTTTTCTGCACGACTTAGTAGGGCCGCATGGATCCTTAGCCGTCGTTCAGGGAATTGTTCTCCTCGCGCATTCCATGGGACTCACCGTAGTCGCCGAAGGTGTCGAGACGGAGGAGCAATTAAAGCTCCTGCGCGAAGCCGGCTGCGACAAAGTGCAAGGGCATCTCTACGGCGAACCCTTGCGCGAAGCGGAAGCAACCGAACTGCTCGCCCGCTCCGAACCCTTCATGTCCACCGTTGTTACAGAACCGTGACCGCCAGGGAGCGGGCATAGCCCGTGACTAGGGTACGAACCATGAGCGATAGAGACTACTTCTATCGCTCATGACCTGGAACTGGCAAAAACCGGACTGGCCTCAATTCTCAGGAGCGATCCATGGGAGCGAAAGGCAGGCTTCAAAATGTATCGTCGCGCAGATTTTCAATATCGAGTTCGTCAACTCGAAAACTCAAATTGTCTTACCTTTCCACTCAATTGTGGATAGCTATTCTCGATACCCGTTTCAAACATGAACTGCGCGATGCTAGGGCGTCGCGGAACTGAGAGGCTGAAGCCCCAACGACCTCAGCCCCAGGAAAAAATTACTTCTCGAAGACCTTTTCGACGTCCCCGACTTTCTTCTGGACTTTGCCCGCGACCTTCTCGCCTTGCCCTTCGGCTTGACGGTCAGGATTATTGGTCGCCTCTCCGATCTTTTCTTTTACTGTGCCTTTCAGTTCGTGCGCGGCGCCTTCAACCTTATCCTTCGTGCTGTCTTTCATCAGGATGCTCCTTTTTGGTCTTTCAACCTCCCATCCAACAGCACGTCAAAGGCCATGGTTTATTCGCCTGCGTATGTTGATAAAATCGAGCGATCATGAGCCGATCTGTATTCTATGCCCTGATCCTCTCAGGCGCCGCCCTCGCACAAGGACAACCGAAACCGCCCACGGCCGCCCAAGCCCTGAAACGAAATTTCGAGTACGTCAACAATAAAATTTTGGAAATGGCTCAGGATTTCCCAGCCGAGAAGTACGACTACAAACTAAGACCGAAGATGCGCACTTTCGCGGCGGTGATCGTCCACATCGCGTCCGGCAATATATATGCCGCCAAAGCTGGAATTGGCGAGAAAGTCAAATGGGACGATCAGGAACAGGATCCGGGCAAGTACACGACCCGCGCGGATTGCGTCGCCTTGCTTAAGATGTCGATCGAGGATGCGAACCGTGCCTTGAAAGCGAACCCCGAGGGCCCGCAAAAGAACATGCAGCCATTTCTATCGGTGTTGCAGCACGCTTCCGAGCACTACGGTCTTCTCGTCGCGTACTATCGTGCCAACGGACTCGTGCCGCCGGAGTCGCGTCCGAAAAAGTAAGTCCGTTGTGCTAGCGTGGTGTGATAAGGCCCAGGATTTTCAGGCATCGTCTTAAGCACTGTCTCGTTCCGGCGGTCCTGAATCGCCACACCCATTTGAAACATGCAGGTCGGCGTTAAATAGACTATGTGGATCGTCCGGTTAGCTCTCGGGCAGCCCTACACCTTTGTTGTCATGGCAGTTCTGATGGCCATTCTGGGAGGAGCAGCCATCTCCAGCATGGCCGTCGATATTTTTCCTTATATCGATATCCCGGTCGTCAGTGTCTTATGGGTCTACTCAGGCCTGGGACCGGAGGAGATGGAGAAGCGTGTCGCTACCGGTTTTGAGCGCAGCCTCACTTCCAACGTAAACGATATCGAACACATCGAGTCGCAGTCCTATAGCGGCTATTCAGTCGTCAAAGTTTTCTTCCATCCCAACGTCAAAATCGACATGGCCGTGGCTCAGGTGACTGCAACGATGGAAACCGCGCTTCGCCAGATGCCGCCGGGCATGTTTCCGGCGAACGTTCTGAAATACGACGCCGCTAGCGTTCCTATTCTTCAGCTTGGCCTTTCCAGCAAGACCCTACGGGAGCAGGAAATCTTCGACATCGGGAATAATTTCATTCGCACTCCGCTCGGAATCGTGCAGGGAGCTTCCGTCTCCTATCCTTTTGGCGGGAAACAGCGTGGAGTCATGGTCGACTTGAATCTCGATGAGCTCTACGCCAAACAGCTTTCGCCCATTGATGTTTCGAATGCTCTAAATCTTCAGAACCTGATTCTACCGGCGGGGACAGCCAAAATCGACCAGACCGAATACCAAGTCCGGGTAAACAGCAGTCCGATCCTCCTGGACGATCTGAATAACCTGCCGATCAAAACGGTGAATGGCGCGACCGTCTATATCAAGGACGTAGCGCAGGTGCACGATGGATATTCGGTCCAGAACAATATCGTGCGGACGAACGGGGCGCGCGGCGTGCTGATTACCATCACAAGGAATGGTAAAGCCTCCACTCTCTCCGTCGTCAATGCCGTGAAAGCCGCTCTCCCTCGCATTCTCGCCAATGTGACGCCGGAGCTCAAAGTGGTGCCTCTCGCGGATCAGTCGGTTTTCGTGCGCGCATCCATTCAGGGCGTGATCCGCGAAGCGCTGATCGCCGCCGGACTCACCGGCCTGATGATCCTGCTGTTCCTCGGAAGTTGGAGAAGCACCCTCATCGTGTGCATTTCCATTCCACTCTCGATTCTCACGTCGCTGTGCATCCTCAACCTTCTGGGACAGACCATCAACGTGATGACTCTGGGCGGCCTGGCCCTTGCGGTCGGCATTCTGGTGGACGATGCGACAGTCGAGATCGAAAATACACATCGCAACATTGCAATGCGAAAGCCCTTGATTCGGGCGGTGCTCGATGGCGCATCTCAAATCGCGGTGCCCACCTTCGTCGCAACCATCTCGATTTGCATCGTCTTCGTCCCCGTTCTGTTGCTCACAGGCACGGCCAGATTCCTGTTTACACCCCTCGCCATGGCAGTTGTTTTCGCCATGCTCGCTTCTTATCTTTTGTCTCGCACGCTGGTTCCCACGATGATGGCTTATCTCCTGGAGTCCGAGCTCGGCATGTATCAGGACGGCCATGGTGCTTCGGGCGGACGGGGACCGATCTGGGCCGCTCATCATCTCTTCAATGCGCTCTTCGAGAGACTCCGCTACCGCTACATGGGCCTGCTGAATTGGTCTCTGAATCACCGGGGACGGGTTCTCGCGGCCTTTTTGAGCGTCTCCATTGCATCGCTCGGACTCGCGATTTTGATCGGCGAAGATTTCTTCCCCGCCGTCGACGCCGGTCAGATGCGGCTTCATGCTCGCGGACCCGCCGGGATGCGAATCGAGCAGACCGAACTGAGGTTCGCCGCGCTCGAGCGCGAAATCCGATCCGTCATTCCATCCGACGAAATCAACATGCTGATCGACAACATCGGCATCCCCAATAGCTGGCCGGCGATCGCCCAGGGAGACATCCCCACCATCTCTTCGGCGGACGGCGAATTATTGATCTCGCTGAACAAAGAAAAGCACGCGCCCACCAAGCATTATGAGGTGCTGCTGCGGAAGCGTCTCCGCGAGAGATTTCCCGACATGACTTTCTTCTTTCAGCCGGCGGACATCACCAGCCAGATCGTGAATTTTGGTCTGCCCGCGCCGATCGACCTGCAGGTGGTGGGAAGCAACGCCGCGGCCAACTACAAGATCGCCCAGAGGCTCGCGAAAAAGATTGCGCTGATCCCGGGAGCCGCTGACGTTCACGTGCACCAGGTGCAGGCGCAGCCGGAAATTATGCTGAACGTGGACCGCGTCAAAGCGTCGCAATTAGGCCTCACGCAACACGACGTGACTAGCAGCATGTTGATCTCGCTCAGCGGCAGCGGCACGGTGGCGCCGAACTTCTGGATGAACTGGAAAAATGGCGTCAACTACGGGATCGGAGTCCAGACACCGCAATATCGGATCGATTCTCTCGATGCTCTGCTTCGTACTCCCATTTCGATACCGATGAGCACAGAGAACGGAGTAACTCCGGACTCAATGTCGGGCACTGCGGGCGCTTCGAATGCTTTCGTAGGCACGTCGCCGAACGGCTCGTCGCAAGCTTACGGTAATCCCGGAGCAGTCGCCGGCAGCACGCAGCTACTTTCCAATCTCGTCAGTGTCCACAGGGATTCCGTCCCGGTAATCGTGAATCACTATAACGTTCTGCCTGTTTTCGACGTGTATGCCAATGTAGACCGGCGCGATCTCGGCGGCGTGGGGACGGACGTTCGGAAGATCATGCGGGACGAGGAGCCCGGCTTACCGCGTGGAACGACATTCGCCCTGCGAGGACAGGTTGCAACGATGGAATCTTCTTTCTTCCGCCTCGCGCTGGGAATGATTTTCGCGGTTGTTCTGGTTTACCTGGTCATGACGGTAAACTTTCAGTCGTGGCTCGATCCTTTCATCATTCTGACCGCTCTGCCGGGCGCGATGGCCGGCATTCTCTGGATGCTGTTCCTTACGGGCACCACCCTGAGCGTCCCGTCGTTGATGGGCTCGATTATGTGCATTGGCGTGGCCACCGCCAACAGCATTCTGATGGTCACCTTTGCAAATGATGAACGCGAGGGAGGCACAATGGCGAGAGCTGCGATGCTTGCGGCCGGATTCGCCAGAATGCGTCCTGTGCTGATGACCGCGACAGCCATGATTCTCGGCATGCTTCCGATGGCGCTTGGTTTGGGAGAAGGGGGCGAACAGAATGCACCTCTGGGACGCGCCGTGATCGGAGGGCTCATGTTCGCCACGGTCACTACCCTGTTTGTCGTCCCCATCATCTATAGTTATTTGCGCACCAAGCCACCAGTGGATCACCTGCGGAAATTGGCGGAACGGGAGGGGGTCGCTCTCTGATGCGTTACGCCGAACCGGATCCGCCGCTGGCAATGGATTCCGAGACAACCGAGGAGCGGCTTCGCAAAGAAAATCTCGAACTCCACCGGCAGCTCGAGGAGTTGAAAAAGCCCGCGCACTCAGGACCACCTAGGACTCTTTGGCATCCTTCGTCGATCACCATTTGGGCCATCTTTCTGGGAGCGGCGATCCTCATCGTTGTCGCTTTCCTGGCAGGTTACATTCCGTTGCAGAAGCGACGGGCGGTGGTGGCCGCGATGGCCCGGGAAGAAGAGCAGGCGTTGCCACGCGTGACCGTGACTCGAGTCGGGCGCTCCACCCGGCAAAGCGGACTGCAATTGCCGGGCAGTATTCAAGCCATCACCGAAGCCCCGATCCTCGCACGCGCCGACGGATACGTGGAACGCCGCATGGTGGACATTGGGGATCGTGTGCGGGCCGGGCAGGTGCTGGCCCAGATCGAGGCGCCCGAATTGACAGATCAGGTGGCGCAGGCCAAAGCCACCGTGCAACAAGCGCAAGCCGCGGTGGAGCAAGCGCTCGCGAACGTGCAGCAGGGAAAAACAGACATGGAACTGGCGCGGATCATGGCGCAGCGGTCCACAAAACTTTTTGCCAAAGGCGCGGTAGCGCGTCAGGATGACGATCAGGCCCAGGCGCTGTATCAATCAAAACTGGCCGCGCTGCAATCGCTCGAAAAAGCCATTGATGTCCAGCGCGCCAATCTTGCCGCGGCGCAATCGAACGTTGCGCGTCTCGAGAAGATGGAAAGCTACTGCCGCGTGGAAGCGCCTTTCGATGGAGTGGTGACGCTCCGTAATGTCGATGTCGGCGCGTTAGCGAACTCCGGCAGCACGCTTCTGTTTCGAATTGCGCAAACCGGCACGCTCCGGACTTACATCAACGTACCGCAGACTTACGCGAGCTCGATCCGCCCCGGCGAGGCCGCGACCGTTACCGTTTCGAATTTGCCCGGCCGCCAGTTCACCGGCCAGATAACGCGCAGCGCAAACGCTCTCGATCCCAACAGCCGCACATTGTTAGTAGAGGTCCGCGTGCCGAATTCGGATAACGCGCTGCTTCCTGGCATGTATGCCCAGGTGGAGCTGACCAACATCCGGGCGGACCCGCCGCTGCTTGTCCCCAGCGACGCAATGATTGTGCGCTCCGATGGCGCGCAGATCGCCGTGCTTCGTTCCGATGGCACGGTGCATCTCCAGAAAATCGAGGTCGGCCGCGATTATGGAGACCGCCTGGAAGTTCTTAAAGGATTGCGAGAAGGGGATACCATCGTCTCCAATCCGGGCGACTCGGCTCGTGAAGGCGTCAAAGTTGACCCCATCTCCGCGGCTGCGGGAAAGTAATAAGCGCGGCACGCTGTATCGCAATTCGCGTGCGCGACAATTCATCTATGAAAGAGCCTGGCTACCCGGCTGCCCGTTCAGTCTCTCCTTTGGTGCATACCCACTTCGTTCATCAGGCCGAGTGCGGCGCGGAGAATCTCGCGACCATTCCTGACGTCGCAAGTATCGAATCCATGATCGACGCCGCGTTTTGGACCAGCGTTCGACGAGAGGAAGGATACGTGCCGCGCATTTCCCTCGCCTTTCTGTCACCGGGGCAAAGCGGACAACCTCTCATATTCGAGCGATCGCTCCCACTTACTCCGGACGTGCTGGCGAAGGTTGGCGCGGCGGCCGAGCGTGCCGGAATCCATATCGGTGTATGGCCCCATGGAGACGAATTGCGCGCTTGGGGATTGACAACTGCGATACCGCCAATGTGTTTCGTACTCGAAGTGGCAGCCCCCGGACTGCTCGTCATCAAACACCAACGCGGACAGAAGGCGGGCAAGTACGTCAACGTGGCCGTTCTCGAGGGCGATCAGACTAAAATCGTTGATGAGCACGCTTCGAGCTTGCCCGATTGCCCCTCTCTGATCACATCCTTATTAGGTTTCGAGTCGCCTTCATCGTGGGCCCACTCGATAAACGTTCTCGTGCAACTCGCCGTATCGATGCGAGGACACGGTCGCGGCGGATTGTTGCTCGTCGTTCCAGCCGGTTCGAGTGAGTGGAGTGAATCGATTGTGCAGCCCTTGTCCTACGCCGTGTCGCCGCACTTCTCAGATCTGGCGAAGCTTGCCCGCGAAACGCCGGTGGGCCCGCAAGCACGTTTGTGGGAAGAGGAACTCAATCGGATTGTGGACGCAATCGGGGGACTTACCGCCGTCGACGGCGCCACGGTGATGAATTCCGACTATGAGCTACTTGGGTTCGGAGCGAAGGTCGCACGGCGTCGAGGTTCACAACCGGTCGAGCAAGTCGCCCTGACTGAGCCTGTCGAGGGTAACGTTGCTGCTCTCGTACACCCCGAACAGATCGGTGGCACCAGACACCTGGCGGGCGCACAATTTACACACGATCAGCACGATGCTCTGGCACTAGTAGCGTCGCAAGACGGGCGCTTCACCGTGTTTGCCTGGTCGCCCTGCGAGAACATGGTTCACGCCCACCGCGTCGACTCGTTGCTGCTGTAAAGCCTGAAGGCCTAAGCGCTGACTCGTCTCGCCGTTGCCGGGATCGCCTCAACCAGGTCGAAGAGCCGCTGAGGCTCCACGGGTTTTGGAATGTAACCATCCATGTGAGCCGCAAGGCAGCGCTCTTCGTCGCCTTTCATGGCATGAGCCGTCATCGCGATGATTGACAATCGCGTGCCCGTCTCCTTCTCGCGTTCGCGGATCGCGGCCGTTGCGGCAATACCGTCCATATCAGGCATTTGCACGTCCATCAGCACGAGATCAAAATCTTCCCGCTCAACCGCGGCTACGGCTTCCCATCCGTTAGACGCCACGGTCACATTGTGCCCGCGTTTTTCGAGGAGGCGGACGACTAGCGTCTGATTGACCGGATTGTCTTCGGCCAGCAATATTCTACGGCTTGCGGCCGCGCGTCCCGCATGGACTGTTTCGCATGTGATCAGGCCTGTGGAAGGAGACGGCCGTTCTTTCCTGTTCAGCGCCATCAAGATCACGTCGCGCAACTCCGAGCGAGAAGTTGGCTTTGTCAGATAGGCCGAAATGCCCATCTCCCGGCAACGCGCTGCATCGCCGGGCAAGCCTCCGGATGTGAGCATGATCAGGGTCAACCCAGCTAATGCCGGATTTTGCTTTACCTGGCCGGCCAGCATGAAACCATCGGTTTCAGGCATGTGCGCATCTATGATCATTAAGTCGGGTATTCTTCCCGATTCTCGAGCGTCGATGAGCGCTGCCATGGCGGCGCCGGCGCCATCGAAGCTGGCAACACGCATCTTCCATCCGGCAAGAACTTCTGCGAGGACCTTCCGGTTGGTCGCGTTATCGTCGACAATTAGTACGGCGGCGCCTTCGAGACTGGCGCCCTTCTGAATCTTCGGTTCGGCGGTCAAAGCTGAGATCCCGACGCGTATGGTGAAGTGGAAACAGCTACCGCGGCCGGGTTCGCTCTCCACCCAAATTTCGCCGGCCATCAAATGAACCAGTCTGGAGCAGATCGTCAATCCAAGACCGGTTCCCCCGAACTTACGTGTCGTGGAGCCGTCCGCCTGCGCAAAGGCTCCGAAAATTGTCTGCTGTTTGTCAGAGGGTATTCCGATCCCGGTGTCGCTGACAGCGATATGCAGGACGGCTTTCCCTGCTTCGACACTCTGCGCGTTTGCTCTCACGACAACTTCGCCACGCTCGGTGAACTTAAGTGCATTGCCGACCAGGTTCGTAACGATCTGGCCGAGCCGCGTCACGTCACCGCGCAATTGCGGCGGAACATCGGGGCGCACGTCGCAGATCAGTTCCAAGCCTTTCTTATCAGCCTGCAACCCGAAGTTTTTCATAATACCGTCGAGTAGATCGCGCAGATCGAAATCTACTTCATCGATATCCAGCTTGCCGGCTTCGATTTTCGAGAAATCCAGGATGTCGTTCAGGATAGTGAGTAGCGAATCCGCGGAAGTTTTCACTAGCCCGAGATTTTCGCGCTGTTCCGAGCTGAGATCGGTATCGAGCACCAACTCGGTCATGCCCAGGATGCCGTTCATAGGCGTACGGATCTCATGGCTCATGTTGGCAAGGAATTCACTCTTTGCGCGATTGCCGGCCTCAGCCTCATCCCGAGCGCGGCGGAGCTCAATCTCAGTGCGTCGAATCTTCGAAATGTCGCGGAAACACCAGACCCTCCCGATAATTCGCCCGGATACGGACAAAGGCTCGGAATGGCGTTCAAACACGCGGCCGTCTTTAAATTCGATGACATCATCGGTGGTAGCCTCCGGTGTCAGCTCGATATCGCGGGCGCGTGCCAGGTAACCCTCCGGGTCTGCGACTTGGGAACTCACGAATTGCATCATGGTGGCGCGATTTCGCGTCGCGAGGATCTGTTGGGGAATGCTCCACATGCTGGCGAATTTGTGATTCCACGTAATCGCTGTGTTTGCCGAATCGACCACCAGAACGCCCTCCGATGTCGATTCCAGAGTTTTCCGGATGATCTCGGTTTGCCGTCTTACCCTCCCTCGCAAAACGACAATCCAAGCAAATGCAGTGCCAATCGCTACCACGAGAAGGCCGACGAGAGAGAGCACCCGTGCGACGCTAAGCCAAGGCGCCGACTGAATGACGATCAAATCGGCTGGACTACGGGCCCGAACGCTGAACGCGACCGGCGTGTTGCTCGCCTGATCCCAGTCCACGCTGCAAATGCCCACAACCCGTACCCGGCTTCGCTCGTGAACGGAATTCAAAACTGCGCGCGATTGACCATCGACGAGCACATTAAAGGCAGGACCACCCTGATCCAACAGCAGAATCGTCTGGTTCGACAGTCGTGAAATAGCCTCGACATTACCGTCAATGCTGACCAGACTGGAGTCGTATCGTCCCGTCAGCGCCTCGGTGGCGCTCACTGTAACCGCGGCGGGTTGTGGCCCCGATCGGATGCGCCTGCAAACGGCGTCCTCAAGTGAGGGCTTCGTACCGGTCAGTGCACTAAAACCGATTACATCGATAACATCTCCTGACGAGTAACCATCGGTATGTCCGGTGTCGACATAGAGATTCCCGCTCGCGTCGGTGACGTAAAGAACCCTTCCCGGAAACGCCGCGGTGACCGTGCCGCGGACGTGAATCAATTGACCGAACACGCGTCCAAAACCGAATCGCATAAGGTTTCCGATGGGCGTCGTGGGCATGGAGAATGGATCCGCGGGCGCGGATTCTACAATCTTCATCTCCTGCCACGACGGCATCATAATGTTTACGCCGATAAGCTGGCCGCGCGCATTCGTCCTGGCGCCGCAGACGCCTCGAATAATAACGTGGGCGCCAATGGGATCTCCGGACGGTCTTCGCAAATCGGGTGTCCAAACCACCACTTTCCCTCCCGGAACACCCAGTCCAAAGAAGAAACGTTTGCTATTCGGCTCAGTTTCGATGGAATGAATGACACCTTCGACCTCAACCCATTGGCTGTCGTCACGCGTGGCCAGCATCTCTTCGAAGCTAGGCCGGAGAGGCCGCGGCATCGGAGCCTCGCCGAGCTTTTTCCAACTGGGATCCATAAGGTCGACGGCAAAGTCGGTCTCGACGGTGTTGGCCTTTAAATCGAGGAGCGTTCCCGCCTTCAGGTCATCGGCCCGATTGGCGATATCAAGCCACACGCCGCCGCTGGAATCCTGGAGAAAGGCGTTTGGGCGGGCGTCCACGTATGTAACGACGCCCCGGATGTGTACCGGATAGTGACGGTTTGCTTGCTCCCGATTGAGCCCTTTTACTTCCGAAATTCGGGTCAACACCGGCAAAACGGGTTTCTCCGCGGCAAACAACGGAAACCCGATGCCGATCACAAGTGCCGCTGAGAAGCTCGACATAAGGCGACCTGGTCCGCCGGGATCGGGTGCAGCTGCTTCCTCGCCTTGAAGCGTCCGATAAATCACGTTATACCCACTTCGATGATCGGCAAAGCGGGCCGTACCCTTTATGACCCGGTCTGGTTTCCGACCCGGTAAATCCATGATTCTAATGTTGTAATGTCGATCGTTCCGCGTGCACTAGCTGCCTCGAAAGTGGCACGGCGACGTGGCCGAAGCTGGTGACAATAAAACACTCAATCCTCGTGATTGTCGTTCTCGGAATCCCACCCGACTCGATTGGCAGTACAGATTGCACCGGAGGCTATGAATGAGACCGAAGGCTCTTTGCGCGGCGATCGGTTCGCAGTTCAAGATCACGAGAATAAGTTCCATGCCATTGCACTGCCACCGAGAAGTCCGTGATGGGTTCGCTGGTCAAGCCCGAGTGCCTTTCGAAACCGGTTCCGTTCGCAGGGCTCTTTGCGACGAGCTGTCACCGAGTACTTGGACCACCATCACCAAGTTGCGCTACGGTCGTGAGCGACTCGGTGGCCTGCTTAGGTCTTACAGCAATCTCGCATGTTTATTTTGGCCGTACGAGATCGCACCGTTCGAGTCATTAGAGCGCTGGCCCGGAGCCGGCCTGTTGTGCCGCAAGCAGCAGCAGGTGTGACGGTGGTCGTACAAGTGGTGGACTTTACCTGGCCGAGGGTACCGATCCCACACTCGGAACGTGGGTGCATGTCTGCTCGCGATCGTTGGCGGATTGCTGGCGGTTGGGCATCTGACGCCCTTCGTCGAGGCATCCGTTGGTTTTCGGTACATTCGCTATCGCAGTTTGGCTTCCCGCTCTCGGACCTGTATTGCCGCGCTTAATTTTGTTAGCTTCTTTGCCACGACAGTCGCAATGAACCCGTGGATCATTTTGCGTTCCGGCTCCGACGGACCTCGGGGCGTTCGCCGGCATCTTGGCGGGATCAGAAGCACCACATATTCTTAATTTCCCAGCAGCGGTAAAGATTCGGCGGCGCTGTCAGCTTGCGTTTGTTGAACGTTAGCCGCGGAGGCGCCGCCCGAAAGAATCGCGAGTAATAAGCAAGGCAGCCGTGGATTCGTGACGCCATTTACTATCGGGCGCCATTTAATTCCACTTCCACCTCCACTTCGAGTCGCGACTAAAAGAGAGACTAAGACGGGTACAAATTACTTGACACGGTCAGACGAACCGATCTCAGTACCAATGATTTCGCCCGACACAACCATTTCCACGCGGCGGTTTTGTTGCCGGCCCGCGGCGGTGTCATTCGATACCACCGGGTCGGTCTTTCCCAAACCTTTCGAAGTGACGGAGCTCTCCGGGATGCCCGCGTGCGTCAGGTAATCGCGAACCGCGGTGCCACGGTTCTCGGAAAGCCGCTGATTGTATTCGTCCCCGCCGACGTTATCGGTATGACCTTCCACCTCGAGTCTCAGCCCCGGATGGCCGAGCACGATGCCGCTGATTTTGGCCAGTTTCTCACGGGCTCCCGGCCTTAACGAATACTTACCGGAGTCAAATAGGACGTCCGACATATTGACGATGAGACCGCGAGCGGTGTCGCGGGTTTCCAGAACGAGATTGAATTGCTGCAGCAGTTGGGACCGCAACTCCGCCTTCTCGGCTTCGGCTTTCTGGCGTAGCTGATCGGATTCCGCAAGGGCGAGGCGCGCTTTTTCCGTTTCAGCCGCGGCGGCCTGTTGCGCACTCTCGGCGTCTGCCTTTTGCTGGGTAGCGAGGTCTAAATTAGCCTGGAATGCGGCCTTTTGAGCGTCCGCTTCTTTTCGAAGGCGATCGTTATCGGCCTGTGAGCTAACCTGCGCGGCCTCGGCTGCAGCTTTGTCTCTTGCGGCACGTTCCACGTCAGCCTGAGAAGCGGCGCGCTGAGCGTCGGCCTCCAGTTTCAAACGCTCCGCGTCGGCTTGCGCGGCGACTCTGGCGGCTTCCGCGTCACGGGTGACCTGCTCAGTTTGGGATTGCGCGGCCACGCGTTGATCGTTCGCGAGCGATTCGCGGGCGGCGGCTGCGCTCCGCTCATTCGAGAGGCGCTCTTCGTCCATTTTCTTGACGGTGATGATGCGGGAATCTTCCGCCATCTGAACCGCCTCACGAGCTACAGTGCCGATCGGCTTCTTGCCGGCTTTGCCGACCAAATAACCCTCGGCATTTTCAAGACCTTGCTGCGCCTTTAAGTAAGTGTCGGGTGCATAGGTGGCGGCGCCAGTCCAGCGAGCGATCCTCACCGCGTTACGCGCCTCGTACAGTTCCAGTGGTATCTTTTTGTCCAGCATTACAAGCGGAGTTTCGGTGGGATTCACGTTCAGCGTGTATTGGCCCCTTTGCAGCAGTTCGAACTTTGCGTCGATCTGCTCGATCGTTCCCGTGGTTTCCGGCGTGACGAAGTTTTCCATGACAACCACATCGCTCGGCTGGGTAACGGCAAAATATGGTTCTGCCGTGATAATCAAGCCAAACGATTGCAACTCAGTGGTGGCATCCAACTTACTGTTGTCGCCATTGAGAAGTACTTCACCGACGTTGGTCGCGCGTCCTTCCGGTGTAATCGCCCACATTACATAAGTCAGATACTCAGGACCGTACTGTGTTGCCGGCTGCATTTTCTGCATCCGGGCATCGATCTTGATGACACCTTGCTTGCTCTCCACCTTCACTTCGCCGCGGGCTTCGGGCATGAGAGCTGTCCCACGAAAGCCGATCGTCGTTGGACCACTGCGGTGATTGTAGTTGATCGCCTTCGTTGTTCGCGCCACTACGGTGATGCGATAGATAGGCATCGACGCCGCGTTCTCAGCAGGCATCTGAACCGGATTTGGCGCCTGTGCCGGTTGAGCTGCTAACAGCCCTCCGAACACTAGGAACGCACTAATCGTCTTCATCTTCTTCCCTCAATCCTTGTAAACAATCGTTCTGTTGGAAAAGACCAGCCGGATGCCTGGTCTTGGTTTTAGTATTGATCGATCCTACGGAGCCGATCAGTGGTACCGGTAAGTGCTTACTTGCCCCCACATCCCTGTTGCTTTGAGCACCCATATCGCAACGAACACGACTACAACGACATTCAGTATCCCCTTGATGCTGCCGGCCATTGGGATGTAGTTATTGATCAGCCACAAAACGACTCCAACCAGGACTAACGTGATTACGATATTCATCAACGGCATTGTTGTTGCTCCTTACCACACTTACTTGACTTCAACCTTGAAAAGTACTGAGTCGGGGTGTTCATGACGCCATTTGAAGTACTCCCGCCGGCGATTGGGCGTCTCCCGGCCGAAATCGCTGTAATCGCGGTGCTGCTCCCCCAAATACACGCGATACGCTTTATCTTCGTGATCATTCCAAGTGTGATAATCGCGATGTTCTTTGTCGTAGTAGCGCTTGTCCTCGTGATGATCGTCGGCACTCAGAGCCACTGGCATTAGCAGGCTGGCGCTTAGAAGGCAGGCGCTTAGGTATCGGTGCATTGGTTCTCCTTGCGAGCAGGAAAGCGAAAGTTTCCTAGTCGTGCCTTACAGTAACAGTGCGCGCAACTGATTGAATATCCAGCAGGACCCTGGTTATGGGGAGGAAAGAGCCTGGGGCGGGATACTATCTCGGGGACTTAAGATGAACGCTGGGACGCGATCATGCCATGCTCGACGGCATAGAGCGTGAAGTCTGCCACCGTTCGCAGATTGAGTTCGCGCATGAGCGCCGCTTTGTGAAACTCCACCGTCTTCACGGAGATCTTCAATGCTGTGGCAATCTCCTTGCGGCTGCGTCCCTCTGCCACCAATTGCAACACTTCACGCTGCCGCGTCGTGAGGCGATCCCCGAGTTTACTTCCGGTCTTCGAAGCGGAGATAAACAAGTCCAGGGCATTGCGAGTTACGAGAGGACTCACATAATGGTTGCCCTTCAGCACCTCGCGAATAGCCGTAAGTAACTCCGTAGCGGCGGAGCGCTTGAGAACATATCCGGCCGCGCCGGCTCGAAATGCTTCCGTCACAAAATCGGCGTCCCCGTGCATCGTAACGAAGATCAGTTTCGCCGAAGGGAGCATTTTCCGAAGTTGATGCGCCGCGTCGATTCCATTGAGAACGGGCATGGAAATATCCAGAAGGATCACATCCGGTTTCGAATCCATCGCCGCGGTCAGCAGCGCCTGGCCATCTTCGACACAGCCCACGAGCTCAAACTCCGGTTCCAGCAGCATCCGAATTCCGTCCAGCAACAAGGTGTGGTCATCGGCAAGTAATAATCGCGGTCGCGTCATAAATACCTCACTCACTTACTCCAGCGGCACGTGGATGGTAATCAGCACGCCGTGTCCCGGCGTGCTCTTAACGGAAAACTCCCCGTTCACGAGGCGCACCCGCTCTTGCATGCTGATCAAGCCGAGACCGCCCTTCCCTTTGACGGAGCGCGCGTCGAATCCAGCTCCATTATCGCGAATGGTGAGCGACAATCGACCCGGACCGCCGGCCAGCGTGAGGCTGACCTCCGTAGTTCCGGCGTGCTTCACGACGTTGCGAAGAGCTTCCTGAACCACCCGATAGAGAGAACTGGCAATGTCGGCCGGAATTCGCTTGGGCACCTTGCGCGCAGTGAAGTTGACTTCGAGCTTTTCGCGCTCCGCGAACTCCGCGCATAGCGAACGCAGTGCGACGGAGAGACCAAGATGATCGAGGCTGGACGGATGAAGCTGGTAGGCGATTCGGCGGATATCGTTCGAGAGGGTTCCCACTTCGTCGCGGATGCTGAGCAGGCCGGTCTTCCACCGTTGGAACTCGGCAGGCAGTTGCTGCTCCAGAGTCTCGACATCGAACTGCAGCTTCGCCATTTTCTGGCTCAAGTCGTCGTGCAGCTCCCTCGACACACGGCGGCGCTCTTCTCCCTGCGACTGCAACAGGCTCGCGGTGAGCGCACGCAATTCTCCCCGATTCTGAAGCAGGGCCGTTTCGCTCTCATGCAGTGCCGTCTCCGCTTGCTTCCTGCCGATCGACTCCGTGTGCAGCGTCTGCACCGTTTGAGCTAACTCCGCGGCGCCTGCTTGTACGCTACGCCGGAGGCGTTCCTGCTCTTCGAATAGAATCCGCTCGGCCTGTTTTTGGACGGTGATGTCTTCCACCGCCATTAGAATCTGTTTTTCACCATCGCGTTCTACTGGACGGGCGTTAATCAGAACGGTCCGCGTCTTCAATCCAGCGTCCTGCTCTAACTCCATCGCCTCAACAGGGAGTTCCTCGGCGGATACGCGCTCTAACGCGGTTCGGAGCCGAGGCAGATCCCATGCCGCGCCGCTAATCTCGTATAAAAAGCGATTTTCGACATCGTGGGGCTGGAGGTTATAGGCGTGGAAAAAAGCCGGATTCGCCAGCCGGACTCGCAGGTCGCTGCGGAGAACCAAGAGTGGTGTCTGGAGCGACTCCACAACAGACTCGGCAAATTCGCGGGCCGTATTCGCGGCGAGCTGGGCGCGCCGTGCCTGATCGATATCCATCAAAAACAACACGGCGCCCTGGATACGATTGTCGGAAGTCCGGCAAGGGCGGATACGCAACACATACCAACATCCGTCGCCGGCGCGCACCTCGATGTCCGTGGCTTTCAAAGTGGCGATCACCTTTTGTACAACGGGCGCGATATCTTCGAGGCTAAGAGCCATGCGAATTTCGCCCACGGGACGGCCAATGTCGCTGGGCCGCACGTTCAGCAGGCCCTCCGCGGCGGTGGTAAGACGCCTGATCCGGAGCTCGTTGTCAACCATCACGATAGGTATCGTTGTACTCGTCAGTAGGTTCGCCAGGTCGTCACTCAGAGTGCTCAGTTCCCGATTGCGGTTGTGAAGCTCCTCGTTGACGGTGTTGAGTTCCTCGTTGGTCGATTGCAACTCCTCCTTCGATGTTTCCAGCTCTTCGTTAATACTCTGAAGTTCCTGGTTGCTCGACTGTATTTCTTCGTTGGCGATCGTGAGGTCCTGGTTGGCCGCATCGCGCTCGTCGATAATGGATTGCAATCGCTGGTTGGTTAAAGCCAACTCATCGTGCAGGCGTTCAAAGTCACTCGTATCGGGATTCGTGGCTCCCTTGCTCGATGCGGGAACGGAGTTCGTTTCGGTCGCGGAGAAAAGAACGACAAAGCATCCGCCGCCGTGCTCGGGACGTGGAATCCGGCGCACCTCCAATTGAATGTTACGGATCTTGCCGTCTTCCTTCACTCTCACGGTGGCCGATTCTTTCAGGCCGCCGGCTTTTGCCTTCGTCAATAGTTTGCGCAACTCGCCGCGAACACTCTCTTTGGCGATCTTGAACAGCGCGAATGTGGGACGCCCCGCGGGGAATTGCAGAAATGCACTGCTGTCTCCACGCGAGTGAATCAGTTCGAGATTCTCATTCACGATGATCCAGGCGGGGGCATACTCGGCCAGAACGATGCGCTCCGCGGCCTTCTCGATGTCCGCCTCCGACGAATGTGCGCCGCTTCTGGGTGGCGTCGACACTGTTCGTCCAGGCTCTTCGCGCGCGAACCCTCGCCCAATTAGATCCATGCTGGGGTAAGTCCCCGTGGCCTTCTTCGAATAGAACTTGTGTTGCTTGTCGGGGAAGGCGAAAAGCTCCGGGAAATTCACGAGGCTCTCCGAACGGCCGAGCATTAGGTAACCCGCCGGTTGCAGAGCGTAGTGGAACGTATCGATTACGCGCCGCTGCAATGCGGAACCGAGATAGATCAGGACATTGCGGCAGCTAATGAGGTCGAGCCGCGAGAAGGGCGGGTCCAACACGAGATTGTGACGCGCAAAGACGATCAGATCGCGGACCGGCTTCACCACCTGATAGCCGCTATCGACGTGCGTGAAGAAGCGCGCTTGCCTCTCCGGCGTCAATTTCGATATGGCGGCTTCCGGGTACGTAGCATTACGGGCAGTCCGAATCGCGCGTTCACTCAGATCGGTGCCGAAAATTTGGATGGGAACCGAGAGACCGAGTTTCGATATCGATTCCAGCAGGCACATGACGATGGAGTAGACCTCTTCGCCGCTCGAACATCCCGGCACCCACACGCGTAAGGGAGTGTCCCCGGAGCGCCCACGCAAGAGGCGCGGCAAAATATCGTTTTCGAGCGCCTCAAAAGCTTCGGGATCGCGAAAGAAACCAGTGACGTTGATGAGAATGTCCTCACACAACGCCAAAACCTCGGCTGGATTCGACTCCACATAGGAGACGTACGCTTCCAGATCCGCATGGCGTTTGAGAACCATGCGCCGGGCGATGCGTCTGCGAATCGTTCCCGGCTTGTATCCCTTAAAATCGATCTGGGTGGCCGTTCGAAGTAGCGCGAAGAGGCGGTCCAGTTCGGACTCGTCGCCATCGTCCGGCGGGGTGACAGTTATCGCCCCGCCATTCAAGGCAGGGTGCTGTCCAATGATGCGCGCCAATTCCGCGGCAATGTCTTCCGGGGGCAGTATCAGATCGACGGGTCCGGCCGCGATGGCGGCTCGCGGCATCTCGGGATTCTTGGTCGAATCCTCGCTCTGAACGATGGCAATCCCACCTTCGCCGCGGATAGCCTGCAACCCCAGAGCTCCATCGGAATCCGCGCCCGATAGCACCACGCCGATCGCGTGCGTTTTGCATTCCGCCGCAAGAGAGCGGAAGAAATGATCGATCGGTCTCGGCGCGCCACGCTCGTCCGGGCGAGGGCTGAGTTCCAGGTGCGAATCCACGATGCTCATCAGCGTATTGGGCGGAATCACGTAAACGCAGTTGGGCTTTACTAAGTAGCCATGCTGCACCTCCGTGACGGGCATCGCGGTGGCTCGCGATAACAACGTTGCCAACATGCTGGGATGCTGCGGCGAGAGATGCTGGATGAAGGCGAACGCCATCCCGGTGTCAGCGGGAAGGTGTTGCAGCAATCGCGTGAACGCTTCGAGCCCTCCCGCCGAGGCGCCTATGCCGACGAACGGGAACGCACTGGACGCAGGTGCGGTTTCGGGCGCAACGTCGGCCCCTGGAGCCACCCCAGGCTCGCCGTCTGAATCGGCGTTCCGGCGCGGTTTTTTCCCTTTTGCCATCAATCAACTTAATCGTGCGCGACTTGAGCGAAGGAGTCAATCGCGCGTAACTGGAACAACGGGCGACCTAGCCACTTGAACTGCGTGCGCTATGCCGAAGAGCCTCAATATCTTGATCTGCATCCAGGACAGGTCCAGCTCATACCACACCAATCCATGCCGCGCCGACGCGGGATGCGCGTGATGATTGTTATGCCAGCCTTCGCCGAATGTGAATAGCGCCACCCACCAGTTATTCCGGGAATCGTCATGCGTGCCGAACCTTCGCGAACCCCACATGTGGGTGGCTGAGTTGACCAGCCAGGTGGCGTGAAAACCAACCACGATGCGCAGGAAGATTCCCCACAGCACCAGCGGAACGCCACCGATAGCGAACAACAGGATGGCGAGAACGATGCTGGGGACGTAATGATACGTATTCAACCACAAATAAAATCGGTGCTTGGCGAGATCGGGAGCGTATTTCGACATCTTGCGCGTATCGTTGTGATTGCCGGGGCCCAGGATAACCCAACCCATGTGGGACCACCAGGCGCCGTCGCGTGGTGAATGCGGGTCGCCGGGCTGGTCCGATTTCTGATGATGAATGCGATGGGTCGCAACCCAGGAAATCGGTCCGCCCTCTAGCGTCAGCGCCCCGCAAACGGCAAAAAAATACTCCAGCGCGATGGGCACTTTATAAGAACGGTGCGTGTGCAGCCGATGATAACCCATGCTGATTCCCAGGCCGATGGTCGCCCAATAAAGAAAGACCGCGATCGCGAACGACTTCCAACTGAACAGGAACAGCGCGGCGATCGCTCCAATGTGGAGCAGCGCCATGGTGACCGCCACAGTCCAGTTTATTCGGAGGCGAGGTTGGGCCACTCTAATCGCAGTGACACCGGTTTTGTCGATTTGATGCGGAGCGAACGTTTCAGGCATGCCTGTTTACTCAGTTGGGACGGCGGCGGTTGCGCAGTTCTTCAATTGCCGCGGTGAACTGATCCAGGCTGAAATCGCCCGAAACATAAAGGTCCGCAATGCCGAAGAATTCGGGGATCGGCTCTACTCCCTGCATGCGCAGGGTTGCCACGGTAAGCGCGATGTCGAGAGCCCGTTCCCGCGATTGGCTGGAGTTCGACGCCTCGCTAGAGACTTGAAGGATTTGATTCTGATACATGTTGCTGTCCTAACCCGGCGTCAAATTCCAGACGCGCATCCGCCGGAGCCGAGCCGCGCCAGCGTGTAAATGATTCTCGAATAATGCGGAAAATCGTCGACCTGTTTTCCGCAAGCACTTTCAGCCAGGCCAACTTGCCTTTTTGAGGGAAATAGATGCCCCGGAAACACAAGCGCGCGACTAGGTGGCTGATCTTGTAAGGAACCGGCGCGTCCGCGATTTTATCCATGGCTCCCGCCGTTGTTGCCGGGCTATAGGAATTCGTCCAGGCGTACTGAACTTCGTCATGCACCTCGGGTATGGTCATCTTCAGAGGCGTGTGCGCCATTTGGAACGGCGCGAAGTCCAGCCAGTGAGTCGGACGCGTGAGGCGGCCTTCTTTTTTCAGCCGGTCATAAAGAGGCGTGGACGGAAAAGGTGTGATCTGACCGAAAACCGGGAGCCCGGGCGGCCATGCACGGATCTGATCGAGCGTGCGCTTTGCAACCCCAGGAGTGTCGTTATCCAGGCCGAAAATGAACGACGTGATCGCATAAACGTTGCGTTTTGCCAGCCGTTCGAGGACTGGGCCGAACTCGGCCGGCTTGTTGAAACTCTTGTTGACGTTCTTAAGATTGGCTGCGTCCAGGGATTCCATGCCAATGAAGATCCACTTGCCGCCGGATTCCGCAATAAGGTCGACAAGTTCTTCATCCCGGAGCAGGTTCGCGCTGATCTGCGCCACCCAGGCAAGCTGCGCGCCCGCCGCGATGATTTCCCGGAGCAGGGACTTCGTGCGTTTCACATTGATGGCGAAATTGTCGTCGACGAAGAAGACCGCAACCTTGCCGCGATTCTGTTTCGCCCGCGCTTTCAGACGAAGCAACTCGTCGACAACGCTGGCGTTTGAACGAAAGCGTATGGAGTCCCCGAAAAATCCGGTGACGGTGCAAAACTCGCATCCGTAGGGACAGCCGCGGCCGGACTCGATCGGAATGAGATGGAACTGTTCCCAACTCGCGCTGAAGCGCCGCATCACGGGCCGAAGAATCGCGGGAATTCTGTTGAACTGCGCCAGGTCCAACGATTCCCACGGAATCTTCGGATAACCGCCCAGATCCGGTTTGTGTTCCTGTCCGAAAGCGTCGACGGGTGCATAAACGCGTTTCAGCCGCTGGTTCACGGCATCTTCGATAATGCGCGGCCAGGTCTCATCGGCTTCGCCAAGCGCGACGGAGTCGGCATGCGCCAGGGCCTCATCCGGCAGTTCCGTGACATGAGGTCCTCCCATTACCACCGGCACTCCGGCTGCGCGCAGAGCGTCCGCGGCCCGGTAGGCGCGCGCGATCATCCGCGTCATGGCGCCGATACCCACGAGCCCGATGTTCTCGCGTTTCACGAATTCGACGAGTTCAGCATCGTTCAACGGTTGCGCATTGCCGTCGATCAGCAACACCTCATGGCCCGGCGGCGTTAGCGCCTGTAGCAGGAACATCCAGAGGTGCGGCATGAAGTTGCCGGTGACCCCATTGTCGGGGTTATAAAGGAGAATTCTCATTGAACGCGTCGTCCGTCATCGTCGGGGATTGTCCGCAAGGTAGCAAGCGAATCTCGGTTGGCACACTAGGCGGATGCCTAAGTTTTGGCGGGAGAATCCATGGCTGCTTGCAGGCTGATGGTCGGCGAACCTCACGGGGGGTACGCGATTCTGCCTCCGAAAGAGGTCCCGTGTGCGTGCCTCGCCGCAACTCGAAGAAACGGCTTCGTGGAGGCCGGCTCGACGAAATGCGTCCTGGCGATCAGCCAAAATTCTCTTTCGAGCCGGTTTCCCGTTGCGGACCGACCGCCACTTGGGGATACGACCGCATTGCCGGCGCATTGGGAGCACGCATTGATGGGTTAACAATGCTTCCTGGCCATTCCCTGGCTAATCCTCCACGGCACTTCGGTCGATAGCATTGCAAGTGAAATTTCGCACCAAACTTCTGCTCACGTTCCTTGTGGTCGGGCTGTTGACCAACGGGATCTCGCTCGGATTACTGTATCACATGGCGCGCCAGTCCCTTTACGATTTCTACCGCGCGAAACTGCTCTCGGTCACGGTCTCGGTCGCCACCATGATCGACGCCGAGAAGTTGAAATCCGTACAAACATCCGCGGACGCCCACACGCCGGCGTATGCCGATCTCTGCGAGATGCTGCGACAGGTACGCAACGCCAATCGCCGCAAAGATACCTATTTCCAACGCATGTTCACGGTTGCGCGATCGAGTCAGGATCCGAGTGTCCTGCTCTTCGGCGTCGATCCTGAGGAGCGGCTGGAAAACCACGGCCGCCTCGGTGAGGTCTATCGCGCGGGCACCCGCGACCCCATTAATATCGACGAAGCCAAGGTAGAAGATTCCTTCATCCAGGACGAGTTCGGTACCTTCCTGCGGGCGCACGCGCCAGTTCGCGATCGAACTGGAAAGATCGTCGGAGCAGTGGTGGTGGCCTCTTCGGTGGACTGGGTGGAGTCGAGGCTACAGCCGATCGCCATAAGCGCTATTCTTGCGTTGCTAATCGCGGCCGGAATCACCATACCTGTGGTGTTGTTTATGAGCCGTCGCGTGAGCAAGCCGCTCAACGAATTGCACACCGCTGTGGAAGCCATCGGGGCAGGCAATTTCGATACTCGCCTGGAAATCTCTTCGCGCGATGAATTTGGGACGGTCGCAAAAGCCATCAATGACATGGCTGCGGGGCTTGGCGAGCGGGATCGCGTCAAAACCGCCTTCGCGCGCTACGTATCGCATCAAGTGATGGATTCCATTCTGGATTCTACAGCGGATAAACTGCGGGGCGACCGCCGCCGTGTCAGCGTATTGTTCTGTGACATTCGAGGTTTCACCACTATTTCCGAAAGCCTCTCGCCCGAGAAGGTAGTGCAGTTGCTAAATGAATACTTCGAGAAAATGGTAGAGGTTGTTTTTCGCAACAAAGGCACCCTCGATAAATTCATTGGTGACGGGATGATGGTGATCTTCGGCGCGCCGGAGGACGACGAGTATCAGGAGGAGAACGCTCTCAAGGCCGCCTTGGAGATGCAGAGGGAGCTCCGCGGCGTGGCTGAAAAGTGGAAGCCGGAGGGCCTGAATCTGCGGATCGGAATCGGCATCAATTCCGGCCCGGCCATCGTGGGTAACATCGGGTCGTCGCGGAGGATGGAGTATACGGCCATCGGCGACACTGTAAACTTGGCCTCGCGGCTGGAGTCGGCTACCAAAGAGTTGGGGGTCGGCATCTTGATCAGCGAATACACGCACAACGCGCTGCGCGGATCGTTCCGGTTCAAGAACATGGGCGCGGTGCAGGTGAAAGGCCGGGTCGATCCGGTACTGGCTTACTCGGTGGAGGAAGAACCTGCGCCGAAGATCGAGCTGGAACTGGTCGCGCAATAGATGCCAAGCCGCTCGCTCGGTCGTACCGTCGCGGATTGCCCACGGGTATTCTCGAGCAGCATCATATCGCTATCGTTCCAACCCTGACGAAAGGCTCCGAATTGGATCCTCGAACGCAGTCAGAGACCCTTGCAA
This sequence comes from Bryobacterales bacterium, assembly GCA_963802915.1. GTDB lineage: Bacteria > Acidobacteriota > Terriglobia > Bryobacterales > Bryobacteraceae > JAICMB01. The sequence goes on from CAWDKQ010000016.1 coordinate 424,126, forward strand.
GAGGGTTGAAGCGTGCGACATCGCCATTTGGAAATGTGGCGGACAAGGCGATGCGGCGGAACAGCTTGTCGCATACCAACTCCGCAACAATTACGGATGGATCACAATGCGAATTCCCAATCCAGCCAATCTGTCTTGCGTTCGGATGCGATAGCCGGCGCGGCAGTGACGCGCGGTGTCCATCCACGAACCTCCGCGGGCGCACCCGTATTCAGCTGAGACCCGTCCTACCGGGTCAGCTTCGCTGAGCTTCTCAGGGGCGAGGATATAGTCCAGGCACGGTTCAGCTACATTCCCCAACGTGTCGCAGAGCCCCCATTTGTTTGCCTCCTTCTCGCAACTCGGATGTGCGGAGCCCGCCGCGTTTGCTGCATACCAGGCAGCCCGCTGCAGGTCCGCCTCGGTCGACCCACTGTAGTAAGGCGTTTCCGTACCCGCCCGGCACGCATATTCCCATTGCGCTTCGGTGGGAAGGCTGACAGCGACGTCGATTTGCTTCGAAAGCTTCGAACAAAATTCGAGGGCATCCCGATATCGGGCTTGGCCGAAGGATAGCGCTTCATCTCCCGGCGTAGAATGCGGTTGTGGCCCCATGATCGCGCGGTACTGGGCGTTAGTTGTTTCGTATTTCCCAATGTAGAAGGGTTTTGTGATGCGAAAACGCCGGGGAGCGAGTTCCCAGGATTCGCGCCCGGGCTCGTTCAGCGGAGTACCCATCGTAAATGATCCGGCAGGTATTTTCAGGAGCTTCCATTCAGCCGCACCGACGCGAAAACTGAGCTCCCGCGCTCCACTCTTGATTGCATCGCGCAGATTAGCCATTAAGAAATAGCTCCTTTTCGAAACAGCCGGGCCAGTGTTGGCCCGGACTGCCGAGACTAAAGTAAATCCGATCAGGTCACGTCGGCGGAGGGTGTTTTGCATCGTATGCCGCTTTATAGGAAGAATCCCAAGCATTGCGATAGTAGTCCTTGTACCGCTCGGTCTGCGACTGGTAATAGGTGTCGAAGTCGTTCGAAACATTTTCATACCCCGACGTAGCCGTCGCGGAACACCCCCATTTTGCGCGACACTTCGCGAAATTGTCCCTCAGCAGAATTACGCCCTCATATTCCACTTTCGCCGCGCTCTTGGCGTAGTCCTCGCGAGCGAGATTCCCAGCAGCCGCGTCCGCATCGATGGCAAGATGCCTCTTGCTGCTTTTTGCATTGGTCAGTTCGAAGAAGAGGGAAGCAGCGGCGCCACAACAGTCGGTTGTCGGCGCGATCGTGATCACTCCATTCGTTACGTCCGTGTTGGCTTCGAATCCACCCTCGACAGCGCCAACCTGCACGGTCGGATCTTTGCCCAGCGTCGTCTTCGCATCGTTCCAGAGGTTGGTTCCACCATCACAGGCATCCAGTTTGCCTTTGATCGTAGCCGCCGAACAGGGCGGCGGAGGCGCTGCCGGGGGCGCCGCGCATTTCTCAACCGGGTCGGATGGCTTATCGGGCTTTTGGTCTTTGACCTTGCCTCCGGCTGCCACGTACGCATCCATCCATTCTTTGCGTAGTTCGGCATCATCCGGCCCCATGGTTAGCTGGCGGCGGTCCATTTCCGGATGAGCGCTCCACAACGCTTCGTTGGCCGACGCGACCGCAGCCGGGTCGAGTGGTCGTTGGGCTTGGCGATCGCTCATCTGGGCGGCTTCAGCGAGAACAGCATGTACCTGTTGATTTCGTCCATCTTCTCCGTCCCGCTCTTGTCTTCTCGCACCAGCTCTTGCTGGGCCCAGGGCTGGTTTTGCGGAAACTGCGGTCCAAAAATTGCCACGCATTCGGCAAACAGCCACACGTCCGACTCCGCTTCGACTCCAAAGCGTGCCGCCAGTGCAATGCTGTCGCGGACTTGTTGGGAAACGTTGCTCTCCGTCACGCCGTGTGCTGCAAGATCGGCGGCCAAGTCGTTTTTCAGATGTTCGGTCAGCCGCTGAACGAAAACGCCAAACGGGACGTCGCCGAGCGCTGTCATTTGACCGCCCCGGATTCGCATCATTGGATTATAGCTTTTCTCACATACAGGAGCCTACCTGCGTTTGATCGGCATGCGGTAAGTGGAAAACGTGAGGATTGGCTCCCTGACGAAAAGACGAATGCGGGTTGGTCCACTCGATCTTCGTAAGTGTTCCAACCAGGCGAATCGCCTTGCTGGCATCGAACTCCGCCGCAAAAGAATGATGCGCCAGCATCGGCGTGACCGCAGCCAGCCCAATACTAACCACGGCGCACGCGATACCCACTTTACTTTTCATTGGTCCTCTCTTATCGGGAAGCGGTGGTTACCGGTTCTTGCGGCGCCTTCTCCGCCAGCAGACGCTCAATGGTCGAAGTGAACTCGGCCTTCAGTTGCTGATTGAACTCACCGCTGGCCGGCGCCGCGAAGCCGGCATGAATGCTCTTGACTCTGCCGTCGCGGCCCACAAAGAAAGTCGCGGGCCAGGTATTGAGATTCACGGCCTGCGGCACCTTTTCCCACATCTCCACCGGTGCGCCGGCGATCAGATAGGTGTACTCAACTCCATATTTCTTCACGAATGCGCGGACGCGGCTCAATTGATCCTGCTGCTCCGGCTCCTCAAAATCGAGTGCCACGATCTCCAGACCCTGGTCGCGATATTTCTTGTAGAGCTGGACCAGATACTGCGCTTCGTCATGGCAGTTCGGGCACCACGTACCAGTCACAATCGCGAGGACAACCTTGCCCTTGAATTTCGGGTCGTTGTTCGACAGCACCTTGCCGTCGACGTCCGGGAAGCTGAAGTTGAAGGGCTCATTCGGATCGCGAACGCTGGTGTGGGTATTGAAATTGTCGGGCTCGGGCAGACCTTTCGCCCGTGCAACTTCCGGCCGGTAGGCGACAAACGTGTTCGCGCGGCTACCGCTCAGGGCTAGTTCGAGGGTGCCGTCCGGAGAAGGCGTAACCTCGATCAGGAAAGGACGCGAGCCATCGAAATGGCTCAGCACGAACTTCCCGTCGTTGAAGGTTCCCGTCAGCGCGCCGGTGTCGCCGTCAATGCGCAGGATTGCGGCCGAGACCTCGGCGCCCGTCTGACGTACGATAAGCCGCCATGCTTTTTCGCCCTTGGGACTGTCGTACGGAATCTCCCACAACCCAGCGATCGAGGGGACTTTAGCGGACGTAACTGTCGCCGCGACATGCCTTGTGGCGTGGAAGGGGGAACTGCTCAGATAGCGATCGCGATCGCCGAAGCGTCCCTCGACTTCCCCGTCAAGTTCGCCATCCTTGAGGGTGGCCGTGATCTTCGTCAGGTAATGCTCGAAATTCAGAACAATGGCGCCGTTCTCGATGCGCGAGCTGGTGGGCGTGACGGGAATGTCACCGTTGAACAGCGAGCCCGTGAATTTCGATCCGCTGCCCGAAAGATCGAGCCGGAATGGGATTACAGTGTTGTTGATGATGACAGTGGCATCCCAGCGCCCTTCCAAAGATTTGGCCTTGTTGGTTTCAGCCAGGACCGGTAAGCCCAAGCCGATGACGACGGCCGAGAGGCCGGCGAGAGTTATCGATACGCTTCGCATAGATTGCTTCCTTTCTGGGTTAGTTTCGTTGACTGACTGCGCGGGCCGTGATCGGCTCGGACGCTTTCTCGTACTTCTTCCACTCTTCGGGCAGGTTGGGCTTCGTGGCCAGCAGGATTTCTAAAATCGCCTGGCGTTCGCCGCTCCCGAGCCGCGCGAAATCAACGCTTCGGTCGCGGCCCGTAAGAACCTCGAGCAATCGATGGTACAGGTAGTTCTTGGCGGGCGCCGGTATTGAGTCGAAGGCCTCGTTATAAATGAGATAACTACATGGATATTTGAAGATGCGCGTGTGTAAATCGAAATCGCGCAAAGAACGTCCCCGCGGGTCGCGAGGACCGCGCGCCGTAAACTCCGCGGCGAAGCTGGAATTGCCCTTGATATCGGCCGTCAATGGCGCTTCATTGGTGAAGAGCAGATAACGCAACAACTGCTCCGCGGGTTTTTCGAATTGCTGCCGATCCGAATCCGATAGTGCCTCGGCCGGCCTTCCCGCCTTTGCCGCCGCATACAACGCAAGCCTCGTTTGATAATTCGTGAGCGTGATTAGATTGTGCATCTGGGTCTGATGAGCCAGCACGAGATGCGCGACGATGTCGCTCGACCCGGTGAGAAGCGTCGATGGATCGAAATGACTGGAAAGGTCGGTAACATTGCTTCCCGCAAGTCGGTCGATCTGCTCGGGATGTTCTTTGTCCTGAACCACGACGTTGCCCATGTGAGTCTGCGAACCGTGTGTTGCCGTGACGTACCATCCGCCCCAACGCTGCTCGATCGGACTGTCTTGTCCCGTGATATACGAAGCCGCGGTTGCCGATTGCGTGCCGGAAGGATTCGTGAAGATCGACCTCAGCAAAACGCCAGGTACTCCGCGAGTCGCGGCTGCGACGTGGCATTGCGTGCAATCCAGTTCGGCTCTTTGAAAAATCGGCTTATCCGCTTTCTTCTCGTCCAGGATGTAAAAGATCGCGCCTTGCACCGGGTCGAAAGAAACAAACTCCAACACCTTGCCGTCGTGCACCTGTCCCACGTAGACGTCGTCGTTGAAATACAATGCGCGCGGGGTCTGCGGGGAGATCTTGCGAAACTGAAAGCTGGTCTTTGAGAACACCAGCGTCTGCGAGCTGATCGCAACGTCCAGTTTGTCGAGCACGGATTTCAAGTAGCCGTGCCGCGGTTCATACTCCAGGCCCACGCTGCCCCGATCGAGCTCCTTCTGGAGTTTCGCAACAGGATCGCTTAGCTTGTCCGACAAGTAATTGATCGGCTCATCGCTGAACGGCACGAACCCCTGATGCCGCACCGCAACCTGGCCGTCGGCCGGTGCAGTCAGCCATCCCAAAGCGAGCACACAAGCTACGCAGAGCACGGATAAAATTGCGGAATATCTCTTCGGCATCTGTGGCCCCCTCAGAAAAACTAATTCCCAACAACGGACACACTTCGAGCGCTGCTCGCGAAACGCTCAATAAAAAACGTTAGTCGTTGCTGCGACAACAGCGTGAAGTCGCGGCGCTGGTCTTAGGTGGATTTCGTCGGGAAACGGCGAGGATCGTCACGGAAGTCATCCTGTCAGGACTCAAGGTTACGGCAAGAAATTTGTCGTGTCAAGAAAAATATTATAATTCCCATCGAGATTAGGATGATCGCTTGACAGCCCTTGCACACCGCGGTAAACTTCATACTGTACTAACTCGATCGACTATAGGCACTACGAGAGGACTCACCATGAAAACGACCTTCAGTATCGCGTTATTCCTGACGCTCGCGGTTTCCGCGAGTGCCAGCAACCTAAACGGGCGTTGGGATGGATCCATCCAATTTGACGATTACAAAATATCCTTCCCCATCGAGTTCTCGGGAGGCGACTCGAATATCAAGGTCTCGTTTTTCAATGGCGACGAGCGTGTCACATCTACTTCGGGAAAGCTCGATGGCAATTCACTTTCGGTGAGCTTCGAGCATTATGCGACGCAACTCGACGCGACGCTTACCGATGGCGTGTTGAAAGGCACTTACGGAAACAAGCGGAACGGTTTCCACGACATTGAAGCACGCCCCCATCAGGCGGACCCTGCGACGTCTGTTAAGGCGCCGGAGATCGGTGGCCTGTGGGACATTCCCAACGAGAGCCCGAAAGGCGAACATGCGTGGCGGCTGATCGTCCGTCAGACCGGCCCGGAAGTATCGGCGGCGATCCTGCGCGTCGACGGCGATACCGGTGCAATTGTGGGACGCTACGGCGACGGAAAGTTCGTGCTTAATCACTTCGATGGCGCCCGCGCTTACATTCTAAACATCACACCGCAGCCTGATGGGACGCTTGCATTATCTCTTCAAGGTGGGCACCAGCCGGCGAAGAACTACATTGCGGTGCGAGGCGAGGAAGCCCGTGCAAAAGGCATTCCGGAACCCACCGATCCTGAAAAACACACCCGAGTGAAGGACCCGAATGAACCGTTCCAGTTCAGTTTTCCCGATATCGATGGGAAGCTCGTCTCGAACACCGATGCCCGGTTCAAGAACAAAGTCGTGATCGTGAATATCACCGGAAGTTGGTGCCCGAATTGTCACGATGAGGCGCCCTTCCTTGCCGAACTCTATCGCCGCTACCACTCGCTCGGGCTTGAGATAGTGGCGCTGGATTTTGAAGAGCAGGAGCAGCTCGCCGACAAAACGCGCCTGCGCGCCTTTATCAAAAAGTATGCTATCGAGTACACATACCTCATCGGAGGCGAGCCCAAGGAACTGCAAGCGAAGATTACGCAAGCCGAGAATCTCAATTCCTGGCCGACCACTTTCTTCCTTGGACGCGACGGCAAAGTTCGGCTCGTCCACGCCGGTTTTGCGGCGCCGGCGAGCGGCGAATTCAACACGCAGTTGAAACATGAAGTTACCGAAACGGTAGAACGCCTGTTGGCGGAACATACCGGCGATACGGAAACAGCCGCGTTGAAATAAATTGGCGTCTCAGAACCTTTCCGATTTACGAACGGCATGAGCGAATTACTCGACAATTCTACCTTCCTGACTGTTCCCGGGTGGAACGGTTCCTGCCCCGGCCACTGGCAGAGCATTTGGGAGCAACAACATGGAAACTTCCGGCGCGTGCAGCAGCGAAACTGGACCCGTCCATCGCGGCGGGAATGGATCGATGCAATAGACCGGCATGTCGCGGAGTCACCCGAGCCGCCATTTCTTGTGGCACACAGTTTGGGTTGTCTGGCAGTCGCCGCGTGGACAGCGAAGCACGACGGCGGCCGCGTTCGCGGAGCATTGCTCGTCGCACCGCCTTGGATTTCAGATTCCGATAGTTGTCCGCGGGAGCTGACCGAATTCTTACCAATGCCCACGAAGCGGCTCCCGTTCCCATCTATTCTTGCCGCAAGCGAAAACGATCCGTATCTGCCGCTTCAACTCGCAGTTCGACTCGCGCGGGCGTGGGGATCGGAATTCTTCAACGTCGGCCGCCAGGGTCATATCAACACTGCATCGGGCCACGGGGCGTGGTTGGCAGGCAAGCAGCTATTGGAAATGCTCGCGTCCGAACATGCCGAGATCGATTCTAAACTGGAGATGAATGGCAAACGAACCTGAACCGCAAACAGCGCTTGGCGATATAGCAGCAAGGCAGCTCGCCAATGCGACGAAGACCGCCCCGCAGATGGAGCGTATCACGCCACGATGGCTGACTCATCTGCTGCAGTGGGTTCCGGTTGAGGCTGGGATTTACCGGCTCAATCGCGTTAAGGACGAAGCGAAAGTCACCGTCGAGTGTTCGGATCGGGATGAGCGCACGCTACCCCAGACCTTTGTCGACTACGAAGAGCACCCGCGCGAATATATGCTCAGCGCCGTGAATACGGTGGTGGATGTGCATACCCGCGTTTCGGATTTATACAGTACGCCTCACAACCAGATTGGCGAGCAACTGCGCCTGACCATCGAGATTGTCAAAGAGCGCCAGGAAAGCGAGCTCATCAACAACACCGAATATGGCATGCTGCACAACGTTGCGCCGAAGCAGCGCATCCAGACACGCGGCGGCGCGCCGGCGCCGGACGATTTGGACGCATTGCTGACCAAGGTATGGAAAGAACCGGGATTCTTCCTGGCGCATCCCGATGCCATCGCGGCGTTCGGCCGCGAGTGCACATTTCGTGGAGTACCCCCGCCAACGGTCTCGCTGTTTGGTTCGCAATTCCTGACGTGGCGTGGAGTCCCGCTGGTGCCTACCGATAAGATCGGCGTCGACAATAACAAAACCAGCATCATTCTACTGCGCACCGGCGAGCGGCGGCAGGGCGTCATCGGTCTTTATCAGCCGAACCTTCCCGGACAACAGAGCCCTGGGCTTTCGGTCCGCTTCATGGGTATCAATCACAAGGCCATTGCTTCCTACCTGGTATCGCTATATTGCTCCTTAGCCGTTCTGACTGATGACGCGATCGCTGTTTTGGATAACGTCGAGACGGACAAATATCATGAGTACAAGTGACACGTCCGGACTTCCTCAGGGATGGCCCGACGTGGAGACCATGGAACGCATGGCCAATCAGTTCTTCGTGACGCTCCCCGTTGCCGGCTCGCCGAGCCTGCCTGCAGGGATGCGCGGCGATGTCGATCTCAAGTCTGTCCTCGGAAGCACGCCACCGGTTCCGGTGATCGGTCTTCCGGGCGAAGCAGAATTACGGGCATTGCTTGGGACAAGCTCCAGCGAGACACGAGCAACTTCTCCTTATTACTTCTTGGAGCATGCCGGAGTGACACCGGCCGCGCCGGCGATACCCGAGTTCGACCATTCGAACGCGCAGCCCTCGATGCAGGGCTTCAGCGCGCCTTTCGATGTGAATCTAATTCGCCGGGATTTCCCCATTCTTCAAGAACGTGTGAACCGACGTCCGCTGATCTGGCTGGACAACGCGGCCACGACGCAAAAACTCCAGGCGGTTATCGATCGGCTGAAGCATTTTTACGAGCACGAAAACTCCAACATCCATCGTGCCGCTCACGAACTCGCGGCGAGAGCAACCGATGCCTACGAGGAAGCCCGCGACAAGATTCGTGGTTTCCTCAATGCATCGTCCACGAAAGAAATCGTCTTCGTCCGCGGCGCAACCGAAGCGATCAATCTTGTCGCGCAGAGTTGGGGTCGGCAGAACATCGGGAAGGACGACGAGATCCTCGTCACTTGGCTGGAACATCACGCGTTCCATGGCAGCAGTTGGCCAACGAAAAGGGTGCGCGTTTGAAAGTGGCGCCGGTCGACGACAACGGCCAGGTCATTCCGGATGCGTATGGGAAACTGCTCGGACCGAAAACGAAGCTCGTTTCGTTCGCGCAGGTTTCCAACGCTCTCGGCACCGTGACGCCTGCCAAACAGATGGTGGAGGCTGCGCACAGTGCCGGCGCGAAGGTGCTGGTGGACGGGGCGCAGGCGGTTTCGCACATGCCTGTGAATGTCCAGGATCTGAACGCGGATTGGTATGTCTTTTCCGGACACAAGATCTTCGGACCGACCGGGATCGGCGTTCTCTATGGCAAGGAAGCGTTGTTGAATGAAATGCCGCCCTGGCAAGGCGGCGGCAACATGATCAGCGACGTGACTTTCGAACGCTCGTTGTTCCAGCCTGCTCCGGGCCGGTTCGAAGCGGGCACCGGCAACATCGCGGATGCCGTGGGACTCGGCGCAGCCATCGACTACATCACAAGTATCGGGCTCGATCGAGTCGCCGAGTACGAGCATCAGCTTTTGCTTTACGCCACCCGGCTATTGAAGGAGATTCCGGGATTGCGGCTGATCGGCACCGCGCCCGACAAAGCTAGCGTGTTGTCGTTTGTTCTGGAGGGCTATAGAACCGAAGACATCGGCTCAGCTCTGAATCGGGAAGGAATCGGCGTGCGGGCTGGACATCATTGTGCTCAACCGATTCTGCGCCGCTTCGGCGTGGAAAGCACCGTTCGCCCCTCGCTCGCCTTTTACAACACCTGTGCCGATGTCAACGCCCTGATCAGCACTCTTACAAGACTTGCCGTTGGGAATATTCCGGCAAGGATCGCTTAGTCGGCGGCTCGGTGCAGTGCGTGCCGCCGCCTTGCCGAAAAAGCGGGCTAATGTTTGTGTTTCGGTATCGGTGTCTATCGCGTCGAGAGCTCCGCGTCTATTACGAACTCCGCGCCCGACGTGAATCGGGCCTTTTCGTAAGACCCGTGAGTCCCCCACATCGATCAAAATGCGCCGGAAGAACGTTGAACAGATCAGACAATCCGATTGCGTGGAGATTGCGTGCGCAAACAACGTCGTTGCTCGATCGCCAAGAAATCCGGCCACTTCGTCCCGTAGCGGATACCACTCCATCAACGCAGCGCCAGGAGCGAATGCGCGAGCGTCCGCTTCATATTGGTCATCCGCCCGTGCTTCTGAATCTGCTGATCGAACTCTGCTCGTACCGGACTTGGTGTGTCGGCGTATTCAAGAGGTTGAATGCGTGCCATGGCTAAAAATAATCTTGACACCCAAATGGTATCATAGTAATCTCTATAGACAAAGGGAACATTGCGTGATTAGCCTCCACCAAACCCTGTTTTCTCAGCGCACTCCGCTGGAGCACGCCTGTTGTTGTTGCTGACCCGCGGCCTTTCTTTCAGCAGCAGAATACGACTTGAGAAAAGAGGAATCCCATGAGTGCCTTAGCACAACGTCCTGATTTACACCTTCAGATTCGCCGGCTAAACGAACTCGAGGTTTCGCGCGAGGTGAGCCGCGTGGCCTCGCGCGCAACCCTCGTCGATGAAGCCCTGCCAACCTTTTCATCGCTTGTCTTGCGGTTAAAGGGTTTGCGAGCCATAGGAATTGAAGATGCTCCTGCCATCGAAGCTCTGACCACACGTCCGCTGGCCTGGAGAGACGGCGCGCGTTCGACGCCACGTGGAGCGGTGGTCGCGGACATTGCGGCGGCGGGCCGGCGCTGGGGGACATTGCGCCTGCAATTTGATTTAGAACAGATCAAAATCGAAGACCCTCTTGGCCTGGTACGTTTCCTCGGTCAACAGCTAGGCATTCTGCTGAATCGTTTCGAACTGGAACGCGAGCACGACCGTCTTCTGGAAAAAGTCACGCGTTTTCGGATCCGGCTGGCCACCCGCAAGGCGTTCGAACGGGCTAAAGGCGTACTTGCCCATAAGCGTGGCATCACTCAACTGGAAGCCGCCCGGTTGCTTGTGAAGTATCGTCGCAGCTCTGGCCGCCCGATGCGAATTGTAGCTGAGGCCGTCATATTCGACGCGGCGGAGACGAAGCGATTCGCCTCCCGTCCTGAAAGGAATCGATATGCCAGAGCGAGAACAACAGCATAAATCGCTGGCCGATTGGTGCCCAGTAATCGTGGCCTTGGTCGCTGCCTTTATTGAGCGGCTTGGCGTCCTGCCACACATCCCATGGTGACAAAATGAGTAACGTTGCAACAGCACAATCCGAGCCGATTGCATTTCACTCATCCTTGGGTTTTCTGCGCATAATCCCTGGGATTCTTTTGCTTGCCGCGATCGGCTATCTGGGCAAGTGGACCGAACAGTCAATCGCGGCCTACGGGAAGGCGCACCACCTCGCGCTACCGAACATTGAATATGTTCTATGGGCGATCCTGCTTGGGCTGATCGTCGCCAACACGGTCGGTGTGCCGTTACTGTTCCAGGCAGGCGTCCGAACATACGACTTCTGGCTAAAAACCGGCATTGTACTTCTCGGAGTGCGTTTTTTGCTCGGCGATGTCTTGAAACTCGGAGGCGTCAGTCTGGTTTTCGTCGGCATTGAACTCGGAGTTTCGATCGCACTCATGACGCTCTTGGGCAAGTGGCTGCGCTTGCCGCCGAAGCTGACTTCGCTCCTCGCAATCGGTTCTTCGATTTGTGGTGTGTCGGCGATTATCGCAGCGAAGGGCGCTATCGAGGCCGACGACGAAGATGCCTCGTACGCTATCGCCGCGATCCTGGCGCTCGGCGCTTTCAGTCTGTTCGCATTCCCGGCGATCGGTCACGCCCTCGGTTTGTCCGATCACGCCTTCGGATTATGGGCCGGTCTGGCAGTAGATAACACGGCGGAGGCCACTGCCGCGGGCGCGCTCTATTCCGACGCTGCTGCAAAATTTGCCGTTCTTGCCAAGACGGCGCGAAACGCGACTATCGGGTTCGTCGTGCTCGCCTACGCGATCTATTGGGCGCGCAAGAGCAATCGCACGGGAGTGGAGAACAAGGCCGCGTTTCTGTGGCAGAAGTTTCCGAAATTCGTACTTGGTTTTCTTTTGATCTCCATCCTGGCGACCGCGGGCGTATTCACGAAACCCCAGCTTGCAGATATCGCGAATCTGTCGCGCTGGGCGTTCTTGTTGACTTTTGCGGGCGTAGGCCTGCAGACGAATATCAAAGAGCTACGCAAGCAAGGTCTGCGGCCGCTGGTGGTTGGGGCGGCTGGCGAATTCGCAATCGCGGCGATCACCTTGGCCCTGATAGTTGGAGCGTCCCGCGGGCTGGGGATCTTTTGAAGGAGTAGCGGATGAACAGCAACCTTCCAGCCCATTCTTTCTAGGCGTCGCGGTCGCCTCGGTCATTTTCGTCGGAGCTCCCATCGTACGTCAGGCCGTCGATGTCGGCAATCAGGATGCTCGCCGCGCTCGGCGTATCGCGGAGCGGGCTGCACTGGAAATACAGCTTGCCGTCGTTGTAGCAAACATAAGACGTGAAGCTGCGGTTCGCGACCGCGATATCGGGGTAGCCGTCGCCGTTCAGGTCTGAAACTGCCGCGTTCCGTGTGGGCCATTTCGGATCCCCATAGGTTCCACCAACTTTGAAGTGGCCGCTGCCGTCGTTCACCAAAACCAATTTGGGATCAGGGGAATCTTTACTCAGAACGATGTCGAGATGGCCGCTCTTCGTCATATCGGCGAGCGAGCCGGAGTAACTCTTCGTGGCGTTACTCGGTAAGGGAGGGCCGGGAGCGAAGTGGCCTTTCCCATCTCCCAAAAAGATTTTAGTTGTCAATTGCCAATGTCGACCTTTGACCAGGACGATGTCTGGGTTGCCATCGCCGTTTACGTCGCCGATGCTGGCGTTCGAAGAGGTCTCGGAAACGGTCTCCAGAGGGACCACTTCAAAGGCCGGCCCGGCCGCGAAACTGAACACGAAGATAGCGATTCCTGCTGCCAAAAGACGAGCACTGCGGCGCTTCATGGGTCAATACTAGCTTCAAACGCTATGACTCTATCTGGAGTGACCCGGCGCACGAGTGTGGGAGAACGGCAGGATTTCGACCGCTGGGTCACTTCGGATAGAGTCATAGCGTTTATCATTCCTGATCCTGGGAGGGACTCTTTCCGAGTGGCGCGTGAGAACTAAGCCGCTGGCGCGGCGGACGCAGCGGCGTGCGGCACTCGGCCGTGTATCCTTCGGTATATGGAGCTGACCGTTTTGTTCCGCCCGGTAGGGCAGAGGGAATACGATCTGATCGAATCAACCGGCTTCCGTCGCTTCCCACCTCGGCTGGCGGAACAGCCGTTTTTCTATCCAGTGACGAACGAAGATTATGCGTCCCAGATCGCGCGCGACTGGAATACGAAGGACGAAACGTCAGGATGGGTCGGCTATGTTTTGCGGTTTAGCATTCAGACGGAATTTCTTCAGGCATTCCCTGTCAGGACGGTGGGTTCGGCGGTGCACCAAGAGTACTGGATACCAGCCGCCGAGCTTGATGCATTTAACGATCACATCGACGGATTGATCGAACCGATCTCCTGCTTCCGCGCATAGCGCTGCCCATGCTGGAGCGGTAGTTTCGATCACAGAAAGGAGCTTTCTGTGACCGAACTACGAAAGCGCGTGCTGGAAGAACTCCAGCGGCGCAACTTCTCCCCCCACACGATTCGCGGCTACATCCGTACCATTCGAGATTTTGCCGCCTACTTTCACAAATCTCCCGACCAACTGGGCGTTGAAGAGGTCCGCCAGTTTCAACTCCACATGTTGCGCGACCAGAAGCTGGCAACCGGGACCGTTCAGAACCGCATGACGGCTCTGCACTTCTTTTTCAAGAGAGTCCTGAAGCGGCACGATCCCGAGTTGTACGACATGGCACTCACAAGAAAGCCGAAGAAGCTTCCTGTCGTGCTCAGCCCCGAAGAAGTCGAGAAGTTGATCGAGGCTGCGCCGAATATCCGCTATCGAATGATCCTGGTGTTGTTGTACTCCACCGGTCTCCGGCGAACCGAAGCATCGCAGCTGAAGATCGCCGACATAGACAGCAAACGCATGGTCATCCACGTTCACGAGGGCAAGAACTCCCGCGACCGGGAACTGCCGCTGACGCCGAAGCTGCTCGCGGAACTGCGGGACTATTGGCGCGCCTGCAAAGTGAAGCCGAGGGTCTACTTGTTCCCCACACGGTTCAAGTCAGCGAATGAGGAAGAGAGGCCGATCACGGACAAAGCGGTATGGCATGCCTGCCGCGAGAGTGCGCGCCGATCTGGACTGTCGAAACGCTTTGGGCCGCATACCCTCCGCCACTATGCCGACTTCCGGACTATGCCGAGTAAATCTCCAATGTTGGAACGACAACCTGGAATGACGGGGGTTGCCAGAGTAAAGGTGGTTGGCGGACTCGGCATAGTCCAGGGGACCGCTACAGGCTCTTAAGGAAGGCCAGCAATTTGTCGTCGGGCTTGTATCGACCTGACGTTTTCACCTTGCCTATAGGAGCCGTCTTGGCGAGGGCCTTTTCCTTGAGCGCGAGATCGGCATCCAAATAGATCTGGGTCGTCTCGATGGATTCGTGTCCGAGCCAAAGTGCAATCACAGAACGGTCCACGCCTGCTTGTAGAAGTTCCATCGCAGCCGAGTGTCGAAGAACGTGCGGGGTCACGCGTTTGTTGTTAAGCGAAGCGCACTTCGGCCGTGCGGCGGCGACGTGCTTAGCCAACAGAAACCGCACTCCGTCCGCGCTGAGCCGAGTACCCCTGGCGCTCGGAAACAGGAAGTCACCAGCGCTGCGTCGCGGATCCCGCAGCCACCGTTTGAGGGTGTCGACGGCCTGCTTGGTCAATGGGGTGCATCTCTCTTTTCGCCCTTTGCCCACGCAGCGTATGTGTGCGCCGGTTCCCAACACGACATCCGGGGTATGCAGGCTGGTCATCTCGGAAAGCCGCAAGCCTGTCTGAACGGCAACGAGTAAGAACGCGTGATCCCTGCGACCGGACCAGGTGTTGAGATCGGGCACCGCCAGAAGGGCTTCGATTTCGGGCCGGGTCAAGAATCCAATCAGCCTCTTCTCGTAACGCTTCGCCGGCATAGCCAGAATGCGTTGAATCAGGCCGGATTGGGTGGGCTCCTCAAACGCAGCGAACCGGTAGAAGGACCGGATGGCAGTCAGACGCAGATTGCGGCTTCGCGCACCGTTGCCTCGGTCTTTTTCCAATTCGTCCAGAAAAGCACCAATCGCGGAAGGATCCAAATCCGTCAGAGTCAGCCCGGAAGGAGGTTTGTGTAATCGCTTCTCGACAAACTGCAGCAACAGGCGAAACGTGTCGCGGTAAGAAGCGATCGTATGGGAACTGACCCGGCGCTGAGCAATTAACCGTTGCGTGAAGAAGCGCTCCAGCAAGTTAGGGAATCCGTTTTCATTCTTCATGCGTGAGCCCCCATCTGGCTTCCAGGCGGCGAGTGGCGAGGCCCATCAATTCCGGCTCAACGGAAAGGTACCAGTAGGTATCTGCTACATGCCCGTGCCCCAGGAACGTGGACAGCACCGGCAGTCGTCGCTCGATGTCCTCGTGGGACCGATACCACTGCACCAGCGTCCGGACGGCAAATCGGTGTCGAAAATCGTGGAGCCGCGGTCCCTTATGATCGTCGGGTCCGCGCAAGCCGATCTGCCGCGACAGATCGTAGAATGTTCGACGAACTGCAGAGCCTTCCAGACAGCGGCCGTGATCGTTGAGAAAAAAGCAGGAAGACGATGGGCTACGCAGAAACCGGTTGCGGCGTCGGGCGTAGTCGGCCATGACGTCTCGAGTGGAACTGTGAAGCGGAACTAGGCGCGTCTTGCCGAACTTTGTTTGGCGAATGGTCAGAATGCCCTCGGCGAGATCCACGTCCGTCTGATCCAGCTTGAGCACCTCGCTGATCCGCAAACCCGCCACTGCCAAAAGCCCGAATACGCAGTGGTATGTCCGAGGCCGAAGCCCGGGGCCAGGAGATAGCTTCAGGGCCGCAGCCAGCAACTTCTGAATCTCCAGTTCTGAATACAGATACGGGCGAGCACGTTGTGGCCGAAACGGAAGCAACCCCGTCGGAGGAATCTCTGTGCGCGGATCTGTAGCGTGCCAATGTCGGGCGAATACACGGACAAAGCTGAGTCGTTGCGCCCAATCGCTAGGCTGATGACCCGCTGGTTGCATCGCCCACTCCATCGCCAGTTCCGTGGTCACGTACGGTGCTGTTTTTTGCTCCAGAAATACAGCAAACTTCCGAAGACCCTCAGACATGCGGCGCAGCTTGAATCCCAGGCTGCGCCGTAGGGCGATGTAGTCGTCTATGGCTTGCCGCATAGGCTTCATCGGCTGCCTCCTGGCCACGGAAGCGCAATGGACCGAAGCGATACCAAATCCACTTTGGCGTAGATTCGAGTGGTGTCCGGGCGGCGATGCCGCAGCAAATCACCGATTTCATCTAAGGATGCGCCATGGTTGAGCATCCCGGTGGCCAAGCTGTGACGGAACACGTGGGAGCCTCGATATTCCGACTCCACACCCGCCCTCTCCATTGCCCTATCCACCAGCGAGCAGATGGCGATCGAGTTGGCGAACCCGGTTAACGGCGCTTTCGCGCGAATGAATACGCGGCGACTGGAACACCGGGGCCTTCCTCTCGAGAGATAGTCTGCAATCGCGGTCCCCACTTCGGATGGCACGGGCATCTGTGCAACTCGTTTCCCCTTGCCGTGAATCGTGACCAAGCCGGCCTCCCAATCGAAGTCGTCCAACCTGAGGGCGACCACCTCGCCAGCTCGCAGGCCAAGACGCGCCAGCAGCAGCAAAAGGGCGTAGTTTCGTTTACCAATGGCGGTTTCCCGGTCACACGAGGCCAAGATCTTCTGGATCTGCTCTCCAGCAAGAAACCTTGGCACATTGGAGAGCGACCATGTGGCGATAGTGGGAACGCACGTCGCCAAGTCGATGGCCACGATGCCGCGAAGGAACAAGTAACGTAGAAAAGAACGCAATGCCGTCACCACCAGCGGCGCACGTTTGGAGGTTACCAAGGCAGCCTGCCGCTGCACGAATGCGGTAATATCGGCCGGGGTGATCCGTTGAAAGTGTAAAGCCCCCTTCGGAAAGCGTTCCGACAGGAATGATCGTGCGACAGGCGTGTAGTTGATCACTGTCGCCTCGGACAAACTGCGTTCCTGCCGCAGATACTGCTGAAAGTGCCCCAGCGCGGCGTCTACGGGTGTCAGGGGTGGAGCGGTCACACCGGATCCCGCGGGCCGGAGCATGGCTAACAGCCGAAACAGTGCCGCAGAATCGCCTTTACGAAGTTTCCCGCTTTGTGTCCGGCCACGAAGATACCGCTCGATGGTGACCGCATTCACATCTTCGCTGGTCAGCCCTTGGTGATCGAGCCAGCGGTTGAAACAGCCCAGCAATCGTAGCTGCACGAAACCTGAATGGCTTGCGTAGCCATTCTCGTGCAAACGGTTGGCATAGGCTTCCAGCGGCGAAGCCAACGGTTCAGCTCTCAAGGCCTCAATCGTTCGCGGGTTAGTGCGGTCGTTAAAGAAGTAGTCGAATGGAGTTTCCATTCGACCAGCATCTATGGCTGTAGCCGGTGCAGACTATGCCGAGTCTTTTCTTCCGAAACAAGCGAAAAAACACGGCGCTAAGAATTTACTCAGCATAGTCCGGAAGTCGGCATAGTGCCGACTATGCCGAGATCGGCATAGCCGCCACACTTTTGCCACGCACCTGCTGGAGAGCGGGACCGACCTACCGACCATTCAACTCCTCATGGGGCACCAGAAACTGCAGGACACGACTCTCTACCTGCACCTCTCGCGGCGCCATCTGCACGCCGCCGTCAATCCGCTGGAGCGCATCATGATCCGCGGCGCGCAAGAAAAACCGGCCGCACCGGAGAGCAGCAGCCGTGGCGCGGCCGAGGTTTGAGATCGCTGATGTAATCCGCAAGGCCGATGCTCGAATCAGTAGCCGCCATCGTGAGGGCCTGACGTGGCCACAGGTGAAGGTGCTCAACGCTATCCTGCGCTGCCGCACGGCAGCACTCGGCGGTCATCGCGATCAGTGCACGCGCTGCGGATACCAGACCATCTCCTATAACTCCTGCCGAAACCGTCACTGTCCGAAGTGCCAAACCAACGCGCGCGAGAAGTGGTTAGCGGCTCGCCAACAAGAACAGCTGCCGGTTAACTACTACCATCTGGTCTTCAGCGTGCCCCATGCTCTGGTCCCACTCATCTGGCAGAACAAGAGGCTCCTGTTCAAACTCTTATTCGAGGCCAGCGCTGCATCGCTGCTGGAGATCGCCGCCGATCCCGAACACCTCGGTGCTGAGATCGGATTCCTGACGGTGCTGCACACTTGGGGACAGACCTTGCAGCGCCACCCTCATGTCCATTGCGTCGTGCCCGGCGGCGGGTTATCGCCGGACCATCGGCAGTGGATCCGCTCGCCGCCAAACTTCTTCTTGCCGGTGAAGGTGCTGAGCCGAGTGTTTCGCGGTAAGTTCGTGGCTGGCCTGAAGCGGCTCTTTCACCATAGCCAGCTTGTCTTCAATGGCTCCTGTGCTCCGCTGGCCAACGAGAAGGCGTTCCACGCGTTCCTCCGAACATTGTTTCGCGAAGACTGGGTCGTTTACGCAAAACGGCCCTTCGGAGGCCCGGAACACGTTTTGCACTACCTGGCCCGGTATACCCACCGCGTAGCGATTTCCAACCACCGAATCGTGGATGTCACCGACACTCATGTCACCTTTCGCTGGAAGGACTACGCGCACCACAACAAGCGGCGTCTGATGACTCTAAGACAAGAGGAATTCCTGCGCCGCTTTCTCGAACACATTCTGCCGAAGGGATTCCCGCGCATTCGCTACTTCGGCTTTCTGGCAAATCGGCGGCGCGCTGAATCTCTGCCGCTCTGCCGGTCTCTGTTGGCGGCTCCGCCGCCCACAGAGACGCCGGGGACCACAGTCCAAATACCGCTATGGCGCTGCCCATGTTGCCAGGGGGCCATGCAGATCGTCGAAGTCCTAACCGCGAAACAGGTTGTAAGGGCAGAGCGCGGTCAGGTGGCGGTCCTTGACAGTTCGTAGCAGATTCCAGAAACCGGCCAACACTGCCTGCCTCTCGGCAGGCTCACTCCACGTGTGCGCGAGCGCTGCTTTTCCGCTGTTTTCGGCCCCTCTCCGATCCTTGCCGTCGGCTGTCCCCTCGCGAACTGAGCAGAGGACTCGCTTATCCGAGAGCCCTGCCAGCGACACCCGGTCTTATGTTCAGCCGATCGTTGCTATTGAAACCCCATAGCTTTGAAGGCTTCCGTGGCGCACGCGCCAGCGGCTCACTTCTCACGACTTTATCGAAAGTGCCCCGGCCAGAGATCCTCATCTGCCCGAACCGCAGTCGCCGGGGCACTTCCGATTAAGATCTAGCGTGATACGACCGAAGATCGAGCGAAACGGGCAAGGCCCACGAGTCGGCGCCGGGTTACGACCAACCCTCGGAACGGTGCTTTGAGTTCATTCCCCGAGGCATTCGCACGCAACCCCGAGCGCATGCGCCGCTTCGAGGTTGAAGCCAAACCCGCAGGCAGCCTGAACCATCCGAACATCCTGGTCGCACACGACAATTGGCGCAGGCTAGGATAAAGTTCAGACGGCAAATGCTATGAAGACAACCATTTCCCTCTTCCTTGGCTGTACACTGGCGGCGCTGGCGGCAGATTACTTCTCAATCGGCAAGATCGATCCGGGGGCCGCCGGCATGGATTCCGCGCGCTTGGCCCGGATTCCCGTCCGTATGAAGGAGTTCGTTGCAGCTGGCAAGACTGCCGGCGTAGTGACCCTGGTCGCCCGACATGGTCACGTCGCCAGCCTCGAAGCGACCGGCTATCAGGACCTCGAAACCAAAACTCCCATGCGGACGGACACCATCTTCCGGCTCGCCTCGGTCACCAAGCCCGTCACGTGCGCCGGCATCATGATTCTGGTGGATGAGGGGCGCGTCTCTCTGATCGATCCCGCGGAGAAGTTCCTGCCGGAGTTCAAGGGTCTGAAGCTCAACCCCTGCGGTACCCGCGCCGGCTACAACTGCGAACTGGTCACACCGTCTCGGCCAGTCAACATCCTTGACCTGATGACGCACACCTCGGGATTGCCGGGATCAGCACCGGGTGGAGGGACACCGCCCAGCACACTGGCCGAACGCGTCGCTGCCGTCCACGGGACGGCCCTACTGTTCGAACCGGGGACAGACTGGAACTACAGCAATATTGGAATCGCCGCTCTCGGTCGCATCATCGAGGTTGTCACTTCGCAGCCCTATGACCGCTTTCTTGCCGAGAGAATCTTCCAGCCGCTCGCGATGAAGGAAACGTTCTTTTTTGTTCCGCCGGACAAAGCAAACCGCGTGGCGTCTGTATACACCTACGAGGCCGACGGCTTGCAGCTTGTGCCGATGTCGCCGGCCAAGTTTCCGGCTCCCGAGGGCGGCCTGTTCAGCACTGCTGGCGATATGGCGCGGTTCCACCAAATGTTGCTCAACAAAGGAACACTGGATGGGCAGCGCATTCTCTCAGCGGCCGCCGTGGAAGCGATGACCACATCGCAGACCGGCTCCATCAAAGCGGGCTTTGTTCCGGGAGTGGGACACGGATTAGGCTTCGAGGTCGTGCGCGAGACGCTCGGCACTTTCCGCTACAACTCGATCGGTAGTTTCGTGAAGGGCGGAGCCTATCGCACCTACGGGTGGGTGGACCCAGCCAAAGACATGGTCGGAATCATTTTCATGCAGCGGACTAACGGCGGTGGCGATGTGGCGGATGAGATCAACAGCTTCATGGCGATGGCTGCGGCGGCGATTGATCGCTGACTATCATAGTCGGCGGTAGTCGGGTCGTTCCCGAAATCGAATGTGTCCACGCCCACTAGCCAACTCAATGAACCGCGACACCAAAGCCGGGCCGGACGCTGGAGCTTGTGTTCCGAGTGGATGGTCGGCCACTCGGAGAAAGGTACAGAGATTAGGAATGGGAAGTCGGCATCTCGTAGCTCAACGCCCAGCCCACACGCCGCCAATCCGCGACCCGGTTTCCGGCTATGAAAGGCATCCAGTCCAGGAGCGCCGTCCCTCGGGCCATATCCGTCGAAGGAGACGTTGAAATTCGGCGGAGCGCCACTATTGTCCCTGTGACATCACCACCCGAAGGACGTTATTGATACGCGTAGAATAGCCCGCGCCGAATTGCTGAAGCCATTCAATAACGTCGGCATCCAGACGCACGGCCACTAACTTCTTTGGAGGACGCCGGAATTGCGTGAGTTGCTTATCGGTGAGCGCTGGAATATCGGTATAGTCGATATGGTAACATCCCCTCGTTTCTGTCTCTTTGCAACGCCTTCCAGAGCCGCCTTTTGGCGTTCAGTCAGAGGTCTGTTCCAGATAGATTCGGCGCTCGCGTTGATCTGCCTCGCGGGCCGAGATGATGCGGATAACTTCTTCGCCATTTGGATGCTCCTCAAAATACACATGGACTACCAACAGGACAGCTTGCCTTACGGCGCCGATCCCGTGCCAACGCAAATACACGCGATGAGACTTCAAAATCGAAGCCTGCCCGTTATACATAACGCATAACACAACTGTTTCGTGAAGCGTCGGCACACACGTTTACCGCAATGGGCTTTGTAGGCGTATATCAGCGTGTTAAACTGGCGCAGCCAGCATCTGAAACCCCGCCAATTCGCGTTCACAAAAAACTTCAACTTTCTCACATTGAATCCAAAGGACTTGCCTCGACACCCGAACAGCTCTCCGCATCTCTCGTGTCAATCTAGAGCTGCAAGGAGATCCCCGATGCCATCCACTCTTTCACCCAAACCGTCAAGCACACGGCCGCTGCGGAAGCAGGACCTCATTCCAGCTGCCGCGCAGCCAGCCGCAAGAAGAGAAATCACCATTAATCAATAACTTAACTCGGTGTGTCCCCTCCCTCGCATAGCGCGCCGGCTTACGCGCATCCCTCGACGGGCTCTTCGCCTCAACAGCTCTCGATGAGCATCGTGACCTGAGGCCGATCCCCCAAACGCCCGGACCTTGTCTTATCCATCGAAAAGTTGTATACCTTACTTGCCGGCTCATGATCTCTTCCCCGACACTAAGGGCGGCCCTGGCCCTATGCCTTTTGCCGCTGTTTCCGGCGAAATCCCAGACACCCGAACAGAATGCGCCCGAGATGGCGTCTCACGACGTCACTCCGACGTTCAGCAGCGCTATCAATTTGGTCCAGGTCCCCGTGGTGGTCCGCGACAAACAGGGACACGCCATCGGAACTCTCAAGAAAGAGGATTTCCATCTCTTCGACAAAGGAAAGCCTCAGGTCATCTCGAAGTTTTCAATAGAAAAACGGGGAGTTCCCAATCATGCGCTGGTCGCCGTGCAGGAGGCCTCGCCTGAAGGAGCCCCATCCGAAAAGACTGCCGCGCCCGGCGCAATTCCGGACCGCTTCGTCGCCTACCTCTTCGACGACGTACATTTGAATCAGTCCGACCTCGCGCAAATCCGCATTGCCGCCGGCCACCATATGGATTCGTCCCTCCAGCCGGCCGATCGCGCCGCCATCTTCACCACCTCGGGACGAACCACGCTCGATTTCACCGACAACCGCGCACAGCTCCACGCAACACTTTTGGAATTGCAGCCCCGTTCCAAGCTCGACAGCACGCATGACTGCCCGCCGATAACGTACTACATGGCCGACGCGATCCAGAATCGGAACGATCAGCAGGCCCTTGCGGCGGGCGTGGCCGACTTGAGCTCCTGCGCCAGCTTGCCTCCTAATACGCCAGTATCGACTCTGGAGCAAATGGTGAGATCTGCCGTGGCGCGAGCGCTGCCTCAGGGCGATTATGAGACCCAACTGGCCCTCAGTGCGATCAGGAATGTGATTCGTCGCACCTCCACGATGCCGGGGGACCGCGGCATCATCCTAATCTCGCCTGGATTTTTCCTGACGAACGAGTTCCGGCACGATGAATCCAGCGTCATGGATCTCGCGATTCGCTCCAATGTACGCATCGCGGCGCTGGATGCCCGCGGCCTCTACACTGATAGCAGTTACGATGTGACTCAGCCCACTTACAACATAGATGCCACGCGAATTAAAGCGCAATACACACGCGAAAGCGCCAACCTGGAGGGCGACACGCTGGCCGAGCTCGCGGATGCCACCGGCGGAAACTTCGTCCACAACACCAATGACCTTGAAGGCGGGCTGAATCGTGTGGCGGCCGCGCCGGAGTTCGTGTATATGCTCGGCTTTGTCCCCCAGAACCTGAAATACGATGGCAGTTTTCACGGACTCAAAGTCACTCTCGCCGACCCTAGCGGGTTGAATACGCAGGCCCGCCATGGGTATTACGCTCCCAGGAAAGTCTCCGATCCGCTCGAACAGGCGAAGCAGGACATCGAAGAAGCCGTCTTCTCGCGCGAAGAAATGCACGACATTCCCATTGAGCTGCATACGCAATTCTTCAAAGTGGACGACGACAACGCGAAGCTGTCCGTCATTTCCCGCATCGACTTGAAACACCTGCACTATCGCAAGGTGGATGGCCGCAATCGCGACGACCTGACCATCGTCTCCGTCCTATTCGATCGAAACGGCAACTATGTGAAAGGTGTCTCAAAAACTCTCGAAATGCGTCTGAGGGACGAGACGATCGAAAAAAGGCTGCAAAATCCCGTTACACTGAAATCCAGCTTTGACGTTAAGCCTGGAAGTTACCTGCTTCGCCTCGTCGTACGAGACTCGGAAGGACAGGCAATGGCGGCGCAGAATGCCGTCGTCGAAATTCCATGATGGAGGTCTTCTCGTGAAGATTCGCTGCACAAGCCTTTTGGCTCTGATCCTCGCTGTCCCCTTCGCTTCGGTCCATGCCCAGGAAGCTGCTCTGCAAAAGATACCCACCATTCAATCCGAGACCCGCCTGGTTCTCGTTGACACCGTGGTGACGGATAAGAAGGGCGACTACATCGGCGATCTCACACAAAAGGACTTCAAGGTTTGGGAGGATAACAAGGAGCAGCAGATCAAGAGCTTCTCCTTCGAGGCGAATCCCGCTTCTCCTTCTCAAAAGCGCTACCTTGTCCTGTTTTTCGACAACTCCACGATGGACTTCGCCGACCAGACGCGCGCCCGCGAAGCCGCTGCGAAATTCATCGACACCAACGCCGGCCCCAACCGTTTGATGGCCATCGTGAATTTCGGAGGCAGCCTCCAAATCGCTCAGAATTTCACTGGCGATACCGACCGTCTGAAACAAATTGTCAGCGGCGTGAAATTCTCGTCCGTCTCGCCGAACCAACCCGTCGAGATCGCTTCCACCGGCATGCCTCGCCTTTCGGGCGGCGCCGCCGCTTTCGGCGCTCGCGACGTATTGCTCGCCTTGCGAACCATGGCCAAGAACCTGACACAGGTCCCCGGCCGCAAGATTCTCGTGTTGCTGAGTTCCGGTTTCCCACTCACTCCTGAGATCACCTCCGAAGTGACGGCTGTTGTCGATTCCTGTAACAAAGCGAATGTCGCTATTTATCCCATCGACGTTCGCGGGCTCGTGACGGGAGCGCCTTCAATCACGACGCCTCACGGCGCTCTTCTGACGCCGCCATCTGACATCCCAGTCGTCCGTCTGGCGTCTTTCATTCCTTCACCCGACGGGTTCGCCTTCTTTCAAAAAGGAGGTGGCGGCGGCGGTGGTGGTGGAACTACCGGCGGGGGCGGCCGAGGCGGCAGTGGAGGTGGTGGAGCTGTTGGAACGGGATCTGGCGGCAACTCCGGAGGAAGTCACGGGGGCTCTGGCGGGTCGGGCGGACGGTCCGGATCCACGGGTTCATCCGGCGGAGGCGGGGGCGGCGGAGGTGGAATGATCAGCCCGCTCAATAACACTATCTACAACCCGCGCTCGATCATCCCGCATTTCCCCGAGACCGCTAGCACGAACCAGCAGGTCCTGTACGCTCTCGCCTCCGGCACCGGCGGATTCATCATCGCGAACACCAACGATCTGCTGAGCGGCCTCGACAAGATCGGAAAAGAGCAGAACCAATATTACGTCCTCGGATATGAGCCCGCCGAATCTGAGCCCGGAAGCTGCCACACCATCAAGGTCAAAGCAGATCGCTCCGGCGCCTCCATCCGCGCGCGCAGCGGCTACTGCAATGTGAAATCCCTGGATCTTCTTGCCGGGAATCCCATTGAGCGAGACCTGGAGAATCGTGCGGCCGCCGAGACCCGCGGCAATGTCGCTGCGTCCATGCAACTGCCATTTTTCTTCACGTCTCCGAACACCGCTCGCGTCGACGTCGCCATCGAAATCCCCGGCGACGCCGTGAAATATGAAAAATCGAAAGGGAAATTCCACTCCGAAGTCAATATCCTCGGAATTGCCTACAAACCCGACGGTACCGTTGCCGCGCGTTTCAGCGATGCCGTAAAACTTCAGAGCGGCTCCAAGAAAGAAATGGAATCCGCCGAAGAGCAGCCCATGCACTACGAGAGCCAGTTCGATGTCGCCAGCGGAACCTACAATCTCAAGGTAGTCTTCGTTTCCGGCGGCGAGAACTTCGGGAAACTCGAAAAACCCCTCGTAATCGAACCCTACGACAGCAAGCATTTCACGCTCAGCGCACTGGCGTTCAGCAAGGACTTTTTCAAAGTGTCCGATTCGGGTCAGTCCCTCGATTCGGTT
The DNA here is from genome assembly GCA_963802915.1 of Bryobacterales bacterium. GTDB lineage: Bacteria > Acidobacteriota > Terriglobia > Bryobacterales > Bryobacteraceae > JAICMB01. The sequence continues at coordinate 449,727 of CAWDKQ010000016.1, forward strand.
CTGCTTCAGGACCGCACGCCGCTCATCACGCAGGGCCTCCAGATTGTCCCTTCCGGATCGACGATTTTCAAGAAGACAGACTCTGTTGTCGTCTACGCCGAAGCTTATGAGCCCCTTCTGGCCAATAACGACCCTGCCGCCAAGATACCGGTAGTGGCCATAAAGATCCGCGTCTTCGATCGCAAGACCAACGCGGAGAAGTTCGATTCCGGCATGTCCAGAATCGACAACATGATCCAGAAAGGGAACCCCATGATCCCCCTCGGAATGAAAGTCCCGCTCGACACGCTCACGCCCGGCAATTATCAGCTCGAATTGACGGCCGCCGATTCTGCCGGAAATACAACGAAGCGGCTTGCCGACTTCGACGTCCAATAGTCGTGGATGTGCTCGTCGTCGGCGCAGGCGTTGCTGGATTGACTGCCGCTGCCGAGCTGAGACGGGCCGGATGCAGCGTTACGATCCTCGAAGCTCGCGACCGCATCGGCGGCCGCATCTTCACGCGCCATGATCCTCTCTGCCCGATTCCGATCGAGCTCGGAGCCGAGTTTGTTCATGGCACTCCGGCCGAGCTCTTCGATCTGATTCACCTCCGCCGGCTCCTCGCGGTCGAAGTCATGGGCGATCAGGTCTGCTATCGCGATGGCCGTCTCGATCCATGCGACGAGTCGTTCGACGCCGCCTGGAACATCCTCGACAAAATGGTCGACGACGTTAAGAATCGTGAGGACCAGACATTCGAGCAGTATTCCAAAAGCCTCGACGTCACGGACGAAATCAGAACTGCTGTCAGCGATTTCGTCGAAGGCTTTAATGCCGCACGGGAGGAGCGGATCAGCGTGCAGGCTCTCGCGCGCCAGCAGGAAGCGGAAGACGCGGCGGGCGGCGATCGCATGTTTCGTATAGCCGGCGGTTACGACTCCATTCCCGCGACCGTTTATGAAGGCTGCCGCTTACGCCTCAACACGGCGGTGGAACGCATCGAGTGGCGTCGGGGAGAAGTTCGCGCCGGATCTTATACCGCGCAAAAAGCCGTCGTGACGCTTCCTTTGGGCGTCCTCAAATCGGGCAGCGTGCAAATCCATCCCGAGCCGCCCTCGCTGCGCGCCGGCATCGACGCAATGGATATGGGCCGCGCCGCGCGGATTGTCCTGCGTTTCCGCGAACGTTTTTGGGACAGCAACATGAGCTTCCTTCACGCGGAAGGCGAGCCGGTCTTCCGCGTCTGGTGGACGTCGCAGCCGATCCAGGCCCCGCTTCTGACAGCATGGGCAGGAGGTCCCAGAGCCGACCGTGCCGATCCCTCTCTCGCCCCGCGGGTTGTCGCAAAGCTGTTCGGGAAGAAGCTCTCGGAGATCGAAGATCAGCTCGAAGCGACATATTTCCACGACTGGACCGCCGACCCGTACTCGCGCGGCGCTTATAGTTACGTCATCGCAGATGGCCTGCCCGCGGCCGACCGCCTGGCAGACCCCGTCGAAGACACTCTATATTTCGCCGGCGAACACACCGACACAACCGGAAATTGGGGTACCGTTCACGCCGCCATCGCCAGCGGCCGCCGCGCCGCCAAGCAAATTACCGGGGAGTGATCAACCCGCCGAGCTTATCCTGCTCCCCGGCGGCGGAACGTGGAAACCGCGTCGAATACGCTTCCAGATACTTCAATCCCGACCCCGGTGTTGTACAACACCACCCGATCGGAAGACTTCAGAAAGCCATTCTCTAGAAGCTTCTTCAGGCCGGCGACACAGGCGGCACCTTCCGGCGCAGCGAAAATCCCTTCTTCCGACGCAAGCTCGATTCCGGCATCCAGCATGTCCGAATCGCTCACAGCGATCGCCGTGCCGCCGCTATCGCGAACGGCATTCAGCACCAGAAAATCGCCCAGCGCCTTCGGCACCCTCAGCCCGCTCGCCACCGTGCTGGCTTCATTCCAGAAATCGCTGCGAGGCTTCCCTTCCTCGAATGCCTTCACAATCGGCGCGCATCCCGCGGCCTGCACCGCGATCATTTTGGGACGCTTCGAACCGATCCAGCCCAGCGTTTCCATCTCGTCGAACGCCTTCCACATGCCGATCATTCCGACGCCGCCGCCCGCCGGATAGAAGATCGCGTCCGGCAATTCCCATCCGAACTGTTCGGCCACTTCGTATCCCATGGTCTTCTTGCCTTCGATGCGATACGGCTCTTTGAGCGTGCTGACATCGAACCAGCCTTCGGCATCCTTGCGCGACGCGACAATCTTTCCGCAATCGCTGATCAGCCCGTCGACCAGCGTGACGTTCGCGCCAAAGGCCTTGCACTCGATGAAGTTCGCCTGCGGCACATCGCGCGGCATGAAGATGTGCGCCTCCAGACCAGCCGCCGCCGCATAGGCCGCCATGGCGCTCGCCGCGTTGCCCGCCGATGGAATCGCGAATTTCTTTACTCCCAACTCCACGGCCATGGATACTGCGCAGGAAAGTCCGCGGGCCTTGAACGATCCAGTCGGATTGATGCCTTCGTCTTTTACCCAAATCTCGTCCGCGCCGAGCTGTTTCCCCAAACGCCGGGCATGAATGAGCGGCGTCATTCCTTCGCCGAGCGAGACGATATGCGAAGGATCTTCCACCGGAAGAATCGGAGCGTAACGCCACATCGTGTCGGGACCGCTGGCGACAGCCTCACGCTGCCATACCGCTCGGATCGCGTTGATGTCATAGCGGACAAGCAACGGTCCGCCGCATTCGCAGAGATTATGAAGTTTGCGCGCCTCGTGCCGTTTTGCGCACGCGGCGCACTCGAGATACGTAACGTGGGACATGGAAATTACATGGTAACTACGAACGACGAACTACCAACCACCAACGCCCTACAGCCGGTTGATCAGGCTCGCGACGTACCCTGCCCCAAACCCGTTGTCGATGTTCACCACGGTAACGTTGCTCGCGCAACTGTTCAGCATCCCGAGCAGCGCCGCGAGGCCATGAAAACTCGCGCCATACCCGACGCTCGTCGGCACCGCGATCACCGGCACTGAGACCAGTCCGCCCACCACGCTTGGTAACGCGCCTTCCATCCCGGCACACACCACCAACACCCGAGCCTCCATCAGACGCTCGCTATTGGCCATCAATCGATGCAGCCCCGCGACGCCGACGTCGTATATGGCTTCCACTTCGTTGCCCATCACTTCAGAGGTCACGCGAGCTTCCTCAGCCACCGGGATATCGCTGGTGCCGGCGGAAACCACTACAATTCTGCCCTTGCCGTTCTGCTTGCGATCGCGCCAGACGCGAATCGCGCCCGAGAGCGGGAAATATTCCGCGTCGAGTGCGATCTCTTTCATCGCATCGGCAATCTCGCGGTTCGCTCTCGTCACCAGCAGATTCGGCGATTTTTCAAGCAGACGGTGCGCGATGCCAAGCACCTGGTCCGGAGTCTTTCCCTTCCCGAAGATGACCTCCGTGATGCCGTGCCGGAGCGCACGATGATGGTCCAGTTTGGCGAAGCCGAGATCTTCAAAAGGAAGATGCTTCATGCGATCGAGCGCCGCATCCACGGGCGTCGCGCCGGAACGCACCTCTTCAAGCATGCTGCGCAATTGATCTTGTGTCATGTATTTTAGAATTCCAGCCGTTGTCCTACCTGCAGGCCATACTTGCGCGCCATCCCGGCCGCTAGTTCCAGATGATATCTAGCCACTTTCGTCCCGCCATAATGCGGGCATTCGCTCGCCTTCGAATGGCAGGGCTGGACGTTCTCGATTATCTCTACGATGCGGTGATCGCTGTCCATCCAGATCATGTCCAACGGAATCTCGTATTGGTAAGTCCAGTAATTGTATAGACCCGGTTCCTTGTGAACATATAACATCCCCCGATCGGGTGCGAGCGATGTGCGGAACATCATCCCGCGCATCATGTCCATTTGAGAAATCATGGTTTCGACATGGATGGTCCCCCCGCCCGGCAGGGTCACGTCTTGCGAATGCAAATCGGCATACGATGAGCCCGCGGAACCGCATGAGATCGAAAGCGTCGTGAGCAGAATGGCGCCAGCCGCCGGCAACAGAAGCCGCATGAACTAAAATGGTAACGGATTGGCATTCTGGAAACGAGTCCGTCTGACGCTCGACATGATTAAGTTCGAGCACTCCGTCTTCGCCCTTCCGTTTGCACTCACCGGCGCTTTTCTTGCTGTTCGTGAGTTTCATCTGCCCGCGTCTGTCGTATGGCACAAGCTCCTGTGGATCGTCCTTGCCATGGTCGGTGCGCGATCCGCCGCGATGGCGTTCAATCGCATCCTCGACGCTAAAATCGACGCGCGCAACCCGCGCACCAAAATGCGCCACATACCGGCGGGTCTTCTCAGCAGCCGTTTCGCGTGGGGTTTTGTGCTCCTTTCCGCAGCCGTGCTTTTCGCCGCGGCCGCGATGCTCAATCCTCTCTGTCTCAAGCTCGCGCCGCTGGCTTTGGGTATCGTCTTCTTCTATTCCTTTACCAAGCGATTCACCTCGCTCTCGCACCTCGTTCTCGGATTTTGTCTCGGAATCGCGCCGGCGGCGGCCTGGATCGCGATGGCCGGGTCGCTCGACCTCCGAATTCTCTGGCTCACCGCCGCGGTTACGTTTTGGACCGCGGGCTTCGACATCATTTACTCTTGCCAGGATTACGAGTTCGACGTTTCTTCCGGCCTCTTCAGCATTCCGTGCCGCGTCGGAATCTCAAACGGCCTGTGGATCGCGCGCGCGCTGCATGTCGCCATGGTGGCTTGTCTTCTTGCGCTCGCCGTTTCATTTCACCTCGGATGGCTTAGCCTATTGGGAATCGCCGCGATTGTGGCGCTTCTCGCCTACGAGCACAGCCTCGTGAGAGCTAACGACCTGTCACGCGTAAATGCAGCGTTTTTCACGGTGAATGGCTACGTCAGCGTGTTATTCTTCTTGTTTTGGGCTGCCGATATTTATGCGCATTGAGATCGAAGACGGGCGTCTGAAACCCATTCTGGAAAAGGTGGAGGCCGGCGTCAGGCTCGATTTCAACGATGGAGTCACGCTGTTTCGCTCTTCCGATATTCTCGCCACCGGTTACATGGCTAACCTGGTGCGCGAGCGCAAGCACGGCAACGTCACCTACTTCAACGTCAACCGGCATATCAATCCTACCGACGTCTGCGTGGCAAGCTGCAAACTCTGCGCCTTCGGCAAAAAAGCGAAAGATCCCAAAGCTTATACCTGGTCGCTCGAAGAAATCTGGCAACGCGCGGGCGAGGGCTGGTCGGAAGCAATCACAGAATTTCACATTGTCGGCGGGTTGCATCCCGAGTTGACGCTCGATTGGTACTGTCAGATGCTGCGCGGTCTCAAGGAACGCTTCCCGCAGGTACATCTGAAGGCGCTCACCATGGTCGAGATTGCCTATCTCTCGCGACGCGCCAAATTGTCCTACCGGGAGACGCTTCTCAAACTAAAGAACGCCGGCATGGATTCCCTTCCCGGGGGCGGAGCCGAGATTTTCAACGACCGCGTTCGCCGCATCATTTGCGATCACAAAATCGACGGCAGCGAATGGATAGACGTGGCGCGGACGGCCCACCAGGTCGGTTTGAGATCGAACTGCACCATGCTGTATGGGCACATAGAGAACGAAGAGGATCGAGTCGATCATCTCCTGAAGTTACGAGCTCTCCAGGATGAAACCGGCGGCTTCCAGACGTTTATTCCGCTGGCTTTTCATCCCGACAACACGCCGCTGCATCACATTCCGAAAACGACCGGCTTCGACGATCTGAAGAACATCGCGGTGGCACGTCTTTTACTCGACAACATCGATCACATCAAGGCGTACTGGATCATGATGACGCCGAGGATCGCCCAAATCGCCCAACGATTCGGAGCCGACGATCTCGACGGAACGGTCGTGGAAGAGAAGATTTATCACGACGCCGGAGCCACGACGAGCCAATCTCTGCGCCGCGGCGAACTGCTGCGCCTGATCCGCGAAGCCGGACGCGAGCCGCTGGAGCGAGATACGCTCTACCGCCCTGTAGTTCGCACCGAGTCCGCCCTAACCGTCCTCGTTTGAACGTAGAACTTCGAACGTAGAACCTAGAACTTTCTTGCGCCTTACATAACCTTGTCGAGCGTGATCGGATAATCCCGCACGCGCTTCCCGGTTGCGTGAAAAACTGCGTTCGCGATCGCGGCGGCCGATCCGGTGATCCCAATTTCACCAATGCCTTTCACGCCCAGAGGATTGACGTGCGTATCCACCTCATCCACCCACAGCGCTTCGATCGCAGGAACATCGGCATTCACGGGGACATGATATTCGGCAAGATTATTATTCACGATTCGCACGAGCCGGGGGTCGTAAACCGTATCTTCGAGCAGCGCCATCCCGATGCCCCAAACCATCCCGCCTATGAATTGGTTCCGAGCGGTTTTGGCATTCAGAATCCGGCCGGCGCCGAAAACACCGACCATCCGCAACACCTTGATCTGTCCTAAATCCGCATCCACGCGTACTTCGGCATATTGAGCCCCAAACGCATACATTGAATAATGTTCGCGCTCGTCGCCCGGCTTCGACCCCGCTTCCGCTTCGAGACGCCCGCCATGCCTCGACAAAAGCGTTTGCAGTGTCTCCCCGCGCGACGTTCCCCGCACGATCAGCTTGCCCTGTTCGATCACGACATCTCCGCTGGCCGCGCCATGTAAAGGCGATGCCGGGTCGCTGACGGCGAGTTGTACCAGCTTCTCTCGCAACGCCAGCCCTGCCGCGTGTACGGCCGATCCGGTACTCGCCGCGGTCTGCGACCCTCCCGAGACCGGTGTCTCAGGATAATCCGTATCGCCCAGCCTGAACGTGACCTGAGATGCTGGCACGCCGATCGCGTCCGCTGCAACCTGCGTCATCACCGTGTAGGTTCCCGTCCCCAGATCCTGCGTGCCGCTCTCCACCAGAATGCTGCCGTCGGAAGAAATCTGCGCGCGCGCGTTCGATGCGCTCCTGCGCGTAGGATATGCCGCGGACGCCAAGCCCCAACCGATCAGTACATTTCCCTCGCGCATCGACCGAGGCTCCATTTTGCGGCGGCTCCAACCAAACTGCTCCGCGCCCTTCTGATAGCACTCCCGCAGAGACTTGCTCGACCAGGGCTTGTTGTCGTCCGGGTCCTGATCCGCATAATTCTTCAGCCGCAGTTCCAGCGGATCCATTTTCAACGCGTATGCGAGTTCATCCATCGCGATCTCGAGCGTGTTCGAGCCCGGAGCCTCGCCCGGAGCACGCATATAGGAAGGCGTTCCGATATCGGACCGAACCAGGCGATGCGAGGTCGAGTCGCTGGCGCTGGAATACATCATCCTCGCAGGCAACGCCGCGGCCTCTACGAATTCATCGAAAGACGAAGTATGATCGAGCGCGTCGTATTTCACCGCTGTCAGCGTGCCGTCGCGCTTCGCACCCAGCGCGATCGTATCGCGCGTGTGAGAGCGAAACCCGACGGATCCGAACATCTGAGTCCGATCCAAAACCAGCTTCACCGGCCCGTTGACGTACTTCGCAGCCATCGCCGTCAACACCACGTGAGACCACGTAGGGCCCTTGCTTCCAAACCCGCCGCCCAGATACAGCGAGATGACACGCACATTGTCCGGCTGCAATCCCAGCAAATTCGCTACGCGTTCGCGATCGACAAAGATGCCTTGTGTCGCGTCGTATAGCGTAAGTTTGTCTGAACCTTCCCACACCGCAATTGTTGCGTGCGGCTCCATCGGGTTGTGCGTTTCGAAGGGCGTACTGTAGACGTGTTCGATCTTTACATCGGCCTGCGCCAGACCCGCCGCCACGTCACCGCGATTCTTGACCGACGGATCGCCTCCGCCGCCTGCCTTCACCGGGGTATAGGGTTGCCCATGGTCCAGGCTTACGGATGGAGTCTCCACTGCGTAGTGCACCTTCACGGAGTGCGCGGATTCCTCCGCTGCCTCCAAGGTTTGCGCAACCACGACGGCAATTGGCTGGTTCGCATACAACACGCGATCGTCCTGCAGCAATTGCAGTTTGCGGGTTGCCGGCCCGCCAGCAGACTGCATGGCGTTTTGAGACAAACGCGGTGCGTTCTCATGCGTCAGGATCGCGAGCACTCCGGGCTGCCGCTCGGCCGACCCGGTTTCAATAGACACCACGCGTCCCTTTGCGATGGTGCTCATTACCAGGTACCCGTAAGCGACATTCGGAATATTGTGTTCGGCGGTGTACGTCGCGCGGCCCGTGACCTTGAGCGGACCGTCTACGCGATTCATCGGTTTTCCGATTGATTTCTGCATTTCAATTTTCTCCGCTCAGGCCAGCCCTGCCGTCGTGGTCAACGCCCGCACTACGCTTCTCCGCGCCAACTCAACCTTGAACGCGTTATGGCGATGCGGCACGGCTCCTCGAACCACGATTTCCGCAGCCTCGCGATACGCAGCCTCGCCCGGCTTCTTCCCTTCCAGAACTCGCTCCGCCGCAGGCACTCTCCACGGCTTCAGAGCGACTCCGCCGAGCGCCAGGCGCGCATGACGAATTATTCCGCCGCCATCGATATCAAGCACCGCAGCCACGGAGACCAGTGCAAATGCATACGAATTCCGATCGCGGACCTTCAAATAATGCGAGCGCGTTGCATACGGCATCGCAGGGAGATCGATGGCGGTGATCAATTCACCCGGCTTCAAATTCGTGTCGATCTGCGGAGTATTGCCCGGCAGCCGATGAAAATCCGCCATGGGAATCGATCGCGTCCCGCGCGGCCCTTGCACTTGAATCACAGCTTCCAGCGCAGCCAACGCCACGCACATATCGCTAGGATTGACCGCGATGCATTGGGGACTCGCACCAAGAATCGCGTGAATGCGATTGAATCCCTGCAGCGCCGCGCAGCCGCTACCCGGAACTCGCTTGTTGCATTCCCGATAGGTCGGATCGTAGAAGTAGTAGCAACGCGTCCGCTGCATCAGGTTGCCGCCCATGGTGGCCATGTTCCGCAATTGTTGCGATGCGCCCGAGAGCAGAGCTTCGCTCAGCACCGGATATCGCTCCCGTATCAACGGATGAACTGCCGCGTCGGTATTGCGAGCCATTGCCCCGATGCGTACGCCTCCCTCGTGCTCTTCGATCGATGTGAGCGGGATACGAGTGATGTCGATGAGCGCCACGGGGCGCTCGACGCCCATTTTCATCAAGTCGACCAGGTTCGTTCCGCCGCCCAGGAACATGGAATCCGGCTCTCGCGCAGCAGCAACCGCGGCGGCTACATCGGACGCGCGCGTGTATTGAAACGGTCTCATGCGTTCCCCCGTGCCGCAACCGCGCGAACCGCCGTGACGATGTTGGGATACGCTCCGCAGCGGCAGATGTTTCCGCTCATGCGTTCGCGGACTTCGTCGTCGGTGAGTTCGATCGGCCCTATTTTTCTGATTGCTGGAGTGACAAAGCTCGGCTGCCCGGCATGGACTTCATCGAGCATGGCGACGGCCGAGCAGATTTGCCCCGGCGTGCAGTAGCCGCATTGGAAACCGTCGTGATCGACGAATGCGGCTTGCATAGGATGGAGGTTTTCCGGCGATCCGAGCCCTTCGATGGTGATGATTTTGTCACCTTCGTGTGTCACGGCAAGGCTGAGACACGAGTTCAAACGCCGGCCATTCACCAGCACCGTACATGCCCCGCATTGCCCGTGATCGCAGCCTTTCTTTGTGCCGGTCAAATGCAGATGCTCACGCAGCAGATCGAGCAGAGTCACGCGCGGATCGAGCACCAGCTCGTGCTGTTCGCCGTTGATAGACAGCGAGCAGCGCACCGTTCCCGCGGGTTCGCCGCCCGTCTGGGGATCGGCCGGCAGCATCGCCGACACTCCTCCCGCGAGCACAACCATGAAGTAACGGCGGCTAACATTAGTTAATTCCATTCGCCCTCCAGAGCGAAGTTTTACTGTAGACGCGCGCTCCCCGCCTTTTGCTTCGCGCTATAACTATGGGGAAGTATCCATGAAGAGAATCCGGTTGTTGATTGCATCGCTCATCCTGAGTTGCCCGGTCGCGGCTCAGGGCGGCTTCGAAGGACCCGGCCGTTACGAGATCACCAACGTTAAATCGGGTAAGGTGCTCGACCTCGACCGCAACAATCAGACGACGGTCATTCAGTTCTCCTCGCGCGGCACCGATAACCAGACCTGGTTCATACGTCCCGCTCGGGACGGCTACTTCTACTTGCGAAACGGCATGAATGGCTACGCTCTGGATGCCGGTTACGGCGGTAACGCCGCGCCTGTGCAAGGCGTCCCGTTCAACGGAGGCCAGGGCCAGCAATGGCGATTCGACATGGGCAAGAACGGTGATTTTCTCATCGTGTCGCGTATGGGCCGGACCCTTAATATCGCCAGTGCATCGGACCGGGATGGCGCCCGCGTACAGATATTCGACTCGAACGGAAATGCCAACCAACTCTTCACGTTTCAACGCGTGAGCGGACGCGCGGAGTGGGACGATCGCGATTGGCGCGACAGCGACCACAAAGACGACGGGCGTCGGGATAGACAATAGAATTGTGGGAGCCGAGACCGAACGCCTGCTCGAAGCGCAGCGGCATGAAAAACACTGGGAGCGCTGGGGGCCCTATCTCGCGGTTCGGGCGTGGGCCAACCCGCGCGAGGACTATAGCGCCAACGGCGATGCCTGGAATTACTTCCCTCACGAGCACGCCCGTTCGCGCGCCTATCGCTGGACCGAAGACGGCATCCTCGGCCTCTGCGATAACCATCAGCGTCTGTGTTTCGCTTTCACCTTCTGGAATGGGCGCGACCCAATCCTGAAGGAGCGCATCTTCGGCCTCTCCGGCCCGCAGGGTAATCACGGCGAAGACGTCAAGGAATACTATTACTATCTCGACGCGACACCGACTTACTCTTACATGAAAGGCCTGTATAAATATCCGCAAGCCGAGTATCCGTATGCCGCGCTCGTCGAGGAAAACGCGCGCCGGGACCGCACCATGCGGGAATACGAGTTAATCGATACCGGTATTTTCAATGAAGATCGCTATTTCGATATCTTCGTCGAATATGCCAAGTCGGACTTCAACGACGTACTTATCAAGATTACCGCGGTGAATCGTGGGCCGGAAAGCGCGCCGCTCTACGTTCTTCCGACTCTCTGGTTTCGTAATACCTGGTCCTGGGATGACGACGAGTTTGAACGCCCGGAGTTACATCTCGGCGATACGCCGAATAAAATCCAAGCCAGCGAATCTACGCTGGGAACTTATGCTTTTGAGCTTGACGGCTCGCCCGAAGTACTCTTCACGGAGAATGAAACGAACTCGCCACTGCTATTCAACAGTCCTGCCAAGAGTTCGTATTTCAAGGACGCCTTCCACGATTACATCATTCACGGTAAGAAGGATGCCGTGCGGCCGGATAGCAAAGGGACGAAAGCTTGCGCTGTGTACAAGCTCGAACTTGGGGCGGGTGATTCGAAAACGCTCCAGTTCCGGCTGCACGAACGCCCGGGCGAGGCGCCTGCTTCCGATCTTGTGTTTCAGCAGCGTATCCGGGAAGCGGCTGAGTTCTACAACTTTGCTCCGGACCGATTATCTGACGATGGCAAACTGGTCCAACGCCAGGCCTTTTCGGGTCTGCTATGGAGCAGGCAGTTTTATCACTATGTGATCCAGCGATGGCTGGACGGCGATCCTGCCTTTCCACCCCCTCCTCCGCAGCGATTAACGGGGCGTAACAGCACCTGGAAGCACATCTACAACGACGACATCCTATCGATTCCGGATAAGTGGGAGTATCCCTGGTACGCGGCATGGGATCTCGCTTTCCACATGATTCCGATGTCGCTGATCGATCCGGATTTCGCCAAGCGCCAGCTCTCGCGTTTTCTCCGCGAATGGTATATGTCTCCGAACGGGCAGTTACCGGCCTACGAATGGGAATTCAGCGACGCCAATCCTCCCGTGCACGCCTGGTCCTGCTGGCGCGTTTTCAAAATCGACTGGAAGCTGCAAGGCAGACCGGACTACGAATTTCTCGAAGCCGCATACCACAAGCTGTTAATGAACTTTACCTGGTGGGTGAATCGGAAAGATTCGGAAGGTAATAACATCTTCGAAGGCGGCTTCCTGGGACTCGATAATATCGGAGTCTTCGACCGCAGCAAGCCCCTTCCCGGCGGCGGCCTCATGGAGCAAGCCGACGCGACGGCCTGGATGGCGATGTACAGCCTGGTCATGCTGCAGATCGCCCTGGATCTCTGTCCTCACGACCGCGCTTACGAAGACATCGCAAGTAAGTTCTTTGAACATTTCCTCTTCATCTCGACGGCCATGAATGAATTCGGCGGTCGCGGCCTGTGGAACGAACTGGATGGTTTCTTTTACGACCAATTGCGCATGCCCGATGGGACAACTCAGCCGCTGCGTGTGCGTTCGTTCGTAGGTTTGATTCCTTTGTTTGCCGTGGCGACAATCGATCAGGACGTTTTGGATGCCCTGCCCGGATTTAAGCGCCGCATGGACTGGTTTGCCGCGCATCGTCCGGATCTTTGCGGCAACATCGCTTCCATGACACGCCAGGGCCAGGCGCGGCGCCGTCTGTTGGCCGTTATGCAGCGGCCCAAGTTAATGCGGGTGCTGGCACGCATGCTGGATGAGAACGAGTTTCTCTCGCCGGGCGGCCTAAGGTCCCTGTCGCTTTACCACAAGCAACACCCCTACATCTTCCGCTCGAACGGAGAAGCATATACGATCAATTACGAGCCGGCCGAATCGCAAACCGGCATGTTCGGGGGAAACTCGAACTGGCGCGGTCCGGTGTGGTTTCCAACGAACTTCCTCATGATCGAATCGTTGCAGAAATTCCATCATTATTTCGGCGACGATCTGACCGTGGATTTTCCGACGGGCTCAGGCAGAAAGATGAGCCTCGGCGACATCGCAGCGGAATTGTCGCGCCGGCTCTCTCGCATCTTTCTTCGAGATAGCGACGGGCGCCGTCCCGTATTCGGCGCCAATCAAAAACTTCAGACCGATCCGCATTTCAAGGATTACCTTCTGTTCAACGAGTACTTCAACGGCGATACTGCCGAAGGCCTCGGCGCGAGTCATCAAACGGGCTGGACGGCGCTGGTGGCGAAGTTGCTGCAGCAAAGCGGCGATTGAAACGTGCGCCCCTCCGTTACCGTCGGGGTTCCACAGAATGCTGCCCTGACGCAAACTGACGGGACAGCGCGCGTAGCAAGCGGAGATTGCCGACGATCAGGCTCGATAGACTAGCTTGCCGCTGGCGTACGTCTCGAGCACTTGCAGCTCTTTTTTGTCTTCATCGAATCGGAAGCGAACCAGGTCGGATCGTTCGCCGGTCGCGAGACCTCGCTGCCGATGCTCGATCCGGCCAACTCGTGCCGGGTTGCGAGTCGCCATGGTAACCGCATCGCGCAGACTGATCCCCGCGATCCGCATCACGTTCCCGATTGCCCGATCCATCAGCAGCGCCGATCCCGCCAGCCGCGTTCCGCCAAGCAACCGGACGCTGCCGTCGGGATGAAGTTCCACGTCCACTTCGCCCAACTTATACTGTCCGGGGCTGCAAGCCGCGGGCATCACGGCATCCGTTATCAACACAGAATGCTCCACGCCCTTCGCTCGCAATGCCACCTTTAAGAAGTGCTGGCCGAGATGGATCCCATCAACGATGAAACTCGCGTTCAGCCGGTCTTCCGCAAGCTGATCCCAGATGTAGTTAGGATGCCGCGACATCACTGCATGCGCGCCATTGCCGAGATGCGTCGACAACGTCGCGCCGGCTTTCACCGCATCGCTGATCTGCGCCGCTTCCGCTTTCGTATGTCCGACGCTGATCGCCACGCCTTCGCTCACCACACGCTCGATAAATCCGGGAGCCTCCGGCCACTCCGGAGACAGAGTAATCAGACGGATATGTCCCTGCGCGGCGTCTTGAAAGCGGCGGAACTCGTCGTAGTCAGGTTTTCGCGTCCATCGCTTCGGATGCGCACCGCGGGGTCCGTCGTCGGGAGAGATATAAGGACCTTCGACATGGAAACCTTCCATGGCGTGGCCTTCCGGAAGCGATTCTCGCACGGCGGCGAGATTGTGCAACGCTCCGGCCATGTCATCGGGCGATCCCGTGATGACCGTGGGAAAGAAGCGGGTCACACCCGTCGCATACATGCGATGAATGGACTGCGCGATCTGTTCATGCGGAGCAACGGGCGAGTTGTAGTCGACACCCGCGTATCCGTTGACCTGAATATCTATGAAGCCCGGCGCGATATAAACACGCTCTTCGGGCGCCGCAAGCAGATGGTCGACACCATCGATCGCGCCATTGAAGGAAACCTGGGTAAATTCACCAGTAACCGCATCGATGCCATTACATTTCATGAAGCCACCGATTTATGCACAGCGTTTCCACAACGGAGGGCCGCTAAGTTGTGGAAACATTGCGTGAAATAACTGTTGAAAACGTAAGCTCGCACATTCGATTGTTCTTGCCGTACCAGTGGTTCGCTGGTACAAAAGGTACAGATCCCACGCGAGTGCGATTGATGGCGGGAATCTCGGGGGAGGTGGCCGCTGCAGTCGCACTTGCGGATCCATTGCCGGTAAGACGCGCAAAACCTACCGCGACCCGCTTTGCCCAATCGCGAGTTCATGGCCGGCATGGCGTCGCAGGCTCTCGGCCTTCGCGCTTTTGAATTACGCGCCAACAGGCTGCTGCACTCCTACGGGCGTCAGCCAACCGAAGCGGTCCGCCGCCCTGCCTTCGATCACATCGAAGAACGCACGCTGCAATTTTTCGGTAACCGGCCCGCGCGATCCCTTGCCAATTACGATCTTGTCCACCGAACGGATCGGCGTGATTTCGGCCGCGGTTCCGGAGAAAAACACTTCATCCGCGATGTACAGCATCTCACGCGGAATGATGGCTTCCGCCATTGGAATCTCGAGCGCTTGCGCTAGTTGAAATACCGTATCGCGGGTGATTCCGGGAAGCACGGATGCTCCCAATGGCGGCGTCAGGATCTTACCGTCGCGAACCACGAAAATATTCTCGCCAGACCCTTCGCTCACGTATCCGTTGGTATCGAGCGCGATCCCTTCGGCGTAGCCATTGAGGTGCGCTTCCATGCGGATCAGTTGCGAATTCATGTAATTCGCTCCGGCTTTGGCAAGGGCCGGCAAAGTATTGGGAGCGATGCGCGTCCAACTCGACACACACACATCGACGCCTTGCGCCAGCGCTTCTTCTCCCAGGTACTTGCCCCACTCCCAACACGCGATATAGACATCGATCGGATTGTTGAGCGGCAGGACACCGATATCGCCGTAGCCACGCAGCGCGATCGGGCGGAAATAGCAGGAATCAAGCTTGTTCAACTGCACCAGTTCCCGCATCGCTTCGCTGAGTTCATCGATGCCGTAGGGAACGTCCATGCGGTAGATCTTGCCGGAGTCGACCAGTCGCCGAAGGTGTTCGCGGACCCGGAAAATCGCGGGGCCGGAGGGGGTGCTATAGCACCGAACGCCTTCAAAAACCGAGCTGCCATAGCTCGTAACATGCGACAAAACATGAATGCGGGCGTCGTCCCAAGGGATGAACTTCCCGTTGTGCCAGATCTTCTC
Organism: Bryobacterales bacterium; assembly: GCA_963802915.1. Taxonomy (GTDB): domain Bacteria; phylum Acidobacteriota; class Terriglobia; order Bryobacterales; family Bryobacteraceae; genus JAICMB01. The sequence continues at coordinate 465,404 of CAWDKQ010000016.1, forward strand.
CGTAGGCTTGAGCATATACAATTATAACTTTGCTACGCCCGCAACCCCTAGAAGCTCAGCGGGCTATGGCCACCGTCGAGGGGTTCACTTCATAGCCTTCGCCTTGCGCGGTGGCGACGGCAGCAGCTCTCAACGTGTCTTCCGCGGCATCCTGAGGGCTCTTCGGAAGCGGGCGCTTGATCACTTCGGCGCCAACGTTAATGCGGACGTGCCACTTTTTGTCCTTCGCATCCCAATCGACAGTCGCGCTGTTTGCGGGTACCAACATGGTGTTGCCTCCTACTGACTGTATTTTAGAAAAAAATCCGGAATCGCGTTTGGATGCGATTCCGGAAAGGCAAGACACAGCAGAGGAAGGGAGGACACGCTACAGAACGGAAACCTTTTTGCGGGACGAAACGGAATCCAAAGAGACTGTTTTACGAGCGCGGCGCGTTTGATGCATGCGCTCGGAAGCGGAGGCAACGGCTTCACTGATCAGCTCGTTATGAACCTGCAGATCGCCCCAACTGAACAGCAGCGAATAATTACCGATGCCGCGCAGTTGAAAATCCCATAGACGCTCCGAAATCTGATTGAGCCGCTCCGTCGCTTCGATGCCTTCCTCGCCGGGACACAGGAGGAGGAACTCATCGTTGGCGGTGCGGCACGCAAAATCTTCGGCGCGCAGCAAACTACGGACAAAAATGCTGACGGACAGGATTTCATCATGACTGGCGGCGCGGCCGTCATTCTGATTGACTCCGAGAGCGATCACCAGGCCGGTGAACGGCTTGTTCGCTTGCAGAAGACGATCGAGCGCGCTCTGATCCTGCATGCCCGTCGGAAAACCGCCTTGAATTACTTCGAAGCGGTGTACCGGCGAGGGTACGACATGGTCAGGATTCATGATCGATTCCCAAAGAAACTCGTCGATGTAAACCGCCGGACGGCCGGATTCCGTGGGCATCCGCGGCGCGGGAGCAACAGGTGCTACTGGAACCGGTTCGCTGCCCTGGACCGTCATCGGCTCGGGCTTCTCGGCGCGAGCGGCGGCCCTCTTATTCAACCATTCCGATAATGCTTCGCGTGGATTCATGTCGTCCAACCTGGGAAGAGATTCCGGCTTCGGAACCGGATTCGAATTTCGGCGGCGTCCTCCGACAAGCGGGGTCCGCTCGGAGGCCATGCGGGTAGCGGCTGTTTCGGCCGCCTTGGCGATAAATATCTGCTGTTCCGTTTTCTCCGTGGCGGGCTCTGCAACTTTCGCCTTTACAGGCTGTGCAACGGGTCGAGATTCTTTCTCACGCCGGGCGCTGAGCTCCATCAACGCTTCGCGAAGCTTCTCATTCTTACCTCTGAGATAGTCGACTAACAGAGCGACGCCCGCGGCAAGAGCAATAACGATAACGCTGATCCAGATTTGAGGTACAAACCCCGCGATGTCCATTGCGATTCCATAGTACGGTTCGCTGGCAAACGCGGGAATAGGTCACGGGTCACAAAAACAAGTGGTACGGCCAAGACGGCGAACCGCCGGACGGAGGTACTAAGGTGCTATGTGTACCCGGTCAGTCAAAATCGAAGGGGCGCTTGGGCGGAGGCGCGGAATCCGGACTTTCCTTGGCCTGTTTCAGCAGTTCATCGAATTTGCGCTCCAGCACTTTCTGGTGGGACTTATGCTGCTCCACGGATTTGCTGAAAACCTCTCCGCGGCGGGCTTCTTCTCCCCGCAATTTCTGAACGGCTTCCGCCATGTCCTGAATCGACGGGGGTTTTACGTGCTCCTGGTGGCTGATTACCACCTTGAGTTCCGGATCGATTTGGAGACTGGCCTCGCAACACGGGCACTTCACTTCGAACAATTCCGGCTTTCGCTTGGCCATAGACTCATTAGACACCGTGCCGGGCCGTAGACTCAAGCGGCCCTTGGTAAAGTAGATGGACAGAGGTTGATATTTGGCACCAGAGGAGCGCACAAACGCGCGAGGAGGAACGACTGGATCGTTCGGTACGTTCCGGCTCATGGGCGTTCCGATCCGGCTTCATTTCACATTTGTCCTGCTTCTGATTTTCCTGATCGTGACAGGCCTGGGCAGCAACCAGTCGGGCCTGAATTATGCCATTTATCTGATCGCGCTGTTTGCCTCGGTATTGGTACACGAATTTGCGCACGCGATTGTCGGGGCGCGCCAGGGAATCCGGACGCTGGAGATTGTTATGTTCCCGATCGGCGGCGTATCGCGGCTGGAGCGGAACGCCAAGTCGGCCGAGGAATTCTGGATCGCGGCGGCAGGCCCGCTTGCCAACCTCGTCATCAGCATCGCACTCTTCGCTTATCTTTTCGCAAAACACCAGCCGATCAGCGCGGTGGTCGCTTTCATCGTGCCGAGCGACGCGAACGTCATCGAGCGCATCGCGGAAGCCAATCTGATCCTGGCGGCATTCAATCTCATTCCAGCTTTTCCGATGGACGGCGGTCGAATGCTGCGGGCTATCCTGTCGCGGTTCAAGACCGAAGACGAAGCCACGCGGATCGCGGCATGGGCCGGTCGGATGCTGGCCATCAGCATGGGTCTTTACGGGCTGCTTTACAGCCATTTTCTACTGGTTTTCGTGGCCTTCTTCGTATATCTGGGCGCGGCGCAGGAAAGCGCGGCGGCGATGGGCCGCAGCCTGACTTCGGGCATTCCCGTGAAAGCCGCCATGCTGACCGAATATCACACGCTCACGCACGGGAACACGATTCGCGATGCGGCGAATCTTCTACTGGCGACATCGCAGCAGGACTTTCCGATCGTGCATAGCGATCAGGTGATCGGACTTCTCGGCCGAAATGCGCTTTTGCGGGCCATGGCGAACGATGGGCCGGACGTATACGTCGCCGGCTACATGGAACGCGAGTATATGAAACTCACGCCGGAGATGAACCTGGCCGAAGTGCTTCCGATGATGGCGCAATCGGGCACCTGCGCGCTCGTTATGGATGGCGAGAAGCTGCTCGGTCTGCTGACTACGGAGAACCTTTCTCAATTCTTGCTGCTGCGCCGTTTCGGGTGGTAAACAATGAAGCGGTGGTTGATCGTCCTAATTCTCTTCTGTTTGCCCGCCTGGGCCGCGATGATCAAGCTGTATCTCAAGGACGGATCGTATCAGCTTGCCCGTGAGTACCAGGTGGTGGGCGACCGGGTGAAGTTCTTCAGCACGGATCGAGGCGAATGGGAAGAGATTCCTCTGGACCTCGTGGATCTGAAAAAAACGGAGAAAGAAATTAAGGAGCTTAAGGAAGAGATCCGCGAAGAGACCAAGGCCGATGCCGAAGAGGAAAAAGCCGAGCGAGCGGCAGCGCGTGAAATCGCGAAAGTGCCCATGGAACCCGGTGCCTACTACGCTCCCGGAAACGGCGCGATTCAACCCATGAAGCTGGGCGAGGCGAAGGTCAACGACAACAAGCGGCGATCCGTGCTCAAAGTGCTCAGCCCTGTTCCGATGGTGAGCGGGAAGGCGACGCTCGAGATGGATGGGCTGCATTCTCCTCTGGTTCTCAACAATCCCATGCCGGAGTTTTATCTTCGGATGTCGGACGAAGAGCGCTTCGGCATTCTGAAGATGGCGCCGCCGCACAAGGGGAATCGCGTGGTGGAAAAGATCACGATCGTACCGGTGACCAAAGAATCAGTTGAAGAGCCGGACATGGTTCCCACCTTTCACAGCCAGGCCGGCGAAGGCATGTATAAGATCTGGCCGCAAAAGCCGCTAGAACCGGGCGAGTACGCGGTGGTCGAGTACACCGAGGGCAAGGTGAATATGCAGATCTGGGATTTCGCGATTAGCCAAGCTGCGAGTCCTTCAAGTCCGGCTAAGCCGGAACCAAACAAAAAGAGTAGCGGCGGTCAGTGACCGCTTAGATCAAAGTTGACGGGGACCGCTTCCTGGCGGGCGCGTGAAATAATCGTCGGCACTCTCCGCTTGCTCAACGCGCGCGGTTCCGTAAGATCGTGACAATCCGGGACAGCGTTACGGAACCCCGACCGACAACGAGAAACACTAAACACAGGATCGTCAACGCGGTCACAATCCAGCCGATGCGGTTTTCGAGCGGGGTCTCGAACTGCAGGCGAACGGTGTGCGTGCCGGGCGGCGCGTCCACCAGCATGAAGCCCATGGCGTCCGGCAAGATGCTGGCCTGTTTGCCGTCCGCGTAGGCGTGCCAGGCGGGATCGTAGGTTTCCTGAAATAGCAGCGATTGGCCGGGGGCTGTGCTCGCGCTCACCTCGACGGTTTCGAAGGTGGGGCGCTTGATTGACGGTGCTGCATCGGGACCATGTTCGATTGCATCGACGTAGCGGCCGAGCGACTGCATGTCGTCGCCATAGGCGGGCGGCGTGAGCGCTTTGAACGCTGCAGTTTCGACGACGCGAGCGAGACCGTGGTATCGACGCGGAATCCGATAAATGACATCGCCTTTGTGGTCGTCGTAGAGGACCGGCAGGACGCCTCGGAATTTTTCGGGGTAGGTGTAATCGTGATACATTTCCTGCGAAGTTTTATCGGGCACGATGATGGCGTCGACTCCCATGGCCTGGAGCCACGCGACGGCAACATCGGGCTTCTCGCCATGCATGATTTGCCAATTCGCGGCGGGCAGAAGTTGATTGAGCATGCCTTGGTCGGAGCCGCCGTAGGCTTCGGCGATATTGAACCAGGTGTCGTACCAGAATCGAATGGAGCCGGATGAGAGCGCGCGGGCGCCGGGAAGATTGTCGTTCAGCCACTTTGTGGTCTGGTATTCGGGACGCTCCTCAATGTGAGTGGCGCGGGGATACATCCTCCAGGCGACGTGCATGTAGTGGAGGGCTGGATAACTCGTGGCGAGCAGTAGAACGACAGCGATAATCCGCGTGACTGGCCGCTTCCACATCAGCGCGAAGCAAAATGCGAGCAGGAGGATCAGGGCAAGGTCGAGTTCCGGAGCCAGGCGCATGGCATTGCCGGTAACCGAGAATCCGAAGTAATACCAGCCCAGGACGTAGAGGGATGTGAAGAAGGCGGCGCCTGCTAGGAAGACTGGCCAAGCGGCTTGCAGGCGGCTCGTGAGAAGCACGTATGCGATCGCGCATCCGATGAAGACGGCGATGCACCAGGGTTTCCCAGGCGACGCGACCCAACGCAGATTGAGCTGCGTGATTTTGATGTACGACGGCGTTAGCCAGAACGCACACAGACCGTACGCAATGGCTGCGATTCCAGCCGCTCGCGCGAAGACGGCTGGACGGCGGACTTCCAGATAGACGGCCCAGGTCGCGATGGGAAAGAGCAGCGCGAGCGCCGTCGCTCCATAGAAATTATTCGATACTACGGCGGCGCTGAGGATTCCCGCGAGCGCGAGAAACACGGGCCGCCATTGACGGAGAGCTACAAACGAAGCAGCTAGCGCGCAGCCCAGCAGCGCCAGGGCCGAGATATGCGGGCCCTCCCCGTATGTGATCAGCACGTGGAGGCGTTGCGGGACCCAATCCGGGCTGTCGCGTTGGAGATCGTTCATCAGCAGGAGCGACGGAGAGAGAACAGCCGTCAACAACGCGGCGAGCCAGGCCTGCAAACGCGATCCGCTGCCGGCATAGGCGAGCCAATAGACGCCCATAATCCCGATTGCGTAAAGAATCGCGATGTAGATATGATAGGCGCGCGCCGTGGAAACTCGCAGAGCGAGCGAGGTGAGAGCGGTGCCATATCGAAGCGCCGGCGGGTAGACGTAATCGAACCGCGTGCCGCAATACCAAAGCGGCTGCCACCCGGGATGCGGCAGATGTTCCCGGAGAATGCGGGCGTCGCCGATGAAGGTGCTCTCGATCGACCCCCAATTGTCCAGATACTCGCGCTTGAACAGCGGAAGGATCAGGACGCAGGCGATTAGAAAAACGACAAGGCTGTCAATAATAGGACGGCGATCAACACTCGATGACATTTAAGGCGAGGCCCCCGAGGGACGTTTCCTTGTATCGAGTCTGCATGTCGAGGCCGGTTTCATACATCGTCTTGATCACTTGATCCAAAGTGACTTTGTGGCCGTCCGTTTCCTGAAGCGACATGCGCGCGGCATTCACCGCCTTGACCGCGCCGAAGGCGTTGCGCTCGATGCACGGGATCTGGACCAGGCCACCGATGGGGTCGCACGTCATGCCGAGGTTGTGCTCCATGCCGATTTCGGCGGCATGTTCAATCTGCTCGTTAGTGCCACCTAGCGCGGCAGCCAAACCGGCCGCGGCCATGGAGCACGCGACGCCGACCTCGCCCTGGCATCCCACTTCAGCGCCCGAGATCGAAGCGTTTTCCTTGTACAGGACTCCGATCGCGGAGGCAGCTAGGAAATAATGCTCGATACCCTCCGGCGTGCCGTCCATGAAGCGTATGTAGTAATGCGCGACGGCCGGGATGATGCCGGCTGCTCCGTTGGTCGGCGCGGTTACGACGCGTCCGCCAGAAGCGTTTTCTTCATTAACGGCGATGGCGAACACATTGAGCCAATCCATGGATCTCAGAGGATCGGGAAGATGGCTTTGGAGAAGTTTACGCATCAGGCCGGGCGCGCGGCGGCGAACGTTGAGACCGCCGGGGAGCGTGCCTTCTGTTTCCAGACCTCGGCGCGTGCAGTCCTGCATCGTTTGCCAGACGCGGGCGATGTGAGCGCGGACCTCGGATTCGGGGCGCCACGCGCATTCGTTTTTTAGAACGAGGTCGGCGATGCTCAAGTTCGCCTTTGCGCACTGGGCCAGGAGTTCGCGGCGCTTCGGAAGGGGTAAGGAACTTCTGTTCTAAGTTCTACGTTCGAAGTTCTACGTTCGTTCTCTTCGGTTATGAAGCCGCCTCCGACGGAGTAGAAAACCGCGGTTGGAACGCCCGGGCTGCTGAAACGCATTCCGTTGGAGTGACCCGAGAGCGTCTGGGTGGTGTGCCAGACGATTTCGTGGTTAGGATTTACGGGTGTCGGGAGATTTGGATCTACCGTGTCCGGCTCGTGGCCGGCCAGGCCTAGCATTATGGCCCGGTCGGTGCCGTGGCCTTTTCCGGTTAGGGCTAGCGAACCGTAGAGTTCTACCGTAATTCGAGCGTTTGGATCTTTTACTCGGCTCGCATAACGATAGGCCGCTTTCATGGGGCCTACCGTGTGCGAACTCGATGGACCTATTCCGATTTTGAAGAGGTCGAATAAACTGGTACGCATTTATTCAGGCTTCGGAAAGTCATTGAAGTGGAGAATAGAGTTCGCGAGCATATTGAATTCGCCTAGATTCTGCCAGCGGTAGCAGGGGTTCGTCGCGAAGAGCACTACGTGGCCCTGTCCCACCGGAACATCGACGATCGCGGGTCGATTCTTCGTTTCGGCAACTCCCTTCATTAGACCACTCAGCACGGAAGCTTCGGTTCCCGGGAAACGCGCCAGTATCCAATTACGATCGTCTTGCGGAACTCGAAGCAGCGGACCGTTGGCGTAGCGAACGGGGACCATCTTGTCCGTGTAGCCGTAGAAAATCGGATGTGTCGGCTTGAGAATCTCAGCTTCGACAATGGGTCCGGGAGCATAGAACTGCGGACCCGGACGACCGGCGTCCACAGTTCGCGTAATTCCGAAGTCGGTGGGAAAGAAACTGGCAGATCCGAGCGTGATCAGCACGCCACCGTCGTGGACGAATTTCTCGAATTCTTCGACGCCTAGCAGTCCCATGCCTCCCGTGATGTCGTTGGAGGAACCGTATTCCCCGAGGCTCTTGAATTCGTCGGATTGCTTGTAATCGAGCGCCTTTTTCGAGTCGATGTCGAACACAATCGACTTGCTGCCGCGGCCCTGGTTCGGGATGACAATGACATCGTAGGAATCGCGTAGGTGCCCCTGTCGGACCCGCTCCTTGTAGATGAGATCGTAGTTGAGCTCGAAATGATCGAAAGCGTAGCGGACCCAGCCGACATCCTGCGTGGATCCCCAGGTAGTGAACACCGCGAGACGCGGCAGATCGACATCGTGTTTGGGCACCTTGGGAGCATCCTTGAGCGCGATAGCTTTCAGCCCCAGTTTTTGAATTTCCGTTTTCACTTCAGGCGAAGACTGGATCAGGAATGAGCCGGCCGGCAGCTCCGTGTCGCCCACCTTGAAAGGCTGCTCGATGGCTTCGAATTTCGTGCTCTTAAGGCGATAGCGGAGGGTCACGAGAGAGTTCGAGCCATTATCGAGAACAGCCAGAAGCGGACCATCCCCTTTCACGGTGCCCGTAATGGTCAGCGTGTCGATCGCTTCAACGGGCACTTCGAGGACGGCTTTGTCGTCGATCTCAAGCACCTGCGCGTGGCTCATCAGACCCATGGTCCAGCCGGTGTCGTCGTAAGTGCGCAGATTCTTATCGGGGAAGTCTTGTTTTTCAAGCAGGATTTTCGCGAGCCGGCCATACGGTTGATTGCACTTCACAATCAACGATCCCGCGGGATATGTTCCGTCCTTGAGCTTCACTTCGGCAGTCGCGCGTCCAACTTCGATGCCCTGAAGGCGAAGCACATTCACGATGAAAGCGACGCGGGTCATGTCGGGCTGGTCGGCGGGAAGCACGTAGGCATAGGGCGCTTCCTTGTTACCAGACTCGATGGAATGGAGGCTCTTTTCGTAAAAATTCTTGAGCACCGTTTGCGGGAAGCCGGAGGCGAGTTCCAGCGCGGAGAGGACGCCGGTCTCCATGTAATTCGTGTTGTCGCGCATGGACCAGACCACCTCTTTGTAGGGCGGCAAAGGGCGATACCATTCGCGCGTGGTCTGATTGCCGCCGGGTCCGCCTTCCCCTTCCGGCGGCGCGACCTTGCGCTTCATGGTATTTGCGCCGGCGTTGCCGAAGGTCTCGTACATGCGCAACATGCCGTTGTGATTCGACGACATGAAACCGAGATAGCCGGGCGACCACATGTCGACATAGCCGTGGTCCCAAACTCCGGGCATACCGTAGCCAAGCATTTTCGTCATTTCGAAATTTGAGAACCAGGGAAGCTCCGCGTAGAGGATGGGATCGAGTGTGGGGTTCTGCGGAGCCTGGCCGCTGAAGGTGTATAGGAACGGCACCGATTCGTGCAGGTCGTGCATGATCGGCGGGTGCCATTCGAGATAGAACTTCAACCAGTTGCGCATCGTGATCTGGGAATAGTTGATGTCGCGATTGTTGTCGTGAAGGATGTACTTGCCCCAATAGGGCGGCCCGGCGACGCGATCCTTCTCGTTTTCTTCCGTAAGTTTGTGGCGATAATACCAATCGACGTAACGGTCACGGCCATCGGGTTCCAGGACCGCGGCGATCATCACGATAACGTTCTTGCGGATTTGATCGAAAAGCGGCGAGTCTTCGACGGCGATGCGGTAAGCGAGTTCCATGAGCATCTCCGGAGGACCTGTCTCGGCGCTGTGCAGGCCGCCGGTGAACATATAAATCGGCTTGGCCTTGGAGAGAATCTCGTTAGCCTGGTCGCCCGAAAGCCCGCGCGGGTCGGCGAGTTTGGCTAAATATCCTTTGTAGGTGTCGAGATCGCGGATGTTGTCTTCGCTGGACGCCGCGACGACGATGCATTCGCGGCCTTCATCCGTCTGACCCACCGAGAAGACCTTGATGCGATTCGAGGCGGCGGCCAGTGCGCGGTAATAACGGTTGATATCGGCAACGTGGGTAAGCTTTTTGGGCGTTCCGATGTAGTAGCCGAGGACATCTTTGGGGCTGGGGACGCCATCCGCTTTCGGAAGATGATCGACCAGCGGGCTCGTGAATTCGGATCTGGTGGTCCACTCTTTGACAAGGCGCGCGTAGTCCTCGTCCAGGGGCTGTTTTGTTTGCGCGCTGAGAGCCGCTACGAAGGCGGAGACGGTTAATAATCGGGCTAGTTTCAAGCTCTGACTTTATCATGGGAACCCACAAAGCGTTGTTGGTTCATGGAACCCACTAAGCGTTGTTGGTTCGTCGTTCGTGGTTCGTTGTTCGGATTAATTGGAATTGCCCTGGGTACCACGGCGGGATTCCAGGATTTTTAGGAAAGACCGGGTACGCAGTTCGTCCAGAGTCAGACCCGTGGCGAGCACTTCCTCTTGTGTGAGCGCGCCGCAACTCAATCCACGCAGGAAATAATTCAGAAGACCCTGTCCGGTGGCCGCGTCGTCGAATACATCGCCTACGAGCGTCGCTTGCGCGGCGCGTTCGATGAAATTCTTGAGGCGCGCGGTCGCGGCCGGGAGGCCCTCCAGGAAAAAAGAGTAAACCGCGGCGAAGCGGCTGGGAAGCTGGGCAGGATGCAGGTCCCATCCTTGATAGAACGCGTTTACCAGTGAGTGCCGGATGTGCTCGACATGCAAGCGCCATGCGCGATGCACCACCGCGGGATCGCCTTCTCGCGAAATTGGCATGATGTTCGTCGCGCCATCCGAGAGAAAGATGCCGCGCTGGGCCAGGGTGACTAACATCGCCTGTCGCGCATAGTCGCATGCCGGATGAAGCATGTTTTGTTCCGACGCGGTGACGTTGCACGCGGCGGTGTAATCGTAGGTGCCGAAGTGGGCTCCGCGGCAGCGGCCTCGCGCGGCATCGACAAGTGAGGGCAAAGCAAATTCTCCGCGTGAGTTGACGATGGACTGCGGCGTCTCCACCATGAGTTCCATGCGCAGGACGCCCGCTATCAATCCTCGGTTCGATTCGAACATCTCGAACAGGTCGGCGAGTGCCGCGACCTCTTCAGGCACGGTGATTTTGGGAAGCGTCACTACGAAATTGTCCGGCAGGATGTTGCCAGTCCGATCGAGCAGGGTCGTGAGAAACAGGTCGAGAGTACGAATGCTGCGCGATCGCAATGCCGGCGTGAGCGGCTTGATACGGATGCCGATGAATGGCGGCAGCAGACCGCTCTCCATCGCGCGAGCCATTTCCGACACAGTCCGTTCGGCTTCGGCATCTTCCTCCGGATCCGGACGGTTCCCGTAGCCATCTTCAAAATCGATACGATAATCCTCAACCGGTTCGCGTTCGAGCTTCGCAATCACGCGATCGTAGACAATACCGGCTGTGTTCGCCGGCAATGCCATGGCTTCCGCGAATGCCGCGCGACCGTCCGCGTAGCGATGAAGCGCCTCGAGAGCCTTCTTGCCGAGCGACGGGGCCGAATCGGCTCGGAATAACTGCGCTCCGCCATAAACCACGTGCACGGGTTGACGAGCGGAGGAATCGCCGGGATAATCGCGCGCAAACTTCGCGTCCTGGCTGCGTAACTTTTCGAATACGATTGCGGTGTTCTGATCCGTAAGACTGGTTTTCATGGTTTGCTTGGGATTACTATAGTTCGGTATTCATGCAAGACAGCTTCATGTTGAAGGCGATTGATCTTTCGATCGAAAACGTGACGAACGGCGGCGGACCTTTCGCGGCATTGGTGGTCCGCGATCGTGAGATTGTTGCCAGCGGCGTCAACTGCGTGACGGCGACCAGCGACCCGACGGCTCACGCCGAAATCGTAGCGATCCGCGAAGCTTGCCGCAAGCTCAAAACCTTTCAGCTCGCAGGCTGCGACATTTACACCACCTGCGAGCCTTGTCCGATGTGTCTCGGAGCCATTCACTGGGCGCGTGCCGAGCGTGTCTTCTATGCCAACACGCGCGAGGATGCGAAGGCCATCGGCTTCGATGACGATCTCATTTACCACGAAATCGGGAAACCGCTTCATCAACGAGCCATCCCGATGATTCCGCTCCTGCGCGACCAGGCATTGCAGGCTTTCCGATTGTGGCAGACAAAGCCTGACAAGCATCCCTACTGATTTCACGGAGCCGGGACGGCTTCGCGCTTCACGCGCGCTTCAATCAGTCCATAAGGCTCGTCCACGGGCATGAAAACTTCGTTATTGTTCTCCAATCCGAAGCGGCTGAGATCTACCGGCAGGCAGTGTTTGTTCGGCATCGAAATGGAAATTTCGGAAATCTCTTCGTAGCGCTCCATCGCCGCTTCCGCCATGGCGTAGAGCGTGTGCTGCACCGATTTGCTGTCGTGTTCGATGAAGGTCTGGAGCAGAGCTTCCCTCACTCCATGCCAGTAGGTGCCGAACGGAATTTCATTGTCCGAGTACGTCCAACTCACCTTCACAGCGGTCGCGAGAATGCGGTCGGCGGTTTCCGGAAGAGTTGTGAAAGGATCATGGACGTAGTTTTCGAAACCGGAACCGGCGGTTTTCAAAAGAACGAGGTTGTCGATGCCGGACTCGAAAACCAATCCTTCCCGAGTGCCCGTCACTACGGCAGTGCGCTGCTCCAGACCGGCAGGCATGAATGCCGTACCGTGCGGCTTTCCCCCGAATGGAATGCGAGCCCAAAGATCTTCCGCGATGTCGACGCGAACCTTCGAAATCTGGTCCAGATCGGTGAGAAAATGCTCCGCGAGCTGGCGCGCGAAATCCTCGATTTGCTCGATCGCGTATAGCTTCGCGAATGCGTAGACCGTGTTCTTCATGGTGTCGGTCGGCAAAATGCGCGTGTTGTCGCCGTACAAATAACAGGACTCGAAGTTCCCTTCGAACTGAATGCCGACCGTGAGCTGCTTGAAATCGTGACGGTCCTGCTGGCGCGCGACTTTGACGAGCCGCACGCGCGATTTCCCGTAATTGCTCTGTGCAAGCGTGATGGACATTAGCTGCCTCGATAAGTGCTGTAGCCGAAGGGGCTCAACAACAAGGGGATGTGAAAGTGTTCGGACGCGTTTTCGATTCGAAATACGATCTCGACTCGCGGAAAGAATGGCGAGTGGCGCTGCGTATCGAACCGGATCCGGTAAATGCCGGCGTCTAGCTTTGTGCCGATGGGCACGAGTTCGCGACAGCGGCCATCTTCGCCCGTAACGCCGCTGCCAACTGGATTCCATGCGCCATCGGACTCAAACTCCAACGCGACGCCAATGCCGGACGCCGGCTTGCCGTGTGCGGTATCGAGCACATGTGTAGTGATGGAGCCCACGCGTGTCTATGATCTTTCATCATGCCATTTCAGGAGACGGAGGCGCGTGATTTGTCGCTGCTCTTCAGCGGCGGCTCGGATTTCTACGTCAGGCGGATTCTCGATGCGGGTGCGCAACGCGTCTAGAATCTGTCCGGCTGTTTTCCCAGTGGCGCAGATGATGAAGATGTAGCCGAAGCGTTCTTCGTAGACGCGATTCAGATGCTCCAGTTCGTTCAGTTCGACGGCTGGAGCGTCGGCTGCTCCAACCTGCTCCTGTTGCGACCATTTCGATGCCGAGCGCTGGCCGATTTTTGGATGCGCACGGAAGGCTTCGAGCCAGTCTTCGGGATCGAGACTCCACCAGACCTCGTCCGCACGGCGCAGCATGGCATTGATGTCGGCGAACAGCCATCGGGACGCCATCGCTTCGGCCCATTTGCGCGAACCGCAGCAGAGCAGCAACTCATCTAGCAATCGCGGCGCTTGCTGCCCCTCCCTCACGGTCGCGGTTCCGTAACAGTTTGTGCGGACCGCTTCCTCGCAGGCGCGGCTCGGAACGAGGTGGGTGAATTCCTTCAGAAGGTTCAGCGCTACTTTCGAGCGATATCGGGCGTTCGATCGTATATCGTCAATGGCCACGATATCGTCAGATACTGCGCCGTCCACCGGCAGGCCCTTGATAGCGTTCTCGGCGCGTGTCCACCGGATCGGCGTAGGAGCGACGCTGCCCAGTGCGATTCGCACTTCTTCGACACATGCGCCGTTCTTGCGCGCATAACCGGCGAAACAAACTTTTGAGATCGCCTGCGCCTTGCGCGTTCCCACTTTGCGATAGTAATGGACTCCTTCGCCGCCATCGCGCGGCAATCGAATACGAGTCAGCAGTTCGCTGGACTGGAGATCCATGAGCTTGTATCCGGCATGGAACCGGTCGTAAGGAATCCAGCGAGAACCTTGTATGGAAGTGAGTTCGATCTCCGCACCATAGGCGAGCAGAACGGGAGGCGAATCGGCGGCAGGCGAGGCGTTCGCGATATTTCCTCCCAGCGTTCCGCGATTCTGGATCGCGATGCCGCCGGTCTCAGCGGCTGCCTGGCACAGCATTGGAAATTCGCGGCGCAGGATGGGATGACGCTGCACTTCGGTATAAGTTGTCAGCGCGCCGAGCGTGACGGCATCCACCGAAACTTCAATCCCTCTGAGTTCTTCGAGCGGCCAGATATTTATGAAGCGCGACGGCTCAAGCCGGCCGGCTTCGAACAACACCATGAGGTCCGTGCCACCCGCGAATGGTTCCCATTCCGGCAATCGAGCGAGCGCGTCTTCGAGATTGCGCGGCGTGACCATCTCGTAAGCCGGCACGTTTGCTCTCATGTCGCGCCTCGCGCGATGCGGGCCGCTTCCACGACGGCTTCGAAGATCTTCGTATAGCCTGTGCAGCGGCACAAATTGCCGGCGAGACCGTTCCGGATTTGCGCATCGGTTGGCTCGGGAACGTCGCTGAGCAGCTTGACCGCTGCCAACACCATGCCGGGCGTACAGATGCCGCATTGCGCTCCGCCGTGCGTGAGAAAGGCCTGCTGCACGGGATGCAAACCACCGCTAACGCCGATGCCTTCAATAGTGACAATGTCACAGCCATCCGCCTGCATCGCTGGAACCAGGCAGCTATTCACAAGCTCGCGATTCAAGAGGATCGAACAGGCGCCACACTCTCCCTCGCCGCAGCCTTCCTTCGTTCCCGTGAGTCCCAAATCCTGGCGCAACACATCCAACAGCCGAGCCATCGGCCACACCGCGATTTCGTGAGCCTCGCCGTTTACGGTTACGCTAATCCGCGCCTGCAAGTGCGGGCTCCTTCTCAACCAATTTCATGAGATCCTCGGGCATCGCCGGAATGCTGTCGACGGGAACTCCGAGAGCGTTCTCGATGGCATTGGCGATGGCAGGCGCGGGCCCGTCCATGGGAAGTTCGCCGATGCCTTTCGCGCCTCCGGGACCGTGCGCGTACGGCGATTCCTCAAAGATCACGTGAATCGGCGGGATGTCGGCCGCGGTCGGAATAATGTAGTTGGTCATCTGGCTATTCGCCATACGCCCTTCTCTCCAGACCACCTGTTCGTACAGCGCGAACCCGATCGCCTGCGCCACGCCGCCTTCAATCTGACCCGCCGCCAGCACCGGATGAATCACGCGCCCCACTTCCTGCACGGCCGTGAAGTTGTCGATGCGTGTTTCGTACGTCGTGGTATCCACCGTGACTTCCGCCACGTACACAGCCCACGCATACGCGCCGTAGGCGTCGCCGCGGTAAGTCTCGTCATCCCAGAAAACACCGGGGGGCGCCTGATATTCGCTGAACGATCGCAGCGCGCCGAACTGCTCGCGATACTTTGCACACGCGGCGCGAAAATCGTCACGCGTGTAGTCATCGCCCAGGAATCCTGCATTTCGGATGGTCTGCTTCAAACCCAGAGCGGCCGATTCCACCAGCTTTCCCACGACCATGCAAGTGCGAGATGCCACCGTCGGACCGCTGTTCGGAACGCCCGCGGTATCGGGCTTCGCCATGTTGACATCTTCGTAATCGATGCCCAGCGCGTCGGCCGCGATCTGCGAAAGAATCGTATTCGTTCCCTGTCCGATTTCCGTGCTGGCGGCCAGGATAGTCACGCGGCCGTCCGCTTCCGCGTCGATTCCCAACACCGACCCCAAGGTTCGCTCGCCTGAGCCCGTGAAGCCCGCACCGTGCATGAAGGATGCGAATCCGATGCCGCGCCGCAGCTTGCCGCCGTTCTCGTTTTCACACGCGAATCGAGCGGTCTTCTCGCGATAATCCGAAGCTTCGAAGGCGCGCTCAAGAAGACAGTCCAGGCGGACGTCTTCATGGATCACCTGTCCAGTGGCCGTGGTCTGTCCTTGGCGGATGAAGTTACGCAGACGGAATTCTTCGGGTGTCAGACCTGCGGCCCGAGCCGTTTTATTCAGATGCCGTTCCATCGCGAAGATACTTTGCGGCGCTCCGAATCCTCGGAAGGCGCCTTGCGGCGGGCAGTTCGTCGCAACCGCGGTGCTGCGGATGCGCACGTTCGGGCAGTAATACGGACCGGCGGCATGGATCGTCCCACGCGAGAGAACCACGGAAGACAAGGTCGCGTAAGCGCCACCATCGATTGCAAACTCGATATCGGTTGCGAGTAGTTTGCCATTTTCATCGACTGCCGTGCGGATGCGGGTGCGTGAGGGATGGCGTTTCGTCGTGGCTGCGAGATCCTCGGCGCGATCGTAAATGAGCTTGACCGGACGACCGGATTTCCACGCCAGCAGCGCCGCGTGGCCGGCGATCATCGACGGATATTCTTCCTTGCCACCGAACCCTCCACCGGTTTCCGCCTGAATGATTCGAATCTTATCGGGGGGGAGTGGGAACAGCTTCAGCAGCGCCTTGTGGACGTAATAAGGGCATTGCATGGAGCCCCAAACTGTGACGCCGTCTTGAGGATTGGCGATAGCGATCGCTCCGTTGGTTTCGATGTAGAGTTGCTCCTGCGCTCCAGTCGAATACTCACCCTCGACGATATGGGCCGCGCTGGCCCAGACCTCATCGACATTGCCTTTTTCCACAAGGAACGACTTGAAAAGGTTGTCCGCGCCCCAGATGATTTCTTTCCGCGCCAGAGATTCTTCGAGCGTGAACACCGGCGGCAGCAGTTCGACGTCAATGCGTACGCGTCGACGCCCCTGCTCCAGTACATAGGGATCGCGATGCGCGAGCAGCAGCACCGGCTCTTCCGGATGATTGATAACCTCTACCGCAAGATACGGCTGATCGAGAGTGATGAGCGCAACCGCGTTCTCGCCGGGGATGTCTTTCGCGGTAACGATGGTGAATTCGTTCCATGGCACGCCATCCTCGAAACGAATCGCCAGAATGCGTCCACGAGGCACGGTACTGCGAACGGTGGCCCCGTACAACATGCCCGGGAACTTCAGGTCATCGATGTATTTCGCCTGGCCGGTGACCTTGTCGCGTCCTTCTTTTCTTGGCACTGGCCGGCCAACCACAGAACCCTGCATTAGGACAATCTTACAGCGCGTCAGGAGCTATGATGTAGATAGCTTTCGCCCGTTCCGATTGAAAATGGGCAGAATGGTTCGCGGCTGGCAGTCAGGGCAGGGCCTCACGGACCGCCGCGTACCAGACTGTGGGGGATTTTTAAGTGCGTTCGGGCTCGAAAAGGGCTCTCAAACCCGCGCCATATCCGGTGGAACAGGCTCTCGCGGAAAGCGAATTGCGTTTCCGGACGCTCGCCAACACGGTGCCGGAGATCCTCTTCATGGCGGATTCCGAAGGCCGCATCGATTACACCAATCAGCGCTTTCAGGAATACACCGGGTTGTCATTCAAGGAAGCTTCCGGTTTGGGCTGGACGAAGCTCGTACACCCGGACGATCTCAGTTCCGTCTTAAGCCGCTGGTCGGCCTCACTCGAAAGCGGCGAGCCGTACGAAGCGGAATATCGCTTCCGGCGTCACGATGGCGCCTATCGCTGGTTCGTGAGCCGTGGCACACCGATCCGCGACGAAGCAGGCCGCATTGTGCGATGGTTCGGCATCTGCACCGACATCGATTATCAGAAGCAGGCTGAGGCCGCGGTGCGCGACAGCGAAGTTGCCATTCGCGCGTTGATGGACGCCGCTCCGCAGGGCATCGTCGCTTCCGCGCCGGATGGGCGCATCATTCTGTTTAACGACGTCGCCGAGCGCATGTTCGGCTACCGGCGCGATGAAATCCTGGGGCGCAGCATCGATACATTGTTGTCGCCGCACACGCGCGAACGGCATTCCAAGCATCGCGCCGCCTACCAGGGCGAACCGCAAAGCCGCGTCATGGGGCAGGGCTTGGACGTCATGGCCTATCGACGGGACCGTACTCAGTTCCCCGTAGAGATCAGTCTGAGTTCGGTGCCGAGCAAGGACGGCGATCTGTCGGTGGCGTTTATCAGCGACATGAGCGCGCGGAAAAAAGCCGAGGAACTGCATCGCGCCAACGAAACTCTTCTGCGTGCGAACGAAGAGCTCGAGCGCTTTGCTTCCGAAGTGAGCCACGACCTTCGTGAGCCGCTCGCTACCGTACGCTCTTACGCCGAACTTGCTCTCGAACTACACCGCCAGGAGCTGCCGCGCGACGTGGTGCGCGCGCTGACGATCATCCAGGACAGCGCCGATCGCATGAACGAGCTGGTTTCGGACCTTCTCGGCTACGCGCGCGTCGGCGGACGTGGGCGCGAGCATATCGAGGACGCGGACTTGGAATCGGCACTGGCCACGGCGATTGCAAATCTCGAAAGCGCCATTCACGCATCGAATGCGCAGGTCACGCACAGCCCGCTTCCGACGCTTCCGCTGGATCATGTCCAGATGGTCCAGCTACTCCAGAATCTGATCGGCAATGCCATCAAATATCGCGGGGCCGCCGATCCACGCATTCACATAAGCGCGATTTACGAGGATGGAATCTGGCTGGTATCAGTGGAAGACAACGGGGAAGGTTTTTCACCCGAGTTTTCCGAAGATATCTTCGATCCGTTCGAACGCCTCCACGGCGACGATATTCCGGGCACCGGCATCGGCCTCGCGACATGCCGCAAGATTGTCGAAGGCCATGGTGGACGAATCTGGGCGGAGAGCGAGCCCGGGCACGGCTCGATATTCCGTTTTACGCTGCCGGCTCAGGCAGGTGTGCCCGCAACGTCCGGTTAGACCCAAGCGTTCTCGACTACGGAACCGCGCACGTAAAGTAAGCGGGGATTGCACTAAAACGCAATCTTATACTTCTTCAGCTTATATCTCAGAGCATCGCGCCCAATCCGCAAAATCCTCGCTGCCTGCGACTGATTATTCCCTGCCTGCTCGAACGCCTTCAGAATGAGCATGCGCTCATGCTCTTCGAGCGTGCTGTGCGCCCCATCGCCCGGCGGGGCGCTGGCTGCGTCGTCCACCGCAGGCCCCGCCGGACGATTCACGCCTTTCACGTAGTCGGGTAGATCGGCAACATCGAGCGTCTCGCCGTTAGCCATCATACAGGCATGGCCTAAGACATTCTCGAGTTCCCGCACATTTCCCGGCCAGTGATAGCGTGACAAAACGATATGCGCGCGCCGGCTCACTCCGGTCACCTTTTTGCTGTACTGAGCGGCAAATTTACTGACGAAATGCCGGATCAGGAGCGGAACATCTTCTTTCCGTTCGAGCAGCGTCGGAACATGGATCTCCACCATCGAGAAGCGATAATACAGGTCTTCCCGGAACCGTTTTTCTGAGATCGCCAGGCGCAGGTCCGCGTTCGTGGCGGCGATCACGCGCACATTAATCTTACGCGGCACCAGCGAACCAACCCGCAGGATTTCATGGTTCTGCAAAGCCCGCAGCATTTTGGCCTGCGTCGCGAGCGGCATGTCGCCGATCTCGTCGAGAAAGAGCGTGCCTCCGTTGGCATGCTCGAACAGGCCGACCTTATCGCGATCGGCTCCAGTGAATGCGCCCTTGACGTGGCCAAACAGCTCGCTTTCGAAAAGCGTTTCGACGACCGCCGAGCAGTTCAGCACCACGAAGTTTCCGTTCGCCACGGGACTGAGCCGATGCAGCGCTCTCGCCACCAAATCCTTCCCCGTGCCGGTTTCGCCCGTGATCAACACCGATTGATAATGCGGCGCGATGCGTCGCACGCGCGAAAACATATCCCACATCTGCGGGCTGCGTCCGATGATGCCCTCAAATGTTGATTGTTCGAGCAGCTCGTTCTCAAGCTCGAGCGCGCGCGCCCGCTGATTCGAGTCCTCAAGCAGCCGCTCCACGCGTTCCCGCAAGGCGCCAATCGGAACAGGCTTGTTCAGGTAATCGCACGCCCCGCGCTTGATCGCCTCGACAGCCGATTCCGTCGAGTAGTGCGCCGTCATGAGAATCACGTCGATGGAGGGATCGAACTCGACGACTTTTTCCAAAACCTCCATGCCGCTCATGCCGGGCATCACAAGGTCGGTCACGACAATCTGTGGCCGGCGGCTAAAAACCAGTTCCAGACCCGCGGTAGGATCGGTGGCTGTTAATATTTCGAGTTCCGGGCGCGCCAACGCCGACGTTAGCAGCTCCAGAGTGCGGGGATTGTCATCAATCGCCACCAGCACTACCGAGCGCCCTTGCGAAGACCTCTTCTCGACGGAATGACTCCGCGACACCCCAAATCCTGCGCCGATTCGCGCAGGCATTGCGCTTGTTAGCGCATTCCGATCATTCGAGGACATGATTCTTCTCCACCCAGTTACTCTCAACTGCCCGAATCGGCCGCTTTTTCGCGTCACAACCGGCTGGATCTGTGGGTTTGGGAAGCAATTGCGGTTCCACCGCCAAGTTTCGTTGAGAAGCGATACTGTTTTCGCCGCCACAACCGAATCTATTGGCGCGATTCGGCGCAAAACTGCTCCCGTTCGCGCCGTCTTACTGCTGGCTTAGACGAGTGCGGACAAGTTCGGGGACCTCAGCCGGGCTCTTCACCCGGAGAACGTCGAACCCGGCAGCGCGTGCGCTTTCGACACCCGCGTCGGAGTCCTCGATCACGAGCGGGTGTTGCGCCTTCAAACGGCTCGCCGCGAGCAGGTAGGGATCCGGCGCCGGTTTATGATTTCGGACATCGCCCCCGCATACCAGCGTTTCGAAGCGGCCCAAAAGCCCCGCCCGTTCGAGCGCGGGTTCAATTTCGAGCCGGCCGCTGGAGCTGACCACGGCGAGCGGGTAGCCGTTCAGGGAATCGAGAAACTCACCGCAGCCCACGAAGAACGGTAGCTCTTGTGAGACCAGCGTGCGGAACAGCTCGCGTTTGCGCGGATACTCGTCAATCAGCGTCTGAAGCTCCACCGGCGGGTTTGCTCGATCGCAAAACTGAGCCAGCATCAGACGGTCGGTGATGCCGATGCAAGTCCTGACGTAAGTGTCCCAGTCCATCTGGATGCCATAGGGGTTGAGAATCTCCCGCCAGCAGCGAAAATGCAGCGGCTCGGTGTCGGCAAGCACGCCGTCAAAATCGAAAAGGATTGCGTCGTAGCGAAGCATCGGGCAAGCAACGATGGTAACGTGGCCCCATGAGGTCCCTTCCCGTCATCCTGTTCCTCTGCGCCGTCGTTTGCGCGACCTTCCTATCCAAAACAAGGGCCGACTCGTCGAACTCGACCCCTCCCTACAAGAACCCGAGCTTCACTCCCGACCAGCGCGTTGCCGATCTGTTGGAACGCATGACGCTGGATGAAAAAGTGGCCATGCTCGCCGGCGCCGGTTGGATGGAAACGGTACCGAATGCGCGGCTCGGCATCCCTTCCATCAAGATGGCCGATGGTCCTATGGGCGTCCGCTCGTGGCTGGGAAGTTCCGCGGTCACAAACGCCTCGGCGCCCATCCGCAGCACCGCGTTTCCAGCGGGTGTTGCCATGGCTGCAACGTGGAATCCGGACCTGGTGCGGCGCGAGGGGAAAGCGATCGGGCAGGAGGTGAAGGCGCATGGCCGCGATATGATTCTCGGGCCGACCGTCAACATCGCTCGCGTGCCGCTGTGGGGACGCAATTTCGAAGGATACGGCGAAGACCCGTACCTGACCTCGCGCCTAGGCGTTGCGTATATCCGGGGCGTGCAGAGCGAGGGCGTGATTCCCTCAGTCAAACATTTCGACGCGAACAACCAGGAGTTTGAGCGGCATCGTGTCGACGCAGCCATCAGCGAGCGCGCGCTACGGGAAATTTATCTGCCGGCGTTCAAAGCGGCGGTACAAGAGGCTGGCGTTTGGGTCGTGATGAACGCGTACAACAAGGTCAACGGAGAATATTGCGCCGAGAGCGATCACTTGTTGGGCGAGATCTTGAGGAAGGAATGGGGATTCAAGGGATTCGTGATTTCCGATTGGGGCAGCACGTATTCCACATCCGCAACCATCAACGCGGGGATGGATCTCGAGATGCCCGGCGGACAGGCGATGCGAACCTGGCTCGCCAAGGCTTCGACCCAGGCGGACGGAAACGGTTGTGGATGGCTTGCTCCGGACAAAGTCATGCCCGAGATCGAAGCCGGCAGGATTTCAAAGGCGCCCATCGATACAAACGTCGGGAAGATCCTGCGCATTATGTTCGAAAGCGGATTATTCGATAAGCAGCATACGGCGAGTGGTCCGCTGGACACGCCGGAACAGAAAACGCTGGCCCGCGAGGCGGCTACTCAATCGATTGTGTTGCTCAAGAATGCCGGCGAGATCCTGCCGATTAAGACCACGCGCGTTCATTCCATCGCAGTGATCGGTCCCAATGCAGCGGTCGCGCGCAATGGCGGTGGAAGCTCTCGCGTGCTGCCGTTCTACGCGATCACGCCGCTCGATGGTATTCGCGAGCGCGCCGGTAGTAGCGTGAAGGTCAGCTATGCCTTGGGAGTTTCAATGGAAGGCGAAAAGGAAAGCGATAAGGCCCCCGGCCAATTGAAGGAGGAAGCTGTGGCTCTCGCCGCTAAATCCGACTTGGCGATCGTTGTGGCTGGCTACGCATCCAATCTGGAATCCGAGGGTTTCGATCGCACGACGCTGAACCTTCCCGCCGGCCAGGACGATCTCATTCGCGCCGTCGCTGCGGCGAACAAGAATACGATTGTGGTGATCAACGCGGGTTCACCTGTCGCGATGGATTGGATCGAACAGACTCCCGCGGTTTTGGATATGTGGTACGGCGGCCAGGAGGGTGGCCACGCGATCGCTTCAGTGCTTTTCGGCGATGCAAATCCGTCGGGCAAATTGCCCGTCACGTTCCCAAAGAGAATCGAGGATTCGCCGGCGTTTGGAAATTATCCCGGCACGAATCTTCATGTCGATTACGCGGAGGGAATTTACGTCGGCTATCGGCATTTCGACACGCGGGACATCCAGCCGTTGTTTCCTTTCGGCCATGGTCTTTCTTATACGAAATTCGAATTGTCGGGACTCGAGGTTTCGCCGTCAAAGGTCGCGATGAACAAGCCGGTCCAGGTAAAGCTGCGCGTCCGAAATACGGGTTCGACCGCGGGAGCTGAGGTGGTGCAACTGTACTTGCATGACGTCAAAGCCAGCGTGGATCGTCCGGTCAAGGAGCTCAAAGGATTTCAGCGTGTGTATCTGAAACCTGGCGAGACGCAAACGGTTTCGTTCACTCTCGACGCATCGGCGATGTCTTTCTTCAGTCCGACGCAAAAGGCATGGGTCGCCGAGCCGGGCGCTTTCGAGGTGCTTGCAGGAACCTCGTCTCGCGATATCCGGCTGAGAGGGAAATTCGAGCTGGTTCGATGAAATCTACGATCTACTACTTGCTCTCGGGTTCGTCATAACCCTTCAATCGACGAATCCAGATATTTCGGAAACGAACTGGGCTGTTGTGGTTCTGCAGAACCAGCGGCAGCTCCGCGGGATGCGGCGTGTAATGCGCAACGGCGCGATAGACAGTGGGTCCCATCGACGCTTTGTGGTTGTGCAGCAGAACGCCGTTTAGAAAAACTGTAAAGTAAGCAGGGCTGACGAGTTTATCCCCATTGAATTTGGGCGCTTCGAACACGATGTCGTAAACCTGCCATTCGCCCGGCTTGCGCGCTGGATTGGCCAGTGGCGGCCACTGCCCATAAATTGCGCCGGCCGCACCATCGGCGTAAGTGGGATTGTTGGAATTGTCGAGGACTTGAATTTCATAGAGTCCCATCAGGATGACGCCGCTGTTTCCGCGGCCCTGGCTGGTGCCGTGAATATCGGCCGGCTCGGACCATTCGACATGCAACTGGCAGTCTCCAAAACTCTGTTTCGTTTCGATGTCGCCAGTATGAGGGACTGCTTCCACGTAGCCGTTTTCGAGTTTCCACTCTGGTACTTGTCCCGTGCTTCCACCGTGCGTAATGGAGCTGGCGTGCGCTGTCCAGGAAGAAAGATCCTTGCCGTCGAAGAGAACGATGGCATCGGACGGAGCGCCGCCGGGTTCGGAAGCGGGAGTAACTACGGGCGCATGCGGACGCCTGTCGTCGTGAACATGCCATGGAAGCCCTGGTAGCAGGGGCGTGTCTTCAAAGCCGAGGTCATGATTTGCGTGTTGGCTGGGGGTGGTGGTTTGGGTGAACGCGGGAGTCGCAAGCCATAGGAGGGCCGCTCCCGCAAGGGTGTGAGAGAGTATTTGCATAGTCCTTCTACCGTCACTGTACACTAGTGAAATCCTGGAACCGAATTTTTCATCACGGCTGCGTTGGCAGATGCAGCCGAATCCGCTGTCGCGGCTGATTGAGCAGAAACGAGCCGCCGGCGTAGCAATTCTCGATCTCACAGAATCGAATCCCACGCGTGCGCGGATCGTTTATCCATCGATCACGGCGCTGCCCGAAGCGCCCACTTACGATCCCAATCCGGCAGGCTTGTTATCAGCGAGGCAAGCGGTCTCGACGTACTATGGGGGACGCGTCTCAACAGACCGCATCCTGCTGACCGCAAGCACCAGCGAAGCGTACGGCTTCCTGTTTAAGCTCCTGACCGATCCCGGCGACGAAGTGCTGGTTCCACGGCCCTCTTATCCGCTCTTCGAATTTCTAGCCGAACTGGAATCCGTGAAGGCGGTGCAGTATCCGCTGATTTACGACCATGGCTGGATGATCGATTTCGAAGCTCTCGAGTCTCTAATCGGCCCGAGAACGCGCGCCATCGTGCTGGTAAATCCGAATAACCCAACCGGCTCTTATCTCAAGAAACAGGAACTGGATCAGCTTGCAGCTTTGTGTCAGAAAAATGGCTTCGCGGTTCTCTCAGACGAAGTCTTCGCCGATTTCGCCTTCAATCACGACGATCGCCGCGTAACGACACTGGCGGACGCCGGAAACGTGCTGTCATTCTCACTGAGCGGGCTGTCGAAGGTATCGGGAATGCCGCAGATGAAGCTGGGATGGATCATAGTCTCCGGTCCCGAACCGCAGCGGGCAGAAGCGTATTTGCGTCTCGAACTGATTGCGGATACCTACCTGTCAGTCGGCACTCCCGTTCAACTCGCTGCGGGCAATCTCATCGAAGCCCGTCATGGTATTCAGAAGCAAATCCGAAGCCGCACGTCGATCAATCTCGCGCGGCTGCGAGAACGTGTCCAATCGACGGCATTTGGCCTTCTCGATGTAGAGGGAGGCTGGTACGCCATCCTCGAAGCGCCCAAAATCCGAAGCGAAGAAGAGTGGGTGCTGGAGCTATTGCGGCGAGAAAACGTCCTGATCCAGCCGGGCTTCTTCTACGACTTCGACCGCGAGGCTTTTCTGGTGCTCAGTCTGCTCACTCCGGAAGATGTTTTTGAAGAAGGGACTGCTCGCCTTCTCGCACTCGCGTAACCGCATCGCGAATGGCTTTAACCACCACGTCCGGCTCGTCTAATTGAATCCAGTGACCGCTCTTCTCCGCGACGATATGAGTCACGTCGGTCGAGAGTTTCTGTACTTCGGAAGGAAGCCAAGCTGTGCGGCTTTCGGCTCCAGTGAGGATAATTACGGGCACATTGAGCGGCTGCGCATCGATCATCGTGCCAACGCTCTCCGGAAGTCTCGCGAGATGATCCCCCATGGACGCAAACGACTTCGGAAGACACCAGTGAGACATGATGGACGGCCACAATTCCTGCGGCATCTTCCGAACTTCCCCGACCAGCCGTTCCATGGTGGCCAAACCCGCGCCGGTGGATGTCGCCCGTCCGATCATTCGAGGCAAGGAGCGCGATCCCCGAGCCAGCCGCGTAAGCGTGAACCGCACCACCCCTAATCGGGCGAGCAAAGCGCCGTAGCGCGAAAGAAGAGCCCCTCCAGCCAGGTTACGCGTCTGCTGGGCCGTTATGGGATGCCATTCCTGTGGACGCAAAGGGTCGACGAGCACGAGCGCCGCGACTTCTTGTGGATAACGCATCGTATAGAGCCGCACCACAAGGCCGCCGAAAGAATGTCCCACCAAAACATACGGCTGACGAACGGCGACAGCCCGCAGCAACTCGTGCAGCTCCTCGACAACCTGACCGGCACTACGCGGCGTCCGAGCCGGATCGCTCCAGCCGAGCCCGGCGCGGTCATAACTCAAAACCTGAGTGAATGCTGAGACGTCGGTTTGTACGCGACGCCAGTTTACACAAGTCGCTGAGATCCCGGCTTCGAGAATCACGGCTGGACTTCCCTGCCCCATCGAATAGTAGTGAAGCCGTTGCGCGCCCGCCTGGATCAGACGGCCCGGCGCGGGGAAGCGTCTGGAATCGCCTCTTACGCCGATCCACTGATAAATCAGACCGGCGGCCACCATCAGCACCGCCAGGGCGAGCACAACGATAAATACGGTTGTCAATCGGAGATGGCCAACTCCCCAGGTACAATGCGCCGCGTACGCGGCAGGACGCCGCGGCGAGCCAACAGTCCTGTGAAAACAAGAATGGCGACGAATACGGTCAGCTTGATCGCATCGGCCACGCGGGAGTGAGCGGGAAGCACGATCCAGAGCAGACCGGCAACCGGCTGAGCGAAGCAGACCGCCCAAACCGATCCGTAGAAATAGCGCCGCTCATGACCTTCACCCTTAGTGGACGGTTTTACGCGCGGCAGGACGCCAAACGCGCCGAGTATCCAGATCAGAATCGCCATCGGGAAGTAAGCGTAATCGTAGATCTGTCGAAGCTGCCATTTGCCCGTGACGATCGCATCCACGAGTCCCGCCGCATTCAGAACAGCGTACGTGATGAGAGCGCTCCACGCGAAGGTATAGCAGACGCGCCGATACAGCGGATTCGGTTTGTCTTCGGTAAATCGGATAATGTACGGCCGCGGTTCCACTCCCGGCAGACGTCCCCGCAAACCTGCGATGCCGGTGCCGACGAGCACCGCTCCCAGCCACAGAGCCATCGGCTTGCTGAAGCCGTACGCGAAAAGACTGAACGTCAGAGGACCAGGCGCGAGGAAGAAGACGAAAATCCATATGGGCCAATGCGAGAAGCGATAGTGGACTTTATTTCGCTCCCGCAGTTTGCGGGCGCCGGCGAGTTCAATGCGAACCGCTTCCGCCAAGCGATCAGGCTCCCTTCACCAGCCCACCGTCAATAGCGATGGATGAGCCGGTGATATAGCTCGCTCGTTCGGACGCGAGGAACACCACGATATTCGCAAATTCCTCCGGCGTGGCAAGGCGTCCGAGTGGAATCTGATCGAGCGGAATTTTACCTCGAAACTCCTTCAATCGCTCCGTCGCCGTGAATCCAGGACACACGTTGTTCACCAGAACATTGTACGGCGCGTATTCGTTCGACAGCGTCTTCACCAGTCCCCGAACAGCGGATCGAACCGCGTTTGAGAGAACGAGATTGGTCATAGGCTGCAGAACCGCGACCGAAGTAATCGTGATGAGTCGTCCCCAACGGCGCTCTTTCATAATGGGCAACACATGACGCGCGAAATAGAGAGTGCTCATCAAGTTGAGATCGACAGCGGAGCGCCAGTCATCGACGGAAGTGTCGGCAAACGGCTTCGATGGCGGCCCGCCGGCGTTGGTGACGCAGATGTCTACGCGGCCATACTTATCCTGGACGCGCTCAACGAATGACCGGACTTGAGCTTCATCCGTGACATCGACCGTCTGAGCAAAAACATCGCCACCGATCTCACGAGCCGCCGCCTGCACGCGCTCTTCGTCGCGGGAACAGATAGCCACGCGCGCCCCTTCCGCCGCGAGTCCCTGGGCGACAGCCTTGCCAAGGCCGGCGCTCGCGGCAGCGACAATGGCCACGCGATCCGAAAGTCCGAGATCCATCAGGCGGGGAGGCAGACCGTGCTCAACCAGTATGACTCGATATTTTCAATCAATTCGAGGTACTGGAACAGGTCCTGCGGCTTGGTGAGATAGCAATTGGCGTGGCGCTCATACGCGCTCACGACATCTTTCTCCGAATCGGAAGTTGTCAGAATAATCACCGGTATGTGACGGAGTTGTGGATCGTCCTTGATTTCGCTCAGTACTTCCCGGCCATCGATTTTCGGCAGATTCAGATCGAGCAGAATCAAATCGGGATGCAGTGCAAAACGATATTTTCCCTGACGGCGCAAGTAGTTGAGCGCGGCTTCTCCGTCTTCGACAACCTCTAATCGCTTGCAAATGGAGCCGAGCTGAAAGGCTTCCCGGATAAGACACACGTCGCCGGGATTGTCTTCCACTAGAAGTATCTCGATTGCGTCCATGCGGTTCAAAACCAAAGTTCCTAATCCTCGTCACTTCGGAGCTTTGTGAGTACGCCCAAATCTTCCAGGGTCGTCGTGTCTCCCTTTACTTCACCACTCCCGGCGAGTTCGCGCAAGAGGCGTCGCATGATTTTTCCGCTGCGAGTCTTAGGCAGTGCATCGGTGAACCGGATATCGTCCGGTTTGGCAAGAGCGCCGATTTCCTTGGCCACCCATTGGCGTAGTTCGTCCTTGAGTTGGTCGGAGGGTTTGTTGCCGGATTGCAGCGTAACGAAGGCCGAAATCCCCTGCCCCTTGATCTCGTCCGGACGTCCGACAACCGCCGCTTCCGCGACCTTGGGATGCGCCACAAGCGCCGATTCCACTTCCATCGTGCTGAGGCGATGACCGGAAACGTTGATGACGTCATCGATGCGGCCCATGATCCAGAAGTAGCCATCCTGATCGCGGCGCGCGCCGTCACCCGTAAAGTACATCCCGGGAATCTGCGACCAGTACTGTTGTTCATAGCGGTCCGGATCGCCGTAAATAGTACGCAGCATGGCAGGCCATGGGCGTTTGATGACAAGATATCCACCACCGCCCGGTGGGACGGATTCTCCATCCCGAGTGACCACATCGGCCGCCACGCCGGGAAGCGGAAATGTTGCGGATCCCGGCTTTGTTGAAATGGCGCCGGGCAGCGGCGAGATCATGATCATGCCGGTTTCGGTCTGCCACCACGTATCGACGATTGGACAGCGCCCGCGCCCTATGACCTCGCGATACCACATCCACGCTTCCGGATTGATCGGCTCACCCACCGAACCGAGCAGTCGCAGGCTTTTCATCTCATACCGGCGGGGAAGCTCTTCTCCGTAGCGCATGAATGCGCGGATCGCGGTTGGCGCGGTGTAAAGGATGTTCACCTTGTGGCGTTCGATGATACGCCAGAATCGATCCGGTTCCGGCCAATTGGGCGCGCCCTCGTACATCAGAACGGTCGCGCCATTTTGGAGCGGACCGTAAACGATGTAGCTGTGACCGGTTACCCAACCGATATCGGCCGTACACCAATACGTGTCATCGTCCTTCAGATCGAAAACCCACTTGCTGGTGATGTAAGTACCAACCGAGTATCCGCCCGTGGTGTGCAGGATGCCCTTGGGCTTGCCTGTCGTTCCGGATGTGTAGAGAAGATAGAGCGGATGCTCGGCGTCGAGCGGCTCGGCGGGACAATCGTCCGAAGCCTTCTCCATTAATTCGTGCCACCATGAATCGCGGCCTTCCTGCATCTCGAGCGGCGAGCCAGTGCGTTTGTACACGACAACATTCTGAACCGAAGGACAGGATTTCAAAGCCTCATCGACGGCGGCTTTCAACTTTACTTCACCCCCTCGCCGATAAGAGCCATCCTGGGTGATCACGGCGACGGCTTGCGAATCGGTAATGCGATCGACCAGCGCGTTCGCGGAGAACCCGCCGAAAATCACGGTATGAGGAGCGCCGATGCGGGCGCAAGCCAGCAGTGCGATGGGCAACTCCGGAGTCATGCCCATGTAGAGGGCCACGCGATCGCCCTTCTTCACACCGAGGGATTTCAGAACATTGGCGAACTTGGACACCTCGATCAGCAACTGCTGATACGTCAGAGTTCGCACTTCGCCGGGCTCACCCTCCCAGATCAGAGCAGCTTTATTCTTGCGCCACGTGGCCACATGACGATCCAGGCAGTTGTAGGAAAGATTGATCTGCCCGCCTTCGAACCATTTCGCCCACGGTACGTTCCAATCGAGAACCCGGTCCCACGGTTTGAACCAATGGAGTTCGCGGGCGATACCGGCCCAGAATGTCTCCGGATCGTCTTCAGCCAGCTTGCACAACCGGCGGTACTCATCGAGGCTCGGGACGTTCGCGTGGGCCTTGAAGTCCTCGGGAGTTTCAAATACGCGCTGTTCCTGGAGGGTAGTTTCGATATCGGCTGCCATGATTGCTTGTTTGATAACACAGGTGAGGAGATCTCTGCCACTCAAGGCACTCATTGCGACTGTGAAATAATCCTCGACAGGGTTACGCATGTTGCGGAGCCCCGCCCGTTACGCGCACGGTTCCGTATCATCGTGAAAGCCCAGGACACCGTTGCGGAACCCTGAGCGTGAGCGAGGGGAGATTGCCGGCGATTTCACGGCAGGCAGGATAACTAAACAATGGACAGATTTGAAGAAGTCCGTCGCCGGCATAGAGCCGCGGAAGAAGGCGGCGGCATGGCAAGGCGTGAACGCCAGCACGAAGAAGGCAAGCTATCGGCGCGAGAACGCATAGACCTGCTGCTCGATGAAGGCACGTTCGAGGAGACCGACAAGCTGGTCCGCCACCGCTGCCGGGATTTCGGCATGGATTCCACTGTTATCGATGGTGACGGCTTTGTTACCGGCTACGGCCAGGTAAACGGAAGACTCACCTTTGCCTTCGCACAGGACTTCACCGTCTTTGGTGGATCCCTGTCCGAGGCAAACGCGCAGAAGATCTGCAAGATCATGGATCTCGCGCTCAAAATGGGCGCGCCGATAGTCGGACTGAATGACTCAGGCGGCGCGCGTATTCAGGAAGGCGTACTCTCGCTTGCCGGCTACGCAGATATCTTCCTGCGAAACACGCTGGCAAGCGGTGTCATTCCGCAGATCTCGGCGATTATGGGTCCCTGCGCCGGAGGGGCGGTCTACTCCCCTGCGTTAACGGATTTCATCCTCATGGTGGACAGAACGAGTCACATGTTTGTCACGGGTCCCGACGTGATCAAGACAGTGACACATGAAGAAATCAGCAAGGAAGAGCTGGGCGGGGCCGAAACTCATAATTCGAAAAGCGGCGTAGCTCACTTCATCGCGCCCGGCGACCGCGATGCGCTGCGCATGGTCAGGGGGTTATTGTCTTATCTGCCGCAGAACAACCGCGAGGATCCGCCACTCCGCCCAACCTCCGATCCGGACGATCGCGCCGATGCCGAGCTCGATTCGCTGGTGCCAGCCGAATCGAACATGCCGTATGACATTAAGGACATCATTCATCGCGTCGTGGACGACGGCGAGTTCTTTGAGGTTCATGAGCACTACGCGCGGAACGTAGTGGTGGGCTTCGCGCACTTCGGCGGCCGAAGCGTTGGTATCGTTGCCAACCAGCCGGCGTTCCTGGCCGGGTGTCTCGACATCAATTCATCTGTCAAAGCAGCGCGTTTCGTACGTTTCTGCGATGCATTCAATATACCCATAGTGACCTTCGAAGATGTTCCAGGCTTCCTGCCCGGCGCCGAACAGGAGTTTGGCGGGATCATCCGGCACGGAGCCAAACTGCTTTACGCTTACGCGGAAGCGACGGTTCCCAAGATCACAATTATCACGCGCAAGGCTTACGGCGGAGCTTATTGCGTCATGGGATCGAAACATTTACGAACGGATGTGAACTACGCCTATCCCACAGCGGAGATTGCGGTGATGGGAGCGGAAGGCGCTGTAAATATCGTGTACCGCCGCGAACTGTTGGATGCGTCAAATAAAGAATCTGTTTACCGGCAGAAAGTAGATGAATTTCGGGATCGCTTTGCAAATCCTTTCATTGCAGCGGAACGCGGATTTATAGACGATGTGATCGAACCGCATGAGACACGATCTCGAATTATTCGAGCGCTCCGTATGTTGACGAATAAAGTCGACAGTTCGCCGCGTAAAAAACATGGGAGTATCCCACTGTAGCTAATCCTTATGCACATTTTGCCGGGCGGGCAAAAATGCCATCTTAGTTTTTTCGCAGCTTGTTAATTCCAAGCGACTGAATGTTAACATTCCGGCTCTCAATTAGACGTGTTGGACAACTCACCGGTGGAGTTCTCCAGGAAGCTGGAGCAATCGAACTTACCTTCTTCCAGATTCCATAAAGTTTCATCAAAATGAAAACTGGCTGTCTGCTTGCACTTAGGCGCAGGCATGAAAGTCTTAGCAGTTAGGATTAGTCTGTTGCTGACGCTTACGTTTTGCGCATGCATGGCGCAAGGTACCGGGAGCATCAGCGGCAACGTTACATCAACAGCCGGGGGTCCCATGCCGAGCGTAACCGTGACTCTAACAAATGTCACGAGCGGCGTTACGATCACGGCCGTCACTGACAGCGGAGGGGTTTATCACTTTGCAAACCTTCCGAGCGGTACGTATCACATGAATGTGAGTTCCCCCCAGTTGAACGGCACGCCGTTGGAAGATATCGTTCTCGACGCCGCCAAACCGAAGACCGTCAATGTCACGGTTCAGAACACGCCGGGAGCAAATGCGGGAGCTCCCGTGACCGCCTCGGTCCAGATCGAAGAGGCGACTCCTTCACTCGATACCACCACACCTCAGATCACATCGCCTTATAACACGCAGATGGTTCAGTATCTTGCCGAGCCGAATTACCTGTCTCAAACCGGTCTGGCTTTCGGCGCTTACAACTTGTCTTTGTTATCGGCAGGCGTCACTACCAACAGCGGTGTTCCCGGAGTACGCGGCCCAGTAGTTGGTGGACAACAGCCAATCAGCAATAACTTCTATGTCGATGGCATCGACAACAACAACAGGCTCCTGCCCGGTCCTCTCGCCTATGTTTCTCCGGATGCAACCACTGAGTTTGTTGCGTTTCAGAACCAGCAACCGCCGGAGTACGGACATACTCTAGGTGGCCAGTTCAACACTTATATCCGCTCGGGAACGAATCAGTTTCACGGAGCTCTCTATGACTATCTTCAAAATCAGAACCTCGATGCCGTCGATCAGACGGTAGCGCGACAGGGTTACCCCGGTGGCATTCCACGCTATGACCAGAACCGCCTGGGTGGTAACCTCGGTTTCCCAATCATCCATAACAAGCTTTTCTTCTTCGGAGATTTCGAATACATTCCGCTTGGTTTTGATGCCATACCCGGAACGCCGGTCTATGCTCCAACAGCCGCCGGCTACACGACATTGAGCGGTCTGTCCGGCGTTTCTACCACGAACCTCGGCGTATTGCAGCAATACGTCGGCACCTCGGCAAACGGAACAACCTACACCACAGTCAACGGCGTGCAAGTCCCCCTGGGCATCGCCTCTATCGCGCCGCGCGCATATCAGAATCAGTACAACGGCGTTGGCAGCCTCGACTGGAAGATCAGCAACTCGGATGATCTCCAGGCGCGATATGTACAGAACACAATGGAAGCCAATACCGAGGGCAGCCAACTCCCGTCGTTCTTTGCGCCGTTGTGGGATCGAGCCTTAACCTCAACCATCTCCGAGTATCATAATTTCTCGCCGGTGTTGGTCTCGGAGATACGTCTGGGTTATACACGCTACGACCAGCGCGTTTCGAACAACGGCGTGACCTTTCCGGGTGAGAACATTTTCCCCAACATTACAATCGAAAACGATCTGAACGCACAGATCGGTCCCGGAACATTAACTTCCGCGTCGTACAACAACTACACTTGGGCGCTCAACACTACCTGGACACTCGGTCATCACGTCATCAAGTTCGGTGTCGACGACCGTCGTTACATCGGCCCCATGGGAGTGAACAACCTGGGAATCGGGTCGTATGTTTATAGCTCGCTTCAGGGATTCCTGCTCAACCAATCGCCCGACGTTTTCGGCGCGCGTAATTTCGGCGCCTCGACGTTTTCAGGTAATAACTTCGACCTCTACCAGTATGTCAACGATAGCTGGCAGGTGTCATCCAACTTCAACATCAACCTGGGATTGAAGTACGCCTACGTAAGCATTCCGAAAGCGCTGACATATAGCAACGACCTTACCGGCATCCCAGGCGTACTAAACTTCTCGGAACCGAACACGCAAAAGACCAACTTCGCTCCGATCGTCGGAATCGCTTATGCCCCCGGCTTTGTCAAGAACACTGTGTTCCGGGCCGGCTACGAAATGAATTACGACACAACCTACGAGATGAATCAGTCCAGCGTTTACGCGCCCGGACTGGCCTCCACGTCGTTCTTCGGACCGGGTTCAACCGGATTCTTCGGTCCGGCCGGAGGCGCTTTCTCGACGCCGACCGCGGCAGCCATCAGCACTTCCACCCCGTTCCAGCAGCGCGTTCCCTATTCCATGAATTGGAATGCGGGTATTCAGACCCAACTGAAGAGCTTCGTGCTCGGGATCCGATATCTGGGCGTGAAATCGATTCACCTGCCTGTGGAATCGATTTTGAACGCGACGCCTCGCGTCTCTGCAGCGCAGAACCTTCCGCTGTATTACTCACAGCCCTCGCAGACCACTTTGGACTCTCTGACAACCAGCCTGGCTTCGCTAGAATCGATTCCGAATAATCCCTACGCGAGCTCCGGCTTTACGAGTCCGATTCTATCTACACAACCGCAGGGTTTCTCCTGGTATAACGGACTCCAGGTGCAAGCAACGCAGCGCTTCACCGCCGGATTCCACGCCCAACTCGCCTACACGTACAGCCACCTCATCGACAACCTGAGCGGTCCGACGCTCGGCGGAATCGGTCTGTTCGGCAACGCGAATTTCCTGGCTCCTGTCGGAAGCTCGATTTACGACCACCGGCAGCGCGGTGTCGCGACTCTTCTGTGGGACACGGCCGGGATTGGCAAAGATGCGCCAAACTGGTTTCGCGATGTGATCGCCAACGTGGTAATCAGCGGTACGTATAACTATGAGAGCCCGTCGCCAATTCTCGTACAGAGCGGTTACGATTCCTCATTGACAGGCTTAGCCGGAACCGGCGGAGTTGTGATTAATCCGAACGCAACCTCGTTTGGTACCGGCAGCGGCGTTACGCCGTTGACCAACACGGCCGGACAGGTGGTCGCCTATATGGCGAACAATCCCAACGCTCAGTACATCGCTGGCGCACCTGGTCTTTCGACCAGTGCCCTGCGTAGCACGCTCAATTTGAATCCGATTAACAACTTCGACGCGGCCGTTTACAAGCGCTTTGCTCTTCGCGACCGATTCAGTTTCGAGGTCCATGGCGAAGCTTACAACTTAATAAACCATCCCCAGTACACAGCCGCTGATCTCGTCGGGATCGGATCCGGGTCGAGTTCACTCGCCAATTTCGCGAACCCCGGTTCACCGGCGTTCGGAAATCCCAGCATGGCTTTCGCAAGCCACGCTCGAACGCTACAGGTCGGTCTTCGACTGCTCTGGTAACCCCACGATAGCGTGGTCGACTCCTGGCGCCTCGGAAACGGGGCGCCTTTTTTTTGCCCAGGCAGCAGGTGTATCATAGCGCTGGGGCGCTAAAGGACGGCGCGGTCTTTCGTGAGTCATGGCAGCGGTCTAATCTAGAGTCATGAGGATTCTCATTATTGAGGACGAGAAGCGCATCCAGGATTTCCTGTCGCGGGGGCTGGAAAGCGCGGGGTACGCGGTGGACGTTGCGGGGGAAGGCAATGCCGGCGTTGAGATGGTCCACGCAACCGAGTATGACCTCATCATCCTAGACCTCAATTTGCCGGATATCGACGGGCTGCAGGTTCTCCAGAAGATTCGCAACCGCAAGGTCAGCCCGCCCGTCCTGATTCTTAGCGCTCGCGATGCGGTGGACGACCGCGTCAAGGGTCTGGAGCTGGGCGCGGACGATTATCTTGTAAAGCCATTCGCATTCGTCGAAATGCTGGCGAGGGTTCGCGCGCTCCTAAGACGCGGCCAGCCGACTCCCGAGCGCCTTCAGGTCGGCGACCTGGTTCTCGATTGTATTCGCCGCAAGGTGACGCGCTCCAATGAAAACATCGAGCTGGCGCCGAAGGAGTTCAGCATACTCGAGTACATGATGCGGAATCGCGGCCGCCCGTTGAGCCGCACCATGATTGTCGAGCACGTTTGGGACATGGATTACGACGGCCTCACCAACATCGTCGATGTTTACATCCGCCATTTACGCAGCAAAATCGACGACCGTTATCCCGTAAAGATGATCCACACGGTCCGCGGCATCGGCTACATGCTCGACACGCCAGAGCGCCCGGTGGAGCGCAACGTTCCGCAAACGCAGCAGCTGTCGTAAATTATGGCTGCGGCTGCATTCGCAATTGTCCGCGCCTTCCGATTTACGCGAGCCCTGCGTTTTCGCATCGCAGTCAGCTACATCGTCTTCTTCACCGTGTTGTTGTGCGTGCTGGGCGTGGTGTTCCGGAAATCGCTCGAGAACGTGTTCGACGCCCAGATCGAATTGCTTCTCAACGACGACTGGGATGCCATGAAGGGCTACCTGCAGCTTGGCGGGAAAGAGGGTCCACACTGGTTCTTTGATCGCGTCGACCCCGAGGAAGCATTCATCGTCAGCCGGCTGGAGCACGTCTACATGCTCGCCGATTCGGAAGGCCATCCCCTGCAATTTTCTCCGGTCTACGCGAGCATCGGATACGATTCGCCCGAATTCATCAAATCCGTCCTTGAATCCGGACACAAGAGAATTCAACTACGTTATGGGCCCACCGGCGTTCCCTACATGATCATCTCAGGACCGGTGATGAGCGAAACTCATCATGTCTACTATGTCGCCGTGGGACGGTCCGTCGAGAACAGTCAGAAGGCTCTGAAAGAGTTCACCCGGAATTACTTCACGATCCTGCCGCTAGCCATCGCGATCAGCGCGCTGTTTGGATGGTTCCTTGCGGGGCGAGCGTTATATCCGGTGAACCAGGTCGCCGAGACCGCCGAGCGCATCACGCACTCCAACCTCAATATGCGGTTACAGACGCGCGGCGCCCGCGACGAGTTGGACCGCCTTGTGGAATCTTTCAATCGCATGATGGAGCGGTTGAATCTCTCCTTCGAACAGATGCGCCAATTCTCGGCCGA
This sequence comes from Bryobacterales bacterium, assembly GCA_963802915.1. Classification (GTDB taxonomy): domain Bacteria; phylum Acidobacteriota; class Terriglobia; order Bryobacterales; family Bryobacteraceae; genus JAICMB01. The sequence goes on from CAWDKQ010000016.1 coordinate 502,469, forward strand.
CGTGTCGCACGAACTGCGCACTCCTCTTACAGTGGTGCGCGGACAACTGGAGGTAGCGTTGTTCACGGCGACGACAACGGAGCAGTATCGGGACGCCATGGTCAATGCGCTCGAAGACGTAGAGCGCCTCTCGAATATCGTCCGCGCTTTATTGATGTTGTCCCAGGCCGAGTCCGGCCAACTGGTCCTCAACAAAACCGACGTAGATCTCTGCGAGATGGTTCGCGACCTGGTGGAGCAGTATCAGATCGTCGCTGAATCGTCGAACGTGCAGTTGACCTCCGACCTTCCGGACCGGCACTGCTCGATCTATGCCGATCGCGTCCAAATCGAACGATTAGTGACCAATCTGCTCTCGAATGCGATCAAATACACACCCGCCGGAGGGCACGTGAACGTAACCGTAGCGCTCGCTGGCGATACGGTCAAGTTGATCGTCCAGGATAACGGTGTCGGGATTGCACCGGAAAATATCCCTCATATTTTCGACCGGTTCTATCGCGTGCCTTCCGCGGATCCGGAAAAGGGGCTCGGACTGGGGCTGAGCTTCGTTGCCTGGATCGTGAAAGCGCACGGGGGAACCATCGACGTGCAGAGCGAGCTTCAGTACGGAACGCGCTTCACGGTGAGCATCCCAGCCAGCCCGATCAACTACGCTCCGGAGGTTCCGGGCCGAACCAGCGACTCCATTGAGCATCCCAGCCAGCCAAACCCTGTAAACTGATTAAGTGCCGATGAACTTCGAGATACACACACGCGAAAAAGAAGGCATCATCATTCTCGATTTGAAAGGGCGCCTTATCGTGGGCGAGCCTTCCGTCCGCCTGCGGGAGTCGATCAACCAGGAGGTCGCCCAGACGAAGACGCGGATCATTCTGGATCTCGCGGAGGTCGACTACATCGATAGTACGGGTTTAGGCAGCATGGTCATCTGCTACACCACCCTCCAGAAAGCGGGAGGGACAGTAAAGTTGCTGAAGCTGAACAAACGCAACATCGAACTGCTGCTGCTCACGAAACTCTCCACGATCTTCGAAATCTTCGGGGATGAGCAGGACGCGATCAACAGCTTTTTTCCCGAACGTGAGATCAAGCGATTCGATATTCTCAGCTTCGTCCAGCAGCAGAAAGAGAGCTGACGCGCAGCGGACATGGGATCCTACTCTGACGCCGGTATCATCGGACCGGGAATGCATGCACCCCGATTTGAGCTACAGGGCCTGGACGGGCACACCCGATCGCTAGAAATCGATCTCGAAAAGGGGCCGGTGCTTCTGGCGTTTTTCAAGGTCAGTTGTCCGGTCTGCCAGTTGACCTTTCCTTTTCTCGAGCGCCTGTCGCGCAATGAAGCAATGCAGGTGATTGGCATCACCCAGGACGATGCCAAGTCCACCAAAGTTTTCAACGAGCGCTTTGGCGTTTCGTTTCCCATCCTGATCGATCCCGCGCGGGACGGTTATCCCGTGAGCAATGCCTTCGGCATCAGCAGCGTTCCGACGCTGTTCGTCGTGGAAACCGACGGCACGGTCTCGAAGTCGTTTGCGGGCTTCTCGAAACGCGACCTGGAAGAAATCGGGAAGCGCATGAACGTCCAGCCGTTTCACTCGGACGAGCACGTCCCCGAGTTCAAGGCCGGTTGAGGCTCGAAAAACTAGGTCCCCGGTGGGGACCTTTGCTAACCTAGAGAACAGAAATGCCCTCGAAAATCACGGAAGTGCTGCAAGGAGCCTCGGCTATCGCCAAAGGGATGGGAATCACGTTTCGCGAGATGCTGAATCCCACCATCACGGATCTCTATCCCGAAGCGCCTCCCCAGTTGCAAGAGCGCTACCGCGGCGTTCACGTCCTGCAGCGCGATGAAAACGGTCTGGAAAAATGCGTGGCATGCTTCCTCTGCGCCGCCGCGTGTCCAGCGGATTGCATCTATATCGAGGCCGCCGAAAATACCGACGAACTGCGCATCAGTGGGGGCGAGCGTTACGCCAAGGTCTACAACATCGACTACAATCGCTGTATTTTCTGCGGCTATTGCGTCGAGGCCTGCCCCACCGACGCGATCACGCATGGCCACGGGTTCGAGATCGCCAGTTATAACACTTCCACGTTGATTTACCGCAAAGAACAGATGCTGGCCCCTATTCCCGAGGGTGCGCATTTTCCGCTAAAAGCGGAGCCGGAAGCCGCTCCTTCCGGACATTAGATCCGGAATTTAAATCGCGATGAAGCACGGACTTGGAAACCCGCGCTAACAACGTGATAAAATTTCGCTTCACTTCCGGTTTTCATGATACTTCCATCCACGTACGGCGTCGCCCTGCTTCTGATCGTTTTCACGATGCTTTGTTGGGGGTCTTGGGCCAATACATTCAAGCTTGCCGGCAAATGGCGCTTTGAGCTGTTCTATTACGATTACGCGGTAGGCGTCCTGATCATGGCTACGATCGCGGCGCTGACTTTCGGCTCCATGGGCGATTCGTCGCTCACCTTCGTCGACAACATGATGGTGGCGGGTAATCGCAAAATCGCCTTCGGCTTGGCCGCTGGAGTTATATTCAACCTCGCCAACATGCTATTGGTGGCCGCGATCGCTGTCGCTGGCATGGCTGTGGCTTTCCCGGTCGGCATCGGCTTGGCGTTGGTGGTTGGCGTGGTTTGGAACTATATTCTGAATCCGCAGGCCAACCCCATTTTGCTTGCGGCCGGCGTTGCGATCGTGCTCGCCGCGATCGTGGTGGATGCCATCGCCTACCAGCGCCACATGGTGCATAAAGCGATCGAAGCTGAAGCCATCGCGGCCCAGGTCTCGGGCACGGACAAAAAAGTGAAAAGATCTTCGAAGAAGAAGAGCGGCGCCAAGGGCATCGTGCTAAGTCTGATCAGCGGAGTCCTGATGGGTTCGTTCTATCCGCTAGTCGAAATCGGCAAAGAAGGCGGCGACATCGGGTTTGGACTCGGCCCCTATTCGATCGCGTTCGTTTTCGCCATCGGAGTCTTTATTTCCACGTTCGTGTTCAATCTGTATTTTTTGAATCTCCCGATACAAGGCAAGCCGATTGCGATGACCGCGTATTTCAAGGGCACCGCGAAACAGCATATCCTCGGCATCGTTGGTGGATTGATATGGTGCGCGGGCACGGTTGCAAATTTCGCGGCTGCAAGTTCACCCAAGGAAGTCCAGGTGGGACCCGCGGTAAGTTACGCCATTGGGCAAGGCGCCACCATGGTCAGCGCATTATGGGGCTTGATCGTGTGGAAAGAGTTCGCGGGAGCGAGTAAGAACGTACGCTTGTTACTCGCACTGATGTTAATTTTGTTTGTAGTCGGACTCGCGCTGATCTCGATTGCTCCCTTGTACAGTTCGACGCGATAACTTACTAACTGTTTCTCACTACCGCATTTTAGTTCCCGGTGCTACTTTGCTGGTGAGTGTCCGGGGTTTCCTCAGAGTCGCGAATCCCCTCTCTGGACGGGCTCCGTGCTCTTTCCATCGCCGTTGTGCTTGTTTCGCACATGGCGCAATCGACAAATTTCCTATCTCAACACGCCGTTTCTTGGTTGAACCCTGGCGATCTCGGTGTGCGCACGTTCTTTGTAATCTCCGGCTTTCTGATCACTACGTTACTCTTACGTGAGATCGATCGTACCGGCACGATTTCGTTGCGCGCTTTCTACGCGCGCCGGGCACTGCGCATATTTCCTGCCATGTACGTCTACGTGGCTTTTGTAATAATCTGTGCAGCCTTTGGTTGGATTGAACTCAGCGGCGGCGACATCTTTCATGCGCTGACATACACGACGAATTACAGCGCTCGACCTTCGTGGTTTGTAGGTCACTTATGGTCGCTTTCGGTCGAAGAACAATTCTATCTGCTCTGGCCCGCGGTCTTGTTCTTCTCAGGACGCGCGCGCAGTATGAAGATTGCGTTCGCGGTGATGTTGCTCGTGCCAGCCATCCGCATCGTGGAAGCTAGCTTTCCTCAAACCGGACTGCTCATGTTCCACTCTTTCGAAACCTCCTGCGACGCACTCGCGGCGGGTTGCTTGCTGGCCGGCATGCGCGATGTGCTGGTTCGACAACCGCTGTACAGAAAGTTCATATCGTCTCCCGCGCCGCTCCTGCTCCCACTTGGGATTCTGCTGGGAAGTATGTCTTTCGTGCACCCTCGCGCACAGTTCCTGTTAGGTGCGACTGCCGAGAATATCTGCATCGCATTATTGATCGACTATGTGGTCAGACGCCCCCGGACAATCGCGGGCCGTCTATTGAATGTAGGCCCACTGGTATATATCGGAATTCTCAGTTACTCACTATATTTGTGGCAGGAATTCTTTTGCACACAATTCCGATTTCCGGGTATCTGGTGGCGTTCGTTTCCGGTCAATCTCGGATTGGCCTTATGCGCCGCGCTCGGATCTTACTATCTCGTCGAGCAGCCATTCTTAAGACTTCGCGGCCGTTTTCGAACCGCGCCGGTACTTACACCGAGGCCGTCGTCGGGGGCACCCCCGCTACAAGAATTCGTTGGGGAGCGGACGTGAAGAAGCTGATCATTCATATCAAACATATCGTTGCCTTGATAGGCACATGTCGAAAGGCCCGCCTTTCCTGGCCGGATATCGCTCGCGTGCTGATCGCGGACTACGGTTCTCGCATCGGAACAGGCCAGAAAGAATTCACCATCTCGGTCGACGGCTCCCGCATCGCGATTCGCTCCAATACCGTCGATCACCGTATCGCCTTGGAAGTGCTCGGCGGCATCTATGCAGTCGAGCCAGCCACCAAGGTTACACGCATCTTGGATCTTGGCGCCAACATCGGAGCTTCAGCGATTTATTTCCGGCGCCGCTTCCCGCAGGCGCATATCGCGTGTGTCGAGCCCTCGCCCGGCAACCTCGCGATGTTGGAAAGGAACCGCTGGCTCAACAATCTTCCAGTGACGATCTTCGACTGCGCGGTTGGAACGGAAAGCGGTACAACGACTTTCTACGATACCCCTGACCCGAGCTGTTGCACCTTGATGCCACGAGGCCGCGATAGCGCACCCGAGCTAATTGTCTCGCTGAAAACCATACCTGAGATTATGGATAGCCTCGGATGGGATCGTATGGACTTGCTGAAAATTGATATCGAGGGATATGAGCGAGTCGTTCTGGCGGATTCACCGGAATGGCTGTCCCGAGTGTCGGCCATCGTCGGGGAGATTCACGAAGGCTACGACATTCAGCAGCTCAAAACCGATTTGGAGCCCTTTGGGTTCGACGTTTCGATTTCGTCGCCTCCCAATGAGTACGGCCAGGCGATATTCTCCGCCATCGCACAACCCATTCAACTCGAAAAGAACACGCCGGTGCCGATGATGACGGCAGGGCCTGTCAGGTAAACCGAGTCATCCCATCGCAGCTCTAAATCCCCGGCCTCGGTAACGACGCGAACCGGACTGTCTGCAACTCCGCGCAGGATTGCCGCGGCCGCCGCTCCCGTCGATCCCGTTCCCGAGCTCAACGTCGCACCCGCTCCCCGTTCGTAAAACCGAGCTTCCACCGTATGCCGGTCCACCACGCGAACAAAAGACACATTGGTCCGCTTAGGAAAAAACGGATGACCTTCCATCTCCGCTCCGAGGTCGCGCCAGTTCGCCGGAATCTCATCAACCAGCATCGCGCACTGCGGATTGCCGACATCCAGAACCGTCACTTCAACGGAGCCGGAAGAAAGCGCGAGCTTGTATCGCAACTGGTCTTCGCGCCACCGCGGAAGGCCCATATTCATCTCGAACAAAAACTGCGGCCCATTGCGCTCCATCAGCTTCAGATGCTTCAACCCCGCGCCAGTGGTAATCGCGACATCCTGCCCGGCCTTTCCAGCGTCCACCAGCAGCGCCGCTGCGCAGCGCGTGCCGTTGCCGGAAATCTCCGCCTCGCTTCCATCGGCATTAAAAAGACGGATCGCCGATCCATCGACGAGAATCCAACCGTCCGCTCCGATGCCTGTGTGGCGATCGCAAATCGCGCGCGCAATGGCCGGCAAATCGGCAGTGGGCGCCTGCTCGGCCCACGTCAGCAAAAAATCGTTTCCAGCGCCGTGTGCCTTAGTGAATGATATGTTCATCGCAATTGCGCCGATAAATCTCGAGAGCCGGCGCGCCCTCCACCTTAATATCCGCGACCATCGTATAACCCACCCCGTGCGAACCTGTTTTCTTGATCGCGGCGGATATTGCGTCGCCGGCTTGCGCCACAGCCCAGCGCTGATTCAAGAAGTAATCCGGCTGCGCCGTTTCGAGGACCCACTGCGGCTCGTTCGAATCGTTTAAAGTCTGACGCAAAGGGATGCCCGCCTCGCGATACACGCCCGCAACATCGCTCAGCGTCGTAAGGATACCGCCGTCCCGATAATGTTTTGCGAGATATTCAGCGCCGGCATGCGTCCAGGCGCGCCTGGCATCGGAATTGTGCTTCGATTCTTCCCACGTAATCACGCGCTGTGGCACCGGCCAGACGACCCAGAATCCCGCAGTCAAAGTGAGAAGACCAGCAGCCACCCTAAGACGCCCACGTTCGCTCGCCAGCAGCACAAGCGAGCCAATCCCAATTGCAAATAGCGGCAGAAGACACAATCCGTAGCGAGTGTTGTACCACCCGTGAGGTGGCAAATTCGGAACAAAAATCGGAGTCCCCGAAGAGTACATGCTCCAGACATAAAACAGCGGCGAGAGCATGAACAATACAAGCGGCCAGATGGCTCGCTTCCGAATCGCCACGAAAATGCCTGCAACACCCAATCCCACCGCCAACCAGCCCGCGCACAACCATCCCGCCGAGAGCACATAATGCCACGCCGTGAGCCATGCGTGCTGCCCCGGATACGGCAGCCCCTTCTGGATCGCCTTGGCTGAATACGGGCCGCGATAAAAATCGAGAGGATCCCCGAACCACCAGAAATTGTCCGCAATCCAGGCAAGCGGACCGAGACTCGCAACAACGCCATACAATAGCGCCGCGCGAATCTTTTTCTCCCGCGCCCCAAAGAAAAAATAGAGCGCGACAAATGGAATCAGGAACCAGCCTTCATAGCGAGTCAAAGTAGCGGCGATGGTCGCAACGGCCGCCCCTACGATCGCGCCTCGCGATTGTGTACGACCAAACAGAACCGTGAAATAGAACAAAGCCATCAAGCTTCCGTAGAAGATCGATTCCGTCATGGGTGTGGCCTGCAGATACAAAATATTCGGGTTTAACGCAAACACACCCGTCGTAACAAGAGCGGCAGGCGTGGATTGAAAAACAGAACGGGCGGCCAGGAAAAGAAATGTTCCGCCGGCAACGAAAAACAAGGCCGATGGAATCGTCCCCGCCAATCCCGTGCGCCACATGAAATCGTTCCACACCAACGGGAGCATCAAAAGATGCGGAAGAGGCAGCCATACCGCGCCGATTTGTCCCCATCCTGGCGTCTTGGAATCGACGATGCGCCGCGCAATCTCCAGGTGCGCCTCCGCATCGCCATAGTAGAGTGTCCAGCCGTTTCTTTGAACTACGAAACACGCCAGCGCGCTAACCATCGCAAGCGCACACGCAACGAGGACTGACGCCCGTTTCAAAATTCAGTGAACTCCCGAAACTCCCGGAATCGCGCGTCGATGTTCTCACGCGTCAGCGTCCGGAACCGGTCGACACCGAACTTCTCGCAGCAGAAGCTGCCCATCACCGATCCATAAATGACCGCGCGGCCGAGATCTTTCTTATCCACGTGCCCGGCCTTCAAATCGTAGCCCTGCTCAGTCAGATAACCGATGAACCCTCCCGCAAAACAATCTCCCGCGCCCGTGGGATCGAAAACTTCTTCAAGCAGATATCCCGGCACCATGAAGTGCGAGTCGCGTCGGAACAGAATGGCGCCGTATTCGCCGCGTTTAATCACCAGCGTGTTCGGGCCCATGTCGAGGATCGCAGCCGCGGCACGCTTCAGATTATGGAGGCCCGAAAGCATGCGAGCCTCGGAATCGTTGATCAACAGGAAGTCCCACTCCCGTATCGTTGTGAGCAGTTCGTCGCGATAATCGGCAATCCAGTAATTCATCGTGTCGCCGCCTGCCAGTCGAACGCCGTTCATCTGCGCACGCACTGAGCGTTGCAGGGCCGGCTGTATGTTTCCGAGCATCAGATACGGCTGCGAACGATAGCTCTCCGGCAGCCGTGGATTAAAATCCGCGAAAACATTCAGGTCCGTCTGGAGCGTCGTACGATCGTTCATATCGTCCGAATACACGCCTTTCCAGAAAAACGTCTTGCCCGCGACTTGTTCCAAACCTTCCAGGTCGATGCGATGCTGTGCAAGCATCTCGCGATCCTCGGCCGCAAAATCGTCGCCAACCACCCCGACAATGCTGACGTCCGTGAAATAGCTGGCCGCCAGCCCGATATACGTCGCCGCCCCTCCGAGAATCCGATCCACGCTCCCGTGGGGCGTCTCAATTCCGTCATACGCGACGGATCCAACAACGATAAGTGACATGCCCTTTGATTGTATCCAGCGAAACGATGAAATCCCGCTGAAAACGTTCCGATGTTAGAATGTTTCCGACCGATGAGCACCGTTCGCACCATGCCCGGCGGTTGGGTAGACCGCGCCACGCTTCCCAGAGGTGAAAACGGACGCAGCCTGTGCCGCTGGTGCAACCTGGAAGTCCCCAAAGGCCGCCAGACATTCTGTTCCGATTTCTGCGTCGAGGAATGGAAGCTCCGCAGCAATCCCGGCTATCTCCGGGAAAAAGTCTTCGAGCGGGATAAAGGCGTCTGCGCCCAGTGCCGAACCGACTGCCATGCCGCCTTTCATCATCTGAAGCGGCTCCGAGGAACGGCCCGCGAGAGAGCCTGGATGGCATGGGGCATCAAACCGAACAGCCGTCGTACGCTTTGGGACGCCGACCATATCGTACCGGTGGTGGAAGGCGGCGGCGAATGCGACCTGTCGAATATCCGGACGCTCTGCCTGAAATGTCATCGCGCCGCAACCGCAGCGCTTCGAGAGCGTCTGCGAGCCGCTAAGAGCCGTGGTGAAACTGGTCTCGCCGGCGGGGTGACTGGCTCCGAAATTCCGCGCCTCTAAGCAACTAGGAAAAGTCGGAGTGAATTTCCGGTGCCTGTCTCCGCATTGATTGGGGTTCCAATCACTTTCGGCACGAGCCGCTAAGACTTCAGCTTGAACGGATCCGGTTGCCCGCGCATATTCAACCACGCCCAATATAACCTGTTAGTAACGCCCCGGGCCCGCCGCGTTTCCTGAGGAAACGACATTTTCAGCCCGCTCCCAATCATGAGCATTTCCGCGTCGCGAGAGTTCTTCGGTATGTAGACGTGACAACACGAGATCCCCTGTGCCTCGCAGATCTGCCGCAGCTCAATCCCGAGTTTCCGATCGAGACCCAATTCATAACGGCACTGGGCATCCATCCACCTTCGATCCGGCCCCCTAAGTTGCACATGCAGGCGCGTCTTAACGACCACCACATCGTCCGGATTGACCCAGGCCACCACCTCCGGACGGTTGTTGGCGCGAAGAAACGAACGGAATCGCGCCACAGCCTCGTGAAACGACACTGGTGGGACATCGAGCGACGGGCTCAAAGGTTTCCTCCCAGTAATGACGTACGCGAAGCAGTCTGGTTTGGTTCGCTGTTTTGTCGAAATAGCTATAAACGCGCAACCTCGGCGAGTATGGTCGCGAGCGCCTTGCGGAAATCCTCCGGCGTATCGATATCGAAAATATGAGGCGAAAGCGGCTTCAACGTGCCCGCTAACTGATCGATTCGGGCAGCGCCGTTCCCCGGAGCTTGGAGGGGCCCCCGCCGCCGTCCCATACCGCCCATCATCCGCCCGTTGTCATACGGATTCATCATCATTGGATTCTTACGCTCCACGGGGGCGTGGTAGCGGAGGTAGAAAACGCGTGAACCCTCCGGCGCACTCACAGAGATGGGGTGCAGATCTTCTTTGGATACGAAGGATACCGGACTGCTCAGTACGATGATCACCGGCGGCGGATGAGTCGGAGGCGGACCGATTTTACGAGCCACTTCCTGAACAAAGAACGCCGCGTTGTGTTCCCGGTCCTCGAGCGATTTTAGATCGATCGCTCCCGTGGCCTTCTCTTGCAGAGTTTGCCGCATGGCTCGCCAGTCGAGCGCCTGCGCATCCTCCTGATGAAATGTCACTCGTCGCCGCGAAAGGTCGAGATCCTCCACGCTCACCGGCGCATCGTGTCCGCCCGCCTGCGCGAGAATCTTCAGCATGGGAAGCAAACCGCCCAAATTTCGGTCTTGAACCACGGACGATCCCGCCAGATTCTCGGAAGGGGTCATGTTCAAAATGAGCTCCACTCGAACCGGCTCGCGGGGAGCGAAGTTCACATGCAATCGACCCCGTTCGGCCGGTAGATACCATGCATCGGGCGCTTCCTCCGAGTCGACAAATTCGACGGGCGGAAAATCGCTTTCAGCCCCCGAGGGCAGCGGATCGCTCCTCAGAGCCCCCACGCGCAGACGTTCTTCCTTGACGCTGTGCTCATGCGTCTCGCTGTTGTAAAGGGCGTAGGCCACGCGATAATCCCCGGGCTTGACGAAGACGTGTTGCGTGTAGAGGATATTCTGGGACCGAATCCCCTCCTCGACCTTTCCAAGTTCGATGATTCCGTGGTCCTGATAGCGGTTCCCTGCCTCATCGGTGAACTGGGTGAAAACTACCATCCGCCCTTTCCCGCGCCGGTCGGCCAGTTCCGCGCCATCCACCTCCACCTCGATCTTGGTCCACAGGCGCTGGTACATCGAAAGCTGTGCCGGATCGGTGTGCGCCTTCCATTTCAGGCGAGTCTGGTCGCCGCCCTTTAACCATTCATCGAACGGCACCTTCGCAAATGCGGGATCTAAACTGCCGGACTCGGCCCACACCGGAGCGATGCCCGCCAAAAGCAAGATTATGGCGCATCGCCATTGCGCACTTCGCATATATCCACTTTGACATGGGTCGATTGGTGAACGGGTACAAGGAAGGTGTAGATTGAAGGCGTGATCTGGGCCAAAATTGCAATTTTGAGTTGGACGTTCTTTTCTCTGAGCGCGGCGGACGTTAGTCCGGCCGTTCACATCGATCAGGTCGGTTACCTGCCTGGAGCAGCCAAAATCGCGGTGATCGCCGTTTCATCGCCCGCTTCGCAGTTTACCGTGCGCAGTACCACGGACGACCGGACCGTTTTCAAAGGAACACTCTCGGATCCGCGCCACGACGACCTGTCCGGCGACACCGTACAGCTCGCGGACTTCTCCTCGGTTCGCGCGGACGGCGACTATTATCTCGACATCGCCGGAGTTGGCCGCAGCTACGATTTCGGGATTCACCAGGACGTCTTTTCACGCGCGTTTTATCTCACGATGCGCGGATATTATGCGCAACGCTGCGGGATGAAAGTCGACCTCAGCCCCGATTTTCCCAGCTTCCAGCACGCCGCTTGTCATCTCGTGGGCGCCTTCGACGCATCCAGCGGCAAAACCGGTCCGCACGCAAGCGCTGGGGGCTGGCATGATGCCGGCGACTACGGACGTTACATAGTGAATTCTGGAATCACTACAGGAACTTTGCTCTGGGCTTGGGAAATCTACCGCGGCCGCCTCGGTTCCGTCAATCTGAACATCCCGGAATCCGGCAATCATGTTCCGGACATGCTGAACGAGATCCGCTGGAATCTCGACTGGATGCTCTCCATGCAAGACGAAGACGGAGGCGTCTGGCACAAACAAACCAGCGCGAATTTTTCGGGCTTTGTGATGCCGGAGAATGATAAAGCCCGGTCTCTTGTGATCGGCACCAGCTCGGCGCCCTTCAAATCGAGTTGCTCAACGGGCGATTTCGCAGCCGTGATGGCTATCGCATCCCGCGCCTTCGCGCCGTACGATGCCGCCTATTCCGCGAAAACTCTGAAAGCCTCTCGAACCGCCTGGACTTGGCTGAGCGAAAATCCGAACGTCGCGTTTTCAAACCCGCACGGCATCAACACCGGCGAGTACGGCGATCGCGACTGCTCCGACGAACGTCTATGGGCCGCCGCCGAGTTATACCGGACGACAAAGGACGAACAGTACAACAAATATTTCCTTGCCAATTACGAAGGGTTTCTCAGAGCTATTTCAACGGAGAACCCTCCCGCATGGCCCACCGTCGGAGCGCTAGGCTTGTGGACCTACGCGATGTCCGGTAGAACGAACGAAGCAGCAAAGGCTATAAAAACCGCAACGATTACAGCAGCGGACGCAATCACAAGTCGAACTGTCGCGAGCCCATACCAGATCAGTATGCAGCCCGCCGATTACGTCTGGGGATCGAATGGCGTGGCAGGGAATTATAGCTTGCAGCTACTGATCGCAAACGTTCTGCATCCGGATCCCCGCTATTCCGCGGCAGCATTTGAAAACCTCCACTACCTCCTTGGACGTAACGCCTTTTCAGTTTCGTGGGTGACCCAATTAGGTTCCAATCCGTACAAGCATCCGCATCATCGCCCCAGCGGCGCCGATAACAATCCCGAACCCTGGCCCGGCTTGCTCTCGGGAGGCCCCAACCCTGGTCGTCAGGACGCCGTGGCGCAGAAGCTACCTGCGGGTCCGCCGATGCGGATGTGGGTAGACGATCAAGGTGCCTACTCGGTGAACGAAATCGCAATCAACTGGAATGCGCCACTAGTCTTCGTCCTCGCAGCAGCTCTTCCGGATACGCCCGGTAAGGGCCGTCATTAAGCGCGCACGGATCGCCCGATCCCGGCTCAGTCCGCCGGCAATATAATGAAGTGGGAACCTTGATGGAGAGCACCACAGTCGAATCCATTCCGATTGTCGTCGGCCGAGAGGAAGACGGTCGTTGGTGGGCCGACATCGAGTCGATGCCTGGCGTGATGGCGTACGGCGCCACTCGCGAGTCGGCTATTGCCGCAGTGCGAGCCCTGGCCCTGCGTGTTGCCGCCGATTGCATTGAACATGGCGAGGAGATTCCCGAGCCGTTTACGAAAGTCTTTTCGGTGGCGTGAGCCGCTGGAAATCAGTAAAGGCGAGACAGCTTTTGGCTGCCCTGCTCCGAATCGGCTGGGAAGTCGCTTGGCAAAAAGGCTCCCACCGGCGACTTAAGAGAAACGACTGGCCCAACTACACGTTTGCATTCCACGACAACGAAGAAATAGGCCCCGTGCTACTCACACAAATTGCAAGAAGACCGGCCTGAAACCCGAAGATCTGTAGTCGGGCCAAAGCCACTCAAAATCGAGTGCAAAATATTTTCAATATTTCTTCAACCCCGCTTCGCCAATCCGTTTAACAACTTATCGGCCAAGACGCCAACCCGCCGCTCACCGGTCCGAACCCCCATCCTGTATATTCAAATCGAAAGCGATGCCGCCTGCCCTTATCTCGACACCTCGAACCCACACCACTGTGGAAGCGAATAAACCAAACACCACGAAGAAATTAAAACACGCCGCGGAGGCAGACATCGCAATTCAACTGCCGCAAAGCTCCTCGAAAAATATTAAGACGAGAACGGTGAATGATTTAACTCGGTATACCCACTCTCCTCAGAGAAATCAAAGCTTAGCATGAAAAGGCGAAAAGCCGCGCTTGATACAACTAGGAAGCCTTGAGACACGCACTCTCCTTTACGTCGGCATATCGCCTGGGCCGCCTGGTCGGGCCGCGGTTTAACAGGCTTGCCAGTAGCGACATACAGGTTTGCCTTTGAAACGCCCCGCATCAACGGCTGGGCTTTTGTTGGAGGAAAGCAATGACTCGGTTAATCCGCGCGCCCACAGTAGCCATAGTTGCCGTCTGTTTGACATGGACATGGATGGCGATGACCGTCCACTTCAACTACAGCGACAACTGGACGGCGCTCTTCTGCATTGGCGAACGAATGCCGCCTCCGCCCGAACTCGATCAATCCGAGCACCTCTACAAATTCCGCAACAGCGTCGGATTCGACGGTCAGTTCTATCACGATCTGGCGCATGACCCCGCACTGACGCACGGCACCGCGCCTTACATCGATGCGCCTCGATTCCGTCAAAGGCGCATTCTTCTTCCGGCCTTAGTGTGGGCCTTCGCCTTCGGCCAACAGACATGGATCGACCGCTCCTATTTCGCCACGATGCTCGCATTCCTCGCCGCGGGCGTGTACTGGCTTTCGCGATACGCGCTAGAGCTCGGCCGAAGCGCGTGGTGGGGGCTCGTCTATCTCGCGGTCCCCTCCACAATCATTTCCATAGACCGCATGACCACCGATCTCGCGCTTGCCAGTCTGTTCGTGGGCTTTGTATACTTCACGCGGCGAAATTCATTTCGTACGCTGTGGTTGATCGGCGCGGCCGCCTGTCTGACGCGCGAAACAGGATTGTGTCTCGTAGCCGGATACGCGGCTTACCTCCTGTGGCGGCGTCAATTCGCAAGGGCCGCTATTTTCGTAACATGCACCATTCCTCTCCTTGCTTGGGATGCGTTCATCACCACGCACACTCCTCGTGGTAACCAGTACGCTTATCCACTTCACTATCTTGGCAGCGCCGTCGTTGACGCTATCCTGCATCCGAACATCTTTCCGGTCTCACCCACGCTTCAGACCATTCTGACCGCGTTCAATCTCGCCTCTCTCCTCGCTTTTCTCGCGATCCTGGCGCTGGCGTGCGGGATTCTGCGGCGCGATCCCGTTCTCGGGGCCATCACGATCCCATTCGTCGCACTCGCGCTGATCTCCAGTAGCCTCCACGGGACCACTCCCGTATTCGCTGAAGTTTATAACTATGGCCGGCCATTCAGTCCGGTGCTGCTCGCAATCGTCCTTGACGGATTAGCGCGCCGCTCGAAACTCGAATTCACATTGTTCGGCATTGTTTCCCTCCGATCCATGCTGATGATCGGATCCCAAGCCCTTGGCATCCTGCGAGCAGTTCTCCTGTAATATCAGACCTATGGAGATTTCGGATTACGAACCATCGCTCAACCTGGCGAGTGCGGCAACTATTCCGGCGCGATGGTACACCGCGCCTGAAGTCCTCACACTCGAACAGGAGCGAATCTTCGCACGCACGTGGCAGGCGGTCGGATACGCGGGAGCCGTGACGAGGCCCGGCGATTATTTTGCCTGCGAGGTGCAAGGCGAACCCATCGTCGTCGCTCGCGCCAAAGATGGCGTGCTGCGGGCGTTCTCGAATGTGTGCCGCCATCGCGCATCGACGATTGTCGAAGGCAGCGGATCGGCCAGGATACTGCGCTGTCCTTATCACGCCTGGACCTATGAGTTGAACGGACAGCTCCTCGGAACGCCCGAGTTCGAAGGAGTGGAAAATTGGAATCGAGCCGACGTCTGCCTGCCGCAGTTTAGCGTCGACACCTGGGGACCATTTGTATTCGTCAATCAGAACCCGAACGCAGTTCCATTTGCCGAGGTCTGGGGAAACATCCCGAAGCTGACATCCGAATTCGGCTGCCCGGTGGACAAGCTCCGTCTATCCCAGCGGCGCGATTACGTCATTAATTGCAATTGGAAGGTCTACATCGATAATTATCTGGAAGGCTATCATCTGCCTGCCGCGCATCCGGGTTTGTACCGCGAACTGGATTACGCGCATTACCGCGTGGACACGTTCCGGTACCATTCCTCGCAATACGCTCCCATCCGTCTGAAGCAGGGAGACACAACGGATCGCCGTTACAAATACGAGAGCGGCGGAGCAGGCGCGCTCTATTTCTGGATATTTCCCAACTTTATGCTGAATATTTATCCGGATAATCTGAGCAGCAATATCATTTTGCCGATGGGCCCCGATAAGACCCTGACCATTTTCGAGTGGTTCGGGTTCGCAGGGCAGCCGGTTTCGGATGAAACCATCGCGTTTAGCGACGAGATCCAGCAGGAGGACATCAAGATTTGCGAGAACGTACAGAAAGGATTGCACTCCCGCACATACAACCAGGGACGCTTCTCGGTGAAGCGCGAGAACGGCGTCCATCATTTCCATTTGCTCCTCGACGAGTTTCTGTCGAAGTAACGGGCGAAGGGTGAGGCGCTAAAGTCAGCCCTCCGGCTCGCCGATCTTAGGGTTGTGTCCATCGGTGCGCCCACAGCGGACGTTGCTCGCCCCTTTGCTGCCCCGGCCGTCGCCGCGCCCCGCGTCAGACGCACCCCTTTCCTCTCGATCTCACTCACCGATTTACTGTTCTTCGCGATTATTTTCTGGCTTTTCGCGGGCAATGGGGCCGCGGGTTGGGACCGCCTCCTGTGGGATGGCGACGTCGCCCTTCACACGCGGATCGGCGATTACGTTCTGGATCACGGACAGGTTCCGACCCAGGATGTGTTCTCGTTTACCAAGCCGGGAGAGCGTTTCTACGCCTTGCAGTGGCTGACCGGCGTGCTCTTTGCGCTCCTCAATCGCTGGACCGGCCTAAAAGGAATCGTGCTGCTCGCAGCCATCCTGATCGCCCTGTATCAGATTGTGCTTGTCCGCGACATGGTTCGCCGCGGCGTCAACGGGCTGTTTGCAATTGTGCTGACTCTAATGGGAGGTAATGCCGCGATGATCCACTTCCATGCGCGTCCGCACTTGTTCACTTTGCTCTTGCTCGCCTGCGCCGGCTACCTGATCGCGCGGGATCGGGAACGCCAATCCTGGGTTTTCTGGCTAATAGTCCCCATGACCGCGCTGTGGGCCAATCTGCATTCGGGCTTTCCGGTAGTCCTGGTTCTTCTCACTCTCCTGAGCACGGGCTGTGCCCTTTCGGCGATCGTCGACAAGGCATCGTGGGCGCCGGCGCGCCGCTACGCGATCGCCGCTTCGCTGTGTGGAATTGCCTCGCTTCTCAATCCGAACGGTGTGCAATTGCACTTGCACATCCTTCACGTTTTGGGTGATAGCTGGATGACGAAATACATCAGCGAATACCAATCGCCCGTTTTCTCGTCCGAGCCTATGCTGTATTTCATGGCGCTGCTATTCGCGGCGCTGTTTTTCGCCTACACCTTCTTCCGAAAGCATCAGTGGACGGAGTGTTTATGGATCGGATTTTTCGCATACTCGTCGCTTATATCGGCTCGGCACATTCCATTGTTCGTCATCGTGACGCTTCCCCTGATCGGCATCGCGGCGAGTCAGCTCTGGAATGAAAAAACAAGCTCAGCGTCGCGAACTTCCATTCTGGGCGTAATTGCGGACCTCGCAAATCAAACCAGCGCGAGATTGAAGCCGCTGAGCGTGTGGGGCGCCTTAGCCGTCTGTGCGATCGTGTTCTTCACGAGCGCTCAGGTGTGGCCGCGCGATCTCTCCGCAAAGTATTTCCCCTTGAAAATGGTCCGCTCCCACGCCCAAGAACTGGCGTCATCAAGAGTCTTCACCTCGGATCAGTGGGGCGATTATCTACTCTGGGTGAACTACCCGCGTCAGCGCGTATTCATTGATGGCCGCAGCGATTTCTTCGGCGAATCCGTCGGGCGGGAATACATGAAACTCGGAGATGCCTCAGCCGGTTGGAGAGATGTTCTCAAGAAGTACGACGTCAATGAGGTTTTGATTCCGCCGGGCATCCCGTTGGTGGAACTGCTCGGGAAGGAACCCGGCTGGCGCCTGGTCGCGCAAGACAAAGAAAGCGTTCTCTTCCGCAAATAATGCGCAAGAACAACATTCCGACTCTGGACGGTTGGCGCGCCATCGCGATCGGCCTCGTGATCTTGTGCCACGCCCCGCAATGTCTATATCCCACCGACCCCGAGTTTTGGGCCAACAGCCCGACACTCTGGGGAGCATTTGGCGTCGACGTATTCTTCGGATTGAGCGGCCTGCTGATCACGCGCCTGCTGCTCCAGGAATGGCGCGACACGGGCGCAGTGAGTCTGCGGGGATTCTATATTCGCCGCGCCTTCCGAATTCTGCCGCCGTTTCTGCTTTATCTGACAGCCGTGCTGTTGGCCGGCATGACCATTTCGCGATTGGAGATCGTCTCCAGCTTTCTATTTTTCCGGAACTATATTCCGGTCGTGGCTGGCGACAGGTGGACGCAGCACTTCTGGTCGCTGTCGGTGGAGGAGCACTTCTATCTGCTCTGGCCAGGGTTGCTGGTGCTCTTCGGCCGTAAGCGCAGTTGGACTCTTTCGGTCTGGTTTGCAATCGGCATCGGTTTGTGGCGCATCGCGGACCGGAACGCCGGTAATTTGCCCGGTTTGCTCCCCTATTTTCGAACCGACATCCGGCTCGATTCCCTGCTCTGGGGATGCGCCGTTGCAGTGCTGCTGGATGACCCGGTGACCCGGCAGAAATTGGCGCGCGCCATGAACCCTTGGCTTTGGACTGGGTTGGTGGTCATTGCGGTCGGGTGCATCAAGTACTTCTCACTGCTGACCGGCTTGTGGCTGCCCATGCTGATCCCGTTCATCCTCGCCGGCACCGGCCTGCATCCGGAATGGTTCGTAAGCCGCGTGCTGGATTCAGCGCCGCTGCGCTGGATCGGGCGCTTCTCCTACAGCATGTACCTCTGGCAGGAGGTCTTTTTGGTTCCGGCCTGGAATTATCCTCGGTTCTTTTGGCAGAAATTGCCATGGAATATCGTGGCGATCATAGTCGTCTCGGCCGCCAGCTATTACATCCTTGAGCGTCCGCTGTTGCGATTTGGCCGCAGTCTGGCTGCTCGGGTGAGTGGCGCAAAGAGAACTGCGGTTCGGATGCCATTTGAACAGGCTGTCCAGGAATCCTGACCCGCTACAATAAGGAGTTTCATGCCTGAACTCCTCAGCGGGAAAACCGCGTTGATACTCGGTGTCGCCAATCGTTGGAGCCTCGCCTATGCGATCGCCCAAGCCTATATTCGCGAGGGCGCCAACGTGATCCTGACGTATCAAGGCGAGCGTCAGAAGCTGACGGTGGAAGAACTCGGAACCGAACTCGGAGTGACCCAGGTTTTGCAGTGCGATGTCACGCAGGACTCCGAATTGGACGAACTCGCAGCCACTCTCAAGAGTCAAAACACCGTTCTGAACGCCGTTGTTCACAGCATCGCGTTTGCGAATCGGGAGGACCTGAGCCGGCCATTCATTGAGACGTCACGGTCCGGATATGCGCTCGCTCAGGACGTTAGCTCCTATTCGCTGCTGGCCGTCGCCCGCACCACCGCGCCGCTTATGGCTCCCAAGGAAGCAGGCGGCGGGTCCATCATCACGCTAACTTATCTCGGCGCGGTCCGCGTGGTTCAGAATTACAACGTAATGGGAGTCGCGAAGGCCGCCCTGGAAGCGAATGTTCGGTACCTCGCAAGCGACCTTGGCCCTTCCAATATCCGGGTCAACGCCATCTCGGCCGGACCGGTAAAAACAGCTTCGGCCCGCGCCGTCGGCGGATTTTCAAAAATGCTCGGCGTCGCCAATATCGCGCCGCTGCGCCGCAATACCGACCCCGCGGAGGTCGCCGACACCGCCGTTTTCCTGGCCAGCGATCTCGGCAGGGGCGTCACCGGAAACGTGGTTTACGTCGACGCCGGCTTCCACATAATGGCCCTGATGGCTGCCGATTGACCTGTGTCGAGACCGGCGCAACTTCAGACCCCCGAGCCGCGTCAAGCATTAACAGAGGCCGACAGTTGCGCGCCTATCCGATTGACAGCGCAGGTTCGACCGCCTTACCATAAGTGTTCAGTATCTTCATCCGAACTGTTCAAACTCGGAATGGTTCTCTGGTTGTACATCTCGTCTCCTCGATTAAACAAATATGATTACGGTCAAAGGCCTTACAAAAAGGTACGCGCATAATACCGCTGTCGACCACATCTCCTTCGAAGTCCAAAAAGGCCAGATTGTCGGCTTTTTGGGACCGAACGGCGCTGGGAAGACAACCACCATGCGCATACTGACTTGCTTTCTGCCGCCCACCGCGGGCTCGGCCACCGTGGCCGGCTTCGACGTCCTCGATCAACCGATGGAAGTCAAGAAGCGTATCGGCTACCTCCCTGAAACACCCCCGCTCTACCCGGAAATGGAAGTCCACGAATACCTGACATTCGTGGGCAAGCTGAAAGGACTGCGCGGCGGCGATATCCGCAAGCGCGTGGATTACGTGATTGAACGCTGCAGCCGTTAGCTGACGTTCGGACCAAGCTGATCAGCAAGCTCTCGAAAGGCTATCGCCAGCGCGTAGGTTTGGCGCAGGCGATCATCCACAATCCCGACGTGCTGATCCTCGACGAACCCACCGCCGGACTCGATCCCAAACAGATCAACGAGACCCGCGATCTGATCCGGGATCTCGCCGGCGATCACACCATCCTGCTCAGTACTCACATCCTGCCCGAAGTGGAACAGACCTGCGAGTACGTGGTCATCATCAACAAGGGCAAGCTGGTCGCGACCGATACCGTCCATAATCTGCAGAATCGGGCGCGCGGCGGCGAATCGGTGCTCGTGGAAGTTGCCGGCCGCGATGGCGTTCTCGATGGGTCGACTGTCCAGCGGCGTCTGGAGCAGGTGGCCGGCGTCAGCCGCGTGGTTCCGAAACAGACCGCCGGAGAAAGGTTCACGTATCGAAGTGGAGAGCCTGAAGGAACGCTCCGTCCGAGCGGATGTCGCGCGAGCCGTCGTGGAATCCGGATGGGATCTCAATGAGCTCCGCTCCGCCGCGATGACTCTGGAAGAAGTCTTCCTACAACTCACTGGCGCCGAACAGGTCGAAGCCGTCGCGGACACGCCCGCGGAACTCGTGGTCGAGGAGGCGCAAGCAAGCAAATGAGAAACATCTGGATCATTTCCCGCAAAGAACTGGGCAGCTATTTTGTGTCGCCCGTAGCGTACCTGCTGCTCACCATGTTCGCAGTGATCTTCGGGTTCTTCTTCTGGAACTCGCTGCGATATTTCGTGTACATCGGTATGGAGTCGCAGATGCGCGGCCAGCCGCTCCCGATGAATTTGAACGAACAGATCATCCGGCCTCTGCTTTCGAACGTGAGCGTCATCGGACTCTTCTTCATTCCGATGATCACCATGCGCCTGTTCGCGGAAGAAAAGCGCACCGGAACGATTGAACTGCTCGCGACCTCGCCGATCCGCGATATCGAAGTGATTATCGGGAAATGGCTCGCGGCAGTGATTCTGTACGCCGCCATGCTGGGCTTCACCGCAATCAACTTCGCATTTCTGTTCAAGTACGGCAACCCGGACTGGAAGCCGCTCGCGATCGGATATCTCGGGCTGCTGTTACAGGCTGGGGGATTGCTCGCCATCGGGACGTTTCTCTCCACGCTGACCAAAAATCAAATCATTGCCGGAGCGGCGACATTTGGCGTCTGCCTGCTGCTCTGGGTTCTCGAATGGGCGAGCGGTTATGAAACCGCGACCTGGGCCGTCGTGCTCCGCTACATGTCGGTGGTGTGGCACTTCGAGTCGTTCTCGAGAGGTGTGCTGGATATCAAGGACGCTATTTTCTACTTGACGGTGATTTTCCTGGGCCTGTTCTTTACGGCCCGATCCATGGAAAGTCTCCGTTGGAGGACGTAATCGATGAATACGAATTGGCTGAAGACAAGACAAACGAAGTACACGGCGTACGTCACGGTTTATATCCTGGTGATCCTCACCATCGTCGTGATCGCCAACATCCTCGCGCAACGCTACAACAAGACCTACGACGCGACCGCGAACAAGCGCTACAGCCTTTCCGAGCAGACTGCCAAGATCGTGAAGGGTCTCAAGCAGGACGTGAACATCACCTACTTTGACCAGTCGAGCCGGTTCAGCCAGCCCGGCACCGGCCAGATCAGTCCGCAGGATCTCCTTACCGAATACAAGGACCTTTCGCCGAAGGTGCATGTCTCCTATGTGGATCCGGATAAGAAGCCGGGGCTCGCGCGCGAAGCCGGAATCAAAAACTATGGAACGGCCCTGGTCCAGATTGGCTTGAAGAAAGAAGAAGCCAAGAGCATGACCGAGGAAGGGATCACGGGCGCGATGATTCGCGACCTGAAGAACAATACTCGTACGGTCTGTTTCGTAGCTGGCAGCGGTGAAGCGCAGATCGACGACAGCGACCGCACCGGTCTTTCGAGCTTCAAAGATCTGCTCGGCAAAGACAACTACGAAGCGAAATCCATCAATCTTCTTCAAAAAGCTGAAGTGCCGTCCGAATGCACCGTCCTTGTGGTTGCCGGTCCGACCAGCGATTATGTGCAGCCCGAAGTGGATGCCATTAAGAAATTTGTTGAAGGCGGCGGACGCGCCCTGTTCATGCTGCAGCCGCCACTCAAAATCGGAAAGACCAATATCGCCGACAACACTGCTCTTGACGATCTGTTGAAGAGCTGGGGCGTGACGATGGACAGCGATCTGGTGCTCGACCTGAATCCAATCGGCCAGCTTGCCGGTCTCGGACCGGAAGTGGCTCTCGTTACGAGTTATCCGTCGCAGCCGATCGTGAACGATATGAAGCGCACCGCGACTGGATTCCCGCTGTCGCGTTCCATGGACATCAAGAACGGCGATAAGACCAGCGTCGATAAGCTCATTGCTACCTCGGAAAGCAGTCTGGCGACTACAAATCTCAGTTCGCCGGCCGTGAATCCCGATGACCCCAAGAATAAAAAGGGACCGCTGACCATCGCGGCCGCCGGCACATACAACACCGGGAAAGAGAATTCGCAAGGACGCTTTGTCGTGGTGGGAAGCGCGCGCTGGGCCGAGAACGGCTTCATCGGCTTCAACGGCAACCGCGATCTCGCGCTCAATACCGTCAACTGGCTCTCTTCGGACGAGGACCTGATTTCGATCCGTCCGAAACAGGAAGAAGATCGCCGAATCACGATGACTCGTTCGCAGATCAACATGGTCACGTGGTTTAGCCAATTGTTCCTGCCGCTGGCTGTCATCATCGGCGGCATCACGGTTTGGTGGAAACGTCGCTAATGAAACTGAGTGGATTAACGATCTCTGCCGTTTTGTTGCTTGCGCTCGTTGGAGGGCTGTATTGGTCCAATCATCATAAGCCCGAAGACACGACGCCGAAAACCGACACTCCGCCAAAGATCCTTTCCCTAAGCGAGTCCGATATCACAAAGGTCGATCTCAAAAAGAAGAGCGGCGAGGAAATCGAACTCGTGAAGAATGCCGCCGGCAAATGGGACATGACCAAGCCGGAAAAGCTTCCGGTTGACCAGGAAGCCGCGTCGAACATGGTTACGGCGCTGGACTCGCTCAATTCCGACCGGCTGGTGGAAGACAAAGCCGCCGACCTCAATCAGTACGGGCTCAATTCACCCGCTCTTACGGCCACCATCACGCTGAAAAACGGCAAGACGCGCGAAGTCCTGATCGGCGATGACACGCCGACGGGCAGCGGAGCTTTTGCAAAACTCGAAAACGATCCGCGGGTTTTCACCGTGGCGACTTATAACAAGACCAGCATCGACAAAGGTGAAAAAGACCTGCGCGATAAGCGTCTGCTGCCTATCGATGCCGACAAGATCAGCCGGCTGGAGTTGATCGGCAAAACGCCGATCGAATTCGGACGCGACAAAGACCAGTGGCAGATCCTCAAGCCCAAGCCGCTGCGCGCCGACGGCCTTCAGGTAGAAGAGCTGGTTCGCAAGGTGAAGGACGCCAAGATGGACACCACCGTGTCCGACGAAGACGCCAAGAAAGCAGCAGCCGCATTCGCTTCCGGAACACCGGTCGCAACCGTGAAGGTGACCGATCCTTCCGGCACGCAGGAACTTCAGGTCCGGAAGAACAAAGACGACTACTACGCGAAATCGAGCGTGGTTGCGGGCGTCTACAAAGTGTCGAACGATCTCGGCACGGGGCTCGACAAATCGCTCGACGATTTCCGCAACAAGAAGCTGTTCGATTTCGGCTTCAACGACCCGAACAAAATCGAGATGCATGACGGTTCGAAGTCGTACCTGTTCACCAAGACTGGCGAAGACTGGTCATCGAATGGGAAGAAGATGGACGTGACCAGCATTCAATCCTTCCTCGACAAACTGCGCGACCTGTCAGCCAGCAAATTCGTGGACAGCGGCTTCACGACTCCAACCATCGATATTACCGTGACTTCAAATGACGGTAAGCGCGTCGAAAAAGTCCTGCTGGCAAAGGTTGGCGACAAGTATATCGCCGAGCGCGAGAACGAACCCGCGCAATACGAGCTTGATTCGAAGACTGTCGACGATCTTGAAAAATCGGCCAGCGACGTAAAACCTGCAACGCCGGTTAAAAAGTAAAACACGCGTTCCCGAGTCCGCTACACTCAAACCGTGGGCGGACTCCTCACCGATCTTTATCAACTCACTATGGCGGCCGGCTATTTTCAGGCCGGCAAGACGCGAGAGATAGCCACGTTTGAGCTGTTTTTTCGAAAGCTCCCGCGGTATCGAAATTTTGTTCTCGGCGCCGGCCTGGCTCAGGTAGTCGACTATCTTTTGAACGTTCACTTCACCGAAGACGAAGTGAAGTACCTGGAGACGCTTCCACAGTTCTCGCGCGTTCCGGCAGAATTCTTCGACGCGTTGCGAGCGTTTCGATTTACAGGCGATCTTTTTGCCATGCCCGAAGGTACGCCCATCTTCGCCGGCGAACCGTTCCTAACTCTTCGAGCGCCGTTGATCGAAGCTCAAATTCCCGAGACCTATTTGCTAGCGACCATGGGCTATCAATCTCTGATTGCCACCAAGGCCGCTCGTATCGTCGAGGTCGCGGGCGGGCGAGGGGTGGTCGATTTCGGAACGCGCAGAGCGCATTCACCCGAGGCCGGAGTGATCGCCGGACGCGCGTCTTATATCGGCGGATGCATCGGCACCAGCAACACGGAAACAGGCTATCGCTTCGGCATTCCGGTCTTCGGCACCGCTGCGCATTCCTGGGTGCAGGCGTTCTCGAGCGAGCGCGACGCGTACGTCAGGCTTCAGGAGATGCTCGGCGATCAGACCGTCTATCTGATCGACACCTATGACACCGCGGAAGGCGCCCGTCTTGCCGCCGAGCTTGGACGTCCGATGTGGGGCGTTCGTTTGGACAGCGGGAACATCGTGGAACTCTCTCGCGTGGTGCGAAAAATCCTGGACGACGCCGGGCTCCAGGACGCTAAGATCATGGCGACGAGCGATCTGAACGAATACAAAATCCTCGAATACGCGGCGGCGGGAGCGCCCATTGATGCCTTCGGCGTGGGGACCGATCTCGCAACTTCGGCCGACTCGCCGAGTCTCGGCGTTATTTACAAGATGGTGGAATTGGATGGCCGGCAGACGGCGAAGTACAGTGAGGACAAGCAAACGATACCCGGTTCGAAGCAGGTGTTTCGCTTTGCCGATCACGATATTCTCGCCTGCGCGTGGGAATGCCATGGCTGCGAAGATGGGGATGCGGTGGCGCTCCAGCGGCCGGTGATTCTTGGAGGCAGACTCGTGGAACCGCTCCCAACGGCGGCCGAGGCACGCGCGCACGCCGCCGAAAGTATCCGACGTCTTCCGATTGCCACACGCAGTCTCTTCGACACGGAGCAGAAATACCGCGTCGAACACAGCCGCGAATTGCAACGTCTGGCGCAACGAGTAGCACAGGTATCCAAGCCTCTCGCCGTGAAATAGAGCCACAATGAGCACCGTCTTTTTCGATATCGACACGCAAATCGACTTTATGCTTCCGACCGGCGCGCTCTACGTTCCCGGCGCCGAGAACATAATTCCAATAGTTGCTGCATTAAACCGCAAAGCGCCTATCGTGATCTCGAGCATGTGCGCGCACTCCGAAGACGATCCGGAGTTTGCCGTCTATGGCCATCACTGCGTGGTGGACAGCGTCGGTCAGCAGAAACCCCTTGTAACTCTGCTCAACGATCCTGCACGCCAGTTCTTTATCCCGAAGCAGGAGCTGAATGTCTTCAGTAATCCCGACTTACTGCCGCTCTTGAAACGCTTGAATGCCGATAGCTACGTCGTTTATGGCGTTGTCACTGAAATCTGCGTGCAATTCGCGGCGTTCGGACTGCTGGATACTGGAAAGGCCGTCACAATTGTGACTGACGCGATCCGCAGTCTGGATGAAAGCGCCAGCGCTGAGACGATCGCACGCTTCGTGAAAGCCGGTGGCCGTGTCCAGATATCGAAAGAAATCTTAGCTTGACATTCGCAAAGTGAGCAGTATCGTAGAGCAGGACGGAGGTCGTTCCTATGAAACTGAGCACTATCGGCGCACTCTCGACAAGTGTGCTTCTCGCAACAGTTTTTCAGGCCATGGCACAGGATGCTCCAGCACTCCCCAAGGTCCTCCGGATTTACCGCGAAGAGATAAAGCAGGGCAAAGCCACAGCGCACGAGAAAACGGAAGCGGCGTTCGCGAAGATGTTGGCGCGAAACAAATACCCCAATTATTCGCTCGGGTGCACTGTGGTCGCGGGGCCCACGGAAGCCTGGTTCTTTGAGGCTCACGATTCTTTGATGTCAATTGAGAAGGTCATGACGCTGGTGGATAAGAACCCGGCTATGAGAGCAGATTTCGCGAACCTGGACGGTCTCGATTCGGAACTGCGCACGAACTCGACTGTTATGATCGCGGTGTTGCGCGACGATCTCAGCTACAAAGCAAGTGAGTTCGCGGCGGACCTGGGTAAGACTCGTTTCTTCGCGATGACAATCATGCGCATCCGGCCCTATACCGATATGCTTTTCGCGGAAGGTGGAAAACAGGTGATCGCCGCGTACGAGAAATCGAATAGCGAGGTGCCGAGCGCGATATACCAGGTGGTCTCTGGAGGTTTCGCCGGAACCTATCTTGTTTTCGCGCCAATGAAGTCTCTGGAAACGATGGATGGGTCCAGGGAGCGTGCCAGGGCGATGATGGAAGCCATGGGCAGGGATAATGCCGCGGCTCTCTACAAAGGCGCCAGCGAGATCATTACCGGCAGTCAGCTCTTCCTGCTGGCTATCAATCCGAAAATGAGCTATGTCTCGAAAGAGATGGCCGCCGCCGATCCAGATTTCTGGACGCCGAAAACTGCTGCGACTCCGGCTAAGCCGGCCGCTCCGAAAGCGGCTGAGAAGAGCGGCGGTCAGTAACCGGGCGGTTTCCGGCAACGGACTGGACAACCGCTCCCTGCGCGGCCTGTGAAATAATCGTCGACGATCTCCGCTTGCTCACGCGCGCGGTTCCGCAGGGTCGGTAGAAAGACCGCTTCCTCCGGTCGCGGCTCGGAACGAGTGCCGGCGGTGACACGACACGGGGAAAATCCGGGACAGCGTTGCGGAACCCGACGGTAACGGAGGGGCATTACCGACTTTTTCACAGACCCTGCCGGCAGCTACCGCCGACGAAACGTAACAGCTCGCACTCGTTTTCTACGCTAGTCTCGACTTCGAGCCAATACAGTTCTACGGGGGCGATCGCTTTTGCGAAATTCTCCGGCAGGTTCATGGCGTCTTTCTGAGTGGTGACCAAGACGGCCGCGCCGTGGCTGCGGGCTTGCGCCGCGAGACGACGCAGTTGCAGCGGTTTGTAAACTTGATGGTCACCGAAAGACCATCGGAAGACCGCCCTGATTCCCAGGCTCTGGAGGGTCTCCCAAAAGGTATTGGGATTTCCAAGGCCGCAAAATGCCGCGACCGGGCCGGTTGGCTGAGGAGCTTCAAAGCCGGTCTGGGCGTGGATCCAACGGCGCGGCACGACGGTGGAGAGGAAAACAGGAGCGCCCGGATTATATTCGTGCAGCCGCTTTCTCAGACCTGCGTATTGTCTCCTAGGCTGGGCGCGCGTGATCACGAATGCGTCGGCGCGCGCGAGCGATCCGAGCGGTTCCCGCAGGCGGCCGCGCGGAAATACTGCGCCCCCGGCAAACGGATCGAGCGCGTCGATCAGTACGATGTCGAGATCGCGCTTCAAGCGACGGTGCTGAAAACCATCGTCGAGCAGGAATATATCAGCGTGCGATTTCTGTTCGATGGTCCTTCCCGCTTCCCAGCGATCCGCGCAGATGCCTACGTGCGCGACGGCGGCCTGGACAAAGATCTGCGCCTCGTCGCCAGTTACGCAAGGAGAAGCGGACCCTCCGGCTTCAATGACGATCATCTTCTCGATCGACCTGCGGCGATAACCTCGCGTCAGAATGGCAGGCGTTAAACCCATCTCGCGAAAACGGCGCGACAGCATCAGAACGAAAGGCGTTTTCCCGGAACCACCCATAGCGATGCCGCCGACGCTGATCACGGGTGTTTGAAGAGACCGCGGCTGCACGTGCTGCTTCAGCATTCCGCCCCATTGCCATAAAATCGAGAGCCAGCCGGCAGAATGCTTTCGTATTCCGCGGAGGTTCCAGGACGGGACAGCGCTGTCTTGAGCCGCGAGAATCTCGCGAACGATGCGGGCTGTGACGCCTCGTTTCCGCTCAGCCAATTCGAAGGCGCGCCGGCCTAGCTCCAGCCGTCTGGCCTCGCTTGCGAAGAGGCTATCGATTGCCGACGTGAGCTGAGCTGCGGAATCGATTTCGAGGACCGCGCCCTCGTCGCGGAACTCCTTCGCAATCGCGGCGAAGTTCTCCATGTGAGGCCCGATTACAACGGGACACGAAACGAATGCCGGCTCAAGAATGTTGTGACCACCGCGACGCGCGAGCGTTCCACCCATGAACACGACATCGCTCAGTGCGAATACGCTCGCGAGTTCTCCCATGGTGTCGAGTAGCAAAACGCCCGGCAGCGTGAGCGTGGTATCCGGTTCCAATTGCGAGCGGCGAACGTAATTGATTCCTCTCGCACGCAGAGCTTCCGCAACGGAATCGAACCGTTCCGGTTTACGCGGCACGAGGATCAATAAGGATCGTGGATACATGGCCGCCAGTTCCTCGAATGTATTCAGCACGACTTCGCTCTCGTCGACATCCACTGCATCGACCGGCGGCATGGTGCTGGCTGCAATCCATTTTTGAGCGGGTTGGGTACGCCCGATCAGGTCTACGATGGCAGATGGCGGCGCGGGCTGAACCGGAGCGGCGTCGTACTTGAGATTGCCCGCGACAACCACGCGATCAGCCGGCGCTCCGATATCGATATAGCGATCTCGAATGGCTTCGCTCTGAACGAAGATGGAATCCGGCCATGCGAGCGCGGCTCTAAAGACTGGCCGGAATCGCCGATAGCGAGGCAGGGCGCGATCCGAGATACGCCCGTTGACAACGAGAAGAGACGCATCCGCGCGTTTCACTTCGCGATACAGATTTGGCCAGATTTCCGTTTCAAGAACTACGACAACGGCCGGACGAATCCGGCGCAGCACGCGGCGCACGGCGAAAATGTAGTCAATGGGCGCGAAGAAGATGCCGTCCACGCGACCCTTCAATTTCTGCCCGGCGATAGCGCGTCCAGCCAGCGTTGTGGTTGAAACATAAATCGGGATCTTGGGATTTGCCGCGCGCAACTCTTCCACCAGACGCACCGACGAAATCACTTCACCGACCGAGACCGCATGCAACCAGATGGAACCAGGGGCCGTCCGCTTGTAGATAGAAGGCAGCGTTCCGAGCCGTTCCCTGAACTTTCGGAAATACCTTGGATCGCGGTAACCGCGATACAGGAAATACAATACAAGCAGCGGGAACGCAATCACCCGCAAGAGGAAATAAAGGAGATAAATGAAGCCGCTCTCTCTGCTGATTCCGGCTGTCATTCTGATAGCCTCGGCGTTCGCCGATAAGAAGGAAGAGGTGAAATTCTCACCGGAGCCCATTCAATCTTATCCATCGAAGCAGACCAATGAGAACGTGACGATCGCGGTGAAAGCATACAACACCGAGGAACTCGCGCAGACTGCGTTTGGCAAGTTGCATCCATATCAGTACGGCATTCTTCCGGTCCTTGTAATTGTCCAGAATGACACGAACGAGACCCTATCGCTCGAACGCCTCAGCATAAAATACAGCGACTTCAATGGACAGCAGATTGACGCGACACCGGCAGCCGACGTGCCTTTTGCGGTTGAAGGTCCGCGGCGACCCAGCGCCGGTGGAGACGGCAATCCGATTCCTCCGGAGCTCAGGAAGAAGCATAAGAACCCGTTGGGAGGCCCTGCGATCCAGACTCGCGCATTCGCGGCCAAAATGCTCCCGTCACACGATTCGGCCTACGGTTTTTTCTATTTTCAGGCTCATTACCGTCCCGGCGATTCCATCTACATTAATCGTATCCGGCGCGCCGGGAGCGGCAAAGAGATCTTCTACTTCGACATTCCGTTCAAAGAATAGATCGTCCTACTTGGTCGGCGCCGCATGAGCTGGCGCCGGCGCAGCCGCGGCGGCCGGCACGATCATCGTGGTGGTGATAATGTCCAGCTTGGGCAGGCTCTTCTTTACGTAAGCAATGCCTTCCTCGGCAAGCTTTCCCTGATCCGTATCGCCATAAGCGCCGTAGAACTTATCCACTACTTCCATGCCTTCGACTACTTGTCCGAAGGGCGCAAAGCCCTGCGAATCCAGGAACGAATTGTCTTTGTAGTTGATGAACAATTGCGTCGTGCGATTGTTGTGCGGCGGCACCTCGGGCTTCGCGTAGGTAATGTATCCGCGCTTGTTGCTCTGGGTCACCGGATCGTCCTTGATAACCGCTTTGTCCCAGGCTTTGCTCACGGAGGGCACGGGGCTGAAGCCGAACTGCGCCATGAAATTCGGAATCACGCGATAGATCGGAGCGCCGTCGAAATAGCCGCCCTTCACGAGATTGTAGAAGCGGTCGGCTCCGTTGGGACCCCAGGCGCGGGTCACTTCGACCACGAAATCGCCTTTGGTGGTGGTGAACTTCGCTCGGAAAACTTCGGGCGCCCTCGCCTTGTACAAAGCCGGATTCGTCATCAACGGCTTGTGCCGCGCGGCGGTGCTGGTTCCTGTCCTGGCCGGCGTTTTGTGGGCCGGTGCTGTCGTGGGAGTCTGCGCACCCAAGCAGACAATTGAAATACAACTGATTAAAATCGCTCTCATCTACGCACGATTATACTGAAGGTTCTTGCCGATGCGCATTCGTTGTTCGAGACCATGCGCTGCGTCACGGGTCTGTGATATAACAATCGGCAGACTCCCCTTGCTGACGGGTCTGTGAAATAATCGTCGACGATCTCCGCTTGCTCACGCGCGCGGTTCCGTAACATCGTGAAAATCCGGGGCAGCGTTGCGGAACCTCCGACGGTAACGGTGGGGAAAAAGCCGATTTTTCCACAGATCCTGACGCGCGGGGGTTCGGCAACATAGTGCAAACCCGGGCGGCGTTACGACACGGAACGTGAAAATATTGGGCAGGTGAGACGCTGATTGCGGATCGGTTGCCATACATACATTATTATTACGGATGACAATACTTTATAACCTTAACCGTTCGTCTTGCTCTGTACCACTCAACGTGGCATACCAGGCATCGGGGATTGCAATTGCGGGCGGCCTGTTTGTCCCGATGGAACCGGAACTACTCTGCACGCCGGGGGGAATTTTCCTGCTCGACTTCCAGAACTCGACCAATGCGGGGATCGCGCCGCCCAAGATCACCATGTACGGGACTAAGAGGTATCGGGTATGAGGCGACTCGATACGCCCGTCACTTCCGCCGCAATGGAAAACCTCATACGCGATGGAGCGCGCAGCTTGCCAGCCCCGCCTATGAAGCGATACCCGGACGATGCGAACGAGTATCAGTTCCGTGAATGCGTTCCCAACTGGACGCCGGAGGAACTAACGCTCCCATGAACCCCAAATTTCAACAGCGTCACCAAGACTACGTGCTGAACCTGCCCACGCTGACGCCGGGGCAAGTACTCACGGGCATTCCGCTGGTGCTCGACCCGGACGCGCCCTTCGTGCTGCGGTCGCGGGCCGTTCGCATTCCCTACGATGTCTCGCGGCATCAAGCGGGCCTCCAGTTCCTCAGCATGAGATACACGGGGCCGAACAACGACTATCGCCAGCAAGACCTCGTTCCGCAATCGGAGGAAATGATTTACTTCGGGCAAATGGGAAACCCCAAGCCCGTCTGGCCTCCAATTCAGTACCCCTCTTCCGGCACGATCCTGGTGGATGTTCAGAACACAAGCGCCTCGCTGACACTCACCGGGCTGACGGCTTACTTCCGGGGTGTGAAGCTGTTTCCTTACGGCTCGATGCCCACTGCGAGTTACCCCAAGCGTTGCAGTTTGCAGCCGTTCATCTACCCGCAGACGGTCGTCAATCTGCCTGTGACGCAGCCGGCGAACACGTTGCAGCAAATCTTCCAGGTGAAACCTGACGCGGACTTCGTGCTACGATCCGTGCAGGCCGGTCCCGCACTCTCACCCCTGCCCTATGAAGTCTTCATTCAATTCCTCGATGAGAATCTCAAGCCCTACTCCAATCTGCCGGTACACCTGGATTTCTTCGCCGGTAACTCCGCGATGGGAAACACGTATCCTGTTGGACCTGTTCCAGCGTATCTGCCGCCTGTTGGGACGGGGGCTTCGAATCCGGGCGTGTTCTTCCCTGAACTCTACATCCCGCGCCAACACAATCTGTACTACTATATTTCACGGGCGGATGCGACTTACGGCGGCGCAACCGCTACTTTGAATTTGCCGCTGGCCTTCAATGGCGCTAAGGTGTTTCAGGCATGAGTATCTTCAAAAGAGGCCCTGGCGGAAGCGTCTTCATCGAACAAGGTACGCCGCAAGACTGGGATGCTAAGCCGCAAGCAATGCCCATCTCGCCCCTCTCCCTGAATCAACTGACCCGCGATTACTACGGGCAGTATGACGCGGCGGCCATCGCTCAGTACGCCCCACTGGCGAACGACCCGTGCTATCAGCCTAAGTTATACGTCGCGCCTGACTTCCAGAATCAATCGATGGCGGCAATCTTCGGCGTTGCCTGGCATCAGCTCGTACGTATTGCTGCAGTACTTGAAAGAAGGGAGGGCTCTGCGTGGGGAGACCGTCATCAACAAACCCGCTGACCTGGGCATCTCGCGCAGAATCGAGCACCTGCCGCAGCTGGCTGCGAGCGAGCCCGGCAGATCAACGACCGTCTGCTTAGGATCGAACGTGCCAGCCAGGCTGTGCCATCGGCTCTGCGCTCTTTGAGCGCATCCACCAGCCCTACGTACGGGAGGGCCAACGAACCGGGGCCTTGCGCTTCGGGGATCAACTCGCCATGGCCCTGGCCGGCGCGCTCTGTCTCGTCGTCCACGCCGTCACCGGCTTCACGAACAAAAGCCTTCGCGGGCATGTTGCCGGACTCCTCGGCTGTGACTACAGCCTCTCCCCGATCGAGCTATAGCCTGCGCCGGCTCCATCTCCACGGCCTCATCGACCGCGTACCGGGCGCGAACTCCTATGCCCTCACGCCCGATGGCATCCGCGTCGCCGTCTTCTACACCAAGGTGCGGGCTCGCCTGCTCGCTCCACTCCTCGAGGCCGACCAACCTCCGGTCACCATCGAGCTCCGTCACGCCCTGGGCACCATCGAACATGTGCTGAGCGACTACGTCGCCGGCGCCCGCGTCTAGGGCTCGCAGCCTGAAACTTGTCACAAAGTCCAGAGACCGGCGGACCAAGAAGATC
>CAWDKQ010000017.1:0-286342 GCA_963802915.1 Bryobacterales bacterium
CGACGGATGGCAGGCATGGCACGAGATCAGAACTTCTTCGCCTGAGTCACCCGGCACGAAGCACTCACCGTAAGTGAGGTGGCCGTCTTCGAGGGACGAATCGATGCAAACTTCGTAATCGCCATCCGCGAGAGTGAGCATCTGGTTGTGCGTCAGGCAGAACCCCCAGTCCTTTTTGTAGTAGGAGGTCCTATACGGAATCCAGTCGGGATGATTAGGCAGCGTAAACAGATGCGGCTTAAGCTCGCTGAGCGGCATGGTCGTGCGCACCGGAACGCTGTAATTCAAAACGTGCAGATTGCACTTCTCGAAGTCCACCACGCGCCGGCCGCTGGAGTCTTTGATATAGGCATCGTGGATGTTCCATTCCTGGGGAACGGTCCAGTCGAAGACCGGAGTCCCGCTTGGCACCTCAAAAGTCTTCAGAGGAATGCGGCCGCCGATCCAGGACAGAGTCTGCCGTATGCCGTCGCCGGTGATGCTCCGGCAAATCGGGTACAACTCGGCCGCAATCAACAGGTTGTTCATCGGATCAAGAACTGGGAAGCTGGGTTTGCGAAGACTCGAGAAATCCAGGAGACCCGATGGACTACCACCAGAATGCCCGACTGACGATTCACAGTCGAGAGCAGTTAGCCAGAAGAGTTGTGATGGAGGGATGCACGCTGAAGCAGGCGGCGGCCTGCTTCGGCGTGAGCGCGAAGACGGCGGCCAAGTGGGTGCGGCGTTTTCGCGAACAGGGTTCAGCCGGGCTGCGCGATCGCCGCTCGCGTCCGCATCGGCTGCATCGTCCGACGTCGGCCGAGCTGGTGGAACGGGTCGAACAACTGCGCCGCCAGCGCTGGACCGGGCTGCGCATCTCGCAGCAGACTGGGTTAAGCCGGGCCACGGTCAGCCGCATCCTGCGCCGGCTGAGGCTCAGCCGCATGCGCGATCTGGAGCCGAAGCCCGTGGTCAGGCGTTATGAGCACGCTGAGGCCGGGGACGCGCAGAATCGTCTGTCCGTCGCCATGAGGAATGTGCGCGTAAAGATCGGTCTCGGGGTCCGAGATGAGCGCGCAGAAGGTTTTCAGATCCTTGCGGAAGGCGCGCACGCTCTTGTCCCAGGCTTTTTCATCGGGCGGCGCGGGCGTCGCCGGCCAGTAGCCGCTGGGCCAGTCGAGCGCCTTGTAGTTGGGATTACGCGAAAAGTCCAGTAAAAAACGGTACTCTCATCAGTGCGTAGGACCATTCTCATTTGAGTGGGACCAAGCAAGTCGAGATAAAGGAAGTGGAGCCATGTCGAAGCGAACGCCGAGCACCCCCCTGTTCGATGCGGACAACCATCTCTACGAGACCCAGGACGCGCTGACCAAGTACCTGCCGGAGCGGTACCAGGGCGCCATCGACTACGTCGAGGTGCGGGGCCGGACCAAGATCGTCATCCGGGGCCGGATCAGCGACTACATCCCCAACCCGACCTTCGACGTCGTCGCCCGGCCCGGGGCCCAGGAGGACTACTTCCGGTTGGGCAATCCCGAAGGCAAGAGCCGGCGGGAGATCTTCGGCGAGCCGATGAAGTGCCATCCCCGCCTTCCGTGAGCCGGCGGCCCGGCTGGCGCTGATGGACGAGCAGGGCATCGACCGGGCGCTCGATGTTCCCCACGCTGGCCAGCCTGGTCGAGGAGCGGATGCGGGACGACCCCGAGCTGACCCACGCCGCCATCCACGCCCTCAACGAGTGGCTGCACGAGACGTGGACGTTCGACTACGAGGGCCGGATCTTCGCCACGCCGGTCATCACCCTGCCCATCGTGGAGCGGGCCATCGAGGAGCTCGAATGGGTGCTCGAGCGCGGCGCCCGGGTCGTGCTCATCCGGCCGGCGCCGGTGTCCGGGCTACCGCGGCCCGCGCTCGTTCGGCCTCGCAGGAGTTCGACCCCTTCTGGCAGAAGGTGGTCGAGCAACGACGTCCTGGTGGCCATGCACTCCTCGGACAGCGGCTACGAGCGCTACGCCAACGACTGGATGGGCAGCGACAGCGAGATGCTCCCGTTCCAGCCCCAGGCGTTCCGGATGCTGTCGGCCTGGCGGCCGGTCGAGGACGCCGTGTCGGCGCTGGTCTGCCACGGCGCGTTGTCCCGGTTCCCCGACGCTCAAGGTGGCCGTCATCGAGAACGGGAGCAGCTGGGTCGAGCCGCTGCTGAAGAACCTGGCCGACCTCTACAAGAAGATGCCGCAGGAGTTCGTCGAGAACCCGGTCGAGGTGGTCAAGCGCAACATCTACATCAGCCCGTTCTGGGAGGAGGACCTCGGTGCCCTGGCCGAGCTGATCGGTGTGGACCACGTGCTGTTCGGCTCGGACTACCCCCACCCCGAGGGGCTGGCCGACCCGGTCGAGCTACGTGGACGAGCTGACGGGCGCTCGACGAGGAGTCCGTGCGCAAGATCATGGGCGGGAACCTGGCCCGGCTGATGAACGTGGCCGACGTCGTCGTTCGATGAGCGACGCGCGCGGCGAGCGTGGCCGAGCATCCCGGCGATGCTCGCCGCCGCCGCCGCAGCGGTTCGGGGAGCGACTGGCCATCGAGGACGGGCCGACCGGCTCACCTACGCCGAACTGGTCGAGGAGGCCCGGCACCTTCGCCGCCGCCCTGGTGGCGTCCGGCATCGAGCCCGGCGACCGGGTGGCCATCTGGGCGTTCAACAGCGCCGAGTGGGTGGTGGCCATGCTCGGGCTGTTCGCAGGCCGGCGCCGTGCTGGTCCCGATCAACACCCGGTTCAAGGGCGCCGAGGCGGCCGACATCCTGCGCCGGAGTCGGGCTCGGGTGCTGGTGACGGTCACCGACTTCCTCGGGACCGACTACGTCGCCATGCTGCGCGGCCACCGGCGTCGAGCTCCCCGACCTGGACGACCATCGTGGTGGCCCGGGGCCCGGCGCCGGACGGGGCCGAGTCGTGGGCCGGCTTCCTGGCCCGGGCCACCGAGGCCGGGCGGGCCGTCGGTCGATCGGCGCCGCGCGCGAGCTGGGCGCCGGACGACCCGTCGGACATCCTCTTCACCTCGGGGACCACCGGGCAGCCCAAGGGGGTGGTCATGACCCACGGCCGCACCCTGTGCGTGGCCACCGACTGGGTGGCCATGACCGGGCTGCGCGCCGACGACCGCTACCTCATGGTCAACCCCTACTTCCACATGTTCGGGCTGAAGGCGGGGATCCTGGCCTGTGTGGTCGCCGGGGCGACCATGCTGCCCGAGCCGGTGTTCGACGTCGACCGCGTGCTGGACCGGGTCGACCGGGAGCAGGTCACCGTGCTGCCCGGGCCGCCGACCCTCTACCAGGCGATCCTCGACCATCCCGAGCGCGGCGAGCCACGACCTGTCCAGCTGCGGGTGGCGGTGACCGGTGCCGCCGACATCCCCGTCGAGCTGGTCCGCCGCATCGCCGACGAGCTGCCCTTCTCGACGATCATCACCGGATACGGGCTCACCGAGGCGGGCACGGCCGCGGCCACGTCCCCGGGAGACGACGTCGAGACCATCGCCACCACGGTCGGGCGGCCCCGTCCCGGTTTCGAGATCCGCATCGCCGACGGCGACGGTGCCGAAGTGCCGCCGGGCGAGCCCGGCGAGGTGGTGCTGCGCGGGGGCAGCGTCATGGTCGACTACCTCGACGATCCCGAGGCGACCGCGGCAGGCACTCTCCGCCGACGGGTGGTTGCGGACCGGCGACATCGGGGTGATCGACGAGGCCGGGTGCCTGCGCATCGTCGGCCGGGCCAAGGACATGTTCATCGTCGGCGGCTTCAACGCCTATCCCGCCGAGATCGAGAACGTCCTGCTGCGCCATCCCGACATCCGCAGGCGGCGGTGATCGGCATCCCCGACGACCGACTGGGCGAGGTCGGGATGGCCTTCGTCGTGACCGGGCGGCGCCGGGGCTCGCCGGCGCCGATGATCATCGGATGGTGCCGGGACCAGATGGCCAACTACAAGGTGCCGCGGGCGGTGGAGGTCGTCGACGAGCTGCCGATCAACGCCACCGGAAAGGTGCATGAAGGACGTGCTGCGCCAGCAGGCCGGCGCCGGACCGCGGCCGGGTGCACCGGGTGAGCGACCGATGGCCGATCCGGGGCTCTCGCACGTTGCCGGACCTGCGGGTGATCGAGCTGGGCGTGTGGGTTGCCGCGCCCTCGGCGGCGGCGCTGCTGGCCGACTGGGGCGCCGACGTCATAAAGGTCGAGGCGCCGGCCGGCGATCCCATGCGCCACGTCTTCGGCTCACTGGGCATCGACAGCGACATGCCGAACCCGGCCTTCGCCCTCGACAACCGGGGCAAGCGCAGCGTGGTGCTGGACCTGCGCCAGCCCGAGGACCAGCGAGCATCTGGAGGACCTGCTGGCGACGGCGGACGTCTTCATCAGCAATCTTCGGCCCGACGCCCTCGACGGGCTCGGCCTGGAGCCGGCGGCCACGGTGGCCCGCCACCCCCGTCTCGTCTACTGCAGCATCAGCGGGTACGGCCTGCGCGGCGACGAGCGGAACCGCCCGACCTATGACATCGGTGCGTTCTGGGCCCGGTCGGGACTGTCGATGCAGATGGCCGACCACGAGGGCAACCCGCTCAACGCCGCGGGGTGGCATCGGTGACCACATCACCGGGCTGGCGGCGCTGGCCGGGCTCCTGGCCGCCGTGCTGGAGCAGCGGGCCACCGGTCAGGGGCGGGTGGTCGAGGTGTCGCTGCTGCGCACCGGGCGCCTACGTGCTCGGCTGGGACCTCGGGCTGCAGATGACGCTCGGCAAGGTGGCCCGGGCCGAGCCGAGGGACCGCAACCAGGCGCCGCTGATGAACCCGTACCGCGCCGCCGACGGGCGGTGGTTCTTCTTCACCGGCCTCGAGGCGGCCCGCCACATCGGCGCCGTCTGCCGTGCCCTCGGCCGACCCGACTGCTCGACGACCCACGCTTCGCCGACGCCTCGCGCCATCCGCCGCCACCGGACCGAGGTCATCGCCATGTTGGACGAGATCGTCGCCCAGCAACCTCTGGACGTCTGGGCCGAGCGGTTCGACCGAGAGGGCGTGTGGTGGGCGCCGGCGCAGACGCCGGCCGAGGTGGTCGACGACCCCCAGCTGCTGGCCAACGACGGGTATCGTCGAGATCGACGGCGGCAGCACCCGGGACCGGGCAGCGATCGATGAACGGTCCGGTGAGCTTCTCCGATGCTCCCCGGGCGGCCGGTGCGCTCGGTCCCGGGCCTCGGCCAGCACACCGAGGAGGTGCTCGCGCGAGCTGGCCGATCGGGCGGCGGGGGGCCCGAGGGTCCTGAAGCGCCGGTTCGCCCGGATGCCCGGGGACCGCCCCTGAGGCCCGCTAGGCCGAGGGCAGCTGGGTCGGGGTGGCCTCGAAGACATGGAATTCCGAGGCCAGGACGGCGACCGGGGAGGGGACGGGGGCCGATGCCCGCATATTGGCCAGGTGGGCCTGGAGGTCGGCCATCGAGTCCCAAACTCGATCAGGCGCACCCGACCCGCGTGGGCATCGTCAGCCGAGAACGCGTACTCCCGACATCCGGCCTCCCTGCAGGGTGTGGGCCGCCTGAGCTGCTTTGGAGTCCAGGTACGCCCGGCGGTCCTCCTCGGCCACATCAAAGTATCCGGTAAC
This sequence comes from Bryobacterales bacterium, assembly GCA_963802915.1. Classification (GTDB taxonomy): domain Bacteria; phylum Acidobacteriota; class Terriglobia; order Bryobacterales; family Bryobacteraceae; genus JAICMB01. The sequence continues at coordinate 5,645 of CAWDKQ010000017.1, forward strand.
AACGATCATGACAGTCTCCCTTGCCGATGAGTGGAGTTCCGTCCCTCCAGGTGGTACAACCCTGGATACTACGGATCATGGAAACTGCCGAGCGCAGGAGGAGTTACTGTGGAGCAGTCGGCATTCGGTGGACGACCCGACTACCGGGTCGACATCCTGGCCCGACGCAACCGGGTCACAGTCTCGGCGGGCGATCAGGTCCTGGCCGACAGCGAGCGCTGCCTCCTGGTCGACGAGCAGGACCACGGGCTGGTCTTCTACTTCCCGCCGACGACGTGCGCCTGGATCTCTTCGTGCCCGACGATCGGACCAGCGTCTGCCCGTTCAAGGGCTGGCCACCTATCGTCGGTACCCCCGCGAGGGGGAGACGTCTTCATCTGGTCCTACGAGGACCCTTTCGCCGAGGTGGCCAGGCTGGGGGGGTATGTGGCGTTCTTCCAGGACGCGGTGGACCTGCGGGTCGGGGTGGCCACGCCGGCGGTGTCGGGGCGGTGAGCCGGAGCGGGGTCGTCCACGCTCCAGGGCATGATGGCGGTGTTCGACGTCGATCCGGTAGGGGAGCATCGCTACCGGGGTACGAGCGACGGTGGCTCCCGGAGGGTGGTTGACGGGAGCCAGCTGCTGGCCCAGGCCATCGTGGCCGCTCGAAGTCGCTTCCGCATCACTCGGTCCGCACGGCCCACGCCGTCTTCGTCCGGACCGTGGACGCCGAGCGGGACTCGAGTTCGAGGTCGACGTGCTGCACGAAGGACGGACCTTCGCCAGCGCCGTCGTCACGGTGGGCCAGGGCGGGCGGCGCGGTGCGTCGGTGACCCTCCTTCGGACGTCGAACAGGAGGAGTCATCACCCACCATCACCCGATGCCCGACGTCGGGGCGCCGGCGACGCCATGCCGTGCGCGATGCCGATGGTCGGGCGCGAGCTCCGACTGGTCGGGATCCCGACCCCAACGATCCCGAGGAGACGGGCCCTCCGGTATCGACGCCTGGCTCCACTACGACCGGGTCCCCGGACGCTCGATCTGGCCAAGGCACTGGTGGCCCACTTCACCGGCCACCTGTCCATCTCGACCACCATGCGAGCCATCCCGGGATGGGCACGGCCATGGCCCACGACACCGTGTCCACCGGAGTCATGGGCATCTCGATCACCTTCCACGAACCGGTGGCGTGGGAGGGCTGGCTCCTCTACCACCACGAGAGCACCCAGGTCGGCCGGGGCATGACCTATGTGCGGGGTCAGGTCTTCACCGAACAGGGGCGGCTGATCGCCTCGTTCAGCCAGGACGGCATGATCCGGGCGTTTGTCGCCGACAGTGCCGATCTGGCCCGTCCAGCGTCGGCACGGCTCTGACCGGGGAGAACCCGGTGGCGGTTAGGACCGTCGGTACGGGCCACCGCCCGCGCCCGCCCCTCCAGACCGGGGGGATCCTGACCGACGTGGAGGGATCTGAGCCGGCGGTCGCCCGCCTCAGGGCCCTACTGCCGGGCCGCCAGCAGGCCTCGTGCGATGACGAGGCGCTGGATCTCGTTGGTGCCCTCGCCGATCATCAGGAGCGGGGCGTCCCGGTAGTATCGCTCGACCGGCAGTTCGGTCGTGTAGCCGAACCGCCGTGGATGCGCATGGCCTCGGTGGCGATTTCGAAGGCGGCCTCGGTGGCGAACAGCTTGGCCATGCCCGCTTCCACGTCGCAGCGCTGCCCGTCGAGCTTGCCTCGGCGGCATTACGGGTCAGCAGCCGGGCCGCCTCGAGCTTGGTGGCCATGTCGGCCAGTTTGAGCGATCGCCTGGTGCTGGGCGATCGGCACGCCGAAGGTCGTCCGTTGCTGGGCGTAGGCGATCGCCGCCTCGAAGGCGGCCCGGGCCACTCCGAGGCCCGCGCCGCGATGTTGATCCGGCCCAGCTCCAGCGCGCCGAGGATCTGCGGCAGGCCCTGGCCCAGCCGCTCGACCACCAGGACCGCCGGCCGGGACCCGGTGGTCGATGTAGACCATCTCCACCGTCTCGAGGCCCCGGTAGCCGAGCTTGCCGATATGTCGCGGAGACTGTGATTCCCTCGAAGTGCGGGCCCGGCTCCTTCTCGACGATGAAGCACGTAATGCCCTCCTGGGTGCGGGCTGCCAGGGCGACCAAGCCAGCTCGCTCGCCATTGGTGACCCACAACTTCGTGCCGTTGATGACGTACTCGTCGCCGTCGCGCTCCGCCTGGCACGCGGATGGCGCGGGTGTCGCTGCCGGCGTCGGCCTCCGACAGCGACAGCGCGCCCCGCCGCTCCCGCTCGCCATGCCGGCAGCAGCCGCCGCCTTTGCTCCTCGCTGCCGTGGCGCGGAGCAGGGTGGCGGCGATCATGTGGGTGTTGAGGACGCCGGTGAGCGACATCCACCCGGCGGCCAGCTCCTCGATCACTCCCGCGTAGGTAACGACGTCGAGGCCGAGCCCGCCGTACGCCTCGGGGATGGTGCACCCCGAACAGTCCGAGGGCGCTCATCTGCTCGACGATCTCGGCGGGGAAGCGGTCGTCGTGCTCGAGCGCGAGGCGACCGGCGATCACCTCCCGGGCGACGAATCGACGGACGATATTGATGAGCTCCAGTCGCACGTCATCGCTGGTGGTGGGGCTCACGTCCGCAGTCTGCACCGATGCGAAGTGTACATCTGAAAAATGTTGACGGTGGATCTTCAAATTGGAGAAGAATGTTTCCAATGGACGCGGCTATAATGGTCGATGTAGACCCGCATCTCGCTTTGCGTCTCCACGAACTCCGGAGTCGGATTCGTAGTTGCTGGTCCGGCATGGAGCACGGCCAGGAAACCCGTCGCTAGAAGCATTGCGCGAAGATAGTTCATTACGATAAGTCCGCCTGTATTTTAATAACTGACGCAGCCGGGATGCGAACCCGCAGCTCGCTTCCCGACGCTTCCACTTGCGCTGCCGAAGTCTTGATAGCGTGGGGTTGCTCGAAATCGTTGTGGGCGTGGATATCCGGTCCGGTAAGGATGGTTGCGCGCGCACTCTTCACGGTTCCTCCCGAGATGCGGATTACAGTATCAAGCGGATCCGTCAAATGCGTGTGCGCTGCCGTGAGAGTGACCACGTTTCCCGAGCGCGATGCGGAGCCGGCAAGCCGCATCGCTTGCCGCGCCTTTCCATCGATCGCATAGTTCACATCGGAAGTGCCAAAGATGGTTCGGAGCGATTGGCCGTTGTTGTGGGCCTTGTACATCGCGAAGACTTCGTACGTTGGCGTGACGCAGAATTTATCGCCATCGGCAAGAAACAAGGTCTGGATGCAATTCACCAATTGCGCGGCGTTCGCCATTCCGATTTTGTCGGCGTGCCGGTGAAATGTGTCGAGCGTAATGCCGGCAATCAATGCATCGCGCATCGTGGGAATGCTACCGAAGAGATGATGCGGCGCAACGGCTGTTGTGTCGTGATGCCATGCACCCCATTCGTCGACAACCAGCTTGACGCGATGCTCGCGATCGAACTCGCCCATCACATTCCAGTGCCGCGTGATCAGATCTTCCATGCGATTTGCCTTATCGAAAAGCTCGTAGGCGTTCTCGGGAGTGAAGTCGATGGAATCGCCCTTGCCGGTCGTATCGCAATAATAATGCAGCGCCCATCCCCAGACGCGATTCAGGAGTCCAGGATTTTTCTCGGCTAAATGGCCGAAGAATCCGCGCGACCATTTGTAATCGCCGCCATTTGGACCGGACGCTATAAACGAGAGCGGCTTGCCGTAGCTTGGCGTCCAGGCGGTAAATTTCCGGAACGCAACCGAATATTCTTCGGCAGTGAATTCTCCGCCGCAGCCCCAGCTCTCGTTGCCGACGCCCCAGTAACGCACGTTGAACGGCTCCCGATCGCCGTTAGCGGCGCGGCGTTCGGACGCGCTGGAGGCTCCCGAGGGAGAATTGCAGTATTCGATCCACTGATTGAAATCTTCCGCTGTCATCCCGCGAACATTCGCCGCGACATATGGTTCGGCGTCGATAAGTTTGCTGAATCGCAGAAACTCGTTCGTTCCGAACCAGTTCGGATCGTTTTTCGCGGGGCTCGATTCGGGCAGGTCCTTCAAGCGCCCGTCCGATGCCCAGAAGTTCCGCCGTCGCGGACGCGAGGCGCGGGGTCCAATGCCATCGCGCCAGTCGTAACTGTCGGCGAAACAGCCGCCAGGCCAGCGGATCGCCGACGGTCCGATAGCCCGCATCGCATCGATAAGAGCTTTTCGAACGCCGCCGATGTTTGGGATCTTCGAGTCCTCGCCGACCCACACGCCATCGTAGATCACGCCGCCGAGATGCTCGATGAAATGCCCATGGATGAGCGGGCTGATAGGGGCGATGGGCTCATTCAGAAAAACTTGGATGTCGGCATCCGCGGCGCGGGCCGAACGTACCGCAATCAAGCTGGCGGGAAAAATAGACAGAAAACTTCGCCGATTCATGCGTGTTTCCTAGTATAATGCGGCCGATGCTCAAACAAGCCGCGTTGCTGCTAACGTTGATAACGATGACGACCGCAGCGGATTTACCGACCAAGAAGACACTGAACCTGGCAGCGATCAAGACGATGGTTTCCACTGCCGAAGCCGAAGCGCAGAAGCGGAACGTGCAGGTGACCATTTGCATCGTCGACGAAAGCGGTAACCTGCTTTTCCTTCAGAAGGGAGACGGCGCGGGTCTGAACACGATCCTCTTCGCCCAAAAGAAGGCCAGACATTCGGCGTTCTATAAGAAACCGTCGAAGGCCGCGGCCGACCAGCTCAAGGGCGGCGATTTATCGGTGCTGGCGTTTCCGGATGCGTTCCCGAATCAAGGCGGTCTTCCGATTCAAGTCGACGGCCAGACGATCGGCGGAATCGGAGTGAGTGGCGCGCCGTCGGAAGTGGACGAAGCGATCGGGCAGGCAGCATTGGACGCAGCTTTTAAAAAATAGAAGCTGGCGCGCCTTCGTTTACGCCAGTCTGACCTTCAACATCGTATACGAATGCGGCGCAAGCTTGACCCTAAGCTTGTGACCATCCGCGCTCGCCGATCGCTCTACAGCCTTCACCGCAGTGGTATCAAAATTATTCTCGGACTTGATATCCGGTCCATTCACTTCCGCCACCTGCACCGGTCCGGAGAACTGCTTGTCTTCGACCACGAATTCAGTATCGAGAGCCTGATCCCGGTGACGGTTTACGGCATTCAGAACCAACACGCCATTGTCATAACTCGCCGACACGTCCAGATAAGAAACCTCGTCAAATCGCTTCGACTTGTACTTCGGACTCTCGACTAACAGTCCAAGTGCTTTGCCGCGTGTGTTGTTGGAGAAAAGCTGAAGCGGATAGTAAATGGTTTGAAGGAATAGCCCTTTGTCGTTCGTGAAAATTGGAGCGATCACATTCACGAGCTGCGCCATGTTCGCAATCTTCACGATGTTTGCGTGATTGACAAACGTGTTCAGGAAAGTCGCGACGACCAGTGCATCTTCGAGGTTGTAGCGCTCCTCGAGGATCCGCCGTCCGCGTTCTTTCTCACCGCCGCGCGCGCGGTACCAGACATTCCACTCATCCCAAGCGATGTAAATGTTGCGCTTCTCGGGCATCTCCGACACCGCCGCGCGTATGATACCTTCCGCGGTTTCGATGCGCTCGCCTAACTGGATCGAACTGCCAAGAAAATCGTAGTAATCGTTATTCGGATTTCCTACGTACATGTGCAGCGACAAGTAATCGGCATGATGCTTGAGATGCTCGAGAACGGTACGATTCCAGCCGGTCCAATCCGCATTGGGATTGAAGTTTGACGACCCGGCCGCGATCAGTTTGATCTTCGGATCGGTCGACTTCATCAGCTTGGCCGCTTCAAGTGCAAACTTACCGTAATCATCCGCGCTACGATGGCCCATCTGCCAGGGACCATCCATTTCGTTCCCCAGACCCCAGTAAGTCACCTTCCACGGCTCTTGTCGGCCGTTCTGTTTTCGCAACCGCGTCGTCGCCGTATCTTCGCCGCAGTTGCAATATTCAACCCACTGCTGCGCTTCGTCCCACGTGCCAGTCCCGAGATTGGCGCAAATATACGGCTCGGTGCCAATGGTCTCGACGTAATTCAAAAACTCATGGGTGCCGAAGCGATTGCTTTCCACCGTGCCCCAGGCCATCTCCAGACGCGGCGGCCGCTGATCCCTGGGACCGATCCCATCGCGCCAATGATAATTGGACGAGAAATTACCGCCCGGCCATCGTAGAATCGGCACATTGAGTTTACGCACGGCGTCGAGCACATCGCGCCGGAATCCATTGGAGTCCGATAACGGGGAGCCCTCTTGGAAAATGCCGCCTTCAATGCAGCGTCCGAGGTGTTCGATGAAGTTTCCGTAAAGCTTAGGATCGATGTCGCCGATGACACGTTCCGTGTTCACCTTGACCGAGGCACTGAGGGAGGGCTGCTGTGCGCGCGCCGCCCATGGCAGGGCAAACAGCGTCTTCGAGAAACTGCGACGGGACAGGTTCATGTGGGATCTCTGTAAGCGATTACATCATACTACCGCTTAGAGATCACGTCATGTACCAACCGCCGTTCACATGGATCGTCTGGCCGGTGATGTAGGCATTGCGTGCCAGCATGACGACGACCTCGGAAACCTCTTCCGATTCTCCAAATCGGCCGACAGGGATGCGGTCCGGCTTCGCATTCAGGTTCTCCCGAACCATGTCGGTTTCGATTAACGCCGGCGAAATGGCGTTCGCCGTGATGCCTTCTTTCACCAGCGAATTGGCGTAATAGTGGGTCAAGCCCAGCATCCCGGCTTTCGATGCCGCATAATGCGGGCCAACAACGCCTCCGACATGCGCGGCCACCGAGGAGATGTTGATGATTCGTCCCCAGTGTTGTGCGCGCATGCCGGGAAGAGCGGCCTGCGTCACGAGAAAGCAGGATTTCAGATTCGTATCGATTAGGTCGTCCCAGTCCTGCTCGCTGATCTCTTCTAGTTTCTGAGGCCGCGCGATTCCGGCGTTATTGACAACTATGGAGACGGGTTCGAGTTCCGTGGTGAAGAGACGCGAGATCTGTTCCGGCTTCGCTACATCCGCCTGAATCGCGATCGCGCGGCGGCCGAGCTTCACAATCTCATCCACCACGGACTCGGCCGCTTCCTGATGCGACTTGTAATTGACCAGAACGTCCGCTCCCGCGCGAGCGAGGTCTATTGCCACGGCGCGTCCGATCCCTCGGCTTGCCCCGGTGACCAACGCGACTTTGCCGGTCAGTCCTTCCATAACTCGAGGTCAGTGCACTTTTTCGAGATATTGTCCGGTGGCGGCGTCCACGAACACGGAGTAATCGCTGGTGTTTACGGAATCGCCCCAAACCACGCGCCAGACCAACTGCGGAAAGCGATTGGTCAACTCCAAAATGAAGAGCACGGGCTTGTTGGGATTCTTCGCGAGGTAATCGGCGCTCCTCGATGCCGCGACCTTATAAGCTTCGTCGGAATCGACGCGAATCGCGGCAAGCAGAAACGTCTTTGGGGCACGGGCCGACTCGTCCGGTCCGCCGAATACACCCTGGTGTAGATTTCCGGGGGACTCGATCGCGGACCAGGTGTAGGTTTTGGCTCGGCCGCTGGCCTGAGAGTAGAACGTCGCCTGCCATGCTCCCGCCGTCCCGTTCTCCCCCTTCACTTGCGGCAGATTGATGCTTTCGAGTTGCACGGGAAGAGCATCAATCGCCCACGTTCGTACTTGTGGGTACATCTGCTGGAAGGCGTGGCGGCCTGTAATCGGTTCCGGTTTCGCCTCGGCTTCTTTTGTAGGTTCTTTTACCGGCGTGCTCTCGGAACACGAACAGAGCAGTATCAGGCAGGTCGCGGCCATGGCGCGCGTGAAAACAGTTGCAGCTAAATTCATTCTTCGGTCCTACTTGCCGGAGTATTTATTCAGGTCTTCGATCAGCCTCGATGCGGCCGGAGGTGGCGTAACATTGCCGGTCACAATTTCACGGTTCGTCAACGGCCGTCCGTAGAGGTCCTTGTTGGAATCGTCATCGGGACGAAGCGTAGCGCCTTCGAGCGAGATGCCGGCAAAAACACCGCGCGAACGCGACCAGCTCAGAATCTCCGCGTGCATCTGTGCGTCGGTTTGAGCGCTGGAACTTCGACCGACCGGACCGGCGGCGGCAGCGGCGTCAGCCCCTACGGTGAATTTGCTCGAAAGCAGTTTATCCATTCCACGCTGATTCATGACAAGCAAAACGACGTCGGTTTCGGATCCGCCAATCTGGAATCCCACGCTTCCGCCTTCCACGCGGATCGCGGCCGGCGAGGACCATCCCCCGCCTTCTTTACGGCACTCGATAAAACCCTTACCGAACTTGCCGCCGACGATGAAAGCCCCCTTCTTAAGTCCAGGCACGATGACCACGCATGCCGACTTGTTGAACAGATCTTGTGGAATGCCTTTATCCGGCGCGGACATAATTTCGTCAAGCACGATCGCCGACGTTTCGAGTCTCCGCACGGCGTCATTCGCCGCGTGGAGTGACACACTTACTAGCCCGGCTGCGAGCAGCCCAAGAATCTTAGTCGTCATGAAATGTAGTGTAGCGAATCGATTGAACGACTCACGCTGTTGCGCTGGGTTCAGAACAAGCTTACGTCCATACCGGCTATGAAGTGAATACCCGGAATGGCAAGCGGCTGCAAGCGGTGGTCATTGGTAAGGAACAGATCGACACCGGCATTCGCCGCGCTCGCAAGGTGGATGGCGTCGGCCGGTGAAACCCGGTGACCGGCGCGAATTCTCGCATAGCTGTCCGCCGTTTCAGGTGTGAAAGGAATCAACTCGATTAGGGGAGAGCCGAACGCCTCCCGAACCTGCGACGCTATCTCCAGCGCGTCACGCTTATAAAGTCCGGTCAGCACCTCGCCGATGGTGAATATGCTCGTGCAGAGTTTGTCGCCCCGCGCCTCCATACGCTTGTGAATGCGATTCATCCGGTCCGAATGTTGAGGATGGTCTTCGAGCCAATATATGAACAGCATGCTGTCCCAGTAGATGCGGCTCACGATTCCTCACGCGGCCCGTGGAATTGCTCCCGCTCTTTTCGAAGGAACTCTTCGCCGCCACCAAGGCTGCGAAAAACTTCCTTCGCCACACCTCGCAGCTTTTGAAACGGCCAATCTGCGGGCTGAGTGGAGGGCTGAACAGCGTCCTGGAGGCGATAAGTGAAGATCACCGTGGTACTCGTACCCGATGGCGGCCCTTCCCATTTTTCGAGGCTCAAATGGTTCTCCGTGAGGAATTTATGCGACTTGAGGGCTTGGCAAACCAACGGCACTCGATTACTGAGGCCAACGGCCTTTTGCACCTCGCCCACAACGATGCGCACCGTGCGCTGATGGCGCGCTCTGGCGGGCTCGATATATTCGCGGCGTGCGTAATCGCGAACTCGATCCGTGTGTTTGAGTGGCATAAGAAAATTATACAGCAAGATTAGCAAGCATAGCAAGCAATTGAAAGCCTGAAGGCTTCACAGCGCGGCAAGCACTTCCTTATACAGGTATTTCGCGCCTTCCACCCCATCCCATGGACCATCTTCATACTCCAGAGCGAAGACTCCCGTGTACTTCGCATCGGTCATTATGCGAACACTGCGCCGGATATCGTTATCCTTCCAACGATTCCAGTATTTGGCGTGGACATTCGTATGAGCATACGGCGCGAGGTCGGCCAGGCCGTGATACATCAGGTACTCATGCTCCCAGTTGCCAAAATCCGGCGATGCTTCGCACCACGGGCTATTAACTTCGTCGACGACGATGCGAATGTTGATGGGATTTGCGGTGAGCCCCCAGTGGTTTTCCAGCGTTACCTTCACGCCTACTTTGCCGCCGTAGTCGGCCATCTCTTTGAATGACTCGATGCAGTTGGTCAGGTATTGGGCGAGCGCGTCGTTCTTCGGGTAATCGGTTGTCACAACCGCGCAGGGAGAAATGCGCGGACCGCCGCTGTTCACGCGCATCGATTTTGCTCCCAGCATCGCGGCCCCATCGAGCCACTTCTTTGCGACCTCGATACCGGTCTTCCGTTTTTCGGCGTCGAGCTCGCAGATGTCCCGTGGCGCATTGTTGGAAATGTGATGGCACTTCGTTCCGGTCTCGACCATTTTGTTCGCCATCTTCTCCAGCCATTTCTTGCCGGACGCGCTCGATGGATCGAACTCTGTTGCCGTCCGGTAAATATCGCCGACGTGAATCGGTACTTCGACAAACATGCTGTCGTCGTCCATGTCGCCAAAGAGACCCGAGAACAGGTCCATATGGACCACGCCAGGAAAAGTTTCCTTTGTGAAGGTCGGAAAGTCGAGCATGGTAATCTCCCCATACTTCTTCTTCATCGCCTCCTTGTGAGGATCCTTGGCGAACATCCGGCTCTTGAAAACGTAGCGGATCGGCCAGGTGTTCGAAGCGATGCGAGCCAGCTTTTCCTTCTCCGTGAGCGGTCGTGCAACGCCTTGATGCTCGGGAACGAGCAAGACTCCGGCGGCTGCTTTGAGAAAACCTCGGCGATCGGAATTGGTCGATTGAGCCATGATTGCATGCAAGAATATCATGCACGCTTACGCCGGAGCCAACGTCAAACCGGGCGATGCGGATTGTCTGGTGTTGGCTCGCGGCCGTGTTATCGGCTCGAGCGGGTTTGGTTCAGGGAGTGGTTTTGGAACACGTCTCCGGGCGTCCTCTGGCTCGCACGATGGTGCAATTACAGCCCGTCGCCAAAGCTGGTTCCGTTCCCCAAACATTCTCGCTTCGCAGCCAGAGCGGTGGACAGTTCACCTTCGAACACGTACCAAATGGGCTGTATCTCATTGTCGCCACGCGGGCGAACTACTTTCCGGCGGCTTACGGCCAGCGGCGACCGAACGGGCATGGCACGCCAATCGAGGTCACTGAAGATTCCACGATTTTCGCCGAGCTGCACATGCGGCATAAGGGCGCGGTGACGGGACGCGTGCTGGATGAGAATGGCGTCGGACTAACGGACGCGCCGGTGCTCGCGTATCGCGCCCGATTGCCTGTGAGATTAGCCGGGAGCGCGATTTCCGACGATCGAGGCATTTACCGCATTCACGGGCTGGAGCCCGGCAAATACTGGATCCGTTCCGGTGCATTCGCGCTAGAGGATGGAACCGGCCTGCTACCGACCTTTGGACCGGAATCGCTCGAATTACGAGAGGCAAGGATTCATGTAGTGACTCTGGACGCAGATACTCCCGACGCCGATGTTCGCCCCGAGCAAGGACGCCTTTTCCGTGTCACAGGATCACTGCAATGTCCGACAGATGGGACTCCCGTTACCGTAACCCTCTCGTCGGAGACCATGAGGCGCAGCGTGCAGTCCGCCTGTGGAGGCGGCTTTACTTTTGAAGGGGTCGCTCCGGCCGTTTGCGAGGTTTTCGCAATCAAGCAGGGAGGCGCCGAATCCGGGTTTATCGATTTACCGGTATATCGCGATGAAGTCGCCAATATGGTTTTGGTTCCGCCAGGAAGGGTCTCGCTGGAGGTGGTCCGGCCGGGCGCTTCCGGATCTGCCGACATTCCGGTGACTGTTACGGCGCGAAGAACAGATCTTTATTCAGCGGACAAGGAAATCGTCCTATCCTTGTCCGATTCGAAGCTCACGCTCGCGCCCGGTCACTGGGAAATGAGCGCTACCGCGGGACCGGGCCAATATGTCGAATCGATCGTGAACGGGTTCGGCCAGTATCGACGCTCGCGCACCGAGCAACCCTCTGACTGGTTCGATGTCTACATCGACGCGGGACGGCCGGCTCGCATCCGGATTACGGTGTCGGACAAGGCGGCGCAGATTACGGGCAGCGTCGTTGGGGATGGAAAAGGAGTGCCAGGGGCTCCCGTGTTCCTATGGCCGGTCGGGGACCAGGCGCGCAAATCGCTCCGGGGATGGAAACAGATGTTGACGGATGCCGACGGGAACTTCAAGTTCGACAGTCTGCCACCCGGCGACTATCGATTGTTATCGACCTTCGATATCACCGAACTAGACGAAGACGTGCTGGACGAAGCACAGGCCCCAACGGTGAAGGTGGATGCATCGCAGAAATCGACCCTGGAACTCGCCGTCTGGGTAGCGCCCTAGATTAAGCAGAGTACACACCGTGGTTCACGCACAACACTATCGTGGATGCAAAAGTCTTGCGACCACCCCTGCGGAACCGCGCGCGTGAGAGCGAGCGGCAATCCTCCTAAGGCTTTTTCATCTGCTCGTACTTCGCCATCATGGCTTTTGCAAGCGCCGGCTGACCGATAGCTCGATACGCGTGGGCAAGCTCCAGATGCAAGCTGCCGTCACTGTCGACTGCAAGCGCCGCCTTAAGATGCGGGATTGCCTTCGCGGGCTCGTGTACTCGCATATAGCAAAGACCCAGCGAAGCATGCGCCGCGAGGAGCTTCGGTTCGATTCTCAGCGCCTTCAGTAGATAAGGAATCGCGGGCCATGCCTGTTCCGATTGAAGCAGGCCGTCGCCGGCGAAGAAGTTGAGGTTCGCCGATCCTGGTTCCGCTTTGACGAACTTCATCAACTCCGGAAGTACAGTCTTGTAATCGCGGCTCAAGTAAAGCGACGTTGCAAGCTCGTGCCGCGCGTCAATATCGCCCGGAGGTACCTTCAGAACCGATCGCCATTCCTCGGCGGACTCATGAAACTGCCCCTGGTCGCGGAAAATCTGCGCCCTGACCCGATGCAACGCCGGGGAATCGGGCAGATTGTCCAGTTGCGAGTACGACTGCCCCGCAAGCGCGTTGTACGACCGCGAGAGCCAATACAATCCCGCTGCGTCCCGTTTCATCTTGGCGACGCTGACAACATCGTCAAAGTGGCCCGCCGCGAAGTCGCAGAAGAGTTTCTCCACGGCGCAATCGGGTGATCCCATTTGCTGTTCGGCCGTTTCCGCGGCTTCGGCATCCGCCGGCTTGCCCAGAGCGACATAAACGTCCGCAATAGCCGAGTGAATCCCGCGCAGCTTGGGCAATCGCTTGAGAGCTTCCTCGTAAGCTCTCAAAGCGTCGGCGTATTGATGATCCGATGCTTTCTCGTCGCCGAGAAGCGCCATCATGTAACCCGAATCCGGCGCGCTCTTCCAGAGCTGCTGAAACGTGTTGACGGAGAGCTTGCTATAAGTCTGGGCGCGATCGTACAGAACGCGAGGATCGTTTGGGACGCCATTTTGGGCGCCGCACACCAGTAGCGATATTATGGGCCAAGGAGCACTCCAGCCGATGACTCGCCGTAATTTCCTCAACGCGACCAGTGTCGCATCTTCCATTGCCCTTAGCAGGGCCGCTCTGGCGCAGGACGAACCGAAGCCGAGATCCGCCAATGATCGCATTGAGGTCGGGTGCATCGGGTTCGGAATCATGGGTCAGGGTGACGTTCGGACCGCTTCCGAAATTCCTGGCGTCGAGATCGTAGCCGTTGCCGATGTCTACGACGGCCGATTGACCGCGGCCAGGGAACGCTACGGCGACAAGGTCTTTACCACCCGGGATTATCGCGAGCTTCTGGCCCGCCCGAATCTCGACGCGGTGATCGTTGCAACTCCGGATCATTGGCACGCCCGTATAGCCACCGATGCCATGCAAGCCGGTAAAGACGTCTACTGCCAAAAGCCGATGGTGCAGAAAGTGGACGACGGCCACATGGTCATCGATGCCCAGAAGGTGACCGGCCGGATTCTCCAGGTCGGAAGCCAGCGCGTCAGCTCCATAATTTACGCCAAGGCCAAAGAACTGATTCACAGCGGTTCGATCGGCGAAGTGCACATGATCGAAGCATTCTGGAATCGGAATTCACCGCTCGGCGCATGGCAGTACACCGTTCCGCCGGATGCCTCGGAGCAGACCATCGATTGGGACCGCTTCCTAGGCAGCGCTCCGAAACGGCCATTCGAGCCCGTGCGCCTCTTCCGCTGGCGCAATTATCGCGACTATGGCACCGGCATTCCCGGCGACCTGTTCGTCCATCAGTTCAGCGGTATCCACTACGTCATGAATGCCATCGGACCGCAGCGCGTCTGTGCGATGGGCAACACCTACTTCTGGAAAGATGGTCGTGACGTTCCGGACATGATGATGGGCATGTACGATTACGCTGCCGGCGAATCGCATCCGGCATTTCAGATCAGCCTGCGGGTGAATTTCGAAGCCGGAGGTACCGGCGGGCAGGACGGCCAGGGTTTCCGGTTTGTGGGCACCGACGGCATCCTGGATCTCTCAGTCGGCAGTTCGCTCGTGCTCACCAAGCGGCCGCGATCTTCGGAACCGGGAAATACGGCGGAAACGTTCTCAAAAGCAATCACCGCTCGAGTGCTCGAGGATTACAACCGGAAGTATCCGAAGCAGGACGGCGACATCGAACCCACCATGGCGGAAACATTTCCGTTCCCGCGGGGTTATTCGGAACAGGTCGCGCATCATCAGAATTTCTTCAATTCGGTGCGATCCCGCAAGCCGGTGATTGAGGACCCAGTGTTCGGATTGCGCGCGGCCGGCCCGGCGCTCATGTCCAATGTTTCCTGCTTTGAGCAGCGTACGGTTGAGTGGGATCCGGTCAACATGCGCATGAAAAGCTAGGCCGGCTAAAGCCTTCGCTCCCGCTGGACGATAAGAGTCTGCGGAGGAGGGCACAAATGTACTGGCTATTGCTCGCCCTGTTTCTGACCGGAGCGGCCGGTGTCGCGTATCAGATCGAAAAAGCGGAAGAAGAGTTTCAGCGCGCCCGCCAGGATCAGGAACTTGGCGCACGTTCCCGTGGCAACGAACCGGGCAGTCAAGGATAACGATCTGTTGCTTAAAGTGGCCGCCGGTGCCGACGGCCGCTTTAAGCTACACAGGTGCGCGGAGTGTTTCTCTCCAGATAAAAAGTATCAGTACTCTCCTCCTATTGCAATCGTTCAAATGGCATAGCCCGTAAGGATTGAAATTTTTCTTAAATTACCGTCTCCAAACATCGATAAGCTGACAGCTCGACTTATCGACTCTCAAGGAGGTGGCGCTTGGACGTTTCCATGACCAATGCAATTCCACCGGCTGCTGACGTCTCCAGCAGCGTGTCCCCGAATCAGGTGCGCGAACGCGTGAAACTGGGACAGGCGGTGTCCTCAATTAACGACAGTAATATCTTCGGTCTGGACCGTGAGCTCACTTTCTCGGTGGATCGAATTACCCATACGAACGTGATCCGCGTCATCGACAGAGAGACCCACGAAACCATCATGCAACTCCCCCCGGACTACGTGCTTCGGATGGCGGAGGCGTTGCAGAAAAGCCCCCAAGACTCCCAAGGTTAGTGGCTACAGAAAGAGACTGCGCGACGCCTGCCAGGAAGTCCGAAAAGAGTCCAGGGCAAGTGCCGCTGCAGTCTCATGACCTGGCCAAACCAGAAGACCGCTCGGGGGGAAATTGCTTTCCAGAAGCGCCGGCCCCACCGAGTTTATATACTCGTCCGATTTCGAAATCATCATCGTGAGTGATGGCGATGCGACAAGTTCCGCCCCATTTCCAGGCGCATGGTGATTTCGAACGGCCGAACAGACCGGCTCCGGAAGGTTCCATTTTTCGGCGGCGATCCCAGACAGTTCCGCGTGGTCGATCCCGAGAAGCTCCAGTTCACACTCCGTTAGTGGCCTTCGCGTGATCTCTTGCCTCTGGACCACCTGCTGGTACTCTTCCGGCATTTTCACAGCCAGGATCAGCTTCCCGATATCGTGAAGAAGACCGACCAGATAAGCGGCGTCCGGATCGGATGCTTCAAGCGCGTCGGAGAGGTCCGTCATCAGCATGGCCGTCGCTCCGCAGTGCACCAGAAACTTGTCGTGCCGCCAGAAGCCAGGAGTCCGAAACCGGTCGAAAACGCCGAGCACCGCCCATGCAATGGCGACCCGCCGGAGCGGCATGGTGCCGAGCCGTGAGACCGCTTCCCGGATCGACGTGATGCTCCGGCTCCTACCAAAGACTGCGGAGTTCGCAACCTTCAGAACGCACGCGGCCAGAATCGGATCGGTCGCGATTACATCGGCGACGGCCCGCAGCGAGATATCGGGAGTCGCGAGCATTCGCAGCACGGTAGTCGCTTTGTGCGGCAGCGGAGGAATCGAGGAAGCGCTAGCTATCGCCCTGTCCCGCGCTGTTTTGTACAATTGCACCTCCCGCCATATCGCGCTTTTTGGGCCCAAACTTTAGTGAATCAGTTAACTAAGAGCAGTCTATGGAGAGTAAGAACGAATTAGCCGATATAGACTACAACGATGTCCGATGCTCAGCACGAACATTACGACGGAATCCGTTCCTTCGTAGAAGGCGAGTTTCGCGTCGCGGCAAACATGCTCGACCGGGCACTGCACGATCTCACCCGTGGCGACACCCTGCAAGCCAGTGAAAACATTACAAAAGCCAAGAGTAGCTATTTGGTAGCCTCACAACGGATGCGCGACATTCCGCTGGATGAAGAGATGCTAGCGGACATGCGTGCCAGTTGCGAAATCGTCGAAAACGCGATTCGGACCCTCGAACGCATCGCCGAAAACGAAACTAACTCCCGCGCCGGAGGCGAGGCCGCCCGGCGCGTTGCAAGTTAACTCGGAAATCACGACCGCCCCTCAACAGGCAGCTCGGATCGCCGTAAATTGGTGCTCAAATTCCCTGCACAGGAGTTTGCTATCCAGGTTTAGCTGCTCCGCCACTTCATCGTAGGAAGGAGCAGGCGTCCCTTCATTCAGGGTGAACCCCAAGTGATCGGCGAAGATGTCGGCCGCGTGCGTGATGTTCGCCAGTGCTAGATATTCCGGTCCGCTTCGGCCCGAAGAGGGATTCTCGTGGTGGCGGACGGCGAACTGCACGCGGGCCGGAAGCTTCCACATGGCGACCGCCTCAACGGAAAGCTCGGGGTGGGTCGTAAGGAAGTTCTCACGTTCCGCCGGCTCGATGGAAACGCCGGTCACGATGAGGTTTTCAAGAAAGTCCGTGTACTCGGTCTCGAAAATGCTCGCCATCAATAGCTGGCCGACGTCATGAAAGAGACCGGACACAAAAGCCTCTTCGGCGAGAGGTTTCGCAACTCGTTTGGCGATGAGTTCCGCAAACGTGGCCGTTGCCAGCGCGTGCCGATTAAAGCGCTCCATCGAGAACACCTTCGGTACCCGCGTTTTCATCCACAACTGCGTAATCGAAAATCCCAGCACCAGGTTCCGGAGCGGATTCAGGCCCAGCCTGGCGACCGCGTGCGCGATCATGTAGATCGTCTGTCCTCGCGAGTACAGCGCCGAATTGGCAGCGGCCAGCACTTTGCCCGAGAGCACCACGTCCTTTTGTATGGATAAGGCCAGCCGCGGAAGCGATACGGAATCGTCGGGCTGCGAAATGCTCGCGAGCAATTGCGAAAGAACCGGTGAAAACGGAGGCAGCCCGCTAATGCAGATGCGCGCGCGCCTCCGCACCTCTTCCACGGAGAGTGGCCGGACCTCGCCCTGGACAGCTCGCGTCAGACTTCCCATCCCTGTGCCTCCCACCGTGCCAAGTACGATTCCTGGGCGAGCGATTCCAGCTCGCGATTGTGTTGCGTGCTCCATTCGTCCTGTTTTCTGTCGCGCAGTTCTTCGAGCAAACGGCTTCGTTGTTTCGCTTTGCGGTGAACCTCAACTTGGGCTTGCAGCTCACGTTTGATGTCCCGGCGTTGCTGATCGATTTTTTCGCGTTCCTTGCCCAGGCGCGTTGCGTAAGAAGCGAGCGCGTTCAAATCCCTTCCGTGAATGTTGGATAGAGACGCAACGCGGTTGGAAAGCCCCGCGATCTCATTCTTCACCAGCACCAGCGCCGCATCGAGCCTCGCACTTTGGTCCATCAGCCGCTTGAGCTTCGCCTCTTCCGCGGCCAGCTCCAGCATCCGCCAGCGGAGGACGCGTTCGAGCCGGAAATGGAAATTCGCCGCCATAAACTAGAGTCCCGTAGCCGCTGTCGCCAGTCGCGCCAGGGTATCGTTCTTGGAGCAAAAATCGTGAGAATCCTGCTTCAGGAATTCGAGCAGAGCGGGCCGCCGCTTGATGGCTGCGTCCAGCTTGGCATTCGTGCCTGCCACGTACGCTCCGAGCTGAATGAGATCCTCCGCATTGTGGTAGGTCGAGAGAGCCTCCCGAATCTTCTGTATTCGTGAGACGTGCTCCGCTGTCGACACTTTAGACGTGAGCCTGCTAATCGAGTTTAGGACGTCGATCGCCGGGTAGTGCCCGGCAGCGCCCAGATCCCGCGAGAGAATGATGTGTCCATCCAGGATTCCGCGGGCAGCGTCGCAAATCGGCTCGTTGAAATCGTCTCCTTCCACCAACACGGTGAAGAAGCCGGTAATCGAGCCTCGCTTGAAATTGCCGGCGCGTTCGAAGATACGGGGAAGCAAAGAAAAAACGGAAGGCGTGTATCCCTTTTGGCTCGGCGGCTCGCCCGCGGCCAATCCGATTTCGCGTTGCGCCATCGCGAGGCGTGTGACCGAATCGAGTACCAGCAGCACGTTCTTGCCCTGATCGCGGAAGTACTCGGCGACTGCCAGCGCCACGAAACATGCGCGGATTCGAAGAGGAGCGGGCCGGTCGGAAGTGGAAACCACAACCACGGAGCGCTTACGGCCTTCCGGTCCCAGATCGTTTTCAAGGAACGACCGCACCTCGCGATTGCGCTCGCCCACCAGCGCTACCACGCTCACGTCCGCATCGTTGTGCCGCGACATGGAACCGAGTAGAGTGCTCTTTCCAACGCCGCTGCCTCCAAAGATCCCAATGCGCTGGCCTTTGCCGCACGGGAGCATCCCATCGATCGCGCGAATACCCGTGGTCAGCGCTTCGGTGATGTTTTCGCGTTCCAGCGGATTCGGCGGAGAGCCGTACAACGGATAAGAGTCAACGGCCCGAATGCCAGGTCCTTCATCGATCGGGCGTCCAAAACCGTCCAGCACGCGGCCGAGCAGCGATGGTCCCACCTTCAACCGGGCATCATCCTTTCGTCCGACGACTTTATCGCCGAGTTGCAGCCCGTCGATTTCATCGAGCGGCATCGAAAGCACTTGCCCATCGCGGAAACCGATCACCTGGGAACGCACGATACGGCCAGAGGATGTGTGTACTTCGCAAAAATCCCCAATGGATACGGCCGGACCGCGTGAAGCGATCAGCAGGCCCACCATCTGCGTTACCTGACCGACCCAGGGGACAAGATCGATGTTGGCGATCGAGTCGATCAGCGGAGCGAACGAAATGGGTGGCGCTGGCGTCATGTCAGTTGAGCTGATCGGCTAGTCCGCGCTCGATCTCCTTCAGTTGTGTATCGATTGAGGCGTCGAGTTGCCCTTGCGGGGTTTCGATGCGGATATCGCCGCCTTTCAGGTCTACATCCACCGTAATTTCGATCTTCCTTGCGGCCGCGGATTGCTCCACAAACCGCCGCACGGCCTCTTGATGCGCCGGATGAACAAAAATGCGAGTGATCTCGCGGGATTGGACCTTGTCGAAAGCGGCGCGAAGCAGCCCGTGGACCGCGTCGGGGTCCAGCGTGATTTCGCGATGTAGGATCCGGCTCGCAATAGCCGTGGATAACCGGACGAGATCGGCGGCCGTTTCTTCGCGCAACTTATGGCGGGTTTCCGCGAGAGCTTCGATGGATTGCGCCAGACGCTGCAAGACCGTTTGGACTTGCGCGTCCGCCTCCCTTCGCGCGACCATCTGAGCTTCCGCCGCGCCCTTCTGTTTCCCTTCTTGAAATTTCTGTTCGAGTTGCTGCGCGATCGATTGCTGGTCCAGCATTCCCGCTGCGCCGCGGTTGACCACACGCCACGGAACCGGGCCAACTCGCTGTGCGGGACCAGCTCTGAAAACCTCAGACGACATATTGTTCCTCCGCCCCGCCGCGCAGACTCAGCACGCCTTCAGCTTCGAGTTGCCGGATTACCGCCAAAATCTGCTGTTGCGAAGCTTCCACGTCCTTGATCTTCACCGGACCCATGGCCTCCATGTCTTCCCGCAGCATTTCGGCGCCGCGCTGCGACATACATTGGAAAAAGTGTTGCTTCAATTGTTCGCTCGTCCCCTTTAGAGCCACGATCAGCAGCTTGCGGTCGATCTTGGCCACCACTTCTTTCATTGCCTTGGTGTCGATCATGAGCAGGTCGTCGAATACGAACATGTAGTGGCGGATGGCATCCACCAGCCCCTGCTGATCCTCGATATCGTTCAAAATCGTATCCGTTTCCGACGGGTCCATGCGGTTGAGAATCTCGGCGACAGCCCGTGGTCCGCGATACGTCTCGCGTTTGATTTCACCCAGATACTTCATGCGCTCCGAAATTACAACCGCGATTTGAGCCACCACGTCCGGCGATACGCGATCGAGCTCCGCCATGCGCACCACTACCTCCGAGCGCAGCGCGGAGGGCAGGCTTGCAAGGGAAGATGCAGCCTGCGTCGTCGATAGATGCGCCAGGATCAGGGCGATCGTTTGCGGATGTTCGCTTTCCAGAAACCGGCTCAATTGCGCTGGATCCGCTTTCTGCAACGCTTCAATGTTCTTGGTGACCTGGCCGTTCGGTTTTGGCAGATGTTCCGCGAGCCTCCGGGCGTTATCGGCGCCGAACGCCGAGGCCAGGACTTTCTTCGCGTATTGGACACCTCCCCGCGCACTGCCGGGCTGGGGAAGCACGTTGCTGTAGACTTCTTCGAGGACGGCTTCAGCCTGCTCGGGAGGAACGGTTTCGAGGCGCGCAATCGCCTTGCTAAGTGTCTTTACCTCTTCCTCGTTAAGTTGTTTCAGCAGTTCCGCGCTCGCCTGTTCGCCCATGCTGACGAGAAAAATAGCCGCTTTCTTGAGTCCGGATAGCTTGGCGGCGCCAGAAGCCATGTTTTACGCGTTCTCCTCCTCGGCGAGCCACGCGCGCAGAACGCCTGCCCACAATTCCGCGTCGCGCGTAACACTTTCTTTAAGCTGACCTGTGATTACTTCGACGCGTGGAGGCGGTAACTGTAGGGTCTGAGACGATGCCGGCGTTTCTGAGTGCGCTGCAGCAGAGTGCGTCAGGTTAACCTGGTCGTGCGCCGGTGCCGCGGCTTCGAGCGCTGCAGGGTATTCCGCACGGGATTTGGATCCACCCCGTCGCATCAGCTTAAAGCCGACCAGCAATACGACGATGGCGGCCGCCGCCGCTCCTCCGTAAACCATCATCGGATTGCTCTCGACTTTCTCCTGGATGAACGTCTTCTTCTCCTTCTTTACAATCGGTGCGTGGTAGGGCACCGGAGCGGGGGAGTTCAACGTGGAATCGAATGGCAGCGTCTCGACGGCAAGCTGGTCGCCGCGCTCGGGAACCAGTCCCACCGCGGTTGCCACCAGGTCGTGGATGGTCTTGATTTTTTCCGGCGTGGGTGGAACCAGAGTGCGCTGTTTCCCATTCCACTCAACGTTTTGATCGAGCAGGACGGCAATCGACAGGCGTTTGATCGTCCCTTGCGCGAGCTTGACGTGACGAGTCGTCCGGCTGGACTCATATGTGATGTTCTCGACGCGGCGGGCCGGCCCCGATGCCGAACGTGGTTCCGATGTCGGAGGATGCGGCAGGTTGGACGCAGTGCCGGGCTGCCCCGAAGCTATCGCCGTGCTTCCCGGTGCGTCTTCGGTACGCTGCGAAGTGACCATGACGGACTTCGAAGGATCGAAAACTTCTTCGCTTTGCTCTCCGGCGCTCATATCGCAATCGACCGAAAGGGCGGTGCGGAATTTATCGGGGCCGAGCAGCGGCTCGAGGGTGCTCGCGATCTTAGCTTGGAGCTCGTGTTCAACCTTTTGCTGATATTCGAGCGCCTCGTCCGACAAGCCATCGTTCGGACCGCTGTGATGCGGCCGATTCAGCAGGTTTCCCTGCATATCGACCACGGAAACGGCGGTCGGGGTCAGCCCTTCCACCGCGCTGGAGACCAGGTGTGTGATCGCGGCGACGTTCTGAGCCGAAAGAGCTGCTCCCGGAGCCAGGCGCACCAGGACGCTGGCCTTTGCCGCCTCTCGTGAATCCAAAAACACCGAATCTTTGGGAAATGTGACATGGACCCGAGCCTGTTCCACTTCCGCGATCGACATAACGGAGCGCTCGAGTTCACCTTCCACTGCCCGCCGATAATTCACATGCTCCGCGAAATCCGTGATACCGAAGTTCGTTTTGTCGAAAATCTCATAGCCGATCCGCCCCGTCTTAGGGAGTCCCGCGCCGGCCATGTCGAGCCTCAATTCCGCCACTTGCTGCTCGGGAACCATCACCGACGTTCCGTTCGGGCCAATGCGATAATCAATGCCCTTCTCTTTAAGCTTTTGAATAATTGCTGAAGCGTCCTCGGAACTAAGAGAGGCGAACAATGGGCGGAAGCCGGCCTCGCGTTCAAAGTGCGTAAACCATGCGAAGGCCGCCGCGGTCAAGAGTGCGCCAACGAGGAGGCTCCAGCGTTGGGCAACCGAAAGAGACTTGTAGATTTTTGTGATTTGGTCCATGTCTATCCTCTATGAACGCGATGGCATGGAATTCTAAATCTGCATCTTCATGACTTCCTGGTACGCCGACACTACTTTGTTTCTGACTTGTAGGAACATTTCGAACTCGAGTTCCGCGCGCTGGGTGGCGAGTGCGACTGTATGCAACTCCTCGCCGCTTCCGGAAAGAAAGCTGTCGGCCGAGCTTTGCGCCACATTCTGCGATTTTTGGACTTGACCCACATAGGACTCCAACATCGCCTGGAAGCCTTGCCCTTTCCCCGTAATGCTTGAGGCGCCTCCGATATCCGGAACTGCTATCGGCGTGATGGGTGAGATTGGGCTCATGTCTGCTTACTTCAGAATGTCGAGAGAGCGCTGGATCATGTCCTTCACCGCCGAAATCGCGGAGACATTCGCCTGGTAACCACGCGAAGCTCCCATCAGATCCACCATGTCCTCCGCGGCGTTCATTCGCGGAAACGCCACGTAGCCGTCCGAATCGGCGTCGGGATGCCCGGGCATGTATCGCTTTTCGGGTTCGCGTTGATCCACCGTTATGCCCGCCACCTTGACTCCTGTCATTCCGCTGCTCATGACGGACTCGAGGGTCGACCCGAACGACCCGACGTTGGGATCGCTGCTGAATATGACGTCCTTACGGCGATAGGGACCGCCCTCCGGAGTCCGCGTCGTTTCCGCATTGGCGAGGTTTTCCACCAGTATTTCCGCCCGCGTTTTTTGCGCGGACATACCGGATGCGCTAACCGCTAACGATGAGAAAAGGCTCATGACGTTTTGCCATCCTGTATGGCGCTTCGAATCTGGCTGATCTGCCCCCGGACCAGGGTTGAGGCGATGTTGAAGCGCAAAGCATTTTCGGAGAGCAGGCGCGCTTCACGGTCGACGTCGACATTATTGCCGTCGTTCTTGGCCGGTAGACCCTGCACGTCGATGGTGGCGGGCTCCAAACCGATCTGCGATTCAAACTCGCTCTTGAAATCGATGTCCTTCGTTTTGTATCCGGGCGTGTCCGCGTTGGCCAGGTTGGATGCGACCAGTTTTTGACGGGTGCTCAACAAGTCCATGTAATGTTCGAGATTTCCACCCAGTCCTTCGAGCATGATGCGTGGTGGAGTGCAAGCCGACTGCCAGTAATTTTCGACTCTGAAGAAAACCGCCCGGCCGTTCCGTAATGTAGCGGTTCTGCTAACTTACGGAACCTCGACCGTGAGGGAGTGGCGATCACCGCCGTTAAGGAGTTGCTCGCGAACGATGTGAATCCGACGCCGCCGTTGAGAATTCGACGGCCGAGCCTTAGCCCTGGCCGAAATAGCGGCTGCGATTTTCCGTGCCGTACGCGTAGCGGTTGGCGCGGTCGAGATCGGAAAGACGCGAGGAGGCGGCAGCGCGCTGTATCAGCGCGACGCGGCGGGCGCGCTCCAGAATCGAGAGAATCGGAGCGTGGGTCTCAGTCGAATGTAAAGCCAGAAGCCGCGACGAGCATTCCTGGGCAAAGTCGTACCGGTTCGCGGCGATGCTGCGAAACAGTAGATCCCCGAGCTTTACGACTTCATGCAGGATCAGGTTCCTATTAGTGGCCGGCGTTGTTGTTGGCATTCATCGTGTTGAAGAGCGAGGTGAGAAACGAGCTCTGTTGTTCCAGACTCGAGATCAGGGCATCGGCGGAGTTCATTTGGTTGGTAAGGCTCGTCTGCAGCGCATTGACGCTGGTCTGCTGCGCATCGATCTGGTTGGTCTCATTCGTGGATTGGGTATCCAGGTTGGTGATTTCGCCTGTTACCAGCCCGGTTGTAGGGTCGGTCAGGCTCGTCATTGTATTCGTGGCTTGCGCCAGAAAGCCGCTCGTCGTATTCCCCAGAAAAGCCACGACGTTGGCCAGCTCGCTACTGGACATGGAGCTGATTACCGATGGATCGAACGTCAAAGTGCCGGTATCGGAGTTCGTGATTCCCAGGTCTGTTAACGATTGGATATCCCCGCTATTGCTGCTGCCTGTGTATTGCATCAGATTATTCAGCGCATCGCTGGTTTCATACACAATGCTGTTGCCGGAGAGCGAATTGGCATTCGTTCCGTAGCTGAGGTTCAGCTGCGTCTGGGCATTATTGAAGGCGGTTACGAACGCGCTCACCGCGCTGGAGATGGAGGACGCGTCGAGGCTCACCGAGACCGTGGAGGTACCCGCCGCGAGCAGGTTGACCGTGAGTCCCGGAGAAATGGTCACGGTACTCGAATCGGTCGAGATCCCCGCGGGCGGTTGTCCGTTCACTGTATATGAACCGTCGGAGCCTGTGGTCAGGCTGGTGAGCAGATCGGTATTAGAGCTGTCGTCCAACTGAACTGTCTGCGCGCCCAGCGCGCTCGCTTGAAGCGCCAGTCTGTAGTCCGGTGACTCTGGGGATCCCACGTTCACGATGGTGGCTTGCACGCCGGCGCCGCTGCTGTTAATCGCCTGAGCGAGCGCGTCAAGATTGTTGCCGGAGGGCTGGATGGTGTACGTTGACGTTCCCACCGTCAGAGTGAATGAAGAGCTCGCGCTGATGTCCTGCGAGGTCGGATCGGTCACGGTGGTCAATCCGTCGGAGCTCATCGCGCTGCTGCTCGAACCAGGATCCAGGACCTGAATAGTGTAACTGCCAGGCAAAGCCGTCGACGATGCACTCGCCGACACAACAGTGGAGTCCGAAACCGACGTCGATTGCGTATTGCCACCGGACGTGGAAAGTCCCTGGATAGCAGTGTTGATAGCCGTGAGAGTGGTTTCGAGTGAAGTCGCGTCGGTGATTTGCTGGCTGGTGGTGGCCTGTTCGTTTTCGAGCTGCTGCATCGGGAGCGATGCTATGGAAACGGCGCGGGTAATTACCTGTTGCAGAGAGCTGGCGTACTGACTTGTTCCGTTGAAAGTTACTGTTACGGGCGTTACGGACGAACCCATAAATTCTCCTCACGGCAGTTCTCGGACCGATCTATATTGAGATCGGCCCGATGCAGCTATAAGATTAGGGCTATTGCAGGAGTTTCAAAACGGCCTGCGGCATTGCATTCGCTTGCGCGAGAGCCGCCACCGAGGCTTGCGACAGAGCCTGAGTCTTAGTGAGGTTCGCTGCTTCCGTCGCGATGTTTGCGTCGCGGATGTCGGAATCCGCAGCCGAAAAGCTGGTGACCTGCGAATTCGCAAGCTGTACCGCGTAGTTCAGGTCATTCTCACCCGCGCCGACCGCGCCCTGTGCGACGCCGAGATTGCTGACCGCTGTGTTAAGAGCGGCAATGGCCGCGGTCGCGTCGCTTGCCGAGCTGACATCGATGGTTCCGGAAGCCACACCCAAAGCAGTGGAATCCACCGCGGCGCCGCTCAAATCCACGTTTACCGTCGCGTCGGTACCGCCGCCGATATACACGCTCAATGCGGCATTGAGAGAGCCGCCGGTATTCAAACCGATGTTCGTCGCCTGGTTATCGATTTCGGTCTGGAGCGTCTTAAATTCGTTCTGCAGAATCGAGCGGTCTCCCGTGAACGTGGAGGTGGCCGATTCGGTGGCTAGCGTCTTCATGCGATCCAGAATGGTGGAAATGTTGTTCAGGCCGCCGTCAACGGTTTGGAGCTGGCTGATGGCATCGTTGGCGTTCTGCACGCCCTGCGTGAGTTCCGCAACATCGCTGCGGTAGCCGTTTGCAACCGACAGCCCGGCGGCGTCGTCGCCCGATGAGTTGATTCGGTAGCCGGAGGTCAAGCGGGTGATGGCCTGGCTCTCGGCCTGGTTATTGATCGACAAATTATTCTCCGCCACCATGGCGGTCGTGTTCGTCTGAAGGGAAATCATATTGTCCTCTCTCGATTCCTGCGGCTGCGAGCCGAGGCTGCTATCTTCTAGCAAGCACCTTTCATCTCGATACTTTTTCCTCCGATTTGAATTCTTTTTCAAAGTATTTTCCAATCGGGACTAAAGATCGAGGAGATGGAAGTACGCAGCCCGCCGGAGTTTATTTCGAGGGCTTGGCGGGCTGGGACAGGACTACCGCGTTCGTTGCACCCTTCGGTTGGGTTGAAAGTATATTGACGATCACCAGGTCGACACGCCGGTTGCGCGCCCGTCCTTCGGGCGTGTCGTTTGTATCCAACGGCGCGGTATCGGCGCGTCCCACCACCGCAAAGCGGTCCCGCGGCAGATCGAAGCGGTCGCACAGAACCTCAAGTGTCGCGATGGCGCGCGCTGAAGAAAGCTCCCAATTGCTTTTGAAGCGCTCATTATGGATCGGCACCGCGTCCGTGTGTCCTTCCAGTTGAACGGGATTGGGAAGCGATCGAATCACGTTCGCCAGTTTCTCGAGAGTCGGATATGTATCGCGCGCAATTACGTCCGTCCCGGACGGAAAGAAAGCGTTTTGACGAAGACTTACCACCAGTCCGCGTGGCTCCAGCTTTACTTCCAGCGTTCCGGCGCGAAGTTCGTCCGCAAGTTCCTTGCTCAACCGTTTCAACGATGGAATAAGTTCGAGAACATCTTGCGGCGGCGTCTCTCTCGCGGCCTGCTGAGCTCCTCCCGGACCTTTCATCTGCGCATTTCCCTGGCCCTTATCTTCAATAGTGCCGCCCAGGATCTTGGCGACAGCCGGCGGAACGCCCGACGATTTTCCATCCAACGCGCTTTGGACAGCTTCCGACATCATCTTCGCGCGAGATTTGTCCGTCTGCGACGATGCGAACATTACGACAAAAAATGCAAATAATAGCGTGATAAAGTCGGCGTATGAAATCAGCCAGCGCTCGTGGTTTTCTGGGGCCGGCGGCTTGCGCTTAATAGCCATTGCTAAGTCTTCGCCGCGGCGACAGTCTGTGCGGAACCTTTAGGAGTATCCGCGGCGCTTCCTTTCGCCGCTTCGGGGGCGAAGTTCTCCAGTTTTACTCGGATCAGCTTGGGATTCAGCCCTTCAACGATACTGCACACACCTTCCAGCATTAGTTCCTGGGTGTGCAAGACCTGGTGCGCACGCGCCTTCAATTTGTTGCCTGCGGGTAGAAAAAACAGGTTGGCCGCGCCCACCCCGTAAACTGTCGCCACGAACGCCACTGCGATCCCTCGCCCGACTTCGTCGATGTTCTCCAGATGTTTCATCACCTGAATCAGACCCAGCACGGCGCCGATAATTCCAATCGTCGGCGCATACCCGCCGGCCGCTTCGTAAACTTTCGCCTCCGCCTCGGCCGCCTTTTCGTCGAGCGCGATATCGAGCTCCATCATGCTCCGCAGCGCATTGAGATCCGTGCCATCAACGGCCAGCGTTAGAGCCTTCCTCAGAAACGGATCGCCAATCTTGTCCAAGTCCCCTTCGAGCGATACGATGCTGTTTCTTCGCGCTTTGGAAGCGTAGGTTATGATTTCTTCAATCATCTGCGACGGCGAGTGCGTTGTCTCGAAAAAAACCATGCCCAGTTTTTTCGCTGCCGCTATAAGCACGGATAACGGCGTCGTAATCATCACCGCCCCGAGCGTGCCCCCGAGAACGATCATGGCGGCCGTGACTTGCGCTAGCTCCGCGATCTTGCCCCCCTCGAGCACCAGACCGCCGAGGATTCCGCCGAAAGCGATTACGAGCCCCAGGATGCTCGAGATGTCAGGCTTTGTCCCCCCGCGCTTCGCCGTTTTATCGGCCATGGGACTTCAGCGCCTCGTTGATTTCTTGTTCCCTGGCGAGTACCGGCGGTGAGGAAGCCTCGAGTACAGCGCAACCCCCAGACTTCACGATGGCCCTTCGAAACGCGATCACCCTATCGACAACCTCCTCGGCCGACTCGAGAACCATCAACCTTTGGCCGGTCGTAAGAGTGATCACTGTATCGGGCGTCACCTCGATGTGCTCGATGAGATCCGAGTTCAGGATGAGCGGGACGCGATTCAACCTCGTGAGCTGGATCATAGAGCGACTTCCATCGATGGATTCGATTAAGGTATCGACAAATCATCCGCGCAAGTTTATGTTTCTTCGCCGTTTGTTGGCCCGCTCGCTAAAGTGGGGAGCTGGAAAGGCCGATTCTGGCAATGAGATCATTCATGCCGGAACCGCAGAACGCATCCGAACGCCAGATGCTGTACGAGACCCATACTCAGACTCCAGCAGCCTCGCGAACCCTCCTCAATACTCTGCATGAGACGTTCGCCAAAGACCTGGGCATGCAGCTCTCGGCGTACCTTCGGACCGGAGTCAATGTTCGCCCCAAAACGGTAGAAGAGTGCGCCTACCCCGCATTTCTCGCCAGCCGCGGACCGTACGCCTGCACTGGCGTCTTTACCGTCCAGCCCACGGGGTGGGGCATCCTCGTCGAATTGGAAGCTGCCGTGGTTTTCCCCCTCTTAGAGCTGATGCTGGGAGCAAAACCGGCAGGGCGGCCGATACCCGAACGCGGGCCCACTGAGATCGAAAAGCAGTTGCTGGCCATAATCATGCGAGCGATCGGTGGAGAGCTAGAACGCGCCTGGAGCGCGGTGTCACCGCTTTCGTTGCAGTTCCGCGGCATTGAGACCCCGTCTCAGTTGGCTCGAATATTCGCGTCCACCGAGGACGTCATCGCTGCCGGCTTCGATCTGATGGCCGCGGAGCGCAGCGGCACTCTCACGGTTTTGTCTCCCGCGCGGGCCCTCGATTCGCTTCTGAGCGCAGCCGCCCGCGGCGAAGCGGCCGATGCCGGCATGCCCGAAGAAGCAAATATCTCCCTCGCAATGCTGGACGCCGATGTTCAGCTCGACGTTTGGCTGACCGAAGTCTCCATGGCCCTCCTGGACCTGGTGCAGCTGCGCGAAGGTTTTGTTATCAAGTTCGATCATCCGACCGATCGCCGGCTTTCGTGTACTTTGAACGGCGAGACCGGATTCAAGGGGCAGGTCGTCAGCACGGGACGTAAGCGTGCGTTCTTAGTTGAAGAGGGTCCTGGCTTTATCGATTTAAGCAGCGTTACGGGATAGATGTTCCAACATTCGTAGAGCCACTGCGCCCTGCGTCGTGTGAAGCGGCGCCCTGCGGGATTCGATTCGCTCTACGATCCCGGTGAGAAGGTCGCGAAACTCCAGTTCTTGCGAATCGCGCGGAGCCGCGGGCGGCAGGCTCGCAATGGCTCGCAGGGACTGGCCAATCTGTTCTTCCGATTCACTATACAGAGCTGCAACGAGACGCCGGGCGGCCTCACCGGCCGTGTACTGCACTGGATTCGCCATCATGCTGAGAACATATCGAAGCATGTTTACCGGATTTTAAGAAATATTTTTTATCCCGTCGTGGACGGGAAATAATTGAACAGGCTGGTGGTCGGTTGCTTCGCCGCCGCGGCCATCGCGGCATCCAGTTGGGTGGTGTCCTGCGTCATTTTTATCGCTTGGGCCGCCACGTCGGTATCCTGCTCCGCGCTCAATTGAGCCGTGTCCTGAGTCTGAAACATTTGGGCGAGATTCAGCGCGGTGGAGATCCGGTTCTGGACGTCGCCGTAGAACGTGGACTGTAGATTGAGGTAGTTCTGGGCGCTGGTAATGCCGCTCGCGGCGGTTTGGATCTCTGTCGGATCGTTCGACTGCAACGCCGTCTGGAGGTTTTCGAGGGCCGCAAACACGTTTCCCGAAGTTGGGTTGCCGTTAGAATCGCGGGCGTCGAACAGTTGCTGCGCCGTCAAGGACGCCGCGAATGTCAATCCAGTCGGATCCTGAATCAGCCTTGTGGCAGGCGCTGTCACAAGTTGAATCACGTTGTTGGAATTCGAAGGATCGACTTCATAGGGCGGACTGCTGGTCTGGTCGCCGCTAAAGATATAGGAACCGTTCACCTGCGTCGCGCTGATCGACACCATCTGCTGGAGTATGCCGTTCACCTGCGTTGCCAGCGAATTGCGCTCATCCGTCGTTTCTAATGAGTTGGCGCCTTGGGTCGCCAGAACCCCCGCCTGTTGCAGCAGTTGGACGGCGCTCTGTACGCTCGAGTCGGCCGTCTGCACCTCGGTTTGCACTGATGTCAGGTTGCTCTGGACCTGCGTGACCTGCGCGATATCGGCACGAGTGGTCAAAAGATCGCCGATGACCTGCGGATCGTCCGAGGCTTGCGAGATCTTCACGCCGGAAGAAATCTGAGCCTGCGACTGGCTGAGATTCTGCTGGGTGATATTAATCGAATTGAGTAGCTCTTGGCTGGTCGGATCGATTCCTGAGATCATAGTCAACCCTTTTAGGCTGGGATCATATTCATGAGACCTTGCGCCAGACTGTCGACTACCGTGATCATCTGGCTTGCCGCCTGATACGATCGCTGCAATTCCATTAGCTGCGTGGCTTCTGCGTCGAGCGACACTCCTGAAAGCTGTTGGCGCAAAGAGCGCGCCTGCGCGACCGTTTGAGTCTGGGCGGTCGATGCCGTCTGCGCGTTGCTTAATTGACTTCCGATCGACGACGCGGCGGCGCCATAGAACTGGTCGAACGTCATGTTCTGCAGGTTCGGATTCTGCGCATTACCCAAATTGCTGAGTGCAAGCGCCGTGCCATTCGAAACGGCTGGGGGACCGGTGGAGGCTGCCACCAGATCCGATGGCTCTAAAGTGGAGTTCACCGAAAGAGTGGCCGCGGCGTCCGTGGTCGAATTCGGATCCTGCTCGAATAGCGGCTGTCCTCCCGCTGCGGTGAGCAGACCGTTCACACTGGAGGCGAGTTGCGTAGCCAAAGTATTGAGAGACCCGGTTTCCGACGGACCTCCGATCAGGGACGGCAGTACCTGATTCCGAACCGACAGGAGCGCACCTAACTGCCCATCGGTGATCTTGTCGGTGACATCATTGCCTGAGTTATCCAGCACCGTGGCATTCACGGCGGAACCGCCAGCCTGAACGGTCAGAGGGTCAAGCTGAGTGCCCAGCACCAGTGGAATCTGCCCTTCCGCCAGCACGTTCACCGTGCCGTCCGAGTTGGTCGTGGTCTGAACGTTAACGTACTGCGATAGTTGTTCGAGCGAAGAGTATAACTGCGCGTCCAGACCCGGATCGGGCGACGTTGACGATTGCTTCGCAACGTTATATTGCTGGATCGTCGCCGCGATTTGGTTGATGGAAGAAACGGTCGTTTGCAGATCGCCGTTCACCGCGGTTTCGGTCTGGCCGAGCTGCACTGCGGCCTGCTGGAACGAAGTTGCCACCGTGGACGCGGCGTTCAATACCGCGGATTGTGCATTAGCGCTGTCGGGCGACGCGCTCCAGGCCGAAAAGCTTTGCATCAACGAGTCCATCGCGTTCGCAACACCGCCGGTGCCCGTGACGTTCAGCACCTCGTCGATCGGATTGAGGCTGGTTGTCAGTTGCGATGAGTTGCCGAGCAGAGTGACCTGCTGTTGAACAGCCAGTTCGGAGTATTGATCGCGTGTGTCGCTGGCCGGCGCCGACATCACGCCGCCACTGAGGCCGGTCGACGAATTGAAAGAGAGCGCATCGAACTGCGGGACCTGTGTCGCGTAGCCTGGCGTCTGCGCGTTGCTGACGTTATTCTGCGTAACGTTCAGGGCGTTTTGAAACGCCTGTAGGGCGCCACCCGCCGAGGTCAATGCCGAAAACAGATCTGCCATTATCTAAATCCCCCGGCGGCGAACTGCCGCGGAACCCTGACCGTTAGCGAGGGGACGTCGCTGAGACCTATTCGACAATCCATGGTCATCACCCGGTCACGTTCACTTTCTTGACGAGTATCAACGGCGCCGACGCGCCCCGCTCGGTATAGCCGGCATTTTTCACGCCCAAGCGGCGGACCCAGCCCGAAATGAGACGGTCAGATGCGGATAAAGTCGTCGCGAGCGTTTTCACGTCGCGCTGTAACTGCGCCACGGAACGTCGTAGGTCCGCGTTTTTCACGCTACCCAGGTCGCGCAGGATAACGGACGCGGATTGGAGTTGCGCCACCACATTTTCCAGCAGCGCCGTGCATCGCTCTGCGTCCTCTTCTCTGGAAAGGCTGAGCAGCCGCATGACCTCCGAGATACCGGCGCGGGCGGCGCGGATACACTCGGCCGGCGCTTGGTACCGGTCAAGCCTTTGTGCGCTCATCGTCTTTGGATTCAAAGCTCGGATTTAAACCTCACCCGCCGGACAAATGGGCGTTAATAATCGCGTTGCTGACCTCCTGCGGGTCGGCCTCGTGTTGATTCTGGACGTACAAGGCGCGAAGCTGATCGATGCGGCTGGAACGGGTCGCCTCGCCTGCATTTAACGCTGCGCTGAACAGACGGCTTTGGCTGCTCAAGGCCACCTGGTCGCCGGAGGCGGAAGTCGTTGAATCCGTGGATGCCGTCCGCAAATTGCTGGCGTCGCTCTTCGATCCGCTCTTTGTTACGTTCTGCAACGCAGAGGATAGGACATTGAGGTCGTTTATCTTCATCTTGTTCCCCATGGGCTGACGTTCCCGTTCATATATCGATCAGCCCGCCAGTCCATTTAAGGTTTTTATGTCGAAGATTGGCATTTCGGCATCTTTTTGATCCGCCTCGAACGTCCGGAGCACAATTCGGTGAACCTTCAGCAGCAGCAACACCTCTCCTCGAGACAAGCGCAGTGTGCTGGCGATTTGGTCTACGGATTGCCCCAACCTGTGCATTTTCAATACTTTCGCCCGCATAGTCGCATTGCTTCCAGCGCTCGTCGCACTGCTGCCGGCGCTGCTCGGACCTGCCGGGGCCGCTTCTGCCGCAGCCTCCATCTCAGTTCTCAGCGTCGCTAGCCCTTTCGTCAGGGATGCCCCTTCGGCCTTCATCTCCTCGCCAGTCCGGGCGATTTGCGCTTCCAGGCGCTGGATCCGTCCCATCATTTTAAGGAACAAAGGCAGCGCAGCCAGGCTGATGGCTGCCGGCAGCACGTACTGCAAGAAAATCCCGATCGCCTGGAGCCCATAAGCCGTCTTCATCACCGGATACCCTGCAGTAGATTCACGAGATCCCCAGCGGGACCATCGCCGGATTCACCCCGCTTCAAAATCTCTGTAACGCGGATGCCATAGCAACCTTCAATGACAACTACCTGCCCTCGCGCAATCACGCGGTCGTTGACCACCAGTTCGACGATATCGTCCGGGGCGCGGTCCAACTCCACGATCGATCCTGACCCTAACTTCAAAAGATCCTTCAATCGAAGATTGGTCCTTCCGAACAGAACCCTAACCTGTAGTTTCAGGTCCATCAGCAGACCTGCGGTCTTGGAAAAGTTGGTTTGCGGATCGGATGCCGTGGTCGCCGGCGCCGCAAAGCTTTTTTCGACGTAATCGCGTTGCTGGTTCATTAGTAAACGCCCCTCGTGCTGGGCCATTTTTGAAGCATATATGTTCTCAGACGCATAACAGCCTGGGATTTCAACTGGCAGACCCGTGTCACGTGGATTCCGAGAACTTCGGAGATATCTCGCAGGTTCTGGTCCTCTTTGTAATAAAGGGTCAGTATCGTGCGCTCCACTTTGGGCATTTTGCCGATCGCCGACGCCAGAAGCTTCTGCAACTCCGCCTTTTCCAAAATGCGAGCCGGAAGATTCTCCTCGTCTTGAGAGATGAATTGCAGGAGGCGGTTCTCGGAGCGGCCTTCCGGCACCTCGTCCAGACTGCCGAGGCTGACGCCGCGCAATTCCAGCAGCGTCTCCTGGTACTCTGCGACCGGCATGTTGAGTTCAGCCGCAATCTCCTCTTCCGTCGGTGTCCGTTGTAGACGGTTCTCTACTGCCGCAATCGCGTTGCTCACGTGCTTGAGCATCTTGCGGCGATGTGCCGGAATTCCATCCAACCCGCGAATACTGTCGAGAATCGCGCCGCGGATTTTGTGCTCGGCAAAAGTCTTCAGCTTGACGTTAAACGTGGGGTCGAAAGTGTCTACGGCATGGATCAACCCGATCACTCCGGCCGAGATCAGGTCTTCAAGATTCGCATTGCCTGTGAGCTTTTCGAAAATACGCGTGGCGATCCAACGCACCTGCGGCAAATGTTCGATGATCAGGCGCTCGCGGTCCTCCGCGTAAGCGACTGTCGACTCGGAATAAGCAAGTGAGTTGGCGGCCATCTTTTATGCGGCGCTTGCGATCAGTGCCGCCTCCCCTCCGAGTAATCTGCCGGTCAGAGTTTCCACGCTCGCGTCCTCCAGATCTTCAGGAACGCCCTGCCCGGTCGAAAAGAACGAGAGCGGTTTTCCGATCCGCAGGGCTTCGGAAATAACCGACCCGACCGACGATGTTTCATCCAGTTTTGTGAACAGCAGACGTCCCGGCTTGAAAACGGAATAGAAGTCGGAAAACGTGGAAAGATCGGCGCACTTCATGGACGCTGGTAAAACAAGGTGAACCTCACGCCCATCGATGGCTTCGAAGGCCATTGCGAGATCGTTTGCTGCTGCGGTGTCTCCCGCCGAAAACCCGGGCGTGTCGATCAGCACGTAGTCTTTCCCGCGCGTCTCGTGCAGCGCGTCGCGCAACTCCGCCAGTGAGTTTGCGGCCGTGAATCCGATGCCCATAATCCCGGCGTAGATCCTCAACCGTTCATGTCCGCCGACGCGGTCCGTGTCTACGGAAACGATCCGGACGGAGCGCCGTTGCGAGAGACATCGGTGAACCGCAAGCTTCGCGATCACTGTACTCTTACCCGCGCCCGGCGGGCCCACGAATACGGCCGCGTTTCCTCGACCCGAGGAATTGAGCGCGGCTGAAACTTGCAGCTTGCGGCCCATGCATTCCGCCACCACCTGCCGCAGGGGATGTCTTG
This sequence comes from Bryobacterales bacterium, assembly GCA_963802915.1. Taxonomy (GTDB): domain Bacteria; phylum Acidobacteriota; class Terriglobia; order Bryobacterales; family Bryobacteraceae; genus JAICMB01. The sequence goes on from CAWDKQ010000017.1 coordinate 40,976, forward strand.
CGCCCGATGGGAGCGTTGGCGCCAGCGGCCCGCGCCAGATCCCCTCGGCGGTGTCCACCAGGTTGTCCACCACCAGCGGGTCCATACCGCAGGCCACCAGTTCGCGCAACACCTCTTCGACTTCGGACGAATCGTCCGTGGGCGCCGGCGTCGGCTGCATGATCTTTCGTAAATCGTTGAGTTGCGATCGCAGCATTTGCAGTTCGATCGCAAGATCGTCCCGCCCCGATTGTTCCGCGGCAGGCCGTTCCTCCCGTTGTTCGCGGCCCTGGTCCATAACGCCGAACACCACTTCTAACCGTCCCAGATGCCTCGCGCCCTCCTTTGCGGGACGCGACTCAATCAGCATTGCCTCCGGCCCGAGTTCATCCGAGGCTTCCCGAATGGCGGCCGCGACAGAATTCTTGAAGTAGGACTTGATTCTCATGCTGCCAACCCCAGCGGCTTCACTTTCGTCTCAGGCGGCACTTCGTTGTGCGAAAGCACTGTCACCTGCGGAGCCACCGGCTCCAGAATCTGCCGCACGAAATAGCGCACGGCTGAGTTGGTGAGCACCACGGATGGGTTCCCCGTAGCCTCGAACTTGCCCGAGATCCTGTTGACGACGTCGCGCATCGCTTGCGGCGCCAATCCCAGAACGCTGTTGTGTTCGCCGTGCTCGATCACGCCTTCGATCATTTGTTCCGTGCCCGAGTCGAGCAGATAAGCGGGCAGTTCGCCTTGTGGATTGACATGCGCCTTCACGAGCGTCCTGCGGATCGCCTGGCGTACGAATTCGGTGAGTAGAATCGGATTCTTGGTCATTTGAGATGCCTCGCCCAGAGCTTCCAGGATGGTGACCGCGTCGCGAATCGGGACACGTTCGCGTAGCAGGTTTTGAAGAACTCTCTGGATCAACGAGAGCGGGAGCATTTTTGGAACCAAGTCTTCAATGAGTTTCGGATTGTTCAAACCGACGCGATCGCAAAACGCTTTCGCGTCCTGGCGCGTGAACAGTTCGTGCGCATATTTACGGATCGTTTCCGATAGGTGCGTCCCCATGACGCTGATTTCATCCACCACCGTGTAGCCCGCCAGCCGAGCCTGTTCCGCGCGTTCGATCGGAATCCAAATCGCGGGTAGACCGAATGCCGGATCTTTCGTAGGCTTGCCTTCCAGAGGCTGGTTATTGCGCCCCGTCGGGATCGCAAGCTCCTGTCCTGCCGGGAGTTCGAAGCGCGCGATCTCGACGCCCTTCAGCAGCACCGTGTATTCACGCGATCGCAGTGTCAGGTTGTCGTTGACCTTCACGGGAGGCAGAACGTAGCCGTACTGCGTAGCCAGATTCTTCCGTATTCCAGCGATTCGCTGCAGCAGCGGAGAGTTCGCTCCACCCTCCACAAGACGAACCAAACCCATGCCGACTTCGACCGCCACCGGGTCCACTTGCAGCAGCAGATCGATATTCTCTTTCGCCGCTTTTTGCGGCGCTTCCGTCGAAATTGCGACGGCGGCGGCGTTTCTTCGTCGCATTCTCCACGACACTGTGCCGAGTCCGCCGCCCAGAACCAGGAACGGCAGAGTGGGAAGCCCGGGGAAAGCGGCGAGTGCGACTAGCACTCCGCTCGCAAGCATGAGAGGCTCAGGCTTGGTGAAGATCTGCCCCTTGAACTCCGTCCCGAGCTTTGTTCCCGAGCTAGCTCGCGTCACGATCAAACCACCGGAAACCGAAATCATCAGCGCCGGTACCACCGTCACCAGACCGTCTCCGATCGTGAGCACGGTATACGTTTCGAGCGCGTGCCGCAAATCCATGCCATGCTGCAGAACGCCGATCAGAAAACCGGCAATGATGTTGACCGCCGTAATAATAATGCTGGCGATCGCGTCCCGCTGCGTGAATCGCGACGCTCCGTCCATCGCGCCGTAAAATTCCGCTTCCGTGCTCAGTTCCTTGCGCCGGCGGCGCGCTTCCGTCTCATCGATCAGCCCGCTGTTCAGGTCCGCGTCGATCGACATCTGTTTCCCGGGTAGGGCGTCCAATGTAAATCGCGCGGTCACTTCGGAAATGCGGACCGCGCCGTGATTGATGACGACATACTGGATCGCGATCAAAATGCAAAAGATCACCGTGCCGATAATGTAGTTGCCGCCCACCACGAAGCTGCCGAACGCCTCGATTACGTGCCCAGCCGCGCTGGTGCCAGAATTTCCATTCAACAAAATGAGGCGCGACGAAGAAACGTTCAGTGCCAGTCGAAAAAGTGTGAGTAGGAGAAGGACGGTAGGAAAGACGCTGAACTCGACTGGCCGCCCGATATACATCGCGACCATCATTACGATCACCGACATCATGATGTCCGTGACGATCAGAAAATCCAGAATGAAGCCGGGAAGCGGGGTAATCAGCGCGACGATGATCGCCAGCACGGCAATCGGAACACCCAGCTCCGAGATCACGGACATGGCCGCGCCGGAAACTAGTTTCGGCGGAAGTGCGATCGCCGTACTTTTTGCTTGAGCCATCTTTACGCGCAGCTTTGCAGTGCCTTGAACTTCGACACCAGCGTGGTCCGTTTCATGTTCAGAAGATCAGCGGCACGGGCCTTATTTCCGCCGCATTTGAACAAGGCGCGTTCCAGAAGCGTGCGCTCGATGCTCACCATGAGCTCTTCGAGATCGAGTCCCGACTCCGGAACATCCAGATCGCGCAGCATGCTGATGCCGGGCATTGTCTGTTCTTGCGGCAACCGGAAATCCCGCGGCAGCAATACCCGCCGAGGACCGCTCAGCGCAATCGCCGATTCCACCGCGTGTTCGAGCTGGCGCACATTGCCCGGCCAGCTATAGTTTGCCAGGTACTCCATCGATTCCTTGGAGACGAGCTTCTCGGGTCCGCCTTCCAGGTCTGAAATCTTGCGAATGAAATGTTGAACCAGGGCCGGGATGTCCGAAAGCCGGTCTCGCAGGCCCGGCATACGCAGCGGAACGACGTTCAGGCGATAAAACAAGTCCTGTCGAAATCGTTTCTGGGCCACGGCCGCTTCGAGATCGCTGTTCGAGGCTGCGATCACGCGTACGTCAATGCGAATCGTCTCGGAACTGCCAACTCGGTGCAATTCTCGCTCTTGCAGCACCCGCAGCAGTTTGGCCTGCAATGGAAGCGGCATCTCCCCGACCTCATCCAGGAAAATGGTGCTCCGATTCGCCTGTTCGAAAAGTCCAACGCGTGCGTTTACCGCCCCCGTGAACGCGCCCCTGGTGTGTCCGAATAATTCGGCTTCGAGCAGATGTTCCGGCAGCGCCGCGCAATTGACGGCCACGATCGGCAAATGCGCCCGCGAACTGGCCATATGAATGGCGCGAGCCGCAATTTCTTTACCCGTTCCGGTCTCGCCGGTGATCAAAACCGTCGCCCTGCGATTCCCAACCAGCGCAATGGTCTCAACTACTTCCCGCATCACGTCGCTGTCGCCGACCAGCAATTTACGCCATGGCTCGGAGTGAGAAAGACGAGGCAATTCCACAGCCGCTCCGGGAGCCAGCGCCGCGCGGATCGACGCGATCAACTCCTCGCTAGTTCCGGGCTGTCCGGCGCATCGCGGTCCGGCGTTCCCGCCCGTTGGAAACACGAGGTTCTTACCTTTATGGGGATCGTATAAGATGACCGGAATTGACGGTCGTGCATCCGAGATCTCTGACAGAATCTCGCGCGGAACCCAGCCGCTGTTCGGAAGCGATACCACGATAACGTCCGCTTCCCCTCGCCGCAGCTTTTCGATTGCGTCGGGAACGCTATCTACTGGACAAACGACAAATTCCGCACCCTCCTGGATCGACTCGAACTCTTCGAGCTGCGACCCTCCCGGAGGAAAGAGCCAAACGATTTGCTTCAATTGCTTTCAGCCTTTGAAGGAGAATGTTTACTTCCTAGTCCTGAAAGCTATAAATCGGACTGTCAGCCCTTATACCCTAGGCTTTACCCCCAACTCTTATGAGGGGGGTACCCACTGCCCTCAGTTTGTGGGTAGAAGTACTGGACCAAAATACTTTCGAAAACTCCTCTGGAATCTTCGATATGTAGCTGCACGCCATGGACACTTACACACAGAACGGTTATGTTGCCGAGCGGGTTCTCACCGCTTCCCCGACGGAGTTGGTCCGCATGATGTATGAAGGCGCCCTGAGCTCCATCGATCTCGCCCTCGATAGGCTCCGCGCTAACGATATCATGGCGCGCGGTAAAGCCATCACGAAAGCTGTCAACATTATCAACGAGTTACGGGCGTCTTTGAACAGCGCGGCGCACCCCGAACTCACGGCCCGGCTCGAACGGGTTTACATCTACATCCAGAAGCGCTTGTTCGATGCCCACTCGCGCAAATCGGAGGAAGCCTTGATCGAAGCCTCCAAGCTGTTGAAGCAGCTATACCAGGGATGGCTCGACGTCCTGAAGCGCCAGGCAGCCGAGAACTCTATACAGCAGAGACCCGTCATCGGGTCTTGCGAGATCCCAATGGCTGCAATGAATCCTTATGCGTATGCGTTTGATTGTCCATTGTCTGGCCGGAGCTGGGCGGTGTAACAGGAGGCTTACTCAGATTCTTCACTACCATTTTTGCGATTCCTAGTCCACCGCCTTGCGCTATCGCTTGACCCAGGTATTCTTCGGCCATCTCAATCGCAGTAGAAGAGGACTCATCGTCGTCCCCGGCCCCGAACCAGCCTTCGGAGTCGGATCCATGAGCCGACTTCATAACTTGACCGATCATGAGAGCCTCGAACCCGCGTGCAGCCTTTTCGATCTTCGCGGTTTCGTCTTTCGGCGCCGTAGCTTCATCTAACGCGTTCTTGAACGCGACCGGGCTCTTCTGCGCGGTAACTTCCCGCGCCGTGGCGACCGTTCCGCCCAGTAATACGCCGTTTACGGAATTCATCACATCACTTCCAGTTCGGCCTCCAACGCTCCGGCGGCCCGCAGACTTTGCAGGATCGCGATGATGTCGCGTGGCGTCGATCCGATCGAACCGAGCGCACGCACCAGTTCTTCCACGGTCGCGCCTTCTTTCAGCATCAGGTTGCGAGCTTTCTCTTCCTTCGCTGACGTGGATACCTGCGGAACCACCTCGGTCTTCCCTCCCGAAGAGAACGGCGCAGGCTGCGACACCGCCATGGTCGTCTCGATCTCCACCACCAGATTTCCGTGCATGATCGCTACCGGCGCTACCTTCACGTCTTTGCCCATCACCACCGTTCCGGTGCGCTCGTTCACCACCACCCGCGCCGGGGTGTCCGCCTCGACCTGCAACTTTTCCAGTTCCGCGATAAATTCCGTCGTGTGAGTTCCGAATTTCGCCGGCACTGTCACCGACACGAGCCCCGAATTCTCCGCACGCGCGACAGGCGTCTCCGGGGATGCGAAGGTCTCATTGAGCAGCGCTGAGATTCGAACCGCAGTCGTGAAATCGGCCTGCTTCAGCTGTAGTTTCACCGCTTTAGTCGGCGTGATCGAAGGTGCCGCCCGTTCTACCGACGCTCCCGATGGAATGCGGCCAACCGTGGGATGATTCACCGTTTGGCTATTTCCTCCGCCTCCCGCGACAAATCCTCCCGTAATTACCGGCCCTTGCGCCATCGAATAGATCTGGCCGTCTACTCCGCGCAGACTCGTCATCACCAGCACTCCGCCCTGTAAATTGGTCGCGTCGCCAATCGCTGCCACTGTGGCGTCGATCTTTGCGCCCGGCTGCGCGAACGCCGGCAGCGTCGCGGTTACCATCACAGCCGCGATGTCCTTTACGGTGATGGCGGCCGCCGGAGATGCCACGCCCATCTGTTGCAGCATGTTAGTCAGGCTTTGTACCGGGAAAATTGTCTGCTGCCGGTCGCCCGTGCCCTTCAGCCCAACTACCAGGCCGTATCCGATAAGCTGGTTGTCCCGTACTCCTTCGAGCGAGACCAGGTCCTTCAAACGAGCCAGTTGCGTCGCGCCGCTAAGCGCGAAAACGAACGGCAACGATGAGATCAATGCTATGAATCGCATAATGTTTAAAACGGGAGAATACCCATGAGAAGCCGCCATAGGATAAACGGCCGTCGGATCGAATCGCCAACCACGCCCTTGCCGTTAACCCGCACTTCCATTTCGCTGATGCGGTCCGACGGAATCGTATTGTCCATCTGTACATCCACCGGACGAATGATGCCGCGCACGATGATGGTCTGATCCTCGGAATTCACCTGCACGTGTTTCACGCCTTCAATAACCATCGTGCCGTTCGGCAGCACATGCGTGACGTGCGCGCTAACCGTCGCCGTGATTGTGGCCGTACGCGTCGTCTCGCCGGTTCCGGCAAGTTGCGACTGCGTATTCGCGCCAGCCAGGTTGTTCAACGGCCCCGTCGCCTTCATGATTCCGGCGGCCGCGCTGATGGAACTGCTTAAAGTGGATTGCCGCTGCGTCTTCACATCTCCGCTCGCCACCGCGGTCGCATTTTCCGAAACCAGCACCGTGACGATATCGCCCAGACGATTGGCGCGCAGATCCATTGCCAGACCAGTGAAACGCGAGTCCGGCGAAAACAGCGAGCCCGGCGAGGTAGGAGCAACGTTCACGCTGGAATTAGCGTAAGTCTGTCCCAGGTACTGGTCGAGCGGCGACTTCTGTGGCGGAGTAGCTTTTTTCTTTTTCGCGCACAACGGCGAAACGATCAGAACCAGAACGAGCAAGTATCGCAACATAATTATTGAGTAAGAACAATCGCTTTGTCCTCCGCCTCCACGCGGGCGCGGAAGATCTTCCCGCTCTTCATGTTTCGCAGCGCGATCATATCGCCGCGATGTCCTGAGCTTTCCGCCAGCGCCTGCAGCTTCAGATGAGCGTTCCCGCTTTTGACGAGCACGTCCACCACATCGCCCGTCTTCACCACGATCGCTTCCGATAGCTCGGAGCGAAGCACCGCGTGGCCGGCCGCGAAACCGAATCTGGGAATCCATCCAACCACTTCGTCGAGCGTTCGGGCAGCGTCATTGGAGAGCGGGAAATCGTCGATCGTTTCGACTCGCACTTCCGCCGGTGCAATCACACGTCCCGAGGGAATCGGCGTCACCGCCACCACGCGAGTCATTGGCGCGGAGATCCTGACCCGCGCCCAGACGTCGGACCGCCGTTCTCCGCCGCCATAGAGTACATAACCGCGCCATAGGGCCGCGCCAGTGTGCCGGTCGGCCGGAGGAATCAAGCTGGATACCGGAAATACGACCTCGCCACGCGGTGTAGCGCGCTTGCTCAAGTCGACAATCTCGAACTGCGCCTCCGGCATATTCAGCGACAGCTTCATGGCCGCGATCGCCTGCTCAGCGGTCAAACGCGCCAGTGGCCACTCGAAACAAGCCTCGCTTCTTCCGCCCAGATCGACCTGGAACCGCGCCGCCAACCGCCGCAATTCTTCGATCCGGAAAACCCGCCGCGAACCGGGCGAAGGCGCATAGCCGATGTTCGCGTCCGCCGGAGCTTTGGCAAACTCCGGAATGGCCCGCGCAAGGTCCGCCGCGACGATAGTTTCCGTCTCGATCGGCGTGCATGCTGCCGGTTGAAGTCTCATCGCCAGTACAATCCACCAAATCATTGGCCGTTGATGTTGTTCACATCCTGATACATCTCATCCGCTGCCTTTACGACTTTCGAATTTGCTTCGTAAGCGCGCTGGCTGGTGATCAGGTTCACGAACTCATCAACAACGTTCACGTTCGATTGCTCGGTGTAGCCCTGCAGCAGTGATCCCAGGCCGTCCGCCCCGCCCGGTACACCGACAATCGGATCGCCCGATGCCGTGGTCGGAGTAAACAAACTGCTCCCATTGCTGTTCAATCCCGCTGGATTTTGAAAATTAGCGAGCTGGATCTGGCCCGCGGTCTGCGACGTGGTCTGGTTCGGGAGCGTGAAGCTCACCGTTCCGTCCTGGGCGATCGTGATCGACTGCGCATTGTTCGGAATGGTGATTTGCGGAACCACCAGGTTTCCGGCCGACGTGACCAGAGCCCCGTTGGCGTTCAACTGGAAACTGCCGTCCCGTGTATACGCCAGTTCGCCGTTCGATTGTTGTACTTGAAAGAAGCCGTTCCCTTGAATCACGACGTCCAGCGGATTGCTAGTCGATGAAAAATCTCCCTGCGTGAAGATGATTTCGTTCGACGCCGCCCTTGTTCCGAGCCCGAGTTGCAGGCCCGTGGGAACCGTAGTCTGTTGCGATGCCGCGGCGCCAGGCTGAATGATGTTTTGATACATCAGATCCTGAAACTGTGCCCGCCGTGTCTTGAAACCTGCCGTGTTGGCGTTCGCGAGATTGTTCGCGATGTTATCGACGTTGAGTTCCTGGGCCGTCATACCGCTGGCCGCGCTGTATAGTGCTCGAATCATATTGGTCCCTCCTCCGGCGCGCTATGTAGGAATGCGCGCCACCTCTTCAGTTCCCTTTTTGCTCATGTCCACGGAAAGCGTGATGGCCTTCTGCAACATCTCGAACTGCCGCATCACTCCGACAAGTTGTATCGCCGCCGAGGGAGTATTCACGTTCGATGCCTCGAGCTCGCCTTGATGCACCGTAACGTCCGTGGCCGCGGTTGGAACAACTTTCGGATTTGCGTTCTGATAATAGTTGCTCCCCTGCTTCGACAAGCTCATCGTGTCGGCGAAGTTGACCACATCCAATTCGCCTTTGTCCGCGCCGCCCTGTTGTACGGTTCCTTCTTTGGTCACTTCAATCGGCAGTGCCGGGTCGATTTTGATCGTTCCTCCGCCGCGTGACGTCACTGGATACCCATCCGCCGACGTCAGAATCCCCGTTGGCGAAACTTGAAAGCTCCCGTTCCTCGTATATAAAGGACCTTTTGGTCCGTTGACCGTGAAGAAGCCTTTGCCCTCCAGCGCCATATCCGCTGGATTGCCGGTCACCTGCAAAACGCCTTGCGAAAAATCCGTCCAGCGTTTGTCGATCATCGGCACGGCGGATCTATCCCCCGTATCGTCGCTTTCTTCCTGATCCCCGGTGAACAACGAATAAAACTCCCGGTCCACCTTGTATCCGGTAGTCGCTGCGTTCGCCAGGTTGTTCGCCAGCAGGTCAAGAGACTCCATGCGCGAGCGGATGCCGCCCGCGGCGAGAACACTCATCGGATCCATATAGAACTTCCCACGAGTGCACGTTCTCCGCCAAAACACCCCACAAAAAATCTCTATATTTCCAGTTGGCTTACGCGATATGTACGACGACCTCTGCCCTGCATCTCGGCGAGTCTAAGTCGCTCGCCGCCGAACTCTCGTCGAAACGAAAAGCTAAACTCATGAAATACTGATTCTTCGTCGTGGCGTGTCACCTGCATAAGCACCCGGCGTGACTGCGATTAGCGCCGCTGCCCACTCTTCCCCGCAAGCCGTGATTCCAGCGCCACCAGAATCTAAGCAGGCGGCCCAATCGCAGTCATCGTTCAAAAAAGTCTTGAAAGATCTTCCGGACTCGGACGATTCGGACGAATCGCAACCAACTACTAAGAGCAAGAAGACAAGTCAACCGGACGATTCGCCCGTTGCTGTGCCGTTCGTCTCCGCGCCCGCGAAGCTGCTGCTTCCCCTCTCGTTGCCCCGGCCGGAACTTCAAGCGGCTAGCCCCAAGAGCTCTCAAGATCCCGCGGATCTCGAAGTCCTGGACAATCCGAAGCAAAACATTTCTGCCCCGATCGGCGAAGTCGCATTCGCGGCCAAACTCGTCGGCATCGCACCACAACAAGCGCCTGTTCCCGCGATCGCGATGACGCCGAAGAGCGCCGGACCGCAAACGCAAACTCAGGCGCCAATGCCGCCGCCGTCTTCGCCGAAGACATCCAAAGAGCCCGCGTCTCCAAAAGAGCCCGCGTCTTCCCAGCCTCAAAGCGACCGCGATACAGCCCCCGCGCCGGATCAGCCCGAGACGACACCGGCTCACGACCAGACGCCCGTGACTACCGTCGCTGTCCCATCTCGCGACGTCATCGTTTCGTCGCCCGCGCCGCAAACCGCCGCTCCCGTGACGCCTGCCCATGCCATCGATCAGGCCGCGCCTCTCGAGACCGCTTCGAAAGCCCCAGCAGCTCCCTTAAACGAAGTCTCCGTCCGCGTCGCCGGACCCGACCAGACCAGCGCTTCGATCCACCTGGTCGATCGCGCCGGCGAATTGACGGTCGCCGTGAGGTCTACCGATACCCAACTCGCCGACGTTCTCCGCGGTAACGTGGACCAGCTTTCAGCGCGCCTGAATGCCAGCGGCTGGAACGCCGAATTGTGGCGTCCCGGAACCGTCCAATCGGCCGCCCGCTCGGAAGCGTCCGCGCAAGACAGCTCCGGAGAACGTAGCGAATCTCAGTCCCAACAGCTCCGCGATCAGACACGTCGCGATTCACAGAACAATCAACAAAAACGCCCGGATTGGGTGGAGGAATTCTATGCTCGTAACGAATAGCACGGACCAGCCGGCGGCAGCAGCCAGCCAGACGTCGGGCACCTCGTCAACGTCCTCGTCGTCGAACCCCTTAGGCGACGAACAAACATTTCTGCAACTGCTCGTAAGCCAGATTCAGAATCAGGATCCCCTGAACCCGACCGACAGCACGCAGTTCGTCAGTCAGCTCGCGCAGTTCAGCCAGCTCGAGCAGTTGATCAGCATCAACCAGGGCGTCTCCACGTTGGACACCAACACGACGCCCGCTACTAACAGCGGTACGACCACGCCGACTTCCAATTAAGGAGATTTTATGGGTAATTATTCCATCGCATTGAGTGGATTGAGCGCGCAAGCCCAAGCGCTCAACGTCGTTAGTGACGACCTTGCTAACCTCAACACCACAGGCTTTAAGGGCAGCACGGCTTCTTTCCAGGATTTGGTCACGGAAGCCATGCAAGGCGGGTCCCCGAACGGGGCCGGCGTTTCTTCCGTCGTGGCGCAAAAGGATTTCATCCAAGGTACCGTGCAGGTCACCGGCGGAGCTTACGATGCCGCCGTCGAGGGCAACGGATTCTTTGTTGTTCAGAACGCCTCCGGCGAGCAGCTCTACACGCGCGACGGCAGTCTGAACGTCAATGCCGCCGGCAATCTGGTGGACTCTGCCGGATCGGAAGTCCTCGGTTGGACCGCTACCGACGGTGTTGTGAATCCGAGCGGAGCCGTCGGGCCAATTAACATCCCCACCGGCCTGACCACCACCCCCGTTGCTTCCACTGAATTCTCCATACCCGCAAATCTCAACGCTGCCGCCACGACAACCGGAGCAACCAGCACCTTCTCCACTCCTGTTCAAGTGATCGATTCGCTCGGAGCAACCCAGACGCTGACCGTGACTTTTACGAACACGGGTCCCGGCGCGTGGAGCTACAACGTCACCATTCCCGGCGCGGACGTGGCAGGTGGCACGGCCGGAACTCCCACTTCGCTCACAACTGGCACCATGACGTTCGACTCCAGCGGAAACCTGACCTCGCCAGCCTCCCCGGCCACTGTCCCGATCACCATCACCGGCCCGACGGATGGTGCAGCCGACCTCAACCTTACGTGGAACCTGGATGATGCGAACGGCAATCCAACGATTACGCAATTTGCTCAGGCCTCCGCGACATCGGGGTCCCCTACCGTCGACGGAGTTGCGGCCGCTCAGCTAACCCAGGTAGCCATTGCAAACGGTGGCACCCTCGTTGCCCAGTTCTCAAACGGTACGCAACAAGTCGTCGGTCAGATGGCAATCGCCGGTGTTGAAAATCCCGAATCCATGGTGGCAACCGGTCAGAACGAATTCTCGCTGACCACATCGAGCGCAGTCCCCAGCATTGGAGCAGCCGGCACAGGCGGCCGCGGACAGATCGAAGCCGGTGCGCTGGAATCTTCCAACGTCGACATCGGCACGGAGTTCACCCGTCTTATGACCTATCAAAACTCCTATCAGGCCGATTCCAAAGCGATCACGACTATCGATCAGATGCAGCAAGCGCTCATGCAAATGAAGCAATAACATGAGCGACAACCCCGAAAACCTCGAACGGTTCAATCACATTCCCTTCCCAGTGGAATTGGAATTGGGCCGCATCGATCTCGATCTGCAAAGCATTCTTCGGTTGCGCGAAGGCGACGAGCTCCGAACTACTCAATCCGCCGGCGTCCCCGTTCGTGTGTTTGCCGGCGGCGTCGAGTTCGCCGTCGCGGACCTCGTAACCGTCGAGAACAAAGTGGCGGCCCGCATCGCGAAAATATCGCTGCGTACGGTCCGCGGAGGAGACGATGGAAATCCTTGAGCAGATCACGATGATCTTCATCGTTTTCGTTCTGCTCGGAGGGATGCTCTGGTACCTCCGTCATAAAGGAATGGCGTCGTTCCGTTTCACGAGCAAAAATGCGGGCAGTGGCAGGCAACTCGAGTTGATTGAGCGTCTGCCGCTGACTCCCAGCCATTCCGTGCACCTGATTCGCGTCGCGAATCGCACCCTGTTGATTGGCGTCGCCCCTAACGGCTGCACTTTGCTCGAAAGATCCGAATCCTCGGATGCTCCCAGTTTCCGGATGTCTTCGTAATGATCCGCATCTCTCTCCCGGCCATTTTCCTTTTATTCAACTCGACGGCTATGGCCCGCACCGCCCCCAATCAGGGCGTCCCGGTCTTCGGCAACGGCCCCAACGGCGGCATCTCTCTGAGCACCCCGATGCAGATCGCCGTCTTCATGACTCTGATGGCCCTCCTTCCGGCGGCCATCATGTCCATTACGCCGTTTCTCCGCATTTCGATCGTTCTCCACTTCCTGCGTCAGGCGCTCGGTACACAGACCGCGCCTTCCAATCAGGTCCTGGTGGGGCTCTCGCTGTTTCTTTCGCTTCTCATCATGCAGCCCGTCGTCACCGACATGTATCGCAAGGGTTGGGAACCGATGGAAAACGGACAGCTAAGCATGCAGCAGGCCTTCGACGAAGGTTCCAAGCCGCTGAAGACTTTCCTGATTCGATTCGCGCGCGAAAAAGATATCCGGACGTTTCTTGAGATCTCCCGTTCCGAGCAGCCCAGGACGCCGGCCGATCTCGACCTTCAGATCCTCGTGCCCGCCTACATCCTCTCCGAGTTGAAAGCCGGATTCCAGATCGGCGCCGTTTTATTTCTTCCCTTCCTGATCATCGACCTCGTCGTTGCATCCGTCACGCTCTCCATCGGCATGATGCAATTGCCTCCCGCGATGATCTCCGCGCCTTTCAAGATTCTGCTGTTCGTTCTCGTCGACGGCTGGAGCCTGGTTATCGGATCGCTGATGAAAAGTTTCTATTAAGGAGTTACGAAATTGACCCCCGAAGCTATCGTTCACATTATGGGACAGGCATTCTGGACCGCGTTTATGGTCGGTTCGCCGCTGTTGCTGATCGGGTTCGCCGTCGGTATTATAGTCAACCTGATCCAGATCACGACATCGCTCCAGGACCCCGCCTTCAGCACGATTCCCCGGTTGGCCGCGTTCCTCGCCGGGTTTCTTACGCTTCTTCCCTGGATGCTGAAGCACATGACTGCGTATACCATTGGCATCCTCGGCGACCTCGGCCGCTATGCACACTGATGCTTTCCTCAGCATCTCCACCCTTTACGCCTTCGCGCTAGTACTGGCGCGCATGGCGGGCCTGTTCATCTTCCTTCCATTGCCCGCCTTCAATACCGGACCCGCATCCGCGCGTGCCGTGCTCGCCCTCGTCGCGACCTTTTCACTCATGTCGCGCTGGCCGGTGGTGAGTAGCGGACCCGCGGATATCGCTCAGTTCGCAATTTGGCTAATTGCCGAAACCGCGTTCGGCCTTGCTATTGGACTCGCGGTTTCCTTCATCCTCGAAGCGTTCATGATGGGCGCCCAACTGATCAGTGCTCAGGCAGGTTTCTCCCACGCCTCATTCGTCGACCCCACCAGCAATGCCGACTCCATCGTTCTGGTCGTGATGGCGCAGCTCATGGCGGGGCTGCTGTTCTTTGGCACCGGTCTCGATCGCCAGGTGCTGACGATTCTCGCGAATAGCCTGGAATCGATGCCCCCCGGTTCGTTTGCATTCGCGCGCCCGAATGTCGAAGCGCTTCTCATGACTGGCGGATTAATTTTTAGCACGGGCGTGCGGCTCGTCTTGCCCGTAATGATAATGATGCTGCTCGCGGATATATCCATCGGCTTGATGGGACGCCTCAATGCGCAATTGCAGCTCTTCTCGCTCTCGATGCCGATCAAATTGCTCGGTTCGCTAGCGCTGTTGAGCGCCTCGGTGATAATTTTCCCGCGCGTGTTTACGCAGCTCTCGACGGCCATTTTCGCCGTCCTCCGTCACCTCCTGGGAGTTTAAGCAAGTGTGCGTCTCCACGCCATTCCGAGCCGCGCCCGGCAGGAAGCGGTCCCCATCCGCCAACGGAACCGTGACCGTAAGGGAGCGGCTTAATGCCTGACAACAACAGCAAAACAGAAAAAGCGACACCCCGTCGCCTTCAAAAAGCGCGTCGCGAAGGCCAGTTCGCCAGTTCCAAGGAATTCGTCGGAGGCCTACAATTCGCTTTATTCGTCGCCCTCTCTGCCGCTTACGGAGCGCAGTGGATTTTCGTTCTCAAACAAACCACCCGCTTGGTCTTGGAACGGGCTTTCAGCTCCGACCTGCAGTCCCCGCAACTGATCGAACTGTTGTCCACGATATTTCGCCAGACCCTCGTCCCGTTGCTGATCGGCGGTGCAGTACTGGTCGGCACCGCGCTGGCGTTTCAGCTCGGGTCGACGCGTTTGGGTGTAGGTCTCACTAAGCTCGTTCCTTCCTTCAAACATTTCCAGCCGTTTTCGAAAATCAAAAACATCCCCACGCAGGGCATCCCTTCCGCCATGCAGGCAGTTTTCATGTTGGTGCTATCGGCGTGTGTGCTTTATATGCTGGCCGTACAAAACATCCAGGCGCTCTTCCTGCTTCCCTTGAGCAGCCTCGAAGTCGGCTTAGAGAAGATGCGGACGGCATGCTTCGAAGTGCTCTGGAAGGGAGCCGCGCTCTTGCTCCTCTTCGGCTTCGTCGATCTATTCCGCCAGAATCGCCGCTTCGCGAAGCAGATGCGTATGAGCAAGCAGGACATACGAGACGAGCACAAGGAAACCGAAGGCAATCCGCAGATGAAAGCCCGTGTAAAGCGGCTGCAGCGTGATTTCCGCCGTCGCAAGATGATGAGCGAAGTCGCCACCGCGACCGCCGTGATCGTGAATCCCACGCACTTTGCCATCGCGATCCGTTACCGCCACGATGTCATGAGCACTCCGGTTGTCGTTGCCAAGGGCAAGAATTATCTCGCCCTCCGCATCCGCCAGCGAGCTATTGACCACCAGGTCCCTCTAATCGAAAATCCACCCCTGGCCCAAGCTCTCTACAAGAGTGTGAAGGTAGGCCAAGAGATACCGCCCAACTTCTACCGGGCCATAGCCGAAATCCTAGCCTACGTCTACAAAATCATGGGAACCCAAATGCGCTAGACAAGCGAACTCATCAACCACGAACGAACAACTACGAACTAGCAACGCCAAGAACCCGCTACAAGGAACGTAGAACTTAGAACGTAGAACGTAGAACGTACGAACCAACAACCACGAACCAACAACGCTGCACCCCGAACTTAGAACTTAGAACTTAGAACTTAGAACGTTGAACTTAGAACGTTGAACTTAGAACTTAGAACGTAGAACGTAGAACGTAGAACGTAGAACGTAGAACGTAGAACAAAAAAGAGGCGGCGGAGCTCCGAAGAGCCATCCGCCGCCGCAAACCTACAGTTCTTGCTCGCTCTACTGCACAGCCATCGTGACGCCGGTCTGGGTCGTCAAGGTTCCTATTGCAACCGATACCGGTACCGCGGCTCCTGTCGTCCCACCAGTCGGAACCACTGCGTTGATTTGATACAACCCGCCGATGGAATCAGCCACAAATCCCGCATAACTCACCGTCGCTGGCTTGCCGCCGATCGTAACCGTCGGGGCAGTCGCGAAGCAGGGTGCGAAGTGTCCCGCCGCGATATTGCTGCTCAGGATCACCGCGCCGTCGATCGTGGTCCATAGCGGATTCGGCTTCGAGGTCAGCCCATTTACCGTCCCCATGTAGTTCGCCGGCGAGATGCACGCGGCCGGATACGCCGCTGCCGTTGTGCTCGCCGTGTTTGCGGCCGTGCTGGTCGGAACGCCCATTCCCGAAAGGTAAATCAGCACCGTGGCGCCCGGAGCCGCCATATTCGTCCCCGAGTTTACCGAGTAGTTCGTCGCCAGCAGAATCGCGCCCTGGCCCTGTCCGGAAGCGTTCACCGTGAAGATTCCGGGGTTCGCCGCGGCTTCGTTGGCCGTAAATGCGGTGCCCACGTTCGTTCCATCGGCGACCACGATCTTTACCGTCGTGTTCCCCACCACACCGGAAGGAACGATGGCATTAATCTGAGTGGCTGAGACATAAAGGAGGTAAGCGTCTTCGATTTTCGTCACGCCATCCGCTTTATAGAAGGAAACCACCACATTCGTGCTGTTCCCGCTGCCGTCGTCCACCGCGTTCGGGTAGCGGCCGAAGCTGTCCGTAGTCCCCACAATCGGCGATGTCGGACCGAAGTTCGAGCCGAAGATGCTGATCAGCTCGTAAGGCGCTACTGTCGGCGCTGCACCCGGTGCTGCTTGGACGTAAGACGCCGTGTCCGTCACCGAATTAATGATCGGATTGCTCGTTACCGTTAAGTTGATGGTCGTCTGATCGGCGGAGGCGGGCGGATTGTAAGCGCCAATCGCCAGCGTCCCCGCCGAAGCCATGTATGTCGCCGCGGGAAGGGTAACAACAATCGTGGTCGGACTTGTCACCGTCACTCCGCTTGTCAACGTGGTTGCGGAACCGCCGCTGGGTGTTACGTCAACCACCGTTGCGTCGGAACCTGTTGCCACAAATCCCGTGCCCGTAAGCACGACCGTGACATTTCCACTCGAAGCAACCGGCGTTTGAGCTGGATAGATTTTCGTATAGGCCGGTGCCGGAGGAGCAACCGTGATTGTGAATGCCACGTCAATTTCGGTGCCACCCACGGGCGTGATTGCCACCGTTCCGGTAAGATTGGTTCCCACCGTTGCGTTGTCCAACGCCTGCTGCAGGAAAGTTACGACGATGGGCGTGCCGAAGCTATAGGCCACAGCGCTGCTGTGATTCACCTGCAGCCAGTTGGCCGGTGTAGAGGGATTAAGATTGGTCGCCGCGATGGTGCAAGAAATCGGCTGATCGCTCGATAGCAGCGTCAATGTTTTCGTCGGGTACGCGGAACCTTGCGTCCATGTGATCGCCTGCGTGTTTCCCTGTTCGACCGTCAATGTGGACGCAACATCTTTTACTACCAGTGTCACCGGCACGGTCGCGTCGGCGTAGCCGGCCACCTGTAAATGTACGGTGGTCCCGAACGTGCCCGCGCCGAGAGTACCGGCGATCGCACTCGGACTAAAATTAATCGTCAATCCGGCGGAGATCGCATCTCCGTTCCACGTATCGACGGAAAGCCAGATCGGGACCGTCGTCGGATCGACAGTGAAATAAGTGGAACTCGAAGCCGTAACCTTAACGGCCACTGCGCCTCCCGAGGTCGATGGTTTCTGATACGACAGTGAAACCGTGGCGGGGGCTGCGGTGAGCGGCGAGGCCGGCGTGGTGGCGTTCATGATGCCCGGGCTCAGCGTCAGAGCTGTGCCAATCAGGAGCATCTTGGAGAAACGAACATTCGACATCGGACTTTTCCTTTCGCGCTTAGTACTTCTTTTCAAATGGGACTACCTATTTGGGTACATACACATATCGCGAATGCCCGCGTCTGAATTTAAGCTTTTCTATTTTTTCTTGATCCCTCTCGCCAGCCCGAAAACACAGTGCAAGAAATCTTCGAACTTTTACAATTCTGCTAACCCATCCACACCTTGGGACTTACAACGCAACCGATCCTCGCGCCCTTCCAAGCAAAACTAAGCTACGTCTATACTCAAATCGAAAGCGCACGCGGTACGCCGCACGTTGTACGCCGTGCGTTGCACGCTGTACGAAAATGACTACTGCGGAGGCTGGGAGCGATTCCAGCTGCCGCAAGGATCTTTTGAAAATAGCAAGTCATTTAAAATCATGAATATCACTCACTATGTCCAGTCCTTCCAAGCTCCCCGATCTCACGCCCATGCGACCATGAACTTCGAGCACTGAAATGGACGGAACAGTGACCCAAGTCAGCACCTCCCCTGGCGGCGTTCCCAAACACCCCATCGACGAAGGCTTTCTCACGCCCTTGGGAATCGAAGGCGACTCACACACGCATCTCCACATCCATGGCGGACCCTTGAAAGCCGTCTTGCTCATTTGTTCGGAAGTCCTCGAAGATCTAAAAGGGAAAGGCTATCCTGTATTTCCCGGAGCTTTGGGAGAAAACCTCACAATCCGTGGCATCGACCACAAACAACTTCGGACCGGCCAGCAATTCCGGGTCGGAGAAGCGATCGTACAGCTCACTACACTCCGCGCGCCCTGCAACACCCTCGACGTCTACGGACCGAAAATCAAATCTGAAATCTACGATGCGGAGGTGAGAGCAGGCAACACGGCATCCCCCCGCTGGGCCAATGGCGGCTTCTATGCACGAGTAATTCGAACCGGTGCGATTCGACCGGGTGATAAAATCATGCTCGTCGGAAGCAATAAAGAAGACCACGCCGTCTAGATGCAGCAACTGCTGGTATCCATAAATTTCCAGGACCCCGTCCGCGCCCGCCGCGACATCGACGATCTTTCCCGCCACGTTTCCGAACTCGTCCTTAAACAGTTGGAGTCCTTGCTCGCTTCTTCTCCCGTCCCCGACCGCGCCCTCCATTACTTAGCCAGTTTTCGCGAGCGCCAGCCCACCGCATTTCGTTGTGCCGTGACGCAGGCGTCTCCGCTGCAATATTTGATAGCGGTCTTCTCTTATAGTCCGTTTCTGTCTGAAGAGCTGTTGCAGCATCCCGATTGGCTCGACGACCTGGTAGACCTCGAGCGTGTTTTCTCCGCCGGCAAGTACGCCCGCTCGCTCTCGATGTTCCTGAACCTCCAAAACCCTGAAACGCCGCTCGCGCTCGGACTTGCCATGTTTCGCAGGCGTCAAGTCCTGCGCATCCTCGTTCGTGACGTTCTCGGATTCGGCACGCTCTCGGAAATCACCGAAGAGCTTTCCAACCTCGCCGACGGCATTCTCGATGTCGCCTACAACGTTCTGCGTAATGAACTGATCGCGAAACACGGGACGCCGCGAATTGTTAACGAAGCCGGCGAGAAGCGCGAATGCGGCATGGCCGTGATCGCTCTCGGAAAACTCGGTGGCAGCGAGTTGAATTACAGCTCCGACATCGACCTCATGTTCATTTATGGAGGCAACGGCCAGACCGATGGGCCGGCTCCGATTTCCAACAAAGAATTTTATAAGAAGGTCGCAAACCAGTACACCGACATTCTTTCCACCTACACCGCCGAAGGATTGTGTTATCGCGTGGACCTTCGGCTGCGTCCGGATGGCAGTCTCGGCGAAGCCTGCATCTCGCTCGAAGGCGCCACGCAATATTACAAAACCCGCGCTCGCGATTGGGAGCTCCAGATGCTCATCAAAGCGCGCGTTGCCGCTGGCGACATTGAGACCGGACGCGAGTTGCTCGAATTCGTCGAACCGCTGACCTACTCGACTTCAACGGATTTCTCCGCCATTGAAGCCGTCTCCGCTACCCGCGAGCGCATCGGCGAAAAGCTGAAAGCGCGGCGCGGCGCGCGGGCTGCGTACGATGTGAAGCTCGCCCCCGGAGGAATCCGTGACATCGAGTTTCTGGTGCAATGTTTGCAGCGCCTCCACGGAGGCCGCGTCCCCTGGGTGCGCCACGCCGGCACCATGCTCGCTCTTTCGCGGCTCAGCGACAAAGATCTGCTCTCCGCCGGCGAGTACTCCCGCCTGGCTTCCGCGTATCAGTTCCTCCGCAATCTGGAACATCGCCTCCAGTTTGCCGACGACCGGCAGACCCACACGCTTCCGTCGGACCCGATGTCCCTCAACGAGCTCGCGCAGGAGATCCCCAGCGCGCACATCGGGGGGAAACCTTCGGCCGAACGCCTCCTTCAGGAGCTGAACGCGCACCTCGAATCCGTTCAGGAAATCTACGAGCGCATCATCCACGCCAATCGCCCCATGTATTACACCGCCGTCGGGGCCGCAAACCTTATCGCCGAGCCGGAGCGTTTCGACCGTCCCGGAGAGTCGATCGCGAGCAATCTCGTGCGATTTTTGGATCAAAAAGCGCCGGGGCTGGCTGCCGTCCTATCCCGCACGGAACTTCGCTTCGGCGCTCGCGCGTTTGAACACTTCCTCGAGAAAGTGCTCGTAAATCCGGAACTGTTAAGGCTGCTGAACGGGGACAGCACGGTCGCGCGTTTCACCCTCGAAATTTTCGAGCACTCGCCCTTTTTCGCCGACGAAGCCATCCGGCATCCGGAGTTGATCAACGAACTCTGCCGCATCAACGAGCCGCCCGAAGTTGACGTAGCCGTCGCCATCCCGGATGCCACCGAGTTGCGCCGCTGGTTTCGCCGCGAAATGTTCCGTCTCCAGGCCGCCAGCTTGTGCATGCGTGTGCCGATTTTCGATACCCTTCATCGCACCTCCGATCTGGCCGATGCGGCAATCACCGCGGCGTATCGCATGGCGATCGAACAGGTCTTCGAAGCGCATCCGCCAATCCAGCCGTCCTACCACCCGGCGGGCCGTCTTATGGTGATTGCGCTCGGCAGACTAGGGATGCGCGAATTCGATTTGGCCTCAGACGCGGATCTCAATTTCGTGATTCCCGACGATGATCAAACCGAGCATCTGTTCTGGACGCGGGTCGCCAATCGCTTTGTCGACATCTTAAGCGCCTACACCGGTGCTGGGAGTCTCTTCGCGGTCGATACGCGCTTGCGCCCAAACGGAGGCGCTGGCCCATTGGTCCAATCCGAATCCGCCTATCGAAGCTATTTCACAAAACAGGCCGAGGCGTGGGAAGGGCTGGCCTATATGAAATCCCGCGCCGTCGCGGGCGACATGGAGCGCGCCACCGCGTTCCTGACCGAACTCCAGGATCTCGATTGGCGCCGCTACGGACAGAGTGGCCGCTCCAAGAAAGATTTGAGGCAAATGCGCGCTCGTCTTGAGCGCGAGCAAGGGCCCACCAACCCCCTCAAAGCCGGCATGGGCGGGTTCTATGACGTCGATTTCGCGCTGCTCTATTTGCGGCTCAAGAGCGCCGGGATGTTTTTCAAAGTTCTTAATACTCCGGCCCGCATTGACATCATCGAGCGCATGGGCCATTTGGAACGAGCCGAAGCCGAGTTCCTTCGCGATGCCGGAATGTTTTATCGAGCTGTGGATCATGGTTTGCGAGTCCATTTTGGCCATACCGAAGGCGATCTTCCGAACGCCGAGTCGCATCTGGCCGTTCTTACAAGCCTCGTCCATCGCTGGATCCCCGAACATTTGGCCCACCAGCCATTGAAGATACAGCTCTCGCAGATCCGGGCAAGGACCAGGGAAATTTTCGATCACCTTTTTGCCTAATCTCGTCCCGTAAATATCTGTAAAGATCGAAATTTTCGCTTTAAAAAGATATAAGCTGATAACCGGCAGGCCGGTCGTTATGGACATAACTAAGGCCCTTCATCAGCTCTACGCGGAGAGAGAGCGCCTGAATCGCGCTGTGGCTCGCCTCGAAGCCTTGATCAGCCAATCCAATACTGCCGAAAAGTCGAATCGCGGACGAAAGAGCATGCCTCCCGAGGAGCGGCTTCTCGTCTCGCGCCGGATAACAGAGTATTGGGCGGCGCGCCGCCAGGAAAAAGCGAAAGAGATCGGAACGGCATCGGAAGACGGCTAAACTAGTGGTAATGAACGCATCCGAACGAATGGCCCGTCCGTTGTCGGTAGTCGATCCGAATGTCTATGAGGCGATCCAACGCGAGGTGGACCGTCAAAACACCCGCCTTGAACTGATTGCCAGTGAAAACTTCACTTCGGAGGCCGTGCTCGAGGCCACCAGCAGCGTCTTCACCAACAAATACGCGGAAGGTTATCCGGGAAAGCGCTATTACGGCGGCTGTGAATTCGCCGACGTAGTAGAAAACCTGGCGCGCGATCGTGCCAAAAAGCTTTTCCGCGCCGAGCACGTCAACGTTCAGCCTCATTCCGGGTCGCAGGCCAATGAGGCCGCCTACGCCGCGGTCTTGCAGCCAGGCGACACCGTGCTGGGAATGAATCTAGCGCACGGTGGCCACTTGACGCACGGTCATCCGCTCAACTTCTCCGGAAAGACGTATCACATTGTGCCGTACGGAGTCCGGAGGGATGACGAGATCATCGATTACGACGAAGTCGCACGGCTGGCGGAAGAGCACAAGCCGAAGATGATCATCGCGGGCGGCAGCGCTTATCCCCGCATTATCGATTTCAAACGATTCCGCGAGATCGCGGATTCCGTCGGCGCTCTTTTCCTCGTCGATATGGCGCACTTCTCGGGACTGGTAGCAGCCGGGGTTTATCCGAATCCGTGCGAATTCGCCGACATCGTCACTTCGACAACGCATAAAACGTTGCGGGGCCCGCGCGGCGGCATGATCCTGTCGCGCGAGAAATACGGGGCAGCAATTGACAAGGTTGTGTTTCCAGGCACTCAGGGAGGGCCGCTGGTCCACGTCATCGCGGCTAAGGCGGTCTGTTTCAAAGAGGCGATGGAGCCGGAGTTCGTGGCCTATCAGAAACAGGTAGTCGCCAACGCCAAAGCCTTATCTTCTTCCTTGGGCAACCGCGGCTTCCGCATCGTTTCGGGTGGTACGGATTCGCACCTGCTTCTGGTCGACGTCTTCGCCAAAGGCGTTCGCGGCAAGGAAGCCGAGAAATCGCTGGACGAAGCCTATATCACGGTCAACAAGAACGCAATTCCGTTCGACGTGAATCCGCCCCTGAATCCCAGCGGCGTTCGGTTGGGAAGTCCAGCCGTCACCACGCGCGGCTTCGGCGAGGAGCAGATGCGTGAGGTGGGCGATCTCATCGCGGACCTTCTGGAGTCGCTTGCTTCCGGCACCTCTGAAAGCGCCATTGCCTCGGTCCGCAAACGCGTTGGCGTTTTGACGAACCGCTTCCCTCTGTATAGCTGGAAATTCGCCCGCGCAGCGGTCTGATGCCGCTTCGAATCGCGATCGACGCCCGCCGGATCGGCGACTTCGGCGTTGGCACGTATCTTCGGAACCTGATTCGCGCGCTCGCGAAACAGGATCGCTTAAATCATTACATCCTGGTTCGTACGCCTGAAGCTACCCACGATTTCGACGAACTGGCGGAGAACTTTGAAACCGTCGTTTATGAAAAGCCCGACCGGACCGCGCTAGCCCAGCTTCGCTACCGCCTCTTCCTGAAACGGCAAGCCGCCGACCTCTATCACATGCCGGTGCAGGTGGTGCCGATGTGGATGCCCAAGCCTTACCTGGTTACGGTCCACGACGTCGGCAACCTGGTGTTCGGGAAAAAAGGCAGTTTGCGCGACAGCTTCAATATCCGCCGCCTGCGCCAGGGGTTGCTGCGCGCGGATTGCGTTCTCGCCGTATCGAGCGCCACTCGCCGCGATCTTGAAAACGTAGTGGGCATTCCTTCCGAACGCATCCGCATCATCTACAACGCTCCCGACCCGGCGTTTACCGAGCGGATGTCCCCGGCCATCGGCTGCATGGGCGAGCAGGGTTTCGAATATCCGCCGGACATGCAGCGGATTCTCGATCGCTACCAGATCAACTATCCTTTTCTTCTTTACGCCGGCCGCACCAACCCGCGCAAGAACATTCCGAGACTGGTGGAGGCGTTCGCGGTGGTGCGTGGCGAAGTGCAAGGCGATCCGGTTTACAAGGATCTCCGGCTGATTATCATCGGCGATGAAATCTCGAAGCACCCGGCGGTTCGCCACGCCGTCATACAGAGCCGCGTGGAGCACTCCGTGCGATTCCTCGGGTTTGTTCCCATCGAGACCCTGCGCGTGTTCTATCAGGCAGCCGCGGCATTTGTTTTTCCATCGCTTTACGAAGGATTCGGTCTTCCGCCTCTCGAGGCGATGGCCTGTGGAACCCCCGTCGTGACTTCCAACGTCAGTTCGCTCCCGGAAGTGGTCGGCGATGCCGCAGCCATCGTAAATCCGGAAAATGTTTTTGATATTGCCCGGGGAATTCGCGAAGTGCTTCTCGATCAGAACCTTCGGTCCCGCCTGATTCTGCGCGGGTTCGAGCAGTTAAAACAGTTTAGCTGGGATCACTCCGCCTCGCAGGTTCTGGCTGCTTACGAGGATGTCGCCAGGGCGCGCCGCTAAAGAACTCCCTTTCAGATCCAGCGCAAGACTTCTTCCGTCCCTAGCCATACAATTTTGCCTTTGACGATCGCGATTCTCTGTTCTTCGGTCATGGGTAAGGACGCCCATTCCATCGGCCGGTTAAAGGTCCGCTCGTCCAGCAGGTACAGTTTGTTTGTGCCGCCACGGATCCAGCGGATCAGCGTGTTTTGGCCGTAGCTGACTACATACAGGCAGGAGGGGCAATCGGTAGTAAGGGAGGAAATCGATGTGTCCAACAGGGCTATGTCGGCATCGGAAAGCGCCGATTGCATTCGCGGATCGGGTTCAATGCGGGCGAGAACCGCGCTTGCAGCCGTTGATACAGCGAACGGGAATACGCCGTAATAGACCTCGAGGAGGTATGACCAGGATCGGCCGGGTCCTATGGCTCGTTTGAGAACGGGGATTTCTTGACGCAGTTGTGGCAGACATCTACGATTCAAGTAAGATTTGAGTTCCCCCAAAGGGTATAGATCAAGCACAGAGCCATGAAAAGAATTTAATATAAGATCCGCAATTTCGGGAGAGAGTTTTCTCCTGCCTCGAAGCACGTTATTGATGTGAGACTGGGAAATTCCCAGTCGCCGGGCTAGGGAGCGCTCAGTAAATTCACCGTTTTGGAGGCGTTTGCGGATTTGCTCCAGCAGCCGCTTATGGCTGTCGCGAAAAGTCACACTTCTACTGACTCCAGCATGATTTCTATTTGAAATAGGGGGGTGCGCTTCCGTAATCATATCAGAATTTAATTTGATTAGTTCCAGTACTATCAGTACCGTACTACGGTGGATAACTAACTAAGCAACGGGATGTTACAGGAGACGTCGAACGAAAATGAATTAGAATTCGAGCGCTACCTTATTGTTGAAAGATTGACTTCTCTCTCTCGCAAAATACGATGAAAGCATCCACTCGCTCCCAGTTGGTTTGGAGACGGGTATCCGTGCTGGCGATCTTCACGGGCGAAAAAAATGAGAATTTCATCACTCTCGCGGAAAGGCTGACAATCCGCGACGGGAAGGGGCAGTTAAGAATGGAATGGTCAAGATCGGACACTTTGGCTTTGGCTTCGCCGCACTGCGCGTTCTGCCATGGTCTCGGATTGAGGGACGGCCGCGATAACCGCCAGGAACCTTGCAACTGTGTGTTGCGGGAAATCTTCAGGGCTTGTTACTCGCGTTTTCGTCAGTGTGTCGGGAAGGATAAACATATTAGCCAGAGCCGCCTGGAGATTGTTCCGGGGGTTCAATCGCACTACAACTGGGGACGTAAGAATGAAGAGTACCTTGCGGACTTTTGCCTCGTCACCCGGCGCACGCTCAACGATTCGGAGTATCGCATCTTCAAGTATCATTTCCTGTTAGGAGCGGACTGGAGGCTCTGTTGCGCCAAGTTGAAGATTGATCGCGGGATTTTCTTTCACATGGTGTACCGGATGGAGGAAAAACTCGGCCGCGTATATCGCGAGTTGAAGCCCTATGGATTGTATCCGCTGTCCGAGTACTTCGAAGACAGCAAACGGGAACCAGTGGCCTCAAGCCGGAGGTGCTTCAAGATTTGTCCGATCCGGCCACCTTTGTCACCGGCCAGGCCGGTCACTGTGCGGTTGCGAAAAACTGCCTAAACAGCAAGGGCCGCTCGACGATCGAGCGGCCCGTTTCCTACAAGGATTCTGCGATATGGTTTACTTGGCCTTACGAATATATATGGTCCCGTTGAAAGTAGTGAACTGTAGCTCCGGGCCGCCTCCGTTAATAGTTCCGGACATTCCGTGGTCAAAACGGACTTTGTATTTGCCTCCGCTGGACCGGTTGCCTTCCACGATCGGCTGTTTCCCGGAGGCATCCAACTTCACATCGAAATCGCTATAAATCTCACCATTGTCGGTTTTCATTTTGACGTTTGCCCGGATGTCCGCCGGCAGCGTCACATCGACATCGCCGTTAAGGGAACTGAAGGACATCGCTTTATTAGGGCTCACGCGATCAAGCGTCACCAGCACCCGACCATTGAGCGCGTGCGCTACCGCGGAGCCTGAAATGTGGCTCAACATAACTGAGCCATTGGTGTTGTTGACGTCCAGGTCGCCCGAGACTCCTTCGACGACGATATTGCCGCCATTTATCGTGCTGAGTTTCAGAGAAGTATCGAAGGGCACCTGCACCGAAATCTCGCCGCTGCTATTCACTCTCTCGACTCCGATCGTGATCGTATTCTCCGATTCTTCGACCCGCAATCCCGCGCCATTGATGTCAATGCGATGCATTCCAGGAGGCGCGTCGCGATGCCGTCCGCGGTCTCCCTCCGATCGTGATTCGACGATCACTTCTTTCCCGTTATAGCCCTTTACCGTGATCCCGCCATTAATTAACGACACCTTCACCATTTTGGGGCGAGAGGGATCACTGAAAGGCACCGACACGTGCTCAGGAGAATCCTGAGCGTATGCCGCGATGCCGGCGGCGGTAATCATTATTGCCAATACGCGCTTCATTACTGTCCTCGATTCCTGATTCTAATATCACCATTGAAGTTTTCGAACTTATACTCGGGGCCGCCACTTCCAATGCGAATCCCCTGAAAATCGTTGCTGCGGTAGATGTAGTGGCCGTCCTTGCGCTCGGGTTTTCCAGCTACAGCGGGCAAGTACGACGCGGGGAAGTCGGTATAAACTCCGCCGTTGAAAGTTTTCACCCGCACGTCGGCCGACAGGCCGGGCTGAAACCAGGCTTCCACCGCTCCATTCAGCGAACCGAAGTAGGAGTCATGCGCCGGGTTCTTGGCGAAAGTAATCGTCACCTTCCCGTTCAACGCGTAGACGTGTCCCGATCCCGCGACATCGTCCATCTGCACGCCGCCGTTGATATTCTCGATGTCGTAATCGCCGGTCGTTTTAGCGACCTCTATCTTGCCTTCGTTGACCGCGCCTAAATAAAGCGCCGTGTTGCGCGGAACCTTTATATCGAAGTCGTAAGCGACCTTGTATCCGCGGTGGCCGTGCTCGCGCATGTTGTTACGCGAGCGGAACGATGGCCGGTCTTCGCAATTGCACCGGAACGGCCCGTCGACATAGAGCCGGACATCGCCGCCATTCTGCGTCATATCGAGTTTCACCTCGCGCTTCGCCGCTTCAATGCGCTCGCTATTGTCGGCGGTGATGGTCTTATTCGCCTCCACCACGACCTCTGGGCCGTCGTAGCCAGTTACGCGGATGGATCCGAACACGTTATCCACCTCGACGGACTGCGCGCCGCTGAACGTTTTGTGGATCGCGTCATGCTCCTGCGCCGGCAGCTGCACAATCGCGAGGGGCAGGATGGCCAGAGCCAGACACAATGCCCGAATCATTGCAGTTTCCCAAGAGCCCACGCCGCGTGCTGCTTCACTTCCGGGTTGACATCGCTGCCCGACATCAATTTCGTGATCGCCGGTTTAGCATCCTTCTCCTTCATTTCGACAAGCTGGTCAAGGATGGCGATCTCGACCATGGGCGATTCCTGCTTGTTCAGGGACTGTATCAACCCACGGCGCCCGATCGGACTGTCGGCGAAATTGTGAAGGGCGTCCACGGCCGCCAGCCGCACGTTCACATTCGGATCGTGATTCACTGTCGTCAACAAAGCGCCAAGGACTTCGGAATCGGACTGTTCGACCCGATAAGACCAGTTCACGCCTTGCAGACGGTCGCTTGCATTCTGCTGCTGCAGCAACGATAGAGTCACGAGCTGTTTCATACTGTTCACCTCTGCTTGCAGTTGTGTAATCTGGCCCGACCCGCGGGCCGTGATGTTTCCGATAAAGATTCCCGTCACGAGGATCGCGACAGCGAAGCCGGCCTGGAACGCGGGGTGACGCATCCACCAGAAGCGGTGCTGCCGCTCCATCTCGCGACGCTCGGCTTCGCGCAATGAAGCGTAGAAGCGCGTGCGCATGCCGAGGCCGGGTTCCGCTTCGGGCATTTCTCCCAGCGTGCTCCAGACATGCTTCAGGGCTTCCGCCTCCTCACGGCACTGGGGACAGGCGCCGAGGTGCGTTTCGAAGCTCTCGAGCTCGGACGCGTTCAGCGTTCCGCGCCAATATTCAACGAAATTCCGTTTCAAATCTTCGCAATTCATGCCATCTCCTCCCCAGGGGCGGCCATACGCCTCTGGGAAAGCTCGAAAAAAATCTGTCCCAACGCCCGGACGGCGCGATACACGCGAACTTTGACGGCGCCGACTTCGCAGCCGAGGATTGCCGCGATTTCCTCGTATTTCAAGTTTTGGAACCGGCTGAGGACCAGCAACTCCCGTTTGTCCACCGAAAGCCGCGCCATGGCGCGCCGCAGAAGCTCAATCTCCTGCTCGCGCTTTAGTTTTTCGTCCATTCCGTGGGTCATCGAAACATCGGCATGACCCAGCTCCACTTCGAATCTTCGTTTTTGCATGGCATCACTCTGTGCGTTCCGCGCGATCTGGTACATCCAGGCTGTAAAGGGTTTATCCGGTTGATACGACTGGCGATACTTCATCATCCGAACAAAGACGTCCTGAACCAGATCCTCGCTGAAATCCCGATTCCCGTTCATATGGACGAAGTAATTCAACAACGCGCGGTGATGGCGTTCAAACAGGACGGCCATGGAGCCCAGATCTCCATCCCGGACCTGCCGCATCACGCTGCTGTCGGTTGTTTCGTACACGTAAGTTATTACTGCACGGCGGGCGGGAGGTTACAAGTGGGTGGGGCGTTCGTTGTTCGTGGTTCGTTGTTCGTGGTTCGTAGTTTGGGGAGATGGCTGGAGGTCGGCGTTCTTTGCCAAGGCGAGCACCGTGTCGAGCGTGTTTTCAGGTATGGGCAGGAGTTATAGGCAGTTTCGTGGTCCGCTTTGGAGAAGAGACCGTTTCCGTCGAGGCCGATTGCCGCGATTCCGTCTTCGTGGCCGGGAGCGTCCAAGCTCGACATTCCACCTTCGCCTGGAATGAACTTATCGAGTTGTCCATCAGCGGAGGCTTTTAATAATCGAACCACCTTGAGCAGATTCGTCTTGCCGCCTCCGTTGGGGGCCGCAATCAGCATAGGCGCCAATGTGCCGTCGGACCACCAACCCTCAAATATATTTCGGTACTCGATCAGACTTAACGGCTTCCTCCGCGGCCCATCCGCTCAAAGCCAATACTCCCAATGCCCGCCGACGATCACATACGCGCTCAGACAAGCATTCGTGACCGCATGCGCCAGGATGCAATCGCCCAGACTTTTCGTGCGAATCATCCACCAATTGTAGAGAACGCCGGCCATTAGTCCGACGTCCCAATACGGGCCATGCTCGGATGCAAAAAGCGCGGCAGTGATCCAGAATGCTCCCGCGGCCCACGTGCCCAGCGGCACCGTCTCAAAACGCGGGTTGATAAGCCAGCGCATCAGCCACCCGCGCCAGAAAAGCTCTTCGATAATCGGCACGAGCACGATGGCGCGAAACGAGCGCAGAACCAGAGACAGCGTATCGCCTCGAAGATCGGGCGTTATGGAGTTCCCGAGCGTTCCCGTGAAGCTGTTATGAAACAAAAAGCTCTGCCGGTAGTGCGGGAATAACAGATCCGGCGCGATCCACAGCGCGAACACGGCGATGCCCAATAGAACGCTGAATACCGGCTGCGCCAACCGGAAATCGAGAACGCTGCGCGATGCGACCACCAAGACGCCGGCAAGCACAACAGTCCGCAACGCGAGATCGATGTGCCCTGGAAGTGGCGCATAATGCTGGAGCACCAGAAACGCCGCGAATACCGCGAACGGCAGAACGTAGGGCACACCGGGGCGTGGCACCGCGGGAGCAGTGGTGGTTTCGATTTCCAAAGCAAGGCCTGTGCGACGCTACGAGAGTTTCTGGCGCAACTCCTGAATGCGGAGTTTTTCTTTGTCCGTGGGACCGTTGCGAGTCGCTGCGTCGAGTTCTTTCTTCGCAGCCACCTTGTCCCCTTTCTGATAGAGAGCAGTTGCGTAATGCAGATGGAAAGTCGCGCTGTTCGGCGCGCGGCTGACGAGATCGCCAAGCACGCGAGCGCTGTCGTCGACCAGGTTCTTGCGCAAATAAATCAAGCCGATGGTATCGGAGACGTTCAGATTGTCGGGCAGTTTCTGGCGCGCGCGTTCGGCGTAGGTGAGCGCTTTGTCGAGGTCCACGCCCTGGTCCGCCATCGAATAGGCGAGATTGTTCAAAGCCACGGCGTTGTCGGGTTGCATCTTCAGCACCTGCTCGTAGTACTTGCGCGATTCATCGGGCCGGCCCATGGTGTCGTAGATGACTGCGAGTTCGAGCACCGGATAGGGCTCCGTCGGCTGCAACTCACGAGCCTTATTGAAACTTGCAATGGCCGCGTCGCTCTTCCCGCCGTCGCGTTCGATGTCACCCAGGCGGACGTAGTTGAATCCCGAAGGATCCTTTTGAATCAGCAACTGGTAGTCCGCCGCGGCTGCATCGTAACGCTTCGCCTTATATTCGGTTTCTCCAAGCAAGCGGCGGTAATCGAGCCGGTCGGGCGACGAACGCAATTTATCCTGGATCATATCGATAGCGGCATTGTAATCGCCTTCCTGCGCCTTGCATCGAACCATCCCGAAAAAGCCGCGCGGGTCATTCGCTTTGTTCAGCTCATCGAAACCACTCTCGGCCTCTTTGTAGTGTTTCTCCGTAAAATCGAGAACCGCGAGTTGGTAGCGGGCATCGTTGGATTTCGGATTCGTTTGGAGAATCCCAGTCAATTCCTGGCGGGATCGATCCATCTCACCCATGTTCATCAGGCCCTGCGTACGGACCAGATGCGCGGGCAGGCTGTTCGGCTGCTGCTTGATAACGTCGTCAGCCTCCTGTACGGCCTTGGGGTTCTCGCCGCGCGAGAGCAATAACTCTGCCAATGCCATCTTCGAAGGAATGTGCCGCGGATCGAGCTTGATGCTTTCCTGAAGCTGGAGTCGCGCTTGTTCGAGGCTGTTGGAATCGCCCTTAGCCATGTAGGCGCGGCCGAGATTGTAATGGAGCACCTGCAACGCGCCCTTCTGATTGGTAGGCGTTGTAGCGATGAGCGGCTGCAACTCGTCAATCGCTTTCTGAATCTGCTTGGGATCGCGGGTCTGGATGAGTACGGAGGCGTGCATCGCCACCACTTCGGTGTCTTTGGGATAATCTTTCATCAATTCCGCGATGACCTTCCCCGCTTGGTCCGTCTTGCCTTCACGAGTGAGGGCCTCGGCTTGACGCTTGCCATAGCCCAGTTTGTTCTTAGTATCGATTTTTTCGCCTTGCTCGTAGTCCTGCACGGCGCGATCCCATGCGCCGGTACGCATCATCATGTCGCCGGCCAGAAGGTTGCCGTCCGGAAAGGTTTTGGGGTCGGATGTGAGCTTGGCAAGTATGGCATTCATTTCATCGGTCTTGCGCGTCAGGAAATAATGGAAAGCCAGTTGGACCAAGTAGTTTCCGTTCTTGGGATTGTTCGCGACCTTCTCTTTTAGAATCTCTTCGGCATCGGCAGGGCGGTTGGAGCTGGCATACTTCACGTACAACATGTCGTACATGGCGCCATAGTCTTTGTGTTTCTGAATCAGGTCTTTGGCCGTGCGTTCGGCTTCGGCTTCCTGTTTACTCCGGTAAAGGGCACCAACGAGTGCATAGATCAGGTCGGGCTGATTTGGCTTGGATTGATCCGCGGCTTTGAATTCTTGAATCGCGCCTGGAAGGTCGTTTCCGGCGAGCGAAACGAACCCGGAAAGGCGCAGGCCATCGTACGATTTGGGATTCAGCGCCAAAAGCTTCCTGGCTACTTCCTTCAAGTCCGTCATGTACCCCTTGTACGTCTGGGGATCGTGCATGAAGATGTAAAGATCAATGTCGCCCAGTTTTGCCAGGGCGTCAGCGTTCGTTTTGTTGATATCAGTGGCGCGGAGAAAGCTTCGCTGCGCTTCGCCCATCATGCCCTGCTTCAGATCGACGAGTCCGAGGCGGTAGTAGGCATCCGCGTTACGCATATCCTTCTGAAGCGCGCGCCGGTACATGATGGATGCTTCTTTGAATTTGCCCTTGTCGTAGTACTTGTTCCCGGTCTCGACGTATTTCTTCGCAACTTCCTTCGGGTCGCGCGTACACGCCGCAAGACACACAAGTAGCGGCAAACACAGGGCAAAGCTCAAACGTTTCATATACAAAGAACAGCCTTTCTACCAGACTAAAACAAAAGGGTACTGCTTGGGGAGGGATCGACACTATTGACCCGTGAGTTTAACTCAGCGCAACCGGGCCGGAACAACCTCCGACTGAGTATATCGCGGATCTCGGGCGCGGTTCGACGTTTCGGCACGGTTGTGCGTCTGACAGATGCGTGGGGATCATCAAGGTAATTCGAATCATCGGCTGGCCGGCCCTGAAGCCTCGAGTCGAAGCGGTTGCCTGGTTAGGAATCGCAGTATCGTCGTGGGTGATTACGTGCGGTGCCTTTGCCGAACCCCCAAGGGATCCTGCCCGTTTTTGCTATCGTCTGGCAATTGACGGGGCGGATTTCCGGTCGAAAGCTGTCGAACGCTACCGTTCCGATTGTGGAGACTACCCGAGTGCGTTCGAGAGGTCCCCCTTGATGCGTGGCACCGACCGAACTTATATTTGCCCGACGCAAAGGGCGCCTTTGAGATAGTATCGTACGGCGCCGACGGATATCTCGAGTCGAAATTTGGTAGTGGGCTAGTTTGAATTCTACTGATCACGTCAGGGTTGATTTCAGTTCTTTTAGGCAGTCAGAAACTTCCTTCGGCGAGACGGTGTCATTGTTGGGCCGGTGATAACACATGACGGCGTAAAGCATCTGGTCCGCCATCTTGTCGGGATCTTCAAAAGACAAGGCAATGAGACGAAACGAGTCCCTTGGATGTTTCTTCATATCTGAACTGCCAAAATCGTATTTGAAAACACGCCCCTGAAGCTCTGGGTAATCGGCCATTCGCAGTCTGGTACCGTTGGCCTTTCTGGTACGATGGTCGGCTTCTATGTACTTGATGACCGCTTGAAGGTCGCTCTCAGCATGAGCAAACTTCTTGCATAGTTTTTTCAGTTGGGTATTGAACGTGTTGCTTGATTTGAGGTCTAGCTTACACCTTGCCAACTAGCGTTCTCCGCTCGGAACAGTCCTTCGAATCCTTCAAGGATCTTAGTTCCTCTGCGGAGGCAGCTATTTCCGCAACAAATTCCTTGTTTGCAGATATATGCAGTCCCTCGATGATGCTCAACAAATGGCTACTACCGCTTTCGAACCGATCTAGGAGAGGGCGGTACAAAAATAATTGCCTGAGACCGGCATGGGTGTACGTATCGAGGCATTTGTTCAGCTTCTTATGAACCTGAAACAGTTCGTTAGCAATCTGCTTAACCTCGTTCTCAGGGATCTGATCAATCTCTGGAGAGTTCAGTGCATTGATCAACCCATCTAGGAGACGGCCAACGTCGTAGAGCCCCCAGACAGTAGGGAGCATCACTACATAAAGCACTCTCTTCCAATTGTTTGCTGTAAGGTGGGAGGCATTATTGGCCCTCTCGTTGACGCGAGTGGCCTTCGATTTGAGTCCCATCAATGACTGTTCGAGTACCAACGTAGTCATAGATGTTTCCTCACACTAGATGGACGCAGACGCAAGCCATTTTGTTCGTTCGCAGACGAAAGATCCATCATTCAAGTATCGGCAAAAATAGCCCGAAGCGCTAAATGATCAAAAACATTCTACTCTCGCCTACACGTCCGCGCAAGTCTATAATAACACAAGTATTCGTTGGTATATAGCTCGTTTGTACTAGATCTCAAAACCTAGGGCAGGGCCTTTGGGCTCGTAGGAACGTTCAATCGCAATGGCCTTCGCGTGCGCTTGAGAAACCTCCGATGCATTCAGCAGAGCGACGATGTCCGAGACGTCCGAAACCCGCTCAGTCACGCGAGCGGCCATCGCTGGCGTGATCCGTAGCGACTGATGAATCCGGCAGAAGTTGTAATACATGAAGTGCAGGGAGATCACCGCGATATGGTTCTCCAGAGTCAACGCCGCGCGACCATCTTCATGTGAATGGGGAACGGTGCGTCGGGAAATGCTCCTGTCACGATTCGGACCACCATCTCTCCGACTTCATCCGCTGTCACCCAGCTCGGCTCCGCATCCGGGCGGCTGCGCGATGCCACGGGGCTGTCGATTTCCACCTGGCTGATCCGGATTCCCGATGAGCGCAACTCCGTTTCCAGCATGCGTCCGATCATGCGCACGCCGGCCGCCGTGATTGAAATGAGGCTCGAATTCGGGATCGGCATTTCGCATGCGCCACCCGTGATCTGGATGTAGTGGGTCCCGGCGCGCCCTTGTAAAACGGGGACATACGTGCGCGCCACGACAAAATGCGTTGTGAGATTGTTCTCAATTACGCGATCCCACTCTTCCATCGGGACTTCCGGAAGCGTTCCTCCTTGCCACCAGCCACCGAGCGACGCCACCACGACGTCGATCGGGCCGCCTTCCAAAATGCGATCCCGAACTTCGCAAGCGTCGGGAAGAGTAGCAAATTCGCCCTCGACGCCTTGCACCCTTTCGCGCTCCTCGCCAAGGCGCTGCCGGATGACATCCAGCTTTGCTTCACTACGGGCGGGGACGATCACTGTCGCGCCGGCCAGCGCCAACTGCCGCACGATTCCCTCTCCAACCTCACCGGCGCCGCCGGCGACTACCACGCGTTTTCCGTTCAGGTCCATATCGCTGCCTCTATTATGCTGAAAGATGCCGCTTACCGAACGCGGATGGACCATCACGCCGGAAGAGCTCCGTTCGTGGATCTTGCTCGAGAGCGACGATCTTCTCGTGATCGATAAACCCGGACTTGTGGTCTGCCACCCGTCGAAGCACGGACCCTGGTCGAGCCTGATCGGCGCGTGCCGCGAATATCTCGGTGTGGAGATGCTGCATATGCCGAGCCGGCTCGACCGCGAGACCAGCGGAGTGGTGGTGTTTGCGAAAAATCGCGATGCCGCATCCCGATTGCAGAAGGCCGTGCAGTACCGTCAGGTTCGCAAAACGTACTACGCAGTTCTTAACGGCATACTTGCGGAGCGACGCGAAGTGGATCGATCTCTGGCGCGCGATATCGATGCGGAGTTCGCCTCAACACAGCGCGTGGTCGAGGAAGGCGGCTCTTCCGCAATTACGATTTTCGAACCGCTGGCATGCGGAGACGGATATACGCTGGCTCGCGTGCTTCCACAGACCGGGCGCACGCATCAGATTCGAGTGCACGCGGCTTGGCTAGGACATTCCATCGTTGGCGATAAGCTGTACGGCGGCGATCCGGGACTGATGCTGGAATTCGTGAGAGAAGGCTTCACGCCGCGTCTTGCGTCCGCGCTGCCACTGCGCCGGCACGCTTTGCACGCGAGTGAACTGGCGTTCGAACGCGAAGGGTGCGAAGAAGTTTTTCGGGCTCCGCTTGCGAAGGATCTTGTCTCATTCCTGGATCTTCACAACTTCCGAATCGACGGCTTGGTTTGACCTTCCCAGCGATATTCGAAATGAGCGTCGGGTCGCACGTTGTCGACGAGCGCAGGCCGGAAACACCCGACGCATTGCCCGCGCGGCCTTCGCACGCTGCGATAAATCAGACCGTTCGAGCCGCCGTCGAGGAGATCGCGGCCGAGCGCCTGGGATGCCACATAGCTTATGGGATCGTGATACGGCAGATTCTCCGGAATGGGCGCGCGGATATCGTGAAACGAGGTGTTGAAATCGGCGAGATAGAGCCGCATCTGAACACGCGTTTCGAACACTCCGATTTCGGCTAGTTCCGCGGTCCGATGATAGACCACCTCGGCGTGAGCGGTTTCAAGCGCGGTCCCCGCATACCAGGCGCCTCGTTCGGGACCGTTGAAGCGCCCTCCGCCCTGGCGAGGATGACAGAACGCGGCCATCACGACGCTCGCCATCGGACGTCCGACGATCCACTCTTCCTGAGGGATGCGATGCAACACACCGAGTTCGGTCGAGACGCGATCGTTGGTCCAGCTTTCCAGTTCGAAGATGAAGGGCAGATCCTCGGGGCTTGCAACCGTATCCAGAATCCCGGAGGCGGGAAACACGCTGGGAACGAGACGGCAGGTGTTCTTTAGAT
Organism: Bryobacterales bacterium; assembly: GCA_963802915.1. Classification (GTDB taxonomy): domain Bacteria; phylum Acidobacteriota; class Terriglobia; order Bryobacterales; family Bryobacteraceae; genus JAICMB01. The sequence continues at coordinate 77,575 of CAWDKQ010000017.1, forward strand.
GGACCCGGCTCAGCGGTGGGATCAATTCCAACCGCCGCGACGCGCATCCAGCAGGCGACGAACCTGGTATAAGCCATCGATGCCACCTTCGGTCATCAGCGCGACGGCCGGGCGCCCTCCGAACAATGGATTACCATTCGGTAATTGGATCCAGCGGTCCGCCAGGTCGCGCTCGGTATAGAGAATGCGAAGATCCTTGAAAATCCCCAGGATCAGTGAGATGCGTACGAGGGTGTCGTAGGGCAGAGTTCCGGATTGACCCGCCTTGTATTTGTAGAAGGTCGATTCCGGAGGCCAGCCGAGCATCGCGCGCTGTTCCTCATTCGTGAGCTGCCAGGCCGCCGCGACGTTGAAGAACGTCCGCAAGGCCGGACCCGACATCTGGCGGCGAACCTTAGGGTCCCGCCGCTTGTCGGGCACGACTGAGGACATCTCCACAGCCTGGTTCCAGCGCGCCCGCGACTCCATATCTGGAGTATATCCTACAATTCGAGAGCCTTAGCCCAGCTCCGCCAGCTTGGTGTCGAGATATGCCAGCGAGTCCTTCAGAATCTTGAGGTGCCTGGGATTCTTGCTCTGCTCGATGTCATGAAGTACTCGCGTGCGGGAGAGAAGAAGACTTTCTCTCTGTCGCTGCCGTCCTGCTTCTTCCGGATTCGTTTGCTCCTTCAGATCGCGGCGATCGGAAGCAAACGACTCGATTTGACCTTCAACCGACTTGCTTTCCCAACCTCTAGCCACAACTTTATTGTAGGACTCTCAGTCACTCATCAGGAAGATGCAAGGTCGCGATTCGTGGGGCCGGACTGTCTCCCAGTAGTGCTGCAGGATGGTATAAACCATTAAACCGACCTCGCCCTCGCCAAGCAGAAAATAGCGGAACGATTGACGCATCAGGTTCTGGCGGCTCAAACCGAGGAAAATCGCGATTGGGTGAAGCAGCTCGCTCAGAAAGGCTATGGCGTTCGCGGTGGCGACGGCCTGTGACGCGGTGACCAGGTAATGGCCTTTTTCGAGCGTCACGCTGATTTCGATGGGGGACAGGAATTCACTGCGATTGTCGAGCAGTCTGACAGTAATGAATGCCATTGGCCCGTCGATTTTATAGTAGTTTTTGACTTTCTTCTCGCGCGAATCGATGACATCGGGCGTGAGACTGCGGACCGGAACCATGTTGACTTTCTTCTCGAGCATGGATTTCCATAATTTTTCGGAATCCTCGTCGCAGAACGTGTAGCCCTCGACACGCAGTTCGGTGGCGCGCGCGAGCCGGCTGATGCCGCTGACTGTCAGGATAAAGAGGATGAAGAAGCTCGCAATGATGATGCCGTCGCGGCGCTCGATGATGTTTGCAACCGTCGTATAGGCGAATACCAGGACCACGCCGCAGGAGTAAAGCCCCAGAACGTAACGTTTTTCCTTGATGAGCGAGATGGCCGCCGCGATGGCAGCCGAGAACATCAAAACCAACACGCCGGTTGCGTACGCCCCGCCTTGAGCGTCCACATTGGCGCGAAACAACAACGTGATGACGACGTCGGCGGCGAACAATACGAGCACGAGGGGCCGCGCATATGCGACCCACTGAGGCGCCAAGCCAACCCGCGGCAAGTACCGAGGAATGAGATGCAGCAGACCGGCCATGGCGGAAGCGCCCGCAAACCACAACACGAGGATTGTCGAGAGATCGTAGATGGAGCCGAATGTATTGCCCAGGAATTTGTGGGCCAGATAGGCGATGGCGCGGCCGCTTGCGGCGCCGCCTTCCCGGTATGCTTCCTTGGGAATCAGGAGCGCAGCGACGAAGCTCGAGAGCAGTAGGAGCACGCTCATGATCACCGCGGCGGTTAGCAACAGCTTTCGCGTATTCCGGATGCGTCCCACGGGACGTTCCTGTTCGTCATCCGATGGATCGCCCTTGATCAACGGCATCACCGACACGCCCGTCTCGAATCCACTGAGACCGAGAGCAAGGCGGGGGAACACGATCACGGCGGCGATCATGAGCTGCTTCCAGTCACCCTGAGCGTGGAGCAGGTCCAGCCAGTGCGGGATGGCGACGGGATGCCTCGACACATATATCAGCAGGCGCACCAGTACGATCACATTCAGCAAGAGGTAAGGAATGCAGACCGCGGTTGCGAGTTCGATGGCTTCTTTGAAGCCCATCAGGAAAACGGCGGCCAGAAGGGCCAGGAGAATCAATGTAAGCGTGAGATGAGCGTTTCCGACCAGAGGATGCAGGTATGGATTTTCAGTCGCGTGAGTCGCAGCGTCGGCGGCCGAGAGAGTCATTGTGATCACGAAGTCGGTCGCGGCGAAGCCTAGCAGCACCAGGACCAGAAGCCGTCCCCACCAGCCCGGAAGCAGATGCTCGAGCATAGCGATGGATCCTTGGCCGACAAACGATCGCCCAGCGACCTGCCAATAGGTCGGGAGGGCGCAGAGGAGAGTCACGGCAACCAGCACCGCGGTTGCGATGGGCGATAAAGCGCCGGCCGCAAGGAGAGCGATTCCGGGCTGGTAGCCGAGCGTCGAAAAATAATCGACGCCGGTCAGCCAGATGACGAGATACCAGGGATGGGAGTCACGCGGCGCTCGACCGTGCGAATCGAGGGATTCGCCGCGATGCAGCCACATTTGCAAGAACGTCCGCGGTAGCGGTCCGGGACCCGGAGGCAGCGTGGGCTGATCGGTAACAGACACTCGCTAAAATTCTGCCGAGCCGGGGGTTCGCGGACACGGAATTACGTCACGGATGTTTTTCATGCCGGTCAGATACATCATCATTCGCTCCAGTCCCAGGCCGAATCCGGCGTGCGGCGCGGTGCCGTAGCGCCTCAGATCGAGATACCACCAATACGCCGCTTCATTCAGATTGTGGGAGCGAATCTTGTCAACTAACACGTCGTGCCGTTCCTCTCTCTGGCTGCCTCCGATGATCTCTCCGATGCGGGGCACCAGGACGTCCATCGCGCGCACCGTTTTACCGTCTTCATTAAGACGCATGTAGAAGGCTTTGATTTCCTTCGGATAATCCGTGACCACCACCGGCTTCTTGAAGACCTCTTCCGTCAAGTAACGCTCGTGCTCACTTTGCAGGTCGGCGCCCCAGAAGACCGGAAATTCCCATTGCTTGCCCTTAGCCGTCGCCTGTTCCAGGATGCGAACGGCTTCGGTGTAGGGCAGATGCTCGAAGTCGCTGTCGGCCACGTGCTCCAGTGTCGCGAGAACCGTGTTGTCGATGCGTTTGTTGAAGAATTCCAGGTCGGCCCGGCATTTGTCGAGCACATCGCGGATGATGTACTTCAGGAAACTCTCCGCGAGGCGGCGGTTGTCGTCGAGATCGCAGAACGCCATCTCGGGCTCGATCATCCAGAATTCGGCCAGATGGCGGGGCGTGTTGGAGTTTTCAGCACGAAACGTCGGGCCGAAGGTATACACGTTGGAGAAGGCCAGCGCGAACATCTCGGCCTCCAACTGACCGCTCACTGAGAGGAACGCTTGTTTGCCAAAGAAATCCTGGCTGAAGTCGATGCGGCCCTCCGGCGTGCGCGGGATGTTCATGAGGTCGAGAGTGGTGACGCCGAACAAGGCTCCGGCGCCTTCGGTGTCCGAGGTCGTGATCAGGGGCGCGTGGACGTAGAGAAAGCCGTTCTCCTGAAAGAAGCGATGGATGGCCATCGACAGTGCGTTGCGGACGCGAAAAACCGATCCGAAAGTGTTGGCGCGCGTCCGCAAATGCGTGATGTCGCGCAAAAACTCCATGGTGTGGCCTTTTTTCTGGAGCGGGTACGTGGCTGGATCGGCGACGCCGTAAATTTCGATCTCTTCCGCTTTCAGTTCCACGGCTTGGCCGGCCGCGGGAGATTTCACTAATTCGCCGGAAACTCGCAGCGACGCGCCCGTCGTGATGTGCGCCAGTTTGTCTTCCGGAATCCGGCCCTCTTCGATCACTACCTGCAGGTCCTGCGCCGACGAACCGTCCTGAAGCTGGACGAAATGGACACCTTTGCTATCGCGCCGGGTCTTGACCCAACCGTACGCATCGAGCCGCGTGCCCGGCTCTTTCGATAGTATGTCCTTTACGTAGCCACCCTTCTGAATCAAATGACTCTCCTTACTTCTTATCTTAGTTGGCTGACGCGGATCGCCCTTTTTGCCTTGATTTTCCGCGCCGGAATCGCTGCCGATGCCGATCTTATCCTGTACAACGGCAAGATCGTCACTGTCGATTCGAAGTTTTCCGTGCGACAGGCGATTGCGGTTCGAGGAGACAGGATCACCGCGATCGGGACCGATGCAGACGTGCTCAAAGCGGAGCGCGGCGCTAAGACAAAGCTGATCGACCTGAAAGGCAAGACCGTTCTACCGGGACTCTTCGATAACCACGTGCACGCGCTCGAAGCCGGCCTGAGCGAGTTTCGCCAGCCGCTGCCGCGGCTCGATTCTTTTCAGGCGATTCAATCCTACATCCGCGAACAGATGGCCGTGACGCCCAAAGGCCGCTGGATTATTGTTCCACGCACTTTTCCGACGCGGCTCCAAGAAATGCGCATGCCGACTCGCGAGCTGCTCGACATCGCGACCGAACATCCCGTTATGTTCGACGCGAGTTACGTAGTGGTGGTCAATTCCTATGGCTTGCGGATAAGTGGCATCGATCGGAGCACACCCGATCCGCCTCGCGGCCAAATCGTGAAAGACGCACATGGCGAACCGAACGGCATTCTCAAGAACGCGCAGGGGCTCTTGAAGAATCTCGAAGCGGCCAAGCCGTTCAGCGACGATGAGAAGGCCCAGGCTCTCGAAGAAATGCTGAAGCGCTATGCAGCCGCTGGGCTGACGTCCATTGCGGACCGGTCTGTTAAGCCGGCTGAGCTTACGGCATATCAGCGGCTGTATCGCGAGCATCGCCTGCCGATTCGGGTCGCGATGACCTGGTGGCTCGATGTGCAACGGCCCGAGGCGGATCTCATCAAAGAAATTGAAGCGTCTCCGTATAAGACCGGATGGGGCGACCATTGGCTCCGCTTCATGTCGTTCAAGGTGAACATGGACGGCGGCATGACCATCGGAACGGCGTACCAGAGGCAGCCCTACGGCGTCTTCGGACGCGAGTTGTATGGCATGACAGACCCCAGCGATCGTGGGCAGATTTTCGCCACACCGGAGAAATATATCGCGGTGATGCGCGCCGCGCGCGACAAGGGATGGCAGCTGTCGGCTCACTCGCAAGGCGGCGGCGCCATTGACGCGTTCCTTGACACGATGGAGTCTCTCGATAAGGAGCATCCCATAGCGCCATCACGATCTCACCTGATCCATGCTAGTTTCGAAAGCCGCGAGGCCATCGCGCGAGCCAAGCGCCTCGGGATTCTCGTCGATGTGCAATCGCCGTGGCTCTATCTCGATGGGCCCGCGCTCGAAAAGGTCTTCGGGTACGACGGAATGCGGATGTTCTATCCGCTGCGGTCTTACCTGGACGCCGGTGTGCTGATTTGCGGCGGCAGCGATCACATGATCGGGCACGACAAGAATCGCGCCGTCAATCCTTACAATCCGTTCCTGAATATGTGGACCGCCGTTGCGCGGAAAACTGTCGCGGGCAAGGTGATGCATCCCGAAGAAAAGATCACGCGCGAAGAGGCGCTCAAGATGCACACGATATGGGCAGCGTACTTCCAGTTTGAGGAGAAGGAGAAAGGCTCGCTTGAGGTGGGGAAACTGGCGGACGTTGTGGTGATCGACCGCGATTATTTAACCTGCCCGGAAGATGAAATTCGCTCCATCGAACCGGTGATGACAATTGTTGGCGGCAATACCGTATTTTCGAAGCGAAACGAAATCGGGGCGTCCGACGTTCATAGACTGAGAGTGCATGCGCCATGAATTTCATGATCGACAATAGAACTATGCGGATTCTGATTTTGATTGCCGCGACTGCTCTTCTCGGGTTCACGGGGGGCGTGCCGGATCTCCAACAGGCGCGCGACCGGCAGGACCGTCCTCTGCTCGACAAACTGGTGAGCGAATTCAAGGGCGAGGCCGACAAGCAGCCAAATGATGCAGTGGCACAATATCGGCTGGCGTTGGCCGAATCCTACGCGGCCGAGGTCGCGGTGGAAGTGAAGGACAAGGCGCAAGCCAAAAACTATGCCGAAACAGGCATTGCGGCCGCCGAGAAAGCCACGCAACTCAAGCCGGGCGTTGCCGAATATTATCGGATTCTTGGAACACTGTGCGGGCAGATGATATCGAGTAACGGCCTCGCCGCAATTCGTTACGGAAATTGCGCGATGTCGGCGGTGAACAAGGCGATCGAGCTCGATCCGAAGTCCGCGGCGAATTATCTTAGCCATGGAGTCGGCTATTTCTATCTGCCTGCCGCTCTCGGCGGGGGCGTGGAAGTGGCGATTAAGGATTTTCAAAAGGCCATCGAGCTCGATCCCAAATCGTCCGAAGCACATCTCTGGCTCGGCATCGCGCTCCGTAAGGAAAACAAAAATGCCGACGCGCACAAGGCACTGGCAAGGGCGGTGGAGTTGAATCCGAATCGCGTCTGGGCGAAACAACAACTGGAGAAAACACCGGCGCAATGACGCGCTCGAGTTCGATGGTGCTGGCGGCCTCTGCGCTCATCGGGCTCGCAATTCTCGGATTCGTCGAATTTCCTGGCCATACCTGGCTCCAGCAGGACACGCAGATCTGGGTCCCGATGTTCGAGCGCATTTGGGACCCGACCGCGCTGCAGCACGATATCGTCGCGGCGAAGCCGCATCTCTCGTTCACGTTATTCGATGAAATCTCGATGTCCTTGCGCTGGCTCAGCCGTGCATCATTTCAAGCTGTCCTGCAGTTCCAGCAAATCGCATTTCGCGTGCTCGAACTGCTGGGAGCGTATCTCATGGCGCAGTCATTCGGCCTGAATCGGCGGATGGCGTTGCTGGTAGCCGCGTGTTTCGGACTCGGCGCGACTATCGTCGGACCCTCCGTTTTAACGTTCGAATACGAACCGGTGCCGCGAGGATTCGCGCTCGGATTCCTGTTCTTAGCCATTGGGCTGGCCGCGACGGGATGGCACCGGCTGGCCGGCTGCTGCGCTGCGATCGCTTTTCTTTATCACCCCCCAACGGCCGTGCCCGTCTGTCTCGTTCTGGTATTTATTGCGATTCGCAGCCGAGACTACCGGCCGCTCATTCCGTTGGCCTGCGCAGCCGTGCTGCTCCTGATCGCTTCGCGGTTTCAAGTTGGCGCCACGGAGTCACAGCCGTTTTTCCAACGGATCGACCCGGAGTGGGAAAAACTGGAGCGCTTTCGCGCCTCCTATAACTGGATCTCCGTGTGGGTGGATGGGTTGATTTGGCAGTACGTGTTTTTCTGGGTGCTCACGATCGTAGCGATGTGGCGCATCCGGCCTCGAAACGGACGCGCATTTGCAGTCGGGCTGCCACTGATCGGCATCCTGAGCGTACCGGTGTCTTATGTTCTAACCGAGCGCGTGAAGTGGGCCATCATGCCGCAAGTCCAGCCCGCGCGGGCATTGCTGTGGGTGACGGCATTCACGATCATTCTAGGAGCGACCGCGGCGGTGCGAGCTGCAGAACGACGAATTTGGTGGGAAGCCCTGTTGTGGTTCGCGCTGGTATTCGCAATTCCGATCCAGGCGCAGATCTCGGATATTTCAACGGGGCACGTGTTAATCGCTTTCGCACTTTCCGCATTGGCGACGGCGGCGGTGCTCGGCCGCAAGTATGCGTGGGCGCCTGCCGTTCTCACGGCCGCGATCGTAATGCCGTATTTCGCGATCCCGATTCTCGGCGGTGTGCGGAACTATCCGCGGCTTCACACGCCGGAAATCACGGCGCTGGCCACGTACGCTAACGCGAACACGCAGAAGGACGCGATGTTCCTTTTCCCCGATGCCGGCAAAGAATTGTATCCGGGGCTATTTCGAGCCGAAGCGATCCGCCCGGTCTACGTCGATTGGAAAGCGGGCGGCCAGGTCAATTTTTTTCGTTCGCTCGCGGAGGACTGGTGGTCCCGCTGGCAAGCAACCATGTCGGGAAAAGACATCGCGGGTAACCTGGACCGGTTTCGTGAATTGGGAATCGACTACGTTGTCGTGAAGAGAAGTCATCCGATCGCCGGGCTGACGCCAGAGTACAGTAACGACGGCTATTTGCTTTACCGGCTGGCGAGAAACTCGTCCACTTCCACGCGGGAGGGCACGGATGTCTGGGCGCCGGTTCGCGTCACTGAAATGGCAGCCGCGGCATTGGCGAATCGCAGTGCCGCTGGAATCGCCTGCTGCTCGGCTAAAGCGACTGCGAGGGCAGCATTGAACACGTCTCCGGCGGCCGTGGTGTCACGCGCCGTAACCGCGAAGCCAGCGCTGTAGATTTCAGTCGCGCCGTCGAGATAGAAACAGCCCTGGTCGCCCAGTTTCAGGACTACGCATCGCGGTCCCAGTTCGCGCAATCGCCTTGCGAGCTGCGGCGCTTCGTCTTTAGACACTCGCGCGGGAGGCACGCCGAGCAGAATCGACGCCTCGGTCTCATTGGGCGTCAGGAGATCCACGGACGCGAGTAAGTCCGGAGCCAGCGCCTGTGCGGGAGCCGGGTCCAACATTGTGCGTGCTCCTTCAGCGCGCGCGATTTTCATCGCGGCCGATACCGTAGGGATTGGCGATTCAAGTTGAAACAGCGCAAATGCGGAGCCTTGGAAAACGGACCGCATTGCCTCGGCTTCCGACGCTATCAGAGCGTGATTCGCGCCGGAGGCGACGACGATAGAATTCTGACCGTCGCGATCGACCCAAATCAGCGCGACGCCCGTCGGATGCGAACGCGTGGCATGAACCGGGCTGACATCGACGCCAGCAGCCGACAAGCTCGCTTTGAGATGATCGCCGAAGACGTCATATCCGACACGTCCGATCATGCGGGTGACGGCGCCAGGGCCTCCCAGCTTGGCCGCCGCGCAAGCCTGGTTGGCGCCCTTGCCGCCCGGCAGCATCTGAAAATCCCGCCCGAGCGTCGTTTCGCCGGGCGCGGGCAGACGGTCGACGCACACCACAAAGTCCATGTTGAGACTGCCGGTGACGACAATCATCTAGCGCGTGAGATCGATGCCGAGCTTCTTCAACTCTTCGCCGTAATAACGGCGGTGCAGGAGATCCCACTCTTCAGTGCCTTCCGGGATTTCTTTCTTCTGCGAGCGGATCTTCGTGCGTGCCGCGCGATCCACTTTCTCCTCGACCGTGAGCAGCTCGGTCATGGCTTTTACGATCTCCAGGCGAACGTCGTTCTGATCTTTCTTGAGCCGGAACTCCCGCGCTTTGCGAAACTGCGTCACCAGCTTGTGGGAGATGTCGTTGATCTTGTCGCGCGACAACTTCATGGGATCGCCGGTGTCGCGGCCAGAGGCCCGGATCACCTTGCGCTGCGAGATGAGGGTGTTCTTGATGCGACGGAACATCTCCTGATAGCTGACATTCTCGCGGCGCATGTACTCGCTGTACTGGCTCAGCAAGTCGCGCACTTCGTCGTTCAAACGATCTTCCACGGCCAGCTCTTCTTCAATGATGTGCCCGATCACCTCCGCGGCGGCGTGCTGATCGGAAACTTCAATAACTTGAGGCGACAGTCTGCGGACGAGCTGGCGTGACAGATAAGCGATAAATTCTCTTGCAATCAGCATTCTGCTGTTTTTCGAACTCGGTGCTGAAGGTTAGTGTAATGGCCGTGCAGGAACAGTGTCAATTTGGGCTCTCGCCTTTATGGTTATCGATGAAGTCCCGATCGATGGGTTTGCGGCCTTGAAAACCGTCTTCCACCTTGTGCCAAAAGTGGATTCCGCTTTCGCCCATTTTCCAGCACAGATAGACTTCGTCGCCTCGAAACAAGGTTGGAAAATCGACCAGTCCAACGTCGAGGTCTTTGATCAGGCATCCGATATTCTGAATGCGATCGAGCAGTTCTTTCAAGCGCAGTCCAGCCGCTTCGCGCCGCGAACGCTGCTCCAGAAAAGCGGCACGATTCACGTCGACGCCGCCCAACATTGCAACTCGCTCGGTGAACGACTGGAGGTCGGCTACCGATTGCTGCAGTTCCGTTTTTAATGAAATGGCTTCCCGGATGGCGGATTCCACTTCCGGCAGAAGCCTTTCGGCTTGTTGCAGCGTGAAGTAGCGCGTCATCCGATGTCGTCTCAGATCCCCGAGACTTGCACGGCGAGCGAGCGGCTTCGCGGGCCGTCGAACTCGGCGAAGATAATGCTCTGCCACGTTCCCAACAGAACCGAAGCGTTGCGCACTTGCAGACAGAGGGTCTGTCCCATCAACATGCCGCGCATGTGGGAATCGGCATTGCGGCGCTCACAGTCCGAGTACTTCGGATCGTTGTGCCTGTAATACTCGTCGCGATCGACGATCTGCTCGAAAAAATTCTTTACATCGTGCAAGAGGGCGTCCTGCCATTCGTTGATGAAGACGGCTGACGTGGTGTGCAGCGATTGTAGATGCACCAGGCCGTCGCGGACCCCGCTTTTACGAACGATCTCGTTAACGCGTTCCGTGATGTTTAGGAGTTGGAGCCGGTCGTTCGTAATCCAATCGACAATGCGATTGAAGACTTTATATCCCGCTACGGGCACGGTTTGCGCCGGCACAGGCTGCGGTACAAGCTCTGAGTCGATGGTCTGTATCTGTGTGCTCATGGTTTTAACTCGCTCGCGCAACGCGCACGCCAAAGCTCGTGGTATTGCGCTCGTTGAAATAATTAGACGAGATAGGCTAGCGTTGACGATTCAACAAAAGCCCCTTAGCTTATCAATATTGTAACAGGCTGCCTTCTGACCACACGGCTGTATAACCCGTGCTTATGGTTGCTGGGAGGCACCTAGCCGGGAACAGTGAACTTTGCGTATCACGAACAAGGGGCGCCGTTTGACTTCGTCATAAATCCTGCCGATATACTCGCCGAGGATGCCGATACTAGTTAGCTGCACTCCCGCCAGAAGCAGAACGAAAACCAGCGTACTGGTATATCCGTAGACCACCGGCGACCCAAAAAGTCCGATTCCGAAAATACGGCAATACACCAAAAAGAGGCCAATGAATACGGACACGACGGCTGTCAATAATCCGAACCCCAGCGTCAAACGCAAGGGCTTATAACTGAAGCTGAAGATAGCATCCAGCGCGTATCGGGTCAGCCGCCCCAACGTCTGTTTCGGCTCGCCGGAAGCCCGTCCGGGACGATCATAATAGACAATAGCTGTCTTGAAGCCGACCCACGCTCGAAGACCGGGAAGATATCGATTCGTTTCCGTGAGGGCCAGTATGGCGTCGACAACGCGCCTGTCCATGAGTCCGAATATGCCGGCGTTGAGCGGAATGGGATAGTCGGACAAGAAGCCCAACAGTTTGTAAAAAAGGGGAAAGAGATGCTTCCGAAGACCGGATTCCACGCGGCTGCGACGCTCCGCGATTACAACTTCGGCTCCTTTGCTCCACAGTTCTATGAACTCGGGGATCACACGGGGCGGATCCTGAAGGTCGCCGTCCATCATGACAATCGCGTCGCCCTGTGCGATGGAGAGTCCCGCCGTCACGGCCGACTGGTGGCCCCAATTCCGAGAGAGCTCCGCCACCACGACATGGGGGTCGCGGCGTTGCATTTCAAGGAGCAGATCTAAAGACTTGTCCCGGCTGCCGTCGTCGACATAGATTACCTCCCATGGCAATCCCAAGGAATCGAACGCAGCGCACACCTCTTCATGAAGACGGCCAATGATGCCTTCTTCGTTGTAGATAGGCGTGATGAGCGAGATCATTTTGAAAAGAAGTGATTTAAACGCCTGTGATCAGTCTAACCCGTATGCAAAAAGCAGTGGAGACTGCATTGCAGCTCCCGGATCAAACGTTTGTAACGTTTTTCTTACGGCTTCAGTCGATCACGCAAGGTCTATCGAGAAGGCTCGACGGGCGGGCGAAATACGCAATTCTATCATTATTTACAGTAGGTTACTTCGCTGCGACGGTTTATCGAGCGTCGCGCAAATTGTTTTGGTACGACGAAATCTACACCGTACAAATGAGCCGTTTGCGCGATCCGCGAGCCATTTGGGCGGCTTTGCTTCATGGCGTCGACTTCAATCCCCCGCTGATCTACTTACTCACGAGTCTCTCGGAGCGTCTGGCGGGCCCTGGGCAGGTAGGAGCGCGGCTGCCTGAAATTGTTGGGTTTTGGATTTTCTGTCTATGTCTCTATCGCTTCGTCTCTGTCCGAACCAATGCCCTGGCTGGGTTTCTCGCGTTGATGTTTCCGCTCGTGACCACCGCTTATTGGTATGCGTATGAAGCAAGACCGCACGGCGTTGTCCTCGCGTTCTGCGGGCTCGCGTTGATCGGTTGGCAAGGGGCGGCGGCGAAGAGAGACGGGCGCGTTGGCTGGTTACTGTGTCTTAGCCTGTCACTGGCCTGCGCGACTTTGACCCATACATACGCGGTTCTGCTCTTCGTGCCTATCGTAATCGGGGAGTTTACGCATTTTTTAATTTCGAAGAGATTCGATTACGCACTCTGGCTCGCAATTGTACTTCCCGGTTTTGCTGTTCTGCTCTCGTTGCCTCTGTTTCGCGCTTTGAAGGCGTTACTCCGCACCGAACCCTTTCATGTGGCTAATGTCGGCATTTTGGTGCGATCGTTCGGATCTCTACTCGGCCCGTCGGCCGTCGTTGTGCTGGTCGTGGCGTTGATGCTGGTGGTGATCCCGGAGCTCTTGCGCGTGCAGCATTCATGGATTCGTCGTTTCCATTCGAGCGTGCCGATTTATGAAGTCGCCGCGGTCGTCGCTCTCTTTGCTTTGCCGGTCATCGCGTTCCTTATTGCAAGAGTCACGGGCGCTCCAATTTTCGACCGTTACTATCTGGGCACGCTGGCTGGAGTTTCCTGTCTCATCGCATTCGGCCTGGCGGATCGGCCCGGCGCTGCGCTGCTGCTCCTTTCAGTCCTATTCCTCCAAACCGCGTTCGACCTAAAACATTATCAGGACAACATCACCATGGAGGAGTTGAGCAGCCGTCTTGAGATCAGCACGTCGCAGGCCGATTTCGATGTGTCTTACCAGCGCATGAGGTCGGACCCTCACCGGGATTTGCCTATCGTTCTCCTCGACAACCTGGAGTTTGCACCGAGCTTTTACTATGCGCCTGCCGATATCCTTCCTCGGCTTGTTTACTTTCCGCTTCCTCCCTCAGATTTGCTCGGCGTGGGTTATGCCAGACTGATCCGATACTGCGGAGCGCGAGGAAGGATCGATACCGTTGACAACTTTACGAGTCAAACGCGCCAGTTCCTGGTCGCTTCTCCTTCGCGGTCTTACGTTTTGTTGCGCGAGCTTCGAACGAGAGGATTTAATGTGGAATTGGAAAACATTGACGACAGCCACGCGCTCTTCCTGGTTACCCGCGAAACCGGAGTCGCCTCAGCCGAAGAACACGCGGCGCAATGAGCCTTCCTCCGCGCGGATCCAATCGAAAATGCTTCCCAACGTAGACCTGGCGTCTCTCGCCGGGCGCCAACCAGTCAAACCGGCGTACAATCGGTAGTCCGTGAGATAGACACGCACGTCGGCGGGGCGATTTTCCGGCCGTTTTTCGAAGTGGATGCGGTTGCCGGTGATCTCCTCGCAAAGCGCCGTGGTCTCCAGCAACGAGAGACTGTTTTGCAATCCGCCGCCGAGGTTGAAGATCTTTCCCCCGTAGCGGTCCAGATTCCCGGTTTGCTCATAGACGGCGTCGAAGAGATCATCGACGTGGAGGAAATCGCGGACTTGCTTTCCGGAACCACCGAACCCGATGTATGCGAGGTCCTTTTTAAAATAGTGCGCGGCCATCCATAGCGCGATCACTCCTTGATCGGATTTCGCCATTTGACCGGGTCCTGTCAGCAGGCCGCAGCGGTCGATCACGTAAGGCAGGCCATAGGCGTCGCCATACTCGATTACCATCAGTTCCGCCGCTAGCTTGGTCATCCCGTAGAGCGAGCGCGGTCCATCAAGCGGGAACGCTTCCGCAATCCCGTGCTCCGACGCGCCTGCGAGGTCTTGATCGGAGGAAAGGACGTAGCGGGTCGCGTCTTCTTCAAAGCGCAGGTCGTTCAAAAGACGGTATGGGTATACGCGACTGGTGGAGATGAATACGATCGCGGACTTCGAGCGCCGGGCTAGTTCCAGGCAGTGGAAGCAACCCGCCAGGTTCGTATCGATCAGGTAGGCCGGAGAACCTCCGTAACCGGCTTGCGCGGAGGGTTCAGCGGAACATTCGAGAATCAAATCCGGTTTGGCGAGGGAATTCAGGTCGTCGGGAGAACGCACATCGCCATGAACGAAACTTACTCCGGCGTTTTGGAGTTTGGCGAGATTGAGTTCCGAGCCCCGGCGGCGCAGGTTGTCGAAAGCGATTACTTCGGTCTCCGGGTGTCGCTGCTTGAAAGCGACGGCCAAGGTGGCGCCAACAAATCCAGCACCGCCGGTTACGACGATACGCTCATACATGATCCGCGCCGGCCTTGCGAACGGGCGCAGCGACTGCGGCTTCGCCCGGAACGCTGCGCTTGTAATCGCCGCGCGACAAATACTTCTCGAGCCAGAGATAGAGGACGATGAACAGATAGCGGCTGCCCATCTCTTTGATCTTTAGTTTGGATACGCCGGTCTTACGGTTCGTCCACGTGATGGGCACCACGGCGTACGGGAACCCGCGCACGATAGCCTTGAGCGGCATCTCCACTGTCAGATTGAAGTGCGGCGAGATCAGCGGTTGCATGTGTTCGATGGCTTCCCGCGGATAGCACTTAAAGGCGTTTGTGATGTCGTTGTAGTGCAGGCCGAAGAGAACTTTGATGAACCAGTTGGCGACACGGTTGATCAGAAGCTTATGGGCGGGATAGTCGACGACCTTGCCTCCGCGCACAAAACGAGAGCCAAACACGCAACAACCCCTTTGTTCGAATGTCCGGTAATAAGTGACCAGATCGCGAGGGCTGTCGGACGCATCCGCCATCATGATGGCGACAGCGTCACCGATCGCATGCGGTAAACCCGCCCGGATAGCCATGCCAAAGCCGTGCCGGCCGGTGTTCTCCACCAAATGGACGCAGGGATCCGAGATTGTAAAATGCCAAACACGCTCACGAGTGGCATCGCTGCTGCCATCATCCACGACGATCACTTCGTGGGGAATGCGCTCCTGCCGCAGGGTCGCGGTGAGGTCACGGAGAGTGTCGCTTATGCAACCCTCTTCATCGCGGGCCGGCATGATGACAGACAACATATATTACGAGGCGTCAGCAGTTAGCCTGGGTTTTCTCTTTACGAACGTTGCGATCGACGATTTCCGAAAGGATGCGGGAGATATCGTATTCCTGATTCCATTTCGGAAAGTGAGTTTTGATCTTGGTTAGATCCGAGATGTAACAAATGTGATCGCCGATCCGATTCCGATCATCATACTCATAGCGCAGGGGATATCCCATAGCTGACAAGAGATCGATTGTTTCGAGGATCGACAGGCTGTTCTTGCGCCCACCTCCGAGATTATAGACCTCTCCCGGGCGAGGATTTTCATAAAATTCCAAGAAAAGACGGACCACGTCGTGGGAGTGGATCTGGTCGCGAACCTGTTTGGCCTTGTAGCCGAAGATTGTGTAGGGCTTGCGCGCGACGGCGCAGTGCACGATATATCCCAGGTATCCATGAAGCTCCACGGCGGCGTGCTGGGGTCCGGTGAGGCAACCGCCGCGAAAGATGCCGGTGGGCATTCCGAAATAGCGGCCGAACTCCTGGCACATCACGTCGGCCGCGACCTTGGATGCGCCGAAGACCGAATGCAGGCAGTTATCGATCGACATGCTTTCGTCGATGCCATTGAGGCCGTCGGCGTAATCCCACCGCTTTTCGTGCTCCACCAGAGGGAGGTAATTGGGACGATCGCCATACACTTTGTTGGTACTGGTGAAACAGAATGGCGAATCGCGGCAATAATCGCGGGCCGCCACGAGCACATTCAAAGTGCCGACGGCATTCACGTCGAAGTCGTCATACGGGATGGAAGCAGCCTTGTCGTGCGACGGTTGCGCCGCCGTATGCAGGATGAAACCGGGGCGCTCGGCTTCGAACAGCTCGCGCACTCCTTGCCGGTCCCGGATGTCGAGCTGGAAGTGACGATAATCCGGAATTGAGCTTCGCAGCTGAGAAACAACAGCTTCGGTGCTTCCTTGCACGCCAAAGAATTGCTGGCGCATGTTGTTGTCGACGCCAATGACCTGCCAGCCTTCGGAGGCAAGAATGCGAACGCATTCCGAGCCAATTAGCCCGCCGGACCCAGTTACAAGCGCTTTCTTTTTAGCACTCATATGTCTCAAGCGCAGTGTACCAATTCACTTTGCCGGGGCGGGAGCGGCAGGCAGCATGTTGCGGATGGCGGCGATGCGCCAGCCGCCGGGAGTGCGAGTCGCAATCAGCGTGGTCCACATTTTGCGGCTCGCGCCGCCTGCCAGGCCCGTCAATTCGTAGCGGCCGTCGGCTATCGCGACGTCAGGCGAAAGAAAGCGGACGGACTCGACCGTGATGGTCCTCTTGCCGCCGCTGTTCCGGGAACTTGCGAGGGTGCCTTTCACCAACTCGTCGCGACCCTTGCGCCATTCACCGGACGAAACGAGCTGGTCGGCATCCGCGGTGAAGAGCTTTTCCAGTTCAGCGGGGTCTTGCCGATCGCGGGCCTCCATGTATTTCTGGACGATGTCGCGTACGGCCTGACGGTCGGGGGTATCCTGCGCCGCGGCAGTCGCCGAAATGACAATAGCGGCAATGCATGCCATCAAGCGTCTCATAGCTCGTTTCAGTCTAGATCATCCCGAGGCCACAATAATAAAGATGATGGAAATGCACGATCGCCGACGGAGAATGTCCGCCATATTCGTCGCAAGCTGAGCAATTTTCAGCCTTTCCAGGAGCTTCTAATCCTTCAGCCTATGCTAATTAGGCAATTGAAAGGTTGGCGCCCGCGATGATACTGTCACCACGGGAGGATTTTTATGTACCTGCGGATTCAAGTCGCTGTCGCGATCCTCGTTGCCCCTTCGGCGGTTGCCCTCGCAGCCGATTCATCAGTCACAGCCCCACTCGGCGCCCCATTCCAGCGGGCGTCATACAAAACCCTCGTCGAGCCCCCCTCTCCCAGTAGAACAAGCATTTATAGCCGCATTCCCGAGGCAGTCAATCCAGACTTAAGTATCAGTGTGTCAGCGGTAGACCCAGCAAACGCGTCGTGTCCGTGCAGTGCGACTTTCCCTTCCAAAACCGTGAATCCCCCTCCCCCAGCTTTCACCCCCGAGAATCGATCCACTCTATCCGTAGTTCCTCTTCACCTGCCCGCCCCGTGACGCTGAAACCACTCAGTCGCATTCAGCGCCCGCTTCTGCGTCACCCGCCAGACAAGTGCGCTTAGAGCGGACAAGTGTTTTCGAGACGTTCCGAATGACGTCTCGCGTTGTTTTTTGGTGTGCATGGCTTGGACTCAGGCCATCGAGGAAGAGGGATTTGGAACCCAGGGGATGAAAACTATGACAAGATCAAATGCGCAGAAGACAGTGGCGGCGGCTCGCACCGGGCAACGGAGGCGAAGTGTAGAAGTTCTGAATGCGAAAGGGCTCAATCTTATTCGCTTCATTACAACAACCCAGGAATGGGGAGAAATTGTTCGCAATGAAGTTTGCGTTCCCGACGAGTGGCCTTACATGGTGGTCGAGCTTCTAGTGGGTCAGGATGGCTCGATTGTGATGTCAACTACGGTTGGCATACCCAAGGCATCCTTGAGTGCTTTTCAGTTTCAGGGTCTTTACTCCTACGAATTCAACGAACTTCCGGACAACATCGTCGCCGCCGTGACGACACATTTCAAGAACATCTACAAAGAGCTGTTGCGTTGCGTCGACACGCTCATTCCCGCCGCGCCCAAGCCCAGACTGCGTCTCGTAAAGAAATAGCCATCATCTTCGCACCTCGCAACGTGATAAGATGCGGCTTCTATCCCTTCTTATGACTCGCAGGAACTATCTTGGGTTGATGGGCGCGGGGCTGGCTGCGTCCGCGCTGGGTTTTGCGGACAGCGCCGACGACAGCCGCGAAAAACGGATGCAATGGTGGCATGACGCCCGGTTCGGAATGTTCATCCACTGGGGTTTGTATAGCGTCGTGGGCCGTCACGAGTGGGTGATGGAAGAAGAGGCAATTCCGGTTGCCGAATACGAGCAACTCGCCAAACGCTTCACGCCCAAACCGAACGCGGCACGGGCATGGGCAAAGCTGGCGCGGCAAGCCGGGCAGAAATACATGGTGATGACCACCAAGCATCACGAAGGTTTCTGTCTTTTCAATACGCAATTGACGAATTATTGCGCTCCGAAGCAGGCTTGCGGGCGCGACCTGGTCCACGAGTTCGTTGAAGCAGCGAGAGCCGAGGGGATGCACGTCGGCTTTTATTATTCGCTGATGGACTGGCATCATCCGGACGGCGCCCGCTGCGCTACCGATGAGGCAGCACGGCGTCGTTTTGTCGACTACATTCATGGCCAAGTGCGCGAACTTTGCAGCAACTACGGCAAGCTCGATGTTCTTTGGTATGACGTGAATTGGCCACTTACGCCGGAAGGCTGGGAATCGGAGAAAATGAACAAGATGGTTCGGGAACTCCAGCCCGAAATCATCATCAATAACCGATCCGGATTGCCGGAGGATTTCGCCACTCCGGAACAACGCATCCAGGCCGAGAACCGCGCATGGGAAGCCTGCATGACGATGAACGATAGCTGGGGCTATCAGCGCGCCGACGATGCGTGGAAGACGCCGAAGACGGTGGTCCGAAACCTGACGACGTGCGCCCGCGACGGCGGCAATTATCTGCTGAACATCGGACCCAAACCGGACGGGTCCATCCCGGAGGAGTCTGTCGCGATCCTAACCGAAACCGGCAAGTGGATGGATCGCAACGGATCTTCCATTTACACGGCCGAGCGGTGCAAGGTAAATCGATCGACTTACGCGAACTTCACACGAAAGGGAAACACCCTTTTCATGCACGTGTACTTCTGGCCCGGCGAGTATGTCGCCATCAGCGGGCTCCAGGCAAAGGTTCGGTCGGCGAAGCTGCTGGCGTCGGGCAAGCCAGTGGAATTCTCGCAGGATGAGTTCCGCACGCGCTTCACGGGACTTCCGGCCGCCGCGCCAGACACCCCTGTGACCACGATCGCGATCGAATGCGACGCGGAACCGGTTCAAGATACCATGATGGTTCGTAAAGAGAGGCCGCGCCGGGGCGTGGGCGTCTAAGTCGCCCAAAACAATCGAGGGATGGACTTTATCACCGGAAATATCGGCTGGATCGAAGTGATCTGCGGCCCCATGTTCTCAGGCAAAAGCGAGGAGTTGATGCGGCGGCTGCGGCGGGCGAAGATTGCCCGGAAGCGGGTTCAGGTTTTTAAGCCGTCGATCGATGTCCGCTACTCAGAAGACGAAATCGTCTCGCATGGCGACATGCGGATGAAATCCGAGGTGGTAAAAGATGCCGCCGAAATTCTAGCGCGGCTCGACTGGCGGACGCAAGTGGTCGGGATCGACGAATCGAACTTTTTTGGTCCGGAACTCGTTGATATTGCTAACCAATTGGCGGATACAGGTAAACAGGTGCTCATCGCCGGATTGGACACCGATTATATGGGCCGGCCGTTCGTGCCGATGCCTACTTTGCTGACTTTAGCCGAATCGATCACCAAAACGCTGGCTATTTGCATGCGGTGCGGAAACCCAGCCAAGCATACGCAACGTCTAGTAGAGTCAGACGATCTGATCGTCGTTGGAGCGGGCGGAATGTACGAAGCCCGCTGTCGCCGCTGCTTTGAGCCTGGTGTGCCAAAGCAGGAGTTGCTTGAGTTTGCCCGTCCGCGAAAAACCTCGTAAAACGGCTGAGTGTTAAAATTGTAGTTTGGAAGTTAGGGGGAAGTATGTCGATTAGTCCAAGTGCAGCACCGAATTATGGTCCCACCCCGACGCCGCAGGCCCCGGCCCCGGCTTTGGCTCCCGCGGCCCCTTCGGGTGGCGCAGGTATCAAGATTCCGGTTCTGTTTGGCTTGGTGATTGCGCTTGTAGCGGCCAACATTTATCTCTTTTACCAATTAAACCAGGTGAAGAGCGATTTCACGAAAAAGAACGATGCGTTGGCGGCCGAGCTGGACAAGGTTAAGGAAGCAAGCTCGATCACCGCTCTGAGCAGCCGCCGTACGGTCCAGGAATTGAGGGATCAACTCGAGACGGCTCGCCGGCAGGCAAATCTGGCTGTCGGCGCCGCCAGAACGGAAGCGCTGAGGAAGGTGGACGAGACAAGCCAACGTCTCGAGGCTGCGCAAGCCGCCTCCCAGAAGCAGGTCGAATCGCATATATCCGAGGTGAAGGCCGTGGCCGATACGGCGACCCAGAAGGTAGATGCTGTAAACGGTGAAGTCACGACGGTGAAGAGCGACCTTGGCGCGACGAAATCCGAACTTGAGAAGACCATCGCGGACTTGAAGCGCACTGCCGGCGACGTTGACGGCCACTCCGTCCTGATCGCGACCAATGGCAAAGAGCTGGCTGCTCTGCGCGCCCTCGGCGAGAGAAATTACGTCGAGTTCACAATTAAGAAGGCCAAGACCCCGCAGAAGGTCGGAGACGTTCAGCTTCGGCTCGAAAAGGCGGACCCGAAACATAACCGTTATACGATCCAGCTCACGGCCGACGACAAAATGACCGAGAAGAAAGATCGCAACGTGAACGAGCCTCTTCAGTTTTACACCTCGAAAGCGAAACAGCCCTACGAGATCGTCGTCAATGACGTGAAGAAGGACCAGATCGCCGGATACCTCTCGATTCCTAAGGTGTTGAACGGCCGTTAGAATCCATTAGAAAGCGGTCGGTATCGGGTGCGACCGCTTTTCTCTCCCCGATACAGATATCGATCTTTTCGATCGTCTGCTCCAGCGTTCGCTGACCGCCGACATAGCTCTTCACGCGGTCTTTAAAAAACGACTCCAGCTCATCCCGTTTCGTCGCATCGCAGAAGGCATCTCCCACACGCGGTAAAGCGGCTGCGAAATCCTCGCCAACTTCACGGGGCAGCCTTTTCAATAGATCGTCAAGGTGGGCTTTGACGAAATCGAACGGAAGCGAGCGCGTGGCCGGATAATCCAAGGGGCCAAACAGAAGCGGCCGGAACGCTTCGCGTGCATCGAACTCGTCGCCAAGCAGCAGGGCCATGGCGTCCTTTACGACGGCGGGGTCTCGGAAGGATCCGAGGGCATTGATTGCGGCCTGGCGCTGGCGATGGTCGTGCGAGGCGACAGCGGCGGCGTGAAGCTGGTCAAAAAGATCATGGTCGCCGTGTGCCGCGGAGACTTCGAGCACATCGGCCAGAACGCCGGCGTTCACCGCTTTATGATCCTTGAGCCATTGCTTTGTCAATTCCGCGGCTTTACGAACGAGCTCGGGGTCGTCGCCGGCATCGGCGGCGAAACGCACCAGGTTGTGGCGGAGCAGGCGAACTTCATCGTCGTCGGTCGATCGAGGCTCCCAACCGAGTTCTCTTGCTCGGGGACCAAAAACGTTATCGATGAAACTTGCCGCGCGAGGCCAGGTGTCAGCTGGCATGAAGAGGTCCTCGGTGAGGCTGGCGAGGTCCGTATCGGCATCGACGACGTGGCGCTCCGGGTAGGAGGCGAATCCAGGCACAACGGATAACGCGTCCGACGCTTTTTCGCCTCCGCTTTCCACAAGCGCCTTAATGTCGCCAAGGGATCCCACGAGTTCGGGAAGCGTGATCTCGTTCGCGGCGGCTTTCAGATCCGCAGTTGCGTGGTAATAGCCGCTCGCTCCCGCATTCGATATGAACCACGCCGGGCAGGTACTTGTCTTTGTAAGACGAACTTCATCCGCGTGTTTTGTCAAAAGAACACATTCCGAAGAATCGGGATAACGGACGCACACCGGGATCTGCCACGATTCGGAATCGGAGTTCTTGCGTCCCGGAGATCCGAGGGGCAGATAGCGCTTTTGCGTCAACTGGAGCGAGGGTTGATTCTGATTGCAGCGCAAGACGGCGGAGATTTCGGGAACGCCGGGTTGGTCGAGAAACGTGTTGAACGAAGGCGCGACATTATGGCCGTAAGCGGTACCGATGGCCGCGAGAAAATCGTCCGTAGTGGCGTTCTTATCGGCATGCGCCTTAATGTAAGCTTGGACCCCGTGGCGAAAGACTTCGGGCCCAATATAGTTCTCGAACATCCTCAAGACGGCGGCGCCCTTCATATACGTAATGTTGTCGAAAGCGTTGGCAATGTCGCTTTCCGATAGGATCGGCTGGCGGATCTTGCGCGCGGATACGAGACTGTCGAGATCCATGGCCTCGAGTCGATCGTTCACGGCCTCGACATTGGCATGCCAGTCCGGCTTCCACTCGTTGACGATCTTAGTCTCCATCCATGTGGCGAAACCTTCGTTGAGCCAGATGTCATCCCACCAGGCAGTCGTGACCAGGTCCCCGAACCACTGATGCGCCATTTCGTGTGCGGCCACGATCGCGAAACTACGCTGCCGTGTAAGGGTGTCGTCGTCGGGATCGCCTAAGAGGGTTTGCTCGCCATACGTGATCAGCCCGGCATTTTCCATGGCGAAATTGCTGATCGGCATCGCGATGCTATCGAGCTTCTCGTAGGGGTAGGAGATGGCGAAGTACTTCTCCAACAGATTTAGCAGGTCCGGAATGGCGGCAGCGGCGTATTTGGCATCGGGGGCTTTGCCGTGCGGCGTGATGACGCGAATTCTCGTATGCTTTGCGCCCGCAGTTCCCGCATCCACGACGTCGAAGGGTCCGACGGCGAACGCGACCAGATAGCTCGGCAGCGGCCGCGTATCTGCAAATTTAACGGTTTTGCGCCCGGCGGTTTGAGATTTTTCCGTTAGCACAGGCGTGTTTGAGAAGGCCTTCTCGTCTTTCGGAACATTCAGCGTCACTTGCCAGGGGACTTTGAAGCTCGGCTCATCGAAGCAAGGGAAAGCCCGGCGCGCGTCAGTCGGCTCGAATTGCGTGTAGAGATACCAGCGGCCGTCCTCTTCGAGTTGAAAAACACCCGCGCTGCTGTTGCTGCTGACCTTTCCTCAATACTCGATGTGCAATTGGCCGTCGCCGGGGGGAATCGCTTTGTCGAACGAAATGTCGGCGAGGCGGTCGTCTTTCAGCTCGACCTTAGCGGGTTCGGTTGCTGTTCCGGTCCGCAACTCGGCGCGCGAGATCTGAAGAGCGGTCGCATTGAGCCAGAATTGCGTGGTCGGGTTGTTGAACTTGAGGTCAATATCGATGACGCCTTGAAAAGTCGGCTGGCCGGGAGTAACCGTCAAGGTCGCGGAATAGTGAGTGGGTGAGACCTGATGACCAAGACGGAATAAGGGTTGGGCCGGCAGCGGCAGAGCCAGGAGTACGAGAAAAAAACGGCTTCTCATACTTTTAGCGTCTCACGGGTTTTTAGATCGGCAACAATAGACGGGCTTCGCACCCCCGGCCGTCGCCGGCATTCTGGAGTGTCAGAGTGCCCCCGTGCGCTTCGGCGATCTGGCGGCTCAGAACCAATCCAATGCCCGAACCGCCAGGCTTCGTCGTGAAAAATGGGACGAACAGATTCGATGTATTCGAGAGCCCTGGGCCTTCGTCGCGGATCCAAACCACCAGATGAGAATTCTCGCGCTGCCATCCGACGTGTACGCCGCCGTGGGTCTCGAGCGAGGCATCGGCAGCGTTTCGAATCAGATTGATCAGCAGTTGCTCGATCTGATCGCTGTCGGCGTTGATGATCATTTCCGGGCCGGCGATCAGCTTCGGCGGCAAACGCGTTTCGAGGCCGGAGACGCGGCGTATAAGATCGCCGATCTTGACCGGAGCCTTGGCGGGCGCCGGCATTCTTGCCAGACGAGCATAGGCGGTCATAAAACGGCTGAGAGCTTCGCTGCGCGATGCGATAACCGCCAAGCCGCGCTTCATATCGTCTTCCCAATCCTCGGCACGCGGCTGCCGTGACAGGATGTTTTCGAGACTTCCAGCGATCGATTTGATGGGCGCCAGCGAATTATTCAGCTCGTGCCCGAGCACGCGCACGATTCGTTGCCACGCCTTGAGCTCTTCTTCACGCAGTGGGCGCGTGAGGTCGGTCACGACGAGGAGCTGGTGCGGCAAACCACCTTCGCGAAACGAGCTGCGGCTGATTCCCCAGCGTCCTCCTCCAGCTCCTTTAAAGGTCTGCTGTACCGTGCGCTGCGCATCCCCGGCAAGGTAGGCATCAAGTCCCAGAGCCGCGGCCTCTTTGCCGAGCACGCGTTCGGAAGGCTCGCCGATCAAGCGCTCCGCAGCTTTATTGAGGAGCCGCAGGCGATGGTCGGCATCGAAAGCAAAAATGGAAACTTCGATCTCCTCCATCACTTTTCTGAGCAGTGTGGTCGCTTCCAGGGCGCCGAGGCGCTGAGCGCGCAGAGTGGCGCTCATGGCGTTCACCTGGACCATCACTTCGCTCATCGCGTCGCCTGTCTTGGTTCCACGGGCGCGGATCGAATAATCGCCTTCGCGCATCGCTTCGAGTAGGTTCGCCAAGGTGCGCAAAGGAGAGGCGACGCGCTCGCGAACGCTGAATCCGAAACCGAGCCAGAAGCCGAAGATTATGACGGAGAGGGTCCATTGGACTTTGGTGGTGTAGCCGCCCACCCAAAGCATGATCATCGCAATGAGGACCGCAGGCGCTCCCGCGGCGAGCGCGGCGAGCAGGATGCGATGTTCGTGAGCGAGCTTCACGTAGTCATCATAGGCCGTAGCGCTGCAAACGGCGATACAGAGCGCTGCGGCTGAGACCTAAGGCGCTGGCGGCATGGCTGACGTTCCCACCGTGGCGCGCGAGGGCTTTCTTGATTAAAAACGCTTCCACCTCTTCGATGCTCATGTCTTCAAGGCGCGGGCTGGCATCGCGCCCGGCGCGCAGCGCGAGATCGGCACTGCGGACCAGGCTATCCTGCGACATCAGGACCGCGCGCTCGACAACGTGATTCAATTCGCGGACGTTGCCTTGCCAGGCATTGTCGGTCAAAGCCTGCATCGCCCCGTGATCGAAGCCCGTGATGTTTTTTCGATAGCGCCGGGCGTGAATGCCGAGGAAGTGATTCGCGAGCACGGGGATATCTTCGCGGCGATCGCGCAGCGGTGGAAGATGAATCTCGATGGTGTTCAGGCGAAATAAAAGATCCTGTCGAAAGCGGCCACCGGCGACTTCTTCATCGATGCGGGCATTGGTGGCGGAGATGATGCGGACGTCCACCTTTCGGGTTTTCGAAGATCCGACCCGCTCCATCTCGCCGATTTCGAGCACCCGCAGCATCTTCGATTGGAGGTTCATCGGCACGTTCGCGATTTCGTCGAGGAACAGCGTGCCCGTATCGGCTAATTCGAAGCGGCCGACGCGGTCCATCTTTGCATCGGTGAAGGCACCCTTGACGTGGCCGAACAGCTCGCTTTCGAAGACGCCTTCGGCGAGACCGCCGGCGTTCACGGTGACCATCGGTTTCATCGAGCGCGGCGAAATGGCATGGAGCGTCTTGGCGACTACCTCCTTGCCGGTGCCAGGTTCGCCGGTGATGAGGACGTTGGCGTCCGAGGGTCCCACGCGCGCGATCAATTGCAGGACGGGCTGCATCGCTTCGGATTGAGCGATCAGCGTAGGAGCGCCTTCCGCCCGCAGGAGGCTGTTCTCCGCTTCGAGCCGCAGGCCGCGCCGTAGCGCATTGCTCAACTCGACCTGAGTTTTGACAATGCTGACGAGGCGCTCATTTTCCCAGGGCTTCTGAATAAAATCGCGCGCGCCGCGCCGCATCGCTTCGACAGCGAGCGGAAGCGAGCCCCAGGCGGTCATCACGACCACGGGCAGCAGGCTGTCGATGGCCTGGATGCGCGTCAGCAAATCGAGACCTTCTTCGCCCGACGTGGTGTCGCGGGTGTAATTCAGGTCCATAATCACGACGTCGAAATCGCGCGATTCGAGCGCCGACAGGATCGTGGCCGGTGAGGTGGCCGCTTCGATCTGGAATCCTTCGCCCTTAAGCAAGAGACGGAGCGCTTCGAGCACGTCAGGCTGGTCGTCAGCGATCAGGACCCGAGGAATATTCTTCATAGTGGAGGAGTCGGAAGACAGGAGCCGGCAAACGGGAGGTTTCCCGGGCCGGAACAATTCCATTTTATCTTGTCGACCAACGAGTTACTCATAGCGCAGCGCCTCGATTCGGGTCGACGCGGCTTGCTGAGGCGCTTGGGATAGGGCGGCCGCATGCTAAACCGTGGTCCTGCTGAGATCGCGCAGCGTGATGTTGCCGTTCACCGTGGTTATTTTCAATTCACGGCCGCCGCTTCCGAGCGTGCCATGGATGCTGCGGCCGACCAGCCGGCCTCGCACGGTGAGCGGAAAATCGGTAACGATCTGTCCATGCACCGTGCTGGCATCCAGGTCGGCACTGGCGTTCCTGGGCAATTCGACCTCAATGCTGCCGTTCACCGTCGCGAATCTACGGGATCGCTCCCAGGAGCCATTGCCCATACTGGCGTGAATAGATCCGTTGACGGTATCGGCCAAAGCTGCGCCGGAAGTGCTGACAACGATCTTGCCATTCACAGTATGGGCCTCGACATCGGCGCTGAGATGCAGCGCTTGCACTCCGCCGTTCACAGTCCTGCCAATGAAGCGGACACCGGCGGGCACGCGCACCGTGAACTGCACCTTCACGTCGTTGTTATCGGTACTCATGCGGCCGGCGTTGCCCGGTTTGCATTCGTTGGCGCGGCCGCCGTTCGATGGATACACGGCGCAAATGGTAGTTCCGTCGCCGTTGTTCACCACCTGAATTCGAACGTCCGCGGGATCGTAGCGGTAACCTGTCTTTTCGGCGGACACCTCGACTTCTTTCGCCGTGGTGGATTCGGCCCGAATGCCGCCGTTGACTCCCTTGATCTCGATCAGTTGTCCTGGCGCCAATCGTCCTGTCCAGTGAAAGTTGTTGCCGCCATCAGTCGCGGACGCGATGCCCGCCGTCGCGAGGAGCATTGCGAATAGTCGAGTTTTCATATTCACCTCAGGTCACGAAATCTACTCATATCGGTTTCCCAGACCATCACAAGGCGATCCGGATCGCGAAACGGCAGCGGCTTGAGAAAGACCGCGTTCACCATGCTGAAGATCGCTGTGTTTGCTCCGATACCCAAGACAAGCGCGAGGAGCGCGATCGCCGTAAACCCCGGCGCTTTCCAAAGAACCCGCGATCCGAAGCGAATGTCTCTCCACACAGATTCCATGCTGATGGGCGGGGAGAGCAAGCCGCATACCAGGGTTAAGCTGATGCAACGATTACCCTTCGAAGGATTAAATCGATGGCCGCAGTGTCCGGTTTTGGGACGCGCGGGCTGAAAGTGGAACAGAGCCGACTGCTTTTTGAAACAGGCTACGATGAGACGTGCCCGGCCGCGTACTCGCTCTGGATTTCGGAAAACAACGCATCGGTCTCGCCATCAGCGACGAACTCGGCATCACCGCCCAAGGGCTCGATACCTTGCAGCGAACGAACATCCGCGAAGATCTCCAGCGGCTGGCGCAACTCATATCCGAGAGGAACGTCTCTTTAATATTGATGGGCAACCCACTTCATATGAGCGGTGCGGAAAGCCGCCAGGCGGAACATGTACGCGATTTCGCCGGACGCCTTGGCGCCGCTGCGAACGTACCGGTTGAGTTCTGGGACGAACGCCTAACTACCGTCGCCGCGCAGCGGGTCCTGAAGGAAAGTGGGATCAGCATTCAGAAACGCGCGCAGGCAGTGGACCGGCTAGCGGCCGTGATCCTACTCGAGAGTTATCTGGATTCGTTTCACCAATGAGCCGCCGGCGCGGTGGGTGCGGCGGATGTCTGGTCCGTTCGCTACTGGTCCTTATTCTCCTTATCGCGATCGGCGGCGCGGGGCTGTATTTCTATTTGGTGCGCCCGTATAAGGGCTTTCAGAACGAAACTTTCATCGAGATTGCGAAGGGGACAACCACACGCGGCATGGCCAATCAGCTTGCCCAATCCGGCGTGATCCAATCCCCATGGCAATTTCTAGCGGTTCGCGTCCTGCGGCCTAGCGCTCCTTTGCAGGCGGGCGAATATCGCTTCGCGACGCCGACCTCGGTTTGGACTGTTTACGATCGCATCGCTCGCGGCGACATTTTTTATTACGAGCTGACAGTGCCCGAAGGCTCCAACATGTTCGACATCGCAGCGGCAATCGAGCATCTCGGAATTATGCCTTCGACCGAGTTTCTGAAGGCAGCTCAGAATCCTGCGATGATTCACGATGTCGCCCCAGAAGCTCCAACGCTGGAGGGTTATTTGTTCCCGTCCACCTATCGGCTCACCAGGCATATCACGGCTGCCGAAGTTTGCGAACTGATGACCGCCACGTTTCGCAAACAATGGCGCCAACTCGCGAAGCAGAATCGGGGCAAGAGTGCGAACCAAATTGTGACGCTGGCTTCATTGGTGGAGAAGGAGACCGGCGTACCCGCGGAGCGGCCTACGGTCGCGGGAATCTATGAAAATCGTCTGCGCGCGGGCATGGCTCTGGACTGCGACCCGACCACGATCTATGCCGCGCTCCTGGAGCATCGCTATCGCGGCACCATTTACCGGTCAGACCTCGAAAGCTTGAATCCATATAACACGTATAAACATGCGGGTCTGCCTCCCGGGCCGATTGCGAATCCCGGGGCTGCGTCGCTGGAGGCTGCTCTGGCGCCCGCCGACACCTCGTACCTCTACTTCGTCGCGCGCGGGGACGGCTCCGGTGGACACCGTTTTTCCAGCACGATTGAGGAGCACGAGCGCGCGGTGCAACAATATCGCCGTGCCCAAAGGTGATTCGAAGAGAGCGGCTCTGGACGAATACCTGGCTCGGAATCGGTTTATCCTCATCGGTCCGAACGAATGGCGGAGCATCAGACAGGAACTGGCGCCTATCTCGGATGGCTATCTTCGACGCATCCTGCTGGATTGCGGAGTCCCGCTCGATCCATTGATCGAGGGCGTTCGTCAGGACTCGTTTGAAAACCTGGAACGAACTTTAACTCGGCTGGAGTCGGAGTACGAAGCGGGTGACGCAGCCCGCAAGCGGGCGTGCCGCGATCTCGTAATCCGAGCTAAGGATCACGCCAGGTTCGCGCTCGAAAAGAAGCCGGAAAAACAGGAAATGCTCCTGTGGATGCTGACCTGGCTCGAGAATCCGCCGGCGTTTGCTGTTTGGCTCGATCTGCGAAAACGTAACCGCCGCTGATCCTTCGCGGCCCACGCTCAGGGTTCCCGTCAAGAGTTAAGGCTTCTTAGGAGGTTCAGGCGGTTTCGGAGTATCTTCCACGTCGCCGAACTTGATATTCACGTCGCTCTTGAATTGCTTGTAGTCTTCATACTTGACTACTTCTTTCAGCTTCACTGGCGGACCGTCCTTGAAATTCAAGGTGTCGAGCGCGATTGTGTAGGTCGGGAACCAAAACTTGCCGTCGATTTGCTGGCGATAAGTTTCAAACTTCGGGAACAGATTCTCGGGTCCTTTCTTGAGATGACCCGTACCGCGGCCGTAGGTTTTCACGATCTGCAGGTCTTTATCGTCGACCCAGATCTCGCCCTCGAAGTAACGTTTGCCGGGTTCCAGCTTCTTCGGCTTGATAGCGAAAACGTAGCACGTGATTTCGTCCACCGGTTCGTGGCCCAAATAGCGAATGTAATAGCCGGGAATCTCGTCGGTGGTCAGCACGAAGGGCTGAACATCCCGAAGATCTTGTTCGTCTTCCGGCGTCAAAATCAGGCGCTCGAGGGTGTTGACGGGCGCGTAAACGACTTTCTCAGTCCGCTTGCCCTCGGGAGAAAAGATGATATCGGATACGATCTCCCACTTCTCACCGGTGACGCTACCGTTGTCGTCAAGGATGACCAGTTTTGCCGACTGCCGGTACGTATAGTTTTCACGGGCCTTCGCGAACTCCGTCTCCTTGGCCGCGAACCGGGTGATGATGTCGTTGACCTGGCTTTCGGGAGGATCCCCCAAGATAGCGCCGAAAGAAAAAGGGGCGAGAGTAGCGCCAAACACCAGCGCCGCCGTGACCGATTTAAGCATGGTTCCTCTCTGTTTCTGGACGGCTCCGTCGCGTGAACGGTTCCAGCTCCAATTCTAGCTGAGGATTTGCTTCGCGATGGTCAGTTTTTGCATGTTGCTGGTCCCTTCGTAGATGCGGCCGATTTTCGAGTCGCGGAACAGCTTTTCGACCGGATAATCCTTGGTGAATCCAACGCCTCCGAAGATTTCGATCGCTTTCGACGCGGTTGTCTCGGCAACCTGCGAGGCGAAATATTTCGCCATGGCCGCCTCGGTCACGAAGGGGAGTCCGGCATCCCGCAACCGCGCTCCATTGTAGACGAGGAGGCGAGCCGCCTCCATCTCCGTGGCCATTTGCGCCAGTTCAAACTGGACGCCCTGAAATTCCGCGATGGCCTTTCCAAACTGGCGGCGTTCCTTCGCATAGGCGAGCGCATGATTGAGCGCTCCCTGTCCCAAGCCGGTCATTTGCGCACCAATCGCGATGCGTCCTTCATTGAGTGTCTCGATCGCGATTTTGTATCCCTTGCCAACGTCGCCGAGGACATTGGCGGCTGGCACTGTACAATCGTCCAGAATCAGCTCGCACGTGGACGACGCGCGGATTCCGAGTTTGTCCTCCTTTTTGCCGACCCGGAATCCGGGAAAGCCGCGTTCCACCAGGAAACACGTGATGCCACGATACCCGGCTTCGGGATTCGCGTTGGCAAATAACAGGAAGAGGCCGGCTTCCGCGGCGTTCGTGATCCAGAGCTTCCGTCCCGTAATGCGCCAGGAATCTCCATCGCGGACGGCGCGCGTAGCAAGTGCAAACGCATCCGATCCGGATCCGGCTTCCGACAAAGCAAAAGACGCGACCGTGTCACGCGCGAGACCTGGCAGATAACGTTTCTTCTGCTCCGGGTTGCCCCAGCGCATTATGACATTGTTAGCGATGGTGTTCTGGACATCGACGATCACCGCGGCGGACGGGTCCACTTCGGCCAATGCTTCAATGGCCAGTATGGAAAGGAAGAAATTGCCGCCCTGCCCCCCGAACTCCTCGGGGATCTCGATGCCCATCAGCCCGAGATCGAACATTTCGTGGAGCAGGTCTTTGCGAAAGATGCCGGCTTCATCCATCTCGCGAACATGGGGCGCGATGCGCTCTCGCGCAAACTTGCGAACAACGCCGCGGAACATCATTTCCTCTTCGCTGAGGACGGTCAAAGGAGTTCCGGTTGTCTGGGAAATCTGGCTCGCGGTGGACATTTGCTCCCAGTCTACTTGGCGCTACCATGGAACACAATGCCGCTGCTACCCGCAGTACCGGATGACCAGCTCGAACGTATTCAACCCACTGTAGATACTCTCCTTGAAAAGTTGCACGCTCTGCTGGAGCGGCTGCCTCCCACGACGGACTCCGCGCTCGAGTTCAGGCTCATTCCGGAGGATCGCGATTGACGATAATCGAAGCCGGACGGGCGCTTCGCCGAGGCCAAATCTCGTGCGCGGAGTTAGTGGAGCAGTGTCTGAATGAAATCGAGCAGTTGAACCCGGATCTCAACGCGTTTATCACCGTTACAGATGGAAGCGCGCGGGCTCGCGCTATTGAACTCGATGAAGAGTTGGCCAATGGGATCGATCGTGGTCCGCTTCACGGCATTCCGATCGCCCACAAGGATTTGATCTGCACGCGCGGTCAACGCTGTACTTCCGGATCGGCTTTGTTCGCCGATTACATTCCCGACTACGACGCCACCGTCGCGGCGAAACTTAACGATGCGGGAGCAGTCACGGTGGGAAAGACGGGTCTGCACGAACTTGCGTATGGGATCACGTCGGCGAACCCGCATTTCGGCGTGATTCGAAATCCGCACGATCGCGATAGGGTGCCAGGAGGTTCTAGCGGCGGTTCCGGTGTTGCCGTTTCGGCCGGTATGGCGTTGATGGCGACCGGTACCGACACCGGAGGATCGATCCGGATTCCGGCTTCTTTCTGCGGGGTCACCGGCCTCAAGCCCACTTACGGCCGCGTGAGCCGGTACGGCGTGAAGCCGCTGGGCCTGAGTCTCGATCATATTGGACCGCTGGCGCAGACAGTCCGCGACACGGCTCTCGCTTTAAATGCCATGGCTGGATACGACGATCGGGATCCGTCGTCGAGCCACGCTGAGGTGCTGGAGTACATTCCTCCTTCGCCCTGTTCAATCGCGGGATTGACGATCGGTATCCCGCGGAATTACTTCTTTGAAGCCGTTTCATCAGAAATTCGCGAGGCCATCGAGCACGCGACGCGCTTAAGCCAGTCACTCGGAGCGCGGGTTCTGCCGATCACGGTCCCCGATGTTGAGCATCTGAACACCGTCGCGCGAACCATACTGCTGGCGGAAGCGTCCGCCGTTCTGGAACCTTATTTCGGCCATCGGGACAAGTTCGGCGAGGATGTTCTGGCCCTGCTCGACCAGGGCCGGCTTGTCCCCGCGACAGACTACATCAACGCGCAGCGGCTGCGGCGTTTTCTGGTTCAGGAGTGGCGGCTGATCTTCAGCGCGGTGGACTGTCTGTTCACGCCGACTACTCCGATTCCGGCTCCGCTTATCGGACAAAAGCAGGTGGAACTCGACGGACAGATGCAGGATGTGCGGCTGGCGGCGACGCGCTTCATGCGTGGGATCAACCTTCTTGGCTTACCGGCGCTCTCGATGGCGGTAGGAAAGACCGCCGCGGGTCTACCGATCGGACTTCAGATCATCGGTAGTGCATTTCAGGAGAATGTCGTCTTGCGCATCGGCGCGGCGCTGGAAGATGCGCTTTCAGCCGAATGATTGTATTGTACGATTCCTCAAGTGGGGCTACTCCGACGCGAGATCAGGTCCTAGAACCAAGCGCCCAGACCCTTTGCGCTAAGGCCTACTAAAGCGCAGTACGTCGACTGCCGATGGTCCACTGTGGCCACATCGCAGCAGTCGATCGTCGCCGGTTCTCCAGTTGTCGGCAGAGAGTTCTCCACAACTCCGTTCAGAGTACTGGTACCTTCGTTTTCCGACTGCTTCTTTATTGCCCTCTTCGTTTGGCTATTTCTTGCCGGCCCACACGGCTGGGATTCTCTACTTACTGACGCGGACATCGGATGGCACATACGTGCCGGCGATTGGATTCTCGCCAATCATACCGTCCCTACCCATGATCTTTTCTCATTCTCAAAACCGGGCGCGGAGTGGTTTGCATGGGAGTGGCTCTCCGACGTGATCTTCTCGCTGCTGTTCCGTGCGGCGGGTCTCAAGGGCGTTCTGCTTCTCGCGGGGGTCGTAATTGGGCTCTACGCGACCGTGATGGTGCGTTATGCATTCTGGCGCGGGGCGAACGCGATGGTCGCGCTCCCGCTTGCGCTTCTAGGCGTAGGTAGTTCGACAGTCCATTTCCTCGCGCGTCCGCACGTTTTCACGTTGCTGTTTCTCGCAATTGCGCTTTGGCTGCTTGAAAAAGATCGGCGAAGGAACACGCGTGCGCTTTGGCTACTGGTTCCGCTGACCGTGCTGTGGGTGAATCTGCACGGCGGTTTCTTCATGTTTCTCGCCTGTCTGGGATTGCTGGTCGCCGGTACTGTGATTGAGGCAGCCATGGACCCACAGGGCCTTTCTTCAGATAAATGGCACGCCGTTCGGCGCTACGCAATTCTATTCGCCACCTGCGGCGCGGCGTCCATCGTCAATCCCTACGGAATCGGTCTGCACCGGCACATCGCCGCGTACCTACAGTCAGACTGGATTCGGAACAACATTCAGGAGTTCATGGCGCCGACGTTCCGTTCCGAAGGGCAGTTCCAGTTCGAGCTGATCCTGATTCTCGGTCTACTCACCGTAACTGTGCTGTTGCGAAAACGCCGCATCGTAGAGGCTCTGTGGGTCCTCTTCTTTGCTCACTCGTCATTGACGAGCGTTCGCCACGCTCCTTTGTTCTGTCTGCTGGCAGTGCCGCTGATCGCGGATGAATTGAGTTCGGCCTGGAGAACGGCGGCAGAGAAGCTTCCGCGCGGTTCGCTGGTGGGCACTCTTCATACGCTAGGTGTCGATTTGGCAATTCCGTTCCGTAGGACCAGCGTCTGGATCCCACTTACCGTGGCGATTGTGGCGTTGGCGCCACTGACGTGGCCTCTCGATTTCCCTAAAGAAGTGTTTCCGACGTCGATCGTGACTCAGAATGCCAAGGTGTTCGTGAGGGGTCGAGTCCTAACGACCGATCAATGGGGCGATTACCTGATCTTCCACTATTACCCACGGATAAAGGTCTACGTTGATGGCCGTAGTGACTTCTACGGCGAACAACTGGGTAACGAGTATATGCATATACTCCAGCTCTCTTCCGATTGGAAGCGCATATTCGCGCGGCGCGCTTTCGATACGGTATTGCTGCCCTCGCATTGGCCTGTGGTTCAGGTCCTTAGAGGGAGTCCGGAATGGCGTGTGGCGGATGATACAGGCAAAGCGGTTCTGTTCGTACGGCGCGAGGTTCCGGCAGATGGCCCCAGTCCCACGCATGCTCTCGTACTAAAGAAAACCCTGCCCGAGGCTAATGAAAAGCTCCAACGTCGCCGAAGTTTATATACAGGAGACCGCCGCGATGAGAGGGGTTAGACCAGAGTTTCCTTCGCCCATGAAACGCAGGAGCACACAATTTCGGATCCCCCAGGTGCCTATCGAGTGGCTGGACGCCAGCAGCTGGCGATTGCCCTCCGGGAAAGCACTTGCGGAATTCGCACTGCAAGCTGGATTTCTCGCTCCGCTCTTGTTTAAGACCGAGGACTTTTCGCGCGGCAACAAGACAAGGATTGCCGGAAAAGCAAAACCGATCGAGAAAGAAGGGAACCGATGACGCCACAAGTGTGGATTGCGATCGTGATTGGAATCGCGGCCACGGTTGAGGACCTGACTCGGCGTCAAATCTCGAATTGGATCTGCGGCGCTGCCTTGGTTGCTGGCCTGGCGCTTCAGATCGCGACAGCGGGTTGGCGCGGGGCAGGTTCCGCGTTGTTAGGGGCGATTGCCGGATTCGGAGTTTTTCTCGTGTTCTATCTGCTCGGTGGAATGGGTGGTGGCGACGTAAAGCTGATGGCAGGCTTCGGTTCGATTCTGGGCGTGCATCGTCTCCTTGAGGCGGCGCTCTGGACGGCCGCCTG
Source organism: Bryobacterales bacterium (assembly GCA_963802915.1). GTDB lineage: Bacteria > Acidobacteriota > Terriglobia > Bryobacterales > Bryobacteraceae > JAICMB01. The sequence goes on from CAWDKQ010000017.1 coordinate 113,023, forward strand.
CGGTGGTGTTTTCGCGGCGCTCGCGATCGGGTTCAGCGCATTGAGAAGCATTGTCCGGTCCTGGTCCAATCGCGAAGCGGACGGCGAATCGCCAGCAGCAGCCAAGCGGCCATTGCGCTCGATTCCTTATGCCCCGGCGATTGCCGCGGGCGTGTGGCTGAGCCTGGTGCCCAAGACCTGAGCCGGGAAATGCAAAAAGTGACACGAAGCGCGCGAGGAGAAGGATATGGATCGTAGATTTTTGACCGTGCTGGGAGTCAGTCTGCTGTTTGCGCTGGTCATCTCAACCGTTTTTTATCAAATGACCGCCCGGGCGGGTGCTGGCGCAAAGAGATCCGAGCCGACCGATGTTCGGGACATCGTTGTTGCAGCCAAACCGCTGGGCATCGGCGCGACTATTAAGCCGACCGACATCCGAATCTCCAAAACACCGGTTTCCGCCTTTCCGAAGGGCGCGTTCTCGAAACCGGACGAAGTAATCGACAGGCCCGTCACGTCTGCGATTCTCATGGATGAACCCGTGCTCGAAGGGCGCTTGGCGGTGCGTGGTAGCGGCGTCGGTTTGGCTCCCATGATCCCGGTCGGCTTTCGAGCCGTGTCGGTACGAGTGAACGACGTCGCGGGTGTTGCCGGCTTTGTATTGCCGGGAATGCGAGTGGATGTGCTGGTGACAGGACGTCCTCCCGAAGCAAATGGAACCGTCACCGCCACTTGCCTGCAGAATGTCCTGGTGCTCTCGGCGGGCACGACAATGCAAACCGATGGTAAGGGTCAGGCAATACAGGCGCCCACCGTGACTCTTCTGGCCGATCCCAAGGATGCGGAAACCTTAACGCTGGCGAACAACGAAGGTCACATCCAGCTTGTGCTCAGGAATGGTAGCGACCAGGTTATGGTCAAGACCCCGGGTCGGGAAGTTAGCGAACTCTACGGAATGCACTCGCAGCGTCCCAAGACGGCCCAGGAAGAGCGGCCAGTGCGGGCGCGGATCCAACCGGTCGTGCGTATCGCTCCACCTCCTCCCCCTCCACCGCCGGATCAGATCATTGTGATTCGCGGAACTCAGAAAAGTGTTGAAGTGATCGGCGCTCGCGGCGCCGAATCCGGCAGGTGAACATGAATTCCATACAAAAAGTTCCTACGCTCGTTATCGCAGCCCTCCTCGCCGTGAACGTCCCAGGGTCAGCCTGGGCGCAATCCGGACCCGAGGATATCCGGCTCACGGTCGGAAAGAGCATCGTGATCGATTATCCGGCCGATATTGCCCGGATCTCGACCAGCAATCCGGACATTGCCGATGCTTCTCCGGTGACCACTCGCGAGGTGCTCATTCACGGCAAGGCTTTTGGCAGCGTCACGCTCGTGGTGTGGAGTAAAGCCGGGCAGCGGAACTTCTACAACATTACCGTCGAGCAGAACCTCGACCCACTGCGGAAGCTCCTAAAGGACACTTTCCCCAGCGACAACATCCGTGTAGAGTCCTCGCGCGATTCCTTGGCTCTGACTGGATTGGTGTCCAACAAAGACGACGCGGATCGCGCCACGATTTTGGCGACCCCGTTTGCGAAGAATATCGTGAATAACGTTCAGATCGCGGCGCCGGCGCGCGAGAAGCAGGTGCTGCTGCGGGTCAAATTCGCCGAACTCGACCGCACAGCCGCAAGTCAGTTTGCCTTCAATCTGGTTTCGACGGGCGCTACGAACACCATCGGCGCCGTTACAACCGGCCAATCTCCAAGCGCCAGCCCCTCAACTATAGGGGGCACCACCGGTGCCAATACATTCACGATTAGCAACGCCTTGAACATTTTCGCGTTCCGGCCGGATTTGAACCTGGCGACTTTTATACAAGCCCTTCAAACGAGGAGCTTGCTGCAGATTTTGGCCGAGCCAACCATGGTGACCGCCAATGGCAAGGAAGCCAGTTTTCTGGTCGGAGGCGAGTTTCCCGTCCCCGTTCTCCAGGGCGGCGGCAATTCCGGGGCGGTCACGATCATGTTCCGGGAATTCGGTGTCCGCCTGAATTTCACACCCACGATTACACCCGCTGGCACGATCCGAATGCATATTAAGCCGGAGGTCTCCACGTTGGACTACACCAACGCCGTGACCCTGAACGGATTCACTATCCCTGCTTTGTCGAGCCGCAAGATGGAAACGAACGTTGAGTTGGGAGAAGGCCAAACCTTCATCATCGCCGGCTTGATTGACAGCCGCGTGCAGGATAGTGCAAGTCGCATTCCGGGGTTGGCGAACCTGCCCATCATCGGGAATCTTTTCAAAAGCAAGACTGGCACAAAAAGCCGCACAGAGCTGATCGTTATGGTCACGCCAGAGATTACGGAACCTCTGCAGCCCGGCGATGCGAAGCCGATTCCGGTGATGCCCCAGGAATTCATGCAGTCCATTTCGGAGCAGGACTTGAAAGCTGACAAGCGAGGCCACACCAAGTAGCTATCCGAAGCCATGGGGCGCAAACCATGAAGGCGAACTTACCCGAATTGACGGCGTTACTGGTGGCTCCTGACCGGGAGTTGGCGGAAGCATTCCTGGCAACGCTTCCAAAGACGCATGCTTGTCAGATTCTCTCGGATCTGAAGAGCTATCCGTCTCCTCAAACGCTCGATATTCGGTTACGTCAATTGCGGCCGGACGTTCTCCTGATCGACGTGGCGTCGAACCTGGATACCGCCGCGGAACTCATCCGCTTCGCCGCCTCGCTTTCGCATGCTCCTCAGATCGTAGGCCTCCATACGCAGAACGACTCGCGTTCGATCCTGCTGGCCCTGCGCATGGGCGCGAGTGAGTTTCTCCACGCCCCGTTCGACATCGACGTGCAGCGCGAGGCGATCAGCCGTTTAAGACGCCTGCGCCAGCCCGAATCGGAGAGCACGCCCGATCCCGGTACTGTGGTCGTGTTCTCAAGCGCCAAGCCTGGGGCCGGCGCGAGCACGATCGCAATTCAGACAGCCTTCGCCCTCCAACGGGTTTGCGGTAAGCGGGTCCTGCTTGCCGACTTCGACCTGATGGGTGGAACAATCGGCTTTTATCTCAAGCTGAATCACAACCGTTCTGCAATCAATGCTCTGGACAGCGCCGATCAGCTCTCGCGCTCCCTGTGGGCGACGCTGGTTGCCGACAGCGAAGGCATTGATGTCCTTCCGGCGCCGGACGCTCCATTCGCGGGGGGAATCGACTCTACTCGCCTGCACGCCGTAATCGAATACGCGCGCATGAACTATGAATGGATACTTATTGACGTTCCCGTCGTATTCCAGCGACTCAGCCTGATGGCAATCTCAGAAGCCGATCGCGCGTTTTTAGTTTCCACGTCGGAGTTGCCGAGCCTCCACCTGGCACGCAAGGCGGTGAATCTTCTCGATCAGCTCGGCTTTCCGAAAGAGCGCTTCCAGGTACTGATGAACCGCGTCGACAAGCGCGATGAACTGGGCGCGCCGGAGATTGAGAAACTTTTCAACTGTTCAGTACATTCGCGCGTACCGAACGACTACTTCTCGCTGCACCGAGCCGTCACGCTCGGTCAACCCGTCGACGGACACAGCGAGTTGGGAAAAGCGATTTCGCTGATCGCCTCGAAGCTTTCGAACGCCGATTCGGAGCCAAAAAGCAAAAACCTTGAATTGAAGCCGGCGCTGGCGCGGGCCTGAATGAACACTTTCTATGTTTCCTAATCTCGATTCCAAATCGGCCCAACAGATCACTTGGGAACAACGCCTCCTGAAGAACTCGGGGCGTTCCAAGGCGTTGCTCAAGCCTGAGTATCAGGAATTGAAGTTCACACTGCATCGCAAGCTGGTGGACAAGATCAACCTGGAAGCGCTCGCCACAATTGACAATCAAAGGGTTCGTAGCGAAGTTCGCCAGGCATTAATTTCCTTGATCGACAGCGAGCCAACCCTGCTCAGCTCGCTTGAAAAGCAACAAATCAGCGACGAGGTGCTGGACGAAGTCTTCGGCCTGGGCCCCCTCGAACCGCTGCTTCAGGATCCAACCATCTCGGATATTCTCGTCAATACGCACAAACAGGTGTATGTGGAACGCAAGGGCCTGCTTGAGCTGACCAGCGTCACGTTTCGCGACGATTCCCACTTACTGCGCATCATAGACAAAATCGTGTCGCAGGTTGGCCGCCGCGTCGACGAATCGACACCCATGGTAGATGCCCGCCTGAGCGACGGATCGCGCGTCAATGCGATCATTCCGCCGCTGGCCGTAGATGGCCCGCTGCTGTCCATCCGCCGTTTCAGCACGGACAAGCTCATGCCTAACGACCTTGTGGATCGCAGGGCCATGACTCCGGGCATGATGGAACTGCTCGAAGCAGCCGTGAAGGCAAAACTGAACATCATCATCGCTGGTGGCACTGGCGCTGGCAAAACCACCCTACTGAACGCCCTCTCGGCATTCATCTCGCCTAAAGAACGCATCGTCACCATTGAGGACGCGGCGGAGCTTCAACTCAAGCAGCCTCACGTGGCCCGGCTCGAAACACGGCCTCCCAACCTCGAAGGCTCCGGAGCGGTCCGCCAGCGCGAACTGCTGGTAAACAGCCTGCGTATGCGGCCGGACCGGATCGTCGTCGGCGAAGTCCGCGGCGAAGAAGCGCTCGACATGTTACAGGCCATGAACACTGGTCACGATGGTTCGTTGACCACCGTGCACGCCAACACGCCCCGCGACGCCGTGTCGCGTCTCGAAGTCATGGTCTCGCTTGCCAATTCGAATATGCAGTTGCTCTCCATTCGCCAGCAGGTCGCAAGCGCGGTTCATCTGCTGGTGCAGGCGGCCCGCCTGAGCGATGGATCGCGCCGGGTCATCAACGTGACGGAAGTGACCGGAATGGAAGGCGAGGTCGTCACGCTACAGGACATTTTCGTGTTCGAGAAGCGTGGTCTGAACGCAGACGGCCACGTGGTCGGACGATTCGCGGCCACCGGAATTCGTCCGAAGTTTTACGAAAAACTTCTAGCCGCCGGTATACGGTTGCGCCCGGATTTGTTCGATGAAGTGGTGGAGGTCTGAGCGATGTTTCTGTGGGTTGCGATCGCAATCTGGCTGGTAGCCGTCGTCACGTGGTGGATCTGCTCGAAAGCGTTCCGCCAGGCCGACCTGGACCGCCTGAAAAACCGGCTGCTCGGCACGACAAAAAACAAGAAAGCCAAGAACTCCAAAGAGGCGCCGGCTCTTATCCAGACGGACGTGCAATCGGGCGTTATCGTCACGCGGATGATGAAGCGATTCCAACTGCAGACCCGTTTGCAGGACCTGCTCGAACAAGCCGGCCTCAAGTGGCACGCCAGCCGATTGATTCACACCAGCATGGCGTTATTCCTCGGAGGGGTTCTGGTGGGCTGGATACTTATCCCCGCGGAACTCCGTAAACTGTCTATCTTCGCGGGGCTGGTGGCAGCCACTCTGCCGACCCTCTACGTAATGCGAAAGCGAAAGTCGCGCCTCAAGAGATTCGAAGAATTGTTTCCCGAGAGCCTCGAGTTCGTGGCGCGATCGATGCGTGCCGGGCACGCCTTTTCCGTCTCGCTCGAAATGATTCATCGCGAGTTTCAGGAGCCGCTCGCTGGTGAGTTCCGCAGAACGTTTGAAGAGCACAACCTGGGACTCCCTCTTGAGATGGCGTTGCAGAAGCTGGCCAAACGCGTGCCTTCGCTCGATGTGCATTTTTTTGTTTCGGCCGTGCTGTTGCAGAAGAGGACGGGTGGCAACCTCGCCGAGATTCTGGACAAGTTGGCGTACGTCATTCGCGAAAGATTCAAGCTGCGCGGCAGAATACGGGCCATTAGCGCGCACGGTCGCATGACGGGGCTGGCGCTGACCTGCATTCCCATTGGCGTGGCCGTCATCATGTTCTACGTCAACCCCGATTACATGCATTTTTTCCTCTTCGATGAAGTTGGACAAATCATGCTCGGGTCGGCGGTATTACTGCAGGTGATCGGCTACATGATTATCCAGCAGATCGTGAAGATTGAGGTCTGAAGCAAGCATGGCTATTCTATTCAGCTGCATCGTATTCCTGGCGATGGCGGTTCTTCTCTCCCTCGGCGGGATGAAGTTATATGTGCGGCCCCGCGAGGCTATGGAGCGCGTTGCGGGAACAGTTTCCGAACCCCATGAAACTGCGCCGACACACCCCAGTCTGGTATTCCGCGACCTGATGAACCGGCTTGGAGGCCTGGTACCAGCCTCTCCCAAAGATGTGACGGTAATGCAGAAACGTCTCATCCGCGCCGGTTATCGCCAGGAAAACGCTCTCAAGATTCTCTACGGCTCCAAAGGCCTTCTCGGCATTCTGTTTCCCGTGGTCGCGTTCTTCGTGACAGCCAATTTGCAGATCGATCCCAGCAACAAGGTGATCGTCGTGCTCGGCGCCGTCGTTGCCGGCTTTTTCGGTCCCAATGAATACGTCCGTATGATGGCCAAGCGCCGGCAGAAGCAGATCCAGCGCGGGCTCGCCAACGCGCTCGATCTCATGGTTGTCTGCGTAGAATCCGGGCTGGGATTGGACCAGGCCATCTTACAGGTTGCCAAAGAGCTGGAAAAGGCGCACCCCGAGATCACGGAAGAGTTTGCGATCGTCAATTTTGAGTTAAAGGCCGGCAAGCGCCGGGCGGAGAGTCTTCGCAATCTCGCGGATCGCACCGCGGTGGAAGACCTAAAGAAGCTGGTAGCCGTGCTGATTCAGGCCGATCGTTTCGGCACGGGAATATCGCAGAGCCTGCGCGCCCACTCCGACTATATGCGCATCCAGGCACGCCAGGTCGCCGAAGAGAAGGCGGCCAAGCTGGGCGTGAAGCTGATTTTTCCGATCTTCTTCTGCATCCTACCCTCGCTGTTCGTTGTGACAGTCGGACCGGTCGCGATGAAGATCGTGCGGGAACTGCTCCCGATGATGAACAACATGTAATGGACGAAATACTTCGATGAAAGGAGACAACTGAAATGTTTGACACCTCGATGATTCGCATCGTGTGCGCGGTGCTTGCAGTCCTGTTTCTCGGGATTATTGTACTGCGCCGAAAAAAGAGCCTCGAGAGTCAAGTCGCGGAAACGAAAGTGAGGGCGCTTAGCCTCGCCTTTGCGCCTCACTCAAAAGAATAACCGGCCGGTCGCAGGCATTGCCGGCGCGGAAATCAGTGGAGAAGAGTAAATCTGTGACAGGAGTCTGAAAGTGGAGTGCATTTATGTTGCTGAGCAAGGGTCGTTTGTGGAAGTTCGTTCTCGCCGCGCCGTTGTTGATGTCAATGGCACGGGCGGGCACCTTCGGTACGCCGGTCTCTATCGGCGGGCAAGCCTCGGATATCGCGCTGGACGAAGCGCGGGGGGTGCTTTATATCGCTAATTTCACGGCCAACCGCATCGAGGTGATGTCGCTCGCGAACAATACGATACGAACTTCGATCAACGTTGCGCCGCAGCCGAGCTCGATCGCACTCTCACCGGACGATCATTATCTGGTCATAACGCACTATGGGGACTTTACGGCCCCCACGCCTCCGAGCAATGCGCTCACGGTTATTGACCTTACCAACAACGGGCAGCAGACATTCGCCCTCGCGAACCCGCCTCTTGGCGTCGCTTTCGGCAGCGACGGAAAAGCGCTCGTAGTAACGACGACGGACTACATTCTTTTTGATCCGGTGCTCGGGACAACCCAGGAACTCGGCACGATTGCCGGTGTAGTAGCGCAAACTCTTCCGGTTCCTCCAGCGAACTTTCCGCCCCAGATCACCAACGCCTCGGTAGGCGCCTCTGGTGACGGTCTCATGATTTATGGCATGGGCGGATCCACAAGCACATTCACGTTTCGCTACAACGTCGCTACCCATGTTGTTAGTCCAGGCGGGATCGTAGTGGCCTCGGGCAACTTTGGTCCTCGGGTTGTTAGCCTCAACCAGGATGGATCCCTGATCATGGCTGGTTGGGTGATGATCAACCGTAACGGCTACTTCACGAACCTGCTCCCTTCGGCGAACCTTCTCAACATCGGTAGCACCGCATTCGACACCAACCGCGGCTATGTTTACGCTCAGATTCCCGAGGTGGCTGGAGAATCCCCTGTCTTGAAAATCCTCGATGTGGACAGCCTGGCAGTGCTTGAGCGTTTGCAACTCCCGGAGAATCTCGGGGGCAAGAGTCTCCTGTCGAGCGATGGGAACTGGTTGTATGCGGTTTCCGCAAGCGGTGTTACCGCGATGCCAATCGGATCCCTTACTCAAGCGCCGCGTGTGGCTCCGGCCCAACGGGACGCGATCTTCCGCGGAAGCACGTGCACGCCAGGAGTGGCAACTCAGTCCGTCAATATCGTAAATCCCGGCGGTGGCGCGACTCCGTTCAACATTAGCAGCAATACTCCCGGCATTTCAGTTTCGCCCGCCTCGGGAATAACGCCTGCTTCGATTCAAATCAGCGTTGATCCGACGGCGTTCCAGAATCAGAAGGGTACTTCGATCGGCACCGTGCAACTTTCTTCGGCCCAGGCCGTGAACATTCCTCAAAGTATTCGAGTTCTGGTTAATAATCCGGATCCCGATCAGCGCGGGACGATTGTCGACACGCCGGGCACACTCTCGGACATTCTTGCCGACCCCGGCCGTAACCTCTTCTACATCCTGCGGCAGGACACAAACCAACTGTTTGTTTATGACTCCACGAACAACACGCAGATCGCGACATTCAAGACTGGTAACAGTCCCGCGGGCATGGCAATAACATTTGACGACCGCTATCTGCTGGTGGCCAACAACATGTCGCAATACGTGAGCGTGTACGACCTTGCCGCAATGCAACCTGCGAACCCGATTTACATTCCTGGGCATACGGCCCACTCAGTCGCTGCTTCCGCCAGCGCCATCCTTGCGGCAACGATCGATTATCAAGGCAACGGTAGAATCATGACGCTGGATCTCAACACCGGCATCGGCACCGAATTGCCGGCGCTTGGCATCTTCAACAACCTGATCAACGTGAATAGCGTCATGGTGGCCCCCTCGAACGGCGCATCGATCTTTCTGGCAGCAGCCGACGGAAACGTCATGCTGTACGATGCCAACGCGAATGCCTTCACGGTATCGCGTCAGGATGTCAGTTCTCTATCTGGCGCTTATGCCGCCTCCTCTTATGGCCAGTACGTTGTTGGGAACAGCCTGCTGAACTCGTCGCTCGTTCAGACCATGCAATTCGGCACTGGATCCAGCACTGCCTCGGGTTTTGCGTTCGTAAATCAGGGCGGTTTTCTAACTACCGTCCCTGTTCCGAGCACAACTGGTTCGAGTTCGTCAACAGGCTCAAGTAGTAGTTCCAGTTCGGGATCCGGGTCCACCACGTCAACGGCTAGCCAATATACTTCAGTGCCAGGTCTGATTCAGAGTGTCGATCTGAGTTCCTCGACTCCGGCTATCGGTTTCGCGACTCCCATGGCGGAAGCTCCGCTGCTCACGACGTCAAACGCTGTGTTCACCAGGACGGTCGCGCCTTTGTATAGCCAGAACGCGATAGTGAACCTCACGGTTTCCGGATTTACCGTCCTGCCCTGGAACTATGCTGCCTCCGTGGCGCCTCCCGTCATCCAGAGCGTTGTGAATGCGGCCGACGGTACCGCCAATATCGCGCCTGGTGGTCTTATATCGCTCTTTGGACAACAGTTCAGCCCGGTAAACATCGCGACGAGTCAGATCCCCGTTCCCACCGCGCTCGCGGACAGTTGCCTTACGGTAAATGGTCTACCGATTCCAATGTTGTTCGTATCGCCAACACAGATCAACGCCCAGATGCCATTCCAAGCGACTGGCAACGTGACAATGATCTTGCACACTCCGGGAGGCGTTAGCGACAACTACAACACGACTGTGGTCCCCAGCGCGCCCAGCGTTTTTCTCGCCTCAGTGGAAGGTGTTGGATCGGCTGTGCCCACAATCGTGCGGAACGACAATGGCGAAATTGTAACCGCCTCCAATCCGATTCACAAAAACGACGTACTCATCATTTATCTCACCGGTTTGGGGGTCACGAACCCAGCAGTCCCGACCGGTCTGCCAGGCCCCAGCAGTCCGTTAGCTTCGGCTATTGTGCTCCCACAGGTGACCTTGGGAGGCGCCAACATGACGGTCAGTTATGCCGGTATGTCGCCGGGCGAAGTGGGGGTTTATCAGATCAATGCAAAAGTGCCGGCTTCTGTCCCGTCCGGCTTGTCCATACCGCTTGCGATCTCACAGGGCGGCATGACCACCACGATTCAAGTGCGCGTAGTTGATTAAAAACTAGGAATCCGAGTAGGAACTGTATGAAACATCTCTCAATGCTTCTGATTTTAGTGTCGGCATCCGCGCCGGCGCTCCTCGCCCAGAAGTGGGAAGTCGGTGTTGGCGTGGGCGGCGCGTTTTATAACTCGCAAACTTTCACCAACCCAATCGGAAATGCCGACGCGTCGCTGACCAGCGGCATCGTTGCCAGCGCGTGGCTCGACAACAACACCAAAGGCCGCATCGGTGGTGAGCTTCGTTACGATTACGAGGACACCGATCTCAAGCTCTCCTCTGGCGGAACTAACGCAACGTTTGGCGCGAATACGCAGGCAATCCACTATGACCTCCTTTACCACTTTGCCTCTCAAGAGGCTGCTGTCCGTCCCTTTGTCGCGGTTGGAGCCGGTGTGAAATTCTTCCGCGGGACTGGAACGGAAACGGAATCGCAGCCCCTTATGGGTATCGGACTTCTTACCAAGACGTCTCAAACCGAAGCCCTGCTGTCGGTGGGCGGTGGTGTCAAGCTAAACCTTAATCACTATATGCAGTTACGGCTGGAAGTGCACGACTATCTCACGCCATTCCCAACCAAAGTGATCGCACCCGCGCTGGGAACCAAGGCCGGTGGTTGGCTCATGGATTTCGTTCCAATGGGCGCGCTCGCGATTATGTTCTAAATGTCACCGTCCGGGGCGTCGTTACTCTGAACGAAGTAAAGGCGCCTTGGATTCCTAGCTTCTTCCTCGACTTCCGCTCCAGCAGTTCTTCTACAATGAAGTTTCAGGGGAAAACATGCTGGTCGTGATGGAAGAGGGGGCTGAAGAGCCTCAAATTCAAAAGGTAATAGACCGCCTCGTGTCGATGGGCTTCACCGTTCATCGTTCTACCGGCGTCACGCATACGCTCCTTGGCGGCGTAGGACCGGTCGCGGATTTCAATCCGATCGACTTCGAGGTAATGGACGGCGTCAAGGAATGCCATCGCATCGTTTCTCCTTACAAGCTCGCCAGCCGCCACTTCCGTCCTCAGGGGACGGTCGTCAAGATCAAAGATGTCGAAATCGGCAACGGTAAAGTCGTCGTCATGGCCGGACCGTGCAGCGTGGAAAATCGCGACCAGATCGAAGAGTCCGCCGAAATCGTAGCTCGCGATGGCGCCCGTGTGATGCGCGGCGGCGCATTCAAACCACGCAGCTCTCCCTATAGCTTTCAAGGTTTAGGCGAAGACGGCCTCAAGATCATGCGCGATGCAGCAGATCGCCATAATCTGCTCATCATAAGTGAAGTCATGGATCAAACGCAGATCCCATTGATGTGCGATTACGTAGATATACTTCAGGTCGGCGCGCGCAACATGCAGAACTACAATTTGCTGCGTCAACTCGGCGAGGTTCGCAAGCCGGTGCTCATTAAGCGGGGAATTTCGGCAACCATTGAAGAGCTTCTCTTGAGCGCCGAGTACGTGCTCTCCGGCGGCAACTACGACGTAATTCTTTGCGAGCGCGGCATCCGCACTTTTGAAAGCTACACTCGTAACACGATGGACATTTCGGCCATTCCCGTTGTACAGTCACTCTCGCACTTGCCCATCGTGGCGGATCCTTCGCACGGTACGGGACGCCGCGACAAGGTGATTCCAATGGCTCGCGCCTCCGTTGCCGCCGGCGCCGACGGCCTGCTTGTCGAAGTACACCCCGACCCGGACCATGCGCTGAGCGACGGAGCGCAATCTCTGAAACCCCATCAATTCTCTGAGATGATGCAGCAGATTCGCATCATCGCGTCGGCCGTCGGCAGGACAGTTTAGTCCGGCCCGATGGATACGATTGCAATTTTCGGCGTCGGACTGATTGGCGGTTCGTTCGCGCTGGCTCTCAAAAAGCAAGGCTACAAGGGTAGGATAGTTGGGGTCAGTTCAGACGCCACCCTTGAAAAAGCGCTGGCCGCGGGTGCAATCGATCAAGCACTCCCCGCCGAGGCGGCGGCACGCACCGCGGATCTTATCTATCTGGCTCAACCGATCTCGACTATTCTCAATACAATCCCGTGCCTGAACGATTGGGTGAGAAAAGATACTTTAGTTACCGATGCCGGTAGCACCAAGGGGACGATCGTTGCCCGGGCAAGCGAGACGCTGCATCGCTGTCTGTTCATCGGCGGACATCCTTTAGCCGGAAAAGAACGCCGCGGCGTCGAACATGCCGATCCCGAACTCTTTCGCGGCCGGACCTATGTGCTCACGCCCAGCCGTCAGCAGGACCTGGAAGCGCCCTCGGCAATCAATTTTCTCGAGATGCTGGACAGCATCGGTGCGCGACGGTTTGTTACAACCCCACAACGGCACGACGAAGTCGTTGCTTTTACCTCGCATTTGCCTCAACTTACAGCGACCGCTTTAGCTGTTTGCCTGGATTTGGAATTCAGCGGTAACCCGCCCCCGCTATGGGGTCCTGCGCTGGTCGACAGCACTCGTCTTGGATTAAGTCATTTTGAGATTTGGGGCGACATTTTGCAATCCAACCAATCAGCGGTTACGTATGCTCTAGAGAAATATATACAACAGCTACAAGCGATACAGCGCCAGATGACGCAGGGCGAGTTGGAGCCGTTCTTCGATCGGGCAGCCCAATTTGCGCAGCGCCTGCGCAACGCGGGTTAAACTACGCCCTCGCTGGGTTACTACAGTGCCCGATCAAACTATTTTATTAGAATCTTGTTGACAATGAGCATATAATAGACAGGATCACCCTCATGGAACCGCCCTCAAGTTCAATTGCTGCCATTGTACGAGCTGAGTTGCTCCACCAGGACGGCGTGATTAAGTTCGCGCCCAACCGTCGGTTCACTACTCTGTACTCGGAAGGAAGTCCTGCTGACTCGCTCCTGTTCCTCGAGTCGGGCTTGGTTAAGCTCTGCAAGCGGGGCGAAGAAGGGAAAGAGATTATTCTCCAGGTTGTTGCGCCTGGCGAACTCTTTGGAGAGCAGGCTCTGGGTACCGAACATACGCGAGCGACCGCCGCGGAGGTCTTACAGGAAGGTACCATCTACGTAATCCCGAAAGACCTCTTCATTCGGTTCTGCGATGCGCGTCCGGAGATGTGGCGCTTGATCGCTCAACTAATGGTTCAGCGCAAGCGCGATCTCGAAAAGAAGATCGAACTGCTTTGCATGCAAGACGTCGAATATCGCATCTTGCACTACATGGCGGAACTCGCTACTTCGTTCGGGTCGCGTCTGGATGGCCATGAGTACGCGATTCCCTTATCGCAAGGGGAACTTGCCAGCCTCATCGGAGCGACTAGAGAAACAACCTCGACCACTCTGAACCTCCTGGCTCGGCGCGGTTTGATCCGGCTTGGCCGCCGTCAAATGGTACTGGCGTCTCTCGATGGCGTGCGCACAGCCGCCCGAGACCGTTCCGCAAAGGCGGTCGGCAAGTAGGAAATAGTTTCGCTTTTCTTAGCTTTGTACCTGGAAAACTGGCCCAAATGGCGCTGAAACGGTTACAGCGGCATGCAGTCCAATATGTGTCGGCTCGCTCGGAATAAGGAGCCGGCGAAAGGACAAACATGCGTCTCAGCTGTGCCAGCGCGCTTGCACTAGCGCTACTCATTCCAATAGGCCCCACTTTGGTTGTTGCACAGGATTCAACCGCGCAAACCCAGCCTGACAACACCAAGGTGAACAAGCAGGACCGCTCCCCGGATGCCGTCACGGCGGATCAACAAAAGAACGATCGCTCCGATCGGGAGTTGACCAAGAAGATCCGCCAGGCGATCGTAAAAGACAAATCGCTGTCGAGTTATGGCCATAATGTCAAGGTCATTTCGCAGAACGGAACGGTGACCCTGCGGGGTCCGGTTCATTCCGAAGAAGAGAAAACAGCGATTGAAGCACATGCCGCCGAGATCGCGGGGCACGACAACGTTAAGAGCGAAATTGCCGTCAAAGGCGAGGCAGACCGCTCTCAGAAATAACTTCAGCATCTGATAGCAGGAGGACACTTATGGCAGGAAAAAATACTTCAGTATACGGGATTTATCCAAACGAGTTGGCAGTAGAGAGCGGGGTTGATGCGTTGCGTCAAGCGGGTTTCCGCAATACGGATATCTCCGTGCTCTTCCCCGATAACCGAGGCACGAAAGATTTCGCGCACGAGAAGAACACTAAGGCGCCCGAAGGCGCTGCCACCGGCGCGGGATCCGGCATGGTGATCGGCGGCGCGCTAGGCTGGCTGGCCGGCATTGGCGCGCTCGCGATTCCGGGAATTGGACCGTTCATCGCGGCCGGACCGATCATGGGATTGCTAGGCGGAATGGGCGCGGGTGGCGCTATTGGCGGTATCGCCGGGGCCTTGATCGGCATGGGAATCCCCGAGTATGAAGCAAAACGTTATGAGGGCCGTATTAAAGAGGGCGGCATTCTGCTCTCCGTGCACTGCGACGAATCGGACTGGGTGAAACGCGCTAAGGAGATTCTGGAGCAGACCGGCGCCCAGGATGTCTCCTCCGCGGGCGAAGCCAGCGCCGACTACGCCGAGTCCGATCGACCGATGCCGCGCCGTACAGTCGGCACGACGGACTACGTAGAGACAACTCCCACCTCAACGACTCGTAGAAAAATTTAGCGCTGCACGGGACAGGCCATTGCACTTTATGGCCTGTCCCATTACCCTACTTCAACGGCGAGTAATCCGTGGCATCCATGAACACCGAATCCACGTGATTGACAATCTTGCCGTTGGCTTCCGACTCAGCTCTCACCTTTTGCCACTCCGGATCTGCGTTAAACGCAGCCCAGTTCGCCTTCGCATCTTCGCGACTGGGATGCGCCAGCACGTAAATCAGTGTGTCTCCGGCGCGTGGCACGTCTTGCGGGATCCAATACGCGACGCTGACCATATGATGGCGGTTGAAAATTGCAATCGTATGCTCGCGAAAACGTTTTTGCAAATCCGGCAGCTTTCCTTCGTTGCACGTATAGGTTCGTAATTCAAAAACGCGACCCGTGGTCTGCGCGTGGGTGGTTTCCGTTTTCATAAGCCAAGCCCCGATTGCCGTAGCAAACAGCGTCGCGGCGATTGCGGCGGTTCGTGTTCTAATCATCGCTTCATCTTACATCCCCACCCGCGCTACCATTAAATTTCTTATACAACTATGGCAAAGCTATCCATCCGCGACCTCGACCTGAAGAACAAAGTCGTCTTCATTCGTGTCGATTTCAATGTTCCGCTCGCTCCCGGTGGAAAAGAGATCACCAGCGACAAGCGGATTCGGGCGTCGCTCCCGAGCATCAAGTACGCGCTCGAACATGGCGCGGGCGTTGTCCTGGCCAGCCATCTCGGACGTCCCAAAGGCAAAGTGAATCCCGAAATGAGCCTGCATCCTGTCGCCGAACGATTGCAACAGCTCCTCGGAACGCCGGTAAAGATGGCTCCCGATTGTATCGGACCAGAAGTCGCGCAAATGCGCCCCAAACCCGGTGGAGTGCTTCTTCTCGAAAACCTCCGCTATCACGCCGAAGAAGAGAAGAACGATCCCGGCTTCGCCAAGCAGCTTGCATCGATCGCCGATCTCTATGTGAACGACGCCTTCGGATCCGCGCACCGGGCGCACGCGTCGACTGTTGGAATGATCCAATTCATGCCGGCGGCCGCTGCTGGGCTTTTGATGGATAAGGAACTCGAATATCTCGGCAAAGCGGTCACGAATCCCGATCGCCCGTGCGTCGCTATTCTCGGCGGAGCCAAAGTATCGGACAAGATCGAAGTCATCCAAAACCTCATGAAGGTTGTGGATAAACTTCTCATCGGTGGCGCGATGGCTTACACCTTCCTGAAAGCGAAGAATGAGCCGACGGGCAAATCGCTTGTCGAGGACGACAAGGTCGAACTGGCGAAACAGCTGCTGTCCGAAGCCGGTTCGAAACTGATGCTTCCTGTCGACCACGTCGTGGTTTCCGAATTGAAGGAAGGCGCTCCCTTCGATGTCGTAACGACAATTCCCGGAGACAAGATCGCGGTCGATATCGGTCCTAAGACGGTGGCGGAATTCTCCGCCGTGGTAGCGAAGGCGAAGACCGTAATTTGGAACGGGCCGATGGGCGTTTTCGAGAAGCCTCCTTTCGACAAGGGCACAGTCGAGTTGGCAAAAGCTGTCGCCAACTCCGGCGCTGTTTCCGTCGTTGGCGGTGGCGATTCGGAGAAG
Organism: Bryobacterales bacterium; assembly: GCA_963802915.1. Classification (GTDB taxonomy): domain Bacteria; phylum Acidobacteriota; class Terriglobia; order Bryobacterales; family Bryobacteraceae; genus JAICMB01. Next base: position 129,508 of record CAWDKQ010000017.1, read on the forward strand.
GCTATAAAATCCGCCGGCGTGACGGACAAAATCTCGCATGTATCCACGGGCGGTGGAGCTTCCCTCGAATTCCTATCGGGAATCGAACTCCCGGGTGTAGCGGCTCTCACGGAAAAGGCCGTCCCGGCGAACGCTTGAAAAGATACTAAAGACTTTAGCGGCTAAGTGCGATAGATACATTACCCGGTTAGTAAGAAATCGGAAGTGTCCGTTGGGAATACTTCATGCCGCAAAGTGCAAGCCGAATCGTCGCGCTGTGTGCAGTCCTGGCAACGGCGCCGATCGTTTTGGCCCAACGGTACAGCTTCCAGCTTTACGGTCAGTCTGACGGTCTCGCCAACCTGGTACCGGTCTGCATGCTGCAGGATCGCACCGGGTTCTTGTGGGTTGGTACACAAAACGGACTCTTTCGATACGACGGCGCCCGTTTCGAGCCGTTCACTCAGGGGCTGCCATCCACCCGCATCTCCACAATCTATGAAAGTCCGGAGGGATCGCTCTACGTGGCCACCACGGGCGGTCTCGCAAAGTTCTCGGACGGACGGTTCGAACCGGTTCGATACAACGGCTCGCTGACGGACCGGCGTCAAGGCCTGGCATCGGACGCCGAGGGCAAGCTGTACTTGGCCACGGACGCCGGGCTCTACATCCTTCACGCTCCGGAACTCGACGGCCACGCCAATCGCGCCGATCTTGTGACCTATACCGGGGGCCAGGATGTTCACAGCGTCTATCGCGATTTTGAAGGCGTGTTGTGGGCCGGTTGTCACAACCGGCTCTGCACAGTCAATAATGGCCAAATGGTCGAAACGGCCCCCGAACTTCCCAACGCCGAATGGACCAGCATCAGAACCACCCGCGGCGGAGAGGTTTGGGTTCTCGGTAAGTCCGCGCTTTGGCATCGTGCCCCCAGTCGAAACAAATTCGAGCCAGTGAAGGCTCCGTTCATGCCCGCCGATTACTCGGTCCTTCTCGGCGACCCAGCCCTCAACGTAACCGACAATGGAGACGTTTTCATACCAACTCTGCGCGGGATTTGCCGCTGGTCGAACGGGCAATGGCGAATTATCGACGAGCGCTCCGGACTGGTTCGAAACGACCTCTCGGCTGCGTTCGCCGATCGCGAGGGATCGCTGTGGGTGGGAATTGCGGGTCTGGGACTGACTCGCTGGCTGGGTCACGGCGAATGGGAGCATTGGACCAAGGCCGAAGGCTTGCCTCATGAATCGATTTGGACCATTCACCGGGATTCCAAGGGAGCTATCTGGACTGGAACCAGCTCGGGGCTCGGATGTACGCGGACAGATGCCGGCTGGAAATCGCGGGCGGAGTTCGCTTCGAAGATGGTGCTGTCCGTGGCCCACACTCGCGACAATTCGATTTGGGTTGGCACCGGCAACGATGGCCTGATTCGAATCGATGGAAAAACAGGTAGAGCCTCCTCGATTCCGATTGACCGGCGAAAACTATACGCGCCGCAGGTTCTTGTGGATCATGCCGATTTCGTTTGGGCGACCTCTCGGGGAGCTCTCTATCGGAGCACAACTCCGGCCGATGGCAAAGTCCCCGAGTTCGTCACGCAGCCGCTTCCTTCCAGCACGCCGGACGAGCTGCTCCATCAGTTGGTCGAAGATGTCCAGGGAAGGATCTGGGTGGCCGGATCGCGGGGCCTCATTTGCTATGACCATGGCCATTGGATCCGCTTCACGACTGAGAACGGGCTACGAGCGAACCATACTGCCGACATGGCGATCGGGAAAGACGGCAGCATCTGGGTCGGATATCACGAAGCGCTCGGTCTTTCACAATTCCGGCTTGACGGATCCAGGCTGCAACTTGTCGAACATTACGCAACCAACAACGGTCTGCGTTCCAATCAGTCGGTTTTTCTAGGAACAGACTCGGCAGGATCAATTTGGAGTGGAACCGACAACGGTGTTGACGTATTGAACGCCGGTAAGTGGCAGCATTACGGACAACCCGAAGGATTGGTCTGGGACGATTGCGACAGCCGGGCATTCCTGGCGGACTCCGATGGCAGCGTTTGGATCGGGACAAGCCGCGGGCTCGCCCGATTCCATCACGAACCGATTCCGTCACTGGACCCACCGGTCGTGTTTGTGACCGATGCCCGATTGGGTCACACCGCCATCGACCGGGGAAACTTGACGGCGCCTTATTCGCAGCGATTTTTCAGCGTGCGGTTCACCGCTCCGACGCTTCTGAACAGCCGCGATCGCTTGTATCGTTATCGCCTGTCGAATATCGACAACGCCTGGGTCGAAGGGCCGGAAAACGAAGCGCGCTATGCCAATCTGCCTCCAGGAAATTACACTTTCGAAGTTCTGGCTAGAAATGGAGCCGGCGCCTGGAGCGTTAAGCCTGCAAAACTGTCGTTTGCGATTACTCCGGCATGGTGGCAAAGCTGGTGGTTCTGGGCTTTGGTGGCGGCCGCTTGCGCCGCGCTCGGACGCCTGGGGTGGATCCGCCATGTGCAACGAGTTTCTCGATCGCAAGAACGCCTGGAAGCTGCGATTCGCGAACGAACGCAGGAACTGGCGCAGGAAAAAGTGCGCGCCGAAAAAGCGAATCAGGCGAAGGGCGAGTTTCTCGCCAACATGAGCCATGAGATTCGTACGCCAATGAATGGCGTGGTCGGCATGACCCGGCTGCTGATGGAAAGCGATCTCAGCCCGCTACAACGTGAGTGGGCGGAAGCGGCGGTTTTATCGGCGGAGTCCTTGCTGACGGTGATCAACGACGTTCTCGATTTTTCGAAAGTAGAAGCGGGCATGCTCTCGATCGCGTGCGAGGCCTTCAATTTAGAAACTACGATCCGGGATGCAGTACAAATGTTGCGCAGCCAGACCGAGCAGAAGGGTCTCACGCTGCGCCTGGATTTCCCCGACGACGCGCCGCGTTACGTGGTCGGCGATCCGGTCCGCGTGCGCCAGATCATCGTGAACTACATCAGCAACGCGGTGAAATTCACCGAGACCGGCGGAATCTGCGTCAAAGTCGAGTACGGTGAGGCATGGCTCATTTCAGTGACCGACTCCGGCATCGGCATCCCGGCGGATAAGCAACGGACGCTTTTTGGAAAGTTCGTACAGGTGGATTCCTCGACGACGCGGCGATTCACCGGTACCGGCCTCGGCCTCGCTATCTCGAAGCAACTGGCGGAATTGATGGGAGGTTCGGTGGGATTGCGCAGCGAATTGGGACTCGGCTCGACATTCTGGGTGAGCTTGCCTCTACCGCTTGCAGCCGCGCCAACTCCCAAGGTCTCAGCCCCAGATCCCAGGACCGATGCTGAAAAAGCTGGCCAAAATCGGCCGCTGGTCTTGCTCGCCGACGACAATACGATCAACCAAAAACTGGCGAGCCATCTCTTGCGCAAGTTAGGGTGCGAAGTCGAGATCGCGAGCAACGGAACCGAAACCCTGCAACGCTGGCAGGAACGGCCCTTCGATGCGATTTTCATGGACTGCCAGATGCCGGATCTGGACGGCTACGAGACCACCGCGCGCATCCGCAGTTCCGGCGACCGCGGCCGCGAAATTCCGATTATCGCAACCACGGCGCATTCGATGTCCGGAGATCGCGAACGGTGCCTGGCCGCTGGGATGACCGATTACGTCAGCAAGCCGCTGAGCCTGAAAGATCTCGAACGCGTATTGGAAGAGACAGTCGCTCAGGCACGCTGATCGAGCAGAGACTTCAAGCGATCGTATCCGGCGCGGCTGACGGGAAGCTGGGTTCCATCGCCGAGGATCGCAATACGGCTATCTTTGGTATACGGTTCAATTCGCGCAACACGCTCCAGGTTCACGATATAAGAACGATGGATGCGAACGAACTGCTGCGGATCCAGCGAAGATTCCAGACTCGAAATGGTCTGTTGCTTTAGATAATTCTTGCCCTCGCTGTGGAGCGAAACGTAGTCGTCCTGGGCCTCAACGTAATCGAGCCGTTCGATCGGAATCACGTGAACTTTGGCGCCGTCCTTAACCACAATTCGCGCCGGATAATTGGCTGGCCCGCGCGCGGCGGCGGCTAATTCGGCGGGGGGAGGCGCTTGCTGCCCGATGCGTTGGCGGGCGCGTTCCACGGCCGTCTTGAAACGGTCCAGACTAAAAGGTTTCAGCAGATAATCCACGGCGTTCGCGTCGAAAGCCCGCATAGCATAGGAATCGTATGCGGTGGTGAAGATCACCGCAACATCGCGGCCGATCAACTCCAGTACTTCAAAGCCGTCCAGCTTCGGCATCTGAACATCGAGAAATACGAGAGCCGGCTTGTGTTCGCCGATTGCTTTCACGGCTTCAAATCCGTTGGAACACTCGGCGACAATTTCGAGATCGGGGAAGGCCCGCAGATATTCACGTACCAACTGCCGCGCGAGTTCCTCGTCGTCCACGATAATCACGCTAGCGCCGGCGCCGCGTTCCGGGACGGACGGCCGCGAAAGCTGCTCAAAACCGCGTAGGTCCACCGCGACGTCGCGCGCGGATTGATATCGCTTGTCGACATCCTTCTGTAGACATTTCCGGACAATCCGGTCGAGTTCCGAGGGTACGTCGTAATTGAATCGGGCCATCGCTTCCAGATTTCCGCTCAAGAGCCGGGCGATGGTCTCCGAAGGTGTGTTGCCGGCGAATGGAACCCGGCCCGTACACATTTCATACAGCACGGCGCCGAGGCTGAAGATGTCGCTGCGATAGTCGATGTGGCTGCCCAGCGCCTGCTCGGGGCTCATGTATTGAACGGTCCCAATCACTGCGCCGGGGGTACTGAGCACCTGAGTTTCCTGCTGCGTCGCGGACGGAGCCTGGAGTTTGGCGAGTCCGAAATCGAGCACCTTGACATGTCCCTGCGGACCCACGATGATATTCGCCGGCTTGATATCGCGATGAACAATACCCTTGGCGTGCGCCGCGTCGAGCGCGTCGGCGACTTGCGATCCGATAGCGATCACCTCGGCAACCAGAATCGGACCCTTTGCAATTCGGCTGCTTAGGGATTCGCCTTCAACGTACTCCATCACGAGAAAATGCGTCTCGCCCTCCTCGCCGATTTCGTAAATGTAGGCGATGTTGGGGTGGCTTAACGAAGATGCCAATCTCGCCTCCTGCAGGAATCGCTGCAGGTGGCTGGGCTCCGACGCCTGCGCTCCACCTAGCACCTTGATTGCGACGTGCCGGCCGAGTTTCGTGTCGAGGGCGAGATAAACATGGCCCATACCGCCCTCTCCGAGGCTGGAGAGGATACGGTATTGTGCTATGGAATTTCCGGTCATGAGTCGCAAGGCAGTTCCAGATACGCGCAGAAGCGATTATCTCGCACTTCGGTGGTGAGCCTGGCGCGGTTCTGGTAGCGAGCCTTGAGACGGTTGCGGATGTTGACCAGTCCGATCCCGCTTCGCGCAGCCGGGCGGGCGTCCGGATCGAAATCGTTTTCGACGACAATGTGCAGAATTCCTTCGGTGCAGTGGGCCGCGACTAGGATCCAACCGCCCTCCACCATTCCAGCTATGCCATGCTTTACGGCGTTTTCGACCAGCGGCTGAAGGATTAATGAAGGCACCGTACATGTCTCGCAAAGAGGTCCCATGGTTTGCTCGACGCGTAGCCGCTCGCCAAACCGGATACGTTCAACATCGAGATAGGTTTTGGCGAGCGCCATTTCCTCTCTGAGAGGGATGCTCTCTTTCTCGGCGAGGCTCAGAGTGGATCGCAGGAAATCCGAAAGTCGCAGGCACATCTCCCTTGCGCGCTGGCTGTCGATAGTGACGAGAGCGCTGATGGAATTGAGGCTGTTGAACAGGAAATGCGGATTGATCTGCGCTTTTAGAGCTTTCAGTTCCGCTTCGCGGGCGAACACGCGGGCCTCTTGTTCGCGCGTTTGCGCCTCACGCGAACTCTGGAACGAGAAGAGCACATAATGCAAAGCGACTGCGAGCAAATAGAGCAGCACGCCCGCCGCAAGTAGTAAAGGGAACTGCGGAGACGGCACGCCCATCAATTTCGCGATTCCGATGAGAAGCACGGCGGCCATGATAGCTGCCGCGGAGTGGTTCACCAGAAGCTTCGAAACTGTGGATGGCTCGAAGGGCAGATATGGGCACGAATACCAGGGAGAGAGGCAGACCAGCGCGTAGAAGACGGACAGACCGGCTGAACTGAGCCCGCTTTGCATCCAGCTCAAGTGAGCCTGACGGTTCAGAAGAAGAGCCAATGCCACACCCAAAGGCACCCAGGCAAGCAGATAGAAGATGAGGCGCGATCGGTTGAGAAGGATTGGGTGCATTGGACGGCGGTTTCGCCTAGTTTTTTACGTTCACTCCTCCGAATGCGGCGGTCCCGGTTACGATGAGGCGCTGCGGTGTCGTGATCTGGTCCGCGCGCGGAGGCCGGGTCTCATCTCCGAAACCGCCGAAAATACCAATGCCTCTGATGTCTATGACCCACGTTTCCGGAACTTTGATTTCCACGCCGCCGAAAACCGCGGTGACGTCGATGATCGCCTCGCCCTGAGCAATTGCGGCCCTTCTTAGGTCGATCTCGTATCCGCCGAAGATGGCGCTCACTTCACCGCCGCGGAAATCCTGGGAATCGATCTGACGCCGGCCGCCTCCGAATATCGTCCACAGTCCTAGCGTCGGGGAGCCGGATGTGGTGAACGTTGTACCTCCGATGTTGTGCGGGCCACCGATGCCGCCTGGGCCACCGATACCCCCGGGCCCTCCGATGCCGCCGGGCCCTCCCATTCCACCGGGTCCACCGTTTCCACCGGGTCCTCCGATTCCGCCGGGTCCACCCAGTGACGGGGGGCCACCCCATGACCTCGGACGCAATAAAACCATGAGGCCCCATGCGATCAGGATCAACGGCCAGAACATTCTCCAGTCGAAATAGATGATGCCCAGATTGTCGAGCAGGAGCAGCGCGCCGAGGCCAGCCACGATCCCGCCAAACACGATGGCGGCAGGGCCGTGGGATTCGGCAATTCGAGCCAGACCGAAGACGATCAGGATGGCCGGCCAGTATTGCCAGATATCGTGGAAGCGAACGATTCCCATGTTGTCGAGAAGAAAGAGGACCCCGATCGTGATGATGATGCCACCCACGAAGACCCCATGGGCTCCGGAGTGTTGGTGCGCGGCCCGTCGCGCCTGGCGTTGTGCCCAACGGGCCTGTTTGCGCTGCCACTTCTCATCGAACTGATCCATGATTGGATCGTACCAGGGGTAAGCGTCAGATTCGACTGGAAATCGGTGAGTGGCGGGAGTTTACCGGCGAGGGGTGCGGACAAGCGGGACCAGAATGGGGCTTCCGACGATCCAGTAGTGTGCCCGCACCTATTGGATCAGGAATTCGAGAAGCCCGTGAACGATTTGCAACGTGTCCGGGTAGGCGATCGCGGCTGTCAGAGCCACTGCGAGCGCGGCCACGGCGGAAACGCCTAACGCAGCGACGCCAAGCGTGTTTTTTTCGTTCTGATCGGTGGCTGATAGGAGCCGGTTTACGCGCGCGGAAAGATCCTCACCGTTGGCTAATAGAGAACTCGTTACCGGCGATGGCTCTCTGGCGGATGAAATACGAGCGACAAGTACGAGCGTTGCCGCGAGGACTACGGATCGGGTGGGGTCGCCAGCTACGGCGCGATCGTCGGCAGCCCATTCCGTAAACCTCGACCAGCCACGCTCGATTCGGCGGAAGCCGTGCACCAACGGGAGGACTCGGGGCGCAAAACGAAAAAACAGGCGCTTAAGATTGTCGTGTGCAGCCCAGTGGGCGCGTTCATGTCCTAGAGCTGCGGATATCTGTTCGGCGGAAAGCACCCGGATAACGCGGCTAGAAGCAATCAGGGTGGGACGGATCAGACCGGCAACCGCAATCACAGGCGCGGCTTCATGGACCACGCAAACTGGTTCACCATCTCCATCTATTTGTGTGGGACGACCGAGTTCGGAACAGCGCCGGATATATCGCCGAGATGCAAGCAGGGCGTGGACGCCTCGGACCATGGCTTCCGCGCAACTCCAGAACCCAAAGAATGCGGCCGCCAGGCAGGCAAGACCGATCGGCTCTGTAGTTTCGTCCGGTTCCAGGCGCAGATAGCTTGGCACACAGAACCCAGTCACCAGTAGCACCGTCAATGCGAGGGGGAACAAACGAAGAACAAAAAACATGCGAGCGGCTTCTCGCGCCTTCATTACACGGGCGAACCGGATTGCAGCGGGGACGAGACAGTTCATCAGCGCGGCCGTGAGAAGGTGAACGAGGAAGTAACAGGCGAAGGCGAGACAAATGAGCCTCGAAAAATAAGGGAGAATCATTTTTTCCCTCGCTTTCGGAGTTCCTGACGCTTGAGCCGAATCTTTCTTTCCAGCTCATCAAGGAGAGCCTCGTCGTGCTGGCCGACCGCGTCGACGAGGCACGAGATGAGCAGGTCACTGGAGGGCTGCGGCCGGGTAAGAAAAACGCTCACAAAATCGCCGGCGCGCTTCTGATCCAATTCCTCCCGGGACCAACGCTGCGAATACAAGAATGCCCGCTCGGATTTCCGCCGCTCCAGGAGGCCCTTTTTAAACAGCCGGTCGAGCGTGGTCATCACCGTGGTGTAAGCGAGGGGCCGCTCGAGTTGAGCGGCGACTTCACGGACGTTGCTCTCGCCGCGGGCCCAGAGTATGTCCATGATCTCAATTTCGAGTGGGCCGAGGCCGGCTTGGGAGAAGCGGAGCAAAGGGAATTTTAGCAGTGTTAGAGACAGTCGAATTCGAGGTCGGCTATGAATTGGATGCCAGTCGATCGTTCCCCCAGCCCTCACGCATCTGCCGGATGAATTCTTCTCCTCCCCCGAGGTCTTTCCAGAGTTCCTTGCCTAGCCCGCGGAGTTCAAGGAGCGGATCTTTGGCGGATTCGTCGTCAGTGGAGTTTTCCATGGCTCTGTACCAATCGAACACTAAATCGAACCATGAGTATCATGAGATCGGGATGTTCCGCAAAGTTTTAGTCGCCAATCGTGGTGAGATCGCCGTTCGCATCATTCGCGCGCTTCGAGAACTCGGGATCGGCAGCGTCGCCGTTTTCTCCGATGCCGACCGGACGGCGCTGCATGTTCGGATGACCGATGAGGTGGAACACATTGGGCCGGCGCCGTCATCCGAAAGTTATCTGAGAAGCGATCGCGTGCTGGATGCAGCGCGGAAACACGAAGTTGATGCCATCCACCCGGGGTACGGTTTCTTGAGTGAAGACGCCGATTTCGCGGAGGAATGCGAACAGGCGGGGATCAAGTTCATCGGGCCATCGGCTGCTTCGATACGAGCGCTGGGATCCAAGATCGACGGGCGCAGGATCGCCAAAGAGGCGGGTGCGCCGATTGTCCCCGGTACGAACGCGCCGGCTGAAAGCTATCAACACGCGCGAGCGATCGCCAACGAAATCGGTTATCCGGTACTGCTCAAAGCGGTCGCTGGCGGCGGCGGAAAGGGCATGCGGCGCGTAAACAGCGAGGCCGAACTCGAGTCCGCGATCCGCGACGCGCGTAGCGAGGCCGAGCGTGCCTTTCGAAGCGGCGAAGTTTATGTCGAGAAAGTAGTGGAGAATCCGCGCCACATCGAGATCCAGCTTCTCGGCGATGAGCATGGGCACCTGATCCATCTCGGCGAACGGGAATGCTCATTGCAGCGGCGGCATCAAAAGGTGGTTGAAGAAAGTCCATCTCCGCTGGTCGCGGCGCATCCGGAAATGCGGGACTCCATGGGCGAGGCCGCGCTTAAGATCGCACGCGCAGCCGGATACTATAACGCCGGCACCGCTGAGTTCCTGGTCGACTCCAACCGCAATTTTTACTTTCTGGAAATGAACACGCGGCTTCAGGTGGAGCATCCGGTTACAGAGCTGGCCACATCGCTCGACCTGGTGCACTGGCAAATCCGGATTGCGGCTGGCGAGCATCTGACCGTACGGCAGGAAGATGTTGCGCTGCGTGGGAGCGCGATTGAATGCCGTCTGTACGCCGAAGATCCCGACGAATATTTTTTCCCTTCGCCGGGTGTGATCGAGAGCCTCACGGAGCCGGCAGGTCCGGGCGTACGCCTGGATTCCGGCGTCTATGAAGGCTGTGAAGTGACCATCGATTACGACCCCCTGCTTGCCAAATTGAGTGTCTGGGCGGGAGATCGCGCCTTGGCGATCGACAGGATGCTGCGTGCGTTGAGCGAATACAGGGTCGGGGGTATCCGCAACAACATTCCATTCTTTCGCGAGATTCTCGACGATGCCGAGTTTCGCGCGGGCCGGCTGCATACCAGCTTTATCGCCAACTTTCTAGAGAGGAGAGCGCCTCGGCGCGGCGGCGCGGAATTGGATACCATCGTGGCGCTGGCTGCCGCGGAGCATCATCGAAGGATGAGACCTGCCGAAAGGAAGAATGGCAGTGCGCAAGTAAGTCCCTGGCTTCTGGAAGGAAGATCCAATAATCTACTGTGAGTGTTGAGATCACGATTGACGGCCGCCCGGTATCGCTCGATTCAAATGGAAGCGGCAATGTCCAGGAAGTTTCACCGGGGCTTTACTCGGTGCTCTACGACGGGCGAAGCTATGAAGTCCGGATCACAAATTCCGGCGGAGAATGGCGAGCCACGATCGGGGACCGGTCGTTTGCCGTTGACATACAGGATCCGCGCAATTGGGTGCAGCGATCGAGCGCGGCGTTGGGCCATCTCCATCAGGATGTGAAGGCTCCCATGCCGGGCAAGGTGATTCGGATGTTGGTACGGGAAGGCGATCAGGTCCAAGCGGGGCAGGGGTTGGCAGTGGTGGAAGCGATGAAGATGCAAAACGAGCTGAAGGCGCTCCGCGCGGGCCGCGTACTAAGAGTGCCCGCGAAGGACGGGGATACGGTGAGCGCAGGCGATGTTCTGGTGACCCTCGAATAGAATAGGATCTGTATGGAAGAAGTATGCTCGTTGTGCGGCGGTACGGGATGGATCATCACCGAACGCGAGGGCATTTCCGGGGCTGAGCGATGCGCGTGCGCGGCACGGGATCGGTCGCGGCACATCCTGGAGAATTCCGGCATACCGTTGAATTACCGGAATGCTTCCATCGACAGCTTTGTTCTTCCGCAGGACAATCCCATTGCAAGGACCGCGCTCGGGACGGTAATGACGCAGGTGCGCGCGTTTGTGCGCGAATTTCCGGCAGCGGATAAACCGGGACTTTTATTCGTAGGGAATCCGGGAACGGGGAAAACGCATCTGGCCGTCGCGGCGCTTCGCGAGTTGATCGTCAACAAGGGATTTGAGGGTGTTTTCTTCGACTATCAGAACCTTCTCGAAAAGATCCGGGCGGGATACAACGAAGTGTCAGGTGCGAGCGAGAAGGAAGCATATCGCGCGGCATTGGATGCCGAGGTTCTCCTGCTTGACGATCTCGGCGCGCACCGAGTGACGGATTGGGTGGAAGATACGGTGACGTCCATCATTACGTATCGCTGCAACAATCGAAAGCCGCTGATTGCGACCACGAATTTGCGCGATGAGGATGCGGGCGATAAGCGCACTTCGGGTTTGCAGAGCGATATCAATAGCAAATACATGCTAGCGGAGCGCATTGGAATGCGCGCGAGATCGCGCCTGTTCGAAATGTGCCGGGTGATCCGGATGCCGAATATCGAGGATTATCGGATCCGGACCAAGAAGGCGATGGTTACGGGCTAGCTCAGGCGCTCGCTTCGGACGACGCGTCCATCGGTTCATCGGCGCTGGGGCCATAGATACTAGGGACTTTAGCGCCCATCGGACGCAGGTAGGCCGCGAGCTGGCCGCGATGATGAATCGAGTGGCGCAGGGCGAAACTCAACACATCGGTAAGCGGAGTTTTCACAATGAAGTCCACTTCCTTGGTGAAATGATCGTCGGAGCATGACTCGATTTGTGCCATGCCTTTCGCGAACTCCCGTTCATACCAAGCGGCGACATCGGCACCTGACTGGACTGTTTCGGGACGCTTGCCGGCTTCGGGGTCCCATTTTAACTCGCCCGCCGCGATGCCGTTTAAGAACCAAATGTCGGATGACGCGATATGCCAGGCGAGGTCGATGGCAGTCATGGATTTCGGGTCGGGAGTGTAGTTACCTTGATCGGCCGGGACAGCAGCGAGCACGCGTATAGTGACCGGCTGTTCGGTTTTGAATTGCGCAAGATAGGCGTCACGCAGAACTATTGCTTGGGTGGGTTGCATACTGGGCTCCAGGGTCACAGTAACATAGGAGCAGCGAGGCGCAAATGGTTAGAACGGACCCTCTTTCATACCTTTCGGAACAGCTTGAAGCGTGGCGCAAAGCCGGAACCTACCAGAGGCTGCGAGTGCTGCAATCGGCTTGCGAGCCCGTCGCGATGTTCGACGGTAAAGAAGTCATCAATCTGGCAAGCAACAACTATCTCGGGTTAGCCGATCATCCCAAGCTCATCGAGGCGGCGATTGCCGCGACGAAGAAATACGGAGCCGGGTCGGGCGCTGTGCGTACCATCTCCGGCACGATGGGCATCCACCTGGAATTGGAAGAGAAAATCGCAAAATTCAAAAAGGTGGAAGCGTGCGTGGTGTTCCAGTCGGGCTTTGCCGCGAACGCCGGCACGGTATCCGCAGTCCTCGGGGCCGAGGATCATATCGTCTCCGACCAGTTGAATCACGCCAGCATCATCGACGGGGCGCGTTTGTCGAAAGCCAAGATCCATGTTTTTCCGCATCGCGATACGGCGGCGGCGGAGTCGATTCTGCAAGGGCTGGCGGACAAGCCGGGCCACAAAGTTCTAATTACGGATGGCGTGTTTTCTATGGATGGCGACATCGCTCCGCTGCCTAAGCTGGTGGAGATCGCGGAGAAGTACGGCGCGATCATGATGATCGACGACGCTCATTCGTCCGGCGTACTGGGTCGAAACGGGCGCGGGACGGTGGATCATTTTGGCCTGCACGGGCGGGTCGATATCCAGGTTGGAACGCTGTCGAAAGCGATCGGAGTGCTGGGCGGCTATGTTTGCGGAAGCCGGGATCTCATCGATTTTCTGTACGCCCGCGCTCGCCCGTTTCTATTCTCGACTTCGCATCCGCCCTCGGTTGCGGCATCGTGTATCGCGGCGTTCGATATTCTCGAGAGCGAACCGGAGCGGATTGATCGGCTGTGGGAGAATACGCGCTATTTCAAACAGCAGTTGAATGCAGCGGGATTCAATACCGGCGATAGCGAGACTCCGATCACGCCGATCATGGTGGGCGAAGCGAAAAAGGCTCATGAATTCTCGCGTGCACTCTTCGATAACGGAATGCTGGCCACGGGAATCGGCTATCCGACCGTGGCTGAAGGGAAGGCGCGGATTCGCACGATCGTGACTGCGACGCACACACGCGAAATGCTCGACCGTGCGCTCGACATTTTGACTCGGGTCGGCAAGCAGATTCAGATTATTTCGTAAATTCAGGCTTCAAACCGGCCGTTCCACTCGGATCAGTTGCCGTCGTAGAAGTGAGCGTGCCGCCGCGATCACGGCGGGCTCTTCTACATCCAGGCTTCGAAAAATGCGGATCAATTCCGGTACAGGAATGCTCTCACTGATTCGCTCCAGCATGTCCCGCTCCAGCGGATCGAGCAAGTGCTCAATCGTTAAAGCCTGTCCCAGCAAAGTCGCCTTGGCTTTTGCGCGTAAATCGCTCCCGAGAACTCGAGCTTCAAGAAGCGCGATCGGTCCGGCGCGTCTCAGCGATGTAGCCTTGAGCCCCGCCTCGAATTCAGGATGCCGCGTCAAGCGTTCCGCGAGGAAAGCAGCGTCGATCTCCGCGCCCGCGGCGCGATGTGGAGGCGGCGAAAGGTCGATGCGCTCCCAAGGCGGACCGAATGCCGCGTCACTCCACTGGAGCGAGATTATCAGTGACACCACGCGGACATAGCCCTGCGACCTGAGATTGCTTTCCCACACCTGGACGGACTCCAAGAATTCGTTGTAGTCGTCGCCTTTGGCATGTCCGATCGCGTATTTCAGAGCGGTGTGTTCGCTCAAGCGCAGGATATGGATATCGATTGGAGCGCCGTCGAGCCATTCGCGTAATCGATGGACGAGAGAGTCCTGTTCCCGTTCGCCAAGTTCCGTAACAATCTGCGCAATGCCGCCAGGAGCGAGGTGATGCGGTAAGCCGGCGACGATCCGCTTCTGAATATCCTCGCCGGACCGGCCGCCATCGCGAAATCCGAGAGTGTTCAACGGCGAAGGAACAAATGGAGGATTTGCCGTGATCAGGTCGAAACGCTCACCGTGCGCTCCTTCGAAGAGATCGCCGACGGCAACTTCTACGTTATTAATGCCGGAAGCTTGGGCGTTAAAACGGGTGCAACGCGCCGCGCGAGGGCTGATGTCGATGGCGAGAACGTGCGTCGCGTGAGCGGAAGCGAGCAGCGCATGAATCCCGGAGCCAGTGCAAAGATCGAGAGCACTGCGAAATTGCCGGCGTGTGGTGCAACGGGCGAGATGACGGCTGTCGAGGCCGATCCACATGACCTGGTCGTAAGGAACGGTAAAATGCCTCGGACTCAAGAGTTCAGGCCAGGCGTGATCTGAAAAGATCAGACGATCGCCGACCGGGAACAGTGATGCGCGAGAGCGGGCAACGCCAGTCTCATCGATTTCGAGAAGGCCGCACCTGGTAAGAACGTCGCGTTCGCATGCGGTAAACAGCCGATCCAGTTCTTTTGTTGGAAGAGCACCTTGCAAGAGGAACAGGTCGATCGCAAGATCGAGCGGATCGCGGCGGATCAAACGCGACGAGCGATAGATCGGCACGGCACGCCACTGCAACTCGGTCAAATCGTCCAAACCGAGACGCACGCGCACGACACTTTCCCGATATCCTAGACCGGAGAGCTTCGAGACTCCGTCGCGAAGTCCGGGCACATCGACATCGTCGACGAGGAAGCTTGCACGCTCCATGATAGGTTGAGGTACAACTCAATCTACCAGTTAGTCCCGTGCAAACGTGAGTAGCTTAATTCTGCCTTGCGAAAACCCAGCGCTGGACGAGCTTCCTGAGTTGTGTGCCCTCATTGGCCGGCAAGAGCTGTTCGACGGTCTCGGTCGATTGTCGTGGACTCTCCGCGAACACGCGGCTATCCACATTCTTGAAGAATTCGCGATGCAGCGCTTCGACGCTCTTGTGCAGGTCCCGTTGCGGAACCATGACCATAAGCGCCAGCGGAGAACGGTCATCCTTCACCACGATCGCGTCGCTGCTTTCCAGTGCGCCCACCGTCCTTGCCGCGGCCGCCGGTTTCTGTGCGCCCTCTCCGATGAGAGTGATGAGGCACTGTCCGGTACGCACACGAACCTCCACGCACGCGTCAAGTTTCATTTTGAGATGATCGAACCGGCAGTGACTCTTAACCGCGAGATAAACGATGTCACCGGACTGCGCGATGAGCTCAGGCGTCAAGCCGTAGCTTTCACACAACTGTCCAAGGCTCTCCGCCAAACCCGGAGCGCCGCCTTGCCGGCGAAGTTCCAGCACGGTCACTTCCGGCTTACAAGCGATCGACTTCACGGGATTCGTGCAGAAGCCCGCGCTCGCAGTGATTTTCGTGCCTTCGCATTCCGGACGCCTCGTACTCCGAATTGCTAACGGAATTCTCTGTCGAATCGCGGGAAGGACGGTAGCGGGATGGAGGACCTTGGCCCCGGCGGTCGCCATAGATGTGGCCTCATCATAGGAGATGCATTTTAACCGGTAACCGCCATCCAATATTCTTGGATCACAGCTTAGCATGCCATCGACATCCGTCCAGATCTGGATTTCTTCCGCCGATATGCCCGCGCCCACGATGGAAGCGGATAAATCCGAACCTCCGCGGCCTAGAGTGGTGGTCGCGCCGGTTGCCGTCGCTCCGATGAATCCGCCCATAACCACGGTGTGGTGTTGCGCCCGGTAAGGGATCACGCGGCGCAGCTTCGCGTAAGTTTCCCAGTAGAGCGGTGTTGCGTGCGTATGCCTGTCGTCCGTCAAAATCACCTTACGGGCATCCAGATGCAAGGCCGCGACGCCGGCGCTGTTCAATGCGGCCGTCATGATCTCACTCGACACCCGCTCGCCCAAACTCGTTATTTCATCCCGTAAAGCCGGAGTGAATTCGCCGCCTTCGTCGGTGGTCTCAAATATCAGCCGGCACAGATGCGAGAACTGCCGGCGCAGAGAGTGCTCCAGAGAATGAAAGGCGTCCCCGTCGATCACTTTGGCGGCCTCCTCGAGATGAAACTCCTGCAAGTCTTTCAGACGCTTCCAGACCATGTAACTGTGGCCGCGCTCGGCCTCGTCCGAAAGCTCAACCAGACGGTCCGTAGTTTTCCCCATGGCCGAAACGACTACTACGGGCTTCCGGGACAACTGAGATCTGACGATTCGCGTTACGCGCCCAATGGACTCTCCCGATTCGAGAGACGATCCGCCGAATTTCATGACTATCATAGTCGACCTTTCTTACCTTCCACTATCACGTTACGGCTGAATTCGTAAAGAAGGCATAAGGTTTGAATAAGACTTTCATTAGCCGTCTATACTGAAGCAATGCCTCCACTACAGCCGGATCAAGTCTCTTTTCTCCTGCACTTAACCCTCGCTTCAATACGGAATGAGCACTCGCTCACTCGACGCGTGATTGAAGCCATACCGCTCGACAAGGGCGACTACCGGCCCGATTCCGTTTCGAAGTCCGCACTGGAACTCGCGTGGCACATTGTCGCAACGGAGCAACGTTTCTTTGAGGCTGTTACGGCCGGTGAATTCAACTTCGCGCCCAACCCTCTGCCTCAATCGATCAAGAATTCGGCGGACCTCGTGGCCGCGTATGAGGAAATATTCGCGGAGAAGACTGCGCCGCTCACTCAGCTCAGCAGCGAGCAGCTTTCGAAGATTGTCGATTTCCGCGGGATGTTCCAACTCCCGGCAGTCATGTATCTTCAGTTCGTTCTCAGCCATACGATTCACCACCGCGGCCAGTTGACAATGTACCTGCGACCCATGGGCGCGAAGGTCCCGGCGATTTACGGCGAGAGCTACGACAGCGCGAAAGCCAAAACGGCCTGATCGGCTGCTTCCAATCGACCCGGGATTCCTGTATCATCTGCAGGCGAGCCTGGAGGGGCCGAGAACCATGAGTAAACGTATTATCTTTTGCGCGGATGGCACTTGGGACACCGCGGCCAGCCACACAAATGTCTATAAGCTTTACAAATCAATCACGGTTAGCGCCGATCAGATGCCGTTCTATGACGATGGCGTCGGCGCAAGTCAGAATCCAATCATCAAACTGGTCGGCGGCGCCTTCGGCGCCGGGTTGTTTTCAAAAATAAAAGAGGGTTACACGAAAATCGCTCAGGTTTATGAAGCCGGCGATCAAGTTTTCATTTTTGGGTTTAGCCGCGGTGCTTATACGGCACGAAGTCTGGCCGGCATGATTGCCGTATCCGGGCTTCCGACGCAAAACTTCACGGACGGTTTGGTGGACACGGCTTTCCAGGCGTATCGCGATAAAGATAACCGGGAGGCGCTACTGGCGCAGTTGAAAGGCTGCAACATGTTCGACGCCAAGATGACGATGGTGGGCGTTTGGGACACCGTCGGGGCGCTCGGAATCCCTTCCGTCTTTGGTGCAACCGATCCAATTCTCTATGGTTTCCTCGACACATCGCTTCATCCGGATGTCCTGAACGCTTATCCGGCGATCGCTATCGATGAGAAGCGCGCGCAGTTTCCGCCGACTCTATGGGATTCCAACACGCGGCCCGGACAAACCCTGGAGCAGGTGTGGTTCTGCGGCGTTCACAGCGACGTCGGTGGCGGAGAGCCTATTGACGGGTCTGAAAAGACTGCATTGTCCGATATCACCCTGGGCTGGATGATGAACAAGGCGAACAGGCTGGGCATCCAGTTCGATGAAACTGTCCTCGAACAGTACACGATGCCTCTGGCTGCGGAGTTCGCTCTAGACACGCTTCATAGTTCGTGGACGGTGATCAATGGGTTTCCAAAAGAGCGTTCCATCAGCCAGACTTCCGTAGTCGCGAACAGCGTTAGTTTTCGATTCGCCCACGATCCGGCTTATCGGCCGCCGAACTTGGCCTCGAAGGACGGCGTTCTCTCAGCGCAGTATGGCGCCGAGTCGGTGGTGAGCGTACCGCAAGCGGCGCCCCAGGCTGCCGGAGCTGCGGGCCGCTAGGAGTTTCATTCTTCGCGTAAAGCCGCCATCGGTTCGAGGCCGGCGGCGCGCCGTGCCGGCAGAAAGCTCGCGGGCAATGCCGCGGCTGTCAAGAGTATCGCCGCGAATGCGATCGTGATCGGATCCTGCGGCTTGAGGCCGTAGAGCATCGACCCCGCGGCCCGTGCCACGATTGCCGACAGAAAGATTCCGATAACAATGCCGGCGGCGAGAAGCTTACCCGCCTCGCCGAGAATCAGGCCGAGCACGTGCCGGCGGTCGGCTCCGAGTGCGATGCGGATACCCATTTCGTTGCGTCGCTGCGCGGCCATGTAGGAAATCACGCCATACAGGCCGATGGTGGCGAGCGCCGCCGCTAGAAATCCGAA
This sequence comes from Bryobacterales bacterium, assembly GCA_963802915.1. GTDB lineage: Bacteria > Acidobacteriota > Terriglobia > Bryobacterales > Bryobacteraceae > JAICMB01. The sequence goes on from CAWDKQ010000017.1 coordinate 148,146, forward strand.
AAAGCTTGAGAGCGTGGCCATCAAGCGCTCGCGCAGCAGAGAGTCCTGAACTTGGTTGTGAAACGTCTGGAATTCCAGGGCAATCCCGGGGTTGACGCCAAGGATAGCGTGCTTGACAGACGCAAGCAGCGGCCCCAATTGTTCTTCGGAACGCAGAATGAACCGCACGCCTTCGTCCGCCTCCCCTTGATCGAAAGCGACAAAAACCGTGGGTTTAAAATCGTCGCGCAGGTTCACATATTTGGCGTCTCGCGTTAACCCGACGACCTGGAAGATCCGCTCGGGTTCGCCCGGCCCCGTTACGATCCGGATCACTTTTCCTAGAGGATTTGCTCCTTTCAGGAATTTGCGGGTAAACGCTTCATTGACGATTGCAACTTTCGGAGCTCCGGCGATATCGCGATCGTCGAAGTCGCGTCCTGCAAGCAGCGGGCTTCCCATGGTCCGGAAATAGCCGGGCGAGACACCGCTGAAGTTCGAGACTATGGCACGTTGATTCTTCTGCCCAACGATTTCGACATTATCGTTCCAAAGGTTTCCGCTAATTGGTATGACGGTGGCCTCAGCCGCCGATTCAACACCAGGAGCTCCACGGATGCGATCCAACAATTCGCGGTACAGCACGGTCCTTCGCGTGGGCGTGTAGTTGAGGCGTGAAGCATCGATACCGGCGATCAGCAATCCTTCACCGCGAAAGCCGGCATCGAGCGTGAGAAGATTACGCAGGCTTTGTACAAACAGAAGCGCGCCGGTCAGCAGCACCAGCGACAGCGCCACTTGCGACACCACCAGCATGCGGCGTAATCCGAAACGCTCGCGAGCAGCCGTCAAGCCGCGCGAGGATGCTTTCATCACCTCGCCGGGAGTGGTTCGAGTGGCGCGAATGGCGGGCACCAATCCGAAGAGGAGGCAGGTCGAAATCGCGAGTGCGGCTGCGAATCCGAGAAGGTGCCAATCCATGCCGAGATCCACGAAAATCGGACTTTCAGTGGTGGTGAGGAAAGAAACCAAGTACTTTGAAAGCGCCTGGGCCAACACTACGCCGAGAATGGACCCTGAAACGGCCAGCAGCAAGCTTTCACCCAGCAGTTGCCGAATCAGTCTCCCTCGGGAAGCGCCGATAGCCATGCGGATGGCGATCTCACGCTCGCGAACACTGGCTCGCGCCAACATCAGGTTCGCGAGGTTTGCGCACGCGATCAGGAGCACGAGAGCAGCGGTTGCCAGCAGGATCAACAGAGGATCCTGATACCTTTTCAGAGATGAAACGCCGGAGCGACTGGGAACAGCAGTTAGCTTGTACTCCGCGTAATACTTGGCCATGTCCGGTTCATAATTCGAAGGAACGGTGCTCTTGAATACGGCCGGCGATATTGCCGCGAGCTGTGCGGCAGCGCGAGAAGCGGTCCACCCAGGCTTCAGGCGGCCCATGATGGCGATCCACCAGTTGTTTCGTTTGTCGAGGTGGCTCCCTTCGCCATCAACCCAAGGCTCCGAGCAGATGGGGACCATGACATCGAAGTTGCGGCCCACTTCTACGCCGAAGAAACCGGCAGGCGTCACGCCTAGGACCTCAAATGCGTGCCCATCGAGAGTGACTTTCTTGCCGAGAGCGTTCACGTCGCCGCCGAACTCGCGCTGCCAGAACCGGTAGCTGATGACAGCGCCGGGCGAACCGCAACCGGGACGATCGTCGCCCTTTTCCAAGACACGTCCGATAAGCGGAGAGACTCCCAGAGTGCTGAAGAAATCTCCACTGACCCAATAACCTTGCGCAAATCGAGCTTCGCCTCCCGTGGTCAGATTGAAACGGTTATCTCCAATTGCGAACAATCCGGAGAAGCCCTGCTGCTGTTGGCGGATCTGGTCGAACTGGGCATAGGTGAAATCGGAATTTCGGGAGCTGAAGTTGCCGTTACAGCAATGGTCGTTCTCCACGATCTTGAGTTGTGCCAATTCTTGCGGAGCCTTCACGGGCAAACTGCGCAGACGGACGGCATCCAGCAATTGAAATATGGCGGTATTCGCTCCGATTCCGAGGGCCAGGGAAAGCGTGGCCACGGTGAAGAAGCCAGGATTCAGGCGCAGCAGGCGGGCGCCATAGCGGAGATCCTGCCACAGGGTTTCCAGAAATCCAATCGTGTTCATATCGCGGACAGTCTCCTTCACTCCGGTGATGTTGCCAAATTTGCGATGCGCGGCTGAGACGGCCTCCGGGTAGCTAAAGCCGGCGGCAAGGTTGTCGTCGATCTCCTGCAAAAGATAGGCTTCGATTTCAGTGGACAATTCCTTGTCGCGGCGTTTGCGCCGAAAATACTTTAGCCATCTCATGTTTCACTCCGACGCCGGATCCATGACGCGTGAAATCGCTTCGGCCAGTTCCTTCCAGCGGCTTCTCTGCTGCGTGAGGCGCTTCCTTCCACTGGGCGTGATGCGATAGTATTTCGCCTTGCGGTTGTTCTCCGAGGTCCCCCAGAAAGAGGCAATCATGTCCTGATCTTCGAGACGATGCAGCGCCGGGTATAGAGAGCCGTGTTCGACCTGAAGAACGTCTTCTGAAGCTTTCTCGATCGCATGCGCGATGGTGTGGCCATGGGCCGGAGCTATCGCCACGGTACGCAAAATAAGCATATCCAGCGTTCCCTGCAGCATTTCGCCGCGTTCATCGATCGGTTTCTTTCGGCCCATTGAATACTCGAAGAACCATCATACCAGGAGACGTTCTAGTGGAGAAACGGTTAGGCGTGACAGAAAATCTCTGTATTGTTACGCTATCGAATGGCGTCAACCCCAAAGAAAGAGGGAATCCTTGGAAACAGCGAAACATGTATTTCTCGGCGGTGGCATGGTGGCCGGTTATGCCGTTAAGGAAATAGTGGAGGGCGGCGGTTCTGTTGACGGCCTCACAATCCTCTCGTCTGACGATGCTCTCCCCTATGAACGTCCGCCGCTCTCGAAAGGTCTGCTCACGGGCAAGGACAAAGAGGACAGCGTCTTCATCAATCCCGGCGAGTTCTATCGCGAGCATTCCATCGACGTGCGGCTGAATACCACTGTTTCCGACGTGGATTTCGCCAGCAAACGAATGGTTCTCGACGGCGGCGAGCAACTCGGGTTCGAGAAGCTGGTCCTCGCGACCGGCGCGCAGCCGCGTAAGCTCGACTCCGGCGGTGTCCTCTACCTTCGTTCGCTCGACGATTCAAAGCGCATCAAGGATCAGGCGGGCAGCGCCAAACGGGCCCTCGTCATCGGCGGCGGATTTATAGCGATGGAAGTTGCCTCATCGCTTGCGCAAAGGAATATTGGCGTCACCATGATGATTCGCGAGGATCGCATCTTGAAGGCGTTCTTCACGGAAGAAATGTCCGCCTCGTTTCAGAAATACTATGAGTCGCGCGGCGTGCGATTGAATCTTGGCGTGGATCAGATCCGCTTCAAACAAAGCGACTACGACCTGGTCGTCGCTGGCATCGGCGTCACGCCGGTTACGGAGATCTTTAAAGGGATTGTGCTCGGCAATGGCGTTCACGTCAACGAGTATTTGGAGACAAGCGCATCCGGCGTCTATGCCGCGGGCGATGTCGCTAATTATCAGGACGTTCTCTTCAAAAAACAGCGACGCGTAGAACACTGGGACAACGCCGTCTCTCAAGGCAAGCACATTGCGCATTTGCTGCAAGGCGAGCGCAAACCGTTCGTCCATGTGCCCTACTTCTTCTCCGATATTTTCGATCTTTCGTATGAGTTTTGGGGCGATACGACCGGCGCAATCGATACCGTATATCGAGGCGACGTGAACAGCACAAGTTTCAGCGCCTGGTGGCTGGACGAAATGAATCGCGTAATCGCAGCGTTCGCGATGAACCGCCCGGACGAGGAGCGCGATTCGGCGCCACAGTGGATTGAGCACAAACGCATCGTAGCTCCGGATCGGCTTAAAGATGAATCGCGGCCGCTCACTGACGCGCTTGAAGGTCGTTCTTGATTACGCTGCCGCCCTTCATCATCGGTAACGGACGCGGCCCGGGGTTCCGTAACGCTGTCCCGGATTTTCACGATCTTACGGAACCGCGCACGTAAGTAAGCGGAGATTGCCGGCGATTATTTCACCGCCCTGTCAATAAGGAGAGCCTTCAGCTGGGGTATCATTGGCCCATACATGAAAACCTGGCTGAAGGCAGTGCTCATTGTCATTGCTCTTGGCTTCGTGCTGATGTTGGGAGCCGGCCTCGCGCTTCGATCGTTAGTAAACGGTGCACAAAAAGACCGCCTGATCGCGTCGGTTTCGCGGAGAATTGGCGTTCCCGTTTCGCTTTCGGATGTCAAGTTCGATCTGCCGCAATGGTTCCGGCTCCGCCCGGCCGTGTCGCTCGAAAACGTGACTGTCGGCAACCCTCCCGGCTTCAGCACAAAGAACATGTTACAAGCCAGCCGGGTTTCGGCCCAGGTCTCCCTCATTCCTCTCTTTCAAAAGAAAATCGAGGTTCAGTCGATCCGGGTGGACCAGCCGCAAATAGACATCGAGACCGATGCCCACGGATTGACCAACATCGAAGCGTTTGTCAAAAAGCTGTCCCAGAGTTCGCAGAGCTCCGCGAGCGCGGATTCATCGAACGGCGCGCAAGCTTCCTATGCGGTTGAGGAATTCTCCGTTACGTCGGGAACGCTGAATTACTCTGGCCCCGAGAACATCAGTCTGCACAATCTCAATATCGACGTGCGCGACTTCTCGACAGACCGTCCCTGCCATTTCGAAGAGTCTGCCACCCTTTTTAATGGAAAAGCTTCGAGCTTCGCAGTGGACGGTCAGCTCGGGCCGTTCACTCCGACCTCGTTACCGCTCGACGGGACGCTGTCGTTGATGCTAGCCCCCGCTGAGCTTCCAGCCGCGATGCGGCGTCAACAGTTCGGGGTGATGCTCTCGTCGCCTGGAGCTTCAGCGCGAGCCAGCATCACGGCGTCCATCAAGGGCGACGTCTACGGCACAGTGAGCGGACCTGCCAAATTGGTCCTGAAGAGTGTAATGATCGGTGGTCATCAGGATCATCTGCTCCCGTTGTCAGGCCAGGCGCCCGCTTACATCACCGCGGCCAGTTTTCTGTCGAGCCCGCAGTTCGGGCTCAAGATCCCCAACGCGAACCTTCAGCTCGGCAAGGGGCAATGGGCCGGAAGCGCGAACTTCACCATGCATGGCCAGGCGATGAGCGGTGGAACCCAGGGCTCCATCCGAAACATCGACATCAACGAATTCTTGAGTAGCTTCACTTCGTCGACGGGCAAAGTATATGGATCGCTCGCGATGCCATCCTCCGCGCTCCAGTTCTCCGGGAGCAACTCGGGCGATATTCTCAGTTCGCTGAAAGGGAATGCGAAGCTCTCGGTTACGCAAGGCAGGCTCGGTGCGCTCGATCTTCCGGCGACCCTGCAGCGCGCTCTAGGAACGCAGCAGCCCACGGATGGCAGCAAAGGCACCACTCTGTTCACTACGCTTTCGGCCGACATCGACATTGCGCAAAGCAAAATGAATCTCGAGAATCTTCTCCTCGACGCACCCGGCCTTCACCTGACCGGTAACGGAACAATCGGATTCGACGAGAGCCTCAATCTTTCCTTGACTGCCCGCCTCACCGGAGGACTCGCGCACCTGGTGACCATGAACTCGGACGTGCCGTTGCTGGTCACCGGCACTGTGGACGCTCCAAAAGTTCATCCGCAGATCGGCAAAATGATGAAGACAGACGTCCATAATGTCGTCAAAGGCGTGCTTGGTGGATTTCTGAAAAAGAAATAAGATCGATACATCTCAATGTCTCGCTTCCTCTCGTCTCTCCTCACGCTTGCCATAGCCTCTGCCCAACCGGTGATCATCAAAACCACCACGATCATTGACGGCAAAGGACACATTCTCAGGAATAAACAGATTACGATCGATGGGAGCCGCATCGTTGGCATCTCCGAGGCAAACGGACCCGCCACGTACGACCTTACCGGCTTAACCGTAATGCCCGGATGGATCGACACGCACGTGCACCTGGGCTGGTATTTTAATCGCGAAAATCGCCTCGAGCAGGGTGGTCCGGGTAGTAAAGAGACACCCGAAGGCACCGCGCTTTATGCCGAAGCGAACGCCTATGCCACGCTCATGGGCGGATTCACGACGGTTCAGTCCGTAGGTTCGTCCATTGATGGAGAACTTCGAGCGCTCATCAATCGAGGCGTACTGCCAGGTCCGCGCATCATCACGTCCTTGCGAGCGGTAACGGAAACCACCGGCACTCCCGACCAGATCCGAGCCTACGTCCGCAAGATGAAGGAAGATGGCGCGGACGTAATCAAGCTGTTCGCAACGAAAAGTATTCGCGATGGCGGCGCCCAAAGCATGACCGACGAACAGATCCAGGCTACGTGCGGCGAAGCCACAACCCTGGGCTTACGATCCGTAGTTCACGCGCACGCTTCGGCCGGTGCACGGGCCGCGGTTCTCGCCGGCTGCACGTCCATCGAACACGGCGCATTTCTCGACGACTCGACTCTGCAACTCATGGCCGACCGCGGCGTCTATTTCGACCCCAACTTCCTGGTCCTTCACAACTACCTCGAGAACAAAGCCAAGTTCCTCGGCATAGGCAATTACAACGAGGAAGGGTTCGCGTACATGGAGAAGGCGATCCCGCTCATGTCGGATGTTCTGAAGCGCGCCATGGCGCACCACGTCAAGATCGTTCTCGGAACGGACGCCGTCGCGGGCTCGCACGGTCGGAACGCCGAAGAATTCATTTATCGCGTCAAGGATGGTGCTCAGCCCGCCATGGACGCAATCGTGAGCGGGACATCCTTGGCAGCCGAAGCGCTTCGTTTACAAGACAAAATCGGTTCGATTCAGGAAGGCCTCGAAGCCGACATCGTCGCGGTAAACGGCAACCCGCTCGAGGACATCACGTCGGTCCGGCGCGTCGTTTTCGTGATGAAGGGCGGGAAAGTTTATAAGAATACGGCGAAGTGACCGGCCGGGAGATCTCATCTACTTCCGCTCGTGTGAGTGCGCGCCATTTCCCCGGTTCGAGCCCATCCAGCCGAATCTTCCCGATCCCGATCCTCACTAACCGCAAAGTCGGATGTCCAACCGCGGCCGTCATTCTTCGGACCTGCCGATTCCTGCCTTCGGTGAGCGTGATTTCGATCCAACTTGTCGGAATGTTCTTTCGAAACCGGATCGGCGGTTCGCGTCGAGGCAGGTCGGGCTCACTCGGAAGCAGTCGGGCGCGGGCTGACCGTGTCCGATAATCTTGAACCTCCACCCCTTCCGACAGCCGTTGGAGAGCTTCCGTATCCGCCACTCCCTCTACCTGTGCCAAATACGTTCGTGGATGCTCGTAACGCGGATCGGTCAACCGGTGCTGCAACACGCCGTTATCCGTCAACAGCATCAGGCCCTCGCTATCGCGATCCAGTCTTCCCACCGGGTAAACATCGGGAACCGAAATGAAGTCCTTCAACGTGCGCCCTTCGCCGCTGAACTGGCTTAGGACATCGAACGGCTTCCAAAACGCGAGCACTGTCATTCAACTGTACAAAGTAACTGCAAATCCCGCGCCCTTCCGGACAATCGAAACGTCGCGGAAATCTCGAACCACCAACTCGTTCGAAAGCTGTTCCCGAGACACCGTAGTGAGCAAACCAACCACCTGCATACCGGCGCGCAATCCTGCTTTAACACCCGGTCCCGTGTCTTCAAACACGAGACAATCGGCAGCCGAAACGCCCAGTGCATGCGCCGCCAGAAGAAATCCTTCCGGGTCGGGCTTGCCACGCTCGATGTCCTCCACGGCGATCAGCACCTTCGGTTCGGGCAATCCCGCAATAGCCATGCGAATCTCCGCGAGCCGCCTCGGCGCGGACGTGACCACAGCCCAAAGGCCCTTCGATGCTTCCCGTACTGCGTCAACCGCTCCCGGCACAGCGACGATGCCGTCCCGAGCCTCTTCTTCCCACACCTTCATCTCCTCCAAGTCAGCGGAAGAATCGACGCCCGGAAGAAAGTGCTTCATCGTATCGGCGGTGGGCCGGCCGTGCGAGAAATCTAGAATTTCCTTGAGCGAAATGCCGTGTCGCGTCGCCCACCAGCCCCACGCGCGTTCGACGATGGCCGTCGAGTCGACTATCGTGCCATCCATATCAAAAAGGATGGCGCGGCATGTAAGGATGGCATCCAACGGCTATTTGGTTAGTACGCCCGATCCGTTCACGAACCGCAGCAGGAGGGACGGGAAGATCCCCAACAGCAGCGTGCCCAGCGCGGCGACCCAAAGCGTGGTCCGCACACCGGCGCTCACCGGTTGCAGGGATTGAGTCGCCTCACCCGGCTCCCGGAAATACATCACGACGATAATGCGCAGATAGTAGTAAGCGCCAACCGCGCTATTCAACAATCCGAGCACTGCCAGCCAAACGAGATTCGCGTCCAGTGCCGCTTTGAAGATATAGAACTTTCCGAAGAACCCGCCCGTCAGAGGCACGCCGATCAGAGACAGCAGAAAGATGCAAAACAGCGCCGCGGTCACCGGCTGTTTCCAGCCGAGCCCCGCATAATCCTCGACATTGACGTACTTCTCGCCCTGTCTCGCGAAATGGGTCACCACCGCAAACGCCCCGATGTTCATGAGCGCATACGCAGCAAGGTAGAACATCACCGCCTCGATACCGAGCTGATTCGCCGCCGCGATCGCCACCATCAGGTATCCGGCATGCGCGATGGAGCTGTAGGCCAGCAGTCGCTTGACGTTCGTTTGCATCAATGCCGCAAAGTTGCCGACAAACATCGTGGCCAGCGCCGACGACCACACGAAGGGTTCCCACCGATTGGTGATCGGACCGAGCGCGGTCGTGAATACCCGGACGAAGGCCGCGAACGCCGCTGCTTTCGGACCCACCGACATAAATAATGTTACGGGTGCAGGTGCACCCTGATACACATCGGGCGCCCAAATCTGGAACGGAGCTGCCGAGACTTTAAACGCAAATCCGACAAACATCAGAGCAGCGGCGGTCCCGACCAGGGCGCCGCTCGGATAAGGTGGCGTGCGCAGCGAACGAGCTATTGCGAACAGATTCGTGCTCCCGCTGATGCCGTAAATCCACGCGACTCCGTAGAGCAGAAAAGCAGTAGCAAACGAACCCAAAAGGAAATATTTCAAAGCCGATTCGTTCCCACGCTTGTCATCGCGAAGATAGCCCGCCAGCACATACGTCGCAATCGACGAAATCTCCAGCCCGATAAACAGCATGATCAGTTCGCTGGCCGTCACCATGACGCACTGCCCGACCACTGAAAAAAGCAGCAGCGCGTAATATTCACCTTGATTCGCACGCTCGCGGCTCAAGTACTGATAAGCCGTGAGAACGCTGAGAATGCCCACACCAATCACCAGTACCCGGAAAAACGTCGCGTACCCGTCGACGACGATCATCCCCGAGAATCCGGTGCCCGTGTAGTTACTGGCGTACAGCGCCCCGCCCAGTGCGGCGATAAACGCAATGAGCGAAAGATTCCCCAGCGACGATTTCGGCTTCTCCTCCGGCATCAGCACCTGGAGGATCATGATTAGCGTGCCCGCCACGGTCATGATGATCTCGGGCAGGATCCGAATGTAATCGTCAAGCGGAGGAGTGTTAATGGGCATGCGCCGTCTCCTGTGCCATTGCCAGCTTCGCCGGCGTTACGGCGTGAGGTGAGGCCTTCGCCTGCACCACCACATAGTGCGCATTCACCACGCCGATTGAAGGAAGAAACGTTTGCGTATAAGTGCCCATCCAGACCATGAGTACGATCAGGGGAATCATCGCGGCCCACTCGCGCCCCGACATGTCGCTGATATGCGCGGCCACTGATTCCGACGCCTTGCCATAAAATGTCCGCTGATATAGCCACAGCATGTAGCACGCCGCCAGAATAGCGCCGATCGCGGCGAAAACCGCCCATTTGAACTGCACCAGAGAGGCTCCCTGCAGCACCAGGTACTCGCCGATGAAATTATTCAGCATTGGCAATCCGATGCTGGCAAGCGTCGTGATCAGAAACACGGTAGACAGCCATGGCGCGACATTTGCCACGCCGCCGTAGTCTTTAATCTCAAGGGAATGCTGCCGGTCATACAAAAATCCGACGAGGATGAACAACGCGCCCGTCGAGATGCCGTGATTCAGCATCTGATACACCGCGCCATCCATTCCCTGTTGAGTAAACGAGAAAATTCCGAGTACGACGAACCCAAGGTGGCTCACCGAAGAGTACGCCACCAGCTTCTTCATGTTCGGCTGCACCAATGCTACGAGCGCTCCATAAATAATTCCGATGATCGCCAGGACCACGATCCATGAAGCGTTCTCCCGCGCGGCGTTGGGAAACATCGGCACGCAGAATCGCAGCAGCCCGTACGTGCCCATTTTCAGCATGACGGACGCCAGCATCACGGAACCGGCGGTCGGAGCCTCCACGTGCGCGTCGGGCAGCCAGGTATGCAGCGGGAATAATGGAACTTTGATCGCGAAGGCGATGAAGAAGGCCATGAACAGCCAGAACTGCTCGCCGCCGCTCAAACTGATGCGTCCGTTCATCAACGATCCGAGGATCGCCTGATAATCGAACGTCCCGCCGGCCTTGTTATACAGATAGATGATTCCCACGAGCATCATCAACGACCCGGCCATCGTATACAAGAAGAACTTCACAGCCGCGTAGATGCGCCGGTCATGCCCCCACACGCCGATCAGGAAGTACATGGGCACCAGCGATACTTCCCAGAAAACGTAGAACAGGAACAGATCGAGCGAGCAGAAAACGCCGATCAATCCAAACTCGAGCAGCAGAAGAAACGCGAAAAATTCCTTCGGCCGTTTCGAAATCGAGCGCCACGAGATGATCACGCAAATCGGCGTTAGCAGCGTCGACAAAAGGATCAGCCAAACGCTAACGCCGTCGATACCCAAGTGAAAGTGAATGGACGGCGAGGCGATCCAGGGCGAATCGGTGTGAAAAACAAAGCCGCTGGGACTGGCGAACCAGAACGGCCCGATCAATCCGAGCGAAACAAAGAAAGTCAGGAGTGACAGTATCAACGCAAACCAACGGATTGCGCCGGCCTTGTCTTTGGGGATAAGCATCGCACCGAAGAATCCGGCGAGCGGCAGGAAAAGCGTGATCTGAAGCAGGTTCATCGCATGCCTCCGCCAAACCCGATCGCAAGCAGGAGCAAGACGCAGCCGAACACCACCCACGCCGCATACGAGCGAACATTGCCGCCCTGCATCAATTTCAGAATTCCACCCACGCCCTTCGATCGCGACCCGACGCCATTCACAATACCGTCAATGACTCCGACATCCACGCCGCGCCACAGCACCGTACGCGACCCCTGCACGATAGGCTCAACCACAGTCGCGTTGTATACTTCGTCGACAAAGTATTTGTTGTAAACCAGCTTGTATAGGCCGCCAAAAGCGTTCGACACAGAATCGGCAAGCCCAGGCTTCCACACGTAAAATGTGTAAGCGATCGCGATCCCAATAACCCCCGCGGCCACCGAAACCGGCATGAGCCAGCTCTCATCCGGCACGGTGCTTTCCGGAAATAGCGGCGCCAGGAAATTCGGAACCTTGAACACGAACCCGCCGATCGCGGACAGAATAGCTAACACCATCAACGGCCCCGTCATCGACAGTGGCGATTCGTGTGGATGCGCTTTACCGCGGTAATCGCCAAAGAACGCCAGGAACAGTGCGCGGAACACATAAAACGCCGTCATCGCGGCCGTGATCACGCCGACCCAGTAAATCCAAGGCTGATAGTGATACGCGCCCGCGAGAATTTCGTCCTTGCTGTAGAACCCGGCAAATGGCGGAATACCGGCGATCGCCAGACTCGCAATCACGAGAGTCCAGAACGTAATCGGTGTCTTCTTTCGGAGCCCGCCCATGTTCCGCAAATCCTGCTCGCCGCTCAATGCGTGAATGACGCTGCCCGCTCCCAGGAAGAGCAGGGCTTTGAAGAACGCGTGCGTCATCAGGTGATAAATGCCGGCCGCAAAAGCGCCCGAGCCGACGCCGACGAACATATAGCCAAGCTGCGAAACCGTCGAGTACGCGTACACTTTCTTGATATCGAACTGCGTCAAGCCGATAGTCGCCGCGAAGAAAGCCGTTGCGATGCCGATCACAGCGATTCCTTCCATCGCCATCGGAGCGTGCAGATAAATCTGCGCGGATCGAGCCGTCATGTAGACGCCCGCCGTAACCATCGTCGCCGCGTGAATCAAAGCCGAAACAGGAGTCGGACCAGCCATCGCATCCGGCAGCCAGACATACAAAGGGATTTGCGCCGATTTACCGCAAGCGCCCACCAGCAGCAGGAATCCGATCAGAGTGATTACGCCGCCGCTGGCCTCAATCGGAACGCTCACCACCTTGCCGAAGACCGTCCCGAAGTCTAGAGATCCGAACTGGCGATAGATAAGAAACAATGCCAGCGTAAAACCAAAGTCGCCGATACGATTTACAATGAACGCCTTGTTTCCCGCATTGGTAGCAAACTGCTCCGTGAAGTAGAACCCGATCAGCAGGTAGCTGCACAATCCCACGCCTTCCCAGCCGACAAACAGCACCAGGTAGTTCGCGCCCAGCACCAGCACCAGCATGAAAAACATGAACAGGTTCATGTACGCAAAGAAGCGGTAATAGCCGCCTTCGTGCGCCATGTAGCCAGTGGCATAAATATGGATCAGCAACCCAACGCCGGTCACGATCAGCAGCATCACAGACGTTAACCGGTCGACCGCAAAGTCCACGCCGATGGTCAGCGAGCCGCTTTGTATCCAGTTGTAATAATGCTCGACGTAGGCGTGTTCCAGCGGCATCAGACCAAAGACGGTCTTCAACACCCAGGCAAACGCTAGCGCAACCGATCCGATCGCGAAGACGTTTATCAGACTCTTTGGCATTCGCCTGCCGAAAATGCCGTTGATCAGGAAACCGCAGAATGGAAGTATTGGGATGAGCCAAAGATACATTTGGGTCGCTCAGTATTTCATCGAACTGACTTCGTCGATTTCGAGAGTCCGGCGATTCTTGAACACCGTCAGAATAATCGCCAGACCGACGGCTGCCTCGGCGGCCGCAACCACCATCACGAAGAACGTGAAGATGTGGCCGTCGATCGAGCGCAGTTGGTATGAGAATGCGATAAAGCTCAGATTCACGGCGTTGAGCATCAGCTCGATCGACATGAAAATCGTGATGATGTTACGGCGGTAAATAAAACCCGCGATGCCGATTGCAAACAGGATCGCGCTCAGAATCAGGTACCAGGAAACGGGAACCGCGGTCATCTAGTCCATCTCCTTCCGCGCCAGAACAATCGCGCCGATCAACGCAATGAGGATCAGCACCGAAACGACTTCGAAAGGCAACAGGTAATCCGTAAACAACGCTCTCCCGATCTCGGCTGGTCCGACAGCGCTGGGCGACCCCGCCGCATGCCGGTAGAATCCGCCGAACTCGACCTTCGTCGTCTGCGGGAACAGCGCCTGAATCACCCAACTGATCACGCCGAGGAAAACGATCAGCAACGGCACGCCGAAATATCTGGCGGAAGATCCGATATCCTTCGTGTTCTCCGCGCCCGCATTGAGCAGCATGATGACGAAGACGAAGAGCACCATAATGGCACCCGCGTAGACGATCAACTGCGCAGCCGCGATGAACTCAGCGCCGAGCATCAAATAGAGCACCGCCAGAGACGCCATCACGCCGATGAGGGAAAGCGCGCTCGAAATCGGGTGCGTCTGGACCACAAGGTTAATCGCCGCTACCACCGCGACGATCGCGAAAATGAAGAAAACGATTACGCTCCACATTTAAGGATGGTTGGGAAAGATCGCCACGAGCAAACTGGTGACGAGCAGGTTCAGCATCGCAATCGGGAACATAAAAGTCCAGGCGAAGCGCATGAGCTGGTCGTAACGGAAGCGCGGAAGCGTCCCGCGAATCCAAATAAAAAGAAAAAGCAGTATCCCCACCTTGGCGCAAAACCAGAACAGCGCCATCAAAGCCGTCTGAAGCATCGGAACCATTGCAGAGACGACAAAAATCGCCGCGATACCCAGGAACACGATGCCCGTAATCGGAAGCGAGAAACGATCCTTCGGCCGCGCTGGATTCAGTCCCGCGTAGATTGCAACTAAACCGCCAAGAGCGAACACCAGCGGAGCGATCCAGTTCGAATACGGCGCTGGAAACAGCGGAGTCCAGCCGCCGAGATAAAGCAGCGTCGCCACGCACGTCACGGTAATCATGTTGCAGTATTCCGCCATGAAAAACGACGCGAAGCTCATGCTGCTGTATTCCGTATGGAATCCGGCGACCAGCTCATTCTCCGCTTCCGGAAGATCGAACGGCACGCGATTGGTTTCCGCAAACGCCGCGATCACAAAGATCAGGAATCCGAAAATCTGCGGCGCGGGATATTGGAAGATCATCCACTGCGGCAAGAAGCCCCACAGATAGCCGGATTGCGTGTCGACAATCTTCCTGAAGCTCAAGGTGTTGGCCATAATCAGCGGCGCCGCGACTGCCAACGCCAGAGGCAGTTCATAGCTGATCATCTGCGCCGAGCTACGCAAGCCGCCCAACAGCGAATATTTATTATTCGAAGACCAACCCGCCAGTGCGACCCCGTAAACTCCGACCGACGAAATGGCCAGCACGAACAGCACGCCGATATTGAGATCGGTGAGCTGCATCCAGGTCTTCACGCCGAAGATGTTCAGCTCGGGACCGAACGGAATCACTGAAATCGAAATCAGCGCCAGCGTCACCGCGAGAAACGGCGCCAGAATATAGAAAAACAGGTTTACATGCGAGGGAATGAATCCCTCTTTGGTGATCAGCTTGATGACATCGGCCAGCGGCTGGAGCAGCCCATGCGGTCCTACGCGGTAGGGTCCGACGCGCAATTGAATATGCGCGATCACTTTCCGCTCAATCCACTGCAGATACGCCAGTGTGGTCATGAGCACAGCGGCGATCACCGCGGCCTTGATAAGGGTGACGATTAGAAAGTTCATTAACTTTAGGTCTTCAACCGGCACACACGCGTCTCCCGGCGGAGTCGCGCGCGCCTCCCCTACTTGCCCTGAAACAATGCGCCCGGAGCTTCCGGTACCGAATTCAACATCTTGGAATAACGACCCAACGACCCCGATGTAAACAGGGTGTCGCGTGAGGACTGAATCAATTCCGGCCGGGACGTGACAGGAACTCGGCCGTTCACAGGAACAGTCTGCGCTGCCCCTCCGGATGCGATCACTGGCAAAGCAACATTATAACCGCGCACGCTCTTGCGAATCTCTTCAAAGACTTTGTCCGGCAGCCAGATGCCGATATTGGCGCCCATCTCTTTCGCCAGCAGCCCCATGATTTCCAGGTCCGGCTTGGAGCCCATGAACTTCGGTCCCGCTTTGAGGCGTTGCACTTCGCCGCAAACATTCGTGACCGTTCCGCTCTTCTCGTATGCGGATGCCGCCGGGAAAATGACATCGGCGCGTTGCGCTGTCTCCGTCAGGAACATGTCGTGCACCACGACGAAGGCTTTCGCCGACGCAAGCGTACGCCGTACCAACGGATTTCCGCCAACTACCCACAAAACGTCAAGATCCGCCGCGCCGAGCATCTCGTCGTAGGCCAGACCCGCTTCGCCCGCGGCATGATACCCCGGACCTAGGTCGGGCAACAAGCCCATATCGGCCGCGCCGCGCGAATTCGAATAGTCGACCAGGCAAACGTACTTTACCGGAATGCCGAGCGAATCTCCAAACGCGACAAGCTGTCGCACCGCGTCGCCCTTAATCGAATCGCCGAATAGGACCACGAGTTCCGGCTCAGCCTTCAATCGATCCCGCAGGCTTTCCAGAGCGGCAAGTTCCTCGCCGGGTGAAGCATGCAGAGTTCCGACAGCGTACTTGTCCTCGCGCACAGGACCCTGGCGTGACGGTATAAACATGCGCTTCGTGATGACGGAAATTCGCGCGAATCTGGAATGACAGAAACGGATGCTGCTGCGCGAGATCCGACCCGACAATCAGGAACGCTTTGCGGTCGTACAGATCGCCCGTGGTAGCCAAAGCGTTTTCCTTACCGCTCAGAGCATCGAGCAGCGAAGCCAGGTCGCCCGTGCGATGGTGATCGATATTATTGGTCCCCAGAACCTCACGCGCAAACTTTTGAAGGAAATAATTCTCTTCGTTGGTCGTGTGGTTCGACCCAATCACGCCAAACTTGCCGCTGCGATCGCGCGCTTCCTTGAACTTTCTTCCGACTAGTTCCAGCGCTTCCGACCACGCCACCGGCTCCAGCCCGTTCCCCTTGCGCACCATAGGCGATTGCAGACGATCCGGATGATCGTAGAAATCGAACGCGTAGCGGCCCTTGATGCACAGAAACTCGCCGTTGATGCCGGACGAATCGCGATTATTCCCGCGAATGATTTCGTTGTTGCGAACGCCTAGCGTGGTCTTGCAGCCATTCGAGCAGTGCGTACAAATTGTCCCGACGTGTTGCATTTCCCACGGCCGCGTCTTATAGCGATAGGCGCCGCTAGTGAGCGCTCCGACCGGGCAAATATCGATACACATGCCGCATTCGTCGCAATCGAGATGATCGAATCCGTTGGGTTCGATCTCGCTCCGCACGCCGCGGTTGTTGATGCCCAGCGCGCCCACGCCCATCCCTTCGTTGCAGATGCGAACGCAGCGATAGCAAAGAATGCAGCGCGGTTTGTCGTAGAACACCACGGGCGACCACTGCTGCTCGTCGCGATGATATTTCGCTTCCGAGAACCGGCTCTCGCCGACACCATAGCGGAATGTCATGTCCTGCAACTCGCACTCGCCGCCCTTGTCGCACACTGGACAATCCAGCGGATGGTTCGTCAGCAACAGCTCCACCATCCCTTTGCGAGCTTCGTGGACCAACTGAGAATCCGTGTGCACCACCATGCCTTCCGCCACCGGAGTGGTGCAGCCGACCTGGAGCTTCGGAGTCTTTTCCACTTCGACCAGGCACATGCGGCAGGCGGCCTGCAATGTGAGCCCGTCGTAATAACAGAATGCGGGAATCTCGATGCCCACCTGCTTCGCCGCATTGATCAGCAGCGTGCCAGGCGCGGCCTTTACGGCCTTTCCATCGATCGTGAGGTTTACAAGATCAGCCATTTTTTAAACCAGCGCCATCTCGTGCTTGTGCTCGTACGGGCAAGATCCGCTAAGATGCGCCTCGAACTCCGGGCGGAACTTCTCGATGAACGACATCATCGGCATCGCCGCCGCATCGCCGAGCGCGCAGAACGTTCGGCCCAGCATATTCTTCGAAACGTCGTACATCAGGCCGATATCGCTGTTCGTGCCACCGCCTTCGTGGAACCGGTCGAGCAGCTTCTTAAGCCACGTCGTCCCTTCGCGGCAAGGGATGCACCACCCGCAGCTTTCGTGCGCATAGAATTTCATGATGCGCTGCATGGCCCGAACCATGCACGTGTCTTCGTCCATCACGACCACACCGCCGGAACCGAGCATGCTTCCGATCTTCGCCACCGAATCGAAGTCCATGGCGACGTCGCATTCATCGGCTTTCAAAACCGGGCAAGATGAGCCGCCCGGAATCACTGCCTTCAACTTCTTCCCGTTCCGCATCCCGCCGCCGACCTCTTCGATCATGCGCAGCAGGTTGAATCCCATCGGCAATTCATACACGCCGGGTTTGTTGATATGCCCCGATAAACAGAAGAATCGTGTTCCGCCGTTCTTGGGAGTTCCGAGCGCCGCGAATGCCGCGCCGCCGTCGCGAATGATCGCGGGAATCGAGCAGTACGTCTCGACATTATTCAAAACCGTCGGACTCTGCCACGCTCCCGACACGGCCGGAAAGGGAGGCTTCAAACGAGGCACGCCGCGCTTGCCTTCAATCGAATCGAGCAGCGCCGTTTCCTCACCGCACTCGTACGCGCCCGCGCCCGTGTGCGTGTACATATCGAAATCGAAACCGGTGCCCAGGATATTCTTGCCCAGATACCCGCGCGAATACGCTTCCTCGATCGCGCGATCCATGATATCGATCAAATACCGATATTCGCCGCGGATGTAAATATAGCCCTTGTGCGAATCGACCGCCAGGCCGCCAATGAGGATGCCCTCAATCAACTGGTGCGGATCTTCTTCCATCAACACCCGATCCTTGCAGGTGCCCGGCTCGCTTTCATCGGCGTTGATGATCATGTACTTCGGCTTCGGAGAAGTACGCGGCACAAAACTCCACTTCATGCCGGTGGGAAATCCTGCGCCGCCGCGACCGCGCAGGCCCGAAGCTTTCACTTCATTGATAATCTCTTCCGGCTTCATCCCAACGGCCTTTTGGAAAGCCTTGAAGCCGTCGTTCGCGAGATACGTGTCTAGCGATTGCGAATTCGGCAGCCCGAATCGCCGCGACAGAATTTTCACTTCCAGCGGACTAGGTTCGTTATAGAGCATTCGTTCGTCGTTATGAGGGCGAATTCGCCGCCCGCAAATCCTCGATCAGTTTATCCAGTTTCTCCGGCGTCACGAAGTGATGAAAATCGTAATTCACTTCGATCGCCGGAGCCCAGGAACACGCGCCCATGCACTCCACTTCCTCAACGGAGAAGATTCCGTCCGGGGTCACTTCCTTGTTGCCGATTCCAAGTTTTTTGCACGCGTGTTCGTACAGTTCCTCGCCGCCCACCAGCAGGCAACTGATGTTCGTGCACACCTGGACGTGATACTTGCCCAGCGGCTTGCGGTGGAGCATCGAGTAGTAGCCGATTACTTCGTCCACCTGCAACGGTGTCACCTGGCAGCGCTTCGCGACTTCGTACACCAGTTCCTTCGTGATCTGCCCGACTTCATCCTGCGTGAACATCAGCATCGGCACCACCGCCGAACGAGTGCGCCCCGGAGGATAGCTCTCCAGCAGCTTTGCTAATTTTGTTTCCAACTCGGGTGAAAACGTCATTTACCGGTCTGTGTCCCCCAGGACGAAATCCACACTGCCCATTGCCGCAATTGAATCCGCGATCAGAACGTTCTCCAGCAGCTTTCCCAGCCCTTGAATATTTCCAAAGCTCGGCGTGCGCATGAACACGCGATACGGCCTCGACGTTCCGTTGCTCACGATGTAGTAACCGATCTCGCCGCGCGGCGATTCTACTAACTGATAAACCTCGCCTGCAGGCACGCGGAATCCTTCGGTCACGATCTTGAAGTGATAGATGAGCGCCTCCATCTGCGTCTTCATTTTTTCGCGCTCGGGCAAAACGATCTTCGGCGCGTTCGCCTGCCACGGACCACCGGGCATCCCTTCCAAAGCCTGCTTGACGATCCTCGCGCTCTGCCTCAACTCGCCCATGCGAACTTTGTACCGCGCATAAACGTCGTTTTCCTGCCGCGTCTGCACTTCGAAATCGAATTTCTCATACGACGAATAAGGCTCGTCTTTGCGGACATCCCATTTCAAACCCGCGCCGCGCAGCATTGGACCCGTAATGCCCAGATCCAGCATGTCTTCGAGCGAAATGAATCCCACTCCTTGCGTTCGCCGCATCCAGATCGGATTCGAATCGAGCAGATTCTCGTATTCGTCCACCTTGCTCGGGAATCCATCGATAAACTTCTTAACGACATGCTGCCATCCCCGCGGCGGCTCCAGCGCCAACCCGCCCGGCCGGATATAACTGGTCATCATTCGCTGCCCCGAAAACATTTCGAAGATCTTGAGCAGATCCTCACGCTCGCGAAAGCAATAGAAGAAAACCGTCATCGCGCCGATATCGAGCGCGTGCGTTCCCAGCCACACCAGGTGGCTCTGGATACGCGAAAGCTCCGTCAGCATGACGCGCATCCACTGCGCCTGAGGCGGAATTTCGATATCGCCGATGAGCTTCTCAACCGCCAGCGCGTAAACCAGGTTGTTCGACAGGTTGGCGAGATAATCCACGCGATCGGTCAGCGTGACCACCTGCTGCCAGGTCTTGACCTCGCACTCTTTTTCGATACCCGTGTGCAGGTAACCGATGTCGGGCGTCGCTTTGGTAATATTCTCGCCGTCCAGCTCGATCACAACTCGCAATACGCCGTGCGTGGACGGGTGCTGCGGACCCATATTCAGGGTCATGCGCTTCCCGCGCACCGACTCCGCGATGGGTTCCACGTACATCGAGACCGACATTGGGCTTCAATTCCTGCATTGGGTGTTTCCTATTCGTTCTGGTAGCTGTACTTGTGTCCGTGCACCGGATAATCTTTGCGTAGCGGGTGCCCTTCCCAATCCGTCGGCATCATGAGCCGCCGCAAATCGGGATGGTTCTTGAAGCGCACACCGAAGAAATCGAACGTCTCGCGTTCATACCAGTTCGCCCCTCTCCAGACGCTCGTGACCGACTCTATTTCTTCATTCTCTCCTACCCGGCACTTCAGACGGAGTCGCTGGTTGCTCTCGAGAGAATGCAATAGATATACGATTTCGAAGCGCGGCTCGTCCGGCCACCAGTCCACGCCGGTGATGCCGCTGAGCCGGATGAACTTCTGATCGTCTTTGAGAAAGCGGCAAACGTCCACGATGGAACCCGGTGCGATGAAAATCGTCAGCTCGCCGTGCTCATCATGCCCGTCGGTGATCGCATCGGAATAGCCTTTCGCCAAAGCGGCGGCTACGGGATATTTGTTTAACTGTTCTGGAAGCATTAGTCGGAACTGGCAACCCTCGTTATCGGACGCTCAGGAACTTCCTTGCTCCAGTCGAGCGCGCCCTTCTTCCAGATGTAGAAGAAGCCGGACAGCACCAGAACAATGAAGATCAGCATTTCAAAGAAGCCGAAGAAGCTGAGCCCGCGGTACACAACTGCCCATGGATACAGAAAAATTGCTTCTATATCGAAAAGGATGAAAACGATCCCCACCAGGTAGTACTTGACGCTGAAACGTTCGCGCGCGCTTCCGATCGGATTCATGCCGCTCTCGTAGGGCATGTCCTTCGCCCGATCCCGCACGTGCTTCCCGAGAACGATCGAGAGGACGATGAGAGCGCCCGCTACCGCGGCTGCGATCACGATTTGGACGAAGACCGGAAAGTACAACTCGGGGTATGAAGTTGGCATTGAAACGACTCTGAATCTGAGTCCTTATAATCTGACTATAATGAGAGGCGAAACAGAGTGTCAAACGAGACGGCCTCTCGCGCCATGACAGAGCGGCAAACAAATAAGATCAAAATTGTCGTAAACGGCGAAGAGCGAACCGCCCCCGCCGGTCAAAACATCATCGGCATCCTAGCCGTTTTGGGCCTGGAAGCCGACCGCCTGGCCGTCGAGCTGAACCGCTCGATCGTGAAAAAAACCGACTGGAATTCAACACCAGTCGAGGACGGGGCCAGTCTCGAAATCGTACAATTCGTGGGAGGAGGATAGTCGCACAGCCTACCCTCGCCTGAACGTCGAACGTAGAACTTAGAACGTCGAACGCTTTTCCTATTGACTCCGGCTACAGGTTCAGTACAATTTCTATGGCCGTCTAAATCCGCAACATTAAAAAACGCAAGCGGGGCTTCATGTTCAAAACAAAAAAAACGCGTCCTGAATCCGCGACTACAGCGGAGAGGACTTTCAGCAGCAGCGATGTTGCCCGCATAGCCCAGGTGAGCCTGCGCCAGCTCCAATGGTGGGATGAGCGAAAAGTCGTCTCCCCGAGGCATGAGGGACATAAGCGAATTTATCTTTCTCAAGAAGTAATCGAGATTACAGTCATAGCCGAGCTCCGCCGGAAGGGTTTTTCGTTGCAAAAGATCAGGCGAGTACTGCGTTTCCTCCAGCGCGAAATGGGACGCCGCCTCGGCGAGGTCCTGTCGTCAGAATCCGATCTGCACCTTGTCACCGACGGGAAAAGCATTTTCCTCGAAGATCAGCAGACCCGGATCATCGACATCTTGAAGAACGCCAAGCAGCCGATGTTCCTGGTGTGCGTGAGCGACCAGGTCCGCCGCCTCGGCGAGACGCCCAAGAAGCCGGTACGGACCGAAGGCACAGCAGCAGCCGCTCGCCGTCCCGTCCGCTCCGCCTAGCGATAGCTAGCTACGAACCACGAACGAATAACGACGAACGCTTTCGTCTGGGGGAACGTCCACCCCCCGATCAGCGTCTATATCTTCGGTAGGGCAACTTCCGGGAGCCCAATTCCCAGAAAGCCGATATACTGGATATAGCGAGGTCTTGATGGCGCGCCGCCGGCAGTCCCTTTTTTTCATTCCGTTACTCATTGCACTCTTTGCGATCCTGGGTGGAATTTTCGGCCCTGGAACTCCGGGAGTTTCCGCGGCGACCACGGGCGCCGGAGATGACGTTGATGCCAGCATCAAGTCTTTCACCAAAGTCTTTGCTGTCGTAGAAAACAACTTCGCCGACAAGGTGACTGCGGACAAAGCCATCTACAAAGGTGCCATTCCAGGCATGCTGCGGACGCTGGATCCGCACTCCAACTTCTTTGATCCGAAAGATTTCGACGCCCTGCGTGATGACCAGCGCGGTTCCTACTCCGGCGTTGGAATGCAGGTCGGCCCTCGCAACGGCAAGACTATTGTAATCGCGCCTTTCGGAGGCTCCCCGGCGTATAAAGCCGGTCTTCGTCCCGGCGACGTAATCCTCGAAGTCAACGATAAGAAGACCGAGGGCATGAGCACCTCTGAAATCGCCGAAATGCTTAAAGGGCCCAAAGGCACTCACGTACAGGTCGTGGTAGCACGCGATGGCGTGGACAAACCGATCACGTTCGACATCACCCGTGGCGAAATTCCACGCTTCAGCGTCCAGAATGCCTTCTGGTACAAGCCCGGTATAGCCTACGTCGACGTCACGCAGTTCAACGAAAACACCAGCAAAGAATTGGAAGATTCGCTGAAGCAGTTGGGCGAAGGCGACATTAAACTCCTCATCCTCGATCTGCGCGACAATCCCGGGGGTCTGCTGAACGAAGGCGTCGCCGTGGCCGGCCACTGGCTCCGCAAGGGCGAACTCGTAGTTTCCCATCGCGGACGCAACTCCGCCGAGAAGCCATACTACGCCAAAGGCAGCTCTTTGGGCGGAAATTACCCGATGGTTGTGCTCGTCAACCGATATTCTGCGTCTGCCGCGGAAATCGTAGCCGGAGCCCTCCAGGATCACGATAGGGCCTGGATTTTAGGTGAGAATACTTTCGGTAAAGGACTCGTCCAGACGGTCTATCCGCTAGCCGATAACACCGGTCTGGCGCTGACAACCGCTCATTACTACACCCCCAGCGGCCGCTTGATCCAGCGCGATTACTCGAATATCTCGTTCCTCGATTACTACTACGGCAAACGCACCGATCTGAAAAATCCGACCGATGTGAAGAGTACCGACAGCGGACGGACCGTATACGGCGGCGGCGGCATCACTCCCGACGAGAAGTACGCGCCACCGAAGTACAACGCCTTCCAAACCGACCTGTTGCGCAAGTTTGAGTTCTTCAGCTTCACCGCGCAATATTTCGGCGGCAAGGACATCAAGTTGCCGCAAGGCTGGGCGCCGGACGAAAACGTCGTGAACCAGTTCCACGAGTATCTCTTGAAGCAGAACGTTCCCTTCACCGAAGCGGACTGGGCCGAGAACCACACCTGGATCGCTGATCAGTTGAAGCGTGAGATGTACGCCACCGGCTTCAGCTACGAGGATTCGCAGAAAGTCGCCATTGAAGTCGACCCGATGGTCGCCAAGGGCGCCCAGGCGATCACGGAAGCGAAGAACCTGCTGGATAAATCGAAGAAACTCGTGGTCGAGCGGCTCGCGCGCCCAGACTTGCGCTAAATTCGAATTTGAAACCACAAATAACGGTCCTGGATGCAGGCGGTCAATACTGCCATCTGATTGCCAGGAAAGTTCGCGACCTCGGTGTCTACGCCGAGGTCTGTCCCAGCGATACTCCCGCTGCTGAGCTCAAAGGCAGAAAGGGAATTATCATTTCCGGTGGACCGAGCAGTGTGTACGCTGCCGACAGTCCCCGCATCGACCCGGCTATTCTCAAGCCCGAGCACGGCGCCGCGATCTTCGGAATCTGCTACGGCCAGCAGGTGATTGCCAACGAACTCGGCGGTACCGTTCAAAAAGGCGACCGCGGCGAGTACGGGCTAGCTCATTTAAGCTGCCTCAGCGCTCACGCCCTCTTTGAGGGCATCAACGGCGATTCGCAAATCTGGATGAACCATCGCGACCTGGTCTCAGCAGTTCCGCCCGGTTTTGAAATCCTCGGCTCCACGGAGACCATCGATATAGCCGCCATGGCGCATCGCGACCGGCCCATCGTCGCCGTGCAATTCCATCCTGAAGTGGCCCACACCAAACCTGGCCGCCAAATCTTATCGAATTTCCTGTTCCGCATCTGCGGCTGCGAGCGCGATTGGGATCCCAGCGGCCGCATCGCCTCCATCGAAGATCAAATCCGGAATGTCGCGCGGGACCGGAATATCTTCTTCTTCGTCAGCGGAGGCGTCGATTCAACCGTCGCATTTACGCTCTGCCTCCGAGCCGTCGGTCCGGATCGAGTCTACGGAATCTACGTCGACACGGGCCTGATGCGAGAAGGTGAGACCCCCTACGTCGAAAATCTGTTCCACCAGCTCGGAACGACAGCCTTCCACGTCGAAGACGCCCGCCATGAATTTCTAAGCGCGCTGGAAGGAGTCTGCGACCCCGAACAGAAGCGCCACATTATCGGCGACCAGTTCGTAAAGGTCCAGGAGCGCGTGCTGAACTCCAGCCATTTTCTCGACGGAAACTGGATTCTCGGCCAGGGCACAATTTATCCCGACACCATCGAATCCGGAGGCACCGCAAAAGCCGACGTAATCAAGACGCATCACAACCGCGTCGCCGGAATTCAGAAGCTGATCGACAGTGGGCGAATCGTAGAGCCTCTGTCGTCGTTCTATAAAGACGAAGTCCGCGAAGTCGGCGCGGAACTCGGAATTCCAGGCGAATTTCTCCATCGCCATCCATTCCCCGGCCCTGGCCTCGCGATCCGCTGTCTTTGCTCCGACCACGAACAAGAGCTCGAACGCCGTCCCGAAGGCTGGCTGATTCCCGTCCGATCCGTCGGCGTGCAGGGCGATTCACGCAGCTATCGCTCCATCCTGGCGCTGGAATCTTTTCCGCCAGGAGACGAGGCTACGGCGCTGGTAAACCGCATCGGAGACATCAATCGAGTTGTAGCGCTGGTCGGTTCCCATGCGCCTCTCGCGAACCTGCGCGTCACGCGAGGCTTCCTCACCGCCGAACGCCTCGACCGCCTACGACGCTGCGATGCCATCGTTCGCCGTCTCACTTACGAATCCGGCTTCGATCAGCAAGTCTGGCAACTTCCTGTAGTGCTGATCCCGCTGGGCTCGCCCGACTCTGTCGTCCTCAGACCCATCGATTCCGTCGACGGAATGACCGCCCAAGTAGTCCGCATGCCTGCCGATCTTCTAGACAAGATAAAAACTGAGCTTCTAGAAGTCCCCGGAATCAGCGCCGTGTTTTTCGACCTGACTCACAAGCCGCCGGGAACGATCGAGTGGGAATAATCTAAAGGTGCGGTTGCTGCGCGGCAGGACCATGTTGCGAACGAGCCATGATCTCATCGGCGATGGCCTGCGGCATGTCGATATTATGAATCGTAAGCCGGCTCGCCTCGCCAGCGGTCTCAATCGAAATGCTTCCGACGCCGAAGACTCGCTGCATGAGGCTCTGATCCACGCGGACATCCTGGATCTTGGGCAACTGGATCGTGCGCGTGGATTTTCCTAACAACCCGACTTCGTAGCGCAGCTTGTCCGTCGAAATCGTCATCTTCGAGTTCTGCCGCCGGATCTGACGCGACAGCGGCCAAAGATACAGGACCAGGAGAACAGCCGGGACCCATTTGGGCTCCCGATCGTAGTGGTACCAGGCGAACCACCCGGCCAGCACCAACAGCGTCACCAACACAAAACCTGCCTTGATGAACTTCATGGTCGGGCGTACCACGATATCGGCCATCGACAGCCTCCCACATCATTGTAGTAGCAGCAGGCTGGCTAAATGCTGACCGCGAGGCAACATGACAACAAATTTTCCTTCGGACTCGACAACAACCGGCTCGCAACGAACCCCATCCATCTCCATCAGCTTAGGGCGAGCATTCAATACCGCGATCGCACGCGCGCTGCTTTCATAAGAAAACTCGACGCCGTTGTTCAGCGAATGCGCCGACTGCAGCCGGCCGTTGAAGTCGACAATTAGCATCGCCGAATCCTTAGCCGCCGGTTCTATTCGATTCACTCCCGCCGGCAGCCAAACCGTATCCGAATCGTGCACCGGCCAAACCCGGCCATTCACCATCGCCGGACCATTCCAGCGAACGCCCACGGGATATTTCGAAGCCACATTCACCGTCCGCCCATCGCGCTCGAAATGGTCGACACTAGCCGCAGCCGCCGAAAGCAGTGGTAGATCCGGCGTTAGAATCGAGTTCTCAAAATACAAAGCAACCTGCGGGAACGAAGCGGCGGCAAGATGCAGGAGCTGAAACAATTCCGTCCCGGTTTGCTGCTTCGTCGGATACACATACTGATACCGCTCGACAATGTTGATATCGATTGCCAGCTTGTCAAAACGATCCGTCAACGGCCGGTATCGCTCCGCGATCTGCGGATAGCGCTGCGGTCCCAGATTCCAAATCGTGGCAGGATCCTCAATCAGGAACGTAAAATCGTGCTGCTTGAGCAACGGCAGGACCTTGCCCGCATCCGCTCCAATGAGGTCCCGCATCCGATTATCGAACCGATCGTCCACATGAGTGAGCAGCAGATCGAGATCCGGCTTGGAACGCCGCAAAGCCTCGATTTCGCCAACCCATCGCGCCTGCATCTTCCGCGCCAGGTCCGCACGATAATCGAGAAACGCCCGCAAACGATCCCCGCTCACGGAAGCCGTCTGAAACAAGGCGAGCGGATCGAACCCGCCAGTCTTCTGGAAATCCCGCCGCACATCCGCATTCATGGGAGTAAACCGAGCCGGATTTGCCGCCCCTTCAAGCGATTCAAAATACAGCTCTGCCAAATTCACCCCATCCCAATCGAATCGTCCCAGCAACTCCCGCGTCCCCTGTAAAACTGCCGCGAGAGCCGCCGGATTCTCGAGATTCATCAGCTTGCGCCAATCGAGCTGCGCATCCTGCAACAGCGCCGTCTTCTCCCGCCACTCCGGATGATCCGCCCAGAAGCGCTCACTCACATGCGGCAATTCCAGCCACGCGTACACAAGAATCCCATTCCGATGGCACGCCGCGATCAGCTTGCGCAGATATTCGTCGCCCTGCGGGTCCGGCTCGAAATAATGCCAGGCCGCAACGTGCAATGCCGAAATCCCCGCTTTCCGCCAGCGCGCCGCAAAATAATCGATGTCCACGCGGGAACGATAGGAAGAATCGAAAAACGCCATGAGCCGAGCCGAACGAAATGGCGGCACAATTCCGAGCTCGTTCAGCGACTGGATTAAATACGGATACCGCTCATAGCCCTGAACACCCGGCGAAGTTGCGAGCCACAGCGCCGCGCCAGACCCTCGACGCACCGCGGCCAGCACCGGAGCCCCCTCCCAACGTTCGATCGCAAACACACGAGCGCCTTTGGGAAGCTCAAACACCGGAATCTCAACCGGCTTCTCCCAAACGATCGGAAGCTTAGGAGCGCGATTATCGATAATGCTCCGAACAATCGCGCGCCGGCCAGTCGCTTTGATTCCCAACGCTTCGGCCAACTCGGACTGTCCTTCCATTACGACCACCGCGCCCTTTTCGATCTTCTCCACCCACTGCCGGGATGAAGCGAAACTCACTTCGTTTGTAAGACCGACCGAAGATAGGATACCCGGCCAAGGTCCATCGGCCGCCATCAGAGGCGCGGTCAAAATGAACGCCAGACTAACGAGTGAACGCATACCAAACCCCCGCGCGCAGATCGAAGAAATTCGGTCGCCTCGGATTGTCCACATTGACGAGGTAAATCCCACGCAGAAAATTCACGGAGAACAGCATCCCCTTCGGCAAAACAGCGCTCTTGAATCGAATCCCCGGACCGGTCTCCACATAGTTCGCCCAATATTGCCGCAAGCGGTCCGTCGTCAGGTTGTAACTCCAAAACAGTTGCATCTGAAACCCGCCGAGAAGATCTTCTGCGCTCGCAAACGTGTACCCAGTCCGATTCTGCGAATACAGGAGCATATCGTTCTGGAAGCGGTTGACGTACACGCCATCGTCATTCGACTCCGCGAACCATCCTTTCAATCCGCCGAGCATATGACCGAACCCTTTCGCGTAGGACACGCCACCCCGATAATCGGGAATTGCCGCGCCCACATCGGTCCGGCTCGCCAGGTATTTCACGGATTCTCCGGCTTCCATCCATCCCGTGAACCCACGCCAGACCGATGTGGACAACCCGACGTCAAAAATCACCGAGCTTTCGGAAAGATACTCCGGCTCCGGATAGGCAGCCGTCGGCCCGATTTTCCCTCGCACGTCCCCGACGAACCGCGCCCCTAAATAAACACGCAAAGGCAAACTGCCCAGTTTCATTTCCTCTTTCACCTGCCCGTACCCGAACGCATCCCTCCATCGCGACGAGAAAAACGGAAACGCCCAAGCCGTAAAACGAAATCTCTGAAATTGCGGGCTGAGGTTCCTGTAAGCTCTATCCGCCTCCGAAGCAATATCCGGGTCGTCGCTCTCGGAAGCCAGATTGAACCAGCGCACCGCGTCCCGATCGTCATGGAGCATGTTGTAGGTCCAGCCCAGTTTGAGCATCACGTCGTAGTCCCGCGGATCGGCTTCTTGCGCCACCGTCAGATATTTGAGAGCGTCTCTGAGATAGCCCGCCTTGAAGCTCTTCTCGCCCATGCTTTTGGGATCTTCAGCTGCGCGCGGCGTTGATTCGCTCCGTTTTTGAAACCGCAAGGGCATCTTCAGCGATGCCCGTACTCGATCCGCAAGCTCCGCATCGTCACCCTTGAGCACTTGATCGAACAGTGGCTGCGCCTCATCGCCCCGATTCTGATTCAGCAGCAGAAACCCTAGCTGCGCAGCCGACATCAGATCGCTCGGAACAAGCTGATGAATTGCCCGAAATTGCTTTTCGGCCGCGTCGGTCTGCTTCATCTCGAGCAGCAGATACGCAAGTTCCCGCCGCAGATCGGCGCTTGCCGGATCCAAAACAATGGCGTTTTGAAATTCATAAACATACGGATATCGGACCGGCAGAAGCTCCCGCGCCCTCTCGGCAACGCGCGGTTGCCCTCCACGCGACGCGGCCAGCAAGGCCGACATAGCATCTTCCTGCCGCCCCTGAGCTTTCCACACCCGCCCCAGATCGAGCAGCAAACTCCGCTCCCCGGGCTTGAGCTTCCAGGCCTTCTCGTAATGCTCCGCCGCCAGCGCCAACTCGTCGCGCTGCTCCGCCAGCTTCGCCAGTTCTTCATGAGCGCTGAAGTTGTCAGGCGACATCGCCAACGCCGCGGACCATCGCGCGATCCCCTCCGCCAGTGGTTTGTCGATATTCTGAAACGCATCCTCGGCCGTCGCCACGCCGCTCTTTCGGAGGCTGTCAAAGACACGGCGGGCGACGGCCTGCTGCTTGGTTTCATAGCAGAGGAATGCGTACTCGAGCGCGACGTGATGGTCGGTCTGATCCAGACGCATCGCCTCGGCGAACTGGTTCCGCGCGGCTTCGGTTTCGCCAATTTTAAGCAGCGCGTAGGCTAGATTCTTCCGGATATCGGCTCGTTGCGGTGCGAGTGCAACGGCCCGTTCGAACCAATCGATCGCCACATCGTAATTCCTCGATCGCAGCGCCTCGAAAGCTTTTTCGAGGGGCGCGTAAGCCGGATCGCTCTGCCCAATGGCAGCCGCTCCCATTGCGATCGCGAGGATTACCGCTCGTATCACCCGTAGCGCTAGTGCGGGGCAGCACGGAAAAATCTCAGGCCGTCTTACAATGGAGATAGGACATGCGGCGACTTGTTATAGCGGCGCTGTTCATGGCGGCCTGCGCCATGGCAACCAACGTCCCCGGAATCTCCATCCGAGGCAAGCTCACCAAAGCACCCGACAACAAACCCGCCCTCGATCTTGGCGGCAAGAAACTGGTCCACCTCGAAGGCGACGAAGGAACCACCGCGGTCCTCAACGACGAACGCCTCGCTGGAACCGACTTCGAAGTGGTCGGCCACTTTAAAGATCCCGACGATTTCGTAATCGATCCGCTCACCAGCAAATCGCTCTTCGTACATAAAGACGGCAAGCGCTTGATGGTCACCTATTGGTGCGATGTCTGCTATATTCGCACTTACAGTCCCGGTAAGTGCGTGTGCTGCCAAAAATATACCGATCTCGATCTGCGCGAGTCTATCGATCCGTAGCCCTCGCGCTCCTTTCCGTTCCCTCCCTTTTCGCCATGCCAAACTATTCCGCTCAAAAAATCACTGTGGACGGATTTGAAGTGGTGCGATTGACCGACGCGGGCCACAAAACCGAGGTCTCCGTCCTGCCGTCCATCGGAAACTTTGCCTACGAAATGAAAGTGAACGGCCACAACGTCCTTTGGTGGCCGTATCAGTCGCTGGCCGATTTCAAAGCGAAGCCGGGCTTCGCCGGAGTCCCGTTCCTCGCGCCCTGGGCCAATCGGCTCGATCAGGATGCTTTCTGGGCGAATGGGAAAAAGTATATCTTGAATCCCGATCTCGGCAATCTTCGCCGGGATCAGAACGGCGTCCCGATTCACGGCCTGCTCTCTTATGCCGAGGGTTGGCAAGTAGTCGCGCTCAAAGCCGACGATGGAGGAGCCGAGGTCACCAGCAGGCTCGAATTTACCAAAAAACCGGAATGGATGGCCCAATTTCCCTTCGCGCAAACGATTGAAATGACGTTCCGGCTCTCAGGTGGAACGCTCGAAGTCCGAACCGTGATTGAGAACGAATCGAGCGAGCCTCTGCCGTTATCGCTCGGCTACCATCCGTACTACCAGATCACAGACGCGCCACGCGACAAATGGACAGTGCATCTCGCCGCAAAGAGTCACTATGAACTCTCGGACAAGCTGATTCCAACTGGAGTCACGAAGGCAATCGATCAGCCCGACCCGTTATCGCTGGCCGGCAATCAATTGGATGACGTCTACGGCGAAGTGAATCACGACGAGGATTTCTGGGTGCAGGGCGCAAAGCAGAGAATCTCGATCCGATATGGGCGCAAGTTTCCGGTAGCAGTCATCTACGCGCCACCCGGAAAAGATTTTATCTGCTTCGAGCCAATGACCGGAATCACGGATGCGTTCAACCTGGCCCACGCCGGCATTTACAAGGAACTGCAATCCGTCCCCGCCGGCGCAAGATGGCAAGAGAGCTTCTGGATCAAGCCAACCGGCTTCTAGAAAACCGAGCCGTGACCGGCAGGGAACGATCCCCCAAGCGTTCTCGATTACGGAACCCCGCGCGTAAAGCAAGGGGATAACTGCTCAACCCTTCAACGCCGCCGAGAACCGCTCCAAATCATCCTCGTCATTATAAAAATGCGGCGAGACGCGCAACAGTCCATGACGGGCCGAGACAATCACTCTTTTCTCTTTCAAAGCCCGAGCCATGATTGACGGATCGCGCCCTGGAAACCTTACTGAGACAATCGCCGAGTTTTTAGAAACCGGCTCGCCCCCAAGCTTACGCGCAATTTCTCGAACCTGATCCGCCAACTCCAGCACGCGACGCTCGATCACTTCCGGACCAATCTCGAGGACCATGCTGACGGACTCGCCCATGCCATACAAAACCGAGAACGGCAGGATTCCCGCCTCGTACTTCTCCGCGCTCTCTGCGAATTCCGGTAAGCCGTGATGCAGATTATCCACATTGCGCCACCCGCGATGACTCCGCCATCCAATCACCATCGGTGCCAGCCGTGGACGCAGCCCCGGAGCCACGTACATGAACGCCGCGCCATCGGGGCAATTCAGCCATTTGTACCCGTGCACAGCAAGCATGTCGGGCTGCACGCGTCCCACATCGAACCGCAGCGCGCCGATAGATTGCGTGCCATCCACATACAGCAAGACTCCGCGAGCCCGCAGGAACGCCCCAATCTCTTCAAGTGGCGGAACGAACCCGGTCACGTAGCTTGCTGAGCTCATCACCACCAACCGCGTGCGCCCGTCGATCGCTTCGTAGAACCGTTCCCAAGGAACCTCTACAAATTCGATCCCGCGCGCCTCCAGAACGCTCGGCGCATAAATGTTGTTCGGAAACTCATTTTCCAGAGTCACAATTCGATCGCCGGGTTTCCAATCGAGACCCGACATCAGAAGACTCAAAGCCGCCGAGGCATTCGGCACAAAAGCGATATCGTCGCGTTCGCAATGGATCAGCTTGGCGACGAGCTCGCGCACGCAGTCCATATCGTCAAACCAGGTCAGAAAATTCCAGGCGCCGGTCTCATCCCGATCCGCAAAGTGAGCGGCCACACGTGCCGCCGTCCGGCGCGCAACCTGGCCATAGGTCGCCGTATTCAAGTACGTCCACTTGGATACCGCCGGAAACTCGGCCCGAACCGCCTTCCAGTCGACGCTCATGCTGCTGGATTCAGCTTCTCTCGAATGAGATTCGCAACATCGTCCACCGCGACATCCACGGATTCACGAGTCCGCCTGGTAACGACCTCGACGAGTCCTTGCGCCAGTTTCTTGCCCACCGTCACGCGATACGGAATCCCAATCAGGTCGGCGTCTTTAAACTTCACTCCCGGCCGTTCGTCGCGATCGTCGATTAACGCATCAATTCCAAGATCGAGCAGAGCCTGATAAATATCTTCGGCGGCTTGGCGCTGCTTCGCGTCGGCATAATTTACGGGCGTGACGACCACGGCGAACGGCGCGATGGACGGAGGCAGAGCCATGCCGTCCTTATCGTGATACAGCTCGATGGCCGTGCTCAAAATCCGTTCGATCCCGATCCCATACGAGCCCATGATGACTGTCACTTCCTGGCCATCTTCATTGAGGACCTTCAGTCCCATCGAATCCGAATACTTGTAGCCGAGCTTAAAGATATGTCCTGACTCGACGCACTTGATCAGTTCCAAAGGTCCGCCACATCTAGAACAAAGATCGCCGCTCGCCACTTGCCGCAGATCGTAATAATCGGGCTTAAAATCTTCGTCCGGCGTCACGTTGCGCAAATGATAATCGTTTTTGTTCGCGCCGGCGATCATATTGCGCCGGCCCTTCAGCGCCTCGTCCGCAAGCACGCGCATGTTTTTGACGCCGACCGGACCGAGCGAACCCGCATCCGCGCCGAAGTATTCTCGAATCTCTTCCGGATGTGCCTGCCGCAGATCGGTTGCCCCAAGCTCCGATTGCAGCTTGGTCTCGCTCAATTGATGATCGCCGCGCAAGAGGACCAGCACCGGTTTCCCATTCGCCACCATCACAAGACTTTTGATTTGCGAAGTCTCCGGTAATCCTGTGAATTCCTTGATATCGGCGATGGTCTTGCGGTCCGGCGTGTGAAATTCCTCCGGTGCACCGTCGCCCTCGACATCCGCCTGCTTCGGCTCCGACGCGCGAGATATGGCCTTCTCCAAATTCGCCGAATACCCGCAATTCGCACAACGGACGACAAAATCCTCACCGGCCTCTGAAGGCACCATAAATTCGTGCGACTGGCTGCCGCCCATCGCGCCCGAATGCGCTTCCACAACGACGTAATTCAACCCGCAGCGATCGAAAATCTTGCAGTAAGCCGAGTAGTGCTTGTCGTAGGATTCATCCAGCCCCGCCGGTAGCAGATCGAACGAGTACGAATCCTTCATGATGAATTGCCGCACTCTCAGCAATCCCGATTTCGGCCGGGGCTCGTCGCGAAACTTCGATGCGATCTGGTACCAGATCTGCGGCAATTGCTTATAACTCCGCAGCTCCCCGCGCGCGATCGAGGTCATCACTTCTTCTTCAGTCATGCCGAGGCACATAGGCCTGCCGAAGCGGTCCTTCAGCCGGAACATGTTGTCGCCCATGACGTCCCACCGGCCCGATTCCTGCCAGAGCTCCGCCGGATGCAGCACCGGCAACAGCATTTCCTGCGCCCCGATGGCGTCCATCTCTTCGCGAACGATCGCCGTGATTTTCAGGATCGACCGCTGCGCCAGGAACAGGTAGCTGTAAATGCCCGCCGCGAGCTGCCGGATGTATCCGGCTCGCAGAAGCAGTTGATGGCTCACCACTTCCGCTTCAGCGGGGTTTTCACGCAGCGTAGGGATAAATAGTTTGCTCCAGTGCATGTGGGAATTTTCAGTGTAACGCGACGAGTGTTCGTCGTGGAGAGCGGGCATAGCGACTTATGCCCTTGACGAGAAAAGACTTGGTAGCCGCGAAAGGACTGCGCGGCAGCAGGAATCAATGGTCTGCCTCCGCAAAGCCCAGAACCCTGCAGTTGGGTAGCTGCTTTGATTCGAGTATAAAGAGCGGGTCAAGAAGCCGGTGAAGCGGCAAAACGCCCCACCCGCTATAAAGTCCGCGTCCTTAGAAACATACGAACTAAATTAAAATCACAGATTTTTGTCACCGTGGCAGAGCGGTTCCGCACATAATGCGTCAGATCGACTCGGGGGACGAGAGCCCCGGCGACTAGCGAATCACAAACTTCCAGGCCAGAACGACAAGGACGGCGGCAATACCGACCAGAGAACCGACAATCCTTGCTCGATTAACTTTGTCCTGTTCAATCATGAACAAAGTATTACACATTCCGGAAAAGGATAAACGCCCCTGAACTACGGGCTCACGGCAGCCTAGATCTCGCTGCCTCCACCTGTCAATTGTGTCTTACAGCCCATAGGCTGAACTACCCGCCGATTTGCCTCCGGAGTGTTATCGTGATGGGAGTGTCTCTGCCGTTCAATTTTCACCTGGCACACTACGAAGGCCCGCTCGACCTGCTGCTGGACCTCATCCGCAAGCAGGAAATCAACATCTACGACATCCCCATCGCCTCGGTGACCTCGCAGTACCTCGAATACATGGAGCGTGCCGCCGAGATGGATATGGAGCTCAGCAGTGAGTTCGTCTACATGGCGGCGACGCTGATCCATATTAAGTCCAAGTTGTTGCTGCCAAAGGATCCCGAGCTCGCGAAAATGGATCCGGAAGACGACCCTCGCCAGGAGCTTGTCGAACGCCTTCTGGAGCACGAGCGCTTCAAGAATGCCGCCGAAATGCTGCAACAGAAGCGCTTGGTGGAAGAGGCGGTCTGGTCGAACCCGCAAATCGAGCAATTTCTGGCCGAAGGAGACGATCCCGGACTCGCGGTCACTATTTTTGACCTGGTTAAGACGTTCCAGACCGTTCTGGAACGCATCAAGACCCGGCCGATCTACAACATCAACAAGGAGAATGTCACGGTTCCGGACATGATCCGATACCTCGAATCGATGCTGAAGCCGCGCAAGAACGAGGCCCTGTCCGCGACCGAACTGTTCGAAAAGCAGCATAGCCGCCGCGCCATGATTTGCCTGTTCCTCGCTATCCTGGAATTAGTGAAGATGCAGGCCATTGCGCTCACGCAAGGGGAACTCTTCGGCGACATCGGCATCCGCAAAGTCCGCGATTTTGACGAGGCGCTGGGGACGGAAACATCCCTCACCACCATCGAACAGGATTACACGTAAAAGAGAATGGACGAGCTCGAAGTTAAGGACGAAGCGCCTCAGGTTGACGCCGAAGAATTGCCCATTGTGGAAGAAGCGCCGGTGGAAGAAGCATCGGAGCAAGAAGCGTCAGTAGAAGACGTCATCTCCCAGGAATATGTGGTGGATGCGCCAGCAGGCCCCGACGAAGACGCGCATCTGAAGGCGATTATCGAAGCCGCCATCTACATCACGGACGAGCCACTGACGCCCGCGCAGATATCCGCGGCTATCGGCCAGCCCTCCGATCGGATCAATCGTTTGCTCGACGAATTGACCGCCGAATACAATCGCCCGGACCGCGGCCTCAGTATTCGCGAGATCGCCGGCGGCTACAAAATGGCGACCAAGCCGGAGCATCATGAGGCCATCCGAACCTTCGTCAAAAATCTGAAGCCGCCGCTCAAGCTGTCCCTTCCTGCCTTGGAAACTCTGGCCGTCATCGCCTACAAGCAGCCCGTAACCGCGCCCGAGATTATGGAGATCCGAGGCGTTCAGGGCATAGGTGTGTTGAAGACGCTCCTCGATCGTAAACTGATCGCCGCCGCCGGCAGGAAACAGGTGGTTGGGAAGCCAATCTTATATAAGACGACCAAGGAGTTCCTGGTGCAATTTGGCCTCAAAGACCTTGCTGAGCTTCCGACGCTGAAAGAATTCGAGGAATTGGGCCGTCTCGCGTTAAGCGACGCAGAGGAGCCGGTCGCTGCCATTACGCCAACAGACCCGTCGAAGGATACTGAACCCATTCAGGAACCTGGC
Organism: Bryobacterales bacterium; assembly: GCA_963802915.1. GTDB lineage: Bacteria > Acidobacteriota > Terriglobia > Bryobacterales > Bryobacteraceae > JAICMB01. The sequence continues at coordinate 184,769 of CAWDKQ010000017.1, forward strand.
CCCGAGCCCCAACCGGAACGCGATCCCGATCCGGGCGAGAACCCAACCGATCCCAGCACCAGCCAGTGAAAGCCGAGGCTACAGCGCCCTCGGAAGAACACAAAGAGCCAGCGGCATAGAATGCCTGAAGAGCGTATACAGAAGATCCTCGCGCACGCCGGTGTCGCCAGCCGGCGCAAAGCCGAGGAAATGATCCTGGAGGGCCGCGTCCGGGTCAACGGCACCGTTGTCACCGAAATGGGAACGAAGGCCGACCTGGATCGCGACCACATCAAGGTGGACGGCAAACTCATTCGTCCGGCCAAGAATCTGGTCTATATCGCGATGAACAAACCCAAAGGGATCATGACCACCACCAGCGATCCCGAAGGGCGCGAAACGGTGATGGATTTAGTAAAGGGCTTGAAGCAACGCGTATATCCCGTCGGGCGGCTCGACTACAACAGTGAAGGCTTGCTCTTGCTAACCAATGACGGGGAGTTTGCGAATCGCATTACGTCGGCGTCGCACCACGTCCCTAAGCTCTATGTCGTGAAGGTGAATGGCGAATTGACACCGGAGCAGGAAGAGCAATTTCGCAATGGCATCAAGCTGAAAGGCAAAATGACCGCACCCGCCGGTCTGAAGCTGATCAGGCGCGCGACGAATCCCTGGTATGAAGTGCGGCTGATTGAAGGCCGACAGAACCAGATCCGTCTGATGTTCAGTCATTTTGGACGCCTGGTGGAAAAGTTAAAGCGCGTGAAGATCGGTTTCTTCGAGCTCGGCCCGTTGAAGGCTGGCGAATTTCGGCACCTCACTCCCGGCGAAGTTGCCCGCTTCAAAAAGGTGCTCAAGATGGACTCCGAAGTGGCATGAGCTCGATTCCGGAACTGCTCCGCGCCGCACGCACGATCGCGGTAGTCGGCCTCTCGAACAAACGCTATCGGCCCAGCTACGGCGTTTCCGAGTACATGCAATCCGCCGGCTACCGGATTATCCCCGTAAATCCGGAAGAGACCGAAGTCGTCGGCGAGAAATGCTATGCGCGCTTAGAGGACGTCCCGGAGCACATCGACATCGTCGATATATTCCGGCGTTCCGAATTTGTTCCGGATATCGTCGATTCCGCCATTCAAATCCGAGCCGGCGCCATCTGGATGCAAGAGGACGTGATCCACGAAGTCGCCGCGCAAAAGGCCCGTGGCGCCGGCCTCACAGTCGTAATGGATCGCTGTATTCTCAAAGAGCATCGCAAACTCGGCTAGACTTTCCTTGAGAAACCGATATAGACGGAGTTTCAGACTGCTAAGTGAAACTGCTCGTCAAGTACAACCATCGACAGCCTGTAGCCATCGACGAGTGCAATCGGATTCTTGCCTTGTTCGCTGGCCTCGTTGAGTGCTGCTTTTGAGAAATGACTAGTTGTGACCACAGCGCCCCGAGCGAAAGGTTGCAAGCTTCCCCGCAGTTCGGCAACTTCCTTCCGCCCGACTGAGTGCAGCCAACGCTTAGCCTGAACCTGGACCAGCGTGTTCTCGAAAACCCAAATTTTCGCGCCAACTCTAGCGTTAACATCAACGCCTCCGTCCGAACTGAACCTCGTAACACATACGTCCGTAAAGCCGCAGTGTAGAAGCAAGTCCTTAACAAAGAACTCAAAGCTCTTCGGAGTCATTGCTAGCAACTTGCCTCGAATATGTTCGATTTTCTCAATATCTTTGATTTGCACAGGGCTACTGCCATCAACCATATCGACATCGTCAGAAGTCTCGCCAACCCGGAGCCTCGAAGCGGTTAGCGCTTCGATTGAGAGAGCCGTCTCCATGGCGAGTGGCAAGACGTCTGGTTCCTGGTGGATCTTGAATTCGAAAAGCCAGACTTTACGAACCTTCCCATCCGCATCGAGTTGGGTGGTCCGGGTAGTGGCGGAGATATTCGAGTAACCCCAAATACTTCCAGCGCTTCGGTCCGACGGTTTTGTCTCTTCTGCTCGCGATCAAAACGAATCCGTGTATCGGGAAATTCGATGTTCTTTGTTCAACTAGTCGAGTATTCACACCAGCGAGCGTCTGTTGCCCCAGTCTTCCTGCCGCCGTATAGGTCAGGATGCCGCCCTCCAGCCGGTCTTGGTATGGGTTCTCCCCGGTGCCATGGAAACCTTGCACCGATGTCATTATGATCGCTCGCAGGACTGTTTGGCCGTGCAGCGAAAGACGAATTCCCCCGGCATTTGAAACTCTCAGAGATCTAAAGATCTCCTCATTTGAATAGGACTCTCCGACACGCAAAAACTCAATCATTGAGGATGGTTTTCGGTGGATCGTTGAGCTTCATGACATTTTCGGGGAAACTTGATGTCCGGGCCCAAACCACGACACGCGTGGCAGACCCGCATCTCAGGCTTCGTGTCCTTTGACCGAACCCGGCTCATTCGTTCGCTTCGCTCGGCGGGGGTCAGGGTGTCCATCGCTCTTTCCTGACCACTGTACTACGTATCGGCCAGGATGGCGGCGATTGGTGATTTTTCCTATGGGCTACCCGGTGTGCAGTGTACTTGACCACCAGTTCTATGTTCTACTTTCATCCGTGAGCACCCTTTTCGACCAGGTCCAAAAAGCCAAGGTCTACGATCTTGGGCAGCCGTACTACACCGGCATGCCGCATTACCCGACTCATCCGCCATTCCTCTTCGGTCTGACGAAAAAACACGGCGACCTGGTCACAAAACATGGAGTCAGCTCCTCGGCCGACGCCATTTCGATGGGCACCCACGTCGGCACCCACATCGATGGCTTAGGCCATTTTTCCTGCGACGGAAAACTCCACGGCGGTCTCGATGCGGCATCCTGCCAAACCCACTCAGAAGGGCTCTCGCACTTGTCGGTCGATACCATCCCACCTCTGCTACGGCGCGGCGTCCTGCTCGATATCGCTCGCGACAAAATCCTGCCGCCGGATTTCGCGATTCGACCGGAGCATCTCGACCAGGCCTTATCCGAACAGGGTGTCACCATCCAATCCGGCGACATCGTGCTCTTAAGAACCGGATGGGGCGCGCTCTGGAACGATCCCGTCCGCTACATCACGGGAGGAGCTGGCTCCGATGTGCGCGGTCCCGGACCGGAGCGCGAAGGAGCCGAATGGCTCAGCTCACGCAAAATCTTTGCCGCCGGTTCCGACACCGTCGCCTTCGAACGAGTCCCCTCGGGAATGCCGGTCCACGTCCATCTGCTCGTCGAAACCGGCATTCACATCATCGAAGCGCTCAACCTGGAAGAACTGGCGGCCGACCGCGTCTACGAGTTCCTACTTATCGGCGTTCCCATGAAGATTCGCGGCGCTACCGGTTCGCCCATTCGCCCCATTGCCCTGAGCGGCGGCGTTTAGTCCGAATGGCGGTTTCACACCGCTGGTCTTCCACTCCCGCAACTCCGAGAACCCCAGCGCGATTTCAGAAGGCAGAATCGCACAGTGCCCATCGTGATGCACGTATTGCTGCACGAACATGTCTGTCGAGCGCGCCCGGTCGACAATACTGGGGTACATATCGGGGATGCGCACCGGCACCAGCGGATCGTAAGTTGTATGGATGGCCAGCAGTGGACGTTCCAGCTTGCCGGTCGGCGTGTACCAGGTGCGAATGTATTCTGCCGCGCGAGGAGTCGCGGCATAGCGCTTCACGCCGTCGTTCAGCGCATTGTAGTCGGGCTCGGGAGTCTCGTAAATCGTCGCCCGATTGTCGAAGGGATTCCCGCCCGCGCGTTCCTGCAATTCGCGCAGCATGTCGGTGATGAAGCCGGTTGTCCCGGCGATATCCTGATTCGTGTGAGCGCCCGAGTAACGTCGCAGGGAAGCAGCCTTCTCGGGACTGGCATCGAGCAACGCCGTCAATTTCTCGGCAACCTCTTTCGTAAATCGAAAGTCCCCGGGAACTTTATCTGGAGGCGGCAAAGCGCCAGGAAAGTAGTAATCGAACACCACGCGAGCATCGAACGCGCTGCGCATGAAATAATTCGCGGGCGCCAGTGGACCGCACAGAGCGAGCCCCGCGTCGAACGCCTCGGGATATTGTTCGATCATGAGCATCGTCAAGAATCCGCCCATCGAGTGTCCAGTGATGTAGGTCTCCTTGGGCTTGCCGTACTTGGTCGTGAAGTAGCGCCGCAAGCTCTGGATATCGGTGACGGCCTGCTCTACCGCCCAACCTCCCGACGCATAGCCCGATTGTGCGAGTGCGTATCCCTGGTTAGTAAACACTTCGAACACGGGAGGAAGTTTGCCCTCTTTGTACGTGACCGGCAATGGGTTATAACCGTGGCAATAAATGACCAGTCCCCCATTCCAGTTCTCCGGCACGTCGATCCGAAACTTGGCGCCGTTAATATCGCCCAGCTCGGTTTTGGGTGCTGCATTCGCCGCGCCGGCGCACAGGGCGGCGCAAAAGACAATGGTGATGTACGGTTTCATTCGGGCTCCTCGCGACCATCAAAAGTATAATGCAATCGGAGGATTCATTGCCTGAAGATTTGAAAGGTAAGACCGCGCTGGTGACTGGAGCCTCGCGCGGAATCGGCGCGGCGACCGCCATCGCATTGGCTCGCAAAGGCGTCTCCCGAGTGGTGATCCATTACGGCAGCTATCGCGAAGGCGCGGAGCAGACGCTCGCCCTGGTCCAAGGAGCTGGAGCCGAAGCCGACCTGATCGCCGGCGATCTGGCCTCCTCTCGAGGAATCGACGCCTTCGTCGCTGAGCTCAGACAAACCGCGCCCGAGATCGACATTCTCATCAACAACGCCGGATCGCTGGTGAAGCGCGCGAAACTCGCCGAATACACCGAAGAGTTATTCGACCAAGTCATGAACCTGAACGTCAAGAGCGTCTATTTTATCGCGCAGGCGGTCGCGCCGAACATGATCGCGAAAGGAAGCGGCATTATTGTGAATCTTAGCTCCATCGCTGCAAGGAACGGCGGAGGCCCGGGCGCCACCATCTATGCAGCCGCAAAGGCCGCCGTGTCGAGCATCACGAAGGGCCTCGCGAAAGAGCTCGCTCCGAAAGGCATTCGAGTGAATGCAGTGAGCCCCGGAACGGTCGACAATCACTTCCACGAAGTGTTTTCGAGCAAGCAGATTTTGGAGAACGTGGTGGCTCAGACGCCGGCGGGAACCTTGGGGACGAATGAAGAAGTAGCGGATACGATTCTGTTTCTCTGCTCGGACGCCGCGCGATACATACACGGCCAGACCATCGAGATCAATGGCGGCATGTTCATGGTCTAGTGCACCGTCGGAGCGTGAACTTTAACTCCTACAGCCTTTGCAGCTTCGCGCAACTCATTATCGAGCGTCCACAGTGCGCAGCTGTGAAGTAGGGCCGAAGCCAGGATATTGACGTCAGCCCATCCGACGCCCCGGCCATAGAGGTGGTGGACCTCTACCATGTCGAGCACCTCATCTTGCGTCGCCAAAGATGCGCGCTGCAGCCAGGTGAACTCATACAGCGTCTGTTTCCGATCCGGCAGGTTGCCGCAAGCCAACTCCCCCACCACAAATGGATGCAGGTAAACCTGCCGTTCTGATAATAGGCGAGCCAGTTCGCCATCAGCCTGCCGGATATGCGAAATCCAAACCGACGTGTCTACAAGAATCACTTTTCGGATCGTCTCCTGGGAATATCTTGCATATCAGGATTGCTGCCACCAAGCTTGGCAAGCCGGCGACCAGCCTCTAGAGCAACCAGCGATTTCAATGCCACGCGTACCAGCTCGGTCTTCTCTGTGATCCCCGTGTACTCGCGAGCTGCCGCAATCAAATCGTCGTCGATGTTTATAGTGGTCCTCATATGCATCATATTAGCACCTTCATGCATACGATTCAATGTACGAAAATGATGACTCCATCCTGGCTTCCCACCCCACCCGCACTCACGACAACCGCCTGGCTCCCCGGAGCCAGAAACCCTGCCGGCACGACTGCGTTGACCTGCGTTAGCCCGGGATACCCCGGTGCCGGTCCCACATAAAGCACGTCGGCTGAATAACCTCCGATCGCGACCGAAATCGCCGCCCCGCCATCTCCCGTCAAGTAAAGCACTACGACACCTCCCCGAGCCACGGGATTGCCAGCCGAATTGACCGTGCCATCCTCATTAAGAGCCGCCGCCTGTCCCGTCCCACCCGGAACTGTGAAAATGCCCGGCGACGCTGCGACCGTGCTCACCGCCGCGCTCCCCACTTGCGCCCCATCGGACGAAACGCTAATCGTGGTCAAAGCGTTCAAACTCAACGATGCCGGAGCCAATACATTCAACTGACTGGCGCCGGCATAAAATACAGTGGCCGACGTACCGTTGAACGAGACCTGCGTATTCGCCGGATCGAAACCCGAGCCATAAATCGTGACAATCTCGCTGGGAGCGATTGCCCCCGCTGCCAGGCTAGCCGCATTCACCACCGTCACGGGCGAAACCGCCGCGGCCGCAACAGGTACAAGCTCGACGACCCGATTGTTCCCCGTATCGGCGATCAGAATGTCCCCAGCCCTATCAACAGCCACGTCTTCCGGATTGTTCAAAGCCGACGACAACACTGTGACCGCTCCCGCTGCTCCAACTCGCAGCACCCGATTTTTACCGCTCTCGGCGATCACCAACTCGCCGCTCGCAAGCAGAGCCAGTCCCGCCGGACCCATTAGGCCGTCCACCACAAGCTTCGAACCACCGGCCGTCGAAATCTTTAGAACCTGCGACCCCGAGCTGACAAACAGCGTCCCATCGCTAGCCAAAGCCAACCCAGCGGGCTGCACGACCGTCGCATAGGTCGAAACCATACCACCTGTCGAAACCCTCAGAATCCTGCCACTCCCGCCATCGCAAACAAAAAGCGACCCGTCCGCCGCTACGCGCAACCAACTTGGAGAATTCAAACCCTCGACTACCGTGGACAGCACGCCACCCGCGCTGATCCGACGGACGCGATTATTATTCATTTCGCTGAAGTAAACGGACCCGCTGGAATCGACAGCCACACCCGAAGGCTCCCCCAGCTCCGATTCCACCAGCGACGAAATAGTGCCATTCGCGGCGACCGCGCGGATTCGATCGCCACTCTGTTCGGCCACATAAACATCGCCGGCCGCATCGACAGCCAACGCTACAGGTCGGTCCAAAAGTGCCGCCGTGGCCAAACCGCCGTCCCCATAAGCAGGACACTTCGAGCACCCCGCGATCGTCGTCACTGTACTTCCGACCTGTTTCTCAACGAAATGCTGCACCGCCATGTAAAGAGTGCTGCCTGGATCGGACGCTACATCCTCCGCCGCCACCATCACGACATTCAAACCCGCCGGCGAAGCCGCCACCGTCCCCGACGTAGCCGAAGAAGACGCCGCGTATAGATGACCCAATGCATCCAAAGCAACCCCTGTCGGAGACGGCACATTCACAGCAACCGTGCTGATCGCCCCGTACCAAACGCGACGCACGCAATTGTTCCCGCTATCCGCGATATAAACGTTGCCCAGCGCATCGGTCGTCAGACCTGCCGGATATGCGATCTGCGCTAATGTCGCCGCGCCGCCGTCTCCTGCTATGCCCGCCGTTCCCGTCCCCGCAAAAACACTAATAACTCCCGACGGACTCACGCGATAGACCTGCTGAGCGCTGAAATCAGAGATGTAGACATTTCCGGGAATATCGATAGCCACATTGCGCGGAGCAACCAATTGAGCGGCAGTCGCCGCCAGGTTCGACGATCCCGAAACCGCGCTCGTCCCACCGCCCGCGAAAGTGCTGATGGTCCCCGTCGTGTCGATCATGCGGACCCGCGCATTCCCCAGATCGGCAATGTAGAGGTTTCCGGCAAGATCGAGCGCGACCCCATATGGCCGATTCAGCCGGGCCGAAATTGCCGGACCGCTGTCGCCCGAAAACCCGGCCTGCCCGTTTCCGGCGAGCGTCTCGATCGTGCCATTCGTAAGGATTTTGCGAACGCGATCGTCCCCTGCGTCCGCGAAATAGACGTTCCCTAATCCATCGATCGCGACGCCTTCCGGTTGTTGCAAAGGAGACGCTGTGGCCGGTCCGTTAGCACCCGATCCGGCGATCGTCTGTAGCGTATAAGTCTGGCCCGCTGCCACCGCGGCCGGCAATAAACAAAGGAAAACCGCTCGAAGCACCCGCTATACCCTCGCGGTGTAAGTGTGTTCCGAACGTGGAACTTCTCAGTCGAATCGAATCAAACGCCAGCTTCCAGGCGTTTGGCCAGGACGTCCGGCAGGCCCGCAGCCAGGATCTTCCTCTGCGCACCGCCGATATCGTACGGCACCCGATGGTAAGTAACCAGCCGCTGTTCCGGATCGTAAATCGCGTACGCCGCCCGTGGATCGTTATCGCGCGGCTGCCCGACCGATCCCGGATTGATCAGGTATTGCGAATCTGGGTCGATTTGCAGGGCCAGGTCCGCATGCTGCGCTCCCGGCTTCGATAAGCGCCGGATTCCATTGCGATGGGCTAAGAAACCGCCTTGAAGATGCGTATGTCCGAAACACCCCACCGAAGTGTCGAGATAGGGCGCAACCTGCCTCGCGTCCTGATCCGAAATGACGTATTCGTCCTCATCGACCGGCGACCCATGCATGATCTGGAACCCGTTCACTTGCGCCGGGCCTTTCGGCAGTTTCCCGAGCCAATCGATGTTCTGAGGTTTTGTCCATTGCATAGTCCATACTGCCGAGACACGCGCGACCGGGTTGAACCATTCCAGATCCTCGAGCCCTGCGCAAGCTTTGTCGTGGTTGCCACGAATCGTCACCGCGGCGTTCTGGCGCACCCATTCGGTAACAACATCAGGATCGGCGCCATAACCGACCACATCGCCGAGGCACACGATACGGTCGTACTTGTGACGGGCATCCGCCAGAACGGCTTCGAGCGCCTCCCAATTTGCGTGAATGTCGCTGAGAATCAGGTAGCGCACAGGCGTAGCACCGCAATTTCTGCCGGTGCGCCAATTCGTACGGGCACCCCGATCGTTCCAATCCCACTCGACACGTAAACGGACGACTTGTCCTCGCGGTACAGCCCTTTGACATACGGCGTGAACGCCCGCGCGACATTCACATTCTGATGGAGAATCTCAAAATTGACCTGCCCTCCGTGCGTGTGTCCGGCGATCGTTAAATCGTATCCCTGAATCGCCGCCACGGGAAAAACATCGGGATTGTGCGACAAGAGCACGTTCAACGAACCGGGCGCAACCATCCGCTCCGCCCCTACAAGATAGGGTGAATCGAACTTCTGATAATCGACCCCGGCGAAATTGATGTTCGCCTGTCCAAATCGAAGCATGCGCGACCGGCTGCGCAGAAAATCGATCCCCATGCGCGCCCCTTGTTCCGTCACGTAATCCTCGCACATGCAATAAATCTCGTGATTCCCCAGGCACCCGAGCACGCCCGCATCGGCTCGCAAGCGTTTGAGCTGCCCCAGACAAGCGTCCAGCGGATCGCCGAATCTCGTAATCAGATCGCCGGTAACAAGCATCACGTGCGGCTTCGTCTCGTTCGCCATATCCACCGCCCGGGCGAATTCCTTCTCGCTGAGGAAAACGCTCAGGTGGATATCTGTCACTTGTGTGATGCGCAGGCCCTGCAGATCTTTGGGGAGATTCGGAATGGGAACGTCGACGCTATTAACATGAAACTGATTCCTGGTCGTCATCCCGATCCCGGTCGCAATGTATGGAGCTGCCATAACAGCGGCACCGGCGGCCTTGAAGAATACCCGCCGCTCAGGTCGAAACGACGATGCTTGGCGCCACAGAATCGCGCCGGCGTACAGCCCCAAGAGCGCAATGGCGACGAAAAGCCCAAAAGCTTCACCCCAAGTCGCGATGTCGATTGGCACCCGCCGCCAGATTCGGTAAAAACTCAGCAGAAAGCTGAAGGTCAGGAAGACGCCCAGGCAGAGATTACCAATCGCCAGAGCCGCGCGCCGACCGGCGCTTTTCCACTTCGGGCTCTGAAGTATCCACCAACTCAAGTGCAACTGGATGGCAAGGGAGACAACCAGTAGCGTAAAACCAGGGAAAAGATGCAGCCGATGAACCATCAAAGAGCTATTACTATTCTAATCGCGCTCGGTGCTGAGCCGTCAGTTTTTCGCCCAAACGCAGTACGCTGTACGAAGTACGCCGCACGAAGAACCAACAACTACGAACTAACAACGCCTTCTTGCCAACCGTTACAAGTTGTTCCAGTCTAAAGGCTAGATGGAGGATAGCGACGGCGCTGTAGTGGTTCGGGCGCAGTCTGGCGATGGGGATGCCTTCCGCATGCTCGTCGAACGGCACAGCAGAAGTGTCTTCCGTCTGGCTTATCGTATGACCGGAAACGAGCAGGACGCCGAGGACGTGGTCCAGGAGACTTTTTTGCGAGCTTACAAACAGTTGAGTCATTACGAATCAAGGTCGAGCTTCTCAACCTGGCTCTACCGCATCGCCTCAAATTACTCCCTCGACGTGATCCGCATGCGTAAACGCCATGAGCAGAAACGCGAAACCGGCACCGAGGAAGGCCGCGACATCCTTGACACGGTACCGACTCATCAGCCGGCTCAGGACCGGCTGGTCTTCAGTAACCAGGTTTCCGAACGGGTCAGCGCGGCCATGAACGACCTGAGCGATCTCGAACGCTCGGCGTTTGTACTGCGGCATTTTGAAGGACTTTCGATTGAAGAAATCGGCGGCATGTTGGGCACATCGCTCAACGCGACCAAGCACAGCATTTTTCGCGCAGTTCAGAAGTTGAGGAAACGGTTGGAGCCATTGGTGGCTTCCGCCGGGTAACAGAAGATGGAAGAAACACACATTTCCGATGATCAGTTGGTGCTGTTCTATTACGGCGAAGCCTCCGACTCCGCACCTGTGGAACAACATTTGGCCGAGTGTGAGCATTGCCGCGCGGAATATCGCGCACTTCAGACAGTGCTCAATACCATCGACTCCGCCCCCGTGCCGGATCGCGGTCCGGAATACGGGAGCGCCGTCTGGCAACGCATCCATAAGCGTGTCGGCGGACGCCGGAGTCACAGATTGGGATGGTTCCCTTGGTGGATGTGGGCGCCCGCGGCCGCCGCGCTGCTCCTGCTGGCATTTTTCGCCGGCCGGATCTCGCGGCGGCCTGAGGCGCCCACTCTTGCTTCCGGCCAGGTCCGCGAACGGATTCTGTTAGTAGCCGTGGGCGACCATCTCGAGCGTTCCCAAATGGTGTCTAGCCGAAATCAGCAATGCGCCCGATGGCAAAGGGAAGATCGACATCTCCGACGAGCAGCACATGGCCGAGGATCTCCTCGATTCGAACCGGCTCTTCCGCCAGACCGCGAACAGCACTGGCGACACCGCGGTTGGCAACGTTCTGGACGATCTGGAGCGGATGCTGCTCGAGATCACAAATAGTCCCTCCGCAGCTCGATCCCTCGCAGTTGGACGAACTCAGACAGGAAATAAAAGATCAAGGATTGCTTTTCAAGATTCGAGTCATCGGATCGAAGGTGCAGCAGGAAGAAACCACGCCGGCGCCGAAGCAGGACACGAAAAAAGAAGGAACACAATTATGAATCGCAGTTTGAATGTGTTGATCGCAGGGTGCGCGTTCACGATGATGCCGGTAATTCTGGGAGCGCAAGAGCCGCCGCCAGCTCCGGAGCCGCCCATGCCGCCCGACATGGAGGTCTCAATTCCCAACGTCCCGTCGATTCCGACGATCCCCTCCATTGCGCCGCTGCCACCCATGCCGGCCATGCCACCCATGCCGCCGATGGAGCCGATGGAGCCCATGGAGCCAATGCCCCCCATGCCGCCGATGCCTCCAATGGCCATGATGTTCATGGGCCAGGACAACGACCGTGATGCCGCCCAGCAGGCACGTGAAGCCCAACGCGCAGCGCGTGATGCCGCCCGTCAGCATAAGTCGAGTGACGAATCCGACTATAAACGCGGCATGTCCTACCTCGATCGCCGCGATTATGACCGCGCCATTGACGTCTTCAACCGCGTCATCGAGAACAAGGGCGAACGGTCCGATGGTGCTCTCTATTGGCGCGCCTACGCGCAAAACAAGCTCGGGAAACGGGACGAAGCGCAAGCTTCTGTCACGGAACTGATGAAGGCATATCCGCAGAGCCGCTGGATCGAGGATGCTAAGGCTCTCAAGATGGAAGTCGTCCAGGCCAGTGGCAAACCCGTTTCGCCGGAAGATGCCTCCGACGAAGATCTCAAACTCCTGGCTTTGAATGCGCTCATGAACAGCGACCCGGATCGCGGCATTCCGATTCTCGATAAGCTCCTCAAGAGCGGAAGCTCCCCGCGCATCAAGGAGCGCGCCCTGTTCGTTCTGGCACAGTGCCGCTCGCCCAAAGCCCGCGACCTGCTCGCCCAGATCGCCAAAGGAGCAACTAACCCGGACGTGCAGTTGAAAGCTATCGAGTACCTGGGGGTGAACGGTTCGCGGGAAAACCAGCAACTGCTCAGCGAGGTGTATCGTAGCTCCAACGACACTAACGTCAAGCGAGCCATCCTGCGCAGCTTCATGATCTCCAGGGAACCGCGATGCCCTCGTGCAGTCCGCCCGGAACGAAACCAATCCGGAGTTGCGCCTTGAGGCGATTCGTCAGCTCGGAGTGATGGGAGGCGCGGCGTGAACTCTGGGCTTCGGAAGAATTCGTACGAGGGCAAGCGGGCGATCATCAACGGCCTCATGGTGGGCGGCGATGCCACCAAACTCTTCGAGATCGCCAAGTCTGAAAAGGATCCTAAGCTCCGCGCCGAAGCCATCAACATGCTCGGCGTGATGGGACGCAGCAAAACCGGCGACGGACTCGTCAGCATGTACCGTCAGGAATCCGACGCCGGCGTGAAAAATGCGGTGATCAACGCGCTGTTTGTGCAAGGCAACGCGCCCGCATTGGTCGAGTTGGCCCGCAAGGAAACAGATCCAGCATTGAAGAAACACATTGTGGGCCAGCTCGCGGTCATGAACTCCAAGGAATCGACGGACTACATGATGGAGCTTTTGAGCAAATGAAAAACGCTCTGTTCATCGCATCCCTGGGGGCCGTATGCGCGTTCGGCCAGCAGCCCCGGATTGAGAATGCCAAACTCGAAACGCGCCAGGTCGCCGGGGGGCTGGCAAGTACGATGAACGCCATCGTGGTTGGGCAAACCGCCCCGCTGTGGATCGGCTACGCAGTGCCTGTAATCCACGGCGACCGGCAGATGTGCTGCTTCAACAACGGCTACGCCTGCGGCTGCTCGCTGGAAGGCTCGAATCAGAACCAGTCAACAGTAGTGAACTCCGGCTCGCCCGTGAAGTTGGAAGGCCCCACGCACATGGTGATCCTCTATCGTGCCGAGGACCACAAAATCGGCAAGGTGCGGACCTTCTCGCCAGACTGCGAGCTCGATGCCGGAGGTCTCCAATTCATCTGGTTGAACGGAGTGCAACCCGCGGAAAGCGTCCACTACCTCGTTCCGCTCGCGACGGAAGAAGGTTTGCGCCACGGACCGCTCGCAAGCCATAGCGATGCACGCGGACCCCTCGGCCGACCAGGCGCTGGAGCAGCTCACGGCAACCAGTTCGCCCGAATCCGTCCGCCGCGATGCGGCCTTCTGGCTCGGCAGCGCTCGCGGCAAGCCTGGCTTCGAAATCCTGACCCGCATGCTGCGCGAGGATCCCAGCGACAAAGTCCGCGAGCAGGTCATTTTTGCTTTAACCCAAAGCAAGGAGCCGGACGCGCTGAACACCATCATCCGAACGGCGCACGATGACAAGAGTTCCCGTGTTCGAGAGCAGGCCCTCTTCTGGCTCGCCCAAAAAGCCGGCGTTAAAATAGTCTCTACCATTCAGAACGCCATCGAAAACGATCCCGACACCGAAGTGAAAAAGAAAGCCGTCTTCGCCCTCACTCAAATTCCAAACCACGAGGGCGTCCCCATGCTGATCCAGGTAGCCCGTACCAACCGCAACCCCGAAGTCCGCAAACAAGCTGTCTTCTGGTTAGGCCAAAGCAAAGACCCGAGGGCATTGTCATTCTTAGAAGACGTCTTAGTAGGGAGCCGCTAGCGCCGAACTAACAACTACGAACCAACAACTACGAACGCTAAAGTACGAACTAGAATGAGATTGTGCGCATTGCAATTCTTATCCTCCTAGCGTCCGCGGTCCTCTCCGCCCAGTCGCCCAAGACCACGCCGATCCCCGGTTTCGACATAAACGCCCTTGACAAGAAAGTCGACCCGTGCGTCGACTTCTATCAATATTCTTGTGGAACCTGGCTCGCGAAGAATCCGATTCCGGCGGACCAGTCCTCTTGGGGCCGCTTCAACGAACTCGCCGAACGCAATCGCCAGGTCCTCTACAACATCCTCGAACAGGCCTCCACGAACGACCCCAAACGCGACCAGGTCACGCGTGAAATCGGCGACTTCTTCGCCGCTTGCATGGACACCGCGGATATAAACAAGCGTGGCATCGCGCCCATCAAACCGGAGCTCGAACGCATCGCCGCTCTAAAAACCAAGCAGGAGATCCCCGCGGAACTCGTCCACCTGGATCGACTCGGTGTCAGTGCATTTTTTGTTTTCGATTCCACGCAGGACGCGAAAAATTCCGAGCAGATGATCGCTGAAGTGGACCAGGGCGGTCTGGGTCTTCCTGATCGCGACTACTACATCAAAGACGATGCCAAATCGGTGGAGCTGCGCAACCAGTATCTCTCGCACGTGCAGAAGATGCTGGAACTGATCGGTGATTCTCCCGACAAGGCCAAGTCCGAAGCCGCGGCCATCATGAAGATCGAAACCGAGTTGGCCAAGGGATCGCAGGATCGCGTAACGCGCCGCGATCCGAATGCCACCTATCACAAGATGACCGAGCACGAGCTGTTCTCTCTATGTCCCTTCATCGAATGGCCCAAGTACTTCGCGGGCATGGGCGCGCCGCCCGTCGATTCCCTCAATGTCGTGGCGCCAAACTTCTTTCGGCAGCTCGAGACGACGCTGGTGCTCGAAAATCTTGACGATTTGAAGGCCTATCTGCGCTGGCATCTGGTTCACGATTCGTCGCGGATGCTCCCAACCGCGTTCGTGGATGAAAATTTCAATTTCTACGGAAAAATATTGACGGGCGCCAAAGAGCAGCGCCCCCGCTGGAAGCGCTGCGTCGATTACACCGACTCCGATCTCGGCGAAGCATTGGGAGAGAAGTACGTCGACAAGACCTTCGGAGTCGAAGGTAAGCAGCGCACGTTGAAAATGGTGAACGAAATCGAGAAGGCGATGAAGGACGATCTTCAGACCCTTTCCTGGATGACTCCCGAAACGAAGAAGCAGGCTTTGGTCAAGCTCGAAGGAGTCAAAAACAAAATTGGTTTCCCTGACAAGTGGCGCGACTATTCCAGTATCAAAATCGATCGTGACGACGCGCTTGGGAACGACCGTCGTGCGACGGAATTCGAAGTCGAGCGTGAGCTGCACAAAATCGGCAAGCCTGTGGACCGCGGCGAATGGAACATGACGCCGCCCACGGTCAATGCTTACTACGATCCGCAAATGAACAACATCAACTTCCCGGCCGGAATCCTGCAGCCGCCGTTCTACAGCAATAAAATCGATGACGCTGTGAACTATGGCGGAATCGGAGCCGTCGTTGGACATGAATTGACGCACGGCTTCGATGACGAGGGCCGTCAGTTCGATGCGGAGGGCAATTTGCGCGACTGGTGGACGCCCGCAGACGCCAAAGCGTTCGAAGAGCGCGCCGAATGCTTCGTCAAAGAATATTCGAATTTCATCGCCGTCGGCGACGTTCACGTGAACGGCAAATTGACGTTGGGCGAAAACACCGCCGATAACGGAGGCCTGCGCCTGGCATTCATGGCCCTGATGGACGCGTTAAAAGGCAAACAAGTGCCCAAAATCGACGGTTTCACACCCGACCAGCGCTTCTTCCTGGGCTGGGGCCAGATATGGTGCGACAGCCGCCGCCCCGAGCTCGAACGCATGCTGGCCACGGTCGACCCCCACTCCCCCGCCAAAGATCGGGTAAACGGAGTCGTCTCTAACATGCCCGAGTTCCGCAAAGCATTCTCATGCAAAATCGGCCAGCCGATGATCCGCGACCCGCAGTGCCGGGTCTGGTAAGGTAGCGCCTTGCTCCTTGAGCGTCTAGCCGTAACAGGGTTCCGTTCCCTGGTGGACCTTGTCTGGGAACCAGGCAAGCTCAACGTATTGATCGGCCCCGCGCGGCGATGAGCTATTATCTCGACGATCCGGAGGAAGGCATTCGCTGGAATTCGTTCCTGGCTGACGATTTCATCGCTCATCTCCGTCAATGCTTAACGTTTCGCACGTACCCGCCATTGCCGGAGTTTCGATGGGCGGCTACGGAGCGCTCAAAGTTGCCCTCAGCCGGCCCAAAGCCTTCGCCGCCGTCGCGGCAATGCAGCCGATGCTCGAACCGGGTCTCACCGATGCAGCGATAGTAGCCAGCAATCGCCTGCACCACGCCTCCGGCGGGCCAGCCAGATTGATAGGCCCCGGACGCCAGCCGGCGTTATTCGAAGCGAACAAATCCGGCCAATCGAGCGCGGGCGAATGCCGGCTCAATTCGCGGCTCGGGTCTGGCCATCTACATGGATACGGCCGATAACGATATGGTCAACGCGCACGATGGGGCGGAGTTCCTCCATCGCGTGCTCTGGGATCTCGACATCTCGCACGATTATCATCTGGTGCGCAATGCCGATCACGGCGGTCCGACGTTTGTTCCTCGGATGCGGGCGATGCTTGAATGGCTGAGCGCCGTGCTGGCGAAAGCGGAGGAGCCGTTAGGCGATCCGGCGTCCCCGAGCAGTAACGCGTTCCTGCAAATGGTCCGTGCCCAGTTGCAGCCGCTTCGGGATCAGGCTGCCGCCGTCGATTCAACCATTCATCGCAGATACGGTGTTTTGAAGAGTTAGCCCGCGGCTATTCTTCCTTATTCGCCTGCTTCCGGGCTGCATCGATCCGCGCCTGCGCGTGTTTCCAGGCAATCAGCGCAGCCGCGATGTCCATGTCGATCACGGGATTGGTCATCTCCTGCTGGGCTTTTTCGAGATCTCTCTGCGCCTGCGTGGTATCGATTTCGTTGCCGCGCTCAGCCATGTCCGCTAGTACGCGAACGTGATTATCCAGCACTTCCACAAATCCCTGCTTGATTGCCAGGCAATAGCGCACGTCCTGCGGAGTGACGTAGCTGAGCACACCGATTCCGATCTCCGAAAGAAGCGGCGCGTGCTCGGGCAGCACGCCGATATAGCCGTCTTTGCAGGGAATTTGCGCCCGGACTGCGTGATCGCGCACCAGCAGCCGGTCCGGTGTCGCGATCTCCAGTTCGAAATCTTCCGCCATGGACCTAAACCGCCTTCTTAAGCTCTTCCGCCCGGCGCAGCACGTCGTCGATGTCGCCCTGCATGTAAAACGCTTGCTCGGGAATGTCGTCGTGCTTGCCGTCCACCACTTCTTTGAAGCTCCGGATGGTCTCGGCAAGCTTCACGTATTTGCCCTTGAATCCCGTGAATTGCTCGGCGACATGGAACGGCTGAGATAGGAAGCGCTGGATCTTGCGCGCGCGAGCGACCGTCAGCTTATCCTCATCCGACAATTCGTCAATACCGAGAATCGCGATGATGTCTTGGAGGTCCTTATAGCGCTGCAGCGTCTGCTTCACGGATTGAGCCACGTTGTAATGCTCATCGCCGAGAATGCGGGGATCGAGAATGCGCGATGTCGATGCCAGGGGATCCACGGCCGGGTAAATACCCAGCTCCGAAATAGCTCGCGAAAGCTGCGTCGTCGCGTCCAGGTGCGCGAAGGTCGTCGCGGGAGCCGGATCGGTGTAGTCGTCGGCAGGCACGTAAATCGCTTGCACCGACGTGACCGAGCCCTTCTTGGTGGACGTGATGCGCTCCTGCAACTCGCCCATTTCGGTAGCGAGGTTCGGCTGATATCCGACGGCGGATGGCATGCGGCCAAGGAGAGCCGAAACTTCCGAACCCGCCTGTGTAAAACGGAAAATGTTGTCGATGAACAACAACACGTCCTGGCCTTCCTGATCGCGGAAGTACTCAGCTACGGTCAGTCCGCTCAGTCCCACGCGCAGACGCGCCCCGGGCGGTTCGGTCATCTGGCCGTACACCAATGCCACTTTCGACTTGGTCCAATCGTGCGGGTCGAGAACTTTCGACTCCTGCATCTCGAGCCACAAATCGTTGCCTTCGCGCGTGCGCTCGCCCACTCCGGCAAACACCGACACACCGCCGTGCTTCAAAGCGATGTTGTTGATGAGCTCCATGATGACGACGGTTTTGCCGACACCGGCGCCTCCGAACAGACCGATCTTGCCGCCGCGCAGATACGGTTCCAACAGATCGATGACCTTGATGCCGGTCTCCAGCATCTGCATTTCGGTCGACTGCTCTTCGAAGTCCGGAGCCGGCCGGTGAATCGGCCAACGCTGTTCCGTCTCGACAGGGCCCATGTTATCCACGGGCTCGCCGATCACGTTCATCACGCGTCCCAACGTCTGCTTGCCTACCGGAACAGACACCGGGCCGCCCAGGTCGATCGCCTTCATCCCCCGCACCATGCCTTCGGTGGGCTGCAGCGCGATCGTACGCACGCGGCCTTCTCCGATATGCTGCGCCACTTCGACAATCACGTCCACGGGAGACGGCACGTCGAAGCCTTCGCTGGTAATGCGGATAGCGGTATTGATGACCGGGATACGGTCCTCCGGAAATTGAATGTCGATCGCCGGTCCGGCGACTTTGATCACTCGGCCTTCCGCCGCGCTTGCTGTGCTGGTTGCCATGTTTTACTCCAGAGCGGCCGCGCCGCTCACGATTTCAATAATCTCTCTTGTAATGGATGCCTGCCGCACGCGATTCATATTCAGCGTGAGACGCTCAATCACGTCCGCCGCGTTGGAGCTGGCCGCATCCATGGCGGTCATGCGGGCAGCGTGCTCCGACGCCGAAGACTCGAGCATGGCGCGGTAAATCTGCACTTCGACGTAGCGCGGCAACAGCGCGCTCAGAATCTCGATCGGTGGCTGCTCGTAAATATAATCGATACGTTCGTTCGTTTCCGGCAGATCGATGGGAAGAATGCGCGTCAGCTTCAGCTCGGCGGTAACCACGGACTTAAAGCGGTTCCCGACCACATACACCGAATCGACTTCCGCTTTGCTAAAGCGGTCGATGACCTTGCGAGCGATGTTCATCGCGTCGTCGTACTGGACCGTCTTCTGAAACAGGGTTGTGTATTCGCCGGCGATTTTCGGATGCCGCTTGCGGAAAAAATCCCGCGCCTTGCGGCCCATCAGCTCCAGTTCCACCTCGTCGGCGCCATGTTCCGCGATGAACTTCAGCGCAGCCTTGATGACGTTGGAATTGAACGCGCCGGCCAGGCCGCGGTCGCCCGTGACCACGAGCAATAGAATACGCTTCTCGTCGCGGCGCGCGAGCAGTGGATTGTTCGCCGTATCCGGATCTTCGGAAGCTGCCTGCGCGACGTTGAGCAGCATCCGTTCCATGATTTCCGCGTATGGACGCGCCGCGATCACACGATCCTGCGCCCGGCGCAGCTTCGCGGCCGAGACCATCTTCATGGCCTTAGTGATCTGCTGCGTGTTCTTGACCGAACGGATTCGCCGGCGAATGTCGATTAAGCTGGGCATGGCTTACGCGGCTTTAGGCGACCGCCGCCTTCTCGCTGTGCTCGGCGACGAAGCGCTGCTTGAACTCGTTGATCGCATTTTTCAAGTCGTTCTTGAGATTGTCGTCGAGAATCTTCTTGTCTCTTATCGTCGTGAGCAGGGCGGGATGGGAATTCTCTACAAACTTGTAAAGCTCCTGCTCGAAGGGACGGCATTGCTCCACCGGCATATCGTCCAGCATGCCCGAAGTACCGGCGTAAATGATCAGGACCTGTTTTTCAACGGGCAGCGGCTGATACTGCCCCTGCTTCAGGATTTCGACCAGACGTTTGCCGCGGTTCAGCTGCGACATCGACGATTTGTCGAGTTCGGAGCCGAACTGCGCAAAGGCCGCAAGTTCGCGATATTGCGCGAGGTCGAGTCGCAAAGATCCGGCAACCTGGCGCATGGCGCGGATCTGGGCGCTGCCGCCGACGCGGCTTACCGAAAGTCCCACGTTGATGGCCGGCCGTATGTCCGAGTTGAAGAGGTCGGCTTCCAGGTAAATCTGCCCGTCGGTGATGGAGATCACGTTCGTGGGGATGTACGCGGAAACGTCACCGGCCTGCGTCTCGATCATGGGCAGGGCCGTCAGCGAACCTCCGCCCTTGGCGTCGCTCAGCTTCGATGCGCGCTCCAGAAGGCGGCTGTGCAAGTAGAATACGTCGCCGGGATATGCTTCGCGTCCTGGCGGACGGCGCAACAGAAGCGAAATTTCGCGATACGCCGCGGCGTGCTTCGAAAGATCGTCATAGACGCATAGCGCGTGGCCGCCTTTATCGCGGAAGTACTCGCCCATGGCGCATCCGGAATAGGGCGCGATGTACTGCATCGGCGCGGGATCCGAAGCCGTTGCGGCCACCACGATCGTATACTCCATGGCGCCGTAGTCTTCGAGCGTCTTCACGACTTGCGCTACCGTGGATCGTTTCTGGCCGATCGCGACGTAGATGCAGATCACGTCGCCGCCCTTCTGATTGATGATGGTGTCCAGCGCCACCGCGGTCTTACCGGTCTGCCGGTCGCCAATGATCAGCTCGCGCTGTCCGCGGCCGATCGGCACCATCGCGTCGATCGCTTTCAAACCGGTCTGGAGCGGCTGTTTCACCGGCTGCCGGTCTACTACGCCGGGGGCGATCACTTCGATGGGGCTCATGTGATCGCTTTGAATCGGACCCTTGCCGTCGATCGGTTGGCCAAGAGAGTTGACCACTCGTCCGATTAGCCCTTCCCCCACGGGAACCGACATAATGCGGCCAGTGCGGCGAACTTCATCGCCCTCTTTAATCGCCTGGTATTCGCCGAGCAGCACCGCGCCCACCTGTTCTTCATCCAGGTTCATGGCGATGCCGGCCACGTCATGCGGAAACTCGATGAGTTCGCCCGCCATGACCCGTTCCAATCCGTAAATCCGCGCGATACCGTCGCCGACCGAGATCACCGAACCGGTCTCGGCGACGTTTACCGCCTTATCGTAGTTCTCAATTTCGCTGCGCAGTACGCGCGCGATCTCATCTGCTCTGATTTGAGCCATAGTTTAAATTCCTGTCGCCGTATCGTGGGCGATCTTTCGCCGCATGTTTTCGAGCTGGCCCCGGATAGAACCGTCGTACACGGTGGAGCCGATGCGCGCCACAACGCCACCGATCAGTGACGGGTCCACCTGGAAGCGCGCGCGGACCTGCTTGCCGGTAATTTGCTTGAGCCCGGACGCGATCGCTTCCGCTTGCGGGCCTTCGAGCTCCATGGCCGACGAAATTTCAGCGCGTACGAATCCGAGCCTATGGTCGAATTCGGCTTCAATCGCTTCGCGTATTTGCGAGAGCATCTCGATGCGCTGGTGGTCAATGAGGACAAAAAGAAAATTTCGGGTCAGGGCGCCGAGGTTCAATTCATCGGCAAACTTCCCGATCACGGCACGCTTTTGAGAACCCAGCACCGCGGGGCTGTTGAGCACATGGCGTAGATCGGAAGACTGCGCCAGGACCCCCTCTATCTCCCGCAGTTGAGATATTGCATCCTCGGGACGCAAGGAGTCTGCCTTCGACAGAACAACGTCAGCGAAGGCTCGCGCGTATCGGGCTGCCGCGGCGGAGATCATCAGTTATTCGAGCTCCGAACGGCGCTTTCGCTGAGGTCGGCAATGAACGAACTCACCAGGTTGTTTTCCACGCTCCGGTCGACTCGGCTCTTCAATTGCTCCTCCGCCGACTTCAGAGCGAGTTCGGCCGAATACGATTTGAGCTTGCGAACCGCGGTCTTGGTCAAGCTTTCGATCTCCTGTTCCGCCTGTGCGCTGATTCTCCGAATGTGATGTTCGGTTTCCTGCCGGATGCGTTCGCCCTCCGCCGCCATCTCGTGGCGCATCTGCGTCCGCATGCGATCGATCTCTTCCCCCAGCTTCGCAATCCTGCGTTCCATCTCGGCGACACGCTCATCGGCGGCACGTTTGGCGCTTGCGGCTTCCGTCATCCCGCGTTGAATCGTTTCGCCTCGCGACTTCAGGTAAGGTCCGGCGCCCTTCTTGACCATGTACCCCAATAGCGCGACCAGAACGACGAAGTTGGCGACGTTCCACCAGAACCATTTATCGTGACTGTCTTCCGCCTGTCCCTCGGACTGTTTGGCGGATTCCTGTGCCCGTGCCACTGGCGCGAGTACGAGTCCAGTGACGAACGCTGACGCCGCGACGGAAAGCAGGATTCGGCGTTTCACTTCGTCCTCCCGGCCGCCAGGGTTTCGACGATTTGGAGGGCAAGCATCTGGGTGGTCGATGCGAGTTCGCGCTGGGCTGCTTCCACCTCGGTCGCGATTTTCTGGCTCGCCTCCAGGATCTGGTCATGAGTCCGATGCCGGGCTTCCTCGATGCGGGTCGCTTGATGATCCAGCCAATGCCGTCTCGTCTCTTCCTGCTCCTTATACATCTCGGCGCGGGCTTCTTTGATGGCGATCTCATACATCGCCGCTTTCTCGGAAGCAATCGCAAGGCTCTTCTCGGCGGATTCCTGCGCCCCCTCTGTCGCTTCCCGGCGCTTCTTGAGCACGCCCTGAAGCGGTTTGAAGAACATCAACTTCAAATAGAGAAAAACTACGATCAGGAGAACGACGGTCGGAACTGCTTGCAGCAGAAGCCTACCTAGTTCTTGGGCAATAGAATTCATGAATTTGAGAGGGAGCGGAATAGCGTCTTGAACGAGACGCTCCGGGGTGACCCCAAAAACCACAAACTAACACATTAAGGGTCTTACATTCAAGCCGTAAAGCAAACGCCGTTACAAGAAAAAGTCCCCGGAAACGATTCTCCGCTTCCCCCGGACACCCAAAGCGTAGCAGTATACCCAGGCACTTATTCTCTGGCCGGAGTCCAAGACGATCTCGGCGGATGTCCGCTCAAACGCGAAATCTTCGTATCGATCCAATGTTTTCAGCAAGTTTCCCATCTCCGGGAGATAGAAGACGTCACCGCGTACCCACCCGCAATGTGGACCATCGAGCACCATACCCGGGTAGTGTTTAATCCGGTATAGCCTCCCCCGGGCTTTCCCGGAGCCGATGAATCGCGCCGACCGCGACAGTTTGGCCGCGAATCGGTTGCGAACGCCCCGACGCAGCGTCCCGTAGACGAATAGATATCGCGTTACTCGTACGGCCATGCCGGTTTGCTGAACAGCCCGCCATCCACCCACAAAGTCTGGCCAGATACGAAGCCGGCTTCTTCACCGGCAAAGAAGGCGACTACTCGCGCCACGTCGAGCGGGGTGCCGATCCGTCGAAGAGGGGTCAGCTTGGCCCAAGTGCCGCTGAAATCGTTCGCCTCCAGTTTCGTCCGCTCGATTTCAATTGCGCCCGGAGCCACGCAGTTCACCGTGATGCCGTAAGGGCCGAGTTCGGCCGCCGACACCTTCGTAAACATTTCGATTCCGCCTTTACTGGCCGTGTAGTTCACCAAGTGCGGGAATGCCAGCTTATTGCACCCCGAGCCGATGTTGATAATGCGTCCACCGCCATGCTCTTTCATATTGCGGGCGGCGCGCTGCGTGCACAAAAAGCAACCCTTGAGATTGGTGTCGATGACGTGATCCCACTCGCTCTCCTCCAGATCGAGCAGCGCTTTCCAGGTTTGAACACCGGCGTTATTGACGAGAATATCCAATCGAGGAAACTCGGCCAAAACGGTCTTGAACATACGATCGACGGCCGAAGAACCCCCGACATCGGCCGCGACGGTGATGGCTCTCCGGCCCATCTCGCGGATCTCCGCCGCAGTTGCCTCCGCGCCATCGCGATCGCGGTTATAGTTGACGGCGACATCGCAGCCGTGCCGCGCCAGTTCGAGAGCAATGCCTTTGCCGACACCCTTACTGGCCCCGGTGACCAGGGCGGTCTTCTGAGCAAGGTGCATGGAAGTATTGTAGACGGCGAACCCGGTTCACGAAAATCGGAGAACTCAATACCGATTCGAATCAGCCGCTTACACAGAGCGAGCAGCATCCAGATCACGCCCGCCCTGTATTGTCGGTGCGGAATGACTTTCATATCGACGTTCCCGAAAGGACCCGCGGCGGGCACCCTGAGCGATATCCTTCAAAATCCCCCGTTGGGTCGACCTAAAATTGCCCGAACGACTTTTTGTAAAAATAAATCCAACAATCGTTCCGACAACATGTCGGGTACCAGAAAGGGGCACCGTGTGACAATGGCCGCATGGATGTTCCTGAAACGGTTCGAGAATTGCGTCCGCACTTTATTTTCAAGATCAGTGAGGTGGCCACCGGACATCTGTGGGAAATCGGGGGCGGTGCGGTAATGGCGGCGCTGGTCGCGTTCATCGGGAAGCTGCGATCCGACTTGGACTACGTTTCTGTGCTGTGCGTGTTTTTCTTTGGGGCTCTTTTGATGTATCTCTCGATAAGGGTGCAGGGACGAAGAGCAGCCAAGTCGCCTGATTCGACCCATGGTCCATCGATTGTGGACACTTTGGCGGAACCGAAGGAGCGCCCGATAGAAGAACAAAGGAACGCGGGGCCTGACGCCGAACCCGCTGAAGCGGTGCTAAGGGTCCAAACGATGAACGCTGATCCCCCTGCCACCAGCAAAGACATAACTTTCAAGAACAAGATCAGGATGAACATCACGAATAACATCGGCAAAGACATCTACATCTTGGTTCCACTGTGGGAATCATCGCTAGTGCAGGTTCAGGCTGATCCTCCCGCTCGCGTTTTCGCCTGGAAAGGAGCAGAGGCGGCTGGCAAAGGGACGAGTGGGTACAAGAGGAAGATAAAGAACAACCAGGCACGTACCGCAATCGGGAACATGCATGCGTGAAACTGAATCCCGATTCTACATGCGACTGCTATGTCGGGCTGATGCCGCCATTCGACCAGAATGTAGATGGATTATTGAAGCGCCACGGTACTATCGGAACCGTTCTCTTCCCCGTAAAGATCGACGGCAAGATGTACGAGATTCGCGTATCCGCGCGCGAGACGCAAAAACGATGAAGAGAACCATCCATCGGGGTATTAAAAGCGCCAACATTAGAGAGGAGCGTGATCTTTTGAATGTGTTTAGTGGGCAACGCCCGCAGATCAGCAAATCAGTACTCCTACTTGAATGATGGCGCCGGCCTTGATTTCTCGCTCAGAACGCCCCACAATTGTGATTGGCGTATGCAATTTGACGAAACGGTAGCAACTTCGGACGTAGTTGGCTCGTCCTGCGAAGCCCGGCTTACGTCGGCCGACCTTAAACAGCTGATTGAGACGGAGATCGGTTCGGTTCCGGGCGTGCGCTCTGTCGTCGTTTTGCAGGATAGAAGCCTCCTCCGCGTCGACATCTCAATCAAAGACCTGGATTACGAGACCTGTAAGCCCGTGTACGCAAAAGAAATAGAATTCTATAACGAGTTTTCAGATTACGATTTCCAGTTTAACGTCATCGCGCTTTAGCTCCCCTCGGCGTTCGAATGCCTGGAGAGGCTCAGCACTTAAAAAAGGCGGATCGCAACCAGCAGTTCGCAGAGTCACTCGACCTCGCGAAAGATCCAAATGCTGAGTGGGCGATCGTAGCGCTGTTCTATTCGGCCGTTCACAGCGTTGAAGCCGTTTTGGCTAGAGACTTCAATCTCCACTCGGCGAATCACGAGCAGCGCAAGAAGACCATGGCGAGAATCAGCACTATGCGGCCGTGCTTTCTGGAGTATGCCCACCTTGAAACGCTTAGCCGAAATTGCCGTTACGAAGCAAAAATTTTCAAACTCCGCGACTACGAGAAGGCCCGCCCGGTCTTCGACAAATTCAAATCGACCCTGACGTGAACAGTTGGAGGAGGCCTGCTACTCGGTATACTGTAGATAAGTAATCCTACATGCACGAAATGGGAATTTTCTGGCTCCGCGTAGCGACAGCCTTATACGCGGTGGGCCTGATCCACGCCATCATCGTCGTTCTGAAGCGTAAGTCCGAAGTCTTCAGCGTGGCGCTCGGCGCGTTCTGCGTCGGCGTGGTTCTGCACGTGGTCGCCATCGTCGAGTTGACCACTGCCGTGGGTCATCTGCCGGTCGACAACTTCTACGAAACAAGCTCGCTGTGCGCGCTTCTCATCGCCATTCTTTTCTTATTCGTTTACTGGCGATATCAGTTCGCAAGCTTGAGCATTTTCATATTCCCGCTGGTCTTTCTCATGACGGAAATCGGGGCCATGGAAGTTCCGGTCCCATCCTGGCCCAACACCAGCATTCGCGACGCCTGGCTGCTGGTCCACGTCGTAATGATTTTGTTGGGCTATGCCGCGCTTTTATTGACTGCGCTGGCGTCGGTTTTCTATTTAATTCAGGAAAAGCATCTCAAGAAAAAAAGACCGGCCCGCTTCTTCGACCGGCTGCCTCCGCTGGGCATCCTGGACAACCTCATTACCAATTCCATGGGACTCGGCTTCGTGTTCATCACGCTGGGAACCATCGCGGGGAGCGCCTGGGCGTTTATCGAATCCGGCACGCGCTGGATCGGCGATCCCAAAGTGGGGCTTTCCCTTCTCACCTGGCTGGTCTATCTTGTAATGGTATTTCTGCGTAATTCCGCCGGCTGGCGGGGGCGCAAGGCTGCGGTAATGGCGATTTGTGTGCTTGGGTTCTCCGCTGTAACCTGGGCCGCGCACGTGGGACTTCGCTCTCTGCTGACGAAGTAAGACGATGAAATTCTCCATCACAGGGCTCAATCATAGAAGTGCCCCGGTGGAAGTGCGCGAACGCCTTGCATTTGACGAAGGTTCCATCCCGGAAGCTCTGAGAATCCTGAGGAATCAGCCTGGCGTGGTGGAAGGCATGATTCTCTCGACGTGCAACCGCGTCGAAATCGCCGTGTCTTTCGAGGATCGCGACGGTGGACACTCCATTGACGAGTTCCTCGCCGCCACACGCAAAGTGGAGCGCGATTGGGTCCGCCCCTACTTGTATAAGTTCGAGGATCGGGATGCCATCCAGCACCTGTTCCGCGTGGCTGCCAGTCTCGATTCGATGGTAGTTGGCGAGCCCCAAATCCTCGGTCAGCTGAAAAACGCCTATGCGATCGCCAAGCAGGAAGGCGCGGTCAACGGCTTCATGGACACGCTGCTCACGAGGGCGTTCAACGTAGCGAAACGCGTCCGTTCCGAGACCGAAATCGGCGCCAGCGCTGTTTCGGTGAGCTTTGCCGCGGTGGAATTGGCGCGCGAGATTTTTGGTTCTCTCAAGGACAAAAAGGTCCTGATCGTCGGAGCGGGCAAGATGTCCGAAGCTGCCGCGCGTCACCTGAAACGCTGCGGCGCCACCAAAATGTTCGTGACGAACCGGACGCAGGAGCGCGCTGTCGAAATGGCGGCCCTATTCGACGGGAAAATCGTCGAATACTCGAAATTCATCTCGTTTCTTCCGGAAATCGACATCGTCTTAACTTCCAGCGGCGCGCCGCACTATATCCTGACCAAGCAGGATATGGCCAAGGTGATCGGAGCGCGCAAGAACAAGCCCGTTTTCGTCATCGACATTGCTGTTCCGCGCAACGTCGAGCCTTCGGTCAACGAGCTCGACAACGTGTTCGTCTACGACATCGACGACCTACAGCACGTGGTCGAAAACAACGTCGAAGCGCGCAAACACGAAGCGGAAGAAGCCGAGGAAATCATCACCGAAGAAGTGGAGCGGATGCTCACGCGGCTCAAGACCCGCGACGTCGTTCCCACCATCGTCGGACTTCAGGAACAGTTGGAGAGCCTGCGGATAGGCGAAATCGCCCGCATGCGCGGCAAGTTTGGAACGCTCACCCGGGAACAGGAAGAAGCCCTCGAAGCTCTCACGCGCGGCATCATCAACAAGATCGCCCACGGGCCGATATCGGAGCTGCGCAAGCAGGCTTCGCAGTCCGATGGCACGCATTACATCACCGTCATCAGAAAGGTATTCCGGTTAGAATAGCGCATGCTGGTCATCGGCTCGCGCGGTTCTCAGCTCGCACTCTGGCAGGCGCATTGGGTAAAAGCGCGCCTCGAAGAACTCGGCGAGTCGTGCCGCATCGAAATCATTCACACCACCGGCGACAAGATCACTGACGTCGCCCTTTCGAAGGTTGGAACCAAGGGACTGTTCACCAAAGAGATCGAGGAAGCGCTGTTGAACGGCGCGATCGATCTCGCCGTGCATAGTCTGAAAGATATGCCGACCGAGGTTCCCGAAGGGCTCACGCTCGCAGCCATGCCGGTGCGGGAAGATCCGCGGGATGCGGTGGTAGGCGGGAAACTAGCCGATTTGCCCTCCGGCGCGCGCATCGGTACAAGTTCCCTCCGTCGAGCCGCACAGTTACGTGCCTTACGGTCAGATCTTAAGATCGAGAACATTCGAGGCAACGTGGACACCCGCCTGCGCAAGCTCGATGAAGGGCAATACGACGCCATTTTGCTCGCCTCGGCTGGTCTCCGTCGGCTGGGCTGGGACGATCGGATTGCCGAGATGCTGGACCCGGAAGTGATGTGCCCAGCAGTCGGCCAGGGCGCCCTCACAATTGAGACTCGCGACGATTCCGGACCCGGTTTTGAGGTCTGCCAAAAACTCGATGACAAATTAACGAGAATTTGCGTCACTGCGGAAAGGGCTTTGCTTGCAACACTTGGGGGCGGTTGTCAGGTTCCCATCGGCGCTTACGCTTTCGTTCAGACCTCCGGCCAAGTCCATTTGCAGGGACTCGTAGTCTCGCCCGACGGCTCGACCATTATCCGCAAAACCGCATCCGGCGATCCCGCCGATGCCGCCCGGCTCGGCCGCGAAATGGGCGAAGAGCTTCTTGCCGCGGGAGCCCAGGATATTCTCGAAGCGGTCTACGGGGCATGAACAAGGTCTACCTGGTCGGCGGCGGACCGGGCGATCCCGACCTTATTACCTGGAAAGGTCGCAAGCTTCTCGCCATCGCCGACTCCGTCCTCTACGATCACCTCGCTCCCGAAGCGCTCCTGGACCTCGCGCCTAAGCACGCCGAGCGGATTTACGTCGGCAAGAAAAAGTCGGTGCACGCGTTTTCGCAGGAAGAAATCGGCGGCATGATGGTTGAGCGGGCGCGGCGGGGTTGGAACGTCGTGCGGCTCAAAGGCGGTGATCCGTTTATCTTCGGGCGTGGCGGCGAGGAACTCGAAGCGCTGGAAGCCGCGGGCATCCCGTATGAAGTGGTGCCGGGCGTCACCTCGCCTCTCGGAATCGCAGCCTACACCGGCGTGCCGCTCACGCATCGAGATCATACGAAGCTGGTGACGTTCGTGACCGGCCACGACGTCAACGAAATCGACTGGAGTAAGGTCGGGCAGACCGAAACGCTCGTGATCTTCATGGGGATTTTCTATATCCGCCAGATCACGGCCGAGCTGATGAAGTATGGACGCTCGGGCGACACGCCGGCGATCTGCGTCCGCTGGGGGACGCGCCCCGATCAACAGACCATCGCCGGCACTCTGGCAACAATCGCCGATCGGATTGAGATCGTGGATTTGAAGCCGCCCGCGACGGTCATCGTTGGCGAAGTGGCGCAGCTTCACGAACGGTTCAACTGGTATGAGCGCTTGCCTTTGTTCGGCAAGAGGATTATCGTGACGCGGGCTCGCGAACAGGCACCCGAATTATCGGAAAAACTGCGAGCCCTCGGCGCCGATGCAATCGAATTCCCGGTCATCGATATACAGCCGCCCGCCGACCCCGCGCCGCTGGATCGCGCCATCGAGCACCTTAGCGATTACGACTGGCTGATTTTCACCAGCGCAAATGGTGTTCGTTACTTTATGGATCGGTTGGACGCATCCATCCACGATCTGCGCGGCCTGCGAGCCCGGATTTGCGCCATCGGTCCAGCGACACGGCGGGCGATCGAAGCGCTGCATCTGAAAGTGGATCTCATGCCTCAGGAGTATGTCGCCGAGAGTCTGGTGCGTTCGTTTGGATCGATCGATTTGAAAGGCGCTCGCGTATTGATTCCCAGGGCAGCCGTCGCTCGCGACGTTATTCCAGTGGAACTGGGAAAGCTCGGAGCTCAGGTCGACGTCGTAGAAGCCTATCGCAACGTGGTTCCGGAAAAGATCCGGGAGATCCCCAAAGCCGACTGGATCACGTTCACCAGTTCTTCGACCGTCAAGAATTATGTCGACATCGCCGGACGCGAGTCGCTGGAGGGAATTCGCGTGGCGTCCATCGGACCGGTGACTTCAGAAACGGCACGTAGCCTCGGCATCACTGTGGACGCCGAGGCTCATCCGTACACAATCGATGGCTTGATCGCGGCTCTTCTACCAGACCCGGCAGGGATTCGCTGACACCATCGGATCGCCGGTCTTGCACGAAAACGCCTTTTCGAACTCAGGCAGGTTCTGCACCACGCCATTGACGCGAAACTCGCCGGGCGAGTGCGGATTCGTCAGCGCCTGCATTCTGGACGATTGCTCCGTCGTGTTTTCGCACCAGATCTGCGCGTAGCCGAGGAAAAACTGCTGTTGCGGCGTGAAGCCGTCCTTGGTCGGCAGAGTGTGCTTGGCGAGATCGTCCATGAGCACCATGTAGGCCAGATGGATTCCGCCGTTGTCCGCTGCATTTTCGCCGAGCGTCAGCTTTCCATTTAGCTTCACGCCTTCGACGGGACTGAATCCGCCGTATTCGTTCACGACGCAATCGGCGCGCCCGGTGAAGTTCTTGGCGTCCTCGGGAGTCCACCAGTCGCGGAGATTGCCGGAGCCGTCGTAGCGCCGGCCTTGGTCATCGAAGCCGTGCGTCAGCTCATGGCCGATCACCACGCCGATCCCGCCGTAATTCACGGCGTCGTCCGCTTTGGGATTGTAGAACGGGGGCTGTAAAATGCCGGCCGGGAAATTGATATTGTTCTCCGGCGGATTGTAATAGGCGTTGACCGTGGGCGGCGTCATGCCCCATTCGGTCTTGTCGACGGGCTTGCCGAGCTTTGCGAAATTGCGTTCGAGCTCGAAATGGTGGGCGCGTTCATAATCGACGAAATAATCGCCACGCACGATCTTGACACTGCTGTAATCGCGCCACTTCTCCGGATATCCGATTTTGTTGGAAACCAGTTTCAGCTTGGTGAGGGCCTGATCCTTGGTGGCCGGGCTCATCCAGTCGGCGCTTTTGATGTCGCGCTCCATCTCGTTCTCAATCTCGCCGACCAGTTGCAGGGCCTTCGTTTTGCTCGGACCATTGAACGCCACTTCAACGAACTTCTGTCCGAGAGCTTCACCGAGCGCCCGGTCCGTCGCCTTCACGCAACGCTTCCAACGCGCCTGCATTTCCTTCGCGCCATTTAGGATCTTGCCGTTGAAATTGAAGTCTTCCTCCTCGAACGGACTCGACAACTCGTCCGCCGTGGCATCGAGAACATGCCAAGTCATGTAGGTTTTGAGATTCGCGAGGCTATTATCCTCGATCGTCGTGTTCAGGGCCTTCATGAAATCAGGAGATCCGACGTTCAGCGTCTGGATCGGGCCGATGCCAACATTCGAGATGTAGTATTTCCAGCCGAAATCCGGGGTCAGGGACACAAGCTCGTCCACCTTCATCTTGTGATAAGTGTTGTCGGGATTCCGCCGCGCGACGCGATCCATCGAAGCTTTCGCAAGGGCGGTTTCGATCTTCAGCGCCGCCTCGGCCTCCGTTTCTGCGTCGGCGTCCGTTTTACCTTCGGCCTTCGCGAGCAGGTTGAACATATTGCGAATATGTTCCTCATACTGCTTCCGCAAAGCGACTGAACGAGGGTCGTCCTTCAGATAATAATCACGATCGGGCAGGCCGAGACCGCCTTGATCGGCGTTTGCGATCTGATCGTTCGCATTCTTCGCGTCGGACCGTACGTAGAAACTAAAGAACGCGCGCACGCCCTGCTGATGGAGACGGACTACGGCGTTGGCAAGCTCCTGCTTTGTAGAGATCTTGTCGATAGCCTCCAGAATCGGGAGGATCGGCTTTACGCCTCTGGCGTCGATTGCGGTCTCATCCATGCAGGAAGAGTAGAAATCGCCGATCTTCTGTTCCACCGGTGTCCGGTTGGCGCTCGGGACGGCGGCTTTCTCGAGAATGCCGCGTTCGATCTTCTCGTTATTCTCGAGCAGCTCATTGAACCGGCTCCAGCGGGATTGATCCGGCGGCACCGGATTATCCTTTCGCCATGTGCCGCAGGCGTAGAGATAGAAATTCTGGCAAGGGCTGACACTCGTATCCATTGCCTTGAGATCGATGCCGGAAGTCGAAGCCGGATCGGCCGCCCGCACGAGTTGCAGGCTGCCCGAAAAGAGGAGCGCGGTCCATAAGGACCGGTAAAGAATGCGCATACCTCTAATATTATGCGTTTTGTGACAGTGTATTTATCGATCCGTCGCGAAGCTTTTCATAATGCGCGATGGTATCCTCTTGATGCAAAATGTAGCCAAGTTCGTCAACGCCTTCGAGCAGGCAGTGCTTTGAGAAGCTGTCGACGGGAAACTCCACCTTGCGTCCGTCCGGCAGCGTGATGGACTGCGATGCGAGATCGACCTTTACCGTGGCATCCGGATGCGCGAAAAGCCAGGCGTGAACGTCGGTCGGTACGACAATCGGAAGGAGGCCGTTCTTGAGCGAATTGCCCTTGAAGATGTCCGCAAAGGAAGTGCTGATTACGGCGCGGAACCCATATTGCAGCAGCGCCCAAGGGGCATGCTCCCGGGAACTGCCGCAGCCGAAGTTATCGCCGGCCAGCAGAATTTGCGATTGTTTGGCCTCCGGCTGATTGAGGATGAAGTCCTTTTTGGGACTCCCATCAGCCTCGTAGCGCCAATCGAAAAAGAGCTGATCGCCGAGTCCTTCTTTCGAGATGGTCTTCAGAAATCGCGCGGGGATAATCTGGTCCGTATCGATGTTATCCACTGGAAACGGAACCAGCCGGCTTTCAAACGGTGTGAATCTCTCCATTACAGTAACGTCCTTACATCGGTCACCACGCCAGTGACGGCGCTGGCCGCGGCTGTCAGCGGGCTCGCGAGGAAAGTGCGTCCTCCCTTGCCCTGCCGACCTTCGAAATTGCGATTACTCGTCGAAACGCTATATTGTCCCGGTTGGAGCTGATCGCCGTTCATGGCGATGCACATGGAGCAGCCTGCTTCGCGCCACTCCGCGCCCGCGTCACGGAAAATCGTGTCCAAACCTTCGGCCTGCGCCTGCGCTTTGATTTCTTGCGATCCGGGCACCACCATCACTCGCACGTTCGGATTCACTTTGCGGCCCTTTAAAACCGATGCCGCGCTGCGCAGATCCGAAATGCGCGAGTTGGTGCAGCTTCCGATAAATACGACGTTGATCGGGTGACCCGCCAGCGGCTTGCCGGCTTCGAGGTCCATGTACTTGAGTGCCTTCGCGAGCGAATCACGTTCCAGCGGATCGGCGATAGAGCTGGGATCGGGAACCGATCCGGAGATCGGAATGCCCATGCCAGGATTCGTGCCGAACGTGATCATCGGTTCGAGCGCAGTCGCATCCAGCGTGATTTCTTTGTCGTACTTCGCGCCCTCGTCCGTCGGCAGTTTTCTCCAGCGTGCAAGCGCGGCATCCCAATCGGCGCCCTTGGGTGCGAACGGCCTCCCAAAGACGTATTGATACGTAATGTCGTCGGGTGCGATCAGGCCGGCGCGGGCGCCAGCCTCAATCGACATATTGCACACGGTCATGCGCTCTTCCATCGAGAGCGCGCGAATCGCCGTTCCGCAGTATTCAAACACGCAGCCTGTTCCGCCGCCGATTCCGATCCGCGCGATGAGGGCCAGAATAATATCCTTGGCGGTCACGCCGGGCTTTAAATAGCCGTCCACTTGGACCTTGTAGCTTTTTGATTTGCGCTGCAACAGGCATTGCGACGCGAGAACGTGCTCTACTTCGCTGGTGCCGATGCCAAAGGCCAGCGCACCGAAAGCGCCATGCGTCGCGGTATGGCTGTCGCCGCAGACAACGGTCATGCCGGGCTGCGTTAATCCTTGTTCCGGTCCGATGACATGAACGATGCCCTGCTTGTCGCTGTGGAATCCGAAGAACGGAATCCCAAAGTGGGTGCAGTTCGATTCCAGCCGTTCCACTTGGGTCGCGGCGATCTTGTCGACGATTGGCAGTGAACGCGGCGTGGTCGGCGTGCTATGGTCCGTGGTTCCGAACGTGAGATCGGGCCGCCGAACTTTCAACCCGCGCTGCCGCAAACCTTCGAAAGCTTGCGGGGATGTGACTTCATGGACGAGGTGCAGGTCAATGTAGAGCAGGGCCGGGGCTCCGGGTTGCTCGGACACGACGTGGTTGTCCCAGATCTTTTCGATAATCGTGCGAGGATTCATTTTGTTGCGGCGGACGCAGGCCGTGAGACCTGCGCTACGACTGCGTCTCCTACTTCAGATGTGGTTGCCGGCTTACCGGAGGGTTTCAAATCGGCCGTGACGCGGCCTGAATCGAGCACCGCTTCCATGGCGTTGTTCACGGCCGCGGCTTCTTCTGTCAATCCAAAACTGTATTCGAGCATGGCGGCAACCGATCCGATCGCACCGAAGGGATTGGCTTTATTTTGGCCTGCGATATCGGGCGCGGAGCCATGCACCGGTTCGTACAATCCGGTCCACGTGCCTGACGGCCGTTGATCGCCGATGGACGCTGACGGCAGCATGCCTATGGAACCGGCCAGCACCGAACCTTCATCGCTGAGAATGTCGCCGAACATGTTCTCCATAACCAGGATGTCAAACCGGCGAGGGTTGAGTACAAGCTGCATGGCGCAGTTGTCTACCAGCAAATGATCGAGTTCGACATCGGGAAACTCGCGGGCCACTTCGACCACCACGCGACGCCAGAGCTGCGAAACTTCGAGCACATTCGACTTGTCGACGCTGGTAACCTTCTTGCGGCGATTGCGAGCCAGGTGAAACGCCATCCGAGTCACGCGCTCGATTTCCGCGCGCGTGTAGGACATGGTATTCACGGCGCTGGTATTGGCGCCGTCTTCGTGGATGCCGCGCGGCGTGCCGTAATAGAGACCACCAGTCAGTTCGCGCACGATGATCATGTCCGTGCCGTCGATGCGGTCGTTTTTCAACGGCGAAGAATCGAGCAGCGAACGATACGATCGAACCGGCCGGAGATTCGCGTAGACGCCCAGAATCTTTCGAATCCCAAGCAATCCTTTTTCAGGCCGCTTATCGGGCGGCGCCCGATCAAACTCCGGAAGTCCGACGGCTCCCATGAGAGTGGCATCGGCCTGGAGCGCGAGATCGACCGTTTCCTGCGGCAGCGGAGTTCCAGTCCTATGAATCGCGACACCGCCGAGCAGACCTTCGCTCAAATGGAGCTGATGTCCAAACTTCTTTCCGACTGCATCGAGAACCTTGACGGCTTCGCGAGTTACCTCTTCGCCGATGCCATCGCCCGGCAAAATCAGAACGTTGAGATACATTTATCCTTTCGAGGAACGAACAACGACGAACGAACAATGCGTTAACGCTTAGTCGTTCGCGGCCGCTACGGCCTTCTCTTCAAGCACCTGGTGGACCAGCGCAATGATCTCTTCGTTGCGCACGCCCTTCTTGCGATCCGCCATTGCCGTGAAGCGCTCGTACACTTCATCGAGCTCTTCACGATTCAGGGTGAATCCGAGATGCCGGCAGCGATCGATGAGCGCGTGCCTGCCGCTGTGTTTACCAAGTACGAGCCTTGCTTCGGGAACTCCAACGGATTTGGGATCCATGATCTCGTACGTGGACTTGTCTTTCAGATAGCCGTCCTGGTGAATTCCGGCTTCGTGGGCAAAGGCGTTCTCGCCGACGATGGCTTTGTTCGGTTGTGGTCCGAACGTGATGGTTTGCGAGAGCATCTGGCTGGCCGAGTAAAGCTGCTCGGTCACGATTTTCGTTTCGTACGGCAGTTTGTCGCGGCGGGTGATGAAAGCCATTACGATTTCTTCGAGAGCCGCGTTGCCGGCGCGTTCGCCGATCCCGTTGATGGTGCACTCTATCTGTCGCGCCCCAGCTTGGACTGCGGCGATGGAGTTTGCAACCGCGAGGCCCAGGTCGTCGTGACAATGGACGCTGACGATCGCGCTATCGCCGAGAGAGCGCGAAATTCGCCCGATCAATGTGGCGTATTCTTCAGGAATCGAGTATCCAGTCGTATCTGGCAGGTTCACGGTTCGAGCGCCGGCGGCGACTACAGCCTTCGAGACCTTTTCGAGGTAATCGTGGTCGGTACGTGTTGCGTCTTCGGCGGAAAACTCGACATCGTCGGTATAACTTCGCGCCAGTTCGACTGCGGCGACGGCTTCGTCCAAAACCTGCTGTTGCGATTTCTTCAGCTTGAATTTCAGGTGAATGTCGCTGGTCGCGATGAACGTGTGAATGCGCGGACGCTTGGCCTTTTCAAGAGATTTTGCGGCCCTTTGAATGTCCCCGGTTGCGGCACGCGCGAGCGCGGCCACTTGAACCCACGGGTATTCCCGGCTGATGGCGTCTACAGCCTCGAAGTCGCCTTCGGAAGCGATCGGGAAACCGGCTTCGAGGATATCGACGCCGAGTTCAACTAACTTGCGTGCCATCTGCAGCTTCTCGGGTACGGTCATGCTGCAGCCAGGCGATTGCTCACCATCGCGTAGGGTGGTGTCGAAGATGTAGACGCGATCCGTCATGGTTCTCCTTTAGCTATGCTCATTATCCGGCGTGCTCCCAGATTTGGCAAATTTATAATTACACGCAACGAAATAAGTTACAATCATGCCATAAGCCTGTTTTATGGAACTGTACCCACTCAAGGTCTTCCTAACGGTCGCCAATGAGAAGAGTTTCTCCAGGGCGGCTGAGAAGTTGTTGAGAACACAGCCTGCGGTGTCTCTGGCGATCCAGAAGTTGGAATCGGATCTCCAGGAGAAACTGATGGATCGGTCGGGGAAGGACCTTATCCTCACCGACGCGGGACGCATAGTACTGGAATATGCCCGACGTTTCGAGAACCTCGAGAGTGACTTGGAGAACGCTCTCGCAGAACTCCGTGACAACTCGGCGGGTCGACTGATCGTGGGCGCGAACGAATCGACCACGCTTTACCTGCTGGAGCACATCGAGCAGTACCGGCGGCTTTACCCCAAGGTGAAAGTGCAGGTGCGGCGTTCGCTGTCGAGCAAGATTCCAGCGCAACTGATCGATGGAGATCTGGAGTTAGGAATCATCAGTTACGACCCCGAAGACGATCGTTTAGTCGCGCTGATCATTTTCACGGACCATCTCGCGTTCGTCGTTTCGCCGCAGCATCGCTTCGCCTCGCGTGAGGAGGTTTCGATTTCGGAATTAGGCATGGAGACATTTATTGCTCATAATGTCTTGTCGCCATATCGCGCCGTAGTGCTTCGCGAATTTCAACGGCACAAAGTGAATCTGAACATGGATGTCGAGATGCCGACTGTCGAGACCATACGCAAGCTGGTTCAGAAGAACGAAGGCGTCGCGTTTCTTCCAAGGCTGTGTGTTCAACAGGAAGTGAAGCAGGGCGTGCTGTGCGAAGTTAAAGTCACGGAGATGAATGTGGATCGGAAAATCAGGCTCGTCTATCCGGCGAAAAGAGCGTTGAGTCATGCGGCGCGGGCGTTTTTGGAACTTGTTAAATCTGCGTGAAGAAAATGTTCTACGTTCTACGTTCTACGTTCTATGTTCTAAGTACTACGTTTTCACGGAGAGTTCTTGAGATCGGAACGCACTGGTTTCCGTGACCATTCGCCGTTTTGAGGATATCGATAGTTGGAAACAAGCACGGCAAATCACTGCCGAGATCTACGCCATCACGAATTGCCAGATGTTCCGGCGGGACTTCGGTCTCAAGGATCAGATCCGAAGGGCATCTGTTTCTGTCATGGCCAATATCGCCGAGGGGTTTGGGCGGAAGGGCACCAAAGAGTTTGCGCGCTACCTCACCATCGCTCGATCCTCCGCTTTGGAGGTTCAAAGTCATCTCTATGTGGCACTGGATCTCGGCTATATCGACACCGCGACTTTTTCGCGTCTCTTCCAAAAGGAACGCAGTATCGAGGATCTCCTTGCGGGTTTCATGCGCTATCTGAGCACTAACGAACAAGAACGTAGAACTTAGGGCTCTGAATGAGAATGTGAAGGGCTGCCCATTTCACGCGGCTTTCCGGAAGACAACGAATTCTGTTTTCAGCGTTGCCATTCTTTGCGCCTTGAGTAGGAGATAGCGTAGATTTGTGTATCCACGTCCGCGACGGAGCAGAGCTTTGATGTTGCCGTTCACCGCTTCAACTACGCCGAATCGCACCGGCACGCGACAGTAGTTCAGAATCCCCTGCAGGTGTCCGAGCAACATCTCGGCGAGCTTTTTGAACGGCTGCAGCCTTTGCCAGCGTAGTTGATCGATCCACTGGTTCAGATATCGCAACGCCGCGCCTTCGTAGCAGTATGTCCAGAGCCGATCGAGACTTTCCTTAAGAAGATACGCTTTCATGATTCTCCGATTGAGCCGGAACAGTTCATTCAACAGTTGTCGTTTCCTGCTGTCCAGATTGACCCAGCGGCTGAGCAGGAGCCAACGCTTGCCTTTTACCAGACCGCGCATGCGGCCGCCCTTGCGGAAGAACTCGGCCCGGCGCACCTCATCTACCGCCTGACCGGCATGCTGCATAACGTGAAACTTGTCATACACGATCCGGCACTGGGGAGCCCAACTTAGAATACTTGCAGTGAACGGCTCCCACATATCCACGCATGCCGCCGCGATACGTCCCCGTTGCAAACCGCTCAATTCCGTTCGAAAGAACTCGTCGAGCGTCACGCGCTTGCGATCCCGGCCAAACCACAGCGGCTCCCCCGTCTCCAGATTGCTCACTACCGTCAGAAACTTCTGCGTCTTGCCCAGGTAGATCTCGTCGACCCCGATCTGCCGCAGCGCGGGTTTCTTTCGCTTCTGTGTCCAACGTTCCAGATAACGTTGATCCATGGCTCGCACCGTCCCGGCCGCCAATCCAAACTGGCGCGCTACCTGCCGCGCCGCGGCCGACTCGCAAGCCAATCCCACTGCGTCTTCGAAGTCTTTACTAAACGGTGCTTTGCTCGGCAACTGCGCGACGGCTTCCACCTTTAATCCGCACTGCGGGCAGCGCACCCGGTAAAACTCGATCACCACGATGGTCTGATATTTGCGCCACGGCAGGTCCCGCACCTCGCGTTCTCGAATCTCCACGATCTTTGTGCAGCGGCCCCCGCAACCGGAGCAGATCAGAACCTTATTGCCACGCTTGCGACGCACCCACAGCTTCAGGGTTCGCGACTTCTCCTCGATCTGGTGCCGGTACACGCTGTATCCCGGCCAATCCAAAATCTTCGTAAATTCTCGTTCCGTCAAACCAGCGAGTTTAGCTTAGCTGTTCACATTCCTGCTCAGAGCCGAACTTAGAACGTAGAACTTAGAACGGCAGAGTCGCGCTGCGCGCGACGTCTGCCATAATAAAATTTCCTGATGTTTCGTCCCCTCGTTCTTTTTGCCGCCGTCGCTGCGACCCTCGTTTTTTCGTCCTGTAAGCGTGCCGTACCCGACAATGTCGCCGCTACGGTGGATGGCCGCGTGATTACGTACGCCGATCTCGATAAGCAATATCAGATGCAGTTCATGGCGTCTGGCGAGAAGCCTTCGAGCGAAGATCAGGCCATGATCCAGAAGGTGGAGCTTCTTC
This sequence comes from Bryobacterales bacterium, assembly GCA_963802915.1. Classification (GTDB taxonomy): domain Bacteria; phylum Acidobacteriota; class Terriglobia; order Bryobacterales; family Bryobacteraceae; genus JAICMB01. The sequence goes on from CAWDKQ010000017.1 coordinate 224,778, forward strand.
GCACGTTGATCGATGCTGAGATCATGCTGCAGCGTTCCGAGAAACTCGGGTTGATGGCTACCGACAGCGACGTGGATGCGAAAATCGCGGAGCTCAAGGCGCCCTATACGCAGGAAGATTTCCAGCGCCAACTCGCGGCCCGCCACATGACGCTCGACGATCTGAAGAAGCAGCTCAAGAGCGATCTTAGCCGCACCAAGCTCTTCAATAAAGAGATCACTTCCCACATCTCGATCAGTGACAAGGACGTCAGCGACTTCTACGTCGAGAACAAGGCTAGCTTTAATTTTCCGGAGCCGCAGGTCCGCATGGCGCAGATCCTGGTCACGCCGACTCCGGATCCGAACGTTCGCAATCTGAAGAACGATAAGGCCCAGAACGACGATCAGGCGCAGAAGAAGATCAATATGATTCTGGCGCGCCTCCGCCAGGGCGACGAGTTCGCAATGCTGGCGCAGAATTTCTCCGAAGATCCCAATACGGCGACCAACGGCGGGGATCTCGGTTTCATTCCCGAATCCACTTTGGAGCGGGCCAACAGCGACTTGAGAAAAGCCGTGATGGGAATGGCGCCCGGGCAGATCACTCCGGTCCTTCACACAACGGAGGGCTATCGCATTCTCAAAGTGCTCTCAAAAGAACCGGCCGGACAGCGTGAGTTGAACGATCCGAGGGTACAGCAGAATATCCGCGAAATCCTCGTGAACCGCAAAGATCAGTTGCTGCGCGCCGCCTATTACGAGATTGCCCGCAACGACGCGAAGGTTGTCAACTACCTGGCGCAATCGATCATGCAGAACAAAGACAAGACGCACTAGCTGGTGTGGTCGGCGATGATTTTCCATCGCCCTTGTTTCTTCTCAAAAGTGAGCGTGAAGATGCCATCGCTGTTGCCTCCAGCCGGCGCTGAGCGATCGAGGTGGAACTTCCCAACCACTAACGCGTAGTCGGTTCCGAGCGGGCGAACCTCGAGGATCGTGAACGTCAAACGGCCCATCTGCTCTTTTGTTCCGTAGTGCGAAAGATAACGCTGGAGCACCTGTTCGTGCCCGCGCACGACGGTGGTCCCGATGAACAGCGTGTCCGGCGAGTCGTCGTAGCCTTGCATGAAGGCGCGGACATCGCCGCGGTTCCAGTCTTCCACCTGGCGATCCAGAACGGCGCGAATTTCGGTTTCATTGGATTGCGCGGCAAGTACGGGCAGAAGCAGCAACCCGAGAAGGATTTTTCTCATCGTGCCAACGAGTATATTACTGCGCGATGCGCTGCAATTGAGAAATGCGGTTGCGTAACGATGACGTAAAGGAGGCGACCTCTTCCGGCGTCGCTCCGCTGGACTCCAGTCCTTTTCGAAGTTGATCATCGGTGATGCGTCCCAAGTACTGGAGTAACCACTGAACGTCGCTGACGCGAACGTCTTGGACCTGATCTTCGGTACGCTGGCCGCGGTAGCCCCAGACGATGTTCCCGTTGTGAAGACCTTTCACAAAATCGGGCGTTTGATCCGCGAAACCCTTGGCATCCCATTTATCGCGAGTTGCCACGTTGCCCCATTTGCCCATCGATCCACCCCAGTCGGCGATGAAATAGAGATAGCGGGGACCATCGTCTCCGTGAGCCTGGAAGATGGCCAAGTTTGAGTCGCGATCCTGGTCACGGGCGTCCTTGTTGTCCCAATCCGAGACCAGCATCATGAGGATTTTCAATCCATGGATCTGAGGCGAGCCCCGGAATGGGCTATTGACCCAGGACCATCCGGCATCGGTCAGGAATTTCGGATCGTCGCTTCGCAACTCGAATCGGGCTGATGTGAAATTTCCATTGCCGCGAATTTCGCTTGCCGCGCGTTTGAGAGGCGTATTAATTCCCAGGATCTGGCCCTGCGCGATGTAGTACTCCGGCTGCGCTACAAATCCGCAGGCCCATGCCATACGCGAACTGAAAACGTCGGAGTGCGCCTCCTTGCTCCATTTGACGCTCCACTTCCGATCTTTGGCGTCTTTCACCAAGACCTTGGGATTCGATCCGCTGAAATCTTCCTTGATGAAATAGAACGGCGATTGCGGAGCTCCCGCCTGTCCACCAACTCCGTAAACGAAGTCGAGCGATGCCACGTCGCCCGGATCGGTCCAAAGTACGTTCTCGCCGGGGGCAAATTTTTCCATCTTTGGTCCGATGACTTTGTCCGGCGAACTAAACGCAATTGGGGTGAATCCTAAAATGCTCAATAAGATACAGGCCGCAAGCGTACGCATCCAACGTTGAAGAAGGCAATCTTTGTACCATTCCGGTATCCTGGTGGATTGGCCGTGGAGACGGAAGTCAAAATTCGGATTTCGAGGCCGGCAGCCACTCGGAAGAAGTTGCTGGAACTCGGGTTCGAGGTCCATGCGCCAAGAGTTTTCGAGGCCAATACGCTTTTCGATACGCCGGCTCAGGATCTGCGAAAACGTGGCGAGTTGCTGCGTGTCCGCCGCGCGGGCCGCGCCACGCTTGTTACGTTCAAGGGGCCTGGCAAGGTCGGCGCTTATAAGTCGCGTGAAGAGATCGAAACCCGGGTCGAGGATGCGGACGCGACCGAGCAGATTATCAAACGCCTCGGGTTTGCGCCGGCGTTTCGTTATGAGAAGTACAGGACAGAGTACGCACGTCCGGGCAAGCGCGGAATCGTGACGGTCGATCATACCCCGATTGGGGACATCATGGAGATCGAGGGTTCGGCTTCGTGGATCGACAGAACGGCTCGCGAACTGGGTTACTCGAAGGCCGACTACATTACTAAGAGTTACGGCGTCCTGTACCTGGAGTACTGTCGCGAGCACGGCGTTACACCGACAAACATGGTCTTCCCCCAGAGGCACAGACAAACACCCGAGACGCAAAAAACAAAATCACCCTAAGTACTGGCTTAAAGCTTGTAGCCCCTAAATGTGGGTGATATTCTCATCGTGAAAACAACAGATGCGGAGTCGGTTCGATGTGGGCTAATGTGCTGTTTGTCGCAATGTCCGGGGTGTTGTTGGTCTACTGGTTTCGGTATACGTGCCTGCTGATCCTGAGCACCCGAGCAATCCGGGACTATGCCGCCGCCGTAGCTGAGGCCAATGCATTGAGATTTCCCGAGATCCAAGAGGAACTGGCCGGAGAAATTCCAGAGGCGCAACTCGACGCGCTGAATCGCGCCTTGGACCGGGATTACCGTCTTCTCACGTGTCTGATGCGCCATGGCGCCGAGTTCCGCATGGCTGGGAGAAAGATCGAGCATCGTATGCTGGTGCTCGACTTTCAGATCATGCGAGCCTGGTACGCGGTATCGAGCCGCCTGTCGTCGCGCTATAGCCGCCAGGCGCTGGAAGAGATGGTCCACATTGTGAGGCATTTCGCCGACACCATGGGCGAATGCGCCGCCGCGCGGCCGTAGTCTCTAGTGCAATTCCACTATTGGCATCCTACGCAACTCCTCGTATCATTGGGTCAAATTCGTATTGGTGGTAAGTAAGACTGCACTGCGGAGCGATTCGCTCAGCGCAGTGATTCCCGCTACTGTCACGCAGCGATCGGGCCTCTGTCACCGGGGCCAGCGAATTGCACCACAATCGACAAGATTCAAACAGAGGGTTTCTTACGAGGCGGGCGTGGGATGGGTGTGCGCATTGGAAAAATCGAGATTAGCGGGCCAGATTTCATCATTATTGCCGGTCCCTGCGCGGTTGAATCGGAACGGCAGCTCCTGGAAACTGCGGAAGCTGTAGCCCGCGGAGGGGCGAGAATCCTCAGGGGTGGGGCATTTAAACCACGAACATCTCCTTACGCGTTCCAGGGACTCGGCCTGGAGGGCTTGAAACTTCTGGCAAAAGCGCGCAGGGTGACAGGTTTGGCCGTCGTGACGGAAGTCATGACAGACACCCAGGTCCAAATGGTTGCTGAGTATGCGGATATGCTCCAGGTGGGCTCGCGCAGCATGGGGAATTGGGCTCTGCTTGAAGCCGTCGCGGCATCCGGTCTTCCAGTCCTGTTGAAGCGTGGGATGTCTGCCACGGTAGAGGAACTGGCCGAAGTGGCCGAGGCGCTGCGAATTCACGGGAACGACCAGGTCGTCCTCTGCGAACGCGGCATCCGGACCTTTGGGACCGCAACCCGCAACACCTGCGACATCGCCGCCGTTCCGCTCCTGCAGAAGATGACCGGACTGCCCGTCATCCTCGATCCGAGTCATGCGACCGGAAGGCGCGACCTGGTTTCGCCGGTGGCGCGCGCGGGGGTAGCCATTGGCGCCGACGGCCTGATTATTGAAGTACATCCGGACCCGGAACACGCTTTGAGCGATGGCGACCAGTCGTTGTCTTTCGCCGAGTTTCAGGACCTCGTCGACGAGATCGAGCCTTTCTTGGCGATAAGGGCCAGACGTTACCAAGAGGCCTGCGCCGGTGTTTAGGGCCGTGGCGATCGCCGGGGCTGCTCTCGCTCTGGGAGCGGTGGCGAATAAGGCGGACGTTACTTATCTCTTCACGGAAGCTCCGCGTTATGACGCAAAGGCGTGGATGGAGGGTCGAGACCGGTTTCCCGCGGGAGCGGCTCTCAGATTTGCGGGCGGACGCGCCATCGTTGCAAGCTTTTATGCTTCCGCCGACGCGACGGTCAACTTCGACGGAACCCGCATCCTTTTTGCGGGCAAAAAAAATGTATCATCGCCCTGGCAGATCTGGGAGCAGGCACTGACGAATGGGATGCCGCGACAGATCACAAGCGGCGATACCGACTGCATCCGGCCTTTTTATCTTCCGGAAGATCGAATTGTTTACACGCGCGTAGGGAAAGCCGAATCGTGGATCGAGAGCATGCCGCTCGCGGGAGGCAAGGCGTCGCGATTGACGTTTGCTCTCGGCCGTTGTCTCACGGATGACGTGCTACGCGATGGGCGCGTTCTGTTTGAGGCAGGTACGCACACTCGCGAGCTGTACACGGTTTATCCGGATGGAACCGGAGTGGAAGCTGTCCGTTGCGATCATGGTCCGGATCGCGGTTCGGGTCGGCAGATCGGCTCGGGCGACATCATTTTCGGCACGAACGAGGGTTTGATGCGGTTTACATCGACGCAAGCTGCTCAAGTCGCCGATTTGCGCAACGCCTGGGGGCCCATCGCGGAGATCTCAAACGAAGAGTGGATTGTCGGACGCCGTTCTAAGTCGGGGAACTTGGGACTTTATCGCTGGAACACGGCGAACAAGCAATTCGCGGCTTTGGAAGTCTCGGCGGCCAATGCGGTCGAGCCGGTGATTGTCGCGCCGCGGACTCCGCCCACTCGATTTCCATCCGGCCTAGTGACGACGCGGACCGCCGGTAATCTTTTGTGTTTGAACGCTCGTGTGTCGCGTGACGCGATGCCGCAGGGCGCGATCCAAAAAATACGCTTGTACTCGCAGGAAGGGCTGCTCGGCGAAACCGGCGTGGAGCGCGATGGATCGTTCTACGTGCAAGTGCCGGCCGACAAGCCGATCCGGATCGAACTGCTGGACGCCGCGGGCCATGTCGTTCGGGCCGAGCATAACTGGTTCTGGATGCGGCCGAGCGAGCAACGAGTATGCGTCGGATGCCATGCCGGACCGGAGCGCTCGCCCGAAAACAAAGTTCCCGAGATTCTTTTGAAAACTACAACTCCGGTGAAGATGCTGGAGGCGAAACGATGAAGTTTATTTTATTCTTCGCTGCGGCGACTGCGTTTGCGGCCGACCGTGCGCCTGTGCCGATCCGTTTTGAAGACGTCACGGCGCAATCGGGCATCCAGTTCACGCATTCTTTTGGCGCTGAGAAGTTGGGATCGCTCTTGGAATCGACCGGAGCCGGTTGCGTCTGGTTCGATTACAACAACGATGGCAAGCCGGACCTCTTCGTCGCCAGTGGACGGCCGCTCGAAAAGGGGATGCATCCCTATCCGCTGCGCAAAGCGCCCGAAACGCCGCCGCACAATCATCTCTATCGCAACGATGGCAATGGCAAGTTCACCGACGTGACGGATCAGGCCGGAGTGGCGGGCAACGGATTCTCGTTTGCCGTCATTGCGGCAGACTACGACAACGACGGTTATACCGACTTGCTGGTCACCAGCTACGGCCACATCACGCTGTATCGGAACAAGGGTGACGGAACGTTCGAAGACGTTACCGAGAAGGCGGGTTTGAAAATCGACGGCTGGGCGATTGGGTCCGCGTGGCTCGACTACGATCGTGACGGGTGCGTGGATCTGTTCATCGGGCGGTACGTGAAATTCGATCCCGCCTACCGCGCGTATTATGCCGCCGACAATTATCCTGGGCCGCTCGATTATCAGGCCAGTTCGAACATTCTGTTTCACAACACCTGCAAAGGCACTTTTGTCGACGTGAGCGAGAAGTCCGGTATCGCCGCTTACAAGGGCCGCACCATGGGCGCCACAGCGGCCGACTTCGACGGCGACGGATATCCCGACATCTATGTCGCGAACGATAAGACCGAGAACTTCCTGTTCCACAACAAGCGCGATGGCACGTTTGAGGAGATCGCAACGGAAGCGGGAGCGGCTTTCGGACAGAACGGCGAGTCGACTTCTGCCATGGGACCGGTATTCGCCGATCTCGAAAACAACGGCCGGTTCGATTTGTGGGTAACGGACTCGAAATACAATCGGCTGCTGAAGAACACGGGCGCTCTTCCGTTCACCGACATCACGCAGCAGGCGGGGATCTCGCAGTACACCGCGCAATACACGAGCTGGGGCTCCGGTGTTTACGATTTCGACAACGACGGGCTCAAGGATATCCTCATTTTTCACGGCGGTTTGATTCATCTGATTCCGCAAGAGCATTCGCTCTTCAAGAACGTCGGCGGGGGGAAATTTGAAGATGTATCGACCACCGGCGGTCCGTTTTTCGACGTGAAGACCGTCGGCCGAGGCGCATGCTTCGCCGATTACGACAACGACGGCAAAGTCGACGCGTTCGTCGTGAACCTAGGTGCGCCGGGGCAGTTGCTTCACAACGTGACCGCGTCGACGGCCCACTGGCTCAAGGTTCGGTTGGTCGGAACCAAGAGCAATCGCGATGGAATCGGGGCGCTGGTGGAGGTTCAGACCGGTGACCAGAAGCAGGAATCGCAGCGCGTCGCGGGGTCGGGCTACTTGAGCCAGGATGACTGGCGTCTGCATTTCGGACTTGGCGCGAACACCAAAGCGGACAAGATCACGGTGACGTGGCCGTCGGGAAAACATCAGGTGATGGTGAACGTCCCCGCCGATCAGATTGTGACTATTCGGGAGCAATAGAACATGCGGCTCGCAACGATCATTCTCGGGTTTGCTTCAGCGGTCCTCGTGTTTTCGAATACGGCCTCGCGCTACACCAATCCCGTCGATCTGCGAGTCTCTCCCGACGGTAGTCGTTTATACATCGTTTGCCAGGGTAGCGACGAAGTTGTTGTCGTGGATGCGGCTTCGAAGGTCGTGGTCGGCCGGATCCCCGTGGGCAGCGTACCCCGTGGCATCGTGCTCACGAAAGACGGCGCGCGCGGCTACATCACGAACTCCTGGGGAGATACGGTAACCGAAATCGACACTTCCGCGCAGCGCGCTATACGTACATTGCCCGCAGGATTCGAACCATCGGGCGCGGCACTCGATGCCAGCGGGAAAGCGCTGTTCGTTGCGAATCGGGTTGGCGGTGATATTTCCGTCGTCGATCTGGAAAGCGGAAAAGAGACTCGGCGGCTGGTTGCCGGCCGTGGCGCGAGCTACATGACCACATCGCCCGACGGCGCTCGCATCTACGCGACACACATTTACCCGAACCTCGGGAAGTTTCGATCCGAGCCCGAGTCCGAGATCACGGAAATAGACGCTGAGCATCAGATGGTTGCGTCGCGCGCCCGTTTGCACAACGTTGGCGGAGTGTTTCAGGTCGCGATGTCGCGGGATGGCCGGTTGGGAATCGCGACGCAGCTTCGTCCGAAGAATCTGATTCCGCTGGCGCATGTCGAGCACGGGTGGGCCTTCGGCGATTCATTGGCGATCTTCGGCGAGGACATCGGCGGACGGGTGGTTCAACTGCCTTTAGACGAGCTGGAAAGGTATTTTTCTCTGCCGTTCGGCGTCGCTATCGCGCCGGACAAATCGAAAATATACTTATCCGCGAGCAGCTCCGATGAAGTTGCCGTCCTGGATGTGAAGCACTTGCTTCAAGCGGCTCACGACCCTAACGCCGCGAACTTTGCCAACGACCTTTCGATTTCCGCCCGTTACTTGGACGCGCACATCCAAGTGGGGAGGAACCCGCGTGGAATCGCCCTTTCACCCGATGGCGCGACTTTATACGTCTGCAATCGTTTAGACGACAACGTCTCGGTTATTGACACCGCGCATCGTCAAGTGACGGGAGTGATTCCGCTCGGGGGACTGGAGACGATAACACCGGAGCGGCGCGGAGAACGATTGTTCTATTCGTCGAGGCCCTCCTTCCAAGGTCAGTTCGGATGCGCGAACTGCCACTTGGATTCGACCATCGACGGTCTGCAATGGGACCTGGAACCCGATGGCTTCGGCAAGGACATTGTGGACAATCGCTCTCTTGAAGATATCGGCGAAACCGCGCCATATAAGTGGAACGGCGCGAATCCCGATCTTCAGACGGAGTGCGGCCCGCGCACGGAACGCTTTTTCTTCCGATCGGCGGGATTTGTCGGAAATGACCTCGAGGATCTGGTGCATTACGTCAAATCCATACCGCTTCGTCCGAATCGTTATCGCGCGGCTAATGGCGAGCTGACTGCAGCGCAGGAACACGGCAAAGCCATCTTCGAACGCACACGCCGCGCCGACGGCTCCTTAATCCCCGAAGAATCGCGCTGCTCGTTCTGCCACTCGGGCAAGTATTACACCAACAAACAGGTCTTCGACGTCGGTAGCGGCAAGCCCACCGATCGCGAGCCGCTGGTCGACACCCCGCAATTGACGAATGTCGCGCTGACCGCGCCGTATCTGCATGACGGCTCCGCGCGAACGCTCGAAGAAATCTGGACTGTCTTTAATCCCAAGGACACCCACGGCATCACAAACGATCTGACCAAAGATGAGCTGAACGATCTCATCGAATATTTGAAAACGCTATGAGATACGCCATTCTTGCAGTTCTGGTTTTGTGCCCGGCATTTACGCAAACGATGCCGATGTACCGGTGGGAGAACTTCACCACCGCCAACGGCCTGCCGAGCAATCGCGTCTATTCGGTCGCGGTGGATGGTTATCGCATCTGGGCCGGGACGGACAACGGACTGGCGCTCTACGAGAAGGGCAAGTGGAAGGTTTTCACGACCGCGGATGGACTTACGCACCGCGCCGTGCTCTCGCTGGGTCTCGACAAAAAGACGCATGATTTGTGGATCGCGACCATGGGCGGGTTGAGCCGCTATTCCGCGGGACGGATTGACGCATTCACGCAGCTCACCAGCGGCCTCGCAAATGACGTGGTTTATGGCGTGACGGTGCAAGGCGATTATGTTTGGGTCGCCACGGCCGCGGGAGCCAGCCGGCTCGACACGCGCACGGGTCAATGGGCCATTTTCAACGAGCGGAATACGCCGATGTACGAGATCTGGACGTATGCCGTGAGCGCGGCCGAAGACAAGGTTTACTACGCGGTGTGGGGCGGCGGAGTTCTGGAGTACGACGTCAAGACCGAGCGCTGGAAAGATTATAACGATCCCGATGGCGAAACCGAGATGGTGCTCTACAAAGACCAGGGATTAATTCACGAGATCACAACGTCGGTGAGCTACGTGAATAAGATCCTGTGGGTGGCAACGTATTTCGGAGCGAGCCGCTATGACGGACGTAACTGGCGCAATTTTCTCGACAAAGACAGCGGACTGCCCGGCAATTTTCTGAACCAGGTGAAGTCGATTGATGGCACGCGCGCGTGGTTTTCCACGGATAAGGGGCTTGCGTACTTCGACGGCGAGAACTGGGCCGTTTATCGTCCGGCGCTCGATACGCACGCGCCGGAGATGCTGGTCCGCGATGCGCAGGGAAAGACATCGCGCGTGGCCGTAGATACCGCGCCCGCGCACAACTATACATTCGGCGTCGATTTTCAGGGCGACGACGTGTGGGTGGCTACGGCTAAGGGGCTGAGCCACGGAATCCGAATCGCAAGCAGACAGGAGATTTCTCAAAAATGACGCTTACAGAAGCTCTCGACAAGGCCTCCGGCGCGACCCAGGTGCAGCGCCGCGCCATCAGCGCCCCAAACGTGCTGAATGAAGCATTCGCTTACGCGCGCCCGAGCTCGTTCTCGCGCGGGCTGCGCATCGACCTGAATGGTCTCGTAATCCTGCTCATCTCCGGAACGGCCAGCATCAACGAAAACGGAGAGTCCGTGCATATCGGCGACTTCCGGGCGCAGTGCCGTCGGACGTACAAGAACATCACGGAGCTCTTGGCCGCCGAAGGCGCGACATGGAAGGACATCGTGCGCACCACCTGCTACCTGCGCGATATCGAGCGCGACTATGCGGCGTTCAACGAAGAGCGCACGGCGTTTTTCGAAGAGCAGGGGCTCGATCCGCTTCCGGCGTCCACGGGAATCCAGGCGATTCTGTGCCGTCCTGAGCTGCTAGTGGAGATGGAAGCGATCGCGATGTTAATTCCGCCGAAAGAGGAGTAATCATGCGCCTGCAACTCGCGCTATTGGCGATCCTGGTGAGCAGGATGCTGGTTGGCCAGTGCACCTGCGGCGCGGATCCGCCGGCCGCGCCTCCGAATCGCACGTTAGAACCGTACGCCAATGAGCCGGAAGACCTGCGTCCGTACTCGAAGTTCACGAAACCTTACTACGAGCACTACACGAAGTCGCCGGAATACAACGGCGCCGCGCGCGACGTTGCGACAGTGAAAGCGTCCGACGTTTCGGACGTCGCCATCTCCTTCCTCGGTCCCATTGAGAATCACAAGGACCAGGCGCTAGGTCTTTCCATGCTGCACGGCGCGCAAATGGCCGTTGACGAGGCGAACAAGCGCGGCGGTTATGGAGGCAAACCCTTTCGGCTCATTATCCACAACGATGGCGCGCAATGGGGCGCTTCGAGCAATGAGATCGTCAAGATGGTCTACGACGACAAGACCTGGGGGATGCTTGGGTCAATCAGCGGCGACTCAACACACATCGCGTTGCGCGTGTCGCTTCGCGCCGAACTACCGATCGTCAATAGCGCGGCGACCGACCCGACAATTCCGGAGACCATTATTCCGTGGATTCTCACCGGCATTCAAGACGATCGCGTTCAGGGGTACACGCTGGCGCGACGGATTTACAGCGATCTGGGATTGAAGCGCATCGCGCTCTTGCGTGTCAACGAACGCTACGGGCGATTCGGAATCGTCAAGTTTAAAGATGCGTCGCGGCGGCTGGGACATCCTGTGATCATCGAACAGAAATTCATGCCCGGCGAAATGGACTTCAAGCGTCAGCTCAGTGTGATTCAAGATTCGCGCGTCGATGGAATCGTGGTTTGGGCGGACGCGGCGCCGGCGGGAATGATCCTGAAGCAGATGCGCGAAATGGGAATGAAGCAGCCCGTCTTCGGCAGCTTTCGCGTAATGGGAGACGATTTGTTCCGTATCGCTGGTCCGGCGGCTGAGGGACTGGAACTTGTTTATCCTTACGACCCCAGTCGCGACGATCCAACGTGGGTCGATTTTCAAAAACGATTCACGACGCTGTACAACGCGAATGCAGATGCGTTCTCTTCACTCGCCTTCGACACCATGAACATTCTGCTCAATGCCATTTGCCGCGCGGGCTTGAACCGCGGCCTGATTCGCGACGCGCTCTACTCAGTGGAACATTACAAGGGCGTCACGGGTGAGATGATCTTCGACCCGAACGCGAAAAACATCGCGCCGTTGTATCTAGGCAAAGTGAAAGACGGCAAAGTCAGCTATCGGCGATACACGATGGAGAAGCCGTACGCGAAAGTCGAAGGAGCCAGTTATGCGGGCCCTCCGATCCCAAATGCGACGGGGCCGTTGCTGACGATGGGCATCTTCGGTCCGGGCGCGGATAAGATCGCCAAGGATTTGAAACAGCCGGGATACCGGTTTGTCGGAATTGCGTCCGAGGCTGCTTGGGGGAAAGCTTCGACGGAGCTTGTCAACCTTGCCTACGACGACAGCCTGATTGGATTCATCGCCACGGATCGCAATTCCTCCCACCTGGCGGAGCAGATCGCGGTCAAGGCATTTTTTCCGCTGATCGCGCTGTCATCGGATCGCACGCTGACGACTTCGAATATCCCTTGGATCTTGCGCCTGCCTCCGTCGACTTCAATCCGGGATGCCGTCGGCGTTTTCGTGGATGCAGTCGACAAAGCAGGCCCGAATCGCGAGAAGGTCCGCGAATATCTCGCGGCTAAACAATCAATCGCCGGGAACGCGGCGGGGCTGCGCAGCGGTGAAGTAGGGAAATGAGAATGAGAACCATCGGAACTGGCGGCCTCTGTAGCGCGTTCGCAAGACGGAAAGACCGAGCATTAACGCAATCAGAATTATGGCGCAAAAGGCGCATTGTGCGGCGCTCAGACGGTCTTTAAGAAACCAGAACCAGCGGCCGTAGACGAGCTCGATGTGCACCCAATATACGAGCAGAGAAGTCACGCCGAATTGACGCAGGGGGCTCCAACTTTTCGATCCATACTCGTTCCAGAGGTACGCGGCGCTCAGTAGCAGCAGGACCGGTCCGAGCTTCATGGCGATCATCCAGGGACTGTTCAGCCAGAAGTCCTGATGAGGATAAATCGAGTAGGGAAAATTCGAACAATACTGGCCCAGGAGGAACGTGCCAAACCCCGCCAGCGCAACCCACTGCATCAGACGGCCTAAATGTTCGGGCTTGGTTAGCCGCAGCACGCTTCCAAAACTCAGACCGAATGCGATGAAGGCGGCCCAGGGAAAGAATCCGAATTGATTGAGGCTTGGAACGATATAGGCGGCGACGCGGGGGGGAGCCAGTTCCAATCGAGCATGGAAACAATCGGCGCTCCCACGGCTATCGATGCGCCAAGAATTGCGGCCACACGCGCGCGCGCCGCGGTCGCGAGAAGCGCCATGGGCGACATCACCGCGAAGGCAAATCCCATGCAGTTCAGGACGTCCACTCTCAGAAGCTCGGAGGTTGGGCTGTCCGGAAATCCGAAGGCCCACAATTGAATCCGAAAAAGAAACGCAATCAGGAAGAGGTATCTGGAGCGGCGGAGGGCGGCGAACCAACGATCACGCAGGCTCAGGCCGTCGCGGTCGCCACGAGCCATGATAAATCCGAGGGTCACGCCTGTCAGCACCAGGAAAATCGCCGGAGCGACGCCGCCGAAGAACTGGGAAATCACATAAGGTCCATCGTTGCGGCCTGTCTGCGTGGAGAAGGAATGGAAGACGTGGCCCTGAAGGATGATGAGTATCGCGAAGCCGCGCGTCCAATCGAGAAATCCGAGTCGCCCGACGGTGCCGCGGTTAGAGATTCCGGTCTGGTGCATGCTCGCTGCGCTACTAATTGCTCGGCCTATACTCTTTAACGCCAGGCGGGCGCTTTAGTTGCACATCCTGATCTTTGAAGCTCGGACTATTGATCTGCACGTCGGAGTAGGCGATGAGATGGTAATTGCCGGAAGACTCGTAGATCTTCTCCTGAATCGGATAGGCGTGCTCTCCGAGCCAGAGGTCTACCTTTGAAATCATTTTCTTCGCTTCTTCGGATTTCGGGATGAGTTGGAGGTGAATGGCCTTCTCGCCATTCATATTCTCCGTCGGGAGGACCTTTATGTCGTAGTTTTTCTGGAGGTCGGCGGCGGAGGTGCCAAAGCCGAGCGTGAGGAATTGCTCGAGCTGCTCGCCGTTTTTGCCTGTGTCGTAAATATCGACACGCTTCATATTCGGGTAGTAAATTTGAACTTCCTTGCCCGAGAAGACGCTGGTTTTGGGATCCGGCAGAGTCGTGTTCATGAGGCCTTGCACGCTGCTCCCGGTCTTCTTCATATAGACCGTTCCGGATTCCTTGTCATCGGAATTAAGAACCGCAGTAATATCGTGACGCACGACTTTCGCGGACATGGTCCGGAACTGACTTGCGTTCTGATCCAGTTGCTTGAGAACCTCGGCGAGGGGTGGCACGCTGCCAGCGTCGTTTGCGGCAAACGCGGCGGCGCAAATCAGGATAAAGACGTAGGCTGGCTTCATGGTCGCACAGGAAAGATCAAAGTTTTACGAAATTAAGGCTTCGTGTAAGCCAGGTAACCGCGGATCTCCTGCTCGGAGTCAAAAATGGGCTCAAGACGCACGACGCTGTGTTTCTTGAAGCGCGCGTTCAACAACGCAGACGCTTTAGCGACGCGATCGGCTTCGGGCACACCTTCCATTTGATCCGGCTCGATCCAGAACTCGCTGCTGCCTCGTTCGGGCGATCCGACCATAACAATGTTGCTGGGACGAGGTTGATCGCGAAACCATTCGCGTGGGATTAGAAAGATGAAGAGCAGGATCAATCCGACCATGACGTCGTATTGCCAGCTCATGCGGGGATAATCCCAAAAGACGAAGCGTTTTAGGCCGGTGGCTGGTCCCACTCCCTCAGTCTAACATCACCGGTATTTGCGCATTACAGCGAGCAGGCGGCCTTGGATCTGAACGCGGGCGCCATCTACGAGGATCGGTTCCATCGCGGAGTTGGCGGGTTGAAGGCGGATGAGGCCGCCCGGTTCCCGATAGAATCTCTTGAGAGTGGTTTCCGCACCATCCACCAGGGCGACGACAATATCGCCTGGGTTCGCCTGAGCGGTCTTTTCGATCAAGACGAAATCGCCGCTGCAGATGTGGTCATCAATCATGGATTCGCCGCTGACCTGCAGCGCGTAGGTGTCGCCCTTGCCCGTAAAATCCGTGAATTGGAGAGTCTCCCGACCTTCGACGGCTTCGATGGGATGTCCGGCGGCAATCCGGCCAGCCAGTGGAACGCTTCGAAGTTGCTGGGCTTGTTGCGCCTGCATCGTCCGACGACGCTCCTGAAGGTATTTCGAAGCGACTTCGAGGGAACGGCTTTGGTTGAAGGCGCGGCGCAGGTATCCGCGGGATTCGAGCGCCTCAATGTGTTTGTGAACCGTCGCCACGGAGGCGAGGTTCAGGCCTCGGGCGAGTTCTTCATAACTGGGGCTGTAGCCGTTGTCTTCGACAAAGCCCGCGATGAAATCCAGGACCTCTTTTTGCCGTCTTGTGACCGCCACGGATTTATTATGGGCGAATAAAAGGGGAATGTCAACTGCAAGGTGACATTCGGTCAGGGTTAGTTCATGCCACAGAGGCCGGGGGTGCGGCACATGCCGCCCGGGCAACTCGACATTTGGGACGATTGTTTGGTCCCGCTATGGGCATGCGCTGCGAATGTCGATAACTCGGTCTTCAGATGATTCTGACCGCAGGACGGGCATGCTACTTCCTCGCCGGTCCGGCGAACGAGCTTCTCAAACTTGGTTCCGCAATCTTCGCAGCTATATTCAAAAATCGGCATGTCCCTTACCCCTATTCGATGAGCTTCAATCCCATGGTATCAAGGAAAGCGGAAATATCGTGAGACGCGGCGACGCTGTCGTTCACGATGAACGAGAAAGCCAGCGTGCCTGATGATTGCGCTTCGGCGTATCCCGACAAGGCGCGCACATGGCTCAGACTTCCGGTTTTTGCGTGGATGCGGCTGGCTTCGGGATGACCCTCGAAACGGGTTCTCAAGGTGCCGTCGACTCCGGCGATCGGGAGCAGCGGAATCCAGGTATCGCGCAGGTTCGATCGATACATAAACGTGAGCAGCTTGGTGACGGCTGTAGGAGAGACGAGCGTGAGCCGCGAGAGGCCGGAGCCATCCACGAGATGATATTCCGAAGCTGAGATGCCGGCGCGCGACAAAAACGCCTTCATCTCTTCCTGACCTGCTTCACGGGAGCCGTTGTTGCGCTTGACGAAACCCACTTCCCGCAGCATCACCTCGGCGTGCAGGTTTTGGCTGACCTTATCGACGACCTGGAGGAGTTCGGTCAACGGCGGTGATACGCGCCGGGCGAGTTCGATTCCCATTTTAGGGGTGGGATCGACAGTTTCGTTTCCGAAGCGGTGGTGGGCGACCGCTTCGCCATGAACCACGACGCCTCTGCGCACAAGCGCGTCTCGCAGCATCGCGGCTGCGAAGATGGCGGGATCGTCGACGGCGAGCAATTCGTCGATACCCGGATCGTTCACCGGAATCTGTCCCCACGCCTGGAGTTCGTGAGCGCCGATGCCGCGGTCCTCCTCGATCTTGCGTTCACCTCCGGATGTGGTCACGATTCGGTTGTTGATCGCTAGGGGGCACAGGGAGGGGAATGTTTGAATGCGGGCGAGATCGCCCGGTTGCACGCCGGGACGGATCCACAGTGTGAAAGCGTTGTCGTTTACGATGAGCGAGCTGACCGGGGATCCGTAGTCCCAGACTGGATCGTTGGCCGACCAGCCATCCGGATATGGCTCCCATGGATAGCGCGAGTCGTCGCCGACGATGTCGCCCGCGATGGAGGTCAGACCTCGAGCTTTGAGCTGATCGGCGAGGTCTTCGATGGCGGCGATCGTTTGGAATGGCTCCGGCCGCTGGCCGGGTTTCGGCGCTTGATAAGGATATGTGCGGGCGGACATGCTCGGATCGCCTCCGCCTACGAAAACGAGATCACCCATGAGGCGACCCACGGAGTCGAGAGGCTGTTCGGCGCGGACGCTGGTGCTGAAACGATAATCGGGGCCTAATGTTGTGAGAGCGAGCGCGGTGGTGAACAGCTTGGTGTTGGATGCGGGCGCGAAAAGACGGTCCGCATCGTGCTCGTAGAGGACGCGGCCTTCAGGGAGCGATACCACGCGAATACCGATGAAGGCGGAAGCGAGCGCGGGAGATTTGGCGAGCGCATTGTCGAGCCCGGCCTTAATAGACGATTGCGGCTGAGCTGAAATCGGTAAAAGGGCGACGATCGGGATAAGAATAGCTTGTAGAAATCTGGAACCGGGCATTGATGGGGATTATACTCGATGCGTGGTACGGACCTGTTGCCTGGCGCTGTTAGTGCTTTGCGCGGCGAGCGCTCAATATGAGGTTCCTCGCAAAGCCAACGAGTATCCCGCGCACGCAGTTTGGCCCCAGTTTGACGTGGGCGCCGAATACCTGATCCACAGCGTGCCGTCAGAAAGCGGATCGATTTATGCGCGGGATTATCTGGTGATTGAAGTCGCCATTTATCCATCGAAAGGGCCGGTGACGGTTCTCAGTTCGCACTTTGTGCTGCGCGTAAACGATCGGAAGGCGGCGTTGTATCCGGAATCGCCGGGGTTTGTGGCGGCGTCGGTGAAATATCCGAATTGGTCGCAGGATCGGTCCGCGGTGGGCACGGCACAAGTGGGAGATGGAACGGTGATGATCGGGCCGCGGCCGGCGAGCCGTTTCCCTGGCGATCCGACGGCGAGCGCGCCGCCGGTCGGCACGCAGCCGCGAACGGAAGAAGATCCAAAGCGGGAGCCCGGCCCGACGGTCAGCGTCGAAGACCTGATTGCTCGCGCGGCATTACCTGAAGGCGAAGCGCGCGTTCCGTGGAAGGGCTGTCTTTACTTTGCGTACGATGGCAAGCTCAAGTCGATTCACAAACTGGAGTTGGAATACGACGATGGGCATGGACATACGGGCGCGTTGGCGGTGTTCCACCAATAGTTCGTAGTTCGTAGTTGTTAGTTCGTAGTTCTTTCTATCTCAGAGCTCCGATGGCATATTGCAATTCCGCGTAGGCGCTTTGATAGTCGTATTTCGCGGTGACGTTTTCGATTTGCGCCTGGGTGAGATTTAATTGCGCCTGCGTGATTTCGACGATGGAGGCCAGGCCCAGATCGTAGCGGCCCTGCGCGAGATCGAGGGCGAGTTGGGCTTCCTTTAACAGTTCGACGGTTACGGGGATGCGCTGGTATGCCGTGGATGCAGTAATCCAGGCCGTGCGTACATCACGTTCAATCTGCTGCTGGAGATTGCGGAGGCGCTGGTCTGAAGCCTGGGCCTCATAGTGCGCGGCTTGCTGGCGCGCCGTGAAGAGGTGTCCATTGAAGATTGGGACATCTACATTTATTGCGGCTCCATCGTATTCATGAGGCGCAACGCGGGGGTCCTGGTCGAGATAGGGAAGCACGCCACCGACGGCTACAAAGCTGACGTTCGGCCGCTTCAGGTCGGCCTCCGCCTGCTCGAACGATTTGGCGGCCTGTAATTGCAGGCGGAGATTGCGAAGCTCGGGCCGGTTCTGGATCGCATCGGCAATGAGCGTATCGGGGCTGGGTGGCAGCGCCGGGGGCAAGCCGGCCGCGGCCAACTTATATCGAACCGCCTGGTCCTGTCCCATGGCGCGCGCGAGATCGGCGTAGGCGCGCTCGACCGCGTCCTGTGAGCGGATCAACAGTAGCTGGGCTTCCGAGAGATTCACCTGGGCAAAGCTAACGTCCACTTGCGACTTGAGTTGCGCATTCGCCAAAGTAGTGACCTGATTTGCGAGCGCATCTCGCGCCCGGATCGTCTGATTAGCGACGTCGACGTAGGCTTGCGCTTGGAGAACGCCGTAATAGGCGCGATTCACTCCGATCACGATGTCGTAGATTGTGGCCTGGGTCGCCTGCGTGGCGGCTTCTGACTGGTAGCGCGATTGTGATACGAGATTCTTCGTTCGACCGAAATCCGTGAGAAGCTGATTCAATTGAAGACCCGAGCCGAAGCGACTAAACAAGAGGGAGGTGGTAAGTGAGCCTGCGCCTAAACGGCTTTGATACAGGCCCTGAGATCCTGTGATCTCGCCATCGATCGCGGGATAGTAAGCCGCCTGTGCCTCGGTTATGTGCTGGCCCGCGGCGGAAGCTTCATTCTTTGCCACGGCGACTTGCGGATGAGCCTTGATGGCCATGGCCGTCGCCTGCTCCAGCGTCAGCGGCGGTCCCGCGGGAGGAGCGCTCTGAGGCGCCGGTTGGGGGTTCGGAGGACCGGGTGGAAGCGTTCCGGGTGTTTGTCCGGCCCATACCGGACAGGCGCTAAAAAGCGTCAGTATTGTGACTCCGACGCGATGTTTACGCATTGGACAGTTTGGTCTCCGTACGCCGGTAAATCAAGAGATACGCGGCGGGAACAATAAAGATAGTCAGTAATACGGAAGCGCTGAGACCGCCGATGATGGCCTGCGCCATGGGCGCGTATTGCTCGGCGCCCGTGCCAAGTTTTAGAGCCATGGGAATCATTCCGATAATAGTTGCGAGAGAGGTCATAAGAATGGGCCGCAAGCGCACGCGGCAGGACGTGATCACGGCGTCCTCGACGGAGAGGTTCTGCTGGCGCAGGCGATGTGCGAAATCAACGATCAGAATGCTGTTTGACGCCGCGATACCGACCAGCATCAGAACGCCCATTAACGACATGACGTTCAGGGTGGTTCCCGTCACCACTAGCACCAGCATCACGCCTATGATTCCCATCGGAATCGCAAGCATGATGAGAATCGGATCGACGAAGGAGCGGAATTGAGCAATCAGAATCAGGTAAAGCAACACGAAGGAGAGGCTAAGTCCGATCGCGAAACTCTTAAACGACTCGCGCATGCCAAGGACCATGCCGTGCAAGGCCACGCGCACGTTAGCCGGATGCGGAACCTCGCTCAAGATCTTTTCGATCTTCGTCGTGACCTTCCCCAAGTCTTCCGATCGCGGGGTGACGTACACATCGGTGGAACGCTGGATCTGGTAGTGATCGACAACGGTGGGACTTTCAATATCCACCAACCTTGCGACAGTGTCTAGCGTGGTGGGCGTGGGCAGGTTCGGAGCGCGCAGCGGAATATTCTTCAGATCCTGCGCGTTGTGGATCGCCGCCGGGCCGTTTTCGTAATACTGCACCGTGAGGAAATAATTGTTGCCGCTCTTGCGATCCACCCAGTAATTCGGCGCGATCATGGCGTTCGAGTTCAACGCTGTGATCACGTTGTCGACCACGTCCTTTTGACTCAGCCCCAACTCCGCCGCGTGTACTCGATTAATTTCCATGCGCACACCGGGATAATTCATATCCTGCGGAATGTAGACTTCGCCGACTCCGGGTATCTTGCCGATACGGCTCGCCATCTCTTGGGCGAGAGCATAGTTCACACCCAGGTTTGGACTCGTAACTTCCACGTCGATGGGAGCCGGCATGCCGGTATTCAGAACTGCATCCACCATGGAACCGCTTTGCACGAAAGTCCGCAATTCCGGGAATCGCGCTTTGATGGCGCGCTGCACGCGATCCATATATTCGTAGCTTCCGATTTTGTGGTCGTCGCTCAACTGCGTTTGAATGGTCGCCATGTAAGGCCCGGTATTGGTGGTGTACAGGGCGGAAAAGTCGTTGACCACGCCGATGTTCGAAACGATCATCCGGAAGTCCTCGGGCGCGACGGTGTGCTTGATGAGATCCTCTACTTTGGCGACATAGTCGTTGGTCATCTCAATGCGGGATCCGGTGGGGGCCTTCATGTTGATGGTGAACTGGCCGGCATCGCTGCGGGGGAAGAACGATACTCCGAGAAACGGGTACAAGAACAGGCTCAACACGAAAACACCCATCAACACCGCCACGGTCAGGCCTGGCCGGAACAACGCGCGGCGAACCCACTTCTCATAGACGTCCAGGAGCTTGTTGAAGTATCGGTTGAAACCCGCGTTAAACCTGCCCCCGAGAGAGCGATCCGGGGCATTACCGTGGGAGTGCGGCACGGATTTCAAAAACCGCGAACAGAAGAGCGGAATCACCGTCATCGCGACGATGAACGAAACGACCAGGGAGATACAGAAGGACAGCGCCAGTGCCGAAAAAAGGAATTTGCTGACACCGTACAGAAACGTGACAGGGAAGAAATCGACCACCGCCACCAGCGTTGCGGCAAGCACCGCCAATGTAACTTCGGATGCGCCGATGTTCGCGGCGACCATGGGGGATTCCCCAAGTTCCAAGTGACGATAGATATTTTCGAGCGAAATGACGGAGTTGTCGATGACGCGCGAAAAGGCCAACGCCAGACCGCCGAGAATCATGGTGTTGACGGTCGCGTCCATGAAGTTCAAGATGACGAAGGTGGCCAGCGCGGAGAGCGGAATGGAAAGCAGGACCGCGGTTGTGGCGCGGAAATTCCCAAGGAAGAGCAGGATCATGATGCTGGTCAACACCAGGCCGATCAGGCTCTCATGCAGCACCGTGGTGATGGCCTCTTTCACAAATACGGACTGATCGAACAGCAACTCGGCGGTCATCTGCTTGGGGATATCGAACAAATGGCCGATGAGCTTACGAACGCCGTTCACAACCTCGATGGTGTTCGTGTCGCCTCCCTGCTTCATGATCGGGATGTAGGCGGATTTCTGGCCCGCCACGCGAACAATGTTGTATTGCACGGCGCTGGCGTCTTCGGCCTTCCCGACATCGCTGACCCGCACCCAGGAATCGCCCTTCGCCTTCAGCGGCACGTCGTTTAACTGCTGCATGTTGTCGACGAGGCTGTTCGAATACACGTAATAATCGAACGGCCCCATCTTAACGTCGCCGGCGGGGAGGATCAGGTTGGCGTCGTTGACGGCGTGGACGACGTCCATGACGCTGAGGTCGCGGGACAAAAGCTTATAGGGGTCCACGTGGACCATAATCTGCCGGTATTTGCCGCCGAACGGTGGCGGAATGGTGGCGCCTTTGATCACGGCGATCTGGTTGCGGATCGCGAATTGCGCGTAATCGTGGAGTTGGGTTTCGGTGAGTCCGGGACCCTTCACGGCCACCAGGCAAACCGGAAGACTAGATGCGTCGGACTTCAGAACCACCGGAGGGAGAGTGCCGGGCGGGAGCCGCTTCAAGTCCGCCAGAGCGAGGTTCGAGAGTTCCGTGACATCGGCGTCGGCGTTTGTCCCCGGTTGAAAGAACACGCGAATCATGCTGACGCCGAGCAGCGAATGCGATTCCATGTGATCGATGCCGCTCGCCATGGTGAAGAATCGTTCCAGGGGCGACGTGATGTTGGTCTCGATATCCTGCGGCGGCATGCCCGAATAGAAGGTCGCCACCACTACCTGCGGAAGATTGATGGTTGGAAACAGATCGACGGGCATTCGAGCCACCGCGGTCATGCCCAGAATCGACACGGCCAGGCAAATGACGATAACAAAGTACGGATTACGAATCGAAAACGCTGACATCCAGGAGCCTGAGGCTATGTAGTCTGAAGGCTTCTCTCCTTTCGCCGGTAAATAAAAAGGTACGCGGCTGGAACGATGAATACGGTCAGCAGAACCGACGATGTCAGGCCGCCGATGATGGCGCGTGCCATGGGAGCGTATTGCTCCGCGCCGGTGCCCAGTTTCAGGGCCATCGGGATCATGCCGATGATGGTCGCTAGCGATGTCATTAGAATGGGGCGCAATCGCACGCGGCACGCCGTGATCACAGCATCGGCCACGGGCAAGCCCTGCTCTTCCAGGCGATGCGCAAAATCAACGATCAGAATGCTGTTCGAATTCGCGATTCCCACCAGCATCAGGACGCCCATCAGGGACATGACATTCAGGGTAGTGTTGGTGAATAAAAGGATCAGCAGCACGCCCGTAACGCCCATCGGGATCGCGAGCATGATCAGTATCGGATCGATGAACGACTTGAACTGGGCGATCAGGATCAGATACAACAGCATGAAGGAAAGCGTAAAACCGATGGCAAAGCTGGAGAACGATTCGTTCATCCCTTGAACCATCCCGCGCAGCTCCACACGCACGTTTGGAGCATGCGGAACCTTGTCCAGGATTTTGTGAATCTGAGTCGTGACGTGCCCCAGGTCTTCAAGTTTCGGGGTCACGTACACGTCCGTCGATCTCTGGATCTGGTAATGGTCCACCTCGGTGGGCGATTGAATGTTCACCAGCTTCACCACCGTGTCGAGCGTCGTGGGGGTTTTTAGGTTCGGCGCTCGGAGTGGGATATTTTTCAGGTCGAATGGATCGTGAATGGCCGGCGCGCCGTGATCGTAATACTGCACGGTAAGGAAATAGTTGTTGCCGCTTTTGCGGTCGACCCAGTAGTTCGGATCGATCATGGCGTTCGAGTTTAAAGCCGTGATGACGTTATCCACTACTTCCTTTTGACTCAGCCCCAGTTCGGAGGCGTGAACGCGATCGACGTTCATTAGCAGGCCGGGATAATCCATGTCCTGGGGAATATAGACCTGACCCACTCCGTTCAATTTGGAAATGCGCGACGCGTATTCGAGCGCCAGCCGGTAATCCTCTTTGAGATTGGGGCTCGTCACCTGAACATCGATCGGGGCCGGCATTCCGGTATTGAGAATCGCGTCCACCATCGACCCGCTTTGGAAAAACGTTCGCAACTCCGGGAACTCCGCGTTCAGGCGGCGTTGAATCTCGCCCATGTATTCGTAGCTGCCGGTGGTATGACCGTCGGTCAGTTGGGTCTGGATGGTCGCCGTATAGGATCCGGAGTTGGTCGTGTACAACGACGAGAAGTCATTGACGACGCCAATATTCGACACGGTCATGTGAAAGTCCGCTGGCTTGACGGTCCGCTTGATGAGGTTCTCTACTCTCGAGACATAGGCGTCCGTTACTTCGATTCGCGAGCCCGTGGGAGCTTTCATGTTGATGGTGAATTGTCCGGCATCCGTACGGGGGAAGAACGAGACGCCAAGAAAAGGATAGATGCCGAGGCTGAGTACGAAGAGGCCCATCAGCCCGGCAACCGTGAGCCCGGGCCGCAGCAGCGCGATCCGCACCCACTTTTCGTAGAAATCCAGAACGTGATTGAAATGGTGGTTGAAGCCGGAGTTAAAGCGCGCCCACAACGACGGCTTCTTTCCGATAACGGTTGCATGCGGGCCGACCTCGCCCACTTCCGATGGAACGTGCTCCTCGCCCGCTCCCGTCCCCGCGCGCTCTTCGCCGTGCTGATGAGGGACAGCCTTTAGAAAGCGTGAGCAGAAGAGCGGGATCACGGTCATGGCAACCACGAAAGAAACCAGCAGCGAAATACAAAAAGCCAGAGCGAGCGCCGAAAAAAGGAACTTGCTCACGCCATAAAGAAACGTGACCGGAAAGAAATCGACGACGTCCACTAACGTCGCGGCCAGAACAGCGAGGGTGACTTCCTGTCCGCCGAACTCGGCCGCCAGCATCGGCAACTGTCCCATCTCGAGGTGACGGTAAATGTTCTCGAGCGAGATAACGGAATTGTCGATGACACGCGAAAACGCCAGCGCCAGACCGCTCAGAATCATGGTGTTCACGGTCGCGCCCATGAAGCTCAGGATCACAAAAGTGGCTAGCGCCGAAAGCGGGATAGATAGCAGCACAGCCGACGTAGCGCGGACGTTGCCCAGGAACAGCAGGATCATGATGCTGGTCAGAACCAATCCGATCAGGCCTTCATGCAGCACGGTGTTGATGGCTTCCTTGACGAAGCCCGACTGGTCGAACAGCAACTCCGCCGTCATCTGCTTGGGGATGTCGTACAGATGGTGGATCAGGTTCCGGACGCCGTTCACAACTTCGATGGTGTTGGTGTCGCCGCCCTGCTTCATGATCGGGATGTAGGAAGATTTCTGTCCGCCCACCCGCACGATGTTGTATTGCGTCGCGCTGGAATCTTCCGCTCTGCCGACGTCGCTCACCCGAACCCACGTGTCGCCTTCCGCTTTGATGGGCACGTCGTTGAGCTGGCGCATGTTGTCGACAAGGCTGTTCGAATAGACGTACGAATCGAAAGGCCCCATCTTGACATCGCCCGCGGGGAGGATGAGGTTCGAATTATTAATCGCGTGCACCACATCCATCACGCTCATGTCGCGCGAGATGAGCTTGTACGGGTCGACCCGAACCATGATCTGCCGGTATTTGCCGCCGAACGGAGGCGGGATGGTCGCTCCCTTGATCACGGCAATCTGGTTGCGGATGGCGAACTGCGCATAGTCGTGAAGCTGCGTTTCGGTAAGCCCCGGACCCTTGACGGCAACCAGACAGACCGGCAAGCTCGATGCGTCGGATTTCAAAACGACTGGGGGCAAGGTTCCGGGCGGCAATCGTTTTAAATCCGCCAAAGCGAGATTGGACAGCTCCGTGACATCCGCATCCGCATTGGTACCGGGCTGGAAGAAAACGCGGATCATGCTGACGCCCAGCAGCGAGTGCGACTCCATATGGTCGATCCCGCTCGCCATCGTAAAGAAGCGCTCCAGTGGCGACGTGATATTCGTTTCAATGTCCTGGGGCGGCATTCCCGAATAGAATGTTGCCACGACAACCTGCGGCAAATTGATGCTCGGGAACAGATCCACGGGCATGCGAACAAGCGCGGTCGCGCCCAGAATGCAGACCGCAAGGCAAAGAACGATGATGAAGTACGGATTGCGGATCGAGAACGATGACATGCTGGGCGGTTACTGCTGCGTTCCTTCGTAAACCAGGGCCTGAACCGGCTGCGCTTTCACCTGCTCGCCCGCTTTCAATCCGCTGCGGTCGCTCACGATCACCTGCTCGCCTTCGCGCAGGCCGCTGACGACTTCAGCGTAGTTGGCGGTTTGAATCCCGAGTTCGACCTTACGTTCCTCGATACGGCCTTCCGGATCCACTACGAAAACCGACGTTTCGTTGCCGGAGCGGTTAATTGCCTGAAGCGGTATCGCGAGAGCGCTGGGCTTCTGGTCGAGTGTCAGGACCGCTTCGGCGTACAGGCCGGGCACCAGGCTTCCATCGGTATTCCGGACGTCCACTTCGGTGTGCATGGTGCGAGTAGAATCGTTCAATTCGACCGCGAACCGCGCGACTTTGCCGGTGAAATTCTTGTCCAGTGACGTGACGCGCACATCGACCGGATCGCCGAGGCGGATGTACTTTACATAAGACTCGGGCACCGGAATCACCAAACGGAACACGTCCTCCTCGGAAAGGCGGACCAAGGGCGTCGCTTGTGTCGACGTCGTTCCGGCCTGCATCAACGCGCCGAGGTTGGCCATGCGTTGAGTGACGACTCCGGCGAAGGGAGCGGTGATTTTCGAATAATCGTACAGAGCCTGGTCGTGCGCGAGCTTCGCCTGCGCCATGACGAGTTGACTCTTGGCCGCATCGTAAGCGCCTTGCGCCGCTTCTAGTTGCGATTCGGCGGCCAGGTCTTTACCTTGCGCATCGTCGACTTCCTGCTGTGCAACCAGCCCGGGCTTCGTCTGCGAAACACCCTTGAGCCGCTCGTATTGAAGATGAAGCACGTTGTGCGTGGCCTTCACGCGCTGAACGTCGTGTTCGGCGCGAACGATTTCATCTCCCTGCGCGTGGATAGCAGCCTGGTCCTGTTGGAGCTGGGCTTCGAGTTCCGGAATTTCGAGAGTGGCCATTAGCTGGCCCTGCTTGACGTGCGTGCCGTAATCCACCAGCAAATTCTTGACATAGCCGGCTTCCTTCGCATAAACATCGATCTCCTGGAACGGCACCAGTTCCGAACTGAGCGTTAAATGCTGCGCCAACGCATGCGTCTTAACAGCGACAGTGCCGACCGTTGCTATCGCGGCAGCATCTGTTGTCTTAGCGGAAACTTCGCGGTGGGAGCAGGAACAAAGCAGAACCGCACCAATCAACGCGGCGCCTGTACAGGCGGTCATTAAACGCATGCTATGATTTGCCCTTTTGAGTTTCGGCTCCCATCAGCCTCCTCGATCTAGTAGTCCAAAACCAGGCGAACTGAATCAGGCGGACCATCTGTTCACGATCTCCAAACCTTGGGAAAACGTCGTAACCGCGATGCCGCAAGACCTCGTCCTTGAGGTTGTCATCCACCACCCCCGATGCAAGTAAGACGCAAGGGTGACATGATCCACTACAAAGCCGCCCCAGCTCGCCGCGCCAGTCCTGACCGGTGTCGCTCCAATCGAGAATTACGAGAGAATTAGGAAACGCGTGGATGAGATCCATTCCTTCCTGAAGCGTGCCGGCGCGCCGGATTTCCCAACCGCGGCTTGCCGCGGTATCGACCAGAGACGAATAGAACATGTCGTCTGGCGTAATCGCGAGCAGTCGAACCGGGGAATTGGCGTGGTCGTGGGAGGACTCTGCCGGATGCTTGGCTTTGAAGCCAAGGAACCGACTCCATTGCGGCATAATCTCCAGATTAAAGTGTAAGCGGGGATAAATGAATACCGCAGTTACTGGAATTTGGAGTCGAACCCACGGTATCTTTACCGATGCCGCGGTTGGCAAGAATCGCTCTCCTGGTCCAGAATGGATACCAACTTGTGAATTGAGAAATCGGGGGATTGACAGAACTGGATCAACTCGGCTTCACGGCTCAGGATGCGGTCGACCTCACCGGGCAACTCATTGACGACCTCGAAGGGAATTTTCTGAACTCCATGACGATCGCCATGGAGCAGATCGCCCGTCGAAATCGTGAGTCCTCCGAGGTCTACGGGTTGACCGAATTCAATAATATGGGCATAGGAATGCGAAACGCTGGTTCCTGACGCGAAGCACTGAAAATCCGCCGATCGGATGCCTTCAATATCGCGAACGGATCCGTTGGTAATATATCCAACGCAGCCGAGAGCCTTGGCAATCCGGACGTGAATCTCGCCCACAAAAGCGCCCGGACCGGGGATGCGGTCCACATCGGCAATTACGATGATCTTGGGAGCCGGAAGAGCAGCGACGTGATGCCACCAGTCCGCTCGATGGTAGTAACAAAGATCCGCGATGGGAGGTGCTGAAGTCCGAATTCGGCCAGTAACTGCGTAGCCGGCCACCGGAGGCAAATCCGGGAAGACGCATCGTGTGACGTTATGGATAAACCCTTCATTGCGCATTCGCACATTGAATTGCTCGATGGCGTTCGAAACAGTGCACGTATCCGTGCGGCGAAGAAACTCCAGAAATTCAGCGCTGACCTGTTGGGTTCTTTTCATCGGGAGGGAATCAGTTTGCTAATTGCAGTATAGGAACACTGTTCCGGCGTGGATATACAGCGCTTGCTGTAATTTTCCAGAGGTTCGGCGTTACCGGCGTTATAACGAAAAAAGGGAATGCGCGCCTTGCGGCGAGCATTCCCCGGAGTTGCTGTGGCTATTCTGACTTCTTATTGGGTGACGATTACAGGCAGAGAATTGTCGCTGCCTGGAGTTGTGTAACCGGCGGGCGTCGAGGTCGTGATGGTCGATTGGCCGGTATGGAGCGGAGTGAATTGTGCCGTAGCACTGCTCGAACCGCCCTGGATTGTTACGGACGTAGGAACGGTGCCAACGCTTGTGTTTTGACTGTTCAGGTTGACGGTCACCGAGAGTCCACCGGCGACTGCCTGGTAGTTGCCAGTGTCGTTGTTGTTATTGTTCGGGTCGAGTTGCGTCATGTAAACCGTGAAAGGCTGCGCTCCACCAGAAAGTGAGAGGGACAGAAAATCCCCATAAGGTCCGAGAACGACGGCACCGGAAGGCGTCATGGTCACAGTGGCCGAATTCGTGGCAAAGCCGGCTGCGGAAGTAGTGTACTGAACTGTGCCAGAGCTGCCGAAGGCTTGCACGTAATAATTCGCCGTAGTGCTGCCGGCCGGGATGGTCACCACCAGGGTGGAGGAGCCAACGCCTGTAGCCGTAGTCGAGAACTTCAGGAGGCTTCCGTTGGTGCTCGTGAGTGTGACGGGCAAATCAGATTGCTGCGCCGTGCTGATCGCAAGCGCCTGCTGGACCTCCAGGTTCTGGCCGACCGATACGTTCTGGATACCGATACTTTGGCTCCGGACCGTCGCGACCACGGTTTGCTCCACTGAAGGAGTACTGTATCCCGAGGGCGTGTTGATGCTAATGTTTGCCGTTCCCGATGTGTTGCCGGGCTGGAATTGAGTGGTGCCAGTGTTGTTCCCGCCGAGGATAGTGACGGGCGAACTCGTGATGGTACCCACCGACGTGTTATCGGAGGTGACGTTCACGCTAGCCGCAAGGGTGCTGGCGACGCTCATCGGAGTCGCAATCCCGCTGTTCGGATCGATCATCACGGAGCCGACTGTCAGGTTAGTTGGCGAGGCGTTGGTAGCCGTTATGATGCTGGCCGAGTTGCCGGGAGCGGTAAGGACGAAACCCGATGGCGCGAGAGTAACCGTGCCGGTTCCGCTGAGGAATCCGGGGGCGCTTGCCGTATAGGTAGCGGTGCCACCGCTTGCCAGTCCATAAACGTAGAACGGAGGACTGACTTGTTGGAACTGAGCAGCCGTTACAACGATTGACGGAGAAGGCGCTCCGGTTGCCGTGGTCGAGAACTGCACCAGGCTGGGGTTGTTGGATGTGATGGTGACCGGAAGCCCACTGGGACTCGTCACTGTACCATTCAGCGGCACGGTAATCGAGGTTTCCAGGTTGCGTCCGACTTCCACGTTACCCGCGACGAGTCCCTGAGTGCTGACCATTGCGGTGACGGTATTGGCCCCACCCGCGGGAGCGCTGAACCCTGCGGGTACTACGGCTGTCAGGGTTGAATTTCCGTGAGCCACGCCAAGGAATGACGCACTCAGGGAAGGGGTCGAATTGGAAAACGCGAGCGGAGAACCCGAGATTGTCCCAACGGTGGTGTTGGAGCTGGTAACGCTCACCGAAACAGAAAATCCACCGCGAAGCTGCTGGCTGGTTACCGGAACCAACGATGAATTGAGTAGATTGGGATAAACGTTAAGAGTCGAACTTGCGCCCGTGACCGTAGTGAACGACGAGGTCGCGCCGGGACCTTGCAGGACGAATCCGGATGGACCCAGCGTTACGGTGCTGGTGCCGCTGATATAACCGGGCGCGTTGGCAACAAGAGTGACAGTGCCGCTGCCGCCGAGACCTTGCACGTACGCTCCAACAGTAGTTGTGCCGGCTGGAATCGATACAGTTACCGAACCGGTCCCAGTATCTGAAGATCTTCCCGCGACGAGCACCTTAGTGGCATCGCCGCTGGTCAGAGTGACGTTCACTCCGCCACTGGGAGCGACTTGAGGAAGCTCCACGAGGATATTGGTCTCCAGGTTCTGACCCACGGTGGCGTTCGTCACGGCGACGGCGCCGGATGCGGCGGACGCTACCGTCACGGTCGCTGTGGTGGCGGCAAAACTGGTGGTCGAGTTCGACCCGGAAGCCTGAATGGTAGACGTGCCCAGGTTGACGCCTGTGACGGGCACTGACACGCTAGTAGCGTTCGCTGGGATGGTGACGGTTGCCGGCACCGTTGCCGCGGATGTGTTGCTGGAACTCAGGTTGACGGTCAACGATGCGGCGGGTGCGGGCGTAATGTCGAGAGTCAAGTTAACCGTGGTAGAAGGAGCGATCGTCATCGTCGTCGGCGCGAAGCTAGCCGTCGTTATCAGTGAGAGCAACGGTTTGACGATTTGCCAGCCAGGCACCGCCGATTGTTGTAGCCAGTTCCAACCGAGGAGTGTGGTGCCCTGGCTTCCACCGTAGAAGTTAACGGTGACCTGGCGAGTGGTGTCGCTTTGCCAAACGAGATCAGGGTATCCATCGCCATTGAAATCAAGTGCATTCTTGACGTGCCATCCGGCCGCGCCGGCTTGGTTCATCCAGGCCCAAGTTAAGTAGGTTGCCCCATTGGCGCCGCCGTAGTAGTGGACGGTGATCTGCCGGGTGGTGTCATTTCCCCAGATAAGGTCGGGATGGCCGTCCTTGTTGACGTCGGCGACAGCGACCACATGCCAGCCGGGCGATCCAGCCTGGTTCAGCCACGCATAGGTCTGGTAAGTGTGTCCGACGTAGTAGTGAACCGTTACCGCGCCGGTGGCATCGTTCGACCAAATGAGATCCGGATTCCCATCGTTGTTCATATCGGCGGCGGATACAACCGACCATCCAGGGACACCAGCCTGGTTGAGGTAATTCCAACCGATGAAAGTATTGTTCTGATAATAGTGAACGGTGACGACACGACTTACATCGCTCTGCCACACCAGGTCAGGCCAGCCATCGCCGTTGAAATCGGCCACGGCCACAACGTGCCAGCCAACCGCACCGGCCTGATTGATCCAGTTCCAACCGATCATGTTCTGATTCGCGCCATAATAGTGCACCGTTATGGAACCGGTGGCGTCGTTTTGCCACAGAAGATCAGGCACGCCGTTGTGATCGAAGTCACTCGGAACGTTAACCGTCAGGACGACCGCGCGATTGTTGCCTCCATCGGAGACGTAGACTTTACCGGAGGCGTCGACCGCAACGCCGGAAGGAGAATCGAGTTCGGCTTTCGCCGCGGTGCCATCGCCGAGCGAAGAGCCCTTAGTTCCGGTGCCGGCGATCGTCGTAATGTTGCCGTCCGTTGTGACTTTTCGAATACGATTATTGCCGGTATCGGCAATGTAGAGATTTCCTTCGGAGTCAACCGCGATATCTTCGGGGTTAGAAAGCTCCGCTTCTGTTGCGGCGGCTCCGTCGCCTGAAAACCCGCTGACTCCGTTACCGGCGACCGTAGTGATCATGCCGCTGGCATCGACTTTGCGAATTCGGGAGTTGCTGGCGTCGGCGACGTAGAGATTGCCGGCGGCGTCGAGTGCCACGCCTCGCGGTGCATTGAGCTGCGCGGCAGCGGCCGGGCCATTGTCGCCTCCAAACGCCGCGACGCCGGTTCCCGCAACCGGAGACAACGCGCCGGATGCGAGCCTGCGCACCTGATACTTTACAGTGTCGGCAACATATAGGTTGCCCTTGGAGTCAACAGCTATCCCGCTCACGCCTTGAATCTGATCGGCAACCGTCTTCATCGTTCCCGATGTGCCGACGACCGTCACGCGGCCGGAAGCTTCCGTGATATACAGGTTGCCTGACTTATCCACGGAAAGATGCATCGGATTGTTGAGGATGGCATCTGTTGCCTCGCCGCTCCTTCCATAATTGGTACCACCCCCGGCAACAGTACTAATCTTGCCTGCGGTGTCTACTTTGCGAACCCGATTGTTGAGTTGGTCAGCGATGTATAGGTTGCCGCTAGCGTCGACAGCGAGACCGGCTGGTCGATACAGACTCGCTCCGGTGGCCGCGCCGTTATCTCCGGAGAAGCCCGCGCTCCCGTTGCCTGCTACGGCATGGATGGAGTATTGTGCGCTGAGGGGATTGGCCCCGAGCAGACAAAAAAAGGCTGATAAGGCCGCAAGTTGTGCTGGATTTAACCGGAAACCGGTGATGCGGCGTAGCGTGAGCCAGCCACTTAACCCAAGCAGGGCCATGCCGGCCGGAAACGTCAATGCGCCGCCTGATGCTGCAACCGCGAACATCAGGGAAAAAGAAACCAAGCAAAGCGACCAAGCGCTTTTTCTGCTCATGAGATAACCTCCGAGGCGACAAGTCTATTTATTCTCCGGCTGCATTCTCACCAGCCGGTGCCTTAACGTAATAGCTCACAGCGTCAATCGAACTTCCTTAATTCCAATCCCCGGATAACTTCCGGCGCTACGGAATTACAGAAATCCGCGCTGCTCAAGTATCACCCTAAGGCGATCTTTGAGACTTCATTATCGTGAATGGCGCTGAGGGCGTTCAATGGAACCGAAGGCCCGAATGAAGGGAAAAGTACTGGTACGACTTGGGAGGTGGGTGGGTACAAGTCCGAATTTGCTATGAAATTTTAATTCACTACAGACCAGCCCACGGCATTGGTGGCGTTAAGCCAGGTCCAACTTATCAGCGTGGCGCCGCCGGGGCCGCCGTAGTAATGAACAACTACCTGGCCTGTTGTGTCGTTTTGCCAGACAAGATCGGGAACGCCATCCCCGTTAAAATCGGTTGCCGCTTTAATATGCCATCCCACGGCTCCGGCTTTATCCAGATAGTTCCAGCCTAGGTAGGTCGCACCACCATTGCCCCCGTAATAGTAGACGGTGGTTTGACCGCTAGCGTCGTTCTGCCAGACAAGATCGGGAACTCCGTCACCGTTGAAGTCTGCCGCTGCCCTGACCGTCCAACCGGGCACGCTCCCGGACCAGAGCCAGTTCCAACCCTGAAGGACAGCGCCGCCCGCACCGCCATAATAATGAACTGTGACCTGACGGGTAGTCTCGCTCTGCCAAACGAGATCGGGAACCCCGTCGCCGTTGAAGTCGGCCACTGCTACTACGTGCCACCCGGGCGCGCCCGTTGCATTCAACCAGTTCCACCCCAGGAGAGTGGTTCCACCCGGACCGCCGTAATAATGGACCGTAATTTGGCTAGTGGTGTCGTTCTGCCACACTAAATCCGGATAGCCATCGCCATTGAAGTCGGCTACGGCAATTACGTGCCACCCCGGTGCGCCCGTTGAACTGAGCCAGTTCCAACTCTCATATACGGCGCCCCCCGCACCGCCATAATAATGCACCGTGACCTGGCGCGTAGCCTCGCTTTGCCAAACCAGGTCCGGCACTCCATTACGGTCGAAATCGCCCACTACGGTCTTTGGATTCTGGTCGATCGTTGTATAGTTGCTCGCGCTGGCCGAGTTCGAACCTCCTCCGGAGACGCTGACCTGATTCACCACTGAATTCGGCGCATGGACCGCCACGTTGACGGTAACCGAGATAGGCGGATAACTCGATGCGGGCGCAAGGCCATCCGCTCGGGTGCAAGTGTTGCCCGAAGCGGGACAAGTCCACCCGGTGCCGGTCATGGATACGAGCGTAAGCCCGCTGGGAACGGTCTCAGATATAGTGACGGTTCCCGTGGCTGGCCCCGCTCCCGCGGCATTCGAGACAGTGACGGTATAGGTCGCGTTCTGCTGTCCGAGCATGAAATTCCCATTGCCGGTATTGGTCACCGAGATCGCGAGCACTGCGGGATTCGCAGTTATGACGGTTGAGTCGGTAGCGCTCGCGTTGGGCGACCCTCCCCCGGATACTGTGACGGCGTTCACTTGAGGCGAGGATGCGTTCGCGGCGATATTGACCAAAGCGGTAATCGGAGCATAGCTCGATCCGCCGTTGAGTACGTCGCCACGAGTGCATGTATTTGCCGAGCAACTCCAACCCGTGCCTGACATCGATACAAGTGTGAGGCCCGGAGGGACCGATTCCGTAACGGTCACAGTACCGTTTGTCGGAGTTGCGTTCGCGCTGTTCGACACGATGATCGCGTAAGCTGCGTTCTGCTGGCCCTGGACGAAGTTCCCGGTGTGCGACATCGAAATATATAAGCCCGCCAGATTCGCCGAAATCGTCGTGGTGTCGGCGGCCGTGGCGCTCGTATTCGCCGATCCGCCTCCCGTTACGGAAACATTGTTTATGAGCGGCGACGGAGCGGTCGGCGAGATGTTCACGGTGACGGTAATCGGCGGATAGGCGGAGCCTGCCGTCAACACATCCGCGCGGGAACAATTGTTCGCCGCGCAGGTCCAACCGCTGCCGGACATCGAGACCAAAGTCATCCCGGCCGGTACGGTTTCCGTGACCGTAACGGTTCCCACG
Source organism: Bryobacterales bacterium (assembly GCA_963802915.1). Taxonomy (GTDB): domain Bacteria; phylum Acidobacteriota; class Terriglobia; order Bryobacterales; family Bryobacteraceae; genus JAICMB01. Next base: position 259,340 of record CAWDKQ010000017.1, read on the forward strand.
GTGGGTCCCGCTCCCGCGCCGTTCGAGACGATAACCGTATAAGCCGCTCCTTGTTGGCCCTGCGTGAAGTTGCCATTGTGAGCTTTCACGATGCTGAGCATTGCGGGGTTCGCGGTGACGTTGGTGGAGTCCGAGGCGTTGGCACCGACCGATCCACCACCCGATACACTCACCGAGTTGACCTGCGGCGACGTGGCATTCGCGGCGACATTTACTGTCACTGTAATCGGCGGATAGCTGCCGCCTGGAGCGAGAGAGTCGGCGCGAGCGCAGGTGACTCCGTTGGAGGGACAGGTCCAGCCGCTTCCGCCCATGGAGACCATCGTCATGCCCGTGGGAAGAGATTCTGTAACGGTCACTGTTCCGCTGCTGAAGCCCGCGGTAGCAGAATCCGATACGGTGACGGTATAGATCGCGTTTTGCTGCCCCTGCGTGAAGCTTCCGCTGTGACTCTTCTGAATGCTCAACACCGCGGGGTTGACTGTCACGTTCGTTGGATCCACGGCCGTTGCCGTTGCGGACCCTCCGCCGGATACGGAGACGACATTCAGGAGCGGCGACGATGCATTTCCGGCAACGTTGACCGAAACCGTGATTGGCGGATAACTGGAGCCCCCGTTGAGCGGATCGCTACGGGTACACGTATTCGACGCGCAGATCCAGCCAGTTCCCGACATCGAGGCGAGAGTGAAACCGGATGGAAGACTTTCGGTCACGGTGACAGTCCCGCCCGTTGTGACCGCCGACGGAGCGTTGCTCACGATGACCGTATAAGTTGCGCCGCTCTGACCCTGTACGAAGCTGCCGCTATGACTCGATGAAATACTCAGAACGGGCGGCGTGGTAGAAAACGACCAGATCGGCGAACTGAGCGAGATGGCGCCGTTTGACGAGACGATTTGCCAGTAGTAAGTCTGTCCGGGGTTCAATTGACCCGCGTTGAAAGAAGTCGTCGACGTGCCACCGGCATATGCGGGGTTGGGATCCGTCCCAAGATAGATCGTGTACGACGAGAAGCCATTTGCCGCGGACCAGGTCACGGTCGGATTCAGCGCCACATAACTGGCGCCGTTCTGCGGAGACGGATTCGAGGCAGATCCGAACATTCCGGGCAATGTCTGGCTGTCGAAGCTCCAGGTATCGGACAAGAGCGTACCCGACTGTTCGCCTCCGAAAAGCATGGCTTTGCCGGTGATCGGATTCTCGGCCATCGCGAAATAATATCTGCCGGCCGGGCTTCTCGCGGGATTACGCGGCGCCCAATTGCTGCCATTCCAGGTCCACGTATCGTTGTGCGCAACGGAGTTGCCGGCAGCCGAAAAACCGCCGGTTACGATGATCTGGCCGAGGCTATTGTCGATCGACATGGCGTGGCCGGATCGTCCTGCCGGGCTGTTGGTCGGGTTGAGCAGCGTCCAAGTGTTCCCGTCCCAAGCCCACGTATCATTGAGTAGTAGTCCTGACACGGATCCGCCGAACAATATTATTTTTTGACTGACCGGATCGAATGCCAGAGCGCCTCCGGAACGGGGCGACGGCGAGTTGAGCGGATTCAGTTTGGTCCAACTACTCCCGTCCCAGACCCAGGTGCTGACTGGCAGGTTGAAGAAATCGACCAGGACTGTCTGCTGATGGCCGGAATCGTAAGCCAATAGCGTGCTCGGACCGTTGAAAGGCGGCGGAGTAGGCGGGAAGCGCTGCGTCCAATTGTTTCCGTCCCAGATCCACGTGTCGTTGAAATAGGACGTGCCGCAGGTCCCACCGGCACAAACATTGGTATAACCACCGAACAGAACGGTTTCAGCGCGGGCGGCGTCGAAGCTCATCAGGGCCCCTCCGCGAGCTGGAGGAGATGCGGATGGAACCTGCGACGTCCATGTGGTTCCATCCCACAGCCACGTATCGCCGCAATAGGTTGTGCCGGGGCACTGGGCATTGCCGCCAAAAAGCACGACTTTGCCTCGAACGGAGTCGTAGGCCATGGCATGATTTTCACGTTTGCCTGGATTGCTTCCTGAAATCAACACGTACCAGGTGTAGCCGCTCCACGCCCAGGCATCTTCGAACGCAACTTGCGAACCCTGGCCACCAAACACCAGGACCTGATCGCCCGCGGCGTTATAAACCATCCCGTGCGAATAGCGGGCGTCAGGATAACCGTTTGGATACAAGTTGGTCCAATTGACGCCGTTCCAACTCCACGTGTCGTTCAGATTGGTACAGGCCGTAGGACTCGATCCGCATCCGCCAAATAGGAGAGTCTGGCCGGTGCTACTTCGGAACACGGTCGAGTGGAGCCAGCGAGCGGGCGGAACAGTGACTGGATTTTCTTGCGTCCAGTTTGTGCCGTTCCAAACCCAGGTATCGTTCAGCAGGACCGCCCCGGCGCCCTGCCCTCCGAATAGAACGACGTTGTTGTTCACTGAATCGAAACTCAAGCTATTGCCGGACCGGGCAGGCGGCGAGATCACAGGGAACTGTTGAGTCCAGTTCGCGCCGTCCCAGATCCACGTATCGGAGTAATGAGTGCCGTCGGAGGCATCGCCGCCGAAAAGCACAATGACACCATGCGCGGCGTCGTAAGTCAGCGAATGGTTCGAACGGCCGGGCGGACTGGTTGTCGGAGACATCTGGGTCCAACTGGTACCGTCCCAAGCCCAGGTGTCATTTAATGAAGTCCCCGGACTGGAAAATCCGCCAAACAAAACGACCCGCCGGTGAGCGGCGTCGTAAGCCAGGGTGGTGGATCCTCTGGCTGTAGGGAGCGCTACGTTCAAGCGCTCCGTCCACTGGCCGTTGTTGTAAATCCACGTGCCACTCATTCCGAGAAGCACGATTTCCTTGCGCCCGGCGTCGTAGACGGCGTTCGATATTGCATCGGGCCATTTCGTTGACCAGGTTTCAATCGCGGTGGGCGGGGGGCCCTGGCTGACGGTGAGTGTGAAGGGCTCGGCGACACTGGCCGAGGAGCTGTCTGTGACGCGCGCCGAGAAAGTCGCGGTTCCGGAAGAGAGTGGAGTTCCGACCAGATTTCCCGAGGAGCGTAATACCAGACCGGTGGGGAGGGCGCCCGAATCCAGCGTCCACGTATAGGGTGGGATGCCGCCGGACGCATTCATTACATACGAGTAGGAGGTGCCATTGTAGGCCGTGGGAAGGAATAATGACGTGATAGTGAGTGGCTGGGCAGTAATGGAGAGACTCAGGCTGACTTGAGCCGTCGTTAGCCACTGATCGCTGACTTGAACGACGAAAGATTGATTGAAAACTGCTGTAGGAGTGCCGCTTAGGACGCCAAACGATGAAAGCGTAATCCCGGCGGGAAGATTTCCGCTCGCCACGCTCCAGGTGTAGGAGCCACCTCCTCCGGATGCGCCGAGGTTTTGAGTGTAGAACTGGGTGACGAATCCGGCGGGAAGAGATGACGTAGTGATGCTGATCGGGGTGGTTCCGACATGGAGTAAGAGATTGTAGGATGAGTTGCCCGAACTAAATACGGCAACCAGAGTGAAGGCGTAATCGCCGGGGGCGGTAGTAGTTCCTGAAATGTAGCAATAGGAGTTGCTGCCATCGAAGTAGGGAGTCGCGGTAAGGCCAGGTGGGAGATTCGGACTGATGGCACATTGATTTACAACTTGCCCGGCGGTTCCAACGTTCAGTGTGTATAAGTACGCAACTCCGGACACAGCTCCAGGGATTCGCTGCTGTCCGAGGCAGCCAGCGACAGAACCCAACGCTAAAAGCGCCAGGAGCGGGAATGTCCTGTTACGTACAGGCATTCATTCCCTCCGGTCAACGGAGAATGCGAACACCGCCGACTTCATAGGCTTCCAAACAGAAACCTCCACTCTTGATCGATTCTGCCTGGAATTACTGTAAGGTATAAGGGACCGATAGTACTTTGAGAGGCTAGTACTTGGTTCTCACTCGACGAAGGATAGGCCTAGAACATTGGTGGGAGGAAGAACAAGAATACAAAAGAAAAGAGCGACGGGATAAACCGCCGCTCTTTTAGGAAGGAACTAAGACTACTCTTACTTCTTGGTTGCGCCCAGGCCGCCGACGGCGCAGGACTTGCAGATGCCGTAGCCGCTTCCATCCGACTGGATGAAGTTGCAGTAGCTAGTCACCTTGATGTCCTCGGTGAGGCTCAACGTTGCATCCTGGAAAACGTTTTCGGTCAATTGATAGGCACCGGCCGCTGCATTGTTATGCAGCGTGGTTTCCCAAGCGCGCAGACCGGATGCGAACTGGGGTCCGAGGAACGGGATACCGCCGTTGCCCGCGTTGCAGGTGCCGGCGATCGGAAGAGTCGCGATAAGTTTAACAACGATCGAAGTGGGAACGCCCGGGGTCAGCGTGTTGCTGATCAAATCCGTTTGAGCCGAGAGAGAATCCAATCCGTTCGGAGTCACCAGGCAGGCGCAGCAGGAGATGAGCTCTTCAGCCGGATCGAAAGTGTAGACGTTGGCGCAGATACGGCCGGCCGGGTCGGCGCCGTTCACGGTACCAGCGTTGGTGAGGTTAATAACCGAATCACCGATGTTCAGGTTGGACGCGTAGTTGATCTGAAACGAGTCGGGTGCCTGAGCGAAAGCGACAGTCGAAATGAGTAGTGTCGCGAGAGCGAGGACGAGAAGTCGTAGATACATGTTGCAGAAGCCTCCGTAGCGACAATACCATCAGGGAATGTTACGGACAATTATCTAGAAGGCATAGGCTAAAAGAACTAGTCCGCGGATTAGAAACGCCTTACTTCAATACTAAGAGCGTAGAGACCGGAGACAATCGTACTTAAGGTCCATACGGCACTAAGCTTTAGTGAAAATGAAATTGGAATGAGATTTGCAGGAGTAATGCTGAGGAAAAGGCGAGCGACCTAAAACGGGGCGGCTCAGAGGACAACTTTCGTTTCGCCCTCTGAGATTCCCCACCAAATTCTAGACTTCTGTCCGGTACGAACTTCTGGAACAGCCCTCGATCGTTCGCTGGAAATTGCTCGGGAGAAAGCAGCATAAGCAGTTTCCTGCCGTCTGCTGCTGACTCCCGACGGGACGAAGAGGCTCTTGCTCTCCCGGAGTGCTTCCACTAACTTACTTCTTTGTTGCGCCCAAACCACCAACCGCGCAAGACTTGCAGATACCGTAGCCGCTGCCATCGGACTGAATGAAGTTGCAGTAGCTGGTTACCTTGAAATCCTCGCTGGTGCTCAGAACGGCATCCGAAAATACATTCTCAGTCACCTGATAGGCGGCAGCCGGAGTGGCATGCAGATTGGTGCCCCATGCGCGCAGGCCAGGGGCCAACTGGATCGGAAGGAACGGGATACCGCCATTGCCCGCATTGCAGGCCCCGGCTACTGGAAGACTTGCGATGATCTTGATCACGAGAGAAGTCGGAACACCGGGAGTCAGCGTGTTGCTGACCAGATCCGCCGTATCCGAAAGGGAGTCTAATCCATTAGGGGTCACCAGGCAAGAGCAGCAGGAGATAAGTTCTTCCGCAGGATCGAAAGCGTAGACGTTGGCGCAGATACGGCCAGCCGGATCGGCACCGTTAACAGTACCAGCGTTGGTGATGTTGATAACTGAATCCCCAATGTTAAGGTTCGCCGCGTAATTGACTTGGAACGCATCGGCCGGGCCGCCGACTGGGGGATCAGCTTGGGCGAAAGCGACCGCTGAAACAACCAGGGCCGCCAAAACGAAAGTGAAAATTCGCAGGTGCATGTAAAAGCCTCCGTAGGGAAAGTTATCACTACCAAAGGCCTAGTACAATTCTCTGGATGGCATAGCCAAAAGGATTAGAAGATCTTTTCGAAATCGAGGCGACAGGTCGCTATGCAATGGAACCAATTGGACTTAGGAGCGAACTTTCGTCAATAGAACTCAGTCGTCTTCTCGTCGACTGAAGCTGCGTGCTATCTCCAAAGTGCCGACAATCACTCAAAAGTACTATTGACTAGGCGGCTCAGTATACGACGGACCATCCCGGAACTCCGGCGGAGTTCAACCAGTTCCAACCTTGATAGACCGCGCCACCAGTTCCAGCGTAATAGAGCACCGTAACTTGCCGCGTTGCCTCGTTTTGCCACACCAGATCCGGATAACCGTCTCCATTGAAGTCCATTGCCGCGGCCAACCGCCATCCAGTTATGTTCGACGATTGCATCCAGTTCCAACCTTGCAGAGTCGCGCCGCCGGTGCCGCCATAATAATGTACGGTCACTTGGCCGGTACTGGAATTTTGCCAGATGAGATCGGGGACGCCGTCGCGGTTCACGTCGACAACCGCAGCGACCTGCCATCCAGTGACGCCATTCTGGTTCAACCAATTCCAGCCTTGGAGCGTCGCACCTCCCGTTCCGCCATAATAATGGACCGTTACTTGTCCCGTTGTATCGTTCTGCCAGACCAGGTCCGGGACGCCGTTGCGATCAAAATCCGCTGCCCCTGCCACGTGCCATCCAGGGGCTCCCGTAGAATCGAGCCAATTCCAACCGAGAAGGCTGGCGCCGTTCGGGCCTCCGAAATAATTGACGGTGACCTGGCGGGTGGAATCGTTCTGCCACACAAGATCGGGCACGCCATCGCCATTGAAATCTGCGACTGCGGCTACATGCCAGCCCGTCACACCGGCGTTATTGAGCCAGTCCGAGCTTTCCTCGGTGGCTCCGCCGCTCCCGCCAAAATAATGGATTGAGACCTGACGGGTCGCGTCGTCTTGCCAGATCAGCATCGGCGGGAAGTTTTGCCCGACGACCTGGCCGGAGTTGGCATTCACCATGAGGCCGCTTTCGTCGACGGCTTCGAAATCAGCTCCGGTCAGACTGGCGAGCTCATGGAGTTGGTCATTGTCCCAGCCCGGGTCCGGCGCTCCCGAGAAGTACCACGCCGAACCGTTGTCGGCCAGGATCATTCCGTAGGTCTTCAGCGCCTGCAGGACCACCGTTGTTTGGGGCGAGAAACCGGAGATGTCGAAACTCGCCTTCAGACGGAACCGCTGCCCCATAGGCGGATAGTTCCTGTTTGTAATACTCGACGCCTCATGCCGGGCCGGCCAGATGAAAGCTTCCTGAGTTTGCGGAGCTGTAAAACGAAGCGCGTGACGAATGACGCCCGACACCACTTCAGAGTATTTAGCGAGACCAGGGAAAATCGGCAGTCCCGCGGCATCGGCAGAGGTCCAACTGGCAGGACGGAGGGCATTGGAATTCAGATTGAAGACCGCTCCCGACCCTGCCGTCCAGGATCCGTTTGTTTGCGGGTATGCGGCGAAGACTTCGTACAAAATGCAATTGTCGCCGTCGATGACCAGCACATGGCGGTCGCCAGTGCTGCTGCTTCCCCCTTCGATAGGAGCATTCGGCGGGATAGGATATGGCCCGGGGTCGCTCTCGCTGGCGTATTGGAACGTAATTGGGACCTTGGGCAGGCTGCCGGGAACGACGACGTACGGGATCCCGATCGGCTCGCCATCCCATGTACCCGATCCGAAATCGGCGTGAGCCGGGCTGTTCAGTCCGATAGAATTCACATACGCCGCGGAATTCGGGTGGACCGGGAGTTTGTCCACACGCGCGTTCCAAACGTTGTTGGACGGAAAAACCGGGCAGTTGCCGATCGTCTGCGCGTCGATTACGGCCATCCCGATCAGCAGGGGAACGGCCCTCAGAAACACAGGATAAGGCATCGCTACTCGTATCGTAAGAGAGTGGGTTTGGGTGTGGTATCGGCTGAGGACACGAGTCGAGAACCCGAATCGACACTATTCTTGCTGGGGTAGAAGGCTAATGGGGCGCCAGGGGAGGCGCAGTGGATCCACCGACATTCGCATACGCCTCGCGCACCAGGGACACCTTCGAGCCTGTAAAAGTCACGAAGGTAATGACGCCGGGTGGGTCGCCGTAAATCCAATCTTCGGTCTCAGCCCCATCTTTGTCGGTGGCGCGCTCTTTGTGGCGCGGCTTGCCCATGGCGAGAAGAACCTGCTCGCGGTCCATGCCGACTAGTGCCTTCTTCTGCTTGATTGCCTCTTTGACCGGGGCCGGCAAAGTCTCCACATAGTTGACGGTGGCGCTGTGTTTATCGAAATCGAGAACCGGCGTAAGCAGTTTCTTCAGGTCGGCGGATTTTATCGGCGGCACATGTTTATCGAACAGGATTTCCATTGTTGTGCCGCTCGGCGCGTTGGAGTTTTGATTGCCGTTCACCGGCGCCATGCCGCCGCCCATGCCCACTTGGACATGATCGTACCAGCGCCCGTTCTTCCCTTTCAGTCCGCCATTGATCTCGAGCACGATTTTATCGGCTTCGATGCCGACCTTTGTGATTTGCACGAGATCGCCGATGCGCGCCGCCGGTCCGTACTCGCGCCCCGCTTCCTGCCACTTGTCTTTGTCCCAGTTGCCGTGGGAATCGAACTCCAGAGGTTTTTTCGATCGTGGAAGATAGGTTTTCACCGTCGCGTACTCAGCCGTGAGTCCGCGTACAATTTCGATCCGATCGTCGTCGGTGAGTTTAGTGTCGGCTGCGAAACAGGGAGCAATCAGAGAGAACAGTCCAGCAGTTGCGATCGCGGCTCGTTTCATGCGCGGTCCTTATACAGCAAGTAGGGTTCCTGGGGTTGAATGGGGGCCTTTTCGAGGTAGAAATAGAGCAGCGCAACCACGGCTGTGGTCAGCAAACCGCCTTCGATTCCATATGCGCCGCCGCTCCACAATCCGCCAATCTTCCAGCGCATAGTGTACCCCGTCACATTCATTGTAAGCCCGCTCAGGTTGACCCCGAGCAGTGGCATGGTCCAGTTCCAGCCGAAGTGCAAGCCGATGGGAAGCCAGAGGTCTCCGCTACGAAGGAAAGAGTATCCGAGGAGAACGCCCCACAGAAACGTATTGAATCCGGCCAGGAAACCGAAAGCGGGATTATTAGCGTGCATGAAAGCAAACAAAACGGCGGCCGGCAGAATCGCGGCGAACGGTCCTACGGCAGCAAGGAAAACTTGAAATCCGTAGCCGCGAAACAACAGCTCTTCGCCGATCGCCCCGAAGGCCAGTAGCAGAGACAAGAACAAGAGGCTTGGCCATGCGAAGTGTTCGTTTGGCGCGGGCTTTAGGTCGGCGACTCGGGCCGCGACGGGAAGAAGCAGAACGATCATTGCGGCGCCAATTCCGCCGAGAAGGCCGAGGGACAAATTGCGGCGTGAAGCCGTCGTCCACCCCAGTCCGACATCGGATAGCCGCCCGCGTTCAAACGTCCGCAACGCCATGGCGTTGGCAACCGCCGCGGCTGTAAAATTGCTAAAAACGGCCGCGACTAGCAACGCGTTGTCGGGGAGTATCCAAAGCAGCAGAGTGGAGCTGACTATAAAGGTAACGAACGCGATGGCGGCGAAGAAGCCGATCCGCAGAAGTGCCGACTTCAGCGCTTGATTCATGTTCTGAATTCTGCTTGTTCACGGCGTTCCGTTTCCCGCGAGCGGCTTTTGTTCAACACGATATACACTGCTCCGGAAACGAGAAAACCAACGAACCAAGCATAATCATACAGCCATCGCGCCGCCGGAACTACGAGTCCCAGTAAGGCGAGCACGATACCCGCCGCCAACGCCAGCAGCGCGCGAGTATTCACGCCCCGCGTGTACTCATATTCCCCGCCGCGTAGATAAAGATCCGTCACATTCAATTCGGCTTTCCGGACTAGAAAATAGTCGGCGATCATGATGCCGGCGATCGGACCGAGCAGTCCCGAGTAGCCGACGAGCCATCCGAAAATGTAGGCGCTGAAATCGCTCAGCAGCTTCCATGGCATCATCGCAACCCCGAGAAGTCCCGTGATGATGCCGCCGGTTCGAAAGGAGATCCGGCGCGGGTTAAGATTCGAAAAGTCGTTTGACGGTGATACGACATTCGCGGCGACGTTCGTATTGAGTGTCGCGAGAAGCAGTGCAATGAGCGCGACGAACGCTACGGCCGGCTGATTGAATCGCCCCAGCAGCACCACGGGATCCCAGATGGGCTCTCCGAAAATAACCGCGGACGCGGAAGTGACGGCTACGCCTATGAATGCATAGAGCGTCATTGCGGTGGGAAGTCCCAACGCCTGGCCGACCATCTGGGCTCTTTGCGATTTCGCGTAGCGCGTGAAATCCGGGATGTTGAGCGCGACCGTCGCCCAAAATCCTACCATCCCGGTGAGCGAGGGAATAAAGAACTTGAGAAAGTCACCAGTGCTGTGAAACTTACTGGGCGTGCTCAAGACAGGACCGAATCCGCCGGCCTTACGAACGACCCACCACAGCAGCAACAATCCGATTCCGAGCATGAACGGCGCGCCGATGCCTTCGAGAATTTTGATGGTGTCGATACCGCGCAGGATCACGATCATATTGAGCGACCAAAAGAAAATGAAGCACAGCCAGGAGGCGCCGGGTACGGAAGCGAATGCCGGCCATACGATCTTCGCCATGGCATAAATGGCCTGACCGCCGATCCAGGTCTGAATACCGAACCAGCCGCAGGCCACCAGGGCCCGAAGCACGGCGGGCACGTTCGCTCCTAAAACGCCGAACGAGGCGCGAACGAATACAGGGAAGGGAATACCGTAGCGCGTTCCCGCATGCGCATTGAGCAGCATGGGCACGAGAACAATCAGGTTGCCGAGCAAGATGGTGCCGATGGCCTGCCACCAGCTCATTCCGCCGGCGATAAGGCCGGAAGCAAGCATATAGGTCGGGATACACACGCTCATTCCGACCCACAACGATGCGTAGTTGTAGGCGCTCCAGGTGCGTCGATCTAGTGGAATGGGAGCCAGGTCTTCGTTGTAGAGCGTGCTTTCTCGGATGTCGGCGGCTGGCATCGGATCATCATAACCCGGTGACGCTTCCCGCTGATGCTACCCTTGCGGCGTGCGGCCACGGCTACGCTCATCCGAATGGGCGCTCATCGTGTATTACTTATACGTCGCGGTTGTTTCGCTTTTCTTCCCGCTGACCACCGGTTTGAAATATCCGGCCTTTGTCGCGGCGGCGTGTGCCATCGCGCTTATCTTGATATTCGCCGCGGGCGAACAAATCCAAGGATCGAAATTCTGGAACTTCGCGCGAGACTGGCTCCCGCTGCCGCTTACCCTACTTTCCTACCGCGAAATGAACTGGTTCACGAAACCTCACGTCGGACATCCACTAGAGCATGCATGGATCGTTTGGGATCGCTGGCTGCTCGATGAACACGGTCTGCGGGCTTTGCTGGAATCGGGCGGCTTGGTGGTGCCGAGCTTTCTGGAGTTATGCTACCTGCTCGTGTATGCGGTTGGTCCCTTCGTCGTGACGATCCTGTACGTCTATCACCGCAGGGACCTGGTGGATCGGGTGCTGTTCACGTATTTAGCGGGTACGCTGTTGGCGTACGGGTTGTTTCCATATTTTCCCTCGGATCCCCCGCGAGTGGTCTTCGCCGGGATGGACATGCCGCAGGTCACGACCGCCCTGCGCCGTTTGAATTTGGCGATTGTGGGCGGGGTGGGAATCCATTCCAGCGTTTTCCCCAGCGCGCACGTGTCCTCAGCGTTTTCCGGAGCATGGGGCCTGCTTGTTTTCTTGCGTGAACGGCGCCGGGTCGGATGGGCGATGCTGATCTACGCCGTGTCAGTATCGGTGGCGACCGTTTATGGAAGGTATCACTTCGCTGTCGACGCTCTTGCGGGCTTCGCTGTAAGCATCCCGGCATTACTGGTTGCCGTTGTGATCGCGAGACGGACCGGAACAGCGGGCAATGTTAAACTGGTTTCTGCAAGCAATTTTCGCCAACCTTGAATTCCCCGGTCGTCTAATGGTAGGACAGCGGCCTTTGGAGCCGTGAATCGTGGTTCGAATCCATGCCGGGGAGCCACACTTTTAGTATCAATAGTTTGCAGGCAATTTGTCCGGTCGCTGTACGGGTTTTGTACCCAGCGTCACATCGCGTAAATGACTGCTGCAGTTGCACATATCCATCAGAGCATGGATTTGGAAATCGAATCTGTCACGTTTGAGAAGTGCCTCAGCTCAGCCGTCAGAGCATGGTTCTAGCAGAGTCTCCCCATATCAAAAGGTCCTTCGTATCCCGAACCGAATCTGAAACGGTTCCACGGGGTGGAAAACGTCTGTGAATGCCGCATCGCCCGTGGGCGTTATTCGGGCGGTATAGGCGTAGTCGATGTCGTGATCCCTGCGGTTGAGCAAATTCAGGGCTTCGACGACAAAGCTCCATTTTCTCGTAATTCGATACCGCACCTCCGCATTAAGCAGAACCGTCGAAGCTGAACGATAAATTCCGTCCGAAGTCAGATCGCGCGGGCCAAAGGCGCGAAGGCGCAAACTCGCCGAAAAGCGTTTGTAATCGTGCATCGTGGCGCCCGCTGACGCCACCAATCCCACCGCTTCGGGTACGCGCTTCCCACCCGGGCTGCCAGGCGCAGCGTCGTCCGGATCTATTTCACTGAAATAGGCTCTGGAATCCGCAAAGTCAAAATCAAAGGCCCAATGTTCCAGCGGCGTGTAGTAGTTCGCCCATTCGATGCCATAGCGGTTGCTCGGCGATAACGAAGGCACGGTGCTTCCGGTGTCGCCATCCTGCAGCAGTTCGGATTGACTGTGGAGATACCAGAATGAGAACGTGCTTTGCAGATGTGGGGCGGCCGTCGTGCGCACGCCGACTTCCGATCCCTTGGTTTGGATGAGGGCGGGTATTCTCGACGTGGCCGTGGGAAATGGATTGTCCGGCGAAATGGGTTCCTGCGTTTGCGTTGCGCCGCGCGCGTCGTTGCTGTGAAAACTGAATCCGCCCTGCACATAGAACTCCGTCTTGCGCCAGGGGCCGAAGATCAAACTCGCTTTGGGTTCGGGCATGAACTGGGTGACCGTGCCCGAATTGGCGGCCGCAAAGTTGACCACCGGAGCGCCGGGTAATTCGGTCGCGGTATAACTCGGCGTCAAGCTGGTGACCGCATCTCTTACCTCGTCGCCGCGGAAGGCCAGAACGGTGCGGAATTTTTCCGCCCACTGGATTGTGTTCTCCACATAAAAGCCCATCATCGTCTCGGTAAATCTGTTCACATCCGTGTCCGCAGGCAGGACCGCCACCAGGTTCGGATCGCTGTTACAGGCGTCGATGGGTTCGTCATTGCACGCGTTGATATCGTTCTTATCCGTGCGCACGCGATTTTCCGTGCGGTAGAGGCCATTGTGCACCCAATCGTTGCGGACTTGCAGGCCGAAGGTATTCTCCACCTTGCGGCCGAACCAATTGTTGAAAAGCGTGTGGCGTACATCGACCCCAAGCACAAAGCGGCTGTCCTGCTGTTCGAACTGGTCACCCTTGACGGGGTCATCCAAGTAGTACGTGAAATCCGAAAACAGATTGAGATAGTAATAGAAACCGTAGGCCATGATTTGCGTTCTGGAATGATCGTTCTGGCGATGCCATTCCGCCTGCAGGCTATGACGCTGCGAATTGCCGCCATCAGTTGGGTTCAGCGCGCCGAAGAAACCAACCAGGGGCACCGCAGTGATCGGGATCTGGTCGCTTGAGTACCAGTTTCCGTGGTAAGCGTGGGCCGTGATTCTGAAACCATTGGCTTCGTCGCCCTGGCTGTAGGTCAGGATGCCGTTTAACTTTGAATAATTATCCGAATGCGTCCATGGACCGTCGTCGTGAGAAAACTCTCCGCCGAAGAGCAAATTGCCCGAGCCGACCTTTTCCGATACGCCGAAGACGGCCCTCTCATAGCCATACATGCCGCCTTCCACCTGGAAGAAATTCTCGGGCAGCGTCTTGTAGAATTCCAGATGGGCCGACCCGGCTGAGCCATAATCGCCGACATCGGCGTAATAGGGACCTTTCTCGTAATTCACCCGCTGCACAAGCTCTGGAATGACGATGTTCATGTCCGCGTACCCTTCGCCGTGCGCATGCGACGGCAGGTTCAGCGGCATACCGTCGAGGAAAACAGCAAAATCTGTGCCGTGGTCGAGATTAAAGCCGCGAAGAAAATACTGGTTGGCCTTGCCGCCGCCGGCGTGTTGCGTGATGATAACGCCGGGAACGCTCTCCAAAACCTCGCCGGAACGAAGAATGGGACGGTCTTCCAGCTCCTTTTGGCCCACCGTTCCCTGGGTGGCGGATTGGGCGATTCCGGTAAGGTCATCCTCGCGGCCCTGTACGGTGACGGTACTGCTCACCGATCCTAAAGCCAGAGAGATGCGGAACGGGGCGGGTGCCTCGGCTCCTATCATGACGGGAATTTCTTTGGTTTCAAAATCGGCGTGAGAGACCACGAGCCGATAATTACCGGCCGGGAGTCCGGAAATCGTGAAGGAGCCATTCAAATCCGACTCGGTCGTTTTGAGGACGGTACGGTTCGCGCTTTGAACCTGCACGCCGGCTCCGGCGAGCGCGGCGCCGGAAGAATCGACGACTGTTCCCGATACAATCACGTCCGCAGCCCAGGCACACCACATTGTTGCGAAGAGGATGGAAGTGATGACGACCGGGCTTCGGGGCATATGCTCCTTTTATCTGTGCTACAGAATTTAGAAACGTGCTACTAGCCTAAAATGGTAGCACTAGTTTTCTAAAGGTGTTACGCACCAGACGGGTGCTTCGGATTTCTGCCCCGTCGGACAGGAGCCCGAAATGGGTGAGCTGGCGCGCATTGGAATTGCGATTCCCGAAGAGCTATTGGAGGAATTCGACCGGTTGATCGAGCGGCGTGGGTATGCAACTCGGTCCGAGGCTGTGCGCGACCTTGTGCGCAAGGAGCTCGTAGACGAGATCGCCGCGTCGCCGAGCGCGGAAATTTACGGGGCAGTGACCCTCATCTATGATCACCATGCTCGGCTATTGCTGGATAAGCTCACCGACCTGCAGCATCAGTACCATGAAGCTGTCATGGCGAGCGTGCATGTTCACCTTGACCACAATAATTGCCTGGAGGTGATACTCGTGCGTGGGAAATCAGCGTTAGTTCGGAAGCTGGCTGATTCCCTCATCGCGATGAAGGGCGTGAAGCATGGCCGATTCATGCTCACGACATCAGGGCACGACTTGCCATGAATCGTCATTTCGCGCTTCGCACCGAAGAAGCGTCTCAACACACGGCAAAGTATTTTTGTACCGATTTTGTACCTGGACCCTGCTTTTGACGCTTTTGACGACTTCTGCTACCGTGTGGAATCAGTAAGTTGCAGAATCTAAAAAACTTGTCAAGTTCGTGGTTCGAATCCATGCCGGGGAGCCACTCTTTCGCTTCAATAATTTAGAAGTCGAGTGCTGTGTTTTTGTACAGATTTTGTACCGGAACCGGCTCTGCGCGTAGGCGTGAGCCGACGGAACTAATTGAATCAACTAGGTGAAGCTCGTGGAGCCTGGATTCGAAGTTCGAATTCGGAAGCGGGGTGTACCCACCCTCCGTGCCGCCCGCACGTGGCTCCGGTCTATCCGATTGAAAAACCCAGGTAAACCGTGTGCGGAGATTAACGGCCACATTCTCCGCACGCCACGCGGAGAATATCTGGACAGGTGCGGAGATTACGAGGTATAATCTCCGCATGAGATGCGGAGAATGTATATCCACGAGCGCAAGGACTGGCCTGACCTCCATTGGAACATAGAGAAGCTCGCAGAACCTCTCGCATCTGTCCGTTACCGGCAGGGCGGCTTGATCGGGCAGATGAAAGGTCTCGGCTTTCGCCTTCAGCAGGAGGCCGTCCTCGAAACGCTGACCAAAGACGTCTTGAAGACCAGCGAGATCGAAGGCGAGAAGCTCGACGTCGAACAAGTCCGCTCGTCGGTGGCGCGGCGTCTGGGCCTGGACATCGGCGGCCTCAAGCCCGCGGACCGCAATGTCGATGGCGTCGTCGAGATGATGCTCGACGCCACGGGACATTATGATCGGCCTTTGACCGATGAACGGCTGTTCGGCTGGCATGCCGCGTTATTCCCGACGGGCCGCAGCGGGATGTCGAAGATCAGGACCGGCGCTTGGCGCGATGAAAGCGCCGGGCCGATGCAGGTCGTCTCCGGCCCCATCGGAAAAGAGAAAGTGCATTTTGAAGCTCCAAAAGCGAAGCGTCTTAACAAGGAGATGACTTCCTTCCTCAAGTGGTTCGAGGGTAAAGACGCAACAGATCTTGTCTTGAAAGCCGGCCTCGCGCACCTGTGGTTCGTCACCATCCACCCGTTTGAAGATGGCAACGGCCGCATTGCGCGGGCTATCGCGGACATGGCGCTGGCCCGTTCCGAGCACAGCGCGCAGCGCTTCTACAGCATGTCGGCGCAGATCAGGCAGGAGCACAAGCAGTATTACGACATCCTCGAACGAACACAGAAAGACAGCATGGATGTGACGCCGTGGATGCTCTGGTTCCTGGAGTGCCTGGGGCGCGCCATCGACGGCGCTCACGACACTTTGAAGGGCGTGCTGGACAAAGCGCGGTTCTGGGATCGCATCAAGGACGAGCAACTCAATGACCGGCAGCGGTCTGTGATCAACCGCCTGCTGGATGGGTTCGAAGGCAAGCTTACGAGCACAAAATACGCGAAGCTGACGAAGTGCTCGCAGGACACGGCCTATCGCGATATTCTGGCGCTTGTCGAGCGCGGCGTTCTTGTCCAAAATCCCGAAGGCGGGCGCAGCACGAGCTATTCGCTCGCACTGCCGTAATAACGTAAGACAACAAGTCTGCGGGCAGGGGCAAACAAAGAGAGGTGGAATTGGATGAGGAGAACGACATGAGCAAGGCAATTGAGAATCTGGAAGCTGCCCGGAAACAAGCGATGGCAATCCGCCCGAAAGTCGGTGGCTTTCCTTATCTGGCCGAGACGTTGCGCCGCGCGGGCGTGACGAGGAACATCTGGTCCCTGCCTGCTTGCCAAAGTATCTTCCTGACCGACAAGGGGCCAGTCGTGATGCAGGGTGCGCCATTAGTTTCAGGAGCCGCCGATATTCCTGCTTTCGACCGTGAGGCGCTCATCAAGGCTTTGCGCATTGATCAGGCAGGTGAAAGCATTTTCCCGGAGTTCCTGGCCGCGTCGTGGCGTGCCGGGGTCGTGCGCTATGATGTGGCCTTCGCAGCGCGGACCGTGAGCTACTACGGGTGCAACGGTGAGGTATATGTTGAAGCCTATCCAGAAGTGGACATCGGGTAGGAAGTAGAAATGTTTTGTACAGTTTTTGTACCGTTGGCCTGCTTTTGAGGCTTTTGTCGACATCAGCGACTTTGTAGAACCAATAAGTTGCGAGGCTTCAAAATCTTGTCAAGTTCGTGGTTCGAATCCTTGCCGGGGAGCCAGATCGCATCGCATTCATTCCATTAAGCGCTCGAATATGCGAAAGAGCCTAAATCGTTTGTTTTCAGGTTCGAATCCTCGTCGGGCCAAACGGATAGCACGGGCGTCGTTCCATGACGAACTACTTTTCATACGGTCTGCTACGGGTTTGGACAAGGACCAAGTAGTGCGTTGGCTCATTTCCGAAACCGACGGTGAACCGGGCCAGAGCACATTGGCCACCGTCTGCAGAGCATTCCGGCTTCTCTAGCCACGAATACCTGTAGTACTCGCAGTTCAATCCTTCCTCGCACAGGTCGAGAACCCCTCTGCTGGTTCCGCGCGGACCTTGCAAAACGAAATCGAACTTGTTTTCTCCGCTCCCGCGCAGAGCGAGCAGGTAGTTGGCTCTCTTTGAGAGATTTGCTGGTCTCGGACTGGTTAGCTTTCGTTGGTCTTTGGAAATAATCTTGAACGTCCACGTGTAATCGTCGGACGCCGGAACCCGAACACGCCAACTCTGAATATCGAGTACATAGAGGAGTTCTTTCGGAGTCAGGTCGGCGCTGCTCCCGCCGTACAACGTTCCGGTGAGCAGCAATAGAAAGGGTGCCAGCTTAGATGACATAACCCGATTCTACGCTGGATCATTCCCGGCTTCCTGCGTTTCATCGGGCCGACAATTCGAGGGATCGGCCACAGGAATGTTCGCGCATCGTCGATCGGTCGAGTTTGAGTTTTGTCCAGCTTGGGTACCCAGGTTGGACGGCTGCGTCAAAACCCCTTCGAACATGTTGAGTAGAAATTCCGTAACCGAGTTCGAGCGACAACGATCTCAGGCTGCGAGAGTTCTAATTGCGTCCAGTGTGGGGAGCCAATTTGAAACTCCTCGACCTCACGCTATCCGATTGATTTCATTGCGAGCATTCTAGGCGTTTCTTCTGGATTGGCCCACTTGGCAGTGACCCCGGCTTGGATTCGAACTCTGCATCCGACCACCATCCCCCAACGAATCGGCGCTGGCCCACTATGCGTACCAACTTCCGGATTGGCGACAATCCGGAAGCTAATCTCGCGCGGCGGGTCGAATTGGCACACCCAATGGATCACTGCTAGCGAAAAGCACGTTTGAACGAAGCCGCCCGCGCGGCGGACGCTACGCGTGGGCGCAGGTTGAGCATACCGTCTCAGTTGGCGTAGTGTGTGGGTCACAAGGAGGTCCCTGTGACCCAACTTCGCAAAATGATGCTGGAAGAGCTCCAGCGTCGTAATTACTCCCAGACTACCGTGAAGGGCTACCTGAAGATTGTGGAGGCCTTCGCCAACTACTTTCATCGTTCTCCCGATCAGCTCGGACCGGAACAGATTCGCGCTTATCAGGTATACCTGTTCACTGGGAGGAAGCTGAACGCGCGCACCGTCGGACACCATACCGCAGCGTTGAGGTTCTTCTTCTGCAAAACGCTAAAGCGAGCCTACCCGATCGAGGAAGTGCCATACCCGAAGGCTCCGCGCCGTTTACCGAAAGTTCTCACCCGGGAGGAAGCAATCCAACTGATCGATTCAGCCAGCAACCTGTTTCATCGTGCCTTGCTGCTGACCGCCTACTCGACTGGCATGCGTAGAGCCGAGGTCTGCAATCTGAAGGTCGAGGATATTGACAGCAATCGCATGGTCATTCACGTCCGGGAGGGCAAGGGACGTCGCGACCGCGATGTCCCGCTGAGCCCGCAACTGCTCGAGACATTGCGCGAGTACTGGCGGTGGATGAAGCCGAAGACCTACCTATTTCCCGGCACCGTGAATGGCTCGCGGGCGGATAAGCCGATCACCGCCAAGATGCTCTGGGAGGCCTGCCAGGAAGCGGCGCGGCGAGCGGGCATTGCCAAACCGGTGGCCCCCCATCTGCTCCGGCACAGTTTCGCTACTCATCTGGTGGAGAGTGGTGCGGACCTGCCAACGGTGCAGGCATTGCTCGGCCATGCCGACCTCAAACCCACCTCCATCTATCTTCACCTTTCCGAACGCCATCTCAAGGCCGCCGGCACGCCAATCGACAACGTGAAACTGTCGAGCCTCGATCAGGTGAAGCGCTCGCGCAGGCTGCACAAAAAATGACCAAGCCACCTTTCGAGGTGGCCGATATCATTCGAGCGTATGGCAACAGCTTCATCGAGAAGAACCGGTCCTGGCTGACCTGGCTCCATCTCCGTGTACTGTTTGCCATCGAGCATTGCCGTACCGCAGCCCTCGGCGGCCATCTGGACCGCTGTCGCCAGTGCGGCTATGAAGCTACCTCTTTCAACTCCTGCCGCTCGCGGCACTGCCCAAAGTGCCAGACCAATGCGCGTGACAAATGGCTCGCGGCACGCAGTCAGGAACTGCTGCCAGTCAAGTACGTGCACGTGGTCTTCACCATCCCGCACGAACTGTCGTGGCTGACGATGCAAAACAAGAAGGTCATCTACGACCTCCTGTTCCGCGCCAGCGCCGCTACGCTACTGGAGATCGCTGCCGATCCGAAGCATCTCGGCGCAAAGATCGGTTTCCTGAGTGTGCTCCACACATGGGGACAGAATCTTCAGCATCACCCGCACATTCACTGCGTGATCCCGTCCGGTGGTCTCTCGCCAGATCACCAACATTGGGTTCACCCCCGCTATTCCTTCTTCCTGCCGGTGAAGGTTCTGAGCAAGGTCTTTCGCGGCAAGTTCGTCGCCGGTCTCAAGACCGCTTTCCGTCAAGGAAAATTGCGCTTCTCCGGAAACATGCAAGGTCTCGGCGAACCGAAAGCCTTTCATGCTTTTCTGCGGCCTCTGTTTCGTCAGGATTGGGTCGTCTATTCCAAGAGGCCCTTCGGAGGACCCCAACATGTCCTTCATTACCTAGCCCGCTACACGCATCGCGTTGCTATCTCCAACCACCGCATCGTCAACGTTGCCGAGGGCGAGGTCACCTTCCGCTGGAAGGATTATGCCCACAAAGGCAGGCAACGGCTGATGACGGTAACCGCCGAGGAGTTTCTGCGGCGGTTTCTGCTCCATGTCTTGCCTCGTGGTTTTGTGCGTATTCGCTTCTGTGGCTTTCTCGCCAATCGCCGCCGCGGCGAACTCCTACCCCTTTGCCGGCAGTTGCTGAAGGTTGGCCCGCTCCCGCATTCGGCAGCAGCTTGCGAATCCGCATCCGGTTACAGTTGGTTGTGTCCACACTGCGGTGGCACGATGAGCTTGATCGAGAAACTTACCGCCCAACAGATCCGCTGGAGATCTGTCGGGCGGGAGAGTTTCTCTGACACTTCGTAACTGCCATCCATCGCCAAAACACTCGCTTGCTTTGGCACGCGCGCTTGAGGTGTACGCCAGAGTCCGGAATCGCACAAAATCGCCGCGGAATCCTTGGGCGCGACAACTTTCGCCGACATCTGAACCGCCATTTGAGTTCCGCTCACTCGTACTCGGAGCCCCGGCCATCACTCCAAGCGTTACGACCGTGGTATCCGGATCGATTCAATGCCCATAGCCATGCCGCGTCCGCCGCAAACGCGCGCGGCTTCCTTCAAACGTCTCTATCCGAAGTGACCCAGCGGTCGAAATCCTGCCGTTCTCCCACACTCGTGCGCCGGGTCACTCCAGATAGAGTCATAGCGTTTGTCGCTATCGAGAAAATGGGCGGGTCGCAGTATTAACCAAGGCCGAAGCGTGCTTGCCAATTGCCTATCAGATTTCAGAGTTAGCAAGGCGGTCACTTTGCCAAGTGATCCGCCGCAGGATAACTAGGCCAGTTAACCAGAGTATCAGGCCAATAGCTGTGCATCCGGCAATACTGCGGACGTCGTTACGCGGGATGACTAAAGACCCAATCGCTGCGATCACCATGATCGCACCCGTCCAGTAGTAGAGATGCGCCTCGAAGATTTTTGCCAACGGAAGAAAGTGCAACCCGATGATCACACCAAAGGCTTGCGGTATTAGGTCAGAACGCCCAACGTGCGCGAGAACGAACGCCGCGATACCTCCCAGTCCCCATTCGATACCGAAATCGATCCAGAAAAGTTTACGAAAGCGCATCCAGTGCGCTAACTCGGCTGGAGAAGAGGCGAGGTGGCGAAACGCTCGAACGCGAAGGATCGCCCAGACCGTTAGCACGACTGCTGGCACTGTGACAATCGAGAACCATACCGGGCTTTGACTGCCGGAGAATGCAACAGCCCAATACATCCAAGCAGAACCGAAAGAAGCACAGATGAGCGCTGCCCGGGCACCGCCTTTTAGCTGGCCTGAGCCGATACTGTGGAATCCAGCAAGATCGTTCGCGCCTGAGTCCAACTTCTCCTCCCAGTTGTAAGCAGACAAGTCTAGCACGGAGCTTCGTTTTTCGGCCTCGCGCGGTCTTCCATGATTTATTCCACTTGGACGGTGGTCGGGTACTCGTCGAAGTCCCTTACGGGGGCCTCTTAAGAATTGCGCCCGAGCCACGCGTCATCCGGATGTTACATTGGGCTCCCTTGGTGAGTTCGAGACGTGTCCAGACGGGGTACCCAGCGTGGACACGGGTCAGCGCTTCGCACCGATCAGTCTGAAAACAATGCGCGCCCACGGGTTCGATCAGAGGGTCAACTGGGCGGCGAAAGTTCGAAACGTGTCCAGACTGGGGAGCCATTCCTCTTGTTTCCAACCTTCCAGCAGTGTTGTTGACAGCATTGGCGCACAGAAGTGCGCTGGAGCTCTCCTTCGAGATTGATCCTTCGTTCGGATCTGACCGCGCGCGTCGTCCTGAATCCTGTTCTGCGTATGCAATTCTCCGTTTTCTCCAGTTGACAGGTCCCAGTTGTTGACAAGGGGGTTGTTGGCGGCGGCCCAAGAACAAGCTGCCGAAGAATTAGGATGTGCGCGAGAAGCGCATCCTCACCGAAGAGCAGACGCTCGTGCTGGGCCGCCTCAACGAAAAAAGCAATCTCCTCATTTGCGAGACTGCCTCGAGCCGGCATGCGCATCTCGGAAGTCACCGGCCTGATGATCAAGCACGCTTGAAAAAAGGGACAATCCAAATCGTCCAACGCAAACTGCCACGGCGACATCGACGTGCCGAAAATCGACAAGAGCAAGCGCACGCTGGCACTGGGCGGCCTCGCCGACCGTTGCCGGGACTGGATCGCCAAGCTCCAACACAAGGGCCCGGGACGCTTTTGTCTTCCCCCATGAGAGCGACCCCAGGCAGCCGCGCTGGAACTCCGGCGTGCTGACAGTCTCTGAAGCGCGCCGCTTACGCCGTAGGGCTTGACTTCCCCGGTTTCGGCCCGCACTCCCTGCGCCGGGCGAACATCACGTGGCGGCAAGAAGTCGGCGGCAGCAGCATCGAAGTCTCGAAAATCGCCGGCCACGCCAACACGAAGATCACCGAGGAGTACACCATCGTCCGGATGCGGCGGTAGGAGCCGCTGACGCGCAGGATTCAGGACAAGCGGACGAATCCGCAGGGAAACTGATCACGGTCCAAGCATCAGTGGAGCCGTCGATGCACGGACATACCTTCGGCAGGAAGAATGCGCCGAGTCCATCCTGGTCGTACTTCCAGAGGAGATCCCTCATTATCGAGGCCCGGTGCACCAAGGTTCGAGGCGACCTTTTCGGGCCGACTGGAATACTCAAGGCGGTCCAAATTCGGATATTACAAAAACCAACAAACGCGCCTTATATTGCAGTCAGTGCAAGCTGGCGTCACCCGTGAGCGAATACAACAAAAGTGCGAAAAGGTGGCGCTGTTTCTGATAACGGACGATAGACGGCGTTACCGCGACAAGATGCTTATCGCGCCCGCGAACACCTTTTTTTGCGGTAATCTTTGCGACGCTCTGACGGCATTTCGCGTCTGCCTCGACTTAGATGCGCTTTCTCAAAGGGTTAATCAACACTATAAAGCCTTTCTTCCCTCCTTGACTCCCCTTCCAGAGCTGAGCGTTCATGGACTGCCATGATCGTCGCCATCTATGCACGAGTCAGTACATCCGACCAGAGTTGCGAGATGCCGCTTCACGAATTGCGCCAGTACGTCCAGAAACGGAACTGGCAAATCTTTGAGGAGTATGTAGACACGGGCTTCAGCGTTGCGGCAGCCAGCCGATCGTTGGGGCCGTTCGGTGGCCCACTGCGTCCGCTGCCAGGTTCTTCGGCCGCGCCGCCTGTGCGCACACAGCAAAGAAGGAAGCACTTGCCGATGTCAATGCCCTGCACGATTTTCGATGATCATGCCCATTATTTACTTCTCGTCGCCGAAGAACTGGCGCCTAAAAACATAGTTGCTACGCGGGCTGCCAGCACCAATCAGGGGTCACACCAGCGCCAGCAAGATACAGTTTTATCCACGGGGTTCTTAGCCACCATTCCGGCAGCGTTCTCTCTTCGGCGACAGCTTCAGAATGCATCGAACGACAGGTGCCGTCAACGATCTCGCCAGTTTTCGTCATCAGGGGTGCGCTTTGCGCTCATGGAGGTTTTATCCCGGTGCACTCGCATCCCGGCGTTGCCCTCTTCCTCCCCGCCAACTTGAGTAGGCCGCAATTTTACAAACAACCAGGATCACATCCGATGGCCGTGGTTCTTCATCCGAGTGCACATCACCCAACCAGCCTACTGTGTCGACACCTGCGTGACGACCCCGTGAATGGCCTGTGGACCGAAATGTCCGGTTGCGGGTCCGGTGTACACCAAACTCATGTTCGAAAACTCGACCGTCGACCCTCCGGTTATGCAGACCTGGAGTGTGGAAGCACCCTTCGATTCAAAGGGCGCCGGGCTTCCATTCCCCGTCGTGGTGGCTGTGCTCGTGACCACGACGCCAGAGCCGGTCGTGGCGGGGCTGTTGGCGGGGCAAACGGAGATGTCGTAGCTGACCGTGGCGTTCGTCATGCTGATGTGGTGAGTGTGGGGGCTGCGAGTTGCGGGGTTTGTAGGGTCCACCTTAGTGGTATCGCTTATTCCGAAGTCCGACGTCTCCATCGTCAGGTCCGCCGTAAAATTGGCGGTGCCGGATCGTTGTAGGTCCAGGGACCATGTGCCGCGAATTTCCCAAGGACCGCCGGAAACCGTTGAGGGCGAGTAGTCGTTGATCGCGCCCTTAAAATGCACGGTTCTCAGATCTTGAGCCGGCGCCAACCCGGCCGCCAGACTGAGAACGAGAAAAGCCTGTCTATATCGAATTTTCATAGCTCCTCATTTTTGGATCTCTTTTCGCGACCCAATCAGGTTCCCACGATGTTCCTGGCGGAGAAAAAGAGCAAGCCCGGATACGTTGAAAGTATGTTTCATACATTTGCACGTCTTTGAAAACAAGATGTATACTCGAAGCCGTGCCCATCGCTCCGACAGACGTCGAAGTCGCGCGCCGGCAATTGGACCGGGTCCTGTCGAGCCCCGGATTCCTTCGCAATGAGCGAATGAGCCGATTCCTCCGGTTCCTGGCCGAACGGCATTTGGAAGGCAGCAATAACCAACTCAAAGAGTCCGTCATTGCGGTCGAAGTGTTTGGACGCAAACCGGACCATGATCCTTCGCAGGACTCCATAGTGCGGACTGAAGCCGGCCGGCTTCGGGCCCGTCTGGCGGAATATTATGCTGGCGAAGGGAAAAACGATGGAATCGTCATCGAGTTACCGAAGGGCGGATACACACCGGTCTTTCGCGGTAGGGAACCAGTGCCACAAACGGCCCTGCCCGCAAAGAGAATGCGCCCGCGGATCTGGCTGATGGTTACGTCGGCAATAATTGTGCTCGCCCTGGGAGCGCTGCTTTGGTGGCAGATTCCGTATAAGAGCGCGCCTATCGCCATTGCCGTTTTACCGCTGGAAAACCTGAGCCACGATCCTGGCCAGCGACTATTTCGCCGACGGGCTGACCGATGAACTGATCCGCAATTTGTCCTTGATTGAAGGGCTTTCGCCGCGGTCGCGGACTTCCTCGTTTGCATTTAAGGGCAAGGCGCGGAACGTGCGCGAGGTGGGAAAAGAGCTGCAGGTAGATTATATTCTGGAAGGTTCGGTCCTGCGCATCGGCCAGCAGTTGCGCATCGACGTCCAGTTGGTTCGTGTGCGCGATGATTTCGCTCTTTGGTCGGGGCGCTACGATCGCGGGCTGACAGACGTCTTTATTATTCAGGATGAGATTTCCCGAGGCATTGTCAATAGTCTGCGATTAAAGCTGGGACGCGGCCGGCGGCGCTATGAGACGAGCGCCGCAGCGTACGATCTGTACCTTCAGGCAAGGAGCCTGTGGATTCAGCAAGGCTTGAAGGGCGAATTACAAAGTGTTGATAAATTCGAAGAGTCGATCGCCCAAGATCCCTCCTTTGCACCCGCATATGCCGGCCTTGCAGCGGCTCACGTGGCCCGCTCCGGAACAGACCTATTCGATTTGCGGGATGAGTTGACCAAAATGCAAGCCGCCGCCGAGAAGGCGATTGAGCTGGATCCTCTTTTGGCCGAGGCGCACGGCGCGCTCGGGATGGTCTACGCACGCCAGGCTGAATGGGTGCGGTCGGAGAAGAATTTCCGGCAGGCGCTGGAACTCGATCCGAACGATTCAGTTATTTATGGGAATTACGCGCTCAACCTCCTTTTTCCCTTGGGCCGGATTCAGGAGGCTGTCGGGCAATTACGGATTGCCTTAAAAAATGACCCGCTCGCGCCGCGGCTCCGCTACATCCTGGCCAACGCGCTGATGGCGGCGAAGCGATTCGATGAGGCAGCCCCATATTGTATGAGCCTGCCGGCGGACTTCGCGGGCAAAAGCGAGTGGTTAGGCCGGATTCGCCTGGGTCAGGGGAGGGTCCAGGAAGCCATTCGGATCTTCGAACACGATATCAACTGGGACGACGATTACGCCGCGGAGTTTAAAGGCTTCCTAGGCTACGCTTACGGACGGGCCGGCAGACGTGACGAGGCCGAGAAGATTGCGGCTGAAACCTCGCAACCCTTTAATCAGGCCCTGACTTTTGCCGGACTCGGCGACAAAGAGCGCACGATCGAGGCATTGGAGCGTATGGCGGTGCTTGGGCCCGTGCGGGTGGGTAGGAGTCTCACGTATCCGGAATTCGATCTGGTTCGAGGCGATCCGCGGCTGAAGGTGCTTCGCAAGAAGGTAGGGTTACCCGGTTAGAGAAGGCTCGCTCCGCAGCGATGATGGCATAGCTGTCCAGACGGGGTTTGAGAGATCACCGCCACGCTCCCTAGAGCGGGACCTGTGCGAGATCAGCCTCATGCTTGCTATAGATTTCGCTATCCGCTGCGGATACTGCCGAGGGATTCAGCGGCTGCTCGGCCCACCGGTTCGGCACCGCAGGCAGCTCCTCACTACAAGGGTTGTCATACCCGTAAGGTCAAAATGGATGAACGAGCGCACTGCCGCCGCCGCCACACACAAGGAGCGTCCCGGCGTAGCGTGGACGATCGACAGACAGTTGGTGTTGGGTGACACGGCATGGTTGGACTCGGGTAATGAATGCGGATGGATCTGGGCTTCGGGCATTTGCAGCCGAGCAGGTGTCGGAGCGCTTTCCGCGATTATGTGGAAACGGACCCTCGCTGGTGTTCCGGAGCGCAACCAATGAGGCTTCTGCCGGGGATCCGGATGGTGGAACAGTTCGCAGATCGCCGATGGCTAGGGCGGGGGTCCTGTCCGGCCGATGGGCAGCTTCTGCTGGTT
>CAWDKQ010000018.1:0-167817 GCA_963802915.1 Bryobacterales bacterium
ATCACCTCAAAACCGGCCAATGAGGATCACTTCAAAACCGGCCAATGGAACTGAGTCAGGACAAGCTCATCCATACCTTGTCCGGACAGCCAGTGACAACGGGTTTTCCGCAGCGGGAATGACCGGACATATACTAACGAATACCTGGGCGGAAGACAGGGCACCGCAGGGATGCGACCCGAGCGCCGACCCAGAGGCTGGAATGGCTGGGCGGCGTCCGAGTCGCCCGCCAGGCTTTTGAGCCATTCTGGCGCGAAAGCGATAAATCCCGGGAGCGCGAGGGCAGAGTCCTCGCAGTAAAGAAGCCTCCTTCCTTATTTCTTGAGTTCTCATCTGAGATCACTCCGCAGCCGGCAACGCAGTCTTGGTGCGCCAACTGCGCGGCCCGCACTTCAGCACGTGTCCGTGATGCAGCAGGCGGTCGAGCATGGAACTGACAGCGGCATTGTCGCCGAGCAGTTTGCCCCAGTCTTCTACGGGCCGATTCGATGTGAGAAGCGTGCTGGCACGCTCATAACGCCGCATCACGATTTCTAGCAAATCCTCGGCGGCGGTATGCGGAAGTTTGCGCATGCCGAAGTCGTCGACAATGAGCAGCGGGACCGATGCAATCGACTCCATGTACTGCTTGCGCGTACCGTCCACAACGGCGTCGGCGAGTTCTTCGAGCAGCAGGTGTGTTTCGCGATACAGCACGCGGTGGCCTTGTTGAATGGCAGCGTGGCCGATGGCTTGCGCAAGATGACTCTTGCCAGTGCCGCCGGGACCGAGGAAGAGCGCATCTTCGCGGCGTGTAATGAAAGCGCCGGTCGCGAGATCAAAAACGAGACTACGATTCATCTTGGGATTAAAAGTGAAGTCGAAGTTGTCTAGAGTTTTGTGGGCGTCTCGAAAGCCGGCTTGCTTGCGGCGGCGATCCAGCAGGCGGTCGGAACGGCGCGTGAGTTCATCCGAGATCAGGCACGAGATCAGATCCAGCGGCGGCATCGCTTCCGCCTGTGCTTGCTTGAGACGGGTTTCGAGCACGGCAGCCATGCCGCCTAAACGGAGCTGGCCGAGTGCGCGTTGTAGTTCAATCAGATTCATTCCGGATTTCCCTCCAGGTTGGTTTCAGACTGCGATTGAGTTCGCTGTTCGATGACGTCGCGATACAGCGTGAGTTGGCGAATCAACGGATCGACCTGCCGTAGCGAGAGTGGCGCTGGTCCTTTGCGTTCGAGATAGCGGCGGACGAAATGGTATTCGTAGACTTCGAAGGAAAGCGCGGCCGAACAAGCATCGTCCACTGCCGCGGCGCCGTATTTCTTGGCGAGAGAGAGAACCCCTTGAATGCGGCGCACGGCGGGCTGTCCTTTCTGCGCATACATCGTTTTTGCGAGCACGCCGATAGAATCGCTGGCATTCTCGGCGCGCCGGAGCAGTTGTTGTGTGGTGAACGGCGTCTTCTTGTGGCGGTCTTCAGCAAGAATGCGATGTGCGCCGCGAGGTTGATGCAAGTGTTCGCGCAGCAGTTGGCCGGTCTTGGGATCGAGCAAGCGCACGTGCCGTCGATTCCACTGCACGTTGACTCGTCTCCCAATCCAGCCAGGCGGGGCGCTATAGTAGGCGGCTTCCACTTCGACGCAGCCATCCATGTGCACCGCGCGTTCACCGTATTGGTAATAGCGGAATGGCTCGACGGGAAGCGGCAACAGCGCAGGTTTCTCTTCTGAGAACATCGCCGCAACCTGGCGTTTGGTAGTGCCATGAATGCGGGTGTCGGCCCAATGTTCCTCCCATCGATCCAGGTAGCTTTGCGCTTCTTCGATGGTTTCGAAGCGCTTTCCTTTTAGCGGTGTCTTCTGCGCATGACCAACGCTGGACTCGACCTTGCCTTTGCGATCCGGATCTTTGATGCGGCAGGGCAGCGCCACGGCGTGGTAATGCGCCAGCATGTCGCGATAGAGCGGGTTGATGGTGGGATCGTAGATGTCCGGCTTCAACACACCTTCGCGCAGATTGTCGAGGATGAGAACGCGTGGCACGCCGCCGATTCGGGCAAACGCCGTCTCGTGCAACTCGGCCCAGGTTCGCGTGCTGGAACTGAAGACGATCAGCCGGACACATTTGCGGCTATAGCCGAGCGTCAACACAAACAAGCGGGTGCGGCGGTAACGGCCGGATTGGGGATCGCGAACCATGGGGCCTTCGCCGTAGTCGACCTGCGCTTCTTCGCCGGGCGCCGTGACGATGACGGCGCAGGGTTGTTTTTCCGGCGAGCCATGGAGCTTGTTGATGAAGCGTTTGACGCTCTGATATCCGCCGGTAAAGCCGTGGTCGTCAACCAGATCCTGCCAGATCGCCTTGGCGTTGCGACCTTGGCTCAGCGCATGCTGGATGAGTTCGCGATAGGGCTCGCTGGTACTTGCCGTCGTGGTTTGCGTCGGAGGATCGGCGCCAGAGTCGGGGATCACCTCATTGGCCGGTTTTGGGCCGCCAGAGTCGGTGGTCACGCCATTGGCCGGTTTTGAGTCTTGCGCCGCTCGTTTGCCCCATCCGCCGGGCGGCCGAACCGCAATGGCGGCTGTTCTTAGATATCCGGCCGCAGTTTCACGCCGGACACCGGTTTCTTTTTCGATGCGCCGCAGCGACCATCCCAGCCGCCCCAACGCGATGACTTCTTGCTTCTTTTTCTCGTTCAAGACGTTGCTCACATCGACGGAGAATACTCTCCGTCAGTCAACGTCCTGACTCAGTTTTTCATTGGCCGGTTTTCAGGTGATCCCGTATGGCCGGTTTTGGGTGATCCCCGAGGGCTAGGATTAGGTTCGCCAACTTCCCCGAAAGTGGGATTATCGTAAACTTGAGGCTCCTCGGAATACCCAATAGGGACGACCTCAATAAGGCAAGCCTCTCGAACCGCCGCAGAGTGCTCACCCCGTCCCTCGCAAACATCGACTCGACCGCATAAACCGCAAACCCCATTCCCGAAAAAACACGATCCAAATCCTCCATCAATCCAACCATCTACGGAATCCCGCCAACTAAACCCCACGCCTCGCACCTAACCTGAAATCGAAATGACCGTCACCCAAGCCAAATTCCCCGCCCCGAGAAGCCTTCGGAAATGCCGCGCAACAAGAATCCGCCTACGACCACACCCTAAATGGTCGTAGGCGCGCGCCCGCTCGCGCCCGCAACCACCACGAAATGAACAACCTGGCCTGTGTGCTCATTTTCATCGCGACGGCGCTCGTGTAGCTCGGAGGTACAGCCGTCACCAGTTCTTGGAAAATTCACCTCTTGCCTCGCCGTCGGATTTGGTCTACAATTCAGAACTAATGTCTGACCACTATCTCGGAGAGTTCGAACAGATCGTTCTGCTGGCCGTTCTGCGGCTCGGCGACGATGCCTACGGCGTACCGATCCGGCGCGAGATCGAAAAGCGGGGCGGCCGCAAGGTCACCGTCGGGGCGCTGTATTCCACGCTCGACCGATTGGAGGCCAAGGGATATGTGAGCTCTTGGTTTGCCGACCCTACCGCGGAGCGCGGCGGCCGTTCGCGGCGATATTTCCGCTTGGAGCCGGCTGGCGTCGAGGCTCTAGGACGCGCAAAGGCAATGTTCGAGCGGATGTGGAAGGGGGTGCGGCTTGCCTAAGCGTCCACCGGCAATTGCAGAGCGGCTCCTGCGGCGGCTGGTCCGCGGGCGCGAAGGTGAGATCATCGCGGGCGATCTGCGCGAGGAGTTCCAGGAGCGCGGCGGCGGGCGGATCTGGTATTGGCGCGAGGTGCTGAGCTGCATCGCAGTGCGGCTCTCTCCTCACCGCCTGACCGCGCCCGACCTGCGGCAGGACCTGCACTACGCGGTCCGCGTGCTGCGGCGCAATCCGGGATATGCGCTGACGGCGATGGTCTGCCTGGCTCTGGGGATCGGCGTGAACAGCACGGTATTCAGCATGGTCAACGAAGTGTTGTGGCAGCCGCTGCCCGTGCCACACTCTAGCCGCGTTGCGTTCATCGCGCGCACAAGCGTAGGGATGACGTGCTCCTATCGCGATTATCTGGAATTCCAGCGGCGCGCTGTAGAACCCGGCGGCAGGCTTTTCTCCGGGTTGGTGGCGCTCACCGATTTGCGGACGCCGATCGACAGCGGCGGCGTCAGCCAAGTGGTTGGCGCGGACGCGGTGAGCGCGAACTTCGCCGACGTTCTGCAGTTGCCGGCGCAGGTTGGCCACTGGTTCCGGCCGGAAGACGACCGCGTGGGAAGCGATCCCGTGGCGGTGATCGGCGACGGTCTGTGGGATCGCCTGTTTGGCCGCAATCCGGATGCGATCGGACAACGTGTGCGCATCGGGACGCAGCGGTATCGCATTATCGGCGTCGCGCCAGAGGGGTTCGTGGGAATGTCCGCGCCCCATAAAGTCGAGATCTGGATGCCGCTCGCATCGCTGCGGAATATGCGCGAACTGGTCACGAATCCGGGCGAGTGGGAGCGGCCGCTGGTACGGCTGATCGGGCGGCTCGCCACCGGCAGGAGCATGCGAGAGGCGGAAGCAGGGATGCGGCTGCTGGACGGGCAGATCCGCCACGATTTTCCACGCGAAAATGCCCCATCGGGTGAGATCGAAGTGACGGTCGCGGCGGGAGCGTCGATACCTCAGGTGCGCGCTATGGTGGTGCCCATGGCCGCGCTGCTGCTCTCCGTCACGGCGATCGTACTCTTGATTGCCTGCGTGAACGTGGCGAACCTGATCCTTTCGCGGTCGGCTGTGCGGCGTCACGAGATGGCGGTGCGGCGCGCGCTAGGCGCGGGATCGTGGCGACTGGCACGGCAGACATTGGCGGAAGGTCTGGTTCTGGCAGCGGGCGGCGCGGCGCTCGGGTTGGCCGTGGGATTTGCGTGCGGGAGGTTGCTGACGCACAACCTGCCGTCGCTTCCTTTCGGTGGAATGATGGCACTGCGGCTCGACCCGGATTGGCGGGTGGCGGCATTTACCGCGGCGGCCGGCATGTTTAGCGCGGTTGTGTTTACGCTAGCGCCGGCAATGGATAACGCGCGCCTGACCAGCGGCGTCCGGCGAATGCGGCAGCGCGACGTCTATGTGATCGCGCAGGTGGCGCTATCGCTGGTGTTGTTGATCGCGGCGACGCTGCTGGTGCGCGCGCTGGGACACGCGATGGATGTCGACCCGGGCTTCATGATGGAGGGCCGGCTGGCGGCGCGTCTCTCGGTTTCCGATTCCGATTACACACCAGAGACCGGCCGTCTCTTCATGGATCGCCTGCTGGCGGCGGTGCGCGCGATGCCGGATGTGCGCAGCGCGAACCTCAGCAACGATACGCCTTTGAATTTCACGGAATCGAGTTGTGTGGCGGCCGACAAGAACACGCCTCCGCGGGCGGCTGGATCGGACATCGTGACGCCGGGGTATTTCGACACGCTGCGAATTCCGATTCTTCGCGGGCGCCCGTTTGACGCGCGGGACCGGCAGGGCGCGCCGCAGGCGGTGATCGTCAACGAGACGTTTGCGCGACGCTACTGGCAGGGTAAGGATCCAATCGGCCAATCGGTATGGCTGGGCTGCGATACGAAGAAGCCGCGCACGGTGGCGTCGGTGGCGGGCGTGGCTCGGGACGCCAAGTACGATTCGCTGGACGAGCCGCCGGAGCCGTTCCTCTATCGTCCGCTGGCGCAGGAGTGGACGGATTTTGTGACGCTCATCGTGCATACTCGCGGAAGCCCGGGAAAGTTCACACCGCCGCTCCGCGCGGCGCTGACGGGGCTCGATCCTAACTTGAGGGCGTACGAAATACAGACGTTGGAGGATTGGGCTTCGGGATCGCTATGGCGGGTGCGCTGGCAGGCGGTGCTGCTAGCGGTATTCGGTGGTTTGGCGATGCTGCTGGCAGCGGTGGGGCTGTACGGCGTGGTGGCGTACACGGTGGCGCAGCAGACGCGCGAGATCGGCATCCGCATGGCGATGGGAGCGCAGCACGGCGACGTGCTCTGGATGGTGCTGGGACGCGGGCTGAGTCTGACGGCGATAGGAATCGCGGTCGGCTTGCTGCTCAGCGCGGCCGCTACACGGCTGCTGGGAGGATTGCTGTATGGGATGAGCCCGCTTGATCCGGTGTCCTTTGCCGCGGCGTCGCTGGCATGGACTGCTGTTGCAATGTTGGCAAGCTACGCGCCGGCGCGCCGGGCGATGAAAGTGGATCCGGTGGTGGCGCTACGGTGGGAATAGGATAAGGAGCACCGTCGCTCTCAATCCACGGGAATCTGCGTAGCAACGCAGATCCCAGCTCCATCGAAGGAATTCTGGCCTGCAATGCTGACCGTGAAGTTCGATTGCACCACGTCTGCCGCGAGCGTGATACCTAAGGAGCATTGGGGAGTGCCGTTGGGGGGCTGTGCGGGGACTATGAAGTTGACTTGATACAGTCCGACGTACCCTGGAGACAGTCCGGCGTAGAGTGGATGAAGCATCACACGATCCGGCGAGCCCGGGACCGGCTTCGTAGGCAGAGCATTGATCTCGTAATCGAAACCGAGATTAAAGGTCTCGGCTGTGGGAGCCGCGTCCGCAGTCTTGCCGGTGGTCGCCGCAGGGGTGGTTTGACCCAGGCCGAAGACCCACGCCGTGAGTGCTTCGCCGACGGCCGCTGGACTGAGAGGCGTGACAAGGCTACCGTCGCCGTGCGTTACCAGTGGTGCGCATGGCAGACCGGTGAAGTTGGTTTGGGGTGGTGTGGGTGGTCCAAGAGCCACGTCGCACGATGTCAGGACGTGAACCGCATCTGCAAGCGGGGTTAGCTCGATCGCCGTGGCCGCCTGTGAATTCTGGCTTATGAGCAAGATCGCCGGAGTGAAGGACACCGGCTCTCCGGAAGACTGGGTGAGTGTCACCAGCTCGTACGGGATCTGCACCGTTACAGCCACCAACGATCCACAGGCACTCTCGATTGTTGAGGTGACGTCAGGGCATCGAGAAATCATCCGTACCGATTGAATCGGAACGGAAGTATTGCCGCCCTGTTGCTGAAGCGTCGCGGTGATGCCGGTTACTGACGACCATCCCGCAACATAGAAGGTCGCGATCTGACCGGGGGCAACAGAAACCGGCGCGGGCGCTTTGTAGCCCGATCCGACCAAGGTTTGAGCATCGATAAGAGCGGGGGAAAGAAGCAGCCCTAAGAGAATTGACTTGTTCACGTAACTACTCATATCGCAGAGCATCCATCGGCTCGACCGACGAAGCTCGCCGCGCGGGAATAAAGCCGGCCAAAGCCGAAGTCAGAACCAGCAGCAGGACGACCGCGCCAATGGCCAGCGGACTGTACGAGCTGCCTTCGGCAAACCTGGACAGAATGCCTTTGAATAACAAAGCTCAGCAGGAGCCCGCAGGCAAGTCCTCCGGCGACTTTTTGGAACGTGGTGGTGAACACCAGGGCGAGGCACCTGGGCGCGGCGTGGCTCCCAGCGCCATGCGGATGCCAAACTCGTTCGTTCGTTGCGCCACGACGTAGGAGACAACGCTGAAAAGTCCGATCGCGGCGAGCGCCAGCGCCAGGAGGGAGAATGCGCTGAACAGCGCCGGCCACCAGGCGGCCATAGGCATACTCGTCCTCACCCTCGATCCACTGCTCGAGGTCGCGAGTCTGGCCGAACACCTGCTGGTCGGGGTCAACCGCTTTCACTTGGGCGCGAACGCGATTCAGGAGCGCCAGCGGCGCCGTGCGGCTGCGCACCAGGATCTGGGTCCACACCTGCATTTGAAGCGTGTATGGAACGTAGACCGCGGGCTTGATGGGCTTGCGCAGGCCGTCGTCGCGTGCGTCGGCCACCACGCCGATGATCTGTAGCCAGTTATTGCTGTCCGGTACGGCCGCGTGAAGGGCGGCCGGCTTTTCACATCGGGCAGACGCAGTTGCTTGCCGAGCGCGTCGCCATGGGGCCAGTACTTGCCGCGCCATGGTCTGATTGATGACTGCCAGGCGGGCGCCGCGCGCGATTTCCTGATGATCCCACAGCCGCCCCTGCAGCAGCGGTATGCGCAGCACCGGAAAATATTCCGAGCTCACGAAGTTGGCGCGCAACTTGTTGCTGCTGGCCTGACGGACGGCCAAAGAGCTCGAAGTTGACGTCGTCATCCGTTCGAAGGCGGCGTTGCATTGGTCGAGATCCCGGCCGAGACCACTCCCGGAATCGCCGCGACGCGCGCCAGCAACTGCCCGAAATAAGTGGAGCGGTCTTCCCAACTGACGTGCGCGTTCTGGTGCACGGGGATGCCTACCGACATGACATTGTGCGGATCGTAGCCGAGATCGGTGTGAACCAGCCGCACGAATCCATTGATGGCGGCGGCAGCGGAAGTCAGCAGCAACAGCGTCAGCGCGATCTGCCCGGCCACCAATATGCTCTGCGTGCGTTTGCCCCGCGCGCCGCCGGTGGTTCGCCGCGAGCTCGACTGCATCAGCTCCGCTACCTGCGGGCGGGAGAACTGGAACGCCGGAGCGAGACCGGACAAGACTCCGATCACGATGGCGACGACCACGCTGAACGCGAGAACCGCCACATTGATTTTGATGACCGCCTCGTGCGGAAACGAAAATTCGGGCAGCCACCTCACCAGAAGCGGCAGCAGACCGATAAGCCATCAGGACTCCTCCGAGCGCGCCCGAAGCGACAGAGCCAGGGCTTCCGTAAGGAGCTGGCGCTGAATACGCCAGCGGCTCGCGCCGATGGCGCTGCGAATGGCCAGCTCATGCTGCCGGGCCGTGC
Organism: Bryobacterales bacterium; assembly: GCA_963802915.1. Taxonomy (GTDB): domain Bacteria; phylum Acidobacteriota; class Terriglobia; order Bryobacterales; family Bryobacteraceae; genus JAICMB01. The sequence goes on from CAWDKQ010000018.1 coordinate 8,763, forward strand.
CGCGCGCCAGCAGCAGGATCGACACGTTCGCGCATCCGATGAGAAGCAGAAGCGCCACCGCCCCGAATAGCAGGAAGAGGGATTGCCCGAGGTGCTCGACATACTGCTCGTTGAGACCTCGCACGTGCACGCGGAACTTCTTCGGGAAATGGTCGGGAGTCTCTTTCGCGAACTGTTCGAGCAAGGGTTGTAGCTCGAGCGTTTGCCGCCTCTAGAGTGATTCCCGGCTCTCAGCTTCAGCAGAGGACCGTAAGTAATGGTTGGATCGTTCGTGAGCTTCAACGGAACATAAACGTCGGCGTCTTCCCAGGTGAAGCGCGAAGGTAGAACTCCGACAATCGTGTAGTTCTTGTGAACGAGCTGTAGGGTGCGTCCGACCACACCCGGGTCGGAATTGAAGTGGCGCTGCCAGAATCGGTAACTCAGGACAATGACAGGTTGCGGATCCTGGCCGTCCGGAGCGTCGGAGGGGAGCAGCGTACGGCCGAGCAGCGCCGGGACGCCGAAGTGGCTGCCGGAGTTGCCAGTGAGTTGAATGGAAGGAACGTCTTCCGGGAGATCCTCGCCGGTTGTCGTCAAATTCCAGGTGCCCCAGCTCGCGGCGACGCTCTCGATACATCTAGCCTGCCGCAGGACCTTGAGTTGCGGGCCGGTGAGCGCGATCCAGCGCCTTTCGCCACGCGCGATCCAAGACGGTGAGGTGAATCATGCGGTCGGCGCCCTGATAAGGGTACGGGTTCACGAGCAGGCCGTAAATGACGCTGAAGACCGCGGTGGTCGCGCCGATTCCGAGGGTCAGAGAAATGATCGCCGTAATCGCGAGGCCAGGCTTTTTGCGCAGCTCGCGAAGAGAGAACCGCAGATCGTCCAGCATACCTTCGATACCCCCGAAGCCCGCCAAGGTTACCTCACCCTCTGCTTTGACGTCGAAACGTTTCCGCGGTTAGCCGTGCGGCAGAGAGTCGGCGAGTGTATTATGAAGGCGGTATGGCGTGGAACAACAAAATGGCACGACGGGTAATTGTTCTTTGCCTGTCGGCCTCGCTGGCCGGAGTCGCTTTTGCGGCCGGCGCTCAGAATGCTTGTACTGGCGATCCCAATCAGTGGAGACAAATTTTCGATGGTAAGGATCTGAATGGCTGGCAACACGTTGGCCCCGGCCACATGACCGTCGAGGATGGACTCATCCACACCCACGGCGGCATGGGTTTGCTCTATTGGACGGGCGGCCCGATCCGCGATTGTGTTCTCCATGTCGTTTACAAGATGAGAGACGAGAACGACAACTCCGGAGTATTTGTCCGTATTCCGCTGGAGCCCCGCGAAGAGTGGATGCCGGTCAACTACGGCTACGAAGTTCAGATCGACAATCACCCCGAACGCGGCCAACCGTCCGAAGACGAAACACATTCCACCGGAATGTTGTATTCGCTCACCAAGCCTCTCGCGAAAGCTTGGAAGCCGGGACCGGAATGGAACACCATGGAGATCACGCTCGACGGTCCGCACACTATTGTTATGCTGAACGGCATCAAGGTGACGGACTATAAGGAAGGCGATCCGGTACCCGCGCGCAAGTTCGATTTCGAACCGCAGCGCGGGCTGCGTCCGATTCTCGGCTACATCGGACTGCAAAACCACAGCGATAACGACATCGTGTTCTTTAAAGAAGTAGCCATCAAACCGTTGAAGAAGTAATCAGGAGATATCAATGGGTTCAAATTCTTCCCGCCGCCAGTTCTTACAAACTGGTTCCGCGGCGGCCGGTAGTCTGCTGGCCGCGCGAACAATTCTGCTGGATCCCGCTCCCTTGGCTGCGGCGCCGCAGGGCTCGACGGGCAAAAAAATACGCTTCGGCATTATAGGGATTGGGATGGAAGGGTCCGGGGTGCTGGCCTCGGCGCTCACTTTGCCGAACGTGGAATGTGTCGGCGCCGCCGATCTCTACGACGGGCGTCACACGCTGGCGAAGGAGATCACGGGCAATCCGAACCTTCCCACCACTCGGCGCTATCACGAGCTGCTCGAACGCAAAGACATCGATTGCATTCTCGCTGCCGTTCCCGATCACTGGCATAAACGAGTCGTCGTGGATGCGTGCAATGCCGGCAAGGATATCTACTGCGAGAAGCCGATGTCGCACACGCCGCCGGAAGGTTTCGAGATGGCCGAAGCGGCGAAGAGAAACAACCGCATCGTGCAAATCGGCTCGCAGCGTGTGAGCTCGATGCTCTGCGCCAAGGCCCGTGAACTCTACCATGAAGGCGTCATCGGAGATGTCGAACTGGTGGAGCTGTCGTTGGGTCGAAACGATCCGACCGGCGCTTGGGAATATCCGCCGCCGCTCGACCTTTCTCCGCAAAACCTCGATTGGGACACCTGGCTGAACGATGCACCGAAAATTCCCTTCGACCCCAAGCGGTTCGCGCGTTGGCGCTGCTGGAGGGAGTACGGCACGGGCGTCGGCGGCGATCTGATGGTCCACCTCATCAGCGGCATGATGGTGACGCTCGGCTGGAATGAAATTCCCAGGTCCGCGTCGGCATTGGGTGGCATCTTCCGCTGGAAAGACGGCCGCAACATGCCCGACATGCACGTGGTGCTATTCGATTATCACGGCATCCCGGTTTATGTGCGCCTCGACCTGGGTTGCGAGAGTCCCGAGCTCGCCCGCTTCATGGGCCCGAAAGGCATTCTCGATGCTTCTGAATTTGACCTGCGCCTGTCGCGTCAGGAAGGCGTGGATACGGCGCCCAGCTACTACTCCGGCGGCTTCCCTCAAAAAATGCGCGACGAGTACGTCAAGCAGTGGCATGCCGAGCACGATGTCACTCCGGGGAAAGAGCCGCTTACGGATTCCACCGCCTATCACGGCAACGATTGGGACGACCTCCGGCCTCATCTCTACAACTTCTTCGAGGCGGTGATTTCACGCAAACCGGTGGTTGAGGACGCGGTCTTCGGCAATCACGCGGCCATCGCGTGCCACATGGCCAACGAATCGTATTTCCAGAAGAAGACTGTGTACTGGGACTCTGAGACTCGCAGCATGAAGAGCTAGCGCTCCGAAGAGGCCGAACCGAGCTGCTCGCGCGCGATTTGAATGAACTTCTGTGGGAGGACATTGTGAACTCCCATCTTCATTCCAAGATCGACTGTTGACCTGCACCCGGCGTGGACGTCTCGACAGACCGTTCCTGGAATCGCGATATTTGCAACACAAGCGGGAGCGAGCGAGACGCCGAGGCCGGCGCCAACCAGGCGGACAAGAGTCGGCCACTGCGGCGCCTCCTGGACGATCTTCGGGCGGAAACCGCTCTTCTCGCAACAGGCCATGGTTCGGTCGAAAGCGAGCGGTCCCATTCGGCGCGCAAAAAGAATGAAGGGCTCTTCGCGAAGATCGCCGACATGCAAGGTGCGTTTTCGCGCCAGGGCATGGGCTTCAGGAAGCACCGCGACGTAAGGCTCTTTGAGCAGCGTGCTCATCTCGATTCCCTCCGTCGGATCGCCGTCGCGCAGAAATGCCAAATCGAGCGTTCCGTCGAGTAGGGCAGCGATCTGCGCGGACGTCACCAGTTCACGAAGCCGAAGTTCCACTTTCGGATAGAGGCGCCGGTAGATCCCGATCGCGATGGGCAATTCGGTAAACATGACGGAGCCGCTGAAGCCCACGGTCAACGTCCCTTCCTCTCCGCGTCCGAGTCTGCGTACCTGCGCCAGATCGTCCTGAACCTTGTCGATGGTGCCGCGGGCGCGTTCCGCGAGAAGTTGTCCGGCTAGTGTGAGCTTGACGCCGCGCGTGGTCCGGTCGAAGAGACGGTGTCCTACAAGCTCTTCCAGCCGCCGGATTTGTTGGCTGAGCGGGGGCTGGGCAATACCGAGTCGTTGCGCGGCCTTGCTGAAATGAAGCGTCTCCGCCACGGCGAGGAAGTACCGCAGATGACGCAGCTCCACTTCTCCATTCATACAGGGATCGTATAAATCAGCATATTACAGATATTGGACATCTTGACCGTCTTACCATAGCCTAGATCAGAAGAGGTGAATTTCGATGACGAAATCGCTGGATACGGAACTGACAATTCGCGAATTTCTCCCCGGAGACGAAATCGCATTCTATCGGCTGAATGAAGAGTGGATCCGCCGGCACTTCGTCATGGAATCCAAAGACGAGGCCACGCTCGCCGATCCGCAGAGTAAGATTCTGGATCACGGCGGCCGCATTTTATTTGCAGTCTATGACGGGGAGATCGTGGGTTGTTGCGCTTTACTCGCGATGCGTCCGGGCGAGTTTGAAGTTGCGAAGATGGCCGTAGCTGAATCGTCGAGGCGGCTTGGCGTGGGACGCCGTCTGCTCACGCAGACCATCGAGGTAGCGCGAGAAGCGGGTGCGAAACGCCTCTATCTGGAGACGAACCATACATTAACTGGGGCCATCCGGCTTTACGAATCGGTGGGCTTTCGTCATCTGCCCCCGGAGCGTGTAACCCCGTCTCCCTATGCCCGCGCGGATGTATTCATGGAGCTGGATTTGTAGAGGCGCCCGGCCTCTAACATCCAACCCGCGCCTTAAACTCCCGCGCCCGGTCCCGCGCTACCGTCAGATTCGTCTCCTTGTCGTCCTTCAAACGAACGTTCAACGCGCCGCCCGGAAGCGACGCGACTTCCTTGATCCAATCCAGATTGACCACAGTGCTTCTGTGAATCCGTACAAATCGTTTCGGGTCCAGTTTCTTTTCGAGATCGGCAATCGCGTAATCCACGCAATAAGCCTTTCCCTCCGAAATCGCGTAGGTCAGCTTGTCCTCGGCATAAAAATGCGTTACGCGAGGCAGATCGAGAAACCAAATCCGATCGCCAAGCCGCGACGCGATGCGGTCAGGATACTCCGGCTTCCCTTCGCGCAGCGAGTCCGCAAACTCCGCCAATAGCGCTCGTAGATCCCCCTGCCCAGCGCGCCCCGAACTCCTCAATCGCTCGACTTTGTCCAAAGCTCGTTCCAGCAATTCCGGCTCGACTGGCTTGAGCAAATAATCCACCGAATTCACGCCGAACGCCTTGAGCGCGTACTGATCGTAGGCAGTGGTGAAAATCACGATCGGCTGGCTGGGGAGCCGCGCCAGGACCGCGAAACCATCCAGGCGCGGCATTTGAATATCCAGGAAACACACGTCGGGCGGATCGGCGGTCATCGCCGACACCGCTTCCTCGGGCTCGGTCGTGCTGCCGATCACGTCCACGCGTCCCGTGCGCTCCAGCAATCGGCGCAGCCGCTCGACAGCCAGGGGTTCATCGTCCACCAGGTAGGCTCGCAATTTCATGCGCTTGGTAAGATCATCTCCACCACGCAATGCCCCTCACGCCGCAAAACGTTCAGCCGTGCCCGCGTGCCGAACAACGCATCCAGGCGCTCCACCAGGTTGTCCAGCCCATGGCCGGAGGGAACCGCCGACAGATCGAACCCCGGCCCCGAGTCCCGAACGTCGATCCGCAAATTGCCATTCTCCGCCGACGCGGCCACCACAATTTCACCACCGCTGCTTTGCGGCGTAATCCCGTGCTTCACCGCATTTTCGACGAGCGACTGCACCGACATGGGAGGCACCTGGAGATCCTGCAATTCCATCGGCACCAAAACTGTGCCGCGAAGCTTGTCACCGAAGCGGACCCGCTCAATATCGAGATAGCTTTCCACCATCGCCAGCTCTTCCCGCAGTGGAATTAAAGGCTGATGGCTCGTATCGAGTGAGGCGCGAAGTAGCGCGGCCAGCTGGCCGACAATCTGTTCCGCCCGCGCCGGATTCACCGCAATCAGCGAACTGATGGAGTTCAAAGTATTGAACAAAAAATGGGGATGAATCCGCGATTCGAGAGAATGTAGCCGCGCTTCCGCCGCCACTTTCCGCGTCCGCTCTTCAGAGACTTCTTTTTGGTGGATCTCTTTCTCCATCATTTGCACGCGCTCCCAGAGCATCCCATAAGCCATGGCTCCAAAGCCGAACACCACGGCGAGCGGCATGGCGATTTCCAGTTTTTGGAAGTAGTCGAGCCAAAAATGCCGCGGGGTCACCATGCCTACCGCCATGAAAAGCGCTTGTGCGATGAGACAACCCACAGCCGTAATCACAACGACGCCCACCGCAAAAAGCCGAAACAGCGAAAAACTGCCGATCGCCAGCTTTTCCGCGATGCCGCCAATAATCAAAACACCCAGGACCCCAGTGAGGTTGGCGTAAACCAGTTCGTAAGTCAGAATATGCATCAGGTCCTGGAAGTTCGAGATCTGATGCGCCGCAATCTGCACCAGCAGCACGACCACCACGGCGAGATTGATGCAGATCAAAGAGAACGCCCACTTGTTCTTCGGGACCGCGTTGAGGGCTTTGCTGATTTGCATAAGAACCTACTTCGCGTTCACCGGTTCCAAAGTGCCGCTTCTGAATACGTTGACGATTTGCGCCGTGTCCTGACCGGCCAGCTTCATCTCTCCCATCACACTCTCATGGATCGTGCCGTACTCGATTTGTTTGGTGTCGAGCGAGACCCAAATCTGTCCCCAGTAATCGCTGCGACCCGTCAAAGTCATGCCGCCGTTGACAATCTGTAGCGGATTGAAGAATGCCTGGTATTGAATCAGTGCGCAGTCCTGACCGTTTCTTCGCGAAACTCCGATCCACTCGAGTATGACGTCGCGATTGTGAAAAGTCCCCACTTCCGGCATCTTCACATCCTGGTCCGACACGGAATGATAGGGTTCATTGAGTTTCAATTGCTCGAAGAATTTCTGACCAAATACTTCGATCATTCCGGTGTCCCAAACCAGATTACGTTCAAAAACCGCGCTGGGCGGGAAGGCCTTAAAGAAGTCGGGCTTCATGGTACTGAGGAGATCGTTGCGATAGCGAAATCCTTCCATAAATTCGCGCTTTTCAGGAGTTGCGAATGGAGCCGTGGCGCCGGCGGCCTGTGCTTGAGTAACGTTTTTCCACGCCACCTCGCCACCGGCGAGTCCGCGTGTATAGTCTCCCGTCAGACGCTGGCGACTCGTAATCTCGCCCTTGCTGTTCGCCATGTCGTATTCCACCGTAAAACGATACGTCCGCGGACCGTTATCTTTCACGGCCATTCCCTGCGGCAGGTTCGACAAGGTTTGCGCCAGACCACATTGGCCAAGTAATCCGAAAAGTCCGGCAATCAAGGTTGCGCTGATTCCGATTTGCATTGAATGATACCTCCAACTCAAGTCTGCCGGAGTACGAACTTCTGAGCATCCTATTGATGACGAAAGGCGACAACTGCCGACGGCGGGCTTCCAGGAGCAGACGAACTGCGTTCTCTCCCTGGATTCAAACGAGCATCCTGAGCTTACGCATGCCCTGATGGATCTGCTGTGCATCCGTGCCGCCGTAACCCAGGATCAAACCGCCTCGCACCGGCGGCTTCAAATAGCAGGAAGACAAAGGCATGGCCGAGATTCCCACTTCAGCGGCTTTCCTGGAAACCTCTACATCGCTGACACCGGGCGGCAGCAGAGCCACCAGGTGCATACCGGCTTCCACGCCGATCACTTCGAGCTTGCCGCTCATCTGTTCTTGAATCGCATCTGCCAGAGCCTTCCTGCGCTCCATGTACAGCATTCGCATCCTGCGAATATGCCGGGCGAAATGTCCCTCGCGTATGAAATCGGTCATCGCCGCCTGGTACAGAGTCGACGAGAATTGGTCAGTAGCGTCGCGCGCGATGGAGAATGCCTCCACCAGATCCTTGGGAATAACCACGTAGCCGAGGCGCAACGCCGGAAACATTACCTTACTGAATGTTCCGATGTAAATCACTCGCTCGCCGGTGTCCAAGCCCTGCAGCGACGGAATCGGATCGCCTCCCAACCTGTATTCGCTATCGTAGTCGTCTTCCATGATCCAAGCTCCGCTCCGCGCAGCCCAATTGAGCAACTGCATCCGTCGCGTGGCGCTCATCGTGACACCCAGCGGATACTGATGAGACGGCGTGATGTAAACAGCATGCGCATTGCCGGCGCGCCGCATGCCTTCGACTACGTTGAGGCCTTCGTTGTCCACGCGCACCGGGACGAGCTTTGCACCCGCCATGATCAGGGCTTGTCGCGCGCCGGGATATCCCGGCTCTTCGATCCACACCCGTGCATTTGGATCCAACAAAACATGCGCGGCGAGTTGCAAACCCTGTTGCGACCCGGTTGTCACCAGAATCTGCGAAGGCGTGCATTGCACGGCCCGAACGGCGCCCAAATATTCAGCAATCGCTCCACGGAGCGGCATGTACCCCATCGCGTCGCCATACGCCATCGACTCTCTGGTAGGTCTTCGCGAGTGGCGGCTTACCAGCTTTGACCACACTTCGTTCGGAAAATGCTCGACGGCCGGCAAGCTGACCCGAAACGCGACGAGTTTGTTCGACCAAGTCTGTGCCGGCGCGCGCATCAGCGTCACGCGGCGCGAGACCCTGCGAGGAGCGTCCGCTTTAGGATTTTGCCGGGACGCGTTCGGCGGCTTTCCGAACACGGGCTGCAATGCATCCGCCGGAATCGACCTCACAACGCAGGTGCCTGCCCCAACAAATGTCTCGAGATAGCCTTCGGCTCGCAATTGTTCGTACGCGTTCGCGACTGGTATGCGCGATACCTTCAGCTCGGCCGCGAGATTTCTCGTTGAAGGCACTCTTTGTCCGGGTCTTAATTGACCGGCAAGAATGGCGCGGCGAAACCACTCGTACAGTTGGCGGTACATCGGCGTGGTTGCATGTGGATCCAAGGCGATCGGCGGCAGAAAGCTGGGAGAGATCCGTTTCAAGTGGCATATGGTATCACCTCAAAGTGGCTATTTTGATATTCCACCGGACAGGTTAACTTTACGGCATGAACGCTCTCAAACAGATTTGCACCTATTCCATAGCTGTCAGCCTGGTTCTCGTCCCGCTGACTCCTCCGGGACTCGCACAACAGCCTGCCGCCGCAGTCCGCGATGGGCAGCACGATTTCGATCCTGTCCTGGGCAAATGGAAGTATCATCTGAAGCGCCGCCTGCATCCCTTAACCGGCTCCACGAACTGGGTCGAATACGATGGTACGGGCGTTTGCTTCGAGGTTTGGGATGGCCGCGCTCAATTGGACCAGGTGGTGGTCGACGGTCCGACAGGGCACATCGAAGGACTGACTCTGCGCACATACAATCCTGAAACTCATGAATGGAGCCTCTATTGGGCGAATAGCAAGGATGGCAAGGTCGTAGTGCCCCAGATCGGCACGTTCAGCAACGGACGGGGTGAGTTTTATGCGCAGGACACGCTGAATGGAAAAAGCATTTTTGTGCGATTTCTTTGGACGAACATGACCACGAGTACGCCGCACTTTGAACAGTCGTTTTCGGACGATGGCGGCAAGACTTGGGAAGTGAATTGGATCACCGACCAGACGCGGATAAGAGATGCATCCGAATCCGCTGATACACGTTTCCATCGCTGAGCAAATCGAAGTGATTCACACCTTCGGCCACCCACACGCGGGATTCAGGAAAATCCAGCAATCGCACAGCATTTTCGTGACGGCCGAGAGCGCTGTCCAGCGGCACCAATCCATCGCCGAGCAAGCTGCGGGCAGTTCCCTGCCCTACGCTGCCGGCGATTGCAAAACAGTCCACGTCATCGGGCAGCGGCACTGGCCTCCGCGTGTCTCCCGAGTTGGCAAAACGATCGACGCTCTCCCAATCCTCGTCCAGCAGATTCCCATAGCGGAGGTCTGTGATCCCGGCGCTGCGCGTTTTTCCCGGACGCGCGAGCGGCGCGCTGTACGGGTTTGACTGCAGAAAGAGATCCACCATATTGGCTATCCGTTCCAGCGGCGAGCCATGGTGCGGTGCCCCCAGAAAGACGAGATTGCGAAGCCGCGCAGGCCACTGATGTCCGTTGGCTGCGCCGTAATGGCAAGCGCTTCTGGCGACGAGCCCGCCCATGCTATGAGCCACAATCGCAAGATCGTCAATCGGCATTGGCCACTCCGCGAGCAGCTTCTCGATCAAATCGGCGAACGCGCGCCCGTTCGTCGAGATATGCACCCCGCTGTTGTAATGCAGATAAACCGGCGTATATCCGAGGTCCTGCGCCAGAGCCGCTCCGTGGTTGTGACCCTTGTGCGTCCACTGCAGATCGTTCATGCAAAGAGCATGAGCGAGGATCAGCACCTTACCGGAAGCCCGCGGAATCGTGGACGCAAGTGATTGCTTGTCCAATGGCAGCGGCCGACCGTCAATGCGCAACCGCATTGGGATCGCAAGCGGGTTTTCCGTCGCGGCCAGATAATCGCCCCAAGCCCCGTTTACGGCGGCAAGAACAGCTTCGCGCTCAGGCGTCGATGGGCTCTCATCAAGATAGGGCAGGATCTGCGAAAAGCCCGCATCGATCCCAAGCCCGACCAGTTTCGTCGTCCCGCGGATCGCTTCGTAAACCAATCCGGAAATACCGCTTGGCGTTACGCGTTGGGCGATCGTATCGTGCATCGCCTCTACAAGCGACGTGACCCCAGTGACGGCGTCGATACTCAACCTGCTGAAGCCGGCAAGATCCGACGGATTCATTAAGACCTCATGCTGCAAAGCAGCATGGCTGAGTATACCGCAAGAACAGCTCAAAGGCCGCATCGATCGGCACACCGGGCAGAATCGTCCCAAGCACTACGGCTGCTCGGATACCCGTATCATGTGGAATTAAAAGAAAATGTGCTTGGTCCAATCCACCAGCATGTGCAGGCATGCGGACGAAGTCACTGTCGACGACTTTTGGAACACTTTTCCGTACGCAAAACCGGCGATCGTCGCGAGGATCATGTAACGCCAATTCGGCAGCGCCTGCGGACCGTTATCGAGATGCGCGGCGCCAAAAATCAGGCTCGCGATCATCAGGCTGCGTGTGTTTTCGCCGAACCGCTGCTGTAGCAGGTTCTGAATCAGTGAACGGAACAGGATTTCTTCCGGCAGAGCCGTTCCGACGAATATGATCGCCGCGATCGCGGCCATGCGCCCAAGCGTCTGGTGGGCGGCATGCGGCGGCGGAATAAATCCGATCGCGATCCCGATCGCCATCAGTGTGGGAGCCAGAACCGCGTAGACCGCGAACGGCAGCCACAAATCGCGCAGCCTCCGCGGCACGTTGTATTTCATGCCGGGCAAATTTCGCAACCCGAGAAATAGCGTGAGCCCCAATAGGATCGCGATTCCATACGCCACGCTGTGCAGAAAACCTTGTACGGCCCGCGGTACAAGATTCGGTCCCGTGAGTGCCCCGGCAAATTCCATGGGAAGCCACAGCAGCGCCACGGTCAAAAAATCAAAGCGCTTCACGGCCGATGCCGTAGGAGCCAGCGTGTAAATCAGCACGATCGCCGTGAGCGCAATGCTGAACGCGCCAACCATCGCGGACGATGCGGCGAAGATTGCGGTCAGCAAAAACGGGATCGCCCAGACTGCGCTCGGCGTGCCTTGGAACAACGCCCGTACTCGATTCTGCACTGCGGGTACAAAGAATCCGAGTACACATGCGAGCAGCAAAGCGAGAACCAATGTCTCTTGCAATTTGGCTGGAATCTCCGCCCTTCAGGCTGGCAGATTCTATACCGGCCGCGCAAATCGAGAGGCCACCATACAATGGAGTATGCGGTCCCGCGGCCTTCAGCTTCTCTCGGTATCAGTCGGATTAGTTGGGATGGCGGCAGGGCTGTTCGCGCAATCCCGCCTCGCGCCGCCCATGGTTTTTGTCATCATCGGCCCTCCTGGCAGCGGCAAGAGCACACAATCGAAGCTGCTCGCCAAGAAATATAAAATCCCCGCGATCGACATGGCAACTGTGGTGAAGTCGGACGTCGGAAAGCGGAGTGCGCTTTCAGAAGCCTTGAAAATCAGTCTGGCGAGCGGCGATCTGGTCAACGACGACGCCGTGAACGATTTGATCAAGTCGCGAATCCTGCAGCAGGATGCGTCCAGGGGATTCATTCTGGATGGCTATCCGCGCACGGAAAGCCAGGCCCAATACCTCGATGCCGTTTTGAAAGACAACGAGCTCCCGCGGCCAAAAGTGATTCTGCTCGAATCGCCGGACGACGTCGTGACTAAGCGCATGTTGAAACGCCGCCGCGCGGATGACGCTCCCGAGATCATTCAACGCAGGCTCGCCGAATACCATGAAGACTCGAAGTTCCTCAGCAGCTGGTATCAAACAGAAAACGTGATGCGCGTCGACGCGACGCCCAGCATTGAAATTGTAGCGGCGCAAATTGATAGACTCATCGAGGACGCGCTCGAAAAGAAATCGTTCAGCACGCGTCAGTAACCGTGACCAAATACATTCCTATATTGCTTTGCGCAGCCGCGCTGCCGGCACAGCCTGTCAAGGTGAACTGGGACAAGGTCGTTCGTGAATCGAAGACCACTCTGACTCTCCAGGTCGTCGTCAATCCGCCTTTGCGCCGCGGCTCCGCTATTCACGACCGAACCTTCGAAGAGCTCCACAAGCTAGGCGCCGATTACGTCCGATACGTGCCATGGCTCCCCTACCCGAAACTCGCCGTCGCCGAGTTGGAAGCTCCCACGGACACGCACACGAGTTGGGACTTCTCTCTCATCGATCCCATGACCGTCGACTTTCTGAAAGCCACCGACGGTCATCCCGTGATCCTGAATTTCAGCACTATTCCGCAATGGATGTTCAAGACCGATAAGCCAGTCTCCTACCCCGAGAATCCCGACGAACCCGTTTGGAATTACACGCAAGGCAAGGAGCTTCGCGATCCTTCCATGAAAGAGCTGGCCGGCTATTACGCGCGGCTGATCTCCTGGTATACGAAGGGCGGCTTCACCGACGAGTTAGGCAAGCGGCACGATTCCGGTTATCACTTCAAAGTCGATTATTGGGAGTTTTTGAACGAAATTGAAGGCGAGCATGAGATGACGCCGCAGCAATACACGGCGCGGTACGACGCCGTGGCCGGCGCCATGCGTAAGGCCGATCCCAGCCTCAAATTCGTGGCGCTGGCTCTCATGACGCCCGGCGAGGGATCGAGCTACTTCGAATATTTTCTAAATCCCAAGAACCACAAACCCGGCATTCCTCTCGACATGATCAGTTACCACTTCTATGCGGTCCCTGATCCTGACGAGAACATGGACATCCAGCAGCATACTTATTTCGCCCGCGCCGAGGGCTTCATCAATACGGTTGGCTACATCGAGTCTATTCGTAAGCGCCTCTCGCCTACCACCCGAACAGCCATCGATGAAATCGGCTCGATCGCGGCGGACGATCTCAAGCAAGGCGATCCGGGTTATGTCTTCAAACCGATTCCCAACGCGTATTGGAATCTCTCCGGCGCAATGTACGCTTTCGTTTTCGCTCGCCTCGCGGCTATGGGAATTGATGTCATCAGTGAAAGCCAGTTGGTCGGTTATCCCTCGCAATACCCCAGCGTCAGCATGGTGGATTGGGAGACCGGAGCGCCCAACGCGCGCTTTCGTGTGTTGGAACTTTTGAAAAACAACTTCGGTCCGGGCGATAAGTTCGTGGAAACTTCCGGCGCTCCAAGATATGTCTATGCGCAGGCGTTTCTGACTCGCGACGGCCATCGCAAGTTGCTGCTGATCAGCATGCGCGATCAAGAAATAACGGTGCCGCTGACAAACATCGCCGGTGCGACGGCAACGATTGTCGACCAATCTACGCAGGGAGGCGCCGCACGCGTTGAAAGCTTGAGTGACGACAGCTTCCGACTTCCCGGCTTCGGCGTCGCGGTGATCACACTTCAGTAGAGCTACTCCTGCCGCAGCGCAACCGTGGGCTCGAGGCGAGCCGAGCGCTACCAGGCTTACGACGTCCTTCGGGTGCGCCCCGAGCGCCATGCGAATCCCGAACTCATGCGTCCGGCGCGAATTGCAGATCGGCGAGGAAGTTGGCAAATCATCGTCAAGGCCTTTGGGGGAATAGACGGCGTTTTCGTCGAAGAGTTCCTAAACGCTCGCGAATAAATTGACCGCGCTTGAAACCGTGTGCTAGCTTGAGAAGTTCCCGAGGTGCTCGCCATTGCGGCGAGTGAAAAGGGAAGCGGGTGAAAATCCCGCACGGTCCCGCCACTGTAAGCAGCGAGCGGCCGGCGCAGTAGGCCACTGTTCTTCGGAATGGGAAGGCAAGCCGGTTGTAGCGATGACCTGCGAGTCAGGAGACCTGCCTCGGGTGAGTTGAGCGCTATGCTTCGGGCGAAAGCAGATCGTGCGGACAACCGCATTCGTTGTTCCCTCTTTCTCTCTTTCGTTTCGAGGCGTACGCGGCTCTTTGAAATTGAGGCCCGGACTCCTCGATCGATGCTGACACTCATTCTCGGCGGCGCTAGAAGCGGCAAATCCCGCCTGGCCCAACGTCTGGCGGCTAATGCCGCACGAGTCACTTACATCGCAACGGCTCAAGCCGTCGAAGATCCTGAGATGGCAGCGCGCATCGCACGCCATCGCGCGGACCGGCCAGCTTCCTGGCGAACCATCGAAGAACCATTGGCATTGGCCGATGCCGCGGAGCGTGCGGCGCCTGAAGCAGACGCAGTCGTCGTCGATTGCCTGACCGTCTGGCTCAGCAATCTGTTCTTCGAATATCGCGACGCCACTCCGCTGCAGTTAGAAGAGGCGGTGCGGACAGAAATTCATTTAATTGCCGCCGCGGCTCGACATACTCACCTTATCCTGGTGTCCAATGAAGTCGGCTGCGGAACCGTTCCTGAACCCGCCGTAACCCGCGCCTTTCGCGATACGCAAGGCTTATTAAATCAATGGGCCGCCGAACTTGCCGACGAAGTAATCCTAACGGTTGCCGGACTTCCGCTCTACTTAAAGCCGAAATGAAGAAATTATTTTTCTTACTCTCCGTACTCGTCGCAGTCATCAATGCACAATCCGGCGGAACAATCACCGGTACTGTAAAGGACCCGCAAGGCAAGCCGGTTCCTGGAACCACTCTGACTCTGTTTTCTACGACCGGCGCCGTCGGCAGCGCCACCACGAGCGACGTTTGGGGCAGTTATCGCTTCGAAGGATTGCCAGCAGGCGATTACCTGCTGCGGGCCGTGGCTCCCCAATTCGCGATCTTCGTAGCCGGGGGCATTCATCTGAGTGCTGGCGCGACTGAAACGCGCGACGTCGCTCTTCAGATCGCCGGCGCGCACGAAGAAGTGACGGTCACTGCATCCGGTACGCCGCAAGCTCCCGAACACGTATCGAAGGCCACTACTGTAATCGATCAGTCCGATGCTGACGCTCGCGATGATGTCGCTATCTCCGACGTCGTCGCTCTCACGCCCGGCGTTCGCGTACAGCAGCTCGGCGGACCAGGAGCCTTCACCACCATCCAGATTCGCGGCCTCCGCACAGAAGACACCGCCGTGCTCGTCGACGGTTTGCGCTTACGCGACGCCTCCGCCACGCAAGCCGACGCCTCGGGAATGATCGAAGACCTGCTCTTCACCGACGCCAATAGCGTCGAAGTGATGCGAGGTTCCGGGTCGTCGCTGTATGGCACGAACGCAATCGGCGGCGTGATCAACGTCATCACGGATCAAGGTGGCGGACGCACGCGAGGGAATTTGTTGATTGAAGGCGGATCTCTCGATTCTTTTCGAGGCCGCGCGCAACTCGCGGGAGGGTTCCTGAACGACCGCATCGACTATAGTTTCGGCGCGGCGGAAATGGACGTCCTCAGCGGAGTCGGTGGAGATTCGCCGTTCCGCGACACGAGCACGCAAGGCCGCGTGACGTTTCATCTGTCGCCGTCCATCCGCCTCACCGCGCGTCTTTATGGCGCGAATTCTTTTGGCAAGGTTCTCGGTGAACCGGATATCATCGGCACGCCGTCGGGCCTCGGAATCGTGAATGCGGTTGGGAATTCCACATTTATTCCCGCACCCGACAACCCCGATTCGACGCGCGCCGCGCGATTCATCGATGCCGCTCTCATTCTGAACGGCCAGGCTTCCACGGTGCTCGATTACTCCATCAGCTATCAACTGATTTCGAACGGCCGCCGCTACGGCGATGGACCTGCCGGCGTCGGTTATCAGCCCGACGGCAGCACGCGCGCGCTTTACGACGGTCGTATCCAGACCGTGGATGCGCAGATGCATTACCGTCCAGGCCGCTTCAACCTGCTCAGCTTCGGCTACGAATTCGAAAATGAAAACTACGCCAATGACAACTCCGATCAGAGCAATCCGGGAGCGACGTCGGCGGTGAATGTCACGCAACAGAGCCATTCCGTTTTTGCTCAGGACCAGGCACAGTTTTTCGGCGATCGTCTTCAGATTTCAGGCGCGTTCCGGGCGCAGTTCTTCACGCTGCAAGCTCCGATTCTCCAGCCCCTAACGTCGGCGCCCTATCAGGGGATGACGTTTCCGTCGCCGACAGCCGCGTACACCGGCGACGGCTCCCTCGCATATTTTTTCCGCAAAACGGGAACTAAGCTGCGCGCCCACGTCGGACGCGGTTATCGCGCACCGTCGCTCTTTGAGCGCTTCGGGGTGGGCTTCGATCCTGTCTTCGGCTATTCCGTTTACGGCGATCCGCGGTTGATGCCCGAGCATTCCACCAGCCTCGATGCCGGCTTCGATCAAACATTCTTCCATGGACGCGTGAAAGCGTCGGCGAGCTATTTTTACACCTGGCTTCAGGATGTCATCAATTTCGATACCTCCGGATTGATCGATCCGGCAACGGATCCTTACGGCCGCTACGTCGGCTACATCAACACGCAAGGTGGAATTTCGCGCGGTGTCGAAGTCAGCGCGTCGATCGCTCCCACCCGCTCGCTCCACGTCACGACCGCCTACACCTACGTGAACGCAATCGAGCGCATCCCCATCGTCGGCGATGTGCTCCAGACCTTCGTGGTTCCTCGGAACCAGTTCTCGATTCTGGTGACCGAACAGCCCACCTCGCGCCTGCTGTTCATCTTCGATACGCTACAATCCAGCAGCTATCTGGACCCCGTTTACGGCGATACGGTCACGCAAGTTTTTCGTTTCAATGGGATTCATAAAATAAATGCTGGAGCCAGCTATCGGATTCCAATAAAGGAATACGAGGCAATACGATTTTTCGTGCGAGCCGATAATATCTTGAATCAAACCTATTATGAGAGCGGATTTCTAACTCCGGGGCGAACGACTTCGGGTGGAATGCAGTTCGAATTCTAAATGAAAGCGCTCTTATTTGCATTATCATTCGCGTTCTGCGCTTCGTCCGCGGGTGTCCCGCACCGCATAGTCTCGTTATCTCCGGATCTAACTGAAATACTTTATGGAGTGGGAGCGCTCAATCGCGTTGTGGGCGTATCGGACTACGATACCTACCCTCCCGAAGTCTCTAAGCTGCCGCACCTTGGGCAATTGGATAGTCCTAGCCTCGAAAAATTGACGAGTCTCCGGCCTGACCTCGTTGTTATCAATATCGCGCAGGCGCCCTTTCTCGAAGACACACTCAAAGATCTCGGACTTCGAATCATGAAAACCTCCAACCGTTCCGTTCAGGAGGTCTACTCAGCGATGCTCGACATCGGACGCGCGACTGGGAACGAAAGTCAGGCTGTTAAATTGGTTGCGTCCACTCGCGAAGGACTCGCTCGCGTCGCGCGCAAGTCAGCTGGTCTGCCGAAGCCACGAGTAGCATTGATTGTCGATCGCACTCCCGGAACTCTGCGCGACCTTTACGCCGCCACCGACGGCGGCTATCTCGCCGAGTTGGTCGAGATCGCGGGGGGCCGCATGGCTTTGCCGCCAGTCCCGGCCGGTTACGAGAAACTGAGCAAGGAGGATTTGCTTGCGGCCAACCCGGACATCATTCTCGATCTCATTCAAGGTCCGAAGAGCCGTTTCTCCGGCGATCCCGCCGAAGCCTGGAGCGAGATGCCGGAATTGAAAGCAGTGCGCGAACATCATGTTAAGGACATAACCGAGGATTATGTTCCGCACGCCTCGCAGCGCATGGTGCAAACAGCGGAGCTCTTCCTCAAGCTGATACATCCCGAGATCCACTGATGCCGCGGCCCTGGTTCGAAGCGCTCCATCTCGATTTCGCATACGCCAATGGCCCTCTAGTGGTGCGCGATGTCAGCCTGACTTCCGCTCCGGGATCCATGACCGCCGTGATCGGCGCCAACGGTTCCGGAAAATCCACGCTCATCCGCATGATCGCCGGATTGCTCCGCCCGCGCGCCGGAACCATCGCCTTGGATGGCGTCTCTTTAGACAAATGGGAGCCGCGCATGCGCGCTCGCCAGATCGCCTACGTGCCGCAATCCACGACAACCGCCTTCCCGTTTCAGGTGATCGATATCGTTCTGAGCGGCCGCACGCCGCACGCGCCGAAGTTCCGCTTCGAAGGCCCGCAAGACGCCGAGAAAGCGATGGAGGCGTTGGAGAATACCGGAGCCGCTCACCTGGCTTCTCGCGCCTTCACTAGCCTGTCAGGAGGCGAGCGGCAGATCGTAATTCTGGCGCGCGCCCTGGCTCAGGAGCCGCAATTATTGTTGCTCGACGAACCTTCATCGTCGCTGGATCTCAAGCATCGCGCGGATCTGATTCGCACGCTTTCACGCTTGCGCGAGTCCAAACATCTCAGCGTGATTATGATCACGCACGATTTGCAGTTGACCGGCACCTTTAATCAGCTCGTGGCGTTGCGCTGCGGAGAAGTGGCCGCATCCGGAACACCGAATGAAGTTCTGCGCGACCATCTTCTGCGCGATATTTACGGCGATCCAAACGTTCGTGCCCAGCGCATGGGAGATCAAACCGTCGTGTGGGTAGACCTATGAACGGGCTTCCCGCACCCATGGGGGTTCGAGTATTTCGAGCCATGTCGATCCTCACGCTGATACTTATCGCCTCTGTCGCAATCGGCCTGATGGTCGGCAGCCAGCGCATCGACGTCTCCACTCTCTTTTCTCCGGATTCCTTTTCCCACGCTCTGTTTTTTCGCCTTCGCCTCCCGCGAGTCTTAATGGGGCTCGTGATCGGCGCTTCGCTCGCACTCACCGGCGGGGCTCTGCAAGCGCTCTTCCGGAATCCTCTCGCCGATCCCTACACGCTGGGGGTTTCGGGAGGCGGAGCGCTGGGAGCAAGCATCGCGATCGCTCTCGGCTGGAGCGCGCGCGTGGCGGGCATCCCATTAGTTTTCGTGGCGTCGTTCGGCGGTGCGATGTTGGCCGTATGGTTAGTGAAGACAATCGCGCGCACCGGCGGTATAGTCTTGCCCGGAGCGCTGTTGCTCTCCGGCGTCGCGGTAACGCTCATCTCAGCCGCCGGCGTCTTGACGATTCAATATTTGACCGACCCCGCGAGCGCGCTGCGCATCCTGCGCTGGCTCATCGGCGATCTCGACATCGTCGGTCTTGATCCAATCTGGCGAATGCTCGTGATATTAGTGCCGGCATGGATTGTGCTGCTGGCTTTCTCGCGCCAACTGAATCTTCTCGCGATCGACGAAGATACCGCCGCGACACTGGGAGTGAATGTTCGCCGCTGTGAAACCGCCGTGCATGCGCTATGCGCGTTGATCGTCGGTGTCGCTGTTTCCGCCGGCGGATCTATCGGCTTCGTCGGATTGATTGTGCCGCACGCGGTGCGATTAATGTTCGGCGAAGATCTACGCATCGTATTGCCGGGTTCGCTGCTGCTTGGCGCGGCGTTCCTGATTTTGGCGGACGCGCTGGCCCGCACTGCCCTGCCCTCCAGCGAACTTCCCGTCGGCGCCATCACGGGACTCATGGGCGGCCCGGCATTTCTCTGGCTATTGCGCCGCAGACAACAGTATTCGGCTATGTAAGGAGCACGCGACCTATGGACACATCGCGCAACGATCGTTTCACCGACGAAGAACGCCGCGGCGTGTATCGCGCCATCTACGAACGTCGCGATGTGCGCTCGCAGTTTCTCCCGGATCCCGTTCCCGACGACGTGCTTGATCGCATTCTCGACGCTGCCCATCACGCGCCCTCGGTCGGGTTCATGCAGCCATGGGATTTTCTCGTTATCCGAGATGCTGCCATTCGCCGCGAGGTCCGTCGGAATTTCGAAGTGGCCAGCCGCAGCGCTGCCGAGGCGTATCAAGGCGAGCAGCGCAAGCTATACGACAGCCTCAAGCTCCAGGGCATAATCGACGCGCCGGTCAATCTCTGCGTCACTTGCGATCGGGACCGTCCCAAGGGCAACGGACTGGGCCGCCAGACAGACCCATCGGTCGACCTCTACTCCACGGTCTGCGCGGTGCAGAATCTCTGGCTCGCCGCCCGTGCCGAATCGCTTGGTGTCGGCTGGGTCAGCATTCTCGACCTCGAACAACTGAAAGCGACGCTCGGAATTCCGCAGGCACTGACCCCTGTCGCATATCTCTGTATCGGCTATGTCTCGGAATTCAGGCCGCAGCCGGAGTTAGAAGAAAAAGGTTGGGAGACGCGCAGCGATCTCGACAGCGTCACTCACTTCGATCGCTGGGGAGTTCATAGAATCCCCAAATGAGCGGGGCATTCATGATCCTGGGTACAGCATCTCACGTCGGCAAATCGCTCCTGACGGCGGGCCTGGGACGTATATTCTCGGACGACGGAATCAATGTCGCGCCTTTCAAAGCGCAAAACATGTCTCTGAATTCGGCAGCCACTCCTGGCGGCTGCGAGATCGGCCGCGCACAGGCATTGCAGGCCGAGGCCTGCCGCGTAACGCCTTGCGCGGAGATGAATCCCATTCTCATCAAACCGTCTTCGGACACCGGCGCGCAGATTATTCTTCTCGGACGCGTTTGGGGACAGGTGACTGCGTCGGATTATCATCAGCAGCGCGTCGAGGATCTATTTCCGGCCGCGATCGAGAGCTATCGGAAGCTGGCCGCGGCTCACGAACTGATTTTATTAGAAGGGGCCGGATCGCCCGCCGAAATCAATCTGCGCGAGCACGACATCGTGAACATGCGCATGGCCCACGCAGCGGATGCGTCCTGTCTTTTAGTCGGCGACATCGATCGCGGAGGAGTGTTCGCTTCGCTGCTTGGCACCATGGAACTGCTCGAACCCGCTGACCGCGCCAGGATCCGTGGTTTCGTAATTAACAAGTTTCGTGGCGACCTGAGTCTCTTGCGTCCCGGTATCGAAATGATGGAACAGCGACTCGGGATCCCATGCGCCGGCGTCGTCCCATTTCTTCATGACCTCGGACTCGAAGAAGAAGACAGCGTGGCCATCGAAGATCGCCGGAGCGGGAAACGTAGTTGGCATCGCACGGAGGACGACGACAAATCGCCGGACCGTCCTCTGCGGATCGGCGTGATCGCTTTGCCATACATGGCAAACTTCACCGACTTCGACGCGCTCGCGGCCGAACCATCCGTCTCGCTCGCATTTCTGGAAGATCCCTCCGAGACAAGCCTGGCCGACGTGCTCATTCTTCCTGGCAGCAAACAAACGCTCGACGATCTCGCCTGGATTCGTGACCGCGGATTCGCCGACGTCTTCACAACCTATAACGGCCTCCTAATCGGAATCTGCGGCGGATTTCAGATGCTCGGATTATCCGTTGAAGACCCCAGTGGAGTCGAGAGCGGCGGCCTGCGACGCAACATGCCGGGTCTTGGGAAACTTCCTATCCGAACCATCATGCGCGATCGCAAAACAGTGCGTCGAGCTACAGGCCGAGCCCGCCTGTGGGACATGCCGGCTTTCCACGGCTACGAGATTCATATGGGCGAAACGATCTACGAAAACGGCGTCGAACCCTTCGCGGAAATCCTGCGTGAAGGCGAGCGACAGCCAACGCAAGACGGCGCGATCACATCGTCGGGCCGCATCTGGGGCACCTACATCCACGGCCTCTTTGATGACGACGCTTTCCGTCACAAGTTCCTCGATTGCGCGCGCCAGACATGCGGGCTTTGCCGAGCAACGTACCACGTTTCCGTCACGGAGCAGCGCCATCAACGGATCGACCGCTGGGCAAATCACGTGCGTCAATCGCTCAACATGGATTTAATTCGCCGCTGGACCAATATCTTCCATGAAGCTACTTGAAAAGACCATACAAGAAATCCGACCCATCGATCCGAGCTGGATCGAATCGGCAAGCAGGCATCAATTAGAGCTGACGAAACCGCCTGGAAGCCTGGGACGGCTCGAAGAAATCGCCAACCGGTGCGCCGCCATCCGGGAAAGCTTTGCGTTGACCGCCAGTCATCCCCGCATCGTGCTATTCGCCGCTGATCACGGCGTCTGTGCGGAAGGCGTCAGTCCCTATCCGCAAGAAGTCACAGCGCAGATGGTGTTGAACTTCCTCCGAGGCGGAGCTGGGATCAATGCGCTGGCCCGTTCCGGAGGAATTGAATTGAAAGTGGTCGATGTCGGCGTCGCAGCGCCGCTCCCGCTTTCGAGCGACCTTATCAGCCGCCGCGCCGCGCCTGGCACACGCAACTTCTGTAAAGAACCCGCCATGTCGGAATCCGAGATGAACGCCGCGATCGAAACAGGCATCGAGCTAGCAACCGATTCCGCAATCGCCGGATGCGACCTGCTTGGATTCGGCGAAATGGGAATCGGCAACACGACTTCCGCAAGCGCGATTGCCGCCGCTTTGACGAATCGGCCTGTCGAATCCGTCATCGGAGCCGGCGCCGGCGCGGACGATGCGTGCATGACTCGGAAGCGTTCAGCAATAGAGCGCGCCTTGCATTTGCACGCCGCAAGCGTCGGCGATCCGCTCGGAATACTGCGTTGCGTCGGCGGTCTCGAAATTGCGGCGATGTGCGGTTTCTGCCTGGGCACCGCGGCCCGTCGTGTACCCGTGGTCACGGATGGCTTTATAGCAACCTCCGCCGCGGCGCTGGCCGTCCGAATCTGCCCGGCATCCTCCGGATACATTTTCGCCTCGCATAAATCCGCGGAACCTGGCCACGCCCACCTGCTCGCGACGCTCGAAACCTCGCCCCTACTCGATCTGGGCATGCGGCTCGGAGAAGCCACCGGCGCGGCCCTCGCGATGAAAATCATCCAATCCGCCATCGCGGTGTTCACTCAAATGGCGACTTTCGCAACCGCGGGAGTCTCCAACAAGTGAGATCGTTGCTTGCGGCGATTGCCTTCTTGACCCGTCTGCCAGTGGGAAGATTCGCCGCCTTCAGCTCCGAAGATGTCGCGCGCTCCGCGGGCTGGTTTCCATTAGTCGGCGCTTTACTCGGAGCGATTTACGCCCTGGCCGCATTCCTATTGAAAGGTCATCTGCCACTCGCGGTAGTCGCGGTCGTGCTGGTAATTCTCGAAGCGCTTGCGACCGGCGCTCTGCATTTCGACGGTCTCGCCGATACTGCCGACGGTTTTGGAGGAGGCAAGACACGCGACGATATCCTGCGTATCATGCGTGACCACGCCATCGGAAGTTATGGCGGCGTGGCCATTGCGACTCTTGTGGTTCTCAAAGTGACAGCCTACGCCGCGCTAATGAAACAGACCGCCTGGCTCACCGCGCTGCTTCTCACACCCGCCTTGGGCCGCTGGTCGATTCTGCTTCTGACCGCGGCTTTACCGTACGCCAGAACCTCGGCATCAGTCGTTCAGGGTATGGGGAAACGATCGCTACTCTGGGGAACGCTTCTCACCGGAATCGCCCTTGTTGCCGCGATGTCAATTCGCGCGTGCATCGCCGCGGCCGTAGTCATAGCAGTGACAACCGTCTTCGGCCTATACTGCCGGCATCGGATCGCGGGCATCACTGGCGACACGCTCGGCGCAAACCTTCAGCTCTGTGAGAGCGCGGCACTTGTAACATTTTTATGGATGCGATGACCAAAATCTGGCTGATCCGGCACGGCCAACCAGCCGAAGAAGCGCGCCAGCGCTGCTACGGCTCACTCGATGTCGGACTCGCCGAAATCGGCCGCGCACAAATGGAACAAGTTGCCGATTACCTCAAATCCGAATCCATCGCGGCCATTTACACTAGCCCGCGCACCCGGGCGCTCGAGAGTGCGCGAATTCTTGCGGCCGTGGCCAATTGCCCAGTAGAAATCGCGGCGGATTTCCGCGAGATCGAATTCGGCGATTTCGAAGGCCTCACTTACGACGAAATCGCGTCACGCTACCCGGACCTCTATCGCCAATGGATGGACACGCCGACAGAGGTCGAGTTCCCCAATGGAGAAAGCTTCACGCAGATGCGCTTACGCGTCCTCGGCTCATTTCACGAGATATTGAGTAAATGGAGCGGGCAAACCATTGCGATCGTCAGTCACGGCGGGGTGAATCGAATCCTGCTCGCATGGGTTTTACAGATGCCCGATAGCTGTATCTTCCGCCTGGCTCAGGACCATGCGGCAATCAACTTGGTGAGGTTCGTCGGAGGACTGCCGATCGTGCAGTTGATGAATGGGCACGGTAACCCAATGGCGTCGTTTCACTCCCGTTAAAGCACCGGTCAGGTGTCGATCCATCGACACAAGAATAGTCACTTTGGACACTGAAGACCGACTATCCCCGCTTTCTTGCCGACCGGGCCTTGCCCTTATAGTTCATGGTCGACCAAATTGGCCGCAGCCGCGTTCGAACCCCCGCTCGGGCGCGAAATATTCTCGCCTTAGTCGCCGAGACCGTCAAACCCAGCTTCGCCGCAACCTCGATCACTGAAAGACCAGAAGCAGAGTACAACGTATACACTTCCCGCAAATGTTTCGGCAGCTTTGCAACCGCCTCCGAGTAGGCCGAGTTGATCTCCTGGCACCACGCAGATTTCTCCGGCGTCGGACCAGGCGCGGCGAGAATGTCCGCTCCGCGTTCGCCGATATCCTCCAGGTGCACCCAATTCACGTGCCGTCTCGGCTCGCGCAGCCGTATCAAGCAGCTATTCACTACGATCCGCGTGATCCAGGTTTTGAAACACGCTTCCCCCCGGAAGTTGTCCAGGTGCCGGAACGCCGAGAAATACGCCACCTGCACGGCGTCTTGCGATTCATCCTCGCAGCGGAGAATCGTGCGGGCGAGCCGGAGAGAGGATGCGTAATGCCGGTTGAATAATTCCTCGATGGCCTGCTCGTTTCCGTCCCTGCCGTGCGCAATCAACTCCAGTTCCGGTCTCTCTGTCATAACAGGGACTTGGCAATCCGTTCGCCAAACTTGTTCGCTTTTCATAGGGACACGCGCCCTTCTGAAGAAGTTCCCGGACCGATTCCAAGCTTTCGCATCCGATAAAGCAGGGTCGTGCGCGCCAATCCAAGCCGGGCAGCCGCGCCCTGCCGTCCTCCCACCACCCCGCCAACTTGGTGAAGCGTCTCGAGGATGTGGTCACGCTCCGCCTCGGCCAGTGTACGTGCAGCCGCCGGCTTTTCTTTCTGCACCGTACGTTTGAACTCGCCAATCGGAAGCCGCAGCGTCGTACCTGGAGACATGATCACCGCGCGCTCGATGACATTCTGGAGTTCGCGAATATTTCCCGGCCAGTCGTTGTTCCGGAGAACATCGATCACGTCCTCGGGAATGTGATCGATGACCTTGTTCATGCACCATGCAAACTTGCGAACGAAGTGCTCGACCAAAAGCGGAATATCTTCGGAGCGTTCTCTGAGAGCCGGAATCGCAATGGGAAACACATTCAGCCTGTAATACAGATCTGCACGGAACCGCCGCTCCTGAACCATTTGCCACAGATCCTGATTCGTTGCCGCCACCACGCGAACGTCCACCCGAATCGTGCGGGCGCCGCCGAGCCTCTCGAATTCCTGCTCTTGCAGAACGCGCAGCAACTTGGGCTGCAGCTCGAGCGGCATATCGCCGATCTCATCCAGAAACAATGTGCCGGTGTGGGCGGCCTGGAAGCGGCCCACGGTTTGAGCGATAGCTCCGGTGAAGGCGCCGCGCTCGTGGCCGAATAGCTCGCTTTCGAGCAGGGCGCCCGGCATCGCCGCGCAATTCACCTTCACATATGGACGGAGTCTTCGCTGGCTCTCTTGATGAATGCCCTTGGCGATTAGTTCCTTGCCCGTTCCCGTTTCACCTTGGATCAAAACCGCCGAGTCCGTTGGAGCCACCATTCGTACAGAGTTCCAAACGTTTCGAAGGCCTTGGCTGGAGCCAATGAGTTCATTTTTGATTCCCGCTGCGTTCAGCGGCATACTCAGTATCGCGGTCGCCGTACTGGCCATAACCTAATCTCCCTCAGTAAGGATTGTGGACTAAAAGATCTTTTCGAAAAACCCCAATCCGTGCGAGAAATAACTGCCCTTATGTAGGGCGAACCCGCTAACTCTTTTGGGTTATACAAGTAACAGCACCGCCTGGGTATCCGGTCCCGCAATGGCAACTGCTTTGCCTGCATTCTCGTCGATGAACATCAGATTCGCCTTTCTGCTCGCACTCGCGACCGCTTCTCCGGCCGCGTCGTCCAACCTCACGCGCGCCACGATCTCACCGCAGGCAGCGGACGAGATTCGTCGCGTCGAGGCCGAAATCGACAGCATAGAGTCGGAAACACTCGCAAGAGCTCGCACTACGAAACTCGATCCCGCAATGCGATTAATACTTCTCGGGAAGCTATTGCTCTTCGACAAAGAGTTATCGGTAAACCGCAACGAAGCGTGCGCATTTTGTCATACTCCTGAAACAGGATTTTCGGGACCAGTCAGCGCCTTGAACAGCACCACGGTTTCTTATCCCGGGTCGGTGCGCACGCGCTTCAGTAACCGCAAACCCCAAACCCATTCCTACGCGACTTTTTCTCCAGTGCTGCACTACAATGCCGGCCAGGGCGATTTCGTCGGTGGGAGCTTCTGGGATATGCGCGCCACCGGACTCCGCCTCAACAACCCGGTCGCGGAGCAAGCGCAGGGACCGCCTCTGAACCCCGTCGAAATGGGACTGAGCGATTCAGCTTGCATGGTGTATTTGGCATCGCGGCGGCCTTATCGCAGTCTCGCCGAGAATGTCTGGGGGGTTCAGGCATTCGCGATCCACTGGCCGGAGAACATCGAAAAAGTATGCCGGACTCCGGGACCGCCTCCGCCCGGCGATCCGCTTCCGGTTCATCTCAGCGCGCTGGAACGCGGTTCTTCCAATCGCACGTTCGATCAAATTGCCGAGGCCATCGCGACCTATGAATCGTCCTCTGAAGTGAATCCGTTCTCGTCGAAATACGACGCTGTGCAGGCTGGTAAAGCGCAATTCACACCCGATGAGAAGGCCGGCTACACTCTATTCCGAAGCAGCGCGACTCACTGCAATGAATGCCACCGCGACGGAGGGCCCGGCGAAGAACCGCTCTTCACAGACTTCACCGCGAGTAATTTAGGGGTTCCAAGTAATCCGGCGCTAGCTTTTTACGACGAGAACAAACCCGATGAGCTAGGCTACACGGCAAATCCCGATGGCAAGAATTACGTCGATCTCGGCGTCGGGGGATTCCTTTTGAAGGCGCCCCAACTGAGCGGCGAATTTAATCCCAGTTCGGAGTGGGCCAAATTGGCCGATGCATTTACGGGCAAGATCAAAACGCCGACATTACGAAACGTCGATAAGAGACCGCGTCCGGACTTTGTGAAGGCCTACATGCATAATGGTTATCTGAAAAGTCTGAAGGAAGTGGTCCATTTCTACAACACGCGCGACTCACTGCCTCGCTGCAAACCTGGAGATCCCGGCGAAAAAGTGAGTTGTTGGCCCGCGCCCGAGTATCCGCGGACCGTCAATAAAAAGCAGTTGGGGAATCTTGGCCTGACGAGTAGGCAGGAAGACCAGATCGTATCTTTTCTGAAGACGCTGTCGGACGGATATACGCCGGCAACGAAGCAGCCCTGAACCGGTATGTCAGTTTCAGGAATAAGCACTGCCTGAAGTAAACTACGATAGCGGTATGGAACGCGTCGAGAAAACGGTGTTCGTCAGCTATCGGCGCACCAATATTCCCTGGGCGCTCGCGATTTTTCAGAATCTCACACAACACGGCTATGACGTGTTTTTCGATTTCGACGGTCTCGCTAGCGGCGATTTTGAGCGCGTCATTATCGGGAATATAAAGTCTCGGGCACATTTCCTGGTTCTGCTGACGCCATCCGCGTTGGAGCGTTGCAACAACCCGGAAGATTGGTTGCCGCGAGATCGAAGCAGCATTGGATTCTCACCGCAACATAGTCCCGTTGATGCTGGAAGGCTTCGATTTCGGTTCGCCCACGATTGCGAGTCAGCTCACCGGCAAGCTCGCTGCCGTCAAGCATTACAACGCGCTGAGCATCCCGCCCGAATTCTTTTTGGAAGCAATGGACCGACTTCGCAGCCGATACTTGAACGTTCCTCTGGATGCAGTGCTGCACCCCGCCTCCCCTTCCGCCCAACGAGCCGCCACGGAGCAGAAGGCTGCGGCGGAGACTGCGCGGGGGGTCCTGGAAGAAGAACTCACCGCGCAGCAATGGTACGAGCGAGGGTTTGCTGCAACCGATCCGGAGCAACAGGTCCGCCTTTACGATATGGCCATTCGGCTCAAGCCAGACTACGCCGACGCCTTCTATAACCGGGCACTTGCGCGTAAGGAAAAAGGCGACTTTGCTGGTGCCCTTGAGGATTACGGCGAGGCCATCAGGCTTAAGCCCGACAGTGTCGACACTTATGTGAGCCGAGGAATTCTGCGCTCCAAAAAAAGTGATATCGAGGGCGCACTACAGGACTACGAAGCAGCTATTAGGCTCAGGCCTGATTATGCCGAAGCCTTCGTCTGGCGGGGGACTGCACGCTGCAAAAAAGACGATGTAGACGGTGCGCTGAAGGATTTCGAAGCAGCGCTCGCGCTCCGGCCCGACTATGCGGAAGCCTTCGTGGGCCGCGGCTACGTTCGGCACGTTAGAGCCGATTTAAGCGGCGCGCTGCAGGACTACGACGAGGCCATTCGGTTGAAGCCAGACCATGACCTCGCGTTTTATAACCGAAGCCTTATCCGACGCACCACAGGCGACATGGAAGGCGCAAAGAAGGACTATGAACAGGCCGTCCGCCTCGGATACAAACCCGATACATAAGCGCCACGCCTCACCGCAAATACAAATCCCGCCCTTTCACCAACGCCTCAATCTTCCGATCCGCAATCGACCGCTTCAACATCCAGAACCCGCAATCCGGATGCACCCACTTCACGCGCCCCGGCCCGAGCACCTTCTCCGCCGCGCCGATCCGTCCCGCTACTTCCTCGGGCGTCTCCACGGTGTTGACCTTGACATCTACCACACCGACACCGAGCCCGATCCGCTCATCGAGATCCCGCAACGCATTCAGATCCTCGGCAGGCCGGTGCGCCAACTCCAGCACGACATGATCGGCATGCAGAGAGTTGAGAAATTGAATGAGAGACCTCCAGTGCCCGCGCTGGATCACCTGCCCTCCATAATTGCCAAAGCATAGATGAACAGCCTTCTGGCGCTCCACGCGATCGAGGACCGCGTTGATCGCTTTGGCCGCAAGCGCCGCATCCTGGGGATTGCCGGTGACGTTCGCTTCGTCGATTTGCACACAAGAACACGGCAGTCCGGATACCTGGCCTGCCAACACATTGGCCATGCCCATCGTCAAAGCCGCGAAGTCCTGATAATAGTTATCGAGCACGCACCGCGCCAGCATATACGGACTGGTCAGCGTAAACTTGAACGGCCCGCCGCTGACCGACGCCGCTAACGCGCAATCGGCTTTCAAATTTAACGAACCTTCGCGCAACTCACCGGTCACTACTCCCGCCGGCTTGGCGCGGTAACTCATCGGAGCATGCCGCGCGTAAGACTCGCCCTCACTTCGACCCAGCTTTGTTCGCACGCCATCCATCGAACCCAGAAAGTAGTCGATCATGCCGTTCGTGTCCGGATGATTAGGATCGAAGCGATAGATTTCGCCCTCCGTCGGCAAGTCGATTCCGGCCTGGCGTTGGATGTCGAAGATCACGCGAGTGGCGTCCAAACGTGCCTGCTCGCTCGGAAGCGCGACGAACCAGTCGGGGACCGGATAAGAGCCCACGGTCGTCGTTTGAATGGCGAGTGTACTCATGAGAGGGTAGAATACTCAGTATATGAAATGGATGCGATGGCTCCTCCTTCCCTTGCTCGCGCTGGCGCTCGCTGCCGCGCCTCAGACGCCCGCGGGAGGCTCAAAGCCAGCGAAGAGCACGGCGACAGCAAAGACCGCCTCCGATTCGTCGGCGTTGGTCGACATTAATTCCGCTACCAAAGAAGAACTCGAGGCTCTCCCCGGCATCGGGAAAGTCTATTCGCAGAAAATTATCGATGGCCGTCCTTACGCCAACAAGCGGCAGTTACTAACGCGCAAAATCGTTCCGCAGGCCACCTACGACAAGATGAGCGACAAGGTCATCGCAAAACAGAAGAAATAAGAGCGGTAACTTCGCCGGCGAGAAGTCTACGATTGTGTAGACGCGCTGGCCATTACCGATGAGATCTTACTGAAAATCGTGCTGATACTGGTTGCGACGCTGGGCATAATCGCACCGGCGGCGACAGCAACAAAACCGGCCATGAGCGCGTATTCAATGAGGTCTTGGCCATGGGTGTCTTTGTAGATTTTGAGTCTAAGAAGGAAAGAACGTAGTGTCAACATATAGGTTGGATCGACAATAGTACGTCGGCCCATTAGGTTCCAAATTGGACCCACCCTTGCCGATATTTACCTACTTACGTTTTTCGCTAAGGCGAGGGCTCCAAACAGGACGCTGTCATCAGCGAGAGCGGCGGGAACTAAGTCAATTCTCGCTCGCGACCAGGCCGTCATCTGCCGGCCCATCTCTTCCCGCAGTGGAACAAATAGATCGTCCCCGGCCTTGCTAATTCCGCCTCCGATCGCAATGCGTGCCGGGTTCAAAAGCATGATGGCGGCCTTCAATCCACGCGCCAGATTCACCACATAATCGCGGACGAACGCCGCATCTTTCATCAAATCGCGAGCGCTTTTTCCATGATCCTTTTCGAGCCACAAGCCGCAGCACATCCGCTCTAAGCATCCATACGCGCCGCACAAACAGAGAGGACCATCGGGCCGCACCGTCAGGTGGCCGATCTCACCCGCATAGGAATCGGCGCCGCGATACACCGACCCGTCCGCAAGCACCATCCCGCCACCGATGCCCGTCGACAAAGTCATATAAAACAACGGCAGGTGATCGCGTCCCGCGCCGTAGATAGCTTCGCCGAGCGCGCCCGCATTCGCATCGTTGTCCATGATCGGCTCGACCCCGACCGCGTCGCGGACAAAACCGATTAAATCGAAATCTCCCCAACCGCCGGCGTGAGTGGATTGAACTACGCGTTGTTGATCGAAAAAAACCGGACCTCCGAAACCGATGCCGCAGCGGTCGATGCGTATCTCGCGCGACCATTCGCTAAGCAAGGGACGCAGTTCCCGCGTCATCCAAACGCGGCCACCTTCGCGATCCGTCGCCCGCGATTCCCGCCGGATCATTTTGTCGTCTTCGAACAAAGCAACAGTGAACTTGGTACCGCCGATATCGACGGCCAGCGTGTTCATGCCTGCGCTCCGGCCGTTCGCGCGATTTTCCGGACTTCCTCCGGCGATGCCGTCCCCGTGCCCTTTTTCATGATCGTGATAGACGCCACCAGGTTGCCGAACTGCGCCGCTTCCATCGCCGAGCCCGTCGCCGCAAGAGCAACTGACGCTCCAGCGGAGAAACTGTCCCCAGCTCCGCAAATATCCACCGGCTTCTCGACGGCGCGCGCCGGCACAAGCTGCTCGCCCTGGCTATCGATGACCATCACGCCCTTCGATCCCTGCGTTACGAACAACAGCCGGGCATTCAGATGACGCCGGAAACCCTCGTAATCCACGCGGCCGAGCGCGGCCATCGAAGCCGCGGCAAACTCCTGTTCGTTTGGTTTTAAGATCGCCTTACGAAACAAATGCGATCGCATCCGCGAATCCACCCACACCACTTTCTCCGGATGTGCAGCCGCGAGTTCCGATATGAAATCCCGCACCGCCGCCGTAATCACGCCGCCTTGCGATGTCTCCGCCTGGTCCGAGACGAGAATCAAATCGAAATCGCCAACGCTGTTTCGCAATCGCGCGATCACCTGCGTTTCCAGCGCGGCCGGCAGCGGCTGCGTGAAGATAAAATCGACGCGCGGCCGATCCTCATCGCCAGTCTGTTTGTTCAGCAGCTTGGTGTAAGTGAATGTCGGCAGCTTTGCCGACGTCACCAAGAGATCCGCCGAGATACCGCGCACCTTAAGCGCGCGTTTCAATTCGTATCCGGAGCCATCGTCGCCCACCGCGCCAATCATCGCCACACGTCCAATGCCCAGGGCGGCGAGATTGTTCGCTACCGTTCCTCCCGCGCCGGGCGTGACTTCGGTGGACACCACGCCAATTCGAGGAATGCCGGTTTCGCGAGAAATATCCGAAGCCGCCGGATCGTAAGTGCACCAGCGATCGAGACACACATCGCCCACAATAAGCGCGGAGGTCCGCGAAAATGCCGTCAGGATACGTTCGACATTCATACTCAGACCGCCGCGGTTTGCTCTAACGACATAATTGCGCTTCGCAATGCCGGCAGTGTGGCGCGATGATCGCCTTCGAAATAAAAACTCTGGCCGCCGTCGGCGACAGTGCGCACTAGAATTGTTTTATGCGGGCGGAAGTAATAACCAGGGTCGTTCTTACTGAGCTCTTTATGGAAATCGCCGCGAATCGGCCAGATATCGAAAACGGCGGTCGTAAAATCAGTGATCCGCCGGCCTTCCTGCCGCGCGACGTTCCGGACCATCGAGAGAGCTTTAAGGTACACTTCCGGCCCCATGATGGCCGATCCGAAACTGACAACGCAGCCGCCCTCCAGCCGTTCCATCGTGTGCGTGAAAATCAGAAAATCGCGATACGATGCCGTCCCATAAGCCGTCCCATCGCAATTCGGATGTTCATGCGTGATGTCATAGCCTATTCCCGTATGAATCGTCGCTGGAATTGAAAGGCGGTAAGCCGCGGCAAGAATACTCAGCGGCCGGTACGGAAATTCGCTGTGCACGATCCGCCGTCCCATGTTCTCGCCCAGACCCAACCCGGCGTCGGCGGCCTCGCTCACCCAGTCGTTGATCTCGCCGGTCTCCTTCCACATTCCGAACTCGCCGGTCTTGATATATCGGTCGACACTCTCGGTAGTCGCGCCGATGCGCGCCAGTTCGTAATCGTGGATGCCGCCCGCGCCATTCATCGCAACATGGTCGATGTAACCGCGCTCCATGAGATCGATAATGTGCCGGTTGACGCCCGCGCGGATGACATGCGCTCCCATGATAAGGATTCGCGCCGCGCCTGAAGATTTCGCCTTTGCCATTCGCCTCGCGACTTCCGGCAAATCCTCATGCTGATACGGCGGAGGCTCATCTTCGAGAGACATCCAGCGATCCAGATGCAGGTTATGCTCGCGTTCGCTCAGAGGCTTGATCAGCAGGCGCGACCGATCGAAAATATGATACTTGGAAGGCATTATTTAAGTCGTGAAGAGTGTCGATATCAGTTCATCGCGGCACAGGAAATTCGGAACGATATAATCGGCACCGACCCCGATCAGCCGCTTGCGCTTCCAGTCATCCACCGCAAGACAATCCGGCTCCGCGCTAGCCACGCCCACCGCGACTCCGCCTACCGTCTTCACTTCCTCGATCTCCACGTAGCCATCGCCGAATCCGAGAAAATCGCTGCCTTGAAACTCGGCTCTCGCAATGATGTTTCGAATCAGGATTCCTTTGGAAAAACTCTTGTAATCGTCCAGAGCGCCATACAC
This sequence comes from Bryobacterales bacterium, assembly GCA_963802915.1. Lineage (GTDB taxonomy): Bacteria > Acidobacteriota > Terriglobia > Bryobacterales > Bryobacteraceae > JAICMB01. Next base: position 42,622 of record CAWDKQ010000018.1, read on the forward strand.
GCCGCCATCGAAATAGCGATCGATATCCAGCAGGCGCGCCTCTTCCTTCATGTAGATTTCATCGGTGCCGCTCGCCAGATACATTTTCATCCCCCGCTCCTTCAACGCTTCGAGTAATGCTCGCGCGCCCGGCACCAGATACTTCTCCGGCGATGCAGTTCCCGCGCGCAATTCCTCCACGCGATCGCGAATGCGAATCCAAAGCAGATCGAGGTACATCTTCTTATAAGCCAGCGCTTCGAGAGGCGTGCCGCCGCGCTCGCGGACCGCATCGGCAAGCGCGATCATCTGGTAAATTGTCTCCTTACCGGTCAGCTTCCAAACGAAATCTTCCACGACCTTCCGGAGTTGTTCCTCGGTTTCGCCCGTTTTGAGATCCGCGAGAATTTCGACCATCATGGGCACCATCACATCCATCCATCCGGACCGAATCAAAGAAAGGGTGCCGTCGAAATCGAAGAGCACAACGCGGGTGTTGCGGGCCGATGCGCCCGCCGTGATATTTTCAACCATTTATTCTTTATTGTACTGACCCATCCGTGTAAGCTGTAGAGATTGGGTCGATGAATTTGAAATACCTCGAGCGGCAAACCGCCCGTCCCACGTGGCTACGGTATGCGGTCGCAATTGCAGCGGCTCTCGCCGCGCTACCGGTGCGTTTTCTTCTAGGCCCGCAACTCGGCTTCGCCGCTCCCTATCTAACTTTCTTTCCGGCTGTGGTTTTCAGTTGCTGGTTTGGCGGCTTTGGACCAAGCCTGATCACAACTCTGCTCAGCGCGTGTCTCGGATTGTACTTCTTCGTCCCGCCGATCCTTTCGTTCGAGATCAGCGCGAACCGCGACGTGTGGGGCCTGGTCCGGTTTATCGTCGGCTCCGTCGTCATCAGTTGGCTCTTTCAGATGCTGCTGCAAATCCAGCGGCGCGAGCGCGAACAGCAACGATTCGCCGCTGTCATTCTGGGCAGCATTCGCGATGCGGTTCTGACCACCGACATCGACGGCAATGTCACTTTCATGAACACTGTCGCTTCGAAATTGACTGGCTGGACTCCCGAAGAAGCGGCAAATCGACCGGTTTCAGAAGTGCTCCGCATCTCCGATAGCGATGTTCTCGAAACCCGGGCCGGCGCGCGCATCACGGTCGATAACAGCGTCGCGCCGTTAAGAGCCGAGGACGGCCACACGGTCGGCCAGGTGCTCGTATTCCGCGACACAACGGAACGGCGCAAAGCTGAACAGCAGCGCCAGGCGGCCGAGCAGCAACTTGCGGAATCGCAGAAGCAGATGAGCAGGATGCTCAAGAGCATCAGCGACGGTTTTGCGGCGGTGGATCGCGACTGCCGTTATACCTATGTCAATGCCGAAGCCGGCCGCCAGCTCGGCAAAACGCAAGCCGAATTGATCGGCCGCTCCATCCATGAGCTTTTCCCCGCGGGACTCCCTGATCCATTGCAGCAAAGCCTGGAACGATCCATGTCGGAACAGATTCCCGCCACGTGCGAAGTGGTTTTACCCGCGAGCGCAGCCACATTCCGTTTCCGCATTTTCCCGGCGCCCGAAGGTCTCGCGATCTACAGCGTGGATATCAGCATCGAGAAAAAAGCCGCCGAAGTGAATGCGCTCCTGGCCGCGATTGTCGAGTCTTCGAACGAGGCTATCGTTGGATCCAGCCTCGACGGTATTGCAACCGCGTGGAACACGGGAGCGCAGCGAATTTTCGGTTACTCGGCGGACGAGATCCTCGGCCGGCCGCTCGCGATTTTAGCCACACCGGACCGCATGGATGAGATGCCGCACATTCTGAATCGCATCCGCGGCGGCGAGCGCGTCGAGCAGTTCGAAACCGTGCGGCGCGCCAAGGATGGACGTCTCCTCGACATCGCCATGACCGTGTCGCCCATCCGCGGCCCGGATGGATGCGTTATCGGCGCATCGAAAGTGGCGTACGACATCACGGAGCGAAATGCCTCTTATCGAGCGCTGCTCAACAGCGAGGCGCGTCTGGCGATGGCCCTCGAAGCCGGATCCATGGGAGTTTGGGAATGGCGGTTACCCGAAGACCGCGTGAAATGGTCCCCGCAACTCGAGGTAATCCATGGCCTGAAACCGGGAACTTTCCCAGGGACCTTCGATGCATTTCAAGCCGGTATTCATGCCGACGACCGTACACGGGTTCTCGATGGCATCCGGAAAGCGCTTCGGCAGCGAGCGGAATATCGCAACGAATATCGTATGATGCGGGCCGATGGAAGCGTCGTCTGGTTGGAGACTCGCGGGCGAATCGTCCTGAATGAGAACGGCAACCCGCACCGCATGCTCGGCGTTTGCATGGACATTACGGCCCGCAAGAACGTCGAGGAAGAGCTGTTGCTGCAAGCCGAGCGCTTGGCCCGTTCCAATGCCGACCTGCGCAGTTTCGCTTACGCCGCGTCTCACGACCTTCAGGAACCGCTGCGCATCATTTCCACTTTCTCCGAACTTCTGCTCCGCCGCTACAAAGGCCGGCTGGACCCCGGCGCCGACGAGTTGATTGGCTCCGTCGTGGAATCTTCGCTGCGCATGGGAACTCTAATTCAGGATCTCCTAAATTATTCCCGATTGATCAACGATGGGGAGATTCCTTCTTCTGACGTCGATCTGAATGAAGCGCTGAAATGGGCTCTTGACAATGTCCGGACCGCGATCCAGGAAAGCGGCGCCGTTATCCATGCCGCCGCGCTCCCCAAAGTGCGCGGCGACAGAGTTCAGCTAGCTCAACTCTTTCAGAACCTGATTGGCAACGCCATCAAATACCGCGGCGTGGACCCTCCCGACATTCACATTACGGCCGAACAGCACACCGGCGAGTGGGTGCTTGCAGTGCGCGACAACGGAATCGGTATCGACCCCGCCTATCACGAGCGAATCTTCGGCGTCTTCAAGCGCCTGCACGGAAGCGAATACCCGGGAACGGGCATCGGCCTCGCGCTCTGCAAGCGAATCGTGGAAAAACATGGCGGACGCATTTGGGTGGAATCGGAGAAAGGAAAAGGATCGAGGTTTTATTTCTCCATCGCTAAGGCCGCGGCGAGAGGGGCATCCTGACCACCGAAATTCCCGAGGCGAGACTCTGGCTCAAGCGCACCGCATCGGTCTGATCGCCGATACGTACCCGCAGTGAAGCATTGCGCGTTCCCGTCTCCACCAGAATGGCTACGCCCGGTTTCAATCCGAGCCTCATCATGTCCCGTAAGGCGGCAGGGTCGCGGTCCGATACGCTGCTGATCAGCGCGGGAATGCCGCACGCCCATTTCGATAACAGCACCTCCTCGCGGGCGGGCAGCGCGCCGCTTCGCTCGGGAATCAGGTGCCCGTGTGGATCCGTTTCCGGATCGCCCAATTTCGCGGCAATGCGATCCTCCAAACGTTCGGAGATGAAATGTTCCAGCCGTTCCGCTTCATCGTGAACCTCGTCCCACGAATAGTCGAGTACATCGTGCAAAAAGCGTTCCAACAAGCGATGATGCCGAAGAACCTCCAGCGCCCGCATTTTTCCCGCAGGAGTCAAAACCGCCCCGTGATGCTTCTCGTATTTCACGAACGGCGGCTTTTGCACCGCGAGTTTCTGAAGCATTCCCGTGACGGAAGCCGCACGCACCCCGAGATGCTGCGCCAGTGCGTTGCTGGTGACTCGTTCCTCTTCGACGCCGCCCAATTCGAGGATGGCTTTCAGGTAATCGTCCACCGATTCCGTAGTGTACGGCCCATGGGTTCTAGGTGTCACTAAGTTAGAGAATACCATCCCATATCTTGACAGGATGGTCTTGTTTCCGTATGATTTAGCTATGCCTAAATTCGCTTTGGTGGTATTGGTATACTCACTTCTATCTTCTACCCCACTTTTGGCACAAGGCGAAACAACCAGCGCGATCGTAGGTTCCATCAGCGACTCATCCGGCGCCGCGATCCCCAGCGCGATCGTAACGGTTACGAGTATCGAGAATGGCCTGAAAAGATCTGTTAAAACAGACGACGCCGGACGATTCAGTTTTCCGCAACTCAAGCCCGGCACGTACTCGGTCAAAGCGGAGGCGGCAGGCTTTGAGCCGCAGCAAAATAACTCCGTATCGGCGGGGCTCGGGCAAAGACAGGAAGTCGAGTTCAAACTCAATGTCGCATCCGCCAGCGAAACTGTTCAGGTGCAGGATCGCGCGCCGCTCATTAACCCGGAAAATCCCAACACATCCACAACGCTGAATTCCCGCGCTCTCGAAGACCTCCCGAATCCCGGCGGCGACATGACCTACCCGCTACAGTTCGCCGCCGGAGCTCTCATCAACACGGCAGGAAGCGGAAACGATTTCGTCGGCGGAACAAACGGCTATGGCAACGTTCAGTTCAACGGACTGCCGTCGTTATCTAACGGCTACATCGTCGATGGCCTGGAGACCAACGATCCCCTGACAAACCTCAACAGCGGTCTCTCTACCAATCTTGTCCTCGGATTGAATTCCATAGCCGAGGTCACCGTCAACACCGTTTCGTATTCCGTCGATCAGGGCAGATACGGCGCGTCTCAGGTCAACTATGTCACTAAGTCGGGAACGAACCAGTTCCATGGAAATTTATATGAGTTATGGAACGGCTCCAAATTCAACGCGGCCGATTTCTTCACAAACGCAACGGCGGGAAATCACAAACCGCGATCCACGGTAAATCACTTCGGAGGTAGCTTGGGCGGTCCGATTGTCCACGACAAGCTGTTCTTCTTTTTCGATTCCGAATGGGTTCGCATCGCGCTGCCCATCGTCAGCGCCACAACCGTGCCCACGCCGGCGTTTCAAAACTACGTTTTACAGCAATTACCGCGCGGCGGCGTCGATTCCATTACGGGATCCACCTATCAGCCTGCGCCACAACTTGTGCCCTTATATCAGAAGCTGTTCTCACTTTACGGCAACACGGCCGGAAGCCCGCTGCCGGTGCTCGGTTGTCCATTCAACAGCGACGGGAGCGCCGCGTCAGGCAATCCCACCAATGGAAATGGTTGCGCGAACCGCCAGAGCATCTCCCATTCCAGCGACGATAGCGAACAGGTACAGACCGCCCGCATCGATTACAACATCGATTCGAAAAACATCGCCTGGTTCCGGTTTCAGTCTGACACCGGCCTTCAGGCCGCCTACACCGATCCTATTAATTCGATCTTCGACGCCACCTCCCCGCAGCCGCTCTACTCCTACGCCGCTGGCTATACCCACGTATTCTCCGCACGCCTCGTGAATTATTTCAATCCCGCATTTTCCTGGTATGAGAGCTTGTTCGGACCATCCGATTTTCAAAAGACGCTGGCAGCTTTCCCCATCGTTCTCCAGGGCAGCGGAGCGAACGCGCCATTCACAACCATCGGAGGCCTGGACAATACCTGGGTGCAGGGACGTCGCGCCTCACGTTTCTTCATCAACGACAATCTCGCCTGGATGTATGGCTCGCACGAATTTCGATTCGGGACCAATACGCGCATCTTTCTCTTAAACGATTATGACTTCGGCGAAGGTGTCGTCCCGCTGGTCACTTACACCAATCTGCCGCAATTCGCTTACGGCGTCGCATCCACTGCATCGGTCACTTATCCATTAGCCGACTCGCAACCTTATAACTTCCTCAACCTGGATTTCTACGCGCAGGATACCTGGAAACTTACTCGCAAGTTCACGTGGACCTTCGGCATCCGCGATACTTACAATTCAAATCCGCTGAATCCGCATAACTCAGTCGCTCGGCTCGCCGGCTCTTTCGATTCCATTTCTCATGACGTGAATCAGCCGCTGGATCAAGTCATTCAAAGTCATCAAAGCTCCATCTTCGCGGCCACACCAGCCGCCATCTTGCAGCCCAGGACCGCTATCGCATGGCAGCTTGCGACGCACACCGTACTACGCAGCGGATTCGGAATCTTCAGCGACATCCTGCCGGGCAGCGTCGTCGACCTTGTGGGGACGAATCCTCCTTATTCCAAAACATTTCAGGGAGGATTACTCGGAGCGGTCGGCGGAACTCAAATCAACGACGCGATCAATGCTACTGCGGCGGCCAATCAGCTTTTCAATTCCGGGTTTGCGCAAGGTCAGCTCTCCTGCGCATCGGCATTGGCCAATCCCAATACCTGCCTCCCGCCGATCTCCATTACGGCCGTTCCCGACGGCAAACTGCACGCACCATATTTCATGCAATGGAGTTTCGCGCTCGAACAGCAGGCCGGCGACACGCTCCATCTCAGAGCGCAGTACGTTGGAACGCGCGCGGTGAACCAGCCATATCAGACACAGGTGAACGGTTATCAGACAGTCTGCAACGGCTGTTTCGCTCCGTTCCCGTACGAACAACCCACAGATCCACGCTTCGCATCGGTAACGCAATTGAGCACCGGTGCAAACAGTCACTACAACGGCCTCCAGTTGACCGCCGATAAACGTCTCTCGCACGGCTTCCAGCTCTTAGTGAACTACACCTGGAGCCACTGCATGGACACAGTCTCGAACGGTGGATTTCTTCCCTTCGCCGCCGGGGCTCTTCTTTCGCCGCTGCCCGGCGAGCTCGGCCGTCAATATGGACCCTGCGATTACGATGTGCGCGATAACTTAACGGCTCAATATGTCTATCAACTACCCGGCAAATTGCTCAAGGGATGGCAGGTCTCGGGAACCGCATTTTGGCATAGCGGCCTGCCGTTTTCGGTCCTGAGCGCGCCGTACACAGCTAACGGAAACGGCATCGTTCAAGGCAGCGGGCCGCAGTACGCGAGCGTAGTTCCCGGCGTGCCGTTATACGATCACAATCCCATCCCTGGTGTTACTCAACCCGGAACGGTCCAGTGGCTCAACCCCAACGCGTTCGTCTCCGTTGTCGATCCGAGCACCGGGGCTTGCGCCGGCAGCAATAATCCCTCGAATTGCCAGTTCGGTAATCTCGGACGCAATTCATTACGCGGTCCCGATTTCGTCTGGAGCGATCTGTATATCACGAAATGGTTCCAGTTGACAGACCACCTGAAGCTGCGCATCGACGGTCAGTTCTTTAATCTCTTCAATCATCCGAATTTTGGTTTGCCTAATTTAGTCTCTGCCGGCATACCGGGCAAGCCGTCCACACAGACCGGATTCGGCGCATTCAGCTACACAACCGCTCCGCCAACGGGATTGTTGGGTGTCGGTCTCGGTGGCGACAGCTCACCCCGCATGATCGCATTCCAGGCTCGTCTGGAGTTCTGATTAGACGCTAACCACGGGCCGCGGCGACTGCCGGATGATTGCGTACGCATTGGTCGTCAGCATGCCATCGATCTCTTCCCGGTCGCCGCGGCCGATTACCAGCACGTCCGCATCGATGTCTTTCGCCACGGAGCAAACGGTATGAACCGCCTCGCCTTCACGAAGATAGACCTCCGAAGCTTTTACGCCCACCTCATCCTGGAGTGTTTCAAGCTCCGCAGCGGCATCGGAAAGGCGCTCCGCCGATGCAGTCGCATGCACCAGGTCGAGCCGCGCACCGCAGTCGGATGCAAACTGCCCCGCCCAGGAAAGAACCGCGCGGCTTTGAGCAAGCAGATCCACCGCGCAGAGAATGTGCGCAAACGCCGCTGTTCCGGCCTCGTGATGATCCAGGTGCACACCAGTAAAGACCGGGCACGCGACATCGTGCAGCACCTTAGCCGTAACCGATCCGATCAGAAATCGCCGCACCATGCCGTAGCCATGCGTCGGCATCACGATCAGATTTACGTTTTCCGACTGGACAAATCCGGCGACCTGATCCACCGTGTCGCCTTCATAGACGAACCTGCGCACTGGAACCCCTTGCAATTCGTCGGCGGCAAACTGGTCGAGCTGCTTCTGCCTGTCCGCGATCACGCTGGCCGGGACCGGAACCATCGCCGGACCCGATATGGCTGTCGCCGGAAACGAATACATGGGATTCACAACATGCAGCAGCGTCAGCTCAGCCCCATAAATGGCGGCGAGCGCTTTGGCATCGGCGATCATGCGAAGACACCGATTCGAAAAGTCTACGGGGACCAGAATTTTATGGATGGGAAGCATAACGCCTCATGTGCAACCGACCCCACGATATCATGACGCTGAACGTCACATAACTATGGGCCTGCGTTATGCCATTCGATCCCTGTGTCGCGCGCCGCTTTATACGGCCGTCGCCGTGGCGACCCTGGCGATCGGGATCGGATCGAACGCTGCAATTTTCTCGGTAATCGACGCAGTGCTTTTACGCCCGCTTCCCTTCTCTCACTCCGATCGCCTGGTTCGATGCAGCACCGTCGGCATCAAATCGTTTCAAGACGTGTACGGAACTTCGTATCCGGATTTTCTCGATTGGAAGGACCATGGCGCATCGTTTGAAAAGCTAGCGGCCGCGCGCAATACAACGTTCAACCTTTCGGGGCCCTCCGGAGCTCAGTCTCTGAATGGCGAGATTGTTTCTCCGGATTTTTTCGAAGTCTTCGGCGTTCTGCCAGCCGAGGGCCACTCGCTGGCTGCGTCCGCGCACAAGCAGGCTGTCGTGATCAGCCGCGGGTTGTTTGCGCGAGTCTTCGGATCCGACTCGCATTGGATCGGCAATTCGATCGCTCTTGATGGAGATAGTTATGTCATCGCCGGCGTGATGCCCGCCTCGTTCGATTTTCCGAAGGACACTGAGTTGTGGATGTCCTCCAGTTCCAACCGTCCGGATAATCGCGAAGAAGTGGCCTCGCGTGGAACACGGCGCTTCGTTGTATATGGCCGGCTCAAGCCCGGCATCAGCGTGGCGCAGGCGCAGTCGGAACTGGCTGCCATCGCATCTCACGAAGACCGCGATTTCATAGTGCGCGTCGAGTCTCTTCAGAAGAACCTGACCGGTGATTATCGCAAGCCGCTGTTGCTCATCATGGGCGCCGTTGTGTTTGTTCTGCTCATCGTCTGCGCAAATACGGGCAATCTTCTCCTCGCCCGATCCATTGCCAAGAAGAAAGAAATCGAAATACGATTGGCGCTCGGAGCATCGCGCCGGCGGATCATTAACCAGGTGCTGCTTGAAAGCGTTCTGCTCGGAATCGGCGGCGGCATTGTGGGCGCGTTCCTGGCATACGCCGCGATTCACGCACTGATCGCACTCGCTCCTCCGGACATTCCCATGTTCGCGTCGGCCCGCGTGGACGGCCTCGCTCTCGCCTTCACGGCCGCGCTTTCCGTCGCAGCGGGCGCCCTGTTCGGGATCGCTCCTGCGTGGCAAATCTCGCGCCTTCGAACCGAATCTCACAACCGGTTGACGCGTTCGCTCGTGGTGATCCAGATCGCCCTCTCACTGATTCTGCTCACCGGTGCAGGACTGCTTATACGCAGTTTTATTCTGCTCCGCAATATCGACCTCGGAATCATGCCGCAACAGATTTTGACGGTTCAAGTCGATCGCCCGCTGATCCCAGGCGCGGACCGGCAACAATGGAGCGCCTTCTATCAACGCCTGATCGACGATGTCGCGGCGCTGCCGGGAGTGGAAGCCGCGGCGGGCACGCTCGCACTTCCGATGACGGACCACACATTCCTTCAACGCATTTCGCATCCTGGATTGAAGGAACCAATTACCGCCGAGTGGCGCATCGTGAGCGCCGGATATTTTCAAACCATGGGCATTCCGTTGCGCGCGGGCCGCGATTTCTCAGAGCAGGACACCCGCGATTCACCGCGCGTGGCTGTCATCAACGAAGCTCTGGCACGACGTTTTCCGTCAGGTCAAAACCCCATTGGGCAAATCGTGCGCGGCACTCGAATCGTTGGCATCGTCGGCAATGTGCGGCAGGGCCACGTCTGGGAGGAGCCCAGCCCGCAAGTCTACGATCCCCTGGCGCAGATTTCGCTGCCCTGGATGACGCTGGTGGTTCGAAGCCGCGTGGAACCCTCCAGCTTGCTCGCATCCATCCGTCGTGTCACCACTTCGCTCGATCCCACGCAGCCTATCGGACGCGTTGTCCCCATGCAGGACCTAGTCGATTCGTCCTTCGAACAGCCGCGCTTCCGCACGCGATTGTTGAGCGTCTATGCCGGCGTCGCGCTGCTGCTGGTGCTCGTCGGGATTTACGGAATGCTGGCCTATTCGCTGTCGCTGCGCGTGCGGGAACTAGGAATACGCATGGCCGTCGGCGCCCGTAGAATCGATATCGTATCGCTAGTGCTGCGTGAAGCCGGCGTTGCCATCGGCATAGGAATGCTGCTCGGAGCCTGCGGCGCGCTGGTGTTAAGCCGGTTGATGGCGAGCTTCGTTTACGGAATCGAAACCACGGACGCGCTCGCATTCGCGGCCGCGCCGTTAGTGTTCATCATCGCCGCCTTGCCGGCGACATTAATCCCGGCCAATCGGGCAGCGCGCCTCGATCCGCTCACCGCTCTCCGCCACGAATAATCCGCTTACGCGGACATCTTCTTTTTGGCGGCCAACGAATTCGCGTAGCTCTGCTCCGACTTCGCCACATTGGCCTGCCACTGCTGCGGAGTCACATCGCGGCCGAGTCCGTCGAACTCGCTGAAATGCACTTTGCGATCCTGATCCATGCACATATTGGACAGGATGACGGCCTTCGAATCGTTGAGTCCGACCTCGAGATCGGCCTTGGGATGGCCGCCGGTACGCGAATCGTTGAAGAAGCTTTCGAGCTCGACCTCTACCGGATTGCGATCCTCATCGTCGGTCATGATGCCCTTGGCGTAGAGCCAGCGCTTCGCGAATTTCTGTTCGCGCGCGATGAAGGAATCGTCTTTGTTCAAATCGAGCTCGCCGGTTGCCATTGCGATCGGCATGCCCTTCTGGCCGGCGCCGAGCGCAAACGTCGCGCCCGCGGCCGCAGGCTTTTCGGTCCTGCCCGACGACGTGATTTCCACCTTCGCGGGCTCCTTGAACCACATAGCGGTAGGCATGGTCGCTTCGCCATCGCCAACCGTGATCTCCAATGCGCCGTTCGTTCCCATGATGCACTCGCCAAACTCGGGGCGCGTGCTGGCGAGATATGGAAGATGATTGTTGGTCGAAATGGAGCTGTAGACCAGCTTCTGGTTCTTCGGATATTTGTAGATGAGCTGGATGTTGTCGAACACGTCACGGCCGTCGTGCCACGTATCGAGACCACCCACTCCGATTACCCACTCCGGCGGTCCGCCGAAAATCCAATCGGCGACGTCGACCTGGTGCGATGCCAATTCCGCCGCCAACCCGCCCGAGTAATCGCGATACAAGCGCCAGTTGAAGCCGTTCATTCTCCAACCAGGATTACGGTGCCACTGCGCATGGACGTGGGTGACGTTGCCGAGCAGCCCCTTGTCCACCATCTGCTTCGCGAGCTGATAGAACTTGCTGTAACGGCGCTGCAAGCCGACCTGAAATAGCTGCTTCGGATGCTGCCCCACCTGCGCCCGGAGCATGTGCGCTTCTTCGGGTTTGAACACCAGGCTCTTCTCGCAGAAGACGTGTTTGCCCGCGTCGATCGCGTCCTTGGTGACCTTATAGTGCTCAAACAAGGGCACCGCGATGATCACCGCCTCGACGTTCTTGTCGGCGAGCAGTTCGCGATAATCCTTGTATTTGGCGGGATTGGTGCCGATCACGAGGGACACCTGGTCCATCTTCTTGGGATCAAGATCGCAAACGGCGGCGCAATGGCCGTTGTCGACTTTCGTGAGGTGCTTGAGGAGATAGCCTCCGCGTCCGCCCGTCCCGATCACTCCGAACTTCACTTGTTCGGGAGCGGCTTTCACGATGGCGGGAGCTCCAACAATCTGGGTCAGGGCCGCGGCGGCGCCGGCTACACCGGCGGCTTTCACTACATCACGTCGGGTGAGGTCTTGCATGGTGGTCTTGTTACAAGTCTATCCGCTTTTATTTGAATCTCGCAATGCTCGGCTGCGGGGAGGAAAAAATAAGGGCCGCCCGGACATGAGTCTCTTGGTGGGATCGGGCGGCCCAAGGGGGTTTCAAATCTGCTCTGCTTCAAGAATACGGTGTCACGGGTGTTCTCACAATAGCGTGAAGATACTATATCCTCACGTTAGATATGAGATCCGTTCTTACCGCACTGCTGTTTTGTTCGATGGCAGCAGCGCAGCCGGCCAGGCCGCGCGTGTTGGGGATTGCGCATTTCGCTATTCGCGTCGGCGATCTCGACAAGGCGCGCGCATACTACAAAGACTTCCTCGGCTTCGACGAGCCATTCTCGTTGAAGAATCCCGATGGCTCCGCCGGCATGATCTTTATCAAGATCAACGACTATCAATACGTCGAGATCTCTCCAGGACTCAAGCCGGACGAAGACCGCCTCAGCCATATTGCGTTCTTCACTGACGATGCCGAGGCGATGCGCGCGTATCTCGGCTCCAAAGGCGTTAAAGTGCCGGATCGGGTGCCAAAAGGCCGCATCGGAAATCTGAATTTCACGGTGAAAGATCCCGACGGCCACAGCGTCGAATTCGTGCAGTACATGGCGGATGGATGGTCCATGGGAAGCAAAGGGAAGTTCCTGCCCGATTCACGAATTTCGAAGCATATCGCTCATGTCGGTGTGATCGTGGGCGACGCGAACGCGGCCGGCCGCTTCTACGGCGATATTCTCGGTTTCACGGAAACGTGGCGCGGAAGCTCATCCGGTACCACTCTTTCCTGGATCAACATGCGCGTGCCGAACGGCAGCGACTACGTCGAGTTCATGCTCTACAAGGACGAGCCGGCGCCGGATCACCGCGGCAGCGCGCATCATTTTTGTCTGGAGACACCGAACATAACTGCCGCGTTGGAACGGCTCAAAGAGAGAGATTACGCGGCGACGTACGGCCTTCCGCTCGACATTCGGACAGGCACAAATCGCAAGCGCCAGTTGAATGTATTCGATCCCGACGGGACTCGCATGGAGCTGATGGAACCGGTAACTGTGGACGGGAGCGCTCCTCTTCCTTCCACAGCGCCCCTGCCACGTTAATAGCCCATTTGGCGCATGCGCGTTTCGATGTCCTCGCTGTATTCGTTCATCGACGCGGGACGGCGCTTCAACGGCGCGGGAATGATGGCGGCCAGACGCGCGGCCTGATCGCGGCCGATCTGCGATGCGGGCACGTGATACCAATACTCCGATGCCGCTTCGGCCCCGTAAACTCCGGGCCCCCACTCGATCACATTCAGGTACAACTCCAGAATCCGGTTCTTCGGAAGAACCGTTTCCATCACCGGAACCAGCGTGAATTCGACACCCTTGCGCACGAAAGATCGCGAGGTGCTGAGGAACAGATTCTTTACAAGCTGTTGGTCGATCGTGGAAGCGCCGCGTCCGAATTTGCCCTTCTCCAAATCCTGGTCAATGACCTTCTGCACCTGCACCCAGTCGAACCCGCGATGCTGATAAAACCTGGCGTCTTCGGCGGCGATCACGGCGTGCTGCAAAGCGGGCGAGATCCGCTTCAACGGCACCCACGTGTACTGCTTCTTATAGGGGCCGTGGGAGTGAAAACGACGCTCCATCTGCACGCTGGTGGTCGGCGGATGAATCCACCGCAACGCGACGATTGACAGGACGCAGAGGGCGTAGAAACCAACGACCAACGCAAGCAGACAAAGCAGCAGAATTTTCCACCAGCCGCGCCGCTTCACGCGTTTTGGTTTGGCGCGCGACGCCTTCAATCCAACCCCATCACTTCATCATGTGTACCACTTTCGGAAAAGGACCCAGCGGACCTGTGAGGGTCTGGCCGAAATCTTCAAAGCGAGCGCGATGGATCATGGCGCGGAGCAGGCGAGCATCGAATCGCGCGAGATCGCGGCAGCCTTGCTGGAACGAATCGGCCGACGCATTGACGCTTCCTATGAGCGCCTGATTCTTGGTGATCATGTCACGGAAAGGAAAGGCGATCGTCTTGTTAGGAGCGCCTAAAGTTACCATCACGCCGTTGCGCGCGAGCGATCTTGCGCCCGTCACGAGGGCTTCCGCCGCGCCCGTCGCTTCGAGAACGATGTCGGCCGGCCACGTTTCTTCCGTGCCGATGTAGCGCAGGCCGCCGGTTTCGAGCAATCGTACTCGCGGGTGATCGCTTGGTTCCACGGAGCACACGGCGACCTCAAACCCGCGCTCTCGAAAGGCGAGCGCCGCGAGGATTCCAATGGTTCCGGCTCCGAGCACGAGGGCCCGCGGCGGATCGAATCCGAAATATTCGACGTGGGCGCGGCGCGCAATTTCGATGGCCTTCTCGACTGAGCTGAGCGGCTCAATCAGAATTGCGATATCGAAAAGATCGCTGGGGACCGGAAGAAGGTAGCGCGATTCGTCGACGGCATAATCCGTGAAATACCCATGCATGCGGACGATGCCGCGCTCGAGATACGCGCCGGTGGCGCAGAGATCCGAACGGCCGCCGGCGCATGGTTTGCACGCGGGATTGCAGGGACGCCGAACCAGCGGAACCACCCAATCGCCCCGCTCGATTCCAGTCAAATTTTTACCGGTCTCGACGACCTGCCCGAGCGCTTCATGCCCCAGGGTCAGGAACGAATCGCCCGGCGGGGGCATGACTAAGCGAACGGCCGCGAGTTCGCGATCCGTGCCGCAGACTCCAATCTGCTCGATGCGGAACAACACTTCGCCATCGCGAATGTGGTTCGGTTCCGGGACTTGTTTGAGCTCGACTACGTGAGACTCGAAATTGACCGTGACGGCTCTCATGCCGCCCGATAATATAGCTCTATCCAGGGACCCGTGAGTGGACCCGATTCCGCGAGGCGATTCGTGCGGGCGATCTCTTCGGAGAGAGCGCGCTGTTCTTCCGTTACCCAATCCGGCACTTCGGGTAACGGTAGGGTCAGCAGCTCGGAGTTGAGCGAGCCTTCGAGTTCGAAGCCTTCGCTCGATACGAGCCGCTCCAGATGAGAGCTGCCGTATCCATACAAATAGGGGAAGGCAAGGAGGTTGTTATATCCCAGGGCAAGGAGCGACTCGGACCGCTCATAGAAGAGCGCGTTGGGCGTTCGAACCACCAGAAGCCCGGTGGGTTTTACGATGCGATGGATTTCGTGGAGCAGAGGCCGCGGCTCAGGCACCTGCTCGAAGCAGTTCCACACGAACACTCCGTCGAAGATATGGTCCGGGAAGGCGCAGTCTACGAGGTCTTTGTTGAACACGACCTGACCTTTGGATGTGGAGTAACGGAATGTATCTTTCCCGATATCGACTCCGACGGGCTGCCATCCCCATTCGGTCGCGACCTGAAGGAAGGCACCGTAGTGGCTGCCTACTTCGAGAATCTGCGCGGCTGCCGGAAGCAGACTTCGATACGGTTGAGCTTTCTGTCGAAATGCCGTCACATAGCGCGGGAAAAGCAAGTCGACGAGAGCTTCGTCGTACGGATCTTCCTCATACTTCTCGGTGCTCTGCGATAGCTTCTCATCGCGCAGCAGAACGCCGCAGGCGGTGCAGGCGAGGATTGCGCGGTCGTCGCCGTGCGCGAAATCGGTGAGGTCCTTGAGCTCCGATTCCGCGGGGTGGCGATTGAACCGGTCCAGAACAAAACGCTCTCGATATTCCGCCTCGCGATGGATTCTCTCCGCTGTGAATAGTTCCTTAAATTCCGAGCCACGGCACACGGGACACGTCACGCGGCCAGAGCGAGCAATCGGTCTTCCAATTAGAGAGGGGTTCCGGTTGCGCCCAAAGAGACTCGAACGTTTGTTGTTCGGCCGGCGCGGAAAACGGTTAGCTCGATGCTGTCTCCGGCTCTTTTGCGGGCCAGTGAGCGGGAAATGGCGTCGCCGCGATCCACGGGAGTACCGTCGATCGACATGATAAAGTCGCCGCCAACCATAAGCTGCGCATTGCCGATTTGAACCATCTGTCGTCCGCCTTTAATGCCGGCGCGGGCGGCGGGCGAACCGGGCGTCACTTCCTGCACCAGCAGACCGCCTTGCGTCGGCAGCTCCAAAGCGTCGGCATAATCGCCGGCGACGTAAACGACTGTTACACCGAGTTTGGGGCGTTGCCGGCCGGTCTGGAAATCGTCGAGCATGGCCTTCGCGCGGTTGATGGGCAGCGCGAATCCGATTCCGACGTTGCCGCCACTTGGCCCGAGAATCGCGGTGTTGATGCCGATCACGTTGCCGGCGGAATCGAGCAGCGGGCCGCCGCTATTGCCTGGATTGATGGCCGCATCAGTCTGGACCATGTCGTCCAACTCCTGATCGTTCTCGCCCCGGATCTTGCGGCCGAGCGAACTTACGACGCCGACGGTCAGGGTGCCTTCGAGTCCGAAAGGATTGCCGATGGCGAGTACTTTTTGTCCGACCTGAACACCGTCGGAATCGCCCAGGTGCAGAACGGGAAGCTTCTTTTTCGGATCGATCTGGAGCAGCGCCATGTCGTTGTATTGATCCTGGTAGAGCACGCGCGCTTTGTAGTGGGTCTGGTCGGACAAGCGGACTTCTACACGGTTAGGGTCGGCAATGACGTGACTGTTCGTGAGAATGCGGCCATCGGATCCGATGATGAAGCCGGAGCCGGAGTCCTTCTGAGGATAAATTTCCATGAAGATAGTCTGGCGATACACAGTGCTTGTGATGTTTACGGTCGCCAGGTGACAGGCTTTATAGATATCGATATTGTTGAGCTCATCGGCGCTGAGGCCGGCGGACTTGGCCACATCCGGACCGGTCCACAGCTTCCCTGCCCCGGCGATGGGGCGGATGATGCTGCGCTGCCCCCATTCGGTTCTCGACGTAATCACGAAAAATGCACCCACCATAAAGGTGGTGAGCAGCAAAACACGCAAGATCTTCATTGTTGTAGACTCCGCAGCGATTCGTAGACTTCGCGCACCTGCGCGAGCGTCTGCTCCTTTGCGCCGGACGTGTCGATGACGTAGTCGGCCAGCTTGATTTTTTCTTCTAAAGGCAATTGCCGGCTCAACCTCGCCAATACTTCCTCCCTCGTAATCGCGTTTCGGTGCATGGCTCGCTCGATCTGCTGTTCGCACGTGCAAGCAGCGACGATCAGCTTGGCAAATCTCTTATAACTTCCAGTTTCAATCAGAATTGCGGCTTCCACAACCGTGATGGCGCGCGGATCACGGCGGCCGATATCCTCTTCGAGCGCGTGCTCGCGCCGGAAAACGGCGGGATGCACGAAACTATTGAGCTTTTCCAGGCGCTCCGGGTTGCTGAAAACCAGCGCGGCCAAACGCCGGCGATCGATCATGCCCTCGTCATCCAGGATCTGTTCGCCGAATTCATTCACGACCGGGTCGTACGCCTCTCCGCCGGGTAAAAGCACTTGATGGCCCAACTCATCGGCCTGAATGAGATAGCATCCCAGGGCAGCAAGAGCTTCGCCGACAAGCGTTTTGCCGCTGGCGAGGCCGCCCGTCAATCCGACGCGGAGCATAGATGGCGTTCGGCTGCTTCCACCGTGTTCGACATCAGCATCGCGATGGTGAGCGGTCCGACTCCTCCGGGTACCGGCGTGTAGGCAGACGCGATTTCGGCGGCCGCGGATGCCTCGACATCGCCGACGAGCCCTCCTTTGCCGGGATGAAGACGATTCATGCCGACGTCGACTACGGTGGCTCCGGGCTTAATGAAATCGGCTGTGACGAAAGATGGACGGCCGATGGCGGCTACAAGAATGTCGGCGCGGCGGGCTTCTTCGGGAAGATTCGTTGTCTTCGAATGGCAGATAGTCACCGTTGCGTTGGCATGGAGCAGGAGCAATGCCATCGGCTTGCCGACGATGTCGCTGCGTCCGATGACTACGGCGTGTTTGCCGACCACGGGGATGTCGTAGCGTCTCAGCATTTCCATAATTCCGGCCGGCGTGCAGGCTCGCGGAGCCGGGATGTTTGCGACGAGGTTTCCGACATTCAAAGGATGGAAGCCGTCGACGTCTTTGTGGGGCTGGATTGCGACCAGCACTTTGCGGCTGTCGATTTGACGGGGCAGCGGAGTTTGCACCAGGATCCCGTCGATTTCGGGGCGTTCGTTGAGTCCTTCGATGATGGCGAGGAGATCGCCGGTTGAGATATCGGAAGGGGGCGTGATTTTTTCGCTGTAGATGCCGAGATCTGCGCAGGCTTTCACTTTATTGCGGACGTAGATTTCAGAGCCGGGATCGTTGCCGACCAGGACTACGGCGAGTCCGGGACGCCGCGAGAGGCGTTCGATGCGGGGTTTGAGGCTGAGGAAGATTTGATCGCGGACCCATTTGCCGTCTAAGACATTCGCACTCATCCGATCGTTCGCACTCATCCAATTGCGAGGATAGCAGTTTGAAAAATGGGGACAGTACGGCGGGGGCGTTCTACGTTCTATGTTCTACGTTCTACGTTCTATGTTCTAAGTTCTTACCTCCGACGCTCCCTTTAGGTCCGCTGCACGTCGGACATAATCTGAAGGGGTGGCTAGCGGAGTTATACCGGCCCGTTCCAGTGCAGGCCGGTCGGCCCCGCACTATTTGCGGTGAGTTTAGGGGTGCGTCAAGTTGGCCGGGTATGCGGCGGGTATTATGTTGTTGGTTTGCTCGGAGATTTAGTTGACGATTTGTAGCGAATCCGGGCCGACCGTTTGAAAACGGGCGGCCCGGATCGAGTTGAGGTTCCGTAGTTATTGGGCGTGCACAGCGTCGACGCCGAACTGCGCGCCGGCGGCGTGGCATACGGTGCAGCTTTCACCCAAGGAATTGGTGTTTGCCAGGAAGTGCGCCGCTTCGGACTTCGAAACGTGGCAGCCGCTGCAAGCCGATGCAGTGGCCTGCACCGGATTGATCCAACCCTGAGGATCGGTGACTTGATTCATGCCGATGGGCAGGGTCTGCTCGCTACCCTTCACATGGCACATAGAGCAGTTTTGCAGATCGGTAGCCGATCCCTCACCGTTCATCGCCGGGTAGAGAATACCGGAGAAGTTGGATGCTCTTCCACCGTGACCCATGACGATATAGGGGCTGCCGCCGGCTGGCACGACATTCACGCCATCGTGAATGCGGTGAACCATGACAGCCATGTTGATGGTCTGCGCGGTTTGTCCGGAGGGACGCTGGGAGAAGTCGGTGTCGGACGGATTGTGGCACAGGACGCAGTATTGCGGGTCATTGCGCCGATTTCCGTGAAGCGTGAGATGCACGTGGCATTGGTTGCAGTTGGCTTCGGCAACCACTGTGCGACGGGACTGCACCGCGGAGCCGTCGACGGAGAAATAAAACACCTGGTTGGGCGTTCCGCTTTCAACCTGCTGAGCAGCGTTGGTGTTGGAGAGAATGTTCTCCAGCCGTTCGGATTCGACGCCGATGGCATATGTTCCGACAGCTTTCGCCGGAATTGCGTGCTGGAACTGGTATGTGCAGTTGCCGCTCGCATCACAGGTTCCGGCAGTGCCATCCTCGCCAACATAACCAGGCGTAGTGACGTCGCTGCCGAAGCTGGTGTAGCCGTAATCGCTGGTAGCGCCTGCCATCGTGAACTGGAGATCCTCGAGGGCGGACAGGGCGAGCGCGTTCCCGTTCACGTCCTTGACGGTGAACGCGACGATGGGTTTCTGGGATAAACCGGTGTTCGTGACTCCAGTGATGGTCACAACCACACTCGAAATGAGTGTGTTGGGATTTTGCGGATACGTGGCCTTGGTATCGTTGGCGACCACATGCGCACCCTTGATGGAGGCGTCGAAGGGATTTTCGCCTTGTTGGATGTGGCAATTGGTGCACTGGGTGTCGTCGTTTTGGAAACCACCTGCGTGGTTGGTTCCAGTGGCGAAGTTGACGTCATCGTGGCAGGCGCCGCAGGCAGCGCGGCCGGGTGTTGTCAAGTACGCTTTGGCTTGCGCGGCGCCAGTGGTTTGGCTGTGGCAAACCTCGCAACGGCGGGGATCGGCAGGGTCGATGACTTTAGAAAAGTCGTTGACGGAATTCGCGTAGCCGATGATCTGGTAAGGAACCCCAGGGGTCGAGGAGGTGCCAACGACGCTGGGCAGTTGGGAGCCCATATGGATCTTGTGCGCCATGACTTTCAGATCGAGCGAGTTGCCGGTCCCAGGATCGGAGTTTTGCGGTTGGTGACACAGAACGCACATCTCCATGCCATGTGCATAGCCGCCGTGGAAGGCTAACTGATCGTGGCAGGTGTTGCAGCTCTGGGTGCGGATGACATCGCGAGTGACGCTAACAGCCGAGCCATTGGGAACAAAATTGAAGGTTGCGCCGGCGTAGTTGGTGCCGAGATTGAATGACGTGAGACTGCGGTTGCCGTCGACAGCGACTGTGGTGGTGGCGGTAGGATCGAATCCCGAGGGGGCCTGAGCCGTGTACGTGTATGTGTATTGGCCCGGGCCGACCTGTGTAGTCTTACCCGCGAACAACTCAAAATCCGGGCGGGTGATGGTGCCCAGCGCCTTCCCGGTCGCCGAGCCGGTTGTATAGGCCACATACTGTGTCTGGCCCTTCGGGATATAGGCGGCTACATAGGCCAGCGACACCGCGCCGGGAGTAGTAACGCCAGCCGCATCCAAAGGCAGCCCCGAGGGATCAGAAAGGGTATATGTCACGCTAATGACACCGGCGCTGGAGATCGAAGCGGAGTTGATGGTGATCACCAAGCCGGGACGCACGAAGTCAACCAACGCCTTATCAGCGTAGAATGCCTTGTCATGCGGAGAATACGCGAACTTCTTGGTCTCGCCTGTCAGGCAGAGGGCAATGATTGCGGCAAACGCTGCGATCTTTAGCGCCAGATGGAGCCGTTTCATAGGAGTCCTAATGAGTCGGTACAGATGCCTCTCACAGTGCAAGCATCCTGTACTGTCAGCTATCGAGTCCTCTCATTTTTATGTGCTATCTCAAGGGGCACGACGCACGTTCGTAACCAAAGATTCACCTTGGTATTGCTTGGCTATATAGAGGTGGTGAGGGAAATCGCTGCGTAATTAGGGGGCAAATCCCCCCGCCTACGCTATGCGAGTGTTGCGGATCACATCGGACGGTGTGGAAATTATCAACATCGGTGTAAGTTCCAGGCCGATCGTTGAGAGCGACCGGCCTGGATTTGAGTCGAGGCGATTACTGTGCGTGCACGGCGTCGACCGCGAACTGAGCGCCGGCGGCGTGGCATACGGTGCAGCTCTCTCCCAACGAATTGGTATTCGCGACGAAGTGAGATGCTTCGGATTTTGAAACGTGGCATCCGCTGCAAGCGGAAGCAATCGGCTGCACCGGGTTGATCAATCCTTGGGGATCGGTAACCTGATTCAGGCCGACTGGCAGATTCTGCTCGCTCCCATTGACGTGGCACAAAGAGCAGTCTTGCAGATAAGGAGCTTCTCCGGCCGGACTCATCCCGGGGAAGAGGACGCCGGAGAAGTCATTATGGCTTCCGCCGTGGCCGACCACGATGTAGGGTTTGCCGCCGTCAGCAACCACGTTCACGCCATCGTGAATGCGATGGACCAACAGGTTGAAGTTGATGCCCTGTGGAGGCAACGCCTTGTCCGCGGCGACGGTAGCGCTGGGGCGAACGGTGAAGTCCGTGTTCGACGGATTGTGACACACGACGCAGTAGGCAGTGTTGTTGCGCAAGCCGCCGTGGAGCGAAAGATCGACGTGGCACTTATTGCAGTTGCTGAGAGCCACGACAGTGCGGCGCGGCGCTACGGCCGAGCCGTCGACAGAGAAGTTGACGACCGGGTTGCTGGCGCCCAACTCGACGCTTTGCGAAGAGGTGGTGCCGGCGAGCACCGTCACAGTGGTGCGGGATTCGCCGCCGATGGTGTAAGTCCCAGTGGCGGCCGCGGGGATGGCATGGGTGAAAGTGTAGGAGCAAGCGCCGCTCGAAGAGCAGGTCGGACTCGTAACGCTTTCCGTCACGTATCCCGGAGTGTTGGTGGTGTCGCTTCCGAAACTGGTGTAGCCATAGTCGGTGGTAGGACCGGCCATGGTGAAGCTCAGGGTTGTGGTACTCGACAAGGAGAGATTGTTGCCCTTGTCGTCCTGGAGAGTGAAGTTCACCGTGGGCTTCTGTCCGGCGGACGTATTGGTCACGCTGGTAATGGCGAGGTTGAGGCCAGCGAGCAGCGTATCCGGATTCTGCGGATAGGTCTTGGCGGTATCGGTGGGAACGACGTGGGCGCCCATGATGGACGCGTCGAACGGAGTTTCGCCCTGTGGGATATGGCAGTTGGTGCACTGGCGTGTCGTCGTTCTGGAATCCGCCGGGGTGGTTGGCTCCTGTGGCGAAGTTGATGTTGTCATGGCAGGCACCGCAGGCAGCGCGGCTGGGTTCCGACATGAAGGCTTTGGATTGCGCGGCACCAGTGGTCTGGCTGTGGCAAACTTCGCAACGGCGGGGATCGGCGGGATCGACGACTTTAGAAAAGTCGTTGACGGAATTTGCGTAGCCGATGATCTGGTAAGGAACTCCGGGGGTGCTCGAAGTGCCAACGACGCTGGGCAGTTGGGACCCCATGTGGATCTTGTGCGCCATCACTTTAAGATCCAGCGAGTTGCCGCTGACGGGATCGGCGTTTTGGGGTTGGTGGCACAGGACGCACATCTCCACGCCGTGAGCATAGCCGCCATGGAACGCCAACTGGTCGTGGCAGGTGTTGCAACTCGCGGTACGAATGACATCGCGTGTTACGGTTACCGCCGAGCCATTGGGAACGAAGTTGTACGTCGTACCTGCGTAGTTGGTGCCGAGGTTGAACGCCGTGAGATCGCGGTTGCCATCGACGGCGACGGTGGTGGTCACGGTGGGATCGAATCCCGACGGGGCCGTGGCCTTGTAGGTGTATTGGTATTGGCCGTTGCCTAACGAAGTGACGGTGCCGCCGCCCAGCTCAAAAAATGGGCGGGTGATGGTGCCCAGCGCTTTGCCAGTCGCCGTAGCAGTCGTATAGGCCGAATATTGTTCTTGGCCCTTAGGGATATAGGCAGCTACATATGCCAGCGACACCGCGCCGGGAGTAGTCACGCCAGCCGCGTCCAGAGGCAGCCCCGAGGGATCAGTCAGGGTATACGTCACGCTGATTGCGCCGGCGCTGGAGATCGATGGCGGAGTTGATGGTGATCACCAGGCCGGGACGCACAAAGTCAACCAAGGCCTTATCAGCGTAAAATGCCTTGTCATGCGGGGAATATGCAAATTTCTTGGTCTCGCCGGTCAAACAGAGAGCGATGATGGCCAGGAAAGCTGCTATTCGTAACGCGAAATAGAGCCGTTTCATAGGGGTCCTTGTCGGTTCGTACAGTCGGTCTTAACGACACGTTCAGGCATGTTTGTTATTGCTAGCTCCCAGAGTCGTTTGATTTTGCTACACTTCCGAGACGCATCGTGCACGTTACTAACCACACATTAGTCTTTGCTTTTGTTATGTTTACGATGCTGATGTGAGGAATCGCTGGGAGTGAATGGGGGATATGCCCCAACCGCAATCTGCGTGACCATGTTGGGTGACATCGCTCTCGGTGCGACGAGACCCCTGTTAACGGTCGGGCCTTTCGGACCGACCTATCATTAGAAGTTCGCCGGCGGACCCGAATCACAGGAGACACATTCCATGACTCAATCGATCCGTTCTCTATTCGCGGCTGCCATCCTTTTGACTGCCGCTGTTCAAGTACATGCCGGGGGATTATTCATCACGCTCGGAAACCCGGAAGGAAGTGCCGAGGCGATTTCGCACAACGCGGTCCTTACACTCAAGCTGGCAGGCTGCGGCGAACCAGCAAAGGCGGCGATCTCGGCCAACGCGATTGGCATTGTTGACGGCCGCCGGCAGACGATTCCGCTGAGGCTGATTGCTTTATCGGAGCCGGGCAGTTACGCTTTGACCCAGCAGTGGCCGGATAAGGGCCGCTGGGTGCTGGAGTTTGTGGCCAAAGATCATTCGAGGATCACCAGCACGCTAGTGGCGGCGGGATCCAAACGGGTGGATCGCTATAGTGCGAAGATGGCCATGCGGCCGCCCGCGGAAGAGGATCTCGCGGCGCTGCTGGCCGGCAACACCGTTTCTGAAGCCGTAAGCAAATGAGCTCGATGAGCGCCCGGTTTCCACGGCCTCGTTTTGCGATACCGGATCCGACCGTCCTTGAATCCTTTGACGGGCTGGACGCGGTGCGGGAGGCTTGCCGTGGCAACCGGGCGGCTTTCGGCCAACTTTATAGCCGATACGCCGCGATGGTTCATGGCGTTCTGCTGGCGCGAGTGCCATACTCGGAGGCCGAAGATCTGGTCCACGATGTGTTCGTCGCGGCGTTCCGGCAGGTCCGGAATCTCAGGACACCCGAAGCTTTTCCGGGTTGGCTGGCGGCAATCGCGCGGAACTCGGCGGCGGAGTTTCATCGCGCGGCAGGGCATCGTTCCGAAGCGCATCTCGCGGCGGCCGCACGGCCCGCATCGGAACCGGAGAATAACGCGATTCATGTGCTCGATATTATCCGGAAGATGCCGGAAGCGTATCGGGAGACGCTGGTGCTGCGGTTGGTGGAGGGAATGACGGGTCCGGAGATTGCGGAGCGAACAGGTTTGACTCCGGATTCGGTGCGAGTCAACTTGTTCCGCGGCATGAAATTGCTGCGGGAGCAGATTCAAGGAAGCAAGAAATCATGACGGACTATCTTTGGGACCGATCAGGTCCGGTGGATCCTGAAATCCGGGAGTTGGAGGAAACGCTGGCTCCGCTTAGGTTTGCGCCTCGTGATCCGCCGGTTCTGCGGCCGCGCTTTGGGTTTCAGACGTATGGGGCTGTTGCGGCTTCTATTGCTCTCGCGTTGGGTGCGTGGTGGATTTGGCGGACTCCGTTCTCTTCGGGAGGAGGTTCGGAATCGGGATGGAAAATTGCGGATGCCGATGGATCTGTGCAACTCGGCGGTGCGGCGGCTGGAGCGTCCGCGGCGGTCAAGACGGGTCAGGAGATTCGTACTGGCGCTTCTTCACGCGCCATTTTGGAAGCTGACGATTTCGGACGCGTGGAAGTGCAATCCGGGTCGGAACTGCGGATCGTTGAATCGCGGGAGGCTCGGCAGCGATTTGAATTGGATCATGGACGGATTCACGCGTTGATATGGGCGCCTCCGAGCCGTTTTGCGGTTGAGACCGGGTCGGCGCGGGCGATCGATCTGGGATGCCAGTACGATTTGTCGGTGGATTCAAAGGGCGATGGTTATCTGTCGGTGGAGACAGGGTGGGTCGCATTTCAGTTTCACGAGCTGGAATCATTTATACCGGCCGGGGCTGCTTGTCATACGGCGCGTCGACGTGGGCCGGGGCTTCCATTTTTTGAGGAGGCGAGTCCAGCGTTTCGGGAGGCGGTGCTGGAATGGGATGCTTCGGGCGACACGGCTGCTCTGGGACGCATTTTGGCGCAGGCGAGACCTCGAGACGGTTTGACGCTATGGCATCTTTTGACGCGCGTTCCCGATGCAGAGATTGGGACGGTGTTCGACCGGTTTGCGCAGCTTGTGCCTGAGTCGGCGAAAGTGGATCGAACTCGGGTGCTGGCGCGCGATCGGGGGGCTTTGGATTCGTGCTGGAATGCGCTGGGATTGGATAGCGCGGAGTGGTGGCGCGACTGGAAACGCAATTGGCAGAACTAGAATCTCTTATGGGCGATAGAAGCGCACAACTCGGCGTTTGAAATTCTCGCCTGGAAGTTGAACCCGGTTCGTAATTGTGAACCCCGCCTTCTCGAAGGCACGCAACGATCTGGGGTTGTTCTCCTCCGGATCGGTAACCACGGCAGTGACGCTCGGGTCTGAAAAGACGATTTGCTCGAGGAACTCGCGGATTGTTACCGGACCCAGTCCCAGACCCGTCATTGCAAGCTCCCCGATTGCGAGGTCGATGCCGGCCGTAGAGGGTTCCGCGTGCAGATACCGTGCGTGCTCTGGATAATCGGACCAAAGATACCACTGAATCCAGCCGATTGGCCGTCCCTCATGTTCGATTACGAAAACGTGCGTGGGCTCAGCACCGTTAACCCGTGGGCCGTATTTCTCCTCAACGCCGGCGAGATCGAGGCGGTCATGCCAGAACGCATCCACGTGAGGGGCAGAAAGCCATCTCTGAAGTAAAGGAAAGTCCGATCGGTTCAGCGGCCGGAAGCCAATCATTTTGAGTTTGACTCAATCCCGTTTCGATCGAGGCGATCTTGGTTGAGGCGGCGGGGGCATTGGTCCGAATTCCTGACGAGTTCCCGGACCCCTCGAAGCGTCCAGTTGCCATAGACGAGACCATTCCGATCGGATCTCAAATGCAGGGAAGGTTTCACTTCCTTGCCGGACTCGCAGAAGACCTCGCATTCGACGTCGGAGATCGGCCGTTTCAAACCGTCGAGTATCTGCGCGTTGAACTCGGCCGCAGGGAGACGCACGACGGCGACTAACAAGAGAAGCCAGTTTCTGCGATTCATAGCCGAAGTCTCAGGATCAAACAGCGTCCTCCGATTCGAAAAGCGCCATTATTTCTCGATTTCCGGATTCTTGGGCGAGCTTCTGAAACGGTATTCCTCTCGTGTCTTTGGCGTGACGGAGTGCTGGGAAGCGCTTTAGGAATCGGCTCACCCAGTGGGTGTCGCCGTTGCGGATGGCGTAGGCGAGGTCGTCCAGTTCAATCGCCAGGTGTCCGCCCATTTCGCGAAGATATTCGATCGCCCAGCCTGCCGGCGTTGCGCCGAACTGATCATCGGTGCTGTTTATGTCCGCGCCTCGTTCTATGAGAAGTCGCACGATCTGGCGATGACCGTGAATTGCGGCGTAGTGGAGGGCCGTTGCGCCCGACTCGTCTCTTAGGTTCACGATGCCGGGATCCGGTTCGAGCGCAGTCTTCACACGTTCCAGTTCGCCCTGTTTTGCCGCTTCCATCAGGTTTTCCATCATGGCAGGAAGGCTCGCTTACTTTCCCAATGCCGGAGAAATCCCTCAGCTTGTGAGAAGCCGCTCGTAGAGCCGCGAAAACGCGTCACTTCTACCTGTTTCGGATACCATTTGTCGGGCTGCTGTGAGACATGCGCGTAACAGGCGGCGCGGCGGCGCGATTCAACCGATGATATATCGACGTAGTCGGCGGGCGAGAACATCATGGTGTCTTCAGCGACCTCGTAATAATAGAGCGCGAAGCTCTTGCCGGCTTTCAACCACGCATCCAGGGTGAGCAGTGAGGCGGCGCGATGATCGCGGTGACGGTCGATGGGCCATTGTGTGAAAACGACATCAGGATTCTCTGCCGCAATTTTGCTGCTGAAGGCGTCGTAGTGAGCGTTGTCGACAATCGCATTGCCGTCGTATTGGTCCGCGAAGGCGCGGCGGGCTTTGAGAATCCGACAGGCTTTCTCGGCCTCGGCAGTGCGGATGGCCGCGCAACGGCTGAGAGGCGCTGGGCCGCAGAAACCCTCGCCGCGATTGAGATAGAGCAGAACGACGTCGTGCCCTAATTCGGTGTAGCGTGCGATGGTGCCGGCACAACCGCATTCCGGGTCGCCCGGATGTCCTCCCACAACTACGATCCTGAGTTTGCGCGGTGGAGATTGCGCGGAGAGGGACAATGTCGCGGCGGATGCGAGCAGGCTGCGGCGTGAGATAGACACGAGCGCATTGTATACCGTTATTCGCGGCGAAGAGCCTGGACGGGGTCGAGCGCGGAGGCTCGGCGGGCCGGCAGAAAGGCGGCGGCCAGCGCGCAGGCGGTGAGCAACAGCGTTGCTCCGGCCAGGACTGCGGGATCGAATTCGCCCACTTGATACAGTCGGGACCGCAAGAGGCGGCCGAAGGCCAGCGCGATCGGAAGACCGAGGAGCGCGCCTACGACAACTTGAAGCGCGGCCCGGCGAATCACCATAGCGAGCACGTCGGTTTGCGCGGCTCCGAAGGCCATGCGAATGCCGATCTCTCCCGTTCGCTGCACTACTGAATAGGCGGTCACGCCGTAAAGTCCCACGCAGGCCAGGATGAGCGCAAGCACGGCGAATAGCAGAGTCAGATTGGAAACAAGGCGCTCACGATTGAAGTTGAGGGCGAGCTGATCCTCGAAGGTCCGAATGTTCAGGACTGTCATGTCGGGATTGATCTCGGCCAGGGTGCGGCGAACCAGATCTCCCAGGCCAGCCTGGTTGCCGGCAACGCGAAGCTCGATATCGCTGATGTAGTTCGAGCGAGCTGCTCCGTTCTCTTTCCATTCTTCCTTCGACATTTGCAGCAAGGGCAGGAAGAACATCTGGTGCGGAGGCTGGTCGGCATCAATGTACTTCGCGTCGTGGACCACTCCTACGAGTTCATACTGAGGATCTATCGGGTCCCCACTCCAGCCGAAGTGCTTGCCGATGGGATCGGTATTGCCGAAGAATTTTCGGACGAAGGTCTCGTTGACGACGGCCACTCTACGCGATGAGGGGGTGTCCTGTTCGGTAATGGCGCGTCCACGCAAGATCGGAGTGCCGATGGTTTCGAAATAGCGCGGAGATACGCGGTCCCACGATGAGTAGTCGGGATTGTCTTCGCGCGCCGCGGGACGGCCTTCGACGACAATCGGGCCCTCCCAATTGTCTTGTTCCATGGGACTGTACAACGAGAAGCTCACGTCGAGGACGCCCGGAAGGGCGGCCAAGCGATCGTGGATCTGACGATAGACGTATCCAATTTTCTCGGGAGTGTAACCGGTCAATCCTGGATTGACCTTCACCATCAATCGGCCGTTCGTCTGGAAGCCGAATTCCTGGTGCTCGAGAGCGAGCAGGCTGCGAGTGAGCAAACCGGCCGAGGCCAGGAGGGCCAGCGCGAGCGCCATCTGAAAGACCACCAGGAGGCGTCTTGGCAGACCGGAACGGTCGGTGGATCGGCTCGCGCCACGGAGCGCTTCGGCGGGGTCGGAACGGCTGCCGATCCAGGCCGGGACGGCGCCGCAGAGAATAGCGGTCAGCAGTGAAGCGAGAAGCGCGAACGCAAGAACGGGCGCGGACGGCGTCGCGTCGATGGGAACGTAGCGGGCTCCGTGGAATGCCATCAGCAGAATGGCGCGCGTGCCGGCGTAGGCAACGGCAATTCCCGCAAGTCCTCCGAGAAACGCGAGAAGAATGCTCTCCGTCAGCGCCTGAGCGAGGAGGCGAGCGCGTCCCGCGCCGATGGCCGCGCGAACCGAGTTCTGAACACGGCTGGCCGCGGATCGCGCAAGAAGCAGATTTGCGATGTTCGCGCACGCAATCAGAAGCAGCAGTCCCGATGCGGCCATGAGCAGACGCAAGCCTTCGCGGTAGTTGGCTCGCATACCGCCGAGCCCATTGCCCGCCGGCGTGAGCCGGATGAATTGCTGCGCAATGTGCTTGCGATCTTCGGACGTGATCTGACTGCCGAGCAGGGCGGCAATGAAGCGCCGCATTTGCCCGTTCAGCTTCGGTTCCAGGGAACGGGGCAGCACACCGGTTCGGAGGCGGCCCATGATGTAGAGTACGGAATCATCGTCGTGAGGAAGCAGCGAGTTCGTGCCGAGGAGCAGCGGCTCGGTATTCAAGGGCGCCCAGAGATCGGGCGGATCGGATTGCAATCGGGTGCCGAAAAAGCCTTGCGGCGCAATCCCAGCGATGGTGAAGGCCTTGCCGTCGATCAGGAGCGTGGACCCGACCAAAGAAGGATCCATGTTATAGCGATCGCGCCAGGCTCGAAAGCTCATCACGGCGGCTGGCGGCGCACCGGGCACGTCATCGCGCGGTGAGAACAAGCGGCCGGAGAATGGCTGGATGCCTAGCATCTCGAAATAATTCCCGGAGACAAACTCGCCGTTGATCGGCGTCGGAGGCGCGGAATTACCGGGACGGCGGATGCTCCAGGAAAACTCGTTGGCCATGAAGGCCGCCATCGTTTCAAATTCGGGCGAATTATCGCGAAACTGTTTGTAGAGCGCGTAAGGAAAGATGCTGACGTTATCCTGATAGCCGCCGATGACGCAACATTGCAGCGTCTCTCCGAGGCGATAGAGCTGTTGCGGATTCGAAACAGGAAGAGGACGGAACAGGACCGCGTCGATGAGGCTGAAGATCGCGGTGTTCGCGCCGATGCCCAATGCCAGAGTGAGTACGGCGACGGCTGCAAATCCTTTGTTGTGGCGCAACTGCCGGGCGGCGTAGCGCACGTCTTGACGAAGATGATCGAGCCACATCCAGCGGCTGGATTCATAGAACCGTTCGTTCGCGCCTAGAAGATTGCCGAAAGTGCGGCGCGCTGCAGCGGCTGCTTCGGCTTCGCTGAGACCCTCCCCGCGAAGCCGGTCCGCTTCGGCTGCGAGGTGCGCCTGGATTTCATTCGAGAAATCGTCGGTCGTGCGTTTGCGCCAACCGAGCATAACTTAACCCTCCATTGGTTCGGGACCGAGCACGCGTCCGATCGCCGCGACCAGTTTGCGCCACTGGCTGGTCTCCGCCAGAAGCTGCTTTTGGCCGGCTTTGGTGAGCGTATAGAAGCGCGCTTTGCGGTTGTTGTCAGAAGTGCCCCATTTCGCCGCGATCCAACGCTTCGCTTCGAGGCGCTGGAGCGCGGGATAGAGTGCGCCGTGATCGACGATGAGCACTTCTTCGGAAGTTTCCTGGATGGCTCGCGCGATTCCCTGGCCGTGCTGTGGACCGAGCACCAGGGTGCGCAGGATGAGCAGATCGAGAGTGCCCTGGAGGAGGGCGACGCGCTCTTTTTCTTCTCGGGTTGACATCTGACCCGAGCATACGCTCGTTTGGGTTAGATGTCAACCCAAGAGCTGGCCTATTCGAAAATGGCGGATTGCCAGGGTTGAAGGCGGAGCTTCCCGGTCGAGAGTTCCGTTCCCGGCACATTCGAAATGAGGGTGCGTTTCAGAGTTATATCTGCCGGCAGTTTAAAATCGACCGGGTCGTTTGAAAAGTTCAATACCACTACAACGCGGCCGGAGGCGTCGGAGCGCACGTAGGAATAGACATGCGGGTGCGTGCCGGATATATCTTTGTAGGAGCCGAATACGAGCACGCTTTTCGATCCGCGGAGCCGGATCATTTCGCGGTAGAACGACAACACGGAGTCGCCCCGGCCGCTTTCCGCCTGGACGTTGACCTTGGTGTAATTGGGATTCACAGCCAGCCACGGCTTGGCCGATTTCGTAAAGCCGGAATTGCGAGTTCCGTCCCATTGCATTGGCGTGCGGTTGTTATCGCGGCTGGTGAGCGCGTTGTTCGAGAGATATTCCGCCGCCGAAACCTTGCCGGTCTCGACCAAATCCTTCCAAAGGTTGCGGACGCCGATGTCGTCGTACTGCGTGACATTCGTGAACGGGAAATTGCTCATGCCGATTTCCTCGCCCTGGTAGATGAGCGGCGTGCCGCGCAAGGACAGCAGCATGGTGGCAAGAAGCTTTGCGGAGCGATCCTGAAATTCGGGGCGATCGGAACCGAATCTTGAAACGGAGCGCGCGAAGTCGTGATCTTCGAGAAAGACGACCGGCCAGACGTGAGGGTCATCAGCGAAGCTGTTTTCGCGGTTAAATTCTTTGAGCTTTTCCAAGCTCCAGGGCAGTTTGCGCCACCCCTCCGTGATATCGAGGAGCAGAAAATCGAATACGAAAGCCGAACTTAATTCTTTATTGCGATCGTCGGTGGCTCTGACGATCTCCTCGCGCGTCATGCCCCAGCCTTCGCCCACGAAGTAGAGGTCGGGATAGCGGCTCGTGGAGGCGCGCATTTCTTTCAGATACTCGTCAAGGCGCTTGCCGGAGGTGCGTAGATCGTTGCCGTCGTCCTTCAATTCTTCGGGCGTCATATTGCGGAACGGGAGGGGCTTCGAAATCTCGCCGACGCAATCGAACCGGAATCCGCTCACTCCTTTGCCGGCCCAGAAGTTCAACACGGCATAGAGCTCCTTGCGAACTTTGGGATTCT
This sequence comes from Bryobacterales bacterium, assembly GCA_963802915.1. Classification (GTDB taxonomy): domain Bacteria; phylum Acidobacteriota; class Terriglobia; order Bryobacterales; family Bryobacteraceae; genus JAICMB01. The sequence goes on from CAWDKQ010000018.1 coordinate 74,529, forward strand.
CCCAGTTCAGATCGGGCTGCTTGATCGCGTAATGATGCAGGTAGTATTGACCGGTGGTCTTGTCGAACTCCCATCCGGAGCCGCCGAAGAAGGAAGGCCAATTGTTTGGCGGCCCTCCGTTGACGGGATCTCTCCAAAAATAGAAGTCGCGATACGGATTCGTTCGCGACGATCGGCTCTGTTTGAACCACTCGTGTTCGTCGCTGGAGTGATTGAATACCATGTCGAGGATGACGCGAATGTTCTGGCGTTTGGCCTCGGCCATGAACTGCTCAAAGTCTTCCATGGTGCCGAAGTCCGGGTGGATGCGGCGATAGTCGCGCACGTCATAACCGTTGTCGGCATTCGGCGAATCGAAACAGGCGGTGATCCAAACAGCGTCGACGCCAAGGCTGTTCAGATATCCGAGGCGGGAGGTCATGCCCGGAAAATCGCCGATGCCGTCGCCGTTCGAATCCTGGAACGAGCGTGGATAAATCTGATAGATGATGGCGGTTTTCCACCACGGCTCGCGCGCATCCACGCTGGCATCCACCAACATCGCACCGGTGGATGCACACAGGTATTTGGAGAACGTGCGACGGGTAAGGATAACAGTACCTCCCTTGTTTTAAAGCTGATCGTAGCATTCGGGGATGAAGGGCAGGAGGTAGATTAATTCGTGGGGTTTCGAAGTGGCTTTGTTCGAGCACTACCTCACTACGGGCGGCGAACGGACACGGGTCGAGGACGATTGATGGCGCGATCGAGACTGAACTTCCCGGCGCCGTTGAGAACGAGCAAAACTGCTATGGAGAGATAGAGCCAAGCCATTTCGCCGCTGTGGGGCCCGGAGAAACTGAATTTGTGGACCAATGTCAACGCCACAGTCAGATTGATGACCACGATTAATGCCGCCAGGCGCGTGCCCAGACCAAGGATGATGAGTAGCGAGCAGATGGCGTCCGAGAACAGTGCGAATGCAAGGCTGGGAACCGGACCGATATGCAGCGGGTCCGGGAAGTGCGTTGCCATTGTTGAGAAGCCAGTCAGCTTCTCCAGGCCGTGCTTCAAAAACAAGCTGCCGCCGGCCATGAGGCGAAGGATCAGGAGTGCGATGTCCAGTTGGGGCGGCGCGAAATAGATGGCTTTCAGTTTTTGTATCATCTTTTGGGTCGGTCGAGGCGGCTCGGGTCAGCTTAACATAGATTGTTTGATTTACAGACGAGGCGAGAAGGCCGATATTCCAGGGATGGCTCGACTACGGGCCGATGAATGGGGTACGCAAGATTATTGGAAGGCGCGGGTCGCGGCATATCTTGATGGCGAGCTGCATCCGCAGAAGGCGCTCGCACCGCGCGTGAGTTACGTCGCGGTCGATGGCGATGTTGTGGTGGGGTTTATCGCGGGTCACCTCACGCGGCGTTATGCGTGCGACGGGGAACTGGAGTGGATCAATGTCATTCCGGAATATCGCGGCAAGAGCGTGGCGGGTGAGTTGATCGGTTTACTGGCGGGGTGGTTTGCGGAGCGGGACGCACTTAAAGTTTGCGTGAATGTCGCGCCGGAGAATACGACGGCGGTGCGCTTCTATATGCGCCATAGAGCGGAGCGGCTCAATGAGCACTGGCTGATTTGGAAAGATATCCGCGTCGTATTGAATCAGAAGGTGTAGCTGAGGCCAACCAGCGGAGTGAACTGCTCGAAGATTCCGCGGGCGGTGTTGTGCGGCGCGGGGACGATCTGCTGCCTGGGGAATGTCGTCAGATAATCTCGGAATTCAGCCCGCAGAAGCATGTGCGGACGCAGCATATAGGTCACGCCTCCCCCCACGCTGAAGACGACTTTCCACACGTCGTTTGTGGTTAAGCTGGCGATCTGCGGAATGGGTTGCGGATATGGAGCGGGTCCGGCAATGACATAATCCTTGCCGCCGGTTCCTCCCGCGAGAAATGGCCGGAAACGATGGTCGCGCGGCTTGAAGTGAAACAACATCTCGAGTGTCAGGGCGTGAGACTGGCCCTGAATGTCGACTTTGACTCCGGGCGCCTGGAGGTAGGGATGGCCGTCGTGATAAAGATACGAAAATTGCACGGAAACGTAGTTCGAAAATTCGTCGCCCAGGTCGATTCCTGCCGCGAAGCGGTTGCGAATACCAGCCTGAGCGGTTCCCGCGCTGGAGTAGATGGTGCCGTCGCGGTAGAAGCCGTAGCCGAAGTCCGCGCCGACTTGATACTGCTGCTGTCCGAAGGCGGTAACGGTGAAAACGATTCCAATTAAGTACTTCATTTTGGTCCGGTTTTCTCGAAGAAACGAATTCTTACTACAAAATGGCGGCCTTCTTGTCCTAGAAATGTCAGGTATTGCGGAGAGCCGATGATGTTGTATACGGCGGTAGGATTTCTCTGATTCGTAATATTATTGACTCCGCCACGGAGCGCGAAGCGGTAATGGTGGATGGTAAGGATGCGCTCGACGGTGATGTTCAAATCGAAATTGAAGGGGTAACGGTAGGAGTCGACGCCGCCGACAACCACGCCGGTTTGTTGCACGGCGGAAAATGGGAAGCCGTTGCGGGCGTCGGCGAGCGCGGCAATCGACCAGTTCTTCCAGGGAAGCGGAAGGTAAGCCCAGGCGAGGATGCGGTTGGGAGTATCCCACGGCATCGGAACGAGCGACGGAACGATTTGCAGCGGAACTAACGTGTTCGCGTCGAGAACGGCATTCGATTGAGCACGGGAATGAGTGTAGGAGGCCGTCCACTCATGCTGGCCGGAAAATGTTTGATGCACGGAGACGCTGATGGAGTCGAAATTGTCGCGGCGGAGGTTGGAGAGTTGAAAGACACCGGCGGTCGCAGCGGAGGGTAAAGGTAGCAGGATGGGCGGGGCGTTGGGCTCGAGCGTGTTGACGAAATCGAATCCGTCCGTGCCGCGGCGCCGCAGATAGCTGACGCTGGCGTTGAGATGCGTGGTGATTTCGCGATCGATCGCCGCGCTCCAGTTCGTGGCTTTCGGCAGCTTCAAGTTTGGACCGAGAGTGAACGTGCTGGGCGTCGGCGGACTGACGGGAACGCCATTCGTATATGTTGTGGTGAGCGCGGCCTGATCGAGCACGCGGCCGAACGGGTCCAGTGGAACCGCGTCGCGAGTGATGGAATAACCGCCGCTCACGCGGGTGTGGGACTCGCCCAGCGGGGCCCAGGAGAAGGCGACGCGCGGGGACCATCCGTAATCGTGCACGAGTTGATCCCAATCCTGACGGAATCCTGCGTTGATCTGGAAACTCTTCGAGAGGCGCCAGGTGTCGAGCAGCCAGGCATCCGCTTCTTTATCGTGGACGCCAAAGAGTCCGGAGCCGGCGAAAGAGGTTTGTGACAGGAGCTGGCCGGAAATTCCGAGCACTTCGTACGAGGTGCGATGAAAATCGCCGTTGTAGCGCAGCAGGTCGCCGTCGGCGCCGGCTTCAATCTGATGCGTGCCGAGGAATGTGAAGCGCGGGGCGTATCCATGGACTAAAAATTGATCGCGGGCGGCGGAATCGGTGGAGGTGACGAAGTAATTTCCGCTGCGGCCTTGCGGCGAGAACACGTACGGGCTATTTCCCTGGGGCGCCTGGCTGTCCGAGAATTCATTGTGCGCGTATCCGAACTCGAGCAAGACGCGGCCGATGTAAATTTGATCCTTTAAGCTTCCAAAGTATTCGCGCGAGTGCACGGTTTGCGTGGTGGAGACGGGATCGAGCGGGCTCAGGCCGTAATGATTCTGATTGTCGACGTTGATGAGGAAGTCGGCGTAAAGAATATTCTTCGGCGAGAGGTTCACTTGCGAGTGCAGGAGATTGCTGCCGGCCCAACCGGTGTGAGTGTCCTGGCCGGGGGGAAGACTGGTGACGAGCGCATTGGTGAACTCGGACTCGACGGTATCGGAAAACCAGGCGCGCCCGCGAACGATGGGGCCGGAAACTCCAATTCGTGGATACCAATCGCCGATGCGGACTCCCTGTTGGATGTGAATGCCGGGAATGAAATCGGTTGCCGTGTAGTGAAAGGCGTCGGTGCCGTTTTCGGTTCGGATAGCGAGCACGCCGGCGGTGCCTTTGCCGTATTCGGGCGAATAGCGGCCCGAAGAAAAATCGAGCGATCGAACCGCTTCGGGTGCGAGAGTGCTTTCGAACTGGCCTGAAATCGGATTGGTGAGATTGAAGCCGTTCAGCAAGTACAGCATTTGGTTTTGAGACGAGCCGTTGAAGTGCGGGCCGCCGGTTTGATCGAGGACGACGCCGTTCATGAGTTCGAGGGTATTCATCAGACTGTGGCTGTTGGGATAGGGGACGTCGAGGATCTCAGTGCCGGTGAGGTGTTCTTCACTGCTGGTTTGCGCGATGTCGACGTGCGAGGGCTGCTCATTGACGTCGACGGATTGAAAGACCTCGTGAACGTTGTTGATGACCAGCGTCAGCTCGAGAGCGGTGTCGATGTGGACGGGGCGGTTCTTGAGTTCGTAGTACCCTTCGCGCTGAACATCGACGAGGTAATCGCCGGGAGCGGGGAGGTTGAGTTTGAAGATGCCGGCGGGATCGGTTAGGGCCTGCCAGCGGTCTATGGAAGAAGGCGTGGCGGGCCGCACGGAGATCCGCGCACCAGCGACGGGTGCATCGTTTTCATCCGTGACACGGCCGCGCAGATCGGGATCGGAGGCTTGGGCGGGGACGCTGCAAAAAGTAACTACGGTTAGGATACTGGCCCAAGCCAGCTTTTCCAGAAGCACAACGAATCCTGAGAGTTATTATACTTGCGGACGTCGAGAAGACCACCTCCAACGCTTTTACTGCGTTGAGGGCTTTTCGGAGTTCTTATCGAAATGGCACGGCGTAGGTCCCAAGCCGAGGATCGTCTCAAGAGTTTAGGATACTAGATCACCTCGCGATTCGGGCTAGATTTGTGGTCGCCAACGCTCGGTGCTTGTCATTACGAAATCATCCGTTGAGGTGTCGAACCGACAGTGAATCAGGATGCCGCCCATGACACTGAGCAGAACTTTCCCTCTGCGCACGCTGAGGTAATCGGCACAGTCCACGGTTAGCGTGTCGCCCCGATTTATCATCGGTTCGATTCCGATTGCTGGAAACGAATTCGCTGTCTGCCGAAATCTCTTCAAAAGCGATTGTGTATCCAGATATTCAAGACGAACCGCACCCAGCTCAGATGGGCCCGGATAGAAAAAGGCGGGATCGCCCACGGTCATGCCTTTGATTACGACAACAGCCTCACGCTTGCTTGCTTGCTTGGCGTGAACGCAAGCGGTCAGGGACCGGATGTAGAGATTGGTCTGGACCTCGCCGGCTGCGCCTGAAGCATCGAAGCATGCTATGGCCACGACGATGGCGAGCGAGCGCATCTCACCTCAGTCTAATTCCATTCTGCAGTCGAGACGGATCTCTTCCGCAGGCGCAAAAGACCGATTCCGGCGAGAACTGCAGCCGCCAGCGCGAAAGTCGAAAGCTCGGGTACTTCGGAACCCAGCACTCGCACAGCTGTGCCGTAGTTCGGATAATTGTATTCTCCGGGGTCAATCACACCGAGGTTCACCGGACCCGCGACGTACTGAAAAATACCCGGATACACCTCGGAGCAGTCCCCAGTGCTCTGGCAGGGAGCGTCCCCAAGGAGAAAGCCTAGATCCCCTGCCTGCGCGCTGAAGATGGCATAGTAGGTACCCGGGAACAGAACCAAATTCGGATCGACATATTCATACGCGACTGTCGACGGATCCGGATAGATAGGCAGGTCGTAGTTTCCATAGACGTTCGTCAGATCCGGTAAGCCATTGGAATTGACGCCGAGCACGGATATGAGAAAAGGCAATTGATTGGTGCAATTTCGACCTGCCTGGTCGCCGGAACATTGCCCTTCTTCAAATGCGCCGATTTCGGTGATGAGAGTGGGGGTGGTGAGAATGAATTCCGGTCCAACCAATTGCTCCGAGGAGATAACGATACCACCTGTCCCCGGGGTTGAGAATACCGTCGACGGGTCAAGCCCGTTGAGCCCGTCGACAATTGTCCCCGCGCGGATCGAAATCACGAGCCCGCACACGGAGATTGCTACGCATCGGAGTACGTGTTTTATACGCATGTTCGGTCCACCACATGAGCCGGGTATTAGCAACACGTCTACGCCCACTTTCAGACCGTTCGCTTTCAGCTGATTAGCGGCAGGCATTGTTTCGATGTGGGTTCTCTAGCTCAACTAGTCTGCGCGGAAAGGCCTTAGCTTCTCGAACGTGTTGACAGCCTACCGGTTGGCTGATGTAGTATATAGCTGTTGGCAGCCAACATGTCTGAATACAAGACCGACGTCCCATACGGAACCCTGGATCTACTGATCCTTAAAACACTGGACACGATGGGGCCGATGCACGGCTACCGCATCGCCAGGAGAATTGAGCAGGTCGCGGAGAACCTTTTGCGATTGAACCAGGGGTCGATTTATCCAGCTCTCATACGCCTGGAAGAGCAAGGCTGGATTCGCACGCAATGGGGAATTTCTGAGACAAAACGCAAGGTGAAGTTCTATTCGCTGACCAGGGCAGGGCGAAGCAACTCAGCGTCGAAGTTGCGAACTGGGAGAGGGCGACGGCGCTGGTGGCCCGGTTCCTGGAGGCGGAGTCGTGAAGCTTCGATTCGCAGCGGCTCGTCTGCTGGCGCTGTTCCGCAAGCGGCGCCTCGATCGGGAACTGGAGGGTGAGATTCTCGCCCACCTGGAAATGGCCGAACTCGATGCTCTCGCCGCCGGGCTGTCGCCCGAAGAGGCTCGCCGCGAGGCCCGCCGTAGTTTTGGAGGAATCGAACAGATGAAGGAAGATCATCGCGATCGACGAAGCGTCCGGTGGGTGGAGAACCTGTGGAGAGACGTACGATACGGGATGGCTGCGCTGGCGCGCGATCCCGGGTTCGCCGCGGTCACCATCGGATTGCTGGCTCTCGGCATCGGCGCCAACACGGCAATGTTCAGTATCGTCGATGCGGTCCTGTTGAAACCGCTTCCGTTCCCCGAGCCGGAGCGCATGGTAAGGGTGTGGGAATCCCACTCCGGGGGGCGCAACCCCACTACTACGCTGACCTTTCTGGACTGGAAGCGGCAGGGCGATATCTTCGAGGCGTTGTCGGTGGAGGAGCTCTACCAAAGCCGCAGTGGCGACTGGCGGCGATCCGGCGCGCGTTTCGGGCAAGCTGGTGTCGGCCGATTACTTTCAGGTTTTCGGCGTGAAGCCTCAGATCGGGCGGACCTTCGCACCTGGGGGAGGATCAGCCGGGAGCGGCGCCGGTGGTGGTGCTGAGCCACGCGTTCTGGCAAACGCAATTCGCGCGGCGATCCCGGCATTCTGAAACGCGATTTGACGCTCGACGGCGAACCGCACAGGATCATCGGGGTTCTACCGGCGGGCAGTTTCGATCGCGACGAGGCTGTGTTCTGGAAGCCACTGATCTTCGCGCCGGATCAACTGAATCGCGGTCAGCATTGGCTGCACCCCATCGGGCGGCTGCGCGCCGGCGTGAGCCTCGAGCAGGCGCAGGCCAAGATGAACATGTTGAGAGCCAGTCTCAATGGGGTCATTTACCAAAAGGACTGGGGCTTCGCGGTGGATCCGTTCGCGCAGATGCTGGTTGGGGATACCCTGCGCCGCTCGATCTACCTGGCGTTCGGAGCGGTTCTGCTGGTGTTGCTCATCGCCTGCGCGAATGTGGCGAACCTGGTGCTGGCAAAAGGAGCGACGCGGCGGAAGGAGATGGCGCTGAGAGCCGCTCTGGGAGCCAGCCGCGGCCGTTTGATCGCGCAGTTGCTCACCGAGAGCCTGGTCCTGTGTCTTCTCGGAGGCATGGCGGGTGTTGCGCTGGCCTGCCTGCTGCTTCGTGCCGCGGCGCCGCTGGTGGCGGCATCGCTGCCGTTTACGGCCGATCTCAGCCTGGATCTGCGCGTCCTTGGGTTTGCCGCGGCGGCGGTGATGGCGGTTTTGATACTCACGGGTCTGCTTCCTTCCTTGCGGACTTCCTTCGGCAGGCTGTCCAGCGCATTGAATCAGGCGGCGCGTGGATCGTCGGGTTCGAGCGCGGCGGTGCGCCGGACGATCGTCATCGGTGAAGTTGCGGCTTCCGTGGTGCTGATCTGCGGCGCGGCGCTGCTGTTCAAGAGCCTGGCGAAACTTCAGCAAGTGGATGCAGGGGTCAGAATCGACCACGTGATTACGATGTCGACGGATCTTCCATCGGCGGCATACCCGACTCCGGAGAGCGCCGCGAGATTCTATGAAGCCGTGGTTCAGACGGCTCCAGGCCGTGCCCGGAGTCGAGCAGGCATCCGTTTCGCAAGGCTTGCCTCTGCAAGGTGTGCAATGGGGCGAATATCTGAGCCTGCCGGGAGTGAAGGAGTTTCTCCTGGTTCGGTTGAAGCTGGTCGATCCCTGGTATTTCGGCGCGCTGCAGATTCCCGTGAAGACCGGGCGCGGAATTGAAAATCGGGATCGCGCGGGCGCCCCGCCGGTTGTGGTGATCAATCAGGAGATGGCCCGGCATTTGTCCAAGACATTCGGAATTGGCGAATCCCGTTGGGCGAACTGTTGGCATCGATGTGCCCGGCTACGGCCCGATCCCGGAGTCCGAGGTGAAGCTGCAGATCGTGGGCGTGATTCGCAACGAGCGTACCGCCGGATTGCACGCGCCGCTAGAACTGGTGGCTTATTTGCCTCTGGCCCAGGCTCCGCGGCAGGACATCAAACTGGTGGTTCGCACACGGATCGATCCGGCGGCGGCAATGCCCGGCATTCGGGAAGCGGTGCGGCAGGTGGATCCCAACCTGCCTCTGGGGGACGTGATGACGATGGAACAGGTCAAGGAGCGGAGCATGCTTTGGGCGAAGCAGCCGACGTGGGTGGTGGGAGCCTTCGCCGGCGTCGCCGCACTGCTGGCCGCACTGGGACTTTACGGCGTTCTGGCGCATGCGGTAACGCAGCAGCGCCGCGAGATCGGCATCCGCATGGCCCTGGGCGCGCGGCCGGGCGACGTCGTATCGCACACTTTGCGCAGCGCCTTCTGCGATGCTTCTGGTGGGGCTGGCCGCCGGACTGGCGGGAGCCTTTGCGCTGACGCGGGTACTGAAGAGTCTCTTGTTCGAGGTGTCCGCGCTGGACCCGGCCGCACTCGCCGTTGCCTGCGTTCTAATGACTCTTATCGGCATACTGGCAGCCTTGATCCCGGCGAGCCGTGCGGCAGGAGTGGATCCAATGAGGGTGCTTCGTGACGAAGGCTGATTGGGATACTGTTGAACCGACACAGCGATCTCTCGCCGGCAAGGGCCAAAGGCTCTTCGAGCTGGAGTAGATCAACTGCTCCTTCGTGAGCAGGCCTCGAACGGTCATACCCGATTTCGCGGACCGGGGGTCGTAAGGAACCGCAGCCATTGGCAAACCTGTGGAGAAGAAGTCTGATTGGGACCGCTTCCCCTCAACTTGCTCGCAATGCCACCATCGGATCGATTCGCGACGCTCTCCGCGCGGGAACATACCCGGCGACAGCCGCAACAGCGATTAGCAGTGCCCCCATTGCAATAAATGTCATGGGGTCCCCGGACGTTACGCCGAACAACATGCTTCCCAGCACGCTCGAAAGAGCTCGCGATGCCGCCATTCCGAGCGCGAGTCCTACGGCTGCCAGTCCGAGCGTATGCAAGAGAATACGACCCTGCAGATGGATCGCGGAGGCTCCCAGCGCCATTCGAATTCCAATTTCCTGCACCCGTTGATTCACCGAATAGGAAATCACAGCGTAGATCCCGAGCGAGGCGAGTAAGAGAGCGAAGCCCGCAAATCCAGCCAGCAACAGCACTAAAAACCGTCGTGGTGAAACGGCCTTGTCCACCAGTTCCTGAAGAGTTGTAAACTCGCGTACCGGGAGATTCGGGTCGATTGGCCTGAGAGCGGCCCGAACGCCCGCCGCCAGTTGTTCGGGAGGAAGCACCGTCCGAACAACTAAGTTCATGGCAGAGTAGTCACCGGTTTGCCGCATTGGCAGATACATTTCGGACCCGCCCACGCTTTCCAGAGACTCATGCCGGACATCGGCAACCACACCCACCACTCGGCGGCCACCGTCCTGCGTCATGACCTGTCCAATCGCTTCCTGGCCCGGCCAGAGGGTACGAGCGAGGGTCTGATTGACTACTACAATCGGTGTCAGGCGGTCGAGCGCTGACGCGTCGCCGCTGCTCCACGCCTTGAGCATGCGTGTCAATTCATTAGCGGAGAGCCGCGTTAGCTCCATGATGAACTATCGATCATAGCCCGCTCGAAGATCCCAGCGATGCTTAGAAGCGCGCAATGCAACCGTAAGGGGCGGGTTTCTCACGTAACTTCCTCTTTCTCTGCCAGTCTAAATTTGTCATGCCGGCGGTTGAACAGGTCGGAGTTACGAAATGGGAAGGCGCGGTGGCTACTGAAGCTACCGAAAATGCTCGAGGCAGGAGAAATCCTGTTCCGCGCCCGATCTGCATTTCGAAATTTCGGCTGACGAGAGTCGATTCTTGTCGACGGACTACCTTGACGGAAAGTCAAAAAACATCAGTTACCGCCCTCAAAGCGGCGCTCTCGGAGGAACCAGGTTGGAAGGGGCGGAACGGCAGGGGTTAACGGACCTGCTGCGCCGCTTCTACGAATCTTCCGCCGGTTGATGCAATCTTTATGTCCCGAATATCGCGATCGTATTCGCGCTGGATTCACGAGTTTTCGTCCCGTCGAGATCGAAGGACGCGAGAGTTCGTGGCGTAAGGACGACACGCGACTGCACATTGATGCCTTCCCCTCGCGCCCGATGCAAGGCTGGCGAATCCTGCGTGTATTCGCCAATGTAAACCCGGCCGCTTCAAGAGAATGGCGCGTCGGCGAACCGTTTGTACTCGTCGCAAAGAGATTTCTGCCCCAAATCGGTTCACCCCTACCCGGTTGGCCGCGCGTCCTGGCTTTGCTCGGGATCACCAAACAGTTGCGAACTCCCTACGATCACCTGATGCTGGCCATTCACGATCGCATGAAGGCGGACCTCGATTATCAGGCGTACTGCCCACAACGTCCCGTGTCGTTTCCCGCCGGTTCGACGTGGACGTGCTTCACCGATGCCGTCTCACACGCCACGGTGCGCGGCCAGTTCGCGTTCGAGCAGACGTTCTATATTCCGGTTTGGGCGATGCGCGATCCGTCCCGGTCTCCGTTGCGCATTATGGAACGGCTGACAGGTCGCAAACTTGTCGCGACCCGCAATTGAGGATTCGATTATCGCTGCCGCGCGGAATCGCTTTCCTGTTCCGCCCTCTTGCGAAACTCCTCTTGAATCGCCTCGGGATCGTCCATGTCCCGCAGTCGCCGCGCTTCTTCTTTCGTCTTCGGCTTCGCGAATCGCGCCCGCGCGGGATCGAAGATCCGGTTGTCCGAGGGTAGGACGGTAAACGGAGCCAGGTCCGGAGTTTCGCTGAACATATCGCTCATATCGGCCGCCAGCGCGTCTTCGAGATTCAGCGAGCCCAGCCCCAAGAGCTCATACATCGTCTTCTGCACGCTAGGCATGCTGTAGTGCCGATGCGAAACGAAGCCGCGCCGCATCCACGGGCCGATTGCAAGGACCGGACTGCGGTGTGCGTCGACATGATCCACGCCGCTTTGCGCGTCATCCTCGATCACGAAAATGGCGCTGTCCTTCCAGATTGGGCTATGCGAGATCTTCTCCACGATCATGCCGAGCGCTAAATCGTTATCCGCGACAAATGAGGCGCGGTAAGGGTAACCATCCGCGGGACGCGGATCGGCGGTGTGATCGTTCGGCAGCCGGATCACGGTAAGCGCCGCCACTTTCTTCTTCGCGAGTTGCCGATCGAGGTCCTTAGCGAACTCCTGGTATCGGAATTGATCCGGAATGCCGAGATTGAAAGTGGGAAATCGTCGATCGCTCGATTCAAACACCGGCTTGGGCACAGGTGTATTCAGAAGCAGCCGCTGGCCTTCCGGCTCCGTTCCGTCGCGCTCGTCGGACCCTTCCAGTTCGAGCCCCTCGCCGTAATTCCGAATCGTCAACCCCGCGCCCGCGATGTGCTCCCATAGCGAACCGAACTCAGGCTCGTCCTCCGGCATCGGACAATCCGATCCGCCGCCCAGAGAACGCCGTCCGGGAGCGGAACTGAAAGGACTTCCCTCGCGCCGTCCTCCATAATTGGATGTCCAAGCCATGTTGAACCACGGTGTTGGTGCGATCCCCATGGCCCAGCGGTGCCCGTCGGCCGAGACATCGCTGTCGACAAAAAAACGGTCGCTGGTAGCAAACCGGCCGGCGAGCGCGTGCGCATTCGGCGTCACGGTCACATCCTTCAGCTTTGGTTCCTCTTCGGTCCAGCCATGCAATCCGAAACGTGCCAGCGACGGATCGCCATCCAGTCCCGCAATATCTCCGAAGATCTCATCGAAAGTCCGGTTCTCACGAATGATGAAGAAAACATGCTTCAGGCGCGGCAGTTTCGCGCCTGCCACAAGCGCCGTCTCATTGTTTCGTACTACGCCGGCGGTGGAATCCGCAAGCATCGATTCATCGGTAGGCAAAGGAAGAACCGACACGCTGCCCAGCTCCAGTTCGCCGATGTATTTCCGCGAGCTTCCATTCGGACCCGCTCCATTGCCCTTGTTGTTCACCACGTACAGCTTCCCCTGATTTGGTGCAACGGCGACCGCTGCCGGGAGCCAGCCCGTGTTCAGATGCCCCAGCACCCGCCTCGAATCCTTGTCGATCACCGCGACAGCGTTAATCCCTCCTTCGGTAACGTAGAGGTGTTTCGCATCTTCTGCCAGGCCCATCGGCATTACGCCGCGCAGCGGTCGTCCCTTATCGTCCTGAAATGCTGCCCCGGAAAACGGAGTGAGCGCGATCAGCCCTTCTAGTTCCCGCCCGTCCAAAGTGATAACTGCCAGGGAATCTTCATGCGACAACGTCACATAAACATGTTGCGCATCCGAGATGACTCCGGAAGGCGAAGCTCCGCCGATGACGCTCCCATGAACCGCGCTGCCTAATCGCAGCTTTGCGGTAACCGCTGCCTTCGCGGGATCGCTGATATCGACCGTCCACAGCGAACTTCCCCGCGCATCGTTCTCATCCCCAAGTCCGGGAACATGATGTCCTTCTACTCGACCGCCGCGCCGCGCATCTTTCGATGGATACGCAAACGGCGGGAAATGCAGTCCCGTGTGCAGCGTGTCTTCCTTCCGGACGCCTTCTATCAGGTTGTACTCGAATAAACCCGAATTCGTGAAATATAGTCGGTTGCCGTCTTCGGAGAGAGCCATCGCCAATGGATTCACGCCCGTGGGAATCGACGCGACGCGCTCACGTGACGCCGTGTCGATTACCACTACGCGCCAGTTCCCCTGATCGATGACATAAAGAAATCGGCCATCGCGCGAGACCGTTAGATTTGCTGCAAAGCTCTCCGCATAATTCACTCCGCCGATTGGACCATTCAAATCGATCCGCGCGATCCGCTTCCAGGTTTCGGTGGAATAGACATCCACGGCGCCTGAATCGCCCGTCGCATCGTAAATCATGCGCCCGTCGGGCGAATAAGCTACACCCGCGTGTACTTGCACGTCAGGATCACTTTTGGCAGACACCGGAATTCTCGTGACACGCGGCTGATCCGAATCCGGCTGGTCGATGATCGTGAGAGAAAACGGCCAGCCGATACAAGGAACAACAATCTGTTGCCCATCCCGCCGCACCGCGAGAGCGAAGGGAAAGGGCGCCGTGGTAATCCAGGCGCCCTGCGGTGTGATGAGTCTGCCGTTCGGGAGCCGCGTTTCGATCGCAGCTCCCAGAACGGTACAGACAAAGAAAACCCCGACAGTTATAGAACGGCTGCGCACTAGAACTCGACTCGCGCTCCGACTTGTCCTGTCCGGTTCCCGCCAAAATCGGCCGGACGCGCGCTCGTGATTTGACCGACGCTGGAGCTATCGATCGCAAGCACCGGATTCGCGAGATTCAGATGGTTCAACACGTTCGTGAACGAGCCCTCCACTTTAATCCTGACCCGCTCCGTAAGATAGAAGCTCTTGGAGAGGCCAGAATTTAAGTTTACTGTTCCCGGACCAGTAACGAGGCCCATGCCCGCGTTGCCGAAACGTCCGATCGGCGCGCCGTAGCCTGGATTTCCAATCAAACAAGGCGTCCCAGGCTGCCATCCGGCAACACCGGGGCAAGTGTAGGCGCCGGCATTAAACCAGCTGGCTGCTGTCGGATTGCTCGAATTGGGATTGCCGATAACATCCGGAGCTTGGTTGCGGCCGATCACGCCCGAGCCGGTCCCGGAAGGATCGCCACCGCTAAAATACGGCGTCAGGAACGGACCGCTCTGCCACAGGAAAATCGAACTGAGCTGCCAGCCCCCGATGAACGCATCGGCAAACCGATTCATCTGATTTCCGAATGGACGGCCGCGACCTACTGGTAGTTCATAGATCGCGGATGTGATCCAGCGATTGCGGCGCGTGCCGTAGACGGGACCGTATTCGGCCTTGAGGTTATCGGCATCCATCGTGCGGTGACCCGCATTTTCATCCGCGAAATGATCCGCCGTGTATCCCTGATTATCCGCCAGGTTCTTCGAGAAAGAATAAGCAGAGTTGAGCGTGATGCCGCTCTTATAGCGATGGTTCACTTCGATTTGCAGCGCGTTGTAGTTGGCGTCCGCTCCATTGGCTCGCGTGTTAATGACGCCCCAGTTGGGGAACGGCCGGCTGCTCAGAGGCTGGTCCACGTAGTAAGTGGTCGAGTAATACGATTGGTTCAGGTTCGGCGCCCACACCAGATCGCGCGTCTCCATCGCGATATAGGAAATACGAAGTCCCGTGTTGAACCCCAGGTCGCGGTCGATCGAGAAATTCCACTGCATCGAATACGGATCCTTGTAGTTGATCTGATTCGCGGTACCGAAGTAATCGGTTCCCGCGGCAGGCACCGTGACTCCCGAACCACCCGTCTTCACATTCGGCCATTGAATCGCCGGAACGCCGTTCGTGATGCTGTTGTTGTAAGTGTACGTGGCCGATTGCAGTGTTCCGGTCAGCGCATAGTAAATGGACCCCAGAGCCTCTGTGTTGTAGACACTGAAGCCGCCGCGAAACGCGGTCTTGTTATCGAAAGGCCGGTAGGCGAAGCCGAAGCGTGGCATGAATCGTCGCGGCGCGGTGCGCAGGCTATTCGGGAGTCCGGCTTGGCTGGCCGAGAGAACCGGCATGCAGGGCGCGCCGTTTAAGCTCGGCCCCGTCGTGCTTCCGTACGGCTCGCAGGCATTGGCGCTTTCGAGGAATCCCGTCGCTAGCAAGTTTGCTGCGCCGTCGGGATAAATAACCGCGCCCGATTTTGCATAACCCGGATTGAAATTGCCGATATTTCCTGAAGCGTCGGTGTAGCCGGGATGAAATTCAAAGCGCAACCCGAATTCCAGAGTCAGCTTTGGAGTGACTCGAAAACTGTCCTGCGCGTAGGCATTGTAGTGATTCGTGATGCCGTCGTTGTCCATCTGGACGTTGTCGAAACCGGTCTGCCCCGGCAACCCCAGCAGAAAATCAGCAAAGGGCGATCCACTGAACTGCCCGCTGAAATTAAAGTTGCCGTAGTTATCGCCACCAAGGAACCCGAGCGGGTCGATTGCCTGAATATGCCGGTAGTCGAAACCGAACTTCAGGGTGTGCTTGCCGAGCGTCCAGGTCACATTGTCGACGACTTGATACGTCCGCCCGTGCGTGAGGCCTTGCAAGCGGTCAGCGTCCAGCCCCGTGAGATTGCTGCTTCCGAAATCGACTTCCGGCAGCCCGTTGAAAAATGCCGGCAGGCCGATCAAGCCCTGTAATCCGAGCGATTGCGAAAACGCCGATCCATTGAACGGATTTGAGGACCCGGTGTCTTGCCGGGTCATACCGAAGCGCAGTTCGTTCAACAGATTCGGCCGGATCGCGTAGTTATGAGCGATCACCAGCAGGCGATAATTGTCCGGATTGTTCGTGGAAGGAATCGACAGATCGTTCGTTGAAGCCGCGCTGATGTCTTTCCAGGTCCAGCGGCCAAAAATCGATTGCTTGGAAGTAATATATTGATCGATGCGGACATCGTACTGGTCAGACTGATAGCTGGTATCGCGGTTGACAACGTAATTAGCGGCGTGGGAAGTGGTCAGATCCCCTGTATTCGGCAGGGGAAACAAGGTGAGGAACTTCTGCGCCACGGGATTGATCCGGCTGGACGGTATCGTATCGTTGGCAAACGGCGCTCCAGTGGTCGGATCGATGATCGTAACTCCCTCCGCACTGAAGTTCCCGCTTTGCATGGCCTGAGTCGGAACCTCATCCTGCACCGTGGATGTTTTCGGGTAACGGAACCCCTCATACGTTCCGTAGAAGAACGTCTTATCTTTACCGTTGTACAGATGCGGGATGACGACCGGACCGCCCGCACTCGCGCCAAAATCGTTAGCGATTAGCTTGGGCTTGGTCGTTTCGCCGAAGTTGATGGCGTTCATCGCCGCATTCTGCGTGTACCAGAATAAGTCGCCGTGGAATTGATTTGTGCCGCTCTTTGAAATAGTAGTGACATCGCCTACCTGCCCATATTCGGCCGGATTTCCAACACCCTGCACTTTGATCTCGGCAATCGATTCCGATGACGGAAACGCGTTTGATAACGGTTGATTGCCGGTCACATCCGTGATCGAAATCCCGTCGAGCGAATACTGGGTCTGGGACTGGATACCGCCCTGAATCGAGAAATTGCCGCTATCGTCGGCTTGTACGCCAGGTAAGACTTGAATCAATTGATAGGGACTTGTGTTTCCGTTAGCACGAATGTTCGCGGGGAGATTCAGCAGGTCTCTGGGATCGAATGTTTCTTGAATGACTTGAGAATCGGTTGCGATGACACCCGCTTCCGCCGACTCCACCGTAACCACCTGCGACATTTGACCAACCTGAAGGCTCGCATCGACGCGTAACGTCTGGCGTGCCACCAGCAGCAGGTCCGTCGCGGTAAAGGTCTCGAAGCCCGGGGCGCTCACTGCAACCTTGTAGTGCGCGGGCAGGACGTTGAGCAATTGATAATCGCCAACGGTGTTGGTCTTTACATCGCGGCTTGTGTTCTCGTCCGTATTTGTGATTTTTACAATCGCGCCCGGAACCGTTGCTCCCGAACTGTCTTTCACGGTTCCTAAGATGACGCCATAGGTCGATTGCGCGTAAAGGCTCACCACGAACGAAGACATGGCGAGACACACGAATACTCGTAGCAACTTTCTCATGCTGAATTCCTTTCGAAACCTAGTGTTTTTGTGGCAGCAAAATGCGTTGACTAACCCAGATAGGGAAGGCTATCACGCTAAGGTTGCGAAAAAGTTACGATTGCGTTGGTGTCGCGGTACAAAACGTATTTCAAACCGGATGTTCAGAAGAGGGAGGAGAGGCGGTTATCGCAAGTCGTCTTCGTGCATGCGATAACCGTGCTCCTTCATTACAACGCGGGCTGCTTCCACCGTGTCGGGAAGCACATAGAAAAAAGCTCCGATGCGCTCCGAGGCAAAAATCACGCCGCCCTTGTATGTATCAGGTTCCACCGCGTAATCTACTCCTCGCTCCGTTAGCAGACCTTCCAAACGCAACGCGTCGGTCAGCTTCTTCGCGATATAGATCAGAGCCAATTGTCGGTCCTCGAAAAATTCCGGTTCGCGGCGCATCGGAACTCTGCCGGTCTCTAACGGACTTGCGTCGTCCTACTTGGTGTACAACTTCGATTCGGACGTGTACCCGTCTAACGTGGAAACATCCAGGTAGACCAAGCTTCCCGATGTAATTCCGCTGGGTACGACAAAGTTGATTTGATAAAGTCCGGCGAAACCGGGAGCCAGGCCCGCAAATGCGACGCTCGCCTGCTGTCCGTCCACAAAAACCGCGATGTCCTCGTCCACGGTGCTGAGGGTCGTAGACGACGGAGCCGCTCCGTCGGCAACGGTCGGAGTCACAGAACCCAACCCCGTAACGTAAAGCTGGAGCGTCTCACCCACTACAGCGGGGCTGCTCGGCGTGACGAGTGAGTAATCCGCGTGCAAAACAGCCGCCGGACCGACTCCGGGCGGGAATGTGCCGCCATTGCTGGTCAGGGCAAAGACACCTGGCGCGGTGTAATTCGTGAAAACGGTAACTTCGTTGGATGCGACGTTGTTGTTGATCACCTGGAAAGTCGCATAAGCTTCATTGTTGATCGGACCAGTCTCATACGGAACCAATAAGTTGATCTGTGTCGGACTTACATAGCTGAGCGGCGCGTAACGCCCGTTTACCATCACCTGTACGCCTCCCAGTCCGGCGCTGGACGGAAGCGGCAGCGATTGCGCCGAAGCAGTGGTCGACGCCAAGCCCGAGCCGAATATCGAGATAAACTCCCCGGGAGCCACCGAATTGGTGATCGGAGCATAGCTGGCAGCGTTCCAGATCCTCAACGGATCGATGAAAACGCCAGTACCTGAATATTGCTTGGCCTGAAGGCCGATGGTCAGCGAATAAGTGGTCCCCGTACCTATTTGCAGAAAGCCGTCGCCATTCGCGCCGAGAAGGTTCTCGTAGGTTCCATCGAAATAGGTTCCGTTTGAAGCGAAGTTGTACTGCTCCTCGTCCGCGGTGTAATCGAAAGCCGAACTATTGAAATAGACCAAGCGCTCATGGAATATCGTCGTCCCCTGTCCAAGAGCGAGATTGGAACCGTAGAACGAATCGATATCGTTGTTCCCGTCGGAGAGGTCGGAGGCGTCGTTCTCGAGCGCGGCCGTATAGTAGGTTCCCTGATACTGGCTATTGGTGACGCTGGAACCGGCCTTGATCCCCACAATAATGTCGAAACCTGTCAGCGAACCGCCAATAATCAAATTTCCGTCTGAGGAGACATACATGGACTTCGTACCGCTGACCAGCGCCGTGAGTGGGGTCGATGCGGTCGGGAAGTTAAACGTGAACCCTCCGCTCGTGGCTGTGTAGGTAACGCCTGAGAGACTCTGCGTCGAACTCGCGCTGCCCTGGTTTGCCATGGCTCCATTCACCGTAATGCTCCCAAAAGTGCCGCTGCCGGTCGATGTGAGAGTGAAGTAACCATCACGAACCTGAGAAGCGTTGGCCCCCAGGAAATCTTCAAAACCAGTCTGGTATGTCCCATTCAAACTGCTGTTCGATACGTTCGATGATACGGGAATGGCGATGAATACGTCGTCGTTCACACTTTCCGTGGAACTTCCCACAAGCGCCGATGGCCCGATTGCCGCCACACCGCCGTAAACGGTATCCGTGCTGTCGATGATGTTCTGCATCTCAAACAGCCCGTTTGCGCCCAGCGTGTACGGACCGGTTGCTGTGCAAGCGCCGTTGCCGTTCGTACACCCCCCCGAGACGGAGCCGCCGGCGGAATCGTATAACTGGCCAGTGAACGAGTAGTTTCCGTTCCCGTCGAACTTAATAAGACCGATGACGCTGCGCGCTTCGCCGATCGCGCTGCTGCTCTGGTCGAGTCCCGAAAGAAGCACCTGCCGGACGGCATAGGTCCCGTTCAAGGTGCTGTTCGCACTGGTGTCGACATTCTGAGCGAAAGCGCAGATCCCAATCATCCCGCACAGGACAGTCGCGAACCCGGCGCTCCTCTTAATTAAAATGGGCAGTCGTTTAGCCATCACGTCTGTGGACGCAGTGACATTCCTCGCCGTTACTTTCGGATACAGAACCTGATCCATGTTCCACAGGGTAGCAGGTGCAAATTCCAATTGGGGGTGATTCCAGCTCAGTGTCACTGTAAACTCTACCCGCCCGAGCAATCCAAGCTCCACTTCCGCGATTGAATAACTTTGATTTAAGTTCCGGCAGCCCGATTGCTCAACCCACTATTAAGGTGAATCGCATGTTACTACGAAACCTTTGGTTAACCGCGGCGCTGGCTCTCCCTATGCTCGCCCAGGCGCCTCCGCCGCCTGTGCATTCCGGATCCCAGCCCCTGTATCGCGTAACGATTGTCGAACGCTCTACCCCGGCGATCAATTACACGCATCGTTCGGAACCCACAAAAATCGATTTCAAAGGCACTCCCCTTCTTCCCGAGGCTCATGGTGAAGCAACCGTCGAGAACAAACGCGGCGCCACCATGGTAGACGCGCATTTCAGTAACGTTCCGCCGCCCACCCGGTTCGGCCCCCAATACCTGACGTACGTTGTGTGGGCCATCAGTCCCGAAGGACGGGCGCAGAGCATCGGCGAGCTTGTTCTTAACGGCTCCGATAAAGGTCATCTCACGGCGTCCACTCCCATGCAGGCTTTCGCGTTGATCGTCACCGCGGAACCATATTATTCGGTATCGAAACCGAGCGGCGTGGTCGTAATGGAAAATGCCGTCCGACCTGAGACCGTCGGCCAGGTGGAACAGGTGAACGCGACCTATGAATTGCTGCCGCGAACCGAGTACACGTACACGATGGATACGCCGGCTGCTCAGCAACCACCTTCAGGTCCCGCAGTGTCGATGCAGGAATACGAAGCGCTCCTGGCGACGTACCAGGCCAAGAACGCCATCCAGATTGCGATCGCTGCCGGCGCCGACCGGTATGCACCGGATCGCCTGAAGCGGGCCCAGGAGATTTTCGACCAGGCTCGTCAGCTTCCCCGTAAAACGCAGGGAGAGCAGGTAGTCGCCAGCATGCGGGAGGCAGCTCAGATCGCTGAAGATGCCCGCGCGATCTCCGCCCTCCGCGCGGAAGAAGAGCACGATGCCCAAGCCCACGCGCAAGCGGCTCAGGCTCAAATCCAGGCGCAGAACCAAGCCGCTGCTGCTCGCGCTGCCGAGGAAGCGGCCGCGGCGCAGGCCCGCGATGAGGCCGATCGCGCTCAATTACAGCAGGCCCCGCCGCCTCCTCCTCAGCCGCCTGCCACTCAAGCACCGGCGGCTCCTCCCATCACGGCGCGCGTGGAACGGGGTGCCGATACCGGCCGCGAGACTCGCGCGGCCTTGCGCCAGCACCTCAGTAATTCTGGATTTCAAACCCTGGACACGCCGCGCGGTCTTGTCGTGGTGATTCCCGACATGCTGCTCGAAGGCAGCGCTAATGGGGTTCGCGATCGCCTCACCGTTGTCGCATCGTCCATCTCTTCTTATCCCGGTTTGCGCATCGAAGTGGATGGCAACTCCGATAACGGCAGTTCTGAGAACGCGAATTATCGTGTATCGCAGCAGCTTGCCGCGCAGGTCCGCGACATGTTGCTGAGCGAAGGCATTCCACCCGCATCGATAGCAGCCTATGGCTACGGCAGCACGCGCCCTGTGGGACCGAACAAGCAGGAGAATCGCCGCGTAGAAGTTGTGATTTCAGGACCGCCGATCGGAAAGATGCCCGTTTGGGACCGGACTTACTCCCTGGAGAGAAAGCCGCTCCCGCGCTAAATAGCTGACGGCGCATGTTACCCTGCGCCCGATGAAGATCCTGATTCTGTGCGGGCTGCTTGCAACGGCGGCATTAGCGCAAACTCCTGATGAGACCGCCCGCAAGCAGCTTGCCTATACGAAGGCTCACTACACCAAGTACGAGTACCGTATTCCCATGCGTGACGGCGTGAAGCTGTTCACCTCCGTTTATATCCCCAAAGATTCGCGCGCAAGCTATCCGATGATGATGCAGCGGACGCCATATTCCGTGGGTCCGTATGGCATCGACAACTATCCGCGCATTCTTGGACCGTCCGAACTCTTCACCAAGGAAGGCTTCATTTTCGTTTATCAGGACGTGCGCGGCCGTTATCTTTCCGAAGGAACCTTCATTGACGTGCCGGTCCATAAAGTGAAGCTCGCCGGTCCCAAGGATACTGACGAAAGCACCGATACCTACGACACGGTGGACTGGCTGGTAAAGAACGTCCCGAATAACAACGGAAAAGTAGGGATGTGGGGGATCTCCTATCCAGGATTTTACGCCGCCTTTGCGCTGATCAACTCGCACCCCGCGCTGGTCGCCGTATCGCCGCAGGCACCGATGGGCGATGTCGGCAATGGCGACGACGCGTATCATAACGGAGCGTTTTATCTGGCGGCCAACTTCGGTTTTTATAGTTCATTCAAACCGCGCGGCGAGGAGCCGGAACGGCCCAAACGCACGTTGCCTTTCGACTTCGGAACGGCGGACCAATACGATTTCTACCTGAACATGGGTCCGTTGTCGAATTCCAACACGAAGTATCTGAAGAACCAGAATATCTACTGGAACGAGACCCTGGAGCATCCCAATTACGATGAGTTCTGGCAATCCCGGGGGCTCGCGCAATACATGAAAAATGTCCATCCCGCCGTGCTCTTCGTGGGCGGCTGGTTCGACGCCGAGGATCTCTCAGGTCCCTTGAAGCTCTTCCATTCGCTGGAGCAAAATGGTCCGACTTCGCCGGACACTCTCGTCATGGGGCCGTGGCGTCACGGCGGTTGGTCGCGTGGCGAGGACGACAAGCTCGGGAACTTAGTATTCAATTCGAATACCGGAGATTTTTTTCGTGAGCACATCGAGCTGCCGTTTTTTATTCAGAATCTCAAGGGCAAGAATGGGGGCCTCAAGGATCAGGACCAGGAGCCGATGCCCAAGGCCTGGGTTTTTGAAACCGGCGAAAATCGGTGGCGTCGATACGACGCATGGCCGCCCAAACCCTCGACGCCGCTCTCCCTTTACTTCGGCGCCGATGGGAAGCTGACCTTCACCCCCGCGTCTTCAAGCGCTCAGGAATTCGACGAATACACCAGCGATCCTGCGCGTCCCGTCCCTGTGATCGGGAGCATCGGCGAGGGCATGCCAGGCGATTACATGACTTACGATCAGCGTTTCGCTTCCCAGCGGCCCGACGTTCTCGTATATCAAACCGAGCCGCTCGATCGCGACCTCGCGGTCACCGGTCCCCTGACGGCTTCGCTCGTCGTATCCACCAGCGGAACCGATTCCGATTTCATCGTCAAGTTAATTGACGTTTATCCCGAAGATTATCCCAATCCAAATCCGAATCCATCTGAGCTGCACATGGGCGGATATCAACAGCTAGTGCGCGGCGAGCCGTTCCGAGGGCGTTTTCGCAAGAGCATGTCCAAGCCCGAGCCGTTCACGCCCGGTAAGCCCGACAAAATCGAATTCTCGATGCCCGATGTGGGCCACGTCTTTCGTCCCGGCCATCGCATTATGGTGCAGATCCAGAGCACGTGGTTTCCGTTGGTCGATCGCAACCCGCAGACTTTCGTGAACATTCCTACGGCAACCGCCGCGGACTTCCACAAAACTGTCGAGCGAGTTTATCGCGGATCGTGCGTGCGTGTTCTATCGAGCGCTCCCTAAACGCTCATAGCCCCGGTATACCGCCGCTGCCGCCCGACCCGGTCCCACCCAAATTGCATGGGCCGCAGATTCCATAACCCGAACCGCTGGCCTGGATGAAACCGCAGGTCGACGTCAGCTTGTCGAGCTCCGAAGCACTCAGTCCAGCGTTCTGAAAAGCCCGTTCGGTCTTCTGATAGAATTTCACCCGCGTGTTGAGGTGCAGCGAGTCCACCCAAGCCAGAAGGCCGTCTGCGAGATCCCCGGGGTTCGTCGGCGTGACGGGATTAGTCTGAAACGGCCCGGCGGCATTGCACAGATCTCCGTTTGAGACGGTAGACAGCAGTTTGATCACGACAGCGTCCACCGTTCCCGGAGTCAAAGCATTGTGGACCAGGTCCTGATTTACGGAAAGCGACATCAGGGAGTTGGGCGTAACCAGGCAGGCACAGCAGGAGACCATTTCTTCAGCGGGATCGAACGTATAGACATTCACGCACATGCGCCCTTCGGGATCATTGCCGCTCTGCGTACCGGCGTTGGTGAGATCCACAACGGCATCTCCATGGGTGAGGTTCGAGGCGTAGGCGATCTTGTAAGGATTCGGCACCTGCGCATATGCCGACACAACTAGAAAACAAGCCGCGCCGCGCAGTAGAGAACGCATTAGTCTTAGAGCCTAGCCCAGCCTACTAATACGGAAGGTCCAGTACAATCCTCCGGTTGGCCTAGCCGAAAAGATTACTTCGTCAGAGGCGCCACGGCGATTTCGACTGCGCTGGAGCCCACCTCCACGCGCAAATGTTCACCCGGCGTAACCAAAACATCGAGCGGCACTGTGTAGTTCTCCAAAGCCCGAAGCTCGAATATTTCCGGCTCATCGATTGGGAAGATGCGTTTAGGAGTCGGATGCGCGGCGTCCGATTGCCAGACGGTGAGCGGGCCGCCAGTGCGTGATAAAACTGTCACTCGAACCGTATCGCCCTCTTGCAAGATAATGTCCGGAGTAACGTTGCGATATGTACCGTCCGGCATTTTGTGCGATAACGTGTAGAAAATCGAGCTTGGGGCACCCACTGGCGCTGCTGCCGCCGGGGCGCTTCGAAACACGCTTTGCTTCGGCTGCATCTGGTCTCCCGCCCTGAATCCCGCGACCACCTGCGCCGTTTGTTGCGCGGGCTGCTGTTGCTGCGGTGCCTGAAGGGCTCCCACGGTTGCCTGAGAGCGTGTGCCCTGTTCTTTCGTAATCGGCGCGCTCAGAATCGGGGCCTGTGAAGCGCTTGTCGGCTTTTCAATCGGGGGTCTCGACTTGATCTTGGGCGCCGGTTGAGGGATCGCTTCGAGGCTTGCCGGGGGCGGAGCCGATAGCGCTGCGACATCGTGGTGGACCTGCGCGATCTCCACGGAAGCTGGTGGCGTCGGCCGAGATTCCACGAGAGCAACCGCCAACACAACGACCATTGCCATGCTAGCCGCCGCTGCCCAAACCCACGGGCGTCGGAACCACCGCGTCCCGGACGGAGCTACCGTCCGGACGGCCGCCCGACGCACCAACTCCCGCGAAGCCGGATCGTCCAGCAACTGCTTGAGTGCGTGCTCGTCGTGAAGAGCATTAAATAATTCCTGGTTTTCGAGAGCGGCCTCGAACAACTGGCGCCTTTCATCCTCGGATAGAGTGCCCGTCGCGTAACCGCCGATCAGCTTCTCGATGTCTTCGGGGATCATATCTCGCGCCAACTTCCGCCCATCAGTTCCAGGAGTTGCTTGCGGCAGCGGAAGTCCCAGGTGTAAACCGTGTTTACCGAAGCCGCGCCCATAATTTTCTGAATCTCGATAAAGTTCTTTCCTTCTAGTTTGAGCGCGATGATCCGGCGACAGCGCTCGCCCAGCTTGCCGACCGCTTCGGTCAGCCTTTCGCGCATCTCGCGGCGTTCCGCATCCTCGGCGGGGTCGAGCCCCGGATCTGGGAGTTGGATATCCTCCACCGAAACCTGATTGTATTCGCCCCGGCGCACGGCTTTGCGCCGCAGCGCGCCCATTTTGAATCGCAGGATTTCGAACGCCAGCGGCACCAGGTCTTCCAGCCCTTCCAGGTGACCGTACTTCTCGTGGATAACGATGAGAACTTCCTGCGCGATATCCTGGGCCGCGTCCCTCTGTAACCTGGATGCCGCGTACGCGACAATCCTTTCACGAAGCCGGTCGAGAATCTCGTCGCGGGACATCATGTGGAGGCTGACACAGTGGACAAGAGGAATGATACTACGAACGAGTAACAAACTCGTCCAAAATCAAAACACACGAACAGCGCTCGCCTGCATTGATCGAATGGACGCGCGGATCAATGTTTGGTTAGGTTTTCGCACTGGCCGCTGGCGAACACCGACCGCTCGATAACGAACAAAAAACATCCGTCATGTCGCAAGAGCTTGTTGGAATTCCTTGCATTTGCGGCTAAGTCCGACAAGTGCATTTCAATCCGGCGGAGTTTTGCGACCCATGCAGAGAATCATCAAGCCTGTTGCGTACTTTTTCGGCGCCGCGTTGCAGTTATCGCTGGCGGCGTCGCCTTCCGCTCTTCAAATCTGGGCTGCGAAACGCGCGGAAGCAATCGAGGCATTTCGCGCCGGGAAATTTCGGGATGCCGAAGCGCTCGGTCGTGCAGCTCTTGCGCTCGCCGGGCCAAACGACAACGAATCCGTCGCGACCAGCGCGTACGACCTCGGGCTGACGCTCAACGAGGAGGCAAAGTACACCGAAGCGGCCGCGCAATTCGAACACGCCATTGCAATCGAGGAAAAACTCTTTTCTCCGGACAGCACCAGCACCGCGGCGGCCTATAACAATCTTGGTGGCGTAAATTACAGGCTCGGAAAATATGACGAATCCGATCGCGCTTATCGGAGGGCGATCGAGATTTTCGACCTCGTAGATAATTCGGCGAACCCTAAGTACATCGCGACACTGAGCAACTATGGAGCGCTCTGTTATCAAATAGGCCGCTACCACGATGCCGAGCTTCTGTACAGGAAAGCCGTGACTCTAGGCGAGAAGGTCCTGCCAGAGTACGACGCTACGCTCATCCAAAGCATCAATGGGCTGGGACAGGTCCGCGGCGCGTTCGGCCAGTATGCCGAATCGGAGGCGCTAATTCGCAGAGGACTCGATATCCAAATCGCGCACTTCGGACCTCAGAGCCCCGCCGTCTCGAACAGTCTGGGCTTCCTTGGTCATCTTTACGAGCTGCAGGCGCGGTTTGCCGAAGCCGAACCTGTGCTGCGCCGCGGCCTCGACGTTTGTACATCCAGCTTCGAGAAAAGTCATCCGCAGTGCCTGGAGTTGCAAAATGCTCTCGCAACCGCGCTCCGCAACACCGGCCATCTGGAAGAAGCAGGCGCGCTTTATAACGAGGTGATCGCGCTGACGGCAAGAACTTTGGGACCAGACCATCCCTCCGTTGCCGCCGTCGCGAATAACCTCGCCGAAGTCTACATCGCCCAAATGAATTACAAAGAAGCGCTCCCGCTCCTGTTGCATGCGCGCTCCATTTGGGAAACGGCCGTTGGACCCGAGAACGCCGACATGGCCTCCGTTCTGGCCAACATTGCGACCGTCTATACATCCAAGCATAAGTTCAAGGAAGCCGAAGATCTCTATCGCCGGGCGCTCGCGATCGACGAAAAAGTCTTCGGCGAGCGTAGCGCAGCGGTCGCGCGCGATTTCCACAATCTCGGCTCGATGTATAGCGTCAAGGGTCGCCAGAAGCAAGCCGAGGAACATTTGACGAAGGCGCTGTCAACTTATGAACAGATGTTCGGTCCGGACAACACTAGCGAAACTCTGACTATCGGCAACCTCGCCGAAGTGTACCGGCTCCAGAAACGTTACGAGGAATCGGCCGCCACGTACAGGCGCGCGATCGCGCTTCGAGAAAAGACAATGCTGCCCAACGATCCCCGTTGGATCGGGTTATTGCAGCGTTATGCGGCGGTTTGCCGCGCGTTAGAACAATATGCGGAAGCGGAGAAGGCCGAAGTGCGGGCGACCGGGATACAGGTTAGGAACGCGCTTCACTAATGAATCAGAAAATGCCGAGTTCGCGATACAACTCGTCGCTGCGATAAACGATGCCGTCTTTGATCACTATGCGACATTTTCGGATATCTGAGATTGTCGTCACGGGATTCCCGTCGACAAGCAACAGATCGGCACGTTTGCCCGGAGTGATCGAACCGAGACTATCAGCGGTGCGTGCTACTCGAGCCGCGCCGATGGTTGCGATCTGAAGCACTTTTTCGGCGGGTATTCCGGCCTGAACCCAGAGCTCCAATTCGCGGTGAAGCATCAGGCCCTCCAGGCCGTCCGTTCCGATCACGAGGGGAACACCGTTGTCGTAAAGCCGTCGAGTCATGCGCAGCATGGCCTGAAACGATTCGCGATAGGTTTGGTCCTTGCCGTCCGGAACCGTGAGGCCGCCGCCATAGGCCGTGCGCCGGACCTGCGGCGGAAGGCGATCTATAATCGGCGCGTAGCTGGGCGAGACGGCGCCCGGCCGCGCGAGAAAAAGACCTTCGAACGCGCCCAACGTCGGATCCACCACGATCTGCTTTTCGCGCAACACCTTTATGAATGAAGTGACTTCCGGTGACTCCTGATCGAGCGACGCACCGTTCTCGGCCACCAAGATCATGCGGGCTCGCGACGCAGTGCTTCCGGCTTTCTCCGGCATGAAGTTCAGAAAAACGAAGTTCATGTGCTGCATTTCATCCACGCCCGCTGCAACGAACTGCGAAGCGATCATTCCGGCCGGGACATGTCCGCTGACGCGCATCCCTTTCGAGTGCGCCACGCGCACGATGTAGGGCACCAGTTCCGGCTTGATCGAACTGTAAATCTTGATCTGGATGTAGCCGTTCGCTTTGTACTTTTCGATGGCCGCTCGCGCCTCTTCTTCGGTGTCCACAAGAACGTTCGTGGGCGCGGTATAAGGTCCGCGGCCGTCCATTACCCCGGCGAGAATTATGCGAGGGCCGATCGCTTCGTTAGCGTCGAACCGTCGTCGCCAGCGCAACAGGACATCCATGTCGTTGCCCATGTCTCGGATGCTGGTCACACCGCTTGCGATGTTGAGCAATCCTTCAAAGGATGAAAAGTGCGCGTGCATGTCGAAGAGTCCTGGCAAGAGCGTCTTTCCGGCTCCGTCGATGGTTTCGAAATCGGCCGCGCTTCCCGCGCTCGAATCGGCCCCAACCGATTCGATCAGCCCGTTCGCTATCGTTACTCTCTGGTTTTCAAGAATTGCCGCCTTTTCCGAATCGAACAGCCGCACATGCCGGATGACCAGGCCTTTGGTCGGCCGATGCCCGAGCCGCGCCGCGAGCGCTGCGAGACGCTTTTCTTCGGCTTCAGCCTGCGCGTCCAGCAGTTGACGATTTAGCTCTTCCCACCCAGACCGAATCACCGACATCGTCGGCTCCACCGATGCGAAAAATACACCGCTCTCGTCCAGCCAGATAGGTGAGGGTGAGAATCCGAGACCACTCACAGCGTAGAGCGTGACATGAGCTGACTGATCCTTCGCGGACAAAGTGAGCGTCGCGCCTTTTTCAACCTTCGCGGTCCCCGAAGGAAGCAGAGCGACTGAACCACCCGTTCGAGCGAGCCAAGCCAATTCGCTGGGAGGACCGTTGTCGCTGAGATACCAGGCATGCCCGTCCGCGCTCGACCGCTTCCAATGCTCGTTGACTGCAGCTTTGTTGTAATCCTTGCCCGTGAGATCGATCGCCTCGGGCATCCCGGAGTCGTTGAGCTGATAATGGCCCTCGATTTCCGGTCCGCGCCCGCGATCGTTGTAGTTATATGAAACGTTAACGGCCGAGCCACGCCGCTCCACAGTCTCTTTGCCCGAAGGCCGGCCGCCAATCAGGACGGTGTAAACTTGTTCTTCGGCGCACTCCGCTGACCATGCCGACGACAGCAGGAGAGCCGCCAGAACAGCTTTGTATAACATGGGGCCATTGAACCACACCTCGACGCGCCGGCAGGCGCTGAAAGCGCTCGTCACGGCGCCACTGCTGAATTTCGGCCGATACCGTCTGTTCGCGCAATCGAGTCACGAGTATTCGGAACGCGCTGTGCGTCTGGTTCGAGAATCGCTGGTTGTGGACATGCTAGACCAGTTTCTCTATCGCCAGGACATGCGTGCCAAGGAACGGGAATGGCTCTCGAAACCGGGAGCGTTCACGCAAGCCGATTTCGAGCGCTTCCGCGACACCGGAATCAACGTAATTAATTTCGGCAATGGAGCCGACAATTTCGAAGACGGCATCCGGCTGTTCGCCGATTGGAACAGTTTTATCGCCGGCCATCCCGACTGGTTGCTGCGAGTCGGCTCCGCTCCCGATTTCATGCGCGCGAAATCATCCGGCCGCTACGGGATTCTTTTGGGATTGCAGAATGCCGCGCACTTCCGCCGTCCCGACGATGTCGACACGTTTTACGGTCTCGGGCAACGCGTTTCGCAGCTCACCTACAACTTCCGGAACCTGGTGGGCAACGGCGCTTTTGAGCCCCACGACGACGGCGTCAGCGAATTTGGCGGCAAAATTGTCGCGCGCATGAACCAGGTCGGAATGGCCGTGGATGTCGCGCACGCGGGCGACCGCACACAGTTGGACGCCTTCGAAATCTCGAAACGTCCGGTCATAATCTCGCACGGGAATTGCCGCGCATTGAACGCCGGTCATCCGCGCTGCGTGGCCGACGAAGCGATTCGCAAAATGGCCGCGTCGGGCGGCGTGATGGGAATCAACTTCATCAGCTTCATGGTGAAAGAGCATGAGCCGGTATCGATCGATGACGTGATCGATCATTTCGATTATGTTTCCCGCCTGGTCGGGATCGAGCACGTGGGCGTGGGCAGCGACATCGGAATCGAGAGCAACGATTTCGAGCCGCCGGCCGATTTGAAGCGAATGCTCACGACCGCCGACAAGCGTTATCGCGTCCACAAGCGCGAAGCGGTCGAAGGTTTGGACCATCCGAAGCGTACCTACGATCTGACCGATGCCCTGATCCGAAGAGGGTACACCGACGCTCACATCCGTTTGATACTCGGGGAGAATTTCGTCCGTGTTCTCTCGAAGGCCTGGGAGCCGGTCTCGGCGTAGTTTTGTAAATGCAGTGAAGGATTTGAGCTATTGACCGAAAAGCCCATCAGAGGCCAATTATGTCGATATCTCCAATCTCAACCCTTTCCAGTTGTTCCACTTCGAGCGCGCAGAGCATCTCCCAGCAGCAGCGTAACGAATTTCAACAGCTTAGCCAGTCGCTCCAATCGGACAACTTGGCCGGGGCGCAAAAGGCGTACAGCGCTCTTACGCAGAATTCGTCCAGTTCGAGTTCCCCTTCGAATCAAAACAGCCCGCTTGCCCAGGATTTCAAGGCGATCGGGACGGCGTTGCAATCCGGCGACCTCCAGGGCGCACAGTCGGCCTTTGCGCAGCTTCAAAAGGACGCATCATCGTCGTCCTCGACGTCGCAGGCAACACAAGGCTCATCCGGCACGCACCGCGGGCACCACCGCCATCATCATGCATCCGAAAGCGATACGAGTTCTTCGACGAGCACGGACACGAACTCTACGAGTTCAACCGCCCGGGCCAGTTCGTCAACCAGCTCGACAACCGGAAACGTGGTCAATCTGCTCGCTTAAAGGGATTCGGCACGGCTGCCGATAGACAATCGGGGAGATCTCAATGGGCACTACTTCGTCCGTAAATCTCGGTTTAGCTAATCTCGTTCAGGATCTTACGAATATCGGCTCGCCGCTGGTATCCTCGCCTACGGCCATGGCGGCTTTGGAGAAGGCTTCGCCGAGCGATATCGTTCAACTGAGCGCGGAGGCGAGCCAACTGCAAGGGATGAGCGTGCTGTTTGGCGAGTCAAACACCGCGACCACGAACCCTACGGCCGCGGATTCTATTCTTTCCGCTATGTACCCGAACAGCGGGAGTACTACTCCGTCGACGTCAGCCTTGGACCAAGCTTTGGCGGACGCGTCATCCGGATCGAGTACGGGAGCAAGCAGTTCGACCCCGAGCACGACGTCGTCATCTTCGACCGCGTCCACGCCCTCGCTTGCCCAGGCATTAGCCACTTATCAAAGTAATTTGCAGTCGGATGAGATCCAGTCGATGTTTGGGGAGTAAACCGGCAGTAGGGTAAGATAACATTGCTTAAGGAGCCCGGCTGAGCTGTGAAGAGGCTGCCAGTCTCCCGCGATGAATGCCGGGAATTCGTGTAACTCACGCCATGAAGCGCGTCAGGCGTCCCCTCGGGATGGTTGTATGCCTGGGATTTTGCTGCCTTTCGGCGCCCGCCCAAGACCGTGACACACGCGCGGATTACGCGGCTAAGGTACGCGAATCGTATAACTTCCGTTTCGGCCCACAGGCCATCTCGGCGCCCGGAAACGCTGCCATCACCGGCGGCGAATTCATCCAACCCGGAGCGTTTCCGACCGCTGAGTATTGCGGCAACTGCCATCCGGACGCTTACGCCCAATGGCGTCAGTCGCTGCACGGCAACTCCTTTCGTACCCCCTTCTATCGAACCAGCGTCAATATTCTCCTACGTACCAAGGGCATCGAATTTACCCGTCATTGCGACAGTTGCCACAATCCCATCGGCGTTCTGACTGGCGCCCTCACAGGGAACTCGAATGTCGACCGCAAATTCGACGAAGACGGCGTCACCTGCATGACATGTCACGCCATTGAGCAGTTGCAGCCGCCCTCCGGGAACGGAAGCTATGTAATGGGAGTGCCGTCGGTAATGCTGGACGCGAGCGGCAAGCCAATTCCCGGTGAAGTTCCGGACGAGCAGATTATGGCGCATCCGAAGGATCACGGGAAAGCAGTGATGCGGGACTTTTATCGCTCCTCCGAGTTTTGCGCCGCTTGTCACAAGGCCAACCTGCCGAATGGGTTAAACGATTATAAGTTTATTCGCGCATTCACCACGTATGACGAGTGGCAGAATTCCAAGTTTTCGCAGCGCAATCCGCTCGCCTTTTATTCGGCGGACCTGCGCACATGCCAGAAATGCCACATGATGCGCGAGCCGGCGACGGAAAAGGAATACGGCGCCAAGAAAGGTACGTTCGCTTCGCATCGCTGGGTAGCTGGCAACACCGCCGTACCTTTCTATTACGGCTATAACGAGCAATTACAGAAGACGGTGGAATTTCTCAAATCGGGCTATTATCTTGAATCTCGACCTGTTCGCCCTTAAGAAAGAAGACGCGGAGGAAGTGATCGCGCCGGTCGGTTCGAAGTCTTTCGATCTTTCTCCCGGCGAAACGGTTCAGATGATGGTGATTATTCAGAACCGGAACATCGGCCATTCGCTGGTTCCGGAAGTCCGCGATTTATATGAACCGTGGGTCGAATTCGAGGTGAAAGACGCCGGCGGCCGCGAAGTCTACCACAGCGGATTCCTGAAACCCGACGGTTCACTCGATGAGCGCGCACATAGTTTCACCAACCGGCCGGTGAACAACGACGGAGAGTTCGTCGACAACCACAAGGTCTGGACCATCCACTCGGTGGCTTACGACAACACCATTCAGGCCGGCCGCTCCGCGCTGGTCCGCTATCAATTCCGCATCCCGCCGGATGCCAAATCCCCTCTTGCCGTGACGGTGAAGGTGAACTACCGGCATTTTCGTCAGAGCTATCTGAACAATATTTTTGGGCCCGACCATCCCGCTTACCCGGTCGTAGAAATCACCTCTCGTACGCGCACGTTTAATATCGGACATAACTCGCCCGTGCCGCCGGACCCCGACGATAACCCCGATTGGATGCGCTGGAATAATCTGGGCATCGGGTATCTTGACGAATTGCAATACGCCGACGCGCTAAAGTCCTTCAGCGAAGTTGTGAAGCTGCGTCCCGATTATGCGGACGGGCGCATCAATGTCGCTCTGACCTACATCGAGTGGGAGAAATATGAGCAAGCGCGTAGCAGCCTGGAGAAAGCTCTCGAATTGAGTCCCAGCAATGCCCGTGCGCTTTATTACCTTGGGCTGGTAGAACGCCGCGCAGGGAATTGCAACTTGGAAGTCGCCGATCTGCGCGAGGTCGTCGAGAAATATCCGCAATCGCGCGACGCCCGCCGCGAATTGGGGATCTCGTATTACCAGCAGCATCTCTATAAAGAAGCAAGAGAACAGTTCGAAGCGCTGCAAGCCATCGATCCCGATGACCTCGCGGCGCACTATAATCTCGCCGTGATCTATCGACGGATGGGCATGAAGGAAAAGGCGGCGGAGCAGGCGGCATTGTTCGCGACGAAGCAGGTGGATCCGGGCGCGCCGACTTACTCTCTCGATTTCCTGCGCAAGCATCCCGAGATATCGATCGAGAGCGTGCCGTGGCACGTCCACAAAGAACCTTGATTACCGAGGAAGTTAACTTTGGATAAGAATCGACGCCGTTTTATTCGTTCCTTAAGCCGTACTGCGCTGGTGCTCCCGTTTGGAGACGTGCTGGCGATGGCCGGACAAACAATCGCCGGACCAACGGAACGCAGTTATAACGCGAAGGCTATGCCCGCGCCGAAGGGCCCGAAATCCCCGATCGAAGGCACTCCTCTCGGTGTGAGTTTTGTCGACGTGGTGAAGGAAGCCGGGCTGGCAGTGAAGACAACTTACGGCGGCGAGGGCAAGAATAAATATCTGCTTGAGACCACCGGCTGCGGTCTCGCCTTTTACGATTACGACGAAGATGGCTGGCTCGATATTTTTCTAGTGAACGGCTGGCGTCTGGAAGGATTCCCTGCCGGCCACGAACCCCGCTGCCATCTCTTCAAGAACAATCGCGACGGAACGTTTACCGACGTCACCAAAGGA
This sequence comes from Bryobacterales bacterium, assembly GCA_963802915.1. Classification (GTDB taxonomy): domain Bacteria; phylum Acidobacteriota; class Terriglobia; order Bryobacterales; family Bryobacteraceae; genus JAICMB01. The sequence goes on from CAWDKQ010000018.1 coordinate 108,860, forward strand.
TCGGGGCTCGACAAGCGCACGGGTTGGGGACAAGCCTGCTGCGTCGGCGATTACAACAACGATGGCCACGACGATCTGTTCGTGACTTACTACGGGCAAAACGCCCTGTACCGCAATAACGGAGACGGCACTTTCACGGATGTGACCGAGAAAACGGGCCTCATCCAACCGGGTCCCAAGACGCGCTGGAACACCGGCTGCACCTTTGTCGATTACGACCGCGACGGACATCTCGATTTATTTGTCGCAAACTATGTCGATTTCGATTTGAAGACCGCTCCGCCGCCGGAAGCCGGCCCGTGTACGTATAAAGGCGTGCTGGTCGCGTGCGGGCCGCCCGGACTTCGCGGCGGGAAGAACATTCTCTATCACAACAATGGCGACGGGACCTTCACCGATGTCAGCGAGAAGGCCGGCATCTGGAACACGACCGGGACCTACGGACTGAGCGTGGCCGCATCGGATCTCAACAACGACGGCTGGCCCGACATTTATGTCGCGAACGATTCCAGTACCGCGACGCTCTATGAGAACCAGAAGGACGGGACGTTCAAAGACGTCGCGATTGAATCTGGCGCCGCGCTATCGCCGGAAGGCAAACCTCAAGCGGGCATGGGCGTTTCGATCGGCGATTACAATCGCGACGGCAATTTGGATGTTGTAAAAACCAATTTCGCCGGCGACACGGATTCGCTGTACACGAATCTCGGCGACGGATCCTTCGAAGACCGCACCTATCCGAGCGGCATTGGCGTCAACACGCGATTGCTCGGCTGGGGTGTCGGTTTCTTCGATATGGATAACGACGGATGGCTCGACGTTTTGATGTCGAACGGGCATGTTTATCCGGAAGTGGATAAGTCCAACGCGGATCTGAAATATGCGGAGCACAAATACCTGTATCGAAATCTGCAAAATGGCCGCTTCGAGGAAGTGACGTCCATGGGCGGTCCGGGCATTCTCGAGAACGCACCCGCGCGCGGATGCGCTTTCGGCGATTACAACAACGACGGGTATCTCGATATTGCTGTCAATTGCGTGAACGCGATTCCGCAGCTCCTGCGCTGCGATTCCACTCTGAATCGAAATTGGATCAAGATCAAACTGGTCGGCGTGAAGTCGAATCGGACGGGCATCGGCAGCCGCGTGACGGTGGTCGCGAAGACCAAGGCGGGCTCGCAAGAGCCTCTGGTGCAAATGGACGAATTGCGAAGCGGCGGAAGCTATTTTTCCCAAAACGATTTGCGCATGCATTTCGGGCTGGACCAGGCGAAACGAGTGGACAACGTGCAGATCCGCTGGCTCAGCGGGCAGGTGGATCAGTTGAAAGACCTGGAAGTCAATCGGCTCTACGTGATCGAGGAGGGCGGCAAGATCCTCAAGTCGGAAAAGTTGAAGGGATGATCTTTCGCTGCGTCTTTGTTATTTGCGCCCTGGCAGCGGCGTCGCACGCGGAAGGATCGTGTCCATGGTTGAACGCCGCGACGGCTGCGGGAGCGCTCGGCGGACCGGTTCAATCGGAGACGACCATGCACGTTTGCAGTTTCGTTAGCCGGCATAGTGAACTACGAATCCAGGTAGAGGCGATGTCCGCATCGCATCCTGCTCATTGCAATGGCGCGATCGAGCAACTCAAGGGGATTGGCAACGAGGCCACGGCCTGCTCGTTGGAATCCAAGGGTGGTAAGACTGCCGAACAGGTGACCGGGAGGGTTCGCGACCAGGCCTTTGTGATCACGCTGGTCACTGACGATCGCTCGATAAGCCGGAATTTGCTGCGGGACAAAGCTTGCAGAGTTGCTGAACAGGTGGCCGGGAATTTGTTTTAACTCTTCTTGCCGCGCGGCGGGACGTAGTGGAACCGCACAAGGTAGATATTCTGACCTTTCCCGTGCTTCGCAACCTTGAGCAGGTCGATAACGCCCAGAAATCCGGATTCTCGCGCCAATGCCGGGGTGATATCCGGAAAACCGATCGGTTCGATGGAATCCACTTCTATCTCACCTTCTTCCATGCGGTACCGCTTTCCGACCTTTACGCGAGAACTCATCCAAATTCGAACGCTGCAAGTGATCTCTCCGCGACGTACCCCATCCCGCAATCGCTTGGTAAAGACCATATTCGTTGAACGCTAGCGATCCTGTCCGAGCTTCTTCTCTTTCGACTGCTCCTCCGCTCGCCGGATCTCGGCAGCTTTATCGAACGCCTGTTTCGCTCCCGCGGCATCGCCCTTCTTGCGCAGGAGAAGTCCCAGGTTGTTCCATGCTCCGGCATCGGTGCCGTCGAGCGCGACGGAATGCTGCAAGGCTTCAATCGCGCCATCGTTGTTGCCTTGCTCCTTAAGGAGGGTGCCGAGTTCGTACCACGCATTGATGTACTTCGGATCGCTCTGGACTGCCGCGCGCAACTGCTCCACCGCCTTATCGGGATCTCCCGAATCGACGTAAGTAACGCCGAGCGTGTAGTGCGCCGCCGCAAGCGTGGGTTCGAGCTTGACGGCCTGCTCCAGCTCCGCTCTCGCATGAGGCAGGTCGTCGGCTTTCTTATAAGCAACGCCGAGATCGTAATGGGCGGACGCGGTCTCGGGATGTTCGTGAACCACTTTGGAGAGCTCCCGTATCGCGGCTTGGAGCTGTCCGGCGGCGATATACGCGTAACCGACGTTGACCTGAACGTGGAGGTTGTTCGGCTCCTCGCGCAGGATTTTCTGAAACTCGCGCAGTCCCCCGGCCGGGTCGCCCGAATTGACTAAGGCATTCCCATAACTGGTGCGGAGCGTTGTATTTTTCGGATCGAGCTCCAGAGCCCGCCGATACGCATCGCGCGCATCGACGTAGCGTTTCTGACGGCGATAGGCTTCGGCCAGAGCTTCGAGAATGGCGGCGTTGTTGGGAAGCAGCCGCGCCGCTTTGCTCAGTTCGATTGCCGCCTCGCGATCATGGCCAACATCTTCGTAGACAGACCCCAGACGGAAGCGATAATCTCCATGATCGGGCGCCAGCGCGACTGCTTTTTGAAGCGCGCGCACAGCGGGATCGATCTGTTGCGCGAGTCGCAGCGCCACGCCAAGGTGAAACCAGGCTTGCGCCATTTTGGGGTCCAGTTCCGTGGCGCGTTGGAAATACGGTATGGATTCCGGCTGTCGGTTCGTTGCGGCTAACAAGAATCCGATCTGGTCCTGGTAGACGGCCGACTTCGGGACCATCTTCGCTAGTTGCTGGTAATCGGCGAGGGCGGCGTTGGCATCGCGGGCGGCGAGATGCTGGTGCGCCGAAGTCTCCAGTTGCTGGACCGATTGTGCCGATTGCGCGGCCAACGCGAGGGCAAGAAACAACAGCCACAGTGGAATGCGCAGCCACATTCGTTCTATTTTACTTTTACTGCTGCTTCAGAATGTCGTAGAAGATCCGAATGCCAGTCTTGAACTCCTCGAGCGGGATTCGTTCGGAGTCACTATGCATGGTGGCGGCCGTCGCGGCGTCGAGGACCATCGGAGTGAAGCCGTAAGCGATCACCCCGCGGCGCTGGAGATACGCCGAATCGGTACCAAACGGAACCAGCATCGGCGTCACGATTGCATCCGGGTGATACTTCAGAATCGTCTCGCGCATGGTCGCAAAGAGCGGTGTGTTGCTGGGGCTCATAGTGACATCGGGCGCCGCGCTGATCACCTCAACCGTCACCTTAGGATCGTTGATGCGCGCCTTCATCTCCGATACAAATTCGTCCGCGTTGGTTCCCGGAAGCAGCCGGCAATCGAGCGTCGCTTCGGCAGCCGAAGGAATCACGTTGACTCGCGCCGGCGAACCGACGCCGGACTGTAGCGTAGTGAGCGAAATCGTGTTCCGTTGGATGGCTGCCGTAAACTTATTGACGACCAGCGGCTCTCCAATAGCCCGCTTCATCTCTTCCACCACCGGATTCTGCTTTCCCGCCGGAGGCAACGCGAGAGCTTTGTCGATAGCTCGCAGCAAAGTCATGTTAGCGTTGTCGGGGATCGGCTGCGAACCGTGACCAGCCGTTCCGCGTGCGCGCAGACGCAGCCACAAAACAATCTTGTCGCCAACCGATATACCGGCTACGAGCTTGTTCGGAGCGAGCGCATCCCGCGTCCACATGCCGCCTTCGTCGAAGACATATTCCGAAGTGATTTCGTCCCAGTGGTTCGCGATCATCCATTGAATACCGTGCTCCCCGCCCATCTCCTCATCCGCGGTGGAAAGCATCACGATATCGCGCGACGGCACGATCCCTGAATTGTGAAGCGCGATGAAAGCCATAAGCTGTTGCGTCCCGATCCCCTTCATATCGAGAGTTCCCCGCCCCCAGATCCTTCCGTCGCGGATAATCGCTCCGAATGGATCCATGTCCCATGCTTTGGAGTCGACAGGCACCACATCGAGGTGATTGAGCAGCAGGATCGGTTTCTTCGACGAATCGCGTCCCTTGAGGCGTACGACGAGATTTGTCTGCCCGGTGGGTCCGTTAGAATAAAGCTTCGGTTGAAGCCCATTGCGTTCAAGCTCAGCCTGAAACAGTCTGGCGCACGGAGCCGTATTCGAAGGTGGGCTGATGGATTGAATGCGGACATATTCCTGGAGAAATTCCACTGCATGCTTGTCGACGGCCGTCCAGTCCGGCTCCGCGGCAAATACGGCAAAGCATGTCAAAACAATCAGATACTTCATTGTTTCTCAACCTCTGGGACACCTGAAAGCGTCACATGAACCTGAGCCGCTCGATAGGCCTCAATCAGCGCACCCGCCGCTGGCCCGTAGATGGGCGGGCTGGCATTGATGACGAATCGGAAACGGTCGAGCACGCGGGCACTTTGAAAAACTCCACCAATGTAAGAAACGATAGGCGAGTCGGCGGCTGCGAAGAGTTGATCCCGTACGGCCCAGGCCAGGGCCGCTAGCTGTTGCGCCGCTGCATCCAGGATTTGGTTGGCCACCGCATCGCCGGCAACTGCGGCCCGATCCACCAGCTTCGACATTGCGGCTATTCGATGACGTGGAAAATCGATCGTGTAGAAATTATGAAGTGCTTCATTTGCATCACTTGCATTTGAATCATAAAGCAAAGCTTCATGCAATGATGTGGCCGGCCCCCAGCCTTCCTCGAACCGTAGCGCCGCCCGAAGCGCCTGCCGCGTAATGTCGAAACCGCTGCCCTCGTCGCCAAAAATGTAACCCCATCCGCCCGCCCGAGCCGTTTGACCCGAGGCGTTCCGTCCGAAAGCGATCGACCCTGTTCCAGCGATCACAACAATTCCCGGCGCGCCATTGGTAGCTCCTGACAACGCAATCAAAGCGTCATGCGTAACGGTCATCCGCTCACAGCGCAGCAGCTCACGCAGGATTGGTTCTTTGTCCACCGGACCGCCGCTGAAGCCGAGGCAGGCCGATTCAAATCTGACACTATCGAAGTCCAAGCCCGCTTGGTTGCAAGCCTCTAGCAGGCATTCATTGATAGCTCGGATGAACTTTGCACGGCCCGCCTCGGCCTCCTGAACATGATTGCACGGACCGCCGGTGCCGTGGCCGATAACACGCCCGTGAGCATCGCCGATGAGCGCAGTGGTGCTCGATTTACCCCCGTCGACGCCGAGATATAGGCCGTTCACAATGGGCGTAGACTACGCCTTATACATGTACTTGATATTAGGCTTGAAAATCAACAGATTCGGCGCACCTTCGCGGTTCACCTTCAGACAGATCTTGTCGTACCACTCGATGATTCCCTCGAGCGTTTCACCGTCCTTCATGACGATGATCATGGGCGTCTTCGACTGCATCTGCTTCATGTAGTAGAAGTTTTCGGCGTTCGTCTGGTCGGGGGGAACGGCCTTCTTCTGTGCTGGTTGGTGGTTAGTACGTCGGTTCATACGGTCCTTCAGCTCATCCAACGATGGACGTATCAATTTCCGATTAGCAGTCTCCACGACAAGAACTCCCATTCGAGGTATCCAAACGGGCCCGATCTGAAAGTTTTGTCCGGGGCCGCTGTACAGGATCAAAGATGCGCAACTAACGATTATTCAAGCACACTAACGTGCCTGATGACAACGTCAGGCCGCCGACCGGCGGAGTTCCACCACCAGCGCGTCGAGCGCGATGCTCTTCTGGATATTACGGCGTACCAGCTCCACCAGCTCATCGATTCTCTTCACTCCGGCCCGTATCCAGTCGAACGAGACCTTAGAGGCAACCGCCTGCAATTCGGGTCGGATGTCGGCATTGCGAATTTCTTGGATACCATTGGCCAACAACAGGATATCTTCAAGCAAAATGTAGAGAACTTTGAGAAGCAGGTCCAGCCGCTCCTGCTTCCGCGCTCCCAGAGTCTCCGAATGTTTAGCCCAATCGGCGAATCCCGACCGTCCCGATGCGACTTTGAGCAGATCGAGCATAGCGGCGCGCCGCTGATCGTAAGTTTCCAGATCTAAAGATACGGCCAGGCCTGGGCTCCCACCGGCCAGGGCAATTCTGCGATCCGGGTTGGAAAGTTCGCGCTCGCGTGCAAAAGCGCGCATTTCATCGTTCGACAGAGGAGCTAGTTGGAAAGGAACGGCGCGCGACCGGATGGTGGTCAGCAGGTCATAGGGGTTCTCGGCGGTCATGATGACGATGAGGTGCTCAGGAGGCTCCTCCAGCGTCTTCAGGAGCGAGTTGGCGGCCTGCTCGTTGGCCCGATCGATATGATCGATCAGGAACACCCTGCGGCGCCCGTGGAGGGGCTTATATTGCGCCAGTTCTTTGAGCTGGCGCATCTGTGGGATCGAGATCTGGCGCAGGGGTCCATCGGGCGGGAAGGTTATGAAATCCGGATGCGTGGCAAACAGGAGAGGGTCTTCGTTGCGCTTCTCCGCTGTCCATTTTTCGCGCTCGTCGACGATGGCCTCATTGTCGCGAAGGCTGAGGTCATCCTTCTCAATCTTATGGGCTTCTCCGAGCAAAGCAGCGGCAAATCGCCGGGCCAAAGTGGCCTTCCCCAGCCCCTCCGGTCCCGCGAAGAGGAGGGTCTGCGGGAGGCGTTCCTGACGCGTAAGCTGCTCCAGAGTCTGGGCGACAGACTGGTTGCCGTGAAAATCGGGGAACATCACCTAACATAGTGCCACGCCGTTACAAGACCGGAGAGCGGTGCCATTTCTTGAGAGTCTCGACGAGCTGATCCCTTTTCACCGGCTTGGAAATAAAGTCGTCCATACCGGCCTCGAGACACCTTTCACGGCACCCGGCGATGGTTTCAGCTGTCAAGGCTATGATCGCTACGCGCACGTCCGAAACTTCCCGCCGCCGTATTTCCCGCGCCGCCTCATACCCGTTCATATCAGGCATCTGGCAATCCATCAGGATGAGATCGTACGGGAGCATGTCGAACATGTGGACGGCCTCGCGTCCGTTCCCGGCAACGTCAGCCCGGAATCCAAGTTTCTCGAGCATCAGAGTGGTGAGTTTCTGGTTTACCGGATTGTCTTCGGCAACCAGAACGCGAACCTGCGAATCGCTTGGCGCCTTCAGATGCCGTGGATCCCTCAGCTCAGGCCGAGCAATTGATCCCGCGCGTTTGGACCACGCAACAGCCAGCGTGTTCATTAACTGCGAATGGCGAACCGGCTTCACCAGGCAACAATCGACATCTCCGCCTTCCAGCCGGTTCACGACATTCCAATGACCGATCGAAGTCAACATAATGAAGATCACGTCGCGGATCGTGGGGTCGGCTTTGATTGCGGCGGCCAGCGTGGCGCCGTCGATGCCCGGCATCTGGTAATCGGCCAGAACGAAATGGAAGGGATCGCCTTCCGCTCGGGCGCGGCGAATCGCTTCAAGCGCCTCTTCGCCGGAAGCGAAGCTTCCGTTGCGCATACCCCAACACGTAATCTGCTCGTGCAGGACGCGGCGATTGACCTCGTTGTCATCCACAATCAGCACGCGCAGCCCGCTGAGCTCCGCGACCGGAGCAGCCGCTTTAAAGGGCTCAACGCCGAGCGCCAAAGGCAGAGTAAACCAGAATGTCGAACCCTCCCCTGCTACGCTCCTGACGCCGATCGAGCCTGACATTAGCTCTACGAGTTGCTTGGAAATCGTCAAGCCGAGTCCTGTGCCGCCGTACCGGCGCGTCGTGGAGGTGTCGGCCTGGTTGAACTTGTCGAAGATGGAGGTGCGTTTGTCCGCTGGAATTCCGATTCCAGTGTCAGTCACCTCAATGTGCAAGCGAGCCACCGCATCGTCGTACGATTCGCAGGAGGCCGTAACTAGTACGTGACCCGAGTGGGTGAACTTGATCGCGTTGCCGACCAGGTTGGTGACTACCTGCCGGATTCGCCCGGCGTCTCCGATGCAATGCCGCGGAACGGCGGGCGGGTAACTCAGAATCAGATCGATCCTTTTGTCCTCGGCGCGCGAAGCCAGCATCTCCGTGACTTCTTCCAACACGGAGCGAAGGTCGAAGGGGAAAGATTCGATCAGAAGCTTGCCGGATTCGATCTTCGAAAAATCCAGAATATCGTTGATCACCGCGAGCAGAACTTCGCCCGATTTGCGCACGATGTCCGCATATTCGCGCTGCTCTGGCGTGAGGTCGGTATCGAGCAGGAGCCCGGTCATCCCGATGACTCCGTTCATCGGCGTGCGAATTTCGTGGCTCATATTGGCCAGAAAATCGCTTTTAGCGCGGCTCGCGGCTTCGGCCAGCTTCTGTGCGATGTGCAGTCGGCGTACCAGCCACACCATCGAGATCAATGCCGCAACCAGGATGGCTGTCGCGATGGACAGCATGAAGGCATAACGCCTGGATCTCTCATAAACGAAGATGGTGGAAGCTTCTGTGTTGATGTGCGTGCCCCAGTGGAAATCGATGCCCGCGAGTGTTCCGTCATCGGCCAGGGCTTCAATCTCGCGGCGCAGCATCGCGGCTGCCACAGGCGCGTCGCTGCTCTGTTTCGTGGACCCAATTCCAAACCAGAACGTGGCATCGGAAAGCGGGACGGTCCGAAGAGGAACGTCCTGGCATTCCAGCGGGCTCCAGCCCTGCATCGAAGTCTGCACCAGCACGCCGGCCTTCACCGCATACGAGCAGACGTCCCGGATCACTTCCCGGACAGTCGGTTCCCGAACCAGCCGCGCATTCGGAAAGTTCTGCCGCGCGACGCGGGTGTCTATATTGATACGGCTGACCGCGAGAGCTCGCGTACCCAGGTCCTTGAGGTCGGTGATGCCGGATGCTTCTGTAGTCAGCAGGACATAGCTCATCTTGGCCCACGGTGCGCTGACGTGCATCAGCCCGCGCCGTTCGGGCAAATCCCCGACGATTGGCCACAAATCTACCCTGCCCGAGGACAGCGCCTTTTCCGGGCCTTCCGGAGAATTAACCCATTGCAGTTTTAAATGGGTCCGCCGGGCGGCGGCCTGAAGCACGTCGACTGCAGGTCCGCTGGGATTACCCGCGGCATCGGGGAAAAGATAAGGGGGCGAGTTTTGGAAGCCAATCTTAAGGGACCGTTTAATGGCGGAGTTTCTGGCGCGTAGGTATACCGCGCCGGCAACGATACCGCTCGCACCGACGAGTGCCAAAACGAACCCCAATGCCCGACGTAGGGTCACGTAGTTAACATCGGCTGTAAAGGCCTTAGGCTTGAGGTCTTTTTAGTACCTACCAGCTCAGTAGTTCACGAACGCTGCGGGCCTGCCGCTTGCTCGCGACGAATTCCTGATCGTTGCTCAACGTGATCAACCAGCGCTGGCTGCTTAGGGCGCTCATCTTACGCACATGGTCGACATTTACGAGCGCATTCCGGTGAATTCGACGGAAAGTAGTGTCATGCAGCCGCTGTTCCAGCACCTTCAGAGTCTGCGTCGCCAGGTACTTTTTCTTGGCGGTCAGGATCCAAACCAGGTCGCCCTCAGCATGGAACGCATAAATTTCGGAGGCGCTCAGCAGAAAATACTCTTCGCCGACTTTTCCAATGATCTTTTTCAGCCGGGGGCTGCTGGCGGGGTCCGCGATCTCCTGGAGCTTCGCCATTTGCTCCACGGCTTCTCTTCCGGTAAGGCGTCTTACCCGTTCTACCGCCGCGGCCAGGCGATCCTGTCCTACGGGCTTGAGCAGATAATCGATCGCTCCCGCTTCAAAGGCTTCGAGCGCGTATCTGTCGTACGCCGTCACGATGACGATCGCGGGTATGTGCGTGCTGCCGCCGATCTTTCGGATCACGTCGAATCCGCCCATTTCGGGCATCTGCAGGTCGAGCAGGACAAGATCCGGCTCCTGTTGGGCGATCATCTCGAACGCCAGCGCGCCGTTGTCGGCTTCTCCAATCACCTCAACGTCGGGGATGGATTCAAGCTCCTCGCGCAGCACCTTACGCGCCACCGGCTCGTCGTCAACAACCAGCGTCTTAAGGGGCATGCGAGAGCTCCGCGGCTCAGCCATTTTTTACCACGACCGATGCAGGAAATTGCACGCTTTTCGGATGAGCGGTCTCCTGTCCGTGCTCAACGATCTGCAAGTCCTGGTAAGCGGCCATCCTGGAATTGCCCCTAAACTACAGCGGAAATCTCCCGCAGCGGCTTCGCCGGCAGAACAAATCCAACCGATGTGATGCCGCCGTTTGTCGAAACATCAAAACGGGCTTCCGGCCCGTAACAGAGTTCCAGCCTGCGCTTGACGTTGTTCATACCTATGCCCGGGTAGGTCGATGACTCACGCGTGCCCCACGCTCCGGAATTGCTGATTTCTACCGCTAGCCCACCGGAAACAAGCTTGATTGCCAAGCGTACGAACCCCGGACCGCTCCTCGACGCAACGCCATGCTTCACCGCGTTCTCGACGAGCGGCTGAATCGACAATAGAGGGATACTCACATGCATAGCTTCCTCTTCCACCTCTAATTCGGTTCGCAGTTTCGGTCCCAGGCGTAGCGTCTCGATTTCGAGGTAGGCGCGAACGATTCGCAGTTCCTCTTCCACGTCGACTAAGGTCCGCTCCGAGCGGAGCAGATACCGGAAAACATCGGACAAGTTCAGTACCAGGCGACGAGCGCCGGCATTATTTCTGTCGATGGTTCCGTAAAGAGTATTGAGCGAATTGAATAAAAAGTGTGGGTTGATTTGCGCCTGAAGAGCCTTCAGTTCGGCTTGCGATACCAGCGTTTGCATCTTTTGATTTCGAAGCTGCTCGACATGTTCGACGACGGCTGCCGTTAATCGGGCGAGAACGCCAAAATCCTCGCTAAGATAACGCCGTCCGCCGTCGCGGGCGCCGAGCAGCAGGTATGTTGCATCTCCGCTCGAGAAGCGGATCGGCAGGATCGCCTGTACCCAGGGTGGAACCATCGAGTGATTCGAATCGATGATCGCGGCGGGAGCAGTAAGATCGCGAAGCTCGGCGTTCTCAGTTTGATATTCAAATTGTGAGGTGCGCATGAAGCGGGCTATGATCTCGGCGGCGGCACTTAAATACTCACGCTCGCTCCCCGAGGCGCGCTCCACCTCGAGCAGTTCTTTCAAAGCCTCGTCAACATTCGAACGCAGAAATATCACGCGAGTGAGGAAGCGTTGAATGCGGTTGCGTATGTACACGAAAAGCGTCAAAACCAGGCTGGCGGCCACAAAGAGGAGTCCGGCCTGGAACGGGTTGCGCAGGTATGCATCGAACTCTGACGTCTGAATCACGCGGATCGTGATGAGGATCGCTCCGGCCGCGAGCGTGCCATTCACGATGAAGCGCAGGAAAGCGTCGAGCAGAATAAAACGATAATCCTGCAAGAGCACGAAGACCGCTAGCGGAAGCCCCGCGTGATGTAGGGCGACTTCTTTCGACCACGCCTGGCTGCTGTGCCCCGCACCGAAATGCAAAAAGGAAATTGCAAATAGAAACAGGCCCATGGCCGCCGCAAGCCTGGATCCGGCGGCCCGATTCTCCTGCCGCAATTCCAGGTACACGGAAATGATGGTTAGCCCCGTAAAACCGATCGTGACCAGTAAGAGAGCCGCGAAGTGAAGGCGAGCCGCGCCCGTGACCAGGTCGGCGGCGTGGAGCGCGACCGCGAGAACGCTGAGAACATAGCCGCTCACCCACACCCAACGATGGTGCGAACCCAAGGAAATGTTCAGCAACACCGCCGGGAGCAAGCTCAGGACGGAAAAACTGACCGCGACAATGATATCCGCCATCCTGCCGCCGGCTGGTCCCGTTGCCAGCGCGATCAGGGACCCGAGATTCCAAATCATTGCCAAAGCCGCGGCGACTACCGGCAGACTCCCGCGCTCTCTTCCGCCGCGTCGCAGGTTCACCAGGAAGAAATACAAAAGCATGCCGAAAATGACGGCTCCGGCAGCGTGCCCGATAGTGTTTACGAGGACCGGTTCGTGAATACTGAGCCAATCAGGCATTGTGATTTATGACGTTCATTCATTCACCGTAGTTGCTCCAGAGTTTGCGTAGCCTGAACATGTCCTGGCTGCTGCTTGAGCAGATCGAGAAGCAGCGCCCGAGCTTTGTCCGGCGCGTTCTCCAGAACATAGACACGCGCCAGATTGAGATATGACCGGTCAAAGGCAGGCGCAACGCGAATGCATTCTTCAAAAGTCCGAACCCCTTCGTCGCGCCGGCCGGTTCGTAAGTAAAGCACTCCGAGATTATTTAAAGCTTCCGGATAAACAGGTCGGTATTCCAGTGCCTTCCGAAGATACTCGGATGCGCGAACAGTATCGTCCGTCTGAGCAAACACCATTCCCAAGTTGTAATTCACTTCCGGATCTCGAGGTTGGATCGCGATCGCACGCTCCAGTGCGGCGCGCGCTTCATCCCACCGTTTCTGCTCGCGATAGGCGTTGCCAATGTTTTCGAGAGCGATCCAATAATCGGGGTTGACACGTAGCGCCTCCTGGAAATAGCCAATGGCCTCGTCGATGCGGCCCTCGCGTGTAGCAATCAGACCGAGGTTATTCCAGGCGTTCGGATGCGTCTCCGGATAGCTCGCGCTGAGCTTGACCGCCCGCGAAAAACTGTCGCGCGCCTCATTAAGCTTCTCCTGCTTTAGAAACACGCTGCCGATCCCGTAGTGCGCCTCGGCGCTCGACGGATCTTCTCGAAGAGCAACGCGGAACGATTGTTCCGCCTGATCGAAATAGCCTCGCTCGAAGAAAGCCGAACCGAACGAGATGTAGTTTCGTCCAAAGTCATAAGTGCCGGTAACTCCGGGGAAAGGCAGCGCCTTTGCCAGACGCTCGGCGGTATTTCGAGGTGTTCGCCTACTGTCCTCCTCGACGCTCGCCTGCCGGACCGGGCCTTGATAGACCTTGACGATATCGCCCGCTTCGTCGATCAGAAACGAAATGGGCAGACAAAGATCGCGCCGCCGGTCGAACAGGTGACGATAGACGATATTGTAAATTGCCGTTATATCGTCCGCTTTATCTGCTCTAACCAAGACCGATTCAACCCCGCGTGGCGTCCGGAAATTGCTCGCTGAATCGTTTTGGAACGTGAGGAGCACCGGCTTCCCTCGCAACGACGAGAGAACTCGGCCTTGGAACGTAAAATCCGGCGCCGGAACAGGTACCAGCATCCACGTTTCTACCGACGTTGGGAGAGTCTCGGTCGGCTGATCGCGCGATAGGTCCTGGGAAGCAGCCGGGGTTCGAAAAGGCTCGACACGGAATGTCGCAACGCCTTCCTCGATCCACACTCTATGGTTGGCCGTAAGATCGTTGAAGTGCTGTATCAATCCACTCGGCCAACGAATCGCAGCTTTCACTGGACCCTTTGCTGGGCCCAGCCCAAAAAACATTTCCTTGCTGTGTTGCGAAAGAAAACCGGATCCGGCTTGCAGAAGCTTCGTCTGGCTCCCCGATCCTGTTTCCACCGTGACCGCCGCGCCAATCGCATCCGGATGGCTCTTGCGCCCACGAAGGCGGAACGCGATCGCTGGCGGCAATTGCTCGGCCACGTTCTTCAAAAGACGCAACTGCGGACCGTTTCGGTTTTTTAAAAACACCTCCTGGCGTCCGTCATGGTCGAAATCCGCCACGGCGAACGATCTGCCATCTTCCACAAAGTCCAGACCTACGGCCGCGGAAACGTCGGAGAAGGTCCCGTCGCGATTGTTCGCATAGAACACGTTTCTTTCGTACCCGCTCCAGCTATAGTCGGACCGCACCAGTTCGTTTACGGCGTTCCATCCCTGTTCGTACTCGCGCGAAGCCTTTGCTTCATGCGGCGAATTGGCAACCACCTGGCGCCAAAAGAAGCTATTCAAATCTTCGCGAATAGGACTGGAAACCATCCCGTTCGCGATGTAGAGATCTGGAAATCCGTCGTGGTCAAAATCCCACGCGTCGCTCGACCAAGCCCAGCGACCCATCCCCGCTCGAGCCGGCATCGTGGCATCGGAGAATTTGCCATCGCCTTGATTTCGAAACAGCGAATTTCCCATCGCGTGCTTGCGATACAGCGCTCGAATCTCCTCTGGCGCGTTCTTCAGAAACTCTGGCTGCATCGAGACCCGCACGCCCGCCGCGGTCCACATATTCGCGACATACAAGTCTTCGATTCCATCATTGTCGTAATCGAGCCAGCAGACGCTCATCCCCGCCCCGACATCTTGGACTCCCGCTTCGGCAGCCATGTCGGTAAACGTTCCATCGCCATTGTTCCGAAAGAGATTCTTGCGACCGAAGTCATTCACGACATATAAATCGGGCCAGCCATCGTTATTAAAGTCACCCCATCCGCAACCAAAGCTGAAGCGTGTATTATTTCGGTCGAGCCGTGTCTCCGAGGTCACATCCCGAAAAGTTCCATCGCGATTATTTCGCATCAAGAAATTCGGAGGACCGTTCTCGGCGGCGTAATAAGGCGTTGGGTAATTATACTGATCCGTCCCTTGATAGTAGGTGTAAAGGCTGAAATAGATATCGAGCCAGCCGTCGCGATCGTAATCGGCCGCCGCCGCTCCCGTGAAGGTCCCTCGCGGAGGGGTTGCGAATTGAAACGCATCGCTGCGCAATCGAAACTTCCCCCCGCCTTGATTCAAGAACAACAGAGGACCGTTCGCGCGAATGACAATCAGGTCTTGCCGGCCATCGTTGTCGAAGTCGGCGAAAATCGCGCACGCTGTGTTCTCGAGAATTCCAACACCCGAAGCCGCGGTAATGTCCTCGAACGTTCCGTCTCCGCGATTTCGATAGAGCCGGTTCGGGAGTCCGGCCGGCTGGCAAACGTACAGATCGTCGAAGCCGTCACCGTCGATATCGCCGATCGACACTCCGTTATGGCCGTATATGTCGATGCCGCTGGCCCCGTCGAGAACGGTCCGCCAATAATCCACGCCATGAAGCAATTGACCCATATAGGACGCGTTACTACCGAACGCCACCGGAGTAATATCGACGTACCAGGGCTTTGCCGATCGCGCGCGTGTTTCCTCAAGTCCGGACCAGCGCCGAACCCGATAGTCCGCCCATTCCAATTCCCACTCGCCCGTCCGATGCTCGCGATAGAAACCGGCTCCGCTGCCCACCAATTCATAACGCACGCGAGTACGAAGACGTCCTGGACCGGGTGCCTCAATGCTTGTCACTTGAAACTCCGCAGTCAGGATCTTAGAAAATCCTTCGATAGTCTTCTGCAAGTCGCGCAGAAAGGCATCCGATCCGAGTGGCGTCTCTTTAGGAAAGCTAACGCGGCGAACTTCCAGCGCGGGACCCGGACGCACCACAGGCGATTCGACCGGAATTAGGGAAGATCCCAGGAAGTCCGACGCCAGAAACTGTCCCGCCGTCCCGATTCCACGCGGCAACTCCAATATGTTCTTTCTCCACTCTGAAAGAGTAGAGGCAATGCGATCGTGATAAACTTCCGTGACAAACTCGTCCCCGCCCGCCTTCGTTTTCAAAAGAAAGGCATCCAGCGGCGTTTGCTCCCGATAGTGGGGATGGTAGTGGAAGGCGCCAGCGGCTGTAGCCGCAAACCCGCTCAGCAATCCCGCGGACGCCATCTGGCAGGATCGAATTAGGAATTTGCGTCGCCGCATGTCGGCCGATTGGTACATCTCAGCGGTTATGTATACCGGTCATGCTCTATGGTAGACAATGGGCGTTTGAAAGGCATGATCGTCAAAAGCCTGTTTGCGCTCGCGCTGCTCAGCGTGGCGGCAGCCCAAGACACACCGGAACTGCACCTGGGCAAAGGCTACGACGCGCTCCGGCAAGATCGGTATGAAGCGGCCGTCAGTGAATTTCGAGAGGCTCTCCGACTCGATCCCAAGCTGGTCATGAGAGCGCGTTTCCCGCTGGCCGTCGCACTCTTCGAGATGAAACAATCGGCCGAAGCCCGCCAGGAGTTTGAAACCGTGCGTAGCGAAATAGGAGATCATCCGGGCGTCGCGTATTACTTGGGCCGTCTCGATATCCAGGATCAGAACTACGAGGCCGCCGTCCGCGATTTGACTGCCGCAACGGCCAAGCCGCCTTTTCCCGACACCGCATACTATCTCGGCTTCGCCTGCTTGAAAAAAGGTGATTTGGCTGCTGCCGAGAAATGGTTGAAGCAAGCCATTGAGATCAATCCGCATGACAGCCTCGCCCAATTCCAATTGGGTATGGTGTATCGCAAAGAGAACCGCGACGACGATGCAAAGAAAGCTCTGGCTTTGTCCGAAGAGATTCGCCAGCACGAAGGGGATGAAACCAGGCTGCGGACGGAGTGTGCGCAGAAACTCGATCGCGGACCGCGTGAGGAAGCGCGAGCGTTCTGCCAAAAGCTCTACGATCCCGAAAACGTCGAGAAGCTGACTTCATTGGGCACCATATATGGCCAGCACGGGGATTTGGAAGAGGCGCTAATTCCATTGCGCCGTGCCGCCGAGTTGGAGCCGCAAACGCCGCAAGTTCAATACAACCTGGCGTGGACCTATTATCGGATGGGCCGTTTCGAAGACGCGCGCGGTCCTTTGGCCGGCATAGTCGAGAGATGGCCCGACTTGTTTCCAATCAGTGCGCTCTACGGAGCCGTTCTGTTGAATCTCGGTGAAGTTCTTCCCGCATACGATGCTCTCAGCCGCGCTCACCAGCTCAACCGGCAGGATCCGGCAACAACAGAGTTGCTCTACAGAGCCGGCCTCGAATTGGCCAAGAGGAGTGCCGCAGCGCACAATTACAACGAAGCGATTCGTTATTGGGAGGAGTCGGCAAAGTTGCGGCCGGACGACGCCGAACCGCATCGCAGCCTGGCGCAAATCTACCTAGCTACAGGCCACGCCGCCGAAGCCGCTGCCGAACAACAGCAGGCCGACCGCTTGAGCAAACAGGTAGCGCGCTGATCGCTCGTGATAGGCTATTGTCATCTACTTGAAACATATTAGAAACACCTTGACATAGTTCGCTAATCCGGCGATACTGGCCCATTATCAGGGCCCGCGAAGTCCCCAGTTTGCGCGAACAACAGTAGTAGTGCTTTCGCGCCGCAATAAGCGGCACGAGAAGGGTGTGTATGCATACTCAAAGAGCATTTCTCGCGACGGTCGGCTGTTTGCTCGCTTTTTTAGTTCATCCGACTCTTTACGGTCAGGCTACCGGCAGCATTTCAGGGACAGTCACGGACGCAACCGGCTCCGCCGTGCCAGGCGCAAAGGTGACTGTGACCGCGCCCGCGACAGGATTTGTTCGTACGGCGATCACAGACGAAAAAGGCCAGTTCGTCACTCCCCTTCTGGGCGTCGCCACCTACACCGTGCGCGTCGAATTGTCAGGCTTCCAACCTGCCGAAGCCGCCGACGTCCGGCTGCAGGTGGATGAACACCGTGAACTCGATTTCAAGCTAAACCCGGCATCCGTGCAAACGAACGTCGAGGTGACCGCAACCGCTGTAGCTGTTCAAACCACCGATGCGACGCTGGGCCAGGTGGTCACGTCGCAGGAAGTCGCCGATCTGCCCTTGAATGGACGCGACTTCGTCCAGTTAGCCACTCTGACCGCGGGCGTCACTCAGGAAACCAACCCGAACAGTTTCTTCAACGGCGGCCCGAGCAGCGAAGTTTCGGCGCGCGGGTCTTATTCGCTTTCGGTTGGCGGATCGCGAGCCAGCAGCACGGATTGGTTGCTCGACGGCAACGACAACAATGAGCTGACTGCTGGTGGCATTGCGATTCTATCTTCGATTGACTCGATCCAGGAGTTTAAAGTCCTCACATACAACTACTCGGCCGAATGGGGAACACGCGCCGGCCCGACCGTTTTGGTCACGACGAAAACCGGCTCGGACCAGCTCCACGGAACTGTTTTCGAGTTCTTCCGCAATACCAATCTGGACGCGCGCAGCTTCTTCGCCGCGAATACCGAACAGTTCAATCTCAATCAGTTTGGATTCTCGCTCGGCGGCCCCATCAAAAAAGACAAGACATTCTTTTTTGCCGATTTCGAACAGAAGGACCAGCGGCACGGGATACCGTTCACGGGTCTCGTTCCCACCGCCGCAATGAGGACGGGCGATTTCACCCACGATGCTTTCGGCAATCCGAGCGGCGTCACACTGATCAATCCCAATGCGACACAGGTAGTGAATGGAAACCCGGTGTATGTTCCTTTCCAATGCGATCCCAACGGCAACGCCATTCCCGCATTGGCCGACGGCAGCCAATCACTGGGAGTTGCCTGCAACAAGATTCCACAGAACCTGATCAATCCCATTTCCCAGAACCTGATCAATCTATATCCGTTGCCGAATGCCGCTAATGCAGGGCTTGGGTATAACTACGTAAATGAGCCGGTAAGAAAACTCAACGAAGGCAAGTTCGACATCCGCCTGGACCACAACTTCTCTGAGAAGGATTCCGCGTTCGCGCGATTCAGCTACGATCAGGCTACTTCCTACGTTCCCGGCGGCTCACCAGGATTTGCGGAAGCAAGCCCCTTTGCCAGTAATCAAGGGATTCTCAACCATGCCCGAAACGTAGCCGTATCGGAAACGCACGTCTTTTCACCGAATACCGTGAATCAGATTAGCGCCGGCTACAACCGCATTTTCGACTACATCTCGTCGCAGGGAACCGGCAGTTGTGAAGCTAGCGCGCTCGGGATTCCCGGCGCCAATCTCGGGGGCGTGAGTTGCGGTCTGACTTCCATCCAACTGGATGGCGGATACTGGTCGCTCGGCGATCGTGGTTATTCGCCGTTCCAGGGCGGCACGAACGTCTTCTCCATTTCGGATTCGTTCGACATGATTCGCGGCAGCCATGACATCCATATCGGCGCCGCTGTCCGCGCGAATCAAATGAACGTGCTGGCCTCCGGCTTCCAGGATGGATACTGGATTTTCTCCGGCCTTTGGGCCAACGAGCCGATGGCCGATCTTCTGACAGGTCTGCCCAGCCTCGCAATTCACGATCAGACGTTCAATGGCGACGTGACCGGCCGACGTTGGAAATTGTTCCGTCCGTTTGTGGAAGACAACTGGCGCGTCACGAAAAACCTGACGCTGAATCTCGGCTTGGCCTGGGCGTTGGTGACCCCCATCAGCGAAGTTGCGAACCGGCAGGCGGATTTCAACCCGGCGAACGGACAGTTCCTGATTGCGGGCGTAAACGCCAACTCCGCCGCGGGCATCAACATGGACCTCACTGCGCTCGAACCGCGCCTTGGCGTTGCCTGGAAGCCGTTCGGCGGTCAGTCCACCGTAGTGCGCGGCGGATACGCAATCTTCCACGATTCGTCCTGGAATCAGGGCGGTCAGGGATTATGGCAGAATCCGCCCTACTACGCCGAATCCGACGCGTTCGCCTTCGGCGGCTCCTGCACGTTCGCGACGTCCGCTTGTGCTGCCAACGGATTGTCGCCCTCCGCCATCAGCGTTTCGGACGGCTTTCCCATATTCACTTCCAGGCCGAATCCTTCCGATTTCACCGGCACTCTGATCGCTGAAAATACCAACTTCAAACAAGGCCGCGTTCAACAATTCAACGTCAACATCGAGCATCAACTCCCCGGACAGATTGTGTTGACGGCCGGCTATGCCGGTTCCCGCAGCTCCCACATCCTGATCGATGGAAATAATATCAACGTGGCATCGCCCGGAGCTTGCGGAGTGACGGCCGGCTATACCCTGGGTTGCGGTCCCGGCGGCGCCTCCTTCGGCGTGCCATACCCTGCATTCCCGTACTCCACCATCGACAATCAGTTCGACGCCGGCAAGGCGCATTACAACTCCCTTCAGATCAAAGCCGAGACAAAGAGCTCGCGGTTCGGTATCTACGCTCTTGCCGCCTACACTTATTCCAGAACCTACGACAACGGGCTCACAGACGGGCTAGGCACTCCATTGGGAGCGACGTACTTCCCCCTCCCCGGATGGCAGCAACTGGACTGGGGATTGTCGCAAATCAATCTCAACCAGAATTTCACGGCGAGTATCATCTACACGCTGCCGTTCGGAAAAGGTAAGAAATTCGGCAATAACTGGAATCCCGCGCTGAATGCTATCCTCGGAAATTGGGAACTAACAGTGATTGAAAAGGCCACTTCCGGATTTCCGATTTTCGTCATCGACAGCAACAACGCGTCAGGCGTGAACTTCCAGAACAACGGGAACAGTCTCAACCGTCCCAATCAGGTCTGCAACCCGACATCCGGCAGCTCGACCCTGGGTGAGTTTTTCAATACCTCGTGTTTTGCCGCGCCTCCCGCCGGTGAGCTTGGAAATGCGTCGCGCACTCCGGTCTCCGGGCCGGATTTCGTCAACACAGACTTTTCGGTGATCAAGCATTTCATGCTGCCCCGTGAAGGGATGCGCCTCGATATGCGGACGGAGTTTTTCAATCTCTTCAATCATCCGCAGTTCGGCAACCCGGGATCCGACATCAACTCCCCGGCCACTTTTGGCGTCATTAACACCACGGTCAACAATCCGCGGCTCGTTCAGTTCGCTCTCAAGTTTCTGTTCTGACGATGCCGCGACTGGCAATCGTACTCCTTCTGCTATCGAGCTCGTTCTGTTGGTGCCAGCCCCGGCGCAAAATCGTGATCAACGAGGATTGCTCCGGGCCTGGCGGCAGCAACATGCAGACGCTCCTCCTGCTGATCCAATCGCGGCAGGTTGAGGTGCTCGGAATCACCGTGGTCAGCGGCGATCAATGGCGCGACGAGGAGGTCGCGCACACGCTTCGCCTTCTCGAAATCATCGGCCGCACTGATATTCCCGCGCTGGCTGGTGCGGCCTTCCCCTTGGTGCGCAGGCGTGAGGATACGCAGCTCTGGCAGGAGCGCTACGGAAAAGTCTCTTATGCCGGCGCTTGGGATGACCGCTGGTGGCATGAGCCATTTGTCGTACCGCCTCTGCCTGAGGGATCTCCCACCACCAAACCTGCTCAGGAAGACGCGGTACACTTCCTGGTCCGCATGGTTCACCAATATCCCCACGAAGTAACAATCTATGAAGGCGGACCGATGACCAATCTCGCGCTCGCCATCTCTCTCGATCCACATTTCCCTGAACTCGCCGAGCAACTGGTCTTCATGGGTGGCAGCCTGAATCCTCAAACCAACGATCCCGAGTTCGCCAACAATCCCCGTCACGAATTCAATTTCTGGTTCGATCCCGAAGCGGCGCAGGTCGTTTTACGAGCGCCCTGGAAGAAGATCGTGTGCACGCCCACCGACATTTCCATCAAAGCGCGCCTGACTCCGGCAATGGTGAAACGTATCGAGGCGAGCGGAACTCCACTCGCGAAATATGTCGCGCGTTATTATCAACCCGGTCAAGGAAATGACTATATGTGGGATGAATTAGCCGCCGCCGGGTGGATTGATCCCAGCATAATTACGCAGCGCGAAAATCGCTATATGGCCGTTGACCTCGATCGCGGCGCGGGATACGGGAATACACTGACCTGGACCGAAACAGACAAACCGAAAAACGTGGGCCCGCCAGTTGAGATTCAACTGGATCTAGACAAAGAAAAGTTCTACGAGATGTTTGTGAAGCTGATGAGTGCCCCGGCTCATCTCTGACTCGCTTCTCCCGCCGCGACTCTCTGATTGAACTCAGCCGACCGGTTCCGGGGCACACTCAGCGATAGCCACCGGTCCTGCGCGAAATGCTTCGCTAGCATGACAATCTGCCCCACGTGATATGCGTAGTGCGACGCCTGCCGGTTCACCGCCTGCATCACGGAGTGTGCTTCACCGCGGATCGTTATCGTGCGCCCGAGGTCCGCGTCTGTTAGCGGCTCCAGCGCTCCAAACACACGCGCCCAGCCGTCCTCCCATGCTTCCAACAAAGCCGTGCGTGTAGCAGGCGGATTCACGAATTCGCTATCGCGATCGCGGTCCGCCTTTTCCCCGTCCGTCGTCAGGAAATCCGTCCAGCGTGATCGCATATTGCCGGCCATATGCTTCACGATGACCGCAATCGAATTGGCCTCTTCATCCAAGCACGCAAAGAGCTGTTCATCTGTGACTTGCTCCACCGCCCGCTCGGCAAGCTTCTTGTAATACCGGAACAGCGACAGCGAGTCCTCGATGTATGACGTGGTGAACTTGAGTGCCATAGGTCCGGTTTATTTGCTAACGCGCAAAGAAACGACAAAATTCAAGATGTCCTTGCGTTCGCGCTCCAAATCGTCGGCGGTTTTCTTGGCCAATTGTTCGTGGATAGCTAGTTCCTGTTGCGACTTCAGCTTCTCTCCCGTTCGCGCATAGGCCAGCCCAAGACGATAGTGCGCCTCTTCCATTTCCGGATTGATTTGAATCGCCTTCTGGTAGCAAGCGATGGCTGCGGGGAAATCTTCCTGAGCGGCATGAATGATCCCGAGTTGCACATAACCAGCGCTCAGACTGGAGTCGAGGCGAACGGCCTTCTCCAGCAGGGATTGCATTAGCGCCAGGGTAGCGGCATCCCGATCGGCGGTCCAGCGCCTCAAGAGACTAGCCGCGTAATAATAATTGGCCATTGCGTTGTCCGGCTGGAGCTTTGCGAACCGCGCAAGCCTCTCGACAAAGCCGTCCGCTTGCGTGATTTCGACACTTTGAACTTTGCCCAGGAATTGATAAGGTACCGGGTCGGCAGGATTCAGGTCCGATGCTTCAAAAAAACTGCGCGCCGAGTCATCATAGGACCCATGGGCGTAGAACGCAGTGGCGAGTCCGAGCAGCATGCGTACAGAATTTGGAAATAACCGATTGCCCTTTGTGAAAACTTCGGTGGCCGGCTCAGCCGCGCGGTGCGTCAACAGCTCCGCGCCCCAATCGAAAAGATTCGGCTCGCTCGGATCCAACTCCGCGGCGCGTTGATACTCCTGCACGGCTTCGAGCGGCTTTCCGTTCCGCTCCTCGACATCGCCAAGCCTGTGGTGAAGCTCCGCATTCTTGGGTTCGCGCGCAATGGCTTCCCGTAAGGAAGCCTCACTCTCGACGGCGGGAGGTGCCGTGCTTAACGACGCAGTCGCCTTGGCCAATGCTTCCGTGGATCGCACAACCACGTCAGATCCGTGACCGCCGCGATTCGTTACGTCTGCCACTCCAGCCACGACGAAATGTGGTTCATCGAAAAAGGCAGGTTCGTCCGCGGTCAAAGTGAGGTCAAGCTTCTTCGAGTCTTCTTCCGCAACCACAAATGGGCCGGCGGATGCTTCCTTATATCCGGTAATGACGGCGCGAACAGTATATGTCCCCGGCTGAACGGTCAAAAAACGATAACGCCCCTCAGCATCGGTGCGAGTTGTCACCGTCTGAGCCTGCTCCTTGAACTCCAGATAAACGACGGCGGCCGGAACAGGAACGCTCCGTGAACTCCGAACAGTCCCTTCCAGAGTGGCGGAATTTGCCGCGGCGCCGAGCAGCGCCATCAACCCCAGGACGTAGAGCGTGCGAGACACCATCACGTCGCCTTCGCGCGTTTCATAGCTCGCGAGGCCCGGCTTTTCGGTATCTTCCCGATACGCGGATCTCTCTTCCGAATGAGTTCGCAGGCATGCAAAGCGGTTTCCTCGAAATCCGACGCATCGGCTGGCAGGACCTGCCAACCGGTTATCTTCTTCCTCAATACTTCAATGGACCGCATATTCGGAAACTCGCGCCGCAGACTCTCGTGATGCTCTTCCGTCGTGGCGAGCCACACACCATTGTCCGCCGGCGAATCTGGCTTATCCCGCAGGAACAGGACAATTTTGTCTCCAACGTACACCGCGAGGCAGCCGAACATGGACCGGATCTTGGGCGATAGCGGAGCGATCGCGTCCAACACGAATTCATGCGGCACAACCTTGCGCCGTTTAACGGCAAGATTCGTTTCGTCCAACCGAAGGCTGCGCGGCTTCGCCATGTTGCACTACTTCGCGGTCTCGAGTCGTCGAAGGAGGAAGGTATTGGAGGCCCATCCAGCGGTCCGGACGTAAAGGTCGGGCTGCACTTCGAGCACAATGCACCCTTCTTCCCGCGCGATCTGAAAAACGGTCGACTGCGCTAGCAGATGCATCTCCGAAGTCGAGGCCGGCGCGGTGCTCCTCAAATATTCCTTCGCAGTGAAGCTGTAGCCGCGAGCATAGATCGGAACCTGGAAGAACGCCACACCGTCGCCGTTAAGGCTGCGTAGAAGCATCCTGAGAATGTGCGCAATCACCGGAGGAGGATTATGCTGCAGAACTATGACGCTGAATACTAAATCGACCGGCTCCAGGCTGGATAACGAGGCAATCGAATCGATCCTGCGAAGTGTGACGTTGGTGCGGCCGGCCTGAAGCAGATGCTGCCGCGCCAATTCCAAATGAGGTTCGGAGATGTCGTATGCGAAGATGCGAGCAAAATGAGACGAGAGCCCGCCGGTCGCCCGGCCCACGCCGCAGCCATATTCGCAACACGTACGAATGGAGCTGGGTTCGATGTGGTTGCGAACCAACCATGCCAATAAACGCTCTGCTTCGCCCTTCCCCGATTCGTAGAACTCGGTCTCATGCGCATTGAACGTTTTGGAACGGAACTGTTCCGAAGAGATCACGGACCAGTAAGGCTCAGTTTTCCCAAGCGCCTGCCAGCACCGTTCGACGCGTTCAAACATTTGCTTGAGAACCGGAGGCTCCAGCTCCGTTTCCACTGTCAGCGGGGGGCCGTAATCGAAATCGCTTTGAACCGGCAAATGCGTGCGGGACCTGAACTCCGAAGATTGCAGGAAGCGATCGCGAAGGGCATCGAGAGTTTCCGATTGGCGATGGTCTTCGATGACGGCGGAGGACTCAGGCTCGCGGCCAAGTATCAGACGGTATGCCATTTTTACATCTTGCGCCGAGAGCATAGAACCGAAGATATTACCATCCCGAGCCTCACATGGCAACCAGCCGCTCGCCGCTGCAATCGAACAAAAACTTTCCGAAATGAACCGATGAGTCAATTGATGCCATTTGAGTAGAACTCCCTTCGACTGCAGGAGCCTATGGGATGCCCTGTGAAGCATCTCGTAGCCTTCGTATCAAATACCTCTGAATGAATCAAAGATTAGCAGCCGTGCTCTTGGCGATGAAGCGTCAAACTAAGCCGCGCGTTCTCTGCCCGGAGCCGGAGGTCGGCGAGCTGGCCCATCGCCACGGAAAAGTTGCTGTCTTTCACGGCGGCGAGCTCAACCAGTCGCCGAACTGCATTCGAGCAGATCAATGTTGCTGTGTTCCACTCGTCGAGCAACGCATTTCTTTGAGGGCAGAGCAACCGAAAGGCACCTTCCTATCAACAAAAGACCTGGAGCGGTTTCATTACGCGGCGGCGACCCGCAGCGACATGGATCTTTCGATCAGATCCACCATGAAAACGCGATACAACTTATCGCCGTAGATCACCTCAACGAATCCTGGCGCGCCGCTTGGACCGATAAAGCGAAGTTTCGCATCAGCAGGCAGGTTGGATAATACACCGTGACCATGGGGGTTTAATGAAATGCCGAGAATCGGCTTTGTGAGCCAAAACACGTCCGCCATTTGTTTGTACCTCCGGGTGAAGTCACAAAGTTAGCAATCGCCTCGATTCTTTCAGTATCCGGTAACAGCCTAGTATCGTTGGTAAAAACGCCCAGCATTGACCCGAGGTAGACGAGCGGCCGGCGACTGTGGCTAGTAGAATTGGATTTGGTGCCGGATCGAATACAGGTCGTCTCTGAAGAGTACGCGGCTGCGCTCGCGCACTATGCATGGGCCCGTAAGCAAATGAACCGGCAACGCTACGCGATTTCCCAAGAAGCCTATGAGCACATGTACACCGTCGTGAAAGCGGCCCGCTTCGAATGCGAACGGTTGCGGGTACTCATGCCGGCGGAATCCGCGCCGTAAAGGCGCGCCGGGCTACCTCCGCGGCACCCGCCAAGCCACCTGGACCATTTCTTGCACGTCGCGGGGCTGTGGGGTTCGCCATTGTCTCGCAAACACAAGAGCTAAGCCAACCGAAATCCTTCAGGGCATCGATTTTGGAACCTCGCTCCAACGTCGAACCGCTTAGTCCTTCATATGCTTCTTTGAGCGATTGCGAAATCCAGCCAAACCGGGAAACAGAGACGGCGCAGTTATGTTCAACGTTTGGAGATCCGATAGCATTTCAGCGCGCACACTCGCGGGGATCGTCAATTTAAAAGCCAATTCGGTTCTGAATGTAGTGGCATCTAACGTTGATCCATCTCGCTTGGCCCAATCACCATCATCTCACCTGTTCCCCTTCGAGCGCCTCGGACGCGTTGAGGAAACGTGCGGGTGTAGTGTCGCCTGCACGATCTCAGACATCGTGCCGACTCCCCGATCATGCCGACTTCTCGCACGGCACCATTGAAGGAGGTGCCCGCGGCAAGCTAGGATTCGGCATAATCAGAGGCTCTCCAGGAAGGCCAGCAGTTTGTCGTCGGGCCGATATCTCCCAGGTTTGACACCAAGAGGCGGGGTGCGCGAAAGTGCTTTTTCCTTCAACTTCATGTCGGCATGCAAATAGATCTGGGTGGTTTCGACCGATTCGTGTCCAAGCCAGAGAGCAATAACAGAACGGTCGACGCCATTCTGAAGAAGGTCCATGGCAGCGGTATGTCGCAGCGCGTGCGGACTTACGTTCTTCCGCTTAAGAGATGGGCAGTTGTCAACGGCGATGGAAATGTATTTCTCCACCAGGCGTTCAACGGCATCGCGGCTGAGCTTTCCGCCTCGGATGCTGGCAAACAGCGGATCGTCCGGACGACCTTGGCGCTCCCGCATCCAGGCTTCCAGCATTTTTGCCGTTTCTGGACGGAGAGGCGTGCATCGATGTTTTCTGCCCTTTCCTTGGCAGTGGACATGGGCGCCCGTTCCCAAAACAACGTCCTGGCAAGTCAGGTTTATCAGCTCTGAGACCCGCATGCCAGTTTGTACGGTGAGTAGTAGCAAGGTCCGATCGCGGCGCCCTATCCAAGTGGAAGGGTCAGCTGCCCCCAGAAGGGCATCGATCTCTTCGCGATTCAGAAATTCGATCGGCCGACGTTCGTGGCGTTTGCTAGGCATCGCGAGGATTCGCTGGCAATGCAAGGCGTGGCCCGGTTCCTCGAAAGCCACGTACTGAAAGAAGGAGTGAATCGCCGCCAGGCGGATGTTGCGGGTGCGCGCGCTGTTCTTTCGGCGGTTCTCCAGATGATCGAGGAAATCACCAATAAAGGACACGTTCAGGTCCTCGATGCTGAGATTCGAGGGCGCTTTATAACGCGGTATCCCCAATCGCCAGAACGAGGATTCCGTAAACACAATGTTCTGTGTTTTCAATTGACCGTCGTTTTCCCAAGCTGGGCGCCGAGATCATGCAAGTGACGGTCTTCGTTTCCGTTTTCAGAAATAAGCCACGGTTGCTGGAATTGCCTCTGATATCTCGTTCGGCGCCAACATAGGTAACTACAGGGTGTGGTTTAGACAGCGGCGAGCGCGTACATGTACACCCGAGCCGACTGCCCTGGAATGTCTTGGATCACGTCGACATATTCACAGACATCTGGACCTTGATTCATCGGCGTGAGCGCCTCGAGGAGGACCGGTGCGCGGCCGTGCGGACAATCATAAACCCGCATCCATGAGGGTTGCCAACCTGCGAACTCCAGCCGCACCGTACAGCGTCGAACCTTGTCTTGCGCAAAGGACAGGGTTGAGGTGTAGTAACAGACGGACGCTGTGACACGGCGCGGCAGAACGCATTTGAGTACCACGCTGAAGCGTTGCGTGGCTCTCAGCGACTCCAGAAACGGCACTGAAATCTTCTTTGACACGCCGTCCGGGCCGACGAGCAGGGGACGGATCGGTCGCAGCATTGTAGGGTCATGGCTGAGGTCGTAGGCCACACAATCGAGTTCCTCAAACGGAATGCCCGATTTGGAGTCGATGCTGAAGAAAAACTCGGAAGCGCGCTCCGTTCGGCAATACCCCGAATATTTCCAAGTGATCTGTAGAACATCTCCCTCGATTCGGGCAACATGTTCGGCTTCCTGAACCAGGAATTGCCGATCAAGGCGCCGCCTCAAATTGGCGAGATTCAGCGAATCTATACTGTGCCCTTCGATGACGGTCGAGGCTGCTGCGCGGGCGTTCCGAGCGCGACGCGCATAGAAGCCGCCGGCAATAGCCATCGCAACGCACAGCAGACTGGTGATGACAAGCTATGCCCGTGACTGGGCAGCGCGAAAATACTGATCGCTGTTCCGAGAATTGTGGCCAGGGCGGCAAGTGTTTCGAGGGAATACGGCATCGGGGAGGAAAGGGCGTCGCCAACGCGAGGAGCGATTGGCGACCGAAGCTGAAGGTTGATCTAACGGCCGGGCAGGGGTGTTCCACAGATTTTTCGGAGTGTCCATGGCAGGTCTCCTTTCCGATTCCAAGAGGAATCTATGTTTCGGTCCATCCAGCATACTATGCAAACAGTGCCTATGCACACGCTGTAGACGTAAGCCGGGCAAACCCAGAACACTCGTGGACGTGGATGAAGGAACTACGAAATCGCTTCTGCGCGCTTTAGGACAACGAATCAGGGAGTTGCGGACGGAACAGGGCTATTCGCAAGAGGGTTTTGCCGACAAATGCGGCGTCCACCGGACGTTTATGGGCACGGTGGAGCGAGGTGAGAGCAATCTGAGCTTTCAAAATATCGTCCCGGTTACGGCAACCCTCGGCGTGTCCCTGTCAACTCTGTTTCGGGACCTTGAGACCAAAGCACAAACCCTGGAATCAAGACCAACTGTCGAAGCCAGAACGAACCCGAGGAAGCGTCACACCTGAGTGTTTGGGAGAGTTACGTGGAAAATCCGATCCGCTCGCAGCCTGCAGCACCGACGCGAGAGGATTGATGGCTGCGTGGTTATCGATACAACGTATTTGCACAAGGGCTAACGTTTGGGCGTAGAGCTTTTGACAAAGGAATCCAGTAGGTTAACCCGTGTTTGACATGTACGGCGAAATAACGTACATTAAGGGTGTCGAACAGCAAGGGACAGCTATGCCAGAGCAACACACGAACCGGACCGCCCGCCTTGAGGCGCGCATCGCGCCCGAGGCGCTCGCCGTCGTCCGCCGCGCCGCCGAAATCCAGGGGCGCTCGGTAAGCGATTTCGTTGTTGCCGCCGCACAGGAAGCCGCGCAAAAGACAGTATCCGAGGTCGAGGTCATCCGGCTATCGCGCGCCGCGCAAGAACAATTTGTGAAGCTTCTCACGAAACCGTCGGCTCCCGCCACGGCTCTCAAAAAGGCCTTCGCCCGCCACCGCACGCTCATCAGGAAATAGAGTGACGCAGACCTACCGGATCGAGCCGCTCTCGGACGATCACGACCGGTCCGGATTCACCAGCGGCTCTGCGGCGCTCGACCGGTACTTTCGAGCACAGGTCTCGCAGGATGTCCGGCGACGGATCGCGACATGTTTTGTCGCGGTCGGCCGCGAAATAGACGCGATCGCCGGTTACTACACGCTGACCGCGACGAGCATTGCTCTATCGGCGTTGTCTCAGGCTGTTGTCAAGAAGCTTCCACGTTACCCCGTGGTACCGGCGGCTTTACTCGGACGCCTCGCTGTAGCCCAATCACATCAAGGCCGCGGGCTCGGCGGTGTCCTTCTCGCCGATGCCCTTAAGCGCTCCGCGCGAGCCGAGCTCGGTGTCTTCGCTATGGTGGTCGATGCGAAGGATGAGGCTGCGCAAAAGTTTTATGAGCATCACGGATTTACGCCGCTTCCCGGCGAGACTCGCCGCTTGTACCTGCCAATTAGTGAGGCCCTGCGGCGACTTGCTTCACAGTGAAGTGGAAACTCGGTATTGTCGATCGCCAGAACGGGGCATTCAAACACCCTCACGAGTCTTTATTTGCGAAACTAGAGCCGTCATCCTCCCCAGCTCGACCTCGCAGATTCGGGTTCCCTTCATGCTCGCAGCTTTGAAGAACGCCCGGCAAGTCGCCCGAACAATAACCGAACATCGAAGGTCCGAAAACAGCCCAAGTCATCCTAGACAATCCTACATCGCTTAACTCACAAGTCTTTCCCCATTAATCACATCCGCTTATTCCAGACCACTTGGCCAATTCGGTAGGAGGCCCTGAAAAGGCTGGCGTCGGCGGTTCGATTCCGTCCCTGGCCACCACAAAATAAAGCACTTAGCGGCAGCCAAAGAGCTAAGGTTTCATTCAACCGAACAATAACCGAACATCGTCAGCCGATGTTCGCCTTTGTCGGCAATTCCTTCCAACTGCTTCCAGATTTCCCGCGCCGTGCTGCCGGTCCGGGCAATGTGCTGCCGTCCCAGCTTGGCGTAGCGTTCGGTCATTTTGATATTCGAGTGGCCCAGGATCTTCGCAAGCTCGTAAAGATCGCCGCCGTTCATCATGAACCAGGACGCAAAAGTATGGCGCTTATGCCGCTAGCGGCATAAGCGCCATACTGCGGCGACGAAATGGCCGAGGCAGGCGTTCCTGAGAGCACCGTGCTTGCGATGCTGATACATGTGCCGCGCAATGCTCGAACGGTACAGCCACATCCGATGGCACGAAGCGGAGGCCGTTGAATCACTTCGCTGAGACCGGTGACGCAATCCATTCCCGTTAAGATGGTTGCAACTGATTGATTCTAATGGTGAGCGCGGTAGGAATCGAACCTACAACCTACTGATTAAGAGTCAGTTGCTCTGCCAGTTGAGCTACGCGCCCCAAGTGTGGATTATTCTAGCGGGGTTCCTGCACCAAACACTTCGAGAATAGCATAGCGTCCGCTCTCCGCACCATCGCATCCACTTGCAAATTCACTGCCCCGGTTTTGCCCGCGCCTCCTCAAATACCTCCCGGACCACCTCCTTCAACTGCACGCGCATCTCAGGCGTCACGGTATCTACCAACTCGACCTTGTGCGTCGGAAATGGCACGCTGATGCCCACCTCGCCGAACCGAATCTTAATCCGCCGATTCATTTCACGCCCCGCCGACCATTGTTTACCGGGAAGTGTCTTCAATCGACCCTTCACCACCATCGCCGAATCTGTCAGACGATCCACGCCGTACACTTCGATCGGTGCGAGAATCGCATCCTTGTACGCCTCCTCGCCCGCGACCTCTGCCCCGATCCGCTTCAACTCCGCGACCACTTGATCGGGATCCTCCTTGTAATCCAAAGACAGCTCGAAAACGAAATACGAATAGTCGCGGGTGAGATTCGACAACGATTGAATCCCGCCGTTCGGAAAAATGTGCACCGCCCCATTCTCGGCGCGCAATACAGTCGTTCGTAAATTGATCTCTTCCACCAACCCGCCGGTCCCATTGATCACCGCGACATCGTTCACGCGGATCTGGTTTTCAAGCAATAAAAACATTCCGCCCAGCACGTCTTTCACGAGGCTCTGAGCTCCAAATCCAACCGCGACACCAACCACTCCTAAGCTGGCGACCAACGGTCCAATCTCGAAACCGAGCTTCTGCAAAGCCATCAGAATCGCCAGTGTCCAGATGAGCAGGATGGTCGATTTGCGAATCACGCTGCTAACGGTCGCGGCGCGTTTCTCAAGTTCCATTGACGTCTCTGTTCCCGACTTGACCATCATCTTGACGGAGTATTTTTGAAGGGCGCGAATGGCACGCTCCACCACTACCGTGAACACGTACGCGAACAGGAAAATGAAAAAGATTCGAATTCCATCCAGTATGTACGGCAGGTAAAACCGGTACGTTAAGTATTCGTCCGCGTTTGGCATAACTTTCAGTGTATTGCCCGTCCCGGCCTGGAAGCGCTGCTAAACTGTGAAGAGAATGCCTCCGAAACCGAATCCCGCCGCGACGCCCCTGCCGCCGGTTCAACCATGGCCCAAAGTGGTTTTGCTCTCCTGGCTTGTCCCGGGCGGCGGCCACTTCCTGCTCAAACGATCTGGCCGCGGTGGCCTTCTTATGGGATCCGTCGTGCTGATGTTTATCTTCGGCTTGCTGATGCGTGGCACCATGTTCCATCCCCAGACTGGGGACTTGCTCACCACTGTAATTTATTGCGGCGGATTCATTGGCGATCTCTCCAACGGCTTGCTGTATCTGGTCACCACATTGTTCGGATACTCGCAACCCGACGTGGCCGGTCACGTCCACGATTACGGAACTAAGTTCCTCGTCGGAGCTGGCCTGTTGAATATCCTGGCGATTGTCGATGCCTACGAGATCGCTTTGAGGAAAAAAGACTAATGCGTCCCTCCATGAGCCTCTCCCACTTTGAAGCCGCCATCCTCTTCGCGTTATTTGCCTCCGTGGTGCTCGGCGTAGTGACCAAGAAAACGGACCAGGAACGCCTGCGCTACGGTATCCGCTGCTTCGCCTATTTCGTCGTCGCTCTGGTCGGTCTCGGCTGGCTGATGTGGTTAGGCCATAGATAGCGGCGGCCCGCGCCTCCCGGGAAATGTTTCAAAACACTTTCCGCATCTGCTAACCTATAGGTAGATGCAAAAACACTATCCCGCGCTTTCTTCGTACCACTTCAAGAGGTCCAAAACCGATGGAGTTGTAGAAGTTCTTAACGAGGGTTCGTACGTAATGGCCGAGTACAGTGAGCGTACGGGCGTCGTCAAATGGCAACGCGTCGTACTTGCAGCTCAAAAAGAAAAAATCGAAAAGTGGCTTTGCGACCACTACCCGGTCCACGCTTAAAACGCAGTTCTAGTTCCAGGTCACGCTCCGTCCTTTGCACCGGGCCTCAATAAAACGAGCCCGGGGCAATGGTGGTGCGTATTTCGTCCGCTATTCTATCGGCTTGGCTCGACCGCGGTATCGCGCGATCGTTTCTTTCGATTGCGCTTGCGCGCCAGTGCGGCCTTGACCCGCTTCTTCTCGCCCGGCTTCAAATAATACGTATGCCGTTTGATGTCCTTGATAATCTCTTCTTGCAGTACCTTGCGCTTGAAACGGCGCAGCGCACTTTCGATGCTCTCGCCGTCCTGGATGTAAACGTCCGCCAATTGAACCCCTTCCCTTCTTTCCCTTTATAGGTGTCCAGATAAGGGTAACAGGCTTCGCGACACAAGATTCGATGTCTTGCTCACCCCCTCCCAACTTTCCAGTACGACCTCAGCCCAAATGAGTCTTTCTTAAGGCATAATCTAATAACATGGAAAAACAAGCCGCAAGTCTTACTAGTGATGTACTTCATGCAGCGCTGGAGGGGCTGGAAGCGCGGAAGCGAAGCATCGAAGAGCAGTTGGAGCAGGTTCGCGCGATGCTCGGCATACGCGCCGACGGGCAGAAACGCAGAGGACGCCCGCCGCTTGCAGCAGTTCCCTCTGAAGACCCATCTATTCCAGAGCAGGCTCCCAGGAAAAGACGCCGACTCAGTGCCGAAGCTCGCGCGCGAATCGCTGCCGCCCAACGCAAACGCTGGGCTACGAAGAAGCAGTCGAAAGAACCGGCAAAGACTGCATCCGTCAAGGCCGCGCCCGTTAAGGCGACCAAGAAACGTAAGCTCAGCGCCGCCGGACGAAAACGTATCATCGAGGCAACCAAGAAACGCTGGGCCGAGTATAACGCTAAAAAAGCGGCCTCCTAAGAAGGCCACGGAATAAGAGCGCGAAGTGGTGAAGGCCTGCGAAGGTCGCGTACACTCATCTCTAGAAATACGGCGATGAACAGCTCTTCTGCAGACGACGCCGCGAATACATTCAGTAGGTCAGACCGGCGCGATAATCCGTACCTTCGGATTCAGGCTGTCAACGTGTTCGTTCGAGATCAGGATCGAAGTTTGCGTTTCTATCTCGATCAGCTTGGCTTCGTATTAGCGTTCGATGCGCGCCTTCAATCCGGCCAACGTTGGGTAGCCGTTTCGCCTCCGGACGGCACCGCCGTACTCACGCTGATCGCGCCTAGTCCGAAATCGAAAGCCTATGAACTCATCGGCCGCCCCACTGAAGTCGTATTTCTGACGGAGGACGTGCTGGCCAAGTATCGTGAATGGAGCCGGCGTGGTGTTCGCTTCCGTCATACTCCACGCCTGAGGCGCACGGAATATCGAAAGATGACCGGACCCAACCCTCAGCCGGAACAAACACCCGTTTGGGGCGGAGTCTTCACTCGTTTCGAGGATATCGACGGCAATTCTTTCGCGCTGGTGGGTTTCGATGAAGTCAGCCGCGAGATCGAAGCCCAACGGCAGGCGCAGGCAGAGAAGCTCGAGTCGGAACGCCGCTCCGCCCAGGAACTGGAGATCGCACGGCGCGTCCAGGCCCGCTTGTTCCCGCAGGAGCATCCGCCGTTGAGCACGCTCGAATATGCCGGTCTCTGCATTCAGGCTCGCCAAGTCGGCGGCGATTACTACGATTTCTTAAACCTCGGCCACGACAAATTAGGACTGGTGATCGGAGACATTGCCGGAAAAGGAATGGCCGCCGCTCTTCTGATGGCCAATCTCCAGGCGAACCTGCGCAGTCAGTGCGCTATCGCCGGAGAGCCGCGGCGCTTTCTCGAATCAGTGAATCGCCTTTTTTTCGAGAATACCGACGAAGGCGCCTACGCAACCCTGTTCTTCGCCGAGTATGACAATGCGCAGCGGCGTTTCCGCTACGCCAATTGTGGGCATCTCGCCCCCCTCCTGTTCCGTGCCGATGGCTCTCTCGAAAAGCTGGATTCAACGGCAACTGTTCTGGGACTGTTCAAGGCTTGGGATTGCTCGGTAGGAGAATGTCACTTCTCTCCCGGAGACAGACTTGTACTTTACACCGACGGCGTTACTGAATCCTGCAATGCTCGCGGAGACGAATTCGGCGAACAGGGGCTGATAGAAGCCATGCGCCGTTTCTGGGATTCCCCGCCGCAAGAACTGCTTACCTCGATCGCCGGCGACCTCAAAAAGTTCAGCGCTCAGGAGCAGTTCGACGATATTACTCTGGTAGTCGCTCGCTGCCGGGGATAAAATCGGAAGCGCCGCAATGCACCGGATTTGGATTTCACATCACAGCGCCATCCCCGTTCGTGAACAACTCAGTGCTCAACTCCTGTTCGGAATCCTCAGCGGCCGGCTCGGACCGTCGGACCGCCTTCCCAGCGTGCGGGATCTTGCGCGGCGCCTGAAACTTCATCCCAACACGGTCAGCGCCGCCTACCAGGATCTTTCCGCGCGCGGCTGGGTGAAGCGCAAGGCTGGTTCCGGTGTGTTCGTCTGTGACATCGACCGACAGGGCAAATTAGAAGGCATCGACGCCTTCGTGCATGGCTGGATCGAGGATGGGCTCACCCGTGGTTTCACGATTGAAGAAATCGGCGCAGCGTTTGAAAAGGCTCGCATTGAGTTTCGCGAGCCCGAGGAACCACGCAAATTGCTTGTCGTCCACCCCGACCGCAATCTCGCCCGAATCCTCGCCGCCGAGATCGAAGAGGCCATCGGATGCGCCGTGCCCTACGCCGGTCTCGACCCTGATTTGCAGCTCCCCGAATCGGACTCGCTACTGCTTCTGACAACCACGTCCGGCGCGGCAGCCGTTTCGCGGCTGCGACCCGAGGGTCACCAGTTAATCCCATTGAAATCCATCGAAGAGGTCCTCACCGGCCTGGGACGACCGGCATCGCCGATACTCATCGGCATCGTCTCGCGCTCCGAAACGATTTTGAAATGGGCTTCCTTGCTGATACCCGGACTTGGACTCAACGGAAGCGACCTGATCCAACGCAACCCGGAACACCTGGATTGGCGAGACGGCCTCGCCGCCTGTGAGCTGATCGCCGCGGACATTTTGGCAGCTCGCGAAATGTCCAGAAACATGCGGCCGATTGTCCTCCGTCTGATTCCGGATTCCTTCCTCCAGGAAGCGCGCAAACTTGTCGGCGCCGGAACAGAGTAACATTGCTGCAAGAGCTTTCATGCAGAAACTCCCTGCCGTTGAGGAGGCGAAGGCGCTCCTCACGATCGCAAAGGATTGGTCAATCCTGAAGTGGCTTACGGAAAAGAAAAGAGTGCGCGCCATCGCCGACAAGGGAACAGCGGCGCTCGATGAACTCGAAAAACAAGTAAAAAGCACCTGGAGCGAAGATCTGCGCAATGCTTACGCGGAACTCACGGTTCCCGCGTACGACAGCGACGATCCGTACGCCGCCGCCGAGTACGAATTCATTCGCCAACAGGCCGGCGCCATCCCGGAAGCGATCCGGGCCGCGGCTCGGCGCGTCAAAGAAGCAGACGATATCGCAACTCGAGCCCGAAATACCGCGGAAAACACCTTCGATGACGCCGAGCGCAGGCTCAGCGCGGCTCTGGCGCGAAGGGGCGCTGAACAAGCGATCGAAGCTTACGACGTTCGATATAAAGCGATCGCCGAAGCGCTGTCAGTCACCGGCCTGTGACAGTCATGGCCGATTGCGGCCCATGATCTCATGTGCTGTGACCGAGTCCCCGCGAATACTGCGCCGGCCAGAGATGTCTCACCCGTTAGGATGCCGGCTTCGTAAGTCGCGACAATCACCGGCGGCAGCGTGATCGACCGATAGTAATCGCCATTCGCCTGGCAGCTGCGAATGGGTCAGTTGGACACAACGATCGAGACATCCGGAGTTTAGTTTCGTCGAGCTCGCAACGGGGCTTGAAACAGAACCCAATCGGCGTGATCATTGTTTGTGGCCCGGACGGCTTGGCGCGTCCGGCGCCGGATGGCGACTTGTCCCAGCCGCTTCTGCGTGTTTTCCGAAGGAGGACCGATTTCGATGGCCTCGGTAACCGATACGCGGTGGCACACGCTCTCGGGAAATATTGCTGCTTTAGAACTCGACAGCGTCGAGCGATTCGGATGTTATTCCCGTTTGCACTTCGAAGAACGAGAGTTCACCAACATTGAAGAGCTGGCCCACGCGGGCAGACTCGGACGTTTTCTCAAAGATTGCGGTGTGAAACCGGGCGATCGGGTTGTGGTAATTCTCCCCAACTCCCCCGATCTCACGGCCGCGTTTCAAGCCGTCTGGATGATTGGAGCTGTCATCGCGCCGATCATGCCGACCTGGACAGCGGAAGAATTGTTACCGGTCCTCGCCAACGCCGAACCCGCCTGCATACTCACGTTCCCACTCCTCGCCCCACGCATTCATGCCGGATTGAGAGCACTCGCCCTAAATAGCAAGCTTCTGGTTTTCGGAGAAAGCGATGTAGCAGGAGCCGTCAACATCGCGCCCCTTCTGGCATCGGCCGCCCCGATCGAAACACCAGAGGAGCGCAGCCCATCCGACCTGGCGTTGTTGCTGTACACATCGGGCACCACGGCGGTGCCGCGCGGCGCGATGATCACGCACGGAAATCTGGGCTCCGCGCTGGATTCGATGAGCCGCCTGAATCACGACATCCCTCCCGGACCGGTCCTGCACGCTCTGCCACTCTCTCACTCCTTCGGCCTCCTGCTTTTGAATCTCGCCAACAAATGGGGTTGCAAATCTGTCCTGCTACGACAGTTCGAGCCCACGCGCGTATTGGAATCCATCGAACGCCACCGCGTCGCGTATGTCCCCGTGGTTCCCACCATGCTGTTATATCTGCTGCAGCATCCCGAATTGAGCCGATTCAACTTGAAAAGCCTGCGACGCGTGATTAGCGGGGGAGCTGCTCTTCCGGAGGCCTTGAGAATGGCGTTTGAACAGGCGTGCGGCTGCCGCGTCGAGCAAGGTTATGGACTCTCCGAAACAATAGCTGTCGTCGCGGCCTACGGCGAGCACGATGACTACCGCTCCGGTTCTGCCGGCCGTCCCGCCCCTGGCGTGGAGATCCGTATCCTGGACGACGAGAATCGACCGCTCGGCGCCAGGCTACCCGGCGAAATCTGCGTCGCGGGCAAGAACATCACAACAGGTTACTGGCGCGAGCCGGAAGCAACCAGCGCTGCGTTTATCGGCGAAAATCTGCGGACCGGCGACATCGGTTACACCGATGAGGATGGATTCATCTACATAACGGATCGCAAGAAGGACCTCATTATCAAAGGCGGAGAGAACGTCTCTCCCCGCGAAATAGAAGAAGCCTTGCACGCGCATCCCGCCGTGGCGGCAGCCGCGGTAGTCGGCATCCCAGATCCGCTCTTCGGCGAAAATATCTGCGCGGTTCTGCAACTCAAGCCTGGCGCGGAAGTCACAGCGGACGAAATCAGAACGTTCGCGACCCGACACGTCGGCAAGTTTAAAACTCCGGCGGTTGTCGAGTTTTGGGTCGAGCTGCCCAGAAACTTCACCGGCAAGATCTGGAAACGCGCTGTAAGGTCGAGACTTTTGGCGAAAAAAGCCGCCAACGTCTAAAAATTTGCCGACTGCTGTTTACATGACACGGTCGATCGTGGGAAGCTGTCAAACACACTAGGAGTGTATTGGCAGAATGTCAGACATACAGGTGAGCTGTGCCTCGGAGCACAGCGAGGCGCGCTCCGTCTTGCGCGAGTTCGATAAGAACGACTTACCAGTCACCGAATTACCCATGTGGCGCGAAGGTTTCTGTGCCTTCGAATTGGCACTGTTGCGTTTTGCACCAGTCTATTGGGGACTGGGCATGCCGCATGGCGATAATTCAGCCGTTGTCATCATTCCCGGCTTTCTGGGAACCGATACGTATCTTTTCGAACTGTATGCCTGGCTATACAGAATGGATTACCAGCCCTATTACTCGGGAATCGGACTGAACGCCGAATGTCCTAATCTGTTAATCCGCAGGAGTCTGAACGCCACGATTGACCGCGCCCGCACGGAAACGGGCCGCAAAATTCATCTCATAGGCCACAGCTTAGGCGGCATGATCGCTATGTCGGCCGCCGCGCAGCGGCCCGACGACGTCGCTTCCGTCATCACGCTGGGATCGCCCTTCCGAGGCAAAGCCGCTCACCCCAACATTCTCCGCGCTGCCGATTACGTGCGGGGCTTCATAAAAGCCCGCCACGGCGATGCCGTTCTGCCGAGCTGTTATACCGGCCATTGCGCTTGCGATTTCGTCGACAACCTAAAGCGCATCTTTCCGGCCTCGGTGAAGATGACAGCGATATACTCGCGAACGGACGCTATCGTGGACTGGCATTACTGCATAACAGGAGATCCCGACATGGACGTAGAGATCCCCGGGACACACGTCGGCATGGTTTTCAACCCATCGGTCTATACAGTCCTGGCGGAGCGCCTGGCGGCGCGTTTAAGCGCTTAGCGACCACAGCCCGCTCGCATAGTACAACGCGCTACGCTGCACGGCGAAATAATCGGCGAGGCTAAACGGAGCCGGCAAAGACCCCGCATGCTTGACCCATCGCGAAATGAATTCGCCGGCGACTATGGTGTCGATGCGAACTTCATCGCCGGCAACATCTCGCAAGACGCCATCCAGCGTAAACATCACTTTTCGAATCAGTACTAACGAACCCGGAAACCGCACGCCTTCAATGCCGATCTTCTCGAGGAGCCGCATGGCGTCGAGCGCGCCGAGCGAGCAGGCGAATGGAAGGGCTTCGAAATAGGAACCTACGCAGCGGTCGATAATCTGCCGGTGCGTCTTGTCCGCACCGTTGGCGTCGCTCGCGAGCGCGTAGATTGCGTCGCGCACTCCATTCTTGTCGCGAAACGTCATCATGGTCATGAGCCGCGCCAGTTGCCGCCGCTCCTCGCGGCTCAATCGCGTCGTCAAAGCCCAATCGAGAATGATCAGCTCGCGCTTGGCTTCGTCGTAAAGCATATTGCCGGCGTGCGGATCCGCGTGGAAAACGGCGTTCTGCTCGGAAGAAAACATGGGGTCCGCGATCAGCGCCGCGACGATTTGGGATGCGATCTGCCGCCGCAGCAAAGGCCGGGCGCGGCAGGCGTCCGTAACCTTCACTCCTCGTTCGAAACTCATTGCCGTAATCGTGTCCGTGGACAGCTCCGGAATCGCCCGGGGTGCGTGTGCTCCTTTGCGCCGGTAGACCCGTCCAACTTCAGCCAGAGTCGCCTGCTCCCGCCGAAAGTCCACTTCGCGCGCCAGTAACAGACGCACTTCGTCGAGTGTTTCGACCACCTGCCGCGACGCAAACATGTATTGACGCCCGCGCGAGGCCAGATGCTCCGCCAGTTCCTGCAATAGCGTGAGATCTTCGACATAACATTCGGGCACGTGGGGCTTGATGACCTTGAAAACCCCAGCCTCCCGTTTTCCGGTCGAAGGATTGAACCACGTGAACTCGAGGATGGCGCTGACGCTCGCTTCGCACAGAAGCAGCGGCGCAAGCCGTACCTGGTAGGCATCGATGCACGGGCTGAGCTGCCGGAGTATGATCTCATGCACTTCCTCCGGCTTCACATCCGAGATGCCGTTCTCCAGCTTCTGCAATTCGTGCCGTAGAGACGGACTCAGGCCGCGTGAACGAGCCAAAACCTGCCCAAGCTTCTGAAGTCCCGGCGTCTTCGCGATCACGAGTCCGAGGCGAACTTCCTCCGGCGTATCCTCGGGTAGTTCGATCTGCTGCACGATCTTCGGAGCCAGGCGCTCGTCCGAAATATGCGACGCAACGAATGCCATGGAATCATGCACCAGCGGCCGCCAGCTCGCATACGCCTCGGGCACCAGCTTCTCCACCGAGAGCAGATCGGCGACCCACTCCCCGATCTCGTGCCTCCAGGTCTTTCCGCAGGCTCGCAGCAGGTTCTCGACCACGGCGGTTCGTTCCTCGGTCGACCTGTCTTCAATAAAGGCGGCCATAACGGGGGCCATAAGCTCGGAGGGAACCGCCGAGAAGAGGTTCGAAAGAGAGTCAGGATCGAACATGGAAATCCTCCTGTAGAAACGCGATCAACATGTCGCGGGTAATCTCCGGTTGATCCGTATGAAACATGTGACTGGCGTGAGGAATCATTTTCAGCTTTGCTCCCGCGATTCGATTTGCAAGGATAGGGGCATTGGCGGGAGGTACCAGGCGATCGGTCTCGCCGTGAACCACTAAAGTCGGAGCGTGAATCCGCGTCAGCCGGTCGTAGGAATGCCACGGTACGATGGCGGCGAATTGCTGCACGTAGCCAAGTACGCTC
This sequence comes from Bryobacterales bacterium, assembly GCA_963802915.1. Lineage (GTDB taxonomy): Bacteria > Acidobacteriota > Terriglobia > Bryobacterales > Bryobacteraceae > JAICMB01. The sequence goes on from CAWDKQ010000018.1 coordinate 150,327, forward strand.
GGTAGGTTGCCCTTCAAATGCTTGAGATCGGCCTCTATCCGCTCTTTAGGCGTATGCGGGTCATAGATCAAAGGAAGGACGGCACGGAGACGCGCCGCCCGTGTCATGAACGGAAACGTCAGGGCGTACAATGCCCCCGGGTCCGGCAGCACTGCCTTGAACCCGCCGCAGTGCGTGCATCCGAGAATCAGCTTGCGGACGCGTTCCGGATGTTGGAGCGTCAGTTCCTGAGCAATCATGCCTCCCATGGAAACTCCAATGACATCGGCCCTTTGGACACCGGCGGCGTCGAGAACGCGCAGGGCATCTTCGGCCATGTGCGCTATGGAGGACCGGCGCCGCGGCACGTCGCTACGGCCGGTACCGCGGTTATCGAGAAGAATTGTGCGAAACCATCTAGCCAGGACGCCGCGGATATCGCCCCACATTGCCATCGAGAAGCTGAGACCCATAATCATAAGGAGCGGGTCTCCCGAACCTTCTTCTTCCCAATAAATCCGGACGCCGTTGTTAGTTACATAAGACACGTCACTACCCTAGACATTCCGAGCAACGGCTGCGATGGTCCAACCAGTGCCTCGCCGTCACCGTCGGGGTTCCGCAACGTTGTTTTCACGATGCTAGGGGACCGCGCGCGTAAGCAAGCGGCGACCGCGCCCCGGAGCGTCTTCAGCTCGCGCCTACCCCAGCCTTGGACGCTCTCTTTTCGCGGTCCTTCTTCTTGCCGGGACGCGGCGTTTTATGAGTGCCATTCGATGAGGCAGCAACTGGCGTCGGTTCGGCTATCTCAGTGACAGCCACCGCAACCGGCTCGGCGACAGCTGCGACCTCTGGCTCCGGCGTAGGTATAGCTGCGACCTCTGGCTCTGGCGTAGGTACAGCTGCGACCTCTGGCTCCGCTGTAGGTATAGCTTCCGGCTCAGGCTCTGGCGTAAGTATAGGAGTAGCGGACGCTTGCGCCGGTACGGATTTTGGAACCGCAGCGGGCACACCCGCGGCTTCCCGCAGCTCTTCATACGACTCCACCAGGAAGTCCCGGAAGAGCTCGCCATCTGGCGCAGCTTGCATATCGTAAGTAATGCCTAAATAGAGCTTCTTGTTGTAACTGGAAATAGCGATGCTGATGCCGACTTCGCTCCCGCAGGGAACATGGGGATAGTAAGTGAGTAACTCGTGCCCGTTCGCATACAAGGGAACCATTGGGCCGGGCACGTTGGTGCACACCGTATTCACGATGAGCACCGGCTGCGGCATCATCGGAAGTCCGGCCAGAGTGTGCTGCAACTGGACCGGAAGCGCTCCGAGCGACATTCCGATCAGTGAAACCATGTCGGCGACGCGCGCGGCCTTCATGGCGCCACTTCGGCGTGTCACCACGCGCATCAGTTCCGCGGGGTCCGCGATATCGAGAGGGATGCTGAGCGGCAACATCGAAATTTCGACGCCGAGCTCCTTGGGGTTCTCCGTTCTCAAATTCACCGGAACCATGAAGCGGACGTAACGGTTGCTGACGGGCTCTCGATGCGCGGTCACGTAGCGGCTAAAAGCCCCGGCGACGGCTGTCAAAACGGCGTCGTTGATAGTTCCGCCGAGCGCGGCTCGGATACCGCGTATCTCCGCGAACGAAACAGAGGTCCAGCAATAGCCGCGCACGCCGGAGCACGGAGCGTTGAACGGCAGCCTTTCGGTGGGCCGGAGCAGATCCGGCGCGGTCGCAAGCAGCGCGCGCAAATTGTCTTTTGAAGAATCTCCGGTGAACGCTTGAGCCATGCGCAGCACCGTGATATTGGCGCCGATGAATCTTTCAGCGGCATCGGCCCAGATTCCCGCCAGGCCTTCCACCAGCAAATCACGCGAGTCCGGCAAAGGTGGTGGGTTAAACGGCTCGGGTTCCACTTTCCGAGGCACCTTGGTCGTATCGAACAGAATATTTGCGAGCCCGACTCCGGATACGCCATCGGCCATGCAGTGATGAACGCGCAATATGAGCGCGGAACGGCCCTCTTCGAGACCATCGACGATGGTCAAATCCCAAAGGGGCTTGTTGCGGTCCATCAAAGGCGTGAAGATCTGACCGGCCAGCTCGCTTAATTGCTGTTCCGTTCCGGGCGGATCCAGCTTCACGCGAAAAATGTGATTGTTGATGTCAAACTCGGGATCGTACTCCCACGAGGGGTGCGCAAGGTTCAGAGGCGAGAACATCACGCGTTGACGATATCTGGGTATCTCGGGAAGGCGGGCTGCAAGAACTTGCACGCTCTCTTCATCGAAGGGCCCGTCGAGAATTGCCACGCAGCCAATATGCAGTGGCATTTCCTTTCTCTCAAAATAGAGAAACATCGCGTCGGACCCGCGCATGCGCCGCCTCGGTTCGGGTTGGGGCATAGCACCTCCCGTTGCGTACGACTCAGCAAATTTCAAAAAGGCAATCCAGTCACATCATAGGACAAAATGGAGGACCCCGGTGAGGTCCTCCATCGTTGTCAGTTCTTGCTCATTGCCATTTCGTGCTCGTGCTCGTGCTCCTCGCGTTTGGCCGGCTTCGATGCCAGGTCGACCAACGCCTTTTGAGCGGCCACGAAACTATCCACGCTCTTCTTAAACACTTCCGGAAGCGTCGTGGTGGGATGCGGCGCCGCGTTCACGTTGAAGATCTCTTTCGCCATTTTCACGTTCACGTTGACTTCGTCCGCGGCGAGGTCCAGGAGACGTTCCTGCGCCTTCACGAACGCGTTGACGCTCTCCTTCGCCATGTCGAAGAGATCGATGTTCTTAAGCTCTCCTTCCGCATGTTTAACGTGTTCTTTTTTCTCTACGAGGTTCTTTTCCACGATTTCGAGGAATTTCTTCTGGCTCTGGATGAAGTCGCGCATGCCTTCGCGCGCAAGATTGGCGAGCCGTTTCGTATCGAAGCCCTTGCCGTCGGTCATGTCCTTCACGGCTCCGTCCGTTTCGGCCTCGAAGAAATCCAGAAATTCTTTCTGGGCAGTCAGGAAATTTGCGAGTCCCTGATGCACCACTTCGGCCAGTCCTTCCATGGGAGTTCCTGCCAGTCCCGGTTTAATCCCTTCGGACACAATCCGGTTCTGCCGCGCTGCAATGTCGAGCAGCACTCTCTGCGCTTCCATGAAGTTTTTGATGCCCTTACCAGCCAGATCCATGACTGTCTTCGAGGGCGCGGGCGAGAACACGCCCAGACGCTCACGCATAATTGTCAATGCCAGAGCGTTTTGTTGGGCCGCCAGGTCCAGCAGGATCTTCTGAGTTGCGATAAAGCCTTCGGACCCTTGGCGGATCCACTCGCCGATCATATCGGCGATTGAGTTGGAGGGCGGGGGGGCCGGATGCGTGTGCGTGGCTGTCTTGGTAGCCATATGTTCGGCTTCATGCTTGGTAGCCATATGTTCTCCATCATGCTGCATTGCAGCATCAATTGAAGAATAGACTTTTTATTGCTTTTTGTCAATAATGAAGTCAGCAATATTGCGATGCAGCGAGGCAGATGACAGTCATCCGCAAATACGGCAACCGTAGGCTTTACGACACTAACGCGAAGCATTACGTGAATCTCGACGAGATCGCGCAGATGGTACGCGATGGCGATGAGGTCCAGGTAGTGGACGCCAAGTCCGGCGAAGACCTCACGCGTTCCATTCTGACCCAAATCATTGTCGAGGACGCCAAAAGCCACAACGGCGGATTGCCGCTCGAAATCTTGCGGGAATTGATCGCTGTCTCGAACACCACCAAACATGACGGGCTCACGTGGTACCTTCGCACAGCGTTCGAAACCTACCAGCGAGCCCAACACGCGCCGGTCGAGTTCCTCCGCAACCTGTTCGCGCCAAGGTCGCAGGAAGACGATGGCGCGCAGGTTGAGGAGCTTCGCAAGAGAATCGAGAAGCTGGAGAAGCTATTGGCGGCTAAGGACCGCGGGTGAGCCGTTTGGAACGGGCGCACTAAGAATCGCGCCGCTAGTCGTAAACTGTTCCTCTTCCGTCGATCCGGTGAGCGCCGTGGTCGATGCCCTGCCCCCGGCGATCGTTTTCGTGACCTCGTCGAAGTACGCTGTCCCGACGAATCGCTGGTGCCGCACGGCGTCGTAACCGGCCTTATCGGCAAGGTGGAACTCCCGCTCCTGCAACTCGGCGTAGGCGGACATGCCGGTCTCGGCATAACCTCGCGCCAATTCGAACATGCTGAGATTCAGCGCGTGGAAGCCGGCGAGCGTCACGAACTGGAACTTGTATCCCATGGCGCCGAGCTCGCGCTGGAAACGCGCAATCGTCGACGAATCGAGCTTCTTCTTCCAGTTGAATGACGGAGAGCAGTTGTAAGCCAGCAGCTTGCCCGGATAAATCTTGTGAATAGCGTCAGCGAAACGCCGCGCCTCCGAGATGTCCGGCTCTGACGTTTCGCACCACAGCAGGTCCGCGTAGGGAGCGTAGAGCAAGCCCCGCGCGATGGCTGCGTCCAAACCGCCGCGATAGCAAAGGAAGCCGTCGGACGTCCGTTCTCCGGTCAGAAAAGGCTGGTCGTGAATGTCCGCGGCGCCCGTCACGAGCCGCGCGCTATTGGCGTCCGTTCGCGCCACCAGTATCGTCGGAATACCAGCGATATCGGCCGCGAGCCGCGCGGCGACGAGCTTCGGAATAAACATAGAAGCAGGTTCGAGAACCTTACCGCCCATGTGACCGCATTTCTTTGCCGAGGCAAGTTGGTCCTCGAAATGGACTCCCGAAGCACCGGCGGCAATCATGCCCTTCATGAGCTCGAAAGCATTGAGAGGACCTCCGAAACCAGCCTCGGCATCCGCGACGATCGGGGCGAACCAGTACGGCCCGGCTTCGCCTTCCGCGTGATGCAACTGGTCGGCGCGAATGAAAGCATTATTGATCCCGCGCACCACCGATGGCACACTGTTGGCCGGATAAAGGCTTTGGTCCGGATACATCTCACCGGCCAGATTGGCATCGGCTGCGACCTGCCATCCGCTCAGGTAAATGGCCTTCAGGCCGGCCTTAACCTGCTGCACTGCCTGATTCCCGGTCAGTGCGCCGAGAGCCGGTACGTACGGCTCGTCATGAAGCAGTTTCCAAAGCCGCTCCGCGCCCATACGTGCTAGCGAGTGTTCGATGCGGACAGAACCGCGAAGTCGTACAACTTCGTCGGCGGTATAGGGGCGTTGAATGCCGTCCCAGCGTGGGGAGGATTTCCAATCGCGGGAAATGTCGGAGGCAGTAAGCAAGTCCATATTGTGAGTAGAACCCGAATCCGTCAAAACTCAAAACGAACCAGTCCGGGTTGACCGAGTCGTCCGATTTGACCTAGCTTTGGAGCCCTTTGGGGTCTACAATCTGATCGAGGACGCCCACTCACAAAGTGATTGTCCAGGAGACGATCGTTCAGGTGCTTGCCGGGCTGCGGCAGGACATCGTTGAAAGACGGATCCGCTCCGGATTCGACCGCTTAAATCAAAACGCCGAGCTACTGGATCGTTTCGATCCTGCCACGTCCAACGCCGCGCAGTTACTCTGGCGCGTTGCGCAGTGGGTGGATATCGGTTGGCGCGACGCATCGGTCGTGCAGTCCGCTCTCTCGTCGATGCCGCGGCACGCACGCAGTAGCTTGCCGCTTCGAGACTATCTCGCAATCCGCATGGCCGAGGGCTTGGTGTCGATGGCGGGTGAAGATGCCGACGAGGCCATCGCGCACTTCGATTCCGTGCTTGTATTCGAACCGGACATCGACGATCGGGAGATGCTCGCAATCGCCAACTTTTGGATGGCCCGCTGCCAGCGCAAGAAGGGAGAATACGACGATGCCCTCACGCACGCAATCCGAGCCCGCGAAATCGCCGTGGAATGCCACTTCGAACGCATGGCCGCGGTGATGCGAGTACTCGAAAGCTGGCTCCATTTTCAGAAAGGACACTACAAGGAAGCCGTAAAGATCCTGACCGAAACGGAAGCAGTGCTCCGCGCCACCGACGACGGCGTGGTACTTGGCAACATTCAATCCACCTATGGACGCATTTACCGCCAGGAAGGAAGGTACGAGCGCGCCATCCAGCACTTCACCAACGCCATCGAAGAGTATCGCAAGGTAGATCGCTATCATTCGCATCTGGTCCGCACGTTGGCCAATATGGCCTACGTCAAGCGGTTGGTGGCGCTGGATTTTCGCCGGAAATTCGAAGCCGAACTTACGCGGCGAAAGCACGGAACCGCGCCATCCGATACGTCTCGAGCACAATATCGCGACCAGTTCGAGCGCGTTCGCGATGAAGCGTTCGCCGAGCTCGATGAGGCCGCTCTCATTTGCGGCGTGCATCCCAATCACCGAGGTGCCGGCACGGTCCACTTGAACCGCGGGTTATTACACCTCGACAGCGGCGCCCTGGATTTAGCGGAGGAGCAGTCAGCGCAGGCGTTTGCCCTGGGAGAAGAGAAACAGGACCATATCCTGATGGCCCGCGCTCGGTTGCTGCAGTCGATCGTCGAGAACGCCAAACTGGAAGAAGGAATTGAGGGCGACCCTCGCCGGCCCGCTCAGGCCGCGCTCGATTACATTCGAGATGCCATCGAATTAGCGCAAAGCACTCAAAATCGGCGCCTGCTGGCGCGCGTTCACACCTGGCATGGTCTGACGTTGTCCAACGAATACTTCAACGATCTGGAAGCGGCAACTCACGCCATGAATACCGCGAATTCATTTCTCGATCATGGCTATCACGATACTGTGTGGGAGGATCTCCGGACGCTGAAAGGGAGGGTGGTGAAGTCTCAGTCCGTGAATGACAAGCTTCGCGCGTGGTCGCACGGAGACGTGGGGAGCAGAACTTTCCAGCAGCTCGAAGAAGAATTCGCCGAGTTGATTATTCCGAAGGTCTGGGAACGCGAGGGACGAAAAATCTCCCGCGTCGCAACGAAACTATCGATATCGCCAAAAAAGGTTCGCCGGGCATTGAGCCGCGCCGGCCTTCTTCGGTCTCAGGCAGGAAGGTCCGGGGCGGCATCAGCGGCGGAATAGCAACCGGAGATTTGTCACCTCTCGACGTTTCTACCGAAATTGAAAGCTGGCCCGATCGAGAAGCGCACGGTTTTCCGGCCATCCTTCAGGATGTCGTTGAAGAGATGATCGTAGACGAAGTCCGCTTGGACTCGCAGCCCAACATGCTTCGTCGCGAGGAAATCGAACCCTCCTCCAACGCCATAGAAACCGGTCCAATCCAGTTTACTTCCGGATGGTACTAATTGCTGTACCACGGCCGTCGCAATCGGATCGGTTGGTTTGGGAGTTGCCACTTCGCGGATCGCTCCCAGCGAAGGGCGAATAAACGGCGTGATCCACGACCAACGTCGGTAAGCGAACTGCGGGCCGGCCGCAAATGTTTGTGTCGTCGACTCGGACTTCACGGCGAGTTGATATGCAGGCGGAAGAAGACCTGCCGCGGCCAAACCCGCCAGATTTACTCCGATTTGCTGCTGGAGGCTGTTGAGAAGGAGGTTAGGAGTTAAAGTCAGATTTCCCGTTAACGTGGCTGTAGTCGAAGCCGATGGAGTACCAATGTCTCATTCTGATTCCGGCCTGTAAGTGGTAGCCGGTTTCCGAGAAGACTTGACTTTAGGACTGTCGAAATAAGAAAACCCTGCGAATGTCGTCGTAACGGCTCACATCAAGACTGCTGTGCGGAAGACGGACATGGCAAAGAGCACGCGAGATGCAGAGCGGTGGCTGCGGTGCTAGATCACGGACATGGTTATCGAGGATCTGGACTGCATTCTGTCTCTCCTGACGTGGCCTCAGTTTTATTTTGGGGATTTAGTTCCTGCCGGCGGCTGGCGGCTGAAACCCGAACAGTCGCGGTATGCCGACGGCTGTTCTTATTGTCCTACTACACTATGAGAAGACAGGCCGAAGCGCAAGGGAGTGAACCGTTGTCCCCGGAGAATTTCGGAGGGCTTGAACGATACTACGACCATGAGAAGCGAGGATTATCAGCTTCGACTTCATCGTCATTGGGTCGGGGATTGGCGGCAGCGTTAGTGCGCATAGCTTGACCGAGAAGGGATCCCGCGTCGGCGTGCTCGAGATGGGGCGGCATTGGAGTCCCGACGATTTCCCGAAAACAAACTGGGCAATTTGGAAATGGATCTCGCGGCCGCGTCTGGGACTGCGCCAGCTTTTTCAATATTCGAATTTTTCGTCACGTCTCATCCTGCATCTCGGCAGTCGGCGGCGGCTCTGTCACCTACGCCAACACTCTTTTAGTCCCTAAGGATTCTGTGTGGGAGAGGCACCCTGGGCAGGACTTGCCGATTGGCGAGACGAAATGCCCGGGTCACTACGATACCGCGCTCCGTATGCTCGGAGTATTCAAAATCGTCGTGCTTGGCCCCGCGACGAGATTCTGAAAGTCGCCGCCGAAGCCGCGGCGATCGGGCACACGTACTATCGGACGCAAGTAGCCGTTTTCCAACCGCCGAGGGCGAGCCGGAGGAAAGACCTATCCCGATCCCTATTTCGGCGGCGAGGAACCAGACCGCACGAAGTCACCGGCTGCGGAAGTTGCATGGTAGGCTGCGCTTCAATGCCAAGAACAGTCTAGACAAGAATATCTATATCTCGCCGAGAACACGGCGCGCAAGCATTTTCCGAAACCAAAGTCGTAAATGTGCGGCCATCGATCGGAAACAGGATGGCGCAGCCGGTTACAGATTTGGACAGAAAGTTCCACTTCTTTTTTACGGAAGAATCGCCGCAGCTTTATGCCGCGGCTGGTTTTTCTGGGTCCGCATTAGGAACCATGGACCTGCTCCTTCGGATGAAGATCGCGGCTCCTTGCCATCGCTCAGCGGCTGCATTGGTAACATCGTCCGGGCCAATGCGAGTCTCTGATTGGAGTGCGGCTTCCGGGTACAAAGACGGATCTATCCAAAGGGGTCGCGATTGGCTCCGGAATTTATGACGACTAGACTCACATCGAAACAACCCGCTACCCCTCCGGTTCGGACGCCATGGGCTTTCTTGGGACTCTGCTCATTCGAGGCCGTCCGGGACACAATAGATTCTGCTCTGGCTCTGGACGCTGATCGTCGCCTTCATCAGCCATCCGCTCAGAACGTGGCATGCCTGCATCCGTTCGGATTCGCGCGTGAATCGCTCATTCTGCTGTATATGCAAACGCTCGACGGCCACATCGACATGCGTCTCGACGGCGCTGTTACTTCCCGTTGGAAAAGTTCTTGTAAGCAAGGGCAAGCGAATTCCGACGTTTATCCCGCAAGCCAACGAATACGCTCGAAAAACCGGGAACTGATCGGCGGTACCGCCATGAGCATGACGACAGAGATTCTATTCGAATGCCGGGTACAGCCCACTACTAGGCGGCTGCACCATGTCTGACTCGCGCGATCGCGGCATTGTGGATCATCGTAACCGGGCAATCGGATACCAGTTGTTGTCTGCGGCGCGAGGGATGTAACTCATAGCGCGCTCTGTCACAGCGGTTATTGCGAGGCTGGGATTCACGCCTAAGTTGGCTGACAGCACCGAACCGTCGCAGATGTACATGTTCTTGTATCCGAATGCGCGGAACGATAATCCACAACGCCGCGATCGCGCGAGTCAGACATGGTGCAGCCGCCTAGTATGTGGGCTGTACCGGGCATGTCGAATAAATCTCTGTCGTCATGCTCATGGCGGTCCCGCCGATCAGTTCCGCGCTTTTTCGAGCGAATTCGTCGGCTTGCGGGATAAACGTCGGAATTCGCTTGCCCTTGCTTACAAGAACTTTTCCAAACGGGAAGTACCAGCGCCGTCCGAGACGCATGTCGATGTGGCCGTCCAGCGTTTGCATACAGAGCAGAATGAGCGATTCACGCGCGAATCCGAACGGATGCAGGCAGTGCCACGTTCTGAGCGGATGGCTGATGAAGGCGACGATCAGCGTCCAGAGCCAGAGCAGAATTCTATTGTGTCCCGGACGGCCTCCAATGAGCAGAGTCGCAAGAAAGCCCATGGCGTCCGAACCGGAGGGGTAGCGGGTTGTTTCGATGTGAGTGTAGTCGTGATGTAAATTCCGGAGCCAATCGCGACCCCTTTGGATAGATCCGTCTTTCTAACCGGAAGCCGCACTCCAATCAGAGACTCGGCATCGGTCCGGATGATGTTACCAATGCAGCCGCTGAGCGATGGCAAGGAGCCGCGATCTTTCATCCGAAGGAGCAGGTCCATGGTTCCGATGCGGACCCAGAAACAACCAAGCCGCGGCAGGTAAAGCTGCGGCGATTCTTCCGTAGAAAAGAAGTGGAATTTCTGTCCAAATTCGTAACCGGCTGCGCCATCCTGTTTCCGATCCACGCGGCATCTACGACTTTGGTTTCGGAAAATACTTGCGCGCCGTGCTTCTCGGCGAGATATAGATAGTTCTTGTCTAGACTGTTCTTGGCATTGAAGCGGCAGCCTACCATGCAACCTCCGCAGCCGGTGCACGTCGTGCGGTCCGGTCCCTCGCCGCCGAAATAGGGATCGGGATAGGTCTTTCCTCCGGCTCGCCCTCGGGCGGTTGGAAAACGGCTACTTGCGTCCGATAGTACGTGTGCCCGACGCCCGCGGCTTCGGCGGCGACTTTCAGAATCTCGTCGGCGGGGCCAAGCACGCGATTTTGGATAATCCCAGCATACGGAGCGCGGTATCGTAGTGACCCGGCATTTCTGTTCGCCAATCGGCAAGTCCTGCCCAGGTGCCGTTCTCCCACACAGAATCCTTAGGGACTAAAAGAGTGTTGGCGTAGGTGACAGAGCCGCCGCCGACCGCCCAGCCATGCAGGATGAGAACGTGACGAAAAATTCGAATATTGAAAAAGCCGCGCAGTCCCAGACGCGGCCGCCAGATCCATTTCCAAATTGCCCAGTTTGTTTTCGGAAATCGTCGGGACTCCAATGCCGCCCGATCTCGAGCACGCCGACGCGGTATCCCTTCTCGGTCAAACGATGCGCACTAACGCTGCCGCCAAACCCCGACCCAATGACGATGAAGTCGAAGTCATAATCCTCGCTTCTCATGGTCGTGTTCATTATGCTCTCGAAATTCTCCGGGGGACAACGGTTACCCCCTTGCGCTTCGGCCTGTCTTCGCATAGTGAGTAGGCAATAAGAACAGCCGTCGCATGCGACTGTTCGGGGTTCCAGCCGCCGGCAGGAACTAAATCCCCCAAAACTGAGGCGACGTCAGGAGGACAGAATGCAGTCCAGACCCTCGATAACCATGTCCGTGATCAGCACCGCAGCCACCGCTCTGATCTGCGTGCTCTTTGCCATGTCCGCTTCCGCACAGCAGTCTTATGTGAGCCGTTACGACGCATTCGCAGGGTTTTCTTATTTCGACAGTCCTAAAGTCAGTCTTTCGGAAACCGGCTACCACTTACAGGCCGGAATCAGAATGAGACATTGGTACTCCATCGGCTTCGACTACAGCCACGTTAACGGAAATCTGACTTTAACTCCTAACCTCCTTCTCAACAGCCTCCAGCAGCAAATCGGAGTAAATCTGGCGGGTTTGGCCGCGGCAGGTCTTCTTCCGCCTGGATATCAACTCGCCGTGAAGTCCGAGTCGACGACACAAACATTTGCGGCCGGCCCGCAGTTCGCTTACCGACGTTGGTCGTGGATCACGCCGTTTATTCGCCCTTCGCTGGGAGCGATCCGCGAAGTGGCAACTCCAAACCAACCGATCCGATTGCGACGGCGTGGTACAGCAATTAGTACCATCCGGAAGAAAACTGGATTGGACCGGTTTCTATGGCGTTGGAGGAGGGTTCGATTTCCTCGCGACGAAGCATGTTGGGCTGCGAGTCCAAGCGGACTTCGTCTACGATATCTCTTCAACGACATCCTGAAGGATGGCCGGAAAACCGTGCGCTTCTCGATCGGGCGAGCTTTCGATTTGGGTAGAAACGTCGAGAGGTGACAGATCTCCGGTTGCTATTCCGCCGCTGATGCCGCCCCGGACCTTCCTTCGAGACGGAAGAAGGCCGGCGCGGCTCAATGCCCGGCGAACCTTTTTTGGCGATATCGATAGTTTCGTTGCGACACGGGAGATTTTTCGTCCCTCGCGTTCCCAGACCTCGGAATAATCGACTCGGCGATTTCTTCTTCAAGCTGCTGCGAAGTTTTGCTCCCCACGTCTCCGTGCGACCACGCGCGAAGCTTGCATTCACGGACTGAGCCTCCACACCCTCCCTTTCAGCGTCCGGAGTTCCTCCCACACAGTATCGTGATAGCCATGATCGAGAAATGAATTCGCGGTATTCATCGCGTGAGTTGCCGCTTCCAGATCGTTGAAGTATTCGTTCGACAACGTCAGACCATGCCAGGTGTGAACGCGCGCCAGCAGGCGCCGATTTTGAGTGCTTTGCGCTGATTCGATGGCATCTCGAATGTAGTCGAGCGCGGCCTGAGCGGCCGGCGAGGTCGCCCTCAATTCCTCTTCCAGTTTGGCGTCTCGACGATCGACTGCAGCGACCGAGCCCGGGCCATCAGATATGGTCCTGTTTCTCTTCTCCCAGGCGAACGCCTGCGCGGACTGTTCCTCGGCCAAATCCAGGGCGCCGCTGTCGAGGTGTAACAACCCGCGGTTCAAGTGGACCATGCCGGCACCTCGGTCATTGGGACGCACGCCGCAATGAGAGCGGCCTCATCGAGCTCGGCGAACGCTTCATCGCGAACACGCTCGAATTGGTCGCGATATTTATACGAGACGTATCGGATCGCGCGGATCCGTGCTTTCGCCGCGTAAGTTCGGCTTCGATTTCCGGCGAAATCCAGCGCCACCAACCGCTTGACGTAGGCCATATTCGCCGACGTACGGACCAGATGCGAATAATAACGATCTACCTTGCGAAACTGTTCGATGGCGTTGGTGAAGTGCTCGATGGCGCGCTCGTACCTTCCTCCTGGCAGTAAATGCGTCCATAGGCGGATTGAATGTTGCCAAGTACCACGCCGTCGTCGGTGGCGCGGAGCACTGCTTCCGTTTCGGTCAGGATCTTTACGGCTTCCTTGTAGTGTCCTTTCTGAAAATGGAGCCAGCTTTCGAGTACTCGCATCACCGCGGCCATGCGTTCGAAGTGGCATTCCACGGCGATTTCGCGGGCTCGGATTGCGTGCGTGAGGGCATCGTCGTATTCTCCCTTCTTGCGCTGGCAGCGGGCCATCCAAAAGTTGGCGATTGCGAGCATCTCCCGATCGTCGATGTCCGGTTCGAATACAAGCACGGAATCGAAGTGCGCGATGGCCTCGTCTGCATCTTCACCCGCCATCGACACCGAGCCCTCGGCCATGCGGATTGCGAGATAGTCTCGAAGCGGCATTTTACGCCATCATCTTGCCGCCCCATACCCAGTGGCAAACGGGGTCATAAACAAGAGTGGCCCATAAAAGGAAAAACAAAATAAGCCGAGAACTTCATTCTTTCCGCAAAGGCGCCTATAATAAGCGCTGGCGTAATAACAGCGAACATCGCCTGGAATATCATGAAAGCCTGATGAGGTATTGTAGAGAAACGCGCCCGGTGTCTCGCCGACGCTATTAAGAGCCAGATATGAAATCCGCCGATAAAGCCGTTGCCGGGAGCGAAAGCAGGCAGTAGCCGAAAAGGTCCACTGAAAGGCTGAAAACGCACAGCCATAAACACTGCATAAACATTCCCAGGATGTTCTTTCGCCTGACAATCCCGCCATAAAAAAACGCGAGCCCCGGGGTCATAAGCAGCACAAGCGCCGATGAGACAAGTATCCAGGCGATGTCGCCGGGATTGCTTGCCGCGGCAGGTACAGCTGTTTCAGCCGAGACAAAGGACGGTAATGCAAATAACAATAACGATAAAACGCCAAAAAATCTCTTCATTCTTGTTCCTCCCCGATTGTAGTATCCCTTCTGACATTCGACGAAACGAATAAAGAAATTTTGAAATTCAACGGCCCCTCCGACAGGGCCTCTGTAGTCCTTCCACCGGTAAGCAAAAGCGGCCCCGCAGTGTCGGCACTGCGGGGCCAAGTCGGCGTCGAAGTAGAAGGGATCCAAAGAATCATGATGGACACGTAAAGTGTCCATCATGATTCTTTGGATATTGTTCTGCTATTGTAGGGGCGGACCTGTGTGTCCGCCCGCTGAGGTCAGCAGTGCTTTAAAGAACACAGAAAGTAAGCAAGAGAATTTCCCCGGAGCGGCTCTTCGCCGCCCCGGGTCTATGCGTGTTATTGGTTTAAAGCTTGAAAAGCAGATCCGCGTAAGTCGGCACAGGCCAAAGTTCCGCCGGCACCAGCGCTTCAAGCGCGTCTATATCATCCCTGAGCGATGTGTAAGCGGTGAACACATTGTCCCTGTAAGCTTCGGCTTTCTTGACAGCTTCTGAAACATCAGCTGCCTTGCCCTTGCGTCAACCGCCGCCATCAACTTGCCTGAAGCGGAATCAAGCAGGGAAGAGACCATCTTGAGGACGGTTTCCTGTGTTTTGGAGCTTCCGCCTGCCGATTTCACTTTGGATATTGAATCCGCGAGGATCGTGGTGTACTTGATCGCCGCGGGTATGAACATCGTGCTTGCCATATTGATGGCTGTGTTGGCTTCGATGTTTATGACTTTGGAATAGGTCTTGATGTAGATCTCGTAACGGCTGTGGAGCTCTTCTTTTGAAAGAACGCCGTATTTAATGAGGATTCCTTCGGCTTTCGGTGTGATCAGTGCTTTGTGGGCGTCAACCGAGTTCTTGACGTTCGGAAGTCCGCGTTTCGCCGCTTCTTTTTCCCATTCAGCCGAGTAGTTGTTGCCGTCGAATACGATCTTGCTGTTCTCTTTGTAAACTTCTTTCAGCAGCGCCGCGACTTCCGCTTTTACGTCCTTTGTTTTTTCAAGCCTGGTTGCGATCTCGTCAAGTGATTCGGCTACGGCCGTATTGAGTATGAGCATCGGGCCCGCGCATGACTGGGCGGAACCTACCATCCTGAACTCGAATTTATTGCCTGTAAAAGCAAAAGGCGATGTCCTGTTCCTGTCGGTAACATCCTTCGGGAAAGAGGGCAGGTGCGACGCCGACATTCGAGAAAGCCTGCCTTTTGAGAGATCGTTTTCGCCTTTTCCGAGCTTCTCGAAGATATCGGTGAGCTGTCGCCGAGATATACAGAGATGATCGCAGGCGGGGCTTCGTTTGCCCCGAGCCTGTGGTCCTGTCCGGCGGTAGCGCAGGCGCTTCTAAGAAGTCGGCATGAGTGTCAATGGCCTTGATAGCGCCGGCAAAGAAGGTCAAAAATTTCGTGTTATCGTGCGGGTTTTCTCCGGTGTTCCAAAGGTTCTATCCGTCGGCCGTACCCAGGACCAGTTATTGTGCTTGCCCGAACCGTTTAGCCCCTGCAAAGGGTTTTTCGTGAAGCAGGCAGACCAGGCCATGCCTCAACGCCATCTTCTGCATTAGGTCCATCGCCAGCTGGTTATGGTCGACGGCGGGGTTGAGCATTGTGAACACGGGAGCGTTCTCGAACTGCGCCGGAGCGACTTCGTTATGCCTTGTTTTTGATAGATGCCGAGCTTCCAGATTTCGCGATCCAGGTCTGCCATGAAAGCCGAGACATTGTCCTTTATCGTGCCGAAATAATGGTCTTCGATCTGCTGGTGCTTGGGGGAAGGCCGCCGAAAAGCGTCCTGCCGGTAAGCTGGAGGTCAAGCCTCTTTAAGAAAAGATCCTTGTCGATCAGGAAGTATTCCTGCTCAGCCCCGAGCGTGGCCGCAAATTTTTTGAAACTGTATGGAGGCTTTAAAGAGCTTCGCAAGCGGATGATTTGCACCAGCGCGTGTATCGAGCGCAGGAGCGGGGTCTTTTTGTCGAGCGCTCTCCGGTGATAGGAGTAAAACGCCGTCGGGATGCAGAGGGCAACATCGCCGTTCTCGCTATGTTTTATAAAAGCCGGGCTTGTCGGGTCCCAGGCCGTATATCCGCGGGCTTCAAAGGTCGCGCGCAATCCGCCTGAAGGGAAACACGAAGCGTCAGGTTCGCCCTGGGTGAGCTGCTTTCCGGAAAACTCAATACTACTGCACCGTCACCGTCGGCCATATAAAGGAGTCATGTTTTTCAGCGGTAACGCCGGTAAGCGGCTGGAACCAGTGAGTAAAATGCGTAGCGCCTTTACACTGCCCAGTCTCTCATTGCGTTGGCGATGACGTTAGCTACGTCCATCGGGAGCTGTTTGCCCTCGTCAATTGATTTTTTAAAAGCCTTGTAAGTCGCCTTTGGAAGCCTTTCTTTCATTACTTTGTCGCTGAAAACATTGATCCCGAATATCTTTGCTACGCATGCGTCTTTCTTCTCCATAACAATATCTCCTCCTCGTTTTTTTAGGGGATATGAGTATAGAACGGTGGAAGTCCCTTCAACTTCGTAATGATCCGACTCATTATCCTCTGTAGCCTTACGGCTTTTTACAAATAAGTAAGCAAAAAACATACCACATAATACGCTATAAAAACAAGGTGTAAATCAGCACATAATGGTCAGATATACAGCATGATTTCATTATAAATGGTCAATAAACAATCATTTAACTTGACTGATTTGACTGATGTTATATAATAACCAAATGTACAATAATTAACCAATTGGAGATAAATAAATGAAGAAAAAATCCGAAACGCTGCCGGTAAATCCGGAAAGAAATTATGAGTCCAAGATCAATAAGCTCAGGCTCGTCCACTACATATCATTTGAGATGAAGAAACCCCATTCAGCCAAAGCCCTGCTCACCCTGATCCTCGAACGATGCCTTGAACTCACCGGGGCAAAAACCGGGAGTGTAATGCTTATAAACGAAAAAGAAAAAGTGCTTGATATTGCGGCGTTTAAGAATCTTCCCGTTAAAACAGCGGAAACTACAAGGCTTAAGGTAGGCGAAGGGATAACCGGATGGGTCGCGATGACAGGTAACCCGAAACTTGTGAATAACACGCGCCAGGAACCGCTTTATGTCAAAGTAAGGGAGGACCTGCTTTCAGAACTGGCTGTCCCCATCAAGACCGAGAACAGGATACTCGGCGTAAGAAGCGTGGATCCAACAGGGAAAATGCCTTTACCGAAGACGACCTTGAACTGCTGCTTATGGTGGCCGAGCTTCCGGCGCAAATAATAACCAGGGATAACACCCAGGAACGCCTGGAGCTCGAAGATCAACCTTCAGGAAATACTGATAAGCACCTTCCATATTATAGAAGAAGAGGAGTCACTTAACGATATTTTCGACAAGGTCATGGAAATGCTCAAGGACAGGATGAATATTTCGCGCGGAATGCTTGTGCTTTTCGACAAGGAAAACCCGGATTCGCTGAAAGTCTACAGCGGATACAAGATAAGCGAGGAATCCATAAAAAGCGGGGTATATAAAATAGGCGAGGGCATTATCGGCAATGCGGTGCTGAAGGGCCAGACGATCGCGGTTGAGGAC
>CAWDKQ010000019.1:0-141351 GCA_963802915.1 Bryobacterales bacterium
ACCGCTATAAGGAAGGCCGATGTCGTCGAGAATATCCGTCAATTCTTCCTTGGGAATAATCCTGCGGATGGAATCTTCCACTTGCGCGAAATATTGCTCGGTCTGCTCCACGCGGGTGCCGGCCGGGGCTCGGACGTGGAGTCGAATCTGTCCGGCATCCACCTTTGGGAAGAAGTCTTCGCCGATGAAGGGCATCAGCCCAACGCAACTGCCCAGGATCAACACGAATGCGGCGGCGACAAATTTGCGATGATCCAGCGCCGCGGAAAGCAACGTCACATACCCATCTCTGAAACGGTGAAACTGCCGGTTGAAGGCGTGGTGAACGCGCCAGAACACATTATCGTCAGTCCGGTTATCCTCACTTTCACCTTCCGAGTAGCGATCCACTTCGCTCGCCAGCAGGTATTTCACCATCGTCGGCACCAGCGTTCGCGAGAGCAGATACGACGCCATCATCGCGAGGACCACGGCAAGGGCGAGAGGAGTGAAAAGGTATCGAGCCGCGCCGGTCAGAAAGATGACGGGCACGAACACGATGCAGATGCAAAGCGTGGATACAAACGCGGGAGTCGCAATCTGTTGCGCGCCGTCGAGGATGGCTACGATGATCGGTTTCTTTTGGGCCAGGTTACGATGAATATTTTCGATTTCGACGGTCGCGTCATCGACAAGAATTCCGACCGCAAGAGCGAGGCCGCCCAGGGTCATTACATTGATGGTCTGGCCCAGCAGGTTGAGGATGGCCAGCGACGTCAGAATCGACAGTGGAATCGAAATGCACACGACGATGGTGCTGCGCCAACTCCCCAGGAACAGAAGAATCATTAGCGCCGTAAGTAACGCGGCCATTATGGCCTCCTTCAGCACTCCGGAGATCGCGGCGCGGACGAAGATGGATTGATCGAAGAGCAGGTTGATCTTGAGAGCGGACGGCAGCGTGGAGCGGATACGCGGAAGTATCGCCTTCAGCTTGCTGACGATGTCGAGAGTGGACGCGCCGCCATTTTTCAATACCGTGAGCAGCGCTCCGCGGCTTCCGTTGTGCCGCACGATGTTTTGCTGCACGGAATATCCGTCGCGCACGTGAGCCACATCTCGTACGTAAACGGTGGTGCCATTCACTTGCTTAATTGGCAAATTGTTAAAAGCAGCGACGCGCTCCGGCAGGCTGTTGAGCTTCACCGTAAAATCGTGAGTCCCGATGCGAACCTCGCCGGCCGGGATGATCAGGCTCTGGTTATTGAGGGCGTTGACGACATCGTCAGGTGAAACTTTTTGTGCGTAGAGCGCTCGCGGATCGAGGTCGACCATGATGGCGCGGGGTTTGCCACCGTAAGGCAGGGGAAAACTGGCGCCCTGAACCGTCGACATCTGCGTCCGGATGAAGTTGTAGCCGTAATCATACAGCGCCTGCTCCGGCATAGTGTCGCTCGAGATGCTGAGTTGTAGAATCGGGACGCTAGACGCGTTGTAGCGCAGAACCATCGGCGGAGTCATGCCGGTAGGAAGAGAATGGAGCACTGCCTGGGATGCCGCTCCAACCTGCGCGACTGCCGCGTCCACCTTGGCGTTGGGGTGGAAGAAGATTTTGATGATGCTCAGGCCGGGGAGCGATTGCGACTCCATGTGCTCGATATCGTTGACATTGGTCGTGAAAGAACGCTCGCAACGTATGGTGACGACGTCGGCCATTTCCTGCGGCGAAATGCCCGTATAGGACCAGATAGCGCTGACTACCGGGATATTAATTTCGGGGAAAATGTCCGTCGGCATGCGGTAGATCGCTAGCCCGCCGAGCGCAACGATGAGCAGTCCCATGACCACGAAAGTATAAGGACGGCGTAGGGCGAGGCGGACAATCCACATGGAGGGAAAACTCTATTGTAGGGGATTGCCCCAAAGGCGAGTTCGAAATTGGCGTTTATTTCAGGAGCCGGACGATTTCGAGATTCTCGAGCATCCGAACGGAACGCGCGCCGGCTTTATCGTTCGCGCACACCAGCCGGAACGGGCCTAGCGTTCCCGACATAGGTCTACCGTCGCGTTTGTCGGCCACGATTATTGGTTCATTTGCAAACTCCGGCGCTACTTCCGCGATTGTGAAGATCACCTGGTAACCGTCGTGGGCCTTGGCCAGAATATAACTTGCGAGAGCTTTGCCGCGTAACTCTTTATCCATAGGCGCGCCGGCCCGCTTCAGAATTTCGAGAAGCGGAACGCCTTCGTACTCCGATTTCGTTCCGTCATGCTCCGGGACGGACAATTTCAGCCTGGGCATCTTCGCAAGGTCCTCGACTTTCAGGGTGAGCCGAGTTGGAATGTCGCCGGTAACTGTGACTGTCGGGCTCTCTTCGCTGTGGATGAGCGCGGCGCACAGGCAGGCAAGGAGAAATAATCGAATGAGTGTTCGCCGCATAGTTCCTACCAAAGAAGCTTCAGTCCGAATTGGATCTGGCGGGATGTAGTGGATGTGCTCGTGATCACCCCCGCCGTAGGCGAAACTCCCGTGGGAGTAAACGTGACCGCGTTCGGCGTATTGAAATTAGGATGGTTCAAGATATTGAAAAACTCCGCGCGAAACTGAAGATTCAGTCTCTCTCGAATCGGAGTGTCTTTGAGGAGCGACAAATCCCACGTCGCCAAGCCCGGACCGATCAGTGTATCCCGCCCGAGGTTTCCGTAGAATCCGCTGGCGTTCGGTGGCGCTAGGAAGGCCGCCGGATTGAACCATCGATTCGGGCTCCCTATAATCACGGGACCGGAGAACGCCGGATTGACGAATGGTCGCACCGGATTTCGTGTGTCGCCGTTGTTTGAAGGGTTATAACTGAGCTGCGGAGTGAACGGGAAACCACTTTGCACCGTCACAATCGTGTTGATCGTCCAGCCGCCTATAAACATATTGCGTTTTGCGAACGGCAGTGCATAGCTTCCATTCACCACGCCCACATTCCTCACGTCGAAATTCGCCAGTCCCCGATCTGCCCGAAGGTCGAATGGATTTGATGCCAGAGCCGGTTCTCCCCCCGACGTGGTGGCGTTCAACGAGTCTCCATCGTCGATGGCCTTTGAGAAGGTGTAGATTCCGCGCAGCAAGAATCCACCTCCGAAGCGATGGTTCACATCCACCTGTAACGCGTTATAGGAACTGTCTCCCTCCGAAAAATAGGTCCAGGTGTTCGCGAGTGTCGGATTGGCCCTAGTCGCGGTGGGAACGTAATAAGTTCCGGCGGCAACCGGCGTCCCGGCAATTCCGGGGGGAAAGTTGCTGGGATATGTTGCCGGACACGGCGCTGCGGGACAAATCACGGGAAACGGCTCGTTCGCATCGATACCAATGATTTCGTGATACCCGTGAGATCCCACATATCCGACCGTGAGAGCGGTATTCGCTGTAATTTCCTGCTGGATACGGAATGACCAAGAAATGAGCGTGGGTGTGTACAGATCCGGCTGTACCCCGCCTGGAACCAGCTTTGCGGTGGATGGAACCGCGGCGCTCTGAGAAACCGGGAGTTTTGAAACCGCGAGATTCGGAAGGCTGTAAGTCGGGTTGAACGGCGCGTTCTGATCGGTACGATAACCCAACGCGTCCTGAAGGTCGTTGTATATGCCGAACCCCGCGCGAATCACGGTTGTGTGCTTATCGCGGAAAGGACTCCACGCGATGCCCGCTCGCGGTTGCGGCAGGAATTCTGCATGGTTCACGAGCATGGCGTTGTTACTGATGGTTGGCTGTGACGAGATAATTCCGTTCGGGAACGTATAGGTGGACGCGCGGCCACCGGCCTCGTTCCAGCCTGTACTAAACTCGTCCCGAAAACCGACCGAGAGCGTGAAGTTTGAAGTCAGTCGAATAACATCTTCCGCGTACCACGCGCCTAACCAGGAACGCCAACTGAGCCGAGTCGGTGCGGGATCGTAGAGCAGACTGCTGATGGTGCCGGCGAGAAACGTATTCAGACTCGTGAACGTTGCTTGACCAAACTGACTCAGCGCGAGATTCTCGTTTGACCGGACGCGCTGAAACCAGATTCCAACGTCGATCTGATGGCGGCCTTGTGTGAGCGACAGGCGATCTTCATAGGTGAACAGATTCCGCGCGACATCGAGATTGCTTCCGTTGTTGCTTCCAGCCAGGCTCAACTGGGCCGTCGGATTGGATGCCGCGCTACCTCCTACAACGATTGCGCCTACTGGAAGTCCTGTCAGGAACCCCGATAAGCTGGCGGCGGGAGTACCTGGCGTAGGTTCGCCCGTGAAGTAATAGCCGGCTCGCGAAAAGCCGATCCTTGCGGTGTTGAGCAGGGAAGCGGGAAAGATATGAGTCTCTTCAAGGCTGGCAACCTGTTCGCGGAGACTCTCCACGTCCGTGCTGTAAAGGTTGGTGCTGGTGGGCGTGAAATCGGCGCTGTCGTCTATTGTGTAAATCGCGCTCAACGTATCCTTATCTGAGAAAATCTGGTCCAACCGCACCGTTCCGAAATCGTCACGAATTGTTTGTAATGGAGTATTGAACGCTTCCGAAATCCCGCCGAAGTCCGGTGCGCCGGCGCTTGGCGCGGGCCACGCGTTAATCAGCGGCGAAACTCCCACGAACGCCAGACCCGAAGAAGGGCAGGGACTTGGAACCGGACTGACCAGCTTGCAAGGCAGAAAGCCGTTGCGCGCCTCCGCGTCGGGAACCAGGTCCACTCCCGTTTGGTGCAGGTGCTGGCGGAATCCTTCGTAGTTGCCAAACACAAACGTCTTGTTCTTCTTGATCGGTGCGCCGAAGGCGCCTCCAAACTGATTCCGCTGAAATCCTGGAACGGAAGCGGGATCGAAAAAGTTGCGCGCGTCGAAGTCGTTGTTTCTCAGAAATTCGTAAATCGAGCCGTGAAGTTGATTCGAGCCTCCCTGGGTCACGATCAGAACCTGCGCACCCGGACGCTTGCCGTACTCCGCGCCGTACGAATCGGTGAGCAGATTGAATTCCTGCACCGCGTCGACACCGAGTAGTTGCTGGCTCGTGCCGCCCGGAGTCATGTTATTCTCCGCCGCGCCCGTAAACTCTATGCCGTTTAAAAGAAAAAGATTCTGTTGCGGCCGATTCCCCCCCACCGCAAAATTATTTCCGACCGTCGAATTGGAGACGCCGATCCCGCCGGTCTTCTCCCACGTAAAGTTAACGACACCCGGATTCAACGTGAGAAGTTCATCGAAGCTTCGCCCGTTGAGCGGAAGATCCCTGATCTGTTGTTGCGCAACTAGCCCGGATACGTCGGCCGTGGTCACACTCACCAGGGGTGCATCGCCGTTGACCGTGATCTGTTGGCTCGGTTCGCCAATCTGTAACTGCATATCGACAGTTGCGCTCTGGCCCACTACCAGGCGAACCCCGGTGCGCAACTCTTCCCGGAAACCAGGCTTGGCGGCTCGAATTTCGTATTGGCCGATCGGAAGCGAGAAGAATTCATAATGACCCTCGGCGTCGGACATTGCGCTTCGAACCGCGCCTGTATCCACGTTCTTAACCCTAACCATTGCCGAAGACACAACTGCGCCGGATTGATCGGTGACGGTTCCCGAGAGAATGGCCGAGACTTGAGCGCAGACCGACGCCGCGAAGAAGAGAGGGACGAGCAGGAGCAGATGGAGTCGCATATTTCCACTTGGACGTAACTGGCAGTGTTATGTCCTGTAAGCACTCCAGTGTACCGTAAACACGACAGCACGCCGAGCGGGTCGTTCACTCCAGTCCGCAGACCTGGGCCGAGCTGTACGCAGGCGTTTCGGCGCCTGACATGGCTACGCGTGTGGTGGTGCTCGGTAACCTGAAAAAGGGGGGGCGGACGACACTCGCCCGTGAGCGCATCGCGGACTGTGGGACCGCTGCGGTAATCGACCTGCGCAAGCGGCAGTTACCGGCGCTTGCAGAGGCACTGCAACCGGGCGGCAGTAGTCGCGTAGCAACCGGAGGTGTCGCCAACTCCGCGTTTTATTCCGCGTGTTGGTTTCAGATCAAGCCAGACCAATGTGACGAAGAAGATCCTGAAAACGAGGATCCGAACGCAGGCTATCCAGCAGGAAGTCTGATCGAATCCTACCAGCGTCGAGCGACTTCTCCAGGCAGGCCTTCTTGAGTGAATCCAGCGCTCGGTCGTTCTCGCCGAGACCCGCGTAAATCGTCGCCATCGTGTACAGAGAAGCCATCGCCTTCTGGTTGTGCTCGAGGTCGTGAAGCATCTTCCCGGCTTTGCCCTTCTCGCCCGTAGCCGCCCATGCGTGCGCCAGAGCCACGCGCGGCCGCGGATCGTCCGACGTTTCCATGGCCTTTTGATATTCGGCGATCGCTTCCTGTAATCTGCCTGTGCCTTGGTAACCCGCGCCGAGATAGTAGTGCTGAGACGAATCCTTTGGATTAAGGATCAGGCCCCTCTTGCTGGCTTCAATCAGGTCGGCGTAATCCCGCAATTCGAAATACGCATTTGATTCGGACTGCGCCGAACTGAAACCCGTGTCCAACTGGTCGATCTTAGCGATCTCCGCGAGAGCCTCGCTGCGCCGTCCAAGAAAGGCCAGAAAAACGGCGCGATCTTCATGTGCGCAGCTGTAGCTTGGCGCCAGTTCCAGGGCACGGTTAAACGCCCGATCTGCAGCCTCCCAATCCCAGTCAAAACTCCAGCTCAGTACACCGAGAGTGTCGTAGGCTTCACCGATCGTGTCATCCAGTTCCAGCGCTCTGGCCAGGTCTTTCCTGGCATAGCGCGAGGCCTCATCCCGCGGGATTGCTCCGGCAAATGCCAGATAGACGTAGGTGTCGGCGAGTCCTGCGTAAGCAAGAGCGAAGTTTGGATCCTTTTGCATCGCCTCTTGGAAAAGATGCTGAGCTTTCCTGAGCGAATCGGCTTTCGTGTACTCGGTGGTAAAGTAGAGCCGCCCCTGAACATACGAATCGTATGCGGCTGGGTCCACCACCCGCGCCTTGCGCATCTGAACACGCTGCCTTGGTGTAATCTCCGCGCGAACCTGCTGCGCTATGGCATAGGACAGCTCACTCTGCAGCTTCAGAATATCGCCATGATCGCGATCGTAGGTTTCTGCCCAAATGTGCTGGTCAGTGGAGGCCCGAAGCAGTTGGGCAGTCACGCGTACCCGGTCGCCCGAACGAATCACCGATCCCTCCACAATGGCGTCGACGTTCAGTTCGCGTGCAATTTGAGGCAGGCTTTTCGTTGTCCCTTTGTACTGCATGACCGACGTCCGGGAAATCACGCGCAGCGACCCAATTTGAGCCAGGTCCGTAATCAACTGGTCAGTCGTGCCATCCGCGAAATACTCCTCTGACGGATCGCCGGACAGATTACTGAGGGGAAGAACAGCGATGGAGTGGATCGGCGAGGCCGCAGCCTCCGCGTTCGCGGATCGCCATCTCGTCCAGGCAATAAGTCCCAGGGCAAAAAAAGCACAAACAATCGCGGTGCGAACAACCGCCGCGAGGTGGTTCTTTCGCTTCTCAGGTGCGGCGAGACTCACCAACTTGCCAGCACCCTCCGCATTCTCGACGGACAGTCGGGACGCCTGCGCATCCTCCAACGGACCGATATACCGGTAGCCGCGGCGAGGCAGCGTCTCGATGTAACGCGGATTCTCCGCCGAATCGGCCAGCACTTCGCGGATGCGCGCAATAGCGTTGTGCAGGCTGTGATCATAATCGACGAAAGTGTCGGCGGGCCAGATGCGGCTCTGAAGTTCCTCGCGCGTCACCACGTCGCCGGCGTGTTCCAGCAGCATCTCCAGCACTTGCAGGGGCTGGCCACGCAGGCGCAACGGTACACCTTGCCTGCGGAGTTGTCCGGCGCGGACATCCAACTCGAATTCGTCGAAAAGCAGCCTTCTGGAAGCGAGCGGCTGGGTAGCCAAGGTGACCTCGCGGAATGAACAAGCCTACCACGATCCTCCATTCGTTCATTCGCTCGCCAAGATCACTTGTGCATTCAATAAGTTACGCGTGGAGAAAACTTTGGTGACGAATGGAGGGGTCGAGGATTGCACCCTGGTGCGGAACTGCCGAAACTCGGGATGGTTGGTGCAGGAACTCATCCCTCGGTGCCACGCCCCGGTACGCGGCCGGTGAGCACTACTCCGCGAGACTTATCAAGGAGAATCCAATGATGAAAAAGCTACCGCAGCTGACGATGCTGTTGACTGCCATTCTGGCATATACCCCTCACGCTCTGGCGCAGGAACAAAAGCAGCCGGAGGGGCAAAGGGGCCAGGACAATCCCGTCCAGACTGTTCGCAATGCCACACAACAATATGCGAATTCACAGGAGGGCGTCACGTCGCCGGAGGCCGACCCGGATCGCGAGGCCTGGCGCCAGGCCGTGCTGAACACTCCGCGGCCAAGGGAATCCTGCGCAACGGCTACCTATCCCGATCGACGGTGGTACGAGGTTCCGTGTGAGCCTCCGCCCTATCGTCCGGTTACGCTGGGCGGCGCTCTTCGGCCGGCTATCGTGGGAGGGGGAGGGCCCGGATCGGACTTTCTCTTAGCGACCGTCAATGGCATCATCGCGGAAGGCGAAGGATCGTTTGACAAGGTGACGGGAGTGACCAGCGAGAAGGACGGCCAAACAAGTAATTCTTTCTCGCTTCAGCTCAACACGAATATTTTTGCAACCGCGAGTTGCGGCTCCTCCCAGGATTGCTATGGCTGGGTGCAGTTTGTTTACGACTCCTCCGCGCACTCCGCGTTCATCCAGTATTGGCTGCTGTTCTACGGGCCTTATTGCCCGGCAGGCTGGACCTCCGACGGCGGCGGCAGTTGTTTTAGAAACAGTCACGCCGTAAGCACCCCGGCCGTGACGATTGCCGACCTGCACGAGATGAAACTGTTCGGCTACATCGGAGGCTATTTCGGCAACCCCGGCGATGACCTGGTTACCATTCAGATCGGCGACAATTTCTACACTGAGGCCAGCGGCGACCCGATTCAAGGAGCGGTGAATAGCTGGACTCAGATGGAGTTCAATGTGTTTGGCGACGGCAGTGGCTCGGAGGCCGTCTTTAACGCGGGAACGACCATCCAGGTAAGGGACAGCATGCTCTTAGGCACGGCAACCCAATTCGAGTGTTCGAGTTTTGGCGGCACAGGCGAGACCAATAGCCTGACCTTGTCGGCCGCGACCCCGCTGGTAGCGTTGGTTGGGCCGCCATCGCTGGTGTACATCGAGAGTAATGTTAAGGGCACCCAGCCAGGATCGTGCGCGAATGCGGCGGTTATCGGCGAAACACTCCACTATCCGATATCCCCTATACGGTAACCCTTAATCCGGTTGAACTTCCCGCCGGGTTTCTTCGTTGAGTTGCGCACAAGGACGGACTTGTGCGCAACACGCCACGCCGGAGAAGCTGCAATGAGACGGTTGTTTTTTCGAACGTGCTCAGATCGCTCGGCAACGGTTTTCCGACTCTAGCGGACGTGGCGGATGGAAGCCTAAACCTCTACGTCACCGACGAAGTCAACATGTACACCGATTACACCTATACTGATGTGCTCACGAAAGGAGAAAAATGCCAAAGTACGTAATTGAACGGGACATCCCCGGTGCGGGGCAGTTAACTGCCGAACAATTGAAGGTTATCTCGCAAACATCCTGCAGCGTTCTGCGCAAACTAGGATCCGAAATCCAATGGGAACACAGTTATGTGACCGAAGATAAGGTCTACTGCATTTACCGCGCCCCGAACGAAGAGATGCTAAGAGAACATGCCGTTCTTGGAGGTTTCCCGGCAAATCGAATTTCCGTGATCTCTTCGGTCATCGATCCGGCCACCGCGGAAAGCTGACTCCGGCAATTCAACGGTCGACCATCCGTGTGTTGCCGCTTGCCTCGGCCGGAGTCCACCGCGAAGCATTCTGGTTGTCGATGGCTCCAAACCCCTGGAACAAGTTCCACCAACCGCGCGGCACCTCCTTGGGCGTGTCCGCGAAGGAGAACAAATCTGTCGAGTTGCCGCTTAAAGATGCAACGGACTTTATTTCCCGTTTTGGCGCGAGCGATTGGCGTTCTCTTATACCGAACACGAGGTGAAACTCGCGGACGCCGGTTTCACGGATGTCCATGCGTTCGGTTTTTCATCCTTACAGCTCAACCACGTAAACCTGCGTGTATCCAGTCCGGTCGCTCGCGAATGCGATCCGCTTCTCGTCGTGGGAAAACGATGGATGCGGGTGCGTCCACTGCGGACCGTATACCGAATCGCCAGGAGTCTCCATCCAACTGAGGTTCTGCTTCGCGCCGCTACGGGCCGCCTCGAAATCTTCCTTCAAGGCGTAGCGCGATTTCTTCCATTGCGAACCCTGGCCGCTGGCGTTCGAATCGCAGATCTTGGTCCGCTCTCCTGTCGCCACGTCGATCAAAAACAGGCCGAGATCCGGGTGATTGGTATCGCACAGAACCTTCGTCCCAGCCTTGTTGGACGCAATGTGCCAGGCATTGAACTCCGCGATGGTTGAGATCTCGCGCGTGTTCCAATTCATGCGGCGTAACGCGAAGGGCCAGTGCACCAACGCCAGGTCGCCAGTGGAGCCCAGAAACGCCTCGTGCAGGATGAACTCGTCATTGCCATGCCGATACAGGCACTCCATACCTGAGCCATCGCGACGAACACGGAACATGCGCGGCGCCGGATCGCCGGCGAAGATCAGCCATTCCGGATCGAGCGGGTGAAACTGCGGATGAATCACGGTCCGCTCGAACGGAATCAGACGCCATTCGGAACCGCCGGCCCGTCCCGTAACGACGCCGTTCGTTCCGCCCTGCCGGATCGCTGCCGTGATCCAGCCGCCGTTATCGCCGAGAGAGCACTCGCCGAGCTGCGCGCCTTCAAACGAGACCACCAGACGCTCGCGCAGACTGGCTTTCTCGATGCTCCAGATCGAACCGCCGCGCACGAAAATGATCTCTTCGCCCGAGGGCGAGATCGCTGGTGAAAAGGGATGGATCGGCTCGCCGCTGGTGAGCTGTCGAACCTCTTTCCCTGGAAAACCGACTTCAAACAGTTGCGGCGATCCCGTCCGATAAGACGTGAAAACAAGCGAGCGTCCGTCGGGGAAGAACGAGCTTTGGAGGAAATAAGTCGGGTGATTGATCGACGGATGATCCGTCAACTGATGCACGCGCATTCACTTCACCGCGGCTTGCAGCACGATTCCCATCTTTTCCCACGCCGGCAGGCTGATGCGGCGTTCCAGAACCTGAAAATCCGATCGCTCGATGCGTCCCAACAACCTGCGATAAATCTCGATCAGAGCCCATAGCGAAGCGCGGCTGCGCTTATGTACCATGCCGATCAGCGGCGCGGACTCATCGTAATAGCGGCGCGCCCGATCCGCTTCGAAACGCATTAGTTTCAAAAAACGATCGTCGTAAGTTCGCAGATCCGCTCCGAATCGCTCGATATCTTCGAGAGGAAGATAAACGCGCCCGTTGTCCGAATCCTCTCGGACGTCGCGCAAGATGTTCGTCAACTGGAACGCTACGCCACATTTTTCGGCGAGTTCCACAGCCTCCGGTACATCGAATCCGAAAATATAAATAGTCGTCAGTCCAACCACGCTAGCCACGTGATAACAGTAAGCGTAAAGGTCATCAAAAGTGCGGATGGTACGTGGCTCTAAGTCCGATCGCACACCCTCGATCATGTCGTGGAAATACTGGTGCGGTATCGAAAAGCGCTGCACCGCGTCGTGAAACGCCGGCCATAAGGGATTTGTTCCAAAGCGGCCGGCGAGCGCGTCGTCCAACTCCGATCGCCAACGATCGATGGCCGCAACAGTGGCGCCGCTCTCATCGCTCAGGTCGTCGCAAAAGCGCATGAAAGCGTACATCGCGCACATGGCGTCTTTCTGTTCTTGCGCCAGCAGGACAAACGAATAGTAAAAATTGCGAGCCCGCGTCCGGGCCACTTTGCGACAGTGGGCGTAAGACTGCGTGATCGTGACGGCCACGCCTACAGCATGCCCCAAGCGGCCGCCAGCATCAAGCGCACGCGTTCGGGCTTGGAGATCGCCGGCCGCTTCGCGAGCACGTTGTAATCCTGCGCCTCGATCTTTTCGAGCACCCGCATGCCCCCGCGACTGAAAAGCGACAAATCGAATCCCAGGCGGCGGTTCACTGTTTTCGAAAGCGGCATGCCTTTCACGAACATCTGGCGCGCTACTTCCACCGCATCGACCATCACATTGCGGAAAGCAGGCGTGAATCGCAGAGCCCTGAGTTCGTCGATCGTGTAGCCGTGTTTGCGGAATAGATGCAGCGGTAAATACACGCGATCCTTTTCGAGATCGACGGCGACATCCTGCCAGAAATTCGCGAGTTGTAAGGCCGTGCAGGTCGCATCCGACATGCGGTCGCGCTCCTCGTCCGCGTAACCGCAGACCCGCAGCACCAGCCGTCCGACTGGATTGGCGGAGCAGGTACAGTATCCAAAAACGCCGCCCCAGTCTTCGTATCGCGTGATGGTCTGATCCTGCTCGAAAGCGCGGATCAGATCGTCGAAAAGATTGCGGGGAAGAGCGTAACGTTGCGCGGTATCTTGAAGTGCGACGAACACCGGATGCTGCACCCGGCCTTCGTACATCCCATACAACTCTTCGCGCCACCATGCCAGGAGCTTTAAGCTCTCGGCCGGATCGCCGATCTCGTCACCTAAGTCGTCGGCCCAACGGCAGAACGCATAGACGTTGTAAAAATCCTGATGCAGCCTTTTGGGGAGAAGAAAACTAACTACGTGGAAGTTCTCGTAATGATGCGTTGCGAGCCAGCGCGTGTAATCCCGCGCCTCAGCTACCGAATAGGATGCTGTAAGCGCATCAGAGCGCTGAAGGAACTCCTTCGGACGTAAAGCCGGCGCCGCGGGCATCCCTGGCTCAAGGAACGATTGCCGTTTTCATGTGCCCGTTATGGCTCATCAGGTGCTGCAATACCTGTAAAAGATTGGAGAGCGGTTCTACGCGATTTACAAAATCGCCGGACGTGATGTCGCCGCGGCTGACAATATCCAGGGCTTTACGAATGTGAGCTGGCGTGTGGTGAAAGCTCGCCGTACACGTTATTTCGGAGTAGTGCATCAGCGACGTGTCCAGACTGATGGAACTGTTATTGGCGCATCCGCCGAAGAAATTAACCGTGCCGCCGCGGCGTAAGAGACGTAAAGCGGTTTCCCACGCTTCCGGCAATCCGACAGCCTCAATGACAATATCCGCGCCGTGCCCGTGCGTGAGGCCGCGAACCTGACCGACTAAGTCCACGCCGTCAATGGAAGTCAATAATTCATCGGCGCCCATCGCCTGCGCGCGATCCAGTTGGCTCTGACGGCGTCCGATCGCAATAACTCGCGCGCCGTAAACTTTGGCCAGGCGGACGAACATCATGCCGATCGGGCCCAGGCCCAGGATGACAATGTTATCGCCCCGCCGGATGCGAGTCTCATCCAGGCCGCGCAGCACACACGCGAGCGGCTCAATCAGCGCCGCATCTTGATAGCTTACGTGCGGCGGAATCTCATACATATTCCGTTCGACAATTCGCCCCGGAATACGTATATATTCCGCGTAGGCGCCATTGTTGAACAACAGGTCTTCGCAGAGATTCTCGTTGTCCCGGCGGCAATAGAAACAGTGCCCGCAGGGAGCGGAATTAGCGGCCACTACTCGCTGTCCGGGACGGAAACCACGGACGTTTTCTCCCACGGCTACGATATCCCCGGCCAGTTCATGCCCGAACAGCGCGGGCGGAACGATCATCCGCGCATGGTAGCCGCGGCGGAAAACCTTAACATCGGTGCCGCATGTCAGGGCTGTCTTCACGCGTACCAGCACGTCGTCCCGGCCGATGTCCGGGACAGGTACCGCCTCTATTTTTAAATCTTCCTTCCCGTAGAGAACGGCAGCCATCATTTGAGTATTCAAGTTATGAGCACCTCTGAGGCTGAACTATTATTTTCAACGATGTGGGCTCCGGGTGCAACGCCAGGTCGATTCCTGTCCGAATCTGATCCAAGGGGAATCGATGCGAAATTAAATCTTCGATCGGCAATTCGCCACTAAAGACGAGATCCGCCGACTCCTTCTGTAAGTCTAACGAAGCGCTGTAAGATCCGAAAATCATGCGCTCTCCGACGCAAACGTCCGCCCCCGAAAGTTCGATGCGTTCCTGGTGGGATGTCTGCGCGAAAAGCAGGATGCGGCTGCCCGGCCGCGAATACTCTACAGCTTGTTCAACGATGCCGGGAGCCGACGCCGCGATGATGATCGCATCCGCGCCGCGTCCATGTGTCAAATCTCTGATGCGGGTTTTTAAATCCGGATCGTGCGGATCGTAAGCCGCAAGCGCTCCGAAACGCTGCGCCAATTCCTTGCGGTACGGCATAGTGTCGGTCGCCAGCATCGTGGCGCCCGTGCGCTTAACTAACATTGTGAAGAGCAGTCCGATAGGACCCTGGCCCAAAATGACGACGACATCGTCCGGTTTTGGATCGAGTTGCACCACTCCCTTAAGACAGGTGTTCAGCGGCTCTACAAAGGACGCGTGCTCGTAAAGCACACCGTCCGGAATTTTCTCAACTCCGCGCTGGACGATCCAATCCATCACACGCACGTACTGTGAAAATCCTCCACCGGCCGGTTCATATCCAGCCGTGACGCCGACTTTCTTATACCCGGGGCACTGTGCGTAGAGCTTATGCCGGCAATAGAAGCACTCCATGACACGGGATATGATGGAACACCAGAACTCGGTCGCCGACCTGGAAATTCGTAACTTTCTCGCCGACTGCCGCAACTTCGCCGGTTGTCTCGTGTCCATATACCCGAGGGGGAGCCAGCAAATTGTATTCGATCTTCTTCAGATCGGTATGACAAATACCGCAGCTATGAACCTTGATGAGGATTTCTCCAGGTCCGATGTCCGGCACAGGAATCGTTTGAACCCGGATAGTGCTCTCGCCGACGTATACGGCTGCCTGCATGGTCTCAGGCAGACCCGATACGGCGATTGCAGACTGTACTTCAGAATCGACAGTTGGCAATAAAATCTCCCAGCGCAAAAGACGCGCTTTTACAGGTCCGTTCGAGCCGCAACAGTTCCGGAAACACCCGCCCCGGATGACGCAGCGCAGCCGCCAGGATGCGGGCTATGCTGAATCTTCCGTCCGCATCGCGCACGCGATTGAAATCCAATGCGAACGATTCGGACGCCGTATCTGTGACTACTCGAACGCAATAAAAAGGTACTCCTATCTTTCGGGCAACTTTCTCTATTCCAGCCGCTTCCATCTCTACGGCGATCGCGCCCGTCTCCCGCAATCTCGACTTCTCCTCGGAGGTGCTGGCTACACAATCCTGAGATAACAGCGGTCCTGCCGTAAACAACTGTTCCGTTGCCGGCTGAAGCGTGGCATCCCCATTCACCTTAGATGCAACTACGATATCAACGGTCCTTAAATCATTATCCAGCGCGCCGCAGTAGCCTGTGCTAACAAATCCGTCCACATGCTCTAACCGTCTGATAGCCTCTTCCGCTGCCTGCGCGGCTAACTTTGGCCCGGGTCCATTTGCCAACAGGATGACACTTCGTCCGCCGAGTTCGGCGGACTTAGCAAACTGCACAGGCCAGGAAAGCTTTGAAACGTTAGATGCATGACTTAAAATACCGTCGAATTCCCTGGATTCCGCCGCGACGAAGACTATGCTCATGTTAGACCCAATGTTAAACATAGCCATTGGTCCGGAACCAATCCACCGCCCGCGCAAGCGCGCCCTCTACCGGAGCGGGATTGAATCCTAATTCGCGCCGCGCTTTATCCGACGAAACAAACATTTTCTTGCGGGACATCTTTACAGCATCCAGGGGCGCCCGCGGCTCGCGTCCCGTGAAATTCGCCCAACCCGTGCTAGCAACGCCAGCCATGTATGCGACCGCATAGGGTATGCGCACTGCCGGAGCTTTTCGCCCGCTGATCCCGGCGAGCCGCTCCAGAATTTGTTGCAGTGTCAGATTCTCGCAGCCTAAGATATAACGTTGACCTGGACGTCCTTGTTCCGCGGCAAGCAAATGACCTTCAGCCGTGTCTTCAACATCGACGAGGTTCAAGCCGGTGTCAACGAAGGCAGGGATGCGGCCGCAAAGGAAATCCAGAACAATTTTTCCCGTCGGTGTCGGCTTGAAATCGTGGTCTCCGATAGGCGCCGTCGGATTCACGATCACGACAGGCAAACCAGTACGAGCGAATTCGAGCGCGACCTGCTCGGCCTGGAACTTCGAACGTTTGTACGCTCCCGTCATCTCTTCGAGTCCAACCGCGAGATCTTCGTTGCCGATCCCATCCGCCGGCACGCCGATACAACCGACCGTGCTTGTGTACACGACCCTCTCAACCCCGGCATCGCGCGCTGCGGTCAATAGGTTTCTCGTTCCTGTCACATTCGACTGATAAAGCTCGTCGGGATACTTCGCCCATAAGCGGTAGTCAGCCGCGATATGGAAAACCGTAGAGCAACCCTCAACCGCTCGCGCCAGCGAGTCCGGATCCCTCAAATCGCCAGTTACTGTTTCGACGCTTAATTCTTTAACCTGACTCCCGGGCCGGACCAGTGCCCGCACAGCATGACCATGCTGCAGGAGCTTCTTCGCGACATGCCAGCCGATGAAGCCGGTTGCGCCGGTTACTAATGTGGGGCGGCCGCTCACCGGCGGGCACGCAACTGCGCGTGCTGTTTGGACAGCTTTGAATAGGCTTCCATCCAGCCTACCCGTTCCCGCCTTGCATCGTGCGCAGGAAAGTGTTTAACGCCAGCAACGGGAACGAATGCCTGTAGAGGTGATAGCAAAGGTAAAATACTTTCGGGAATCCTGTCCCTGTAGCCAGGTCCTCGTTCCACGTTCCATCGCCCGTTTGGGTCTTCAGCAAATACTCGATGCCATCGTGCAGACTGCTGCTGCGCGTATCGCCGCCGGCCAGTAGGGCCAAAATGGCCCAGGCAGTCTGCGAAGGTGTACTTGGTGCGTTGGTGTAGCTGTTATTGTCGTAGCTGGCGCAACTCTCGCCCCAGCCGCCGTCGAAATTCTGGATGGATCGCACCCACTCGAGGCCGCGCTGTATATGGGCTTCCCGATCGTTCTCGCCGGCAGCCTGGAGTCCCCGCAGGGCGAGGAACGTGCCATAGATGTAATCGACGCCCCAGCGTCCGTACCAGCTCCCATCGGCTTCCTGGGTCCGAATGAGGTACTGAACCCCCCGCTGGACGGCCGGATGCGAACGGTCGAGTCCACACGCGCAAAGCGCTTCGAGCACCCGTCCTGTAATGTCCGGACAAGTCGGATCCAGCATCGCATTGTGGTCGGCAAACGGAACCCAACTCAGCGGAACCCAGTTGTTGTCGACATCGAATGCCGCCCATCCGCCATCTTTCGATTGCATGTCCAGCAGCCATTGGATGGCCCGGCGCTCGACAGTCTGCTGCTCCTTGCTGTTAGTCGCGCGCGACTTGCTCAGCGCCAGCAGCACCATCGCCGTGTCGTCGATATCGGGATAATACTCGTTGGCGAACTCGAAATACCAACCGGAGGGCTCGGTCTTCGGGCGTTTTACGGACCAGTCGCCCTTACGCCGGACTTCCTTCGTCAGTAGCCAATCGGCGCAGCGGCGCAGAGCCGGAGCAACCTCACGGCTGTCCGAATCGCCCAAGGCGAACGCTGCAATCCCTGTGTCCCAAACAACGGAAAAACACGGCTGAAAATAAAACTGATCGTCCGTCTGGACCATCAGGCGGTCGAATTGCTTCTCCGCCTCGACACGGTCCGGATGGTCCGCCGGGTAGCCCAAGAGATCCAGCGCCATGATGATGTATTGCATCGGCGGATAGATCGCGCCAAGGCCATCCGTATAGCGCGTCCGCTCGAGCATCCACTGTTCGGCGCGGCGGATCGCCCGCTGCCGCACGCTCTTACTTCCCCAGCGTTCCCAACCTTTCAGGGCGTAATCGAAAGCGAGGAAGAGGTTGCGCCAGGTGAAAAGTTTCGCGTCGCGGCGGTAGGTGACCGGGACGCCCGGAGCGAAAATTTCCTTAAGATCGAAACCTGCCGGCACCGGACGGCTCGGATTCATCGCATGCACGATGGCGAGAGGCGTCACGATCGCGCGCGTCCACGACGACATCTGGTACATGAAGTTGCCGGGCAGCAGCACCATTTCGGGAGGTACTGAAGGGCAGCCTTCGCGCGGATACAGGTTGAACAGGCTGAGATTGATTTTCGTGTAGCTGTTGGCGCCCTGAATCCCGCCCATCGCCAGGATGCGGTCTTTCGCTTTGGTCAAGGCGTCGGCGAAGAATTGAGGAGTTACGCCTTCGGCGCGTCCCGCCAGCTTCAACGAAAAATAAGCTTTTACAGTCGCGCTGAGTTCGGAAGGACCTTTGAGATATATATTAAAGCCGCCATCGGGAAGCTGCCGCGAAAGAATAGCGCGCACAGCCTTGTCGATCAAAGGTCGGGAGGGCGGATTCCATACGCCGTCGACGGGAGGGTGTAGCCAAAGCTGTAGTAGAATCCAGTCCGATTCAAGCGTGGAATCGGCTGTGAGATCGGCCCACCAGTAGCCTTGTTCATACTGCTCGCTGAGAAGCCAGCTCGTGGCTTTCTGCGCCGCAACCGCGCTCCCGGCGAGTAATGCGTCTTCAACCTGAATACGCGAGCTCATACTGTCAATGTGTTAGCGGGTGTTATCGACGTCAGCCGCAGAGCCGAACGTTCCAGGTTCGACGGCAACTGAAAGCGAACGTCTTCTTCCTTAAGTTCCATTTCCTCAACCCGATCAAACCCGAACTTCGACTGCAGACAGGCAATCAGGTCCTGAACGAGGTTTTCGGGTGCCGATGCGCCAGCCGTTACAGCCACCGTATGAGCGGATTCGAGCCACGCCGGGTTCACTTCGTTGCTGTCATCGAGAAGGTAAGCCGGCACCCCTTCATTGTGGCAGACCTCAACTAATCTGCGCGAGTTAGAACTGTTCTGGGACCCCACCACCAGCAGTACTTCCGTCAACGGTACTACGGCCTTCACCCCGAGCTGTCGGTTCTCCGTCGCGTAGCAGATATCTTGTGTCTTGGGACCGACAATTGCCGGGAACCTCTGCTTGAGACGCTCAACAATATCGTGCGTCTCGTCCAGGCTAAGAGTAGTCTGCGTCAAATACGCCATTCTCTCCGGATCTTTCACGTTGAGTCGGTCTACATCTTCCACGTTCGAAACCAGAAACGTGTATTCCGGCGCTTCGCCAAGAGTCCCGATCACTTCATCGTGCCCCGCGTGGCCGATCAAAATGATCGTGTAGCCCTGGCGGGCGAACTTAACCGCTTCGAGATGCACTTTGGTGACCAATGGACAAGTAGCATCGATGACCTGGAGTTTACGCTCCGTCGCCTCCGACCGCACTGCGGGAGAAACCCCATGAGCGCTGAAAATGACGCGGGCGCCTTCCGGCACCTCTGCCAATTCCTCTACAAAGATGGCACCAGCCTGGCGCAGCTCGTCAACTACGTGCCGGTTATGTACAATCTCTTTTCGTACGTAAACGGGGGCGCCGTAGAGGTCCAGGACAATCTTTACGACATCGATCGCCCGCACCACTCCCGCGCAAAAACCCCGTGGCCTTAAGAGGATTATTTTCTTACCGCTGCCATCCTGGATTGATCGCTGCATCAAGGAACATTATACCAAGCCACGACCTGCGCCCACGATCCTTTGTTGCGGCGTTCTCCAACCATTCCCGCACCTTAGCAACCCCAAATAAGCTCACTCTGCCGTCAAACGGACCCCCAACCCCTCGCCAGGTTCCCTGATTCCTCGCGCCCGCCGGTTGAGTCTATTTCCCATGGACGATCTTCGCAAGCACTTGATCAATCTGCTCGATATGAAGGGCGCTCATATCGATTTCGATGGGGCAGTCAAGGACTTTCCTCCTGCGTTGCGCGGCGCAAAACCGGCCGGCGCGCCTCATACGGCGTGGCAGTTACTGGAACACATGCGCCTGGCGCAATGGGACATTCTGGAATACAGCCGTGATCCGAAACACGTTTCTCCCGATTGGCCCAAGGGGTACTGGCCGGAAACCGACGAGCCTCCCAACGATAGCGCCTGGAATCAGAGCATCAAGAAATTCCACCACGATCTTGCCGAGATGAAAAAACTGGTCGCGAATCCGGAACTCGATCTGCTGGCGCCAATCCCCCACGCCGGCGAACACACGCTTTTGCGCGAAGCCTTATTGCTGGCTGATCACAATTCATATCACTTGGGCCAGCTCATGTATTTGAGGAAATTACTGCAAGGGGCTTAGCCACCGACTCCTGAGTCACAAAACGGTACAAAGCCTCGAGCTGGCCGCGAATGCTTTCTTCGTCTTTTTCCGATGCCGCGGTTTCGATCGCGGCACCGATCTACTGAATGCGAAGGAAGCCATATCCCCCGCCCGTCCCTTTCAAGTTATGTCCGAAGCGGCGCACTGGATCGAAGTCACGGCGCTCCAGCGAGGCTCGCGCGTCTTCGATCTGTTGCGGCTTGGAGGCGAGATAAACCGGAATCAGGGAAGCCACTCCGTCAGCTACAACGCAGATGTCGGGAGGGCATTCCGGACGTACGCTTTTCGCAAGCGCGTATCGCTTTATGGTTTTGAGCAGCGTGGAACGGTCAACCGGTTTTGCGACGTGGGCGACACAGCCGGCGTCCAGGCTGGCGCGCACCGCCTCGCGCATGGCGTGAGCGGATAAGGCGACGATCGGCGTCGGAACCGTGCCCTGTTCCGCCTGCCACTTACGGATCAGTTTCGCAGCCTGATACCCGTCCAGCCCAGGCATATCTATATCCATCAAAATGAGATCGAATTCATTGCGCTTACTTTGTTCCAGAGCTTCTTGCCCATTCACCGCGAAGGTAAGTTCCACGGGTTCTCCGTCGAGATAGTGTTCCAATAACGTGCGGTTGTCAGCGGTGTCTTCCGCGATCAAAACTCTGGCCGGTTCCTCTAGACACCACCCCCTACAGATCGCGTTGGGAGGAGAGACGGGAGGTGCGTCCACGTCGGGAACGGGTTCCAGCGGCAAAGTGAAATGGAACGTACTCCCCAAACCTCTCCTGCTGCTCACTCCGATTTCTCCGCCCATCAACTCAACCAACTCGCGGCAAATCGTGAGCCCCAGACCGCTGCCCCGATGACTTGCGTCCTTGTCCGGCAGTTGGGCAAAAGCAGCGAAAATCCTGGCTTGGTCCTCCTCATCGATTCCCGGACCTGTGTCTTCCACCGCGATATGGATGCAATCGCCAATCAGATGGTCCTGCATTCGAACCCGGATGCACACACCGCCATCCTCCGTAAACTTGACGGCATTGCTGATCAGGTTTACTAAGACCTGCTGGACGCGCGCCGAATCGGCCAGTGCCCATTCGGGGACCTCCGGCACGATTTCGAAGCGCAGTTCGAGCCCTTTCCGGGCAGCCGACTCCCGGAAGGTCGCCGCCGCCTCTTCCACCATCTCGCGAACGCGGCAAGGCGCCTTTTGCACCTGCACCGCGCCGGCCTCGATGCGCGAAAAATCTAGAAAGTCGTTGATCAGCCGTACCAGCCGCCGGCAATTCCGCTGGAACATGTCGACGTATGCGCATTGTTTCGGGTCGAGCGCCGTTTGCGAAAGCAGGTCCGCCGCGCCGAGGATCGCGTTCAGCGGAGTGCGGATATCGTGACTGATTTTGGCCAGGAAGCGGGTCTTTGCCATGCTCGATGCCACTGCGGCGTCCTTAGCCATTACCAGCGTCGCTTCTGTCTCCTTTCGTAGCGTGCTGTCGTGCAAGAACACGTAATAGTTAGCCTGTCGATCCTCCGTTGCGGGAAGCAGCGTCATGGCGACGTCCGTAACTTTTCCTTGCCGATGCACGATGCGCGCCTCCAGCTCGGCCCGGCCGCTCCCGCGCATCTCTTCGATTGCGGCCTCCACCTTCGGCTGATCGTGAGGATGCACGGTCTCCGTGATACTGACCGGAACGCAGCATTCCGGCAAACCGGCCAGTTCCGCATACGCCTTGTTGTAGGACAAACAGCGGCCAGCTACATCGGCCTCCGCGATTCCATGCAACGCGTTTTCAAGGGCCGTGTTGCGTCGTCTGAGAATCTCGGCGTTGCGGGCGATTCCCTCACTCAGCGCACCGATTTCATCCCGTCCGCCTGGCAACGGATCGAGCACGCCACAAGTCGCAAGGCGGGCGACATTCTCCTGCAGCTTTCCGATTCGCCTCGTAATGCCGGATGCGAACAGGATCGAAATAGCGAAGCCCCCGATCACGCCGATCAGGACGCAAATCAAAGTGGCTATACGACGGGCCACGCGCAACCGATCCACTTGCTCGAAACGCAATTCCAGCAAGCGCTTTTCTTCACCCTCCATTTCCGACAACAGACTGTTCGTCCGGCCGCACTCGGCTTCGGCGGCGCGAACCGCGGCGCGCAGTTCCTCCGCCGGCAGCACCGCCGACTCGAAGCGTGCAACAGCACCGTAAATCCGCTCCACCCGCGATCGTTCGAGGTCCCCGATCCGTGAAAGACGCCATACTTGTCCCGCGTCCGCCGCGGTCAGCCGCAACAGTTGCTGCCGCGTCGTGTCGAAGGCGGCAATCGCGTCGCGCAATTGATTCGTAAAAACGGGATCGGCAACGATGAAATACCCGCGAGCCAGAGCGCCGATTTCCGCCTCGTTGGTTCTCAGCCTTTGAATCTCCTGGCTGACGAGGAGGCTGTGGCGTACCCACTGCTCGTCGGCTGCGGTCCGGGTTCCCAGAGCATAACCCGTCAGCGCCAGAATTATCGTGGCGCCGGCGGGAACCGCAACCACAAACAGTCCCTTGGTTCGCAGAGGGAGGTCGGACCAGCGGTTGACGAAAGTCATGGTTCATCGATCCAGGACCACTCTGAGAAGAGCGCACAAGGATGCCACCCGGGATTTATCCAACGAAGCGTCCGCGCCCAGATAAGCGGAGACCGTCAAATACAGATCCGAGTCGGCTGCTCCCGAGACCGTCACTGTTCTAACACCGGGGAAGAAGACTTTGATTTCCGACAACGTGTCGATACCGTCACGGTCGGGCATGATCATGTCGAGAATCACCACTTCGACGGCATGAGAGCGCATAT
Organism: Bryobacterales bacterium; assembly: GCA_963802915.1. GTDB lineage: Bacteria > Acidobacteriota > Terriglobia > Bryobacterales > Bryobacteraceae > JAICMB01. The sequence goes on from CAWDKQ010000019.1 coordinate 23,230, forward strand.
GCGCCAAACCCTCGGCGGCGCTGGCAGCGGTGGCGACGTTAAAGCCGCTGCCTTCGAGGACTTGTTTTGCGAGAGCGCGAAACTCCGGATCGTCGTCGATCACCAATATCCAAGCGGGCGAGGAGGCCACCGCGGGTAGCGAACTGGGGCAGAGGCATTCGGAAAGTTGAGTGGTCACGTTTCAACTTATCGGTGAAGGGGGGATGCAATCTGAGTCATTTCAAATCGGTTTTTGTATTTGTGGCGCGTGCGCCGATAAGAAAATCGTGCGGAACACTGCATCCGGGAGGAAATCGTGATCTTAGCCACTGTCTCATCTGACGCGGGCTTCCGTAAAGATGTGCACGCGGCCCTCGATGCGCACCTCCGCTTCGAAGCGGCCTGGGACCTGACTTACGATGAAATCGCCCGGCTGCGCGGCATTGAGGCCGGCCAGAAAGCGATCGTCGTCATCGACTTTACGGACCCGGTTCGAGCCATGCCGGCCGCGCGCGCGGTGGACGGACGCCCTCTTGTGGCTACAATCGCCGTGGGCGCCGGCGACAGCCGCGACGAAGTGTTGCGTCTCATGCAAGTCGGCGTCCGGGACGCGCTGCCCCATTTCACCTATCGCGAGGTCCTCCAGGCGGCCAACCGCGCTGCCGCCAACCTGGGCTGCGCCGGCGAACTCATCGCCGACCTTTACGCTTTTGTTCCCGCCAAGCCGGGATGTGGCGCGAGCACGGTGGCGACGTACACAACGGCAATGGTGGCGAGCGGCGCCGAAGAACCCGTCCTGCTGTTGGATTTTGATATCCGGCTGGGAGTCACCAGTTTTCTGCTAAAGGCCGAGGGAGGAAAGACGATTGTCGATGCGCTGCTCTATGCCAATCGGCTCGATAACGATCTCTGGTCGAGTCTGGTATGCCAGCTCGATAATCTGCACTTGCTCGGTTCCGGCCCGGTCGATTTCTCGAGTCCCGTCCCGCCCGAGTTTTTTTCCGACCTCCTGGACTTTGCCGTGCGGCGTTATTCGGTAGTATCGGTCGACCTGCCGGGCTCGATGGAGCAGCACGAAAGCGAAGTCCTGCTGCGAGCCAAACACATCTTTCTAGTCTGCACACCCGACGTCGGCGCGCTGCATGTGGCGCGGCGGAAATCCGGCTGGTTGCAGGACCTGCGGTTGAGCGACAAAGTATCGGTGGTGCTCAATTCGCTCGATCGCCGCGGCGCTTTTTCGGTGGGAGAAATTGAACGCATCATTCAATTGCCGGTGCGTTTTCAACTTCCCTTCAGCAGCAAGGAGGTTACGCGGGCGGCGGAAAAAGGCGCCATCCTGGCTGGCTCGTCTCAGTTGGCCAAACAGATCGCGGCGATCGCCGGGGCTATGGCGCCGGCGCGGTCCGTCGTGAAGAAAACCAGTCCGGTGCGGCGCTTCGTCGAGTATTTCTCGATCAGCGCGGCGCGCCCGGCGGAAGAGTGATCGTGAGAGGAATTCGCTAATACATGACCAACCAAGCGATCATGACCATCCTGAACAGCCTGTGTAACCAGGCCCGGGATTCCGTGCAAGCTACCCTCGGCCTGATTGGGTTGCGCGGGGACGCCTCTAGCGAAGCATGGAAAAACTCCCTGGCGAACAGCAGAAGCAGCGCGGACCGTTTGCTGCGGCTGATCGACGATATTCGGGACTTGTTGGCAAGTGCGCCCCCGCCCGCCCGGGCCACGGAACAGTTCGATGCGGCGCACTGCATCGGCCAGGCCATCGAGTTGATTAATCTGGCCTCGGGCGAACCGGCGTCCGGAGAACCCGCCAGCCGGATTGTTCTCGAAGCGCCCTTCGAGTCGATTCTGATCCGGCAGGATCGGCGCACGGTCGAGCAAGTCTTCACACGCATTCTGAATGCCGCTTTGAAGATGGGCGTCGCGGGCGACGTGCATGCCGCGCTTGTTCCGATCCCCGGCCGGGCGGGCGGCCGGTTCGCCATTACGCCTCCTGATCCCAGCCTCGCCGTCCGCCTGGTGGACTGGCTGAATGCGTATCCGGATCGGATCGCATTTCACGAGGCGGATGCCGTAACATTCGCGATAGCCGTGATGGTGGCCGGACGGCGCTTGCGCTCTCTGGGAGGGACTTCGGAAGTGGAGTGGCCCTCTCCCGGCTCCTCAAGCCTCGCCATTTTTCTTCCCTCGCAGCCGGAAGAAATCGGCAATCCCAACTTGGCGTTAGACTCACAAGCCGCGAGCCCCGATAGTTTGAGCGTACTGGTAGCGGAGGATTGCGACGAAAGCTACGCGCTGACTGAACTCCTGCTCCGCAAAGAGAACGTCCACCGCGCGCGCAATGGGTTGGAGGCCGTCAACATTGTGCGGAAAAATCATTTCGACGTCGTGTTCATGGACGTCCATATGCCCGGCATGGACGGCTATGCCGCGATCCGTGCGATTCGGGATTGGGAAACCCAAACGGCAACCCCGCGTACCGTCATCGTGGTTTTGTCCTCCGACGAACTCGAAACGCAACGCCGCTCAGCGGCTCAATCGGGCTGCTCCGGTTTTCTACGCAAGCCGCTGCGCAACAACGACCTCTTCTGTCTACTCCAGCGTCTCAAACTGGCGCGAGCGAGCGTGGTCTAAGGCGGCTTTATATCCAGACCTTCTCGAGCGGCAATCCTTTGCGGCAGAATTCACAGTGTTCGGCGTCCTGCGAATAAAGAGCGTCGAGCTTGGCGAGATAGTAAAACGGAAGCGGGCTGAAATCGATGGTTTTAGGGGTGGGCTGATACACCATGACCGCCAGGCCCACCACTTCCGCGCCTTTCGATTCGATTAACGCCTTCAGCTCCGAGAGCTTTCTGCCGGATCGCAGAATGTCGTCCACGATCAGAACCTTCTCGCCCGGTTCCTGCTCCAGGTACTGTCGAAAATGAAACGGCTCATGCTCATCGTTGCGCTCCGCCCAATAAACCTGGTGAGCTTGCAAAGCCTCACAGACGCCATAGGCGACGGGCGAACCGCCCGTATCAGGACACACAATCGACAGCTCCGGAATCATGGCGCGGATTTCAGGATTCGCCCGCAACAGCCGGCTCAACCCCACGCTCAGCGTCTTGGCGATACGGTGATACCGCATGGCGAGCGCGATTTGCATGTACTCGTTGGAATGTAGTCCGTTCGGATATTCGAAATGACCGTCACGCAGCGCGCCGGTCTTACGCAGTATTTCGACGACTTCGTCTTGCGTAGGCACTAAGTGCATTAATGAGCTCCCTTCCCGGTAAGGACGCGGGGAATAGTTCGCAGTATGATTTTCCAATCCAAAACTAACGACCAGTTATCGATGTATTGCATGTCCATCTTCATCCAGGTCTCGAAATCCAGCGCGTCGCGGCCCTGCACGGCCCACAGGCAAGTGAGTCCCGGCCGCATCCGCAATCTGCGGCGCTGCCAGCGCTGGTACATCTCTACTTCTTCCGGCACTGCCGGCCGCGGCCCGACCAGCGACATATCGCCCTTGATGACATTCCACAATTGCGGCCATTCATCGATCGAGAACTTGCGCAGGAATTTTCCGACCCAGGTCAGCCGCGGATCGTCCGGAATCTTGAACGCTGTCGATTTATGATTCAGATGCTGTAGCGAAGCTTTCATTTCATCCGCGTTAAGACACATGGAACGGAACTTATAAAACACGAAACGCCGTCCATTCAGGCCGCACCGTTCCTGGCGGAAAATCGCTGGCCCGGGCGAAGTAAGGCAGATGAGCAGGGCCGTGATCAACATGAATGGAAATAAGAGCACCAGGGCGGCCGCGGCAAGAACAACATCGATAGACCGTTTGAACAACAGGCGCAGCTCATCATGAGGCGCGGCGGAAAATGTCAGCAGCGGAGCGGCGCCGAGCCGGTCCAGATACAACTCGCTGTTAACGTGCGGGAAAAAATCTACCAGCACACGCGTGCGGACGCCTTCCTCGTCACACAGCAGGAAATACTTCTTCCATGTCCGCGAGTTCGCGGCTATCGACCGCGAAAATGATTTCGTCGATCACGTGCTCCCGCAGCATTTCCGGCAGACGGTTCAGGGCCGTCACCTCGTAGGACCGGCTCAGCGTAATTCTCCCGTCCTCGCGATCGAAGAAACCGGCTAGCCGGATCCCATAGTCGGAGGACTGTTCGAGCGCCCGTCCGATCCGCAGCGCGCTTGCTCCGGAGCCGACCACCATTACGTAATGAGCGCTATTGAAACGCCTCCGGATGGCGCCGATGCTCCGTCCCGCCTGAATCCGAAAGAGGCACAGCAGAATCCAGCTAAAGACCGCAAATAACGCGACAAAGGGACGGCTCAAATCCAGGCGGAAAATAAACTGCCCAATGACGACGCAGATGCCGCCCAGCGCGCATTGCCGAAAAGTATCGCGCAGAACCACACGTGGATGCGCCGAATCCAGCCGCTCGTAAATATCGAGCCAGTACCCGATGGCGATATAACACGCCACCGAATACAGCAAAAGCATGGCGGCGACGGAGAAATCGAGGAAAAAACGGTGTTCCAGGTGGAACCAGACATTCAGCCAGACACGTGTCTGATATGCCGCGAGGAACGCCAGCGCGGTGAGGATAACGTCCGCCAGCCCGAACAGCGCTTTGACTTTTCTATAGTGCCGGCTAAACACTTCCGAAGCTCAGAATAACATGAGTTTCAATAACTTAGATGCCCGAGCCTGTTTCGTCCATAATTATTTCGTGCATAATCCAGGTATGACGTCCCGCCGTTCCTTCTTGCGATCTTCAGGCTTAGCAACCGCGGCCCTTTGGTCTCGCCGGTCGGACAGCGCCGAACTTCCGCGCACACTCGAGGAATTCAGCTACGAAAATGTCGAACTGGCGCCGGGCCTCGCCCAAACTCAGTTCGAGCAGACACAGTCCGTCTTGATGGTGTTAAACGAGGATAGTCTTCTAAAGCCATGGCGGCTGCGGGCCGGGCTTCCCGCGCCGGGTCCCGATCTGGGGGGATGGTACGACGAATTGCCGCTCTCGAAAACAGAAAGCGGCGGCCATGGCTTCGCGCCTGCCCACTGTTTCGGCCAATGGATTTCAGCGCTCGCCCGTGGATATGCCATCAATCATGACGCGCGAACACGAACCAGGTTGGAACGCCTGCTCGCTCTTTACGAACCCGCAATCTCCGGCCGCTTTTATACCAATTTTCGATTTCCGGCCTATAACTACGACAAAATGGTCATTGGCCTGATCGACGCGCATCAATTCGCCGGCATCTCGAACGCCTTTGAACTGCTCGATCGAACCACCGATGCCGCGCTGCCCCACCTGCCGCCGCACGCGCTCGATCGCGATGAACCGCAGCGGCGATGGCGCAAGTCGGTGGGCGACAACACTGGCGACGATTACACCTGGGACGAATCCTACACGCTGGCTGAAAACCTGTTCCTCGCTTGGGAGCGCGGCGCCGGTGAGCGCTACCGGCAAATCGCGCCCCGTTTCTTGCTCGACGAAACCTACTTCGATCCGCTTTCCGAGAATAAAAACGTACTCGCAAATCATCACGCCTATAGCTTCTGCAATGCATTGAGTTCGGCGATGCAGGCGTATCTCGCCACCGGCAGCCGCAAGCATCTTCGTGCCGCCAGCAATGCCTTCGACATGATCGCAACCACGCAGAGCTTCGCCACCGGAGGTTGGGGCCCGGACGAGAGCTTCAGCGCACCCGGCAGCGGAGCGCTGTACAACAGCCTCACCGGCACGCATCGCGGTTTCGAGACGCCCTGCGGAAGCTACGCGCATTTTAAGTTGACGCGATATCTATTGCGTGTGACTCGCGACGGCCGTTACGGCGATAGCATGGAACGCGTTTTGTACAACACCGTATTAGGCGCGAAGCCGTTGCAGCCCGACGGTCACGCCTTCTACTATTCCGATTACCATTCTCCAGCGACCAAGGCGTACTTCCCCGATGCCTGGCCCTGCTGCTCCGGCACTCTGCCGCAAGTCGCGGCCGATTACCGCATACTCGGTTACTTCCATGATGCGGATGGCGTCTTCGTGAACCTCTATCTGCCGTCGACCCTCCGCTGGACTAGCGCGGATGGAGCGCAATTGGCACTCACTCAAACCGGAGATTATCCTATCGGCGGCAAAATTGACATGCGCCTCCGCGCCTCGCGCTCCTCGCGTCTGACACTCCGTTTCCGAATCCCCGCATGGTCTTCCGGCTCCGCGCTAATTCGCGTCAATGGCGAGCGCGTCCCCGCATCCGTCGACAAGGGATTCGCCGCTCTGCAACGAACCTGGAAGGATGGAGACCGCATAGAGCTCGAACTTCAATTGCCCCTTCGCATCGAGTCCATCGACGAAAATCATCCCGAAACCGTTGCCTTGGTCCGCGGTCCTCTGGTCTTATTCGCTATCGCCTCAGATCCGCCGGCGATAACGCGCCAGCAACTGCTCAGCCCCGCACAACTTCCGAATCAAACCGCATGGCGCGCCGACACGGCTTCAGGACCGCTGCTCTTCCGCCCCTTCACCGCCATGGACGACCAGCCCTATAGCACCTACTTAAAGGTCAGTTAAAGATCACGAGTGGAACGGATCGGCCGCAATCCCCGCCGACGCCGGCTCCGGACTCTCGATATCCAGATTGATCACGATCGGCTCCTGTCCACTGCGTACGACCACCGCTTCCACGGGCATATCGTTACTGGCATTGATTTCCTGGTGCGGGATAAAGGGCGGTATGAAAACAAAATCGCCCGGCCCTGCTTCGTCGGCGAACTCCAGATGTTCGCCCCAGCGAAATCGCGCGCGTCCACTCACGATATAAAGCACCGTTTCCAGTTCGCCATGATGATGCGGTCCCGTTTTCGCGTTCGGCTGTACTACGACATTTCCAGCCCACAGTTTTTGAGCGCCGGCAGTCGCATAAGTGATTGCGGCGGCGCGATCCATCCCGGGAGTTTGCGGAGTATTATGATCCAGTTCTCCCGCTCGAACGATTCGGACGCTTGTCGTTATGGACATATCTCAATTCTCGGCGATGCGGCAAAGCCGCGCTACTCTGTGACGAGGAGAAGCGATGCACCTCGGAATGATCGGTCTGGTCGCATGGGCGGAAACATGATCCGCCGGCTCATGAACGCCGGACACAACGGCGTCGTCTTCGATCTCGATCCGAATAAAGTGAAGGAACTCGAATCGTTCGGCGCGCACGGTGCTTCCACCATTTCCGATTTGGTCGCCGCGCTGGAAACGCCATGGTTCGCCCCGAAGCTCCGACGCAGCAGATGGTGGAAACGCTCGCCACGCTCCTCGAACCCGGCGATACGATCATCAATGGCGGCAAGCCCCAGACGTTCGCCAGGCTGGAGCCAATCTTCCAAGCCCTCGCTCCCGGAAGCAGCGGCGTCGCGAACACTGCCAACGGCAAGCCAATCTCCGCTGAGCTCGATTACATTAACTGCGGGCCCTTGGGTTCGGGCCATTTCGTGAAGATGATTCACGACGGCATCGAGTATGCGTTAATGCAAGCTTACGCCGAAGTATGGAGGCGGGGAAGCGTCATCGGCACGCGGCGTCCCTGTATGCGCACTTCCGCTCCCGCCAGGAGCACACATTGGTGGAAAAAATGTCATCGGCAATGCGATACAAATTCGGCTATCAAGTCGAGCAAGCGACAGGAGGCTAGAGAGAATGGCGGATAACAATACTACTCCGACTCAGGCTCGCCCCGGCGATCCCTGCATTATGGTGATTTTCGGCGCGTCGGGCGACCTTACCAAACGCAAGCTGCTTCCCACTCTGTACAATCTCGCGAAGAAAAACGTGGTCTCGCCCGACTTCGCTCTCGTCGGATTCGCTATCGAGCCCATGAGCGATGATGAGTTCCGCGACATGGTACGTAAGGATCTGACTGAATTCGCCGGCGCGCCGCCCCAGTGCAAATTTTGCGAATGGCTGCTTCAGCGCGTATATTACGTTTCCGGCGACCTGCGCGACAATGCCGCATTCGAACGCCTAAAATCTCTGCTTGGCGAAGTGGATGCCCGTCACAACACCCACGGTAACTTCCTTTACTACCTGGCGACCCGTCCCGGCCTCTTTGGGCCCGTGGTCGATCAGCTCGGGCAGGCTGGTCTTGCGGAAGAAACAGATGGCCACTGGCGTCGCGTCGTAATCGAAAAGCCCTTCGGAAGAGACCTGGAATCGGCCCGCGCGCTGAATCGCGAAATCAGGAACGTACTCACCGAAAAGCAAATCTACCGTATCGATCATTACCTCGGCAAAGAAACGGTTCAAAACATTTTGGTCTTTCGTTTCTCAAACGGGATCTTCGAACCGATCTGGAACCGCCGCTACATCGACCACGTGCAAGTTACCGTCGCCGAGACACTGGGCGTCGAGCAGCGCGGCGATTATTACGATAACGCCGGCGCGCTCCGGGATATGGTGCCCAATCATATTCTTCAGCTCGTGACTCTCACCGCCATGGAACCGCCCATTTCTTTTCAGGCCGATGCCGTCCGCGATGAACAGGCTAAAATTCTAAACGCCATCACGCCGATGGCGCCGGAAGACGTGCTGACACGCGCGGTCCGCGGACAATACGGCGACGGCGTTATCGACGGAAACTCCGTCCCCGCGTATCGGAGTGAGCCCAAGGTCAAACCGGATTCAAACACCGAAACCTTCGTGGCTCTGAAGCTGACGCTCGATAACTGGCGCTGGGCCGATGTGCCCTTTTATATCCGTACCGGCAAGCGGCTCGCGAAACGGACTTCTGAGATTGCAATTCAGTTCCGCCGCGCGCCCTTCATCCTCTTCCGCGATACGCCGGTGGAACACCTCAATCCGAATCTGCTGATCCTACACATCCAGCCTGACGAAGGAATCTCATTGCGTTTTGGCGCCAAGCAGCCCGGTCCCGTGGTTCATGTCGGCGTAGTCGACATGGAATTCCGGTACGCCGATTACTTCGGCACGGAACCGAGCACCGGCTACGAACGTCTCCTCTACGACTGCATGATCGGCGATGCAACCCTGTTTCAGCGCGCCGACATGGTGGAGGCTGGATGGAGCGTCGTGCAACCGGTCCTCGACGTCTGGAGCGCGCTCCCTCCGCGTAATTTTCCGAATTACAAGGAGGGTACTATGGGGCCCAAAGAAGCGGACGATTTAATGGAGCGCGACAAGCGCAAATGGCACAACTGAACGACTAACTGAATCAAGAAAAGACCGCCCGCAACTTGAAAAATCACCGCGCACAATCTTCGATCTAGCCGTCCGGGTAGTACCGCCTACCCACCGCCCGTTACCACTTCATCGTCTGAACCGTACCGGTACAAAAAGCCCGCCGAAACTACTGTTCAAATTACACCAAAACAAACACACTAGTTATGTCTTTGCTACGCGGAAAGACACACGACATTAATGAACCAAAGGAATTTTGAAAGGATCCTATGAAGAGACTCCCTATCGTCGTTTTCGCCGCCCTTGCTTGCTCCGGGCTGGCCATGGCAAGCATTACACCAGCGCTGAACGGGGGAGCCCCCACAGAGGTTTCTCCCGGTATCTACGACTGGAATTACAACATCGCCGTTAACGCGAATGAGACGCTGGATCCATCGGCGACCACCAACACAACCTGTTTCGGCGGCACTCCTTGCGCGTTCGGTACCTTCTTCACTCTTTATGACATCCCTGGAATCATCAGCAGCGGCGTCAACGGCCCCACGGCCCCTTCGGGCTGGGGCAGTGCGATCAACCTCACTGGCATTACTCCCAGCGGCCAGATCCTCTTTGACGATCCGACCATACAGAACATCACGTTCTACTACACTGGCGTGACCGTCAACGGTCCCACGGTGATTTCCGGGTTCACGTACGACTCCATCTACGGCGCAACCACAACTGGCGTCTTCTCATATCAGGATTCCAAGATCACGACTCTGACCTTGGATCAAGGGCAAGGCCCCATTCTGATTCCGTCCACCACAACTCCGCTTGGCGGCGTTCCTGAACCGGCATCGGTGCTCCTGATTGGCGGCGGCTTGATCGCTCTCGCTCTCGTCGGTCGCCGGCGCTCCCGTCAGTAATATCGAAACTGTTCAGAACCCGGCCGGCCATCTTCCTGAAAGAGATGGCCGGCCATTCTCTTTTTAACCCTCAGTTAACGCCGCTGTGCTACATCTTATGCGCATGCGGGTATCGATTCTCACCCTCCTCTTTCTCGCGGCCGCGTCGGCCCAAAACTTCGAAGTGCAAAGTCAGACGCTCGCGAACGGGATGAAGGTCCTCATTCAGGAGGACCACAACATCCCCGACGTCGCCATGTATTTCTTTTTCCGGATCGGCTCGCGTAATGAGCGCCCCGGCGACACCGGTCTCTCGCACTTCTTCGAACACATGATGTTCAACGGCGCCAAGAAATACGGCCCGAAGCAATTCGACAACGAAATGGAGAAGAACGGCGGGAACAATAATGCCTACACGACGGAAGACGTCACCGTCTACACCGACTGGTTTCCCAGCACCGCCCTGGAGTTGATGTTCGACATGGAGTCCGATCGCATCCGCGATCTCAGCTTTGATCCCAAGATGATTGAGTCCGAGCGCGGTGTCGTGTATTCCGAGCGCCGCACTTCCGTCGACAACAACAACTTCGGCATTCTGTTCGAACAGCTCCACGCCGCGGCCTATATTGCTCATCCCTATCATTGGCCCGTCGTGGGCTGGCCTTCGGACATTGAGTCGTGGACTATGGACGATCTCAAAGCCCATTTCCGCATGGGCTATGCGCCGAACAACTGCGTGATGGTCGTCGTGGGCGACGTCTCTACTTCACAAATTCTGTCGTTGGCAAAGAAATACATGGAGCCTATATCGCGGCAGGAGCCGCCGCCGCAGGTTCGAACCAAAGAGCCGGAGCAGCTTGGCGAGCGCCGCGTCGTCATCAAGAAGCCGGCCCAGTTGCCCATCGAAATGGTGGCTTTTCATGTGCCGGATTCAAAGAGTCCCGACGATTCTGTGCTTGACGTGCTCGAAGCATTACTTTCGCACGGACAGAGCTCCCGGCTATACAGCCGCATCGTGGACAAGGAACAGCTCGCTCTGGCCGTGAACGTCTTCCACCAGGAGACTCTCGATCCAGGCTTGCTGATCTTTTCCATGCAGCCGCGGAGCGGCATCGATCCGTCGCGCCCCGAAACGGCGCTGTTCGAGGAACTCAGCCGCATTCGGGAAACTCCCGTCTCGGATGCCGAGCTGCGCAAGGCGAAAAACCAGCTCCTGGCCGATCATTACCGTCAGTTGAAAACCATCGCCGGCCGTGCGAACCTCTTTGGCGAGTATGAGGTCTTTCACGGCGACTACTCGCTGCTGTTCTCCGAGGAGAAGAGGATCGAAGCGGTCACAGCCGCGGACGTACAACGCGTAGCAAATCAATACCTGAAAGAAAAGAATCGCACCGTGGCCGTATTGCTTCCGGAGAACGGCAAATGACAAAACGCATCGCGATTGTTTTTTCTCTTGCCTGCGTCGGACTCTTCGCGCAGGTGAAGCTGCCGCCCTACACGCGCACGGTTCTGCCCAACGGCATAGTAGTAGATTTGATGCCCAAAGCCGGTGCGCCGCTGGTCGGGATTCGTGTCGAGATCAGGGGCGGTGTCGAAGCCGATCCTCCCGGACTCGCGGGATTGTCCAGCGTCACCGCCCAGCTTTTGCGCAAAGGCACATCGAAGCGAACCGCGGACCAGTTCTCCGAAGAGCTCGACTACCTTGGCGGCGCCTTTGGACTTGGCTTCGGAGAGCAGTACGCTTCCGCCACCAACATCACCTCCGAGTTCCTCACCAAGGACTTCGATCAGGGCCTGGATCTCATTTCCGACGTCGTTCTGCACCCCGTGTTCCCGGAGGCTGAGGTTCGCAAGCTTCTTGCGCAACGTGTCGATGCGGTCAAGTCCGCGAAAGACAATCCGCAGCAATCCATCGGCTCGTATTACCAGGCATTCTTCTTCGGGCCGGAACATCCTTACGGTCGTCCACCGGATGAAGCTACTCTCTCCCGCATCCGGCGCGATGATATTGTCGACTTTCACAGAAAGACTTATGTCGGCCGCAATATCGCGATCATCGTCAGCGGCGAGTTCGATGCGGCCCGCGTGAACGCGAAAGTCGCCGATGCTTTCGGCCATGTCCCTGGAGGCGCTGCATTCGAATGGCGCACTGCCTCCGCGCCTCTATTGAAAACGAAACTACTTCTCGTCGATAAGCCCGATGCCACGCAAACTTACTTTTACATCGGCCAGCCGGGAATCGATCGTCGCGATCCCGATCGCACGAAACTGTTAATCGTAAACACGCTGTTTGGTGGCCGCTTCACGTCCATGCTGAACGACGCTCTTCGCGTCAACTCTGGTCTGACCTATGGCGCCGGCTCGAACGTGCAGCAGCTGCGTTTACCGGGCAGCATTTCCATCTCGACCTACACGCGAACGGAAACGACAGCGCAGGCCATCGACATGGCTCTCGAGGTTCTTAAACGGCTCGCGAGCCAAGGCATCACCGCCGCGCAGCTCGCCTCCGCCAAGGCCTACATCAAGGGCACGTTCCCGACGCAGCGATTGGAGACTTCGGATCAATTGGCGGGCGTTCTCGCGGATATGGAACTATACGGACTCGGCCGCGACGATATCGACGATCTGTTCGCCAGGATCGACGCCGTCACTCTGGATCAGGCCAACGAAACCGCGCGCAAATACTACCGTTCCGAAGGTCTGACGTTTGTCGTGTTGGGTAACGCCTCGAAGATTCGGGACATCGTGCGGAAGTACTCGGACAATGTCTCGGAAGTCAGCATCACGGCGCCCGGTTTTAAGTAGTGCGAATCGCAGTCGTCTCGGATATTCACGGCAATCGCACCGCGTTTGATGCCGTGCTGGCGGATCTGCGCGAAACCTCGCCTGATCTGATCTTCCATGGCGGCGATCTGGCCGACGCGGGAGCAAGCCCCGTCGACATTGTGGATCGGATTCGTGATCTCGGCTGGCCGGGAGTGGTCGGCAATACCGACGAAATGCTTTTCAGGCCCGAGTCGCTGAAAGAGTTCGCCAACCGGTCGCCCCATCTTCAGACGCTTTTCGCCGCAATCGAAGAGATGGCCGCGGCGACGTGTGAAGCGTTGGGAGAAGGGAAGCTCGCCTGGCTGGCCGCCCTTCCGCGCAGCCAGACTCACGATTCCATGACGCTGGTGCATGCGAGCCCTGATACAGCGTGGCGTGCACCCGCCGATTCGGCGTCGGATGCCGAATTGGAATCGGTCTACGCACCCCTCGGCGCATCGATTGCCGTCTACGCCCATATCCATCGCCCCTTTATTCGAAGCGTGTCAGGGATGACCGTCATCAATAGCGGCAGTGTGAGCCTTTCCTACGATGGCGATCGCCGGGCTTCGTATCTCTTGCTTGACGAGTCCACGCCAACCATTCGGCGAGTCGAATACGACCTGGATCTGGAGTTGAAGGCGCTTCAGACCTGCGGGCTCCCCCACGCCGATTGGATTGCGAAAATGCTAGTGAGCGCCAGCCCGCAGATGCCTTAATATTTGAGCGAAAAATCAAGTTAGTCCACGATTTTGTGTTTACCGCAATCCTGAGTGATTTCGGAAGTGACGCCATCCGACAAACGAAATCGAAGACCGCCTGTTTACCGCGAACTGCTTCCGAGGATACGATGTCCAAACGCTGTGTTGTACTGAAAAGAACATGCCATCTGAGCTTATCTGCTTTGAGCAGAGCTGCCGCGCGCGCTATCCGATAACGGATGTCATCTACAACTGCCCGAAGTGCGGAGCCCTCCTCGAAGTGCTCCTCGCTTCCGACGGAATCGATGCGCCCGCACTGAAGCGCATCTGGCGCGAGCGGCGGATGTGCAACGCACCTCTCGATCAAAGCGGCGTCTGGCGATATCGCGAGTTGCTTCCTTTCGAAGGTGACTCGCGCCGCGCCGTGACGCTCAGGGAAGGGAACACGCCCCTACTCGAAGCCCCGATCGCCGCGAAGTACGGTGGGCTCGATCGGCTGGTTTTCAAACACCAGGGCTTCAATCCGACCGGATCGTTCAAGGACAACGGCATGACCTGTGGCGCCACGCAGGCCGTTCGACTGGGCATGAAACGCGTGGCTTGCGTATCCACCGGCAACACCTCGGCATCCATGGCCGCCTACGCCAGCGCCGCCGGCCTCGAGCCCATCGTCTTCATCCCACACGGCAACATCTCGTATGGGAAGCTGGCCCAGGCGCTGGAATACGGCGCGCGAACTCTGCAAGTCGAAGCGAATTTCGACCAGATTCTCGCGCTCGTTCGCGAACTTGCGGAACGCCTTGGCATTTACCTGCTGAATTCCATCAATCCCTTTCGCATCGAGGGGCAGAAAACCATCGTGATCGAGATGCTCGACCAGCGCGACTGGAACCCTCCGGATTGGATCGTGCTGCCGGGCGGCAATCTCGGCAATACGTCGGCGTTCGGTAAGGCGCTTCGCGAACTTCTCGCCTTCGGATTCATTGAAAAGATGCCGCGGCTTGCCGTAATTCAGGCGGAAGGCTCGGCGCCATTCCACGATTTCATGCAGAATCGCGGCGAGTTTCATAGCGTTCCAAATCCGGAAACGCTCGCGACCGCAATCCGCATCGGCGATCCCGTTTCCTGGCCCAAAGCTCTTCAGGAAGTCACGGAGACCGATGGCGTGGTGGAGAAGGTATCCGAGCAGGAAATCGCGGATGCGAAAGCTCAGATCGGGAGGTGTGGGATCGGCTGTGAACCGGCATCGGCCGCCACGCTCGCCGGAATTCGCAAGCTGACCGAACGCGGTGTGATCGATAAGGGAGCCGATGTGGTCGCGGTGCTCACCGGAAATCTTCTGAAAGATCCCGACTACATCTATCGCTACCACACAGGCCAATTGAAGGCGCCAAGGCGGACAGCTACTGCGGTCCACGTTCGGCAATGAACCAATTGTGGCGCCGAACGACGCCGATAGCATCGTCCGGCTGCTCAGCTAAAAGAAGTTTTCAGACTACCAGCGATTCCGGCCGCCGCCGCCACCGCTGCCGCCGCGATTGCCACCACGGCCACCGCCGCCACCACCACCGCCCTCGCGCGCTGCCATCGGACGAGCTTCGTTCACCACCACGGCGCGGCCCATAAGGTCGCGGCCGTTGCAGGCCTCAATAGCCCGATTTGCCGCCTGCGGATCGTTGATGTCGACAAAACCGAATCCCCGTGCTTCACCGGAAAACCGATCCCTCATTACGTTCACTGCGTCGACGGTTACACCCGCTTGCGCAAAAAAGCTTTCGATATCAGACTCACTGGCACCATATGGCAGGTTGCCAACAAAAAGTCTCATGGAACTAAATCTCCTGATTTCAAATTCGGAAGAGGCAGGGTAACGACCGCGGACCGACACTGAAGACTGGCGAGACCGGGAGGGTAGACTGGCACTCAAACCTACGTCCTAAGTGTCTCAGGAATACATGTCCCTGTCAAAACGCAATTTTCGCGCCAGACGTCCCAGTACTTGCGCCGATTCCTGCAAGTTTAATTGGTGGGTTGTTGTTGGGTTATAACGGACCCCTGCGATCGGGCAATCAGCTCCAAACCGCTCACCACATTGATGTTGGTGGTGGGAATAACGTCCGAGGAATTCATAGTAACGGTCACGGAAAGATGCGTCGGGCTCAGGACGGTTACGCTATTCACCACCGCGTTGCTCGATCCGAATCCCACCAGTACTTGTCCATCAATGAAGTTGGTATTCGTGCCCACTACGTCGATGACATTTGCTCCCGCCGAGAGCTGGCCGGGCGTCACTGCCAGGGAAGCAGGAGCGGACGCCCCGTAAGTGTAAAACATCGGCGTGCTGGATAAGAAATTCGAGCTTTGCCCATCCGGGTTCAGCGCCACCACCGCGGCATTATAAGAACCGGATGCTACCGGTGGAACTAACAGCAGACTCCCATCGCTCGCAACCCCGTCCGGAGTGCCCGGCAGACCGTCGAAAAGAACCGTCGTGGTACCAGCCACCAGGTTGTTCCCATTCACCGCGACCACGGGATTCCCATTTGCGTCGACAGCCGGCGCAACTGAAGTCACGGACGGCGGACCGGCGGCGACGATATTGAACGCCGACGGCAGGATATAAATATCGCCCGGGACGGAGAACAGCAAATGCTGTGGTCCGGACGCGAAAGTGCCGACCGCGACCGCCATCGACAGGTATCCGTCCACATAGGGCTGGACATCGTAGACCTGGGCTGCCGCACTGCTGTCGCTTCCCAACAACGACAAACTCAGATTGGGTACCAGCGTCTTGTCGTTCAGCATCAAACCGTCGCCGTAAGCCACCATCGCGGCTCGGCTCGAAACGGAAATGGGCGGCGACGCAATCGGAACAGATGTCAGGTATCCATACGTCCTCACACCGGAAATCGACGTGTACGCTTTGCTCTGCACGTAAAAATTAATGCCCGAAGTGGACTCGCCCGAATTCACATATACCTGCGCGGCTTGCAAATAAGATTGGGTCCCGGAACCGGCGTTGTAAAACTGAGTTTGGAAAACGCCGGTGGGGAAAGCCATCGGGTTACCGTCCGGATCCTTCGGAGCGATGATGTTTCCCGGCGTAGATTCGCTCACTTCCGGCGGCGGAATCGGATGAACATACACCTGATACGCACCCTTCGGAAGCGTCAGAGAGTACGTGCCATCGGGATTCGTAATCGTGCTCACAGCCGGAACGCCAGAGGCGATCGCGACCACCGAAGCCAGCGGAACGCCCGTACCGTTCGCCGTTACTGTACCTGTTATCGTGCCCACACCCTTGGCGAAGTCTTTTGTAGGATAAAGCAGCGAAACCGCCATCTTGTCGTCAATCGCCAGCGGCGAAGCCTTGGTGGCCGAGCTGGTTACGTAGGTAGACATCGCGGCGGACGTAAACGTGTGCTGCAACCCGACAGTGTGCCCGAACTCGTGCACCAACGTGGTGTAGAAGTATTCGCTATAGGACGGACACGGGTTGTTGTCGCACGCTGTCGAAGGCTGGCTCAGGTCGCTTTGCACCCGAACCGTCGACTGCAGAATCGGTACGAATTGCCCGTTGCTCGGCCCGGCATAGCTGATCGGCCCTCCCAGGGCGATTACGCCGGGAGGGAGATCGTCGGAAAACTCGACCGTTATTCCGGTCGTCACCTGGCTCGCCGAAGCAGTATAAAGGCCGCCGTAAGCGAACTTGATTGCTGACGTCTTGACGTTATTCCACTCCAGCGCCGCCGTTCGGATCTCGCTGACCAGTGACTGAAATGTGTCGCCCGGCGCCATCGCCGAGGGACCGCTGTCCGAAATATAGAAATAGACCGTGTTGTTCTGCAGTGTGGTCAAATCCCACTTCTCGTTGACAAACGGGCCGGTCAGGTTGGAGTAATGAACGTAGAAGTAATAGGCAGAGGCGCTGCTCGCAAACATTGCCAGCGCGAGTGCGATACCCACCAGCCGAATTGCGAAAACGCGTTTCACTGCTGGTTAGCCCTCGCTTGTCCCGTCGTCCCAGCTTGGCTAGCAGTGGCCGCTTGGCTGAGCACCGACGCCACCAGGCTTCTCATCGCGCTTAGGGTCATCTGCATGCCCGCGTCGGCAGCTTCCGCCCCATTGGGATTGACAAAGTGTTCCATAATCGACGGCCGCGAGACCATACCGTTTGCCGATACGAACAGCCCCTGCGACAATCCAATCACTTGAGTGAGCCCGGTCCGGCTGGTCCACAGATACAGCACGTATTCCTGGCCGTTGATCAGGCTCGGCGCGCCCGCGATCGTCTGCCGTAGCCCATTGGCGATCCCGCCGGGTACCGAGAAAGCGATCTGTGTGGCTGTAGCGCCCTTCCATTGCTCGATCACCTGCACCGTGTACTGCGTATAGATGTTCGCGCCCCGGAACGAACTGCCAGTGAGTTGAACGGTCCCCCGCACAATCGAGGTTGACTTCAAGATCATGTCGTTCACACTCAGCTGCTGCAGCGTGGTAGCGTGCGCCACACCCAATGTGGCCGCGAGGATCGCGGTAATGAAAACGATTCGCATGGTACTGCTCGACTTGACTTTAGCAATCCACCCGCCAATCGATCCCATTGAAAACAGGGGAGAAAAGCGCTCAAATTGCGCCGCTGTGTATCACTTCGACACAATGTCCGGGACACAGTAGGGCAGCTTCAGTTTCCCCTTACTACTAATAACGGCACCGTGAGATTATGACGGACTGCATTAATTGTAGTGCCGAAAATCAAGTCTTTCAAGCCCTTATGCCCATGCGCGCCCATCACGATCAGGTCGGGATTTAAGTACCGGGCGTACTCTACAATCTCCCGTTTGGGAGTACGTGAGTGGCGTACTACCAGTTCTACATCCACCCCCTCCCGTCGCAAAGAATCCTCAATTTGGTCAAAGTATTCCCGACCGGCTTCCACCTCCACCGTGGACGAAAGCGGTCCGTACATCTGGCTTGTGACGCCCTCTTCCACATGCAGCAGGTACAACCGCGATCCCTGCGCGCGAGCGATAGCCGCGGCATGAGCGATCGCATCTCGATCCCGAGCGGTATGGTCGAGAGGCACCAGGATCTTCCGATACGCCGGCCGCGGCAAGTTGATGGCGACGGATTCCGGTAGCTGCACGGGAGTGTGTGCGGCGGATCGCAACCAGGATGGAAGAACAGGTTCAAATGTAATCCATACAAGCAAGATAATTAAGCCACTTAGAGAAGGGAAGAGCACTAGCTCCAGCGTTCCCCGATGCATGCTTGCACCACTCATCCAGTCGCCGACCGTCTGCAGGACAAGAGCGATGTTTAGGCCAAGAATCAAGGCCGTGCAACTCCAGGCAAGGATCTTCAACCAAAGCCCGTTTGCAAACGATCCCATTCGGCGTCGATCGCTCGTGAATTGCACTAATGGAATGACGGCGAACGGCAACTGCAAGCTCAGGATCACCTGGCTGAGAAGAATGAGCTGATAGGTCCCGTGCTCGCCCCAGATGTAAACCGTGATCGCGGCCGGTATGATCGCCGCCATGCGGGTCAGCAACCGGCGCAGCCAAGGCCTCATGCGGAACTGCAGGAAACCCTCCATAACTATTTGACCAGCCATGGTTCCCGTCAACGTGGACGACTGTCCGGAACAGAGCAATGCGATACCGAAAAGAATGCTCGCGGCCGTGGTGCCTAGCATGGGCGACAGGAGCTGATGCGCCTGCTGGATCTCGGTCACAATGATCCCGTGCCGGTAAAAGACACTGGCCGCCAGAATGAGAATCGCGGCGTTCACCAACAGCGCTCCATTGAGAGCGATCACGGAATCCACTAGATTGAACCGGCAGGCCTCACGCCGGTCCTCCTCCCGAATCCGTCGCGTCTGAACCAGCGCCGAATGCAGATAAAGATTGTGCGGCATTACGGTAGCGCCCAGAATCCCGATCGAGATGTAGAGATTCTTGCTATTCAAATGAGGAATCAGCCCCCACCCCATTTGCGACCATGCCGGACCAGCCCAGATAATCTCGATCAGAAAACATCCCGCAATGACCGAGATCAACGCCAGAACAAACGACTCGATCACCCGTATGCCGAGATGGGTGAACCACAAGACCAGCAGCGTGTCCGCGGCGGTTAGAATAACACCCGTTAAAACAGGAATATGGAATAGAAGATTTAAAGCGATAGCTGCACCGAGAACCTCGGCCAGATCGCAGGCTGCGATGGCAATTTCGCACAAGATCCAAAGAAGGAAAGAAATCGGCTTCGGATAAGTCTCCTGACAAGCCTGGGCCAGGTCGCGTCGGGTCACGATTCCAAGGCGTGCGCTCAACGTCTGGAGCAGGATCGCCATGAGGTTCGAAACCACCAGAACCCAAATGAGTTGGTACCCGAACCTGGCACCGCCTTCGAGGTCGGTGGCCCAGTTACCCGGATCCATGTAGCCGACGCTGACCAGGTAAGCCGGCCCCGCGAACGCGAACATTCGTTTCCAGAGGGAAGGATGTCCGGTACTTACCGAGGAATGGATCTCGGGTAAAGACGGATTCAGCGTTCCTTCCATTGCCTTGGTTGTAATCTCCGGTTTCCGCGAGCGAGTTAACTATAGTTTATCAGAACAGGACCCAATTGGATATATTAACCGAGGCGGTGCTGTCCGGCCAAGTTGGTGGTTTTCGGCCACCGGGCCAATTCCGGAGATGAGCGCTAATTGCATGAAACAATTGTATTTATGATTTGGATTGCGAAGTGCTACCTCACTCCCGTGGTGATTCGCAAGTGATGAAGGCTCCCAAGAAACCGATCTACTTCGCAATTACGCTGCTGCTGGCCGCATCGTCAGCATGGGCGCAGTATGACGGGAACGGTGACCCGGGACAGGCAGGAGCTCCTCCCAATGCAGCGGGAGCTCCTGGACCCGGCCGCGGCATGGCACGGATCAGCCTCATCAATGGTGACGTATCGGTGCGTCGTGGCGATTCGGGTGAAGTGACTGCAGCCGCGTTAAACGCGCCAGTGGGCTCCGGCGATACATTTATGACAGGCACCGCAGCCCGCGCAGAGCTTCAGTTCGACGCCGCCAATATGGCCCGCATCGCGGCAAGCTCTGAAGTTCATATGGGCGATCTTCAATACCACCACAATCAGATACAGATCGGAGTTGGACTCGTCACATTTACTGTTCTTCGTAACACACAGGCCCAAAGCGAGATAGATACTCCAAACGTGGCCGTGCACCCCAGGGGGCGGGGAGCTTTCCGCATCCTGGTTCGAGAAGACGGTACCTCCGAAATAACGGTTCGTATGGGCGAAGCCGATATCGCCTCGGCGCAAGGTTCGCAGATCCTGAAAGCCGGCCAGACCATGATGGTTCGCGGGTCGAAGGATGACCCTGAATTTCAGATCGTGAACGCGATTCAGGAGGACGACTGGGATCGTTGGAACGTCGACCGGGACAGGGAACTGCTGCGCTCTCCTTCAAGTAGATATGTCAATCCCGATGTGTATGGGACTGAAAGCCTGGATAATAGCGGCCGCTGGATGAATGATCCCCAATACGGCATGGTGTGGGCGCCGGCGGTTGCGCCGGATTGGGCTCCTTATCAGCAGGGCCGCTGGGTGTGGGCCGACGACTATGGCTGGACGTGGGTCAGCTATGATTCTTGGGGCTGGGCTCCGTACCACTATGGTCGTTGGTACCATGCCGGATTCGGCTGGGCCTGGTGGCCCGGCCCGGTCATTGGACCTGCCTATTGGAGTCCGGCCCTCGTTGGGTTCTTCGGTTTCGGTGGAGGCGGCATCGGAATCGGTTTCGGATTCGCCAACATCGGCTGGGTGGCTCTCGCTCCGTTTGAATTATTCCACCCTTGGTGGGGCGGAGGTTTCGGCGGCGGCTTCCGTCAGACGGTTATCGTTAACAACTTCAACGTCTACAGCAATTTTCGAAATGCTCGCATCGCCGGCGGCGTGATGGGCGTTTCCGCCGCGAGTTTCGGGCGCGGCGCGAGCGGACGGTTCAATGCAGTCGGCGCCGGGGAGCTTCGCAGTGCCGGCATGGTCCGAGGAGCCCTTCCTGTGACTCCCGATCGATCGAGCCTCCGTATGTCGGACCGGGCAGTTAGTATGTCGGGTTTCCGCCAGGCTCGAACCACTTCGTTTTTCACGCGTAGCGGATCGTCGGCGGTGCGGACCAGTTCATTCGAACAGCAGCGTCAGATGGTGCAACAGGCGGCGGGCCGGTTCGGAGGCAATACCTCGACCGGTAGCTTGTCGAGGGGTGGCGCTGCGGCATCGGCGCCGGCAGAACATGGATGGAGCCGGTTTGGGGAACCGATCCATGCCACGTCGAACAGCTATCGTGGCGGCAGCTCACCGGCGGGATCCGCGGGCGGCTGGAGCCGTGCCGGTAGCTCGACGGCCGGCGAATCTCGAGCGGATTCCTATGGCCGAAGCAGCTACAACGGCGGCGCCGTCCGGATCAGCCCTCCGATCGTGCGAGACCGGTCAACGCAAAGCTACAGCGCTCCGAGCTACACCGCGCCACGCAGCTATAGCGCTCCGAGCTACAGTGCGCCACGCAGCTACGGTGGATCGAGCGCCGGCAATCAGTACGGCGGTCGCGCTCCGAGTTACGCTGCGCCGCGAAAATCTGAGAAATCGAGTCCCGCCCGCGGCGAACCTAAAAGCGGAGGTGGACGCCCCAGCGGCGGACGCTCCGGCGGCGGTGGTGGCGGCGGCAAGCATCGCTAAAAGTTCATAGATCTTCCCTCAGGCCCGAGTGGCGGCACGTTCGCCTCGGGCCTTCTTTTTTGCCCGTGTTGATTAGTTGACATAATATTCGTTATCGGAAGTTGTTTACACATCCGACCAGCGACCCTCCACCCGTTCTCGCGATACGCCGTGCGCACTTTGACCCTAATTCAAGTCATACACAATGCTCAACTTGCGCGAAAATGGCGCCAGTGCCACTTCGGAGTATTGGCCGCTGACGCGCACCCCGAATCCGAATTGACGAAAACGATCCGTACGCTCCACGTGAAAGATTCCGAAAGCGATTCGGTGCTCGCCAGCCGACTCTTGGCTGCGTCCGGCTATATCGTTGAGCGTCGTCGCGTCGTGGACGAACAAGGCTTGCGATCCGCACTCGCCGATGCCGAATGGGACGTCATTGTCGCGGATTACCACTTGGCGCGCTTAACCCCGGCAGCGATCCTCGCCATTCTTGAGCAAACGGGCAAGAAAATCCCTGTGCTCATCGTGGACGGATCAACTCTACCCGACGTAGCCATAACGATGATCCAAAACGAATTGGAGCACGAACGCCAGGCAGTGTTGCTCCGCGAGAAAAATGCGCTGGTGCGCGAAATCCACCATCGCGTCAGGAACAATCTCCAGATCGTCTCAAGCCTGCTGTCTTTGCACGCCCGCGGCGAAATCGATAACGAGCCATTATTAGTGCTGGAATCCACTAAGAACCGCATTCAGGCGATGGCGCTGCTTCACGAATTGGTCTGCGATTCCGAAGACTTCGCCCTCGTCGACCTCGCGAAATACGTCCGCCAAATCACGGAACGATTAGTCCGTTCCCCGGAACAGGATCCGGAAACCGTGCTGCTGGTCACGGAAATGGAACCCGTCCCCGTGAGCCTCGATACTGCGTTGCCATGCGGAATAATTGTGAACGAAGCCCTTCAGAATTCCCTGCTGCACGGCTTCCCAGAGGGCCGAACCGGCGAAGTGACAGTCCGCTTGCGCGAGCGTCCATCCGGCACGGCCACGTTAACTATGGCCGACAACGGCATCGGACTCCCATCCGGAATGGACTGGACCACTTCTCAAACCCTCGGTTTCCGGCTCATGCGGGCCCTGGCTCGACAGTTGTCTGGAGAGCTCGAAATCCGTTCGGCGCGAGGCACCGAAGTCCGTCTGCGCTTTCCCGTTGCCAGCACCTCCGCGGGCGTCTGATTTACTCCAGGCGCTTGTGGAAACGCGCCGCGCTCCGCCACATCACCACCACGCCGATCACGGCCAACGCCACCATTTGCGGCCACAACACGCTGATCCCGCTTCCCTTCAGGAAAAGCCCGCGCACGATCTCCATGAAATAGCGGACCGGATTCAAATATGTGATGTACTGCACCACTATTGGCATATTGCGGATCGGAAATGCGAATCCACTCAGCAGGAAGCACGGCTGGAAGAATAAGAAGGTCGTCATCATGGCCTGTTGCTGCGTTCTCGAAACCGTCGAGATGAACAACCCCGCGCCCAGCGATGTAAGCAAGAAGCAGATCGAAGCCAGCAGCAGAATCAGGCCGCTGCCTCGAAATGGCACATGAAACAACAGACGCGCAACGATAACAACAAGCACCATATCCACGAGTCCGACCACGGCGAAAGGCAGCGTCTTGCCGATCATCAACTCCACCGGTTTGATAGGCGTGACCATCAACTGCTCCATGGTCCCGATCTCTTTTTCGCGCACGATCGCCATCGCCGTGAGCATTAAAGTAACCAATGCAATAATGTTCACAACCACTCCTGGAACAAAGTAGTTACGGCTTTTCAGATCCGGGTTAAACCATACCCGGCTGCGCAGATTCAGAGTCGGAATTCCTGGATGAATCGGACCCTGCGCCGTCCTGCCCACCAGCTTATCCCGCGCTTGCTCATTCATGACGTCTTGCGAGTAGCTGCTGACCACGCTGGTCGCGTAACTCGCCACCAGCGAAGCTTTGTTGGAATCGCTGCCGTTCACCAGCACCTGAACCGATGTCTTCCGTCCGCGCTGGATGTCGCGCGCAAAACCGGGCAAAACGCGTACCGCGAGATCGGCCCGCCCGGAATCGAGCCACCCCGCAATCTCGTTCCCCGACGCCGGCGTCCCGATCACGGAAAAGCGGCTGGAGCCTTCGAATTTCGAAAACAGCTCGCGGCTCTCGGGCGTACGATCCTGGTCGAGCCAGACCATTTGCGCGTTCTCGACGTCGAGATTGACGGCATACCCGAAGACCAGGAGCTGGATGATCGGCGGAACAAAAAGCATCACGCGCATGCGCGGCTCGCGGAACGCCTGGCGGACTTCCTTGCGAATTATATAAAGGATGCGATTACTCATCAGGCCACCTTCAGGCGCATCTTGCGAACTGCGGCAACAAACACAATAGCCGCGTACAGAGTTAGCAGCGCGGCCTGTCCCCACAGCATCGCGATTCCCAAGCCTTTGAGAAAAATGCCGTTCACGATCGCGACGAAGTAGCGCGCGGGAACAGCATAACTGATTACTTGAATAACGTACGGCATGTTGCTGACCGAGTAGATGAATCCTGACAGCAGAAACGCCGGCAGAAACGAGGTCAACATGCCGATCTGATACGCCAGCAGTTGCGAGCGAACCGTAGCCGAAATGAAAATTCCCCAGCACAGCGCGCCGAACAGAAAGATGCAGCTTGTCAGGACCAGGAACCAGGCGCTGCCTCGGAAGGGCACCTGGAAAACGAACACGGCGACCACCACGCAGATCACCATGTCGATAAACCCAAGCACGAAAAACGCCAGCAGTTTCCCCAGGACCAGCTCGACGGGACGAACCGGAGTCGACAGGAGCTGTTCCATGGTGCCGTTCTCCCACTCGCGTGCAATCGTCAAGGACGTGAGCATCGCCGCGATGATCATGAGGGTCACAGCGATCAAACCCGGAACAATGAAGTTGCGCGATTTGAGGTCGCTGTTATACCAGACACGGATGCGTGGCTCGACCGGAACCTTCAACTCGCCGCCTCCATGCCGGATCTGAGCGTCCGATCGGAGCTTGGCGGCGTAGACTTCCACGATGGAACTCGCATAACCGAGCGCAATGGATGCAGTGTTCGAATCGCTCCCATCCAGAAGAATCTGGACATTCGCTTCGCGTCCTGCCAGCAGGTCGCGAGAGTAATTCTTGGCCACCACGATGCCCATCAGGATTTGGCTCTTGTCGATTCCTCGCTCGATCGCGCCGTAATTGTTCACGGCGTCGCTGATCGTGAAGTAACGCGACCCGCGAAATTGCTGGATCAAGTCCCTGCTCTCCGGCGTTTGATCCCAATCGTAAACGTAAGTAGGAATACGGTCGACATCCAGCGTCAGCGCATAGCCGAAAAGCAGCAGCATCACCAGCGGCATCGCGAGAGCCAGCACCAGGCTGCGCCAATCGCGCACGATGTGGAGCAGCTCTTTCCGCGTGACCGCCTTCAGCCGGCGAAAGTTCATAGGTCCGCTCCCTCACGGTCGCGGTTCTGCAACGGCGTATTCATGCCGCTTTCCTTTCTTCTTCCTCGATCAGCGCAACAAACACGTCTTCCATGGAGGGTTCAATGCGTTCCAGCGACGAGACGGCGATGCCCGCGCTCTCGAGCGCCGTACGGATGGCCGGCATAGAGTGATTAGCGTCCGCGACGGTCACGTGCAGACCGCCTCCAAACACGGCGACCTCGCTGGTTTCCGGCATCGCCTGAAGTGCGCGCATGGCGCCGAGGATGTCGGAACATTCCAGTCGCAAAATGCTCACCGCATCGAGCGAGTGTTTCAATTCCGCGGGCGACCCGAGTGCGATCACTTTGCCGGCATACATCAGCGCGATGCGATGGCAATA
The DNA here is from genome assembly GCA_963802915.1 of Bryobacterales bacterium. Taxonomy (GTDB): domain Bacteria; phylum Acidobacteriota; class Terriglobia; order Bryobacterales; family Bryobacteraceae; genus JAICMB01. Next base: position 49,436 of record CAWDKQ010000019.1, read on the forward strand.
TTCGGCTTCATCCATGTAATGCGTGCTGACGAACACAGTATGGCCGGCGGCTGAGAGCTGATAAATCAAATCCCAAAAACTGCGCCGCGCAATGGGATCCACCCCGGACGTCGGCTCGTCCAGGAACAGAATCGGAGGCTCATGCAAGATGGCGCAGCCGAGGGCGAGCCGCTGTTTCCAGCCTCCCGCCAGCAGGTGCGTCAAAGATCCGCGGCGGTCTTCGAGACCGGCCATCTTCAGCACGTATTCTTTTCGCTCGCGTTGCCGCGCTCCCTCGACACCGTAAATGCCGCTGAAAAAGTCGATATTCTCTTCTACCGAAAGGTCGTCGTACAGCGAAAACTTCTGCGACATGTAACCGATATTATGTTTGACCGCCTCTGGGTTTTCGACCACGTCGATGCCACCCACCGTAGCTTTCCCCGAGGTAGGCGCAAGCAGTCCGCAAAGAATTCGGATGGTCGTCGACTTCCCCGCCCCATTTGGTCCCAGGAATCCGAAAATCTCGCCTGGTTTGACGCTAAGCGTAACGTGATCGACGGCTACAAAATTCCCGAAGCGCTTGATGAGATTGTCCATCTCGACGGCGGCGTTCTCAAGCGGCATTTCTCGCCTCCGATTTGCGAATGTAAGCAATAAAGACATCTTCCAGCGACGGCTGAATCTGCTCGAATGCGCTGATCGCGAGGCCGTGCGAAAGAAGGTCCGTCTGCAGCTCCGACGCCGAAGCCCCCGGCCTCAGAAGCAAATGCAGCGCGGCTCCGGATGACTCCACACTCTCCACGCCGGCATGCCCAGTCAGGAAATCGCGCGCCGCACGCGTGTCGGAAACCTGCATGCGATACCATCCCTGTCCCTTTTTCAGCACCGCCGGAGTATCCACGCGTATCAGCTTCCCGTGATCCATCAGCGCCACACGATTGCACCGCTCGGCTTCGTCGAGATAAGCGGTGCTGACGAAAAGAGTCAATCCGTCGTTGACCAGTTGATAGAGAATGGCCCAAAAATCCCTCCGCGAAACAGGATCGACGCCATTGGTGGGCTCGTCGAGGAACAGCACGCGCGGCCGATGCAGCAGCGTACACATCAGAGCCAGTTTTTGTTTCATCCCACCCGAAAGTTTGGCCGCGGGCCGGCCCCGAAACGGCTCCATGCGGGTCATGGCGAGCAGCTCGCGGCTTAACCTGGCGTGGTCCTCTTTGCCGATCCCAAAGAGGTCGCCGTAAAAATCCATGTTTTCCTGGACCGTGAGATCGCCGTACAGCCCGAAGCGCTGCGCCATGTATCCGATCTGGTCTTTGACAGCATTCAGTTCTCGCGCGACGTTGTGTCCGGCTACCCACGCCTCGCCCTCCGTCGCATCCAGCAGACCGCACAGCAGCCGCAGCGTCGTCGTTTTTCCCGCGCCATCCGGACCCACCAGACCGAAAATCTCACCCTTGGGAATCTCGATATTCACGTGATCCACCGCGGTCAGCGGACCGAAGCTTCGCGTCAAATTGACAGCCCGAACAATCGATTCCATGGCGGCGCTCAGTGGACCAGCAGGTCCGCTTCCACCGGCATGTTGGATTTCAACTCGCGATTCGGATTGTCCACTTCGATCTTGATGCGGTACACCAGCTTCACTCGCTCCTCGGCCGTCTGGATCTGCTTGGGTGTAAACTCGGCTTCCGGCGAGATAAATGTCACTCGTCCGGAGTAAGTTTTCCCCTTGTAGGAATCTGTTGTGACCTCGGCCTTCATGCCGAGCTTCACGCGTCCCAAATCGCGCTCGTTAATATAAGCGCGCATCCAGGGATGGTCGATGTCGCCGATGGTGACTACAGTCGTTCCAGCCGCAACCACTTCCCCTACCTCGGCCGACTTCACCAGCACAACGCCATCAATAGGACAGCGGATCGTCGTATCGGCGACTTGGGCATCGGTCATACCGACTTGCGCTCTGGCTCGTTCGACGTCTGAGCGGTGGGCATCCATGTCCTGCTCGCGACGCAGTATTTCCATTCGATTCGCCTCGCTCATCTGAAGCGCTGCTTTAGCCTGTTCCACTTGCGCTCGCGCAGCCGCGATCTCTTCTTTGCGCGGGCCCTCTTCGACCAGCGCGAGCCGTTCCTGCGCTTGCTTCAACGATGCACTCGTGCTGTCCAATCGAGCCCGGAACGCATCGTATTGCGACTTGGAGATGTCATCGCTTTTCATGAGCGGTTGCGCGCGTTCCCAATCGAGCCGAGCTTGTTCATTTTGCGCGCGAATGTCGGCAACCGCCTGCCGGGCCTCCTGAATTTCTTGCGGACGCGAACCATTCAGCAATTCATCCAAATGAGCTTGCGCCTGTTGCAGAGCCGCTCTTTTGAGCTCTATATCCGCCGCGAGCGTCTGACGCTGCCAATCGAGAGACGACTTCGATTCCTGTAGCGCCCATTGTGAAGACGAAACGCTCGCGTTATCGCGGCTGCGTTGTTGGTCGATCTGGTCGCGATCGATGCGGGCAATGAGCATGCCCTTCTTGACCGAGTCGCCTTCATCCACTGTCCTCTCGAGGAGCTTGCCGGGGACCTTAAACGAAATATCGACTTGCGTGAGTTCAATATTGCCCGATAACTTGATGCGGTTGGGGTCCTGGCGCCCCAACCTTCCGGACCACAGCACACCGCCGATTGCGGCGCCAATCACGAGCACTAAGATGATGATGATCCTTTTACGCATAATGTCCTCTTACTGCACAATCGTTTCGATTCTTCCCATGGCGCTCGCCAGATCGATTCTCGCGAGGTTGTGGTTGTATAAAGCGCTGATGACGTTCTCACGCGCACGGTCGAGCCGCGTTTGCGCATCCGTCACTTCGATGCTGTTGGTGATGCCGGCTTCATAACGCCGCCGCGCATGGCTCACTTCTTCCTCGGCCAGCTGCAAGCCTTCGCGCGCCGTTTTAACTTGGGCATCGGCCGATTTCAGGCTCACTATTGCGGTTCGTACCTCGAGATCTATCTCGTCCCGCAGGTCCGCCGTCTTGATGCGCTCCTGGCGCAACTGCGAAGCGCTCTCCGCGCGTTGCGCATCGCGGCGTCCGCCATCGAAGACGGGAATTCGCAGCGACAATCCATATTCGCGCGTGGGCAACTGACTGCTGTTGGTTCCGATCGCTCCGTAATCGGCGAATCCAACCACGGAAGGCAAACGCTCAAACTTGACCGAGCTGTAAGAGAGCTGCGCGCTCACTTCCCTCGCCTGCTGCGCCTTCAGATCGGACCGTTTATCGAGCGCCGCTTTCAGTGCCTGCTCGGCGTCCATCGTTTCGGTCGGCGTGTACTCCATCCGATCCGTCAGCTCCACCTGGTTATCGATACGAATTCCGAGCACTTTGAGCAATTGCAGTGTGGTCCGTGTCTGGTCTGTCTCGGCGACGAGCAAATTCTGTTGATCGTTGGCAAGCTGAACCTCCGCGCGGGTCACCTCGATCCCCGTTCCCGTTCCCGCATTTTTCTGCGAGTTCGCGAGCGTAACCAGAGCTTCGGAAAGCTGCACGTTCGCCCTGGCCGTTTCCACCGTGGTCTGTGCGCGTAATGCTGTCAGATAGGCGCGGGCCACCTGCTCGGTAACGCGATCCCGCGTGTCATTTAAATCGGATCGCGCCGCGCCCACCGTCGCCTTAGCCGACTGAAAGCGCCGGATAGAGCTGAAGTCGAACACGTTTTGATTCACGCTGGCGCGGGCGTCCATAACATTGAACGGCGCAACAAATGTCGGGATCGAAAATCCGAAGGACGGCGGAATTACGATGTGGAGTCCGAGAGCTGCCAGGTTCTCGTTCATGTTCCGTTCTGTCACCTGTCCTTCGAAATCCGGCAACAGAGAAGATCGCGCTTCGTCTTTGCGTGCTTCCGTCTGCTTCAACGATTCCTGCGCGAGCTGAAGCCGCGTGCTGCCCTCCGGCGAAAGCGCGATTTCAACTGACTTCTTCAAACTGAGCTGCAAAACCGCGGGCCGCGTTTCGAGCTGCTGCGCCACAACCGGCAGCCAGCACAGGACTGCGAGATATCTACCGCTCATTTTCGACTTTCTCCGTATTTGGTGCTTCGAATACCGTTGTGAAAACGCCCACCATTCGCCGCGCCACGCCCTCGATATCGCCGGTGTGGCACAGTCCTCCGGACACCTTTTCAAAAAAATCGCCGGTGATCATGGTGTGCGCCATGGCGCCGACAAGGAAGTGCGCGCGCCAAAGCATTTCTTCTCTTGGCAAATGTGGTGTGGCACGCTCGAGCGCGGCAAAAAACCGATCGGTTATCGCGGCGAGGTGGTCTTGAAAGAAGCGATCCAGAAACTCCGCGTTCTCGGCAAAAACCCGCCCCATGATAGGCGAAACGCTGGTCGAACGGCCGCGAATTTCGAGCACCGGCCTGATGAAGGCGTCAATGATGGGTCCGACCGGTAACGGTCCATCCCCCGCTTCGGCTTCAATGGCATCGAGCATCCTGATTCGCCGTTCATTGACCGGACCGATTCGGCGCGCAATGACAGCCCGAAACAGCGAATCCTTCGTTTGGAAATGGTAATTAACGGCGGCGAGGTTTACTTCCGCCTCGGTCGTGATGGATCGAAGAGAGGTGGCTTCGAAGCCCTGTTTTGCCAGCAATCGTTCGGCGGCGTCGAGGATGCGCTCTTTCGTTGAGGCTGCCGGAACGGGTGCTGTCACCGATTGATTCATACGTATGTTTGAATTATACGTATGAACGAAAGTTAGATCAAGTTAAAAACGAGGTCAGCCGCCGCAACATCCTCGCACGCCAGCCCAAGCGATTTAAACATAGTTACTTGCGATGGCTTCTCGCGTCCTTTACATGAACCCGAAACCACTTCGCCCAGCTCACCTTTTATATGCTCAGTCCCGAACAACCCGTCCTCAATCCCCAAAACGATATCCCCCGCTTCCTTCAATGCAGCGGCACGAGAATCGACAATCAGCCGGGCTCGGGCAACCAGTTTCGGGTCCGTTTCCCGATGCGTGGGCCGGCAAGCGCCCACCGCGATTACATGAGCTCCCGGTTGAACCCATTCGTCCTGAATCACGGGAACCGTCGAAGAGGTCACGAGCGCAATTACGTCGGCGCCATCGGCTGCGGCTTGAGCTGACGCAGCGGGTTCGACTTCCGGATGCTCCGTCACAAATCGATCGAGGTTCACGCGCGTAGGACTCCAGCAGCGGATCTCTCGAAAATCCCGGACCAGCGTGAGCGCCTCCAGATGGCTGTGCGCCTGAACTCCAGATCCGATCAGCGCGAGAACGCTTGCATCCTCACGCGCCATGAACCGAGTCGAGACGGCCGAGACCGCAGCCGTACGAGCCTCCGTAATATAACGGCCATCCATGATCGTGAGCAAAGCGCCGGTAGCCGGATCGAGGAGCAGAATGGTCGCCATGTGCGTCGGCAGTCCGTTGGCCGTGTTCGATCCAAAGAACGTGACAAGCTTCGCTCCAAGCGCCGGTGACGTCTTGATAAGTGCCGGCATCACGCCCAAAAACGCATTCGAGGCGACCTCGACAACGCTTCGAACTGGTTGCTCAACTTGAGCACAAGAGAACGAAGCCAGCGTTTCCGCCATCAGATCGATAAGCTTCGGCATCGGAAGACGCTCGCGCACTTCTTCTTCGCCGATCCATTTCGGTGAGTTCATATATGAGGTATTACAAGTTTCTCAGCGAAACAGGCGTGGCGCAAAATCGCGGAGATCGCGACGCCATGTTTGCCACTCGTGAGCCGTTCCTTGCGACTCGAAGAAAACCACGTTCACTCCCGACTGTTTTAATGCATCCGCGGCGTCCTTGATTCCTTTGTAAAACTGTTTCTCCTCCGATCCCGATCCCATCCAGAGCAGTTTTACCTTCTTGTTGAACGCCGCGGGATCGGCAAACGCGCCGTCGTAGCTCGTCTTAACATCGAATGTGCCGAAAATCGGACCGCTGAAGGAACCAATGTAGGCGAACCTGTCGAGGTGTCGCAGGCCGATAAACATCGTCTGCATGCCGCCCATCGAAAGACCCGCCATGGCTCGATGTTCTCTATCCGGTATCGTTCGATAAGAGGAGTCGATGGTTGGTATCAGATCATTCAGGATGACATCTTCAAACGCACTGAACGCCTGCTGGAAGCTCCGTTGCGAAGACCCCGGTCCAATGACAACCGGTTGCGAGCCCGCTCTATTCGCATATCCACGATCCATCACGACGATCATCGGCATGGCTGCGCCTTCCGCGATTAAATTGTCGAGAATGAAATTGGCACGACCCTGTTTGGTCCAGCCCTCCTCGTTCTCTCCTGCCCCATGCTGAAGTATGAGCACCGGGTATTTTGTCGCATTCCGGTCATAGCCGGGTGGAGTGTAGACAAGAGCGCGGCGCCACTCGCCCGTCGTTTTCGAGAAGTACCATCTGGCGCGGACTTCCCCATGCGGCACGTCCTTTATGTCGTAGAAGTTAACACCCGCCTCCGGAATTTCAATGCCGCTGGTTTCCTTGCCGTATCCAAAGTAAGTCTCGCTGCCGGGATCGTTAACTTGGACCCCATCCAGGACAAACCAGTAGTAGTGAAAGCCGGGGACAGCCGGAGGCGTCGTTACACTCCAGATTCCGTCGGCGCTCTTAGTCATGGGAAATGGACCTTTCCCTAACCCGTCCCCACCGGCGACCTCGACAGTCGATGCATGGGGCGCTTTGAGACTAAAAGTAATACTACGATCAGAGGAAATCCTGGGACTCTGCGCACCGCGAACGTTCGATGTAGCGACGACTGACGAGTCCTTGTCCGTCTGCGCCAGCAGGATCGTGGAAGCCAGGACGACGCCGGCAATCGCCATTGAAAACAGGGGTTTCAGAGGTTCTCCTCGCTAGGGCCGATGCTATCACGGTTTCTTAACAAAATTCGCCTGCGCCAGCCAGCGCAACTCAAACCACGTATAATGGCTGAATCACGCAGCCACTGCATTCTATGCGTAAATCCGTTCTGCCCGGGCTTCTGGCGATTGTTACATCGCTCGCCCTCTCAGGTGCCTCGTTCGAGGCCGATTCCAAACGCGGCGCGTCTATTTTCCGGGAGCAGCTATGCACCAACTGTCACTCGCTAGCCGGCGAGGGCGCACGTTCGGCGCCCGACCTCGGCAAGCGCATCGATCGTAACTATACGCCGGCGGGCATTGCGAGCCTGATGTGGAATCATGCGCCGGTGATGTGGTCCACTATTCGAAGCCAGGGCATGACGCTGCCGCAATTAAGCGAATCGCAGGCCGCGGATTTATTCGCGTACTTCTATTCCGCGCACTATTTCGAACGTCCGGGCGAGGCGGAACGAGGCAAAGCGCTGTTCGCTTCGAAAAGTTGTGGAAGCTGCCACGCGCTGAGAGCGGGCCACGCAACAGTCGGACCCCCGGTTTCCGAATGGACCGCGCTGACAGATCCCACCGTTCTGATCCAACGCATGTGGGAGCACGCGCCGCAGATGAGCAAAGCGATGGAAGCGCGTCACGTCGAATGGCCGCAATTGACCGCGCAGGACATGGCGGACTTGCTTGTTTATTTGCAAAATCTCCCCGAAACCCGCGACGCCAAGATGGGGTTCGAGGTGCCTTCGGCGGAAGGTGGCGAAGCGCTGTTCCATTCGAAGGGCTGTGCGAACTGCCACGTAAATCAAAAGGCGTTCGAAAACCTGATTGGCGACAGCACGCTCACGGACGTCGCGGCCGCGATGTGGAATCATGCTCCATTAATGACGAAGAGCGCCGAGTCTGCGCCCGGTCCGATCACCCCCCCGGAGATGAGACAAATCCTGAGCTACGTGTGGGCCCAGCAGTTCTTTTCCACTAAGGGCGACGCCGCGCATGGCAAGAAGGTCTTCGAATCGCAAAAATGCGCGACTTGTCATGGTGACAAATCCGGAGGCGCGCCAGAGCTCGATCGCAGCACGGGACCCTATTCCTCGGTGCGAATGGTCGCAATTCTCTGGAAACACGGCCCCGCCATGGCGCAGCGCATGCAGGAGAAGAAAGTCTCCTGGCCGCAGATGTCTCCCAGCGATATGGCCAACGTGATCGCCTATTTGAATTCCAGGTAGCATTGTTAGGACAGGCACGTTCCCTGCCCTCTCGCGATGCATCCTATTTCGGACCTGGTTCCATTCCGCTGGCCGTCAGGCTGGCACGATCACGCTAAGCTCGACGTCATTCGAGACACACCGTTCAACTGCGCCGTCGGCGACGATATCGGCCCGGACGTCGCGGAGGCGATGCGCAAGTGCGGCGTGACCGTGACATCTTTGAAGACCGCGCCAGCAGTATTGCTCGACCAGCCGCGCTGGCCGCAGGTGCAGACCGGCTCGAACGGAGACGATGCGGATGCGGGTCCGACCGGGAATCCATGGATCGATGCAAACGGATTCGCGATTCAGGTCGCTCGCGCAATGTCTCCGGACAAGCCCGTCTGGGTCCCTTCTCAACCGCCATCGAAGCGCGTTTTGATTCCGAACGATTTTCAATTGGCAGTGTGCGACGCGGCCGCGTATGGAGCGAAATGGCTCCCATCGCCCGATGTTCCCGCATGGCCGCGGATCGTGGCGGCGCAGCGGCTGTTCCGCGATCACACCGGCTGGCAGGAATATCGAACCTCGGCCCGTCTTGCTGTGGTCTCGGATTTCGCTGCGGCGCATCGCGACCTCGCGACAGAAACCCTCAATCTCCTCACGCGCCTTTACGTCCCCTTCGAAGTGATTCCGAAAAACCGCGCGACCTCGTCCGCCTTGAGCCGCTTCGCGCTGGTACTGAACGTCGACGATCAGGACGCATCGACAGACCCTTGGGAACTCGCGACGCGCATCCACGACAAACTGGGACGCAAAAACGATCTTGTACGGCTCTGGAACGGCGGATCGCTCAACACAAACCTGACGATCGCTCCCGACGGCCGCTCCGCCCTGCTGCAACTCCTGAATTACGCCGCGCGCGACCCCGGCGAGGCCATTACCGCATGGGCCATAGGGACCTACCGCTCGGCCCGGATTTACACGCTGGATCATCCCCAAGCAACACCCATCGACCTGCATCCCGCCACCGGCGGAGTCGAAATTTATCTGCCTCAGTTCCCCGTCTACGCGGCAATTGAATTGATAAAGTAGATCATGGCCTGCCAATATTCTCGCCGTCAGATATTGCTTGGATCCGCGGTGGCCGCTCTGGCGCCGCGATTCCTGTCCGCAACTCCCGCCCCTGCCGGCCGTGTGGCAATCGCAAAATGCCAATCCTATGGCCCGGATGTCCTGCCCGCCATGGCGCGAATGTTCGATCAAATCGGTGGCATCGGTACGCTTGTTCGCGGCAAGACCGTTGCCATCAAATTGAACCTCACCGGCTCGCCGACTTACCGTTTGGGACATCTGCCTGCGGAACTGGCGCAATGGACGCATTCGGACGTAATCGGTGCGGCGGTCCATCTGTTCGGGCAGGCTGGAGCCACGCGCATCCGTCTGCTGGAGAGCCCCTGGAATACGACGGAGCCCGTCGAAGAATACATGCGCCGCGCGAATTGGGAGCCACAACATCTGGCGTCAGCCGCGCGAAACGTGGAATTTGAAAACACCAATTATCTCGGAAATGGAAAGAAATACTCGCGCTTGTGGGTGCCGAAGGGCGGCCACATGTTCCGCGCTTACGATCTCAATCACTCTTATGAAGATTGCGACGTGTTCGTCTCCATCGCGAAGTTGAAGGAGCACGCGACCGCCGGCATCACGCTCTCGATGAAGAACTGTTTCGGGATCACGCCTTGCACCATTTATGGCGACGGCTCGCCCGTAGATGAACCGAGTCTCGCTCCCAAGGGCGGCCGGGGTCCGATTCACGCCGGAAATCGCCAGCCCTCGAAAAGCGCCTTGCCGGAGAACGATCCGAAATCGCCTCGCGAAGGAGGCTATCGCGTGCCGCGCGTCGTGGCCGATCTCGTAGCGGCTCGTCCGATTCACATTGCGATCATTGATGGAATCGAAAGTATGGCTGGCGGCGAAGGTCCCTGGGTGCCTGGAACGCGGCCCGTCAAGCCTGGCGTCCTGATTGCCGGCACGAATCCCGTGAGTACGGATGCGGTCGGAATGGCTGTGATGGGTTTCGATCCCATGGCCGACCGTGGCCGCGCGCCCTTCGAGACATCCGACAACACGCTGCGCCTTGCCGAAGAGCTGGGCGTCGGAACGCGCGATCTAAACAGCATCGCTATCGCCGGCGCTCCTATTCGCGATGTGCTTTGCGATTTTCGCAATCTTACGGAACCGCGCGCGTAAGCAAGCGGAGATCGCCGCCGGTTATTTCACGGCCCCGTTAGCAAGCGGCAACGCCTGAAACTTACATCGGAGGCAGCGTAACCACCGTGCCCCAAAACTCATAACAACTCCGTATAAACCGGATGAACTGATTCAAATTCGACGGCTTGTAGATGAAACAACTCGCATGCAACTCATAAGCTTCCCGAATCTCGTGAGGATCGTTCGAGCCGGACACAACCACCACGGGAATCACCTTGAGTTTCGGATTATTCTTAATCTCCGCCAGCACCGTGAGTCCCGGAGTCTTCGGAAGATTCAGATCCAGGAAAATAAGATGCGGCAGCGATGCTCCCGAATGCGCGCCCTCCCGCCGCAGATAAGCCAGCGCGTCGTCTCCATCCGGAATGCACAGGATGCCGTCCGTCACGCCAACTTCCTTGAAAGTCTCTATCGTCAGGCGCGCATCGGCCGGATTGTTCTCAACCACCAGAATCTCGAGAGGCCTGTCTCTGGTCGCCACCGCATCAGTGTAGCAAGGCGCTAATACATTTCCATCATTGCCGATGCGAGCCAATCCCTCTACAATCGTAAAATCCATGCCGAGTCCGATGAAGCCGATGTTTCTCCCTGGAGTGGAACAGAATCCGCAGCCGAGCCCGTATGCCGACATGGTCCGCATGATGCAAGCATCGGGAGCGGAGTATCCGCAGATTTGGCACATGTTCGCGTTCCGGCCGCAGGCGACCGAGCACCTGGCGCGCTTCACGCAGGAAATCATGCGCGGCGACGGTCCCATCCCGCCTGGCATTCGCGAGCTGATCGCAGCCTTTACTTCCTATCGAAACGATTGCCCGTTTTGACTGAAATCGCACGCCGCAGTTGCGGCGGAACTGCTCGGCAGCGAAGAGCTGGTCTGGGGCGTCCTGAAAGATCTGGAAAGTTCAGCCCTGCCTGAAAAAGAAAAGACGCTGTTCCGTTTCGTCGACAAGGTGAATCGTCATTCGCCGGAGATCACGCCCGACGATATGAAACCCCTTTATGCCGTGGGATGGGCGGACGACGCCATTTACTATGCCATCACGGTGTGCGCGCTGTTTAATTTTTATAACCGTTGGATCGACGCATCCGGAGTCCACGCGTTATCCGAGGAAGCGCATCGCGAAGGCGGCAAACGCTCCGCCATCCACGGATACGTGCGTAAGTAGAGCCTAGAATTTGTAGTCCGGCGGCTTGATCCCCTTCACCCGCAAATAAACCTCGGCCTGGGCGCGATGGTGCGCAGTGTGCGTGAAATAGGACCACAGCCATTCGTATCCCGTGAGATTACGCGCGGGCGGCCCGACAACCGTGTCGAAGCGTTCCGGAGTCATGGACGCGACGGCCTTGTTGCAGAAATCGAAAGTTTCCTCCATGAAACTGATTGCGCTCACTTTGTCGACATTGATCTTCTGCGGGTCCTTCGCCCACGCCGCGATGCTCGATGGAAGCGCTGGCCTGGTCATTCCGCTGGCGTTGGCGCAAGCACCAAGGTCGGCGATAGAAATGTGGGCCATTAGCTGGCCGAAGCTCATTTCTTCCGGGTTGGGACGAAAGTTGTAGCTATCGGCCGGCATCGTATTGGCTACGGCAAGCGTAAATTCCGCCGACGTTTTCCAATGTTTCACCATCGCGTCTTTGACGCTGGTCTGAGCAAAGGCCGGAATCGAGAGAACAAGAATCGCAGGCAAGTGTGATTTCATGATTTGCTTCAAAATTATATCGCGCGCGCACTCGGCAACACACGTGCCACTGCCAGCCGATAAAAGCCGTAACCGCGGGGACGCGATTCGCCCAGATATTTCTTACGCAAATCCTGCGTTCCAGCATCCTCAATCAGCTCGAATCCCCGCGCATTCAGCCACGCTCCGAGTTCATCGGGATCGAGGCCGAACGTCCACGGTTCTCCGGCCTGCTCGAGCGTCTTGCGCAATGTCTTCATGCCTTCAAATTCTTCCGGATGCTCCAATGCCCGGCGATGCACGTAAGTGAACAGCAGAAGGCTTCCAGCGCTCGCGCTCGAAATATGATGCAGCGTCCGGTCCACGGCATCCGCGGTGAGATAATTCGTAACGCCCTCCCACAAGAAGAATGTTCGCCGGCTCAAATCAACCCCGGCCTTCTCCAGCGCCTCGCCCAGCTCGTCTTTATCGAAATCGACGCCCACGTACGTGACGTGAGACCGTGGAATTCCCCCGAGCCGTTCCTGCTTGGACGCCGATGTTGCGGGATGATCGATCTCAAAAACGCGAATCGATTCCAGGCCGGCCAGTCGGTAAGGACGGCTATCGTATCCCGCGCCCAGGATTGCGAGTTGCTCGATTCCCTCCCGCAGCGATTCTGATAGAACATCGTCGATCCGCCGCGTCCGTGCCACGCCGGAAAGGCGAGCGCCAGGCCACCTGCGATCGATAAACCAGCAGATGGCGTTTCGAAGCGGAGCGACACGCGTCAGAGAACCGGCCAGCCGCAGCTTTGGCTCGAGAAATCCTAGAGCCAGGGCATCGGCAAACAGTCCATCCTTGCGATGTGTCTCAATTGCGCGGAACAGCGCCATATGTTCCGCGGTCTTGCTTGCGTGAATCAAAACATCAATATACTATCTGCCATAGACAGTGGTGTTCGGATTGTAATTCCGCCAGTCGAACCAATAATCTTTAATGACGTAGATACTCTCGAGACAGGAGCCTTTGGCTTTTCCATCGGTCGCACAGCCCTGGAAACTCCAATGGCTTCCTGTCGCGTCATCCATCATCGTCCCATCGTCGTTTCGATAGAACTCCGGAGTGACGCGAACACCCGCAAGCCGCGCACGAAACGCTCGAACGGATTGATTGTCCGGTCCCACGACCAGTATCACAGGCTCCGAACCCACGCGATCTCGCACCAATTTCTGCTTCACGACATCGTCATAAGGAAATGCGCGAGTAGCTCCGAACGCCTGAATGCCAAGCATCAGATCGCGCGGCGCGAGCCCCCGCCGGGCATAACTCAGAACCGTGGGCGCCTTCTTCATCTTGATGTCCCAATCTGGCTTGGCATATTCCGGCGCGTACGCCGCGACGTCCTTGAGCACGGTTCCACGTGGCTGCTCACTCTTCCACAGCGCCAAAGAGAGTTCGTCGGACGGAATGAGTTTCAATTGCTTACCCGTCATCGGACCAGATATCGCCCGCCCGCTGATCTGTTGCCAATATGATCCCGTCTGCTCATCCCTCATGAGGAAATTCTGATTATTAATTCCCGCAAGGTGAAACGTAAGTTTCAACCCATCCACCTCGCGACCCCACACCAGACCGGTGTGACATAGCGTTCAATACGTCGCCACGATGGGCACGCCGCCCACCGTGTCATTCGCGATGTGATGGTAAGAAATAATGCGAATTGGATAAGCGCGCGTCGCACCTCCGACGTTCACCGCGATCACCATTTCTTTGCCGTCGAGCTTGGTCGACTGCACCGGCTCCGAAGCCGGCGGTCCCATCGGGTGGAACATAATCTCATACACATTCACTCGCGAAAACGCCGTGCACGCGCACACTAACAGAACCGCCGCGGTAACTGCGATACGACGAAGCAGGCGAGGTTGAATGCGCCAGTAAAGAATCAAGGATAGAACTGCAACCAGACTCACCAGCACCGTAACGATGGGCCGAATCTGAATCACGGCAAGCGCAACCGCTAGCTCGCGCGCTCCCTGATGACGGAACGGCCGGATCACGTACATCGGGTATGCGAGACAGAAGAATGCAATGGCGAGGCACAGCAAAATCAGAATAAGATAGTGAGATTTGCGCATGGATTAAGATGTCGTGGCGGCCGCGGCTTCAAAATCACGCCGAGCCACGCTTTCATACCGCGGCATAGTCAGCATCAGGATTGAGCTCAGCAGCGTCGCGCAGGCCAGAATCAACAGAAACTTTTCGTAAGAACCGGTCAGATCGAACGCTCTTCCCATCACCACCGGCCCGATTGCGCCAGCGATGGCATAAGCAGTCCAGGTGAATCCGTAAAGCGTCGAAAAGGAGCGCAGGCCGAAATAGCGCGTCAATAAGTATGGAGTGATGTCGGCCTCCGCTCCCAGCCCCAGTCCAATCAGCGCCGCGGCCGATAATGCAGCAACCGGATGCCGCGCCGATGCCAGAATCGAAATGCCGCCGGCCACTCCGACTAATAAGAAGAAAGAGACGCGTGGGCCGAAAAAGCGATCGAGCAGCATGCCTGTAATCAGACGTCCGCACAAGCTTGCCGCGCCCAAAACCGATAGAGTCATCGCCGCGTCCTCGGCCGAGATACCGCGATCGGTAAGTAGAGCGGATAAATGAGTAATCGCGCCATTCACGCTGACGGAATTGAGAAACAGAATTACCACGAGCGTCCAGAAAACACGCGAATGCAGCCCTTCAGCAGTAGTAACTCCTGAGGAACCTTCCGCCCCGAGCCTATGCACAACAGGCCGCTCTCTTACAAATAGGATCGTCAAAGGAAGCCCGCACAGCAACGCCAACACGCCCAGTGATTCGTAGGCCACGCGCCAGCCGTGCGCCTCGATCAGCCATTGCGCGAACGGCGGCAGCACGATCGATCCCACGCCGGTCCCCGCCATTACCAGCGCCAATGCAAAACCACGCCGTCGATCGAACCACGTCGAGACCGCACGCGAATAGCCCATCTGCGTGGTCGCGTTGCCTACCAATCCAATCACGACAAAGACCGCGTAGAAATGCGCCAGGTGCGGCGTCAGAAATCCCAACGAAAGCAACGCCAGCCCATAAACTGCGTAGCATGGCAAAATAACTCGGCGCGGCCCGAAGCGATCCAGCAACTGTCCGAGCTTCGGCGATGCCACCGCAACGGAGAGCGCAGCGAAACCAAAAGCTCGCGAGATCGCTTCCCGGCTCCATCCGAATTCAGCGCTGACCGGCTTTAAGAAAATGCCGAACGTGAAAACCATCAACGAGCCGAATCCAGCCAGAACGCCAAAAAAGGCGGCCAGGACCACCATCCGGCCTGACGAATTACTTGCCACTTGCTTCAGAGATTTTCTCGATCACAATCGCGTTAGATCCACCGCGCGCATAAATCGCACCGGTCACCGTAACGCGCTTGCCGGCAAACGGCAGGAGTCGTTTATTCTGGCCCTCGGCAGGCATGCTTTCCGCGATGGGCCAGTAAATGGCCCCGTCATCTTGCAAGATGACTAGAGGCGATCCGCTCTTCGCGCACGCCACCGCGCATTCAGAACTGATGGGTTTTTTGAGTCCTTTTGTGAAAGCACAGGCGGAATCGAGGACCCAGCCGCTTACTGTCTTCTGCTCGGCCGCAAATGCGGACGCACCAGTGAGCATTCCAAGTACGGCGGTAATAACCAATAGGCGCTTCATGAGATCCATCGAGTTTACCCGCAAGCCCTCGGAGCGAACAATAGCAGGATCATATTAGACATTTGCTACCCTACTTGCCTTGCCCGCTGCTACCCTATCGCCCGATCCTCAATTCTACGACGTCAACGGCGTTCGCCTCGCGGTCTGGGAACGCGCCGGTGCCGAGCCGCCGATCCTGTTCGTGCATGCCACCGGTTTCCACGCGCACTGCTGGAATCAGATCATCGCCCGCATTCCCGGCCGCCGTTGCATCGCGATCGACATGCGCGGCCACGGCCTCAGCTCGAAACCCGACCCGCCGTATTACTGGCACAACTTCGGAGAAGATGTAGCCGCGATCGCCCGCACGCTCGATCTTCACGGCGTGACTGGAGCAGGCCATTCTATGGGCGGTCACTCGCTCGTCGTCGCGGCAAGTCTCGCCCCCGAAATATTCTCCGGCTTGCTACTCATCGACCCAGTCATCCTGCCTCGCGCAGCTTACGCGGGCCGGCGCTGGACCGAGCATTTCGCCCGCAAGCGTCGCAACCGCTGGGCCTCGCCTGATGAGATGTTCGATCGCTTCAAGGACCGCCCGCCGTTTCGCGATTGGGATGTCGCCGTTCTTCGAGATTACTGCGATTACGGCCTGATACCCGCGCCGGATGGCGATGGTTATGTCCTGGCTTGTCCGCCTGAAATCGAGGGCGCCATCTACGAAGCGAGCGGCCTCGATGATGCCAACCTCTATGGAAAACTCGAACGAATCGACGTCCCCGTCACGGTAATGCGCTCCGCAACGCCATTAAAAATGGAGCCGGCTATGGACATGGCGGCCTCGCCGACAGCGCCAGACTTGGCCACACACTTTCCGCGCGGGCGCGACATGACCACCCCGCACTCCCACTTCATACCAATGGAAGACCCAGGCTTAATCGCCGACCTGCTATCGAATTCGACGCTCCATTCTGAGCCGTGACCGGAACGGTCAGTGAAAAAAATCGGCTATTGCCCCGCCGTTACCGTTCGGGTTCCGCAACGCTGTCCCGGATTTTCACGATCTTACGGAACCGCGCACGTAAGTAAGCGGAGATTGTCGACGATTTTTTCACAGACCCGTCAGCGAGGAGAATTTACCGCAGAGATTTAATACGAATTCCAGGCGAGGTCCATTTCGTATTCGACCTCTTGTCGAGCCTGCTCTTCGGTAGTGTGAATCGCGTTGAATCGCGCGTCCGGAATGGTCCGCAGAAACTGTTGTGCGGTCTTCCCGGCCGGAATCCTGGAGTACTCGAGGCGGCCGTTTCGCCAGTAGGATACGAAGAACATCGGGGGAGTCCTTTTGACAAATGATATTCGGTCCCGCGACATGAGCCAATACGGTAAAATCCGTACTAGGCCTTATAACCTTAGTTTTCTTAAACGATTGGCCCGTCATCTACGTCAATCTGTCTATGTCCAGCTACGACAATGAGCTTGCGGGAATTGTGGCCGAACTGAATCGCGCCGCGCCGGGCTCTCGCACGTTACAACCCGCATCGAACCCGGAAGCCTTGGCCGGACTGGATCATTTGCTCACATTCGCCGTCCGGCAGAACGCATCGGACCTGCTGGTTATCGCCGGCGCGCCCGTCACGATGCGCATGAACGGCCGCCTCTCGCCCGCGGAAGGCCCCGATCTGACAGAGGATGACGCGCGCAATCTCCTTTTGCCGCTGCTCACGCCCAAACAATATCAGGAACTGCAAAAAGACAAGTCGATCGACATTTGTTTCACCCGAAAAGGGATCGGCCGCTTCCGCCTGAATCTCCATCACCAGCGCGGCAGCGTGGCGGGAAGCGTTCGGGTGCTGCCCATCGCGAATCCCTACTCTTCAATCCCTGCACCTGCCTCCGACGCTCGAAAAATTGGCCCACGCGCGCCAGGGTCTGGTGCTGATCACCGGGTCCACCGGTTCCGGTAAAACCTCAACGCTGGCGGCGCTGCTCGATCTCATCAATACCCTCCGCCGCGATCATATTGTGACCATCGAAGATCCCATCGAGTACGTTCATACTAACCGCAATTCGATTGTGGAGCAGATTGAGGTCGGTCACGATACGCCCGATTTCGCCAACGCGGTCCGCAGCATTCTGCGGCAAACTCCGGACGTCATACTGGTCGGCGAAATGCGCGATGCGGAAACGATAGCCACGGCGCTGACAGCCGCGGAAACCGGACACCTGGTGCTCTCCACTCTGCACACCAACGATACGTCCCAGGCCGTTTCCCGCATTCTCGACTCGTTTCCATCGTCGAACCAGAACCAGATCCGCCAGCAGCTTTCCTTAGCCCTTCTGGCGATCGTCGCCCAGCAACTGGTCCCCGCCGCCGATGGGAGCGGACGCTATCCCGCCGTCGAGATCATGATGGGCACCCACGCCATTCGAAACCTGGTCCGCAAAGGCGCCGATCATCAGCTCTACACCGCAATCTCCACTGGCCGCGCCGAAGGCATGATCAGCATGGAACAGTCGCTCGCCGAGATGGTCGGATTCGGAAAAATCACCCGCGATGTTGCGATGGCGCATTGTTCCCGCTCCGATGAACTGGTGCGCTATTTATCCTGAGCCCCTCCGTCACCGCCGCGCTTCAGTCGCTTCGATGCGGAACCCTGAACGTAAGGGAGGGGTCAACAATCCCATCGCGACCCACCCCAGTAGACCCACAACAACGCCCGCGATACCGCCATAAAAACGCATCGGCTGAAGGTGCAGCGTATCCAGCCAGATTCGGAACCCGCCATACATCACCCCGTAAAGGCCAAAGAAAAACCCAACCGGCCGAGGTCGGTTATCCAGAAAACGAAAAGTCGCAACCATTCCGATAAGAAACAAAAACTCGATCAATCCGAGGTCGTAGCGGGGGCCTTCCGGAAACTTCACCGCGATCCAACTCGTCGACGCAAAGCCCCGATGGTCATGCGCCAGCGTGCATCCCAGACGTCCGATCATCCACGCGAACGGCATCGCATAAGCGATGATGTCCATCCTGCGCAGCGATTCGTAAAAGGAGAGCCGGTGAAAGCGGCACCAGACCAGCGCCGCCAAAAAGCCGCCGCTGATGCCGCCCACGGATCGTACGCCGAGACTGACTCGAAACACGCGCGAAGGATCGGCAAGGAAAGCGGGAAAATCGTCCAGCACCGTTTTGGATAAAAATGCGCCAGCCATGGCGCAGATATAAACCCAAAAACAAAACCGGAACATCTCTTCAGCCGGAATACCCTGCCGATGAGCGCGAATCAGGATCAGCCGGCCTCCCAGCACCACTGCGATCGCCGCCAGGATACCGAACGCGTGGATCTCGAAAGGACCCACGTGAAAAACAGGCTGCGGGTAATACGGGATCATTAATGCACAAACGCGATGCCGCTTGGGTTCGATCCCACGTTGGTGGTGACCACCGCGTTCTTCACCAGGTCGATAACCGAAACCGAACCAGCTCCCCAGTTGTTGACGACAAGAAACTGATCGCCGTAAGACATCTCGATATCGGTCGGCCCCGAGCCCACTGTGTACGTATTAAGTGTTTTGAACGTCGCCGTGTCGACAGCCACCACCGTGCCCGGCACATTGGACTGGCTGGTGATGTAAGCGCGCGTGCCCGTTGAATTAAATGCAACACCCGTCGATTGCGCCACGCCAAGATTGGTAATTTCCGTGTTTGATAGCGTATCGAGAACATCCGTCGAGGCGCCGAGCGGAGACGTGATCCAGAGTTGCGAGCCGTCAGGCGTCATGGCCACTCCCTGCGCGTATGGGATCGTCTTTATGGTCGTAATCACCGAGTTCGAAGTCAGGTCGATCACCATCACCACCGGATTGTTCGTGTTGAAGCTCGTAACGTAGGCGCGCGTCCCATCCGACGAGATCGCAATCCCGTCGGGGTTGATCGACGGATCGGTATTGAGCGTGAACGAGACTTGATTAGTAGCCAGGTTGATAAAATTCACAGCATTATCGAAGCTCGTCACCAGCGCGCTAGAACCGTCCGGAGTGATAGCTACCTGCAGCGGTCGCGTAACTACCGGAATCGTCGCCTTGATCTGAAATGGACAAGTGGAGATGCGAGTCACAAGGGCATTTGTGTGAACAGTTCGAAGCACATCCGGGAAAGAGGATTGGCACGCCGCCGTTGCGGGCGCCGGTACAGCCGGTATGAACGGGAGGTCGCGCAACTGTTGCGGAAGATAGGCCGTTCCCAAGCCAGTATCGTGCGGTTTCTTCGCGAATCCGCCGGGACCGCTGGGGGTACTGGTTTTAAACGCCGGAGCTTGGGACTTGGGCTGAGGAGGTGAGTTCGGAGTCGAGCAGTCCCATTGGCTGGGATTGAAGCTGCCGGCTGGATCGCTCGTGACGATCGTCGGATTGTTGCCGTTATACGTCATCATGGTCGGCTTGTTGTCGATACAAGTAATCCAAAAACCGGGAAACTGATCCTCCTTGGTCTCATCGCAGTCGCAGCTCTCTAAAACAAACCAACCTAAGCTCAGTGCGATGCCTAAGCCCATCAGCTTCGTCGAAGTCGTCAGCCGGATGTTCATTGCAGCACCACCGTCTTTCCGATGATCGAGTAATAGGATGTGACGCCCACGTCGAGACCGCTGGCTTTTATACTCTGCACGCTGGATCCGGCCAGCGTCAAAAGGTAGATGACATCCTTCGACTGCAGTGGATTCGGCCGAGTCGCAGGCAGGTTCGAAAGTATATCTGTGGGAACGGAAAAGCTGCTGGACCCCAGCGGCGCGATACATACGAAAACTGCGCTGGAATTGGTAGGCAGATCTTCACCGAATCCGAGAATCCCGATCACCTGTCCGCTATCGCCGCCCGTCCAGGAAAGCATCAACGGCTGCGACCGGGTGACAACATTAGTGGTGCTCCGGTTGGCCCATGTCAGTGGCTGCGGAATCGTGAACGATGTCGAGAACGCCCCGATATCCGTTCCTCCGAAGCCTTGCAGGGTATAGCTTCCCGGATCGAGATAAAGGGAACTGGGCAGAATACCGTTTGAGATATAGCCCCCTAAATACCCCGCCCTGGCGCCCGAGAAATTGTACGCCAAAGTCTTCGGCCCATTGGGACCGGTCATCAGCAGCGGGGCTCCGAAATCCAGGGGCATCGTGGTAGGCGCCATCCCCGGCAAAGCATCGCCGTTCAGCATGTCGCCTTGATGTGTATAAACGGTGCAGCTTCCCGAAGGCGGAAACGCCAGCGCCGGGTTAAACGGGAACGGCTCCTTATTCGGCTCGAACGCGAATGAGACATGATAATCCGCCGTCACATCCACCGGAGCTATGACGCCGACATCGTGATGCGTAGTCGCGCGCGTCGCGATCGCCTCGCCCAGTCTTGCCCCGCCGATAAAGCTCGAAGTAATTTGCGGAAGGACATCGGTGGTGCAAGTCCTGGCGTTAGAGTTGATCGCCATGCTGACGAAATTGCTGACCGAAACGCCGCCAGTCCGCACATACACGGGAACCCAGCAGCCCGTGGGAGCAGTGCTCGGAATCGTGAACACGACTTGATCGGTGCCCGCGCAGCATGGAGCCCGTCCGCTGTATAGCACCGGCGCTGAAACCCCGCCGACAAACACTTCGACTTTGATAGGAAGATTGCCCGCCGGAGGCGCCACGTTATCTCCTCCCGTGACTGGCCCAAGCCCCGTCCCCCACAACGTAATCGCCTGCCCGTTTTTCGCGGTGATAGTCGGTGAGTTGATTGGCTGGTTGCTGGCCGAAACGTAATTCTGAAGGATGCCTGGACCCAAGCCAGTCCCGAGCGCGGTGAAGATCCCGAAATCGCTATTTGCGATTCGGACCGGAGACATATTACTGCGGGAGTTGTTCGAAATTACTTGCAGAGAGGCCGCTCCGATTGGAGCGTTGGATGGCATGATCGCGTTGATCTGCGACGCGCTCACATACAGCGGAATCGCGCTGACGCTGGTGGATCCCTGAACGACGTTGATGGAAACGCCGCCCAGCGATGTCCCGAGCGGAAACGAATTAGCGCTAGCTGGCTGGGTTGGTCCGAGGTTCGATCCGAACAAAGTAAAGATGGAACCTTGCGCGATCGCCCCACCGGGAATGCCGGCCGGCGTATAACTCGCCGCATTGTAAATCGACCGGCTGAAGATCAACGGAGGCTGCGCGAAGGCGCTAGCGATAAACGCCAAGGCCGCGAGCCCGAAGCGTACAAACAAATGACGGCACATGTGTCCTCCTCACAAAGCAGTCACGATATTGGGCTAGTGTACCCCAGCTTTATCTAATTTGTGTTAAGGTCTCGACCCGGAGATCCCTTCCTCAAGCTCCGTCAACCGGTATTTCTCCATCAGCGCATCGGCGCTCAAAGAAGCCTCGAATTCCCTGCCCCGCAGCGCCGACGCCGCCAGGCGCAATTGCCGCACATACTCGCTTCCCTTCCTCCGCGATGCTTCCGGCAATCCCAACACCGCGTCTTCTACCTGCGGGATGTCTTCCTTCTCGAACTGGTCCACGGCCGCTGCAAGCTTCCCGCGCTCTTCCACCGCCTTGACGCCTTTCGCCGCCGCGAACGCTTGATTCTCACGCAACAGCGCGGCAAGGTCTGCATGGATCTTAGCCGTCGCGCGAGCCCAATCGTCCGATTGCGGAAGGAACGCCTCCTCCGATTTCTGGAACGATGTCGGCTTCGCCGCGCTCGGCGAATCGTAAATCGCATTGAAAACGAACTTATATGTCCCGTGCGATTGCCCGCGCCATTGGGGCCGGAAACCGAACAAATACACGCGCCCCGATCCATAGAACACTTCAAGAGCGGCGTCTTTGCCCTGAATCACCTCGGGATGCAGCAGGTAGCCGCTCGCAAGCGGATTGCGCTCCCGCGAATACGTCGCCAGAACCACGCCATGGAAATTCGGCTTCGTCTCGAACGCCGGTCCGTTCTCGAACATGACAATTGGATCGCGAGGCAATCCCCACAGCGCGGGATGATTCGTGTCGCTCAACTCCACGCGCAGCAGCGATCCGGAACAATAAAACTGATCGTTATTCAATCCCGCCAGAACGTCCGTTACCGGCAAAGACAAAGCGTCAATTGCAAACAGCGAGGCGTCGTTAAACGCGATCAGAGTGCCGCCGCCACGAACGAAAACGCGCAGTGCTTCCATCCCCGCATCGCCGACGCCGCCGGCGTATTCGCCCGGAATCGACCCCACCGCAAATCCATTCGTGATCTGCCGCGAACTCGCATCCGGAAAAATGATCGCGTCGAATCGTTCCAATAAATGACCCGCCTGAATATCGCCATTCCGAAGAGTGATCGGAGCGAACCCGTAATTCTCCAGAATCCAGCGCGTCCACCCTTCATCGATGTTCGGCACCCACGACCGATATAGCCCCACGCGCGGCTTCTTCGTCGCGGTCATACTCTCGGGAGCCTTCGCTACGGCCTGCACAGAAACCGATCGCGCGCCGGCAATTGTGTTCAAAGTCTCGCGATCCACACCGGAGATAACCGCCGATCCTGCATCCGGCCCCCCAGAAGAAAATCCAACCTTCCCGCCCTTCGCCAAAACATCGTTGATGACTTGAAAGCTCGCATTAGCGCGATGACTGAGTAGGTACACCGCCCCACTGCCTTCAACGCCGCCCGCCGGCCGCACCACCTTATCAATTCGCTGGAGTCCGTTGCGCTGCTCGGCTGTGACCGGCTTCAGAACCTGAGCCACCTCCACCCCCATCTGCATCGGCAGCGTCCAACCGGCCACATCGTAGGGACGAATTGGCGGTCCGTTCGGAGCGCTGCGGAGATCCGGATAATGCTGCACTTCGAACAGCTCTTTCACCAGCGAAGCAAAGGGCTGGTCCATCAAAATCACCCACGCCTTGCGATATTCCCGCCCATTGGCCTCGAACGGCTTGGTCGTCTCATTCACTTCGAGCCCGTTCAAAAGCAGCTTCTCCACCAGCGTCGCCGCAGTCGGCAAATCGCGCTGCTCATATGGAATCACGTAAGCAAACGGTGGCTCCTTTTCGAATCGCTCCATGTTGTCGCGCGCCGCCTGGTAACGGTTGTACAAAAGCTGCTCCCGATATTTCGCCGCCGTGTCGAGCACCGCCATCGACGCGCCCTGCATATAGCGCACGGCATCGCTCAATCGCCACCACCCGCCCTTCCATGGACTGCTATAAAACACTTCCGAACTCAGTTGTTGTTTGTCCTTGGGAAACTCATCCACCGTGTAGAAGTGCGGAGTCGCGTAGCGATATAGCGCGGTCTCGGTAAAAAAGGAGATGCTGTTGCGAAAAATATGCGTAAAATCGAGGAAACCCGGATACCAGTTGTCGAAGCCAACGCGATGCACCGCCCCTGGCATGCCGTGCTCGTCCAAATAAGCCGCCATATTAATTCCAAGCACATTCAGCCATCGTGCGATCGTCGGGTCGATATTCGAAGAAATTGGCTCGGTAAAAGGCGGAATAAAGATTCGAGTCGGGAACGGCGCCGTCTGATGATGGCAATAGAAGATGACCGGATCCCACTCCAGCTCCGTTCGCGTTACATCCCGCGACTCCAGCATGTTCTGCATGTACCCGTCGCGATTGTTGTCATGCCCCACGTATTCCTGATAAAGATCCGGAAGCGGGCTCACCTCGTAGGGCGTCCCCAGATTCTTGCGATACCAGGCGGTCACCTCGTTCTGTCCGTCCGGATTCAGCGTCGGCCACAGCATGAGAATCACATTGTCGAGAATGGAGTCGATCTCCGGGTCGCCCTGCGTCGAAAGCAGTTTATAAGCTAGCGAAATCGATTGCTGCGCGCCGGCTACTTCGGTCGAGTGCAGCCCGCCATCGATATGTACAATCGCCTTGCCCTCGCGAGCGAGCGCGTGCGCCGTCTCATCCGTAAGCCCGCGTCCCGCCGCCAACCGCCTCGAAATGTCCTTATACTTATCGAGCTGTTCCAGATTCTTGGGCGACGAAATAATCGCGATCTCCCAATCGACCCCACGCGTCGTCTTGCCGACTGAGATCAACTTGATGCGATTGGAGCTCGCAGCCAGCTTGCGAAAGTAGTCACGCGATTCGTCGTAGCTAGCCAGATAGAAGTCATCGCCAGGTTTGTGTCCGAGCACGGATTCAGGAGTCGGAACCGTCTGCGCGCGCAGCGCCGCGGCACCAAGCACAATAAAGCACACACGTCGACCCAATGACATCGAGGGCATCCCCAGATCATAACGTAGAAATCCGCCAGCGCATCGCCAGGAACTTCCGACGTTAAGCTGGAGGAAAGCCCAAATCATGAACTTTCGCTTCGCCAACGAATCCGATCTGTCGACCCTGATGGCGCTCATCAACGAAGCCTTCAAAGTCGAAGCCTTTTTCCTCACCGGAGACCGGCTGGATGCTGAGCGAACACGTCAACATTTCGGAAAGGGACAATTTCTGCTCGCGGAAGAAGCAGGCGCGCTCGTTGGATGCGTGTATGTCGAGTCGCACGGCGATCGCGGCTACCTCGGACTCCTGTCCGTGGCTCCCGACCGCCATAAAAACGGCATCGGCCGTCAATTGATCTCGGCGGCGGAGAAGTTCGCCCGCGAAATCGGACTGTGTCACATGGACCTTACAGTGGTGAACCTCCGCACGAAACTACTGCCCTTTTACGAGAAGCTCGGCTATACCGTAACCGGCTCCCAACCCGCACCCGAGGAATTGGCTCGCCGCGTCACTCAGCCTTGTCACCTGGTCAAGATGTCGAAACAGCTCGGCAGGCAATAATCACACCGCCTGGTGTGATCTGCCAATCACAACACGTGAGGAATTAGCGCCCGGACGCGCGCCCGATAAGCAGGGTATTCCTCGGGAAAACTCCTCACCAGAAGCTTCTCCTCCTGCCTCAGCTTGATCCAGAAACCCACGAAGAACAGCGCCAGCCCCACGAACGCAATCAGCTGGCCGGAGCCAATCGCCGTCCCCAGTCCCATCAGCAGATGACCTGTGTAGATCGGATGCCGCGCGAAAGCATACGGGCCACCTTCCACCAGCTTGTGCCCCTGCTTCAATTCGACATCTCTGCTCCACTCATCGCCCAGCGCCCGGCGTGACCATATGGACACCAGCAGCCCCAACGCGCAGATCGCAACCCCGAGCGCGCCCGAAGCCGCTCTCCGTCGTATCGCCACCGTTCCAAACGGATACGCCCAGCTAACGATCAAGAGGATGTACCCTAGCCAGATCGGCATCCGGGCCAGCCTGCCGCTCCAGTCCTGGCGCTCCGCCGCGGGCTTGACGGAGCGCGCGCTGATGTTCCAATACACAACCAGGAAAATCCAACAAGCCAGAATCGTTATTCCGGTCAGCATAGTGCGAGACCGTTACCTAATGCCGGTGATTGTGCCGATCCTGAAATTCCTTGAGACGACCCACATCATCTGCCAGCACTGCTCGATCGCGCTCCGCAAGGCGTTCGTCGTTCGAGGACTTCTGGATGGAATCGATCACATCGTTGAGAATGCCGTTATCCCACCGCCCATGATCGAAATCACTCTGCAGTTGTGTCAACTCTTCTTTGGTTCTGTCGAGACGCCTGCGCTCCTTGTCGCTTGCCCGAACGGCGCTCCAGACATGGTCCAAGTCGTTCCGCACATGCATGAAAATGTGCGGCCGCCACTCCTCGCCGCGATAGCGCTCTTCGCGATCGTGATACCAGTCCTGCGCAGCCGCACTGAACGCCAGCGCCGCAAGGAGAACACCCGCTGTCAAAATTCGCTTCATGATCATACCCCCTCCGCACTATTATCGCGAAGGAGAATCGCAGGGTGCGCTCCGTCCCACACCATTGCTAGTGGACCAGCCGTGGCGTCCTATCGTGTAGTCCGGATTTAAGCGCTTCACTTTTTCGGAAACGCCGTTTTTGCTCGTCTTTTCTCACTCGTCCTTAAGCGTCTTCTGTGGGTCGATCCTGGCCGCCACGCGAGCGGGAATCCATGTCGTCAGCATCGTAACCAGCAAGATACCGCCGACAATAGCTCCCAAAGTTCGTCCGGAAGGTTCTGACAGGGCAGATTCATATCTAATTTCGCCCACACCGTGTTCGACGGCTGGAACACGGATCGGTAAGCTCAAACCGTTAATCGCCGGTGTTCCGGCTGCGCCGCGCCGACTCTCGGCACGTGCTTCGGCACGTGCTATCGCGCTTCATCGCTCGATCGATCTCATTGGCCGCGAACTCCCAACGCTACCAGCGAGATCTCGGCGCTTTTGCCCTTTGGCAGGCATCGTGCCCTACTACAGGAGATCGAGCCGATGCAGCTCGCCGGTCAACGTGAAAACGGTGCCCTCCGCGCTCCCGGTTCATCTGAAAGAGGCGACTATTTCATGAGGATTTTACGTTTCGGAATGAGTTTGGTACTTGCACTGACCGCCTTGGCTGCGGACACGGTGACTTTGAAAAACGGCCGCGTCATCCCCGGCACATACCTGGGCGGCTCCGCCCGTGAGGTCAGGATCGAAAGCGGCGATAAGATCGAGAATCTCAATGTAGCCGATATCGATAGCATCCGCTTCGGCAGTTCGCAGCGGGCCAACGAGGCCGTGCCGGCCGGGGCTGCGGCGGCCGCACTACCCGCCGGGACGAAGTTTGTCATCCGCATGATCGACGGCGTGGACTCGGAACGTAATGCGGTCGGTCAGACGTTCGCGGCGAGCCTGGATGAACCGGTACAGATGGATGGCGATACAGTAATTCCTCGCGGCGCCGACGTCGTGGTGAAACTGGTGGACGATAAGCAATCGGGAAAACTCACCGGAACAACTTCGTTGACACTGGATCTGGTGAGCGTGAAGGTGAACGGCCAGCTGGTTGATGTCAATACCCAGACGGTTAGCCAGGAAAGCTCTTCGCGCGGCTCCCGCACCGCGAAGATGGCCGGGGGCGGTGCCGTCCTTGGCGGGATCATTGGGGCGGCGGCAGGCGGCGGTAAAGGGGCGCTCATAGGTTTGGGTTCCGGAGCTGCTGCCGGCGCCGGGGTGGAAATCCTGACCAAGGGCCAACGCGTCAGAATTCCATCGGAAACACGCTTGACTTTCGTGTTGGAGAACCCGGTCCGTCTTCCCTGAGGCTGATTCCCCATTCCCAATGGCGTCTGATAGGCAGATTGAGTATCGATACGGCAGGAACGTAGCCCAGATAAACGCAAGGAGAGATTGCCATGAGAAAGCAGACGGCTCTGGTGTGCTTAATTTGCGGCGTGCTTCCGTTGTCCGCTCAGGAAAAGGAGGCCGACCGGCTGAAAGAGTCCTACCACGTTCTGAAGGAGATCATGGACACCCCGGATAGAGGAATTCCCAAGGATCTCCTGGATAAATCGGTCTGCGTCGTCGTTTTTCCGGCGGTCAAGAAAGCCGCCTTCGTAGTTGGAGGGAGCTACGGAAGAGGGGCCATCACCTGCCGCTCGGGAGAGGATTTCGGCGGACCCTGGAGTGCGCCGGCGATGTTTGCTCTGGAAGGTCTGAGCTTCGGACTTCAACTTGGCGGGCAGGCGACGGACTTCGTGCTCCTGATTATGAATGAAAGCGGCGCCAACTCCGTGATGACAAGCAAAGTGAAGCTGGGGGCGGACGCTTCGGCGGCGGCGGGGCCAGTGGGGCGAACCACATCGGCGGAAACGGACGCGATTTTGAAAGCCGAGATCCTATCGTGGTCTCGGTCGCGTGGCCTTTTCGGCGGGATATCGCTGGCGGGCTCCACACTGCGCTACGACAATGGCGCTAACAAGGCGCTCTACGGCGAGAACCTCAAGGCCCGGGATATTGTTCGAGAGGGCAAGGTCAAGATGCCGGAGGCGGCCAAGCTACTGATCGATCTCCTGCAGACGACTTGCCCAAAACACGTTTCTTAAGCTAACGCAGCGTTGCGCTCCTGCGTGGTCCGGTAGAACGTGTCCACGCAGGCCTCGGATTTGATTGCCGGCGGATGAACCTGCGTCGATCGCGAATGCGGTCAGCAACGCCACGCCCCTAAGGTTGGCTCTTAATCTCAGATCCAACACTGCCCTCGTCGTCCTGCCTAACCCCACATCTGCGCCGCCCAATTCGCCGATCCTGTAAATAGCTTTGAAAACCCCAGAATCGTGCCAACTTCGTCGCATGCCGGAGTAAGCGCCCATAATCGGCATCGATGTCCGTCGCTGGTGCGAGCGAGTTCGAACACTTCTGGCTGTTTTTGACTGCAATCGAGCCGGTACGACAATTGCCCTTTCAACTTCGGAGTGGGGGGGAGGTACGGACCCCCAATGAGAGTTCTTGTTCGATTGATTGTTTCTTACTTGTTGGCTGTATCGGCCAGCATCCCGGCAGAGCGTATTGCCAACTGGAACGGGGAGTATTCCCCATGCGACCGCCACTCGGAATTACTGGAAAAGAGGCACCTCAAGCTGGGTGTTCGCTTCGCGACATCCAATCCCCAGTTAGCGGCGGAATTCGCCCGGGCACTGGATTTCTGGGCCACTGTCCTTGATATGGAGTGGCGCGAAGACAACAGCCGGAATTGCTCCATTCAGATCGTTGACGGCCACCCGGACCTCTTCATCCAAGGCCAGGTCGCGCGCGCGCACCTCCCGGACCGATCTGGCTTCCAGGGGTGGATCGCGTTCAACCCGAATATCAGCCAGCCCCCGAATGATATGTTTCTTACTGCAGTGCATGAACTCGGACACCTTTTGGGGCTACGGCACAATTCCAGTGCATGGTCGGTTATGTACTACCTCCAGGTAGATGAGCCGTTAGTTCTGAACAATGCTGATCTCAACGAGCTAGCGGCGCACCATAAGTTGCGTGTCAGTCGCCTCGATCAGCCTTTACGTGTCACCGCTCCGGTTTTCAATGCTGCCGATGGGCGCTCTTCGAAAGCCGAAGAATAATCTCTCAAAGTTGCGGGCGGAATCAGTCTGTCTTTCGGAAGATCGTCCAAGTGTGCATGACCGCGCGTGCGCACCCGTTCCGAAGGCGAAGCGGATATCGGGTTGCGTTTGTGCTCGGCATTCGGCACTTGCCGCGTCAGACGGCGAGATTTCCGCGGCAGCAGAGCCTCATAATTTCCTGCCTGCGATGCTCGCGCGGAGATGCACCCGACTTGAGAATGCTGCTCGAACATCTGGATGCGAACGCCGGTGGGGCACGCCGTTCGGTCGTCGTGTGAATTGCCATACCGCGCCTTGCCGGCCCGAACGGTGTTCGTACTATGAGATCCCGTTCATCTGTCTGGTGGTCAGACTGCAACTCAAACGTCTGAGAGGTATCGACAAATGATACGGATTATGTCGACAGATAAGACCCGGACGCGACACCCTTGGCTGGAGGTTCCCTCGATGCCGTACAGGTTCCTGGCGCTTTTGGCCCTCCTGGCAGTGCCGGCGTGGAGTGGTCTCGCCCAAGACAGCAAAAACAAACCCATGGACGACCCGGATGCAATTGGCAACCGCGATGTGGGCCAAGGTGTCAACTTCTACTCCCTTGCCAAGGAAATCGCTCTGGGCAGGCAACTGGCTCAGGAGGTGGAGCGCCAGGCCAAGGTCATTACCGACCCCACCATCGCGGAATACATAAACCGCGTCGGACAGAATATTGTCCGGAACTCCGATGCCAAGGTGCCTTTCACCATTAAGGTGTTGGATAGCGAAGAGGTAAATGCTTTCGCCTTGCCAGGCGGATTCTTTTTCATCAATTCCGGCCTGATTCTAAAGGCGGACACCGAAGCGGAATTGGCTGGCGTCATGGGTCACGAAATTGCCCATGTGGCCGCCCGGCACGGCACCCGAAACGCCACGAAAGGACAGATCGCCCAAATTGCCATGATTGGCGCGGCCATCGGCATCCCTTATGGATGGACCGGCTACGCCGTCGAGCAGGGCGCGAGTTTGGCCATACCCATGAGCTTTCTGGCCTTTTCGCGCGCCAATGAAAGGGAGGCGGACCGCTTGGGCCTGCAGTACATGTATAAAGCCGGGTACGACCCCGCGGAGTTTGTGGACTTCTTCGAAAAGGTAGAAACTATGGAAAAGAGGAAGCCTGGCTCAATTGCGAAAGTGTTCATGACGCCATCCCATGACCGATGACCGCATCAAAGCCGCTCAGGAGGAGATTCAGAAAGACTTGAAGCCGCGGCCCGAATACGTTGTGAGCACTTCGGAATTCAAGGACGTTAAAGCGCGTTTAGCCATGCTTCACGGCCAGCGCAAACTCGATACCGATTCCGATCCGAACCGCCCGGTTTTACATCGCGCTCCCGGCGCCGGCACGAAGCCTGTCGATGACGGGACGACAAACACCGACACCGACGAGCGTCCGACGCTGAAGCGCCGCGACCCCGGCACTGGCAACTAGACCGGTCCTGCGAACACCCAAATCCGCGATGCGTGCCGGCGGCCTTTCACTTGATCATCACATCTTGACAGTCATAATGACGACTGCTATTCTAATGTTCGTATTGTCTTAGAACCTGTATGGACGAACAAAACACGGATGTGATCCAGGGCACGCTCGACATGCTCATCCTCAAAACGCTCAGCCTTGAACCGATGCATGGCTTTGGGATCGCTCGCCGCATCGAGCAAATATCGCGCGGAGTTTTCAAAGTGAATCCCGGGTCGTTGCTTACCGCCTTCCAGCGGCTGGAGCGCCTGGGGTGGCTGGATTCCGAGTGGCGGCAGACGGACAACTCCCGCCGCGCCAAATACTATTCGCTCACTCGTTCAGGCAAAAAGCAGCTTGAGGTTCAGACCGCCAACTGGAACCGGCGGGCATCCGCAATAGCACGTCTCCTGAAGGCCGAGGGATAGCCCATGTCTATTTGGCGTCAGCTCACGCGCGGTCTACGCGTGCTCGGAAACCGGCGGGCAGCCGATCAGGAGATCGCCGATGAGATCGGCCAATATCTGGACGAAGCAACCGCCGCGATGATCGCCAGAGGACTCTCTCCTGAGGACGCGAGAAGGGCCGCGCGCTTGGAACTGGGTAATGCAACGGCGGTTCGGGAACAAGTGCGTGAGTATGGGTGGGAAAACAGCATCGGCACGCTGGTTGCCGATTTGCGTTATGCGGTTCGGCGGCTGCGCGGCAATCCGGGTTTTACGGCGGTCAGTATTCTTACTCTGGCGCTTGGGATCGGCGCCAGCACCGCAATCTTCAGCGTGATCGAAGGCGTACTGCTGAAACCTCTGCCCTATCCGCATTCCGAGCAAATTGTCGAGCTGTTGCACACCGCTCCCGGCATCAATATCAAGGAGCTCAATTTCGCCCCTTCGCTGTACTTCACTTACAGCGACGAAAATCGAGTGTTTCAGGATGTCGGGATGTGGACGGGCGACTCGTGGACTGTTACGGGTCTCGCCGAGCCCGAGGAAGTTCAGGGATTGTCGGTGACGAATCGCTTTCTTGCTGTCCTCGGAGTCCAGCCGGCGTTGGGACGCGGCTTCACGGCGTTGGACGACGACCCGAAAAGCGAACGCGCGGTGATGCTCTCGGACGGCTATTGGAAATCGCGATTCGGAGGGGATCGCTCGGTCCTCGGACGCCGCATTTTAATGGATGGCAATGCTTATGCGGTGATCGGCGTATTGCCGGCTTCCTTCCAGTTCATGGATCGGAAAATCTCGCTGCTCGCGCCTTTGCGGTTCAATCGCCCGGAAGTGAACCTCATCAGCTTCTGCTGTCAGGGTGTGGCGAGGCTCAAACCGGGCGTGACGCTGGCGCAAGCCGACGCCGATGTTGCGCGCATGCTCCCGATAGCTGCTCGGAATTTTCGGATGAATCCCGGTTTCACCCTGACAATGTTCGCCGATTCCCGCATCGGGCCCATCCTCCGGCCTCTCAAGGACACATTGGTCGGCGACGTCGGCAATACGCTGTGGGTGCTGATGGGAACGGTTGGCATGGTGCTGTTAATTGCCTGCGCGAATGTCGCGAATCTGCTTCTGGTCCGGCCGACGGGACGACAGCAGGAACTGGCAATTCGTGCGGCACTGGGCGCGGGATGGGGACGCATGGCGCGAGAGCTGCTGCTGGAAAGCGTGCTGCTGGGCGTCGCGGGAGGCGCGCTAGGACTGGCACTCGCTTACGGCGCTTTGCAAGTGCTGGCAACTTCTGATCTGGTTCATCTGCCGCGTGTCCACGATATTTCAATCGATCCAGTGGTGCTGGCGTTTGCGCTGGGGATTTCGCTGGCCGCCGGTTTGATCTTCGGCCTGATTCCCGTCTTCAAGTATGCACGGCCTCAACTCTCGAACGGGCTGCGTAGCGGAGGGCGCTCCCTCAGCCAGAGCAAAGAGCGGCATCGCGCGCGGAATCTTCTCGTAATTGTGCAGGTGGCGCTGGCGTTGGTCTTGCTGATCGGTTCCGGCCTGATGATTCGCACGTTCCGGGCGCTTCGCCACGTGGATCCCGGCTTTTCCGGAGCGGATCAGGTGGAGACGATGCGCATCGGGATTCCGGATACGCAGGTGAAAGAGCCGGAGCGCGCGATTCGAATGGAGGAGGATATCGCGCGAAAGATAGGGGCCATTCCCGGTGTCTCCGCGGTCGGAATGATCAGCGCGCTGCCCATGGATGGCGGCGAGAATAATCCCGTTTATGTCGAGGATCACCCGTGGCGCGAGGGCACAGTTCCTCCGATTCGGCATTTCAAGTTCGTTTCGCCCAGGGTACTTTTCCGCGACGGGCAGCCGTTTGATTGCGGGCCGCGATGTGACGTGGGCAGAGACTTACAACCAGACTCCCGTGGCCATGGTCTCGGAGAATATGGCGCGCGAGTTGTGGCACGATCCGCGCGCG
Organism: Bryobacterales bacterium; assembly: GCA_963802915.1. Lineage (GTDB taxonomy): Bacteria > Acidobacteriota > Terriglobia > Bryobacterales > Bryobacteraceae > JAICMB01. The sequence continues at coordinate 82,994 of CAWDKQ010000019.1, forward strand.
GCTGTGGGGAAACGTATCCGCGCGATGCTGAAGGATGACTGGCGGGAAGTGATCGGCGTGGTGGCGGATCTGCGCGACGACGGCGTGGATCGGAAAGCGCCTTCTATCGTCTATTGGCCGCTGCTCCAGAAGAATTTCGAAACCGCCCCGATCTCCGAAGTTCGCAGCGTGTCTTTCGTAATTCGCACGCCGCGCGCGGGATCGACGGGATTGCTACGAGATCTGCAGCAAGCCGTCGCGAGCGTAAACCCGAGCTTGCCGTTAGCGGAGGTCAAGACATTGCAATCGATATATGACCTGTCGCTCGCAAGAACTTCATTCACGATGGTGCTGCTGGCGATCGCCGGTGGAATGGCGCTGCTGCTTGGGGTAGTCGGAATCTACGGAGTCATCTCGTACTCGGTATCCCAGCGGACTCGCGAGATCGGCATTCGGCTAGCGTTGGGGGCTCCTCTTCAGAACGTCACCGGGATGTTCGTGCGCCACGGACTGGTATTGTCGGCCATCGGCGCAGCGTGCGGGTTGGCGGCAGCGTTCGCGCTGACGCGGCTGATGAAATCGCTGCTGTATGAAGTAAGTCCGGCCGATCCGGTAACTTACGCCGCGGTATCGCTGGCCCTTATTCTCGCCGCGACGCTCGCAAGCTACCTCCCGGCCCGAAAGGCAACGAGGGTCGACCCGTTAGAAGCTTTACGCGCTGAGTAGTTCCCACTGGACCCGACACCACTGGACTACGCTATTCTGGCCCGCATGGACATTCTGAACGGAAGCACTCTAGTCCAACGGAGAAAGTCGTGAACGCCAGCGACCCGGCCGCTGAAAAAATCGGGGCTCGCATGGCGTGCCTCGAAATACGTGGAGGGAATCGCCGAGAATCGTATTCGGTTGAGCTACCAGGATTATCGGCTTGGATTTCATGCCGGCCGCTAACGCCTTCGGCTCAGGGTGGAGACCTGCACTATCTAACCGTCTGCGGCGAGGGAGCCATTTCTCGCATTGTCCTGGCGGATGTCGCGGGCCACGGCGAAGTCGTCGGCTCCATTGCTGAGCGACTGCGCGCGGCATTGCGCAAACACGTCGGCACATGGGATCAAACGATTCTGATGCAGGAACTCAACGACTCTTTACTCGCCAGTGCGGATGGAGGCGATTATGCAACGGCATTCGTGCTCGCTCACTACGTGCAATCGGGTGAGGTGCTCTTTACCAACGCGGGTCATGTACCGCCATTGTGGTACCGCGCTGCGGAGGGTAAATGGCTGATCGTAAGCGATTCCACCCCGTACGCGAAAACCATCGCCGACCTTCCGATTGGGCTGATTCCCGGAACCTCCTACACACAAGCGGCGATTCAATTAGGGACCGGCGATTTACTGGTGCTTTATACGGACGGTGTCAGCGAATCGAGGGATGCCGCTGGTAGCGAACTCGGTTACAAGCAATTGATCTCCATGGCCATGAGTGTGCCGGTCGCATCGCCCGATGAAGCCGGTCAGGCTTTACTTTCCGGTATCGATATGTTTCGCGGTTCCGTACCCGCCGCGGACGATGAAACAATAGTTGTGCTAAAGCGACTCAGTGTGAGCTAGTCAGGATTTCGCTCACTACGTTGGATGGACCGACCCGAATTTTGCTTTTAGTAGATGCAAAGCGATGGGCCGGAGCGCAACAGTGGGTCCGTGAAAATCGGAATAGCAACGATCCGATCAGAGTCGGCCGAACAAAGAGTGCTAGTGGCGATTATGTCCAGCGCGGTAGGCCTGAGCGGCATAAGCGATGGACGGCCTAGTTGTGAGCCAGATAATCAGGAATGCTGCCGGCGGCACAAAGTGGACAATCTTTGGGTAACCACATACGGAATTCTTGCCGGAACAGGGATATGAACGGAAGCTCTCGTGCGTGACAGAATTCGGCGAAGGTATTGCCGAGCAGCACGAGCGAGGCAACAGCAACTACGTTTCCTCCCCGTTGCTGCACGTCATCGATCGCGCCACGAACCGCAGATCCGGCGCTAATCACATCATTGGCGATGACCACGCGTTTGCCTTTCACCACATCGTGCAACGCGTTGGGTAGATGGTATGACACTGAAAACATCTGGTTCGGGTCGCCTCCGGACCGTAACGCGTAGGCGAAGTCGGCATGGAGGTTGCAAGCGGTCAAAAGCGCAACAAATGCGCCTTCTACAAGTGCGCCGCACACAACCTCGGGCTTGTATTCCTGCACTTGCGTCGCGAGGACGTTGACATACGGCAGCAGAGCAGCCGGCCGGTGACAGAGTGCCTCCAAATCCCACCACGCATCACTGTGATATCCAGATTCGTATACGAAATGTCCGGACTGTGCGCGCACCAGCGACAAAAGTTCATCCTTTGAAATTGACACAATGACTCCGATTGGGACCATTATCGTGCAGTCCAATTTGCGCGGGATCTTTCGACGCAAGCGGCATACGGCAACGGCCCAGGTCTGCGACAATTTTCTCGGCGAGCGATAGGTCGCGTTCTCGTAGATTGTCGTATTACCGATCTGAGCGGTCCTCTTTTCAGATATCGCCGTTTCGGGCCAAGTTCCGATTGCCGGCATCCCAGGACCTCGGACCTTGGGCTGGTTTTAGGCGTTCACTTCCTCAGCCCTGGGCCCGGTTGGGGACCACGCTAAAACGGAACGGGGCTACAGTGCCAGGCGGGGCGACTCGGGAGGCGCTTGTCATCGGGCATGCGGTGATCACCGACCGCGGATCGCGGGCCAAGTCCTTCACTAGGCTGGCGAACGCGGTGGGCTTGCGCATGCGACAAGTATGCTGGACAGATACTTTGGCGATTCGAAAGCCCAAGGGATGTCAATGACCGGGTCCCTTGGTCGCTTGTGTCAGCGTCTGCTCTACGCTGTGGCGAATCTCGGCGCGGCGCTGCTCGGTGTCGCACCACGAAGACAAGGGCGCCCGATGAGAATCGATCATCGCCAACGCTTTTTCCGCATACTGCCGCGCAAGGTCCTTCTGCCCGTCCGCCAAATATGCATCGGCAAGGTTGTAATGTGCGTCGGCCGAATCCGGATAAGCGAGCAGATTGAGCTTGAAGATCTCGATTGCCGTTGTGACGTCTCCGTCGCGCTGATAGTCCTCGCCGATGATGTCCACGGCAGCCTCCGGCCACAACTGCGCCTGGGGATCTTTTTTTCGAGCTTCTAGCAGTTGCTGCTTTACCTCTACCGCTCCACTGGGTTTCTGAAGCTGGTTCAGGATGGACGCCGCCGCCAGACTGTCGGCTGGTGCGTGACCGGGCGTCTTAATCAATGTAGTGACAAACCATTGCACGACGATTCCGGGCAACTCAGGGTGCACCTGGAACAGATCCGTGCCATGGGCACCGTGAGCGGGAACCTTTGATGGATCGGACGTCTCGTACCAGCGCCACGGTGCATCCTCGGCCGCCGAGTAGTGCACCAGTTTCTTGCTGGGACTGGATGCTGAGAGGTAAAGCATTTTCATCGCGTCTTGCGTTGGTGGATATTCGTCTTCGTCGGAAAACACGAAAAGCTCGGGGAGTTGGTCTGCCTGATGCAAAAAGTGAAGACCATCACGACCCGTCTCACCCGACATCAAGACCAGCGACCGGATGTCCTTCGGATGCCTGCGAGCCGCCTCCACAGCATAGATAATGCCGAGCCAGCCCGCTCCACCGACGCCAATTACCGGGGAGGCTACTCCCGGCTGGGACATCAAGAACTGCAAGGCGGCATCAACATCTTCAGGCATGCGTTTCGAATCGCCACGCTTGCCACCGCTTTCGCCGTATCCGCGCATGTCCAACGTAACCGTGTTGAAGCCAGCCGCCGAAAGCCGCGCGGCTTCTCCGTACCATGACTTGCGGTCCCGGTTGCTCTGATGCAAAAGCAACACGCCGGGCCCAGGGTTTGCCGCGGCAAAGTAGGTGGCCTTCAGCGGCGTGCCGTCGGTCGATTTTAGATCCACTACACGTGACATCGGCGGGTTCTGGGCGAATGCGTCAAAACTAAAAGCGAAGGTAAGTAGCAGGCAGATGCTCCTCGTATTCATTCGATTCTCCCTAAATTTCAAACGAGTATTACCCCTTTCGAAGGAAACAGCAAGCCGTATGCGCTACCGTCTCAAAAACACCCGTCAGGAACACGGCCGCGAACACCCCGGTCAACAGGGTGCTCTGCGCCCGGCACGTTTGTTGAAACTGAGCCGCACCCAATCGGGCTAGTCGATGGCTTAGAAACGACGACGCAGTCGTTTGTACCAAAGGAATTCTTGACGGATTGGCCAGTTTCGTGAGTGCGGAAACCAGGTCTCCTGCATGGCCGCTCTGAATCGCAGTCTCGTCGCAGGATAGCTCCCGATACAAGGCAAGACGCGATCCGGCCAGCCAGACCAGCGGATGAAACCACAGCACACAAAGGCCTGCCTCGTAAATAAGGCGTGTCAGGTTGTCGCGCCTTCTCGCGTGGGTCAGTTCGTGGATGAGAACAGCGTTGATCTCGGGTTCGCTCAAGAACCTATCGATTCCCTCGGGTAGCGAGATGCGGGGACGCAGAATCCCGGCCACCTTCGGACCCTGCCCGTCGGCGGCGAACTGTACCGGTACGCCATGCGCGAGGAACCCAGGCCGCTCCTCGCGAGTGCTGCGGCGCTCGGCGAGTATCCGCCCACAGAGCCGGACCAACATGAGGGTCGCACCCAGCAGCCATACCACGCCGAGCAGCGCTACGAGTGCGACGCTGTGAAGGATATCCTGGATCTCTCCTGCGATGATGCCGAGCGGCCTCGCCCAGGCCAGATGCGTTGCCCACAGTTGATCGAGAATCGCGCCCACGGGTAAAAAGAAGTTGACTGATGTGGCTGTCCAAACCCAGTACTTCGTGGTGGCGCTGGCCCGCGGGACCGACGTCAGAACCCAGGCCGCGAGGCAGACAATCGACGCGAACGTTAGATGAACGGCGGCGTAATAGAAGGCGCGCACGATCTGCTCAGGCATGTCGCTTTCCTCCACCGCTACGGCCGCTCTTCGAGCTAGCCGCGGCATTTTGCAGGGCCTTCAGATCCTTGAGCGTCAGCGCGCCCGTCTCGATAAGGCTGGAAACCAGCACGCGCGGGGAATCGCCAAACAAATCCAGGAAATCTCTCACCAGCCCGCGCCGGAACTCACTCCGATCAATCGCGGGCTCGAATAGTTGCGCATTGCCGATCTTCTTGACCTTGCGCAGAGCGCCTTTCTGCTCCAGCCGATAGACGAGCGTCTGAACGGTGGTGTATGCAACGCGTTCCTCCACTGGCAAGCTGTCGAGAATCTCCCGGACAGCGCAGGTCCCCAATTTCCAGTACTGCTCCAGGATTTGTCTCTCGGCTCTTGAAAAACGCGCTCGATTCATGATCTCCTACCCATCTCGGCAATGCTACTACATCATACGTTTTCCGGTCAAATCGTACCCACCGGATGAAAGTTCTGGTGTGGGACATGGGGGCTGTGCGAAGCGGCATGTTCTGGTGACTTCCATTCTGCCGAATGGATGAGCCCCGCCTGGTCGTGTAGCGTCACCAATCAACCTGAGGCACACGCGCATCTTTGAGGAAATGAATTCAACCGCGTAGTCCGCAAGTCCCAGGTCGCGACAAAAGTGCACAGGAGCGTCTACATTGTTGAAATAGGGTCAATATTCTCAGTACACTCCATTCCCATGTTCTTGCGCTTTGTGACCACGCGGATTCACGATGATTCGCACAGCCCTCAGGGAGTGTTCGCTGCCGCCTAGTCGCTACTTGACTCGGGCGACCTGACGACCGATGAGTGGAAGCGGTTACGGGGGATTCTGGTCTGGTTCAACCAACATCTACCCCACCCGCCTGGTGACTTCTCGGCGGGCCGCGCGATTTTCTGGTTCAAGGCGAGTGCGAAAGAGAGCGTCCGGCAGATTTGGGATATCGTCGAGACGCTGCGCCTGCACGGCTATTTTGTCGAGGTACACAAATGTCGACACTTGGCAAACATCTGTTATCAAGACCGGCTCCAAGTTGCAGCGTACCCTTCTGAGCAAGATGGTCGGATCACGATCCAGTGACGCATCCTCCCCGGCGGGTATAGCAAGCCCTACGTAGAAACTGGACAGTGAAGTTTCCGATATCGCCGCATCACTTTCCGAACCTCAGAATAACCGACGTGTCTCACGCAATATGTTTTAGTCGGCACGGCATCGGCCAAGGAGGTTTACAAGCGGATACAATTTGTTTTTGTCATGTCTGACGTGCAGGAAGTGATTCGGCAATACGATTGGCGTTCCCCTCGGAGCCGTTTCAATGGATGGTCACGGCCTGCGATTGCGATGAGTGCACCGAAGTAGAAAGGTGCTTGGAGGGGCGTCGCAGGGACGAGATCTCAGGGGAGGTTGTCGATGCTCAGTTCGGGTCGTTGCCGCTCCTGTCGCCTCAGGCCTTTCAGGCTTTTCTCCCTGCGTGGCTGTTGCGGTCGCTCGATCACCTTGATGCGAGGTCTAACGACGTTCGCGAGTGGACACTTTTCTCGCTCGTTGTGTATCAAAGCGAACACGCAAGCCTGAACACCGGCGAAAGAGGATCACGCGCCTGATCGAGCGTGAGGAACGTTTTAGCGCCGATCAGGTCGCTGCCGTGCGGGCGTTTCTGAAAATCGTGATGAAACACAGCCACATCACGGAGGGGGATCGGGAGAGCATCATTCGAGCGCTGGATTTAGTCTGGCGAGTGCGCGAGTCGTGACGCACCCAGGTTCCCGGATCGCAAGTTCCAAGCGCGTAAATGCGACTTCAATTTGCGACGGGCTTCAACGCACGTTGGCGTAAAAACTCGCCTATGAAACAGATCGAGATCAACGCACTCCGTGCCGGAGTTGTGAACCTCTATCGCTTCTTTGAGAGTTGCTGTTGTTATACGCTTCGATGTGGACTCGCAAAAAGGAAGCGGCGACGATCCAACTCCTTCGCGCTACGGTAGGGGTTGGTTGTGGTTCCTCATTGCGTTGTTTCCCATCCCGTTCGGCCCGTGGTGGCTGACGGTGATCTGTTTGGTGACGTTCTTTTTCTTGATGTGGCACTTCCTCAAAAAAGGGTGACGGTGCAATATCGTAGGTCGTTGCGCGTCGCCGTTCGTGTTTCCGCATGGCCTCCTCGGACCTGCGTCAATCCCGATCAGTGGCTTTACCGCACAATTGGCCGCCTGTTGGTCACCTGCGCGGCTCGCGCCCCCGTATGATCGGCAACCCTGTTCGCGCGCCTTGCGGCGCCGCCGCCGATAACGCACAAACGAGGCGGTAAAGCACCTCGCCGTTTCTCGATCCCGGGTCAGAGCAGACAAGCTAATTCAATTCCCTGACCCAGATATTTCGAAAGCCATCCGGTTCGCTGGGATCGGGGTGCGCCTGCAATTTGATCGGCGCGGAATCGAACTTGCGGTAGTACGGCTTGCCGGCGTACAACGTCTCGCCCTTCAGCTCGTAGTGATTTTGCACCAGCACGCCGTTGAAGAGGACCGTCACATACGCCGGCGTTTGCAGACTTCCATCCGCGTTGAAGGCGGGCGCCATCCAAATGACGTCGTAGCTCTGCCATTCGCCGGGCTTGCGGGCGGGGTTGACCAGCGGCATGCTTTGCTTGTATATGCTTCCCGCCTGCCCGTTCGAATAAGTCCTGTTGCGGTACGAATCGAGAATCTGCAACTCGTACCCGGCATCGCCGCGGCCGGTGGCAGCCAGAAAGACGCCGCTGTTGCCGCGCATCTGATCGGTTCCGGTAACATTCTCGGGGATCTTCCATTCGATGTGCAATTGGTAATTGTGGAAGAGGCGTTTGGTTTCGATGTTGCTGGCCCCCTTTCCCTTCTTTACCGTCATGACGCCATTGCCGACGATCCAGTTCGCCGGCGACTTATCGTTGGTGTTCACCCACTGGTCCAGGCTGGTGCCGTCGAAGAGAACGATCGCGTCGGAAGGCGGAGCCGAATCGACCGAACCGGGGGTTACCACCTTGGGCTCCGGCTCCCACACTTCTGTGTCCTGCGGTTTAGGCCGGCCATGGTGAGCGGCGTCCTGGCTACCGGGCTGCTGGGCGGAAAGGTAAGTCGAGAGGATTGGCGTCAAAAGTAAGCCGCAGATTGAAAAGAGGAAAGCGCGTCCGAACGAAGGTTGGTTCATTGAATCTCCGATTCTCATTATCTCCATCATGGATTCGACGCTGCGAGACTGCCGTTTACGGGTGCGCATCGAGAGGGACACGTCTCCAAAGTGTAGGTGGGGACCGCAAGAAATTCGAACGAACAAGACGGCTAAGCCCGCGTTATATCGCCATCCACAACGTCATCCCGAATTTCGTCAAGCGAAGCCCTTGAAAACTGATCGCGCAGTTGAAGGGAACGTGAAGTGTGATTCTCGTCTTTTGCCTGACAAAGTGGGCCGCCGCGGCCAAGTACCTCGTTGGTAGCATTCGTAGCGGAAAAGATAGTTCCTCTTTCATATCGAGCCGCATCGCGGCACGATGACTCCCAGATACGGGCTCCGAGTCCACCAGAGCACTCCAGCCCGTCCATCGGCGATAATCTTGCGTAATGCGACCCCTTCGGTATTCCATCAACGTCACATTGGACGGCTGCTGCGATCATCGTGCAATTCTCCCGGACGAAGAGTTGCATCGTCACGCCGTCGAGAACCTCGTCCAGGGCGATGCCCTCCTCTTTGGCCGGGTAACTTACGAAATGATGGAGGCAGCGTTCCGGCCGCCGGCTCCGCCGGGAGCGAGGCCTGATTGGATGGATCCCTTCGCCCGGACGATCGACGCGGCAAAGAAGTACGTCGTGTCGAGCACCCTCGACCGGGTCGATTGGAACGCCGAGCTCGTGCGCGGGGATCTCGGGAAAGCCGTTCAGCAGCTCAAGCGGGAGGAGGGTAGAGGACTGTTGGTGGGAGGCGTCAAGCTCCCGCTGGCGTTGGCGGAGCTGGGATTGATCGATGAGTACGAGTTCGTGGTGCATCCCAGTCTAGCGGGCCACGGGCCTACGTTGTTCGCCGGGCTATCGAAGCGTGTCGACTTGAGGCTCGTGAGCCGGCTGGAGTTCAGCTCGGGGGCGGTGGCGATGCGGTATGAGCCGCGAAGGTAGCCATTGGGCTTGTTAGCCGAGTCGGGCCGCGCCTCGCGACGCAGCACTTCCCGAATGTTCACGAGTCCATGTTGACGTAGTCGGCTATCGTGACTCGTCCTCACTCGTTGTCTCGAAACGGCCTCGGCGGCTTCGTCAACGCCGTTTGTTGTCCAACACCGTCTGGACGTATGCAAGGCGCCGTCATCGAGTGCGCGCGGGTCTGCGTGAGATGAACTTCTTGAGTCTCCTTGCTCCGCGTAAGACCCAGGTTGAAACGTTGAAGCGCTGGATGCCAATCAGTGCTGGAGAATCCGATAGAAACTGCTTCCTCATGTCGAGGGTGCAGTTGATGCAGCAGGACGGTATGTCGGCCCGGGTAGCGAATGATTTGCGTACTTGCCGAAACTCCGGCCCGTTCCAGACATCTTCAAACGACCGGCCCACCATCGAGCAAATCGGTCGGTGAAAGTAGGGGCATACCTTGACATCGCCGTTTGCCTTCACCTCAAACTGCTGCCAAGGTGCGTCGCAGAATACACGTGATTCTTGCTCGACCCATCGGTCCGTCGTCTCCCCACGCAATCCGACGGCAGAATCGAACCGCATGGAAAAGGACGAGCCGCAGGTATCTGCGATCCGGGTCTTGATCCGCGCCAACTCGCTTCGATCTTCGTTCGTTAGGCACAGCAGATCGCGGCCCGGATTCTGAGGAGCCTCCACGTTTATATACCAGTGAGAGAAACCGTACTTTTGCGCGAACTTAGCTAACTCGGGAAGCTCTCGATAGTTCTGTTGCGAGATGACGGTTGCCAGAATAAGGTCCGGCTGGCTAACACTGAATCGGCGACGCCAAGCGGCCACTCCTTCCAGATTGCGAGCGAGATCGTCGAACCTCCCACCCCGGCGCATCGCCTCATACAATTCCCTGGTAGCGGCATCGACGGAGACCTGAATGTACTGAGTTCCAGCGGTTGAATACTGCTGGTAGACATCCTGCGTCAAAAGCCTCCCATTGGTCGAAAATCCGAGCCTGCATCCAGGGTTTTGTTGATGGACGCGCGAAATCATCGCGAGATGTTGAGGCACGTTTAATAGCACTTCGCCATCGCCAAATAGGTACACCTCCAGAGCAAACCGCGAGGCCGGCACTACCGCTTGAAACAACTCCGCACTCATGTCTGTCGGCGGCTCTTTAGACGTTGCCCTAGAGCAATGGACACACTTGAAGTTGCATCTCGTGGTTGGTTCAATCGCGACTAGCAGCGGAGCATTAGAAGTAGACCCGTCTCTTTGGGGCCGCGTGATCTCCTTTTGAAACGATTTAGCGTTGGACAATTTGTCTACTGAAGGTCGCATATTTCTCGCTCGCCTCGTTCACACGCCCGTAGCTGGCTAACGGATCGCGGCCCCGCCCAAGACACCATTGCCCTAACCAAGAATCGTTGTCTCTCATTGTTGCAGCCTGCCGCCAAGCGTTCAAGGGTTCTCGGACATTGAGCGGCCCAGAGTTGATCCTCGATTGGGCATTGCACTGGCAGATCCGCACGCCGCGATCTTGTTCACACTCAGAAGCGGTGAGTGTTACGCTTGGACGGTATGGAGTTGGCGCTTCGGATACAAGTCGAACAACTGCCGGAGGGCTTGTATCTAGCCACTTCGGACGAGTTGCCGGGATTAGTTGCGCAGGGCCGGACAGTTGCCGAGGCTCTGGACATCGCGCGCGACGTCGCCCGAAAACTGGTAGTGGCACGCCGCGAACGGGACGGGGCCCCGAATCTCCCCTCAACTAGCGATCGCCGAGAATACACCATCGTCTTTGCCGCCTGATGGGTCGCCTGGCTGGACATAATCCACACATCTTCAACTTTCGAGCGATCTCTCGATCTCGTTTAATCCAGCGACCAATCGCTACACAACCGTGCCAAATCATCCCGGCGACATGCCTGAGGGCACGCTCCGGGCTATCTTGAAGCAGGCTGACATCGACGTAGATCAATTCTTGCGGGTCTGACCTCCTGTTGGGCGAGCCCGCCCGCATTTGTTTTCGCACTCCGGGATCGTTCGGACCAGAGCTAACCGCATCTCGTGAAGATAGCGGCCGCGCGAAGAGCTTTCGATGTGTGGGATTGTCGTCTATCTAGGGAACTCCGAGTCTCGAGGTCACGCCGGAGAGCTTGGCACGTATCGTCTTTACGTAATTGTCTTGGAAAGTTCACTTCATCGCCGACCACGCCTGATTCGCTATTTCGAGATCGGCCTCGGGCCGTTCAGGAAATAGGCGATGACCCTAAACCCCTGGACGACAAGCGATACGGCTGACAAAGCCGTGCAGGGTAGAGTGACACCCATTCCCCAAGCCATGCCGAAGCCTTCTGCCACCTTCCAATCGCGTGGATAAAGGAGGTCTGCGATCCATAAAGGCATCCAACCGAGGCTCGTGAGAACGGGTATCCACCAAGCGCTAGCCGCTTGCGGGAAGATCGACGGCTCTCGATCGTTGAACATGAATTTCTTGGGCGAACCTTCGACAGAGATGTACGCAGGAGCCCCGTGCAATGATTATAGATTTTCTTGACCCCTCGAAAGCGGCGGTATCGTCCATTTGGCCCGGCGTTGTGGATGGCAGCCAAGTGAAAAGTAGACGCCATAATAGTAGCGGTTGAGTTCAAGAGGTCCCAGATGAAGATTTTTGGACGGTCCGATCCGCTCCCGGTCGGCTCCCAAGCTCCAAATTTCACTTTGCGCACGCAAAACGGAGCGGCGGTTGAGCTCTCATCCTTGCGCGGAAAGAACGTCATCCTGTTTTTCTCTCCCTGTGACAAACAACTCATAGCGGTACGCGACAATTGGACAAAGTTCGAGGCAGATAAATGGTTAGCCATAACTGGGAATGGCCGTTTACGCCTTGCCCGGACGCCCACGGGTCAGGATTCCCGCGGCTAATCACAAGGGAGGTCCTGTGACTTAACGGGCCGGGACGCCCTTGGCAACGTGGATAATGGTCCCGTTAGACTTGGCGCTTTCCTTCCAACTGATCGCGACGGTGTACCCGGCATCCTTGTACATGATCATGGCGAATTTTTCGCGGGCGCTAACCCGATGGGCCCGTTGCTCCTCCGTGCCTGTGCTCTTATAGAACTCGTAGACCATCTCAAACGAATCGGGGGTGTTGTAGGCCATTGTGTTTTGCCCCGCCTTTTTCGCTGCCTCGTTAAGCTCGTCAACCGCTTTGGCGCCTGGGTAAACTGGTGGCGCAGCAAAGGCAAACAAATACGTCGCTGCGATGAGCGGAAGTACGAATACAGCTTTCTTCATCTTGATATTCTCCCTGTGTAGTGTCCGTCCGAGCATAGCAGCAAATCTCGGCCACCGTGAGGTGAACTAGCGAGGTCACGCAAGTCTTGCTCGCCGTAGGCCCAAGAGGATCAGGATCGAAGAGGTCACAGTTGCGATCCCCACCGTTACAAAGCCGGCGGTTACGACAACCTCGTACAACGGTGGCGCGCTGTGACCATTCGAGGTTATCGGCGACAAGGCCGCCGTACCGAGAATTGCAGCCGCCGTTGTGATCACCCAATTTGCGTAGGTGCCATAAAGGGCACTCCAGAATGCCGCAGCCTTCAATTTTGGAGACAGCCTGACTTCCGCCCAAATAGCTCCCAGGGCAACCAGGAAGGTTCCGTTCATCACTCCCTCCAAGTGAGCCGCAAGGCCCATACGGGGGTTGTTGAAGTTTTGCTCCGCGAACCCCGTGAGAAGCCCGAGCAGAAACAAGAACATTCCGTGCCACAGCAAACGACGCTTGGCGTCTTCCATGTTTCGGCCAAGGGCGGCCGTCACCGGCAATCTTGTCATTTGTGAGACCACCCCTCTTGCAGTCAGTTAAGTATAGGCTCAAGAGAGGACACAAAGCTGATTCGCCCAAGGCGACGCGTTAAAGCCGCGAAGCACGTAAGCTCCGGTCAAAAATGGAGGGGCCGAGATATGATGGCCAAGATGGCCCGCAATGCCGGGACCGAGCCGGCTTCGAGGATATCAAGCGCCGGCTTTGCAGCTGGCGAATGATCGATATGCCGTCGTTTTTACCCTTCGACGTTCAAAAAAGACGGATTCAGATGATCGCTGACGGAAAGGATATGCTCATGATCAGAACACCCGAAATCACAGAAACACGACCGCGGACCGCTGCTGTCATTCACGTGACGGTTCCGCGCGACGAAATACGGACGGTCATGCCGGTGGCGATCCGTGAAATTCTCGCTACACTGTCCGGCCAAGGCATAGCTCCGGCAGGACCGCTTTTCGACCACCATCTGAAAACATCGGAACAAGTGTTCGACTTCGAAGTGGGGTTCCCCATCGTGGCCCCAATGCAGCCCACAGGCCGTGTGAAAAACGGGGAACTTCCCGGAGGACGGATAGCACGCGCAGTCATGAGCGGGGGCTACGAAGGGCTCGCCAATGCTTGGGCGGAGTTTCGAGAGTGGATAAAGCGTGAGGGGCACGTGATGCGAGGCGACTTTTGGCAGATCTTTACGGCTGGTCCTGAATCGAGCCCGGATCCGGACAATTGGCGAACCGAGCTGTGCCTTCCTCTGAGACTAAACGACTGACACGCCTGCGACTCCGACCCTCAACTCCGGAGGTTGTGCTCAATCAGATCGCGATATGTCGCGCAGTGTTGAGCGAATCGCACCCGGATGACGGCTCACCCGGAAGTTATCCGTGCCTAAACCTCAATGGTTGCTAAGTGTCATTACCAAAAAAATACGATCCCAATTCCCCATCGATCCAACCACATACCGGATCCCGTCCCCCAAACCCGACGCCTCGCACCCTAACCTGGAATCGAAATGACCGTCACCCAAGCCAATTCCCCGCGCTCAAAAGCCATCGAAAGGCCACGCAACGAAAAACCCGCCTACGACGACACCCCAAATGGTCGTAGGCGCAAGCCCACTCGCGCCCGCAACTCCCCCGCAATGAACAACCTGGCCTGTGTGCGCATTTTCATCGCGAGAGCGCTCAGTACCGCTTCAAACGCCCCCGAATCCGCCGCGCTAGCTTCTCGATATCTTCCGTCTTCCGTATATCCGGCACCGACACCACATACCGCTCGTTCTTTTCCAAATCCGCCTGCAGACCCTCGGCAAGCTTCACAAGCTCGCGCGCGTCCTGCACCGACTTCTCGTACTCTTCCTTCGCGATCGCGTCCTTCTGCGACTTCCCGTTCGGAAGGCGATCGTCGGTATCCGTCTTCGGCAACGGATTCGGAATCTGTGGCTCTTGTGCCCCGGAAGCCAGCATCACAAACCATAACAGCAGCCAAATAGGACGCATAGAAACCGTGTTGTTATCATTCAAATATACATGCAACAAGTGAACGTCGGAATTGTGGGCCTGGGCAATGTCGGCCTCGGCGCCCTCACAATTCTGGCCGAAAATGCCGAGCAGATTGCATTGAAACTGGGCTTTCGACTCAATGTATCGGCCATTTGCAGCCGCAGCGTGGAATCGAAAACGCTCCCCCCTTCCCTGGGCCCCGTTCTGAAAACCAATCACTGGCGCGAAGTGGTCTGTCACCCCGAAGTGGACATCGTCGCGGAGCTCGTCGGTGGCACCGTCGTTGCGAAAGAAATTATCGATGCCGCTACTACCGCGAAAAAATCTATCGTCACAGCCAACAAAGAATTGATGGCGCTCTGCGGCTGCGAGATTTGGGAACGCGCCATCCGGGCCGGCATCAATCTCGCCATGGAAGCCAGCGTCTGCGGAGGCATTCCTATTCACGCCGTTTTACGCGAAGGCATTTCCGGCGATCGCGTGACTGCGCTCTTCGGCATTCTCAACGGCACCAGTAACTACATCCTGACCGAGATCGAACGCCGCGGCGGTAGCTTCGAATCCATTCTGAGCGACGCGCAGAAGCTCGGCTACGCGGAGGCCGATCCCAGCGCCGACGTCGACGGCTTCGATGCGCGATCGAAACTCGCGATTCTGGCCGCCCTCGCTTTCGGAGAGAAGATCACCCCTTCCGACATTTATACCGAAGGCATCCGGCGCATCATGCCGGTCGATTTTCAGTATGCCCACCAGCTCTCTCACACCATTCGACTGATTTGCGCGGCGCGGCAGACTCCATCCGGATTGATTCTTTCCGTGCGCCCAGCCCTGCTGCCGCAGTCCACCATTCTTGCGGGCGTCCTGGGCGCCTACAACGCCGTGTGGGTGCGCGGAATGTACGGCGAAGATACCTTTTATTACGGCCGTGGAGCGGGTCCATCGCCGACCGGCGTCGCCGTGGTGAGTGACCTGATGCGAGTCGCTCGCGAAATCCGTGCCGGCAGCCCTGAGCGAGTCTCGCCGTTTGCGCACGAACGCCTCGGCGAATACCAACCGATCCCCATCGCGCTTCAAAAATCGGCCTACTATTTACGTTTCCGCGTCGAAGACCGGCCCGGCATCATCGCGCGACTGGCCGCCGTGCTCGCGTCCAAACACATCAGCATCGATGCGGTACTGCAAATTAAAACTGAGAACTGGCGCGACCTCCCGTTCGTCATTACAGTAGAGCCCACCACGGAAGAAGCGATTCGTGAAGCCATCGCGGAGATGGCCGCGCACGATTATCTGGTGGAACCGCCGCTCGCCATGCCCATGGAGAAGCCCTTGTGAAACGCACCTGGATTGCATTACTGATCTGTTGCGCAGCGTCCGCGCAGGTTGCCGAACAAGCCAACGAAGCCTACAAAACTCAGCAAGGTCGAGATGCGATCGCGCATAGTCTGGCCGCGCCCGGGCGCGATGAAACAGAGCGGCCGCGCGAGATCGTCGAAGCCATGGGCTTGCGTTCCGGCATGCGAGTCGCCGACGTCGGCACTGGAGTCGGCTACATGCTGCCTTATCTGAGTCACGCCGTCGGACCGAGGGGCGACGTGGTCGCGGAAGACATCGCACCGGACTTCCTGGAACGGGCCAAGCTTCGCGCCCGCTCCATTGGCCTTACGAACATCACCTTTATACAGGGAACGGAGCGCGATTCACGCCTGCCCGGCGGCGTTCTGGACGCCGTGCTCGTGCTCGATACCTATCATCATTTTGATTATCCGGAGGCCATGCTTCACACCATTCGAGACAGCCTCGTCTCGGACGGAAAGATGTATATCGTCGAATTCTACAAGCGCGAAAACGCCATGGGGCCTGGCACCGGAGATCGCGCCCTCACACACATCCGGCTGGATCAAGCCGACCTCATCAAGGAAGTGGAAGACAACGGTTTCCACCTGCTCTGGAAACGCGACCACATCCCCAACAGCCAATACATCGCCGCCTTCGATAAACAGAAATAACGCCGTCGCGTGTTATGATGTTTTCGTACCGACCAACCCAATACGCCGGAGAGGTGGCTGAGTGGTCGAAAGCAGCGGTTTGCTAAACCGTCGTACGGTCAAAAGCTGTACCGAGAGTTCGAATCTCTCCCTCTCCGCCATTTCAGAATCAAACGTTTGCAAGCACTGGACGCCCACGCGTCAGGCAAACTCGGCGATTGTTCAAGACCACGGAAATCTTCAGAGCGTCCAGTGGAAGAACTGTGCGGTCCGAGCTGGCGCAAAAATCTGCCCATACTTTATTCGCCCAAGCCAACCCTTCTGGTAGGGGAGGAAAACCGTAACGGTTTCGCCCGAACGATGTTCAAGAGCGACAGAAAAGGCATCTGTCTTATCTGATTTTCCGGGTGCAGCAACGCGCACGTCGGCGCAGATGGCTGCGGCCCGCAACTCGCCCGCGCCTGCTCTTTGCTCGTAAGCCTGCGTGAGCAGATCGATGACTTCTTGTGAAGGAGGATGTTCACCACCCGTGTCGGCGCCATCCATTTCGATCTGCCCACTCGCATTCATCGACGATCCGAACGGAAAGAGTGCCCCATGTTTGGACAACATCAGCTCGGCGAATTCGAGTGCGCCGTTAAGAAGTTGATCGAGGTCCGGATGAGCCATCGAGTGCACTGTACCTCAAAGTCACCGCGAAAAGCTGGCTCTTTCGCGAGTGCATCGATGTCTCAGACCAATCTCTCGCACCCAAGGAAGAACAAAGGCCCCCGACAAATGTCTCGTTTCACGAAGGACCCTTTGGGGAATGAGATGTCCGACACGCCCATTTTCGAAGCTCGTCGGCGTTTCGTTTTCCGGCAAGGTTCCAATCAACCCTTAGGGCTTCCAGACCAAGACTCCGAAAACAGCTTCCTTGCATCGCACGATCGACCAGAGTCTCGATCTTCGGGAGGTCGGATTCGTTCCTCATTACTCACGTACTTATCGAGAAGATCGTCCAACTCTTGCAGGCGTATGGGCTTGCTCAGATAGGCATCCATCCCGCCGGATAGGCACCGCTCGACATCGCCCTTCATGGCGTGCGCCGTCAATGCAACCACTAGCTGATGTCTACCGGTGAGTTTCTCCATTTCTCGAATCTTCGCCGTTGCCTCCACGCCGTCGATCTCAGGCATTTGTACATCCATCAAAACCAAGTCATAACTTTCCTCTTCCAGCGCTTTGAGGGCTTCGCGCCCATTCACCGCGACGACAACGCAGTGGCCGCGTTTCTCGAGCAAGCGGCTGGCAACTCGTTGATTCACCACGTTGTCTTCGGCAAGTAGTATGCGTAGGGAACGCGAGCAATCCAGTGCTCCGCGGAGGGATTCAGGCGTCGCCGGTGAAGTCTCGCCGTTCTGTTCTGGTGCACCGAGAATACGAGTGAGGGCTTCGCGCAATTCCGCCTGTCGGATCGGTTTCAACAAAGAAGCAGACACCCCTAACTGGCTACAACGTTCAGTGTCTCCACGGTGTTCGCTCGAAGTCAGCATCATGATAACCGCGGTGGATAACTCGGGCCTCTGCCGGATTTGCTCGACCAGGTTGAAGCCGTCTATCTCCGGCATGTGCCTGTCGGTGAGAATCAGGGCATAGGGGTCCGCCCCTTGCCAGGCAGTGGACAACTCTGCAAGAGCCTCTTTTCCGCCTTGTACACTCCTCGATCTGATGTCCCAGCGCCGTAGGATTCCATCAAGGATACGAAGATTGGTGCGGTTGTCGTCTACGATTAAGACTTTGGCGCCTCGCGGGACTAGAAGCGAATCGGTTGTTCCCACAGGCGCCGCGTTGCCGGGACTCTTGAACTTCGCCGTAAAATGGACCTCTGTGCCGCGGCCGACGTCACCTTCGACCCAAATTTTGCCACCCATCATGGTGACTAGCCGCGACGAAATCGTCAGACCCAATCCTGTCCCACCGTACTTGCGCGTCGTGGATGTATCGGCTTGTGTGAAAGGATTAAATATCAGCTTTTGCTTTTCCAGCGGGATACCAATACCGGTGTCCGAAACCATGAAATGCAGGAGGTGCTCGGAACCGTCCACGGATTCCAACTCAACCCTCACGACCACCTCGCCTTCAGACGTGAACTTGATCGCGTTGCCGACGAGGTTGGTTAAGATCTGCCGGAGCCGGGTCGAATCCCCCTGGACGACAGCAGGCACTTCAGGCGCAATCTCACAAAGAAGCTCCAACCCTTTCTCATCACTGTGCAACGCAAAAGTCTTCAAGGTCGCTTCCAAACAATCGCGTAAGTTGAAATCAACGGCTTCCAGATCGATCTTTCCCGCTTCGATCTTTGAGAAGTCGAGAATGTCGTTGATCACGATAAGGAGGGAATCGGATGATGTCTTGACTGTTTGGAGGTACCCCCGTTGCTCCGAGGTGAGATCGGTATCGAGAGCCAGCTCGGTCATGCCAACGATGCCGTTGAGGGGAGTACGAATCTCGTGGCTCATGTTGGCAAGGAATTCGCTCTTGGCGCGATTGGCGGCTTCGGCGTCATCTTTGGCCTTGTGCAAAGCCGCGTCCGTCCTCATCCTGGTAATAAACTGACCGATACTCTCCGCCACATTTGCCGTTGACTTAAGGGTTTCCTCCGCAAATGGATAGGGAGCGAACATGGCAACTACCCCAACAACCCGATCGTCGATGATCAAAGGCTGGCCTGCAAACGCAACTACCCTCTCCTGTCGAACCCATTGCTGGTCGGCTGCGATGGCATCTTTCGAGATGTCATTCGTGGAATATGCCGTACTTTTCTGTGCGATTCGCTCGATCTCAAGTGCCAACAGAGCGTCCCCGCCGATTTGAGGATGGGTTCCAGCGCTGGCTTCGAGCTCCAGTTCGTTGGTCAAATCATTGAGGTACCAAACGCCGGCAAAAACCAGGTCCAGGTAACGGACAAAGCCTTCGACGCAGAGCGTCAAGCCTTCATGCAAGATCCGGCTTCGCGTTAACGCGGCCCCAATTTCGGCAGCGAAAGTCTCCAGATTCGCCCGCCTTGCCAGCTCAATTTCTGCGCGTCTGCGTTCGTTGACAACCGCTCCCAGACACAGGCTCGTGAGCCCAAGGGCTAGCATGGCCAGTTGCAAACGAGGCAGTGTCCCATGGTGAGCATGGGTGACCCAAGCTGCGAACATCATCGCGGCGTTTACCATGAACGTGGTGAGCGTTGCTCGTGGCAGTCCTTGGCGGACTGCAACCCAGACCACGAGAATAAAGAGCAGGTAGAGAGGCTGATAGGGAGCTGCCGGCGTCCAGCCGAACACGAGCCAAATGGCAGCTAGAGAAAACCCGGTTTGCGCTGCCATCTCCAGAATCGCTCCCGCCGAGACGTGACGCCGTCTGGGCACCGATGGCTGCATCGCCCCGGTTGTCAACCACGCATTTACTCTCGGGACTATGTGAACCAGCAGAAAAGGAGTAAAAGTGATAATCGCAATCGCGTCGCTGGTCCACCAATTGATCCCGGTGCTGATAGCATCGGACCAGTTCACGAAGCCGTCTCCCAGAAGCGTCAGGGTTCCGAAGAGCGCGTTGATCACCTCGGCACTGAAGAGAATCAGGACAAATCGCCCCACATCGCGCAAACTGCCGAGCTTCGGATCGATGCGCCATCGCCCTCTGAGCACTGCCGCCGCGCTCACAAAGGGAAGGTTCAGCAGAATCACCCCCGGGATTCCGCACCAGGAAAAAATCGGCCGGTGGTAGTTCACCACAGCCCCAGCCAAAGAACCAATCAATACAAGCGGCCAATAACGGATTCCTCCGCATAACAGCAGCGCCAGGCTCAGCGCCTCTGGCAGATACCACGGCGGCGACCCTTCCCAAGTCGCAGACGCTAACGATACGGTATCCGCAAGCAGGAATACCCCCACGAACATCATCGCCAGCAGCAGTTGTTTGTAAACTGGGGCATCACTCCACTTCTGCGGATCGACGGGCGCCGCGCCGAGCAACGAAGGGGACGGGGAAGAACGCCGCCCGCAGGCTTGGCAGCGGTAAGCTTTTCCGTGAAAGCCTGCCAGAATGCGGTCGGGTATTAGCTGGATGGACGACGGCTGGACATCGTGTCTACCACAGTTCGGGCAGCGCAATACATTGTCCAATGGCTTGGCGGCAGGCACACGGTTACCTATTGTCTTGATCGGCAGGCTGGGAGCATTGGTTTAACCCATGGCTGCAAATTTCCCAATATGAAGGCATCTGTTAGCGCCGGGATAAGAGGGAGCCAGTTTCGCCGGTTTAGGGGGGACCAGGGGCGCAAAGACCGTCGGCGAGACACACTAAAAACGGGCGGCTCCACCAATGCCGCCAACCCGCCGAACGGAGCACCCGGTCCAATCACGTCGGCTACAGAGAAGTACCCTCCAGCGCCGTCAGTAGGAACGTGAGCATCGAACCGCAGAGATGCCGTAGTGTAGGAGATCGAATGATTAGCGGACAGAGACGTAAATTGTCGTAGGCTGCCGGTGATCGACACGGTACACCTGGGGCGCTTCCAAGACTGCGGTTCATCAACGTGAGCATGAACGTTAGCGCTGTCCAGCATTGTGCGGCGAGAGCGAAGAGTTTTCAAGCAAATCTTTAGAATCTGAATTAGAGTAGGTACCGCGTCCCCGCCAATGAATGGTTTGACTGGCCTCATTGGCTCCGGCTCTCGCTGGCCAAAATGGCTCCGTTTCTCACCGGCACTGACAATCTTCCACCTGCCCCTGGATGCTCACGCGCCAACCACCGTATCGAGCGATTCCATAGCAGCGCGCTCGAGTGCAGCACGGCGACCAGGCGGCCGCCGTGACGCGCTAACGAAAGTGGGGGTTGACGCAGTTCGAGGCCAGCGCTACTTTCGGGGTCATGGAACTAACCAAGCAGGACATCCGGCTTCTCAAGATTATGCGAGTCGCCGGTGGAGTCGTTCCAAGCTCTGAAGGACAAGAGTTGCGATTAGAAGAATTGGCGCATCATCGTCTTGCTGTGCAGGAAGGTCACGTTTACAGAATCTCAGTACACGGAGACATCGAGCTGGAATATGCGTCATCCGTGTTGGCGCACGTCACTGGAAGCACGCACATACGTTCTGAGCGATAGGGTCAGCCCCCTTTCAGGCTCTTGGGTGGGGGTTTCCCTACTCATCCGATCCGCATCTCCAGTCCAAACGTTCTGGTTCATCCGGATATACCCGGTTTTCCATCTCGCGAGGGTCGGAATCTCTTGGGCATGAATCTGACAAATTGCCAGTGGCTTTCTGGGGCATTGCCTGATCGCAGCCATTGCGCGAATAATCCGGATTGCTGCCTGGAGGGTGGTTCCAGTCACTCGCTCGACTAAGATGGCCGCGAGATTGTAGCCGCTATTATAGGACCACGCATCCCCGGGCAGGTAATTCAGTGAGCGCTGCCGCTTCAAAATATCGAGGACATGGGCATGCGTGTACACGCGCGTCGTACGTTCCCAACCCGCGACTTCCTCTATTTCACCCCAGTCACGAAGACCGCTCGTGTGGTTGAGCAAATGCCGTACGGTTATGGCGTGGCCGCAGTCGGGAATCTCCGGGAGGTATTTGCGAATGGTGTCGTCGATCCCTATTTGGCCTCGTTCGGCGAGCGGAAGAACAGCGGCGGCCGTGAATTGTTTGCTCACGGAGCCGGCTTCAAAAACAGTCGACGTGGTGTTGGCCACTCCATGCTCGAGATCGGCCATCCCGTAGGCCCCACTCAGGACGTCGTGCCCCGGACTCTCAACGGCGACGGCGCAACCGGGCGTATTCGGATGCTGGTACGCTCCAAAAATCGGGGCAATTTGGCGGACGTCGGGCGGTTGCCCGGCCAATGAAGCAGCGAGAACGAGAGTCGCCGCGAGAAGTTTCCGTATGCATAGAAGTCTATCGCAACTTACCGATCAGCAGCGCTCGCAGCATTCCCACGGCCTGTGCGATGGCGCGCCCGCAAGGGTAGCGTTATTTGCCGTTATCGTTCGCCGTAGATAGCGATCGTGGACGTTTCCCCTTGTGGCACGCTGGTGCCCCAGATAACGTTCGTTCCCCAGATCACATTTGTGGCGGCCGCAGTTCCGGTACCCCAAATTACGTTCGTTCCCCAGATTACGTTTGAGCCGCTCAGCACGCTGGTTCCCCAGATCACGTTCGTTCCCCAAATCACATTGCTTCCCCAAATCACGTTGCTGCCCGTGACGCCTGAGAGCGTGACTGCTTTGGTAGTGGCGTTGAAAGAAGCGGTCGGTGAAAGGGCCAGTCCGCTTCCTGTATCTGTGTTTACCAACGCCTGGGAGATGTCCAGATACCCCGCGCCGACGGTAAAGATGTCGTAGTAAGAAGTGTACTGAATCCCGGTAGTTGGGTCAGTCGCAATGCTGCTAACGGGGAAGGATTTATAGGCCGTCTTCATGAGGCGCGCTTTAACCTGGTCCGGAGTCAGGTTGGGGCTTTGCTGAAGGAGCAGCGCCACGGCCCCACTTACGACCGGAGTCGCCATACTGGTGCCGCTCAGGGTGAAGAAGTATGGGGATGCCGATCCGCCGAGGACCGGATCATTGGCCGGGTAGGTCGTTTCGAGATAGGCGCCGGGTGCATACGCCGAAATCACTTGGTTGCCAGGAGCTACCAGATCCGGTTTCACGATGTGATCGATCGAGGTCGGGCCTTTGGAGCTGTAGCTCGCAATCAGGTCATCGGTTCGGCTAGGCGTGTTTAGACTCTTCATGGCGCCCACAGTAATCACGTAGGGATCGTTCCCGGGGGCCGTGATGGTGCCGTATCCATCCTCACCGTACGTGTTGTCCCGGCCGTTGTTGCCGGCTGCCACTACCACTACGATGCCTGCCTTCCAAGCGGCTTCCACTGCCTGACACAGGGGGTCCGTTTTATAACTCTGTGTCACTGGACGGCCGAGCGAGAGATTGATCACGCGGATGTTATAAGTCGTTTTCAGTGCAATCGCCTCTTGGATGGCGGCAATCACGGCGCTATCGGTGCCGTTGCCGTTCTGATCCAGAACGCGAAGATTGATTCTCGCCGCTTGATTTGCGATTCCGGTAAAAGTTCTCCCGCCGACGGTTGTTGTCGGAATGCCGATAATCCCCACGACGTGAGTGCCGTGGCCATATTGGTCAGCCGTGCTGGTGTTGCCCGCCACGAAGCTTTGTGAGTAAGCCGCTGCGTATGAGTATTGAGCCGCAATGCCACTATCGATAATTGCCACGCCAATTCCCGCCCCTGTAAGACCCTTGCTCCACGCGGCTGAGGCGTTCACCGCGCCAGCGGTGTTATCTAGAGCGCCCGTCACAACATTGTCGACTGAGATATATTCCACTTCGGGATCATTAGCAATTTCGCTCAGATGCGAAGCGGGTATACCGGAGTACGCACCCGCGCGCAAAAGAGTCAATGCGTGGCGAAGCCGGCCACCGTGGTTGTTTTTTATACGTTCGAACTGACTCGGCCCTGGTACCTGTTTGTACTGCACAATGACGTCGAACGTGGAATTAGGGTCAGCATGTTCGAACTCAGGCGACAGTTTTTGGGAAGCTCCAAAGGCCAAGGATGAAACGAACATCAAGCAGAGAATCCGGCTTTTCATGCTCGTTTGGAAAGCATGGTCAATGCCAATACAGCAGGACTGCAACCAAATGATTCTAAAGAAGCACGTTTGACGAAAACCAAACGTAAGCGAGACAAAATGTCTCGGCCGCCTAGACAAAGTGTCTTCATCAGTGCACTTTCGATCAGTGGTAGTTCCGTGTATCGGGGAGATGAGGCCGGACTCGCACTCCTCAAAAGTGCGGCTTCCGAAGACAAAGCATCCCACACGCCGATACGGAGACCGTGAATGGCGTCTCTGTGAGAGTTTCGGAGTTCGTCATGGAAGGCACCCTCGGCAAATCGAAGGGTCGGATCGACCCGTAGTACGACATGATCATGCGGATACTGAGGGCGCAGCCGTGTGACGCGCCTAAGGTCGCCCTCGAGACCACCCAGATGACCTTTGCCGCCCCACCGGCCGCGATATTCGTTCCCGCAAGGCCGCCGCGCCCGTCCCTACAGACGACAATGAGATCGCTACCATCACGGGTGGACCTGGTTCCGGACTACGCTTTCGCGAACAAAGCGGAGGCATTGGTTGGCGGCTGCATGATCTATTCAGACACCGGGCCGGTACTGAACGGCAAGAACCGTAATGTCGTCTCCCTGTTCCTCGTCCTCGGTGAACGTCTGGACACAGGACAACAACTCGGTAACCAGCTCGCCAACCGGCAGCGCTCTCACCCTTTCCAACAGATGCCTCAGCCTCGCCTCAGTGAAGAACTCCATGCCTGCGTTCTGGGCTTCGGTGACGCCATCGGTATAAAATGTCAGACTATCGCCGGGCTCAAGGTGCGCCATACCGTCCTCGTACTTGGCATTGTCCAACACTCCCAACATGATTCCGCGCGGCTCCCTTAAGAAGCTTCCGGCGTGATGGGACGAGCAATGATAGGCTGGCGGCTGGCCTCCGGAACTAAATTGAAAATCACCGGACTCCAAGTCCAGGATGCCGTAAAGAAGCGTCAGAAACACTTCGCCACGAGTCTGGCCCAGCAGAATACGGTTCACGCGCTCGAGGACGTCGCCGGGCGTGCCACCCTGCAGAGCCGTCGCCCGTAACAGAGTACGGCTCACCGCCATGAACAGCGCGGCAGGTATGCCCTTGCCTGAGACATCGCCAATCGCCAGACCCAGGTGATTGGCATCAATCAGGAAGAAATCGTAAAAGTCTCCACTGACTTGCCGGGCCGCCACCATACTGGCGGAAATCGCGAATTCCTCTCTCCCTGAGATTAGTTCCGGTAAAATGGCTTGCTGCAACTTGGTGGCAATTCTAAGTTCATGTTCCAGGATCGAGAGTTGTTGCTGGGCTTCCAGTCCTTGCCGCAAGGTTTGCAGCTCGCACTGCGTTTTTCGAATTGTTTTTTCAAGGTCCGCGAAGTCGATCGGCTTCGTAAGAAAATCATAGGCGCCGCCGTTCATGGCTGCCCGGATGTTCTCCATGTCGTCGTACGCCGAGATGATGACCGTTTTCAATATCTGCCGCACCTCGCTCGCTTTACTCAAAAGCGTCAAACCATCCATGACCGGCATGTTGATGTCGGTGATCACAAGTTCAATGGATGGGTGCGACTGGATTAAGCGTAGCGCCTGCTCGCCATCGCCCGCAAAATAAAACTTGAACTCTCCCGCGGATATGCCCTTGCGAAAATTATGCTGAACCAGGAGTTCTAAATCGGCTTCATCATCTACTACTAAGATCTCGCCGTTCATCAAATTCCCTCCCGCGGAAGTATCACGATGAATTCGGTACTTTCGCCGCCGCTCACCGCGCGGATGGTCCCGCTGTGCCCGTGCACCACAATGTCATGGCTGATCGACAAGCCAAGCCCTGTGCCTGCCCCTGCCGGCTTGGTCGTAAAGAAAGGATTGAATATTTTTGGCAATAGCTCCTCCGGAATGCCCGGTCCGTTGTCGCACACACGGACCTCCACGCTGGAACCGAGGCCGCGGCTGAAGATATTGACCACAGGATCAAATCCCTCTCCAACTTTCCGGCGCCGCTCATATGCGGCGTAGCAAGCGTTGTTTATGATGTTTAGAAACACGCGGCTCAGATCCTGTGGAACGGCCGATATCGTTCCCACGTCCGGATTCAGGTCGGTGACAATTCGCACGTTGAACGCGCGATCCTGCGCCCGGAGTCCGTGGTACGCAAGGCTCACGCAGTCGCCCAGCAGGCTGTTGAGATCGACCGGCTCTCGCTCCCCGGCTTTACCACGCGAGTGCATCAACATTCCGCGCACGATGCGGTTAGCTCGACCGCCGTGCTCGTCGATCTTCAAAATATATTGTTCCAACTGGCCAAGCAACGCCAGAACACTTTCAGATCCAGTCCCGCCGGCGACGTGCGCGCGGACCTCAGTTATCAACTCACGCGACGCCTTCGCGAAATTCGTCACAAAATTAAGTGGATTCTTGATCTCGTGCGCGATACCCGCTGTCAGAGCTCCCAGCGAAGCGAGCTTCTCTTGAACGACCATCCGATCCTGTGTCTGACGAAGCTGGCTCAGAACCTGCTCAAGTTCATCGGCCCGTCTCTTCTCTTCCTCTCTGAGACGTTGCTTTTCGATGGAAGCCTCGATCCGGGCGATAAGCAGTACGGGATCGAAAGGTTTGACCAGATAGTCGTCGGCTCCCATCTGGATACACCGCACCGCGCTGGTGCTCTCGTCCAGAGCGGAAATCAAAATCACCGGGGTAGCCCGAAGAGCCGGATCGGCCTTAATCTGCGTCAGAACTTGGAACCCATCCAGGACGGGCAGGACCACATCCAGAAGCACCAATGCGAAATCGCCTGCGTCGAGTAACTGCAGGCACTTCTGTCCGTCGTCGCAAACGGTGACATCGTAGCCTTGCCGATCGAGATAACCTCTCAAGATGTTGCGATTGCCGGCGCTGTCGTCGACGAGCAACAGCCGCGGGCCGAGGTGTTGTGACTCCGTGTGATTGACCTCGGACATGGGAAGCGAAGGGGAGCGGGAAGGTTCTGAATCGTGGGCCAAGGCGAGAAGTTGTTCCGCGGCAAAACGGAGATTTGCGATACTCTGCTCCAAGTGCTTTGGAGCGCATGGAAGCAGGTCGTCGATTTCGGCCAGTAGCTGGGTGGCACTGGGCACGAGCGACAACTGAAGCTCGCGAAGGGCGGCCGGATGCAGTAGCTCGCTTTCTGTGCCGAGCGCCTGTTCAGTAAACTTCACCATCTTCCGTGCATCCGCAATCAGTGCCAGAAGGCCCTCTCGAACTTTCGGGTTATCCGGCGAAGGATCCGCCTCTTCCAGCTCTTCCAGCAACATCTCTCCGTTCCCTATGATGTGATTCAAGGGCGTGCGCAGGGAGTGCCGCAGCTCCGTAACTGAGGCTTGATTGAGTGTATGATGTTGGGCGGGCAATCTGTCATGAGCGTACTCTCATTTACATGATTGTCAAGCTAGTTAACAACTCGCCCTGTCTCGTTCCGGTAAATGCGATACCCACACGACCCGCGTGCCTTTTTGTACTAGGGAGGTGTCTGTCACAAACTGGGTAAGTGCCTAGGCCTATGTCTATGTGTGTGACTCGAGACTCACCATGAATGTCCGCTTTCGTCATGCCGGAATCGGCTTCACCGCTACCACCCCCAAAGCAGAGGCCCAGGTCACCGTTGACATCGGAGCAGCACCTGACTGTCCTTACGGGTACTATGACACCACTCCCTATAGCTGTGCTCCCACTGGTTACTACGGCCCGGAATGGTTTAACGGGGACGTCTTTATTGGAGCCGGCCCGTGGTTCCACGGCGCTAACGAGTACCAGGGCAACGTGAATAACCGTTTACATCCAGAGCACGGCTATAACGGTCCAACGCCCCAACGTGGCGAGAAGGCCGAGCCCTCGAAGCGTATTGATAGTGCGCACTTCCAAGGAAACGAAGTGCGGGATGGACGTGGCCACGTAGCTGGAGGGGGTCGCGGCAAAAAATAGCCGAGTCGGGAACGTCTGCCAGAGCGCGACATCGCGGCCTGCCAATGGGAACCACCGGAGTATAAGCTCCTGGAACCTCCTGTCCCGGTGGTTCGCCGGCTGAATACGAATACCGGCGTCGCGGTGTTTTCGGCTGTTCAAGGCCGGTGTACGAAGCGGTCCTTGTGTGACTGATCTCCGAGTGCGTAGCATGGACGCGACTATTCGCGGATGATAGCTCGCCCCATCTCAACTAAGAACATTGTGTGAATAAGCCAGGAGTGAGTAATTCCGTGTCCACGACGAGTCCGTTTTCGGTTCTCAATCATCCAGGTAAAACAGGCGATACCGTTGTTTACGGTGAGAAGGGCAATTATGCCTGACCATACCTGGTCGTATGACCATATTTGGTTAATGGCTGGGGGTTTCACTTTGATTCTGACAGTAAATCCGCGTTGCCGATGCGACTCGCACCGCATGCCCCGAACGGCCACAGACGTGCCTCTTTCCAAATCGCCGCCGATCCGTTTCGGTGGAAGTTTGGAGCGATGGTGGCCAGGACAAAACGGAATCCTGGACTTAGACGAAAGAAAAGGAATTGTGATCTATGAGAACAAGATTAAACAGCTGTGTCTGGGTTCTGGCGCTTGCCGGTTCCGTTAGTACGGCCGCTTTCGCAGCGGACCGGGAAGTCAAGGTCGACGACAGGCTGGACGCTTCAGCCGACGCATTGACCGACATGATGATGGCATCCGATCACGGTATCCCCCATGATCTGCTCGATAAGGCGCGATGCGTCGTTGTCGTGCCGGGTATGAAGAAGGCGGGATTTATTTTCGGCGCGAAGTACGGCCGCGGGTTTGCGACATGCCGCCGGCCGGGCGGCTCAGGCTGGAGCGCCCCAGCGGCGATGCGTGTTGAAGGTGGAAGTGTCGGGTTTCAGATTGGCGCTTCGGACACGGATATTGTGTTGCTAGTGATGAACGACGGCGGTATGAAGCACCTCTTATCCGATAAGTTTACGATCGGCGGAGAAGCAACAGCAGCAGCCGGCCCGGTTGGCCGGGACGCTAGCGCTCAGACAGACGCGATGATGAATGCAGAAATGCTATCGTATTCTCGTTCGCGCGGGCTGTTCGCAGGCATCTCACTGGACGGCGCGACGCTTCGTCCGGATGGGGAAACCAATAAAGAACTCTACGCTCGCGATGCGACGAATCGCGAAATTCTCACCGGCGACTTCAAAACACCGGCGGTCGCGGGAAAGTTCGAAGGCGCACTGAATCGCGACTCGGCCGACCGTAGCCGATAGGCGGGTCTTCCGCGAGGCGACTTCGCGTGCTGTGCCGGCGGATCCGAATTGGCCGAAAACTCGATCTGCATCCATTGGCGGTAGTTCTGGGGCAGCGCTACGAGAAAATGGGGCTCAGAAGTCCTCGATCCGTTCGAGTTCGTCTGATCCCCGTTCGGCTGATGAACCAAGGACCGGCTTTTGATGGGGACTTGGGTTGCCTAGCTATGCGGCCGCGATCCTAGTTCGCTCGGCAACGGATCTCCCGATCAAATCGGCTAGGAAAATCCGAAAGAACTGGTCGCACAGGTGACGTCGATAGAAAATGTCTTGACGCCTGAGACCACCGGCCCGATAGAGCAGATTGATGCCGGATTCGAGCTGTTGCAAAGAGGCCAATACACGCTCAATGTGAACCCCACCGAGACTCGGAAAGTGCCGCCGGACTGTACGAGGCGCCAAATTGAGGATCGCGCGCAAGGTCTTGAAAACGTCGAGGGTTATTGAGAAGGCAAAGCCGGAAAGAAACCGATTAATGTCGGTGGAGACGAATACAATCAGCGGCTGTCGGAAAACCGCGGCGCCGAGAGGCTTTGGAAAGGCCAATCCAGGGGTTTCGAATGAGACCGCCGCGGGCCGGCAGCACGGTGTGGAAATGATTGTGCCGGCCGAAATCATTGATACTCAGATTGGCTCGGCCGACCGGGTAAAGTAATTTGATGCAACCGTATTCTTTTTCGTGGCCTGACGAGATCCTGGGCGGCTCTTACTAAGTCCTTGCGAATTCCCAATTAACACAATTGTAGGAGTGGAGCCGGCGGGGATAGAATGTATCTGTGTCCCCCGAGCACGCACGAGCGCGGGCCCTGTGCGACGAGTACGCAGTAGCGACGGCACATTACGCGTGGGCCGTCGGTGAGGCTAAGCGTCAGAAAGCGCACGTTTCAGAGCAGGATTACAACCGCCTCGTTGTCCATATTGAAGAATCGCGTATCGACTGCGAACGGCTACGACAGGAAATACTAAAGGTGGGACACTAAGACCGGGCTCGGAACCGTTTCGATGCGGCGGTGGACGACGGACAAGTAGTCAAAACGAAATGTACAGCAAATGTTGAAACCGAGCCATCCTTGGCGCGGCCATCCACATGAGCTGCCATCTCATCCCGATTTTTATGCAGCCGCTGCCATCGTGCGAAGGGTTACGGATCTTTCAATTAGATCGACCATGAAAACTCGGTGCGGCACGCCGCCGAAAGTGACATCGAGAAACCCGGGCGCGCTGCTTTGACCCGTCAAGAGCAGTTGCGCGTCTACAGGCAACGTGGATAACGATCCCTTACCATTGGGGCTGAATCGTATTCCAGTAATCTCTTTTGTAACCCTAAATAAGTCTGCCATCTGCTTTACTTTCCTCGGATGTATCCATATTGGCAGCAATGTATCTCGGCAGGAACCCGGTAACCTCCTAGGTTCCTGGACCTATTGCCTGAGTTGTTCGTCTTACAATCGCGATGAAATCACTTATGCAACCACGTTGGTCAGGCTAGGCCTTCTCCTAGTTGTATCCTGATCGAAGCCCCTCCATCCTAAAACATGGCCACCGCTGCTGTCCAGACGCGGGGACGACACTGCCTGTTAAGAGCAGATTCGCGTTTTACCCCGGCTGCAATATCGCAGCGGCCGGAGATCCTCGAAAGTATCTTTAACCAAGTCTCCGACTCGTTCTTTGTTTATGACAAGAGCCTGCAAATCGTCGGTGTGAGTCAATCCGCGCAGCGTTTGTTCGGCATGTCATCGGAAGAAATGATCGGTAAACACTGCCAGGAGTTGTTCCGGTGTACCGGCAGCAGTCCGAGCATGCTGTCGACCGGAACGATAACCCTACATACGAATAGTGTCCCTGAGCGGATGTTGGTAGTTCGAGTCGTTCAACTCTTCGATGAGGCGGGGTCTTTGGAAGGCGTGGTCGCCACGGTAAAAGACTTTGCTCAGGAGATCTCGCCCGGCAATTGCCAGATTATTACGGAGTCACAGGCCATGCTTGACCTGCTGGAGTTTGTGCGGCGGGTGGCCACCAGCGGGGTGATGTCCATTCTGATCGAGGGTGAAAACGGAACTGGCAAAGACCTGCTCGCAAGAGCGTTGCACCATCAGAGCGTGCGGCAATCCAGACCGTTCGTGGCGATCAACTGCGCGGCGATCCCAGCAACATTGCTCGAAAGCGAGTTGTTTGGTTACGAGAAAGGGGCCTTCACCGACGCACGCCGCCAGAAGGCCGGCCTATTCGAACTGGCGGATAAGGGCACTCTTTTCCTGGACGAAATCGCCGACCTTCCCCTTCCACTGCAACCAAAACTGTTGCGCGTGCTCGAAGACCAGTGCTTTCGGCGAGTAGGCGGCCTGCGTGACATTGCTATTGATGTCCGTATCATTGCAGCGACGAACAAGGATCTCCGGAAAGCAGTGAAAGACGGAGCCTTGCGGCAGGACCTTTATTATCGATTGAACGTTATTCAACTCACCGTGCCGCCGCTGAGAGAGCGTCCCAAGGACATACTACCGTTGGCGCGTTTCTTCGTCGAACACTACAACCGGAAGTTCAAACGAAAGATCGACGGCATTTCGGCTGGAGCTGAGAGTCTCTTGCTGCTGCACCAATGGCCAGGCAACGTGCGCGAACTGCGAAATGCGATCGAGCGTGCCATGATCCTTGAAGATACCCGGGAAATCCGACCGTTTAGCTTGCCCGTCGCGGTCTGCCCGGCGAATGGTCTCTTCAGTGTTGAACAGCTGTGCCTGGCGGAGCAGGAACGGCATTTGATAGTCCAGGCTTTAGGGAAGACTGCCGGTAGCCGCCCGAAATCTGCCGTTTTACTGGGGATTACGCCTCATAGATTGCGGTACAAGATGAAGAAGCTCAACCTGTGCTGACTGTTCCAGCGGGATTTATAGTCTGAGACCATGCACTCTCACAGGGTCGCGGCCTTCTTATTCTCACCATGGGGCTGGAAGTCCTGGCAGGCCTTCTCATCCTCGTGTTGCTCGGCCGGATTGAATCGCTGTCACTGAAGATGCCGTTGCGCTCGAAGGAACGACACCGCATAGGACGAATCGGCTGGCTCCGCGCGGCTGTATTGGGAGCCAACGACGGTATCCTTTCCACGGCGAGCCTTGTGCTCGGAGTCGCGACGGCACATGCGACTCACAGCAACATATTGGTCGCAGGTGTGGCCGGCCTGGTCGCTGGGTCCATGTCGATGGCAGCGGGCGAGTACGTGTCCGTCCACTCTCAGGCGGACACGGAACAGGCCGAACTCGATCTCGAACGCAGGGAGCTGAAAGCGGACACCGGGGGTGAACACTCGGAACTGGCGGCCATCTACGTGTCTCGTGGACTTGAACCTGCCCTCGCGAAACAGGTCGCCGAACAGTTGATGGCTCATGACGCGCTCGGTGCGCATGCCCGCGATGAACTCGGCATCTCTGAGACCCTCAGTGCGCGTCCGGTTCAGGCTGGATTGGCTTCGGCCGGGAGCTTCGCGATAGGCGCGGCGTTGCCCCTCCTGGTAGCCGCTTTCGCTTGGGGTTCGCTTCTGATCCCGCTGGTCGCCGGCACTTCACTGGTATTTCTTGCTTGTCTGGGCGGAGTGGCTGCACGGACGGGCGGGGCCGCGATAACGGGAGGCGCGATACGTGTTACTTTCTGGGGTGCAATGGCGATGGCTGTGACTGCGGGTGTTGGGGCTCTGTTCGGAGCACTTGCGTGATGGCCCGCCTCGTGCACTAGAGTTCCGTCGGAAGGAGTAATTTACGATGCATGAAGAACACCGAAGGGCTGCCGAATTGCATGAACTCGCGGCAACAGCTCATCGCACTGCCGCCGAACATAACGAAAAAGGAGACTACACAACAGCGATCTGGCATTCGCAGCGGGCTTTGGAGTATTCTGATCAGGCTTACAAGCTTGCAAAGGAAGCCCACACCAAGTCAGGGCAGATTGTGAGTATTTAATATGTCCACTCGTTATAACAGCGGATCGCACTACGAGAATCATCAACGCGCCGCCGAATTACAAGACGGTGCGGCGCACCTCCATCGGGTTGGCGAGCAGCAGGGGGACCAGGATCACCTGACCGGACATGAGCATTCCCGGCAGGCGCTCGAGCATTCTCAAGAGGCTCACCCTCACACTCACATAGCTACGTCCGGCCATGGCATCGCCACATTCGGACATGATGACATCGCGGCGCTCGCCCATGAACTCTGGCAAGCTAGAGGCTGCCCGGACGGATCACCGGAAGAGGATTGGTTCCGGGCGGCGGAAGAATTGCGATCCCGCGCTTACACCCGTTGATAACTCTTGGAAGAAATCGTGGGCACCTGGGTTGGAGACGCCCACGCCCTAACTAGACGGAGCTCAGGGATAAACTGGAATCGTGTGCGGCCTTGCGCAGCCAATATGGCTGCCGCTCATAGTGAGCGTAGAGTTGCTCTTCATACTCTCGCGTGATCGCCATCGACTCGACGTATTTGGGACCGGTTTTAATCGCTTCCCTGGACAGGCTAACGTCGACTTTAGAATCCGCCCAACTGACCTTTTCGATCCACGCGGGCGAGATCAGTACCTTCTTGCCGGGCAACCAATTCCGCGTCGCTACTTCGATATAGCGAACAGCCCAGGCTTTATCATCCACGATGAATCCATCCACATGGCCGATTTCACCATCAGTCGCGCCGATGTAGTAACCAGTGACGTCGTCGCTGCCGCGAAGGTGGGAATCGGTCGACTCCCTCCGTATCGTATCCGCTACCGCATCGGCGGAAGCAATTACCGGAGACGTCGTTTCTGACGGGTAGAGCTCTGGGCCCCACAGAAAAGGACCACCCCAATAATAGGGATATCCGTAATATCCGAAGTATTCAGCCTCATGCTGCCGGGAGACGGGCAGGTGCGTGTTGATGTCGGGGCTGTTTTCAACCTGCTTTTGCGTCAGCCTCACATCCAACCGTTCGGCCTGCCAGTCGGTATGAATGACGGAGATCGGCGAGATCAGAACGATCCGTCCACCGAGCCAGCCACCCGTATCGACCGTGAGGTATCGGATGCCCCAAGTCTCATCATCGAAATAGAACTGATTTACGGTTCCTATCTCGCCGTCTGTGGCTCGAATCGCAAAACCCTTAAGAGCTTTCGCATTTCTCAGCATCGTTTGTACTCACTCCTGTACAGGACTCTATCTTGCGGACGCTCCGACCATTTCGGTCGAGTGCACTGCCGACTGGACGGCCTTCGTAGTTCCGATGATTTGTCTTGCTCGTGCGACTTCTGAAGCAGAATCGCGTATTACAAGCAGATATTGATCTGTTTTGAGGGCCATCTCGTACTGAACAACGCTGTCTTTGGGAATTCCGATGCCGACGAGTCCCGCGCCAATAGCGCTCAATCCACCAACGACCGCGGCGCCTTCCAATGCGCCGACGATCCACGCGACCAGAGGCCCCGCCACTAGCATAGGACCGATGCCGGGTATGAAAAAGAAGGCTGACCCGAACAGCATTCCCCACAGACCGCCCCAAAACGCGCCTGTTTTACCCCAATATTTCATCCGGTCTCCGGTATTGTAGTAACCCACCGGGTGTTCATCGGTGTGCGTATCTTTTCCGACGATCGACAACATGTGCATGTCGATTCCACCGCGTTGAAGTTTCTTGACAGCGTCCTCAGCTTCTGCATGAGTGGCGTAGACCGCGACCACTGCGTTTTGTTCAGACATTTCCGTCTCCTTTGGTGTTTGCATTTCTTTATGAACCCAGCACGTGGAGCACCGGGCTGCTCTTCGCTAAGTACCGATCGGATGGGCACGGCGCCTTCGGAGTACCTTCGGCTGGTAACGAAATACGGTCACCTGACCATACGCGGTCACGGAACGAAAATGCTACGTCGCGTCCAATAATGAGCACAAGTCGAATTTGATGGCGAGACTGGCCGACAAACGTCTCGGGAAGGTCCCGCTGTCACCGGTTGAGCGCGGCGACAACAGTAAACAGGATCGTCACAAAGGTGAACGCGAAGTTTAAGAGGCGCTCGTATCGGACTAGGCGCCACCGAGTTTCATCCGCGTCCTGCTGGTAATCAGCCCGGAGATCCGATGCTCCAGGTTTCGGATTGTTTTGCTTTAATTTTCCGTGTCGTTCCGGTACGACTGTCGACGAATGTGATCCCTCATCTCGCGGGATGAGCGGGATGAACGCTTATGTCCCAGATTTGCTCGCGTCGCGAGAAAAATGAAGACAATTGCAACCAGACTAACAGCTACGTACCACATGGTTGATTGTATCAGCGGGCTGGTTGGAACATCTGTGGGTCCCCAATAAAATTGGTGCTGGTGCGACCTCGTCGCACAGATCCCAACGCCGGACCTGCAGAACAAGGCGATGCCATCGGTCGCACTCTCCTCTCGAAATTTCAGAATCAGACACCGACGGCGGCCTCGTCGTCATCGAATTGCAACGGTTCAGTGCGATAATCTACGATTGTGACAATCGAGCGAAAGCAAGTATCGGACCAAGTGGTATTTCTTGTCTCCGGCCGCATGGACGCCGAGAGCGCACCTCAGTTCGAACAGCAGTGCAGAGCCTGCATTGCCGAAGGAACTACTGGTCTGGTAGTCGACTTGGGAGAGTTGGCATACGTCAGCAGCATGGGGCTCCGGAGTTTCATTCTATAGGCAAGACGTTGCAGGACAAAGGCGGAGCGCTCCGCATCTGCCGCCTCAATGGGTTGGTCAAGCAGGTCTTCGAAATCACGGGCCTCCTGGGAAATTTTCCGGTTTACGAATCGGTCGAGGCAGCGCTCGCAGGAGGCTAAGGAGACGCGTGCCCGGCGCCACTCGATCTTTGACGATGGCGGCGAAGACCGCATCTCTCAACGCGGCGCCACGGAATTCGTCCGGACGGGAGCACTGGAGGCGAGCCTGCCGGAGGCGCGCCTCGGCGAGTTGGATCTCGTGATCGAGGAGATCTTCATGAACGTGTGCTTGCCACGCTTATCCGGACGGCAAGCAGGGGGTTGTGACCCTCACATACTCAGTTCCCGCGCCCGGTGAGTTGAGCGTTGAGGTCGCCGACCAGGGCGTGGAGTTCAATCCACTGACCGCGCCGCCGCCGGACTTGACTTTGGATTTGGAAAGCCGGCCAATCGGAGGCTTGGGCATCTTTCTGGTGAAGAGCGCTCGCTCAGTCGATAACCTATCGCCGGGATTGCGGTTGGAACCGTCTGACGTTCGGCATATCGGCGGCGCTCCTAATGGCAATTCGATGTGGATAGACGAAGCGCTGCGGATAGCCTTGGCGTTGCTGCCGGTGCTGATGTTTCTGGCCGCGTTGCGTCTGCTGGACAGCTATAAACTGGTGTCGCTGCGGACGGTCGGGACTGCGCTGGCGGCGGGCGCGGCGGCAGCCGCCGTTTGCTACGGAATCAACACAGTTATTTTTCGGCACCTCCACGGAAACCAGGATCTGTACATCCATTTTGGGGCGCCCGTGGTGGAGGAACTGGCCAAAGGCGCTTTCTGGGTTTTTCTGATTGCAACGGCGCGGGTTGCCTTCATGGTCGACTCGGCCATCTGCGGATTCGCCATAGGCGCCGGATTCGCGCTGGTGGAAAACATTTCTTACCTGCAAGTGCTCCACGGGCCGGGGCCTCGGCGTTTGGGTGATGCGCGGTTTCGGCACAGCCGTGATGCACGGCGGCGTGGCGGCGATTGGAGCGTTCATTTCGGTATATCTGTCCGAGAGCCGGCAGTGGCGCGGTGTGCGTCAGTTCGCGCCGGGACTGGTGGCGGCGATGATGCTGCATTCCTTATTCAACCAAGGCGTGCTCTCGCCGGCCGGCTCGACGGCGGTCACGGTGGTAGGGCTTCCGGTGATTTTCATGGTCGTGTTCTACTTCAGTGAGCGATCCCTGCAGCGATGGCTGGGTGGCAAGCTCGACCAGGATATCGACATGATCGCCATGATCGCCAGCGGCGAATTCAAGCAGACGCCGCAGGGCGCCTATCTGATGTCCTTGAACGATGCCTTCCCTCCGGAGGTGCGCGGCGACATGCTGACTCTTCTGCACCTGACGTTAGAGCTCAGCGCGCGCGCCAAAGGCGATCTGATGCTCCGCGAAGCCGGCCTGGAAGTTCCTCCGGACCCCGCTTTGGAGAGCCAGTTCAAGGAGCTGAGGTATCTGGAGAAGAGTATCGGACCCACCGGAATGCTGGCGGTCCGCCCGCTGCTCTCGCAAACTCCACGCGATTTGTGGGAGATGCACCAACTTGGCCGCTAGCGTCACTGATTTGCAACTGACGGTCTGCTATACTCCCGTCGAAAGTGTCAGAGACGAACCCGCAAGGTGAAGTGACCATACTGCTTGCCGCCTGGAGCAAGCGGCGATCAGAACGCGCTGAACAAGATGATGCCTCTGGTGTACGCCGAGTTGCACCGTATCGCGCGCCGCGCCTGGAGCCAGCACCCGCATAGCAACACTCTCCAGCCTACGGCGCTGATCAACGAGGCGTACCTGAAGCTGGCCAATGCTGAAAATGCCACGTTCCAGGATCGGTGTCATTTCTTCGCGGTGGCCTCGCAAGGCGATGCGCCAGATTCTGGTCAACCATGCCAAGAGCCGCCTTTCCGGCAAGCGCGGCGGCGGGCTGGCCAATGTCTCGCTCGACGAAGTCCAACCGGCAGTCCATCAGGAGGCCGCTGAGATTGTGGCGCTGCACGAGGCGCTCGAAGCTCTCCAAGCCGTCGACCCGCGCAAGAGCATGGTGGTGGAGATGCGCTACTTCGGGGGCCTCAGCATCGAGGAGACAGCCGAGGCGATGGGGGTTTCCGATGGCTACGGTGAATCGCGACTGGCGGTTGGCGCGGAGCTGGTTGATACGCGAGATGAATCGCGGATCATCATGAACCCACCGGCTGCATGGGAGGAGATCGAGCGGTTGTATCACGAAGCGCTGGATTGCCTGTGTGCGAGCGCAAGGCGTTGCTCGCGAGTGTCAGCCCGGCGCTGCGGGAGGAAGTGGAATCCCTATTGGAAGCGGATTCCAACGCTGGGCTTCTGGCGGCACCGCCCACCCACCTCGCGGCCGACCTGCTGGATGGCCAGCCGGGCGGGCTTGTGGCGGGTGAACGCGTGGCGGATTACGAGGTCGAATCGCTGATCAGCATTGGCGGGATGGGCGAAGTCTATCTGGCTCGCGACGCTGAGGGAAAGCCAGTCGCCCTGAAGATCCTGCGCCGCCACTTGATCGTCAACGCGCAGGCCGTGGACCGCTTCGAGACAGAAGCGCGGGCCGCCTCCGCGTTACGCCACCCCAACATCGTCACCGTGTACGAATCCGGAAAATCTCCGGCGGGATTGTTCATCGCGATGGAGTGGCTGGACGGTTCTACATTTCGCGCCATCATGGACGCGGGCCAGGTGGAGGTCGCGCAGGCGATGGATTGGGGTGGGCAAGCCGCGCGAGCTTTGTCCGCCGCGCACGCGGCGGGAATTCTGCATCGCGACATCAAGCCGGAAAATATCATGCTGCGTAAAGACGGCGTGGTGAAGATCCTGGATTTCGGTCTCGCGCGGCATGGCGGAGCGGTAGGGCCGGAGCCGAGTTCGATGGGCGCCTCAGGAACCATATCGGGTACGCTTTCCGGAACACTGCTGTACATGCCGCCGGAGATTCTTCGTGGAGAGGCCGCTACCAGCGCGTCTGACGTGTTTTCGCTGGGGGCTTTCTTATATGAGTTGATAGCGGGGCAACATCCGTTTGCAGCGGAAACGCCACTGGATGTGATTGAAGCGATCGAATGCCGGAGGTGGCGGCGATCAGTTCGTTGCGGAGCGGTGTTCCTATGGAAGCCGACCGGCTGATCTTGCGGATGCTGGACCGTTCTCCGGAGGGCCGGCCGTCGGCGAGGGAAGTGTCGGAGGGACTTGGGGTGAGTTAGCGGTCAATGCGGTTCGCTCAGCGTGACGTAAGCCAGGATTGAAGCTCTTTTCGCCTCAACGATACCTTCATCGTCGTTGTTGTGGGCTTCTGATGCATACTGCGTCGAGCACTTTGTCTAACGCCGCGGCTTCATCGCTGGAGCGGTTACGATACGAAGCCTCTTCGTCAGATCGACCGAGGAATCGCCACTTCTTACCGTCCACCGTCGTTCCGCGAGCATCGACAATCTGTACGAAGTCGTATATGTAGGTACGTTCAGAGTACGCAATTGACGACCAGACGTCTGCGTCACTCGGAATACCAGAACTCGACTGTGTGCCTGCGAAATGCCTGATGCCTTCGTTCTTTCCAAGCCCACTTGTGTCGAACCACCGATCCTTGTAGTAGTCACCCGGCGACTCGGCCGATACGCTGATACCGGGGATGTTTGGGAAACAGAACACACTGTCCCAGCGTGCGATACTATTGCACTCCGAGGTTGAATTACAGGCGGGCAAAGAA
Source organism: Bryobacterales bacterium (assembly GCA_963802915.1). Taxonomy (GTDB): domain Bacteria; phylum Acidobacteriota; class Terriglobia; order Bryobacterales; family Bryobacteraceae; genus JAICMB01. The sequence goes on from CAWDKQ010000019.1 coordinate 122,828, forward strand.
CCAATCGTGCGCTTCAGCTTCACGTTTATCTGGTGGGCTTCTTGAACACGGTAATGCGCTCCCGCGAAGCCGTCTTTCCGAAACACTACAGCGGGTACTTGGGTCCGAAATCGAAACTGTCCTAAACGGTCGGTTTTCAGGTGTTCGTTGCCATCGCCAGCATGAGCGACCCACACGTCGGGTACAGGCGTACCGTTCTCATCCACAACCGTGCCGGACAGAAACACGGGTGTTGGTAAGAGGTACTTGCTCCATGCCGGAACCTTTCGGATGAGTTTGAAACGCGACCCAGTCCATTCGTAAAAGTACGTGGCGCAGCTTTTATCTTCGGGACACCCTTTGACGACCAACAGCCGGCTATTGAGCCTAAATACCAGTTGATTAGCCTCGTTTTTGCTCGGCGAATCCTCTGCTTCATATTGTTGGGGGTCTCCATACCCGAGAATAGAGAACGGAGGCGCATAAACGGTCCCGTTCGCGGCATCCACCAGTGCAAACGAGACGCAAAATGACCCGCATCCCCACGCCGCAATCGTGTAGTGTCCTGCGAAGTTCGGGCCGTTGGCCGCACCTTCACGAATTCTAGTTCGAAACACCCGATCTCGCTCTAGGTCCAACTTCGGCAACGCCGGCTTTCCGTGGAATACCTGTGTGACGGCATACCCGTCGAACCTGGGGAGCGGATCGTTGATACCTTGGCCTCGGAGTGACGTTGCCAACGTGCCGAGCAAGAGGAACGAAATATGAGCGCTCACGTCTTTAGCTTATTCGCTAGAACAGGAGTGTGGCGAAAGTCCTGGGTTGAATGTTGTTGGGTTTAATTCAACCCATGGTCCGGTCGTTGAAGCGGGATTCTCGTCCATTAGGCCTGCTATGGTGGGTCCTTAGCGGCCAAGTGCTGCGCGTCCCGCTGACGCGAGTCGCATTGCCTCATATTCCGACTGTGTCGTTTGACCGTGGTCAGCCCCGGCGTGTGGACCATTACACTGAAACAGTCAAGCAATCTGCCCTGGGATGAAGCAAATGCGCTTTGGAAATCAAAATATGTTATGCCTGTCGATGGTGCGGGCTCGTTGCGCAAACTTCCCGTTGTTCGATGAATCAGTCGAAGTGTACGTTCAGGACGCCATAGCGCGGAGGCTGCCCCAACCGTGTAGCGGTACCGCTTCCGGTCCGAACCGTTGTCTAGCGACCCCTACCCCGGAACACCGATGCGGCGAAGTCCAGGTGCCATGCCGAAACTTCTCCTGATTACTGCGTCCTCGGAGGGGATTCGCAGAGCGCGAAGGTCACGGTTCCTTAATTTCCAGCAGATTACCATGCCGTATCTGGGGGCCAGGGTTCCTTCTGATTGGCACGTATCTCACGTCGATGAAGAGGCCGAAGACATCGACTGGTCCTATCAGCCTGATGTCGTGGGCATCACGTTTCACACGCCAAGTGCTGATCACGCCTATGATCTTGCGGCGCGGTTCAGGTCGCGAGGAGCGTGCGTGGCGATGGGCGGCCCGCATGTGACATTACTTCCGGAGGAGGCAGGTCGACATGCTGACGTGATCTTTGTGGGGGAAGCCGAAGGCCTTTGGGAGGAATTCTTGGATGGTTTTGCAACAGGGACCTACCGCCCCGTCTATCAGCACGCCCGACCTCCATCTCTGGAGGGTATCCCCATGGCGCGCAAAACGCTCTATCATCGAAACGACTTCACGAGCGGCGTCCTGTTTGCTACCAGGGGGTGTCCGAACCGCTGCGATTTTTGCTCTGTCGTTGTGATGTACCGCCATGGGTTGCGTAAACGGCCCATTGCCGAGGTTGCGGCGGAGTACGCTTCTTTCGAGGGAAAGATAATCATCTTCTGGGACGACAACATCGCCGCGGATAAGGGATATGCGAAAGAGTTGTTTCGCGCGATCGCGCCTTATCGCAAGTGGTGGAGCAGCCAGGCCACAGTCCACGCGGCCCGAGATGACGAATTTCTGGAAGCCGCAGCCAGGAGCGGGTGCAAGCAGTTGTTCTTGGGGCTAGAGTCCGTCTCGCAGTTGAGCATGAACGAGGTACGCAAAGGGTTCAACCGAGTAGAAGAATATGCGCGTATCGTCAACCGCGTCCATGCCCATGGGATTGCGGTTCAAGCCGGGATTGTTTTTGGTTTTGACAACGATACGCCTGCGATCTTCAAGGATACTCTCGATTTTGTTGAAGAGATGGGTGTTCAAAACGCGACGTTCAATATTCTCACGCCCTATCCGGGCACACCACTCTTTCGAAAGCTGGACGGCGAGGGGCGCATGCTGACTCGAGATTGGCGAAAGTTCAACGGGCGCACCGATGTCGTTTTTCAGCCGAATCAAATGAGCGTAGACGAGCTCCTGGCGGGCTTTCGATATGCGAATCAGCGTTTCTACTCCCTCGCTAGTGTGGCCAAACGGTTGTGGCGATCTCCCGTTCAAATATGGTGGACTCTCCCATTGAATCTCGCCTATGCGATGTTATGGGCCAACGCTCAGTGGGAGCACTCCAGGACAGCAGAGCGGCGCCGGATGTAGGTCTCAGCCGATGCGGAGTTCTCTGTCCAGTGACGGCGCATCCGGTAATAAACTCTTCCAGGGTCTCGCTATACCTCAGCGGCCCGTGAGCGGGATACTTGGAAACTTGCTTTTGAGGGCGACATGGACCGGAAACGCTCGAACTTCCGAAGCAACGCGCGGCGACTCCAGGAGGTCCGTCGGCTGCGGAAACAAATCCTTCGCCGGTTCCGGCCGCAATCGCGAGCCGTCGGCCGGAAAAGAAGTAAAGACTTTCCAGAAAGCCGATTGCTAGCCATTCACCTGCACGTAGGTCTTTTGGAAGGGACGACCGGGCAAGACTAAGGTTCGCCCCGAAAGCCAACAGACGGCCATCGCAGTCTTTCACCACGAACTCGCGCGAATGCCATGGCATGTTGGCAGACCCCCGAGTGAATTCTACGCCTCGGGCTGCGTGCTCGGCATGAAGCACATCGGCATCTTCGACGAACACGTACGCGCCGAGCAATTCGTCTCTTTGTGATCAGCGAGTGTAGTGGGAATGCTTAGGGTGAAGAACAGATGAGCAATCTGACGGACCATGTGATTGAAATCAGGCCTTCGCCCAAAAAGAACCGGCTAGCGTTTCGGCCAGCCGGTCACATCGAACTTTGGTGTCGTGGTGTTAGTTAGAAGCGACCGGCTGCCGCACATCAACCTGGACAGTCAAATATTGCGCCGGCGCGGTTTGGCTGGTGTACTGCACCTGATCCTGGCACTTGGCATCTTTTTTCACCCAATTGCCATCCACGTAGTTCCCGTCACAGAACTGAGAATGCTGTTTGTCGATGACCTTCTGCTCGACCGTGGGACGGAAGGTGTTGACTTGGAATAACGATGCGGCTTCATCCCGCTTCAGCTTCTCCACTTTCCCTTGGACACCCACCTCTTCCGGGCGGAAATAAACAGAGAAAGTACTGCGGCCGGGAATGCTTTCGCCCGCTCCCATCACGTCTCCGTTGTAGGAATAGGTTGCCTCAACAGCTTTGACGCGTTCCACGACTTTCACAGTCTGGCAATTCGTGCCCGGATCGCGGAACTGCCGTTCCTTGCAATCCTGCGCGTCGGTAGTGTTTTGCGTCTTGGAGGCCAAGTCTACCATTCGCAGCTTCTCAAACCGGATCGTCGAGGGATCGACAACTGCGGGAACTGAGGCTACGTGGGTGAAGGGATTAGGTTGCGCCGCCGGACCGGCTTGTTCAACGGGCGCGGGGGCAGCGATGGTACCGTGTCCATCATTGTTGGAAGTTGACGGGTTCATTCTGATTGTCAATACCAGGCCGACCGCAACGACCAGCGCGGCTCCCGCAAAAAGTGCGATCTTTTTTGTAGTCATATTGTCATCCTTTTACAGATCCAGATTCCAGGCCGCGCATACTGCTTTGTGGCCGCCTATCTGTTATAACAAGAACACCGCGCGAACAGGATCATTACTCTCAAGAAAATTTTCGCCGGACTGCCAGTACTGTGATGTCGTCGGCGCGCGGAACTCCCGCTCCGAAACTTTCCACCTCAGCTTGCAGACCGCGCACCAGCTCGTCCACGGGTCGAGAGGCGTGCGCCGCCAGGTACGCTTCCAGGCGCGATTCCAGGAAGAACTCGCCCTTTCTATTGCAAGCCTCCGTGACACCGTCAGTGAATACTAAAACACCCTCGCCGGGAGCGAGTTCCGTGCTACGCGACGCATATTGAAAGTCCTCAAAGACACCCAGCATGGGGCCACCGCGCTCGCTCAGTGCTCGCACCTGTCCGTCGGGCGAAAACGCGTAAGGCGGATTGTGCCCGGCGTTACAGTACTCGAGAACGCCCGTACGGGCGTGGAGAATCCCGTAAAATAACGTGACGAACATCCCCGATCCTTGCTGCTCCATCAGGGATTGATTCATGTAAGTCAGACACGCGCCCGGCGACGCCTGATGATGCGCGGCGGCTCGCAGCACTGTGCGGGCGATGGCCATGTACAGCGCCGCGGGGACACCCTTGCCGCTGACGTCGCCGACCACGAAGCCGAGACGCTCGGGATCGAGCAGGAAGAAATCGAACAAGTCGCCGCCTACTTCCTTGGCCGGGACCATGGCGGCGTGCAGATCGAAATCGGTGCGGTCCGGAAACGGTGGAAACTGGCTGGGCAGCATGGAGCGCTGGATCATGGCGGCGTGTTCCAACTCGCTCGCCCGCAGGCGCTCGCTCTGCTCCACCTCGGCCAGGCGCGCATTTTCGATGCGTACCGCCGCCATGTTGGCCATCACCGTCAACAGACTCAGATCCTGCTTGGTGAACTCTTTGACGAAGTGAGAGGAATCCAGATAGATCAACCCGATCACCCGGTCCTCGGTTTGCAGCGGCACAGCCATCATGCTGCGGATCTGAGTCATCACGATGCTTTCGTGGGTGGCGAGGTCCGAATCCATCATGGCGTCGCGCACCAGCAGAGAACGTTTTTCCTGAATCACGAGATCGCGCACGTGCGAGCTGATACGCAACCCATGGCCCTTCGTGGAACGCACCTGCAATTCCCCGTTCTCGATCGTCATCAGCACGCCGCGCGCGGCTCCGGCCGCATCCACCGAAAGATCCAGAATCAAATCGAATAGCTTGTCCAGCGGAAGATGCGTGGCAAGTTCGCGCCCCGCGGTAATGAGCGCCTGCATATGCCGGCTGCCCTCCGCTCCTCCCTGGGCGATCAGTCCCTGCAGGCTCTCCGACATTGTGGTGGCGCCGGCAGTGGAGGATGCGTCATCCGTGAACAAAATGGCGCTGGCGTCGGGTTTGTTGCCCTCGTTGTACACCAAGGTCACTTCGCCCGCCGTGATGCGGTCCCCGGGACGTAAAATACGCGGCTCGGAAATGCGTTCACCGTTGACCAGAGTCCCTGTTTTGCTGCCCAGGTCGCGGGCCACCCAACGGGCGCCTTCCGGCTCGAGTATCAGATGCTCCCGCGACAGTCCCAAGACCCCCGGGAACGAGAGTTGATTCGTTGCCGCCCGGCCAACGCGATAGCTGACAGGCTCCAGCCGCACCACCGACTGGTCGCCATTGACTTCGATCGATAACTCAGACGGCGCACCGTCCTGAGAGCTTCCCACCATCGCACTAGAATAACCAAGTTGAAGCAGAAGTTGCGACGGTATTCTAAACAACGTCGCGCTGGAGCAGCGATTTGAGGAGCATTCCTTGGCCGTGTCGCCATGCGCACGAACAGATTATTGGCTCGACGTTCTTCGCAATACGATTTTCGTGACGTACGATATTCGCCGGCGGTAAGCGCGGAATCCGTCATCGCGAAGTTTCAGTCCTGAAGCCGTCGAAAGATTAAGGCCGACTACGAGGCGGTAAAATCCCAACTCACTGAAACGCTCTGTGCAACGTGCTGCAAGACGAGAATACAAGGCTCTTGGACGAAGCTCAAAAACGCTGGGCATTACATTTCCTTTCATTCTGTTTCACGAGTTTTGCGGCGAATCTGAAGGTGGAGCATCCCCGGTTTGTCAGATTTCTGCTCGCTGGCTCGTTACTGCGATAAAATTCTCGGATGGCGTTTCAGCTGCCTTCGGTCGAACGGACCCTTTTTGTCCGGCTGATGGGCGGCGCGCCGGCTAAATGGGCAGACCTCTCCGACGCAAGGGCTCTCCCTAAAATGGGCGCGAGCCCAGTAGACCTTATTGATCTCGACACGGCTTGGCAGGAACTGGGAGAGCTGGAACCGCGCTACTTCGGAGGACTCGAAAACGCGGGGATCGCGGCGGTTTTGAAAGTCTCCGAACCGACGGTCGTGCGGGATTGGCGGGTGGCGCCTTCCTGGCTGTACTCCAGACTGCAGCCGGGTATCGCGCACTCCGGGGAGCAGCGGGGACCCAGCCCGCCCCGCCACGAATGAGCCCGGCGGACTATCGAAGGGCCGTCGATCTGTTTGAGCAGCTTCGTAAACTTCCCGAAAGCGCGCGCGAGCCGGCGCTCGATACCGCGTGCGCTGGTAACTCGGAGTTGCGTGCGGAGGTGTCCCTGCTGCTTCAAGCGGACCGCGATGCCGATGCCGGTTCGTTCCTGGAACGGCGCGCCCTTGAAGACGCGGCGCGGTGGCCCGGGCAGACGGACTCAACCATCTTGCCATCCTCGATCGGGAAACACTCCCTCGGACCTTTGCCGCCAGGCACGCGATTGGGTCCCTATGAAATAACGGGGCTCCTGGGTGTGGGCGGAATGGGCGAGGTGTATCGCGCCCGCGACACGCGTTTGGGCCGCGACGTGGCTCTGAAGATCCTGCCGGCGGAGTTGGCGAACGATCCCATGCGGCGCCAACGGTTCGAGCTGGAAGCGCGCGCCGTGGCGGCGTTGAATCATCCCAACATCGTGGCCGTCTTCGACGTCGGGGAAGGCTACATGGTCAGCGAACTGGTGGACGGCGAACCGCTGCGCGGCGGCCGGTTTGGCCTGCGCAAGACCATTGAGATAGCCGCGCAGACTGCTGCGGGATTGGCGGCGGCACACGACGCCGGCATCGTGCATCGCGACCTCAAACCCGACAACATCCTGCTCACGCGCGACGGCCGCCCCAAGATCCTGGATTTTGGGCTCGCCAAGGTACAGGGCGCTCACGACGCCACCTCCAGCGAAGCACTTAAGGTGCGGACAGAGAGTGGAACGGTCATGGGTACCGTCGGCTACATGAGTCCGGAGCAGGTGCGGGGTCTGACCGCCGATCATCGCTCCGACATCTTTAGCTTCGGCGTGATACTGCACGAACTCCTGACGGGCCAGCGCCCTTTTGAGGGTGAGACCGCTGCGGACACGATGCACGCGATTCTGCGCTCCGAACCGCCAGAACTTCCGGAGACGGTTCCACTGGCGCTGCGGCAGATTGTGATGCATTGCCTGGAAAAGGATGCGGAGGAGCGCTTCCAATCGGCGCGAGACCTGTGCTTCGCACTTTCGGCAATGTCGCAAAGCGACAGCTATAGCAAGAGTCCGGGCAGGAGCAAGAGTCCCGGCAGGGTCGCGGCAGTACCGGTGACGCGGAGGGTCTGGCCCTTGCGCGCAGCGGCGGTTGTGGCGTCGATCGCGGCCGGGGTAACGGGCGCGAGGTTATTTTGGAACGAGGCCGCGTCCCGCGTGGGGACGGCCGCGCTGGTCCAACTCGACCTTGATGTGGGTGGCGAGGTGTCGCAGTTCGCGATCTCGGACGATGGCTCGGAAATAGTTTTCCTCAAGGGAAGTCAGCTCATGCTGCGGCGTCTCGATCAATCGAGGATCGTCCCGCTGGCGGGCACTGAGGGTGCTTTATATCCGTTCTTCTCGCCCGACGGGAAGTGGGTGGCCTTTTTCTCCGGCGGCAAGCTGCGCAAAATTGGGGTTTCCGGCGGAGAGCCGGTGACGATCTGCGACGCTCAATCGGGTCGCGGGGGCAGTTGGGGAGACGATGGGAAGATCGTGGCGTCATTAGGCAGCACCGGAGGGCTCTTCAAAGTGGCGAGCTCGGGCGGCGCCCCACGTCAATTAACCGATCTCGCCGGCGAGGCTCACGGCGTGACGAGTCATCGCTGGCCGCAGGCGCTTCCACATGGCAGAGGCGTCTTGTTTACGGCCGGCATAGCGGGCACTTCGATCGCCTCGCTACGCGTTCTCCCGAAGGGTGGCGGGCCGCCGAAAACGTTGGTTGAAAACACCCCCTACGGCCGTTTTGTGACGGGCGGATTCCTGATCTATTATCAGGCCGGAAAGCTGTTCGGGGTTCCTTTCAACCTGGACCGGCTGGAGATCTCCGGGCAGCCCGTGCTCCTTATGGATCGCGTGGCGGCAGATACAGTTCGGGGAGCGATTTTCGAGGTTTCCCTCTCTGGGACGCTCGTTTATCGGGCTGGTAACGAAGAAGTCGGACGCCGGCCCTTCTGGCTGAGTTCCACTGGCAATTTTCAGGAACTCGTGGTCAAGTCCGGCTCTTATGTTACGCCGCGTCTGTCGCCAGATGGCAGACGGCTGGCGTTCGCGGTGGAGCAAGGCGGGGAATATAATTTGTGGATCTACGATCTCGCCACCGCGAATATGAGGCGGTTGACTTTCGACGATTCCGAAACGGAATTGCTTCCCGTCTGGACGCCGGACGGCGAGTTTATCGTGTTCCAGTCGGGCAAATCGCTGGCGTGGGTACGGTCGGACGGCAGCGGCAAGTTAGAGCGTCTGGAGTTGTCGAACCTCAGTACAGTGCCGTATTTACCTTATTCGTTTTCAGCGGACGGAAAATATTTGGCATTCACCTGCGACGATCCGGGAACCGGTCTGGATCTATACGTCGCGCCGGTGGAACGTGCCGGCGGCGCGCTACAGTTGGGGCAACCTCACGCCCTGTGGCGTCAGGCGGGGGGACAGTATTCGCCGGCGATCTCTCCGGACGGGCGCTGGCTCGCGTATTCGTCCGATGAGTCGGCTGGCCGCGCCGACGTTTACGTGACGCCATTTTCTCCCCACAGCACGGCGCTCGATGGAAAATGGCAAGTGTCAAGTGAAGGAGGGATTTATCCCGTCTGGTCGCGAGACGGGGGCAAGCTGTTCTATCGCAGCACGGACCGGCATGTGATGGCCGCCAATTATGTAGTTCGAGGCGGTTCTTTCCAAGCGGAGCAGCCCCGCGAATGGTCGGTGCGACGACTGGGAGCGGCGGGAGGACTCCCCAGTTTCGATGTCACGCCCGATGGCAGCCGGGTCGTCGGCATTTTCGAATCCGAGGAGAGCCAGGCGGAGACTCACCTGCGCGTTTTACTGAACGTTGCAGAGGAGTTGCGGCGGCGTGTTCCCGCGAGCAGATGATTTGCCCAGTTGGTCGCCTAGCGCGGCCGGAAGCGGCCACTTTCCCGCCATCCAAGGAGTCTCCGAAAGCGATGTAGTTCTCCGAGTTCCTGGAAAGCCTGTTTGAAGAAATCGAGCAAGCCGCGGCGAAAGGCCAATGCGTGACGGCGCTGTCTCAGATGACGTGGGCCGGGCTGGTTTCTATCGCTAGCGACGGGCAGCCGTGCCAGGCGACTCCCGTGGAAATGGAACTGCGCGATTCGAATGCAAAAAGCCGCTTCAGGGTCGCTGGCGTTTCAAGACTTGTGTGCCCGGCGCCGTATCGCCAACGCTCCCAAACCGGCGGCAAGCAAAAGCAGCGTGCCGGGTTCGGGTACGACGTTAAATGCCCCGACCACGCCTGTGGGTTCAGGGAGGGAGCCGTCGGGGTTGGGGTTATCCAGTATAGTAGTCGAGCTGGCGTCAGCGGCTGCATAAACCGGGCCTGAATACCCTGGGTAGTTGCCGTCGCTAAAGAACTCGCCTACATAACCGCCCTCCACGTTGAAGGCCACGCCCAAAATATCGAAATCGCCACCGGAGAATGGGTAACCCGGGCAGTCGGCGGGCGAGTTCCCCGCGGGAAAAAACAGATCGTCGTAAGACAGACCGGCGGTGGTAAAGGCGACAGGCTCAACGGCGGGCGAAATGTAAGAAAGAGGTGTGTAGAGGCCTGTAATGGCACCGGAAATGCCGTCATTGGAATCGGTAAAGGTTCCTGTGATGCCAGTGATTTCGTTAGTGCCGGGGGTCGAAACGCCAGACGTATCGTCCGGCGCGGGCACGAAGGTCAGCGTGCCGGAACTGGTGATGCCCCCTCCGTTAAAAGTAAACTCGATTGTAGCTGCACTCGCGAGTGGTGCGATAGCCACAGCGATGACCGTGGCGCACAAGACTGCTTTCAAATTGATCTCCACTTGGAATCCTCCCCTGCCGCGCTGGCGATTACTTGATTAGCCGGGATTCCCATTTTGGCCTCCCGGCGTTGAAGTAGTGTACAGCGATTCGCCTCAGTTGCGACCAACGAATTCTGCAGCGAACAATATTTTGAGAGTACTAGTACCCATGGGGTGAGTACTATTTACCATTTCCGCGCCGCCCCTGGCAAGGGACTAGGACATTTTTCATACTGACCTTACCTGGCAGCCAAGAGGCCGCCGGAAGGCGGAGTTCAGCTCGCCTTTACAACGGTTTCACACTCACTTTCATCGCGCCGACAACCTCATCCATTAACGTCATAGAAGGGAAACTAGTTTGATCCGCCCGCTCTTCATCACACCAATCACATTAAAGGTCCTGGATTACGGCGAAACCGGAAGTTATACTTTGGGTTCTGCCAAACCTCAGTGGACGAACAACGTGACTCTCGTCCATTGGTGCGGCATGGTGGGCCTCGGCGGCGAAGTTTCCGTGAACGCCGTATTTCGGGAGTTAGAACACTCTCGCTGCTTCCTCACCGTCCTTGGTGCATCAGTGCGATGGATGTGTGCACTGCCTCAAGCATCATCTTGCGAAACGCCGAATCATTTCTGCGCTCCCCATAATACGATGCGGGTTGCTGCTCGTTCGGTGGAACAAGGTGACCCGTTTCGAGGTGGTTCAACAAACTGAGTCCCCGCGGTGCAGCGCCTTGGGCCTCATTGTGGTGGCGCACCAGCCACAGGGTGATCCGGCGGAAAGGTGTGGGAGAGAACCAGCGGTTCATGCGGCGTAATTTACGCGCCCGTACTCCAGCGTGATCCGTTTCTGGCAGCAAGCCGATCAGAAAATCAATCGCCCGCTCGTCATAAGCCAGAGTACTTGTTGCAAATGGAAATGCACGTTCAACAATCCACTTTTCTTTGCCCGATTCAAGCACTCGACAAATACCGGATCGTTGTTCAGCTTCCAAAGCGCACCCGCAATCAATAGACGGCGGCTTTCATCCTGCTCTTTATCGAACATCATGCGGAGCAGGGGGAGCGCTTCCAAATCACCCAAAGCCCAGGTGCCGCTGATGATGTGACTGTGGTTGCATTTCAGGTTGCGCCGGATCAACTCCCGGCCCACCGTGGCCTCTTCAGGACTCAGATCGTTGGCTGTTCTTAGTCTTTCGTCGAATGAAACTCTGGTGCCACCGAACCAGTTCAACAGGAATTGGCGAAATGCCGGTGAATGCGGGCCATCGAACACGTCCCGCGGAACGTCATACACATCGCTTAGCCACATCCTTACTTGAACTCCGGCTCGTATTTTCGCATCTACGGTGCGCGAAGGCCAATATAGTGCAATGCCAGTCAGTGGACCCAAAGTCTTAGTGCTGTATCGGAAACGCTCCGGCAGAAACGGCTCGGTTGCCGGAAATACCGTATGCCGGAGCGTTTTTGATACCGCACTAAGACCTATCGGTACTAACGGCTTTCGATGAGTGGATTGGCGATTTACCATTCGTCGACCGCGGTTGAGGGGAACCGTTGGCCTCAGCCGGTGTTGAGAGATGCGGCCGAGATCGCGCTAGCAAAGATCAAGTAGGGCAGCCCGGATGGCGAGCATCACCAGTCCTCCGACGCTTCCTCAACGATCGAATTGGGTCAGTGCACTATCGGCGGAGCCGGCGGATTGAAGCAGATGGCGGCGCGAACTTTGGGATTCCAGAAGTCCGGGTCATAGGTGGCGGCGCCTCACGATCGCTCAACTATGCAGAGAAACCATTTGTCCCTTTCACCGCGGTCGTACATCCATTTCGTCCCAGCACCATCACTTCGGCTCCGTCCGAAACGGATGCTGGAGCAGCACTGCGCGCCAGCGCGATTTCAGAGTTCTCGTCAGGCATCAGGTAGTGATCGGAAAGGCGCCATGGCGGAATAGCCAGCTTTCTCCGCCTGCGGTCGCGCCTGACCGTTTGCGTCCGGCAGGACAACCTGAACAACGAATGCTAAAGCCATAACTCGGATCGTCGTCTTCTCTGCACGGAACGCTCCCGAAAGTGCACTCTCTGCTTGCAGTGTTCGAACACCGATCCTTCACCGCCCCGCCACATACTTGACAGCTCCGTATTGTGGGTTCTTCCACCGTTCACCACTATATTCCATGTAGTCAGCAGTGGTTTGCGCGATTTCGCGTCCGTAATACCGCTCAACGACGTGCAAGGCCAAGTCGATTCCGGAGCTCAGGCCTCCTGCGGTAGCTACTCTGCCATTATCGACGTAGCGCAGTCCGGTGACGAATTGCACCGCAGAATATTTCTTTTGCATGCCATCCAAGAACATATGGTGGGTGGTCGCTCTTTGATGGTCCAGGAGGCCGTAAGCAGCGAGCATGGAGGCGCCGGTGCACACCGACATCGTTAAGTCCGCTGTCCGGGCACTTTCCAGTAACCATCGCCTTTGCGCTTCGCTTCGACCGCCTTGTGCGGGAACGACGATCACCTGGGGTTTAGGGGCATTCTCGAAGGTGTAGTTGGGAACAACCTGAAGCCCTCCGACCGAGATCGGTTTCCGCGAGTCGGAAACGGCATACAGGTTAAAGGGCATGATCATGTCGCCGCCCCGCGCCAGGGGCCGCCTTGGGGAGCGAGCATGGTATCGCCAAAGACTTCCCAAGGTCCCGCAAGATCGATCAGAGCGGTCTGATCGGAAACGATGAACGCGACATTGACAACTCCGCTGGCGGGCGGCTTGAGGATGGGCAACTCGGTCGAGCCGGATTGCGCATTTGCCTGGTGTAAGTGGCTGACCGCGGCGAGCGTGCCCCACAGCGCGGCGAGAGCGATAACGGTGCGGATTCCTTTGGTCATTGGTGGACCTCCTGCCTAAACAATTTGCGAACAGGGCCAGCTTACCGCTAAACTGGATTGTCTCAAATGACAATCATCCGGCTTTTTGGGACATTTCGAAGAGGGCGTGCATCCAAGTGATGTACCGCGCCGTCCGGGAGCCCAAATGAAACCAAGACACATCGTAATTCTGGGATATGACGGAATCATGGGCCTGGACCTCGTCGGGCCGATGGAGGCATTTGCAAGCGCGCACGTGACTTCGCCAAAGGCAGGCGGGGAAGCTTGTTATCGAGTAACCATAGCCGCGCTGGAGGCGAAGACGTTTCGCTCCGAATTCGGGCTCACGATTACCGCGGAAAAGAGTCTCTCCGGCATTCGCGATGTGGATACATTCCTCATCCCCGGCGGCAGAGGCTTGCGCGAGTCGAACGGCCAACAGAAGCTCACGGGCTGGTTGCAGAAGAACGCGAGGCTCGATTCGGCGGATCGCCTCGATTTGCACGGGAATCTATGGCCTCGCCCCGTCGGGATTGTTGAACGGCCGACAGGTCGCGACGCACTGGAGGTTCACTGGGGATTTGTCGAAGCGTTACCCTGCACTGAAAGTAAATTCCGGCTCGCTTTACGTGAGGGATGGGAAGTTCTGGACCGCCGCGGGAGTGACGGCGGGCATCGATCTTTCGCTGGCTCTGATTGAGGAGGATTTCGGCTCGGAGGTGGCGCTTTCGGTCGCACGCGAACTGGTCGTCTACATGAAGAGGTCGGGAGGGCAGGAGCAGTATTCGGAGCCGCTGCAGTTTCAAACACAATCGCGCGGCCGCTTTGCGGATCTTTTGCCATGGATGCTCGCGCACCTGGAGCACGATCTTTCGGTCGAGGCACTAGCAGCGCGAGTTTCGTTGTGCCCTCGGCAGTTTTCGCGGCGCTTTACCCAAGAGTTTGGGAGCAGCCCGGCTTCGTTTGTGAGGCGACTGCGGCTGGACGAAGCGCGGCGGCGCTTCTCCGCGCCGGAGTGCTACGGTGGAGGGCGTAGCATGCTCGGTCGGATTCAGTGACGGCGATAATTTTCGACGCGCCTTCGAACGGTCTTTCGGGATTGCCCCGAGCGCGTATCGAGGACGATTTGCGGCGAGGGCTGAAGACAGCTCTAAAAGGGATGAGAAAGGCCCAAAGACCTAAATGTGCGTGTAGTGGCGCCGAACCTCTAGTGATTGCGGCGGTTGCGTCAGTCGGGCCGCCTTAGTAATGGGGAAACGCGCCAGCGTTCGCCAATCACTTTGACGGTTTGTCGCCGACTCGCGGGAGTGACCGTGATCGCTGTACGGAGGGTGATTACGAACGGGCTTCGCTTGCAATGTCCCGAGCGCGAGTATGCGCTTTGTGATATAAAGTGGTCGAAGGAGGTAACTATGAAACAGGCATGGTTCAAACGCTTTGGGTGGTTTCACTTTCCAATATCGGTTCCTGGAGCCGTGGTGTTCCTTGCTGCGGTGGTCTTCTGCGTCAACGTGTTTCTTGCAATCGATCGCCACTCACACTCGGTGAGCGACACCTTGTACGGGGTGTTCCCGTTTTTCGCCTGTACGTTTCTGCTCGTGGACTGGGTCGCGCGAAGTACGAGCCGACCTTAGGCGGACGCACCAAGGGTCCTTTGCGCAACGATCTCCGTACCAGACTTTCAAAACCCGTTTCGTGAGGCTGGCCCTATAGAGCCCGTTCTACGGCGTGAACTGTTTGTCCAGCACAAACATCTTAAAGGTTTCGCGTTTCAAGCCGTCCGCGGCCATGGACTCGGCCGTCGCAGGCAGTGCCATCTGTTGCTGCATCGTTTCGACGCTGGCCACTTCCCAACAGACCACAGCCAGATTACCGGCAGTCGTGTAAGAAATTGGGGCGTTGACGCTGTAGGCGCGGAAGGTCTCGCCGTGGGAGCGGAATCCAGCTTCCCACTTCGCCGGGTCTTGGACTTCTACGGTGATGACGACTTTAGGCATTTTGTTGCTTCTCCCTTGAGTTTGCGATGTTGCCGTTTTGCGCCCTCTACGCTATCACAGTCTGCGGTGTATCGACCGGGAAAGGGGCGACCGAGGAACGGCGCGCCCGTAAGCTTCCGGCAACCCGTCGTTACAATCGAAAATTGATTTTTCCCCGCCCACCTCGGGCGTTCGCACACGGATCAGCCAGGGAAAAGGTGGGATGTTACGCAAAGGGCCGTTTGCGCAACGGCCTGGTTCAGTGACGAAACCGGTTCCAGTCTGGGGATGCCTGCGCGTTTCACGGTAGTGATCGGTCGGGCCACGGGTGGACTGGCCCACGTCTAACGCTAGCGCCTTATACATCCAGGTGGTTGCGAAACGCCGTCTCACAAAGGGTCCGTTGTGACACGGCATAGATGTACCCAGCGAATACGGGAGCAATTTCAGCGACGGCTGCCTTCCGATGTAGACTCGTTTCAAAGCGACGTTTAACATATGCGGGAGGGTGCAGATGCACGAGGCTGATGTACGTTCCAAAGAAGACAGCGAACTGCTGGACATTTGGACCAATCAAGGTGACTACCGCGGTGATGTAGTGGAATGGGTCAAGGCGGAAATTGGCAAGCGGCAGCTAGACATCAGCCATGTCCACGTCCGGACTGCCGAGGAAGCGGCGAAGGATCGGGAAGCCCGGGACACACGTCAATTGCTGCGGCGGGGCGCTCTGGGTAATGCCGGCCTGGGCGTCTTGGCATTGTTTGTAAGCCGTTTTACCGATGATCTCGTTGGGCTGGCGATCTGGCTCGCCATCGGGCTGATCCTTATTATCTTTGCCATCGGTCTCTGGACCCATCAGAGATGGGCGTTATTTGGCGGATTAGTGTTTTACGCACTCGCAACGATCTTTAACTGTACGGTAACCGTTGCCAATGCGTCCAGAGTTTTGAAAGGCGAAGACGCGTCCGGGCCGCTGGCGTTCAGCGTTGTGGGAATAGTCCTCAGCGCAACTTTCGCATGGTGGTTCAATGCGCTCCGCAAGAGCGGAATGGCCCGCTCGGGCTGAGAGAAGAACCTCGGTTCGCATATCCACAAGCCCCGATACTCTTTGACCTTCGCACCCGACCTGTTCGATGCCTTTCAACTTCCTTACGCTCCTCTCGACAGCAGCGGGCCAGCGACCGGCAGCGCAAACAGCAACACAAGCCCCTTCTAAATTCTCAAAATGGGTCCTTTGCGCAACAGCGTGGTACCGCCAAATTTGGACTCTCCGCACGACGACCCAAATCTGATTTGGGTATCCTAAGCCTGAACAAAGGAAGGAGCCACAGTGAACAATTTGCGGATCACTCCGGTAGCTGAGGTAAGCAGGGTGTTTCGATGCCAGCACTGCAAAGAGACGATTAACCTCTCGGCGCGTCAGTGCCCTTTCTGCTCAGTGCCAATCGATGCCCGTACGGCGGAAGCAGCGGCAGATCTCATGGAGAGAGTCAATCTGGCTTGCAGTCAGGCCTTCGGCATCAGGACGATGTTCGACCAAGGAGGCACCGATCCCCGCGCGGCCAACACCACGCCTTGGCGTCATTTTGCTAGCTTTTGGCTTCTCGGGAGCGCGACCATCTACGCTATATACCTCGCGGAATCGCTGGGGTTTGGGTATGAGCTTTCCGCGATTGGCTTCCCTCTCCTGATCATCTTGTTCATTTTCTTCAAGAGGTTTCTGAGGCTCTGTGCCTTCGCCATCGTGAGCCCGTTGTTGGTTGTTCGCTGGTGGGTGAGGTTCGGGTCTATTCAGTCGGACGATGGTGATTTGGCAAGTGCGAAGACGGACATGACTCACATTGCGCTGGCCTCGGCAATCACTCTCACTCTCCTGTTGATTGCTGCGTGGAGCGGAGTTTATCGGTGGGTATACAAGGCATTATTTGGCACAAGCCGGATCGAGATTGCCCTGAATCGCCGAGCGATACGAAATATCCATCCAGGCCTGATCGATGTTGATGCGCCAGTCGCAGCCCATCACGTCGCCGCCCGCCGCATGCAGTTCGCGGAAGTAGCCCGAAGCGCCGGTGCCGAAGTGAATCACCGGCACGCCGCTCGATTTGATCCGTTCGATCAGCGCGCGCGAATACGGCTGCGCGAACCGGACATAATCGTCGCCCGCCAGCGCGCCCACCCAGCTGTCGAAAACCTGAATCGCGCGCGCGCCCGACGCCACCTGCATGATGGCGAACGGCGCGAGCACGTCGACGATCTTGCCCATCAGCCGGCGCCAAAGCGTTTCATCGCCGTACATCATGCGCTTGGTGCGGATGAAGTTGCGCGAAGCCCCGCCTTCGATCATGTAGCTGGCCAGCGTGAACGGCGCGGCGCAGAAACCGATCACCGGAACGCGGCCCGCCAGCGCGCGAACGGTCTGCTGGATCGCCTCGCCGACATAGCCGAGATCGTCCGTGTTCGAGGTGGAAAGCGCGTCCACATCCTCGCTCGAGAGCACCGGATTGTCGATTACCGGACCTTCCTTCTGCGGATAGCTGAGCTTCAGGCCCATGGGTTCGACGGGCAGCAGAAGATCGGCAAAAATGATCGCCGCGTCCACATCCAGCGCTTCCACGGGTTGCAGCGTGACCGCCGCGGCCAGATCCGGCCGCTTGCAGATTTCGAGCAGCGAGTGCTTGGCGCGAATGTCCCGGTACGATTTCATGTATCGGCCGGCCTGCCGCATGAACCAGACCGGCCGAACATCGGTCGGCCGCCGCCGGCAGGCGTCGAGAAAACGACTAGTCATTGGAGCCACACGCATGTTTGATCTGCCTGATCCTTCACGCAGCGCACACCGCGACGGGCGCTGGTAAAGCCCAGCCCGGTAACAAAAACAAAACTAACACAAAGTGTTTGTTTTGTGGGAGTTTTTTGACAAACGACTTTCACGGAATACGAACGCTCAGAACGCCTCGGGCAACCTGAGACACTACTTCAGTTTAGCCCGCATTTCAAACGATCACAAGGATTTGCGAGGTATTTTAGCGGGGCTTGACGGCGATATCGAAACTGTCCTTGAGCGCCACCCCGAGAACCGGCGACTCGGGGTCGGAAACCCGGTACATGGCGCCGTGCAGATGGTCCTTTTCAAGCGTGAATTTGACGTAGTGGAAGTTCGGAAACAGGACGCTTTGATAGAGATCCTGCGGGGTGCGCTCGACAAAATAGGGCGCCGCTCCTCCACCGCCCGCGACAAGATAGACGACGCCATCGACGACATTACGTTCGTAGTTGTGGATGTGTCCGGCGGAAACGAGGAACCGGGCGTGGGACGTCCGAGCAGCCTTCGAAAGGTAGTCGCGCAGGGCGATTTCATTCGGCCGCGGGTTGTGATCGACCTCGATGTGTTTCTGGATATCGGCCACGGGC
>CAWDKQ010000020.1:0-49875 GCA_963802915.1 Bryobacterales bacterium
TTGTCGCTATCGAGAAAATGGGGCGGGTCGCAGTATTAACCAAGGCCGAAGCGTGCTTGCCAATTGCCTATCAGATTTCAGAATTAGCAAGGCGGTCACTTTGCCAAGTGATCCGCCGCAGGATAACTAGGCCAGTTAACCAGAGTATGAGGCCAATAGCTGTGCATCCGGCAATACTGCGGACGTCGCTACGCGGGATGACTAAAGACCCAATCGCTGCGATCACCATGATCGCACCCGTCCAGTAGTAGAGATGCGCCTCGAAGATTTTTGCCAACGGAAGAAAGTGCAACCCGATGATCACACCAAAGGCTTGCGGTATTAGGTCAGAACGCCCAACGTGCGCGAGAACGAACGCCGCGATACCTCCCAGTCCCCATTCGATACCGAAATCGATCCAGAAAAACTTACGAAAGCGCATCCAGTGCGCTAACTCGGCTGGAGAAGAGGCGAGGTGGCGAAACGCTCGAACGCGAAGGATCGCCCAAAGCGTTAGCACGACTGCTGGCACTGTGACAATCGAGAACCATACCGGGCTTTGACTGCCGGAGAATACAACAGCCCAATACATCCAAGCAGAACCGAAAGAAGCACAGATGAGCGCTGCCCGGGCACCGCCTTTTAGCTGGCCTGAGCCGATACTGTGGAATCCAGCAATATCGTTCGCGCCTGAGTCCAACTACTCCTCCTAGTTGTAAGCAGACAAGTCTAGCACGGAGCTTCGTTTTTCCGCCTCGCGCGGTCTTCCATGATTTATTCCACTTGGACGGTGGTCGGGTACTCGTCGAAGTCCCTTACGGGAGCCTCTTAAGAATTGCGCCCGAGTCACGCGCCATCCGGATGTTACATTGGGCTCCCTTGGTGAGTTCGAGACGTGTCCAGACGGGGTACCCAGCGTGGACACGGGTCAGCGCTTCGCACCGATCAGTCTGAAAACAATGCGCGCCCACGGGTTCGATCAGAGGGTCAACTGGGCGGCGAAAGTTCGAAACGTGTCCAGACTGGGGAGCCATTCCTCTTGTTTCCAACCTTCCAGCAGTGTTGTTGACAGCATTGGCGCACAGAAGTGCGCTGGAGCTCCCCTTCGAGATTGATCCTTCGTTCGGATCTGACCGCGCGCGTCGTCCTGAATCCTGTTCTGCGTATGCAATTCTCCGTTTTCTCCAGTTGACAGGTCCCAGTTGTTGACAAGGGGGTTGTTGGCGGCGGCCCAAGAACAAGCTGCCGAAGAATTGGGAGGTGCGCGAGAAGCGCATCCTCGCCGAGGAGCAGACGCTCGTGCTGGCCCGCCTCGACGAAAAAAGCAATCTCCTGATCTGCGAGACCTGCCTCGACGCCGGCACGCGCATCTCGGAAGTCACCGGCCTGATGATCAAGCACGCTTGAAAAAGGGACAATCCAAATCGTCCAACGCAAACTGCCGCGGCGACATCGACATGCCGAAAATCGACAAGAGCAAGCGCACGCTGGCACTGGGCGGCCTCGCCGACCGTTGCCGGGACTGGATCGCCAAGCTCAAACACAAGGGCCCGGACGCTTGGGTCTTCCCGCATGAGAGCGACCCCAGGCAGCCGCGCTGGAACTCCGGCGTGCTGACAGTCGCTGAAGCGCGCCGCTTACGCCGTAGGGCTTGACTTCCCCGGTTTCGGCCCGCACTCCCTGCGCCGGGCCAACATCACGTGGCGGCAGGAAGTCGGCGGCAGCAGCATCGAAGCCTCGAAAATCGCCGGCCACGCGAACACGAAGATCACGGAGGAGTACACCATCGTCCGGATGCGGCGGTAGGAGCCGCTGACGCGCAGGATTCAGGACAAGCGGACGAATCCGCAGGGAAACTGATCACGGTCCAAGCATCAGTGGAGCCGTCGATGCACGGACATACCTTCGGCAGGAAGAATGCGCCGAGTCCATCCTGGTCGTACTTCCAGAGGAGATCCCTCATTATCGAGGCCCGGTGCACCAAGGTTCGAGGCGACCTTTTCGGGCCGACTGGAATACTCAAGGCGGTCCAAATTCGGATATTACAAAAACCAACAAACGCGCCTTATATTGCAGTCAGTGCAAGCTGGCGTCACCCGTGAGCGAATACAACAAAAGTGCGAAAAGGTGGCGCTGTTTCTGATAACGGACGATAGACGGCGTTACCGCGACAAGATGCTTATCGCGCCCGCGAACACCTTTTTTTGCGGTAATCTTTGCGACGCTCTGACGGCATTTCGCGTCTGCCTCGACTTAGATGCGCTTTCTCAAAGGGTTAATCAACACTATAAAGCCTTTCTTCCCTCCTTGACTCCCCTTCCAGAGCTGAGCGTTCATGGACTGCCATGATCGTCGCCATCTATGCACGAGTCAGTACATCCGACCAGAGTTGCGAGATGCCGCTTCACGAATTGCGCCAGTACGTCCAGAAACGGAACTGGCAAATCTTTGAGGAGTATGTAGACACGGGCTTCAGCGTTGCGGCAGCCAGCCGATCGTTGGGGCCGTTCGGTGGCCCACTGCGTCCGCTGCCAGGTTCTTCGGCCGCGCCGCCTGTGCGCACACAGCAAAGAAGGAAGCACTTGCCGATGTCAATGCCCTGCACGATTTTCGATGATCATGCCCATTATTTACTTCTCGTCGCCGAAGAACTGGCGCCTAAAAACATAGTTGCTACGCGGGCTGCCAGCACCAATCAGGGGTCACACCAGCGCCAGCAAGATACAGTTTTATCCACGGGGTTCTTAGCCACCATTCCGGCAGCGTTCTCTCTTCGGCGACAGCTTCAGAATGCATCGAACGACAGGTGCCGTCAACGATCTCGCCAGTTTTCGTCATCAGGGGTGCGCTTTGCGCTCATGGAGGTTTTATCCCGGTGCACTCGCATCCCGGCGTTGCCCTCTTCCTCCCCGCCAACTTGAGTAGGCCGCAATTTTACAAACAACCAGGATCACATCCGATGGCCGTGGTTCTTCATCCGAGTGCACATCACCCAACCAGCCTACTGTGTCGACACCTGCGTGACGACCCCGTGAATGGCCTGTGGACCGAAATGTCCGGTTGCGGGTCCGGTGTACACCAAACTCATGTTCGAAAACTCGACCGTCGACCCTCCGGTTATGCAGACCTGGAGTGTGGAAGCACCCTTCGATTCAAAGGGCGCCGGGCTTCCATTCCCCGTCGTGGTGGCTGTGCTCGTGACCACGACGCCAGAGCCGGTCGTGGCGGGGCTGTTGGCGGGGCAAACGGAGATGTCGTAGCTGACCGTGGCGTTCGTCATGCTGATGTGGTGAGTGTGGGGGCTGCGAGTTGCGGGGTTTGTAGGGTCCACCTTAGTGGTATCGCTTATTCCGAAGTCCGACGTCTCCATCGTCAGGTCCGCCGTAAAATTGGCGGTGCCGGATCGTTGTAGGTCCAGGGACCATGTGCCGCGAATTTCCCAAGGACCGCCGGAAACCGTTGAGGGCGAGTAGTCGTTGATCGCGCCCTTAAAATGCACGGTTCTCAGATCTTGAGCCGGCGCCAACCCGGCCGCCAGACTGAGAACGAGAAAAGCCTGTCTATATCGAATTTTCATAGCTCCTCATTTTTGGATCTCTTTTCGCGACCCAATCAGGTTCCCACGATGTTCCTGGCGGAGAAAAAGAGCAACCCCGGATACGTTGAAAGTATGTTTCATACATTTGCACGTCTTTGAAAACAAGATGTATACTCGGAGCCGTGCCCATCGCTCCGACAGACGTCGAAGTCGCGCGCCGGCAATTGGACCGGGTCCTGTCGAGCCCCGGATTCCTTCGCAATGAGCGAATGAGCCGATTCCTCCGGTTCCTGGCCGAACGGCATTTGGAAGGCAGCAATAACCAACTCAAAGAGTCCGTCATTGCGGTCGAAGTGTTTGGACGCAAACCGGACCATGATCCTTCGCACGACTCCATAGTGCGGACTGAAGCCGGCCGGCTTCGGGCCCGTCTGGCGGAATATTATGCTGGCGAAGGGAAAAACGATGGAATCGTCATCGAGTTACCGAAGGGCGGATACACACCGGTCTTTCGCGGTAGGGAACCAGTGCCACAAACGGCCCTGCCCGCAAAGAAAATGCGCCCGCGGATCTGGCTCATTGTTACGTCGGCAATAATCGCGCTCGCCCTGGGAGCGCTGCTTTGGTGGCAGATTCCGTACAAGAGCGCGCCGATCGCGATTGCCGTTTTACCACTGGAAAACCTGAGCCACGATCCGGCCAGCGACTATTTCGCCGACGGGCTCACCGATGAGCTGATCCGCAATTTGTCCTTGATTGAAGGGCTTTCACCGAGGTCGCGGACTTCCTCGTTTGCATTTAAAGGCAAGCCGAGAAATGTCCGTCAGGTGGGAAAAGACCTGGAGGTGGATTATATCGTGGAAGGTTCCGTGCTGCGGATCGGTAAGCAGTTGCGTATCGACGCCCAATTGATTCGCGTGCGCGATGACTTTCCGCTCTGGTCGGGCCGCTACGATCGTGGGCTGACCGACGTCTTTATTATCCAGGATGAGATTTCCCGAGGAATTGTCAACAGTTTGCGATTAAAGCTGGGGCGCGGCCGGAGGCGCTATGAGACAAGCGCCGCGGCGTACGATTTGTACCTTCAGGCCAGGACTATGGGGATTCAGCATGGCATGACCGGCGAAATGCAAAGTGTTTCGAAATTCGAAGAGGCCATCGCGAAGGATCCTTCCTTTGCACCAGCCTACGCCGGCCTTGCCGGGGCTCACTTGGCCCGCTCCGGAACAGACCTATTCGATTTGGCGGATGAGTTGGCCAAAATGCAAGCCGCCGCCGAAAAGGCGCTTGAATTGGATCCTCTTCTGGCCGAAGCGCACGGCGCGCTCGCCATGGTCTACGCACGCCAGGCTCAGTGGGAGCGCTCGGAGAAAAGCTTCCGCCACGCGCTCGAACTCGATCCCAACGATTCAGTTCTTTCCGGCAATTTCGCGCTCTGCCTCCTTTTTCCCTTAGGCCGGATTCAGGAGGCCATCCGGCAATTACGCATCGCCGTAAAGAACGACCCTCTCGCGCCACGGCCCCGCTACATCCTGGCTAACGCGCTAATGGCGGCCAGGCGATTCGATGAGGCAGCCGCATATTGCTTGAGCCTTCCTGATGACTTCACCGGCAAATATGAATGGTTAGGACGAGTTCGCCTGGGTCAAGGGAGGGTTCAGGAAGCGATTCAGATCTTCGAAAACGAACTCCAGCGGGGCGTCGATTACGACTTATCGTTTAGAGGATTCCTGGGTTACGCTTACGGACGGGCTGGTAGACGCGACGAAGCTGAGAAGATGGCGGCTCAATCCTCGGAACCCTACGGTCAGGCTCTGGCGTTTGCCGGAATCGGAGACAAAAAGCGCACCATCCAAGCATTGGAGCGCATGTCTGTTCTAGGGCCCGTGCGGCTAGGCAGGGATCTCACTTATCCGGAATTCGACTTGGTTCGAGGCGATCCTCGGCTGAAGGTGCTTCGCAAGAAGATGGGGTTACCCGGTTAGAGAACGCTCACCTGGCACCGATGGCGCAGCTGTCCAGATACGGCGTTTGAGGAGATCACCGCCACGCTCCCTGGAGCGGGACCTGTGCGAGATCAGCCTCATGCTTGCTATAGATTTCGCTATCCGCTGCGGATACTGCCGAGGGATTCAGCGGCTGCTCGGCCCACCGGTTCGGCACCGCAGGCAGCTCCTCACTACAAGGGTTGTCATACCCGTAAGGTCAAAATGGATGAACGAGCGCACTGCCGCCGGCCGCACACAAGGAGCGTCCGGCGTAGCGTGGACGATGGACGGACGGTTGGTATTCAGTGACACGGCATCGTTAGACTGGGTAATGAATGCGGATGGATCTGGGCTTCGGGCATTTGCAGCCGAGCAGGTGTCGGAGCGCTTTCCGCGATTATGTGGAAACGGACCCTCGCTGGTGTTCCGGAGCGCAACCAATGAGGCTTCTGCCGGGGATCCGGATGGTGGAACGGTTCGCAAGATCGCCGATGGCTGGGCGGGGGTCCTGTACGGCCGATGGGCAGCTTCTGCTGGTTTCGAAGCCTGACGGGATCTGGAAAGTCCCACTGGAGCCGAAGGGCAATGATCCTGGCGCGTTGCTGTTTGCCAATGCTCATCAAGGCGCGGTCTCGCCCGATGGCAAATGGATAGCGATGCATCTGCAATCCGGCCCGTATGCCGGCGTAGAGAGCACGGGTGAGAAGCTTGTCATTAGGTCGATGACTGGTGGCACGGACGCGAAATTTCCCGAAATGTCCCCCCGCCTTTTTTTTGACTGGCTGCCCGACAGTTCGGGAATCATCTTCTCAACGCAGGAGGACGGCCGGACCAATCTGTGGATTCGTCGGCTTGATGGCGGATCCAAAAAACAGGTGACTTATTTCACTTCTGATCATATTTTTTCGTTGTCGGTTAGCCGCGCTGGCCGCGTCGCGATGGGACGCGGCAGGCAGACCTGATCTGGTGACGATACGAAGGAAATGAAACACACTTAGATTGGTTCTTTGACAGGCTGTACCGATGATCGGTGTAGTCCCGCCGTCGGCGATGGACCGTCCGTCGGGGATCGAATTCAGGTGCTGCACCGGCATCTCAGAGCAAGCGTCGCCCTCCCGCGCCGTCAGCAGGAACAGGTAGAGTGGAACCAGCCGAACGCTTGAGGTCGACGAACAGCCCGTGAAAAATCGGCCTACGGATCGTACCGGCTTTGTGCCCGGCGGCAAACCGCCGGAGCTCAGCTCTGGCCTAATAACTTCCAGCTCGAAGCCGATGGGATACTGTTGACATGACTCCTAAGGACGCCGAAATCAACAGAAAAGATACCGAAGAGCCAATTGAGGATCAGCCCGCTGACTGGGCCGAAGAGAACCGCGATCTTGAGCACCGCAAGCCAGACTTGGGTGAACTCGAAGAAGATCCCACCGAGAACTGAACCGTAACACCTGTTTACTCCGCAGAACACAAGAGTCTTCTTTATTATTTGGATACAGCGATGCCAACTGGACGCCGCTCAGCGGCACGATTTATTCGTACCCTCACAGACGTATCGCCGCATGTGATCTCGCATCTCATGCGAAATCTCTGCTGAGACCTCTTCGATCGCAACGCTCTGATCGGTGACACATACAGCGCGAGGCACGCTTCAATGATGTGGCCGATAATCGAGAGTTCAGTTCCGAACAAAAAAGGCGAATTGGGTCGATGGGCGCAATCCCGAGCCCTCCCCGCCGTTGATGTATTTCGAGCGAGTTTGATTCTCGCGCTGGCCGAATGGCTGAGCTATCAGGAGATCGAGCGCAACGGCCGTCCCGGCAGACCAAGAGCAAAAAAAACTCGGATGGCAACACGCCTTGGTGCTGGCTCAGCACCCCAAGTGCGCATTCATTTACGCCAAACTACTCTGATGGCTCATCAGGTCGAAATCCGCTTTGCCAAAATCGAGCGCGATGGGACAATCCACTAGCTCCGTTTCCGTACGCGCCGCGGTAGCTGACGAGGCGCGCGTGTTAAAGACGTTGAATCGGGCGCGGGCGCTTGCTTTCCAGCGCGAACTCACGTTCCAGAAATGGCGCCACAACGTAAGAGAACGAGCAGCTCATCGTCCCACGTCACGGATCAATTTACAACCATCCGGAGAGCGCTGACCTGCCCCAGCGACCGCTCGCCGCAAAGGATTATCGGTATGGAGGAGGTGTCAATGCCCGGCTCCGCCCCCGAAGCTGGGAGCAAGGACGGCACTTTAACGCGCATGGGACTTGGGTTCAGTAGTTCGTTGGTGTCGGCAGGAGCGATTCTATCCCTGTCAACGGTGTCTTTTGCAAGAGTCGGCGTGTCGATCACAACCGGGGAGCCGCTTTTCACAAACTTAACCACTTTTGATAACTCCTGTATCAGGCCCGCCGTCCCCCGCCTCTCTTTCCACGCACCGCTGCCGATCGCATTAGTAGCTGCTCGGCCCCAGAAAAACCTCTTCGCCACCTTTGTCACCTCGACCCTCTCTCGCCAGGCGGCTTATCGATATTCGCTATTCGCGATTCGCGAATATCGAATAAAGAGATGGTATTGAAGCCTCAAGATGTATATGTGGCGCTCAAGCTTGTCGCGGCAGCATCAAATCGCCCCCCTATTTCAGACTCGCTACCGACCTCGTCATGAGCCCTTCCGAGGTGCACGCGTCTGTGCAGAGGGCCGAACGCTGCCATCTGCTCCACGGTGCTCGATTGAACAACCGTCCGAACTATACCGCACTGGAGGAATTCCTCGTGCACGGCCTCAAATTCGTTTTTCCGCCAGAACATGGGGAACTTACGCGTGGCGTTCCCACGTCGTATGCCGCGTCGCCGCTCCGCGATATTATCCCTAAAGGGCACGACCCAGTGCCCGTCTGGCCCTATGAGCAAGGCAAGCAGCGAGGCGTCGCCTTTGAACCGTTATATAGGACCGCCCCGATCGCTGCTCTGCGTGATCCGCCCTTTTATGAATACTTGGCACTAGCCGACGCCTTGCGTGACGGCCGCGTCCGCGAACGAAAGGCTGCTGAGAACGAGTTGTGCCGTCGACTTCGAGAAGCCAATGCCCGACTCGAATCTTGAGCAACTAATCGCCGCTGCGCAACTCCTCCGCCAGTTACTTCGTGAACTCGTGTTTGTCGGAGGATCGGTAACGGGTCTCCTCATCACTGACGAGGGGGCTGCCGATCCGCGCACTACATTTGACGTGGATGCCATCGCAGAGATGCGTTTGGCGATCGTTTGCGCGCGCTCGGTTTCGAGGAAGATACAAACGAGGGCGCGCCGGTGTGCCGATGGGTTCAACAACAGACGATACTCGACATCATGCCGCTAGATCCAAGAATCCTCGGTTTTTCAAATCGCTGATATACGCGGCGATGGAGACCGCCGTAGTGCGAAAGCTTGCCGACGATCTTGAAATCTTGATGGTCACGGCCCCGCTTTTTATCGCCACGAAGATCGAGGCTTTCAAGGTCGCGGGCAAGGGGATCTCTTCGGAAGTCGAGATTTGGAAGATGTTGTCTCAGTGGTCGATGGCCGGGCTGCCATCGTCACAGAGGTTCAGGCGGAAGCGGCGGATCTCCGTGCGTACATTGGTGCTGGTGTCAACGACCTTTTGGCTACACCAAGGTTTCTCGATGCGTTGCCCGGATACTTGCTTCCGGACTCGGTGAGTCAATCAAGGGCTAGCGTCGTGCTCCGCCGGTTCGAACAACTTGCGTTGCGATAGATGAGCAGGTTTTCAGGGGCTCGCTGCGCCAAACTGTACCGATGTTGTACTGAGGCGGCAAATTCGTGTCTTTCCTGTGATTTTAGGCTCTTTCTTATCTATAACTTAAGCAAGCCACAACAACTAACTTTATTGTCGTTCGAATCGATGCCGGGAGCCATTCCCGAAATCAGCTTTCCCAACCGGAACCCGCGCCGTCTCACCCTGCCGTGGGTGCTCATCATTACGCCTCTTGCTCGTGTGTTGCGAAAGTGATACCGCTGACCTCCGCGCGACCGAGAGTAGTGTACGGATCAACCACACAACGCAAAACGCAAAACGTCCGGTGCGATATTGGCGCCGCTGACGATCAATACAACGGTTCCTGGAATGGGCCCATTGCTCTGAAGCAAAGCGGCCGTGGTGGCCACCCCCGACGGCTCGGCGACTACGTGCTCCTCAATCAACAAATCGCGAACTGCCGTCAGGAGCTGTTCTTCATTGACCAGGCGCATGTCGTCGACGAGCTGCCGGATCGCCGCGACGTTCTCAGCATCCGGGGTTCGAGTCGCGAGGCCGTCGGCGATCGTGTTGCATGTCTCCGTTGCGACCGGCTGTCCCTGTTGCCAGGAAGAATAGTACGATGGCGCTCGTTCGGCTTGCACACCAACAATCTGAATTCTTGGAGAGATCTGTTTTGCCGCGGCCGCGATGCCGCGGATTAGCGCCGAATCGCCCACGGGCACATAGATTGCATCCGTGTCCGGGAGCTGTTCCAGAATCTCGCACGCGATTGTGGCAGGTCCGGCGGGTAGGTCGGGATCTGTCGCATCGTTCAAGAAGTAGAAACCTTCCTCGCTCGCGTATGCCAAGGCGCCCCGAAATGCATCGCTGATATCGCAGCCGCTTTCGAATATCTTCGCGCCCAATGCGGCGATGTTGGCTTGTTTCACGGGATTCGGATTCTCAGGCAAAAACACCACGGCTGGCACACCCATTTGTAGAGCGGCGTAAGCCACTGCCGCGCCATGATTGCCTGTACTGGAGGCGACAACTCCTTTGATCTGCCGTCTCGAGAGATTGGCGTGCAGAGCATACAGCGCCCCGCGAGGCTTGAAAGATCCCGTTGGCAACTCTCCTTCTAATTTAAGAAACACGCGCGACCCTGTAAGCCGGGAAAGGAATGGAGCCGGTACCAGCCGTGTTCGAGTCAGGTATCGAGCTAAGACCGTCTGTGCTTCTTTTACCGATTCAATGCTAATATTCTGTCCCATGAAGATTTCACCGGCCCGAATCGCGTTTGTCTTCGCTGCAGTATTGTCGTTCAGTCCGCTCATATCCCAACAATCAAACCAGGTGCAGCGGATTCCGCAGTTTGAAAACGACGACGTGAAGGTCTGGAAGGCAGTTATTATGCCGAACACGCCACTGACCATGCACACCCATGATCATCCGCGAGTGATTGTCGCACTGTCGGGCGGCACGATGAAGATCGTAAGTGAGAACGGCGCCGCCGAAACTCAAAATTGGGAAACGGGGAAGGCGTACTGGCTTTCGGCCGAAGAAGGCAAAAAACGGCACGCGGACGCGAATGCTGGCGCCAAACCTATCGAAGTGATGGTTGTGGAACTAAAGAACGCGAAATAGAATACGGCCGCGCTCGTTACCGCCTTGCTGCCTCGACCGCCTCTCCAAGTTCATGTTCAGCAGCCCGCAAATGCTCCTCGGCCTTCACTCCGTGACCGGCCATGTCATAGTGGTTCGCGGCACGGGCACGTTCCATCTCATGGATCGCCTCAGAAACGTGGTGGTGCACTGCATCCAGATCGTGCCAGTCGTGAACTCTGTCCGCGAAGGCTGCTCCCGCAATGAAGGCCAGGCAGAAAGCCGCGATTACAAGGGTCTTTTTCATGTTTCTCCTCTGGCTTGGAATTCTAACCTGATTTCGTTCTTGTGTCCAGACTCTATGAATCGCGTTGCTGACGCTTTCGTGAGCGAATTGTAAAAGCGAAAATACAGCCTAAGCCGAGCGCCATGGAAAACAGCGAGCCGGGTTCGGGTGACGGCGCGGAAAGCTCACCCGAGGAGGGTTCCGCCGTTCCCGATATGTCGACCAGCAAGCCTGTAGGATTCGTTTTCGGTTCCGCATTGTCGCAATTTGAATTTGTCACCATGAAAGAAAGCGTGTTCACGCCGGACTGGAAACCTGTGTCGATATTAAATGGAATTAGTCCTTGAAAAAAATATCCGTCTTGAGGTATGGGAGACAAACAGGAATTAGAGGAAAAGATAGTCTTCCCGTTCAATTGGACTTGCGCAATGTAATTATCCGCGGTCCAGTAACCTTGAAGATCCGCGGTATTCGGAGCCAGACCTGTAAGGTCGAACGTGGTTGAGTAAACATACTCCGTATCGGAGCCTGTGCCCGCAATCGCCACCACATCGGGCTGCGGCGATATCCAGTTCGCGTTTGGGTCGCTTGCCCATGGTCCGGTAAGAGGCCAAGAAACCGAAGGCACGCCGGGGATCGTCAAGTCGGCGATGGTTGCACCTTCAGCAACATACGTCGCGGTTCCGTTGCTTAAGGCATTAACGGTCAACGTGTAATAGGGATCCACCTCGCCAGGGCTTAGCCCATAACCAGTACTGTGAATATCGATCAAGGAACCGAACGCCATCGGCGCGGCTAATATCAAAAGGCCGGCGACGGCAAAGGTTCCTGGCTGCATCTGCAACCGCATAGTAGACTCCTTTCTGAGCAGCGGGGGCAGGCTTCGTAACGACGACGAGCCACGCCACGGGATGGTAAAAATGACGCTAGTCGATCGAGCGGCGACAGAGATATAAGACCACCAAACCATGGTACATGAGCGGTTTGCCGATGATGTGGGCAACGGAAAAAAAGTCTCCGGTGCACCCATCGGAAATCCCGGCACACGAACGCCGGCTCGCGAGCTGAACAAGCTGCCGCACTATTCGATAGTACTGTACTGGGGAGGTTCCTCTTAGATAAGTTAGGAGCCGGACGAGCAAACTAAGTCCTGGATGAGGTAGCTTTTGTGTTCTCTATCAGACTGAGCAGGTCTTGGGGACGAATTGGCTTGGATATATAACCGTTCATTCCCGCCGCGTGACACCGATCCCGATCCCCCGTCATTGCGTGGGCCGTCATCAAAACGAGGTCCACGGCCTCGCTCTGTAGCACGGCTATCGCTTCTCTCGCGCAACAGGAAACGTCGGGGCTTGATGTCGCACAAAATGTCCAGGCCCTTTCGTGAGAGGGGAGTGCCAGCCACCTATCATGCTCGCCGCCGGCTCTCCTGATTCTTGTCAACGTTACGCTCGCGAGCATTGGCGGGTTGCTCGCGTCTGCTCATCACCGGCCGGTTGCTTACGGGTACGTTCCGATGACATGGGTAACAAGACGTTCTGAAGACATGGGTAACAGTAGGGAAGAACTCGGAAGGCGCCGGGGTAAGCCAGCATGGAAGGCATGCCCTGGCAGGAGATCCGAGTGGAAGAACAACGACTCTTGGTGGTGCGAGGCCACCAAGAAGGGATGTCGATCACAGAGTTGGCGGAGATCCATGAGGTCTCGCGCAAGACGATCTACAAGTGGCTGGAGCGTTTTGAAGAGCAGGGGCTGGAGGGGTTGCGGGATCGAAGCCGCCGGCCGCATGAATCGCCGAGCCAAGTGAGCGGGGAGGTGGAAGCGGCCATAGTGGCGGCGCGTCAGCGCTGGAAGTGGGGGCCGGGGAAACTGCGCGTGAAGCTGAGCCAGCAGGACGGGACACAACAGTGGCCAGCGGTGAGTACGATCGCGGCGGTGCTGAAAGCCAAGGGACTAGTGGTAAATCGACGGCAGCGGGCGCACAGTCCAGTGCAACGACCGCCGTATGCAGCGGCCGATGGGCCCAATGCGGTGTGGTGCGCCGACTACAAGGGATGGTTTCGCAGCGGGGATGGAACGCGCATCGATCCATTGACCATCACGGACGCTTGTAGTCGCTATCTGCTGCGCTGCCAAATTGTGGAGCGACCGCGGTACGAAGCAACCCAGGCGGTTTTTGAAGCGGCCTTTCGCGAATACGGCTTGCCGCAAGTGATCCACACCGACAACGGGGTTCCCTTTTCCTCGGTGGCGCCGGGCGGGCTCAGCCGGCTGTCCATGTGGTTTGTGAGATTGGGGATCGTGCCGGAACGCAGCCGGCCAGCCTGCCCGCAAGATAACGGGAGGCACGAACGCATGCATCGCACGCTCAAACAGGCGACGGCGCAGCCGCCGAAAGCGACCGCTCGTCTGCAACAAAAAGCATTTCATGAGTTTCAACTTCAATACAACCAACAAAGACCGCACGAAGCCCTGGACAATCACACACCCCAGGACTGCTACGCAGCCAGTCCACGCTGCTATCCGCGATGCGTGCCAGCGTTGGAGTACGGTGATGACGTGGAGATCCGGCGCGTGTCTCAACACGGGAGTGTGCGATGGCGAGGAGAGCGCACCTTCATCAGTGAAGTGTTCGCTTACGAACCACTGGGTCTGAAACCGCTGGATGAGCGTTGGGCGGAGATTTACTACGGCCCGATTCGATTGGGCTGGGTGGACGCTCACAAGCATACCTTCAGCCGCTGCAAGCCCGCGGCTCTCAAACCAGAACGTTCTCAGTTGCGCTTGTTATTCCGCTGATCTAAGGCATTGCCCAAAGATCGGAACCGGAGCGTTCTCTCACATGGGGGCTCTGCCCCCAAACCCCCGAGATTTACCGCTTTCGCGCCAGGATGCATGAGTCGAGAGGCGGAGTTGCGCTCGGCCTCTCGTCCCGGCCCTTGAGCCGGCGCTCGGGTTGCGTCTCCGCAGAGCCCTATCCTCCGCTCAAGTTCATCCACTCTATCAGCAAATGCATCGATTCAAAAACCATTACAATGAAGCCAAGCCGATGGGTTCCAACCTCAATCAACTGTTACCCATGTCCTCGGAATAATCTGTTACCTATGTCCCCGAACGGACATACCGGGTACGCCAGCGCACGCCCCTGCGTGCCCAATCCCATGCACGCGTGAGATCGTCTGCATCAATAAATAAAATGTAGGCCGAGAGAACGTCCCACTCGAAGAGCGGAATATTCAGAGAGTACTCAAGAGTGAGGTGAAACAGCACCCCCAGCGCCAATATGTAATAACGAATCTCTTTGACCCAGATTAGAATGCCCAGTGAGAATTCCAGGAGAAGGGCAAACCAACTCCCCAGCTTGAGCAACATCGGGTGCAGAAACCATGACGGCACCGGGAACCGGTGAAGCTCGTCGAGATGATAGACGTAGTAAAGCGCGGTCCCGTCAATCCAGGGAGCTCCCTGCGTTTTCGAGCAAAATGCGGTGAAATAGAGCAAAGCCAATTCAAACTGAATCATCCGCTGCGCCCATGGACTTCGTGGCTCGATGACGGCGTCTTCCTTCCCGCGCCTGAGGCGGATTAGGCGATCCACTGACAGGGCCGCGCCTGCAGGCGCAAAAATGAGGAAGAAGCCGGCCACGCGCAGGAATGTGTCTCCGCCGTGAAGGATAAACAGGTTTCTTTGATGCATGGAAGTTAGGCACAGAAATACGATCAGGTTGTTCACGCGCGTAAAAAGACCGATGGTCAGCAGTATCGCCGACACGAGAAAAACCCAGAAAAACGCCTCGACCCACGCGTCTCCCGGAGGAAGCACGGTGAAAACGTTAAGCCTCGTGCCCGGTTCCACTTGTTGCATCGTGGACAGGCTGACACAGGCGTGCGAGCCATACCAGCTCAGCCAGTCGGGATGTAGCAGGATGAGTGTCGCAATAACCAACCAACCGTAAACGATACGGAACAGCGCAACCGGAAGCGGCGACTGTGGCTCAAAGAAGAACGTATTCCATGCCTTGATCGCGGTGCTCAGGTTCATTTCACGTCCCCGGCCTCAACGTTGTAGCCGTAAAAGACGTGCTCATCCCAGGATGATGGGATATACAAGCCATCGCTCCTCAGCTTGATGTCCGACCAGTAGCGGACCAGAAAAATCATTCTCTCGGGACTTTGCGAGCTTTTATTCAACCATGCAATACGCCGTGCGACATCCGGCCACAAAGCCGAGTTACTATCCTCCTTGAGATTCTCCACAAACTTGCGATATCGTTCTTTGAAGTAACGATCTCTCAGGCCGAGGCGTTCCATTCTTGGAAATGACCATGTTCTTGTATTTCCGTCCTTATAAAGAACGATCGCTTCGACATAGCTGTTGAATTTCTTCGGCGACGGTGAGAACGGGTCCCACGCTTGAAAAAGGCCCGACCACAGGAAATAGGGCCGAATCGCATTTCTGTACGCTGTCAGCAGCGGATTCGTCACAGGGATGCACCAGCACGTCACGCTGACAATGTGAAAGATCAGGAAGGCATTGATCGCGACGCGTTGGACACCTGCGGCGCCATCACGCCGCCGCCCGCGCGTTTTGTTTGTTTTCGTCCGGACTGACATCCCGATCCTTACTTTACAGCCGCCAGAGAAATCGTCGTCGAGTGCCCCGGGCCAATCTCCCTATGTATATTGAACGTTTGAGCGGCAGCTTGTGTTGAGGTCATTTTGTGAAGTGATTGCAGTTTCCGTTGCGGCGATCCGATTGTGGCTCTCTGTGCTAGACTGTGTTCGTTCCATTTCCGTTAGCGCAACCAACTTCCGTTTCAACGAATGACATCCTCTCGCGCCAGCGGCATTCTGCTTCACCCCACCAGCCTTCCAGGTCCTTTCGGAATTGGCGACCTCGGACCGGAAGCTCACGCATTCGCCGATTTTCTGCGCGCCTCGGGACATCGCATCTGGCAGGTTCTTCCGATCGGACCGACTGGTTACGGCGATGCGCCCTACCAGTCGTTTTCGGCTTTTGCGGGCAATCCGCTTCTGGTCAGTCCGGAGAAAATTGTGGAGCACGGATATCTTTCCGAACAGGACATCGCAGATCCGCCAACCTTTCCGGATGCCGAAGTCGACTTTGGGAGTGTGATTCGTTTCAAGTACGAACTGCTTCGCAAGGCGTTTCGGAACTTCGTGCCCTCCGCCGACTATAAAACGTTCGAAACGTCTGCGAATCGCTGGCTGGAACCTTACGTCAGTTTCATGGCTCTCCGGGCGGCTAACGGCGGACGCGTCTGGACCGAATGGACGAATACTAAATCAGATCCCGATGAAGTGGCGTTCCATAAATTCGTCCAATACGAATTTTTCCGCCAGTGGAACGATCTGCATGCATACTGCCGCGCACGGGACATTCGCATCTTCGGCGACCTCCCCATCTACGTTGCTCATGACAGCGCCGATGTCTGGTCGAACCGCCATATCTTCGAACTCGACGAGCGCGGCAATCCGAAGCTCGTCGCAGGTGTTCCGCCTGACTATTTCAGCGCGACCGGCCAACTCTGGGGCAACCCGACTTACAACTGGAATGGCCTGATCGAGACGAAATTCGAGTGGTGGGTGGAACGTCTCGAAGCTACGCTCAATGTCTTCGATTTAATCCGTGTTGACCATTTCCGAGGCTTCGAAGCGTATTGGGCCGTGCCCGCCCGCGAGCCCACTGCGGTCAACGGAAAATGGATCAAAGCCCCTGGCGAACAACTGTTCGCTACGGCTGAACAGCGCCTCGGCCAGCTCCCCATCGTTGCTGAAAACCTTGGCGTCATCACGCCCGAGGTCGAGCAACTGCGGGAGCGTTTTCATTTCCCGGGGATGGCAGTTTTGCAGTTCGCTTTCGGTACGGACCCGCAAGCGCCTACGTTCCGGCCGCACAATTATCCGCGCGATGTGGTTGCCTACACGGGTACGCACGACAACGATACAACGATCGGATGGTGGACCTCTTCCGGCGCCGGCAGCAGCACCCGAAGCCTCGAAGAAATCGGAATCGAACGCGCCTTCGCAAAGGCGTATCTCAACACCGACGGCCGCGAAATGAACTGGGCTTTCATCCGCGCGGTGCTATCCTCAGTCGCAAACACGGCCTTGATTCCACTTCAGGATGTTCTCGGACTCGGCAGCGAAGCCCGCATGAACACCCCTTCGACGACGAAAGGCAATTGGAAATGGCGTTTTCGCGCCGGCGAATTAACCTCCGAACATAGCAACCGGCTGAAAGAGCTCAATCGTCTTTACGATCGCTAGTGCTTGCGCCGTGCGCGGCCGCATTCTCAATCTCCGAATTGATTTCTCCGCCGATCAGGATAGCCCCTCCCGTAAAGTAGAACCACAGCAGCAGAATCGCTCCCGCTGCTACCGATCCATAAGCTTGCTCGTACTTTCCCTGAGAATGATGAACGTAAACGCGAAATAAGACAGTAGCCGCAATCCACAAGACTGCTGCAACAACAGCCCCCGGCGTACTCCAGCGCCACTCTCTGTCGCGAAGATCGGGGGCGAAGCGATAGTAAAGTGCAAACGCGACCAGAAGTACGGCGGCAAGAATAGGCCAGTGGACGATCTGCCACCAAATGCTGTTCGCGCCTGCAAGATGGCGTCCGTACGATAGTGCAACCAGTGCAGTGAGCCCCAGAGTGATCAGCGCGGCGGTGAGTCCTCCCGCTATTATCGTGAGCTTCCACCACGGACGCTTCTCGGTGACCTCATACGCATCGTTCAATGCCGACATCACGGCCCACGTTCCATTGAACGCCGCCCATATCGATCCCAGCGCGGCGAACCAGATGCCCGGCCGCGCCGCCGGATCGCCCATCTGCTTCATCACGCTATTGACCATCGCGGAGGCAGTGTCCGGCAGCAGAGATTCGAGAGAGTCCCGCAGCGCTTGGATTACCGTGCCTCCCTCCGGAACCCTTCGCAGCAACAGCAGCGCCAGCATCAGCGCCGGAAACAGCGCCAGGAAATGATAGAAAGCGAGCCGCGCTGCCTGGCCGAATACTTCGTCCTCCCACGATCCCCGCCACGTGCGCCGGATGAGCTCTTTCCAGGACAGTCCGCCGAGAGTCCACAGATTGACCACACCGCTATGATACGGCGACCTTGCCGATCGAAGATGTATACTCGGTCCGAGTTATGATCCTCCGGAAAATGTTCTTCGCCGCGTTGGCGCTGCAAACGTTAATTCTTGCCGCGGGAGAGCCGTTTGATAACGCCCGTCGCTGGACTGAAGCCAAGTTTCTCGGCGTGCCTGATAACGGTGTTTCGACGGCGCATTTGCTGGTCCATCTCAAGCGCGGCGTGCTTGAGCGCAATCGCATCAAGGACCGGCAATTCAACATCGCCGGCAAGAGCTTTGAACGCGGAGTCGCGATGCCGTCTCCGGGAGAGATCGTGGTGCGGCTCCCAGCGGACGCGGCCCGCTTCAGCGCGGTGGTAGGCGTAGACAGCAACGACCTCGGCTACTACTCCAATGGTGGACGCGGCAGTGTGATCGCCGCCGTGGAAGCAAATGGACAAACAATGCTCCGTTCGGCCGTGCTCCGGGAAGGCATGGCTGGCGTGCCGATTTCCACCGAGTTGCACGGTGCGCGTGAGATCAAGCTCACGCTGACGGCGGTGGGTGAGCACGGCAGGACCTGGCAAGCGGAATGGGATCAGGCCGATTGGGCCGACGCAAGAGTGACACTCGCCGATGGGAAAGAGCTTTGGCTGGCCGATTTACCGCTCGGCCCTCTTTCCCGCGCGTATTCTCTCGATGCTCCATTCTCTTTTCGCTACCGTGGCCGCAGCTCGGCCGAGCTTCTTCCCGCCTGGCAGGTGGACCGCGCGACGCGCAAGCTCGATGCCCATAGAACGGAATACACCGAGACGTACACGGATCCGCAAACCGGCCTGGTGGTGCGGTGTGTCGCGATAGCTTACTCCGACTTTCCTGTAGTGGAGTGGACAGTGTACTTGAAGAATTCGTCCTCCAGTCCAACGCCGATCCTCGAAAATGTTCGGGCGCTCGATTCGGAATTCGAGCGGACCGCCGAAGGGGAGTTTCTGCTCCATCACTCCAAAGGCAGTCCCAATTCTCCGACCGACTTCGAACCGTTTGCCACTCCTTTGCCGCCGGGCGATCAAGAGAAGTACTCATCCATCGGAGGCCGTCCGACCGATGGCGATCTTTGTTACTTCAATCTCGAATGGGCAGGCGAAGGCGTCATCGCCGGCCTGGGCTGGCCCGGACAATGGGACGCCACGTTCACCCGCGACAAAGAAAGAAGTGTGCGTGTGTCGGCGGGACAGCAATTGACGCACTTCCGTTTGCTTCCGGGCGAAGAGGTCCGTACGCCTCTTGTCGCGCTGCAGTTCTGGCAAGGCGATTGGATCGGAGCGCAAAATGTCTGGCGGCGCTGGATGATCGCGGATAATCTGCCGCGGCCGGCAGGCCATTTGCCGCCTCCTCAACTGGCGGGCGGCAGTGGACGCCAGACGATCGAAATGCAGGATGCCAACGAAGAGAACCAGAAGGAATTTCTGGCGCGAGTCCTGAAAACGGGCTTGAAAATCGACTACTGGTGGATGGACGCAGGATGGTATCCGTTTAAGACGGGTTGGTGGAACGTGGGAACCTGGGATCCCGATCCGCGGCGCTTCCCGCATGGTTTCACGCCCATTTCGAAAGCAGCGCACGAACGTGGCGTGAAGATTATCGTATGGTTCGAGCCGGAGCGCGTCACGGCCGGATCGTGGCTTTGGGAGAATCATCCCGATTGGCTGCTCGGCGCCGACGATAAGGACAAGCTGCTCTTTCTCGGCAATGCGGATGCGCGATCGTGGCTGATCGAACACGCCAGCAAAATCATTGGCGAGCAGGGCATCGACACGTACCGGCAGGATTTCAATTTTCCGCCGCTGGCCTTGTGGCGCGCTCACGATGCGGAAGACCGCCAGGGCATCACGGAGATCCAACACGTCACCGGATACCTCGCATATTGGGACGAGCTGCGACGACGCTTCCCGAACCTATTGATCGACACGTGCGCCTCGGGCGGCCGGCGACTGGATCTCGAAACGCTACGCCGCTCCGTCCCGCTCTGGCGCAGCGATTTCGCCTACGAGCCCTCGTCCATGCAGCAGTTCACCTATGGGCTCTCGCTTTGGATTCCATACTTCGGAACCGGTTTCAACTCTCTCGATCCCTACGTATTCTGGAGCCAGATGACGCCGGCGCCCGGGATCGGTTTGGATGTGGCGCGAGTGGAATCGGACTCGCGGCAACTGCGGCATTTGGTCGGCGAATGGCGTTCCATCGCGCCGCTCTACTACGGGGATTTTTATCCGCTCACTCCCTATACCACCGAATCCACTTCCTGGATGGCCTGGCAATTCGACGACCCGGCGGAAAATAGAGGAATGATCCAGGCATTTCGCCGCGGCGAGAGCCCATTCGAAACGGCTTGCTTCCACTTGCGAGGCCTGAAAGCCGCCGCATCCTACGCGGTAAAGACGGTCGACTCCGAAAAAGAATCGCGCCATACCGGCCGGGAACTCATGGAATCCGGACTGGACGTCAGCATCCCGAACCATCCGGGCGTCGCGATTCTCGCGTACCGCAAAATCGAGTAAGGATTGGCGCGGCCGTGGATCTGAGAGCACAAACTGCCGCGCAGAATCTTCCGCTTGGAATTGCTCTCATCACGCTCGCGTTCTTCTGCGCCGCTGTGATGAGCACTTTCAGTAAAGCTGCCGTCGGGGTTCCACCGCTGCAAATTCTGTTCCTGCAATATGCCATCAGCTTTCTGGTCTTTGTCCCCTCGGCAGCCCGGCTCGGCCGCGAACATTTGAAGACGGAGCATTTTCGATTGCATTTGTTGCGGAGCATCGCGGGTTCTATTTGCCAGCTCTTGTTCTTCGTCGCGGTCCACTCCATCCCTCTGCTCGATTCCGTTCTGCTCTCCAACTCCGCGCCGCTTTTCATCCCGATCGTCGTGTACGTCTGGTTGCACAAAACCGTGAAGCCGGCGGTATGGATGAGCCTTCTGATCGGGCTGATCGGAATCGTGCTGATCATACGCCCCGGACCCCAAATGTTCCAGAACCCAGCGTCGTTGATTGCCCTCGCTTCCGGGATGTGTTCGGCGTTCGCGCTCGTTGCCACCAATAAGCTGGCCGAAACGGAGCCGCCCGTACGCATTCTGTTCTATAACTTCGGCATCTCTACGCTGCTGCTGATTCCACTCGCAATATGGACCTGGAAACCGCTCAGCCAAAAGCAGTGGCTGCTGCTATTAGGCGTGGGCGCGTTTTACGCGCTGACGCAATACCTCATCATCCTGGCGTATCGCTATGCCAGCGCGGCGGAGCTGTCGCCATTTAATTACACAGTCGTGATTTTCTCAGGACTTCTCGGCTGGCTCGTATTCGGCAATGTTCCCGGCGCTCTGGCAGTTTTGGGTACCGTGCTGATTTGCGCTGGCGGCATTCTGAGTATCGAGGCCGGACATGTCGAGGGCCACGGCCATGCTTTCGGTTACGGTCATTGGCGGCTTCGATGGAAGATGCGTCCGAAACCGGTGTGAATACAATAGATCGAGCGATTAGAGCATGCTGCTCCTTCAAAACGGCCTCCTATTCGACGGGTCAGGGTCCGAACCCACTCGTGGCGACCTGTTGATCGATGGCGATCGAATCGCTCGAATCGGCGCCATTGAGTATCAGTCGGATTGGCAGCGCCTCGATTGCCATTCGCTGGCGTTAGCGCCTGGGTTCATCGATCTCCACAGCCATTCCGATCTTCAGGTGCTCCAGCAGGATCGCACGGAAAAGGTACGGCAAGGCGTGACCACGGAAGTAGTCGGGAACTGCGGCTTCTCGCCATTTCCACAGGGCGATCACGCGCAGGAACTGTGCGAATTTGGCGGCGGCATCCTGGGTAAACGCGATGGATGGGGATGGCAAAGCGCAGCCCAGTATCTCGATGCAGTCTCTCACTGCGCAAAGAACGTTCGAGTCGCTCCGTTGGCTGGTCACGGAAGCTTGCGTGTCGCGGTCGCGGGACTGCGCCAAGGTCCGCTCTCGGCAACAGAATTGGACCGTCTCGCCGCCCTCCTGGAGGATTCCCTCGCGGCGGGCTGCGCCGGTTTCTCCACCGGCCTGATGTACGCGCCCGGTTCAAGCGCGGACAAGCAGGAGCTCAATCGACTGTGCAAAGTTGTCGCAAAGAGCGGCAAGCTTTACGCGACTCACATGCGAAGTTACTCCGCCGGTCTTCTCGATGCCGTGCGCGAGCAACTCGACATTGCCCGGGCCACGGGCTGTCGTCTTCAGATCTCACACCTTCAAGCTGCCGGCCGGGCGAACTGGCACTTGCAGCGCCAGGCGCTCGATGAGATTGAGGCTGCTCGCTCTGAAGGCATCGATGTCGAGTTCGATATCTATCCTTATCAATGCGGAAGCACGGTGCTTACGCAATGGCTGCCGCAATGGGCGCTCGACGGCAGTGTGGAAGCGTTGATGAGCCGCTTGCGCCATCCCGCCACTCGCGAGCGAATCAGGGAAGAAACAGAGCGCTCCCGCTCCCAGGAATGGAGCGACATCAGCATCTCGGGACTCGGGAGCGATCGCAATGCTTCGCTGATCGGCAAGACAGTGGCGGAAGTCGCGGTGCTTCGAGGCTGCGCTCCCGTCGACGCCGCGCTCGATTTGCTTCGCGAAGAAAACGCGGCCGTCAACGTGATTTCTTTCAATCAAAGCGAATCGAATCTCCGCGAGTTGCTCACCCACGACTTGTGCTCCGTGATCAGCGACGGTTTCTATGTCAACGGCAAACCTCACCCGCGCCTTCACGGCACCTTCCCCGAGCTGCTGGGCTCCGTGGTGCGCGAGCGGCACTGGATGAAGCTCTCCGAAGCGATCCACAAGATCACCGCCAAACCGGCATCGCGCTTAGGTTTGCCCGACCGTGGACTTTTGCGGGAAGGCTACGCGGCTGACGTCACCGTCTTCGATCCCAACGAAATCTCCAGCCGAGCTACCTACGAATCGCCCGACATCCGGCCTCAAGGAATCTCATTCGTGATCAACAACGGAGAGAGTCGGATACCTTAGAGTCATGCGACTCGAGCACGCGCGTTGGCCGGATCTGCCGGCCCTATCCAGCAGGATCTTCGTCGTTCCGTTGGGCTCTCTTGAACAACATGGGAAGCATCTTCCCGTTTTCACCGACTCGTTGATCGTCGGACATGTTGCGGATCGTGTGGAAGAGCTCCGCTCCGAAAAGATCGTGCTTCTGCCGGTACAGTGGCTTGGTCACTCGCCGCACCACCGGCATTTCGGATGCGTAAGCCTGGACTTGATTCCCTACATGGAAATGATAAGCGGCATGTGCCGTT
Organism: Bryobacterales bacterium; assembly: GCA_963802915.1. Taxonomy (GTDB): domain Bacteria; phylum Acidobacteriota; class Terriglobia; order Bryobacterales; family Bryobacteraceae; genus JAICMB01. The sequence goes on from CAWDKQ010000020.1 coordinate 23,544, forward strand.
CGCTGGTCGGGATGGGCGCGCGTCGCATCTTGCTTCTCAATGGGCACGGCGGCAATGACATTCCCTGCAAAGCCGCCCTCCGTGAACTGAAAAGCGAGTTCGAATTGCTTCACGATCTCTACATCGCCTATGCCACGTACTGGAATCTTGCCGCGGCCGAATTCACAAAGATTCGCGAATCTCCTGCCGGCGGCATGGGACACGCCTGCGAAATGGAGACGTCCATTATTCTCGACAAACATCCCGATCTCGTCGACACCGCCAATTTCACCCGAGGCGGACCCAGCGAAGAGCGCGGCTTTCAGACCATCGACATGCTCAAAGGCGAGCCTTTTTTCATGATCAACGAATTCGACGAATTTTCGGAATCCGGCGTCATTGGAATGCCCGATTTCGCGACGCCGGAAAAAGGAGCTCAGTTTCTCGACGCTGCTTCGCAAGCCGTTGTGCGCTTCCTGGACAAGTTCGCTACCTGGGATTTCCAGACACGATCGCATTGATGAGCCGCCGCTGGGTCGTAGTCGCACTCATCTTCGCCGGCATCCTCATCAGCTATATCGATCGTGGAAATCTTGGCATCGCCGCGCCGTCCATCATGCGCGATTTCTCGTTGGCGCCGTCATCGATGGGTGTGTTGCTTTCGGCATTCTTCTGGACCTACGCCGCGTTCCAGATTCCTTCTGGCGCTATCGTGGATCGTTTCGGCATCCGCGTCGTATATGCCATCGCCTTCCTGATCTGGTCGCTTGCCTCCGCGGGACTGGGATTCAGTCGCGGCATCGCGGACATGCTGCTGCTCCGCATGCTCCTCGGAGTCGCGGAATCTGTCGGACCTATCGCCAGCCTCTCCTTCATCCGTCGAAACTTCTCTGGCGCCGAAGCCGGCCTTCCCATTGCGATCTACATCGCGGGACAGAATCTCGGACCGGCCGCCGGCACACTGCTCGGCTCCCAGTTAATCGAGCACTTTGGATGGCGCGCCATGTTCATCTTCACGGGGCTCGGCGCACTTTTGTGGCTTCCCGGATGGCTCTTGTTCGCGCCCCGCAACGACGGCCGTAAGAAGGTCGCAGGACCTTCCGTCGTTCCGCTCAGCCGGCTGCCCTGGAAGCAGGTCCTGAGTATGCGTGCCTTCTGGGCCGCTTCGCTCTGCATCTTCCTCTCTTCGTATTTCTGGTATTTCCTGCTCACGTGGGTGCCGACGTACCTCATTGCAGCGCGCGGATTTTCCACCGTCGGAATGGGCCGCGTCCTATCGATTCCGCTCTTCGCGATGGCGGCGCTAAACGTAATGGCGGGGTTCGTTGCCGATCGCCTCGTCAAACGCATTGGCAATGTCTTCAAAGTACGCCTGTGGTTCTGCGTCGCGGGTTATCTCGGCTCCGGAGCACTCCTGCTCCTGCTCGTTTTGCCGGGGCGCGAAGCCGTCTGGCCAGTGTTACTGTTCGCGGTCTGCGCCACCGGCGTTGGAAACTCGAATTATTGGGCAATTTCGCAGCAGGCAGTGCCCGCCGATCTCGTGGGCCGTGCGACCGGCTTCCTCAACACCATCTCCCAACTCGCCGGCGCCGCGGCACCGTTAATAACGGGTTGGATACTAGGTCCGCAGAAGCAATTCGGCATTGCACTAGCGATCGCGGGTATCGCGCCGATCCTGGCAGCCGTATGTCTGCTCTACGCGGGATCCGCGGGCCTTGAGCGCATGCGGCACTCACTCGCCGCCGAAAACGAACCGGGCTAGCGCAAATAGATACTCTTTGGCGCCTGAATCTTCAACCCCGGTAGCTCGGTCCGCAGCTTCACAGATTGAATGCCCTTCTGGTTAAACTCCGCCTGGATCGTTACCTGATACTGATTGGCAAGACGATCTTGAAAATCTCTCAGGAATGGCGAAATCGATACTGGATCGGTGAAAGCCAGGAAATAGGCGTAACCGCCGGTTTGCTCGCTCACATCGATGAGACGGGATTGCGCGAAGTTGGAGACCCAGCCGCTCTGGCCATAGAATCCGGCCCCTCGAAGATAAATCGAATAGACCATTACATCGTTCTTCAAAGCATCGTGAATGGCTGCGTCGACGTAAGGATCGTCGATCTCCGCCGTGCCATAGTAGCGATCGACACCATCCGTCAGCATCATCACTACCCGGCGGCGGGTGGATTGATTGGATGGCCAGTGCTTCACAAGATCCGAGAGTACGAAGTAAGGGCTGCCATTCTCTCCCGCAACAGCCTGCGGAAGGCGTAAGGTGGACGCTGCTTTCTGATGATCCGCGGTGAAGGCCTGGGCCAAACTGAACGTTCCATTCCGCATATAACCGACCGCTACTTCGGTTGTACTGGGCAAGGACGCTATAAACGCCTTCAACTCAGGTAATTGGATGCCAAGACTGGCCGACCGCGTGGAATCATCCAGCAGTACGAACAATTGCATGTTCGCCAGGTCGCCGGTCAAGCGCTGCAAGCCAACGACCGGTGCGCGACTGTTGCCTGTCACAACCTTTAGATCGGCCGCGTTCAGCGTCTCAGATTTGGAATTGTCATGGACCGGGCGTACGGTGATCACCATCTGGCCCTGAAGGCCGACAGTATCCGGGATGGAAGCGGCCCTCCCGAGGTTCACACCCAGCAAGGCCACGGCAATCATCCCGGTCACTGCACTTTGTCCGATCGTCATCTCGCAACCTCTCTCGGCGTCCACTACTTAGATGCCCGCGTGCTGGTTACGGTTGCTTCGGATGCAAAACGGAGCTTGGTCTTTGGAGTAGCCAGGATAATTCGTGCATGCAGACCCTGAATCATATCTATTGCTTGCGCCGGTACACGAAACTCCAGTTCTGGGTCAGCGTCGACGTACACGACCCAACCCGGACGGCGACTGAGGGCGTCCTTCAACGCTCCGGGAAATTGTTCAGGAAGAACCGACTTACCGTCCAGAAACCAGCGCTTTTCGTTATCGATTCGCAAAACCAACGGCGTAACCAATTGGTCCACCCCCCATTTTCGAAGGCTTCTGTTGGAAGCGAGCACGACGATTCCGCGGGTGCGGCAGAGTCAGACCGTGAAGAACCATGCCGGACATCATAAGCAAAGCCATTAAGAATGCAGCATAGATCGCAAACGGATGCGGTCGAAAAAGGAGTGCTGCAGTCCGAACTTCAGATATCCCGAGACCGGGCGTTTCCTCAAAGTTATCCTTCGAGCGCGACAGCAATAGTAGAACGACGCCCACAACTACCACGATCCCTGGAAGAATCGGAAGTCCTTCACGCATCCTACTGAGATAGTTGTAACCATCCTCGTCAGCCTCCACCTTCAACCTGGGTTTGCCTTTATTCAAAACACTCGAGTCGGAGAGAACGTCGACGTTGAGTATGAAACGCCCACCGGAGGACTCGAAGTATCCGATTTTGCGTTCCACCGTCTGCAGGGCGCCCGATTCGCCGTCAATGTTGTCGCTGCTTCCTGATACTTCGGTTTGTCCCGCGCTTGATAACGCCCAGCGGGCCTTGAGAGTAGAAGGGGTGCCATTGCACCCCAACATCAAACACTCGACATTGCCCGGAGCCGATGATCCATCCACCTCGATCTCGATGTAGTAGCTGGAGTGCAGATTGATACTGAATTCCTCACTCCGTATATGGCCGCGCGACAGCGACATGGGTACGTCCAGTGCAACAAGCTTCCGAGTTGCCAGCCATGCTATGGAACCGGCAAACAGAGCCATACCCGTGAGAATCACGCTAACCGCGACTCGACGAGAGGAAGACATGACGCTATAGGTGTTATCGACACCGTTGAGAGAAACAAAGTTCCGCGCCCGTCGAAACGGCAGTTACGTCAAAAAGACAATCATCGAAGGCGTGCCGACCGGCGTATACTGGCCCGTGAAAGTCAACTCTCCGGTCCTCTTATTCACACGAAAAGTAGTAACCGCATCGCCTCTCTGATTGCACGAGTAAAGGAAATTCCCGGTAGGATCGATACTGAAACTTCGTGGATAATCCCCACGCGTCCAGGCCTCACTGGAGTAAGCGAGTTCGCCGGTTTCGCCAATCGAGAAAACGGCGATGCCGTCGTGCAGCCTGTTGGCCGCATAAAGAAATTTCCCATCGGCGGACACCGCAACTTCGGACGTGTAATTCGTCCCTACGAATCCTTTCGGCAGAGAAGAAACAGTTTGCCGCGCCTTGAGCACGCCAACCGCGGAGTCATAGTCAAACAGGATGAGAGTCGAGCCCTCTTCCTGAATCGAATACAACCACCGGCCATTCGGATGGAACGCGAAGTGTCGAGGTCCATCCCCGGGTGGCACTCCCACGAACGGCGGTTCATTCGCGGACAGCACACCCTTCCCCGCGTCGAATTTCCATAGGAAAATCCGGTCCATGCCCAGGTCAGTCGACAGCACAAATCGGCCGGAAGGATCGGCTTGGATCATGTGCGCGTGCGTCCGATCGTGCCCGCTGAGTGCGAAGCTGCCAGGAGGAGCGCTCGCCGGCCGCTCTGCTCCAATCGGCCCCGAATCCGCTTTTACGTCCGTAGCAGCACCAAGCCGGCCGTCTGGCTCGACCGGAATCACGGCCACGCTCCCGCCGTGATAATTCGCCACCAGAACGTACTTGCCGGAAGGGTGAACGCTCAAATACGCCGGGCCCGCGCCCTCGGAGCTGACGGTATTGAGCAGCGTGAGCTGCCCGTCTGACCGCCGGATCGAATAGGCGCTCACCGAACCGGACTCTCTGCCTTCGAAACTACGTGTTTCGTTCGCCGAAAATAGATGTGTTCCGCCCGGATGGAGCGCCAGACAAGATGGATTGGAATCGTTGGCGAAAACGTCGAGTCGCTTCAGAGTGCCATCGGAAGGGCTCATCTGAAACAGGTAGATGCCCTCGCCTCGCCCATGGCTCCCTTCCGGGCCCTCGGGTGAACTATAACTGCCCACGTAAAGCAAAGATCGCCTGCTTTGAGCGCTAACGCCTCTACTGAGAGAAAGAGCCGCGGCCCCCGCCAGGAAACTCCGCCGTGTGGATCGAAAATCGCTGATAGACATTATCGAGATTGACTATAGCGTGCTTCAGCATCGGCAAAGTTTCAAATTCCCCTTGACCTGTCTACCGCTATAGCCTTCACACTGACTGTAGAGGCCATGTTGACCGTCTCCAAACTCGCCGCCCACTTCGGCCTGAGCCGTGGCACGCTGCTCTACTACGAGTCGATCGGACTCCTCAAACCAGCTCCGCGTACTGAAGGCAACTACCGCAAGTACGGCGACAAGGACCTGGAACGTCTCCGCCAGATCTGCGCGTATCGTGACGCCGGGCTCACGCTCGACGATATCCGTACGCTGCTCGATCAACCCAATGGCGATGCCGCCTCCGTCTTAAAGCACCGCCTACTGGCGCTCAACGACGAAATAGAACGGCTCCGCAATCATCAGCGGTCCATTCTAAAACTCCTGCAAGCTAAACATTCCATCTGGAGAACGAAAATGATCGACAAAGAAAAATGGGTATCCATCATGAAGGCTTCGGGGTTCACCGAAGACGACATGCACCGCTGGCACGCGGAATTCGAGAACATGGCGCCGGAAGAGCATCGTGAATTTCTGCAATTCCTCCACATCCCCAACGAAGAGATCCAATCCATCCGCCAGTGGAGCCGCTCGCTAAAATCCTAATCCGCTGTCCTGGATTTTCGCGATGCCACTGAACCGCGCGCGTGAGCAAGCGGAGATCGTCGACGATCATTCCACAGACCCGTAAGCGAGGGGCGGATTCCCGACTATCATTTCAGACCCTAAAATCCTAAAGCTTTATCTACGCCCGCCGTAACCGACCTCAACATCCCGGGATTGCGAAGCAGGTTCCGCAATCCATAACTCGCATAATTTTCAGCCAAAGCGTCCGCCGCAGCGAGCGCTAAGTTGTACGCCAGCCGCGCGTTCTGCGGGCTCATGCGGGACCAGTCTGCTCCCAGGTCTTCCAGCTTGGGAATCGCTCCGTCGCGTATTCTGTCCCGCATTTCCGCGCGCGCCCCAGCCGACAACGTATCGCCCGAAAGCTGCTGCGCCAGCCCCTCGTGCAGCCACGACGGAAAACTCCCGATATTCGCTAGGCACGCGTGCACCGTCTCATGCGCCAGCGTGCGCCGCGTCCCCGCATCCAGATGCTTGCTGTCCCACATCGCCACGTGAATGCGGCCATCGTACAAACCGCCGCTCCATTCCGCCGCATTCGTGGTTCTCAAATAAGCATCGCGGCTCTGCACGATGGCCGTGATTCTCTCCTCCGTCGTGCAGCCAAGTTTCTCGGAAATGCGCCCAAACTCCTCATCGAGGATCCCTAACATGCCGCGCGCCACATCCACCGGCATCGTCTCGTCCTCATAGCGCAGCACCACCCTCATGCCCACCAGTTTCCCGCCGCTCTTGTCTTCTCTCGATTCGCGTTCCACCGTCCGGCAGAATCCCGCGATCTGGCCGTCGTCGGTGAGCGCCAGCGCATCGCGGCAATATCCGGACGCGCGCCGAAGATCGTCGCTCTGATAAGCCGCTACTCCTGCCAGCGCCAGCAGCTTGGCATCGCGAGGATTCTTCTTGAGCATCTGCTCGATCTGTTCCAGCCCCTTCGCAGGCTGGTGCGAGTTCAACAACAGTACCGGATCGCCGGCCTGCACCGACAGGTGCGCCGCGAGAGCTCTACTCTGACCGATCCCATCGAGCGACGCTCCGCCCCGTCGCTGTTCGTCGAAACTCCGCGTATCCGCCAGCGCCGACCCATCGACATAGCCGAGCACCGGCTTTCCATCCACCGTCGCGGCGATCTTATAGCAATTCGACCCATCGGAAACAGCGAACCGGATCTCGACCTGCGTCCCCGCCGGAATCCTCCCAACCGCGGTATCCGACGCATCACACGACGGCCTGAGTGCGGCATCGTGAGCGATCGTGGCCGCAAATAGCAGCCCGGCAACGGCGATCATGCCCGATCTTAAGGCCAAAGGGCGCGGAAGACCCTCGGGGAAACACCTGATTTAGGACCGCCAATCGCGGCTTGCTAAAATAGGTTTTTATGACCCTCGACGAATTAGAACGAGAGTACTCCTCGCTCCGCCAGCAATCGGACGCTGTGCGGAGCTATCTTTGACCCCGCTGCAAAAAAAGCTCAATTAGATAAGCTCCAGGAGCAGTTGTCTGCACCCGATTTTTGGGATCAGCCGGAGAAGAGCCAGAAGCTGCTGCAGGACCGCAAGCGTCTCGAAGAATCGCTTCAGAAAGAGACGGAGTTGGCTTCGCGAACCTCCGATCTCGACACTCTCTTCGAGCTTGCGCGCGAAGGTGAAAATGTCCTTGGCGATCTGGAGTCCGAGATCAGGTCCTTCTCGGAACGCCTAACCAAGGTGGAAGACGCCATGTTGCTTTCGGGCCCAAACGACGCCCGGAGCGCCATTATGACCATCCACCCCGGAGCAGGCGGAACCGAAAGCCAGGACTGGGCCGAAATGCTCTTGCGCATGTATCTGCGATGGGCGGAGCGCGAGGGACTATCAGACCGTCGTCACGGACCGGTTGGAAGGCGAAGGCGCGGGCATCAAGTCCGCCACGTTCGAAATCAACGGAGAAAATGCCTACGGCCTGCTCCAATCCGAGATCGGCGTGCATCGCCTGGTTCGCATTTCGCCTTTCGATGCCAACGCTCGCCGCCACACGTCGTTCGCCTCTGTTTTCGTGTACCCGCAAATCGACGACGACGTCAAAATCGATATCAAACCGGACGACATCAAGGTGGATGTGTTTCGCGCGAGCGGCGCCGGTGGCCAGCACGTCAACCGCACTGAATCCGCCGTGCGCATGACCCATATTCCTACTGGCCTCGTCGTTCAGTGCCAGAACGAGCGCTCCCAACACAAGAATCGGGCCAGCGCCATCAAGCAGCTCAAGGCGAAGCTGTACGAATACGAAATGGCCAAGAAGCGTGTCGAGCAGGACAAGCTCGAGGACACCAAGCTCGAGATCAATTTCGGCAGCCAGATCAGGAGCTACGTGCTCGCGCCTTATCGTTTGATCAAAGACCATCGGACCAAGCTATCTGTCGGCGACGTCGACCGCGTACTAGACGGCGACATGGAACCCTTCATGCACGCTTTCCTAGTTTGGAAAAAGACAGGGAAAACGGCATCCGACGGAAAAGAGGATCTGCCCGATTGAGCGCCGAACAGGTGGAGGCTGCGGCCGCTCTAATCCGCGCCGGCCAACTGGTCGCGTTCCCGACGGAGACGGTCTACGGAGTGGGCGCCAATGCGCTCGACCCGGCAGCGATCGAAAGGATCTACGAAGCGAAAGGCCGTCCCCGCTCAAGTCCGCTGATCGTGCACGTCAGTTCCATAGCGATGGCGCGCGAGCTGGTTCGGGAGTGGCCCGAAAACGCCGTCCGCCTGACGGAATTGTTCTGGCCGGGACCGCTCACCTTGGTGCTGCCCAAGTCCGATCTCGTTCCCAAAGCCGCAACCGGCGGATTGGATACCGTCGGCATCCGCATGCCGAACCACAGCATCGCGCTCGAGTTGATTCGTGCCGCGGGAGTTCCCATAGCCGCGCCCAGCGCTAACCGTTTTTCCGAGCTCTCTCCAACCACCGCCGATCACGTCCGCGCCGGCCTGGGAAATCGTGTCGCCATGGTGCTCGACTCCGGTCCGACCCACGTGGGCATCGAATCCACCGTCCTGTCACTCGTCGGACCCTCCGCGGTGTTGTTAAGACCCGGCATGATTTCGAAAGCACAAATCGAAACTGTGATCGGCCCGGTTCGTCTTCCTGTCTACAGCAGTTCTGTGCCTCACGCGTCGCCTGGAATGCACCCGAAGCATTACAGCCCGCGGACGCGGCTGCTGATCGTCGACGCTGGATACTTGCCGGCCGGTCGCGGAGCGTTTCTTTGGATCACGAAGAATGCCGGATCGGCTCGCGACATTCAAATGCCGTCCGACCCCTATGCCTACGCGGCGTGCCTTTATGACACGCTGCACCAGCTCGACTCAGAAGGCTTCGACTGGATCGCTGTGGAGCGGCCTCCGTCCGATATCCTATGGGCTGGCATCCTCGATCGCCTGACCCGCGCGGCGGCAGAATGACGAATCTGATCGAAGAGATCGAGAGTACGAAAGCGAGTCGTTCGCCGGCTTTATGGTGGCTCGGGCAAAGCGGATTCGTTCTCAAGTTTCAGGACATCGTCTTTTATGTCGACCCCTGCCTCTCGGAACCCCGTGGGCGCACACGCATTGTCCCGGCGCCCTTGCAAGCCGAGCAGGTGACCAATGCCGACATGATCCTCTGCACGCACAAGCATTCCGGACACATGGACCCCGGCTCTTTGCCGGCCATGCTCAAAGCTTCGCCCCGTTGTCGCGTCATCATTCCCAAGAGCGCGGCCGGTCACGCCTTTGCGATCGGCATCCCCTACGAACGCATGACCACCACCGATTCCGATCTGCGTGTGGAATATCTCAAGTCCGGTCTCTACGCGCGGGTGTACTCCGTACCCTCGGCGCACCCCACGCTCGACTGGACTCCGCTTGGTGGCTATCCCAATCTCGGATACATCATCCGCTTCGGCGACGTGAACATTTATCACGCTGGCGATTGCAGGCCATACGAAGGCATCGTGGATCGATTGCGTCCCTATGCCGTAACGGTTGCAATGCTCCCAATCGATGGCAACGGAAACTTCGATGCAGTGGAGGCCGCGCAATTAGCCGAAGACATCGGCGCGCAGTGGCTCGTGCCCATGCACTACGGAACATTCACTGATAACGATGCCGAAATCACGCGTTTCGTGGACCACATGTTAGGCCATCGCCCCGCAACCGGCTTCAAAGTATTCGAGCCCGGAGAGCGCTGGATCGTCCCCCGCTAGTTCTCCATCGACCCGTAGCCGAGCCGTGACCGGTAAGCAAGCGGAGATCGTCGACGATTATTTCACAGTCCCATAAGTAAGCGGCAATTGCCGGGCGGCGAATCCTGGCATTCGGTTCCGAGCCGCATCCGGTAGCCCGTGGAAAATCGGCGATTGCCCCTCAGTCACCTTCGGGGTTCTGCAACGGAACCGCGCGTAAAGGAAGCGGTCAACCTCAACGAAACAACTTACTGGATCTTCAAATTAGCCGTCTGCGATATACCAGCCGCCGTCGCCGTAATGGTCGCAGTTGTCGCCGACAGCACTGGCGCGGTTGGGATCGTGAAAGTTGCCGAAGACTGGTTCGCCAGGATGCTAACGGTTTGCGGTGGCTGAGCATGGGCATCGCTGCTTGTGACGACCACCGTCAATCCAAACGTCGGCGCGGGAGCGTTGAGCGTAAGAACGCCTGTCACTGGACTTCCTCCCGTCACAGTAGTCGGCGAGAGCGTCAAACTCTTCAATGTCACGGAACCTGGTGGGCTCACGGCGAGAGAGACGTTTTGCGTAATGCCCGAGTAAAAGCTTGGCGACGTAACCGCGATCGAAACGGTATGAAGCGCCGTCACCGCCGACGTCGTGATCGTGATCGCCGTTGAAGATTGTCCCGACGGAATATTGACCGACGCTGGCAATTGCACCACCGGATCGGTGGACTTGAAATACAAAGTCAAACCCACCGACGGAGCTGGCTGCCCCAACGCGATGGTCCCGATCACGGTACTCCCGCCCGTAACGCTGCTGCTCGACAGCGTCAGGAAGAACGGAGGCGCGAGCGTGATCGTAGTCTGCTGCGTGGAATGGCCGCAAGTTGCCGTCAGCGTGACCGTTTGGCTAACCGACACAGTCGTAGTCGCCAACGTGATGCTTGCCGATTGTTGACCGAACGGAATGACGAGAACCGCCGGTGTGGGCAACAAGACCGCGGCATTATCGGAGGTCAGTTGAACAGTGACTCCCCCCGCCGGCGCGGCTGCATCGAGAGTCGCGGTTGCAGTGACGGAAACCCCGCCCTGCAGACTTGTCGCCGTCGTAACGAACGACGAAATCTGCGCAGTGCTCGCGGTGTCGATCTCGAGTGCAGCCGTTTGCGTTACCGTTCCGGCTTGCGCCGTTAACGTGACGTTCTGCGTCGAAAAAACACTGGTCGTCGGAACAGCGAATTGGGCCGATGTTTGTCCTTGCGGAATGGTGACCTGGTACGGCACCTGTGCCGCGAAGTTGTTGCTTCGGATCGATACATTGAATCCGCCCTGCGGCGCTCGACCGTTCAGGCTCACGGTCGCCGTGACGCTGCCGCCGGCCACCACGTAGTCCTGCGAAAGAGTCAAAGAATAAAGTTGAATAGCGCTCGCCGGCAACCTGTTCACCAGGAACGTCACCGTGTTCGACGACCCGTCTGGCGTACTCACGAACAACGAAACCACTCCGGCGCCATCCAACTGCGCGGGAAGAATCAGATTCACCTGATCGAGTCCGAAGAACCCGGGCGCCGCTCCCGCAAATTCCACCGTGTAGGAGTTCCCCGCCGCATCGTGCGCCTGCACCGTGATTTCCGAATTCGTAATCGTCGAATCGTGATCCGGATTGCCGGAGTATCGAATTCCGGTACCGTAAACCGTCAGGCGAGTACGCTTGTCCGTCCCGGCATTCGCTGCCGTTTGCACCAGAAACGGCGCCCCCGCGTTAGTCACGCCATTCAGAATGGCTCCTGGCCCACTGCCCGATGCATTGAGGGCGAACAAGCCGGGTGCGCTCACATTCACAAGAACCGTGCCCTGTATCGAGAATCCGAACGACGTCTTCACAACGACAGTCGCGACGCCGGTAGTGGTATCGTCCGGAACCACAAAATTGATTTGTGTGGGAGAAACGTAAATGAGCGGGGAGTTCTCGCCGTTCACTTGAACGCTCGCGCCCGCTAGAGTCGTCGGAAGCTGTCCGGTTGCGGTCAAGGTCGCGGACACGGTCGAACTCGCAAACGTTGCGCCAAAAATACTGGCAAGGGAACTGGGCGCAACGGCGGACAAATAACTCGCGGCTGAGACCACGCTAAGGGAAGCAGCCTCGGCTTGACCCACGGCCGCCAATGTTACGCCAAAACACAAGAAGCCGATTCTAATCGAGCCTGTCACTCAAAAGAACAGACGATGCGTAATCGGAAAAAGACGAGAAAAGGTTAACGGCGCCATCCTTAATTAAGGTAGAATCGGGATCTGGTAGAAAGGGGATCTTGCTGGTCGGTGTGACAGCACAGTGCTGAATCGATGAATCTCGAAGGTGTCCGTGTTCTGCTGGTGGAGGATAATCCCGCAGATGCCCGTTATCTCCGGGAAGAAATCACCGAAGTCGGAGCCGGCAGCGTTCGTCTCACGCATGTGACGCGCCTGGAAGACGCGATACGCCGCCTCGACAGTGAAGAGTTCGACGTCGTTCTCCTGGATCTATCGCTTCCCGACGAACAAGGATTGGAGACGCTGGTGCGCGCGCATGCAAGCGCTCCATCTGTTCCCATCGTCGTACTCACGGGCATGGACGATGAAGCTCTCGCAGTCAAAGCTGTTCGCGAGGGGGCTCAGGATTACCTCGTCAAAGGCCAGACCGACGGCAACCTGTTGGTCCGCGCCATGCGCTACGCAACGGAGCGCAAGCACGCCATTGAAGCGCTGCAAAGACGCGAAGAGCATTTTCGTTCATTGATCGAAAACGCTCTCGATCTCATCAGCATCATCAGTGAGGATGGCGTGGTTCGTTACGTCAGCCCTTCACATGAACGCGTGCTCGGCTACCGCACCGACGAATTGGTGGGCCGCAACTATCTCCACCTGGTCCATCCGGAGGACGTCAACGAATTTGGCGGGGCGTTCCATTCACACGGTTCCTCGTCGTCCATCGAATCGCGCGTGCGCCATCGCAATGGAACGTGGCGCGTTCTGGAATCGTTTGGAAGGAACCTGGCGCACGTTCCGGGCGTGCAAGGCATCGTAATCAACTCGCGCGATGTTACGGAACGCAAGAGCGCCGAAGAAGCGTTGCGCGAAGCCAACAATACTTTGCGGGCCGTCATTCGAACGTCTCCTCTCGCCATTTATTCCGTCGACCTGGAAGCTCGCGTGAGAAGCTGGAACGCCGCCGCGCAACGCATGTTCGGCTGGCAGGAATGGGAGTTGCTCGGCGATCCTTTACCGCATCTTTTCGAAAGCGACGCCGAACGTTTTGAAGAACATCTGGAACAGGTCCGCCGCGGCATCACCGACACGGCATTCGAAACGCGATGCCAGACGCGTGAGGGCAGGATTCTCGAAGTCAACATCTGGAACGCGCTGTTGCGCGACGGCTCCGGAACCGTAAAAGGCGTCGTGCACATGGTCGCCGATGTCACGGAGCGCAAGCGCCTCGAGCAGCAGTTGCATCATTCATTAAAGATGGAAGCGGTGGGGCGTCTCGCCGGCGGCGTCGCGCACGATTTCAATAACCTCTTAATGATCATCGAAGGTTATACGCAGATGGTGTTGAGCGCGATAACGTCTGACGATCCGGTGCGCGGCGATCTCGAGGAAGTGCTCAAGGCCGCGGAGCGCGCGGGCGATCTCACCAAGCAGTTACTCGCGTTCAGCAGACGCCAGATCGTGCAGCCCAAACTGCTCGATCTCAATTCACTGATGCGCAATCTGGAGCGCATGTTGAAGCGCATCATCGGCGAAGATATCGAGCTGGTAACGAAATTCGATAACACGCTGAAAGCGGTAATCGCGGATCCGGGTCAGCTCGAGCAGGTGGTGCTGAACATGACCGTGAACGCCCGCGATGCCATGCCGAATGGCGGCAAATTGATCATCGAAACCGCCAATGTGCATTTGGACGAAGAGTACGTGCGCTCGCATTTGACGCCTGTGGCCGGCGATTACGTGATGCTGTCCGTAACCGACACCGGCGTGGGCATCGATGCCGAGACCAAGTCGCACCTGTTCGAGCCCTTCTTCACTACCAAGGAAATCGGCAAAGGAACCGGCCTGGGTCTGTCGACCAGCTACGGAATTATCAAGCAGAACGGCGGCGACGTTTGGGTTTATTCGGAACTGGGCAAAGGCACCACGTTCAAAGTTTATCTCCCTGTAGCCGGTCAGCAGCCGGTCGCGCGGGCGCAGCGGCCGGAGACGACGATGGTGGCGGGTTATGAAACGGTCCTGCTCGTAGAGGACGAGGCTGGGGTTCGAACGGTACTCGAAACGATGCTGCGGCGTCAGGGTTACGAAGTGCTGACCTGCGCCACGCCCGACGATGCGCTTCGAGTCTGCGCGCAGGTCGACAAAATGATCCATCTGGTAATCACGGATATGATCATGCCCATCATGACCGGCCGTGAACTCGCGCGTAAAATTCGCGTGCTCCGGCCCGGAATCCAGATTCTCTTCGTCTCGGGTTATTCCGAAGCGAAGAAGGACGACGATCTCGATCCGGCCATCGATTATCTTCAGAAGCCCTTTACGCCAGAAGCGCTGGCGATAAAAATTCGCGAAGTATTATCGCGCAAAACGCCTATGGGGCAAACCATCTCTTCCGCGCAACGCACCGCCTGATTGACACTGCCGCTAGCTCGCAACAAGCCCGTTCCGAGCCGTGACCGGAAGGGAGTGTGAAAAAATCGGCTATTGCCCCTCCGTTACCGTCGGGGTTCCGCAACGCTGTCCCGGATTTTCACGATCTTACGGAACCGCGCGCGTAAAGCAAGCGGAGACCACCCCTGCCTATCGCCAATGGCCTTCATGAAATCGCCAGCCGTGGCCCGTCTGCACCCACCTCGGCGCCACCCACACCGCATACGGATGCGGCGGACGCATGTAGCGGCCTTGGACCCACACCCAACGATCGCCGCGCAAATCGTAGAACCCGTCGGTCCAAACATACCCAGGACTAGGGGCATAACCATACGCGCCTCCGTATGGCGCGGGAGGAGGCGGCGGTACGCGATAAGCATAAACATAATGAGGCGCGCATGCGGTGAGCGCCCCGGCAAGCAATACAGCGGTGAGCAAAGAATGCTTCAGTTTCATGTTCGGTCCTCCAAGCAATTTGGACCGCGCATTCCGAGGCAGCGGTTTCGAGCATGAAAACTGAATAATGTTAGACGGGTTTAATCGAGCTAGCGCTTCTTGAGCTCTTCCAATTCATCGAGCGTGCGCGGCCAATCTTCGCGCAGCAAACGCGAGAGAGCGCGATCGGCAAGAAGTTTTCCGCCGGTCTGACAAACGGGACAGTAATTCGTCTCATTCGACGCATAGCGGATGCGTTGGACTTTCGCGCCGCATCGCGGACACGGCTGCCCGTATCGTCCGTGGACTGCCATGCCCTCCCGGAATGCCGTAACTTTCTCCGGAAACTTCCCCGCCGCGTCCGTTCGCAAACGCTCTATCCACTCTGTTAATATTTCGCGAGTCGCCTGGTAAAGACGCGCGATCTCGTCGGGCGCAAGTTTGCTGGTCATCGCGATGGGAGAAAGTTTGGCGCGATGCAGGATCTCATCCGAATACGCATTGCCGATTCCACTGAAAAGCCGAGGATCCGTGAGCGCCCGCTTGAGCGTATGATTTGCGGAAGTGAGTGCGGCCGTGAAAACCTTGAGACTCGCGTCGAAAACTTCGACGCCTTGCACATCGAGAGCGCTCAATCCTTCCTCGCCCAAAGCCGTATGTATCGACGCGCGATGCTGCGTCCCCGCCTCTGTCAACCACAGCGTGCCGGAATCGAATTGAAAAATTGCGAGGGCGTTCTTAGGCGCAGCGCCCGCTCGCCAGTGCAGCCGGCCCGCAATTTTCAAATGCAGAACCAGCCAGAGCCCACCCTCAAATCCAATCGCGATACGTTTCCCGAGACGCCGAACCTCGGTAACGCCTTTGCCTTCGAACGCCTGCACGGCCGGACTCGCGGATCGCAATAGAAACGGTCCGCGAATCAAAACCTTCGTCAACACGTGTCCCACGATGCGCTCGCGCAGCGCTTCGACGTATACCGTGACGTCGGGGAGTTCGGGCATCCGCTTACAGCTATGCCGATTGCAGCATCTCGTCCCAGGTCACGCGGCGTCCGGAGTCGATCGCCATCCGTCCGAGCAGCGACGTCATGGTGCTCTCGGCCGCGATAGGCGCGTTGTTCTCCGGCTTATTTTCGATCACATGGGTGAGAAATCGTTCGATCGCATCGATAGTAATTTCCCGCTTGGAATCCACTTTAAGCGGTTCCTGTCCGGGACGCGACCAGCGGTAATACTTGCGATGGGTTTCTATCGTTCCCTCGGTTCCAAAGAACTGTTCGTCCACCTGACCCCACGCCTGCGCGAGTTGGCATGCGTGCAGGAAACCATGCAGACCGTTGCCGTAATCGTACGTGACATTCAGATGGTCCATCGTGTCGCCGTAGGTGCGGACTTTGCGGCCTCCGTCGCCAACGGCCGATATGGGATGGCGTCCGGCGTACCAGTTCAGAACGTCCACGCCGTGGCAATCCTGCTCCACGATCATGTCGCCGGATTTCGCTCGCCAGGGATACCAAACCCGCTCTTCGCGGTCCGGAGGGATCGGAGCCTCCCGCGAAGCGGGACTTACGCCGCCCACCATCCAATGGCTGCGCATCAGAGCGATCTCGCCAAGTTTGCCGGACCGTATCACTTGTTCCGCGGTCAGGTACTCGGGGCTGTAGCGCTGCTGGAACCCGAACTGAATGTGCTTCGTTGGATCGGCTTTTTCAGATGCGGCAAGAAGGCGCTTCACGCCCGTGACGCTGGCACCGGCAGGTTTTTCGCAGTAAATATGTTTGTGTGCCTGAACAGCCGCTTCGAAATGTTCCGGATGCAAGTAAACGGGGGTGGTTATAAGGACGGCATCGATAGAGGAATCGGAGAGCAGGTCCTGATAATGCGTGTAGGACTTGGCGCGATCGAGCGCGGGAACCTGCGTCTTGGCGCCGTCGATTTGGTCGGGATATAGATCGCAGAGCGCGACGACGCGCGCTCGCGAGTCCTCGGCGAAGAACGCGCCATCGTAGCGGCCGCGCCCGCCCGTGCCGATGATACCCAGCGACACGGCTGAATTAGCTTGGTATGCGAACGCTGTGGCCGGAGTAACGAGCAAACTGCTCGCAATTCCGGCAAGCGCTTCACGACGTCTCATGTCGTGAGTTTATCTCAGTACGGGACAATTTGCCGGTTTTAATACCGGATTGCAGCGCGCGATCCCGCCATCCGGGAAGCTGACATGAAAACCCGACCACGATGCTTTTTCATCGAAAGGATAATCGGTGCTCAGGATTTGAGCGCCGCTGGCCATGGCGGCTTCGCGCTGCCTGGTATCGCCGCTGCGGGCCTCTTTGGTATCGGCGTCGGTTCGCGTTCGCACCAGATATCCCTTGCGAACCAAGCTCGGGATCAGATCGGGATCCTGCAGCGGATCGTTCACCTCTACAAACGCGGCATCGGGCGAGCCCGGCGCTGCGTTCGTGAAAATGACGCGGCCCCTTAGCGAGGGATGCCCCTCCACATACGCAGCTTCCGACCGGCGTTGATCGAGCAAAAAGATAATCTTGCCGCGCGCCGATTCGAGCGTTGGCCAGCCATCGGTTAAAATTGCTTCCTCCAGAGTCTCGTGCTTTCCTCGAACGTCGTCGGGCGTGATCATCTTCGACGCCGGAATCACAGAACGTATTTCCTGATCCAGGGCATCGAAAACCGCCGGGGTGAATGCCTCCGTTTCCACCTGATAGGGCGCCCGCTTGCCTCCGTCTTTGTTTTCGACCAGGATGAACAACGGCAAATGTCCCGGATGCGCGTTCGACCAGTTCAGAATCACGCTGAGGCAATTCGTAAAGGGCTGGCAGTTACTCCGGTAATCGATATCCTGAACATGCATCACCTTGAATCCCGGCTTGAGAAAAAGACCATCCGGATCGAAAGGCGGTTCAGGCGGCAAACCGGCATCGGCGATCAACTTGGGGCCGGAGGGTCGCGCGTAGCGTCCCCCTTTCGTGTCCGCAAAAACATCCAGCTCCACTTGCCGCACACCGTTCGAAAACTGCACGTCGAGCGGTGGATGCCGATAGTCCAAACCCTCGGCGGCTTTGGGATTCCTCTTCTGAAGAAACGCCGCCATGCTCGGCGTGAGACCGGCGTGATAGCTATTGTGGCTGCCGATGATTTGAATCTGATTTAATCGAATCTGCGCCGAAACAGCGGGAATCAGGAACAACATTATGAGGGGTGGTCTCATACCGGTAGGCAGTGTAGCATGCAAACGTGTGTAGACAGTTGACTTGCGACCGAGATTCTTCGATACTGAAAGCGTTTTGAAATTCAGGCGTAATATAGGGGTAAGAGGCTAAATTCATGACTTCCGGCAGCGCTGTGGGGCCGAGTCAATTTAATGCACACGTGTGCACAAAAATGCGCCCTCCTTCGATCAAAGACATCGCCCGCCTTGCGCACGTCTCTCACTCCACCGTCTCGCGCGCCTTGCAGAACAGCCCCCTTGTGAGCACCCGCACCGCCGAGAAAATCCAGCGCATCGCCCGCGAGTCCGGCTATCGCGCAAGTGCTGTGGCGCGTGGTTTAGTAACAAAAAAGACCAGAACCGTCGGGGTTGTCGTAACCACTATTTCCGACCCCTTCATCAGCGAAGTGGTGAGCGGTATCGAACAATCCGCCAACGACAATGGCTACTCGGTCTTCCTCGCCGATTCCAATGCCGATCCCGACCGAGAACGAAATGTGGTGCAATCGTTTGCAGAACGCCGGGTCGACGGAATCCTTGTGACAGCATCCCGAGTTGGAGCGCTTTATATCCCCCTGTTGTCCGAGATGAATGTCCCGATCGTGCTGATCAACAACCAGCACCCTGGGCAATTCGTGCACTCGGTGATGATCGAAAACGTGGAGGCCAGCCGTCAGGCCACGCGGCACCTGATCGCATTAGGGCATAAGCGCATCGCGTATTTAGGCGACCGTTTCGGCTATCAATCCGATACCGAACGCTTCGGGGGCTACCGGCGCGCCCTCGATGAAGCCGGGCTTCCGTTTCTTCCCGAATTAGTGGTCCACGGCGATGGCAAAGCGGAAGCCGCGATAAACGCAATGGAGAAAGTGCTGGCCCTGCCAGAGCCGCCCACGGCGGTCTTTTGCTATAACGATATGTCCGCGCTCGGCGCCCTTCGTGCCATCCGATCGAGAGGGCTGCGAGTGCCGGAAGACATCTCGGTTGTCGGTTTTGACGACCTGTTTCTTGCGTCCTACCTGCATCCCCCGCTCACCACCGTGCGGCAGCCGATGCGCCGCATGGGAATGCTCGCCATGGATAGTCTCTTGAAGCTCATGTCCGGTCAGGAGTCGGCAAACACGATCCACGTGCCCGCGGATCTGGTCGTCCGCGAATCGACGGCCCCGGTTCAAGAGGGTTTGAAATGAGAAATCTGCTCTTCGCCGAAAAACCCGAACCCAACGGGACCGTGATGCGTCTAGAAACCGAAGAAGCCGGGTTCGACTACCTGCGCTTCGAGGCTCGCAAGATGAAAGCCGGTCAGACGTACGGCTGCGAAACCGGCGCCACGGAGCTCGGCATCGTAGCGCTCGGCGGCAAATTCAGCGCCGATTCGACGCGTGGGACATGGGACAGCATCGGCGAGCGTCCGAACGTCTTCAGCGGGATGCCCTGGGCCCTCTACCTTCCCATCAACACCAGTTTCGCGGTGACCGCGTTAACCGATTGCGACCTGGCCTTCTGCTATTGCAAAGCAGAAGAACACCACCCCGCGCGCCTCATTACTCCCGCCGACACCAAAGTCGAAATTCGAGGCGGCGGCAACGCCACGCGGCAGATCAATCATTTTCTCCGTCCCGATTTCCCGGCCCACCGGCTGCTGCTCTGTGAAGTCTACACGCCCAGCGGCAACTGGTCCAGCTACCCGCCGCATAAACACGACGTCCACAATCCGCCCGGCGAAGTGGATCTCGAAGAAATTTATTACTACCGCATCGACCGGCCGGAAGGCTACGCGATCCAGCGTGTCTATACCTCCGACAAGCGTCTCGACGAGACCATCGCCGTTCGCGACGGCGGACTGGTGCTGGTTCCCGAAGGCTATCATCCCGTGGTCGCCGCCCACGGTTACAACGTGTATTACCTGAACGCGCTGGCGGGTTCGGCCCGTTCCATGGCGGCGGCGGACGATCCCGATTACGCCTGGGTGCGTCAGGAATGGAAGGATCTCGATCCCAGGCTGCCAATGGTGAGGTGAGCGAATGACGACGACCACGCAAGTCCTCAGTCCTTTGCATCAAACGGTCACGAGCACAGTCACCGACCTGTGGAACGACTCCTGCTCCATTCAGGAACTGACCTACTCGATCGCCAACGGAGCAGTCGGCGCGACAACGAATCCGACCATCGTGATCGGCGTGCTCAAGAAAGAGCTGCCCGCCTGGCGCGACCGCATCTCGGCGATCATCCAGGAAAACCCAACCTGGAGCGAAGTGGAGATCGCCTGGAAGCTCATCGAAGAAATGGCGGTGAAAGCGGCGAAATTGCTGCTCCCCGTCTTCGAACGAGAGAAAGGCCTGAAGGGCCGCCTCTCGATGCAGACGAATCCGACCTTCTACCGCAACGCCGAAGCGATTCTCAATCAGGCGCTGCATTTCGATTCGCTCGCCCCGAACATCCAGGTAAAAGCGCCGGTCACAAAGGCTGGTATCAAAGCGATCGAAGAAGCCACCTATCGCGGGGTAAACATCAACGCGACAGTCTGTTTCACCGTGCCCCAGTCCATCGCGGTAGCGGAAGCAGTGGAGCGCGGGCTCGATCGCCGCTCGGCAGAAGGCAAAGACATCTCTAAAATGACGCCGGTATGCACCATCATGGTCGGCCGGCTGGACGACTGGCTTAAGGTAGTCGCGGCCAAGGAAAAGATCTGCATCACGCCCGGCCATCTCGATTGGGCCGGCATCGCGGCCATGAAAAAGGCATACGGCATTTTCCGAGAGCGCGGCTATCGTACGCGTCTTTTGTCTGCCGCCTATCGCCATCACGGCCACTGGTCGGAATTCATCGGTGGCGACATCGTGCTCACGATTCCCTACGAATGGCAGCTTCTCTTCAATGGCTCGGACATCGAGGTGAAAGAGCGCATGCAGAATCCGGTGGACCCGGACATTGTCGCCGAGCTCTATCGCAAATTTAAAGATTTCCGCCGTGCTTACGACACCGATGGCATGGCCATCGAAGAATTCGATGGCTACGGCGCCACGGTGCGCACGCTGCGCACTTTCATCGCGTCCTACGCCGAGCTGTTAGCCCTCGTGCGCGACTTCATGTTGCCGGATCCGGACAAAAAATGAACGCAATGAGGCGACTGACCACAGCACAAGCCATCATCGGATTCCTGAAGAATCAGTACGTCGAGCGGGATGGCAGAACGCATCCGTTCTTCGCGGGAATGCTGGGAATTTTCGGACACGGCAACGTCGCCGGCATTGGCCAGGCGTTGCAGCAGAACCCCGATTTCCCCTACATCGTCGTTCGAAATGAGCAGGCAGCCGTCCACGTAGCTTCAGGCTTTTCAAAAGCAAGCAACCGGCTGCGTACGTTCGCCTGCACATCGTCGATCGGACCGGGCGCTACCAACATGATCACGGGAGCCGCGCTCGCTACCATCAATCGCCTGCCCGTGCTGCTACTCCCCGGCGATATCTTCGCGCGCCGCAACGTCGCGCCTGTTTTACAGCAGCTCGAATCGCCTTCGACTCAGGACATCGGCGTGAACGATTGCTTCAAACCGGTGTCGCGTTACTGGGATCGTATTTACCGACCCGAGCAGATCATTACGTCGCTGCCGGAAGCTATGCGAGTTTTGACATCGCCCGCCGACACCGGCGCGGTCACGCTGGCGCTCCCGCAAGACGTCCAGGCCGAAGCTTTCGATTTTCCCGAAGATCTGTTCCGCCGCCGCGTGTGGCTGATTCGCCGTCCCCAGCCTGACGCTGTCTCGCTCAAGCGCGCCGTCGAAGCAATCAAAACCAGCGAGCGGCCATTGCTGATCGCAGGCGGAGGTGTCCTCTTCAGCGAAGCGTCAGGAGCGCTCGCGAGTTTCGCCGCTCAGACCGGAATCCCGGTGGGCGAGACGCAAGCGGGCAAGGGATCGCTGCCCTACGATCATCCGCAAGCGATGGGAGCGATCGGAGCGACGGGCACTTCCGCGGCCAACCGCCTGGCCCACGACGCCGACTTAATCATCGGCGTGGGCACGCGATATTCCGATTTCACAACCGCATCCATGACGGCGTTCCAGAATCCGCAGGTGCGCTTCGTCAATATCAATGTGGCCGAGTTCGATGCGTACAAAGTATCGGCTATTCCAGTAATCGCGGACGCAAAAATAGCGCTCGAAGAGCTAACTCGAGCGCTCACGGGTTATCAAGCCGGCGCGGCATACGCCAATCAGGCCGGGGGCCTGAAGATGGCGTGGGAAGCCGAGGTCGATCGCCTATTCAACCTCGGCAACCAACCGCGACCGGCGCAAAGCGAGGTCATCGGGACAATGTGGGCTGCTTCGGGACCACGGGACATGCTGCTTTCCGCAGCTGGGAGCCATCCCGGTGACCTCCACAAGTTATGGCGTACGCGAACGCCAAATGGTTATCACATGGAGTACGGTTACTCGTGCATGGGCTACGAAATTCCGGGCGCCATAGGAGCCAAAATGGCCGACCCCAGCCGTGAAGTCTACGTCTTCCTCGGCGACGGAACCTATCTCATGGCTCCGAGCGAGATCGTCACGTCCATCCAGGAAGGCGTGAAGCTGATCATAGTTCTCGTCGATAACCATGGCTTCGCAAGCATTGGCGGTTTGAGTCAATCCATCGGCAGCGGCGGATTCGGCACGCAATACAAACGTCGCGACGGCAATTGTCTCCCCGTCGATTACGTCGCAAACGCGAAAAGCCTCGGCGCGCACGCGATGAAGGTCTCAAGCATTGCCGAGTTGAAGCAAGCCCTCGAATACGCGAAAACAATCGACCGCACCACCGTCATCGTCATAGAGACCGAGCGCGAGCTCCGCGTGCCGGGATACGATTCCTGGTGGGACGTCGCGGTCGCGGAAGTGTCCGAGGCCAACAGCGTGCGCGAGGCGCGAGCGGCTTACGTCGAAGCTCGCAAGAAGGAGCGGTATCACCTGTGATTGCACATTTGACCAAAGAACGCCTTGAGAATTTCGTGGACGGCGGTTGGGTCGCCTCCAACGCCACGGAAGCTCTGAAAGTGTTGAACCCCGCTTCGGCGGAAGTGCTGGCCGAAGTCCCGTTATCGCCGGCGCAGGAAGTGGATCGCGCCGCGCAAGCCGCCGATAAAGCCTTCCGCGAATGGCGTCGCAAACCCGCCGGAGAACGCATCCAGCCGCTCTTCAAGCTGAAGACGCTCCTCGAAGAAAACATCAACGATCTCGCACGCACCATCACCGACGAGTGCGGCAAAACCTTCGGCGAGAGCGTCGCCGAAATGCGCCGCTCCATCGAGAACGTCGAGGTCGCTTGCGGCATTCCGTCCATGATGCAGGGCTACAACAACGAGGACATCGCTCCCGGCATCGACGAAATGATGATCCGCCAGCCTCTCGGCGTAGTTGCGGCCATCACGCCGTTCAACTTCCCTGGCATGATTCCGTTCTGGTTCATGCCTTACGCTCTGGCTACGGGAAACTGCTTTCTTCTGAAGCCATCGGAACGCGTGCCGCTGACTTCGAACAAACTGTTCCATTTGATGGAAGCCGCTGGTTTCCCGAAAGGCGTCGTGCAACTCGTTAACGGCGGCCGCGACACCGTCAATGCGATTCTCGATCATCCCGCCATCAAAGCGATCAGTTTCGTAGGCTCTACGCCGACTGCCCGCTACATCTATAGCCGGGCGGCAGCCAACGGCAAGCGCGCGCAATGCCAGGGCGGAGCGAAAAATCCGGTGGTGGTTCTCCCCGATGCCGACATCGAAATGACCACCAAGATCCTGGCCGATTCCGCATTCGGATGCGCCGGGCAGCGCTGCCTGGCAGCCTCCGTAGCGATCACGGTCGACAAAGCGGACAAAGCACTGACCGATCGCATGGTGGCTGCCGCCGGTAAACGCAAAGTGGGCTACGGCATGACCGACGGAGTCGAAATGGGCCCCGTAATCTCTGCCGAAAGCAAGCAGCGTATCGAAGGTCTGATTGCGAAAGGTGAGCAGGAAGGCGCGAAGGTCCTGGTCGACGGCCGCGGCAAACACGTAAAGGATTACGAAGACGGCTTCTTCGTTTTCCCGACCATCCTGGACAACGTCTCGCCCGACAGCGAAGTCGCAAAGACAGAAATCTTCGGTCCTGTTCTGAGCCTGATGCACGCCAAAACGCTGGACGAAGCGATCCAACTGGTCAACGCCAGAAGCTACGGAAACATGGCATGCCTGTTCACCAGCGACGGAGCCAGCGCGCGCCGCTTCCGCTCGGAAGTGAACGCCGGCAACATCGGAATCAACGTAGGAGTAGCGGCCCCGATTGCTTACTTCCCCTTCAGCGGCTGGGGCGAAAGCTTCTTTGGCGATCTTCACGCGCAAGCCAGCCACGGTGTCGAGTTTTACACGCAGACAAAAGTAGTAGTGGAGCGCTGGCCAAGAGAATGGAGCCGCCAGTTCTGAACCCTGACCGTGAGGGCCTATGAAAAAATCGGCTGTTGCCCCTCCGTTACCGTCAGGGTTCCGCAACGGGTACGTTCCGATGACATGGGTAACAAGACGTTCTGAAGACATGGGTAACAGTAGGGAAGAACTCGGAAGGCGCCGGGGTAAGCCAGCATGGAAGGCATGCCCTGGCAGGAGATCCGAGTGGAAGAACAACGACTCTTGGTGGTGCGAGGCCACCAAGAAGGGATGTCGATCACAGAGTTGGCGGAGATCCATGAGGTCTCGCGCAAGACGATCTACAAGTGGCTGGAGCGTTTTGAAGAGCAGGGGCTGGAGGGGTTGCGGGATCGAAGCCGCCGGCCGCATGAATCGCCGAGCCAAGTGAGCGGGGAGGTGGAAGCGGCCATAGTGGCGGCGCGTCAGCGCTGGAAGTGGGGGCCGGGGAAACTGCGCGTGAAGCTGAGCCAGCAGGACGGGACACAACAGTGGCCAGCGGTGAGTACGATCGCGGCGGTGCTGAAAGCCAAGGGACTAGTGGTAAATCGACGGCAGCGGGCGCACAGTCCAGTGCAACGACCGCCGTATGCAGCGGCCGATGGGCCCAATGCGGTGTGGTGCGCCGACTACAAGGGATGGTTTCGCAGCGGGGATGGAACGCGCATCGATCCATTGACCATCACGGACGCTTGTAGTCGCTATCTGCTGCGCTGCCAAATTGTGGAGCGACCGCGGTACGAAGCAACCCAGGCGGTTTTTGAAGCGGCCTTTCGCGAATACGGCTTGCCGCAAGTGATCCACACCGACAACGGGGTTCCCTTTTCCTCGGTGGCGCCGGGCGGGCTCAGCCGGCTGTCCATGTGGTTTGTGAGATTGGGGATCGTGCCGGAACGCAGCCGGCCAGCCTGCCCGCAAGATAACGGGAGGCACAACACATGCATCGCACGCTCAAACAGGCGACGGCGCAGCCGCCGAAAGCGACCGCTCGTCTGCAACAAAAAGCATTTCATGAGTTTCAACTTCAATACAACCAACAAAGACCGCACGAAGCCCTGGACAATCACACACCCCAGGACTGCTACGCAGCCAGTCCACGCTGCTATCCGCGATGCGTGCCAGCGTTGGAGTACGGTGATGACGTGGAGATCCGGCGCGTGTCTCAACACGGGAGTGTGCGATGGCGAGGAGAGCGCACCTTCATCAGTGAAGTGTTCGCTTACGAACCACTGGGTCTGAAACCGCTGGATGAGCGTTGGGCGGAGATTTACTACGGCCCGATTCGATTGGGCTGGATGGACGCTCACAAGCATACCTTCAGCCGCTGCAAGCCCGCGGCTCTCAAACCAGAACGTTCTCAGTTGCGCTTGTTATTCCGCTGATCTAAGGCATTGCCCAAAGATCGGAACCGGAGTGTTCTCTCACATGGGGGCTCTGCCCCCAAACCCCCGAGATTTACCGCTTTCGCGCCAGGATGCATGAGTCGAGAGGCGGAGTTGCGCTCGGCCTCTCGTCCCGGCCCTTGAGCCGGCGCTCGGGTTGCGTCTCCGCAGAGCCCTATCCTCCGCTCAAGTTCATCCACTCTATCAGCAAATGCATCGATTCAAAAACCATTACAATGAAGCCAAGCCGATGGGTTCCAACCTCAATCAACTGTTACCCATGTCCTCGGAATAATCTGTTACCTATGTCCCCGAACGGA
>CAWDKQ010000021.1:0-333668 GCA_963802915.1 Bryobacterales bacterium
TCTCGCAGAACAACTCGAACACGCTCTGCTCAACGGCCTGGCCCGCGTGCAGACCAATGCCTTCGAGTCCCTGGCCTTCCGAGAGCGTGAAGATGCCCTGCCGATCGACGGCCCACAGCACCACGGGTGCATTGGTAACCACGTTGTGCAGGCGAATCGGCT
Source organism: Bryobacterales bacterium (assembly GCA_963802915.1). GTDB lineage: Bacteria > Acidobacteriota > Terriglobia > Bryobacterales > Bryobacteraceae > JAICMB01. The sequence continues at coordinate 163 of CAWDKQ010000021.1, forward strand.
GCGTTCAAGTGCAGCGGTCGTCTCGCGGTGCTGCTGCTCGAGCGCGAGATTGAGCCAACTGGGCTTCGAGAGCCTCGATCCGGGCCCGCAATCGTTCGGTTTCGTTGATTGTTTCCACTCAAACGACTCTGGGGTTGGCGGCGGCGAGCCTGCCGATCGGCGGCGGCGCGTTGGCTCGGTTACGGCAGACCGGTAGCTAGTGTCTCAGGACGGTACCGCCAGGGTCAAGAACGGGAGCATAACCGCGGGAAAACCTCGAAAATCCATTCCTCGCTGGTCTCTCCTTTTGCCGGCAAATCTGGATTACAATATGACCCAACTCGGCCTGCCGCGAGAGCTTCCCCGATAGAACGCCTGCCACGACGTCGCATTGGAGAGACGATGAATTCTTCCCCGCAGAGTGCCCCTGGACGAGCCAAGCTGGTTACTCTGGCGGGTGTGGTTGTGAATCTCTGCCTGGGCATCCTGTACGCCTGGAGCGTATGGAAAGGGAGCCTGATCGCCACGGCCGAACATCCGGCCGGCTCTCCCATGACCGGACTGAACGCGGGCTGGATTTATCTGACGGACGCTGAGGCCACTTGGGCCTACGCGGTTTGTGGCTTTACGTTCGCCGTGTTTATGATCCCAGGCGGCCTGGTCCAGGACCGTTTCGGCCCGCGCCTGGGCGCGATGCTGGGGGGGCTGCTGCTGGGGGCCGGTTGCATTCTGGCCGCGGTGATGAAGAGCTATCTGGGGTTGGTGCTGGGCTTCGGCCTGCTGGGCGGAATCGGCATGGGCCTGGGCTATGCGGCCGCGACGCCCGCCGCGCTGAAATGGTTCGGACCGCATCAGCGCGGGCTGATCGTAGGGCTGGTCGTCGCCGGCTACGGCGGGGCAGCTATCTACATCTCGCCGCTGGCTAAGTATTTCATCTCGCAGTACGGCATTTCAGGCAGCTTTATCGGCTTGGGGTTGTTGTTTGCCGCGGTGATTGTGCTGGCCGCCCAATTGCTCCGGCCGCCTTGCCCCGGCTACGTGCCGCCGGTCGCGCCGACTCCGGCAGCCGGCAAGACGGCGAGCGGACCCGCCGCGATGACCTCGATCAATTGGTCGCCCGGGGCGATGCTGAAGACGTGGCAATTCTATGCCCTGGTGTTCTTGTTCATCGGATCGGCCCAATCCGGGTTGCTGGTGATCGCCAACGCCACGCCCATCTTGAACAAAACGGCTCAGGCCAGCGTCTTCCTGGCTGCCAACGCCTGGCTGCTGGCCTCGTATGGCGGGCTGATCAATGCCACCGGCCGCGTGGGCACCGGACTCAATTCCGATCGCGTTGGCAGGGCGAACGCCTATCTGCTCAACGGCGTGATCTCCGCGATCTGCCTGTTTCTCATGCCCTCGATCATGCAGTCGGGGAGCATGATATTACTGTTCATCGCCGTCGGCATCGCGTACTGGCAATATGGCGGCGGGCTGTCGCTGATGCCGGCCATGACCGCCGACTTCTTCGGCACGAATAACCTGGGACTCAAGTACGGATTGGTGTTCATCGGCTGGGGCATCGCCTTCTTTGTTCCGCAGATCGCCGGCTATATCAAGGACACCACCGGCAGCTTGGACAACGCCTTCTATCTTTCGGGCACCCTGTTGGTCGCTTCCGTCGGCCTCAGCCGGCTGCTGAGCCGCCCCCTGCTGGCGTCGGAAACTCAGAGTGCCAGCAGCGCCGACCAGATCGAGCCATTGGCGCAAGCAGTTCCCGCGGCAGGCGACTAGGCCCTAAGCATGTCCTCGATTGGCCGCCGCTCCGTTTAAGGGAGTAGGCGATTGCGCCTCGCTCGAACATGCACAGTCAACGGGGAGAATTCATAATGCGGCAAGATATTCTGCAGGCGGCCGGCGTGGCTTTGGTTTTGTTCATGGCGTCGCCATCCAACGGCCAGAGTCCTTCCAGCACGGCCGACGGCCGAGTGCCGTTGGTGTTCTCCGAGGGGCACGAGACGAACCCTCGCGATCGAGGCCGGCCGGTAGTGCTGGTCGCCGGGGCGTTGGGTGTGTCGGAGGACGTATTTCGCGAAGCGTTCAGTCGTGTGCGGCCCGCCAAACTCGGAACCACTCCTGACCCCGAACAGGTTCGCAAAAACAAATCAGCCTTGATGGTCGCGCTGCGGAAGTATGGCGTCGAAAACGAACGACTCGACACCGTTTCCAACTACTACCGCTACGTGAAAAGCCGCGGAGAGATGTGGCCTACCATTCCGGCCACCGGCCATGCGCAGGTCGTAAACGGCAAGGTCACCGAATTTGTCATCACCAACGGCGGATCTGGCTACAGTTCTCCCCCCAAGATCAGCGTGACGGGCATGCCTGGCGTCACCGCCGAAGCGACGCTCTCGTTCAGCAAAGATTTCACCGCCAACGGAGCCGTCTCGGCCATCAAGCTGGTGGAGGGCGCTGCAGAGTAGCAGAGTGAACCGCTCGCCTGGTTTTCGCTAGCGTCAGGAACTCTTGCTGGGCAGGCCGCTCTTGATCTGCGCGGCGGGCTGCTCCTTGACCCAAACCGAGCTCAGATGCGCGGCGGCTGCGAGGTAAAGCTGTTCGTGCTCGGGATCGAAAGAGACCATGTCCAAGCAAGCCCGAGTGTACTTGATCAGGTGCTGATCGGTGCGAATCGAGGCCTGCGTGGCCAGCGTCTGCTTGATGGCCGATCGCTCACTCGGATCGGCGTGCCAGACACGGGCGGCGGCAGCCGTCGGCGAGGTTTGCAACGATTCCAATACGCTCGCGGAACCGGCGAGCTTTTCGGGAGCCCAGGCAAAGTCCAAGTCGCGATTGGTCAACACGCTGCGATAGGCCGTGGTCCACACGAGCGTCGCCGCCAATGCCAGTTTGCGGTTGAGGTTCAGGCTCGACAGTCCGCACGCCGCTTGCGGCAAGGTCAAGCAATGGCTCCAGCCGAATTTGGCGAACGACGTATCGTGTTGCAGCATGCTGTGCGCATAGATGCGCAGCAGGCGGAACGCCGCGTCGATTTGCTCGTTGCTCAGATCGTGGCGGATGAAGTCGGCAAACAGGGCGTCGGCGTTGCCCGTCGCTTCGCCGGAGGTAATCAGCCCGCGCATGCCGCCCCCCGTCAGTTTGCCCCAGTCGGCGCCGCCAGTTTAGCGAGGACTTCCCGCTCGACGTCGGCCGGGGCCTGCTTGAGCGGCTGCGTTCCCTCGATCGCCATGCCCGAGAAGCTCTTGAGCTGCGATTTGTCACCGGCCAGCGCTCGCGCGGCGGCCCGCAGCAAGGCCGCGTCGCCAACGTCGCTGGTCCGAGCGTGCCGCAACAGCAGCCACAGCCCGATGTGCGAGTGTGAAATGCCCGACAAAGTCGGCAGTGCGAGCGGCGTCAGAATATGAACCAGGTTCGTCGTGCCGTACTGAGCGGCGAACTGCAGCACAATCGCTTCCAGGGCGTTGGCATCGCCCTGCTGAAAGGCCCGTGCGAACTCGGCCTGCGCCGCAGCCGGGTCGGGGAAGGCCGCAATCTTCGCCGGCGCAGGGCCAGCGGCTGCGTCGGCCTCGAAGAACGCGGCGCCACCGACCATTCGCAGTCGCGCCAGGCTTCGCTCCTGGGGATCGACTAGCGGAAGCAAACCGTAGCGGGCCAGCAACTCCAGCGGCGGCGTGCAGCGTGAAGCTGTTGCCGCCGTTGGGCGGGTTGGAGACGATCGCCGCCACTTGCTGACAGAGATTCGTGTCGCTGATCTCGTCGAGACCGCGGCGAGCGTACTCGTCGACCAGGTTCTTGCGATCGATACCGCGAACCTTGTGCCGATTGGCTGTGTCAACCACTGGCCTGGCGGCTGCCGCTGACGACTCGGACGCTGACGACTCCGGTTCTGCCGCCGACAGGGACCGATTTCCCAGGGCTGCACCCAACGAGGCCGCGGTCGCCAAACCCGCACCTTTAAGAAGCTGACGCCGCGACGAGCGGGCGGAATACAGATCGTCCGAATACGTCATGAAAATGACCCCAAGTGGCGAGATTCGGCTTCAATGACCATTACCGCTGCCAGCAAATGCCGGCTGCGCCTGCCAATATACATAACGGCCGAGCGTTACACGAGAATCGCTGATCGCGCGGATCCGCGGCATCTTGATGTATCATGGAAGGATCTGACTCAGGCATTTCTCGACCGCCAACAACAAGTTGAGTCGCCCGTATGAAGTCGTGCCGATCGCAATTCTGCTCGTCTTCGCGGTTGTCGATCTGCGCCGAGGAGAAAAAGCCCGACGACAGCAGGCCGGACGACTATATCTCGACGCCCTGGCACCTGGTCGACACCTGGTGGGACATCGGCCGGGACGTACCGTTCGAAAGCTATAGCATCGACGTCACTATCAGCGAGGACGTGTCGCCTGAGGTGAACCTGTACATTGCCCCGATTGGCCGTGGCGATTTCGGCAAGACGATCTTCTATGGCGGCATCCAGACCCAGGCGGACGGCAATACGAAGAAGGACCAGCGGCTCCGCAAGATCGGTCCGGGTTTCCTGTTCTCGATGTGGGGGGCGCAGCTACGACGCCATCCGGCCCTCGGAGGGCAGTATGAGCTGTTCAAGACGACGCAGCATTTCGACAGCACAGCGCAACATCCGGAATATCTGGGTGGGGAATTGTCGCGGACTAAGGAGTTGACGGGGTCTGAAAGAGGGCTTCGTTCATCCTGCGATATTTGCGCAGCAGTTCGTAGATGAACGACACCGCCGGCAGTGGCTACGTTAAGCGAGTGCTTCCGGCCGAGCATCGGGATGCGCACGTGGGTATCGCAGCTTTCGAGCAGGCGCGGATTCAAACCCATCCACTTCGTGGCCGAAGAGCAGGCAGACGGGAAAGCGCGGCTGCCAGTCGAAAAGGTCGACGGCGTGGGGGCGTGGTTTCGATGGCTGCCAGTTCGAGAGTCACCGGCGCGAGGAGTATCGAAGGCCAGAGCGGCAGGGTCGGCGTGATACTCCCAGGGGACGGTATCTTCGGAACCCAGCGCAGTTTTGCTGATGGCCCGCTTGGGCGGCCGTCGCTAGCGATGCCGCAGAGATAGAGTTTTTGGCAGCCCGGCGGCATCCATGGTGCGGAAGAACGAGCCTACGTTATACATGCTGCGGACGTTGTCGAGCAGGACGGTCACTGGCAACTCGAGCAGGGTCTCGTAAGGCGCGGAGGATTGAGTGGCGAGATAAGGAAGACGCTCGGACATTTTGCTTCATTGTGGCGCATGCGTGTGATGCGGTAGCGTTGATGGTGAGCATGCCTGATAAGCACGACTACTATTCCGATACCAGTCCGAAGGCTTACGCCATATTCATCGAGTTGTGGCGGCGTCGAACGCCAGCAGAGAAGTTGCAGGCGGTGTTCGATATGACTTCCATGGTTTTGCGGTTGTCGGAGCAAGGCGTGAGGCAACGGTATCCGGCGGCAGGCGAACACGAGGTTCGAATGCGCGCGGCGGCATTGCGATTGGACCGGCAGACAATGATCAAGGTGTATGGTTGGGATCCGGTTGAGCATCCATGAGCGAGGAAGGCGAGGCGCTTGCACAGGTGCTTCGGGCGCTGATCGAACTTGGAATCCGCTACTTCATTGGCGGTTCGGTAGCTAGTGCATTACACGGAATCCCGCGAGCTACGATGGACATCGACATTGTGGCGGAAATAGCGGAAGCGCAGGTTGCAACTCTGGGGAAGCTCCTGCAAGCCTCGTTCTACCTTGATGAGGATGACATTCGGCTCATCCATTTCACGAGCGCGTTTAAGTTCGATATTTTCCCGGCGCAGCGTGACCCGTATCACTCGGAACAGATGCGGCGAGCTCTCGCGTCGCCGGTCCGGCTACCGTTTGGCGTGGAAGCCCCGGCAGCAACAGCCGAGGATATCCTGCTTGAGACGCTGCGCTGGTACCGAATGGGAGGCGAGGTCTCGGACCGGCAGTGGAACGACGTTCGGGGTATTCGGGATGTGCAGGGCGATAGCCTCGACCGTGATTACCTCGCGCAATGGGCTGGGGATCTGGGAGTTGAGGATTTGCTTCGCAGACTAATGGCGGAATAAAAAAACGAGGAGCCGATTATTTCCGGCCCCTCGTCTTTTACGATTGGAATGATGCTTATTCGGGCTCTTCGCCTTCGCGGCCTTCCTTCATGGCCTTCAGGCGTTCTTCCTTGCGCTTGGCGCGTTCGGCGGCGCGCTTAACGAGCTCGGAACCGACCAGCTCCAGCATGGCCTGCTCGGCGCCATCGCCTTTGCGGGGTCCCAGGCGGACGATGCGGGTGTAGCCGCCGTTGCGCTGGCCGAAGCGGGTGCCGAGCTTGTCGAAGAGCTTCTTCAGCGTCTGCCGGCGTCTCGATGACAGCCGCGGCCTGACGGCGCGAATGCAGCGTATCCTCTTTGCCAGCGTGATCATTTTCTCGACGAGCGGCTTGACAGCCTTGGCCTTGGGGACGGTGGTGATGATGCGCTCATGCTCGATGACGCTGGTGATCAGGCCGCTGAAAAGAGCGTTGCGCGCGGCCACGTTGCGTTTCAGTTTGTATCCGGCAACTTTATGTCGCATCGAGATTACTCCGTGGCCTCGTCGAGGTCTTCCTCGTCCGTCGCGCTCGCCCTCAGCGGACCGGTGTACGGCTGCGAGACCGCCGGCGGGAGCAGACGAGGCGGCCCTGAGAATCGAACTTCATGCCGAAGCTGAGGCCCAGGTTGCCAAGGATTTCCTTGATTTCGTTGAGCGACTTGCGGCCGAAGTTCTTGGTGCGAAGCATTTCGGCTTCGGTCTTCTGAACCAGGTCGCCGATGGTCTGGATGTTGGCGTTCTTGAGGCAGTTGTAGGAGCGAACGCTGAGTTCGAGCTCTTCGACGGAGCGGTTGAGAACCTCGTTCATCTGGTTCATGGCGCGCTCGCCGGGCTCTTCGATCGTTTCGGGCAGCTCTTCGAAGTTGATGAAGATCGTCATGTGGTCCTTCAGCAGCTTGGCGGCCTGGCCGATGGCGTCTTGCGGTGAAATGGCGCCGTTGGTCCAGACTTCGATCGTGAGCTTGTCGTAATCGGTCATCTGGCCGAGACGCGCGGCTTCGACCGTGAAGTTGACTTTGCGGACCGGGGAGTGGACGGAGTCGATCGGGATGTATCCGAGCGGCAGGTCCTCGTCGAAGTTGCGGTCGGCCGAGACGTAGCCGCGGCCGGACTTGAGGCGCATTTCGATGTTGAGCTTGCCGCCTTCGCCGACGGTGGCGATGTGCATGTTGCGGTCGAGCACTTCGACGTCGGCATCGGTTTCGATCTGGCCGCTCATCACTTCGCCGGGCTGGTCGGCTTTGAGGCGAACGGTGCGGGTGCCTTCGCCGATCATTTTGAAGGGCACCTGTTTCAGGTTAAGGATGATGTCGGTGGCGTCTTCGACCACGCCGGGGATGGGGCTGAACTCGTGCGCCACGCCCTCGATGCGGACCGCCGTGATGGCGGCGCCCTCGATGGAGCTGAGCAGCACGCGGCGCAGGCCGGTACCGACGGTTGAGCCGAAGCCGCGCTCGAACGGCTGGGCGTTGAACATTCCGTAGCGCTCCGTGAGCGTTTCGGTATTGGCTACTAATCTTTTGGGTTTTTGAAAACCTTTGAACATTCTTATTAACTGACCTCCTCCGGCGTTGCCGCCGGGGTGTTCTAAACTCGGTTACAAAAAACGGGCAAAGCGCCCATTTACTTGGAATACAATTCGACGATTAGCTGTTCGTTGAGCTGAATCTGGACCAGTTCCTCGCGCTTGGGCTGCGAGAGGACGCGGCCGCGCAGGTTGTCGCGATCCACTTCGAGCCAGTTCGGGGACGGCGCGTGGGCCGTCGCGTCGCGAGCGGCCAGGATGGTCGGATTATTCTTGCTGCTCTCGCGAACTTCGATCGACGTCACCGACCTTGGTGTCGAACGAGGGGATATTCACCTTCTTGCCGTTGACCAGCAGATGGCCGTGACGGACCAACTGGCGGGCTTGCGCGCGGCTGGTTCCGAGTCCCATGCGGTAGACGACGTTGTCGAGACGGCGTTCCAGCGTGTTCAGCAGGTTCTCGCCGGTGATGCCCTTTTGCTTGGCCGAGCCTTCTCGAACAGGTTGCGGAATTGGCCTTCGAGCAGGCGGTAGTAGCGGCGGGCCTTCTGCTTTTCGCGGAGTTGGAGTCCATAGCCAACCAGCTTCGGCTTGCGATCCTTGCCGTGCTGGCCGGGAGCGAAGTTGCGCTTTTCGATGGCGCACTTTTCAGTGTGGCAGCGCTCCCCTTTTAAAAATAGTTTCATTCCCTCGCGCCGGCATAGCCGGCAGACGGGACCGATGTATCGAGCCATTCAGAATACCTTTCAGTATATTAAGGTGCAGTTTACGGCTCGGTAGCCTTCGTCCTGCTTTCATTAACGTTCTAAGTTCGACGTTCAAACGTCAGACGCGCCGCTTTTTCGGCGGTCTGCATCCGTTGTGCGGGATCGGCGTGCGGTCCTTGATATGACGCACTTCGATGCCCGCGGTTGCCAGTGCGCGCACGGCCGATTCGCGGCCGGCGCCGGGACCGCTCACGCGAACTTCAGCGGAGCGGAGCCCGTATTCCTTTACTTTGTTCGCGGCGGTGAGCGAGGCCTGCTGCGCGGCGAATGGCGTGCCCTTGCGGGAGCCCCGGAAGCCGAGAGAGCCCGAGCTGGACCAGGCGAGCACGTTGCCGGACAGATCGGTGAAAGTGATGATCGTGTTGTTGAACGAGGCCTGGACGTGTACGATCCCGGAAGGAACGACTTGCTTTTCCTTCTTCTTGAATGTCTTCTTCTTGGTTGTCTTTGCCGGAGCTTTTGCCATGTTTTGTTCCTGGGATTACGTCTTCGCCGATGCCTTTTTCTTGTTGGCGACGGTGCCGCGGCGCGGACCTTTGCGGGTGCGGGCGTTGGTGTGGGTCCTCTGACCGCGAACCGGCAGCCCGCGGCGATGCCGCAGACCGCGGTAGGATCCCATTTCGATGAGACGTTTGATGTTCATCGAAATTTCTTTGCGAAGATCGCCCTCAATGGCCCCTTCGTTTTCGATCAGCGTACGAACCTTGTTCACTTCGTCTTCGGAAAGGTCGGCGACCTTTTTGTCGGGGTTCACGCCGGCCCGAAAGAGAAGAGAGAGGGCCCGGGTACGCCCGATGCCGTAAATATACGTGAGGCCGATCGCGGCCCGCTTCTTACTGGGCAAATCCACGCCTGCAATACGCGCCATATGCTATTAACCTTGCCTCTGCTTGTGTTTCGGATTCGTGCAGATCACGCGGACCACGCCCTCGCGGTGAATGACCTTGCATTTGTCGCACATTTTCTTGACCGATGCTCTAACCTTCATGATTCCTGCCTCATTATTCTTCCGCGAGTCGGATCCGTGGGTGACAACTCAATCAGAACCCGATCTCCGGGACGCAATCTTACAAAATTCGTTTTCGCCGCCCCGGCCGCATGAGCCAGGACTAAACTTTCATTCTCCAACTTCACGCGAACCGTTTCGTGAGGGAGCAAATCCACCACGATGGCTTCTACCGGCTTCACGGCCTGGTCAACACCCACGGCCCGTTATCCGTGACGGCCACACAATGCTCGAAGTGGGCTGAAAACGACCCATCCTTCGTCACCGCGGTCCACTTATCCGATTTCACCTTCATGTCGGCCTTGCCGAGGTTGACCATAGGCTCGATCGCCAGGACCATCCCTTCGCGCAAACGCGGATTTTCGTTCCGCCGGTCGATGTAGTTCGGAATCTGGGGCTCCTCATGGAGCTTGGTACCGATCCCGTGACCCACCATCTCGCGGACCACCGAAAACCCGTTGCCGGTCACATGCTGCTCAACCGTACCGCAAATATCGAAAAGCCGGTTGCCCGCACGCGCCTTCGCAATCGCCAATTCCAGCGATTCCCGGGTCACCTGCAACAACCGCTTCACCGGCTCCTCCACCTCCCCGATCGGGACCGTGATGGCCGAATCTCCAAAATAACCATTCAACTCGACGCCGGTATCGATCGACACGATATCGCCGCTTTTGAGCTTCCGCTTCGGCGACGGCATCCCGTGGACGATCTCGTCATTCACCGACGTGCACAACACGAACGGGAATTTCGATCCCGCCGCTTGCGTGTAATACCCTTTGAAGGCCGGTTTGGCGCCCGCGTCCTTCATCATCTTTTCCGCCGCTACTTCCAGATCCTGGGTCGTGACGCCTTCCACGGCCATCTTTCCGACTTGCTGGAGAATCTCATACACCAGCAATCCGCTGCGGCGCATTTTCTCGAGCTCGCCGGCGCTCTTTCGAACGATCATTGCTTCGCGGTAACGAGGTTGCAGATCTCCTGCGCGATCGATTCCCTCGAACCCGCGCTCCCGTTCACCTCGTGGTAGGGATACCCGGAGCTTTTGAAAAAGTCGAGTAAAGGCTTGGTCTGCGATTCGTATTCCTCCAGCCGTTGACGGATCACTGCTTCACTGTCGTCCGGACGCGTCACAAGCTCCGTTCCATCCAGATCGCAGAGGTTATCGCATTTCGGAGGATTGGTGCTCAGGTTATACAACGTGCCGCACAAGGGACACTGCCGCCGTCCGCTCAACCGGCTAATAACTTTATTATAGTCCACTTTCAAGTGGACCACCACCGGGGCCACTCCCCGCCGCTTCAACATCTTACCCAGTACGTTCGCCTGCTGCAGCGTCCGCGGGTATCCGTCCAGAATAAACCCGTCCGAAGCATCCGGCTGTTCGATCCGCTTTTCCACCAGATCGTTCACGAAATCGTCGCCCACCAACATCCCGGCCTGCATTCCTGCCGCTACCTTACGGCCGAGCGCGTCGCCGGCCTGGATGTGCTCCCGCAACATGTCTCCGGTCGAGATGTGCGGGATGCGCAGGCACGATTGAAGCAACTTCGCCTGCGTACCCTTCCCAGAACCGGGGGGTCCAAACAGGATGAGGGCGATCGGGGCCCCCCCGGTTTTTTCCATAGATCAGAATGTACTTCGACGCCCACGTATACGACCGGAACGCGGAGTGAACCCTTCATAGTGGCGCATAATCAACTGCGCTTCGACTTGGTTAATCGTATCCATAGCGACGCCGACCACGATAAGGAGCGACGTGCCGCCAAAATAGAAGTGAACTCCCAGGCCGTCGAGCAGCCAGCGCGGGAAATAATTGTCGATGAAATTCCCAACAACTGGAAGAGTCTGAAGCCGGATGCCCGCAATCATGATCTGCGGGATGATGGACAGAATCGAAAGATAAAGGCCGCCGACCACCGTGATCTTGGTGAGAATCTTATTCATGTAATCGGCTGTGTTCTTTCCCGGCCGGATGCCCGGGATGAACCCGCCGTACTTGCGCATGTTATCGGCCGCTTCGTTGGGATTGAAGATAATCGACACATAGAAGAAGCAGAAGAAGATAATCAGCGCGACGAAGAATACGTAATAGAGCGGCTGGCTGCCTCCGATGGAACCAAGGGTCGCGGTCAGGAAGCGGCTGTTTTTTACCACCGACCAGGACAGCAATGTAGTCGGAAAGGCCAGCAGCGACGAGGCGAAAATCACAGGAATAACGCCACCGGCGTTCACCTTGAGGGGCAGATGGGTAGACTGACCGCCCATCATGCGGCGGCCGACCACTCGCTTCGCGTACTGTACCGGGATGCGGCGCTCGCCGCGCTCTACCAATACGATGAACGCTACGACAGCGACCATGATCGCGATGATGATGATCAAATGGATCACCGTCCACTGATGGGTGAGAACGACGTTGTTATAAACTTCCTGGATGGCTCGCGGCAAGCCGACGACGATGCCGGTAAAGATGATGAGCGACATCCCGTTTCCGATGCCGCGCTCCGTAATCTGCTCGCCCAGCCACATGATGAAGGCCGTGCCGGTGGTGAGACTCAGCATGCACATCAGGACAAAGCCGATGCCGGGATTGAGCACCAGGCCGCCGCCCGAGTTCTGCAGGGCCATGGCGATACCAAAGGACTGTATGAGGGCCAGGATGACGGTGAGATAACGGGTCCACTGCGTGATCTTACGGCGCCCGAGTTCGCCTTCCTTCTGAAGCTTTTCGAGCGTCGGGACGACGACCGTAAGAAGTTGCAGAATAATGGATGCCGTGATGTACGGCATGATGCCCAGGGCGAAAATGGTGAGCCGCCGGAGCATACCGCCGCTGAACAGATCGACAAACCCGAAGATGGTGCCCTGATTCTGTTCGAAGAACTTCTGTAGCTGGTTCGTGTCTACGCCAGGCGTGGGGATGTGGCCGCCCAGACGATACACGGCCAGCATTCCGAGCGTGAACAGAATGCGCTTCCGCAAGTCCGGCACGCGGAACATATTCGCGATGGCATCAAAAAACTTCATAATCCCTCGTTCGCGCGAACTAAATTACTTCCGCAACCCCTCCGGCCTTCTGGATCTTATCCAGCGCCGACTGGGAAAATTTGTGGGCGCGAATGGTCACCTTGCGATCCAACTCGCCGGTACCTAGCACCTTCAGGCCCGCGCCGATCTTCTTAACGATGCCCAATTCTATCAGGCGATCCGGGTCGAAGCTATCCCCCTCTAGTTTGGAAAGCTTACCCAAATTGATGACCGCGTACTCTTCCCGGAAGATGTTCTTGAAGCCGCGCTTCGGCAACCGGCGGTGCAAAGGCATCTGGCCGCCTTCGAATCCGCGCATCATGCTGTAACCGGAAACGGACTTCGCGCCCTTGGCGCCGCGTCCGGAGTACTTTCCACGCCCGGTACCCATACCTTGGCCGAGCCGTCGTTTTTTGTGCTTTTGCCCCTTCGGGGGTCTCAGATTGCTGAGGTTCATGTCGACTAGTCCTTCACAATCGCGAGCAAATGCGGAATTTTGGCCACCATCCCACGAAATACCGGGGTGTCGGGCCTTTCCACGATGCGGTTCATTTTTTTCAGTCCGAGAGACCGCACGATGGACTTATGTTTTTCGGGCGTGCAGATGGGGCTGCGGATGAGTTTGATCTTGATCATGCCTTCGGCCATGTTATCCCACCTTCTCCTGATTGAGGCCGCGCATCTCCGCAACCTGCGCCTTGTCGCGGAGCTGTTCGAGCGCAGCGATGGTCGCCTTCACGACGTTATGCGGATTGTGGGACCCGAGCGATTTCGTCAGCACGTTTGCGATTCCGACGGCTTGGATGACGGCTCGCACCGGACCGCCGGCAATCACGCCGGTTCCTTCGGGCGCCGGCTTCAGGAGCACGCGGCCCGCGCCAAAGATGCCGATCACGGGATGGAGAATCGTAGTATTGACCGTGTTGATCTTGCGCAGATTCTTTTTGGCCGCTTCGATACCCTTCTTGATCGCTGCCGGAACTTCCTTGGCTTTGCCCGTTCCGAATCCCACGATCTTAGCGCCGGGGTCGCCCACTACGACCAGCGCCGAAAAGCTCAGGTTCTTGCCGCCCTTGACGACTTTCGTCACGCGGTTGATCGAGACGACCTGCTCTTTGAGATTGAGGTTGTTCGATTCGATGCGTTTTGCAATCGGTGTTGCCATTAGAACTCCAGTCCTGCTTCGCGGGCTGCATCCGCCAGAGCCTTGATGCGGCCGTGATACAGGTAACCGCCGCGGTCGAACACGACCTTCTTGATGCCTTTTTCCTTGGCGCGCTGCGCCACCAGTTTCCCGATCTCTTTGGCGCCCGCCAAATTTCCGCCGCTCTTTACCGCTGAATTCTTTTCGGAAGATGCGGCCGCCGCCAGCGTATGGCCTTTGCGATCGTCGATCACCTGCGCGTAAATGTGCTTCAGGCTGCGGTATACCGCCAGCCGCGGACGCTCATCGGTGCCGGCCACCTTGTGCCGGATGCGCTCATGGATCCGGACGCGAACAATGTTTTTAGAATCTCGTGACATGGTTGCCTCCCGTTACCTTACTTCCCACCCGCGCCGGTCTTACCGACCTTCTTGCGCAGCGCTTCGCCGGTGTAACGGACGCCCTTATTCTTATATGGATCCGGCGGGCGCAGCGAACGGATGTTCGCGGCCACCTGACCCACCAGTTGCTTGTCGTAGCCGCTCAAAACCAGGTGCGTCTGCTTGTCGATCTTCAGATCGACACCCTTCGGCAATAGAACTTCGATGGGGTGCGAGTAGCCCAGCGTGAACGTCGCGATATTGCCCTTCACATCGGCGCGGTATCCAACGCCGGTGATGTCCAGTTCTCGCGTGAATCCGGTTGAGACGCCCTGCACGGCCGCGGCGAGAAGCGCTCGCGTGAGACCATGCACCGCGGCGTACTGATCGCTGTCGCGTACCAGTTCAAGGGTGCTGTCGTGCTGTTCGACATGGACGCCCGGTGAGATCGGGACCGTAAGCTTGCCCTTGGGACCCTCCACCTGCATCTGGTCGCCGATGGTGATCTTGACGCCCTTGGGTACCGGGATCGGTTTTTTTCCAACTCTCGACATATTCTGTTTGCTCTACCAAACTTGGCAGAGCACCTCCCCGCCTACATTTTCCTTGCGCGCCGTAGAGCCCGTCATGACGCCCTTGGGGGTGGTGAGGATGTTGACACCCAGACCGCCGAGGACGCGCGGAACTTCCTTGCTGCCGACGTACACACGGCAACCGGGACGCGAGACACGTTCGATCCTTGAGATCAGCGGCACGTTGCCGGGCGTGTACTTGAGATAAATTCGAATGCTGCGTTTGGCGCCGTCCTCAGCCAGCTTGAAGTTGGTGATGAAGCCTTCTTCCTTGAGGATGCGCGCGATGTCCATCTTCAGCTTCGATGCCGGCACATCTACTTTCGGATGCCGCGCCAGTTGCGCGTTCCGGATGCGTGTCAGCATGTCCGCGATTGGATCGGATGTGGCCATAGTCTCTTACCCCCGTAATCCTTTCGCCTACCAGCTCGCCTTGGTTACGCCGGGAATCTCTCCGGCGAGCGCAAGGTTCCGGAAACAGATCCGGCACAAATTGAACTTGCGCAGATATCCGCGCGGCCGCCCGCAGCGGAAGCAGCGGTTGCGATGGCGGCATTCGAATTTCAGCTCGCTGATCGCCTTACCCCCGTCTGCCGGTCTTTCATCCCTCGCCATTTTCGCGGTAGTTGCCATCAAAACCTCGTTCCTAGTTCGTAGTTGTTAGTTCGTAGTTCAAACGTTACTGGCGGAACGGCATGCCGAGTTGGCGGAGCAGCGCCAGCCCCTCGGCGTCCGTCTTTGCCGTGGTTGTTATCGAAATATTCATGCCCTTGACCTTTTCAACCTTGTTGTAATCGATCTCGGGAAAAATCAACTGATCCTTGACGCCCAGCGTGTAGTTGCCGCGACCATCGAACGATTTCGAGGATACGCCGCGAAAGTCGCGTACGCGGGGCAGCGCGACGTTCATCAGGCGATCGAGAAACTCGTACATGCGATCGCCGCGCAGCGTCACCATGGTCCCAATCGGCATGCCTTCACGAAGTTTGAACGCCGCGATCGACTTCTTGGCCTTCGTGATCACAGGTTTCTGTCCGGCAATCGCGTTGAGCTCGTTTACAGCCCCGTCCATCAACTTGGCGTTCTGCGTCGCTTCGCCAAGACCGATGTTGATTGCGACCTTTTCGATCTTCGGCACAGCCATCACGTTCTTGTACCCAAACTCTTTGGTAAGAGCGGGAACCACGTTGGTTTTATAATGCTTGCGTAATCTTGCTTCGGCCATGAAAACCCTCGTTCTACGTTCTACGTTCTACGTTCCCGGCTCGACGTTCCGCAAAACGTAGAACCTAGAACATCGAACTTAGAACTATTTCTTGTCCAACTGCTCCCCCGTTTTGCGGGCTACGCGGAGGCGGCGGGCGCTACGGCCTTCGCCTTCCGATTTGGTACCGATCCGCGACGGAAGTCCACCGCTGGTCAGAATCATTACGTTCGAAATGTTGATGGCGCTTTCGCGCTCCGCGATGCCGCCCTTGATCTGGCGCTGCGGGTTGGGGCGCGTGTGGCGCTTCACCATGCTCACGCCTTCGATCAGAATTTTGCCAAGCCGGCGATCAACCGAAATCACGCGTCCGGTTTTACCCTTGTCGCGGCCGGCGATCACTTTCACCTGGTCATCCTTCTTCAGGCGGATTTTAAAATCGATTCTTTCTTTTTTCTTGGCCGGCATTCTTTAGATGACCTCCGGCGCGAGCGATACGATCTTCATGAAACGCTTGTCGCGGAGCTCGCGGGCAACCGGCCCGAAGACGCGCGTTCCCACCGGCTCGCCGAGCTCGTTCACCAGAACGGCGGCGTTCGAATCGAACCGGATGTAGGTCCCGTCCTTGCGCCGGGTCTCTTTGCGCATCCGCACGATCACGCAGCGCACCACTTTGCCCTTCTTGACGTTCGAATCGGGAGCGGCTTCCTTTACGCTCGCCGTCACGATATCGCCGAGGCCCGCATGCAGTCCCTTATCTCCGCCGCGCGGCAGAATGCACTGCAATTTACGAGCGCCGCTGTTGTCGGCGACGTCGAGAATAGTTCTCATCCCAATCATGATTACTTTCTCCTCGTCGGTGACTTCGAGCCGGCCACCGGTTGCGTACCTTCGAGCAGCGCTTCCGGAGCGGCGCCGACTTGCACCGCTTTCCTGATTACTTCACCGAGCCGCCAGCGCTTCAGCTTGCTGAGCGGGCGGCACTCGACGATCCGGACCACGTCGCCCAGCTTGGCCGTGCCGTCTTCGTCGTGCGCGTAAAACTTATTGCGCTTGTTGATGATGCGCTTGTACACCGGATGCGGAACGCGCCGCGTCACTTCGACCACGATGGTCTTCTGCATCCGCGCGGAGACGACCTCGCCGATCTTTTCGTTTTTGTTCCCTATCGGGGCCCGGTCTGTTTGCTCGTCTGCCATCGCTTACTTTCCCTTCTTCTTCCCGCTTTTCGGAGCCGGCGCCAGTTCGGGATGCAGCTCGCGATCCCGCAACGTCGTCAGCATCCGGGCGCGGTCTTTCTTCAACACCCGCAGCTTTTTCAGACCGTCGGTCTGTCCCATGGTGAGCTGGAAACGCAGGCGGAACATCTGTTCCCTCGCGTCGTGCTCCTGGCGCTTCAAGTCGTCGTTATCGATTTCCCGGATCTTGTCGGCTTTCATTTCAATTCCTTAGTGCGATCCGCCCGCGGCCTGTTCACGAAAGATGACCTTGGTCGGGATGGGCAGCTTCTGCGCCGCGAGACGCATCGCTTCGGTCGCCGTTTCCTTTGAAACGCCTTCCATCTCGAACATGATCTTGCCGGGCCGGATCACGACCACCCACTGCTCGGGCGCGCCCTTGCCTTTACCCATACGGGTTTCGGCGGGCTTCTTCGTAATCGGCTTATCCGGAAAGAGCCGGATCCAAACCTTGCCGCCGCGCTTGATGAAACGCGTCATAGCGATACGGGCCGCTTCAATCTGGCGATCCGTAACCCAGCCGCACTCCATCGCCTTCAGACCGAAGTCGCCGAACGCGAGGCTCGAACCCCGCCAGGCTTTCCCGGTCATACGCCCGCGTTGTTGTTTTCTGAATTTGACCTTTTTGGGCATCAACATGGCGCAAAATCTCCAATAAACTCGTATTTACTGATTCGGCTCCGTGGGCTCCGTCGAGCCTTTGGGAGTTTCTTCCGGTTTCGTGTCGTGCTTCAACTCCTGTTTCCAGGAGGGCTGCGGTGGAACCAGCGGCGGCATGATGGGAGCCGTGGTCTGACGCGCGCCTTCGACGGGTAGCTGCTGAATTGCGGGTCCGGCGGGCTGATCTGAAACGATCGGCGCCTGCGACGGACCGCGATCCGGACGTTCGCCGCGGCCGCCTTCACCGCGATCGCGGCTGGGCCTGCGGTCGCGATCTCCACGATCGCGCTGCGGACGGCGCGGCTCGGGCTCGTTCCGTAATCCGGTGCGGGCTCGGCCACCATCCAGAATTTCACCTTTGTAAATCCAGCACTTGATTCCAACTACGCCGTAGGTGGTGTGGGCCTCGGCGGTTCCGTATTCGATATCCGCGCGCAGGGTGTGCAACGGAAGCTGACCCTGCAGATACCATTCACTGCGTGCGATTTCCGCGCCGTTCAATCGGCCGGAAACGCGAACCTTGATTCCTTTGCAACCGAAGCGCAGCGCCGAATCGACGGCCTTACGCATGGCGCGGCGGAAAGCCACGCGTTTTTCGAGCTGCAGCGCAATCGACTCGGAGACGAGCTGCGCGTCGAGCTCCGGCTTGTGGACTTCCTGAATGTCGATGAATACTTCGCGCTTCGTTTTCTTCGCGAGGTCCTGCTTCAGCTTTTCAATTTCCGCGCCCTTGCGTCCGATGATAATGCCGGGCCGCGACGTCCGGATAGTCACGCGCAACTTGTTGCCGGGGCGATCCACTTCAACGGAGCTGACGCCGGCCGACTTCAGACGCTCCTTTAAGAGATCCTTCAGTTCGAGGTCCTCTTTCAAGAGCCGGTGATAATCCTGCTTAGCGAACCAGCGCGACCGCCACGTCTTCGTGACGCCGAGCCGAAATCCATAGGGATGTACTTTCTGACCCACTATTCGTTCTCCCCGGCGGTTACGCCGCCGTTTTTGCGGTCCCCGACCTTCACGATGATGTGCGCCATGCGCCGCTGGTAGCGATAGGCGCGGCCCATCGGAGCCGGCCGGACTCGCTTCATGCGCGGCCCTTCGTTCACGTACGCCTCAGTGACGAACAATTCATCCACGTCGACGTCGGTAAAACGGTTCTCGCAGTTGGCGATCGCCGAGCGGAGCACCTTTTCGACCGTCGGCGCCAGACGCTTGTTTGCCGATCGCAAAATATTGATCGCATGCCCGGCCCTCTGGCCGCGGATCATGTCGATGACCAGCCGCGCCTTCTGCGGCGATGTCCGGATGTAGCGTGCTTCAGCCTTTGATTCCATGTCGTACCTTAAGCCGGCTTGGCGCCTTTCTCGGTAGCGGCCTTCGCGGCGTGGCCACGAAAGCTTCTCGTCGGCGAAAATTCACCCAGCTTGTGGCCCACCATGTTTTCGGTCACATACACGGGGATAAACTTCTTCCCGTTGTGAACCGCCAGCGTGTGTCCGATAAAATCCGGCAGGATGGTGGAGCGGCGCGACCACGTGCGCACCACTTTCTTCTCGTTCTTCTCGTTCATGGCGAGCACCTTGTTTACCAGGTGATCGTCACTGAAAGGTCCTTTTTTTAACGATCGGCTCATCTGCTAATTACCTTTTCTTCGACTTGCGGCTCACGATGAACTTGTCCGTGCGCTTGTTGTTGCGCGTCTTGTAGCCGCGCGTCGGCTGGCCCCAGGGAGTTACCGGATGACGGCCGCCGGAGGTCTTGCCTTCGCCGCCGCCGTGCGGGTGGTCGACCGGGTTCATCGTTACGCCGCGATTATGCGGGCGCTTTCCGAGCCACCGCGTCTTGCCCGCTTTGCCATGCGATTCGTTCTCATGATCGAGATTGCCGACCTGCCCGATGGTGGCCATGCACTCGACATGCACGCGCCGCACTTCGCCGGAGGGCAGTTTCAGCAGCGCGATGCCGCCTTCCTTCGAAACCAACTGCGCCTGCGCGCCGGCCGAGCGGGCCATCTGCGCGCCTTTGCCGGGCTTCAATTCGATGTTGTGGACGACGGTGCCGGCCGGGATGTTTTTCAGCGGAAGCGCGTTGCCAATCAGGATGTCGGCACTCGGTCCGGAGGAGACCGTGCGGCCAACTTCGAGTCCGACCGGCGCGATGATGTAGCGCTTCTCGCCATCCGCGTAATTCAAAAGCGCCAGGCGAGCCGAACGGTTCGGATCGTACTCGATGGCGGCGACTTTTGCCGGGATGCCGGCTTATCGCGCTTGAAATCGACAATGCGATAGGCTCTCTTCGCCCCACCGCCGCGGAACCGGTTGGAAACACGGCCCGAACTGTTGCGTCCGCCCGTTTTCGGTTTGCCTTCGACCAGTGATTTCTCCGGCGTCTGCTTGGTGATGTCGTCGCGCGTGACGACGGTCATGAAGCGCCGCGATTTGGTGACTGGCCTGTATGCTTTAATAGGCATTAACAATTCTCCACTTGGTTTTGGGCCACAATGAACACGCTCCGAATAAGAGAGTCCACGCTCAGAGTGGCATATCCGTCAAATCTCCGCGTATTCGGGCATCTTTTCGCCCTGTTTCAGCCTCACGTAGGCCTTTTTCCAGTTCGGCCGATAACCGGCAAAACGCCCGCGGCGGCGGAGCTTGCCATCCAGGTTTTCGGTGCGGACATCCGGCGACCTTCACCTTGAAAATGTGCTCCACGGCTGACTTGATCTGCGACTTGTTCGCGCCGGGAATCACTTCGAAGCAGAGCGTGTTCTCGGCTTCTTTTTTGCCGACGGCCTTTTCAGTCACGATCGGCCGCTTGATGATGTCGTATTCGGTCATTTCTTGAGCGCCTCCGCGAGTTTCCGCGCCGCGCCTTCACTCAGCAGCACATGCGAGGAGCGCAGCAGGTCGTAGACGTTGACGTCCTTGGTCGCCACCAGCTTCACGCCCGCGATATTGCGGGAGCCCAGCGCCAGGTTGCGATTTTCCGCTTCATGATCGACGAGCAGCACGTTCTTCGCGGCCTCCAGCTTGTCCGAGCACCGCGCGGAATGCCTTGGTCTTGTGGTCCTCGAATCTGAAACGCCGAGACAATACGCAGTTCGCCGTCGCGCAGCTTCGCGGACAGAGCCGAGCGCAAGCGCCCCGAGCAGCATCTTGCGAGGCAGCTTGTAGCTATAGTCTTTCGGTTGCGGCCCGTGAACGGTGCCGCCATGACGCCACAGTGGCGAGCGGATGGAACCCATGCGCGCGCGTCCGGTACCCTTCTGCTTCCAGAGCTTTTTGCCGGATCCGGAAACCTCATGCCGCGTCTTGGTAGAAGCGGTGCCCCGGACGCTGGCCGGCCTGTGTAGTTCCGAACGGCTTCGTACAAGCAGGTGCTCGTTGACCGGCGCGCGCGAACACTTCGTCGGCCAGGTCAACGGACCCGACTACCTTCATTATTCAGATCGATAATATCTACGCTTGGCATGGCGCTACCTTTTCGCCCTCCGCACCACGACATAACTGCCGTTTGGTCCGGGCACCGCGCCCTTCACCATCAGCACGTTGTCTTCGGCGTCCACCTGCACCATCTCGAGATTCCGGATGGTCACCTGCTGCGTACCCATCTGACCCGCCATGCGCATTCCGGGGAACACGCGCGACGGGAAGGAGGACGCGCCGATGGAACCGGGAGCGCGGTGGAACATCGAACCGTGGCTTTCCGGACCGCCGCGGAAGTTGTGGCGCTTGATAAGACTGGCGAACCCGCGTCCTTTGCTGACGCCGATCACGTCCACTTTATCCTGCGGCTTGAATTGGTCCACCAGGATGCGATCGCCCTGCTTGAGATCGTCGTCGCCGGGACGAAGCTTCACTTCGCGCAGGAACTTCACGCCTTCCGCACTGGCTTTCTTAAGATGCCCGGCCGCGGGTTTATTGAGCCGCGACGCCTTGGCGAACTCCATGAGGCCAAGCTGAACGGCGTCGTAGCCGTCGGTGGACGGCGTCTTGCGCTGCACCACAACGCACGGTCCCGCTTTGAGCAACGTGACAGGAACCACCTGCCCGTCCGCCCGGAACACCTGCGTCATCCCGATCTTTTTGCCTAAAATCCCTGGGCTCATAAGTACCTCGTTCGTAGTTGTTCGTTCGTGGTCCGTCGTTTAGCAGCTAGTCCAAACGACGAACCAATAACAACGAACCAACAACGCTACTTCTTTCCAAACGCCTTGATTTCCACATCCACCCCAGCCGGAAGATCCAGCTTCATCAGGGCGTCCACCGTGTCCTGGGTCGGCTCGAGGATATCGAGCAGCCGCTTGTGCGTCCGGATTTCGAACTGCTCGCGCGACTTCTTGTCGACGTGGGGCGATCGCAGTACCGTGTACCGGTTCTTCACCGTGGGCAGCGGAATGGGGCCGGCGATCTGGGCCCCCGTCCTCTTTGCCGTGTCGACAATCTCCGTCGTCGATTGATCCAGAATGCGATGGTCGTACGCCTTGAGGCGAATGCGAATGCGTTCTCTCAGACTCATTGAATTACTCGAGAACTTCCGTCACGGTACCCGCGCCGACGGTGCGTCCGCCTTCGCGAATCGCAAACCGCAAGCCCTTGTCCATGGCAACCGGCGTGATCAGCTCCACTTCCAGACTCACGTTGTCGCCCGGCATCACCATCTCCATGCCTTCGGGCAACTGCGCCACTCCCGTCACGTCCGTCGTGCGGAAGTAGAACTGCGGCCGATATCCCTTGAAGAACGGCGTGTGACGTCCGCCCTCATCCTTGCTCAATACGTAAACTTCACCTTTGAACTTCTTGTGCGGCTTGATCGAGCCCGGCTTTGCGATAACCTGTCCGCGCTCGACTTCATCTTTTTCAACGCCGCGCAGCAGCAGCCCAACGTTGTCGCCCGCGCGGCCCTCGTCGAGCAGCTTCTTGAACATTTCGACGCCCGTCACAACCGTCTTGCGCGTGTCGCGGAATCCGACGATTTCCATTTCCTCGCCGACCTTGCAAATCCCGCTCTCGATACGGCCAGTGACCACAGTGCCGCGGCCCTGGATCGAGAAAATGTCTTCAATCGGCATCAGGAACGGCTTGTCGATGGCGCGCGCCGGCATCGGCACGTACTTGTCCACTTCGTCCATCAACTGGTCGACTGTCTTTTCCCACTTCTCTTCGCCATTCAGTGCGCCGAGCGCGCTGACGCGAACCACCGGAAGATCGTCGCCGGGGAACTGATACTTGCTCAGCAACTCGCGAACTTCGAGTTCCACCAGTTCGAGCAGTTCCGGATCGTCCACCATGTCGACCTTGTTCAGGGCGACGACGATCGACGGCACGCCGACCTGGCGAGCCAGCAGCACGTGCTCGCGGGTCTGCGGCATGGGACCGTCGGTTGCGGCAACCACCAGAATGGCGCCATCCATCTGCGCCGCGCCGGTGATCATGTTCTTGATGTAATCGGCGTGGCCGGGGCAATCGACGTGGGCATAATGCCGGTTGGCGGTCTCGTATTCGATGTGCGCTACCGCGATCGTGATACCGCGCGCCTTTTCTTCCGGCGCGTTGTCGATCGAATCGAACGAACGGAATTTCACTTTCGGATTGTGCTTCGCCAGCACTCTTGTGATCGCCGCGGTCAGAGTCGTCTTGCCGTGGTCGATGTGCCCGATCGTGCCGATGTTCACGTGGGGCTTGCTGCGATCAAATTTTTCTTTCGCCATTTCCTGTTAAGTCTCCTTGGAACTAAGCGAGGCCAGTAGGCCTGCGCTACTTCGTAACCTTGCCTTGAACTCTCGCCACAATTTCTTCCGCGATGCTCTTCGGAACTTCTTCATACTGTCCAAAATGCATCGTGAAGCTGCCTCGGCCTTGCGTACGCGAGCGTAGCTCGGTGGCGTATCCGAACATGTCCGAGAGCGGCACCATCGCTTTGATCAACTGGGTCGTGCCGCGGATCTCAGTACCTTCTAACCGTCCTCGACGAGAGATCAGGTCGCCGTTGACCGAACCCATGTACTCTTCCGGAACCACAACTTCGATCTTCATCACCGGCTCGAGCAAAACCGGCTTCGCTTTTCTGCAGGCTTCCTTCACGCAGATAGAGCCGCAGATCTTGAACGCCATTTCCGAGGAATCTACTTCGTGATACGCGCCGTCGATGACAGACACCTTCACGTCGACCATCGGATACCCGGCCAGAATGCCGCCCTCGAGCGCTTCCTTCACGCCCTTCTCAATGGCCGGAATGAACTCTTTCGGAATGGAGCCGCCGCGAATCTCGTTCTCGAACTCGAAACCCTTGCCGGGCGTCGCTTCCACCCTCAGCTTGGCGCGGGCATACTGACCGCTGCCGCCAGTCTGCTTCTTATGCGTGTAGTCGTACTCGGCGTGGGACCGAATCGTCTCGCGATACGCTACCTGCGGCTTGCCGACGTTGGCGCCGACTTTGAACTCGCGCTGCATGCGATCGACGATGATCTCGAGATGCAACTCGCCCATTCCGGCAATGATCGTTTGGCCCGTATCGGGATCGGTGGAAACTCGCAGGGTCGGATCTTCCTGGACCAGCTTCTGGATCGCCATGCCAAGCTTTTCCTGGTCTACCTTTGTCTTCGGCTCGATCGCGAGCTGAATCACGGGCTCCGGGAAATCGATCGATTCGAGCAGAACCGGATGATCGTCGTCGCAAATAGTGTCGCCCGTAACGACATTCTTCAATCCGACCGCGGCGCAGATGTCGCCCGCCATGATTTCCTGAATGTCCTCACGCTTGTTGGCGTGCATTTTAACCAGACGGCCAATGCGTTCGTTGCGGTGCTTCGTAACGTTATATATGGATGTCCCGGCGGCTAGCTTGCCCGAATACACGCGAATGAACGCGAGCTGGCCA
Source organism: Bryobacterales bacterium (assembly GCA_963802915.1). Taxonomy (GTDB): domain Bacteria; phylum Acidobacteriota; class Terriglobia; order Bryobacterales; family Bryobacteraceae; genus JAICMB01. The sequence goes on from CAWDKQ010000021.1 coordinate 24,651, forward strand.
ACGAACGGGTCCGTCATGATTTTGAAGACCAGAGCGGCAAACGGAGCGTCATCGGACGCCGGACGCTCGATAATCTTTTCTTTGTCGTCGACATCGGTACCCTGCACGGGGGGAACTTCGAGCGGGGAGGGAAGATAATCGACCACCGCATCCAGCATGTCCTGGACGCCTTTGTTCTTGAACGACGATCCGCAAATGACCGGGAAAATCTTCTGCGCGATGGTCGCCTTGCGCAAACCGGCAATGATTTCAGCTTCCGAGATCGGCGTACCTTCGATGAACTTCTCAAAGAGAACGTCATCAGACTCGGCGATCGCTTCGATCATCTGCTCGCGATAGGTCTTGGCCTGTTCGAGCAGATCTTCGGGAATTTCCACATCGTCGTACTCAGCGCCCAGCGTTTCATCGCGCCAGATGCGAGCCTTCATGGTGACGAGGTTGACTACGCCCTTGAACTGGTCTTCCGCGCCAACCGGAATCTGGACCGGGACGGGACGGGCATTCAGGCGATCCACAATGGTCTGCACCGAATGCAAAAAATCCGCGCCCACGCGATCCATCTTATTGATGAAGCAAATGCGGGGCACGCCGTACTTATCGGCCTGACGCCAAACGGTTTCCGACTGCGGTTGCACGCCGGCTACGGCGTCGAACACCGCGACCGCGCCGTCCAGAACACGCAGACTGCGCTCTACTTCAGCGGTGAAATCGACGTGGCCGGGGGTATCGATAATGTTGATGGTGATATCGCGCCATTGGCAGGTGGTAGCTGCCGATGTGATCGTAATACCGCGTTCCTGCTCCTGCTCCATCCAATCCATGATCGCGGTACCCTCATGGACCTCTCCGATTTTGTGAGTTTTGCCGGTGTAATAGAGTATTCGTTCTGTGGTTGTGGTTTTACCGGCATCGATGTGGGCCATGATGCCGATGTTCCGCATTTTTTCGAGTGGTACGGTACGAGCCATAAAAAATTCCGTTCGTCGTTCGTGTTCGCCGTCCGCCGTTCGTGCCGCTAATCTCTCAACGGCGAACGAACCATGACGAACGAAGAATTACCATCTATAGTGCGCAAAAGCCTTATTGGCTTCCGCCATTCGGTGCACGTCATCCTTCTTCTTAATGGCGCCGCCACGCATGTTCGCGGCGTCATTCAATTCATTCGCTAACTTTTCCGGCATACCCTTTTCAGGGCGCGACCGGGCATTAATCAGAATCCAGCGGATCGCGAGACTGGTCCGGCGATTCTGGGGAACCTCCACCGGAACCTGGTAGTTCGCGCCGCCCACGCGCCGCGTTTTCACTTCGAGCAGCGGCTTCGCGTTCTCCACCGCCTTCTTGAAGTGCTTTAACGGATCGTCTCCCGTTCGCTCCCGGATGGTGTCCATCGCCTCATAGAAGATCTTCTGGGCCGTATTCTTCTTGCCATCCCACATCATCGAGTTGACAAACTTCTCGGCGAGCGTGGAGTTGTACACCGGATCCGGCAGGATATCTCTTGTTTCAGGTCTGCGTCTGCGTGGCATGTTCCTAAATTCCTATTTCTGGGGGCCTTTGGGCCGCTTCGCCCCGTACTTGGAGCGGCTTTGCTTGCGATCCGAAACACCGGCAGAATCGAGTGTTCCACGGACCACGTGATAGCGAACTCCGGGTAGATCCTTCACACGACCTCCGCGAATCAACACGATAGAGTGTTCCTGCAGGTTGTGGCCGACCCCGGGAATGTACGTCGTCACTTCGATTCCATTGGTCAGGCGAACGCGAGCGACTTTGCGCAAGGCCGAATTCGGCTTCTTGGGAGTCGTAGTGTAAACACGCGTACATACCCCACGCCGCTGGGGGCATGCCTGCAGCGCCGGGCTCGCCGTCTTATACCGTGGCGGTCTCCGCCCTTTTCGCACGAGTTGATTAAACGTCGGCACGGAATTCCTCTCTAAGTACTTGGTTTGTAAGCTGACAAGCCTACGCCTGCCAAAATCATTCCGCGTTACGGTCTTACGCCGAGCACCGTGCTCAAAGCGCCTGCGACCATTTGCGAGGGTTGCTTTTCTTGTGGACTAGCCCATGCCCTGGACGGCTTAAAATCCGCCAAGACCTCGGGGCCGACTCCTGACCGGACTCTCTGCGCTCAAACAGGCCCGAATTACAACCGGAACCTAAGCAGACAGTGGTAGTGCAGGAATAGCTACTCGCTCAAACCTTTCCAGCATATCGGATGTTGAAACCTTTTGTCAACATCGGGTGACGAAGGGTAGTGGGCTAGTTCGAATTTGCAGGTCCTGAACTTTTTGGAGTTTCGCCAGCAGGAACCCCTGTACCAGCAGAGCGTTCCATAATCAGAACCCGTGAAAAAATTAGCCGCAGCTTGTCCTTAGGACCGGGCTTCATCGTACCGGCCTTGATCCTCTGACCGTCCTTGTAGACCCGCGTCTCGCAATGTGCATAGTTACAGTCCTCAGGATCGTGCTCGGTTTTTACGTTGTGTATCGGAGCGTTCGAGGAATCACCCTTAATAGTCGTGGGAACATCCTGAATCCTAAATTTAAAAACTGCCCATTGCTCGTATTTCGAAAGAGGGTACAGCACGTGCCATGGCTTGCTAAACTTACTGCGATTTGAAGACAGGTCTGGACACGGAATCAGCTTTATGTGGAGTGGGTCGATTACCCCGGTCGGCTGTACTAACTTCGGGTCGAATCGACAGTACAACCACTCATCATCGTCAAATGTTGGAACGGCGGGGCGACCGTTTGGAAGCAGTTCGGGAGGATAGTCCTTTGGATCACACGGCTCGATCATAGGAGTGGATCAAAGCAATATCTTTAAGAGCGCTGCCGATCCTTTCCTTTTTTACCCTCTTTGAATGCGGCGCTCCTTTGGAATCGAACCACAATAACCGGATATTACCATTATTGAGGCATTCGATTGCCGAATATTTTTCGCTGGATCTGTAGACGATCCCGACGCCGCCCTCCGCAGATGCCGTTACGTACGATGGCGTAAGGGGACGTAAAGAAAACGCCTCCTTTAGAACCGCAACAGCAGTGCTCTCCGCTTGCGTGTTTGGTGGTTCTGATCCCAATTCTTTCCAATCCGCATCGCGGGCCGTCATTTGTTGAATCTGTTTAGAAGCCCATGATTCGGCGTTCTCGCCGAAGTCTTTAACGACTCCTTCCAAAGATCGATATGGGGCATAGGAGACCATTGGTTTAATCCTTGGATACGTGACATTTGGCGTCGATACAGCCCTTGTTCTTGACAGGGAACACATCATGTTGCTCATTATTGTTTTCTTTCTACTATCGGCTCTGTATCCTCATTCCCTGAAGGGGCGGTTCCAGAGGCATTGGATCTTACGGCTTCAATGGCGTCGATTTGCTTTTCAAGCAATGTTTTCAACGACCTTGCTACCTCTAAACTCATCGAAACGCAGATTTCAACCTCCCTAATTACAGCATCCCTTGCTATACGCTCCTGCAATATTTCATCTCCGAGAGTGTGCTGCTCTGTTAGCGCGAACTCTGTGTGTTTGGGGATCGGGGATCGTTCACTGAAAAAAGCAAGAATGAGGTCTAGGTATCCGTTTGTTCCGGCCCACGCTCCGTCCGCACGAGTAGTCCTGAAGAGATTACTCTTGATGTAGTCAAACTTAATTGTGGTTTGGGGGACATCGCTCATTCTTTGCTTCTCTGTGCGCTAGGTTATGTTTACAAGGCGCACTAAAACAATGAGCAGTCAGTGGTTTCTCTGGTGGGAACCACTACTTGGAGAATACAGCAGGCCTGCAAAAAACGCAAGATGCTGTTTACACAAGAGAAAAAAACCTTGACAAGAAGTAGCCTCCGGAGAGCAGCGCCAATTTTTCTGTTGAAAAGCTGTGGAAAATGTGATATTCATCTGAAACCGAAGGTGTTGGACCTTTTGCCCTCGTATGCGCGTGAAAACTGATCGACCGGGTCCTGAACTTTCAGAGCGGCTGCCGCATACAGTGTCACGGTGTCCGAGATGTCCCGCGCTATCCGTAATGCCTGCCTGCCATCGCTGGAGTGATACGAAGCGACTGATGTCCGGCAGAAGTTTGTAATACATGAAGTGAATACGGATGCACATGCGGCGATTTACCGCTTCACGAATGCGTTCTCAAAGAAGCTGGAGAACTAGACTGCGGCAACCGTAGCCAGCGCTAGTGTGCTTCTTCTCCCTGCGCGCGATAACGGAGACGGCCCGCAAGATCGTCCATGAACGCCCGAACGGCTACTGTGTGCCGCGATCCGACCGTCCAGGAGCAAATCAGCCCTCGTTTCGGCATCCAGCCCGGTCCAGATCCGCACGATGCTCTGGCCGAAGTGTTCCGCTTGCATTCCGGTAGCCCACCACCAGACGGCGGGTAATGGAGGGCTTACGATCTCACGGAGCCACCCGCTCCCCATAATTAAGATCGTAGAACTTCTGATACTCCCCCGACTTCACGTGCCGCACCCACTCCTGATTGTTCCGATACCAATCCACTGTCGCCTGCAGCCCCGGTTCAAAATCCATTTCAGGACGCCAGCCGGTCTCTTTCATGAGCTTTTCGCTCGATAACGCGTAGCGCCGGTCGTGCGCCGGGCGATCTGTCACGTACTGCATCAGACTGTGCGGTTTCCCCGTAATCGCAAGAATCCGCTCCACTACTTCGATGTTCGGAAGCGAGCGATTGCCGCCGATGTTGTAAACCTCGCCCTCGCGGCCTTTTTCGAGGACCGCCATGATGCCGCGGCAGTGATCGTCCACATACAGCCAATCGCGGACCTGCTGCCCGTCGCCATAAATCGGCAGGGGCCGGTCCTCCAGCGCATTCGAAATCATCAGCGGGATGAGCTTTTCAGGAAACTGGTACGGACCGTAATTGTTCGACGCCCGGGTGACAAGAATCGGCAATTTATAGGTCTTTGCATATGCGAGCGCGAGCAAATCCGATCCGGCCTTCGCCGCCGAATAGGGACTGCTCGCATTCAGAGGATATTTCTCGTCGGCCTCGTGCGGATGTTCCAGACTGCCGTAGACTTCATCGGTCGAAATGTGGACGAAACGCCCGAGCCCATGCGTGCGGGCTCCTTCGAGCAGCGTGAAGGTCCCGCGCAAATTCGTATTGAACACCGGCTCAGGGGAATGAATACTGCGGTCGACGTGCGATTCCGCCGCAAAGTGAACCACGGCCTCGGGTTTCGCCTCGGTGAACACCCGCTCCACCACGTCGCGGTCGGCGATGTCGCCTTTGACGAAGCGATAACGGGAATTGTCCGCGATCGACGCCAAGTTTTCCAGATTCCCAGCATAAGTCAGCTTGTCGAGATTAACGATTTCGTAGCTCGTGTTTTGGATTGCGAGGCGGACAAACGCAGATCCGATGAATCCGGCGCCGCCAGTTACGAGAATTCTCATCTTGAGTCATTGTAAGCGGGAACCAGTTCCGGAATCGGCTGACCGGGCAGTCGATCCAGTTCGCCGGGTTCGAGTGCGCCCGCAAGCGAGAGTACGGTTGGGAAAAAGCTCAGGCTATCGTACGGGCGCTCGATCTGGATTCCGTGAGGCACTCCCGCGCCGGCAAACAAGAGAGTGGCATGGGTCGAAATACGGAAAAACGATCCATGGTTGCCTCCGGGATTAGGGTTGCGAGCATTGAAGTTCCAGTGATTGTTCGCAAGAACCAGCAGATCCGCCTGCACGTTGTCACGCCGTCGCAATTCGAATCGGCGCAGCAGAACATCGTCTTGCGAGGCCGTTTTGCCGCACTCCGGAATCGAGATGGGAGAGAGCTGCTCGCGTAGTCCCATGATGGCGTTCGAATATTCCGTGCGATGGACTGCGTCGAGCCACTCCCGCTCGGTGTGCCACGCAGTCAGCCACGCCGCGCGATCGCCGGCAACATTGAGATTCGGATCTTCGAAATAGTGCAATGGAAGTCCGGCGCGCATGGGCTGCTCTTCGTAATAAAGCTGGCCGGCGCGGTCTTGCGTGAGCGATTTCACCGGCGCGTAGCGAAGCTCGTCGCCTCGGAAGAGAATCAACGCTTGCGAATCGGGGGATTGGTAAAGCCAGATGGCCGAGTCGGACGCGCGCATGGCCAAAAAATCGATCGGCTTCACTCCAACGCCGGGCTGAACGCTGTTGCGTACTTTGATGCCCGTTAACAACGGGAAATAATCGATGCGCTTGAAATCCGAGCCATTGTCGGGGCCGATTGCGTAATTCTGAAGGTCGTAAATGGTGTTGGGATCGCCCATGGCGCGCCGTGGGATCAGGTCTTCAATCTTCACCTTCAATGGATCGAGCTGAGACGGCTCCGAGCTCAACAGGCGCGCTAAGATCCGTGTGTACTCCGTGTAGCCTGCATAATCTTCCTCCCAGTAACGAAGCCGTGCGACTTCACGATGCGCGTCGCGGTTTAAACCTTCCTCTTTTTCAGCCTGCGACCACTTACGCTGTTGGTCCTTTACGAGCTCCGCCTGGATATCGATCTTGCGCTGGAGAGCTCCCAGCTCTTCCTTGATTTCAGAAAGCTCTTTCTCCCAAGCTGGCCGCTCCTCGTCGAGAACCGTGAAGAACTGGTGGACAGCGATTCCGCGCTGTTCGCGTGCGAGGTCTTTGCGCGACAAGCGCTGCAAAAGGATGTGTAGCTCGTTGAAACGGTTGTTGCGAAAGTGAATGGACGCCCGTTCATTGCCGTCGAGATCTAAAAGAACGGTCGGGTATTGCTCGGCTTGACCCTGCAAGTACAGTGAATTCGAGCTTGCGGTGGTCACTTCTGACACGAATGGATCTAGCCCCTTCAGCTTGTACTCGTCGAGCGGATGCCGATTTGTGATGACATGTTGTCCTCCGCCCTCTGCACTGTTAAAGAAATCGATCAGGCTGTAGCCCTGGCTATAAACGCCTGGATCGGTGTTCATACCGTGATCGGACACCAGGGCCAGAACGGTATTGGAGGCTTGCGAGCTCGATTGAATCGCGGTCCAAACGCGTCCGACTAAGGCATCGAGATGCTTCAATTCGTCATACTGCGTCGCGGTGTCGTTTGAGAGGTGCGCGATATGGTCGTAGTCGCCTGTGTAGAGGTCCAGATAAAGAATCTTCGGATCGGCTAATTTTGCTTCCAGTTCCCGTTCGATCTGCTCATTTACTCCGCTCGATAAAACGAAGCCGGATTGCCATTCGTTGATGAGCTGGCTGGGAGTACGCGATGTGATGCGATGTACCAGGCTGCCTTTCAAAGTTTGCCAATCGACGCCGCGCTGATAGAGCTGCAGGCTCTCATAGCGCTGCTCCAGCGGATAGCGATCGATCAACAGCTTCACGCCGGCTTCATCGAGCACTTCGACGCCGGGCATGTCCACTTGTTTCAACCGCGCGTAATTGACGTAGTACGGGAAAAAGTTCATGTAGTCGTACACGCGATTCGTGTAGCGGTCGTATTCCACGTTGCCGCGAATCACCAGGTGCTGGCCCGTATCAAGTAACGACCAGGAAGGGACCGAGAGACTGATGCCGCGCACGTAGAAGTTGGAAACCGTGGCGCCTTGCTGATGAAAAACGAGATCGATCCACGGCAGCTTGCTCTTTCCCGTGACGGGATCCCGTTGGTTGACATAGCGATCGACAAGGGGACCGGGCAAGCCGTCCACTTTCAAAATTACAAGACGCTTCGCGGCAGTTATCTGAGCGGCTAGAGCGAGCGCCGCTGCCAACGCAAAAACGACAAATAAACGGAGTGAGCGCAACAATCTATTTGTCGCCTTCGGAAGCAGCCGACGCCGCGGCGGTGGGCTGCGCGAGTTTCTGGGGCGGCATCTTCAGTGTCGCTAATCGCTGTAAGCAATCGGCGCACACGCGGCGCATCTCCTCATCGGAGGTCTTCGATTGCACGCGGCGCACAAGTTCTTCGCTCGACACTCGTAAATCGGCATCCTCCTCGCCGATCTGAGTAACGACGTCGAGCGAGCGTTGCATTTGATCGACGTCGAAGGCGACCTCGGGTGCGGGGCTGGTATCGATCATTTGTTCCAAAAGCCGTTTGTTCCATGCGAAGCGGCGGCGGCGGTCGATGTCGGCCAGAAGTTCGGGAGTGAAGTGTTCGGTGTGACGATAGATTCCGAAGCTGCTGATCGTGGCGACGCGATACATCGCGAGCTCCGTCTTGGAATGTAGTTCCTTAGCAATTTCGCGCGAACGGTCGCGATCGAGCTTGCGCTCTAAGCCGCTCGGCGAAAAGGCGTAGGCGCGCAACGCTGCATATTGATCGCGTGCCAACTGAGCTTCGGTCTGCATGCTGTCTTCGAAGGGATTGAGGCCAAGCCCATTGATGCGGCGCAATAAGTCGGCACGCAGGCGAGGGTCGAGCGAACTGTCCAGAAACAAGGAGTTGCGGAATTGAGAGTAGGCGCGCAACCTGGAAGACCTATTCATTGCTGCGCCTTGCCGTTGACGAACAAACATATATGTCGTCTTGGCGGCGAAATATTCCAAGTTTCCGAAAGTCGTCAGACCCAGAACTCCTGTTGTAACCTGATCCGCGGCGCGCCGGATCATTTCATGCCGTTTGGGAGTGAACGGATTTCGAAAATCAATAAGTAACAGCGGGGCCGTGGGGTAGTCGAGACTGTAGAGCGCCACGGGCACCATTTCAAGCGAATGCGTGGACGGCGTGGCGGCCGTAACACGGGATCCGTTTTCATCGAACGTCCAAGTTTCGGTATAACCCTTCCATTTCGCAAGCCAGGGGCCTTCGAAAGGATTTCCGATACCCAGAAGCTGCCCGTTGAACGCGGTAGTTGCGGGAGTCTTGCGATCCGCCCACAACAGCACCGTGGAATCGTTCCCCAGGCCGAGTTTAAGCGGCTGAAAATAAAGTCCGTTCTGCTCAGCCTTCTGCCGCAGTAGCTCCCAGTTATGCTCGCGATATCGAATCTGCTCGTCCCGTGCTTTCTCAAACGCGGTCGTCAGATACGACTCTCGCGTCAGGTCGCCAAAAAGCTTTGTACTCAAATAGAGCCGCGCCTCTACGCGTTCGAGATCGTCCTGGGAAAGCCCGCTGGGTAGATCTTCCTCATGCACAGCCGAGAGCACGTTCATAGCTTCGAAGACATGCTCGCTGCGAAAATCGGAGCTGTTACCAGAATAGGCGCGCGTGGATGCACGCACCGGCATGTCGATCGGATCAAGAACCTCCGCTTGAGTCACGGCATGAAGCACCTTGATCCAGGTGTTGCTGCCCGCGCTCATGTCGATCATCGAAGCGGGAACCGAAGCTTCGCGGCGATGCTGGGAGCCCGCGCGAACATAAACAAACGGCAAGCTCGCGATGATGCTCTGGCCCATAGTGGGTCGGGCATAGCTCAAGACCCATACATTACGAACCGTGTCGTTCGTGGGATCGGAGTCTCCCAAGGTGTCGAGCAGGACGCTCACGAGCGGGAAATCGCCGGCGTTACCCGGCAGCGTAGCAACCAGCGTGTCGACTTCCGCGCCTCCAGGAACTTCAAGACGTTCCAAGTGGAGGCGATTTTCGGTTGAAGGGACCTGCGCGCACGCCGCAACGCCGAACACTCCGAATATAAACAGGGACGCGATACGCCGTCGCAAGTCCGCTTTACCCACCTGCCGAACCTCTGCATATATGACGCAACAGATGCATCCGGGTTTTGAAAACCTTTCGCCGATTGCGTGAAAACCTTTTCATACCTCGGCTAGCCCTGTTTTTGTGATAGACTCCGTTGCTTGAAGCTCACTTCAATCGACTATCTCCTGCTGTCGCTGTATTTTGCATTCGTGCTTGGCATCGGCTGGCTGGTAAGGCGCCGGGTGTCGACCAGCGACGAGTTTCTAACCTCCGGCCGGTCGGTACCCGTTTGGATTACTAGCCTGGCCTTCATCGCCGCGAACCTTGGCGCACAGGAAGTGATCGGAATGTGTGCCTCGGGCGCGAAATACGGCATCCTGACGGCGCATTTTTATTGGATTGGCGCAGTACCGGCGATGCTTTTTGTCGGTCTTTTTATGATGCCGTTTTATTACGGCAGCCGCGCCCGCAGCGTTCCCGAGTACTTAAAACTCCGATTTGACGAAAAAACGCGCGGTCTGAACGCTATCACGTTCGCGGTCATGACCATTTTTTCGTCCGGCATCTCCATGTATGCGCTGGGGTTGCTGTTCCAACTCGTGCTCGGATGGAACTTCACCAGCTCCATCATCCTGTCGGCGGCAATTGTCCTTATTTACACGCTCCTCGGCGGTCTCACCAGCGCGATCTATAACGAAGTCTTGCAATTCTTTTTGATCGTACTGGGCTTCGCGCCGCTCGCGATTCTCTCGGTCTACAAGGCTGGCGGATGGTCGGGTATCGCGTCGCGCATCCCGGCCAACATGACTCACACCTGGAGTTACCTGCGAACCCCGGCCGAGAATCCCATGGGCGTCGAAGCTTTCAGCCTCGTCATGGGACTCGGTTTCACGCTCTCCTTCGGATACTGGTGCACGAACTTCCTGGTGGTGCAGCGCGCCATGGCGGCCGATTCCATGTCCGCGGCCCGGCGGACGCCGCTAGTGGCAGCCTTCCCGAAAATGTTTCTGCCTTTCGTAGTCATTCTTCCGGGCATCGCGGCGCTCGCCATCTCGAAAATGTCCCTGGGTTACGATCTGCCAATGAAACCGAACGGGCAGGAAGTCGATTACAACATGGTGCTCACCACGCTGATGGCGAAGTTCTATCCGTCGGGCATGCTGGGCATCGGCATGACCGCGCTGATGGCCTCATTCATGTCCGGGATGGCCGGAAACGTCAGCGCCTTTAACACTGTCTGGACCTACGACATTTACCAGAGCTATATCCGCAAGAAAGCGCCCGACGCGCATTATCTGTGGATGGGCCGCGTCGCCACGGTCGCCGGAGTCGTCCTCTCGATTCTGACGGCTTACGTCGCCGCGATGTTCAACAACATTATGGATATTCTGCAGCTCGTGTTCGGTATGGTGAATGCGCCACTCTTTGCAACGTTTCTGCTCGGCATGTTCTGGAAGCGCACCACCGGGCACGGAGCTTTCAGCGGGTTGCTCACCGGAACTGTCGGAGCCACGCTGATGCTCAGCTTCACCGTCGCGGAAGGCAAGGGCGGCTGGTTCGGCAATCTTTACACCTTCCGGTCCAGCATGGCGCAGAATTTTTGGATCGCGATGTTTGCGTTCTCTCTTTGTTTTGTTGTGACGTTCCTGGTCAGCCTGGCGACCAAGCCGAAGCCGATTTCCGAACTCCACGCTCTTGTCTACGGCGTCACGGAAATTCCGCACGAGGAGGGCGTGGTGTGGTACAAGCGCCCCTGGTTGCTGGCGGCCATCGTCGTCGTCGTACTGATTGTCTTAAATATCCTGTACTGGTGAAAATATGAGCGATCTACGTGTTCCGATCGGGCTTTTGTTTGCAATCTTCGGGATCATTTTGACTATCGCCGGCATCGCCATGCCGGAGTATCGCGCATCTCTCACGGAGGTCAACGTCAATTTGTACTCTGGTATCTCGATGCTGGTGTTTGGTAGTGTGATGCTGTGGCTAGCCCGGCGCGCATCTTAATAGAATCGTTCGAAGCGAAGTTCCATGCGACGCCCGACGTTTTTCGGGCGCCTGGACGTGTGAATCTCATTGGAGAGCACACCGACTATAACTTCGGCTTCGTCCTTCCTATCGCAATCGACCTCGTCTGCTACGCGGCGTCGGCGCCCAACCGCGACGGTCTTTTGCGTATCTATTCCATGAATTCCGAACAGGGCCGGGAGTGGCCCGTGAGTCGCGTTCCGGATCTTCTTCCCGCCAGGGATTGGAGCGACTACGTGATCGGCGTGGCGCGTCAGATGCCGAACCTCCGCGGCCGCGACGTCATGTTCTACAGCACCGTGCCCCTCGGGTCTGGGCTGAGTTCCTCGGCATCCTTGGAGGTTTCCTCCGCTCTGGCGTTGGGTTGGCCCCAGACGGACGGCCCGTCACTGGAGCTTGCCAAGGTGTGCCAGGCTGCTGAGAACAACTTCGTGGGCTTGCCGTCCGGAATCATGGATCAGTACGTTTCCATTTTCGGCCGGGAGCACGCCGCGATTCAGATCGACTGCCGAAGCCTCGCGGGCAAACCGGTTACTCTGCCGGATAGCGTTGAGATCGTCGCGGTAAATACGATGGTCAAGCACGAGCTGGGACAATCGGCGTATCGGGAGCGAGTAGCAGAATGCGCGCTTGCCGTTGAAGAAATTCGGGCCGGCGGAGCGACCAACGTCGAGAGCTTGCGCGACGCCACGGAGGGTCAGCTGAAGTTGATCTCGGATGAGGTGGCCCTCAAACGCGCGCGTCATGTGCTCTCCGAGAATTGCCGCGTACAGGACTTCGTTGCGGCGAGTGCGAGCGGCGACCTGAAAGAGATGGGCCGCCTCTTCGTGGAATCGCACCGCAGCCTGCAGCACGACTATGAAGTGAGTTGCGAAGAGCTCGATTTCATGGTGGACACCGCGATCGCAATGCCGGGCATCTATGGAGCGCGAATGACCGGAGGCGGCTTCGGAGGTTGCACGGTGAACCTCGTGCAACCTTCTTCTGTAGACATATTCCAGCAGCAGTTACGCGATGCATACTTTGCGCGCTTCCACATCGAACCGGCGTTTTATCGCGTGCGGCCCTCAGCCGGAGCCGGAAGGATTTCCTGAAGCCCACCTTGTCAGTAGAATGAGGTCATGGACCTCACAGGCAAGAGGATCGCTGTTTTCGTCGACAACTTGTATCACGAGCTGGAGCTCTGGTATCCGTACCTCCGATTTCAGGAGGCCGGCGCAAGCGTTGTGTTGGCAGGGGCCGAAGCGGGCGTCACCTATACCAGCAAACTCGGGTATCCGGCAAAATCGGACATCTCCTACGACCAGCTGAAAACGGACGAATTCGAAGGCGTGATCGTACCCGGCGGCTACGCTCCCGATCGCATGCGCCGCTACGCCAAGGCGAATCAATTCGTTCATGATATGGACGGTGCCGGCAAACTGGTTGCGGCCATCTGTCATGGTCCGTGGGTCCTGTGTTCCGCAAATATGCTGAAAGGACGGATCGCAACATCTTTTTTCGCAATTAAAGACGACGTCGTAAATGCCGGCGCCAAGTGGGAAGATGCCGCGGCTGTCGTCGACGGAAACCTGGTCACCTCACGAACGCCCGAGGATTTGCCTGCTTTCTGCCGAGCTTGTATTCAATTAATCGGGCAGCCTGCCGGTTGCGAAGTCACCGGATAGCACGGCCGCTGACATGAATCGGTCCTGATTTTTCTTCAAGGCTACATCCGATAGTCCCAGCAGATCCGTATCTGGGTTGGTATGCGCTTCTTCCCGACCCTGACAGCATTGCTGGTGACAGCAACGTTACATGCCCATCCGATGGGCAACTTCAGCATTAATCACTACGCAAAGATTCAGGTCTCTTCCGCGCATATCGATACCGAATATGTGCTCGATTTGGCCGAAATCCCGACCTTCGAGCTGTTGCGCGATTGGAAGCTCGAACGGACCAGTCCCCACGCGGAGTTGGAGCGCAAAGCTCTCGAACAGGCCCGCATCTGGGCCGGGAATCTCACGTTCACAGCCGATGGTCATGTACTCCGTCCCACGGTTGAATCGGCCGAATTTGTCATCGCCGACGGTGCCGGCAATCTGCCGATCATCCGGATCACCAGCCATCTGCGGATTGATGCCAAGCCTGGCCGCCTCGAATACGAGGACCGCAATTTCGCGGATCGCGCGGGCTGGAAAGAAGTTGTCATCCAAAGCGGCAGGAACGCGCGGATCGACGTCGCTAGCCAGGGATCGGAAGATCGCAGCCGTGCTCTGACGGAATATCCGCAGGACCCGACCGTTGCTCCTCCGCAGGATCTACGCGCCAGCCTGCAATGGGTCTCCACCGAACGGGCGCCCGTCGTGGTCGCGCAAAAGCCTAAACTAATTCAACCGATACCGCAGCCGGCCGGTCCGCCCGCGGTGGCGCCGGCCACCATGACGAGCAAAGCGGCGCCGGCGGGAGCTGTCGTGCGAGGCGATTTCTTGTCTCGCATGCTGCACCAGCGTGAGCTGACGTGGGGGATGATCCTGATCGCGCTGGGGGTCGCGTTCGGATTAGGAGCAGCCCACGCGCTCACGCCCGGGCATGGCAAAACGATTGTGGCTGCATACCTGGTCGGCTCGCGCGGAACCCTGAAACATGCGGCGTTTCTCGGCGCCATGGTCACCTTCACACACACCGTAAGCGTGTTTCTCCTGGGACTCGCAACATTATTCCTATTCCGTTACGTGATGCCCGAGAAAATAACGCAAGTGCTCGGAGCCGTCTCCGGCCTGTCGATTGTCGCCATCGGCGGTTGGATGATCTGGAAACGCATCCACGCGGCCAGCCAGGCGCACCAACATCATCATAATCACGATCACGACCACAGCCATCATCACGATCATGACCATCATCACCACGACCATGATCATGCCCACGATCATCACCACTCTCACGGACCCGCCGGCCACCATCACCACCATGTTCCGGATCAGTTGTCGTGGGCGGGATTGGTTGCGCTGGGCGCCAGCGGTGGCCTCGTCCCTTGTGAATCGGCTCTAATTCTGCTACTCAGCGCGATCGCTCTCGGCCGGGTCGGACTCGGACTCTTGCTCCTGGTCTCATTCAGTCTCGGACTCGCGATTGTGCTCATGGCCATCGGCATGATGGTCCTTTTCGCCAAGCACCTGATGCCCCAACGAACCGGAACCTCTGCCGCGTTCCGTTGGATACCGGTTTTCTCCGGAGGCGTTGTCGTCTGCGTCGGCTTGATCATGACAGCCGTGTCATTGGGCTGGATCCAACCGAAATGGATGATCGGATAAACGAGTAAGTAAATAAGGTCTCACGGCCTGCAAGCAAAGAAGGAGAGAGAAGTGAATTACATACGACCGCTGTTCACTGTTTGTTTTTCGGCGTTTCTTGTGGCTCCGCCCGGCTGTTTCGCGGCGAGTCATCGGGAAGCTCCGATCACCGCCCTCGATCACGCCGCCGACATCACCGATGTGTTCGCGTTCGTGAGCTATGACGACCCCACCAAGGTCACCCTTATCATGGACGTTAACGCGTTCCTGGATCCCGCCAACGGGCCGAATTATTTTCCGTTTGACCCCGACATCACGTATGCCATAAACATCGACAACAGCAACAGCGCTACGGCAAACGTGTCTTTCCAATTCCAGTTCACCACTGAGATCAACTTGCCGAGCGTCTTCACCGGATTCGTCGGCGCGGGCAACGGCATTTCCGTCCCGTCCAACGCGCCCCCAGGAGTCGCTGTCGGTAGCACCATCATTCCTCCCGCGATCACGGCGCTCAGCGGTCCTGGCTCAACGGGACTGAGTTTACGCCAGCACTACACGGTAACCATGGTCACGAACAACGGCGCGACAAGCACGCCGCTGACTTCATCGACAGGACCGCTCTACGCCGTCCCCTCCAACGTCGGACCGCGCACCATGCCGAACTACCCGGCGCTCGCCGCGCAAGGCATCTACAGCCTGGGTAACGGCGTCCGTGTTTGGGCCGGAACCGCGGACGATCCCTTCTACATTGATGTCGGCGCTATCTTCGACACCTTCAACCTTCGTAGCACCGCATTCCCGTCCGGAGTCCCCGGCGTCCTCACCGCCACCCAGGATGCTTCTTCGGCGAACACCGCGCCCGACGCTCTCGCCGGATTCAACGTTGATGTGATCGCCATCGAAGTCCCCATCTCGATGCTTACCAGCACGGGAACTCAACTGGGCTTCGCCAATCCCAAATCGACCATCGGTGTTTGGGCCACCACATCGCGCCCGACCGTCACGGTGCGCACTGCTCCGGGTAGCACGCCAACTCAGACCGCGAACGCGGCTCCGGTCCAGATCCAGCGCATGGGAAATCCGCTGATTAACGAAGTCATCATCGGCACCGGCGACAAAGACCTCTGGAGCATGTCCCAACCCGTGAACGATAGCCAGTTCGCCCATTATGCTCTCGACCCTCTTCTGGCGCGCGCTTTGAACGCCGCCTACGGTGGGGCTCTCAAAATCCCGCCGCCGCCGCGCACCGACCTTTTGCCGCTGGTCGAATACATGCCGCCGATTGCGTATAACAACGCCACTCCCGGCCCCGTGGCGGACCTCCTCCGCTTAAACACTGCCGTCGCCCCCACTCCCATGGCCACTCGCAGCCGCCTCGGCCTACTCGCTGGCGATGCTGCCGGATTCCCCAATGGACGCCGCGTATCCGATGACGTCACTGACATCGCTCTCCGCGTAGTCGTTGGCGGCGTCCTTGTTTCAGGCTTCAACGTTTTCCCGAATAACGCGCTCGGCGACGGCGTGAACTCCAACGATGTCCCTTACCAGGAAACATTCCCCTACGTTGCCTGGGCGCACAGCGGACTCTCGATCCCGAACGGCGGCACCGGCGCGAATCCTCCCGCCGCTCCGCCCAATCTTGGCTCCTACAATTGCGTGAAGGATCCGAGCAGTTGCACCACCACCACTACCCAACCCTAACTCCTCAGTGAGCACCCGTGGCCGCGTGCGATGCACCCGCGGCCGCGGGATTTTTTCGATATGAAAACCCTCCTCATTTCTCTCTGCCTGACCGCGTCGGCGTTTGCCACGGACACCACCGCCGATCGTCTCAAGGAAACTCTGGAAGAGCGCGCGGCGAATGTTCGCGCCGCCAGGATGACTACGGATCAGCGCATCGATTTCTATCGTTCTCTGGTTACGGCCAAACCCGAAAGCTCCCGTTATAAGGTGCTCCTCGCGGCCACCTTCCTCCAGAAGATGCGCGAGACCACGGACTTCGGCTATGTCAGCCGCGCATCGAAAGTCCTCGACGAGGTACTTACCTCCGATCCTTCCAACTACGACGCGCTTTGCTTGCAAGCGCAGATACAACTCGAATATCACTTTTTCGCCAAGGCAACCGAAACCGCCCGCCAGCTCATAAAGATCGCGCCCAACGATCCGCTGAACTGGGGCGCTCTCGGCGATGCGCTCACCGAAATGGGCGATTACGATGCCGCTGCCGATGCGATCCAGAAAATGGTCGACTTGCGGCCCGACCTCGCAAGCTACAATCGCGCCGCGCATTACCGCTTCCTCAACAACGACCCGGCGGGCGCCATCGACATTATGAAGCGGGCCATCAGCGCGGGAAGCAGCGCTCCGGAGAATGTCGCATGGTGTCTCACCGAGCTTGGCGACATGTACTTCAAGACCGGCCGCATTGCGGAGGCAAAGGGCGCTTACGAAGCCGCGCTTCAGGCCTTCCCCCGTTCGCACAAGTCGTGGGGCGCACTGGGCCGACTGCAGGCCGCTTCGGGAGATGCGAAATCGGCAATCGAAAGCTATCGCCGCGCGCAGTCGATCACACCTCTTCCCGATTACGCCGCCGCTTTGTACGACGCCTACTCAGCGGCCGGCCTGAAAAACGAGGCGCAAAAACAGCACGACACCATCGATCTGATTGACCAGCTCGCCATAGCGAACAAAGAGGTAGTAAATCGCAATCTATCGATCATCTTTTCCGACCACGGCTGGCGTCTCGATCGTGCGCTCCAACTCGCGCAGGCCGAACTCGATTTCAGGCGCGACGTCTACACCTACGATGCCCTCGCCTGGGCCTATTATAAAAATGGAAATCTCGCGAAAGCGGAAGAATCGTTAGGAAAGTCTCTGAAGCTGGGAACGCCGGAACCGCAGTTCTACTATCACGCCAGCTTGATCGAAAAAGCGCAAGGAGACCTTGACGCGGCGGAGTCCTACCGCAAAAAGGCCGAAAGCCTCAACCCGTTATGGCCGGGTTTGAGGGTTTTACCGAAGTAACAACAGGATCGAGGCGCTCGCGTAAACTACCAACCCTGTCGCTAGAGCCGCCGTGATAATCGCCATTCCGCTGCAGAATGGACTATTACAAGGCCGCCGATCCGACTGTGTCGCGTGTCGTGCCATCCAGCACTCCTTCCTTGGAAGACGCCCTCTCTCAAGGTTTGTTTCATTCTACGCCTTTCTACGTGATCTGAACAGGCAAATCTCGCTCGCTGATGTGAGCGTTGCGGAACCACGACCGTAAGGGAGTGGCAATATCGGCTAGTATGAATGGACGCTGGCGTTGCGATGCGGGTTTTCAAACCAACCGCGATCTTATTAGCGATAGCCTCTAACGCCGCCGCCCAGGATCTCCCGCCGGATTTACTATTGCTTGCGCACATCAAGGCTCACATGCGCGAGGAACTCTCTCGCGTAACAAATTACACCTGCCTCGAAACCACCACCCGCTTCCGCGCCGAACACGGATCGAAGCTGCAGCCGCTGGACACCGTACGTTTAGAAATTGTTTACGCCAATGGCCACGAGTGGTACGGCTCGCCCGGCGATAAAAACCTCAACGAAAACAATCCGGTCGCTTTCATCGGAAGCGGCATGATCGGCACGGGATCTTTTGGAATCATTCTCAGTAATCTCTTCCTGAGCGACGGCGCAACATTCGCGTATCGCGGTCAGGAGAGCTTGGACGGAAAACCGGCGGTCCGATATGACTTCAGCCTGCCTCGCCTGTTAGGCGGAGTTAAGGTTTCGTTGGTGACCGGATTCGGCAAGGTTGGTGAAAAAGGGTCTTTCTGGGCAGACCCCCAATCTCTGGACCTCATACGCCTGCAGTCTCAAGCCGACGAGATCCCGCCCTACCTGGCGCTGGACGAGATGACCTCAATCATGAACTACGCCCGCACGCGCATCGGAGAATCCAACGCCCTGTTGCCCCAGGAAGGCGACCTGTACATGCTGACGCCCCCAACCCACGAGAATTACAACCACCTCGAATACACCCACTGCCGTGCTTTCTCCGCCCAAAGCACCATCCACTTCGATTCCGAGCCTCAAGCCGCCGCACAGCCGCTGCCGGCGTCTGCGCCACAAATCAGCGTCGTCCCTCCCTTCTTACCGGTCACTATACAACTCGTGACGCCGATCGGCGACCACGATTCGGTGGGAACCTTGATCGAAGCCAAAGTCGCCGGCAATGTAGTTCGAAAAGGAAAGATCGTCATTCCCGATCGCGCCCTGGTGCAGGGCCGAATTCGCCGTCTGGAGCAATACAACGAAGGCGCGGACTTCATCGTCGGACTCGAGTTTACGGAAGTGGACGTGAACGGCGAATCGCTGCGTTTCTACGCCGACCTTCTCAAGATGGATCGCCGTCCTGGAATACGCCCGACCCTTCACAACCCAACGATCGTGTGGTCTCATAGCCGATACGAAACGCGAACAATCACGCTTCCGGAGTTGCCCGGAGTTGCTTCGTTCTTCGTCACTGGCAATACGTTCACAATTCCCGCAGGCTTCCAAATGACCTGGAGAACGCGCGGCCTGATTCACTAATCGGGGTTCCCCGCCAACCCCGCCTCGTTATACTCTGAGAGTGTTCGCAGACTCGTGTTCTCTGGAGGCCGTTCATGGCTGGCGTTGCAACGTCCGCGAAATTATCGAACAACATGTTTCTGTACATGAACCTAGCGTTACACCCACCTATGGCGTTGGTAAATTGATTCCTCCTCAACGTGTGCCTACGCCATCCTAGAGCGGAGCGATTTCATTTAACTTCGCTATGAGAATCGCCGATGGCCGTGCTACTACTGGACGTTTTCCCCAAGATCCGCCAATCGCCCCAGAGCCTCTCTTAAGTGATCCAAAGTGATCGGCGGTTCGATTTCAATGATCGCAGCCGGGCCGGTTTCTTGAACCTTCCCGTCAAAGTCGTTTAACCAGCGAGACAACAATCTGAGGCCGGCTGGCGTAAAGAGGAACTTATCACCGATGAGATTGCCGGCCACATTTCGTTTCATGGAAGCAGGGGCATGAGTTCCGGGAACTTCAATCTTATCGATCCAGATGAATCCCAATTTGTCTAGAAGTATTCTTGGCGCCTGATTCTCTTCGTGGACATACGCGATCACTCGTCGGACCGCTTCATCATCGGGCGCGGCATCAAACGCTAATGCGTGTGCAATTGCAAAACGCACAAGGAACGTTCCAATGCCAAGGTGCTGAAGCTCTTGTACAACCGTCAATCCACCGATTTCCCACTCTTCCTCACGTTCATCGGCTGTAAGATAGCAGAGACCAACGATCTCCCGCGAACTCGATGTCCGCGCACCGAAGAGCAGGCCGTCCTGAGCCAACAGGCTTAATTGCTCTTGCGTTCGAGGCCAAATGTGGGCATCCGAGGATGAAACTCCTTGATGAAAAGCGAATGCCTCGGCAGCCCCACTGGAAGGCACTTGGAAAAAAGAAAACGAATCTGGCGCACGCATGAAATAGCTATGATACGCATTCGCAGTATGGTGCGCCAGGATATCATGGGTCTTTCACGCGTCTACGATTTAGTTTTTAACCTACCAGCGCTGGCAACCGGCTCGCTTCACTCCGTTTGATTTTGATCGCCAGTTGCTGGAGAACCCATTCAGCGATAGGTTTTCGTAACGCCCTATGAGGTAGGCTCTTTCCTCGCATCCATCGGTTGACCGTCGGACGGCTAACACGCAATGAATCACCTATCTCTTGATCGTTCATCTCAAGAAGCACTTGAGCCTGATTGAGCAGCGACTTAAAAGCTATGCTCGAGTCCAGATCCGACGAGAGAACAGCTTCTTTGAATTCCCGAAGGGAGTTTAAGCGTGTAGAATTCATACGGCACCTTCTAGTGCATACTGTACTGCACTTCTTGGAAGATTGCAACGAAAAAATAAGCTAAATGTTGTTTTTGTAGTGCAAGCTGCACACTCCGCGAGAGATCTTCCCGAAAGCCTCGTAGCCATTTCCTGGCCTATAGTACTCTCTCGATCCCGCCGGAGGTCAGAAGTGTCCGTTCCATCAAACAAGCTTTTTAGGGGCCGTATTCGCCGTCTGGAGCAATACAACGAAGGCGCGGACTTCATCGTCGGACTCGAGTTTACGGAAGTGGACGTGAACGGCGAGTCGCTGCGTTTCTACGCCGACCTTCTCAAGATGGATCGCCGTCCTGGAATACGCCCGACCCTTCACGACCCAACGATCGTGTGGTCTCATAGCCGATACGAAACGCGAACAATCACGCTTCCGGAGTTGCCCGGAGTTGCTTCGTTCTTCGTCACTGGCAATACGTTCACAATTCCCGCAGGCTTCCAAATGACCTGGAGAACGCGCGGCCTGATTCACTAATCGGGGTTCCCCGCCAACCCCGCCTCGTTATACTCTGAGAGTGTTCGCAGACTCGTGTTCTCTGGAGGCCGTTCATGGCTGGCGTTGCAACGTCCGCACCACTACTCCCGGAAGTCTCTGAATTCCTGGCTTCCGGCCCTGTGAAGCTCTTCATCGGAGGAAATTGGGAAGAGGCCGCCAGTCGCGGCCGTTTCGAAACGCGCGATCCCGGTACCGGCGAGGTCCTCGCCGAGGTGGCCGAAGGCACTGCGGCAGACATCGATCGCGCTGTCCAGGCCGCCTCGACAGCGTTTCGCAAAACGAGCTGGGCCACCATGCCCGCAAACGACCGCGCCGTGATCTTGCACCGGCTCGCGGATCTCATCGATAAGCATCGCGCCGCGCTCGCGCAAATCGAGTCGCTCGATGTCGGCAAACCGATAGCCCAAGCCGCCGGTTTCGACGTCCCGAATGTCGCTCAAACCTTGCGCTATTACGCCGATCTGTCTGTCCATACGCGCCGTCGTGAGCCTATCGCGGTCGCCGGCCATGAAGCGTATTCCGCGCGCTTCCCCTATGGTGTTTGCGCGTTTGTACTTCCCTGGAATTTCCCGTTCACGCTGCTCGGATGGGGTTTCGGACCCGCTCTCGCCGCCGGCAATACCGTCGTGCTGAAACCCGCCGAAGATTCGCCGCTTTCGAGCCTCTACTTCTGCAAGCTCGCGCAGCAGGCGGGAGTTCCCGCCGGCGTGATCAACGTCGTTCCCGGTCTCGGGGAAGTTGCCGGCTCGGCGCTCGCAGCCCATCCCGGCATCCAGCGCATGGGCTTCACCGGATCTCCCGAAATCGGACGCAAAATCGCCGCTGCATGCGGAGCGAATCTCGTACCTACCAAACTCGAACTGGGCGGCAAAGGCGCGGCCGTCGTGTTCCCCGACGCCGATATCGACAGCACCGCCGCCGCGCTTGCCGGAGCTATCACGCTGAACTCGGGCCAGGTCTGCTGTACGGCCACGCGCTGGCTGATCCACGAATCAATTTTCAGTCAATTCGTCGATAGCGCGTCCAGTAGCTTGCAGCACGTTCACATCGGACATGGGCTCGATGATGGTACCCAGATGGGTCCGCTCGTTAGCCGCAAACAAATGGATCGCGTGCTCGAATATCTGGTACGTGGCGCGAAGGAAGGCGCATCTTCTCTTCTTGAGGGCGGTCCGGCAAAAGTCGAAGCGCATCCCAAGGGATTCTATGTGAAGCCCGCGCTGCTCACCGGCCACCCGCAAAATGTTTGCGCCCGCGAAGAGATTTTCGGTCCCGTCGCGTATGTGATGCCCTTCAACAATGAGGACCAGGCGGTCGACCTCGTCAACCAGTCCGCCTACGGCCTTGCCAACAGCGTCTGGACCGCGGACCTCGACCGTGCCCATCGCGTCGCCGAAGCCATGGTCGCGGGAAATAGCTGGATCAACGCGCATAACGTTTTCGCGCATGGAATCCCGTACGGCGGCTGCA
This sequence comes from Bryobacterales bacterium, assembly GCA_963802915.1. Lineage (GTDB taxonomy): Bacteria > Acidobacteriota > Terriglobia > Bryobacterales > Bryobacteraceae > JAICMB01. The sequence goes on from CAWDKQ010000021.1 coordinate 47,433, forward strand.
AGGTCAGCGGACTCGGCGGCGGCGTTCTCGGCCCCGACACCCTCTTCGATTACCTGCGCCCGCAATCCATCGTGAGGCCGACGGCATGACCACCCGTCGCCAATTCCTTTTGGCAACGGCGGCGCTCCCTGCCTTGGCGGGGTCCGCCGCACCCACGCTCTCCCACAAGGAGCGTGTCGACCGTGCATTGAAAGGGGCCGAAGTCGATCGGCCCCCCTTCTCCTTCTGGCATCATTTCGGTCTCGAAAAAGAAGAACCTGAAAAAGTCGCCGGCGCCACCATCGATTTTCACCGCCATTTCCGCACGGATCTGGTCAAAGTGATGAGCGATTACCCCTACCCCAAGCCCGACGGAACCTGGTACGAACTCAAGCGCAACGAAAACCCCTTCCCTCAGCAGATCCGCGCGCTCGAATTGATCCGCGATGCTGTCGCCGATGACGCCTACTTCGTCGAAACAATTTTCAATCCTTACAAAGTCGCGGAAAACCTGTCATCGGCACAGGAAGTAAACGCGTTGCGCGAGTCCAATCCGAAAGCTCTACTCAACGCTCTGGAAATCATCGCGCAGTCTGAGGCCAGCCACGCCAAACGGGCCCTCGCCGCCGGCGCATCTGGCATCTTCCTCGCCATCGCCAACGCGGACTCCGACGTCATGCCCGAAAAGGATTACGCGAAATTCAGCGAGCCTTTCGATCGTATCGTCCTCAAGGCAGTGAGCAACGCGCCGCTGAACATTCTTCACCTCCACGGCGATCACGTCTACCTCAACCGTTTCACCGGCAAATGGCCCGCGGCCGCCATCAACTACTCGGTCCACGGGACCAAAGTTCCCATCTCGGTAATGCGGGAAAAGTACAGCGGAGTACTGATGGGCGGCATCGACGAAAAGAATTTTCGCAGCCTCAATGAGGATCGTCTTCGGGACCAGTGGCAAGCCGCTCAAAGTGGCGCTGGAAAGAAATTCATTCTATCTCCAGGCTGCTCCGTTCCGAACGATTCCACCGATGCCGAGCTCAACCGTTTGCCGCAGCTATTGAACGCCTGACGTCGCGCTCCGCTCCACCCAGACTTTTTCCGCCGCGCCGGCTCCGAGCTGTACCGCTTCTCCGCCGACGCGTAGCGTGAAAGTGTCGTCGTAGTTGCGCGATACCGCGTCCACTGCCGCACCCGGACAAATCCCCAAACCATCCAGGTATTCAAGCAGCTTGCGATCCCTCTCAAAAACGCTCACGATATGAGCTGCGTCGGTCGGCTTCATCTCGCTCAGAAGTTGCAGTCCGCGCAATCGCCGTTCCTGCGGGGTGTCGTGCTCCACGCGATTGCCGTGTGGGCAAGCGACGGCCGATCCCAGTTTTTCAATCAATCGCCGTTCGAAATCTGACGACACGGCATGCTCCAGTTGTTCGGCCTCTTCATGGACCTTATACCATTCCATGCCGAAGATCTCAGTCAACATCCGTTCGATCAGGTGATGCCGCTGCAGCAGCCGGTTCGCGATCTCGCGCCCCGCATCCGTCAGAGTCAATTGGCCTTCGGAGTCGACATGGATCAGAGTGTCGCGTTTCAATCTCTTGATCGCCATGGTGACCGCCGGCGGCGATACATTCAGCCATCGCGCCAAGGTCGCGGCTTTTACGACCTCACCCTCGCTCGCCGCCTCCGCGATGGTCTTGAGATAATTCTCCTTCGAGATCGTGATCTTCACGCCAACACAATTTTAGCGTGGACCCCATCAACGTTCCCCCTTCAACCAAATCTCGTTCGCAATCCCTGTGTTATTTTCGTTTCTATGGTCACCATGCAGGAGGCCTTTACTCGCGCAAGAGAATACGCCACCGAAGTGCTCGGCGACAAAGAGTACACACTCGAGGAAGTCGAGCGGGACGTTTACAAGGGCCGGGAAGCATGGCGTATCACGGTTGGATTCCCAAAGCGGCGCATCGGTGCACCGGACCTAATGCGCGCAATTGGCGCTAGCTTGCCTCTTGAGTACAAGACCGTGCTCATAGACGTCAGTACGGGCGAGCCGGTCGCCATGAAGCTTGCTAGTTGATAAACAGAATTTGAGCGTTTTGATCGGAACGCGAAATCACGAGGCGTTCTGGTCGACACGAACCTGCTCGTGTTGTTAATAGTCGGCTCCGTCAACCGGGATCGCCTTCCCCGCTTCAAGCGCACCAGCCACTACACCCCAGCGGATTGGGACCTTCTCAGTGGAATTTTGGAACAAATTCCGCAACGATACACCATCCCACACGTGCTTTCCGAAGTTAGCGCCCTGACGGATATGAAGGGCCCGGAACTTGACAGCGCTAGGGACATACTGCACAAAACAATATGCCTGATGCACGAGGTTCCTACAGCCAGCGTTGATGCATGTGGATCGCAACACTATAGCCGTTTGGGTCTTACAGACTCTGCGATCGCGTTGGTAGCGAGAGAGCAGGGTTGCTCCGTTGTAACGAACGATTCGGATCCGCTCTTCTGCTCGATGGATCATCCGTCGTAAAGTTCGATCACCTCCGGCACTTGCTGTGACGATCCTGGTTTCCCCATCGCCCAGTACTCGCCTTTCGTCGGCAAAATCGCGTCATTCGCCGATTTAAACGCGAACAACGCCGCCCCTCCTGATACGCTCCAATCATGAACGGCGTTGTTCGAAGAAAGTTTTGAGCAGTTCGAGACATTCGGGCCCCAGAACCCCTTCCACGATCTCGACCTTGTGATTGAGCAGGTCGGAATCGGCGATGCGAAACTTGCTTCGAATGCCCCCGAAACGGAGGTCGCGGGAGCCGAAAACGACGGTGCGAACGCGGGCGTTTACCAGCGCTCCGGCGCACATCGCGCACGGTTCCAGCGTGACATATAAGGTTGCGTTTTCGAGCCGGTAATTGCCGAGCTTTTTCGCGGCCTGGCGCAGCGCGAGGATCTCGGCGTGAGCGGTAGGATCATGAATACGAACCGGCGCATTGGAACCGCGCCCCAGAATCTCGTCCCCGATGACGACAACTGCGCCAATCGGCACTTCGCCCTGCTCTTCGGCGCGGTGCGCCTGGTGGATCGCCTCGCGCATATAACGTTCGTGGTCCATCGCCGTTATATAGAATAGAGGAACACCGTCCGGGGAGTCGTGCGTACGTCTTTTGAGCGGTAACGGGAGGCAAGATGTTGCGATACATTCCATTAATGTTTAAGAACGCCCTGCGCAACCGGCGCAGGAGCTTGTTGACCATCGGAAGCATTGCCGTGTCTCTCTGCGTGCTCGGCCTTTTGATGGCCCTCTATCACGGCCTCTTCCTCTCCGGACCCGCCACTCCGGCGCAAGCCCTCCGCCTCGTAACGCATCATCGCGTTTCCATGACACAGCCGATTCCGATGGCGTATGTTGACCAGATCCGGAGGATTCCCGGCGTCCGCTCCGCGATGGAATGGGATTGGTTCGGCGGGACCTATAAAGACGCACGCGATCAACGCAATTTCTTCGCGCGATTCATCGTGGAACCGGACAAACTCTTTATTATTAATCCCGAGATCAACCTGCCGGATGACCAGAAGCAGGCGTTTCTACACGAACGCACCGGCTGTATCGTCGGCAAGGGTACGGCGGACAAATTCAACTGGAAAATCGGCGACCGCATCACCCTCGTAGGCGACATCTGGCCTGTCACGCTGGAACTGAAACTCGTCGGCATTTACACCGACCCTCTCGACAACGCGAGCATGTACTTTAACGCCACGTATCCACGAGAAGCCCTCAAGGCAGCGGGGATTACCCGCCGCATGGACGCCGTCGGCAGCGTGCAGATGATCGTAGACACGCCCGACGACGTATCGCGCGTGCAAAAAGCAATCGATAAACAGTTCGACAACTCGCCGTTCCCAACCATGACGGAATCGGAGCAGGCCTTCGTCCTCTCGTTCGCGTCGTTCCTGGGGAATCTGAAGCTCTATCTCATGGCGATCTGCGGAGCCATCACGTTCACTATTCTGCTCGTCTCCGCCAACACCATTTCGATGTCGGTCCGCGAGCGTGTACGCGAAGTCGGCGTCTTGAAAACGTTGGGATTCACCCGCGGCTCCATTCTCGGAATTATTCTCGGGGAATCGATCGTCATTTCGCTGATCGGCGGCGTCATCGGCTGCTTGCTTGCCGCGGTCTTGGTGAGTGGAGCGCGGAACGCACCCGGCACCATGGGATTCACGAACGGCATGGCGATGACGCCGGTCGTAATTCTCGCCTGCATTGTTACGGCCGGCGTCGTAGGCTTGATCAGTTCGGCGTTTCCGGCCTGGTCGGCGTCGCGAATTTCGATTGTCGAGGCTCTTCGTAACACCGGTTGAAACATAGGTCATCCATATGGCGATTCCAATTGCATACAACCTGCGTAACTTGACGGTTCGCAAAGCGACCACGTTCATGACCGCGCTCGGTATCGCGCTCACCGTTGCGGTACTGCTGGCCGTACTCGCCCTGGTCAGTGGTTTGCGTTCGGCCTTCGAGAGCACTGGCAATCCCTTGAACATCATCGTGGTCCGGAAATCCGCGACCTCCGAACTGGTCAGCGGCATGACGCGACAGCAGTATCAGGATTTGAAGTTCAAACCCGGCATCGCAAAATCGGCATCTGGCGAGCCCATGACGTCGCTCGAAATGGTCACCGTTATTAATCTGCCAAGTGCCGAGAATGAGGGCGGATTCAACGTGAACCTCCGCGGAGTCGAACCGAACGGCATCGCACTACGCGACAATCTCAAGATTGCGCAGGGCCGTTGGTTCCAGGCCGGTCATCGCGAGGTAGTCGTAGGCAAAGCGATCGCGGAGCGGCATCCCACCGCCCAGCTTGGCCGCCAGTTGCGATTCGGCAAAGGCCAATGGACCGTCGTCGGAGTGATGGACGGTGGCAAATCCGCCGTCAATAGCGAGATCTACGGCGATTTGAACCAGATCAGCTCGGATTTCAGTCGTTCCGAAGGCCTGAGTTCCGCCCTGATCCGTGCCGAAGACCTCTCCGCGGTTACGGCTCTCGTCAACTCCATCAAGGATGACGTGCGCCTCAACGAAGACGCGATTCCCGAAAAAGAATATTACGATCGGCAAACCTCCGCCGGAGCTCCGCTTCAGGCGATGGGCATCTTCGTCTCGCTGATCATGGCGGTTGGAAGTTGTTTCGCGGCCATGAACACTATGTATGCAGCGGTGGCGCGGCGCGGAAAAGAAATCGGAACCCTTCGCGTGCTTGGCTTCTCGCGCGGTTCCATTCTGTTGAGCTTCTTCCTGGAATCGCTGCTGTTGTCGATAATCGGCGCGGCCATCGGGATATTGCTGGTGTTGCCGCTCAACAACGTCACAACCGGCATCACCAGTTTCTTCACCTTCAGCGAGATCGCATTCAACTTCCGCGTGAGCCCGGCCGTGATGCTCACCGGCCTGGTTTTTGCCTTGTTTATGGGTGCTCTGGGGGGCTTTTTCCCGGCGCGGTCTGCTGCCAGAAAAGAAATCCTGACCGCGCTACGGGACATCTGATAGGGACATGGACGAACAACTACAAAACCTTCGCATCGATCGCTCCAAACGGAGGAGCGAAGGACCGTCGCCCTGGGCCGTCCGATGGATCGTCACTGGCGTACTGCTGTTTCTGCTCCTCGGCGCCGGACGATTCATTTACGCGCGATTGAACGCCGCCACCGAAGTCGAAGTCGGACGCGCTAAAGCGCTCAACACTTCCGGTCCCGGACAAGGCAGCGTCATTCTCAACGCCACCGGCTATATCGTCGCGGCCCATAAAATCGAGCTCGCGGCGAAGGTTGTCGGCAAGGTAGCCTGGATCGGCGTCGAAAAAGCCGATCGCGTAAAACAGGGTCAGGTCCTGGTTCGTCTCGAAGACGACGAGTATCGCGCCCAGGTTCAGCAGTACATGGGCAATCTCGGATCGCTGGAGGCGAAGCTCGCCGAAATGGAGCACGGTTCCCGTCCCGAAGAGATCGCTAAAGCGAAAGCCGACGTCGAGACAGCCCGCGCCGATTTAGTGGACGCGCAAGTGACCCTCAAACGCACCAAGGATTTGGTGGACCAGAAAGTGATGGCTCGCCAGACGCTCGACGACCAGCAAGCGAAATACGACAGTGCCCTGGCCCGCGTAGCGTCGGCCGACCGGACCTATGAGCTGGTTCGCCTCGGGCCCAGAAAAGAAGAGATCGATGCCGTACGCGCGCAGATCGAGCAGGCCAAAGGTTCGCTCGCCTATGCCCAGACGCAGCTCGACAACACTATCATCAAAGCGCCGATTGCCGGCACGATTCTGGAGCGCAACGTAGAAAAGGGCGAATTCGTCACGACAGGCTTCGTGGGCGATAAAGGCGCCAAAGGGTACGTCGTCTCCATAGCCGACTTGAACGATCTGCAGGTGGAGCTCGATATCAACCAGAACGACTTCGCGAAGCTCGGTCCGAAGCAGGAAGGCATCATCACCACCGACGCCTATCCGGACCGCAAATACAAGGGCGCAATCGAAGAGATCTCTCCCGAAGCCGACCGTCAGAAAGCCACCGTGCAGGTGAAGGTTCGCGTCTTTCACCCCGACGATTATTTGCGGCCGGAGATGAATGCGAGCGTAGCCTTCATCGCCGAGGATAAGGGCCCGGTAACGGAGCGCGCCAAACCGATCGTTGTTGTGCCGGCGTCGGCAATTCGCGATGGCGCCGTCTTCATCGTTCTCGATGGGAAGGCGGTGCGCAAGCAGGTAGTAGTTTCCGGTACGAACGCGCAGGGCACGCAAGTGGAATCGGGATTGATCGGCGGAGAGGACGTGGTTTTGAATCCGCCGGCCGACCTGAAAGACGGTCAGAGAGTGCATCCAAAACAGGGGTAAGACTATGGGCGAAACGATTATTCAAACACGGCAATTGACGAAAGAGTTCGTGCGCGACGAGTTTCACGTCGTGGCGCTCAAAGACGTCGACATCACCATCGCGCGCGGCGAATTCGTAGCGTTGATGGGACCCTCCGGCTCGGGAAAATCGACACTCCTGCACCTGATCGCGGCCATGGACCGCCCCACCGGCGGCGAGATTCTCGTGCTGGGCGAGGACCTGCGGCGCTTAAGCGACCGTGCCATCGCCCACTGGCGCAATGAGCACGTCGGGTTCGTCTTCCAATCGTTCAATCTGATTCCCGTGCTCACGGCGCTCGAAAATGTCGAGCTCCCGTTGAAGCTGACCAACCTCAAAAAGAAGGACCGCATCGCCCACGCCGAGACGGCGCTCAAACTCGTAGGATTGGGCGATCGCATGGGACATCTTCCGCGCCAGTTATCCGGCGGTCAGGAGCAGCGCGTAGCCATCGCCCGCGCGATTGTGACCGATCCCGATCTGATCCTCGCCGACGAGCCCACCGGAAACCTCGACGCCGCCTCCGCCCAGGATGTGCTCACGCTGCTCTCGCGCCTGAACAAAGAATTCGGCAAGACCATCGTGATGGTAACTCACGACCCGCACGCCGCCAGCTTCGCAACAAACATCCGCCACCTCGAAAAAGGCGAACTCTTAGCCGAAGGTCAAGCCCCCGCGGATTGGGCCCACGGAGTCACAGCATAGCTCAACCGCATCCAAGCGAGAACCGCAAGGCTGCGCAGACTTCTTGCATCCGCTCATGACTCAGACTGGCGACTCGCTTGCCGAGCCGTTCCTGTGTGATCGTAACCGCGTTGTGCAGGTTCACCGCGCATCGACCTTTCATGCCGTCGTCGACATCTAATTTCACCTCCGACGGCACGTCTCGAACTGTGGACGTTATTGGTGCGACCGTCACGGTCGCAAGATGGCCAATGGCGCTATCGCGAGTGAGTATCAGAACAGGTCGCTGCTTGTCCGGCGATGGAAATCGGCAAATATAAACATCGCCCCGGTTCAGTCTTCCGGCCAAGCCGCAGTCTCCTCCCACGGAAGAAACTCTCCCACGCGCTGAGGTTGAGCCTGATAACCGCGCCGGTCGCGCTCCTCGAGGTCCAACATACGGAGTCGCTTGAGATGTTCCTGAAGAGCCTGGCGAATGAGCGCGGACCGATTCACCTTTTGCCGCTTTGCTGCAACATCGGCCGCCTTTAGGAGCTTTGCGTCCAGAACAACCTGTATCGTTTCCATTGTGGACTCTATTCCACAGTATACTCGACACCTAGTTAACCCCGGAATCGTGTGGACCAGTACCGGCTCGGCAAGGGACTATATGGACTGGATCGACCATGTTGATTCGAGCAGCGCTGACCCGTGTCGCGACTCCACTTTTCTCTTGACGATCGGACACAAATGTCCGAAGATAAAAAGTGAAGGGTGCGGAATTCGAGCGCCGTGTCCGAAGGCTCGCCCGCTTTGAGAAGATCTCCTGCGAATTCGTGGCCGACAAAGGAAAGGGAAGCCATGGTCGCCTCTACTTCGGCGAAGAATTCACCACCCTCAAAGATAGAAAGAAAGAGATCGGCCGCGACCTCATGATCAAGATGTGCCGGGATTTAAAGATCGATCCCCATGATTTATAAATGAGCTCTATGTTCTCCTTTGCTTACCCCGCCAAGCTAACAGCTGGAACTGACGGCCGCATACTCGTCGAATTTGTGGATCTTCCACGCGTCGCAACCGACGGCAAGGACGAGCGCGAGGCGTTCGAGGAGGCCATGGACGCCCTCGGGTCCGACCTTTCGATCCGGCTTTCCCGCCGCGAAGAGATCCCTGTGCCGTCTATTCCCAAGCGCCGTCAGCGCCTGGTGCCCGTACCGCTGTGGCTCGCACCAAAGCTGGCGCTCTACCTCGCGATGCGTGATCGGCAGGTCAACAACTCAGAGTTAGCCCGTCGCCTTGGTGTTCATGAGCGAGTCGTTCGCCGCATGCTCGACCCCCGACATGCTACGAAAGCGGAGAGGATTCAGGCGGCCTTGTCCGCCTTGGGCAAGCAGATGACGGTGGAAGTCCGGGACGCGGCCTAAAGTCGAAATAGAGGTCCTTCGAAAATTGCCCTTATTTAAGCCATTGATTCGGAAGGAGAAGCGGAACTGGGCCCGTGCGGTCTTTATTTCCTCGGGTATATAGAGATCCCCCCGGGACCGGTTTCTGCCTGGAAAACCACTGGAGCGGTCGGGTCTATTAAGCCCCCCGCGCGCGTACGCGGCCTCACCACTCCGCTATAGCCAAATCATCAATCTCACGAAAGTGTCGGTCTCTTGTAACGAGAACTAATTCGTGAACACTCGCAGTGGCGGCAATCCAGATATCGTTTTCGGGCAGCGGCCTTCTTTTCGCCCGAAGCCGCTGCTTCATGCGTCCATACTCGCGAGCTACTTGGAGATCGCACGAAAGGACCGATCTCCCGGCGGCGAATCGCTCCACGATTGCGGAGTTTTCAGAAGGCCGGCCAGATTTCGCCGCACCGAAGAACAACTCGCCGACTACGATTGCTGGTATGAATACTTCAGGCGCACCCTCCAGGTTTGACAACACCGCCTCATCACCCTCGAGGAGAGCAATCACGATGTTGGTGTCGAGCAGAAGCCTACCAGTCGTCCTCATCCACCCGCTCGCACTCGTGTTCGATTGCTCGGATCATTTCCCGTGCTGAAACCGGGTCGAGGGAACCAGAAAACGAGCGGAATATCGCCCCGCCCTCGCCGTTAGCTCCTGGCGGCGTCAAAGAAGCGACGAACCGGAGTACCTGTTCCTGCATTTCCGGCGGCAGTTTGTCGAGACGCGCGACGATCTCATTTATAAGCTCCATGTTCAAGCCTCTTTTTCAAGAATTCGCCCTCACCCAGTCCAGCAAGCTATGCCTCAGCCCTGTGCATCCAAAATCGAAGCCAGTCACCCTCGCCGCCCAGGTGTTCGGAGCCGTAGGCGTCACAGCTCTTTCTAATTTCAAACACGAAACGACCGCGGAAACAGGCATCCCGATCGCAACTCTTCCTACTTGTACACCACCGATTTCGAATCGCTGCTTCCATCCATAAAATAAGCGAGATCGACGCCCGGAATCGTCACCTGCCGCGACAACGGATGTGGAGCGACGAACATCGTTCCACCGCTAGCGGCCGCCGGCAGCGTCGAGAGAATAAATCCTGGGATTGTGAACGAACCCTTGCCGATATCCTCCGTACAAACAAAACCCACCAGTCCCGTGGTGTTCGAATACACATACCCACCAACCAGAACCGCTCCAGGACTCGTCCCACCCGACCATGTGACGGTCAAAGGCTGGCTGCGGTCGACGCTAGTAACGTCGGCTTTATTCGTCCAAGTAATGTTTCCGCCAACATTGAGCGAAGCGCTAAAAGCGCTCAAATCCTTCCCGCCCGCGCTCGCGACGGCATAGGTTCCCACGGGAAGATTCGGACCGCTCGGAGAACTTCCGAACAACACCTGATATTCTCCGGTCCTGGTTGGCGCTAAAGTCCACGATCCAGCCGGGCCCGAAAGACCCAGCGAAGATCCGGCGTCGAGCCCGCCGCCCGTCCACCCATTCGACAAAGAGGGAAACGGGGCGCACGTTCCTTGACTCGGAAACAGACCGCCAAGCGCCGCGGCCAGAGTGGCGGGCGTGTTGAACTGCCCGAAAACGGCGATCGCGCCTTGCTGGTTGGAATTCAGCAGGGCTCGCACCGCGAGCTTCCCAGCCGGCGTCAAAGCCTTCCACGCCGCGGCGTATTTGATCATGGCGCGCATCAACGCGTGTTGATTGTGAGTTTGCTGCGCGGCCAGAAGCTTCGCGACATCGTCTTGAGTCACCGGGACGCGCAGGAGTTTGGAGAGCGCCTTCGCCAGATACGGCTTTTCATCGAAGCCCAATCCGCGAAGCACGGATACCGGACCCGCCGCGAGCGCCGCCGCCTTGACAGTCCGTTCATCAGACGCTTGATTCATGACGCTCACCGGCACCGTGGGAATCGTATCCGAACAAGCGCCCCCGCCGCTGCTCACCGCGATCGAAACAAAGTTGCTGATTGTGGCCCCGCTGCTCACCGCGACCGGCACGTAACAGCCCGCTACTCCGGCTGGAACTTCGAACGAAATCTGATCCAGTCCAACGCAACACCCCGAGCGCCCGGCATAGATCACGTTCGCGGCCTGCGTTCCCACGAAAACATCGACACCCGAAAAACTCGGGAACGTCGAAGGCACGACGTTGTCAGACCCGCTTACTGGACCCAGGCCGGTGGCCCATGCCGTAACGATGTCGCCATTCTTGGCGGTCGCCGCGAAGGTCTTCACCGACCCATCCAATCCCGTGAAGACCCCAGTCCCCAATCCCGAACTGCCCAAAGTATAGATCCCCACAGCCGACGGCACGACTTTTACTGTCACCGGGAACGGCGTCGATTGGCCGTTGTAGGTCAGACTCAACGTGGCATTGCCGGCCGGTACGTTCGATGGCATTACGGCGGCAGCCGCACCTGAGACCGCGTAAACCATGGGACAGGGCACGGTGGTCGAGCCGGACGTCACGCTAATTGAGGTTCCACCGATCTGCGTCGGCACCGGATACGAACTGGTCTGGACGAGTTGAGCGGGACCGATATTCGCCCCGTAAACAACGAACAGGGAACCCTGCGCGATGTTTACGCTATAGCTTGCCGAGTTCTCCGCTCCGAAGATTATGGGAGGGTTGACCTGCGCCATCGCAGGAAGCGAAACACACGCGCAAAAGAGTAACGCTGCCTTGCAAACAGAGCGCATGGCCAAGTCTCCCTTCACGTCCGAGCTAATGAGTAGTGCGCAACGTCGAAAGAACGTTGCAATCGCCGAGGCCTTAAAGCCTATTGCCGTTCCGCGGTAAGCGTGGCCCCGCCCATCGAAGCCAGCACAGCCGCGTATTTCACCGGCTCATGCTTGTCCTTCGAGATCCAAATCGTAATGTGGTCCGCTCCGCCGTCAGCCGGCGCCAGTTCTACTTTGTAAGTGTCGAAGCTGCCTGCGGGAACAGTCACCGATTCCGTCCCGGTAACGCTCAACTGCATAATCCGCGGCTTCATCTTTTGAAGATCGACATTGTAGAAACTGGTTTTATAACCATCCGCCAGCGGCAGAGCAGCGATCACATCCATGGACCCCGCTCCATCGGCGAAATCGGGACCTCCCAGATCCAGGTCCACCGGCCGGCTCTTCCCGTTCATCGCCATCGTGCCGGTCACCTTATTGCCGCTGAATGCGAGATCAATCGTGACAGGACCTTGCTTCACGTGCCTCTCGATAGGCGTCAACTTGCCTTTATCCAGCACGACACTGTCGCTCATCGCGCCCATCGGAGTGTTCATTGTTTCCACAATCGCCCACGAAGGCGATTGATCTTTCACTTCGCTCGAACTATCGATCTTAATACTCTGACCGCCGATACTGACGACCGCTTTGAAACTCGCGGTTCCCGGCGTCAGGTCGCGACCGGGCATGGGCAGGCCGACCTTTGAAGGATCCACCGCGGCCTTAAGCGTCACCGTCTTCGGATCCACCGTGATCTCCTTCAGACGATCCGAGACATCCGCCGGCATGGATTCCTGGAATCGGGCATCCAGGTATTTGGCCATGAAGCGCTCCATGGATGCCACCATGGCCAGATTGTTGATCGGCCGCGCGAACCCGTGGCCCTCGTCCGGAGCGACGAGATATTCAACCGGCACGCCGTGGTCTCGAACCGCAATCACGATCTCGTCGGAGTTGCGCTTGTTCACTCGCGGATCGTTGGCGCCCTGCACCACCATCAGCGGTGTCTTGATCTTCGAAGCCGCATTCACCGGCGATTCCTCTTCGAGAAGCTTCTTGCCTTCCGGCGTATCCGGATCGCCCATGCGCACGTACATGGTCTTGCGCATCGCCTCCCAGTAAGGAGGGATCGATTGCAGCAGGAAAATCAGGTCCGAAGGAGGAACAATCGCGACAGCGGCCGAATACAAGTCCGGCGTGTAAGCAACTCCCGCGAGCGTCGCGTATCCGCCATAGGAACCGCCCGCGATCCCAACCCGTTTCGGATTCGCGATCCCCTGATCCACCAGGTATTTCACGCCCCAGGTTAGGTCGTCCTGCATCTTCCGGCCCCATTCGCCGTTACCGGCGTTCAAAAACTTCTTACCGTAACCGGTCGATCCGCGGAAGTTCGGCTGTAGCACGGCATAGCCGCGATTCGCCAGGAATTGCGGAAAAGTGCTGTAACCCCATTCGTCGCGGGCCCAGGGCCCACCGTGCGGAAACACAACCAGCGGGAGATCCTTAGCCGGAACGCCCTTCGGCAGAGTCAGGTAAGCCGGAATCTCGAGACCATCAGACGACTTGTACCGGATCGGCTTCTCTTCCGCCAGCGACTCGCGTGGAATCTCATCCCGCACTCGATACTGCAAAGTGAGCTTCTTCGCATTGCGGTCGAAAAGGCAAACCTCGCCGGGCTCGACATCGCTATGGGCGCTGACGATCCACACCCTTTCATCGCTCGTGTGCGAAGTGAATCCGATCTCGCGGCCCGGCAATTTATGCTTCAGCCAGTTGTAATCGGCCTCGTAGCTTTTGTCTTTCCAATAGATCCGCTCTTTATCGTCGTTGTAATAAGTCGCCAGCAGATGGTCATCCACAGCGGAGAACAATGCGTTCTCCAGATCAACGCGTTTCATTGGATCGCTTTCGACCCGCGTCACGCTGCCGGTGGCCGGATCCATGACTGCAAGCTCCACGAGATCGACGTTCGCGCCTTTATTCGTGATCAAGTACAGCTTCTGATTCGAATGGTCGAAGTGAATGGGCGCGCAAGATTCGAAAACGTCGCAGGTATAAAGATGAGTAAGAGCGTCCGCGTCCGTGCGCAGGATCTCCGTGTTGCCCTTGTCGTCCGTTCTCAAGGCGGCCCGCAGCTTGCCCGCGTTGTCGAAAACCCACTCCGCGACCCGATCCGTATTCTTGCGCAGCAGCGTACGCTCTCCGGTCGAGATGCGCAATTTGTACAGATCGTGCCAGGCTTTGTCTCGATCGTTGAGTCCGATATAAAGGATGTCCGGAGCGCTCTTCGGAAGATCGTAGATCATGGCGCGCGAACCTTTGGCATCGGTTATGTTGCGGACCGGCGGAACACCCGTTTGCTTGTCCGGCGCGGCCGCCGGATCGATCGCATAAACGTTGTAGTTCTCATCGCCCAGTTGATCCTGAGCATAGAGCAGGTACTTGGAATCGCGGCTCCAGAAGTACCCCGACACTGGACGCTTGGTTTCCGCGCTCATGGGCTTTGCGGCCGAGAAAGGCTCATCGGCCTTCTTCACCCATATATTGCGAGTACCGTTATAAGGCTTCAGGAATGAAATGTACTTGCCATCCGGAGAGATCTGGGCGGCAGTAATTTTGATTTCGCCAAAGAATGCATTCCTGTCGACCAGAGGCGGAAGCTGTGCATAGAGACCCGCGGCAAAAGCGACCGCCAGGACAGGACGTAACCATTTCAACATTGAGCCCTCCTTCGTATTCCGCACAAGCATAACACTCCAGCGAGGGGCGTCCGGCACCGTACAGACGGTTTAGCGGTTGTATACGTTTTCCCTTCACCAATCGGGACCGCTTTTCACCACGTCACATGCCGCAACCTGACGGGGCCAGGACACACAGGCTAGAATCGAGGGAGTGAACGTGTTCATCTCATACGGGGATATCGCGGACCAAGTCACTGCGCTTCGCCTTCAGGCTCTTGGAGCTGTGAACGGCTTGACGGTATATGTCCCTCCAGCCCACACCCGTCAAGGCGTGCCGACGCTTCTTGATCCGGAAGCAAGTCAAAAACTCAATCAGGCCGAGGTCGTTTTAGGTGTTGTTGGCACTGGTCTGACCGAAGCCTGCAGCCAGGAACTAAACACCGGGCTGGCGCTTCACAAGAACATGGTCGTGATGTCGTATCCCACATTCGTGCCACAACTTCAAGCGTACTTCGGAAAAAACCTCGTTGTAATCGATCCAGCTAACCCGGATCGAGTGGAGCTGAGCATTGTGCAACATCTGAAGGCTCTCGATGCTCAGCAGACGGCAAAGACCGCACTGTTGGCCCTGGGTACGTTGGCTCTTGGCTTGCTTTTGCTAGCGCCCGCGGATAGACACTGAAGGGAATGCGGGCCCGCCGCTGTACAATTGACAGTTCCTGCCTTATCGCTCTTGATCATCTTCATTTAGTGCCGCAGCTCAGCATGCTCTTTTCACTAGTGCTCGTTCCGAAAGCTGTTCGCAGTGAACTCTTCAAACTCCGCGCGACAAAGGACCGCTTGCAGCTCATCTTCGACACCTATGGCTTTTTCCAACGCTGTGATGGCTATGAACAGGGCACTGTCGATTTCCTCCTTGCGGAACGGGCTCGACTTGGGGTGAAAGATCGGGGAGAAGTTGAGGCAGTTGTGCAGGCTTCGCAGTTCGGCGCGGCCGTGATCGTCGATGATCCTTGGGGACGAGATCTGGCCGCGCGTGAAGATCTCGAATTCCATGGTACCGTGTGGGTTCTTCAACGGTTTTACCAACTGGGGCTGCTCTCTTCAACGCTGGGAGACTGCTTTGCGAAACTACGCAGTCGGGGCACGCGCTTGCCTTGGGAGACAGTCGACGAATTGTTGGTGAGCATTGGCGAGAAGCCTTTGACGGCATGACTCCGTGTTCTCGGTTTTCTTGGGGGCTCACCTCCTGTAAATTTCGCAATTCCGGCCGTGAGATATGGCGCACCGAAGGCGGGTAGCTGGTGTGTCTTCCAACCGCCGAAGTGCGCGCGAATTGAGAATTGATCCTGAGCATACAGGAGATACTTGGAATCGCGGCTCCAGAAGTACCCCGACACCGGACGCTTGGTTTCCGCGCTCATGGGCTTTGCGGCCGAGAAAGGCTCATCGGCCTTCTTCACCCATATATTGCGTGTACCGTTATAAGGCTTCAGGAATGAAATGTACTTGCCATCCGGAGAGATCTGGGCGGCAGTAATTTTGATTTCGCCAAAGAATGCATTCCTGTCGACCAGAGGCGGAAGCTCTGCATAGAGACTCGCGGCAAAAACGACCGCCAGGACAGGACGTAACCATTTCAACATGGAGCCCTCCTTCGTATTCCGCACAAGCATCACACTCCAGGAAGAGGCCGGCGGCCATGGCAAAATGTAAGCTATGACAGGCGCTATAGAGGTGAGGCTTGTCAAGGAGGTTCGATGAACCGGCGTGATTTTCTGCATACCGCTGGCGCTGTCGCCGGCGGCTTTGCTTTCTCGAATCCCGCGCGCCTGCTTGCCGCGGATTCCGAATGGCGGATCTTCGAAGTGACGACGCGAGTCGAAGTGCTGCAACCTTCCAGCACAACCCGTGTCTGGCTTCCGGTGCCCCTCACAAAAAACACGCCGTTTCAGAAGACGCTCGCTAACGTCGTGCACTGCGAGAACGGCTCCTCCAAAACGGTCGTAAACAAGGCCGACGCGCTGGGCATTGTTGTCGCGGAATTCCCTGCAGGAGCCAAACCCATCGTGGAAGTCACCAGCCGGGTCGCGACCAGAGACTGGGCTGTCGACATCTCGGTCCCTGCCAAGGCGCCCAGAACAAGCGCGGCGGAATTGCAGTATTATCTGCGCGCAACCAAGCTTCTCCCTACCGATGGCATTGTCAAGCAGACTGCCATGGAGATCACCCAAGCCTTCCCCAAGGACACAGATAAGGCCCGCGCGATTTATAACTGGATCGTCGACAATACGTACCGCAATCCGAAAACGCGTGGCTGCGGCATCGGCGACATTCGATTCCTCCTGGAATCGAAGGACCTGGGTGGCAAATGCGCCGACCTCAATGCACTCTATGTTGGTCTGGCGCGCGCTGCCGGCCTCCCCGCTCGCGATATGTACGGTATCCGCCTCGCTAAATCCGAGTTGGGCTACAAGAGTTTGGGAGCGTCGTCGGAAATTGTCTCGAAGGCGCAGCACTGCCGCGCGGAGGTTTACCTCAACGAGTACGGCTGGGTTCCGGTGGACCCGGCCGATGTTCGCAAGGTAATGCTGGAAGAGCCGCCCGGCAACCGGCCGGCGGACGATGAGATGGTCAAGAAGGCGCGAGCGCGGCTGTTCGGATCGTGGGAGATGAACTGGATGGCGTATAACTCCGCGCACGATGTGGAGTTGCCTGGATCGAGCGGCAAGCCCGTCGGGTTCCTGATGTACCCTCAGGCTGAAACCGCCGAAGGCCGGCTCGACAGCCTCAACGCGGACAACTTCAAGTACGAAATTACTTCTAAGGAGATCACGCACGGCTGAATGCCGGGTCGGGATGGGCCGGCTGACTCTGCATATCGCCAGGCCGCGAGCCGTCTCCCACTTGCCCATGATTCAGTGCCGACGATGGGGGCACGTTCGGTTGGTTTGTCTGGGTTCGTGTCTTTGGAGGTGAGAAGGACGAATCGGGTGGCGTTACCGTGGCGGAGGGCATTGCGGCTGGAGATGGCCTTGCCTTCAGAGATGTGGGACCTCGGCCGTTGCTGCAGGAGTCGTCGATTTGGGCTTGAGATCGCATCGGGAGTCTCTTCGTTCAGGGTAGGGGCGAGGTGGTGGGGTTTTGGATGGGGTGGGCGTTAAGTCAGTGATTGAGAGGGAGAAATAGCGTGAGGATTTTTTGGATCGCGCCCTAACCGATGGAAGCGCTAATGGTCGCGATCCGTAACAAGTTCTGTAACGGCGCACAGCGCGCGCTGATAAGGAGAGTCGGCAAACTCCGCGATGATCGACCGCGCCTTTTCCGTAAAGTGCTGAGCCCGCTGGCGCGCCCGCTCGATACCGTTTCGGCGTTCGATAAACGTCAGGATCTCGCTAAAACTAACTCGATCGTAATTACCGTCCTTCAACACGGTGGTAACCAGTTCCCGCTCTTCGGCCGTTGCTTCGGCCAAAGCATAGATCAGGGCCAGCGTGACCTTGCCCTCCCGAAGATCGCTGCCCACGGGCTTTCCCAAAACCTGCTCGCGCGAAGTGAAATCGAGAACGTCATCGACAAGCTGGAACGCGATTCCAAGATTCCAGGCAAATTCGCCCAGCCGGATTTCCCCGCTTTCATCGGCCCCGCTCACCATGGCGCCCAATCGTGCCGAAGCGGAGAACAGGCTGGCCGTCTTGCGATCCACCAGTTCCATGTAATCGGCTTCGGTGACATCGATCTTTCCGATCCGCTCCAACTGAAGCAACTCGCCTTCCACCATCAATTGCGTCAAGCTGATCAGAACTTCCAGCACCCGGAAATTACGCTCGCGAAGCGCCACTTGGAACGCCTGCATGTAAAGCCAATCGCCGGCCAGAACACAAGTATGATTGCCCCAGATGGCGTTGCTCGAAGGCCGCCCCCGCCGCGTCCGCGCCGTGTCGATGACATCGTCGTGAACCAGCGTAGCCGCGTGAATCATCTCGACCACGGCCGCCAGACGGATTGAAGCGTCGGAGGGATTCCCCGCGATATGCGAAGACAACAGCAGCAGAATCGGCCGCAGCCGCTTGCCGCCGCCATCCTGCAAATATCGTCCGATGGCAGTGACGACATCCACGCTGGCCACGGATTCCAGGCCGATCTCGCGCTCCACGCGCTCCAGATCTTTCTGGACCAGGCCCCAAATTTCGTGGGGCGTCAAGGACTGCCCAAGCTTGCTTGAGCTCATGGGTTCTCCCAGTGTAACAACACGGTCAATTCCCCCCACCTTCGGTCCGCCGACCTCGTTGCGGAACCCCGCGCGTCAGCAACGGGCGAACTGCCCATGATCCATTTTTCACACACCCGCCAGCAACCGGCCGAAGTTCGCCGTCGTCGCTGCCGCAATCTCCTCAAAGGTCACGCGCCGCAACCCCGCCACCTTCTGCGCCGTATACCCGACAAACAAAGGCTCATTCCGCTTCCCGCGCTTGGGCACCGGGAGCCAGATAAGGAGAATCCGTCTCCAGCAAAATTCGGTCGAGAGGAGCCTCTGCCGCCACTTTCTGAAGCTCCGTAGCTTTAGGAAAAGTCACAATCCCGCCAAAGCTCAAATAAAATCCCAGCGAAAGCGATCGTGCCGCCTCCTTCTGACCACCCGAAAAACAATGCATCACACCGGGAATCTTGTGCGGAGCCCAATGTTTCTCGATCAGCGCGAACGTATCCTCCCAGGCTTCCCGAGTATGAATCACGATCGGCTTCCGAGCCGCCGCCGCAATCCGCATCTGCTCGATGAACACCTGCTGCTGCGCTTCCCGAGGAGCGAAATCGTAATGATAATCGAGCCCGATCTCGCCGACTGCAATCACTTTTGGATGCGAAAGCAAAGTCCGAGACATGCGCCAGAATATCTTCCGTAGCCTTCCCCGCATCGTGCGGATGGACCCCCACAGTCGCGAGGAATGCCGGATGGCGCTCTGCCATCCGGATACCCGCCTCCAGGTCCGGCGGACCCTCGCCGGTCCCGATTGCGACCATCCGTTCGACGCCCGCCTCAACCGCCCGCTCGATCACTTCGTCGCGGTCGGCGTCAAAATCCGGGCTATCCAAATGACAATGAGAATCGATCAGCACCGGATCTTCACTTCAACCGCGCGCCCACCGGAATGTCTTCGAGGAATCCCGCGAGAACCGGCTTCCCATCCGGTACCGACGCGGCGACGATCATCCCCTGCGATTCAATCCCGCGCAATTTCCGGGGCTGCAGATTCGCAACGATCACCACCTTGCGCCCGACCATCTGCTCCGGCTGATAAGCCTCGGCAATGCCCGCGACAATTGTTCGCGGCTGCGGCTCGCCAATGTCCACCTTCATGTGCAGCAGCTTGTCCGAGCCCTTCACCCGCTCGGCCGAGATCACCTGCCCGACGCGCAGGTCGACTTTGCCGAAATCGTCAATCGAAATTGTGTTATCCGGTGCGGCAGGCGCCGCTTCGACAGGCTTCTTCCCAAGAAGAGCATCCTGCCGGGCTTTCTCTGTAATCTCCAGTTCTTTCATTTTCTCGATCGCCGGCTTCGCCTCGATCCTCGGAAACACCGCTTCAACTTTGCCGATTTTCTGGCCGCGCCGGCAGCTTGCCCCAATGCAGATCAGCGAGCCGCTGCGATTCGAGCGGCCGCGTCATCCCAAGCTGCGCCCAAATCTTCTTCGTAGCTTCCGGCATCACTGGATACAGCCACACGCAAACAATACGGATCGTCTCCGCGGCCGTATATAAAGTTTCATCCAGAAGTCGCGGCGAGTTCTCGTTCTTGGCCTTGGCTAATGCCCACGGAGCACGCTCGACAATGAATTTATCGATCACGGCAATGAGAGCCCAAATTGCCTCCAGCCCCCGCGAAAATTCGAAAGCGTTGAAACATTCAAGCGCCTTCTCCGTGGTGCTGCGAGCCGTCTCCGCAATATCGCCGAAACCTGGAGAATCCGGAACCACACCCCCGCGATATTGGTTGAATCATCGTCAGCGTGCGGCTCGCCAGATTGCCAAGTCCGTTCGCCAGATCGGCGTTGTACCGCTCGATCAGCGCATCGTAGCTAAAGCTGCCATCCTGCCCGAACGTGATCTCGCGCATCAGGAAATAGCGCAGCGCGTCGGTTCCAACCACCTCCGCAATCGGACTAGGACGCACCACGTTCCCGCGCGACTTGCTCATCTTGCTCTCTTCGACAAGTATCCAGCCGTGCGCGAATACCTGCTTCGGCAGCGGCAGATCGGCGGCCATCAGAAACGCCGGCCAATAGATCGCGTGGAAGCGAAGAATATCTTTTCCGATCAGGTGCAAATCGGCCGGCCACAAATCCGTGCCGCGAACCGCGCTCATGTACGCCGTCAGTGCATCGAACCAGACATAGAAAACATGATTCGTTCATTCGGTACCGGAATGCCCCACTTGATCGTCGTTCGCGTGATCGATAAATCGTTCAATCCGCCTTTAACGAACTGGATCAATTCATTGCGCCGGTAATCCGGCTGAATGAACTTCGGCTCGCGATCGTAAAGCTCTAAAAGCCGATCCTGAAACGCACTCAGCTTGAAGAAATAGTTTTCTTCGGTAACCGTCTCCGTGATCCGACCGCAATCCGGACATGGATCGCCCGGCTTCGCATCATTGACATATAACTCATCGTGAAAACAATACTGCCCGGTGTACGAGCCCTTGTAGATGTACCCGTTCCGCTTACACCGTTCGAACAGTTCCTGCACTGTTTCAAAATGCTTGGGATCGGAGGTGCGAATGAAATTATCAACGTCGATCCCCAGCTTTTGCCACTGCGCCACAAACTCGTTCGCAACCCGCGCGGCATACTCATCCGCTGTAAGTCCGGCAGCCTTGCCGGCCCGCTCCACATTTTGACCGTGTTCATCCGACCCCGTCGTCAATACCACGGGATCGAACTCCTGCATCTTCTTGAACTTCTTGATCGCGTCGGCGACAAATGTGGTATACGCCGTCCCGATGTGCGGCGCGGCGTTTACGTAGTAGATGGGCGTTGTAAGGTAGTATTTCATCGAGTTGTTTTTCAAATATGCGAAGCTGCGCTTCGGCGAGCACTTCCTTCAGCGGCGTTCCGGTTCTCAGCGCCTGCTCGCGGCAATCGTCGTATTCGGGCGCGAAGGAGCCATCTTCCGAAACCTTGATCCGGATTTTCCCATGTGTTGTTTCAACATCGACTGTATGCCGGGCCTTCACGCGCCGTTCGGCCTGATAGACGCGCAATCCCAGCGTTGTGGTCTCCGCGAAAATCAATTGCGCCAGCGCCTCCTGCGTTTCCGGTTTTGCGATCGCGCGCAGCAAAGTGCCCGGCCGATTCTTCTTCATCTGAACCGGCTGTAGCGTAACGTCGAGCGCACCTGCCTGGAACAGGCGCTCCATCGCGTAGCCCAGAACCTGCGGACTCGAATCGTCGATATTGGCTTCGATCACCGCGACCGTGGTCGCTTCCGAAGCTCCGCTCGTTTCGCCGATCAAAGCGCGCAGAACATTCGCGTGTTCCGTAAAATCCTTATCGCCGGCGCCGTAGCCGGATGAGCCCAAGCGAAGCGCCGGCAAAGGACCGAACGCTAACGCCAGCGTCGAGACAATCGCCGCGCCAGTAGGCGTGGTCAATTCCAGACTCGGCCCGCGCGAATAAACCGGCTTGCCCTCAAGAAGCTTCGCCGTAGCCGGAGCCGGAACCGGCAACACGCCGTGTTCCGTGTTCACGGTCCCGCTGCCAACGTTGATCGCCGAGCAGTAAACTTCGTCCACGCCGAGCAGTTCCAGTCCCAGTGCAGGCGCCGACAATATCGCAGATCGAATCGACAGCCCCGACCTCATGGAAGTGGACCTTCTCGATCGGCACGTCGTGAACCTTGGCCTCCGCCTCGCCGAGCGTCTGGAAAACCGCCGAAGCTCGCTTCTTGGCGCGTTCCGGCAGCTCGCCGCGCATCGATCATTTTGAGAATATGCGGCAGATGCCGGTGGGACTTCGTCTCCCACTGCATCCACATTAAACTTCGACGCCGCGATTCCGCGCCGTTTCGTCTTCTCAACGCGAAAGCCCGCGCCGGTGCCCAGGCTCGAAAGAGCCTCTGTCAGTGCCGTGGCATCCGCTCCTGCATCGAGAAGCGCTCCGACAGTCATATCTCCGCTAATGCCCGAAAAGGCATCGAAGTAACAGATCTTCATCCCACTAGTTGCGGCAATAATTCTGCCGAAGGTCCTCGTAGAAACGCGTGGATCCGCTTGGTCAACGCTGTTTCCTCAATGTTGATTTCAACTACTTTCGCGCCCGCGCTTTTTGCGATGCCGGCCAGGCCGGCCGCCGGGTAAACCAAAGCGGAAGTGCCGATCACCAGAAAAACTTCAGCGTGCTCGGCCGCCCATTCAGCCTCCTGCCACACGTCTTCCGGCAGCATTTCGCCGAACCAGACAATGCCCGGACGCAGCAGCGCGCCGCACTCGCACTTCGGCGGAATGTCCGGCAGCGGAGTAGTACGGTCCGCCCGTTCTTTTCCGCATCCTGAGCAGCGCAAAACCCAGATGCTGCCGTGCAGCTTGAGAACGTTCCTGCTGCCCGCATCGTCGTGCAGATCGTCGATGTTTTGAGTGATTAAAGTGAACTTCGGAACGCGCCGCTGGAGTTCCGCCAGCGCGTAGTGGCCGGCATTCGGCCGCGCCGAGGCCATGTTGCCCCGGCGCCAGTCATACCATTCCCAAACCAGTTTCGGATCGCGCGCAAAGGCTTCCGGAGTCGCGAGATCTTCAGACCGGAATTGCCTCCACAGCCCGTCGGAGCCTCGAAACGTAGGCACACCACTCTCGGCCGACACGCCCGCGCCCGTAAGGACGGCGATCGAATGAGCATTCTGGATGAGTCTACGGACGTCCTCCACTGAACTTCATTATCCCGTACGCCGACATGCCAACGCCCGCCAACAGCATGGGGATCGAATAGCTCGGCTCGGGAACGCTGCTCGGCGGACAGTACTCCGCGGTTACCGAATAAGTACCGGTGTAACTCGCCGGATCGTTATCCTCCCACCCTCCATTTGCCTGGCACGGGATTCCATCCGGATCGGAGACGCTCGTCGCACACGTTGCCATGCCCCGCGTCATAAGATGAATCACGGAATTATTCAAAAGATCCGTGAACGTCAATTCTGAGAATCCGACGGTGTTCCCGCCGATACCGGAACCGACAGTGAGCGTGCCGTCAACCGGCGACGGGCTGTAATCCGCCGGGTCGCTAAATGTCAGCACGATCGGCGTGGACTCGCCAGGGGTGAGTGCCGCGCTGAGCGTGACCGAACCGCTCAATTCTGAGCCTGGAATTATTGGCGACAGGTTAATTGTCAGAGTGTCAATAACCGACGCATTCATCGTGACGGAACCGGCGAGCAGAAGCAGGATATAGGAAAGTGGTTTCATGCCGTACCAGTCTCATTTCACCGAGTTAAACCGACAATAGAACGGGCGACCTATTACGGTCCGAAGGTACTGTAGCTTGTATACTGTTACTCTCCAGGGCCTCACACATGACGATTCTCCGTTCAACTCTTCTCCTTTTATCCGTACTCGGACTCACAGCCGCGCCGCGCCCGATGACTCCGGACGACATCCTGAACGTCAAAGCTCTCAACAACGCCAAAATCTCTCCCGATGGCAAACTCGTCCTTTACGAAGTCGCTTATCCGGATCTGAAAGACGACCATGGCCGCACCGAAATTTGGATCGCGCCGGCTGGAGCCGAATGGAAGCCGCGCCGCTTCACCAGCGGCAAAGACGATCACGCTCCCGACTGGTCTCCCGACGGACAATGGGTCGCCTTTCTCAGCTCTCGTGCCAGCGCCGCTCCAACTCCCGGAGAACGCCCGAAAGCCCAGGTCTACGTAATGCCGGCATTCGGAGGCGAGGCCGAAGCACTCACCGATGCAAAGGGCGGAGTCTCAGCGTTCAACTGGTCGCCGGATTCGAAGCGCATCGCATTCACGGCGCAGGTTCCGCTCACGGAGGCCGAAGAGAAAAAGCAAAAAGACAAAGACGACGCCAAGGTCGTCGATACCGACTGGCGCTTCTCGCACATTTGGGTGATCGACGTCGAATCCAAGAAGGCAAACGAAGTCGTCAAAACCGACGCCGTGTTGAGCGATCCGCAATTCTCGCCAGACGGCAAACATCTCGCATACGTATCGCGGCCCACTACCAAAGCCGACGACGGACCGCTGTCCGACATCTACATCGCGGAATCGGATGGCACCGGAGCGCCGCGCAAGCTTCTTGATAATCCCGGACCCGACGAAGAGCCGCGCTGGTCGCCCGACGGCAAATGGATCGCCTTCAATAGCCGCGACACCCGCAACGGAGTGCTCGGCATTCCGCACCTCAAAGTGATTTCCTCCTCAGGCGGCGAACCGCGCGATTTGATCGCCGATCCCGAAGCTGCCGCGGCATCGCTACGCTGGTCGAGCGACGGCTCATCTATATACTTCCGAGCGCCGCACCACACCACCGCACAGATCTACCGCGTCTCGATAAACGGCGGCAAGCCCGAAGCGCTCACGAACGCCGAAACCGTCATCAACAGCTTCAGCATCTCGAACGCGAACGACCGCGTTGCATTCACCCAAAGCGACCTCCAGCACGCGCCCGATCTCTACGTCTCGGCGCTGCCCAAAGTAGACGCGCGACGGATAACCGACCAGAACCCCGGCATTCGCGAACTCGCCCTCGGCCACAGCGAAGTAATTAAATGGCGCGGCAAAGACGGCATGGAAATCGAGGGCGTCTTAATTTATCCGGTGGGGTATCACACCGGGCAACGCGTTCCCGTGGTCGCTCATATCCACGGAGGACCCTCCGGCGTCTGGACGCAGGCGTTCCCATCCTCCGGCAACAACTACACCCACGTCTGGGCCGGCAAAGGTTGGGCTGTATTCCAACCCAATATTCGAGGCAGCTCCGGCTACGGCGAAAAGTTTCAGCTCGCCAATCTCAAGGACTGGGGCGGCATGGATTATCAGGACATCCAGACCGGGCTCGACGAGCTGGTGAAACGCGGCATCGCCGATCCGGATCGCATGGCCCAGAGCGGCTGGAGCTACGGCGGTTACATGACCGCGTGGACCCTTACCCAAACCAACCGCTTTAAAGCTGTGATGGTGGGCGCGGGCTTGACCGACATGTTCTCCATGTATTCCACCAACGACCTGCAACGCATTCTCGAAGGCTACTTCGGCGATGTTCCGTGGAACGCTCTGGAGAATTACCAGCGCGCCTCCGCCATGACCTTTATCAAGCAGGCTCGCACTCCCACATTAATCATGCACGGAGCGGCGGACACGCGCGTCCCCATCAGCCAGGCCCAGGAACTCTACATGGGCCTGAAGAAAAACAACGTGCCGGTCGAGATGGTGGTTTTCCCTCGAGAAAACCATGGCTTCACCGAACCGCGCCACATACTCGACAAAATGAATCGCGAGACGGCGTGGTTCGAAAAATACCTCGGACCGGCGCACTAATTCACGTCATAGGTTTTGATATCGTCGCCGTCGACATACTTATCGAACCATGCGACGATGTGTTCCAGGCGCTCGACGCGGTGCTTCGGTTTCCCTGACCGCGATAATTCGTGAGTCTCGCCGGGGAACTGCACCATGACAGTCGGAATGTGCCTGTATTTGAGCCCGCGGAACATCTGCTCGCCGCCCGCGCCTGACGGCGTCCGCATGTCTGCCTCGCCTTCGATCAGCATCAGTGGAGTTTTCATCTTGTCGATGTAAGTGATCGGGGAACGAGCTTTGAAATCGGCCTCTTCCTCCCAGGGAGCGCCGCGGAACCAACTCGGCTGGAATAAGACGAAATCGGCGGTGTACCAGAAATCGCTCCAGTCGGCGATGGAGCGCTGGCTCACGGCGGCCTTGAACCGATCCGTATGGCCAACCGTCCAGTTCGTCAACACGCCGCCGCCCGAACCTCCCGTGACGCCCATGCGATTCGGATCCACCCAGCCCCGCTGGATCAAGTCGTCCACGCCAGCCATCAGGTCTTTGAAATCGTCGCCGGGATAGTGATACTGGATGATGTTTCCAAAATCCTGGCCGTAGCCCGTCGACCCCCGTGGATTCGGATAGAGCACGATGTAGCCTTTCGCGGCCATCCACTGAAACTCGTGATCGAAGGTGTATCCGTAGGCCGAATGCGGGCCGCCGTGAATGTCCAGAATCATCGGGTACTTCTTCGAAGCATCCCAATCCGGTGGACGCTGCACCCAGGCTTGAATGCGCTTGCCGTCGAAGCTCTTGTACCAGATCATTTCGGGCTCAGTGAGCTTCAGCTCGGAGAATAGCTTCTCATTGATGTTGGTCAGACGGCGCATCTTCTTCGATGCCGTGTCGAGAATGTAGAGGTCGCCGATGTTGGTCGGAGTTGAGATGGCCAGTGCCACGTGAGAACCGTCGGGCGTGGCGGAATAGGAATAAATATCGTGATCGCCGGAAGTGAGCGGTTCCACATTGCCGGTCTCAGCGTCGACTCGGACGATATTCGCCTTGCCTTCTTCGGCCGAGATGACGAAAACGAAACGGCCATCTTTGCTCCAAAACGGTTTGGTCGAGCCTCCGCCGCGCGGGGGCGCCTGATCTCCTCCCACTCCTGAGCCGATATCGAAATCGTAGTTCGTGGTGAGGTTTTTCGGAGCTGAGCCGGGGTCGAGTGACGAGATCCATAAATCGGGTTCGGAATAAGAGCGAATGGGATTGCCGTTTAAATCACCGACAAAGGTCACGCGCGAACCACTGGGATCGACCACGGCGCTATGCATGGACCCATCGATGTGCAAGACAGGCTTCGGATCGCCGCCTGTTACGGCCACCGAGTAGAGGTCGCCAGAGGGAGGTTTGTAGTACGGTTCGAGATCGCGGTCCGATAGGAAATAAATCTTCGATCCATCGCGCGCCCAGACAATGCCGTTCTCGCTGAAGGCGTCTTTGGTCACCTGAGTCGCTTTCGCCGGGGCGCTGATGACGTCGGAAACGCTGATCGTCCAGATGTGCGACGGATGCGTCGTGTCCAGGTATCCTCCGCCGTTGAAGCGATAGACGGCGCGATTGATCACGCGAACGTCGCTCTTGTCCTTGTCCTCCTCTTTCTTGTCCTCAGGGGTTGTTGTTGACGTGAACGCGATGCTGCGGCCATCAGGCGACCATTCGGGGCCGCCGGCTCCTTTCGCAAGATCGGTGAGCTGCCGTGCCTCGCCGCCATCCATCGGCAAGATGAAAATCTGACCCGGCTGTGGCTTGCCGTCCTTCTCCGATGCGCGCACGAAAGCGATGCGCTTGCCGTCGGGTGACCAGCGCCCGCCCGAATCCCTCGGCCCTGCCGTGATCTGACGCGGCGAACCTCCGGCGGTCGGCACAATCCAGATCGACGTGTCGTAGTTATCGTGCTTGGCGGTGACACTCACGTGCGTGTAAATGACTTGAGAACCGTCCGGCGAAATCTGCGGATCCGCCAGCCATTGAAACGAGTAAATATCGGTCGCTGTGATCAGCCGCTTTTCGGCAGCATGCAGACCCAGAAACGAGAAGACGAGCGCGGTAGCGCCTAGCAATCGCACGGTGAGCATATTGGACGATTGTACAGCCGCGTTACTCTTGCAAGGATGGAAGGGGCCCGGATCGGAATCGACTTTGGCACGACGAACAGCTCCGTCGCGCGCGTGCTTCCGTCCGGAGAAGTCCAGCTCGCGGCGTTTCCTTACATGCAGGGAACCACCGAATCCTTCCGATCGCTGCTTTACCTGGAGCAAGTAAAAGAACGCGGCGCGCACATCGTGAAATCGTGGAGCGGACCTGAGGGCATCGAACAATATCTGGCCGCCGACAACAAAGGCCGGCTCATCCAATCGCTCAAATCGTTTTTGAGCAGCAAGAGCCTGCAGAGCACCGAGGTGTTCGGTCGAAAGCGCAAGCTGGAAGAGCTGATCTCGCGGATCCTGCGGGATCTGCGCGAACAGTCCGAACGGCAGTTCGGAATCAAGATTCAGCACGCCGTGGTCGGGAGACCGGTGCAGTTCGTGGGAGCGGAAACGGAAGAGCAGAACATTTATGCGCAAAAGCGTCTGGAGGAAGCGTTCCGAATCGCGGGGTTCCAAGACATCCGATTCGAGATGGAACCGGTCGCAGCCGCGCAGTTTTATGAATCTACGCTGGATCATAATGAGCTGCTGCTGATAGGAGATTTCGGCGGCGGTACCAGCGATTTCTCGCTGCTTCGCGTGGGTCCGGGGATTCGGTCGGGGCTGCTCGGGAACGCCGGCGTCGGGATCGCGGGCGATGCTTTCGACGCCAAGATCGTGCGGCACCTGGTATCTCCGGCGCTCGGAGCGGGCACGGATATGCGATCGATGCACAAGATCCTGCCGGTGCCGACCTGGGTTTACTCGAATCTGGAACGCTGGCATCATCTCTCCTTTCTGCGCGCCCGGGATGTCATGAACATGCTCCAGAGCGTCAAGGTACAGGCACTCGAACCTCAGAAGATCGAGAACCTGATCGACGTAATCAAGGAAGACCTCGGCTACCATCTGCACCGATCCGTGCAGCAACTGAAGTTCGACCTTTCGAATCAGGAACGCGCCCGATTTCATTTCTCGCACGGGGCGATCGAGATCGAGGCCACGGTGGAGCGCCGCGATTTCGAGGAATGGATCGCTCCGGAGCTTCAGCAAATCGCCGGCTGTGTTGACCGGCTGCTGGCCGGATCGGGCGTGCCGGCTGGCGAAGTCGACATGGTGTTTCTGACAGGCGGCTCGTCCTTCGTGCCGGCGGTCCGAAGAATTTTCGAAAGCCGGTTTGGAAAAGAGCGGATCAAGACCGGGAACGAATTCACCTCCGTTGCGGCCGGCCTGGCGCTAAAAGCCTCATAGTTTTCCTCGCTCGCCGATAAGAGCGTTGAGGAACTTATGACCGCTCTTAAAATGGACCCGACGCCCTGGGCCTTAGAGAACTTACCTCCTTTCCCGACGGTAGCCACCAGGCTGTTAAGCGTGCTTTCGAAAGAAGACGTGGACACTCGTGAAGTAGCCCAAATCGTCTCCGCCGAACCGGTGTTTGCCGCCCGCGTGCTTCAGATGGCGAATTCGCCCTTATTCTCCGTGCAACAACAGGTGAAAGCCATCCCGCACGCGATCGTGCTTCTGGGACTGGCGCGCGTCCGGGCGATTACGGTCACCCGCGCGATGGGCGATTTCGTCGCACCCGCGATCAATCTCAAGATTCTACGGACCTGCTGGCAGAACAGCATTGCCGGCGCAATCGTAGCGGAGAAACTCGCGCGATCCTGCCGCATGGACCCGGATTTCGCTTACGTAGCCGCGCTGGTTCGCGACATCGGCCGCCTGGCGCTCATCATGAAATATCCGGAGCCATTTGGAAATCTTCTGGCCGTTTCGAGCGAGCAACATTACGATCTCACCGCGACCGAGCGGGAATTGTTCGATGTCGACCATTGCGAAGCCGGCGCCTGGCTGATCCACAGGATGCCGCTGCCCGAAGAGTTGTGCGAAGTGGTGGCCCATCATCACGATACGCCCGCCGACGGGTCATTTCGTATGGTCCACCTGGTCCGTTTTGCCGATCGGATGGCGGACGCCCTTGGTTTTGAGGTACTTACGCCCTTGGAGCCGCTGGTGTACGACGACATTGTGAAAGAGTTCACCGAGGTGTCCAAAGCACCGTTCGGGCACGATCCGGAACAGCTGAAAGTTGAAATCGACTCTAAGTTCAATACCTGGGCGTAAATAGGCGAATATATTACAGAATTGTCGGCAGCGAAACGCATCCGCAATGAACGATTAACAATTCCTGTATATCCTGTTTCAAAGTGGACAAAGATCCGACGATACAACTGGTCTTCTTTGATGCGGGCGGAGGCCATCGCAGCGCTGCAATGGCGTTGTCTGAAGCCGTCCGTATTGAAAAGCGGCCCTGGAAGATTGAACTGGTCAATCTGCAGCACATTCTGGGGCATCTTGATTTCGTAAGGAAGGCTACAGGCGTTTATTCCCAGGACGTCTACAATTGGAGTCTGAGGCGCGGCTGGACCCAAGCTCCCTCGCGGGTATTGCCAGCCATGCATGGCATCATCCGCCTGTTGCACGGACGAATGGTGCGCGAACTGTGCGACTTCTGGAGTCTCCACCGTCCCGACCTGGTGGTGTCGGTTATCCCACATTTCAATCGCGCCCTGTACGAGAGCGTCAGCATTGCACTTCCGGGTACGCCGCTGGTTACGGTTTTGACGGATATCGCGGATCATCCGCCGCATTTCTGGATCGAGCGGCAGAATCAACATTTCATTTGCGGGTCCGATCGCGCGGTGACACAGGCGCTCGGGATTGGAGTTCCTCCCGACCATGTCTGGAGGGTTTCGGGTATGCCGATTCACCCGCGGTTCTATGCTCCGATTTATTCCGATCGTGCGGCGGAGCGGCAGCGCCATGGACTCGATCCGGACGTACCGACGGGACTGGTTCTGTTTGGCGGCTACGGATCGTCGGTGATGCTCGACATTATGGAGCGGCTCGCGAAGGCAAAGCTGCCGGTCCAGTTGATTCTGCTGTGCGGGCGTAACAAGGAACTGGCCGCGGCGCTCGCCAAGAGCCCCGCTAAGATTCGACGGATGATCCGGACATTTGTCGATGACGTCACGGCCTACATGCACCTCGCCGACTTTTTCATCGGCAAGCCGGGACCCGGCTGCGTGAGCGAAGCTCTCGCCATGAAACTGCCGGTGATCGTAGAGCGCAACTACCGCACCATGGTGCAGGAGCGTTACAACTGCGATTGGCTCGAAGAACAAGGCGCGGGGATCGTGGTGCCGAGTTTCGCCAAGATCGCACCGGCGGTCGCGAAACTGCTGGATCCCACCGTCGCCCAAGGATTCCGCGAACGGATCGAAATGCTGAACAATCGCGCGGTGTTCGAGACCACCGCGATTGTGGAGAAGATCCTTTCGGGTCCGAGAGCGCCTCATTACGATTTACCTCGAAACAAGAAGACCAGTTCAATGATCAGGATGGCCACCACCATCAGTTCGAGCACGAACGTGCGCGCCTGGTGGAACTCCTCCACCATCGATTGATAGAGGTCGGCGGCGGTTTTTAGCTTCTCATCCACTAGCAAACGATAATCCGTAACACCGATGCGGCGGGCGGCGAAGCGGTAGGCGCGAGTGTAAAACATGTCTCCGAGAAACTTGATCGAATTGTCCACTTTTTCGGTCAGCTCTCTCACCTCCAACCGAATGCGATTCAATCGTTCGGCTTCGCCTGCAATCTTCCAGCGACTGACAATGCCGCGGCGGCGCTCCAGGCTATCGTAGACGCCCGCGAGAACTTTCGTGAGCAGATCGTCATAATGGCGAAGTTCCAACAACTGGGTGTTGGCGTACTCCAGAAGCTGAAGGATCGGCGCGGCGCCCTCCGGAGTGTCATAGACAAAGGCAGCCATCCAGGTAACGATTAAGAGATCATTGGGGTAATAGGAGAGCCAGTCCCTGAGAATCTCCGCCGTTTCCGATTCGGATAGCGGGATGGAATCTCCGCGAACAATCTGGGCAATGCGGCCGCCGTATTCCGAGATCAACTCGGAAGCCGTGAGCGACCGGCCACCGGCATCGCGGGCAGTGTGGACGTGAACGGCATAATAATCCTCCATGGTCCAATCGGAATAAGGCTTGACCAGCGCCTGCTCGACGCGGCTCACCTGAGCCCGCGCAATCTCTTTGGCGTGGCGTTCGATATCGGAGGACCCGATCCAGCGGGTAGCCAGATTCGTAACGTCGCTCCAACTGCATTCGAAGGAAAGCTCGAAAGCCACGCTGATCACGCCGTAGTCGTACAGCTTAACGGTTATGTTCCAGGGGGCGTCGCCGGCGTGCCTTACCTCACCGGCCGAATAAACGATCGGAGGATTTTCGAAGCGAACGTATTCCGGGGCCGGCCGGCGGAATTCGGGTCGGCGCTCGGAAGGTCCGGTGCCGAGCAACTGGCGGGCGCGGTCGAGACGAATTTCTTCGGCGACGTCGTATAACATCACCGCAGAAAAGGATCCGCTGAGTCGAGCCATATATTCTTGACTCTACGGCGCGGGAAAGAGGATCGGAAGGGCCGGATCCGCCGTAAACATGCAGCGCGCGTTGTGTCCGCACAGGGGGACGATCACCACCTTGTGATCCGCGTTGTACTTCTGATTGGCGCGTTTGGCGAATGCTTCTCCGCGGGCGCGTCGCGTCGGCCCTTGCGCCATGGCGGGACAGGAGGAATCGAAACCGCCGACTGGCATGACATCCAACTCGCCGAGCAAGTAAACGACGGGTCGCGACGCGAACTGTTTCTTCAAGCGATCGTCCGAGATTTTGGCCGCATAGCCGCGGCCGCGGTTGTTCAGGCCATACGGCCACTGATCGTAGGTGGTGCAGTTGTGGGCGTCGTGAAAGGGAGCGAAAACGGGGCTGTCTTCCAACGGGCGTTCCGAATCGAGATAGGCGTAGCTCGACGGATTCGAAACAACGTAGGTAATCGGGATGCCGAGCGCATCGTGAACGGTGTTCGCCATTTCGTAGCGAGTGACGTATTGACCGCCAGCGGAGTGGCCGGAGACAACGATCTTGCGGAGATTCGGGAATACGTCCTTGCGGGCGAGCAGTCGGAGGATCTCGTCGGTTAGGTCGTAGGCGGTGAGGCGATCGTCACTGAGGGCTACCCCGCCGGATCGCCAGCTATCGCCTCCACAGGGCCAATTGACCTCATTTGCGGCAAGGGCATCGTTGCAACCCTGGCTCTTCGATGCGAAGCGCGGCGCGATCACGATGGTGTCGTCGAGAGCGCCGGCCAGGAAAGCGGCGGCAACGCCCGTGCGGAAATAATCGTCGGCGTTGCGATTCGCGCCGTGAACGACGATGAGCGCACGGGTGATCTTCTCATTCTTCTCGCCGATCGGATAGGAACTATAGACGAGCGAGCGCGAGGGTCCAGCCGCAAACGTCACCCATTCCGAACAAGCGTTGGGCGTAACGCAGGGAGCGGCGGATGCCGCGGTCACCACGGTTATTAACGCGAGAGTGCGAAGAATCATAGATTAGATTCGGCCGAATTTTGCGACTGCTTCCTTGATGGACTTGAATTTCTCGATGAAGGGGATCATGGTGTGCTCGGTGTTGTCGAGTTCCTGCGCTTTTTTCAAAACGTCGGCGGCCTTGAGGCGCGGAACCACGGCAACTCCATCTTCGTCGGCAACGATGATGTCGTTGGGATTGACGCGGGCTCCGGCACAGGTGACCGGAATATTCGCGCCGGCGAATCTGTAGTGATTGATGGTGGTGGACGGCGCAATTCCGATGCTGAAGACCGGGAACTGGAGCTTCTTGATTTGCGGAGTATCGCGGATGGACGCGTCGATCACAGCGCCAGTGAAACCGCGGTATTTCATCGCAGTGGCCATGAGGCCGCCGATGCCGGCGAAATCGGCGCCGTCATCAAGAACCATGACGTAGACCGAACCAGCGGGAGCGGCGTCAATCGCATCGAGCATTCCTTGCGACGCGGGAGCGCCTTCCTTGTGTTCGCCTTTCTTCAGGAGCACGGTCACGGCCGGACCGGCGAATTTCGTCGTGAACAGGGGGCGCATTTCATGGGACATGTAGGCGCGCTGTCCGTAAAGCTGCTCCATGGCGTCGGCGACGGACGCGACTTCGACATTTCGGAAGCCTTCAATCAACGGGTCGCCCAAGGGCTGGGCCAATATCCACCCGGCGACTGACAACGCAATCGCGCAGGCGAGTAAGAATAATTTCTTCATTTCTATTCGGGTCTCCAATGAGCGTACATGTCGGCGATGTGGGCAGTTTCGGCGTCGCCAGAATGGATCACCACGCGGTAGCGAAATCGCAGTGGCTGGCCGGCATCGAGCGTCCAATTACTTTCCGGTTGCGACGGATCGAAAGCGTGCTGTCCGAACGGATCGAGCGCGAAGAGGCCGTAATCGCGCGCATGCCAATAGGTGGGATGGCGCGGATTCGAGGGCGCGTCGAAGATGGCGACTCCGATTTTCTCGCCGTCGATGTTGCCGGAGTAATCGACCCAGTTGGAGCGCTTGCCCCAGACGTTCTGCATTCCGCGCGCGCCTTCCGCGTTCACCATTTCACCGCCGTGGGCCTTTTCAGTCATCGAATCGGCAAGGCGGATCGCGAAGGCGCCTTCCTTGCTGTCGCCGAAGACAACTTTCTCAGGACCGGTGAGAGTGATGTCAACATCGATGATGCGCTGCTTGGGGCCGCCGTGGAAGGTCATGACGCGATTCTCATGCAGGACCACAACGCCGCCAGGAGCTGTCCACTCAAACTCGCCGGTCAGCCGATTAGTCTTTTCGTTATACGAGACTGTCTTCACGACGATCTTGCCGATCTTGGGGTCTTTCGCTTCCCAAGAAGGATCGTTGCCCCAGAAATGATAGCCGTTGACGCCGTCGTAAGAGAACCACATGCCGCGGTGATGTGGATGGTCATTGCTTTCGCCGGTATTCTGCTCCATCGGCCAGCGGCGGGTGATGATTCTGCCGTCGGCGGAGCGAATCGGCCAGAGATATGGCTTGTTGGCCTCTACGCCAGAGTTGAAGGTCGTAAAAGGCTTCCCGTCCACTTTGATATCGATCTTTGCGGGGACCTGGGCCATCAGCGGCAGGCTCAATAGGAGCGGCAACCAGTTTGTTGAGTGCATTGGTTCGATTAAAACATAACAGCCCTGCGTACGACGAGACGCGTTTTAAACACACACAGGCTATCTTGTTGGATAGCAATCTACTTATCGGCGCGCGATGGGGTCGGCCTACGACCAAAATCATGGTGGTCGT
The DNA here is from genome assembly GCA_963802915.1 of Bryobacterales bacterium. Taxonomy (GTDB): domain Bacteria; phylum Acidobacteriota; class Terriglobia; order Bryobacterales; family Bryobacteraceae; genus JAICMB01. The sequence continues at coordinate 82,786 of CAWDKQ010000021.1, forward strand.
AGGCGGGAATGCCCGGCGCCGTTTTTTTAATTCGAATATATGAGGCGCCACGGGCGGGCCGTCACTTCAGCGGCGTTGCTCCGCAGCGTAAGACATTGAAGAGCCGGAGGATGCGGTTGTGACAAATAATCTGAGAATCTCGTGACTGCAAAAGGTCGCTCCACGACGCGATGTTTGCAAAATGGTAATGACAACCAAGAAGAAGGCCAAGTCGTCAGGACTTCGCAGCCCGTTCGATTTCAGCGATGTTAAGCTTCACCATTTTCATCATGGCCTCCATCCCCTTGAAAGTCTTTATGAGGTCGTATATCTGTGCCGGTACGATTTGCCATGAGAGGCCAAATTTGTCCTTGAGCCAGCCGCACTGGACTTCCTGGCCACCCTCCGACAGTTTCGACCAGTAGTAGTCAATCTCTTCCTGGGAGTCGCAGCGCACCATCAATGAGATGGCCTCCGTGAATTTGAAATGCGGGCCGCCGTTGAGAGCCGTGAATTTCTGGCCGTCGAGCTCGAATGAAAGCGTAAGGATGGTCCCTTTGGGGACGGGAGAGTCGGCAGGGTTGCGCAGTTCGTCGAGGCGTCGCGAGTTCTTGAAGATACCGATGTAGAAATCAACCGCCTCCTCCGCGTTTGCGTCGAACCACAGAAACGGAGTGATGCGAGGGAACCCATGGAATACACTCATGCCCTCATTCTTGCAGTTCTCCTTGACGGATACAGTTCAGCCCGGAGGAGATTAGACCCGTTTGATTGTCGCGAACCAGGCGGGGGCGCCGCCGGCGTGGAATCTCGTCTCAATGCGGTCCGGTTCAATGGCAACGACATTCCATCCACTGCCTGGATTGAACGCTGTTCTAAGCTCTTCCTGCTTGACGGGGTGCGGGCCAGTATCGGGACCATTGTCACTGAAGCACAACACATACACAGTTCCGGTGTGCTCGGTCACGGACGCGAGACTCGCTACGTAATGCGTTCGCTCGTCGCCTTCGAAGGTGTGGAACAGTCCGGAGTCCAGCACGGTCTGAAACATGCGCCCCAACCGCTGCAACTGGAACGCGTCAGCCGCGGCAAACTCAACCTCGATCCCACGGCCGGCGGCCTTCTCCCGGGCGATCGCCAGTGCCGTTTGAGCCACGTCAACGCCCAGAACGGACAATCCCAGCGAGGCGATATGAAGAGCGTTCTCACCGGTCCCACAGCCTGCATCGAGCACCGCTCCGGCGAATCCGCCCGCGGATGCCAAACGAACGATCGCAGGTTGCGGATGACCAATATCCCAAGGCGCCGGGCCGTCCCGGTATGAGGCATCCCATGGCCGCCCGGCCCGCCGTTCGTGACTGGTCGGGTGCCGACCCCTAAGCGGATCGTCAGCAAGGGTTCCTGATGGCTCCGACAACTTTATCCCCCTACAACCGATATTGCCGCCTCATCCTAGCACGCCGATCCGCAGGTGCGGATCGAGTGGACGATGCCGGAGCAGATCCGGGCGGGCGAGTTGCGAAAGGCGCATCGCGCAGGGAGACTCTTGTGCAACCAACCAAAAATAGCCTATAGTTAAAGCCAAAACAGATTCTCTATTCGCACGTTGATTGATTGAAGTGCGGAACTGCCCGCGACGTGAATCCCCCGGCGCGAAGCGGCAATCTTCCGGCTTCGCACCTCTCGAATCGAGAGGTGAACACGGAACGAATGCACTGATGGTGCACTTGCGTATCTTGGAAGCCAAGTCTCGACGTTTACGAGGCATGAACTCATTCAAGAGCGCACCAGCGGTGCGAGGCCCTCATTTAATAGCGTTGGAATGCGACTTGGCATTGATTTTGGCACGACCTATATAGTAGTCGCCGCCGTCGATCGCGGAAACTACCCAATCGTGATGTTCAATGGGCCAGAGGGATACGCATGCGAATGGTTCCCCGCATTGACGGCGATCAGGCGAGCGGATTGCCTGTACGGCTGGGAGGCGTGGTCGGCGCAAAAAGACAAAAGTGCAACCGTGGTGCGCTCCATTAAACGGTTCCTGCAGTACGGCGGACCGGAAACAACCGTGGAGATTGAAGACCAGCGATTTCCCATGATGGACGTGATTGCGGGACTGATCGCAAGTCTGCGGAGGGCTCTGGTAGAAGAATCGAGCCTAAATGTGAGCCCGGCCGAACCGCTTGAAGTCATGCTTGGAGTGCCTGCCAACGCGAACGCCAGCCAACGTTTCTTGACGATCGAGGCGTTTCGCCGAGCAAATTTCGAAGTGCTGGGCATCTTGAACGAGCCTTCCGCGGCAAGCATCGAGTTCAGCCATGCCACGCGCCATCACGGCCCAAGCGCTCCTCGCCGAATTCTAGTTTATGATCTTGGCGGTGGTACGTTCGATGCCTCGTTGGTGGAAACGAACGGACACGGTCACGCCGTAGTGGCTTCCGAGGGGATCAGCCGGCTCGGAGGTGACGATTTCGATGACATCCTGGCGGAACTCGCCCTCGAGCTGGCCGGTTTCGACTCTAAAGAACACGACAGCCTGCCATCCGGAGATCTGTTCAGGCTTTCCGACGAGTGCCGGCGACAGAAAGAGTCGATCCACCCAAACACAAAACACATCGTGCTCGATCTGGATGCGATCCTGCCTGGTTGGGAATCGGTTTCGATTCCGGTTTCTGAGTACTACCGGCGATGTGAGCTACTCATCGCAAGGACCATGGAGACTACCCGGCGCCTGCTCGAGGAAAACGACGGCAGGGCGGACGTGGTTTATATGACCGGCGGGGGCAGCGAATTGGCGCCCGTCGCGACCGCGGTGCGCTCCGCATTTGGAGATCGCGTGAGACGATCCGGGTACACGCGCTCGGCGACAGCGATCGGACTCGCGATTCAAGCCGACACCGCATCAGGCTACTTGTTAAAGGATAAGCTGGCCCGTCATTTCGGAGTGTGGCGGGAAGCGGAAGCGGGGAGCAGCATTGTTTTCGATCGCCTTATTGCGAAAGGAACGAACTTACCGCAACCAGGAGAAGCGCCGGTGCTTGTGACGCGCCGCTATCGGCCAGTGCACAACATCGGTCATTTTCGATATCTGGAGTGCGGCCAACTTGCGGTTGACGGGCGACCCACCGGTGAGATCACGTTGTGGGACGAAATTGTGTTTCCCTTCGATCCGAGTTTGTCTTCAGCTCAATGCGCCGTAACAGAGGTGAGCCGTAGTGGATCTGTCGGCGACCAGGATATCGAGGAGACATATTGCTGCGATTCCACCGGAGGCGTCCGCGTGAATATCTCAAACCGCCGCGCGGGTTACGAGCGTAGTTATCCTCTCGGGCGATGGGCAGGCAAAAGTAAGCCAATTGCGTTGGGGAGACGGTGGCACTGATCCGGCGGCGACGGTCTCACCAATTAAGATCCTCACAGGAATTGCAAGGTTTTCCGTCATCCTTGCTCGAGTTCAGGGTGAGTTCATCTTCGCGGTTGCCAGGGCATGTCTTGATTGAGCGTAGGACTGGGCGGTACTTGGACGAAGCCCGCTGTTAAGAACGGATGAACGCATGCATCCATTCGCCGCGGGGAGACGTTATGAGTGCCGAATCGTCCTCATTGAAAGCACGGTGATCAAAAACAATTCCCGGAATCATCGTGGCGCCGGATATTCTCAAGCAGAGTGAACGAAGCTTCAGATCATCATGCCGCCCGAGACCTCAATCCTCTGGGCGTTGACCCAGCGATTCTCGTCCGAGAGAAGGGCCGCGATCATGGGTCCGATGTCGTCGGGCACGCCTGCACGGCCCAGAGCGGTCATATCCGCGACGCGCTTGTTGATCTCAGGATTATCCCGCACCATGCCGCCGCTGAAGTCAGTTTGGATCGCACCTGGCGCGACGACATTTGCAGTAATCCGCCGCGGGCCGAGCTCCTTGGCAAGATAGCGGGTCAGAACCTCGACCGCTCCCTTCGCGGCTGCGTACGCGGAACTTCCGGGGAGAGACAATCGCGCCAATCCTGACGAAATATTTACGATACGGCCGCCATCGTTCATCAGGGGGAGCAGTTTCTGTGTCAAGAAGTAAACCCCTTTGACGTGGACATTGAAGATCTCATCGAATTGGGTTTCGGTGGTTTTCTCAAAATCAGCATGCAGAGAATTGCCCGCGTTGTTCACGAGGTAATCAAACCGTTCCCGATCCCACGCCTGCAACGTCTTGCGGACCTCGGCGCCGAAATCATCGAAGGAACGGACATCGCCGGTGTCGAGGCGAAACGCTGCCGCTTTTTGTCCCAGCGCTTCCACCTCGTGTATGAGGGACTGGGCCTCAGCGTGATTCGAACGATAGGTGAATATGATATCGACGCCGCGCCGAGCGAGATGGATCGCCGTATTGCGGCCGAGACCGCGGCTTCCACCCGTGATGATGGCAATCTTCTTCGTCATGCTTTTCTCCATAAAAGTGTTCTTTCGTTAGGTCAGATATACGGGCTTCAAGATTTCCTCACACCATTGTCGAAAACTCGTGGGTGTCGTGTTTTCCGGAGTTCGTGCTTCTGCGTTGTCGAGGCCGTTGTTTTTGGCAGCATACATTTCCAGCAAGCCCTGCGCGAACTCCTCGCTGGCTCCGGCCTTTATCAGTTGCGCCTTGTACTCGTCGGCGGGGATCGAGCAGAACCGCATCGGTTTGCCGAGCACGTCCGTCATGATCCTCGCCATGCCGTTAAAGGACAAGTCCTCGGGGCCGAGCACCGCAACCCCGTCCTGGCCTTTCCACGATCGGTCGAGAAGGAGTTTGGCGGCGCTGACGGCAATATCCCGCGTCGCGACAAGGGGAGCCCGCACGTCCGGGAGACTTGGAGAGAAGAAGACTCCATGATGCTTGAGCGCGTCAACCTGTCTCAGCATGTTCTCCATGAAGCCAGGGCACCACAGAGCGCGGAAGTCGACGCCGGTACGCTCGATCTCCGCATCCTTCGCGAAAGAAGCGGTTACCGGACCCGCATTCACCGCGACTCGCCGGCCGACGCCGGATACTGTAACGACGCGCTTCACTCCTTTACTCTCGATGGCACGGCAGACGGGACGAGTGAACCGGAGATAGTATTCGGTCACATCGTTGGTCGTGAACGAAGGCGGCACGACCAGGAATAAGCTTTCCGCGTTCTCGAGGCCCCGCATGAGTACGCTCTCGTCATCGCTCGATCCCTGTACGATCTCCACCTTGGCTCGGACGTCGGCGGCAAGTCTAGCTGGGTCGCGCGCAATCACACGCACGGGCTCGTTGGCGGCAAGAAGGTTCGCGACGACCTGCGATCCGATGTGCCCTGTTGGAGTGGTGACGACGATCATTTCTTTTCCTTTCCTTCCTCAGGCTGGGAAGTAGCGCATGTTCTCGAGATCGGAGATGAGTCCGGGGCCAGTCGGATTCCATCCCAGCTTTTCCCGCGTTTGCGCGCTGGAAGCCGGGATATCCCAACCGGCGAACGGAGCGAGCCAGCCGAAATGTCCAGCGGCCTCTTCCGGGCGTAATAGAGACGACTGGCACCTTCAGGCCGCGGCCGATAACCTCGGCAATCTCTCGGACGGGTATGCCCTCTTCAGCGACTGCGTGATACGTGGCGCCTGCTTCCGCTTTCTCCAGCGCCAGCCGGTACAGGCGGGCAGTATCGAGGCGATGAGCCGCGGGCCAGCGGTTGAGCCCATCGCCGACGTAGGCCGCGACACCTTTTTCGCGCGCGACCTGGATCGCATAAGTAACCAGGCCTTGCTTCACCGTGTCGTGGACTTGGGGAAGGCGGACAATGGCCACGCGGACGCCTCGACCCGCGACTTCGACGGCCGCCTCTTCCGAAGCCGCACGAGGAATCACCTTCGAACTGGCCGGCGGATCGTCTTCGGTGCATGGACGGCCGGGAGTTAAGTTCGCCATCCCGGTTCCGGAAGTGACGATCAGGAGTCTGCCCGAGTTGGCAAGAACGTCGCCCAATGCCCCGATGACGCGACGATCGGATTCACAGTTTGCCACGTACTTCGAGAAGTCGTGATTGAAGGCGGTGTGAATGACTGCATCCACATTGGCCGCTCCGGCGCGCAGGCTATCCAGGTCTTCCAGATCGCCGCGATGCACCTCGGCGCCGGCGGCGACAAGCGACTGTGCGCCCGCATCCGAACGCGTAAGCCCGAGCACCTGATGGCCTGAACGAATGAGTTCCGGAACAATAGCCGCGCCGATAAAACCTGTTGCACCCGTAACGAAGACACGCATATTCTCTTCCTCCTTATGACGTCCGGTTCGAGTTGCATGGTCGCAGCCGATGTTGACGGAGCGTCGTAACTTTGATAAAACGGAGATAGTCTCCGCATGTCTAGATTACCGGAGAATGTCTCCGGTTGCAAATATTTTGCCGATGGCAACGAAACGTTCACAACCTGCCACTCGAAAGCCGCGCCGAACCGTTCGCCCCAAGCTGCGTATCGATGCGCAGAGGAATCGCGAGCGTGTCTTGGAAGTTGCGAAGGAGGCGTTCACGCGTCTTGGCGCGAACGCCAGCCTGGACGACATCGCCAAACAGGCAGGCGTCGGACCCGGAACTCTATATCGCCACTTTCCTACACGAGATGCACTCATCGAAGCAGTCTATCGGGCTGAGGTGGAAAAGCTTGCGGCAGCAGCGGGCGACTTCGCCGAGGCCAAGCCCCCTCTCGACGCGTTGCGAGCCTGGATGCTGTTGTTCGTCGACCACATTGCCGCCAAGCAGATCATCGCACCGGCGCTGAATACGCTGGTTGGAGGCCCCTCGAAGCTGTATGAAGGTTCCCGCGGTCAGATCCAGGGAGCGATTGAGGCGTTGGTGAAGCGCGCAATCAAGAGCGGCGAAATACGCAGAGATCTCGATCCATTCGATCTGCTGCGAGCTCTCATCGGCGTCGCCCATGTGGCATCCAGCCCTGACTGGCAGCAAAGCGCGAGGAGGCTGGTGGATATCCTTATCACTGGCGCGCGGCCGATCAAATAGAGTCCGGGTTCTCGTCCGCGCTTGTCGGGTCAGCATATGATATCTGCATATGAGGATCGGCGAACTGGCCAAACGGGCCGGCGTGAGTATTCAGGCGATCCGCTTCTACGAACGGCGGCGCCTCATGCGGACGCCGCGCCGGACCGCCGCGGGATACCGCTGCTACGCGGACCGCGACTTTGAGACCATCACCCTGATCAAGAAAATGCAGCGATTCGGTTTCAACCTGACCGAGATTCGCCGCATCCTGCAGCTTTGGATTTTGCCCAGCGATACCGGCTCCGAGTCTCCTTACAAACGGGGCTCGCGCGAGTGCCTTCGGGAGGCGCTGAAGCTGGGAGAAAAGAAGCTCGAAGCCATGAACGAGCAGATCCGCTCTGCGATTCAAATCCGCGGTGAGTTGGAAGAGGCTGTGAACCAAATCCGCAGTGGACTCGGCATTCTCGAACCGCGTCCGGCCGCAGCCCTCGGAGTTCCAGCGAGATCGGCGCACAGCCGCTAGCCTCTGGGCGCGGGCAAAACTTCGTCTTGACACTATACCTAGGTATAGACCCGATACTGGCCTCGTCGGCAGGAACATGGTTCCTGCCCGATTCATGCAATGGATCAGGAGGCAGTTATGTTTGGCATTCATGTGCAGTACGGATTTCTTAGTTTCGGATTGTTGTTCGCAGCCTTCTCCGCATCCGCGACGCCGCCGAGCGATTTGCAGGAGAACAAAGCCGTCGCGCGCAGGCTTTTTGAGGAAGCGCTGACTCACGCCAAGTGGGACGTCTTTATGGAGATTCACGCCAGCGATTTTGTGGCCCATGCGGGTACAAGATCGGCGACACTCGCCGAGGACCTCGCATCGGCGAAAGAATGGCACCAGGCGTTCCCGGATGCATTGTGCACGGTGAGCGAGCTGGTCGCGGAGGGAGACTTGGTGACGGCGAGCTGGGTATGCAACGGCACCAACTCGGGCGTTGGCCACGGTCTACCTGCAACAGGCAAGACAGTTGCGGTCTCTGGAATTACTATATTTCTCGTCAAAGACGGAAAGCTGGCGGAGGAGTGGGGCGTGATCGACATGTGGGGACTGCTCAGGCAACTCGGCCTGGCGCCTCCGCTCAAGTAGAGAGCCACGAGAAGCTGAGGTTGTGATTTACGGCAAGCCGAGGGCGCTTCCCACCGCTCGCGGAGCAGCAGCGCGGCAGGTGTAGACTGGATTCGATCCAGCCCAGCCAATCGTTCGCGCTGCTGCCGACCGGTTGGACACAACTGCTCACAGGAGGCCATCGTGAATTGGACGCGAAGGGGATTTCTCGGATCTCTGCCGGGAGCCGTAGCAGCCACGTCGTTGGCGGCTCACAGCGAAACGCGGACCGGCCGGGCGCCGATCAAGATCGTCGATCTCAAGTGCGCCATCATCGGCCGCAACCCAACAGTTCGCATCGTCACCGATCAAGGCATCTCCGGTTACGGCCAAGCCGAGTCCGCCAAGCCGTATCTCAAGCCGATGGTCCTTTTCTATAAGGATTATCTTCTCGGCGAAGACCCGACGGACGTAAATCGCGTCATGCTGAAGATCCGGCGCATGGGCGCATTCAAGCCCTGGGGATCGGCCGTGAGCGCGATCGAGATCGCCCTCTGGGACATCGCGGGGCAGGCGGCGGGAGTGCCTGTATACAAATTGTTAGGCGGCAAGATCCGGGACCGCGTCCGCGCCTACAACGGAGCTGTCCGCTTCCCGATGACCGGCCAAACGCCGCAGGACTACGCCGAGAACATGCTCAAGATGAAAGAGTCCAAGGAGGGCTTCACGCTCATCAAGCAGGCGGTTGGTTTTCACAATCCGGCGATGATGCAGGCCATACCAGGCGGCTGGTACGACGAGCCGCGGACGGGGCCCCCGCACTCGGAACGCGGTCTGCTCACCGAGCGCGGCCTCGAACAGATCATCGCGCGCGTGGAAGCCATGAAGAAGGCCCTCGGGGATGAAATCGGTCTGGCTCTCGATTGCGGCCCCGGCTGGACGGTAAAAGACGCGATCACGTTTGCGCGGGCGCTCGAACCGATGCACATTACCTGGCTCGAAGACATCATCACCGGCGACTATACGCCGTACCCCAACGCCGAAGTCTTTCGGGAGGTCACCCAGAGCACGTCGCTTCCGATTCACACCGGTGAACAAATTTATCTGCGGGAGAATTTCAAGGATCTGATCGAAAAGCAGGCTGTCAACGTGATCGGACCCGACCCGGAAGACGTCGGGGGACTGGCGGAATTGAAGTGGATTGCGGAATATGCCGACCTCCACGGCATCCTGGTGGCTCCCCACGGCGTCTTCGATGGGTTGATTGGGCTAGCGGCGCACGTGCATCTGGCGGCCGCATTGCCGCAAAACTATATCGCGTTCGAATATCCGGTTGGCCAGCCGGAGTGGTGGTACGACATCGTCGACGGGCTGCCGAACCCGATCATGAAGCAAGGCTTCATCGACGTCTGGGACCGCCCGGGCCTCGGCGTGACCTTCCGTCTGCAAGCTGCCAAGGCGCGCCTGGCGGAAGCGGATCGCGGCTTCTTCGACTGATCCGCGCCGAGCCGCCATCCAGGTGCTCCGTCGAGACCAATTGAACCCGATCGCTATCATCATGACGCAGACCATGAGGAACTTAGCCACAGCTTTCGCGTCAACAACGGACTATGAATATGGCGAACGCAACAGACCAACACCTAATTGAGGTTCTGCTGGACTCGTGGGATCGGAACAACACCATCCTTCTCAACCTGCTCAGCATCCTACCCGAGGGTGCGCTTGAGGTTAGGGCGACGGAGGACGGTCCATCCATTGCGGAGCTGTTCACACACATCCACTACGTACGGCTTGTATTCGTCTTCGAAGACGCCCCTGAGTTCGCCAAAAAGATGCCTGAGGAAGAATGGGTGGCGGAACATGACCTGGGACGCATCGCGCAGATGCTGAATGAGAGCGCCAAGGCGGTGCGCGATGCGGTAAAGAGCAGGTTGGAGACAGGCCGGGACATGGACCTTCACTACGACCACCCGATCCTCCTGCTCCAGCACATGATCTGGCACGAAGGCTACCATCACGGCCAAATTAAGTTGGCCCTCAAGCTGGCAGGCCGCCCAATTACCGACAAAGAGGCGGGGCTGGTCACCTGGAGTGTCTGGATGCGAAAGAAGTGAATTAAACGAGGTAGCTTGGTGGACCTGGTGAGATTCGAACTCACGACCTCTTCCATGCCATTTAAGAAATATCAATCACTTGCAGACAGTTTGGCGCAAAACAAAAGACTTAGCAGGAGGCGACGTGGACTCCGGTGGACGCCACGGAGGCCGCTTCCACATCTGGACTCCACGCGGACTCCGGGACTCCACATGGGACGGCACGCAGCGTGCTTTCACGCGCGCGGTTGCAGGCCGTCGTGATTGTTGTCTGCTCGAGCAGACAACAAATGATTTCTCTATAAGGATGATGCCCACGTGGAGCGGTGACCGCCTTCGCGGCTTCGCAAGCAAACTTGCGCTTTCGCAATATTGCGAATAGACTGGGATCGAGTGTCCAAGACCAGAGTCGCCCTCTACCGGGAGGAAGACGGATCATGCCCGTTCATCGAGTGGTTCGACAAGTTACCGGCGAAAGTGCAGGACAAGTGCTACCTCCGGTTGGAGCGCCTGCGCGAGATGGGCCACGAACTGCGTCGGCCCGAAGCGGACTTCCTGCGCGACGGCATCTACGAACTGCGCGTCAGCCTGGGAGGCGTTCATCACCGGATCCTGTACTTCTTCCACGGCGCGATTGCGGCCGTGGTCTCCCACGGTCTTGTGAAAGAGCGGGTGGTCCCGCCGAAAGAGATCGATCACGCCGTCGAGCGCAAGAAGCGGTTTGAGGCGAATCCGGCGAAGCACACTTATGAGGAGGCTTGAAATGGACAAAGAAGCGCTGAAACCGACCAGCGACGCGGTGGAGATCCTTCACCGCCGGACCTACGAAGGCAAACCAGCCCGAATGAAGAACCTGGAAGAGGCGCGCGCGAATGAAGAGATCGCCCGCAAAATCCAGGAACTGAGGGCAGCGGCGGCCCTTACCCAGACTCAGCTTGCCAAGCTCATCGGCACCACCGCATCGGTCATCTGCCGCCTTGAGGACGCCGATTATGAGGGCCACTCCCTGGCGATGTTGCGCAGGATAGCGGGCGCGTTGAATCAGCGGGTCGAGATCCGTTTTGTACCGATCCGGCGTTCGGCATAGGTAAGGAGACCGCCCCTCGTGACCTGTCGGGAGGTGAGAGATGGCGCTTAAGGCGGCAGAAGTTTCGGCGGATTGCAGGAACGCACTCGATCTTCTGCAAGAAGCAACGCGGCTTCCAGGACCCGATAGCGGCCTGAGGCCGGCACCTGCGAAAATTGTATGGGACTCGAAATGCTCAGCGATAACCCATCCAGTGGGATGGAGCGGGGACTGTTGGTTGAACGATTCATCGGCAACTTCAGTTCCCAGTTCTTCATGAAGGGCTTCGTGTACATAAACGTCAAGTACACGTCTGGAGGGCAGCTTAAATCCCACCCCGCCGATCTGCTTTTTGTACTCGACGATGAGTGTATTGTCGTCAGCGTCAAAGGAACTGACGGGCAGCAGAAGTCGGAAGAGAAGCTGAAACTGTGGCTCAAGAAGAAAACGCGGGATGGAAGCCAAGCAGCCAAGGTCGGCATTCAGCGTCTCCAGATTCCATTCAGCGCGGAGAATCTGTGGGGCGAGCACAAAGACTTTCAGCCGGGCAGCCTTAAGGCGCGTTGTGGAATTTGCGTGCTTGAATGCTCCCAGGAGCCCTTCAAAGCGATTGATTTCGAGATCAGTCAACCGGAATGTGCCGTGCCGATTCACGTCCTGTCTGCCAACGACCTCCTGAACGCGACTCTTTGGCTTGGTTCCGTCTGGGACGTTTTTCAATACTTCGACAAACGAGCGACCATCCGCACCAGCTTCACCGGAATAAACGGCGAGCGTTTTCCGTTGGCTTACTACGTCTTGAAGGCCCACGAGTTTAGCGGCTACGCAAGCGCGGACAGCGAGGAACTTGGAGCACAGTTTCAGCTCCACATGCTCGACAACCTCGGGAAATACTCCGAGCGCGATCGCCTCTCCCAGTACGTGAACTCGATCATTCACGCATTGCACACACGCCACCCTGAATTGGAGTCGTTCGTGCCGCGAGAGTTCTGCAGGGACATAGAGCCTGCGGAGGGTAGAACCGCGTACCTGAAGATGGCAGCCATGCTGAATGGTCTGCCAAGTTCGAACAAGGCATACATCGGACGACGATTACATGACATGTTGATCGGCCTGAAAGGGACGGGCAAGTGCGGGTGTGTCGCTCATAAACGCTTATACGAGGAAACCGTATTCGTCTTTTGCGGGTTCTCTAAGATGTCGCGAACGGAGCGCATCAGGAACATGAATACGCTCGTGGAGGCGGCGCTGCTGAAATATAGCGTCAGCGAAGCCCTAGGAATCGCAATTGACGCGGATGACGAAGCGACGGGCTACGACCTGCGTTGGGTGCGCGGTACGCCCGTGGCAACTCTTGAGCTCGCGAGACTCGCTGAAGCGGTCTTTGGCCGCACTATGGAAACCTCCATTGCCAACCCGTTCGGTGAAGCCCGGCCTTGCACGCCACCGGAAAAACCGCTAGAGCGCTAGCTGGAGTCCAAATTTTGGCGAGTTTGGACTCCAAATGGACTCCGCGTGACCTCTTCCGCGACGTGGAAGGGCGCAAGCATTTTCGTAAGTCTATGTTTTAGTTGGGCTTTGTTTTGGTGGACCTGGTGAGATTCGAACTCACGACCTCTTCCATGCCATGGAAGCGCGCTCCCAACTGCGCCACAGGCCCATCCGGGGATAAGTCGATCGTTTACCAATATATCACAGCTCCCCTTTACCTCCGCGATGACAACGGTAACCACGGCAAGGGACCCTATACTAAGAGATATCGATGCACTTTCTGCTGTTCTTCGCGATGTTCGCCGCCCCTTCCAATAACGCCGTCGTGGTCCAACCGGTTGCCAATATGTACTCGAAAGCGACCACCGACGCCGACGTCGTCTCACAGGCGGTCTACGCAACGAATGTCACGATTCTGGATCAGGACGGCGCTTGGCTGAAGGTCCGCACTCCCGACGAATACGACGGTTGGATGCCGCAGACAGCCGTCCTGCGCACGCAACCCTACGCCAAGGGCACCCACATCGCCCAGGTCGAGGCGTTGTTCGCCAACCTCTATCGCGAGACGAACATCACAAAGCACCAGCCCGTGATTACGATCCCCTTCGAATCGCGATTAGAGATCATCGGCGACCCTCAGGAAGGCGGCCGCTGGCTCCAGGTCAGGCTCCCAGACGATCGTTCCGCCTGGATACAAACCGGTGATGTCACCACGACGCCGCATAGCAACGTCAGCATCGCCGAATTAATCGATTGGAGCAAACGCTTCATCGGGCTTCCTTATTTGTGGGGAGGCACCTCGACTTACGGCTACGACTGCTCGGGATTCATGCAGATGCTATGCCGCAGACGCGGCTATTTCCTTCCCCGCGACGCCGGCCCGCAAGCGAAATGGGAAGGCGCAAAGCCGGTTGAGAAGACAGAACTGGTGCCCGGCGATCTGCTCTATTTCGGGTCGTCGCCACAGCACATCACGCACACCGGGATGTACATCGGCAGTGGACAGTTCATCAACGCAACGGCTCATGAACATCCCACGGTGCAGATCGACAACCTGAACGAAGAGCATTGGACGAAGCTGCTGGTCGCAGCGACACGAATCAAATGAATCGACGAGATCTTCTGAAATCAACCGCCATTGCCGCAACGGCATCGCTCTCTAAAGCCGCGAGCGCCTCAACCGGATCCGCGAAATTCGAATCCGAGATCATGCGCATCAACCTACGGCATACGTGGACCACCACCATGTCGTCGAGTGCGTATCGCGATACGATTTACACCCGCTATACCCGCGACGGCATCACCGGCCACGGCGAGGGTGCGCCCATCGTGCGTTACAACGAAAGCGCGGAATCCGGACGCAAAGCCGTCGAATCGGTTCACGATCTGCTCACAGCCGCCGACCCGTGGCAATTCGAGAAGATCATGGCGCAAGTCTTCGAGCGTATCCACGGCGAGTACGCCGGTAAAGCGGCCATCGACATCGCCCTCATGGATTGGGTGGGGCAGAAGCTCGGCGTGCCACTTTATCGCTACTTCGGGCTCGACCCCAATGACACGCCGATCACAACGTTCTCAATCGGTATCGACACTCCAGAGGTCACTATCCAGAAGGTAAAGGAAGCGGCTGCGTACCCGATTCTGAAGGTCAAAGTCGGCCTGGATTCCGACGAAGCCACCATCAATGCTATCCGCAGCGTCACCGACAAACCGATTCGCGTAGATGCGAACGAGGGCTGGAAAGACCGCGAAGTCGCAGTCCGCAAGATCGACTGGCTTTCGAAAAAGGGCGTAGAGTTCGTCGAACAGCCCATGGCCGCCGACCGCCTCGAAGATATGCGCTGGATCAAACAGCGCTCCAGTCTGCCATTGATCGGCGATGAATCCGCGCAACGCGCCAGCGATATCCCGAAGCTGGTCGGCATTTTCAATGGCATCAACGTGAAGCTCGACAAAGCCGGTGGAATTCTCGAAGCATATAAAGAGATTCAGATCGCCAAAGCCCTCGGATTCAAAACGATGCTCGGCTGCATGGTATCCACATCGGTTTCCGTAACCGCCGCGGCACATCTTTCCCCGCTGGTAAACTATGCGGATCTGGATGGCAATCTGCTGATCTCGAACGACCCGTTCACCGGAGTCCTGGTCCGGAACGGCAAGCTGATTTTGCCGGATCGGCCGGGACTGGGATTGAAGTAGCGAGGCCTGATAACCTAGGAAGTACAGTGCCGTCTACCGAAGTGGCCGCCGCATCCGGCCAGGTTGAGCAACTCTACTCTGAACTGGCCCAGAAGATCCATGCACTGCGTCCAAACGAAGACCTGAGCGGGCTCGACAAAGCATTTCGCCTGGCGCTAGAGGCACACAAGGGACAAACTCGCGATTCCGGCGAGCCCTACATCATGCATCCGCTACGGGTTGCGCACATCCTGGCGGACATGCAAATGGACATGACGTGTCTCGTGACCGGACTCCTGCACGACACCGTCGAGGACACCAGCGTCAAGCTCGAAGACATTAAGAAAGAGTTCGGCGATGAAGTGGCCCGTTGTGTGGACGGCGTCACCAAACTGACGAAATTGCACCTGTACTCGCGTGAGGACCGGCAGGCGGAGAGCGTTCGCAAGATGCTGCTCGCGATGGTCACCGACATCCGCGTGGTGATCGTGAAGCTTGCCGATAGGCTGCACAACATGCGCACGCTGGAGTCCGTATCGCGTGAACGCCAGGAGCGCATCGCGCAAGAGACGCTGGAAATTTACGCGCCCATCGCACACCGTCTCGGAATGGGAAAGGTTCGCGGTGAGTTGGAGGATCTGGCGTTCAAATACCTGGAACCCGAAGCCGCCTTGGAGCTCGAGCGCGAAATCGAATCGAAGCGCGCGCAGAACGAAGCGTTCCTGAAAGACATACAGCACACGGTAGAAGTGAACCTCGCGCGCGAGGGCATCAAAGCCAAGGTTGATGGACGCGTGAAGCGCGCTTATTCCGTCCACCAGAAACTGAAGCGGCAGAAAATCTCGCTCGACCAGGTCTACGACCTGCTCGCCATGCGCATCATCACGGATTCGGTGAAAAACTGCTACGCCGCGCTGGGTGTGATCCACAACGAGTGGCATCCCATTCCCGGCCGCATCAAGGATTTCATCGCGATCCCGCGTCCGAACCTCTATCAATCGCTGCATACGTCCGTGATGGGTCCCAATGGACAGAGTTTCGAAGTGCAGATCCGCACCGAGGAGATGCATCGCCTCGCCGAAGAAGGCATCGCGGCGCACTGGAAATATAAAGAAGGACGCCGCGGGGTTGACAGCGACGATCAGCGCATCACGTGGCTGCGCCAGCTTGTCGAGTGGCAGCGCGAAATGCGCGACCCGACCGAGTTCATTTCGACTCTCAAAGTTGACCTTTACCCGGAAGAGGTCTACACGTTCACTCCCAAAGGCCGCGTGATCGTGCTGCCTCGCGACGCAACGCCGATCGACTTCGCATATTCCATCCACAGCGATGTCGGTAACTCCTGCGTCGGGGCGAAAGTCAATGGGCGCATTGTTCCCCTGCGCTACGGGATGAAGAACGGCGATGTCGTCGAGATTCTCACGCAGCCGGGTCATCTTCCGAGCAAAGATTGGCTGGCGCTGGTTAAGACCTCGAAAGCGCGGAACAAAATCAAGCACGTCATTAACACGACGGAGCGCGCCAAGGCGATCGAGATCGGGCAGAAATATTTAGAGAAAGAAGCTCGCAGGCTGGGCGTTGCGCTCGGCCGGATCACCAAGTCGGAGTTGGAGGCCGTGGCCGGCGAATACGGCTACAGCAAGATGGAAGACTTGCACGCCGCCCTCGGATACGGCAAGTTTTCAGCCCGGCAGGTCCTGCAAAAACTCGCTCCTGAGCACGTGCAGCAACTGGAAGCCGTAGAGCCGCCGAAGCCTCCACCGACAGTAACTCCGGGAGCTCCCGCCGACACCGGCGACCTCGTTATCAAAGTGAAGGGCATCGATGACCTGATGGTCTATCGCGCCAAGTGCTGCAATCCGATCCGCGGTGAGTCCATCGTCGGTTACGTTACGCGCGGCAAGGGTGTTGCGGTGCACTCCACGAATTGCACCAATGTGCAGAACTTGATGTACGAAGTGGAGCGCAAAATCGATGTGGAATGGGCCCGCGCTACTACCCAAAACTTCCCCGTCAAGGTGATGGTATACACCGACGACCGTCCCGGCATGCTGAATCAGCTCACCTCGGTGCTGTTTGCCGAACAGAGCAATATTCGCAGCCTGGAAGCACGCGGCGACGATCGGCGAAACGGTGAAGGCGCGGTGATCGACATGACAGTCGAGATCAAGGACAAGAAGCAACTGGAACGCGTCGTATCGGCAATCCGGAGAATCTCGGGCGTGCGCGACGTAGAACGAACGCAATGATCGCAGATCCTGAACACATCGCAATTTCAAAATCCAAAGGCATTAAAATCGACTGGAAAGATGGGCATCGCAGCGAATACTCGCTCGCTTATCTTCGAGACGAATGCCCCTGCGCGAGTTGCACCGGCGCGCACGGAACCACGCCGCAGAAGACCAATTATTCGGCGCCCGCTTCAGCGAATCCATTTCAGATGTTCAAGCCGACCTTGAAGATGGATGGCGTTGAAGAAGTCGGCCACTACGCGGTCCGCATTTCCTGGAACGACGGCCATAATACCGGAATCTATTCCTTCGAACATCTCCGCGAAATTTGCCCCTGCGCGGCATGTCGAGCAGCGCGGCTATAAAAGTCGGCATTGTTTGCGGTTCGCCAGCTATGATGAGGTGAAAGGTTTTCAAGTCCGGAGCTATGTCGTCGTTGCCCACCGCGAGTATATCGTCGCGCAGGCCGGCCAGCGCCAGCATCACGGTTCTGGCGACAGCCGCCGTGATCGCGCTCCTCTACTTCGGGCGCGTCTTCTTCATAACGGTGATGATCGCCGTCATTATCGCCTTCCTACTCGACCCGCTCGTCAGCCTGGTCATGAAGCTGAAACTGCCGCGCGCGTTTTCGAGCTTCGTCGTGTGCAGCATCGCTCTGCTGTTCCTTTATCTCGTCGGATTAGGCATCTACACGGAGTTCGCAAACCTGCTTGAAGACCTTCCCATGTACAGCCAGCGCATGAACGCTCTGGCGGACAACGTTGGCACGCGCGTCGACGACATGGAGAAAAAGACTTACGAACTGCTGGTGCCGAAACGGTTTCAGGACCAGCCCCAAATCCAGGCCGCCGGGGCCGCACAGGCCAACGCCAAACGCGGGAAGAAAAAAACAGCCGGTCCAGATCCGGTTCAGTTGCCGCCCACGATCCAGGAAGTTCGGATACATACCGACCCTAAACCTCTCTATACGTATGTGTACGGCACCATCCGCTCTTTCTACGACATTTTGTTGATGGGCAGCTTCATCCCTTTCCTCGTATATTTCATGCTGAGTTGGCGCGACCATCTACGCAACAGCTTTATGCGTCTCTACAGCGGCGAGAATCGCAAGACGGTTGGCCGTACCTGGGAAGGCGTCGCTGAGATCGCGCGCGCCTATGTCATTGGAAACTTCGCGCTTGGACTGCTGGTTGGCTTTTTCACCACCGTGTTCTTCTTTGCGATTCGTCTGCCATATTGGCCACTGATCGGCCCGCTCAGCGGTTTCCTGAGCATGGTGCCGTATGTCGGACTTCCTCTCGCTATCGCGCCCGCGATTCTGGCGGGCGTCGCGATTTACGATCGACCGACGATCTATCTTCTGATTGCCGCAGTCGTAGCGTTGTTGCATTTGGTCGCGCTGAATCTTCTCTATCCGAAAATGGTTGGCGCGCGCGTGCATCTCAATCCGCTAGTGGTTACCGTCGCGCTGATGTTCTGGGGAACTCTGTGGGGAGCCGTCGGACTGGTGCTGGCGGTTCCCATCACGGCGGGGATCAAGGCCGTCTGCGATAATGTGGGCAGTTTACAGGGATATGGGAACCTTTTGGGCGATTAGAGTCCCTGACTATGAATAAAACTCTGGCCATCTTCTTCGGTATCGGTGTGCTTGTGATGGGCGTTGCCGTTTTCTTCATCTTCTACGGCAATGAGGAGAATCACCTCGAGCTAAAGGGTGAGATCATCAAGATCCGAACCGGCGCAATTGACGAGCACAACAGCGCCGCGGTGCTCGATTTCCGTCTCGAGAATCCGTCGAATATCACGTTCGAGGTTCGTGAAGTGAAGGTGACGGCGGAGCAGCCGAACGGCGACAAGATGGATGGTGACATCATCTCGAAATCAGATTTCAAACAGCTCCTCGACTACAACAAATTCCTGGGCAAACAATTCAACGAAGGCCTCTCGCTCGGCGACAAGATCCGCCCGCACCAGACCATCGACCGCATGGTGGCCGTACGGTTCGATGAAGCGCAACCGGATCTCGATAAGGCCAAGCAACTCCGGCTGTGGATCGAAGACATGGACCGGGTACAGTTCGAGACCGTTAAAAGTCTTCGATAAAACACCCTCTGCGGAACCGCGCACGTAAGGGAGTGTGAAAAAATCGGCTATTGTGCCCCTCCGTTACCGTCGGGGTTTCGCAACGCTGTCCAGAATTTTCACTATGTTGCGGAACCCCGCGCGTGAAGGGAGCGTTCCCGCTAGCGCCAAACCCGCTTAATCCCATCCCGCACAAAATTCGGAGTAGCATTCGCGATCCCCATAGCAGTGGCAACAACTGACTTCTTCATGAAGTCCCGAGCCGCCGACTTACCCGGAGGCGTCGGCTCAAAATCAAATTTCCGCAGCACATAATTCGCGCGATAAATATTCGCCAACACCGAATCCTTAAACTTAAAGTTCAGGCTCGCGGTAATCGAGATATCGTCGTGATTCTGAAGCCAGTGAGGTGAGTTGACAGGGATGTGTACGCCATTTCCGGGGCGCAGCATGAAAGAATCGGCCCGATACTGCAAATTCTCTTTATAGACCGCCGCGTTATTGTCGACAGACCAAAACCGCTCGATCTCGCGCTCGGGAAGCACTTCGCGATCCTCGCGATCGAAGATATGAATGGTCTTATTGCCACGAATCTGAGCCACAAAATTGCATTCGCGATCGATGTGATAAGTAGAAAGTCGACCAGGCGAGGTAATAAAGAGAATAACTTCCGCGAAGTTGATCTTCTTCTTCAATTCCACGCCAGTAAGTTCGAGAACCTCGCACATGGCACGTTCCAGAACCTCTTTATAAGCCTCGTCCTTATCGGCATGCTTGAGAACAATCCAAGCGCCCTCGCTCTCGATCCGGCGGATTGTCTCATCAATGGGAAGATCGCAAGCCGGAGTCTCATTCCATCGCTGCCCGACCCGGTTAGCCCCTTTGTCGAAATGCAAATCGTGAGGACGTTCCCGCGCAGTCTGTTTTGCGAGTACGATCAACCGATCGAGTTCGAACAAAGGACTGCGGGCGAGATTATGCTCCAGCGCGAACCACTTATGATTGAAATTCTCGCGAAAAACTCTCTCGTCAAATTCAACGACGCGGCACGCATTCGACTCCATCACGGCAGCGGCTTGCATGGTGGCTTGCATGGCTTAGCTCCTTAACCCGTAGGCTTAAGGCAAGCATACAAACGAATGATTCCGAAGGAAAACTAGCCGTAAGTACGGGCGGTACCAGTACTGGGCCCGATCACCGATTTCCGGACTCAGGTTGAACGCGAGCGGCGGCGTCGGGAAGTTTTGGCGGTTTGAGCGGCATCGGCCAGAACACGGAGTGCGCGATTCACGGCTTCGGAATCGGGAAACACGCTTGCTAGATCGGGCTCGATGAGCACGAGGTTCGTTCCCGCCGTCGCCAAACGAAAATACTTGCCGCGTACGCCGCCCTGCAATTTTGACAGATCGTACTCGTGTCGTAAGTCGTCGCGCTCTTTACTTTCCGTTCCTTCTTCATACTGTTTTCTCTCAGCCTTCGTTGCCATACGCGCACTAATGATTCGGATCCGCTGAGCGCGCTCGCAATGAGAAACCAGAACGAGACGCTCTTCATTGTATAGCCGACCGTGATCTAGCGGCTCTCCTGCACGGAGTGATCGGGGTCGGGAAACGTGATAGCCAATGGGTCAAGGAACACTGTCGCTGCGTCCTCAAAGGCAAGGCCGTGCTTCTTGAGATTTGCCGCCGCTTTGCTGAGGTCCCACTCAAAAGTCACGACCGACAAGTCTACATCATCTTTGCCTGCTACGTGGTAAAAGTGACGTGTCGCGCTCAGTCATCAAGATCGGTCTTGAGTAACGCTTGGACGACACCCGAATCGAGATCTCGAACCCGCAGTGCGATTTCGTTCCTCCAAGCCTCCTCTGCATTCTCATCGATATCGGTGTCAAGGCTGTCGATAAGAGAGTCGGCAAGTGCGGCTCTAGCCGCCGGGGGCAATTTCAAGGTTCGTTAGAAGAAATCGTGGGTGCAATCGGGTTCGGGCAGCTTGCCAAGTGAGTGGTAGAGGGCGAGTTCGAGGACGCGATAGGTGCGAAAACCGTAAGATCTTCTCATGGTGACTTTGGCCTTGTTGTTCAGGCCCTCCACGACGCCGCTGGAAAGCAGCTTTTGAGCGCGGAAATAGTTCAAGATGAGTTCGCGATGATTGCGGAGCGAGCTGGCGATCTTCTTCATGGGTTCGATGCGGGATCGCATGGTCTGGCGGCACCACTCGTCGAGGAACTTGCCGGCCCAGACGGGTGAATTGTATTCCCAAAGTTGCTGAAAGGCTTCCTTGAGAAGGTAGGCCCGGACAGTCTTGAGGTTGTAGCGCAGGAGATCGCGCAGCCGGAAGTGCTGGTCGGTGCCGAGACTCTCGCTACGTCGGAGCAGCAGCCAGCGGGATTTCCTGAGTACCGGAGCACGGCCCTCACGCTTCATGCGGCTGGTCTCCTCCGCACGGACGTTGTCCAGAGCCTTGTTCATGTTGGCGACGATGTGGAAGCGGTCAAGGATATGCAGCGCCTCGGAGCAGTGTTCGCGGATGAGTTTCAGATAGGGTTCCCACATGTCGGAGCAGACGAAGACGATTTTGGAAATGACGTCCTTGCCCATAGCGGTGAAGAATCCCTGGAAGGATTCGATGGTTCGTTCTTTGCCTATCCAGAGAAGGCGGGTCACGCCCAGATCGATCTGGTAGACGAGGGTGAGATATTTGTGACCTCTGGCGTATTGGATTTCGTCGACTCCAATGGCGTCAATCTGGCCGAGCACCCGGTGCTCCAGGCCCCAGGTGACCACGTGCTCCACCGCGTCGAAGACCTTGTCCCAGGAGGTGCGAAACGACTCGGCCGTTTCCTTCCAGGACAACCGGCGGGCCCAGCGAGCCAGGAATAGCATGTAGGCTTTGGTGAGAGTCCGTTTGCCATCGCCCCAGGGGACCTCCTCGACGACGACCGCCTGGCAGCGGCGGCAATCGACGCGCCGCATGGAGTAAAGCAGAAAGACCAGAAATCCCCAGAAAGGAATAAACTCGAAACGCCGTTCGGTGAGTTGATCGTAGCCGGGGGCGGGCTTATGGCAGCGCGAACAGACGGCCTTGGAGCCCTTGCGCGGACGCACGGCGATTTCAATGCTCTGGTGATCCGAACTGAAGCGGGCCTGCTGGTAAACGAATCCCGGAAAGCGATGGCACCGATTTAAAATTGTGATGAGCTGCAGCATGAAGTGGAAACAAGTGACGGCGAGAACACTAAAATAAACCGCACTGCCACCGCGCCGGTCCATGGAGTCGAACACTACTGCCGGGATCTGAACGGCTGGCCACGTTCCTGGATGGGCCTGGAGAAAGATCTGGCTCCCGGCGAACACTTGTGACCTTGTTCCGTCCCTTCCTGGAGCATCTGGCAGCATCGAATTTGTCACCAAAGACGATCCAGAAACACGTTGACAACATGTGGGTACTCGGCGGCGAGTTCATCCGCGATCTCCACAACGACCCTCCTCTGAGAAAGCGGCCTGTGGACCTAGTCCTTTCCAAGATGATCGAATACGGCGGACCCCTGCTGATCAGCAAAGGTCGTTCAGGGAGGAAGCGTCATCTAATCCCGAACCCGGATCTTCCCCATGAGCCCCACGAATCCAGTCCCGAAGCACATGCCGGAACCAATCAGGCCCAGCACCTCGGAACCGCGCAATGCGGCGACGCCCGGCTTATTCAGGCTGGAAAACAGCGCTAATACCCCGAGCAGCGTTACGAACAGGCCCACCAGTCTGCTGTGCTTCATGTCTTCGACCTCCGATGCACTATTACAGCAGAATTTCACATGACCGACATTTTCACCCGTCTCGCGGCGCTCACGGCCAAAGATGAACGTGGCATTCTGCCTTGCTGATTCCACCTGCAAAAAGCTCCGGAGGTTCCTCGTCGACAGCCATCCCTGACGCTCGCCTTCGCCCACAGATTCCTCCGACGAGGCAATTTCAAAGCGTGCTGTAACAACGCCGCCACAGCCTCAACCATCACCTTATTCTACTTACATCCGGTCAAAGAACCCACGCAGTAAGTCGGACACTCTGTGAAGAAAAGCCACCCCATCAATCTCCGTCAAATTGAAATGCGATCGAGGAATCGGGAACCGCGACGGCAACACACCCGCGTCAGAGAAATTCATATGACCCGCTTCAGGAACTTCTTCAATGTGGCAATCGGCGATATCCACTGAGCAGATATGATGAAACTCTGCCACAATCTGATCGTTCAGCTTTTTTTGTGAAGCAGGAAGCGGCGCCCCGTCGACGATCATCAGCGGCCGCGTCAAATAATTGATCTCTGTCCATTGGGGAGCCCCGTCTAGGTTCACGCCACGCGCAAATCTCTCATCTCTTTGCAGCGCGTGCATCGCGGCTGCTCCTCCAAACGAGTGTCCGACAATCCCGATCCGATGCTGGTCCACATGCGCACTGAGCCTCGGCTCCGCGAGCACTTGATCCACGGTGAAATGAAAATCGGCAACCCATTCATCGACATCCCCCTCATCGCGGCCGCGCACCACGCTCCCATCCGAAAACACAACCACTCGAGCGCTACCTGTAGGAGTTACGCCCGCCACAATATACCCGAAGCTCGCAAGATCCTCAGCCAGAACTGTGTAGTCGGTCGGTAAACGACCCATCCCAGGAGAAAGAACAAGAAGTGGATGCTCCCCCGCAACAATCCCGCCGCCCTCACGGGAAGCCACCCGGATCTGACGAATGCGCCGCGAAGGAATCGGAAACGAACCCTCCGCTGCAAGTTCGCCCCATTTACCCGGTACATACTCCGCGACCGGCCCGTTCGAATCCGAGGAAGGATACCAAACAAACACCATTAATTCCCGGCTTCGCTCCGGATTCGTCCAGTCAAAAAGCATTCGCCCGACCGAATGCGGACCGCGAGGGTTCGGCAAAACGATAGGACGGTCATAAACTCCGTACTGGAACCACGCCCCACCAAGTACTCCCAACGCACAAATCACCACGCCCATCCTAATCAACCCGAAATAAGAGGCGCGTGGCAACGATTTATCCTACTCCCCTACATCGGCACTTAAATGAGATGCAAGGTATAGGACTTTTGAACTACAGAGTACTTAGCGAGTTTTAGTACACACTCCTCATTGCAGCACTAGCCTTACCACTTCAGAATTAACTTGAGCCCATGACGAGAGACGACAGGGTAACTTATTCCGGCAAGGGCGGAAGCATCGTTCCGCTCGTAAACAGCCGCGAGCTGCCGTCCGTTCGCGATGTCGCCGACACATTTTTCCGGCAAATCCGAGTCATCCTCGCTCTGTGCATTCTATTCACGATTGCTCTCATTGCTTTCGTAGTCTTCTCCCCGCGGATGTACGAAGCGGAGATGACCATCCTGGTCAAAAACAACCGCGTCGACGTGGTCATGTCCCCCGATGGCGGTCCCGGCGTAATGCGTCAGGCCGACGTCAGCGACGCCCAACTCGGCACCGAGATCCAGCTCTTATCGAGCCCCGAAGTATTTCGTAAGGTCGTCGAGCAGTGTAAGTTGGCCGGACCTTCTCCTGCAGAGCGCGAAAGAGCTGTCAACAAGCTGATGAAGCGCGTTCGAGTCGCGCCGGTCATGAAATCCGACATGATTCGTGTGCGCTACTCCTCGCCCGATCCGAAACTGAGCGCCCGCGTGTTGCAGTCCATCGCGGACGTTTATTTCGAGCAGCATCTCCAGTTGCACAGCAGCGCCGGCTCATTTGAGTTCTTCCAACACCAGGCCGAAGTGTACGAGAAGCAGCTCCAGGATGCCGAAGCCAAGCTGGTCACATACCAGCAGACTTCCGGAGTGGCAAGCGCTCCCGCGGAAAAAGATCTGATGCTGCGCAAGCTGTTGGAACAGGAAGCGGCACTCCGCGAGGCCCAGGCCGCCAGCGCCGAAACACAGAAGCGCATCACGAATATCCGCGAGCAGTTATCCGGGCTGTCGCCACGCATCACCACGCAGCAGCGCACTATGCCGAACCAATACTCGGTGGAACGCCTCAACACCCTGCTTGCCGAATTGCAAAACAAGCGAACGGAGCTGCTCTCGAAGTTCAAACCGGGCGACCGCATGATCAAGCAAGTCGACCAACAGATCGCTGACACCAAAGACGCGATGCAGCGCGCCGAGAAGCTCCATGCCACCGAAGAAGCTACCGACGTAAACCCGCTCCGCCAAACTCTAGAAGCCGAGCTAGCCCGCGACCAGACTACAGCCGATGGTCTCACCGCGCGAGTGGACACACTGGCCCACCAGAATAGTCAATATCAGTCGGAGTTGGGAAAGGTCGAAGGAATTCTGCCTGGCGAACAAGAACTGGTTCGCGAGATTAAAGTCGCCGAAGAAAACTACCTGCTGTATTCGAAAAAGCGCGAAGAAGCCCGCATCGGCGATGCCATGGATCAACAGAAAATTGCAAACGCCGCTCTGGCCGAGCCGCCGCGAGTTCCCGCGCTGGCCGAACCCAAGCTCAACATGACCGTAGCGGCCGGTTTCGTTCTTGGTAACGTTCTGATTCTACTCGGAGGAATGGTGGTGGGGCACTGGCGCCGGACGGTCCAAACGCCTTGGGAACTCGAGACGTTTGCCGGTACGCCCGTGCTCGCCACGGTCGCGATGTACCCCAAGCCGAAAGCTGAAATCCAACGGAGGGCCAGTCGATGAGCGCTCTTCCGGACAAGTATTTTCCTAAAACAATCAGTCCGATTCGGCCCGCGCCGAAACCGCGTGAAGATTCCTGGGAACATCCCGGTTTTCTGCAGCCGCTCGTTCAATCGATGATCCAGATCAAGAATTCCGAATCTGGACGCGGCGTATTCGCATTCACGGGACCCACGCAGGGAGTCGGAGTCAGTTACGTGACTCAGGTCATCGCCAGGGGCTTATCGATCGAAGCGCAAGGCCGCATCCTGATCGCTTCTTCCTCTCTATTAATCGGACTAACCGATGAAGATCTACGTCGAAAGTTGCCCGGCTGCGTCGAAAGAGCCCCCAACATCTGGGTCGCTCTCGACGACCAATTAATCGACCAGCTTCCCATCGGTCTCCTGAATCACGTCTGGCTCGATGTTCCCGCCAACGATTTCGCTTACGTTCTCGTGGACTGCCCGGCTCTGAACAAAGCCGGCGATGCATTACGAGTCGGTCCCGGCGCCGACGCTGCGTTCCTCGTAGTGGCCGCGGGCGAAACCACGCGAGCGCAAATCGAGCACGCCCAAAAGCTCTTGCACCATGCTTCTGTGCGCCTGGAAGGAATCGTCCTGAACCGCCGCACGTATCCGGTCCCGGACGTCCTCTACAAGCTTTTATGAGATCGATTGCCATTATCTTGTTGCTTGCCGCATCAGCCGCCGCTCAAACCGGCGGCTTTGCCGAGCGCGATCCGCATTATCATCTCCAGGCTGAGGATAAGGTCGAAGTTCAATATCGCTACACGCCGGAGTACAACGCCACCGTCGCTCTCCAGCCCGACGGATTCGTTTCGTTGCCACTAGTCGGCGAAGTAAAACTCATGGGGCTCACGCTGGAACAAGCCTCCAAAGCAATCGCGGAAAAGGCCGGCGAGCGTCTCGCCGATCCCGAAGTCACCGTGCTCTTAAAAGAGTACGTCAAGCCCTACTTCGTTGTCGCCGGCGAAGTCGCGCATCCAGGCCGATTCGAACTTCATGGACAGGTTGGATTGATTGAAGGCGTCGCCCTCAGCGGCGGCGTGAAAGACAGCGCCAAACGGACGCAAGTAATTCTATTTCGCAAAACCAGCGGCGAAATGGCCGAAGTAAAGGTGTACGACTTGAGGAAGCTCATGTCGGCTTCGAACATCACCGAGGATGTGCAACTGCATTCTGGCGACATGATCGTTGTTCCTCGTAACTTTATCTCGCGTATTGAGCCGTACGTCCGGCTCACTGAGGGCAGCCTTTCCGCGGTCTTCCTGGGCATGGGCTTGCCATAAGGCAATGTTCGCCGCAGCGCTCGAAAAGATCGGACCACGGCGTCTGGCCGGAAGCAGACTACTCCAGAATGTGGCCGCGCTCTATGGCGTGCAGGTCGGCAGGAAAATCATCCCGCTGATCACGATCCCGTATCTCGCAAGAGTTCTCGGACCGGTCGGCTGGGGCAAGGTGGCCTTCGTCACCGCCGTAAGTGAGTTTGTCGTGATCCTCATCGAATTTGGCTTCAACCTGTCTGCGACGCGCGAGATCGCACGCCATCGCGACTCTCCCGCGAAATGCGGCGAGATCATGGCTGGAGTCCTGGGCGCTCAAGTCCTGCTCGCGATTCTCGGAGTCTCACTCGCGCTCTGCATATCGCCGTTCATCCCTCTGCTCCACGACAATCACGATCTGCTCGCCGGGGGCCTCGTCTACGGCGTGATGCAGGGAAGCTCGCCGCTCTGGTTTTTCCAGGGACTCGAGCGCATGCGAGTCTCATCGGCCCTCGAGATCTCCGGAAAGCTCGCGGGATTATGTGGACTGTTCCTTTTCGTTCACTCACCCGCCGACGCCTGGAAAGTCATGGCCCTCGCCGGCATTGCGCCCGCGGTCACCACGATGGCCTGCTTCCTGCTCGCCTACCGCACCATCCCTCTGCATCCGCCATCGATCGCTCACGTTCGAAATGCCTTGCAAATGGGCTGGCGCATGTTCGTGTTTCGCAGCGCCGAAAGCCTCTACGGCGTCGGCAACGTTTTCCTCCTCGGACTTTTTGCGCCGCCCGCGATTGTCGGATATTTTGCATCGGCCGAAAAGGTCTCGAAGGCCGCCTTTGGATTATTGAACCCCATCCGCGACGCGATTTTCCCCCGCCTGAGTCATCTTGCGATACAAGGCAGGGAAGCGGCTGGACGCCTCGCTAGACTCGGAGCTGCCGCGATGATCGGAGGCGGAGTCGCCCTTGGCCTCGCGCTCTTCTTATTTGCGCCGGTCGTGGTCCGCTTGCTCATGGGCGCTGCATTCGAGCCTGCGGTCGCGGCATTGCGAATCCTCTCAGCCCTCCCAGTCCTGCTATCCATCACCTACTCCATCGGATTTCAGTGGCTCTTGCCTCACGGCAAAGACGCTTTGATCAATCGGATCATCCTCTCGGCTGGCGTTCTCAACGTGAGCCTGTCCTTCCTGCTCGCGCCGCGATTTGCTCACGTCGGCATGGCCTGGACAGTCGTTAGCTCCGAAGCGTTCGTCTCCATCTGCATGGTGGTCGCGGTTCTGCGCAGCGCCCCGCTGTGGACACCCGCGAGCCCAGCCGTGACGCCGGAGAACTGCTGATGCGACGCGAACGCGAGCTTTGGTGGTTAAATCCTGCCTGGGTGGTCGGCGTCATGGGAGGATTGCTTACCCTCGCCGCCTACATCGTCCCGGACTCCATGTACCGGAATTATTGGAAGACTCCGAAGTTCTTCGATCCCCACGCCGCCTTCATCACTCTCTCCTGTGTCGGCATTTTTGTCCTTGGCGCGGCGATCGGAAGCTTGCGGCGATCGCGCAGACCAGCCCCGCAAGGAGACGACTGGGTCTACGGAATCGCCTGGAAACTAACTCTACGCGTCTTCAACGCCTCTTTCTACCTGACCATCGTCGGCTACGTAGTGTGGGCCGCAGTTGCCATATCGCGTGGCGCCAATCTCGCGCTTGCGCTTGGCGTCCTGCACGGCGACAAGGGCGCCAGCTACGTGATGAAGGAAGTCTACATGGGCACGGTCAGCGGCGTTACGACGCTCACGCAGTTAGGCATCGTGTGCATGGTGCTCGCCGTCCTGATCGGACGAGTTTTCGGATGGCGCAAAGTCGTTTTCCAGTGCACCGTCGTAGTCCTTCTCGCCGTCGTACGCGCGCTCATGAACAGCGAACGGCTCGCAGTCATGGAGTTGCTCGTACCCACCGTCGCCCTTTCCGTTCAACTCATAGTTCTGGGCGCGAAACGATTCCAGGGGCGCCTCTGGCCGCTGCTCAAAGCCGCGCCCGTAGTCGGATACACCGGATTGATCGGAGTCTTCGGAGCGTCGGAATATTTCCGATCCTGGATCAACTATTACCAGGGCGGCGACCTTACCTTCTGGCAATTCGTCAGCCTTCGCCTCCTCGGATACTACGTCACCGCGCTTAACAACGGAGCTTTACTCATTCAGCGCATCGCGCCCACCGGTGCGCCCTTCTTAAGTCTCCACGTGCTCTGGCGATCGCCACTGCTCGGCGGCATCATGGACGCGATCTACCCGAACCTGCCCCTGGCATCCGTCGAAACCGATCCGTACATGAGCTACCTCACTGCCGAAGCGAATCCCGAGTTCAACAACGGCGGCGGATTTTTCCTGCCGATCATCGATTTCGGTTTTGTCGGTGCGCTTCTCTATTGGCTCATCGCAGGCGTGGTCTGCGGAATCCTATATCGCAAGTTTCAGCAGAAAAGCCCCGCAGGTCTTCTGCTCTACCCCGTGACGTTCACAAGCGTCATCGAATTGAGCCGCATCATTTACTGGGCCGAAGGCCGCATTCTGCTCCCTATGTGCGTCCTCACCTTGATCGCCCTGGCATGCTCCTACTACGTCAACCATAAACCCGTAACCGCGTCGATCGAAATCCCGATTGAAGCCCCGCTTGAAACGAAGGAGGAGCCACAATGGCAGCCATCGCACTGAACGCCCGCTTCTACTCTCACGTCCCTACCGGAATGCAGCGCTACGGCCTCGAAATGGCGAAGCGCCTTTACGCCGACCTCGACATCGTTCGGCCCGGCCGTCCCTTGAGCGGCACCGAAGGACATCTCTGGGAACAGATCTATTTGCCCGCCGCCGCGCGAGGCCGCCTGTTATGGAGTCCGAACAATACGGGCCCCGTCACTGTCTCCCGGCAAATCTGCACCATCCACGACATCATTCCCGTCGAACGTCCCGATTGGTTTAACGCCAGGTTCTCAGCCTGGTATCGCTGGCTGCTGCCGAGACTTGTCCGCCGCGTCCGCCACGTCATCGCCGTATCGGAATTCACGAAGCAGCGCGTCTTAGAACGCTTCGGCGTCGACCCATCGAAAGTAACCGTCGTTTGGAACGGAGTGGACGCGCAGTATCATCCCCGAACATTTGAAGAACTGCGCTTGATGCGTCGCGAACTGAATATTCCCAGCCAGCATTATCTGCTCTGTCTCGGCTCTCTCGAACCGCGCAAAAACCTGCGCCGCCTGCTCTCCGCCTGGCAGCAGATCAGCCCCAAACTGCCTTCCGAAATCATCCTCGTCATCGCCGGCAAAGTGGGGGCCTCCGGAGTATTCGCCGACGCTGGCCTGACCTCCATTCCGGACCGCGTCCACTTCACCGGCTACGTCAAGGAGGACCAGTTACCCGCCTTGCATTCTGGCGCATTGGCTCTCGTCTACCCATCGCTATACGAAGGTTTCGGATTGCCGCCGCTTGAGGCAATGGCCTGCGGAACGCCGGTCGTAACTTCATCCGGCACCTCTTTGACCGAAGTGGTCGGAGACGCCGCCGTCCTGGTCGACCCAATGGACGAAATGTCGATCGCCGACGGAATCCGCCAAATTGTAGAGGATTCAGCTCTGCGCGAACGCTTGCGGGACCTCGGCATGGCTCGCGCGAAGAACATCACTTGGGAACGAAGCGCGAAAGAAACACGAAAGGTGCTCTCGGCCTTTCTCTAAGGACAAAAAATGAAGGTCTTGTTTCTCATCACGCGCGCCGAACTGGGAGGAGCCCAAACCCACGTAGTCGACCTCCTGCGTGGATTGCGCAATGAAATCGATGTCGAGGTCGGCACTGGCGAGCGCGGCTATCTCACCGAAACAGCCGAGCAACTCGGGATTCCGGTACACATCGTCCCGGACCTGATCCAGCCCATGCGCCCTCTGAAAGACCTACACGCTCTCCGCAATTGCGTCCGCCTGATACGCAAAGTGCAGCCGGATATCGTACACACGCACACGTCCAAAGCCGGAGTCATCGGAAGATTGGCGGCGCGCCTTGCCGGCGTGCAATCGATCTTCACAGCACACACCTGGTGCTTTGCCGAAGGCACATCCTGGAAGTGGAAAGCGATCGGAATTCCACTCGAGCGTCTGGCAGCCCGTTGTTCCGCGCGGATTCTCACCGTCTCTGATTCTAATCGCAATCTGGCCCTGCGCCAACACATCGCCCCACCCGCTAAATTCCTAACAGTTCACAACGGCATCGAAGATTGTCCCCATCGCGCCGCGATCGGAACCGTCCCCGTTCCGAAAATCATCATGGTGGCTCGCTTCAGCCCGCAGAAAGCGCAGGACCAGCTCCTCGAAGCAGTACGTGAAATCGCCACGACATTCGAGCTTGTGTTCGTAGGCGACGGCCCATCTCGGCCCGCACTCGAACAAAGATCGCATGCACTAAACCTGCAAGATCGCGTGAAGTTCCTCGGCCAAAGGCTCGATATTCCCGAACTCCTCGCTTCAGCCGACATCTTTGCACTTTCCACAAACTGGGAAGGCTTCCCGATAAGCATCCTCGAAGCGATGCGCGCGGGACTTCCGGTTGTCGCGTCCGACGTCAACGGAGTCCCTGAAGCAGTGTCGGATGGCATCACCGGCTATCTGGTTCCGGCCGGCGATGTCGGCGCCTGCCGCAACCGCCTGACCCAGTTACTGACGGATGTAAATCTGCGCCGCAACATGGGCGTCGCCGGCCGCATCCGCTTCGAAAAAGAATTTACCGCGGATGGAATGCTCCGCAAAACCGCGACCATCTATCGCGAATTGTTGCGCCCATTGCATCCCGTGGAACTTGAAGTCTCTAAGCGCTTAGAACGTTTCCCTTAGAACGTTGGTTTGCGGTGGAGAACTACGGACCCATAGCCCATGGCGAAAACTTTCTTTAATTTAGTTCTACAACGAATCGTGTGAATATGCCGATGGAAACCAGAAGCTACAGCTTTCAGCGTTGGAATCGAACCGAAACGGATTATCCGCGCCATTTGTGCATCCACGAAATCTTCGAGCGGCACGCAGCTTCAACACCCGCGGCAACAGCCTTGATCTTCGGTGCGCAGCGCTGGACCTACGCCCAGTTGAACGAGCGCGCCAACCAATACGCGCATCATTTCCGAGCCGCCGGGGTCGGTAAGGATTCCATCGTCGCTCTACTGATCGAACGCTCCGCTGAGACCATCGCCGCGATGGTGGGAGTTCTCAAAGCCGGCGGAGCTTATGCGCCATTAGACATTAACGATCCGCCCAGCCGTATCCAATCGCTCCTCGACGATCTCAAACCGGTCGCCGTGCTCTCAGAGACGTCGTTGACTCTGACCACGCCCAAACACAATCCCGAAAAGATCGGATCGCCTGACAACCTCGCCTACGTGATGTTCACGTCGGGCTCAACCGGCGTTCCCAAAGGCGTCATGGTCGAGCATCGCTCCGTAGTGCGCCTCGTTCAAAACACGAATTACGTCGATTTGTCGGCAAAAGATGTCTTCCTCCAGTTAGCGCCACTTCCCTTCGACGCCTCGACATTCGAAATTTGGGGAGCGCTGCTAAACGGCGCGACGCTCGCCATCATGCCCGCGGGCCTCGTCTCACTCGCCGATCTCGGACGAGCCATCCAGCAGCATTCCGTAACCACAATGTGGTTGACCGCCGGCCTCTTCCACGCCATGGTCGATCAGCAACTCGAGAGCCTGACCCGGCTTCGCCAGTTGCTCGCAGGCGGCGATGTGCTCTCGCCGGTGCACGTCCGCAAGTTCCTGGACGCCGCGAACAAAACCCGCCTGATTAATGGATACGGCCCCACTGAAGGGACCACGTTCACCTGCTGTCACACGGTCCCTCACGACCACCCGGCCGGCGCGCCCCTTCCGATCGGCACGCCGATTTCAAACACGACGGTTTATCTCCTCGACAACGACCTCGAACCAGTCGAAATTGGCGGAACAGGCGAACTGTACGTCGGAGGCGATGGCATCGCTCGCGGCTATTTGCAGAATCCGAAGCTCACGGCCGAAAAGTTCATCAAGGATCCCTTCTCACCGAAGAGCGGCGCGCGCATGTATCGCACCGGGGACTTGGCGCGTTATCGCGAAGATGGCGTCATCGAGTTCATGGGACGTGCGGATTCGCAAGTGAAGCTCCGTGGATTCCGCATCGAGCCCGGAGAGATTGAGACGGTGCTCAACCAGCACACGCTGATCAGCCAATCGGCCGTAATTCCCTACGGGGAGAACACGCCATCGAAACGGCTCGTGGCTTACGTCGTTCCGTCGAACGGCCATCGCCCCACACCTGCGGATCTGCGCGTGCACTTGCTCGACAAGCTTCCTCCCTACATGGTCCCGGCGCAATTCGTCGTGATGGATTCGCTCCCCCTCAATGCCAACGGTAAAGTGGACCGCCGCGCACTTCCGGAGCCTGAGCAGGAAGCGGCGCGCGAAAATCTTCCGCAATCGGAATTGGAGCGCGCCGTGTCGGAAGCGTGGTCGGATGCGCTCGGAATTACTTCGCCGCCCCTCGATCAACCCTTCTTCGATCTCGGTGGCAGTTCCTTGCAGTTGCTCCGCGTGCAAGGCCACATTGAGCGAAAGCTAAGCATGGACCTGGCAGTCGCGGATCTGTTCCGCTTCCCAACCATTCGCTCGCTCGCAAACTACCTCGCCCAGCGAGGCCGAGAAAATCAGAGCGGTCCGAAGACCCACAATCGCCGGTTCGCAAAAGGCGGCGATATCGCCATCATCGGGATGGCCGCCCGTCTGCCCGGCGCAAAGAACATCCGCGAGTTCTGGGAGAACCTCAAGAACGGCGTAGAGTCGATCTCGTTCTTCAGCGACGACGAACTGGAAGCAGGCAACGCACCGAACGCCGTCAAAGCCCGCTCGATCCTCGAAGACGCCGATCTATTCGACGCCGCCTACTTCAACATTTTCCCCAAAGAAGCCGAGACCATCGATCCTCAGCACCGAATCTTTCTCGAATGCTCCGTCGAAGCTCTCGAAGATGCCGGCTGCGACCCAGCGGGTTATCGCGGCGAAATCGGTGTGTTCGCCGGATGCAGTCCGAATACCTATTTCCTGCGAAATCTCTGCACGGATCGTGAATTCGTTGAAGACTACACCACCGGCTACCAGGTCGCGAATTATCAAACGATGCTTGGCGCCAGCCCGGACTTCCTCTCCACGCGCGTCTCTCACAAACTCAATCTCACCGGGCCCAGCATCACGATGGGAACAGCTTGCTCCACCTCGCTGGTCGCGGTAACCCAAGCGTGCGAAAGCATCCGGAGCGGTCAGTGCGATGTCGCGCTAGCGGGTGGCGTGTCCATCACGTTTCCGCAGAAGCGCGGATACCAATATCAGGAAGGCGGCATCGTTTCGCCCGATGGGCATTGCCGCGCCTTTGACGCCGACGCCCACGGGTACCGTCTTCGGATCCGGCTGCGCGATCGTAGTTCTGAAGAGCCTCGAAGATGCCATCGCGGACGGCGACTCCGTCTACGCCGTCATCAAAGGATACGGCATTAATAATGATGGCGGCGGGAAAGTCGGATTCACCGCCCCCAGCGTTGAAGGCCAGGCGGCGGCCATCCGCCGCGCCCACGAAACTGCCGGTGTCGATCCGTCAACCATCACCTTCATCGAAGCGCACGGGACCGGAACGCCGCTCGGAGATCCCATCGAAATCGCGGCATTAACCCAAGCTTTCCGCGCCAGTACGGCAGCCACGCAATTCTGCGCGGTTGGGAGCGCAAAAACGAATGTCGGACATCTCGATGCCGCGGCCGGAACCACCGGTCTGATCAAAACCGCACTCTCACTCCGCAACGGCCTGCTCCCGCCGACGCTGCATTTCAAAAAGCCGAATCCGAGAATCGATTTCAAATCGACACCCTTCTTCGTCAACGACAAGCTGACGGAATGGAAGCAAACCGATACCCCGCGCCGCGCCGGAGTCAGCGCGTTCGGTGTCGGAGGAACGAACGCGCACGTCATTTTGGAAGAAGCTCCTCGATCCGAAAACTCGGCCAACAAATTCTCGCACCAGGTTCTCATGCTCTCCGCAAAATCGGAGGCATCCCTGGATCGAGCCACGGCAACCCTGGCCGATCACCTCAAACAAAATTCCGACATCGACCTCGCGGATGTAGCCTACGCGCTGCAAACTGGTCGCCGCCGCTTCGAACATCGCCGCATCGTCGTAACCGGCGAGGATGTCTCAACGGCCTTCGCAACTCCGCTCACCGGACGCGCATCTCGGGACCTCCCAATCGTCTTCGCATTCCCCGGACAAGGCGCGCAGCACCCGGGCATGGGATCTGAATTATACGAATCGCTGCCCGTCTTCCGAAGAACGGTGGATGAATGCGCCGAGATCCTGCTGCCGCACCTCGGACTCGATCTGCGCGCGCGCATCGACGCCGACGGTCTAAATCAGACAGGCGTCGCGCAGCCTGCCATATTCACCATCGAATACGCCCTTGCAAAACAGTGGCTGGCGTGGGGGATAAAACCGCAGGCGATGATTGGCCACAGCGTCGGCGAGTTTACCGCGGCCTGCCTCGCAGGCGTTTTCTCCCTTTCTGATGCACTGGCAATGGTAGCCGCGCGCGGCGCGCTGATGCAGCAGTTGCCTAATGGCGAAATGTTGTCGGTCCGTGCGCCGCAACAACAACTGCGTGAATTGTTAACTCCCGATCTCGCGATGGCCGCCGTGAATAGCCCGTCCCTGTGCGTGCTGGCCGGCTCTTCCGAGTCGATTCAAGCCCTCGAACAGAAGCTCACCGAGCAGAACATCGTCAGCCGCAGGCTGCGCACATCGCACGCCTTCCACTCGCCGATGATCGATCCGATTCTTGAGCCTCTCGCGCAGCGCTTCAGCGAAATTCGTTTGAGCGCCCCTGCGATGCCGTATGTTTCCACGCTCACCGGCGAATGGATCACGGCAAAGCAGACCACGAATCCTGAATATTGGGCGCGCCACGCTCGCGAAACGGTTCAATTCTCAACCGCCATCCAGCGCTTACAGAAAGATCAATCCTGGTGCGTGCTCGAAGTTGGTCCGGGCCAGGCATTGACCGCTCTCACGCGCCAACACGGAGATTCTCCCAACGCACTCACCGCGGTAGCAAGCATGCCCGATGCCTCGGCGCGCCAACCCGAAATGGCGGCGATCATGTCCGCTATAGGCCGCATGTGGCTCTGCGGAATCGAACCCGATTGGAACGAAGTTTACAAGAACCAGCGGCGTCGCCGGATTTCTCTGCCCGCCTACTCGTTCGATCGAAAACGCTATTGGATTCAGGCGCCAAAAACACAAAGCGAAAAGGAAGAAAGGAAACTGCCTGTGAGCACCACTTCTATGCAGTTGATCAGAACTCCTGCCCGTCAGGATCGTCTTCGGAGCGAACTTGTAGCACTATTAGAGGACCTTTCCGGAATGGGTCTCCAGGCGGTCGGCGCGGGAACGACGTTCTTGGACATGGGGTTCGATTCTCTTTTCCTGACCCAGGTTACGCAATCGCTCGAAAGCAAATATGGCGTCAAGATCCGCTTCGCGCAGTTATTGGACGACCTCGCCACGCTGGAACAGTTGACCGCGCATCTCGATGCCGTCCTCCCGCCGGACGCCCCGGCAACGGCTGCATCCGAACCGATTCCTGCCTTCGCAGTCTCCTCCGCCGTGACCGATGAATCCGGTCTCCAGAAGTTACTGCAAGATCAACTCCGGGCATTCAACGATCTGACCGCTCGCCAGCTCGAGATGTTCAAAGGCGCCAAAGCAGTCCCGGCCGTGCCTCACCCCGAAGCTCCGAAAACCGTAGAGCTGCCGAAAACCGAGAATCAGAAATTCGAATCCTTCGGTCCCTACAAACCGATTCAAAAAGGCGTCACCGGCGCCATCACGCCGCAACAGACCAAATACCTCGAAAACTTCATCGAACGTTACACCAGCCGGACCCAAGGGTCGAAGCGCCTGGCCCAGCAGCATCGCGCAAAACTCGCCGATCCGCGCGTGGCCGCCGCATTCCGAGCCCAGTGGAAAGACCTCGTCTATCCCATCACAATCGAGCGCTCTCTTGGCTCCAAACTCTGGGATGTGGACGGCAACGAATACATCGACATCCTGAACGGTTTCGGCGTCACCATGTTCGGGCACTGCCCGGCATTCGTACGCGAAGCAGTCGAAAAGCAGCTCCAAAATGGAATCGAAATCGGACCGCAAACTCCGCTGGC
This sequence comes from Bryobacterales bacterium, assembly GCA_963802915.1. Lineage (GTDB taxonomy): Bacteria > Acidobacteriota > Terriglobia > Bryobacterales > Bryobacteraceae > JAICMB01. The sequence goes on from CAWDKQ010000021.1 coordinate 120,216, forward strand.
CGGCAAAGTGGCCGAACTGCTCTGCGAGCTGACAGGCAACGATCGCGCCACGTTCTGCAACACAGGTTCTGAAGCGGTAATGGCCGCCATGCGCTTGGCCCGCACCGTAACCAACAAGAAAAAGATCGTTTTCTTCACCGGCGATTATCACGGTTCATTCGACGAAGTCTTGGTGAAGGGCACCGGAAAGCCGGGAAGCGTTCCTCGCTCGCGTCCGATCGCTCCCGGCATTCCGGATGAAAAAGCGGCCAATACATTAATACTCGAATATGGTTCGCCCGGTTCGCTCGAAATCATCCGCGCTCATGCTCACGAACTCGCGGCCGTTCTCGTCGAACCGGTGCAAAGCCGGCACCCGAATCTGCAGCCCGTCGAATTCCTGCGCGAGCTTCGTGCCATTACCGAACAAACAAACACCGCTCTCATCTTCGACGAAGTCGTAACCGGTTTCCGCACCCATCCCGGTGGCATGCAGGCGCTCTACGGAATCCGCGCCGACATGGCCACCTACGGAAAGGTAATCGGCGGAGGCCTCCCGGTCGGCGTGCTTGCCGGAAAATCCAAATTCATGGACGCCCTCGACGGCGGCATGTGGCAATATGGCGACGACTCGTTCCCCGAAGTCGGCGTCACATTCTTCGCCGGAACCTTCGTTCGCCACCCGCTTGCGATGGCCGCGACCTGGGCCGTTCTCAATCACCTCAAGGAAGCCGGTCCGCAGCTTCAGGAGGATTTAAGCTCCAAAGCCGGCCGTCTCGTCAAGCAGTTAAACGAGCTGTTCGAAGCCGGCTGTGTTCCCGCCCGCATCGAAAACTTCCGGTCGATTTTCTACTTCGGATTTCCACCGGCCGAAAGATTCGCCAGCCTCCTCTACTATCACCTGCGATTGAAGGGCGTTCACATCCAGGAAGGCTTCCCTTGCTTCCTGACTACCGCGCACACGGAAGCCGACCTCGACAATATCGTTCGGGCTTTCCGCGACAGCATCGCGGAAATGCAGCAGGGCGGGTTCCTACCCGCGCCGGTTCGCGCCGCCAGTGTCGAATGCGAAGTGCCGCTCACGGAAGCGCAAATGGAGATTCGTCTGTCGGCACAAATGGGCGACGAAGAATCCTGCTCCTACAACGAGGGTTTCAGTGTACACATGCGTGGGACATTGAACGAAACCGCATTGCGCGAATCGCTGCAAGCCGTTGTCGATCGTCACGAAGCTCTGCGCTCTACGCTCACCGCAACCGGCGACGCGCTACGCATCCTGCCTCGCGTCACCTTGGACATCCCGCTTCTCGATCTTTCCGAACAAAAACTTGACGAACTGAAAGATCAAGATGCTCGTACCGCTTTCGATCTCATCAACGGTCCGCTAGTCCGCGCGAAAATTGTCCGCCTCGCCCCCGACGATCACGTTCTATTCATTACCGCGCATCACATGATTTGTGACGGCTGGTCCGTGAATGTCGTTCTGAGCGAGCTGAGCGAACTCTACACCGCAAAATGCCAGGGCCGCACGCCGAATCTTCCCGAGCCCATGCGCTTCAGCGAATATGCCGAGACGCAGGCGCGTCAGAGCGTCGATCCGAAGGTCGAAAATTACTGGGTGTCTGAATACTCTGAGGCCGTGCAGCCCCTCGAACTGCCACTCGATCGCTCCAGACCGGCGCTCAAATCCTATCGCGGCGACACCTTCACCGCCCACATTGATGGCGAATCGTACCGCCGTATCAAGAAAGCTGGAGCACAAAAAGGATCCACGCTCTTCGGTACATTATTCACCGGATTCCAGGCGCTGCTCTCGCGTCTGACGGGTCAATCGGACATCGTGGTTGGAGTGCCGGCTGCGGCGCAATCGCTGTTACCCGGTGCAACCCTAGTAGGACACTGTGTTAACTTCCTGCCGATTCGAATCAAGCTCGAAAACGATCCGAAGTTCAGCGACTTCCTGGTACAAAGCCGCCGTAAACTGCTCGATGCATACGATCATCAGACCTATACTTACGGAACGCTCGTGCGTAAGCTCGCCATCCCGCGCAATCCGAGCCGTCTCCCGTTGATCGAAGTGCAATTTAATCTGGAGCGCGTTGGCGGGAGCCTCGATTTCCACGGACTCGCGACGGAAGTCAACCAGAGCCCCAAACGGTTCGTGAATTTCGACATATTCATGAACGTTGTCGAATCCGCTAACGGCCTCGAGATATATTGCGACTACAACACTGACCTGTTCGACACCTCAACCATTGCGCGCTGGATCAAGAACTACGAAACGATGCTCCTGGGCTTCGTCGAAAATGCTGACCGGCCGGTTTCCGCGCTGCCTTTGCTCGCCGCGAGCGATCAACAAACGCAACTCGTCGAATGGAATGCCACTGCGGCCGATTATCCCCGCGAAAAGTGCTTCCACCAGGTTTTTGAAGAACAAGCATCTTCGAATCCCAAGGCTACTGCCGTGATGTTCGAAGGCACGCGCCTCACCTACGCCGAGCTAAACAAGAGATCGAATCAGCTAGCGCATTGGCTCCGGGATTCGGGAGTCAATCGTGGAAACCTCGTCGGAATTTCCATCGATCCATCCATCGAAATGTTGGTGGCGATTCTGGGCGTAATGAAAGCCGGCGGCGCTTACGTCCCGCTCGACCCGCAGTACCCGGCCGATCGTATCAATTTCATCAAAACCGATGCGGCGCTCTCGCTGATTCTTACCGAAGACAACTGGCCGAATCTCGAATGCCAGCCGGACGCGCCACTTCCTTCCGTGCAGTCCAGCGATTCCGCCTACGTGATCTACACTTCCGGCTCAACCGGAAAGCCCAAGGGCGTGGAAATCCCGCACCAGGCGCTCATAAATTTCCTGTGTTCGATGCGCCGTGAACCCGGAATTTCGTCAACCGATAAACTGCTCGCCGTCACGACTCTCTCCTTCGACATCGCCGGTCTGGAACTGATGCTGCCGCTGATCGCGGGAGCGGAAGTTGTAATCGCGCCGCGCGAATCGATCATCGACGGGAATGCACTGGCGGATCTGATCGACGTCACAGGCATCACTATCATGCAGGCCACGCCGACCACATGGAAGCTGCTGCTCGAAGCGGGATGGCGAGGGAAAAAGGATCTAAAAATCCTCTGTGGCGGCGAAGAGTTGACCCGCGATCTCGCCAATCAACTCGTTCCGCGAGCGGCATCGGTTTGGAACATGTATGGCCCGACGGAGACCACCATCTGGTCGTCTACCTGCCGCGTCCAGCAAGGCGAAGGCCCGGTTTCCATCGGCCGCCCCATCGCCAACACGCAGCTCTACGTTCTCGACGCACAACGCCAGCCGGTTCCGATCGGCGTCCCCGGCGAGTTGTACATCGCCGGCGACGGTTTAGCCGTTGGCTATTGGAATCGTCCGGAGCTCACCGCCGAGAAATTCATCGCCGATCCATTTTCGAAAAACCCAGGTGCGCGCATGTATCGCACCGGCGACCTGGCCCGTTACCTGCCCGACGGCAAGCTCATCTGCCTCGGCAGACTCGACAACCAGGTGAAAATCCGAGGCCATCGTATCGAGCTCGGCGAGATCGAATCCGCGCTGCTCGCTCAGCCCTCGGTTCGCGACGCCGCGGTCATTGTTAGAGAAGACGCACCCGGTGAAAAACGTCTCGTCGCGTATCTGATCCCATCCGAAAAAACCGCCTGCGACTCCGCTCAATTAAGAATAGACCTGTCGCAGCGCGTCCCGGACTACATGATTCCATCGCTGTTCGTGGCGATGGATTCTCTCCCGCTCACGCCTAACGGCAAAATCGACCGGCGCGCATTATCGCAATTGCCGCCGCCATCCACCGGCTTCGAAAAGTCTTACATCGCTCCGCGCACCGATCGCGAGAAGGCCCTCGCGTTAATTTGCGAACAGGTGCTTCGAGTGGAACGGGTCGGGGTGGACGACGACCTGTTCTCACTCGGCGCAGATTCCATCCATCTCTTTCAGATCGCCTCGCGCGCCGCGCACGAAGGCTTGAAAGTCGCACCGAAACAGCTTTTGCAGCATCGCACCGTTGCCGGCGTTGCTGCTGCGCTCGATGAGAAAAAGACGGTTGCAAAAGCCGCCACCGGATCCGGCATTATCGCCGTATCGCGAGACAACTTCCGCATCAAGCGGCCGCAATGAGGATCGTGTAAAGCCATGGCAGCAGCCACTCCGGAACTGATCCACGAATTGCTCGCGCTACCCGCATCTTCCGGGCAGCAGCGCTTCTGGGTCCTCGATCAACTGCAACCAGGCGATCCATCTCTTAACGTCGCGGTACGGTTCGGGCTAACCGGACCTCTCGACGTTCCCGCTCTCACTCGGGCAACGAACGAGATTGTCCGGCGTCATGAAATCCTTCGATCCAGCTTCGACATGATCGACGGACAGGTCGTTCAAATAGTCACACCGTCGTTGACTATCCCCGTTCCGGTCCACGATCTGAGATCCCGGCCTGAGCACGCGGATCAGCTGGCTTCCGAAGAAGCCCGCGCTCCGTTCGTCTTATCGAAGGCCCCGCTTCTGCGCGCCAGCCTGCTGCGCATCGCTGACGACGAGGACACATTACTGATCACCATTCACCACATCATTTCCGATGGCTGGTCGATCGGAGTGATCACGGATGAACTCGGTCAAATCTACGAAGCTTTCCATCGCGGCCAGGAATCGCCCTTACCCGAACTTCCAATTCAATACGCCGACTACACCATCTGGGAGCAACAGAATCGCAGCGAAGAGTCGTTGGCCGAAGGGGAAGCATATTGGAAGGAGCAGCTCACAGGTCTTCCGCAATTCGAAGTAATGCCCGATGGCCAGCGCTCGCCCACTTCCGTCGCCACCGGAAACATCTGCTCCCGCCTGCTGCCCACGCAGCTAACCGATTCCCTGCGGGACTTCAGCCGGAAGCAGAATTCCACTCTCTTCATGATGATGCTTGCCGCGCTCACAACGCTGCTGCATCGCTACACCGGCGAAACCGACATCGTCACCGGCTCTCAAGTTGTCGGACGAAACTCCGTCGAAATCGAATCCCTGATCGGACCGTTCATCAACACGCTGGTTTTGCGTACCGACGCTTCCGGAGATCCGACGTTCCCCGAATTGCTTTCGCGCGTTCGCCAGATGGTGACGGATGCGCTGGCACATCAGGACGTCCCGCTCGAGCGCGTAGCCGAAATCCTGCGATTGGAGCGCAGTGCCGATCGCAATCTGCTCTTTCAGGTCAACTTCATCTACCAGCGTGATTTCGTGCACCCGTGGAATTACGCCGGCGTCAGCATGCGTCCGATTCCGTCGAAGTCGCCGGGCGCGATTCACGATCTCAACATCTTCCTGGTCGAGCGCGCCGAAGGCTGGCGCGCATCCTGCGAATACAATACTTCGCTGTTCTCCGAGTTCAGAATCCAGCGCCTGCTGGAACATTATGAACGCTTGCTCAACGCGATTCTCGCGAATCCGCGACAGCGCATTTCCCGTTTCCGATTCATGGGCCAAGAGGAAGAAACGCAGCTCCTGAACGCCTGGAACCAGACCTACACCGAATACCCGCGCAAACAATGCGTTCACGAACTTTTCGAAGCGCAGGCCCGTGCCACGCCGGAATCTGTTGCCGTAGTTTGCGGCGGAGAATCGCTCACCTATCGTGAGCTGAACCAAAAGGCGAACCAGCTAGCTCGATATCTTCGCGATCGCGACATTGTCGCCGATACGCTGGCCGGCGTTTGCGTCGATCGTTCGTTGAACATGTTGATCGCGGTTCTTGCGGTTCTGAAAGCCGGCGCCGCATACGTGCCGCTCGATCCGTCCTTCCCGGCCGAGCGGCTCGCCTTTATGGCGGAAGACTCCGGCATGCGCCTGCTGATTACCGAGCGCGCCCACGCCGACCTGATCCAAACTTCCGTCCCAAGAATCTGCCTGGATTTCCAGCGTGAAGAGATCGCAAAAGAAGAAACCGCAAACCTAAACGACGAATCTTCACCCGATCGCCTCGCGTACGTGATCTACACCTCCGGATCCACGGGGAAACCCAAGGGCGTCGAGATTCATCATCAGGCCGCGGTGAACCTCCTGTACGCGATCCTGGAAAAACCCGGGCTGAATTCTCGCGATTCCCTTCTTGCCATCACAACGCTCTCTTTCGATATCGCGGGCCTGGAATTGTTCGCACCGCTGTTGACGGGAGCCCGCATCATTCTCGCCACGCGCGAGCAAGCATCCGACGGTATCGCGCTTCGCAATCTCCTGAACTCGAGCCACGCCACCGTGCTGCAAGCTACCCCCGCGACGTGGCGAATGCTGATCGATGCCGGCTGGCGCGACACGCCCACTCTGAAAATGCTCTGCGGCGGCGAGCCGCTTCCGCGAGATCTCGCTGACGCGCTGCTCGATCGCGGCGGAGAACTGTGGAATATGTACGGTCCCACGGAAACCACCATCTGGTCATCGTGGTGCCGCGTTCAACGCGATGCGCAGCCGATTACAATCGGCAAACCCGCCGCCAACACTCTCTTCTACGTCCTCGACACCCACCTCCAACCCGTACCGGTCGGCGTTCCGGGAGAACTGTTCATCGGAGGCGAAGGTGTCGGCAAGGGATATCATAACCGGCTGGAGTTGACGGCCGAAAAATTCATCACGAATCCGTTTGGATCCGGCCGTCTATATCGCACCGGTGACCGCGCACGGTACAAGCCGGACGGAACTGTCGAGATGCTCGGCCGCATGGATACTCAAGTCAAAATCCGTGGCTTCCGCATCGAGCTCGGAGAAGTGGAAGGCGCGCTCTCCGCGTGCTCGCAAGTTCGCCACGCAGCCGTCGTCGTGCGTGAAGACGGCTCCGGACAAAAAGTACTCGCCGGATATTTCGTACCCGCCGAAGCCAGCGAGCAGATCGCGGATGCCGTTCGAAAACAGCTTAAGGAACGGCTCCCGGAATACATGGTTCCGACGTTTCTCGTCCCACTCCCACGGCTTCCGCAAACACCCAATGGGAAAGTGGATCGCAAAGCGCTTCCCGCCCCGGACGCCGTCCGCGCCGAAGCTCCCGCTGCCGACGCGGCTCCCCAGGACCAACTCGAGCTGATGCTGATCGGGATCTGGGAATCGGTGCTCAAAGTAAAACCGATCGGCAGAAACGACAACTTCTTCGAAATCGGCGGCCACTCCGTCCTCGCCGCGCGGATGTTCGCGCGCATGGAAGCAGTCATCGGGAAAGCGTTGCCACTCGCGACATTATTCCAAGGGCCAACCGTCGCCAAACTCGCCTCTCTTTTGCGCGACAGCGGCTGGACTCCGCCGTGGTCCTCGCTTGTGCCTATCCGCCCCAGCGGAACGAAGCCTCCGTTTTTCTTCGTACATCCGATCGGCGGTAACGTTCTGAACTTCGCCGGATTCGCGAGCCACTTCGGTTCCGAGCAGCCAGTCTATGGACTGCAAGCTCGCGGACTCGACGGACAGGAGACGCCCAGCATCGCCGTCGAGCGCATGGCCGCCGATTATATCGGAGAGATTCGCGCCGTGCAGCCTGATGGACCTTACTACATCGGCGGGTTTTCGGCCGGCGGAATTGTGGCTTTCGAAATGGCGCGCCAGCTTCAGTGGTCCGGCCACAAGGTCGCGGTGCTCGCCCTTCTGGACACTAAGGTCGACGGCAGCCCGCAATCGTCGCTTGCGGTGACCGGAAATGCAATAGGACGTTGGATCAGGACGGTCCGGTTCAATCTAAGGTATGTATTCCATACCGGTTTGACCGAGTTCACACGTCAAAAGATCAAGAACTGGAAAATGCGCGCGCGAATCCGAGCATGGTCAATTAAAAACGCGATGGGGCAAACCGCCGATGCGCGCGGCCTCGATGTCGAGGAGGCATTTCTGGTGGCGCTGCGGCGATACAATCCGCAGCAGTACGACGGCGATGCCATTTTGTTCCGCGCGAAAAACGAACTGGTTCGTTATCCCGACCCGACCCTCGGATGGGGCGCATTGATTCAGGGCAACCTGGACATTAAAGAGATCAGCGGCGACCATGACACGATTCTTTACGAGCCGCACATCGGAATGCTGGCCCGCGTTCTTGATTCCTGCCTGGAAGCGGCGCAGCGCGACCGTTCCAAAACTATGGGGGCGATCCAGCAATCGGCTTGAAGCATGAAAGACGAAGTCCACATTTGGCGCATCGATCTCGCAAAGGCGGGCAACTTTGAGTTGCTCTCGCCGGACGAGAAGGCCCGCGCCATGAGGTTCCGTTTTGCGACGCATCGAGACCGCTACATCTCCGGCCGATCTTTCCTGCGGCTCACGCTGGCGCGGTATGTCGAGACTGCGCCGGAGCGCCTGGACTTCGAATACACCCACTTCGGGAAACCGTTCTTAAAAGATTCCAAAATCCGCTTCAACCTTTCGCATTCCGAAGATCTCGGGGTGCTCGCGATCACGCTCGGCCGTGAAATCGGCGTCGATGTAGAGCGCATCCGGCAACAGAAAGATATTCTCAATGTCGCGGAACGATTCTTCGCCGCGCCGGAACGCGCCGCTCTCCGATCCTTGCCAGCTCCCGAACGCGCCGCTGGATTTTATCGCTGCTGGACTCGAAAGGAAGCCTATATTAAAGCGCGGGGCGACGGACTCTCGCTCGATCTGAACAGTTTTGTTGTTTCGCTGCTTCCCCAGGAACCCGCCGCGCTGCTTGCGGCGAATGACGGTCCCGACGAAGTTTCGAGGTGGAGGATGTTTACGCTCGATCTGCATCCAAAATATGCGGCCGCTTTAGCCGTCGAAGACCGCGAGGGGCGCGTTTGCCTGCGCCAGGAGGAACTTGCAGCATGAATCCCGGCCGAACCATGCCCCGCGTTGCGATCCCGCGCACTTCGGTGCGACGGATTCTCGGTCCCGCTCCACTCTTCACTGGACGGCCCTGGTACACCACTGCCGCCCTGGTTCTCACCGATGCGCTCGCTCTCGTTTTGTCCGTTGGCATCAGCGTTGGAGTAAAAGCCATTTTCCAGGGCGGCCTCGACATCGTCAGTTATCTCCAGTTGTGGCCTTTCCTTTTTGTGTTTCTGATGGTTTATGCGGCCGTCGGACTTTATTCCTCGATCAGTGTCGGCCCGCCAGCGGAGCTGCAGCGCGCCACCGTTTCCTCCAGCGTTCTGTTCGTTTGTCTCGCCGCGATCACAGTTTCACTGCGAGGCGCCAATCAACATTTCACGTGGACCCTGTTTTTGGCACTCGCTCTCAGCGTGGCGCTTGTCCCGCTCACCCGCGAATGTTCGCGGCAACTTTTCTCGCGCAAGCCTTGGTGGGGATTCCCCGCAGTGGTGTTCGGCGCAGGCAAAACCGGCGCGGCAGTCGTAAAAGCGATGCTCGATGAGCCGGGCCTCGGTCTCAAGCCGATCGCCGTGTTGGACGATTCCGACAATGCACAGATTATAGAAGGCGTTCCGATCGTTGGCGGTTCGGCGTTGGCGCCGATTCTTTTGCGCGAAGCGCGGCCGGCGTATGCCGTGTTCGCGATGCCGGATATTCCGCATTCGCAATTGCTCCATATGATTGAGCGCTACGGCGCTAACTTCTCCCATGTTCTGGTGATCCCCGAGCTCACCGATTTTGCAAGCCTGTGGGTGCGGCCCAAGAGTGTCGGCGGCATGGTGGGCCTCGAGGTCCGTCAACTCACCCTGTTGTGGCACCACCGCGTATACAAGCGGATTGTCGACCTGGCGCTCACCTTAATTGGCGGCGTGGTTGTGGCTCCGGTGTGCGCGATCATTGCGCTGTGCCTCAAGCTCGATTCCCGCGGACCTGTTTTGTTTTGCCAGCGCCGGATCGGACATCGCGGCGATGTTTTCAAAGCGTGGAAGTTCCGGTCCATGGCCGTGGATGCCGATCGCATCCTGGAAGATTACTTACAAAAAGACCCGAGCCTGCGAGAAGAATGGGAACGCGATCGAAAGCTGAAGAACGATCCTCGCGTTACGCGCGTGGGGCGATTCCTGCGTAAGACCAGCCTCGACGAGCTGCCTCAGCTCTTCAACGTACTCAAAGGCGACATGAGCCTGGTCGGACCGCGGCCCATCGTGGACCAGGAGATCTCAAAATACGGCGCGCGATTCGAACTGTACACCCGAGTCAAGGGCGGTATTACGGGACTGTGGCAGGTTTCGGGACGCAACGATACCTCCTACGAAGAACGCATCCGCCTCGATCTGTTCTATGTCAGGAACTGGTCGGTCTGGCTCGATTTCTGTATTCTGTTCCGTACGATCGCCGTCGTGTTGTTTCGCAAGGGAGCCTATTGAGTGCGGCCACGCATTTTCGCGGCCCTGTTCCTTTGCGGGGCGGCGTTCGCGCAGCCAGCCCAGATTAACGTCTCGCATGATCTTGTTGCGCTCGGCATCGCTAGCCAGAACATCACTCCGAATACGCCAACCCTCGATGCCCGTCCTTTGTTTCAGGCGGCGCTAGCGTTTGCCCGGCAGAACAGCGTATCGCTCGTAACGGCGGACCCAGGCGCTTACTATTTTCTGACGCCGCAGATGCCGGACCGCTATTTGAATCTCGACGCGGTCAGCAATCTCACTATCGATCTGCAGGGCTCCGACGTTTACATCCAGAACAGCTATCTGATGTGGCTGTGCGTTATCGACAGCCATCATTTCACGCTACAGAATCTCACGCTCGATAGCCTGAACCTTCCTTTCACACAGGTCAAAATCACATCCGTTGCGAGCGCGCAAAGCGCGTTGAATTACCAAGCCATCCCCGGCTGGCCGAGCCCGACGACTTTCAACAACCTAACTGCTCCGGACGGGAGCGCGTTAGAACTATGGGCGCTGGTGTTTCGGAACGGGTCTCTTATTCCGGGAACGAATCGGCTGCCCATCTCGACGCCGCTGCAGCCGGGCGTACTGAACGTAACTCTGCAAGACTCCCCCTGGACGCAGCCGAGCGTACTCGCCACCTATCAACCCGGGGACACCGTTGTATTCACGGCGCGCGGTGGAGAAGCTCCGATCCTGATCACGGGCGGCGATAGCAATGCCGTCAATAACGTGGACGTCTACTCGTCCGGATCGATCGGCGTGCACCTGGACACGTTATCGAACTCCCACATGGAAAACGTCAGCGTAATGGCGCGCCCGGGAACGGATCGTCTGATCAGCACTAATGCAGACGGATTGCATCTCAGTTTCACGCTGGCGAACAACAGCATTCGAAATTGCTACGTGAGCCGGACCATGGATGATGGGATTGCCATTAATTCGCCTTTCTTGGCTTTCGTCGATCAACAATCGGGGAGCCGGCAGGTGACGGTGGGACGCAACTTCAACGCAATTTTCCCGAACGGTCTTGCAGTGCTGTTCGTGAATACGGCAACGGCTGCGACCATGTCTCCCACGCAGATTCTTTCGCAGAATCCCCAATACACCGACCCTCCGTCGAGCCAGACCGCTTCTCTCTCCTTTACTCAAAATCCCGGTACGCTTCAGAACGGCTTCGGAATGATTTACGCGGATGCCTCGAATCGCGGCTCGGGGTCGGTCATTGAGAACAATATCGTCGAGGATGTCTTCTCGGCCCGCGGGATCTATCTGGGCGGAGTGATCGGCGTCACGGTCCAGCACAACACCATCCGGCGCACGGATTGCGGAGCGATTGTCGGTCATGAAGACGTGGCTTCGTATCCGGTGGGTCCGAATCAAAGCGTCCAGATTCTCGACAACACAATAGAAGGGGCGATCGGGCCCGCCGCTGTTGGAACGGGCGCCGTGGCGGCGATCGCCTCGATCTTCTTTCTCTCAACCGATCAGAACTTCAACTTCGTTTCCACGACTCCGAACACCGACATCACGATTGCGAACAACTACATCAGCGATTCGGGCCGCGGCGCCATCTGGATCTCTAACGTCAACGGCGGCAGCGTGACGGGAAACACGATCGCCGGTTTCAACCAGCATCCCGAACTCGCGCTGTGGGGCATCAGCTCCCAGGCCGCGGCGCAACTGACGCAGGATTTCTCGCAGCCGATTGTGGTGCACTCGAGCGTGGGCGTGACGGTTCAGAAGAACAATACGTCAGGAGCTACTGGCCCGGAGCGGAAGCGGGCGGAGGCGCCGTCTTCGGTTCTTCGTCCCCGCGATGGCACGTATAGCATGTCACGTGGACTTTCCCGTCCGGAAACTTCGCATTGATATCGTTGGCCATTACGATCATCATGCGGGCAGTTTGTTTCATTGGCTTCTCATCGCTCGCAAAATCGCCTTGCACGTGGCAGGCGTCGCATTTGACGCCGAGAGCGACTGTGTAGGACCGCATCGTCGGGATCAGTTCAGAATGAGGGATCTTCAAGACCTTCAGGTTTTTCGGCTCCGGCGGATGATGAGGCTGTGCGCCAGCGGCGGGAGGGGGCGGTTCCTGAGCGAATAGAGTCGCGACGAAAAGCACTCCGAGAAAAGTACGCATAGAGTAGATGATACAGCAAGGTTAGAAAGGCGTTGTTAGTTGTTGGTTCGTAGTTCGTTGGCCGCGGAGGCTAGGATGGTGAGAGAGTGGGCACACCGAGTTATCGTGGGGACATTTACTCTCACCTCGATTCAAGTATAGGAACGAGAGTCAACGGATTCGCGAGTGCGGCTGAGCGCTGTTCTCAGGGTAAGCGCCGCACGGTCAGAGGGATAGACTGGAACGGAAAAATGAAAGATTCTATGCAACGGGATTAGCGAGTTAGTGAATAAAACGCGATGTAGCCGAGAAGAGAGCCGATTAACGAGCCGGCAATGACGTCAGTCAGAAAATGCAGGCCGAGCACGATGCGCGACATTGCGATACTGGCGGCTAGTGTGAAAAGAATAGGCGCTGCGATGGGGTAGAACAAACTTAACGGCACGGCGACCGCGAAGGCCGTGATCGAATGCCCGGAAGGAAATGAGAATTGATCCGGTGGCAGCAGCGTCGCCCAGCAGTGCGGTTCGATTGTACAGGGCCGGCGGCGGCCGACACACTTTTTCAAAATTGTGAATAACAGGATACCGGTGGCGGCAGCGATCGCAGCGGCCAGGAACGCCGCATTCTTGTCGGGATTATGTGATGCCAGTACGGCTATACCACAGAAGGCCCAGAACCAACCGTCTCCACACCGAGTTGACGCAATCATCCACCAACGGACCCATCGAGGCGCATGCCAGCGATGGACTCGCTGCATGAGCTGGTGATCGGCCGCGGAAATATTGGAAACAGCCTTGGAGATCGTCATACAACCATATCAGGAACGTAGCCGGTTTCGACTCGAGTGGCGCCAACCTGCGCCGCGCGGCGCGACCAGCGGTAATTGAAGGCGGCCTCGCGAATGAAATTCCCGAGGGTCACGAAAGGCACGGCCAACAATAGGGGACACAGTATACTGGTCCACCGATTCTCTTTCGCCATGAGGCACCCGATTGCGCAAACCGTCCGGGTCAGCCTGAGATAGCTTCCCGAATCCCCATAGACGCGGCCGTGACCAAATTTGAGGCGGTGCAAAAAATCCTTAGCGGAGCGGGCGCCCGACACTTCGGTGTAGGTGCGGCCCAGACAATGCAGTGTATGGGCGTCGCTTCCGCCCACCACCGTCTTCCTCCATTGTGCCGCGAAAGCGGCCGCCGAAACGTTAGCCGAACGCAGCATGTGACCGTTGAGGGTCTCGACTGCCGGGAAGTGATTGGCGAAGAGGCTGAAATCCTGGTCGCTTCTGCGGCCGGTCAGGCTCGAAAACGCGTGATTGATGCTGAACAGCAGTCTTTGCTCATTGAGGTAAGCGATGAGAGAATAGAAATCCGACCGGCGCGCCTGCAACTCGATGTGCTGGCGGTCATGGATGCCGTATACGCCGACGTGGATTTCATTGCCATCCGGCATTTCCGCCGTGACTTCTTCGCTCAAGAAAAAATCCGGTTTGGAACGCAGGGACTCGACAGCGTCGATGGAATCGTGATCCGTCACCGTGACCAGATCCATTCCGCGCGATTTCAGGGTCGTGTAAACTCGTAGAGGATCGCTGTAGCATTCTCGGCATACGCGATTCAGCAGCGGCATGGAAAACATGCCGGAGTGGACAGTATGGACGTGGAGATCGCACCGCATCTAGTTCATTTGTAACCGGTTGATGTTACAACATCGTGTCCTGTGGAAAAAACGTTTGTTACGGTCTATGTCATTGTGTGACGATCCAGAGCCGTCTTACACTAAACATTGACTCATGCCCGAAAACACGTTCGACATCGTTTCCAAGATCGAAATGCCGGAAGTGGTGAACGCCATCCAGCAGGCGATGAAAGAAATTCAGACGCGCTTCGATCTCAAGGACTCCAAGTCCGATATCCAGCTCAACGAAAAAGACAATAAAATCACGCTCACGAGCGCGGACGAATTCAAACTTAAAGCTGTCACTGAAATTCTTCAGCAGAAGCTCGTAAAACGAAAGGTGCCTCTCAAGAACTTCACTTATGCTGCGATCCAGCAGGCTGCCGGATCTACGGTGCGGCAGGAAGTCACGATGCAGCAAGGCATTCCGATCGAGAAGGCGCGCGAGATCGTCAAGGCCATAAAAGACAGTAAGAAAAAGGTCCAGGCGTCGATCAATGCCGACTTGGTCCGGGTTTCGGGAAAGGACCGCGATACGCTTCAGGACATTATCGCCTTCCTGCGCGGCCACGATTTCGGACTCGAGATTCAATTCGTCAACTACCGCACGAACTGATGCCGCGCCGGATTGAGTCCCTGATGTTGACAGGGCCGGCCGGGAAGCTGGAGGCGTTGCTCGAGGAGCCTGAGGATCGCGCGCCTCGGGAAGCGTTTCTCGTTTGCCATCCGCATCCCAAATTCGGTGGGACCATGCATAATAAGGTCGTTTACCGGATCGCTCGGGGATTGAGGCGCGCCGGGGCTGTCGTGTTGCGATTCAATTACCGCGGCGTGAACCTCAGCGAAGGCGAATATGACGAGGGTGTCGGCGAATTGGAAGATGCGCGCGCGGCTTTGGCGTTTTTGCGGTCGCGTTATCCGGAGTTGCCGTATTCCTTGGCCGGATTTTCGTTTGGGTCCCGGATCATTTTAAAGCTGGGCTGTGAGTCTCAATCGGTTGGACGTTTACTGGCTGTAGGCGTTCCAGCGGCGTACCCGGAGACTGGCGAGTTGGGGAATTGCTTTGTGCCTCGGATTTTCATTCAGAGCACGAACGATCAGTTTGGACCGGTTCCGGCGATGCAAGAGTATTTCGATAGTTTGGAAGGACCGAAGCGGCTGATTTGGGTGGACGCTAAGGATCACTTCTTTGCAGGTGCGCTGGACGATTTTGAGGAGACGGTTTTTGAGGCCGTGCTGGATTAGTTTGCGTTGGCGAGGCGCATTTCGCGCTCTACACGGCGGGCGGCGCGGACGCCGATCAAGCTCGCAACTTTCGAGAGAAGATCCGGGATATCCTCCGGCTTGATTAACATGCGCGAAGCCTTGCCGTTGTGGCGTTGCTCGTTCTGGTAAGTGGTGACGAGCGCGGTGGCCGGCTTATAGTCCATATTCCGGGCGTGGGCCAGGACTTTCAGACCCGCTTCCGGGGACTCCATCTGCAGGTCGCTGAGTACTAGCTCGTATTCGGACTCGTCCAGCTTAC
Source organism: Bryobacterales bacterium (assembly GCA_963802915.1). Taxonomy (GTDB): domain Bacteria; phylum Acidobacteriota; class Terriglobia; order Bryobacterales; family Bryobacteraceae; genus JAICMB01. Next base: position 135,860 of record CAWDKQ010000021.1, read on the forward strand.
CGACCGCTTCGGCAGCCGACGCTGCGGCGTCTACCCGGTATCCACCAGCTTCCAAAACGGTTGCTAAAGTGAGGCGGGAAGTGGGATCGTCGTCGACAACTAGGACCCTGGCCAGATCGAAGCCAGTCCGTGCGGTCATCTTCATCATCACCACGATCTCCTAGTTGTATTTTAATCGAACCTTCCAAAAATGGAAGGGGAGATTTGGTCCTAAGTAGATAATTGACCCATTTGGTACGTACTCTCGAATACTCTTTTGAAGATGGCGTCGACGTTCTTGAGATAGCGAGGGACCGAGAAGCTGGCCGCTATCTGCTCTCGATTCATATGCTTGAGGACTTCAGGATCGGATTCAATGGCGGCTCGAAAATCGGATACTTCCTCCCAGGAGCGCATGGCGTGGCTCTGGACGAGTTTGTAAGCCTGTTCACGGAGCATTCCAGCTGCCGCGAGGTCTAAAAGGAGCTGCCCTGAGAAGATAAGTCCTTTGGTTAGTTCGATATTGCGCTGCATGCGCTGCGGCGAAACGCGCAAACCATCGATCAGCCAGTTGGTTTTCGCCAGCATGTAGTCCACGAGGGTAGTGGAATCAGGCAAGGTGATACGCTCCACGGAGGAGTGGGAGATATCCCGTTCGTGCCATAAGGCTATGTTTTCGAAGGACGCCTGCACGTTTGACCGTACTATCCGGGCTAGTCCACAGATCTGCTCGCACGTGACGGGATTCCGTTTGTGTGGCATAGCTGACGATCCTTTTTGGCCGGGCGCGAAGGGTTCCTCAGCCTCACGAACCTCGGTTCGTTGGAGATGGCGGATCTCAAGCGCGATTTTTTCAAGCGTGGCCGCGATTAACGCCAGAGCCGAGGCGTAATTTGCATGGCGGTCGCGGGAAATCACCTGCGAAGCGATCGCAGCCGGTTCCAAACCGAGCCGGGCACAAATGCGCTCTTCTGCTTCGGGGCCGATGTGTCCAAACGTCCCGACGGCGCCCGAAATTTTGCCAACCCGCATCTCAGCCACGGCGTTCCGGAAGCGGCGGCGATTGCGCTGCAACTCGTCGTACCACAGCGCGAGTTTCAGGCCGAAGGTGATCGGCTCGGCATGTACGCCGTGAGTGCGGCCGATCTGCACCGCATCTTTGAACTCGAAGGCGCGGCGCTTGAGGACCTCCGCCAGATCGTTCATTGCCTGCTCGATCAGGTCCGACGCCTGGCGCACCATGAGAGCCTGTGCCGTATCGACGATGTCGTTCGATGTAAGCCCGTAATGAAGCCAGCGCGAGGCTTCTTCCGCGCCGGCGGCTCGCATGCTCTCCGCGACGGCTGTCGTAAACGCGATGACGTCGTGTTTTACCGTTCGCTCGATCTCGGCGACGCGTTCGGCTGAGACGGAAGCGTGCCGGCGGAGCAGCACCGCTGCTTCGGATGGAACCTCGCCCATTTCGGCGAGGGCTTCCGTGGCGGCAAGCTCCACTTCCAGCCACTGTCTATATTTATTCTCTTCGCTCCAGATTTGGCCCATCGCGGGCCGCGTGTATCTATTAATCATTAGGGAAGGCGATCATTTAATAGAGGAAAACTTCGCTACGCTGCCTGGGATGCGCAATCACTAATCGCGTGAAAAGGCTGCGTCCTTCGAGCGCCTGGCTAGCCGTTAACCGCACGATTTCGGGATGATTATTGTGTTCGCTCAAGTGGCCCAACACCAACGTGCTTGTCGAGAGGTCCAGGTCGTTGCGGATAAAGTCGGAAACCACTTCGTTCGATAGGTGGCCTTTTCGTCCCATCACACGCTGCTTCACCGACCAGGGATACGGCCCGACCTTGAGCATCTCCGTGTCGTGGTTCGACTCGATCAGCAGCAGATCGGCGCCGCGCAGATGGACTTTGATGGAATCGGGCACGTAGCCCAGATCTGTCGCGATTCCGATCTTGATTCCTTGCGTGCGGAAGCAGAAGCCAACTGGATCGACAGCGTCATGTGGGACGGTGAAACTGTCGACATCGATATCGCCTATCGTGAACCTCGTACCGGCCTGGAAGCAGTCGAGCGGGGGCTGGAATTCTTCCCAATCGATGGCCTGCGCCGTGAGGCGCGAGACGAAGATCGGCTTGCCGCATTTCTTAGCGAGCGTGATTAAACCCGCGACGTGATCGGAATGCTCATGCGTGACGAGTATGCCGTCGAGATCGTCTTCGCTTTCACCGATCGAGTTGAGACGTGCGATGAGTTCTTTGCGGCTCAGGCCAGCGTCGACGAGGATGCGCGTGCGTTCGGTGGCAATGAATGCGGAGTTGCCGGAACTACTGCTCGCGAGAATGCAGACCTTTACTATCGCGATCTCCCTCTATCGATTCTGAACATCCTCAGCCGGGAAAACAAGAGGATCCTGTAAAACAATTTCGGCGGTTGTGTCGGGGGCGAAAACCGCATCGGCGCCGCGAACGGCGAACACCGCGGCAATCATGCCCATCGGATTCGGCACCGGCAACGGCCGGGGCGGTCCTTTGCCCTTGGGATCGGTCTTAGCATTCTCCAGTGTGGCACGCAATTGCCGCTGCACGCCGTTGGGGAGCGTCAGTTGTCCCAGCTTGACCAGCAACTCGGCGCGACCCTTGCCGCCTTTTTCTTTGTGGACCTCGGTCACTTCGGCGTCGATGAAGCTTCCGGCCGGAATCACGATGCGATCGTTCACGGTCACGGGGAAGAGAGTCTGCAAGTAGAGCGGCGTGCTTTCGGAGCCGTTGTGCGTGGTGAGCGTATTGAGAAATTTCACCGGAATGCGCTGGCCTTGTTTCACGCGATACTCGGAGGAGCCGTTCGCGGGAAGTGGATCTCTCGACTTGAGTTGGAGCGGCGCCGCAATCCACGTGGCGGCTGGACAAAACAAGAGTATGGCTGCTGCGATGAGCGGCATGGACGCGGGTCCCAGCCCATAGTAACCCGCCATCCCTGTAAAATGAATACACAAATGATCGCTCGTGTTTACGTTTCGATGAAGCCAACTGTGCTCGATCCGCAAGGACAGACGATACGATCCGCGCTGGCCGGGCTCGGTCATACCTCCATATCGGCCGTTCGGCAGGGGAAATACTTCGAGATTACGCTGGCGCCGGGGACCGATCGCGAAAAGGCTCATACGGAGATCGAAGAGATCGCGCATGAGGTGCTGGCGAATCCGGTGATCGAAGAATATCGGATTGAGTGGGAATAGGGCGTTCTACGTTCTAGGTTCGAAGTTCTACGTTCGAAGTTCTATGTTGCGACGCGATGAAGACGACTTACAACCGGATTGCGGGCCAGAGTGTCGAGCGTCTTGCGGCGCTCAGCGACGGCGTGTTTGCGGTTGCGATGACGCTGCTTGTTCTCGACATTCACGCTCCGGCGGCCCAAGCGATCCATAGCGAGCGGGATCTCTGGCAGGCTCTGACTGCGCTGTCCCCCCGGCTCGTGATGTACGTGATGAGCTTCATGACGCTCGGCATTTTTTGGGTCGGACAGCAGACGCAGTTGAACCATTTGTCGAGTTCGGATCGCAGCCTCACGTGGATCCATTTGCTGTTCCTTTTCGCGGTTACGACGATTCCGTTTTCGACTATGCTGCTTGCGGAGTTTCCGGAGTATCGGACCGCTCTGCTCGTTTATTGGGCGAATATCTTCGCGTTAGGCGCTACTTTGTATTTAAGCTGGGTGTGCGCTCTCGGGACCGGGCTGGTGAGGGATGACATTTCGCCGCAGATCTCCACCGCTGTGAAACGACGCATTTTGATCGCGCAAGCTCTTTATGGATTCGGCGCGCTGCTCTGTGTCGTGAATACGTATTGGAGCGTTGGGTTTATTGTCCTGGTCCAGTTGAACTATGCGATAGCTCCGGCATTCCCCAGGCGGCGTGGTGCGTAGGAGTACAACTACTACGGCTAAGTTGTTGATTTAGAAACACTCGCGCCGCTCAGTCCGCGCTGTTTTTTGAATTTTGACCACATTTTTGTGGATCTCCGTGGCGAGCCTTGCCGTATCATGATAGAAGGTCACAGGAGGGAGAGCCATGCGCCTGATCCTCACGGGGTTAGTGTGTGCCGCGGCAGCTTTGGCGGGAACCGCCCCGTCCCAAATCACATTCTACAAAGACGTCCTGCCCGTTCTCCAAAAGAACTGCCAGGGTTGTCATCGTCCGGGCGAATCGGCGCCCATGTCTTTCCTTAATTACGACCAAACGCGTCCGTGGGCGAAGGCCATGAAGCAGGCCGTGCTTACGAAGAAAATGCCGCCCTGGTATGCCGATCCGCATTTCGGCAAGTTTTCGAACGATCGCACGCTGGCGCAGGCCGATATCGACACCATCGTCTCCTGGGCCGATTCGGGCGCGAAGGCGGGCGATGCCAAGGACGCGCCGAAGCCTATCGAGTTTGTCGAGGGCTGGCGTATTGGCAAACCTGACGCTGTGATCGAGATGCCAGAGGCGTTTAACGTTCCGGCTTCCGGCACCATCGACTATCAGTACGTCATCATTCCGACGAATTTCAAGGAAGACACCTACGTACAGGTTGCGGAAGCTCGTCCGGGCAATCCCGCGCTGGTGCACCACATCATCGCATTCATCCGCGAGCCGGACAATCCATGGTTTCGGGACATGAAGCCGGGCGTTATGTTTGTTCCAAAGGCGCGCGCCGCGACTGAGAATCTGACGCCGGAGCAGCGCCATCGCGCCGAGCAGTCCGCTGCCGGGTTCCCGGGCGACTTTCTTGCCGGATACGCGCCAGGTACCGTGCCGTTTACGATGCGTCCGGGCGAGGCGAAGCTGGTGAAGGCTGGCTCCGATATCGTGCTTCAGATGCACTACACGGCGAATGGAACGGCCGGGACGGACAGGTCGCGAATCGGGATTATTTTTGCGAAGGAAAAGCCGCAGGCGAAGGTTCTGACGCTTGCCGCGGGGACCGCCAGCTTTGAGATCCCGGCCGGCGATCCAAACTATCAGGTCGACGCAAAGCTCAAGTTGCAGCGTGACGTGACTTTGGTAACGATGCTGCCGCACATGCATTTCCGCGGCAAGGATTTCGAATATCGCGTGACTTATCCGTCGGGCGAAAAGGAAACGCTGCTGCTCGTCCCGCATTACGACTTTAACTGGCAATTGACTTATCAGCTCGAAAAGCCGAAGTTCCTGCCGAAAGGCACGCTGGTCGAGTGCACGGCTCATTACGACAATTCGGTCAACAACAAATACAATCCGGATCCGACCAAGGCGGTTCGCTACGGCGAGCAGACTTGGGAAGAGATGATGTTCGGGTTCTTTGAAGTGTCGGTTCCCATGGATGTGACGGCCATGGACATCATGCGTCCGCCGCATGCTCAACAGCCCAAGCCAAGCGAGCAAACGGTAGCGGACTCGTAGACAGGAGACGTCACTCATGAAGACTTCCGCGACTGAAGACTCTCGCCCTTGCATTCGCGGGTGTTCTGGCCGCTACCGCCGGCAACGCTCCCGCCAACGTCACGTTCAACAAGGACGTGCTTCCCGTACTTCAGAACCGGTGCCAGGAATGCCACCGCCCGGGCGAGATCGCGCCGATGAGCTTCATGACGTACAAGGACGCACGTCCCTGGGCCAAGGCCATCAAGGGCGCCGTTCTCACAACGACAGATGCCGCCCTGGTTTGCCGATCCGCATTACGGCAAGTTCTCCAACGACCGCTCGCTGTCGCAGGCTGAAATGGACACGATCGTCGCGTGGGTGGACGGCGGCGCCAAGGAAGGCGACGCCAAGGATGCGCCCAAGCCTCGCGAATTTGTCGAAGGTTGGTCCATCGGCAAGCCGGACCTGATTTTCGAGATGCCGACGGCCGTCGATATTCCCGAGAGCGGCGTGATCGACTACACCTACATGATCATCCCGACGAATTTCAAGGAAGACAAGTGGGTCCAGGCAGCCGAAGCGCGCGCGGGCGCGCGCCAGGAAATGCATCACGTCATCGCGTTCCTGCGTCCTCCCGGATCGACCTGGTTCAAGGATCAGCCCGACGGTGTTCCGTTCATTCCGCAAAAGGGAGCGCGGGCAACGGGACGCGGCAGCGCGATGCGCAGCAGCGAAGCCGGCGCGGAGTTGCTGATCGGATGGGCGCCGGGATTGCCGCCGACGATTGCTCAACCGGGCCAGGCGAAGCTGGTGAAGGCCGGAACCGATATCGTTCTCCAGTTGCATTACACGCCCAACGGCAAGGCGACGTCCGACAAGACGAGATCGGCCTGATCTTCGCGAAGGAGACCGCCTAAGGAACGCGTCATGACGATGAACGCGATGAACTTCTTCCTGAAGATCCCTCCGGGCGATCCGGACTACGAATCCCACGCGCAGATCACGCTGCACCATGACGTGAAGCTGGTCAGCATGATGCCGCACATGCATTTGCGCGGCAAGGATTTCGAATATCGCGCCGTGTATCCGACCGGCGAGACTCAGACGCTGCTTCGGGTGCCTCATTACGACTTCAACTGGCAGCTTGGCTACGTGCTGCAAGATCAGCTGCTGCTGCCGAAGGAGACTCGAATCGAGTGCACCGCGCACCACGACAACTCCGCAAACAACAAATTCAATCCCGATCCGACCAAGGAAGTCCGCTGGGGCGACCAGACGTGTGAAGAAATGATGATCGGTTGGTTCGACGTTGCATTCGACGCCGACCTTGACCCGCGCGTGATCCGAGTTCCACCTCACACCGCGGCCGCAGTTAAATCGGAATAGGTTCCATGAAGCTTTCGATCTTTGCCTTTGTTTTCGTATCCGCCTCCGCTTGGGCGGCGAGCATTCCCGCGCAGGTGACGTTTAATAAAGACGTTCTGCCGATCGCGCAGAAGCGCTGCCAGGAATGCCATCGCCCCGGCGAAATCGCTCCTTTCTCGATGCTCACGTACAATCAGACCCGTCCGTGGGCGAAGGCCATCAAGTCCAGCGTGCTCGCGAAGAAGATGCCGCCATGGTTCGCCGATCCGCAAGTACGGCCACTTCTCGAACGACCGAACCTTGTCACAACAGGAGATCGATACGCTGGTTGCATGGGTAGACGGCGGAGCGAAGGAGGGCGATCCTAAGGACGCTCCGAAACCAAGGGAGTGGGTCGAAGGCTGGAACATTCCGAAACCCGACCTGGTGTTGGGCATGAAAGAGCCGTTCCACATCGGCGCCAAGGAAGAGGTTCCGTATCAGTACGTCATCATGCCCACCGAGTTCAAAGAGGACAAGTGGGTGCAGATGGCTGAAGCGCGTCCGAGCATCGCCCAGCGTCGTGCATCATATTGTGGTGTTCGTCCGCCAGCCGGAGAACAAGTGGCTGCGCGACGAGCCGGTCGGCGTGCCGTTCGTTCCACCGGGAGGGGGCAAGGATTTTGCCAATACATCCGGTGGCGGCAGCGACATCCTAATGATCTATACGCCCGGAATGATTCCGGAGATCTGGCGGCCCGGATTGGCGAAAAAGATCCCCGCGGGTTCCGACCTGGTTCTGCAGATCCACTACACGGCCAACGGCAAGGATTCCGAGGATCACAGCAAGGTCGGCCTGGTGTTTGCGAAAGAAAAACCCACCGAGCGCGCCATGACGTTCGGCTCTTACAACCTGACGTTCAAGATTCCTCCGGGCGATCCGAATTACCGTGTCGACGGGATGAAGAATACATTCCCGAACGGCGTCGAGATTCTCAGCTTTTTCCCGCACATGCATATTCGCGGGAAGGCCTTCGAATATCGCGCGGTCTATCCGGATGGCAGCACGGAAACGCTGATGCGCGTTCCGAAATACGATTTCTATTGGCAGCTCGACTACAAGCTCGCCGAACCGCTGAAGCTCCCGCCGGGCGCGAAAATCGAGTGTACCGCGTGGTACGACAACTCCCCCAACAATCCCTCGAATCCGGATCCCAAGGCGACGGTGAGCTGGGGTGAGCAGAGCTGGGAAGAGATGATGATCGGTTTCTACGACGTCGTCATTCCTGCCGACAAGAGTTTGCGTGAACTTTTCCAAACTAAAAAGGGCCAGTAAGATCGGCCTGCCGGCAGCTTGCGCCTTTGCGTTACTGTCGGCGCACGACGTTATCACTACGAAAGTGACCTGGTCGCGGGAGATTTCGCGCCTCGCCTACAGCCGTTGCGTGTCCTGCCATCGCGATGGGGGCACTGCGTTTTCGCTCGTCACGTATGCGGAGGCGCGGCCGTGGGCCAAAGCCATCAAAGAAGAAGTGAATGAGCGCCGCATGCCTCCATGGGGCGCTGTGAAAGGCTTCGGCGAGTTTCGCGACGACCAGGGCCTCACGCAGGAACAGATCGAGCTGATCAACGACTGGGTGGAAGGCGGCGCACCGGAAGGCGATCCCGCTCGATTACCCAAGCTGCCTGATTTCGATCAGAAAGATGCTTCGCCGAAGACCGGTCTGGAGCTGATTGTCGATGGCGAACGGACGCTGAAGTCGGCGTTGAAGCTGGAAGGCATTCGTCCGAACAGCGTTCCGGAAGGAACTACGTTTCAGGTATTGGCCGAGCTTCCCGATGGCAGCATCGAGCCGCTGTTGTGGCTCTACAACTATAAGCCGCATTTTCAGTACGCTTATTACTACCGCAAACCGCTGGTTTTCCCGGCCGGTACGAAGGTGGAGATCACGCCGGTAAGCGCCGGCACCGTTGCGTTATTGCCCGTCGTCGCCGAGTGAGCTGTCATCCCCTCGCTGACGCTCAGGGGTTCTGCAGCAGCCTTGGGCAACCGCTCCGTGCCGGGTCCGTGAAATAATCGTCGACAGCCTCCCCTTTGCTCACGGTCATAGTTCCGTAGCCGAGATCGGTTTGGGCACCGCTTCCTTCACGCTCAGGGTTCCTCAGGGTCGGTAGAACGACCGCTTCCTCCGGTCGCGGCTCGGAACGAGTGTCGGCGGTGACACGGCATCGTGAAAATCCGGGACAGGGTTGCGGAACCCCGACGGTAACGGAGGGGCACTATTTGAGCTCTGAAACCGGAATCGTGAACACCGCCGTATTCACGATGCCTTTCCGCTGAAACTGAACCCAAACTCGATAGGTCCGCGCGCGCGGAAAGATCAAGTTGAACTGGAGCTGCGGGCCGCCGTCGGCGATAAACGGGTGCGTGTGAATCAGGTCGATCAAATCGTCGCTGGCGGCGAGCATGTGCGCCCACGCGCCGATGTATTTTTCCAGGCCCTCGCCGGGATTGACGCGGAAGAACATCAGCGTCTTCATTCCCGCAATGGGTTGCGGCGGATCCATCACGAGCTCCACGTCTATGTTCGTGGCGTGCTTCGGCCCGAGATCCGGTTGCAGCGTGGCGGGCTGCAAAACGCCGCCGGGGACGATAATCGTCTTCGCGATTAATTGCGGCGTGCCTGCCGACGGATAAAAATCGCCAAGTATGCGGTAGAGCCCGGGTTTGGGGAGGTCAGCCTCATACTTGAAGCTCGAGTCCGGTTGAATCACCGGATGGTCATGGATGAAATAGTTCAGATCCTGGCTGACCACGAACAGGTGGAACAGCTTCTCATGGACGATCTCAAACTTCGTGACCGGCTCTTCGGTCTTGGGATCGCTGATGCGAAATAGCATTTCGAGCGGCGCGCCAGCCTTCGGAACGCGCGGCGTCAACGTCAGCGACATTGGGTATTCCACCGGATCGGGAATGCCCAATCGCAGCGTCATTCCACAGCGCGGGCACTTGCCGGGCACGGCGGATCGAACGTCGGGATCCATGGGGCAGACGTAATCGAGCGGGAGCTGCGGCGGTGGTGGCGGCGCTTGTGCAAGAACCGGTAGGAACAACAGAATGGCGATAAGAACTCGAATGCTATTATTTTACCGAACTTATTCCTTATGAAGAACTTCTCTATTGCGGTGATCCCCGGCGACGGGGTTGGGAAAGAAGTCACTCCCGCCGCGCAGGACGTCCTGACCGCTTCAGGGCGCAAGTTCGGAGCCCAATTCGATTTCGAAGAATTCGCGTGGGGCGCGGACTATTATTTCCAACACGGCCGCATGATGCCGGAGAACGCACTCGACCTGTTGAAGTCGAAAGATGCGATTCTGCTCGGCGCGGTTGGCGATCCGAGAATCGCGGATAACGTCACGCTGAACGGTCTGCTGCTCCCGATCCGGCGCGGCTTCGACCAGTTCGCGAACGTTCGCCCGGCGGTTCTCTACAAAGGCGTCGAGGGGCCTCTTGCCAAGAAGGTCGATATCGACATGGTGGTGGTGCGTGAGAACACCGAAGGCGAATATGCTCAGGTCGGCGGTTTTTTATATCAGGGGCATCCGGACGAAGTAGCGATTCAGACCGGCGTTTTCACGCGCCGCGGCATCGAGCGCGTGGTGCGCTTCGCGTTCGAGCTGGCGCGCAAAAGAAACAAGAAGCGGCGGGTTTGTTCGATCACGAAATCGAACGCGCAGGGTTATGCTATGGTGCTCTGGGATCGCGTGTTCGATCAGGTAGCCGGCGAGTATCCCGACATCTCGACGGAGTCTCTTCTGGTGGACGCGGCCGCGATGAACTTTATCCGTCGTCCGGAGAGCTTCGATGTCGTAGTGGGGTCGAACCTGTTCGGCGATATTCTGAGCGACGTTTCGGCGATCATCGCCGGCAGTATCGGGCTCGCCCCCAGCGCCAACCTCGATCCGACACGTAAATATCCTTCGATGTTCGAGCCGGTTCACGGCTCGGCCCCGGATATTGCCGGACGCGGCGTGGTAAATCCCATGGCGGCGATCTTGTCTGCCGGCATGCTGCTCGATCACCTCGGTTTGGAAGAGGCTGGCCAGTCGGTGGAGCGCGCCGTGGCGGCCGTGTTGGCGGAAGGCAAATTCAAGACCGCGGATCTCGGCGGATCGGCTTCGACCCTCCAGGTGACCGACGCGATTATCGAGAAACTCTGAGCGCTACTTCAGTTTCTCTCGCAGAATCTCGTTGACCGCCGCCGGATTCGCTTGTCCCTTGGTGGCTTTCATCAACTGACCGACGAAGAACCCCAGCACGGTGGTTTTTCCGGCTTTGTATTGCTCCACCTGTTTCGGATTGGCCGCAATGATTTCGTCGGCGATCTTGCCCAGCGCGCCGGTATCGCTGATCTGTCTCAGGCCTTCGCGTTCGATGATGGCGCGTGCCGAATCGCCCGTTTCGAACATCTTCCCGAAAATTTCTTTGGCCAACTTGCCTGAGATTTCGCCCGATCCAATGAGCTTGACCAGCTCTCCCAAGTGCTCCGCGGAAACCGGCGATTCGGCGATATCGCGTCCTTTCAAGGCACCCAGCAGATCGCCGGAAACCCAGTTGGCGGCCATCTTCGGATCGCCGGATACTTCCGCCGTCTTCTCGAAATATTCGGCGATCACGCGGTTCGCCGTCAGCACGTCCGCATCGTACTCGCGCAGACCATGAATCTCGATGAAGCGCGCGCGTTTCATCGCTGGAAGCTCCGGCATTTCGGAGACGATGCGATTCATCCACTCATCGCTGATGCGCAATGGGACGAGATCGGGTTCCGGGAAGTAGCGATAATCGTGCGCGTGCTCCTTGCTGCGCATGCCCACTGTCTCACCAGTCGCCGTGTTGTAGAGTCGCGTTTCCTGCATCACTCTGCCGCCCGATTCGATCAGAGCGACTTGGCGGGAAATCTCATAATCCAGTGCCATCTTGGCGAAGCGGAACGAGTTCAGATTCTTGACCTCGGCCTTGGTGCCGAATTTTTCCGCGCCCTTCAGCCGCACCGACACGTTGGCATCGCAGCGAAGCTGGCCCTTTTCCATGTCGCATTCCGAGACGCCGAGATATTGCAGGATCTGCTTCAGCTCCGTCAAGAACGCGTATGCTTCGTCTGACGAGCGGATATCAGGATCGGTGACGATCTCAATCAGCGGCGTTCCCGAGCGATTCAGATCGACGTAGGTGTAGCGATCCGAATCCTTGAAGCCATCGTGAATACTTTTTCCGGCATCGTCCTCCATGTGGACGCGCGTGATGCCGATTCGCTTTTCGGCACCGCCAATCGTGATACGGATCGACCCATGTTCCGCCACCGGCTGGTCGTATTGCGAGATCTGGTATCCCTTAGGAAGGTCGGGATAGAAGTAGTTTTTGCGGGCGAATCGCGAGAACGGCTGGACCGTGCAGCCGAGGCCGATAGCCGCCATGATCGCCATCTCAACGGCTTGGCGGTTGAGCACCGGCAGCGCTCCGGGCATTCCGAGGCAGACCGGGCAGACATTCGAGTTTGGCTCCGCACCGAAGCCGGTCGCGCACGAGCAAAAAATCTTGGAGCGCGTCGCGAGCTGTACGTGGACTTCTAAGCCGATAACGGGTTCGTACTTGTCGATATCTTGTGGCGAGGCGACAGACGCCGTCGAGGACATGATTCGATTATAAGAACTTCGCGCGGGCTCAATTCCGTTCGACGAAATAGCTGCCCGCGAGTTCCGGCATCAGATCGACCGCTTCGCGCCAGCATGCTTTCGCTTTTTCCTCTTGGCCGAGGGCACGGAGCGCGTGGCCGAGATTCAGGAGAGCTTCGCCGAATCCGGGCTTTGCTTCACTGGCGCGCTCGAACGCCTGCGCGGCCGCATCTTGCTTGTTGGCATTCTGCAAGAGGACGCCGACATTGTAAGACAACTCCGGCATCTGCTCCCCGTTCTGACTTAGAATGCCTTCCAGTTTCGCAGCTTCATCCATATCGCCTTCGTCGACGGCGACCACTGCCAGCACACGGAGGAATTCCATGGTGTTTGGCTTCTCTTTAAGAGCCTTCTGCATCAGACGCTTGGCGGAAGCGGTTTGACCCGACCGCCAGTATGCGGTTGCCAGATTCACCTGCGCATCCATTCTCGAGCGTGGTCTGTTAGCGATTCTTTCGAGGGCGTCGATGGCGCCCGCATTGTCGCCGCGCTCCAGCCGCAAATAGCCGAGGCGCTGCCAGGCGTCTTCACGATCCGGCTTGAGCTTTGCGAGCTTTGCATAGCAAGTTTCCGCCTGCTCTTTTTCACCCTGCTTCTGATAGAGAAGGCCGAGGTTCCACAGCGTTCCCGGATGATCGGGATCGATCTGGAGGACCCGCTCATAGGCTTGCCGCGAGCGCGGAAGTTCTTCATTCTCGTAAAGGATTCCGGCGAGATTCACCAGCGCTTCCCGTCCGTCCGTCCGGATCTTGAGCGCGCGCTGATACGCGCTCGCCGCTTCCTGAATCTGCCCGGTCTTCTGAAGCGCTACGCCCTGGTTGAACCATCCTTCGTAGGATTCGGGTACGGCTTTCAGGTATTGCGCCCCGTAGTGGGCCGCGACATCGAAGTTGCCGCGCAACAGAGCCGCGGTGATCAGCCCTTCGAGGGCCGCGCGCGACGAGGGTTTCATCTTCAGCAGTGTTTCCGCATAGTCCCGCAGTCTCGGCTCGTCTCTGCGGGCAGCCGAAACCGCTACGAGATTCGCGTAGAGATCTTCATCGTTGGGATGCTGCCGTAACGCCTTGGTATACAACTCGAAAGCGTCATCGTATTTGCGCAGCATGTGCAGCGCGACGGCCTTGCCGGCCAGTGCCCGATCGTATTCCGGCTCCTTCTCGAGGCAGGTATTGAATTCCTTCAAGCCCTCTTCCGGCTTGTCCAGGTGCAGCAGGCAACCGCCCAGGCCTACGCGCGCGGCCAGAAGGTCGGGATCCAGCTTGGTGACTTGCCGGAAACGTTCCGCGGACTCTTCAAAGCGCGCCAGTTTTTCCAGGCAGAGTGCGATATTGAATGTCGCGCCTTTGTTCTTAGGCCGCAGCGCCAGGACGCGCTCATAGGCTTTCTTGCTGTCCTCGTACCGTTTCAATTCGAAATCGAGTTGTCCCCGGGCCCAGTGCAATTCCGGAGTGTTCTCACCGGCCTGCACCGCCGACTCTACTTCCTTCAGCGCCTTGACCGTCTTACCTTCAGCATTCAGGCTAATTGCCTTCGCAAGGGCGGGCAGTTCCACTTTCCGCTTCTTGTCGTCCGCTTCCAGCGTGTCGGAACCAAGAGGCGCGTGGACATACTGATCGTCAACGATCCACAGCCAGTGGTCACTGAGTTCCGACATCGTTTTATTGTTTGCGTCTGCCACGATCTACTCCCTAACTACCCTTGTTCTTCTTCCCGAACAGCCCGCCGAGTCTGCCGAATAAGCTCCCTGAGTCAGGCACATTTTCGGGTTCGGCCGAGCCTTCATCATCCAGATGAAGCATCGACCTGCTGCCATGTTTGGGCGCTTCGTGTTTACTTCCGCCATTGATATCGAGAATGGATTTGGGAGGCGCTTTCGGTACTTCCTTGGCCGGGCTTCTCCCGGCGGACGTCGCAGCGGCGGCAGATGGCCGGGCCACTGTTACGAGGACCATCTTGGGACGCAGCGGTTGGGTGTTGTAGCGCTGCATCCGAGGTAATGTCTGTATCGGCACACAGTCGAAACCCGGACTGAGAACCGACGCCGAAGGAGCGACAGCCGGAAGCGTGATCCGCCTCATTGCCTGGCTTATGGGAGGCGCAATGGGCTCCGCAAGCTTGACAGCTACCTGTAAATTGGATAAAGCCGCGAGGGCCATGCGAGGGCTGGCATCGTCTGGAATTTCTTCCGTTTCCGTAATTTCCGGTTCAGCAGCCTCCGGCGGCTCGGCCGTGTAGACCGTGTCGACTGTGTCGGCCGTGTCGACCGCTTCGGCCACCACGGCCACCGCGGGTGGGGACTGCGCTTCAGGCTGTGCTTCCGCTTCCTCGGCAATCAACGCGAGCGTCAGATCGAAAACCGCCTGCAAACCGGAAAGGTCGGAGAATTCCTGGAGTACTTCTATCTCGATCGAACCTTCCTCCGGCGGCGCAATGGGAATATCGAAAGCGATCTTGCCTGCCTTGGGAAGATCCTCGCCGGACGGCAGGACGGAACTTGGGACCACACCGTATGCGGGCATTTCGATACGCGGAGCGGTAGGCTCTATAAAGTCCACGGTTGCAGCCCGCACCTCGACCGGAGCGTTTCGCGGTAGCGGACGATCTGTTAAAGGCGTGTGATGAGCGCTGGCAGGATTTCGATTTTCGGGCGACCGTTCCGGCAAAGCGGGGAACACCTGCTGGACGGCGGCGCATGCGGTCGCGGCCTCGGCGCCTCGCGGGGTTAGAACAAGTCGTTTGCCGCCGTCTCGAAAGGGGACGAAACCGGCTTCGGACGGAGGGGCGGAACTATCGTCTGAAGAAAGGGACGGCCTCGCAACCTGAGGAGCTAAGGTGATAACAGGCTCGATCTCAAGCGTCCGAGGCATCGCGCGGGCCACGGCGGGCGCGATCTCGCGGAGCTTGAATTCGGTGATGAACGAACCCTCGAATTCCGGTTCCTCCGCGGCAACCGCAACCGTCGCCTCTTCGGCGATCTCGGCCTCCGCCTTCTTAGCTGCTGCTTTTGCTTCATCCGGACGCGCCTGCGCCTGCAAGAGTCTGCTTACGGCCAACCGATTGTATTCTTCGTGGTATTTATCTCTGTGCGCGTCCGAACAGAATTCTCCCCCGCCAGTGAGCTTTCGGAATAGGGGCAAGTGCTTGCCGCAATACAGGCAGCGCATGTTCCTGTAATCGGCTCTTTAGTACGAATTGTAGAGGGCCCTAGAACGTTTTATTTTTGACCGGCCTTACGATACCCCCTTAAGGGCAAACTTGCTACGCGAAAGACACTAGATCGGCCCTCCCCGCGACCCCAAGTGGGCACGCTGCCGGAGTTTACACAATATCGGTACGAATCCTAAAGTTGCGCAGCCCTCAGACGATCATATTAGCGACAAGGCCAATAAACTGAACGGACGCGTCCGGTTAGTGACCCGGTCAGGAGAACTATGGCAAAACACGAAGCACTCAAGACGCACATCGAAGCGCTACGCAACGCAATCCCCGAGCTAAGGGGCGTATTACTGGCATCGAATGAAGGACTTCCCGTAGCTCATTCGTTGTCGAACGGCACCGATCCCAATCGTGTCGCGGCGATGGCCGCGGCCGCATCCAGCCTCGGCCGAAGAATCAGCGAAAGCCTCGCAACCGGTTCGTTGTCGGAAGTAAGCATCCGGAGCGACGACGGGGTCCTGTTTATCTACTCAGCCGGACCGAAAGCCGTTATGGCGGTTATGGGACCGATGGGTTCCAATGCCGGCTTGATCCACCTCGAAGCCCGCGACATTGCGAAGCAGATCGGAGAGTTGTTCTAATCACGCCTGCCCGGCAATCGCTTCATTCGCAAACCCAAGCCCGCACTCTTCGTGAATGGCTCGAATGGCCCGCTGCAGGCCATCCCGATGTACGACGATGCTGATCGTCATTTCACTCGAACCTTGCGCAATCGCAATGATATTGACGTCCTGCCGTGAGATCGCACTAAAGATCCGGCCGGCTAATCCCGGAGATCCCCGCATCCCTTCTCCCACCACCGCCAGCAATCCTACCTGCTGGTTCACATCGAGCGGCTTCAGATAGCCGTGGGCAAACTCCAGCGCCAACCCGGCCTGAATCTGTTCCGTTACCCTTTCCACCTCGTCCCTTCGAACCAGAAAGCAGAAGCTCTGCCGATAGCTCGAACTGGAGAACGCCAGCACCTCGGCATTTGCCGCGGCCAAAGCGTCCAAAGCTCGAGCCATTACTCGACTGCCGGTCAGGGCCGCGCTCGCCGGCTCCAGAGAAATCAGGGCGACGTCACTCATGGACGTTACCGCCTTGGGCCCACGCTCCGACTCTTTTCCTGCGGGCGCAATTTTCGTACCCGGTTTATCGAGCGCAAAGCTGTTCTTACTCCACACCGGGATCTGCTTCTCGGCTAGCGGAGCGAGCGTGCGCGGATGCAAGACCTTGGCGCCGTTATAGGCTAACTCGGCAGCCTCGGAATAAGTAATTTCGCTTAACACTCGAGCATTAGAAACCAGCCGTGGATCCGCGCTCATGATCCCGTCCACGTCCGTCCAAATCCACAACTCCGCTGCATCGAGCGCGGCAGCCAGGATCGATCCCGAGAAATCGGACCCTCCGCGGCCAAGTGTAGTCGGACGTCCATCCATGGTCGCGCCGTTGAATCCCGTCACGATCGGAATGATGCCCTGCTCGAGAAGCGGCTCAATTTCCGAAGCCGCCTTCTTCCGGGTTTCGTCCATCAGGGGCGTGGCATTTCCGAAAACTGCGTCGGTCACAATCACGTCCGACCCGTTGACGGCCTGCGCGGGAATGCCCTCCGCGTTCAGGTATTCCGACAGCAACAAGGCCGATAATCGTTCGCCGGTCGCAACAGCTTCATCCACGGATCGCGGAGGCCGCTCCCCGAGCATTCGAATCCCGTGCGCGATGCGGCGAAAATCGGAAATCAAAGCTTCGATCCCCGAGCTCGCCGCGGCCCGTTGCTGCGGCTTCAGAAGCAGGCGGCAAGTCTCGCGATGCCGTTCAGCCAGTTCCCGAATGCCAGCGTCCACGCCCGTGTCGTCTCCGGCTTCTGCGTGGCGCAGCGTGTCGAGCAAAAGATCCGTAACCTTCGACATCGCCGAAACCACGGCCACCACGGGACGCTTGCCCTTCTCCCCGGAACAAATCTGCGCCGCCACGCGCATGCGGTCCGCCGACCCCATGCTTGTCCCCCCGAACTTCATTACCAGCACGTTCTGCATACAGTCAGTGTGTTCTTTCCTTACCGTTGGAAGTGCGGTCGCGGATGATTTTCAGAACCGCCTCCTCCACTTCCTCTATCGGCATCCCCGTTGTATCCACATAGATTGCGTCCGGCGCCTGCACTAAAGGCGACTCAGTACGGTTACGATCCCTCGTGTCGCGCTCGGCGATCTGCTGCGAAACCACCTCGCGTGGAAGATCGGTTTCGAGCGCACGGCGCTCCGCCCGGACATCCGGTTGGGCGTCCAGGAAGATTTTCACCGACGCGTCGGGGAACACCACCGACCCAATATCCCGCCCCTCCAACACGCACGATGCCGATTCGCCAATCTCTCTCTGCTTCTCGACGAGCGCCCTCCGAACAGCCGGTATCTGCGCTACTTTCGAGGCGCCATCGGCCACTTCCGGCGTCCGGATCGCTTCGCTCACGTCTTCCCCGTTCAAGAGGACCGACGTGTCGCCAGGAGTAAACTCGATCGCCGCCTCCCGCGCAAGTTGCTCCAGCCGGTGCATGTCCGAAAGAGCAATATTCCTTCGCAGAGCCCATAGAGCGACGGCGCGATACATGGCTCCGGTATCGACATACAGGTATCCGAGCTTGTCCGCGATCCGGCGGGCTAGCGTGCTCTTGCCGGCCCCGGCTGGTCCGTCGATCGCAACGGTAATGCGCTTGTTGCTCAATTAATCATGTTAACCACAAGTGACTTGTGAAACGCTACGTACCTCGTTCGAATCCACAGGGCATGAAAACTGCGGAGATGCTCGGTCGTGTGCTTTTTGGGGGATTTTTCCTCTACAGCGGTATCAATCACTTTAAGAACGTGAAGGGGATGGCGCAGTATACGGCCGCGAAAAACGTCCCTTATCCCGAGTGGGCTGTGGAGGGGTCAGGCGCTCTCCTGATATTTGGAGGCGCCAGCACATTGCTCGGTGTAAAACCGAAACTCGGTGCGATGGCGATCGCTATTTTCCTAGCCAGCGTCTCGCCGGTGATGCACGATTTCTGGTCGCACAAGGACCCCCAACAGCGCCAGAATGACATGGTCCACTTCATGAAGAACATGGCCATGCTCGGCGCCTCGCTCATGATTGCGGCGCACGAAAAAGAGGATTCGGCCGAGACGCAAGACGGAGTTCGCCGTATCGCGGCGTAACCGGCTCCCGTAAAATAGGGGTTGCACGACGTCTTCCCCTCGTTGGAAAATGGCGCGGTTCTCTTGACCGCGACCCGCCGGCTGGCGCGTCTCTTCCGTCAGGAATTCATCTCCTGGCAGCGCGATCGCGGCCATACCTTCTGGAAATCCCCGCTCATTCTTCCGTTGGACGCCTACGTCTACCGTCTTTGGAACCAGTTCATTGCGGAGACGCTTCCGGACCTGACGCTCCTGACTGGCGACCAGGAGGCAATCGTCTGGCAGCAAATCATTCGCGATTCTCCCGAGGGCGCGTCGCTCTTGCAAGTGGAAGCTACCGCGCGGCGAGCCATGGAGGCATGGAAGCTCATCCACTCCTACCGTCTTCCCATCGACAGCCGTTACCAGGTGACCGAGGACTGTGAGGCTTTCCTCGGTTGGTCGCGTGAGTTCGAACGCCGCTGCGCCAAGCGCCGCTGGCTCGATTTGGCCCGTGTGCCTGGCTTTGTTCTTCAGTTTGAACTCACGCTGCCTCCTATTTATTACACCGGCTTCGACGAACTGTCGCCGCTTCAGTCCGATCTATTGCGAAAGTTCGCAGCGTCGGAAATCAAGCCCGAACGGATTCGGTCCATCACTCGAACCAGGGTTTGTCCAACTACCGAAGACGAGATCCGCTGCGCGGCTGCCTGGTCACGCGGAGCTCTCGATGAAGATCCGGGTGCGCGGGTGGGCATCGTCGCATTGAACCTGGCTCAGGTCCGCTCGAAAGTCGACCGCATCTTTCGCGACGAGCTGCAATCGACTGAGGCCTTTCATATCTCGCTCGGCCAAACTCTCGATCGTTATCCCATCATCCACGCCGCTCTTGAAATCATCCGGCTCAGCGCCATCCCTGGTCACATGCCGTTGACCCGGGTCGGAATGCTGCTGCGATCTCCTTACTTGGCCGGTGCGGCCGCGGAACGCATCGCTCGCGCAACGCTCGATACGCGCCTCCGCCGCTACTGCGGATGGGAAATTTCTTTCGACGAATTGCGCGCAAATGCATACACCGATACGCCTGTTTTGAACCGGTCCCTCAAAGCGCTGCACGACGTTCTTGCTGAGATCGAGGGCGCGCTGTGTCACGCCGAGTGGTCGCGCGCGTTTGCGGCGATCCTTCGCGCAGTAGGCTGGCCGGGCGACCGCACGCTCGACAGCCGCGAGCATCAATTGATGCAACGCTGGCCGGACCTGCTCTCGCAGTTCGCCGCGATCGATGCCGTTACGGGGCCCATTTCGTTCGCGCAAGCTGCCGACCGGCTACACACGCTCGCGTCCTCCACCGTCTTTCAATTTGAGGACACCGGCGCTCCGATCCAGATTTCGGACGCTGTCGAAATCGCCGGCGCCAGGTTCGATCGCCTTTGGGTGATGGGTCTTCACGATGAGGCAATGCCCGCGCCCGCCGATCCCAATCCGTTCCTGCCCATCTCTCTCCAGTGGGAACACGCCGTTCCGAACGCCTCGGCCGAGCGGCAATACGAAAGCTCGCGAATCGTGTTCGATCGCCTTTTAGGAAGCGCGGCTGAAGTCGTGCTGAGCTTTCCCCAAACCGAGGGCGATCGCATTCTCTCTCCCAGTCCGTTCCTCACCGCGACTCCGCAGCAGCTTTTGGCCGAGCCGTCCGCCTGGATCGCGAGAATCCGAGCGGCATCGCAGCTCGAAACCTTCATCGACGAAACCGCCCCTCCACATCAACCGGAGGGTGTTCAGCGTGGAGGCGCGCGAGTGTTGAAAGATATGGCGGCATGCCCGTTTCGAGCCTTCGCCGCACATCGACTAGGCGCCAGCGAGATGGATCGCATCGAACCGGGCCTCAGTCCAGCCGAGAAAGGCATGGCTCTGCACCAGGTGCTCCAACTGATCTGGGGCGAACTGGGATCGCACACGGCTTTGTGCGCTTTATCGCCCGACGATTTAACCAGCGTGCTCCGCCGCCACATCGATTCCGTGCTCGAGCCTTTCGGGAACACGACTAATGCCAAGGTCGAACGCATCCGGCTCGAAAGCTTGTTAAAGGAATGGATGAAACTCGAGCGCTCCCGTCCCGCATTTGCGGTCGTGCGATTGGAAGAGAAAAAACCGGTCGAGATCGGCGGCTTGCATCTGGAAGTTAGGGCGGATCGCGTAGATGAGCTGCCCGACGGACGCCAGGTAATTCTCGATTACAAGACCGGCGAAGTGAAGTCGAAAGGCTGGTCCGGCGACCGGCTCGATGAACCGCAACTCCCGCTGTATTGCATATCGAGCGATGCCCGGGTCGCCGCCGCGGCATTCGCGCGTATTCAAGCACAAGGCATCGGATTCAGCGGAATCGCGGAAACGCCCCTCCCCGGCTTTAAAGAATACAGCGGCGCGAACGTTGCGGAACAAATGCAGGAATGGCGCGAAGCTCTCACCGGACTCGCCGTTCGCTTTCGATCCGGAGATGCGCGCGTCGACCCGAAATACAGCCGCAAAACGTGCGAATACTGCGCCTTTACGGCTCTCTGCCGAATTCATAGCGCAAACCAAGGTGATCCGGAATGAGCGACGCCGCCGCTCGCCAGCGCGCTCTCGACACGCTGACCTCGTTCATCGTTCGCGCCCCCGCCGGATCGGGTAAAACCGAACTGCTGATCCAGCGCTATTTGCGGCTGCTGTCCACGGTCGATGCGCCTGAATCCATCCTCGCCATCACGTTCACCAGGAAAGCCGCGTCCGAAATGCGGACGCGCGTTCTGGAAGCGCTGCGTAGTGCCCAGGGCCCGCGGCCCGAAGCCGAGCATAAAGCGCTGACTTGGGATCTCGCTCGCGCGGCCGGCAGCGAGTTGCTCGAAAATCCGGCGCGCATTCGCATCCAGACTATCGATTCGCTTTGCGTCACCATCACGCGCCAGATGCCCTGGCTCGCGCGCTTCGGCGCGGTCCCGGAGATCACGGAAAAAGCCGGACCGCTGTATCAGGAAGCGGCGCGAATGACGCTGCTCGGGCCGAATAACCCGGATGCGATTGCGTGCCTGCTTCTGCATCTCGATAACAACTTTTCGCGTGCGCAGAACCTGCTCGCGCAGATGCTCGAAAAGCGCGATCAATGGCTTCGTCACGTGACACAGCAGGGGGTCCGATCTTCCATCGAAAGCTGTCTCCAGGACATCATTGCTTCGGTTTTAAAGGAACTTCGCGATGCCGCCATCGAAGCCGGCCTCACTCCGGCGCCCGACCTCGCCGGCTGGCTGCAACTTGCGGAAGATCTACTCACCACGAAGGATGAGTGGAGGAAAAAGAGCAGGTTGGCCCAAAGCCTGTGCGGAAACAGCCGCCTGCTCGATTGTTTCAAGCAACTCCGCCGGCTTCCACCCCCGCGATTCACCGATACGCAATGGCAGGCCATGGAAGCAATCGTCCAGCTTCTGCCAATCGCCGCCGCCAATCTGAATATCGTTTTCCGAGAGCACGCCACAGTCGATTTCATCGAGCTCAATCTGGCTTCGCTGCGAGCTCTCGCGAGCCCGGACGGCCCAACCGATCTCGGTCTCGCGCTCGGCTATCGCATCCAGCACATCCTGCTCGACGAATTTCAGGATACCTCCTACACGCAATTCGAGCTGCTTCAACGCCTCACGCAGACTTGGGACACCGGCGACGGCCGCACGTTATTCCTGGTTGGCGATCCCATGCAGTCCATTTATCGCTTCCGTCTCGCCGAGGTAGGCTTGTTTCTCAAAGCATGGCGCGAAGGGATCGGCAACGTCGAACTGGAACCACTGACGCTGAGCGTGAACTTCCGCTCCGGCTCGCAGATTGTCGACTGGGTGAACAATACCTTTCGCGATGCGTTCCCCGACGTAGAGGATCCGGTCCACGGAGCGGTGCGATACAGCGCGTCGACATCATCCGGCCAGGCCGGCAACGCAACGGTACACGTGCACGCGTTCGCCGGCGATTCCAGCCGGGCCGATGCAGCGGAACAAGCCGTTAATCTCACCATCGAAGCCTTAAAACAGGGCACAGTCGGTATCCTGGTCCGCGCCCGCAGTCATCTTCCAGAGATCGTCGCCGCTTTGAAAGCTCGCGGCATCGGGTACCAGGCCATCGAAATCGATGAGCTCGGCGAGCGCGGTGTTGTCCAGGACCTCATGGCCCTGACGTTAGCTCTGCTTCATCCCGCCGACCGCATTTCGCAGCTCGCTGTATTGCGCGCTCCCTGGAGCGGCTTCACGCTGGAGCAGCTCGCAAGCGATCCCCGGGCCATGTTGCCCGCCGTCTCCGAAGCTGCCGCAAATCGCGGCCGATGCAGCCTGCGCGATCTCGTGGAGCAAACCTGGATTCGTCTCGGCGGTCCCGCATGCATCGGGTCGGATTCCGAGCTGGCCGATGCGCAATGTTATTTCGATCTCCTCGAAACGCTGGACGAAGGTGGAGACATCTCCGATTTCGCAACCTTGCGCGATCAGGTCCGCGGCTTGTTCGCGCAACCCGATGCCGCTGCCGACGGACGCCTGCAGATCATGACCATCCATAAGGCGAAGGGACTGGAGTTCGACACCGTGATTCTGCCCGCTCTCGACGCACAGCCGAAAAAGGATGAAGGCCAGTTGATCCTGTGGCACGAGCCCAGCGCAACAGAACTGCTGTTCGCCCCCATCAGCGAAGCCGGCAGCGACGAGAAGGATGGCATCTACAAATATTTATCGCGCGTGGAGCAGCAGAAATCGGATTACGAAGCAGTGCGCCTGCTCTACGTCGCGGCTACGCGTGCCCGGACGAACCTTCACCTGCTTGGTTGCGCGAACGCCAAATCCGGCTCGTTCCTAAAGATCTTATGGCCGGCGGTGGAATCGCATTTTGCCGCACTGGGTCCATCGTTGCCGGCTCCGTCTCCGGCCGAGATCGAGTGGCAGCCGCGCCCGCTCATCCGCCTGGCCAAGCATTGGAAACTGCCCGAGCCTCCGCCGCCGGTTCGCTGGACTCACACTGAGATTGCGGCCAGCGATGTCCCGGAAATCTCCTACGAGTGGGTGGGCGACACACTGCGTCACGTCGGCACCGCCGTCCACGCCTATCTCGCGCGCATCGCCAAAGACCCCGCCAAAAAGTGGACGGACGACGGCATTCGCAGTATGCTTCGCAACCTCGGTGTCGCCCAGGCCGAACTGGATACGGCGCATCGTCTGGTCGCTCAAGCCTTGTCTCGCACCATCAATGACGAGCGTGGACGCTGGCTGCTCCAACCCCACGCGGAAGCGGAAAGCGAGCTCGCCATCGGAGGCGTCTCGAACGGCCAGGTCTACGAAGTGGTGATCGACCGGACCTTTATAGACGAAAAGGGAGTGCGCTGGATCGTGGACTACAAAACCAGCTCTCACACCGGCGGATCGGTCGACCAGTTCCTTGCCAACGAGAAACGCCGTTACCAGGAGCAACTCGAACGGTACGCGCGATTGCTGCATCAGCACGACGATCGGCCGATAAAGCTGGGCCTATATTTTCCGCTGGTCGAACCGGGCTGGATCGAATGGGACGCCCCCGTCATTCTGCGCCGTCAAGCTTCATTATTCGCGGATTAGAGAGCTCCTGTGTTACGATAAATTCACCGACGTCTTGTCTCTCGGGGACGTAGTTCAGTTGGTTAGAACGCCGGCCTGTCACGTCGGAGGTCGCGGGTTCGAGCCCCGTCGTCCCCGCCATTTCTTACTTCTTTGCATACGTTCCTTCCCGTATACTGGTGCCAGGAGTGTCCCAGGTGACTGCCGTCTTCACCACCCAAATTGAACTTGATAATCGAGGTATCGCTTGGATTGGCGGTACCGGAGTGAAGGTCACGGAAGTAGTGCAGGACAAGATCGCCTACGGCTGGAGCCCTGAGGAGATTCATTTTCAACACCCGCACCTGTCGTTGGCTCAAATCCATGCTGCGTTGACCTACTACTACGAGAACCAGAACAATCTGGACGCTCAGATCCGTCAAGGGTTCGAGGACTCGGGCAACTTGTCGATACAGTTTTCCGATGCGGATCTCCGGTCCAAGCTGACGAACTTGAAACGCACAATTTGAAGCTTGGATTCTACATGGATGTGCATGTGCCAAGGGCGGTAACGACAGCTCTGCGCCTCCGATCAATCGATGTCTTGACGGCCCAGGAGGATGGTTCTGCACAACTCGATGATCATCGGTTGCTGCAGAGGGCAACGGAACTCGGCCGTGTGCTCGTTTCTCAGGACGAGGATCTCCTACGCGAGGGAGTTCGGGCGATACGAGAGGGCGAGTACTTCTCCGGCATCGTGTACGCGCACCAACTTCGTATAACAATTGGGCAGATGGTGGAGGATCTTGAGCTGATCGCAAATGTGACCACTCAAGACGAGTGGCATGGAAAGATCGAATACTTACCCATCGGGTGAGTGCATCGAGACGCATCAATTCGCCGGCTCCGCATTTTCTTCCGTCACCTTCCTCGATTCCAGAAACGTCACCAGCGCTTTCACCTCCTGAGGCTTCAGGCTGCGCGCAAAAGCCGGCATATTGTACGCGCCGTTCAAAATTCGAAGCGTGATCTGCTGATCCGTCAGCCGGCTCCCAACCGTCGTCAGATCCGGCCCGCGATGTCCGCCATACCCCGAGATCGTGTGGCAATTCTCGCAACCCTTAGTATGGAAAAGCTCCGCCCCATCGGCCATCTCGTTGGAAGCGGCGTGAACCACGGATGGCGGGAGGGGTTTGTTAGTAAAATCGGGCGACCACGGCGATCGCTCACCTTCGAGCCACAGAACACCTACAGCCGACACGATCACGACGATGCTCACAATGGCCCACGGCCGGCGCGACGGCGCACGCTGCCCGCTATTAAAAACCAGAGGAAGCACCAATAAACAAACTCCGGCGACCAAAGGCGCGCCGACGATGACGTAATCCTCCGACCCGTGCGGCAACTGCGCCAGCACCGCGAAATACCACAGCAGATACCAGTCTGGCCGCGGATACGCCTCAATGATGGTGGGATCGGGAGGCGTTGTCAGTTGCGGCGGACCGAAATGCCAGGCCAGAAACACCACGCACGCCACCACGAATGCTCCGAACACGGCATCGCGCCACGCGGCGTCGGGCCAGAACGGCACGCCTTCCCGATGTAGCATCCCCTCATACCAGGCGCGATATGTTTTCGGATTCACCGGATGCGAAGCATCAGGTTTTTCGGAAATCCCATGCCGCAGCACGAGCCCGAGATGCAACGCCACCATGCCGAAAATCAGCGCCGGAATAAAGAACACGTGATAGGCGAAGAATCGGCTGAGGGTCGCGCCGCCCACCGTCTGGCCGCCCAGGAGAAGCCGTGCGATCCAGTGGCCGATAAACGGCACGCGGCCCGCTTGCTCCGCGGCTACAATCGTCGACCACACGCCATTCTGATCCCATCGCAGCAACTGTCCCGTGAAGCCCATCAAAATGGTCAATCCCAGCAACAGAACGCCGACCACCCAGTTCAGCTCGCGCGGAAACTTGTACGATCCGGTGAGAAACGTGCGGATCATGTGGATGCCAACCAGCAGCACCATCGCAGACGCGCCGAAATAATGCATCCCGCGCAAAAGCCGTCCCAGGAATGCGTGGTCCGTGATCCACCGCAGCGATTCGTACGCCTGCCCCGCGCTGGACACATAGGCCGTGGCGAGCGCGATGCCGGTGAACACCTGGATCAGAAAGGCAAACAGCGTGGCGCTCCCGAAAACGTACATCCATCCTGTGCGCGGCGGCACCGGATGACGCAGGATCGGGCCGATCACTTTCGAAGCGTCGGTCCGCGCGTCGAACCACTCCCAGACCTTTTTCAAATAACTCATGGCATCAGGTGATGGGCGTTGGACTCGTAAGAATCTCGACGTTCCCATCTCGCACCCGGACTGGATACTTCACCAGTGGACGCGGAGGCGGTCCGGCCGCAACCGTGCCGTCCGTGTAGTACACGCCGCCATGGCACGGACACATGAATAACTCGGCCTGCGGCAGCCAGCGCACCGGGCAGCCGAGATGCGTGCAGTTAATCGAAAAAGCCGTAAAGCTGCCGCCGCCGTCGCGCCGAAGCCACGCGCCGGTTTTAGCCGTGCTCCCGGCCCACGCGAGCGGAGACGCGTCTTCGAAACTAACCTCGACCGTCGTCCCCTCCTTGAATTTTTCGACCTGTCCCACGGCACGCCACTTCCTTGCGACCGCTTCGAACAGCGGCGCGAGCAGGAACCCCGCCACCGGAACAGCGATCAACGCCGCTGCCACGCCACCCACTCCGAAGCTGAGCTTCGCGAGAAACTTCCGCCGATCCGGCGAAGGCTGGTCACTCATGAACAATCTCTCCGATCCATCCGGCCAGGGCGAATCCGCCGAGCGCCAATCCGACAAGCGTCAGCCACATGCTCGTAACCGGGCCCAGCAACGCCAGGGTCATTCCGAACGCGAGCATCGCGGGCCAGTAGGTCGGACGCGGCAAATGCTCCGGCAACGGTTTGTTCCAATCCCAATCCGGTTCCATCACACCTCAATCGCGGCATCGGGCTCTTCCGCATACCACCGCGCAAACATGGCCATAATGGCCGTCAGATACACGAGGCAACCCGGCACCCACATCAGCAGACCGCCGATCTGCTGGTCCATGCTCGCCGAAATTCCCCAGCGCTCGCGAATCGCCGTGACGATGGCCGGATCGCCCGCCGGATGCGCGTAAGAGGGATACAACAATTCCGGAGCAAATGTAATGACGACGCCGATCGCCGTGCACGCCAGGCACGAAGTGAACAGGTACGCGGCCGCTTGCGGCACCGGCCGCAGCCGCGACTCCTCGAACGGCGATAGAATCGGCCACCAGTAAATGGTTCCTCCGATGAGCAGCGACAGATGTTCGACAATGTGCAGCGGTTCGTGCATTAGCGCGGCGTTGAACAAAAAAGGAACGTGCCAGAACGCCATCGCGCCGACGCCACAAAGCCACGCGACCGCCGGGACACGAAGCACCCGTTCCAGCGCACGGACAGATCGATAGCGCATCGCCCGTTCAAGAATCTCGCTAGGTACCCCGATCAGCAGCAGTGCCGGAACCACCAGGACAAACAAAATGTGCTTCGCCATGTGGACGCTAAACAGATAGTTGTCCGCGAGATCGTCCAGCGGCGAGCACAGCGCAATAAAAATCAACGCAACGCCTGCAACCCAAGCCGCGCCACGCGGCCGCAACCGTCCCTTGGATGCCCACGCATATAGCGCCAGCAAAGCCAGACAGCCTACGACAACAGACGGTTTCCAATCCCAGCTCATAACCACACCGACAAATACACCAGGCTGAAAATCACGATCCACACCGCATCCACGAAATGCCAGTACATGGAAACGGAACCTACGCCCGACATCTCTCTCTCGCCAAAATCCTTCATGAACGTAATAATCAAGAGCGAGCTAAGCGCGATAAGTCCGCAGATCACATGGAAACCGTGAAAACCGGTCAAAGTGAAAAACGTAGCTCCGAACAAGTTGCGCTCCGGAGTCACCGCCTTCGAAAGCAATCCCATGTACTCCCATCCCTGACCGGCGATGAACACCGCGCCGAGCAGAATGGTCGCGACCAGCCACCGTCGAAAGCCCGCCTTATGTGCCGCCGCCAGGCGACGTTCTGCCATCCACAAAGTCCCGCTGCTTGCGAGCAGACAGATCGTAAAAATGAGCGTGCGCGGAGGGTCCAGGCTGCGCGCCGCCGTCGGACCATGCACGGTCGCGCGATAAAAATAGATATACGCAGCGATCAGGAACGCAAAAAACACCGCTTCTGAAAAGATAAAGATAGCTGTCGCCAGCTTGGCCGTATCGAAACGCTTCACGACTGTTTTCCTTCCGGATGCGCAAGATCCCAAAGCGGCCGGCGCCCCTTCACCGGCGGAAACAAAGTCGAAATTGTGCTCTGGAGGCGGCGACGTCGTGGCCCACTCGAGCGTCCACGCGTTCCACGGATTGTGTCCGGCCATCTCTCCGCTGTGCCGGCTAACGATGATGTTCCAAAGCAGCAGTAGAACGGAAATGCCCATGAGGAACGCGCCGATGCTGGACATCAGGTTCATCCAGCCCCAGTTCGCGAAATTCGGATATGTATACACGCGTCGCGGCATTCCATCGAGCCCCAAAATATGCTGGACGAAAAACGTCATATGGAAGCCGATGAACATCAGCCAGAAATGCACCTTGCCGAGGCTCTCCGAAAGCATCCGGCCGCTCATCTTCGGAAACCAATAATAGATTCCCGCCATAACGGCAAACGCCGTCCCGCCGAACAGCACGTAGTGCATATGCGCAACGACGAAATACGTATCGGTAGTCTGCCAGTCGAGCGGCCACGCCGCAAAGCTGACGCCGCTCAATCCTCCGATGGTGAACGTGAACAGAAACGCGACCGCGAACAGCATGGAAGTGGTCAGCCGAATGGACCCTCCCCACATCGTCGCGATCCAGTTGAAGATTTTCACTCCCGTCGGAACCGCGATCAAAAGGCTGGATGCGCCAAACGCGTAATTCCATGCGCTGCCGAGACCCACTGCGAACATATGATGCGCCCAAACCGCGATGCTCAGCAGCGCAATGGCGACCGTAGAAGCCGCGACGAAACCGTATCCGAAAATCGGCTTGCGCGAGAAAACTGGAATCACCTCGGAGATAATTCCGAACGCCGGCAGCACCATGATGTAAACCTCGGGATGCCCGAACGACCAGAAATAGTGCTGCCACAGAACCGGCGATCCGCCTCCGATGCCACTGAAAAAATGCGCGCTCAATTGCCGGTCCATCAGCAGCATCACCAGCGATGCATTGAGGGCCGGCAGCGCGAAAATGATCAGAAAAGAATTAACTAGCACCATCCAGACGAACAGCGGCAAGCGCTGTATGGTCATACCGGGCGCGCGCAGGTTGATAATTGTGACGATCAGGTTGATCGCCGTCGCGATCGTTCCCACCCCGATGCCCAGCAGAGCCAGCGCCCAATAATCTTCTCCATAGCGCGTTGAATATCCTTTTTCGCTCAGCGGCGCGTAACTGAACCAGCCGGCCGCCGGCGCGTGCCCTGACATGAAGCTCAGGTACAGCAGAATCCCACCGAAAAGAAACACCCAGAAGCTCATCGCGTTCAATCGCGGCAGTGCCATGTCGCGCGCGCCGATCATCAGTGGAGTCAAGTAATTTGCCAGTCCCAGCAACACCGGAACCACCACCAGGAAAATCATCGTGGTCCCGTGCATCGTGAAAATCTGGTTGTATTCTTCCGGAGTCAGGAACGTATTTCCCGGCCACGCGAGTTGGATCCGCATCAGCAGCGCCTCGGTCCCGCCGATGCAGAAAAAGAAAAGCGTCGTCAGCAGGTACAGAATGCCGATACGTTTGTGGTCAACGGTGGAGACCCATTCCAGCCATGTGCTGTATGTGGCCGTCGCGTCGGCGGCTTCGCCAGGAATGAACCCCGGCGTGAGTGGAACATCGCTCATTTCAAGCTCTCCAGATAGGCCGCAAGTTGAGTCAGCTCTTCGTTCGACAGATTCAGGTTCGGCATCTCGGTTCCGGGCTTGAGCACGTTCGGTTCGTGCAGCCATTGCCGTAGATTCTCGGGCGTATTCCGCAGTCGCTCGCCTGCAAGCATGGCCCGGCCTGCGACATGCGTGAGGTCCGGCGCATATTGCTGTTGCGTATTCATGCCGTTCACGTTGTGACAGTTCGCACAGGTGAGCTTCCGAAAAAGCACTCCGCCGAGAGCCGCGTCTCCACCCGCCGGCGTCGCCGCGGCAGCCGCCTGATGAGCGAGCCACGCTTCGTAGTCAGCCGAACTCTGAGCGACCACACGGAACTGCATCCAGGCGTGCTCCGTCCCGCAAAACTCGGCGCAGAAGCCGTGATAATCCCCGGCATGATCCGCGCGGATCCAGACGAGGTTACGGCGTCCCGGAATCGCGTCAATCTTGGGTCCGAGTTGCGGCACCCAGAAATCGTGAATCACATCCGCCGCCTCTACGCCGATCAGAAGATCGCGGCCAATCGGCACGTGCATTTCATTCGCGGCGATCGCGTTTACGGAAGGATAGTGGATCTCCCACCACCATTGGTGCCCGATGATGACGATATCGGGATTCTGCCGCGGCGAAGGCTCGACCGCGGCCGTCGTCATCACGCTGAGCACGAACAGAAGCGTAACCAGCAGGATCGGAATAATGGTCCAGGTGAGTTCCAACTTCCTGCTGCCGGTTACCTGCTTCGGTTCCGCGTCGTCGCGCTTCCGAAAGCGGAACAGAATGTAGACGAGCGCCAGCGTGACAACAGCGAGCACGAACCCGCAGACCCACATGCACGCGTCCCATAGCCAAAGGAGATGCGCGGCCTCGGGCGACGCGGGATTAAGAGCGGTGACCTGCATGTATCGGCGAACGTCTGCTCCGACTGGCAAATTGGACTCGCTGAGAACCGCTCTGTTTCGCAATAGGGGGTGGCTTACGGTTACTCGCTGTTACTTCTTGACAGGCGTTTGGCCATGGCTTAATATGTCGTTATGCGACATGTCGCCGACGGACCCCTCACTGAGCCGGTCCTCTTAATCCTGATGAGCCTGGCAGATAAACCCCGCCACGGCTACGCCTTGATGAAAGACATCGAAGAGCTGAGCAACGGACGCGTCCGGCTCAGCACCGGCACTCTGTATGGCGCTCTGCGCCGGCTCCTCGAAACACAGTGGATCGAGCGTTTCGAGCAGGAGGACACCTCCCGTGAAAAGCAGGCCTACCGGCTCAACGGCGCTGGCCGAAAGCAATTGCAACTGGAATTGGATCGAATGAAATACCTGACGCGTGCCGGCATGGCGCGTCTGAGAGGAAGCGAGGCATAACGCAATGAGACGCGCCTATGAGTTATTACTTCATCTTTATCCCGCCGAGTATCGGAGAGTATTCGCAACCGAAATGCTGGCCGTCATCGAAGAAGCGGCAGAGGATCATCGCCCGACCCGCGCAATCATCGAAACGCTCGCGTTACTGCGAGGCGCCGCCCTGGAATGGACCACCAAACTGGAGCAAGGCCCAGACTACCTGTCCGAGCCCCCCATCGTCACCGACCTCGACGAGATCACGAAAACGCGCGTGCTCATCCAGCACAATCTGCGATGCATGGAACACGCCATCGCCAATCACGACTTCCCCAAAGCTCGCTTTTACTCCGTAGAGGATCGCAAGGAGCGCGAGAAGTTAACCCGACTCCTCGAAAACTGGTCGAATTGAATGACACGCCCGGCGACAAAATTTGGGATTGCGCTCAGCGTCGCACTCCTTTGGGGAGCGGATGCCCGGCATAAACTCTGGGATCTCGATCTCTCAAAGCTATCGAATCACCAGGCAGAGATGACGGCACTGGTTTGGGGGATTCGCTTTTCGCCTGACGAAAGGACAATAGCCGTCGGCTTCGGGCCGCGTTGGAACTTTGACCCTCGCCCTCGGCGCATTGCACTAATCGCAATTGATCATCCAAATATTCCGCTCCGAGAATTTGAGCTTGACACGAAGGGCTCTCTACACGATCTTCAGTGGTCGGCGTCCGGGGCGATCCTGATTGCCCAAGCGGACCGCGGGCCTGTAATGCTTCGACTGGATGGGAAGAATACTTGTAATTTTCCACTACATTCGAAATTCGCGGGTTTTCTAAGTGACGACCGCATGGTGCTTCAGTCGAGTAACGAGATACGAATTCTCATGCCCGACTGCTCACTAAGCGACCGATGGGTGTTGGAAGATCGTGTGAACTTGCTCGCCACGTCGCCGGAACAGGACTTACTCGCGGTTGAGTTGCTCAATCCGCTCGGCACTGTCGAATTGTTGGCTGCTAGAAACCATGAAGCAAAACAGCGATGTGCCTGGGGAGACCTCTTTGACGGGTTCGTCTTTTCCGAGAGCGGGAAACTGGTCTGTGGCGCGAATTCCCGAGGTGGAAAACAAGCACCGGATGCAGCCTGTTGGGACACCAAGACGGGTGCGAAGATCGCAGAGAACGATAAGGTAAGTGTCGGTCAGAATGGCGTAGCAAGTGCCGGCGGTGACCTATTAGCCATAACAGACTCCAAATTCGTTTGGCGCCAAGGCAAAGTCTGGCAGTTTTTGGACATGAACGATGACAAACAGACTCCCCGCAGACAACTGCTTTGGAATGTCCAAACGGGCAAGGAAGTTTCATCTTGGGGCAACGTAGGCAGACTCAAACAGAGACAGCTTTGGGGAAGGGACCCGAAAAATCTTTCGATCGTGGAAACTGAGGCCGTGCTCTCACTTTCGCCTTCCGGAAAATACATGGCCGAGGGTGGTTCAGGCCTCGTGTCAGTGTACGCCGTTCAACCCTGACGAGCCGGGTAGGGCTAAAACCGGCTCCCCTGACCCGTTCCGAACGCGGAAATTCCCCCAAGCCCGCTTTTACTCCAAAGCGGATCGCGAGGATCGCGAGAAGTTAACCCGGCTCCTCGAAAGCCAGGGTCTCTCCTGACGTCCGGCCAACTGATCCGATCGAGTCGCCCAGCACTCGCTACCAAATGACTTCGACTCCGTATCGCTCAAGCAACTTGTCTTTGCTGACCAAAGGAAAATTCTCGGCGATCGATTGTGCAACAAGGATCCGATCGAATGGATCTTTGTGAATATCAGTTAGACGTCCCAGAGTTAGAACGTGCGCGGTCTCGATGTTAAGCGTTTGAACTTTCGTTTTCACGATATGCTTCTCCCACCAAGCGATGGGGTCGGAGAGCAACGCATCCTTTTTGCCGGTCTTCACCACGAGTTCCCACAAACTAGCTACACTCGCTGCAACTTCCGACTCGGTCAGAACCTTCCGTGCCACGGCACTTAACGAATCCGGATCGGAAAGAGCCCACACCAACGTATGCGTATCGGCCAGGACCCTCACCTACCCTCCAGCCATCCCTCAGCCTCTTCGTCAGTCATAGGTTGCCACCACTCATCGCCGGGCGGTACGAGCGGGTCCTTGCGGGCGATTCCTAGCGGCAGGCCAGTGTTTCGGACGCGAACCAGTTCAGCGACAGGCTTGCCATGACGCGCAATGATCACCGTCTCGCCCTCTTCCACAAGTTCCAAAAGACGGGAAAGCTGCGTCTTGGCTTCATGTACGTTGACCTGCATAATAGTATCTTAGTCCATTTCTTAGCTAAGCACGTTTGAAAATGTGTCGCGTTAGCCGGCTTTTCTGACCCGTTCCGAACGTGGGAATTCCGAAATCGAACACTACCGCATTGTCAGGAAAACCCGAAGGCTTTTGTTTCTAACCCATAGGAAGGGCGATCCACTTGCCCAAAATCCCCTGATCAGACCTGGAAAGAGGGCAACCGCATGATCGAAAGCCTGGTATCCTTCCTGAGCGAACTGAAAGTCGGCGCCCGTTCCCTGGGCCGCGCGAAAGGCCTCACCATCACCGTTGTTCTGACCTTGGCGCTCGGAATCGGTGCCAATGCCGCGATGTTCAGTCTGGTGCGCGGCGTGCTCCTGCGCCCCCTCGTCAATCGTGACGAAAATCACCTCATCTACATCCGGCAAAGCGCGGCGGGCGGGAATGCCACATTCTCCGTTCCGGAGATCGACGACCTGCGCTCACGCGTAAA
Organism: Bryobacterales bacterium; assembly: GCA_963802915.1. Taxonomy (GTDB): domain Bacteria; phylum Acidobacteriota; class Terriglobia; order Bryobacterales; family Bryobacteraceae; genus JAICMB01. The sequence goes on from CAWDKQ010000021.1 coordinate 170,344, forward strand.
ATCCCTGAGCTCGTTCGGCGACTTCTCCGCCCTCGGGTTCACATTGGTCGGACTCGGAGAGCCTCGCTCGGTTACGGCCGGCGTAGTTGGAGGATCCTATTTCCAGGTGATGGGCCTCCGCCCGGTACTCGGCCGGCTCCTCGACTCGCATGACGACGGTCCGAACGCCGCGGGAGCCGTTGTGTTGACGTATCGATTCTGGTCGACCATGCTCAACAGCGATCCATCCGTGATCGGCAAAACCGTCCGGCTCAATTCGTTCATCGACGCGCGCCCCGCAACCGTCGTGGGCGTCTTGGAACCATGCGTCCCTTATCCTCAGGACACGGAAATCATCGCCAACATCGTCACCAGCGCCCATCATCTTTCAGCAACGATGATGACCAGCCGGATACATCGCATGACCGAGCTGTTCGCCAGGCTGGCGCCGGGCGCCGATCTCGAAACCGCCCGAGCCGAACTGCGGTCCGTCTACGGAACCATGAAGCGCGACCACCCCGAGGACTATCCGGCCAAAGCTGATTTCCAGATCAGCGCCGTGCGGTTGCGCGACGAGCTTACCTCTGGCGCGCGGACCATACTTCTCGTGCTGATGGCCGCCTCGGTGCTCGTCTTTGTGATCGCCTGTTCGAACGTCGCCAACCTGATTCTGGCCCGAACCGTGCGCCGTGAAGGCGAACTGGGCATCCGCGCGGCATTGGGCGCCAGCACCGCTGCTTTACGTCGCACCCTGTTGACGGAAAGTCTGCTCCTGTGTGCCGGCGGTGCGACTCTCGGGCTCTTGATCGCCAACCCTTTGGTAACCGTTCTAGCGCGTTACATATCCCGATACTCGATCCGCGCCCTCGACCTCACTATCGATTCCAGCATGCTCTGGGTAGGAGCCGGACTCGCCCTGCTTGCCGCGACATTGCTGGCATTCGTTCCGCGCCTGCCATCTTCGGGAGGCGCTCAGGGATTCGCCCTCACCAGCGGGAGCCCGCGCGTCACCGGCATCGCGAATCGGAAGTTGAAGATTTTCGCAGTGGTTCAGATTGCCGCCTCGTTTGTGCTCGTCGCGGCGGCCGGAGCAACCATGAAGACGCTCCTTTCCCTCGAGTCCGCGCGGACCGGGTTGGACATGGACCATGTGCTCGCCGTGGATGTGCCCGTGATGCACGACGGAAAAACTCCCGTTCAACTCGTGGATTATTACCAGCAAGCCGCGCGGCGAATCCGTGAACTGCCAGGCGTCGAGAATGTCTCGGTCGGAACGGTGGTTCCGTGGCGCGATGTCGATTTCAACTTCGGACTCGAATTCGGGGCCGACGGGCACGTTCCCGCAGCCGGCGAGGAGCATCCCCGTGCCTCCATTCGGATCGTCTCCCCCGGATTTTTCGCGACGCTCGGCCGGCCCATCCTCGAGGGACGCGATTTCAATGATGGCGACCGCGCCAGCAACGAGCCCGTCGCGATTGTTAGCGAGAGCGTCGCCCGGCGGATGTTCTCCCAGCGCGATCCGCTCAACCACCATTTGATGTGGACAGACCCGATTCTGAAGGTCATCCCCATGATGAGTAACGCGCCAATGCGCATTATCGGCATCGTCGCGGACATGGATGACGCGGACCTCATCCCCAAGCCGACGATGACTGTATTTCGTCCGTTCGGTCAGGAGGCCGTGGTAGGAGGAGGGCATATGTTCATTCACGCGCGCTCGGATCCGTATGCTCTGGTCCAGCCGATCACGCGCATCCTGCATAACATGTCGGCGAACCAGCCAGTGGAGCGCGCGGCGACCCTTGCCGATGTTCGTGCGAAAGTGCTCTCTCCCGAACGGCTCAATGTTATGGTGGCCGGCGTTTTCGCGGGCGTGGCGTTGCTCATCGCGGTGGTGGGCATTGCGGGCGTGCTCGCCTTCTCTGTCAGCGGGCGCACGCGAGAGTTTGGTATCCGGCTGGCCATCGGTTCGCAGCCGCGCAATCTGCTAATGCGCGTGATGGCCGAAGGCGCGGGCATGGCCATTGCAGGCCTCGCAATCGGATTCGCCAGCGGCTTCTGGCTCGCGCAGCTGGCCGGAAAAGTTCTGGGAGAAATAAAAATGCCCGGCGCCCTGCCGATAGCCGGTTCGGCCCTTGTGCTGCTTCTCGCCGCCATGATCGCGTCGGTGCTTCCGGCGGCTCGAGCCGCCCGAGTCGACGTAATTCAGGCGCTGCGGACGGAGTAAAGCCGGGCACGACGTCGAGCCGTGGGCCTGACTAGCGAGAACTCCGAAACCGCCGCTCGACACATGAATCCAGCGATCGCCTGTCCGGATCATCCCGCCCCACCCGCGTCCATTTCGCGTGCAAGCCATGCTCGCGCCAATTTCCAGTCGCGCATCACACTCTGCGCGGAGATCTTTAGGACCGCGGCTGTTTCTTCAACCCCCAAGCCTGCAAAGAAACGCATCTGCACGACGTCGGCTTTACGGGCGTCGAACTTCGCCAGAGCGTCCAACGCGTCGTCGAGCCGGATCATCTGATCGCTGTCGAGCGGTGCGCCATCCAGCGATTCGTTAATTTCGACGCGAATCGCACCGCCACCTCTTTTCCCGGCCACCCTGGTCCGGGCCGCGTCCACTAGTATTCTTCGCATCAGCCGCGCCGAAATCGCAAAGAAATGAGCGCGATCCTGCCATTGGGCGACCCGTGCGTTCACCAGTTTCAGATAGGCCTCGTGTACAAGGGCCGTAGCTTGCAGGCTGTTCTCTGAACCTTCATGCCGTATGTAGCCGCGCGCCATACGCCGTAACTCCTCGTACACCACTGGAGTGAGCCGGTCCAATGCCTCCGCATCGCCATTTCCCCAAGCCCGCAGCAACTCGGTCACCTCAACCGCCGACGCGTCCCCCAAAAAATCTCCTGCACGACATTATAGTTTTACCCGCCGTTTCCCGCTTACCGAGCAGAATGGAAAGCTGCAACAACCGCTGGCTCATTGTATTTGCTTCCGTTTTAGGCTTGCTGGTCGGCAACGGTCCCGTCATGCAATTCACGTTCGGCACATTGATGCCCGCCGTGAGCCGGGAATTCGGATGGAGCCGCGGCACCGTCTCCTCCGCGATGGTTATAGGACTCTGGATGACCGCTCTCGCCACGCCGGTAGTTGGACGCCTTGTCGATCGCTTCGGCATTCGAGTGGTCGTCCTGCCCGCGATCGCGCTGTTCTCGCTGGCCACGATTTCGGTCGCCTTCGTACCGGCTTCTCCCGTCGCGTTCACCGCTCTCTACGCGCTGATGGGGCTGGGAGCCGCCGGCCAAACGCCTTTAATCTATGCCAAAGCCATCTCGGCGCGTTTTGACGGGCAGCGCGGTCTCGCGCTCGGGATCGCGATGGCGGGAGTGGGACTCGGCGCCTCTCTAGTTCCGCAGTTTGCGCAAGCTTCGATCCGGATCATAGGTTGGCGAGGTGCTTACGCAGCTCTCGGTGCCCTAACCTTCCTTTTGGCTTTCCCCGCGGTGTCGCTGTTCGTCGGCCGTCCGCTGCCCGTCCGCAACGATGCCGGTCAGTTAGCCTCGAATATCAATGCGGTCGGGCTTACATGCAGAGAGGCACTATGGACATCCCAGTTCTGGTTGCTCGCCATCAGTTTCTTTATTGTTTCAGGCACCACCGGCGGCATCGTGTCTCACTTGGTTCCGCTTCTGACAGACCGCGGAGTGTCTCTCCAGAACGCCACGCGCATGCTCAGCGTCGCAGGTTTGGCTCTGATCATAGGTCGGCTGTTTGCCGGTTATCTGCTCGATCGCATCCATGGGCCTCTTGTCGCGGCCACCTTCTTCACCGCCCCCATCTTAGGAATCGGGGCGCTAGTGTCAACTTCCCGGCCCGAAGCAGCGGCGCTTGGCGCGATCTTGGTAGGCGTCGGTCTTGGCGCCGAAGTGGACCTGATCGCCTTTTTGTTGTCCCGCTATTTCGGAATGCGAGCCTTTGGGGAGATCTACGGCTTCTTCTTCGCCATCTTTGTGCTTGGTGCGGGATTGGGCCCGCTTGCCATGGGAGCGTGGTTCGATAAGGCTGGCTCTTATACGCTGATGCTCGTCAGTTTCGCGCTGGCTTTGCCGCTCTCCATCGTGCTCGTGTTGAGGTTGGGCGCCTATCGGTACCCAGCCAGGCACCGAGTCGAACAGCAGAATGCTGTTGCGGTCGCGCTGGCTTAACCTCGCAAAATAATCTCGCCGGCGTTATAGTTTTCCCTCCCATTTTCCGCTTACCGGATGAAACAAGCTCGGATCGCGAGCGAACCCTCTAGGAGAAAAAACATGTTCAAAATTTTTTCGATGACTCTACCCGGGCTGTTGACTCTGTCGGCGGCCAGCATCGTGTTTCTTGCCTGCCCCGCGCATGGCCAATCGACGTTCGATCCAGCTAAGGTTTTGCAAGGTATGCAGATTGCCCCAGTCCCGCTCAATACCACGGGCAAGGACCTCAATCTGGTTGGATATGGCAGCTACCTGGTGAACGCCACAGGCGATTGCAACGGTTGCCACAGCGATGGTCCCCCCACCCAGTTTGCTAAAGGAGGGAATCCGTTCATGGGCCAGTCTGCAGTCGTCAATCCCGCGACTTACCTGGGCGGCGGAAGGGATTTCGGAGCCTATCCAAACACGACGAATCCGAACAATCCACACATCGTCAGTCGCAATTTGACGCCCGACTATACAGGAATGGGGTTTGGCGGAGACACCCTCGACCAGTTTGTTCTCATTATGAGGACTGGCGTCGACATGGATCACTTGCATCCAAGCTGCACCGGCGCTCCCGATGGGACTTGCATCCCAGCGCCCTTCAACGGCAATCTGCTCCAGATCATGCCCTGGCCGACGTTCCACAACATGACGGACGACGATTTGGCGGCAATCTACACCTATGTCAGCTCCATTCCGTGCCTCGAAGGGGGACCAGGAGAGCCGCCGAATCGCTGTGTGTCGCCCGCGAAGACAAAGGCGGTTGCGGATCCGAAGAATGACACAGTGTCGTCCCCTGAGATCCGGTTAGATGGATCGATGTCCACCAGCAGCGACGGGAAGCCCTTGACGTACCAGTGGACTGTTCCGCAAGGAAGTCCTTCGGCGGCGATCCTCAACGGTAATACCGCTACTCCGATCGTACAGTTTGCCCAAGGCCGCAGCCTCTACAGCTTTCTGCTCACGGTAACGGACTCATCGGGTAAATCATCGACGGACATCGCAACTGTGAATTTCGCCGGCAACTAACCCGGGATCTTTCGACATGTTCTTCAGGGGAGTGCCCATGCCTGCACTTCTCCGGCTATCGCTACGCAACCGCGACCGTGAGGGTCCGTGAAAAAATCGGCTATGGCCCCTCCGTTACCGTCGGGCTTCCGCAACGCTGTCCCGGATTTTCACGATCCTACGGAACCGCGCGCGTGAGCAAGCGGAGATCGTCCACGATTTTTTCACAGACCCGTGAGGAAGCGGACATGGCCCAGAAGCATCATCTACTCGTCTTTCAACGGAGCGGACCGCCGCCTTTACAGTCGCAGCGAGGGCGGCTCCGCCCCGCGCCACATCGATAGAATAGTGCTGGCTCAGCAGTTCGACCTGGGTTAATAATATTCTTGGTTACCCCCGGGCGACCCAGCAATGACTTTAGAGCGGTGGCGGCAGATCGAGCTGGTGTATCACGCGGCAATCGAACACGAGCCGCAAGGGCGCGCGGAGTATGTCGCCGAAGCTTGCGGCGGCGACGACGACCTCAGAAAAGAGGTCGAGTCGCTTCTTGCGAAGGACCCCTCCTCTCCGGAACTCGTATTTAACCAGGCGCCCATCGCGGCATCCAGCCTTCCCCCTTCAGCGATCGCCCATTTGGTCACTGGCGCGCGTCTCGGCACTTACGAGATCCTTGGAAAAATTGGCGCCGGCGGAATGGGCGTAGTTTATCGCGCGCACGATACCATGCTCCGGCGAGACGTCGCCATGAAGGTTCTGCCGGACTCCTTCGCGGCCGACCCTGCGCGCATGTCGCGCTTCGAACGGGAGGCCCGCGTACTCGCCTCCCTGAACCATCCGAACATCGCGCAGATTTATGGTGTGGAACAACGCGCCCTGATCATGGAGCTGGTCGGCGGTGACTCGCCGAAAGGTCCCATGCCATTGGAGGACGTGTGGAAGCTTGCGGCGCAGATCGCCGAAGCACTCGAATACGCGCACGAGAAGGGAATCGTGCATCGTGACTTAAAGCCGGCAAACATCAGGATCACACCCGAAGGTGTGGTCAAGCTTCTCGATTTCGGACTGGCTAAAGCTTTCCCTGGCAACACTGGTTCAACGGAGGATTTCGAAGCCTCATCGCCGCTGGACGTCGACACAACCGAAGCCGGTATGATCGTCGGGACCGCTGCCTACATGGCGCCGGAGCAGGCCGCGGGGAAGAAGGTCGACCAGCGAGCCGATATTTGGGCGTTTGGTGTTGTGCTCTACGAGTTGCTGGCTGGACGGCGCCCATTTCTAGGCGGGAGCGTGACGGAGATCGTTGCCGCAGTGATTCATGAGACGCCAGACTTTACTCCCATTCCGGTCGAAGCCCGCCCGCTCCTCGAGCGTTGCCTCGAAAAGGATCCGAAGAAGCGGCTGCGCCACATCGGCGACTGGCACTTGCTGCTCGGCGATCAGACTGCGCGTCCAGCGTCGGCGACGGGAACACGTCTGCTCACCTTTACGCTGGCGATGATCGCGCTCACCCTGGCGGCGTTCTTGTTCGTTCGCTTTCGCGGCCAGGCTCCGCCGCCGCAAACGGTCCGCACCAGCATCCTGCTTCCCGGGAAATCGCGTGTGTTGTCGCTCGCGGTTTCCCCGAATGGTCGTGACATCGCCCTGGTTTTGGTGAGGGAAGGGAAGCAGCAGATCTGGATCCGGGCACTCGATGGGACTGAACCAGCGCCTTTGGCCGGAACCGATGGCGCCGCGGATCCCTTCTGGTCGCCCGATAGCCGCTCGATCGCTTTTTTCGCCGACGCCAAACTGAAGAAGGTCGACCGCTCGGGAGGAACGGTAAAAACGCTCTGCGATGCACTGGCGGCTGAGGGCGGAACATGGAATCGGAACGGCGACATCCTGTTTGGCGGTCTCTCCCGGGTTCGTCGAATCTCATCCGCGGGAGGAGGGCCGTCGGACCTTCCTGACCCCATGACCGCGGTCTATCCTGTCTTCCTGCCCGACGGACGGCATTATCTCGGCACACGTGTCAACAATCCGGGAGCGCCCCAAGCGGGCGTGTGGCTGAGTTCGATGGACGGAGCGGAGACCCGACAGATTCTGCCCGACCTGTCCAATGCCGGAATCGTGGCGCCGCAGCCCGGACGCGACGAGGGGGAAGTGCTCTTCGTGCGCAACGGCACGCTGATGGCCCTGCCGTTCGATATGAAGCGCCTCGAAGCGGCGGGCGAAGCGTTCCCGTTAGCCCAAGGAATAACGTCGGGTACAGGTCCCAGCTGGTTGGCGGCATCCAGTCAGAGAGTGCTTGCTTATGTAACGGGTCAACGCGCCGGCACTGAGTACATTTGGCGGGACCGGCAGGGCAAAAATCTTGGCAGCGCCGGTGCTGCGGGCGGTGTGGTAATGATCTCGCCGGATGGAAAGCGGTTAGTGGGCGATCGGCGCGCGGACATATGGCTGGTGGAGTTCGCGCGGGGGCTTGCCCATCCGCTGACGTTTGCACCGCCCTACAACGGCAATCCCATCTGGTCGTCAGATGGACGCTATGTCGCATATAACAAGGACGAAGCCGGTATTGTCCGGAAGCCCGCCGACGGTTTGGGCGCCGAGGAGGTGCTGCTTCACACGAACAAGTTGTCGTTTCCGAAGAGCTGGTCGCCCGACGGCCGATTCCTGATGTACGCGGAAGTCGACCCGCGAATCGGAGCGGATCTACTTGCCATTGCTGTCGACGGCGATCGCAAGCCTTTTCCAGTGGTACGGACCCCGGCGAATGAGGACCAAGGGCAGTTTTCTCCCGACGGACATTGGGTCGCCTATACGTCGAATGCATCGGGCCTGAGTGAGATCTATGTGATTCCGTTCCCGCCCTCGCCGAACGGTGGCAAATGGCTGGTATCGAGAGGTGGAGGCGTCCAGCCGCGCTGGAGACGAGATGGCAAAGAGCTGTTCTACATTTCCCCGGACTGGAAAATGATGGCTGTGGAAGTCAAGACGAAGCCGGTGTTCCAGGCCGGCATTCCACAAACTCTGTTTCAAACGGAAATGGCGGACACCGGAATCCGCACAGGTCCGCTGAGCTGGGATATTGCGCCCGACGGCAAACGGTTCCTGATCATCAGTGAGAGCTCCAGCGAAGCGCCGGCCATCAACGTGGCTCTGAACTGGCAAAAATGAGCGCGGCGCGCGCTTTGATCCGCCGCCCGTATGCCCGATTTGCGCGGACGGTGCGCGCTGTTGGTGGATGCGACGGGAGTGGGCGCGCCGGTGGTGGATCTGTTTGCGGGCGGCGGCGTTGGAGTGCCCGGTGATTGCGGTGACGATCACGGGCGGGATGCATGCGGCGCTAGTGGCGGGCGGTTGGAGCGTGCCGAAGCGGGACCTGGTGACGGGATTACAAGTGTCGCTGGATTTGGGGCAATTGCGAATGCCGGGGAGGATGGCGATGGGTCGAGAGCTGGTGGGGGAGTTGATGGGGATGCGGGTGAAGATTGGCGCGAGCGGTCATGACGCGTATGGGGCGGAGGGGATCGGGGCGCATGACGATTTGGTTTTGGCGTTGGGGTTGGCGTGTTGGGGGACGCGGTTTGGGTGGGTGGGGTCGGGGCGTGGGAGGTTGCCGGGGATTTAAGGGGTTCTGACGGGAACGATGGCTGAAACGCGCAGGCGTCCTTGTGTTTCGACGCCTGCGACGGCAACACGGCCGGCGTCAGTGAGTAGAGCGAGCATGTCGTCCAGCAGGTTTTCGTCAAAAGCGCCGCGGCGTTCCTGGCCGTCCGGAAGGTCGCGCAGAGTGAAACTGAGATTGTCGACGTCGAGCTCGCCGATTCTTCCTTCGTAAGTCACGACACGTTCGGAATCGAAGCGGCGGAGCTCCTGATGGATGCGCTTTCTGGATTCACGCGTCAGGCGGACTTTGCCTCGGCTGATCCAGCTACCCGACACCTGTACTTCAACTATGGGGCCAACGGCCGGGGGCGTGAGGAAGAGCGTTGCCCTTAGGATTGCTTCCCGTTCGTCCCCCGACTTGTCCAACCGTGCGTCCTTGTCGCTGGCCCACATTAAGCCCTGTTCCAGTTTTTGAGCAGCTTCTCTGATTTGTCCGCTTGCAGCGAGTCCTTCATCAGGGGCAGCGAAGCTAAGCTCAAAGCTCGACAATGCGAAGGTTTGGATCGGCAGATCGTAAAGTGTGCGGTGCTCCTCACGGGGCCGACCTTCCGCTGGAGTCACGAAAGCGTAGTCGAGCAGGGTCTTCATGGCCTTTCGCGTGGCGTCGGCGACAAACGAAATGACGCTGGCGGGCATCCGACCCAAGACGATTTGCTGGCCGACGGCGCGAGTGCGAAGAACAGGTTCGTGCTCCGTCAGCAGCATCGTTCCTGGAAGCGGGAGAAAGTCTGGCGGGATCTCTTTGAGATCGCATGTCCACACCCCGGTCTTTTGTCCGCCGCCCAAATGGAGCCAAACCCATGAATTCGCGATGGCTTCGTGGACCGAAAGAGAGCCGTTCTCGAGGGCGGCGACAAGCTCTTCGGTAGTTGGCGCCAGGAGCGTGAATGTGCCATCCGCGGTGTCATCGGCGACGTATGCGAGAAGTAATTGACCTTGTGCCGTCTTGGTCAAGTAGACGATCGGCAGCTCCGCTTCGTAGAGCACGCGCAACACGGGCAGAGGTTCTGCGATGAGTCCGGCGGGTAGCGGATCGCGTGTTGGAATGGTCAGGTGCATAGCGTGGGGTTGCCGAACCATGATGACCTTGGTAATTCGTAGCTGGCCCACCATGTGATGTGACCTGACCGCGGTTGACACGCTCGGATACCATCATGACGCATCCCCGTCCCTTGCGTCAGTTCTTCCGCGGTACGGCAACGCCACCTTTTCGAAGAATCTCCGCCTCCACGCGAAAAATGTCCGGCACGTTAATCTTGCCGTTCGCTCGCATTTCCATGACGGCGATACTCGTCATCGTTTCCAACAGGGCGTCGGGGCTGTCCTCTATGAACACGCCGATAGGGGCAAGCCACTGGGTCGCCTGCCCTCGGACGCGTTCCATGACACCCTCCCCCTGCCACAGCCCAAATAATTCGGCTTTCGGAATAGGAACGAAGTGCCTCCGGAGAGGCTTTAGGACGAGATCGATCCACGGATAGTCTTCGCGAAGCTCAGTCAATCTGGCACCTGAGGCTCGACGCACTCCCTCGTTGAGCCCAAGGTGATCTACGGCCTGCCTTTGAGGTGAAGGCTGATGCTCGGCGGCTGTCTTCCACGCAGTTAGGAAGGTTCTAGGTGAGCAGTTATTCGCTGCATCGCCCAGATGCAATGGCACCCAAGTATAAACACGACCTCGCTTTCGGTCCTTTCCCATGTACTCGCCGGCGATCGCAGTAACTAGCGCCTCCTGTTCCTGAGGAAGCGCATTCAGGCGGCCACTTGTCGGCAGTGCAGACTGTGCATTAAGGCGTCCCGCGAGTTCTTCGAGCACCGACGCTGCGGCCTGTTGGCGCATTAGTTCGAAAAACACAAGGCCGAAAAGCTCGCGCGGGTTCCATGCAAGGTCGACCCTGTCGTTCCGGATCTTCGAACTGTCCGGAAAGCGGAACAGTTCAATATCCGAGAACTGGTCAACGCGCATGAACACCTTTGCACGGATGTTGCGAAACGACTGAAGACCCACCACGGTGAGAAGTAGCCCTTTCGTCAGTTCCCGGATCACTCCCCATTCGTGGGAAAACCGGTCCAAAGCGTCAAAGACAATCAACGTCGAGGATCCGCGGTTTGCCATTGAGTCGTCCATCGCGGTTAGCTCCCGCGCATAATCGCCCGGCCGGATCTTGAGTTGTTCAAGCACATCGGAGAAGCTCGAAGTAGTTTGGGTGCCCCCAATAGACCGAGCGGCACGCAGGATAACCGCTCGCCAGATTAGTTCCGGGTCATCGCCAGCCTTGCGGGCTGCCTGAATCTCCTCGATCGTCGGCGTGACACCGGCGATCTTTGTCGATCCATTAAAGCCAATGACGACACTGGTATCCGCAAGTTTGGGGAACGCATAAGTATGCGCAAGACGTTCGCGCACGGCGGGATTCGTCAGCGCGTGAGTCCAGAAGCTCTTTCCCATGCCTCGATTGCCGACGACAAGTTGACGTTTTATGTCCAGAACGCTGCGATGGCCTTCTGGAAAGAAGACGCGACCAAGGTCGATCGCCTCATTGGGCGCGACGCTCGGCGAGATCTCAAACCCGGCCATTGCCTCGCGGATCGGGGCCAGATCGATGTCCCCGGTGCCTCTATTCATTCCTTTCCTTTTCCGGCTCCCCTTGAGCCGCTTCGCTGGAAGTAATTATAGAGTCAATACCGTTCAAGAAGGGACGATACGCTTGCTCGTAGAAGGCAGCGTGAAGCTGGTTCGGCGCTCGAACAGGATCGAAATCGATCAGGTTTTGGGTGAAGGGTATGGTCAGCGGCCAATGAGGCGCATTCTCGTCGTCGATGTCGAAACTGAAGGTACTGGGGTCGGCTTGTTGGAAATCATCCGCATCGTAAAGATTGTCGGCAAAGAGATCGTATAAATCATCGCGATACCGCGAGGCGGTTGAATCATCTAGACTTGCCTTGGCGTGGACGGCCTTGAACAATAGCCGCCATCCCGCGCTCCGCCCATCTGCGCGGTCCCGCTGGGCCAGCAATTTGAGGCCAGCAAATAACGCAGCATAGCCGTGAATGGTTTGCACTTGGGCCGTGCCGAAAAGAAGCACATTCGCACCGAGACCGAGAATACCAGGTGCGGCCAGTTCCGATAGCCCTGCTCTACTATCGATCAATACGACATCGTAGGTGTCCCGCCCAGTAAAGCGCATGATCATTTGAGCCATCTGCGCTGTTACCGAAACGGAATCGCCGTTGGCGTCGATGTCTTCGATCATGGCCCGCGAGAGCTTGGGTAGCGTGTTGGAAGGATATTCGGTCGCTCGTCTACCGAGTGCCGGCGCAACGTCTACACGGCCGCCGCCCGAAGTTGTTAAAGAACTCGTTCCGATGAAATTCGAAAGAGAGTTCTCTGGTATCCCCCCGATGCCATTCTCGACTAGGTAGTCAACTGTTCCGAAACTTGGCATTCGCTCCTCATCAAGGAGCATATCTCCAAGGCCGGGAGCCTCAAGGTCGAGGTCAATTACCAGAATATTCTTGTTGCGCCGAGAAAGATCCGAAGCCGTTACTGCGAGCGCTGTTGACCGACCCACCCCTCCTTTGAGACTCGCAAAGACAATCATCGGCGGCAAAGCCATTTTTTCTTGGGGAAGATCGACCCATGCCGATCCTACGATCCGCCGGTCCAGCAGACGAAAGTTGGACGAATCCTGTTGAATAGGGAACACACCAGGGTCGTTCAAGAGCAGTTGAACTCCCGGCTCGTCGCTGAACGCGATGACGCGGTCTGGCCGTGCGTAAGCACCTAGTACCGAAGTGAGTTTCTGTTCGAGGCGGGCACGCACTTCATCGGGCGGCGATGGCTCTACGCTGAGGAAGCACAAGCGGCCACTCGTATCGCGTACAATAAGTCCTCGCTCGAGCACCTCCGAGCCGATCTCCTCTGATATTGTCTCGACGAAAGTGGGCAACGATTCGTCAAAGAATAGTCCGGGAGCAGTGCTCATGATATTGCCATCAGCTTCTCGGCAGAGTTTTTCCACGCATCAACCCAATCCGGATCGATTTCGGTTGTTGGTGCGTAGCGCATTGCAATGTCCCAATTCTGAAACAAGCGACTGTCTTCCGACAATTTGCGAAGCTCTCCTGCGCGACGTCCGCTAGCCGTCCCAAGCAGCGTCTTTAGGGTTGGGAAATGCGCAAAGAACGGATCATCGCGGCGGTCCACCGCTGGCAACGGCCTCATCCCACTGTCTCGCATTATCCTCTTGACTGCGAGTTCACCCGCTATACCGAAAAGGTATCCTGCGACGGCTCTACATCCAGGCTGGTGCCCCGCACCCGCATGATCATAGAGGACCTGCGCCGCCACGAAGTGGCGGTGAGCTGCTTTGTCTACGTTTTGTGTAAAGGCCACTTTTGATCACTACGCCAAAAACCTCTACATGTTAACAGTTTGCCCCCAGCCAAGGCTCTAGCTCCGCTGTATATCCCATTCGCGCGGAGCTGTGAGGACTTCGCCGGGCCCGTCCTCGCCTGATTTGGATCTGGCTGGCCCGAAACGGCCACCTTGGACATTGCTACCGACCGGTCCGCCAACAGCTCCGTGACATAACTCGGGTTCGAAGCCGATGCGATCATTCATGGCGTTTGCCTCACCCGAGATACCGCTCTGTAGTCTCGACGCTCACGTGGCCGAGCAAGAACTGAATCTGTCCAGTTCACCACTGGCCTCCTGACACAGGAGCGGAAAGTTCGGTGTAGGTCATGTGGCGCGACGCCGGGCATAGCGCATTTCGAACAAGCATCCTTCACCACACCCCGGATGACTTTCGGATTGAAGCCGTTGACCGCGATCGGCCCGCTTTGTTTATTTCCCGAAAGATTGTCCCCGAACCGAGGTTCGCCGCCGTTATCCACGATTGCAAACCTGCCGCAACCCATGCCGGTATCGGAATCGTTGCCGACCCATGCCGGCGCATTGCCGCGTTAGAAGCGACGGACCCGCTCTTGGCCGACTATCTAAGCAATACAAGGACTTGGTCGGAACCCCACGTCGAATGCCCCAGCGCGATTGAGCACGAAGGTTGGACACTACCCCGCATCATCTATTCCCAGAGGGATTCTGGAGTCGCTACGTACCCGAAATCTCCAGGCAGCCGTTCAAGGTGTTATCGAATTTCATGTTGGATCGACTGGGTTGTTTCGCCGATGAGTTCATTGCACGCGGCCCCAAAAGCTGTGCCACCAGGAGGATACGATTACCGAGGTCCCCCATCGCTGAACGAAAGAAGAAATGCCTCAGCGCTTTAGGCTCACGCTTGGGCTCCGTTGGGCTCCCACGTAACATCACCTAACATAGCTCGCGGTTTGAGGACACGTAAGCGTTCTCAAGAGCAACTCCCTCTAGAAACGAACGTCTGGAAGATTACTCCCGGGAAGTCGGCATCCAAACTGTGGCCCGTCGCCATGCGGCCGAGTGTTTTTCAGGACTGATCCCTCAAATCTGAGGGGCAGTTCAACGGGTGACGTCACCCGTCGCGGCGACTGTTGAGTTTAGGGGCGTCACCCGACCAAGTTCCGCGAACAATCTGCTCCGGTGGCAACAGGACCGGGGGTCGAAACGCGCGTCCAATCCGTGGCTGTGGCGCAGCAGTTGGCCGTTAACCTACTCGGTCCGGAGTGCCTCGATAGGATCGATGCGCGTGGCGCGGCGGGCCGGCAGATAATTGGCGGCGAGGGCCACTGCTGCCAGGAACAGCGACGCGGCGATGAATACCAGCGGATCGGTGGCGCTCACATGCACCAGCAGACTTGCCGCCAGCCGGGTGACCGCCAGAGCCGCGAATACTCCGATGGCCACGCCGAGCAGCGTGAGGCGCATGCCGCGCCGCACCACCAGCGCCAGGACGTCGGCGGGACGCGCGCCCAGCGCCATGCGCAGGCCGATTTCCCGCGTGCGCTGAGCCACCGAGTATGCCGTCACGCTGTAAAGCCCGGTGGCCGCCAGCACCAGCGCGACCATGCCCAGCACGGCCAGCATGACTGCCGCTGTCTTCTGCCCGAACAGCGCCGCGCCGATGTATTCGGTCAGCGGCATCGTGTCGAAGATTCCGACACTGGGGTCGATGGACCTGACTGCGTTTCTCAATGCGGCCACTGCCCGTTCCGGCTCACCCGTGGTGCGCACGAGCACGTTCACCTCGGATCTTATGGCACTTGCCGGGACGGCAGCGTAGAAGTACTTCGTCGCGCGCCTCATTCGGGCTGACGTATTTGCTGTCTCTGGCGACGCCGGCGATGGTAAACCAGCGGTCCCAATGCGTGCACCCGGTGGCCGATAGCAGTGCGATTACCGAAAAAGTGCTGCGCGAAGGTCTGGTTGACGATGACCACTGGCGTTGCGTTTTCGTCATCGTGTGCGGTGAAATCGCGGCCCTCGAAGATCGGAATCCGCATAAGGTCGAGGTAGCCGGGACCCACTATATTGCGGAAAATCTTCATGCTCTCTTTCCGGTCTGGCACATAACCTTCAACCTGCACATCGCCCCAGGGGTTGCCAGTGAACCACAGCGGGACCACGTCGGCCCAGGAGACGCTGACAATGCCAGGCTGGGCGGCGAGACGATCGCGCAGCCGTTCGCAGAAGTGGAGCCCGTCCGATGCGCCGTAGCCATTCCGCCGCCAGTTCCAGTTCGGAAACCAGCACGTTCCGCGGATCGAAGCCGGGCTTGATCTGGCGGGCCATCTGGAAGCTTCGGACGAACAGGCCGGTGCCGATGATGGCGATCAGCGCGAGCGCCACTTCGAAGATCACCAGCAGGCCGCGAGCATGCTCGGAGCGCGCGCCTTCTGCTCCGCTCCGGCCGCCCTCTTTCAGGGTTTCGTTCAATCCGCCGCGAACGCTTTGGAGCGCCGGTGCGATGCCCGACATCACACATGCCGCCACGCACAGGAGAATGGTAAACGCGAGAATCTCGCCGTTCAGCGGGATGTCCAGCGTCAAGGGAATGCTGGCGCCGCGCGGCAGCAGGTAACCGAGCGACTGGCTCATCCACATCGCCAGAGGCACGCCCGCCAACACTCCCAGCACCGCCAGGATCAGGCTTTCGGCGAGCAGCTGCCGCGCCACCCGCGCGCGGCCAGCGCCCATCGCCATGCGCACGCTGAACTCCTTCCGCCGCGCGATGGAGCGCGCCAGCAGCAGACTGGACACGTTGGCGCACACGATTAGGAAAACCAGGCCGCATACGGCCATCAGAATAGCCAGCGGGCCGGCCATGGTCACCTGACCGCCGAAGTGGCCCTCACGGATGGGCAGCAGCGTGGCCCCAATGCCGGCGTTCGCGCGTGGGTCCGATTCGCGCGATGTGACGCGCGAGAGCGGAGCATTCCGCGCGTGCCTGCGCGAGATGCACGCCGGGCTTCAGCCGCGCGACGCCCATGAAGTAGCGCTTTCCGCGGTCGTCCAGCGATCGCTGGAGACAAGATGTTGAACCGCGGCGCCATGGTGAGCGGCGCCCAAATGGAGAGCGTCAAACCGGGCAGGCTGCCGCGGAAATCCGCCGGGGCGACGCCAATAATGGTCAGCGGCTGGCGATTCAGCACGACCGTAGTGCCGATGACGCCGGGATCGCCATGGAAGCGGCTCTTCCAGAGGTCCGTCGCCGATGACGGCCACGGGCAGGAGTCCGCTTTATCGCCGCACTCTTGCTGCGAGATCATCCTGCCCAGCAGCGGCTTCACGCCGAGCACCGCGAAGTAGTTGGCGGAGACCAGCTCGCCCCAGATGCGGTCGGCATGATCGCCTTCTCCAATGGTCATCGTCATGGGGGTGGCCGCGGAGAGGGAGACCAGTTTCAAATGATCGCGGTGGTCGCGGAAATCGGGGAAGGATGTTGGCAGCGCTACGCCGTCCGCGGCGACGGTTTCAAAGGCCGCCAGTTCCCCGCCGTTGGGCACGCCCGGAATCGGCCGCAGCAGCATCATGTCAGTCCAACTGAAGACGGTGGTGTTAACGGCGATACCGATGGCCAGCGTAAGCACGGCGACCGCGGTGAAGCCCGGACTCCGCAGCGCCATGCGGAAACCGTAGCGAAGGTCCTGCAGGAGAGCGGACATGATGCTGTCTGCGTGCAATCGCGGGGCCGCGCGCGCACTCGATGTTGATATGGTCTGGATTGTCTACGGTGCGGACTGCGGCTGTTCGTATACGGGATAATGCGGGCGAGAACGGACAGCGCGATATCCCATTAATCAGAGAAGTGGAGTTGTAATCGAACTTGCGGGAAACCCGAGTGCAAGAAATATCCCAAGAAAAGTGCGAGCCTTTTCAATAGCTTCCGCGCACCGACTACTCCAACCCGCACGCCGACCCAGTATCCTCAAACCAGAAAAGCAATGGAAACCAGCTCCCTCGCCCTTATAAAATCAGCCAACAACGCGCCGCGGAGGCAGACCCATCATTCCAGCTTCCGCGCTATCGCTCAAGAAAGGATAAAAGACTTAATAATCAATAACTTAACTCGGTGTGTCCACTCCTCATCAGGCGGGCACCAACCGGATCATACTCAAACTCACCGTCAACGGCCGCCCGTCAGCGTCGGCCATCCACACGGGCGACGCCTCAATGGTCACGCGATACTCCGCCGCATCCGCCAAATCGGCCTCGATCACGAACAGACCCGCCCGGTCCAGCTTCCACTCCCCCACCGCCGCGCCATTCACCTCCGCGCGCAATTCCACCGGATGCCCTTCCATCGCATGCCCGCGCACCCGCAGTCGCTGCCGGCCAGGCTTAACGGGCTCCAGCCTCGCCGACGCCTCCGCCCCAATCCATCGGTACTTGTTCCCAAACACCCCTTCGAGCTCATACCAATCGCCCAGCAGCCGCTTCTCATGACCCGTCAGCGAAAAATCGATGATGTCCGCGCGGTTCCCCGGATACAACTCCGCCTTCTCCGCGGAGGGCAACAAATTATAAACGCCATCCTCGTTCGCCGCTTCGTAACCGCACTGCGAACACCGCAGCAAATCGCCGGCATCGCGCCCCAACGCCGACTTGCAATCCGGACATCGTAAATGCGCCTCGAACCGCTCCGCATCGAACGCAACCGGAGCAGGCGCGCCGCCCTTCACGCAAATCGCGGCCAAAGTACCGCCCAGAAGCCGGCCGGCACGCCATTCTGAACCATATGGATCCGCCTTGATCGCCGCCCGCTTCACAATCCGTTCGCCCCAACCGCGCTCCGGCACGAAAATCTCATACCGCGCATCGGCAAAATGCTTGCGGATCATGACGTGCCAATCCTTCAGGCCCATCGTGTGATTCTGCCGGATCCCGAAGCTCTCTTCCTGTTGCGCTCCGATCACGTCGCGCACCAGGTATCCGAGCAATCCCCATTCCGAGAGCTTCCGTTCCCACGGCTTCATCGTGTCGTAATAGGGGCAGCGATACAGCCGCATCGTTAGCAGCCGTTTCAACGGCTCCTCGGCGAACAGAAAAATTCCGCCTGGCGCCAGGACCCGCTTCACCTCCAGAAGCACGGCCTCCATGTCCATAAACTGGCTCAACATTTGGAACGCCATCACCAGACGCAGGGAGCCATCGGCGAAAGGAAGGTTCGCGGCATCGCCGGCCACACGAATCGGCGCCCTCGACATCCCCCAGATATCTTGCAGCGCCGCCCCGTAGCGCAGCGAATCCGCCGAAATGTCCAGCGCAAATCCGCTCGCGCCAAACTGATTGGCCAGCATGTAACTCGAATGGCCGACATTCGCGCCGATCTCGAGAAACGGCGTCATCTCGCCGATAAAATCGCGATGTTTGATGATGAGCCCGCTGCGCCGGTGGTTTTGCTCCGCATAGTGAGCTATTACCCGCGTAGGCTCGCCCAGCGATGCGAAGTTGTGAAACTCCACTTCCGCGCGCTTTACTGAGAACGCCTGCGCTTCCATACGGCTCACAGCAACATATCGGTCTTCAACCCGCGCAGGTCGGGCAGCAGGATATCGGGAGCAAATTCCGCCAGTTCCACTTCTGCGACCATCCCGGTCGCCACGGCCACTACGCGCACGTTATTTGCGCGCGCCGCTCGAATATCGTTGGGATGGTCTCCAATCAAAGTCACGCGCCCCTGCTTCGTAATCCAACCCTTTTCTCGCGCCTGCCGCACCGCCAGCCGGACCAGTCCAGCCCGATCCTTGGCAAGCTCCGCAAAAGCGCCAAATCGGAAATAGGATCGCAACCCGGCCCGTTCCATTTTCTTCCATGCAATCCGCGTCAGATTGCCCGTCACCAGGCCGACGGCCGCGCCGCTCGCATCCAACCGGCGCAGCAAATGCCGGACACCCGGGCACACTTTTCGCTGTAAATCTGGACACGATCTGGCATAAATCAGTTGCGCCCGCCGCATAATTTCCGGTAGCGACTCCCGGATCTGTCCCGGCTTCATCCCCGCCCGCGACATCATCGTCCTTAAGATGTCGTGGTCGAGCATTCCCGCCACCGGAACTCCCTCGGTCGTAGTCTCGACTCCGGTGGTTCTGAGCACCGCATCCACTAGCGCCTGACGGTGGTGCGGACCGGCTCGCCGGATCAGCGTTCCGTCGATGTCAAACAAAACCAGTGCATTTGTCCGGTCCATCTTCTAATATAGCGGCATGGAGATTAATTTCCCTCACGGGAAGAAACTCCGGTTGCTCATTGGCGATGTCACCAAAATCCGTGTCGACGCGATGGTGAATGCTGCCAACCAGGGCCTGGCGGGCGGCGGCGGGGTCGATGGAGCCATCCATCGCGCCGGAGGGCCCTCCATTATGCGCGAGCTCGATGTGATTCGTGCGCAGACCGGCGGATGCCCCACTGGGAGCGCCGTGGCAACAACAGCCGGCTCGCTCCCTGCCCAATATGTTTTTCACGCCGTCGGCCCCGTCTATCGCAATGGCCAGCAAAAGGAACCCGAATTGTTGGCTTCCTGTTACCGGACCTGCCTCGAACTCGCCGAAGAGCGCGAAGTGCGCAGCATCAGTTTTCCGTCCATCAGCACCGGCGCCTACGGCTATCCCATGAATGAGGCGGCCCGCATTGCGCTCCAAACCGTCGAGGGGCATCTCCGCAAGGAAGACACCCACGTCCGGGAAGTTTTGCTGGTTCTTTGGGACAAAGGCAGTTACGACGTGCATTCGCGCGCCGCCGGAACGCTCTTCTCCCATAGCCAGATAGAATAGAGTCTTATGCAGGTACTTCAGGCGGGCGAGCACAAGCTTCTTTTACTTGAGCTCGATCCGGAGTTCGTGGCAAATATCGCGAAACAGGCCGGGTTTGAACACAAACTCTCCGAGACCGCCCGAAGCATGAGCTTGGAGCTCGTTGCGACGGACCGCCAAGCTCCGTTGCTGCTCTTTGACGCCGCCGATCCTGGCAACCTCGGCTGGTTTTCCCGCTGTCAATTTTATGTCGATGGGTCCACCGGCGGCGTGCTCCAAACCCCGATCCTGCTCGCGAACCAGCGCGATCGCACCGGCCGCCTCCTGCCGAACGCCGTCAAGCTCCAGATCGCCAAGGAACTCCCCGCCAGCTTTCGACTTCCCGGGAAACAGGCCGTTAGTGAGCGCATGGTCTACGCCGTCCTGTTCAATCTGCTCAACGCCCTGGTAAGTTCCGGTGTCGGAGTCTGTGGCGGCCCCATCGTAAAACCCCTCGCCGGCCGCACCGAAAGCATCGGAGTTCGTAACTAATAACATTCGTGTCTCGTCTGATTTGGACCCTGACCATCCTCCTGATCATCATCGGCCTTCTCGCCGTCGCACGGCGAACTTACGTGCTTCTATATCCTCCGGAAACGCCCCGCTTCGCAGCCGCGGCGGCCATGGATTCAGGCTTCGCGGAACACCCGTCGATAACGTTCCTGCACATTCTCCCCGCCAGTCTGTTTTTCATTTTGATGCCGCTCCAGTTTGTGCGGCGTATTCGAGAAAAGCACATCGCGTGGCACCGTTGGTCCGGTCGGCTGCTGATCGTTCTCGGACTCATCGTGGCCGCCTCGGCTCTGAGAATGAGCTTCACCATGGCGATCGGAGGCGCGAACGAAACCGCGGCGACCACCCTTTACGCGATACTTTTCCTGATCTTTCTCGGCTTGGGATTCTGGAATATTCGTCATCGCAGAATTGTCCAGCACCGCGAATGGATGATTCGCGCGTTCGGGGTCTCGCTCGGCATTGCAACCACGCGCCCCATCGTCGGCATCTTCTTCGCGGCCCGTCGTCTTTCCCCGGATGAGTTCTTCGGAACGGCGTTCTGGCTGGGCTTCACGCTGACTTTACTGGGCGCGGAGACGTGGATTCAATTCAGCAGAACCCGACCCGTTACACTGAAATAAGCACGCATGAATGACCGGCAAAAGGCGCTTGTCAAGGCGCTTGAAGAACGAATTCTTATTCTCGACGGGGCCATGGGTACCCTCATTCAGCAGCACACCCTCACCGCCGAGGACTTCGGCGGAGCCGCGCTCGAAGGCTGCAACGATCACCTCGTTCTCACGCGTCCCGATGTCATCCTAGGCGTTCACCGCGCCTATCTCGAAGCCGGTTCCGACATCATCGAAACCGATACTTTCAATGCCCATCCGGTCTCCTTGGGCGAGTACGATATTGGTCACAAAGCCTACGAAATAAATCGCGTGGCGGCCCAAATTGCGCGCCAGGCCGCGGAAGAGTTTTCCACGCCGGACCGCCCGCGTTTTGTCGCCGGCTCCATGGGTCCCACCACACGCTCCGTAACCGTCGCCGGAAGCGTCACGTTCGAAGCGCTGCGCGAAGGCTATTACATCCAATCGAAGGGTCTGCTCGACGGCGGCGCGGACTTCCTGCTCATCGAAACCGCCAACGACACCCGAGCCATCAAAGCCGCTTTGCTCGCCATCCAGCAGTTAGAACGCGAATACGGGCATCCGATTCTCAAGTCCGTCTCGGGAACTATCGAAGCGACCGGAACCATGCTCGCCGGCCAGACGGCCGACTCTCTCTACGCTTCGGTCGAGCACGCCAACCTGCTCTCCATCGGCTTGAACTGCGCCACCGGCCCGGAGTTCATGACGGATCACGTCCGCACGCTCGCCGAAATGGCCAGCACTCGGATCTCCTGCTATCCGAACGCCGGCCTTCCGAACGAAGAGGGCAAGTATCTGGAAACGCCGCAGTCGCTCGCCGCGCAATTGGAACGTTTTGCCGATAACGGCTGGCTCAACATGGTTGGTGGCTGCTGCGGCACAACCCCCGAACACATCCGGGCTCTCGCCGCGATGGCTCGCAACAAAGCGCCGCGCTCTCTTAAGCCGCCCGCTCACCGAGCCCTCTACTCAGGCATCGAACTGGTCGAAGCCGAGGACAGCAATCGTCCGCTGATCGTCGGCGAGCGCACGAACGTCATCGGCTCGCGCCTGTTCAAGAACATGGTCGCTGCGGAGAAGTGGGAAGAAGCTACCGAGATCGCCCGCTGGCAGATCCGCAACGGAGCGCATGTCGTCGATGTCTGTCTGCAGTCGAGCGATCGCGACGAGATGAACGACATCCCGCCGTTCTACGAAAAGCTGATTCGGAAAATAAAAGCGCCGGTGATGATTGATACGACCGATCCGAAGGCGATCGAGCTAGCGCTCACCTATTGCCAGGGCAAGTCGATTATCAATTCCATCAATCTCGAAGATGGCGAGGAGAAGTTCGAGCGTGTTTGCCCCGTCGCGCGAGCGTACGGTGCTGCGCTCGTGGTCGGGACCATTGACGAGGATAAACTTCAGGCGCAGGCCTTCACGCGTGAGCGCAAGCTGGCGGTCGCTCAGCGCTCTGTCGAATTATTAACCACGAAGTACGGAATTCCGGCAGAAGACATTATCATCGATCCGCTGGTTTTCCCCTGCGCCACCGGCGACGAGAATTACGTCGGCGGAGCCGTTGAGACGATCGAGGCGATCCGGCTCATCAAGGAAAACGTTCCCTTCGTCAAAACGATTCTCGGCATTTCGAATATCTCGTTCGGACTACCGGCCTCGGCTCGCGAAGTGGTCAATTCGGTGTTCCTGTATTACTGCACCAAGGCCGGTCTCGACCTGGCCATCGTGAACGCCGAAAAGCTGGAACGCTTCGCGTCGATTCCTATGGAAGAGCGCCGGCTTGCGGAAAATCTTCTGTTCAATACGCCCCCGGCCGAGATCCCGGCGGATTATCCCGATCCCGATCTGCTCAAGACGTCACCCGAAGACTGGCGCGAGCAATCGCGCGAACAGAAAATCGCGATCAATCAATTTCACATCGCCGCGATCACGGCGCATTTCCGCCACGCCGTTAAAAAAGACAAGCAGAAAGCCGCCGATCTTCCGCTCGACCAACGACTCGCGAATTACATTATCGAGGGCACTAAGGACGGCTTGATCGCCGATCTCGACCGCAAGCGCGCCGAAGGCGCTGCGCCGCTCGACATCATCAATGGACCGCTCATGGCCGGTATGAGCGAGGTCGGACGCCTCTTCAACAACAACGAACTGATCGTCGCCGAAGTGCTGCAATCCGCGGAAGCGATGAAAGCCGCCGTCACCCACCTAGAGCAGTTCATGGAAAAGGCCGACACCGCGGCTCGAGGCAAAATTGTTCTCGCGACGGTCAAGGGCGACGTCCACGACATTGGCAAAAACCTGGTCGAGATCATTCTCTCGAACAACGGCTACACCGTAGTGAATCTGGGCATCAAAGTTCCGCCAGAGGATCTCATCAGAGCGTACGAGCAGCACAAACCGGACGCCATCGGACTTTCGGGTTTGCTCGTCAAGAGCACGCAGCAAATGGTGATCACCGGCGGCGATCTGAAAACGCATGGAATTCAGATTCCGCTGCTGGTCGGCGGCGCGGCGCTCTCGGAAAAATTCACGACGACGAAAATCGCGCCCAGCTATGGCTCGCCGACATTCTATGCCAAAGACGCGATGACTGGTCTGCGGATCATGAACGAGATCATGGATCCAGCCACTCGCGACCAGACGCTGGCGTCGCGAATGCCGGCTGCTTCCGCTACAACGCCGGACATCCGTCCCGCGCTGACCTTCCCTCAAACAACGCGTCGAAGTCCCAAAGTTCGAACCGACATTCCGATTCCCGCCGCGCCCTATCTCGACCGCAAAGTCCGCAACGTTCCAAATCTCGCCGAAGTCTGGAGCTACATCAATCCGTACATGCTCTACGGCAAGAATCTCGGCTTCAAGGGCAACTTCGAAAAGCTGCTTCACGATCGCGATGCGACGGCGCTCAAGCTCTTCCACGACGTCGAGCAAGTGAAACAATGGGCCGCCGGCTTCATGAAGCCCAAAGCCGTCTGGCAATTTTTTGAAGTGGAGCGCGACGGCAATTCCATCCACTTCTTCGCGCCCAACGGTTCGTCGCCGATTCATACGTTCCACTTCAACCGCCAGGACAAAGATGACGGTTTGTGTTTGAGCGACTACGTGCTCGATTCCGACGACGGCCGCCGCGATCATGTCGCGATCTTCGTCGTGACTGCCGGCGACGGCCTCCGCGAGCGGGCCGAAGAAGCTAAAGACGCCGGCGAGTATTTCCGCTCAATCGCTCTCTCCGCGCTTTCCACCGAAACCGCCGAAGCCACTTCGGAATGGCTGCATCGCAGGTTGAGAGAAGATTGGGGTTTCCCCGACTCTCCCAGCATGACCATGCAGGAGCGCTTCACCTCGCGCTATCGCGGCAAACGATACAGCTTCGGTTATGGCGCCTGCCCCAACATGGAAGATCAGAAGGGTATCTGGAAACTGATTCATCCAGAAGAAATCGGCGTGCATTTGACCGACGGCATGATGATGGAGCCGGAAGCGAGCGTCAGCGCGCTCGTTTTCCATCACCCCGATTGCGCCTACTTTACCGCCGCCGGCGTCGAAGAAGAACTGGTCGCTCAGGTTTCCTGAACAGTCGTATATTTATCGATCGGCAGGTCGGTCAACCGAGTCACTTTCTTGCTCGGTCCCGGCCACTTGATTTCGACGTAATCGAACTTCTCCGCCGTCCCTAACCCAAGCACCATTCTGGGATCATGCGATGACAAATAGCTTCCACCGCTGTTCTTCTGCCGCGATTTCTTGATGCCGTTCACCGACCAGGTCACGCGCGCTCCGACGGCGTCGCGATTGCATGTTTTGCCTTCGAGCTTCAGTCCGATCCAATGGTTGCCCTGGCCGGCATTGTTCTTGAGCAGCACGACGTCACCGCCATTATTTCCGATCAGAACATCGATGCGCCCGTCGTTGTTGAAATCTCCGATCGCCAGTCCGCGCGCAGTATACGCCCGCGTAAAGGCCGGCCCGGCTTCGGCGCTTACGTTGCGCAGCTTTCCGTTCTCCTGATGAAACAACATCAACGGTTCTTTGTATTTCACCTGCGGCGAATACATCTCGATCATGTCGTCCGGATGCCCGTTTGACAGAATCAGATCGATAAAGCCGTCGTTATCGTAATCGAAGTACTTCAAGCCCCAGCCGCTGAGCAGCCGCGTCGCCTGCGCGATGCTCTGTTTCCCCGCGACGTCCACGAATCTCTCTTTGCCGGTGTTCCGGTACATCGAAAAATCCTGCTGATCGATGTTCGCGACAAAAAGATCTTCCAATCCGTCGCCGTCGTAGTCTCCGGCATCGACGCCCATCCCGGAACGCGCCGCGCCGTTCTCGCTGAACGCAACTTCCGCCGACAATCCGATCTCTTCCCAGCGATATTTGCCGCCGGGCCCGGGTCCGCGATTTACGAACAAATAATTCTGAACGGTATCGTTCGACATGAACAGGTCCATGCGGCCATCGTTGTTGATGTCGGTGGCGACAACGCCGAGTCCTTTGCCGAGAGACTTTTCGATATCGGTGCCGCGCCCCACCTCCGTAAACGTGCCGTCGCCGTTATTGTGGAAGAGAAAACTCGGGGTGCCGGGGTACATTCGCGGGATGCAGTAATAATGCCGGCCGATCCTGTTGTCACCGCAAAGCAGATGCTGCTGGGATTTCCCGAAGTCGACAAAGCTGCAAATGAAAAGGTCGAGTTTGCCGTCATTGTCGTAGTCGAACCAGACCGCGCTGGTGGTCCAGCCGTCCATCGGCAACCCAGCTTTTGCGGTCACATCGGTGAACGTTCCGTCGCCATTGTTGCGATAGAGAATCGTGCGGCTGTATGAAGTCACCAAAATGTCCGGGAAACCGTCATTGTTGTAATCGCCCACGGCGACTCCCATGCCGAACACACCGCCGGCGACTCCGGCTTTCTCCGTCACATCCGTGAACGTTCCGTCACGATTGTTTTTGTACAGCGCATTGCTGATTGGCTTCGACGGTTTAAAGAAATCGGATGGCCCGCTATTCACGAGGTAGATGTCCATCCAGCCATCGTTGTCGTAATCGAGAAACGCGACTCCCGGCCCCATGCTCTCAGGCAGGTAGCGCTGCGGCGACATGGCATTGTCGTGAACCCACGCGAGTCCACTGACGCCTGACGGAATTTCCTCGAACAGCGGTGCCCCGGACGCGGACGCTGCGAGCATCTGTAAAAAAAGGCGACGACTGAAAAGCACTTAAACAATCGTAACCGGAACGAGGAATACAATGAGGGCATGCTAATGGGAATTGGATGCCGCGGCGTTGCCGTTGCGCTGACGGCCCTTGTCACGACACTTTCTTTTGCCCAACAGAAAGACCAGAAGCGCCCTTGGAAAGGGTATTCGATCCTGGGGAACGGTCATCTTACCGCTGTTTATTCGGACGATAGCCGCATCGCAAATCTTACGAACGCAAAAGGGATCCAGCATTTATATTTCAAGGACTACACGGCCGATTACGTCGCTTCGACGTCTTTCGAAATCGTAGACGCTAAGGGCAGAGCCGGCGCGCCGGAGATCGGGATGAAGAACTTCTTTACCGCCCAGACGCAGACGTCCTGGCCGGGTGGGGCGCACACCCGCGTGCTCTGCTTCGTTCATCCTCAAGACGCGGTTGTGCTGTCGCTCAGCTCCACGCGCCCGAATATGTCCAATCTGTATCGCTTCGAAGCGAAATTGCGAAACCCGGCGACTACGGATACTGCGGGCAACGTCGCGATGGCGGCCTGGTCGAACGGAACGGTGCTCGCGATTGTTCCCAAGAACGCACATGACAACGTGACCGCGCGAGGCTCATCCGTTTTCGTGACCGGAAGTCTTGCCGAATCAGCCGCGGAGATTTTGTTGATCCCGGCGTCATCGCAGGCCGAGGCGCTCGCAAAAGTCAGAGCGCTTCAGGACCAGGATCTTGAAGCGACGGCTAAGACTTATTGGGAGGCCTGGATGAATAGCGGTATCCTTCCCAAGTTCCCGAATGACACTCCCGAGTCCGCGGCTTATCTCGAAGCGTACAAACGCAATATTTACTGCGTCAAGGCGGCTGACTTGAACGGTCAGATTCCCGCCGATATTACCGGCCAATTTGTTACGAATAACATGCCGCAGTTGTATCCCCGCGATGCCATGATGTGCGCGCGCGTGCTTTTATTGACCGGGCATGCGCAGGAAGCGCGGCAGGTTATCGAATTTTGGGCGAATCGCAGGATTCCGATGAAGACGCCCGGGGAATGGTACGCCCGCTATGACGCCTACGGAAAAGCGGTTGACGGGGGAACCGGCGCGCGCTTCGATGAGCCGGAGTGGGACTCCAACGGATATTTCATTTATCTGCTGGAAAAGTATCATGAGTCGAAAGGAGTGTGGCTGGCGGATCGCAACTTAGTCTACGAATTGGCTGATTTTCTCGTTCACCACATCAGTCCGAATGGATTGCTGGAAGAAGGGGGGATTGTGGAATGGACTGGATATCTTCCAGCCACTAACATGATCGACGCGGCCGCATTGAAGACCGCGGCCAAAATGGCGCACGAATTCGGAGATGACGCCAGAGCACAAACATACACGGCGGCTTCGCAGAAGATTGCCGCGTCTTTGCCCCAGATGTTCGATGCCTCGCGGCGCACCTACGCCGATGTGCGCAACACGGGGAAGAAGGGTCCGAACAACGAGAGTCTAACTGGGTCAACGGGCGAGAAGACTTATCTCTGGGACACGACCGCCAACGTCGGCGCGATCTGGGGTTATCCGAATCATCGTGAGCTCGAGTTGTCGAATGTCTTCTATGGGGAGAACACCGTCAAACTCGGCGGCGGCATGCAGTATTTCGATTCTCCGGATCCGGGCCTGGCTTCTTACGGTCATGCAGTGTTCTTCTTCACCACTGCCGCGGCTTCGCAGTATCAATCTCTGTACGGAAACAAAGCGGCCGCTAAGGGTTTCATCGACTGGATGCTTCGCAACGCCAATTCCTACGGTTTGATGCCGGAACGCATTTTTCTCGATGACAGCGATTGCAGCCCTGCTTCGCCGCTCTCATGGTGCAGCGCCGAGTTTGCGGCGGCACTGCTCGCGTGGAGCCAAGGCTAAAAACTACGACGAAATAAAATCGAGCCAAGCAATTGCAGCCGAGGGTGGCTTCATTTCCACATTGATTCACGCGCATCGGGGCTGGTTAGCTTGAATCGCCAACGACGCTTTCCGGTTGGCAGCTAAGACTCTACCAGAGGCCGCAGGTGACACGGTGGAGCGCGTGATCCAGAATGCCATCGAGTTTCACTCTTGAGCTGCGCGAGGAAGGCGTTCCCATCCCGCGGCCTAACGCAGCGCGATGATGAGCCGGCGTTCTAGGCGTCGCCCCTTTGGTACTCGATTTAACAGAATGCTGTACGATAACGTCCTTTATCATTCATTACTTGGATTGGCAAGGGGCAAGACCTTTAGAGTCGAGCTTCGTACGAGTGGCCGACGATCCGCTCGGAACTTCCCTGACGCTTGCCAGAACGCCGCTTCGGGCCAATTCCACAATCGATGGGATAATCGCTGTGTGATTGAATTCTCAGATAATTTCATTCCAGCTAATGCGCCCAAGGCGGAGCATCTGGGAAGGGTATATGAATGGTCTGTCAGAATTCGCGGCGCTTTCATGGATCAGACCATCTGGCTCGATACGATAATCACAGGTATCCTCGTTCTCTACTTCACGGAAGACGCGAAAAAGCAATCCGTCCTGGGCGAGGCCCTGACCGGCCGCGATTTCTCCTTTAGCGCCAGAATAGAACTGTTGGAGAAGGTTGTGAAGCTGTCCTTCCAGTCTTTTGCGAACGCGCAGCATGATTTCTTCACGAAGCTCGACAAGATTCGCCGGTTTCGGAACAGGCTAGCTCACGCGCAGCTTGACACCAGTGATAAATTTCTTGCGAAGCGCGAAGAGCGGATTCAGCTCGTGTTTTACGAGAACGGCGAAGAAAAGCATCAGACCATCACCTTCGCGGATGTAAAGCTACGCCTGACTGAATGCTCGCAGGTGCCGCTTCAGCTTGTTGAACTACAGAAGCTGATCAAGCAGGCGCATTAGACTCCGAACGGATCGCCATTCACTTCGAAGATGGCTAGCCAACGGGAGGGCCGTCGTGCCGTGTTAAGGCACAAGCCAAGGCGGACAGCATACCCGCAATCCCGCCGGCGCTTGAGGGAATGATCCAGGGGCGACTTTCTCCGAGTAGCGGACGATCCACTCGAAGCTTGGCGTGGGCACTTCGAATGGCAGCGCGTGCGACCGATTGTGTATCAAGCGCCCTGTCTCACCAAACCCGCCAATGCCCCCTGACCTGACGCTGGTACATCCGCTCGAACAGTCACTCCTCGCGGAGCGCGAGAATCGGGTCAACCCTGGTGGCTCGCAGCGCTGGGATGAGACTCGCGATTACGGCAACCACAATGAGGAACAGCGCTGCTCCCGCTATGCTTACGGGGTCCGCTGGACTGACATGGTACAGCAGAGGCGCGATCTGTGGGGCCGCCGCAAGGGCGATGGCGAGGCCGGCGGCGATCCCAGATGATGCTAAAAACAAGCCTCTTCTCATAACCATCCGGAGCACGCCTTTAGGGTCGGCGCCCAGCGTCATGCGGATGCCGATTTCCCGGGTCCGCTGGCTGACCGAGTAAGCCATAACTCCGTAGAGACCTACGCCGGCGAGCAGCATGGCAATAACACCCAGCACTCCGAGGAACAAGGAGGCGAGCCGCGGCCCGAACCAGGCAGCCGAGATGTAATCCGACAGGGCCATGGCTGTAAGGCCGGCTGAGTTGGGATCGATGGCCGACATTTCGCGCCGGAGTATCGGGACGAAACCACTCGCGTTTCGGTCGGTGCGCGCATAGAACGACACGCCGTTTTCGCCACTGCCGTAGTGCACCTGGTCGAAGGACATATAGAAGTATGGTTGCGGCGTTTCAGACAGGCTCAGATACTTGCTGTCCTTGACCATTCCCACAATCGTGAACGGTTTGCCGTAAAGCTGTACCCGGCGACCCACCGGGTCGCGTCCGTCGAAAAAGTGTCGCGCGAAGGATTCGTTGACGATCATGACCCGGGGCCCGTTTTCATTGTCCTCAGCTTTGAAATCGCGCCCGGCGAGAAGCGGCATCCTCAGCACATCGAAGTAGCCGGGCGACACCGAGGCGTGATGCACGCCCAGGTTCTCACCGCGCTTAGCCGCATATCCTTCGACCGTAACGTTGTTCCATTTCCCTAGCCCGAAACCGAGCGGGATCGAGTCGGAATAAGCGGCGGCAGTCACCCCCGGCGATTCGAGCAGGCGCTCGCGCAGTTGCCGCGAGAACTGCTGCTCCTCGCTGGGAGTGTAGTTGTTCGTCGCCAGAAAAAGACGGCACACGGTCACGTTCCGGTGATCAAAACCGGCCGCCGTGTTCTGCAATCCGTAAAGGCTCCTGAGAAACAATCCCAGCGTCACGATAGCCGCGAAAGCCAGGCCCACCTCAGCTATCACGAGAAGCCCGGAGATTCGCCGCGAGTGCTCGCTCTGGGTATCGCTTCTTCCTCCTTGCTTCAGGGCATCCACGATGTTGCGCCGCAGCGACTGAAACGCGGGCGGAAGACCGGAAATCTGGGCGGAAATCAAGCAGACTAACGCGGCAAAAAGGAACACCCGCGCGCTCGGGTAGACGTTGAAGTACACCGGTATTCCCGTGGGCGGCACGAGATAGGCGGGGAGGTTCTGAAACCACAAAGCGAGAGGCAATCCCGCCAGCATCGCCAGAGTCGCCAGAAGCAGGCTTTCGGAAAATAACTGCCGCCGCAAGCGGCCCGGACCAGCTCCCAGGGCGAGGCGAATGCCGAACTCCCTCTGGCGGGATTGAGAACGAGCCAGCAGAAGATTGGCGACATTCGCGCAGGCGATCAGGAGCACGAGTCCGCACGCTGCGCCGAGGATGGCCATCGGCGATGCCAAAATACTTGAGGCCCCCTCCTGTGCCTTCCAGATCGGTACGATCCGGGCACCGACGCCCTCGTTGGTCTTCGGAAAGGCACCCGCAAGGCGCGCCGCAACTGTCGCCGCTTCGGCGCTTGCCTGGGAAATGCTGACGCCGGGTTTGAGTCTGACGACGGCCCCGAAGTGCCGCGCATTGCGATCGCGTTCGCCGGCCAATGGGACTGGAACCCATACGTCCAGCGCGACTCCCGGAAAGTCGCCCTGAAATTCCGGAGGCGTCACGCCCACAATGGTGACTGGGTACCGATTAATACGGACGGTGCGGCCGAGAGTGGACGGGTCGCCATGGAAGTAGTTCTGCCACAGCCGATAGCTGATGACCGCCGTGAACGCTTTGGCTTTGTCTCCGTATTCCTCGCGAGCGAACGTGCGGCCGAGGATTGGCCTTACGCCCAGTACGTCGAAATAGTTTCCGGAGACGAGTTCGAACCACGCCGAAGAGGCGTTCTCCCCGTCGCCGATAGAGGCGGGAGCCTTTTGGTTGAGCGTCAATCCAGAGATGCTTCGGAGGTTGTCCTCGAAGTCCCGGGAGTCGGCATAAGAAATACTAGGAGTCTCGATGCCGCTGGCACGGACGGATTCGAGGACGGCGAGTTGTCCGTCATCCGTGGCGCCGCGGAATGGGTGCAGGACCATCCCGTCGATCCAGCCAAAGACAGTCGTGGTGGCGGCAATACCGAGAGCCAAAGTAAGCACTGCGACCGCAGTCAGGGACGGGGTCCGGCGGAGGACAGCTGTTGCGTACCGGAGGTCTTCAACGATGCCTCGCATGGAATTGCAAACCCCGAATGCAATTCCACTTCCGGCTGTAGATCTTGATTCCATTCAACGGTGAGTTTAACCAGTGGTCGATTTTGGGTGGAGTCGTCCGAAAATGGAACGTCAGCTATTGACAGCCTCTCGCCGATTGTAATGGGTTCCGCAAGCAGAAGTTCCTGATGCCAAGAAATCAAGTCGAGGATTCGTTGCTTACGTCTGGGGTTGCAGCCACGAGAATCTCGGTAGAGAAGTTGCCGGCGCCTCCAGCTTTACGGGTTGTGATTTATACGTTTGGCACGATAGTGTCGCCGTATCTCGGAGCGAGTCACGCGCAGCCCGGAGAATGTTCTCCAACCGAACGGCCCCGCCATGCCTTTGTACGGATGGGCCGACGATCCACTCGGAGGGGCGATCCCGGCACATCCGCGACTAGGGCGTTATGCGGCCCGGTGGCGCGGCTGCATGGCGCAAGGATTATTATTATTCAAGACGGGGTTGGCGCGCCAGAACTGCTCATCCACCATCGACCGCCGCTTGCGACTTGCGGAACAAAAGATTATGTCCCCTGTGACTCTCTCGAAAAAACAACGTGAAGAGCTTCTCGAAAAATTGAAGGAACGCTTTGAGAACAATATGACGCGTCACGAGGGTCTCAAGTGGGCTGACTTGCGAGCCAGGCTTGTGCGGAAGGGCGGAGTGCTTTGGTCGCTGCATGAAATGGAAAGAACGGGGGGCGAACCGGACGTTATTGTCAGGGACAAAGAAGCGGGCGAATACGTCTTCTGTGATTGTTCGGCGGAAAGTCCCGAAGGCCGTCGAAACCTTTGCTACGACGGTGAAGGGCAGGAGAAAAGGGAGAAGGAAGGCTTGCGTCCTGCCGGCAACGTACTGGATATGGCGGCGGCGATGCGGATTGAGCCGCTAACAGAAGAGCAATACCGGGAGCTACAGAAGCTGGGAAGTTTTGATACGAAGACGCAGAGCTGGTTGAAAACACCTACTGAAATTACCAAACTAGGCGGAGCTATCTTCGGGGACCGGCGCTTCGGCCGTGTTTTTGTTTATCACAACACCGCCCCCTGTTTTTACCGCGGAAGAGGGTTCCGCGGCGTGCTGACAATCTAGAGTCCAGAGTTGGAATATCAGCAGTGCTTCGGCCGCTATCCTGCTTCATCGAGACGCTTCCGACCCCTTTGGTGCTGGGAAACGCTTGGGCATCAGGCGATCACTTGGCCGCATCGTCGGCATCCCGTCGAAGGCGCTCTTGGGCGAATCACCCGCCACTCGTACAAACCCCTGATCCAGCTCTTTCGGCCTGCCGGCTTGCCAACTCAGGCAGTGAATGATAAAGGACGCTATCGCCAATTTACGGGTCGCGGACGGGGACGCGCGTCGTACTGAATGATCGAGTCGATTTCAGACACGTCCGCTACATCTGTGGAAAGCGCAGCCGGGTGATCCGGATGGCGGCGGCTTGCGCTCATGGACGTTTTAGGAATCTCAAGTAGAACGCCCCGAAAACCAGGACAATTCCGATGTTCACCATCAGCCGCTGCCAGAACCGGTTCTTGAAGAACAGGACGTCCACGGCGACCACTACAGCTACCAACGCGAGCACGTAAAGAACGGCGGCTGCACTTCTTCCCACCCTTTCTTTTACTACAACCCGTCCCGGTCGTCGGTGAACCGCGAACCCACGGGACTAC
The DNA here is from genome assembly GCA_963802915.1 of Bryobacterales bacterium. Taxonomy (GTDB): domain Bacteria; phylum Acidobacteriota; class Terriglobia; order Bryobacterales; family Bryobacteraceae; genus JAICMB01. The sequence continues at coordinate 204,077 of CAWDKQ010000021.1, forward strand.
TCAATGGCGCGACATTAAAAGGAGGCTATCGCCGGTTGGATGCCCGAAAGCGCGGGCCACGGTTATACTCGGTGCCGGTTGCGAGTGAAATTCCAAATCGATCATTAACCGCATCCTGAAGCTTCTGTTTGCTTCCGATGGACCGCTCCTTTGTCTGGACGGAAGCGTGACCGAGCAGAAACTGAATCTGCTCCAGTTCGCCTCACACCCATGGCACAAGCGGGCGCAGCTGCGACGACGATCGCGGGGTGACAGATTGTTTATGCCGGCTTGTGACTGTCACGCCATCGTCTTTGCAGCTATCCTCCCTCCAATACTCGTCTGAATACCTTTCCGTCGCTCACGCCCGAATGATGAAATCGAACTCGCGAACGGGGGAACCGGGCAACGTAATACTAGCCGAAGACGTTACCGGAAAAGGCCAGTAAAGAATCGTCCACAGGAGGTGCCCCCCGGCTTGTGTCAAAACTTACCCTTTTCGAGACGGTCACACCCCAAACTGGCGCAAATGATGGTCAAGATGTTTGTACATTAAAATCGCCCACTCCTCCGGCGTCATCTTCCCAAAGAAACTATGCGGATTCTTCGTACACCCTGCAGCCCCTCCCGCCGCAAATCTGTCAATTAGTCCCGATAACCGATCCCGTTCGTTGCCCAAATCTCGTTCGTCCGCCACGATGAGGCTCTTGGCCGTCGGCGAATTCTTCCGTAGCGGGTCATCGTTCCGAAACACCATCGGCTTCACCAGCCGTCCCAATAAACGTGCGGGTAGCGCTCCCTTTTCGGGCACCAGTTCTCCCACCGCCCACTGCATACTCACCGAGCAATGTGCCAGCATCTGCGGCGCCGTCATCTTACCCCAGCGCCTCTCACTTTGCGGCTCCAACTTTCCCAGCCGGATCTTTACCTGGTTCGCCACCGCCGCATCGAACAGGTTTTTCATGATCCCATGCCTCCTTCGAATGAGAGTAACCAAGACGTTGTGAAAGGCTGCTAGCCAGGCATTCCTACCAAGGCCCTGCCTGCTAATGTGCGTGTTTTGGATTTCCTAATGGCGATAAGACTTTCCCTGGGCCGGATTGGGACGGGCCGAAGCTGTGCAGGCGCAGGGCGAGCCCAAGCATGCAGGTTGCGCTGAACCCAAAGTAAAGGCAAAGCCAAAGGAAGAATGCAGGGTGAAAAGGTCTACGTTCCAGTTGAATCCAGCCATTCACCAAAGCAAGAAAGGCTAAGGCGAAACCAACCGAAGTCGCTCCGGCCAAGGCCAAAAGCCATTTGTCCGCACTATTATGCTGACGCCGCACGGTTCGCGCCGCTGCAAATCCGAGAGCACCGAAGCTCGTTGCCATCACTACGATCAGGAGTGCGAAAAGACGAAAGCTAAGCGGACCTCTCCAGAGGAGTGGGATCAGTCCGTATGCGCTCAAGGCAAGGCCGTTCACGACCAAAAGCCAAGGTATGGCCTTGCTGGACCTCCAGATGGCGGCGGCGATGGCGCAAACGCCTGCCCCCAATGAGAGCCTGCTCAGAAGCACTACCGCAACATTCCACCTCTGGAAAGCCATGGCATCCGGGCCGGCGTCGTACATGCTTAAGTAGACGATCGAAATTATCGCGTCAAGGACCCCAGACAACCCCAGCAGCCACCAGTTCTTAGTCAGCGTTTGGATCATGCGTAACCTCGTCCATCCATACACCCTAGACTCGGATTGTTCCCGTTATCATCGTACCTCCGCCTCAAGCCGTGCGGCTCAGCGGCCGAAATGAAATCGAACTCGCAGACGGGGAGAAGACATCGCAGGAAAAGGCCACCTGTCTCGCTGCGGCGGGCCGTGGGATTGTATCGTGGCCGAAGTTCCGTTGGCGGAGTAGGAATCGTCCCCGGTGCGCACCTCGTGAGCCGGCGGGCTTGCCACTGGCGTATTCGTTCGCAGAGCACCGCGCGACTTAACGTCCCAGCGCTCAGCGGGAAGTCCGGCGGACCCTCAGCTCCATCATTTTCTGGGGCGGCCGATCGCCGATTGTAGTTGCCCAAACTCAGTCCATTCACCCTTCTCATTGATGCGCAGAACCGTCGTAGTCTTGAATTCGCCGAGTGTGAACCCCCACGAAATCGAGTTTTCGCCAACGGCAAGCTTGATTTCGGTTTCGAGCCATCGCCCGTCGTTGAAGGCTCGCATCCGATATGTTCCTGCGTCATCGTCGAAGGAAATCAGCCCGAGTGCTTGGAGGGCGGGCCGACCGTCAGTCTTGGTGCGGCCTACGCCCTCAATCACGAGCAACAGCCCGTCCAGCTTGAATTGAGCTGACTCAGTCTGCACCAAATCCACGAACTGGCCCGCTCCGCGAAGGGCCGACGCCTCGCCCGACCACTCCCCAACCAGAAACTCGAGCTTTTTCATAGCTGCCCGTTGCGCCTCGAGGTTCGGTGTCTTTGGTGTTTGTGCCATGCACGTGGCTCCTAGGCAGCCCGCGAGTATACAGGCGGAGAGGGTGTTGCGGACCATACCAACGTTAGACACGAGTTCGTCGCAAAAAGTGCCCTTCTGTCTGCTTGGGCCAGGGCGTGACTAGAGAATTCGCCGAATCACATCGATACTGACGTTGCGTCCGGAGAGCACCACTGCCGCGGGCGATGATAACTTTCCGACTTTTCCCGTTAGGCATGCCGCCACGGTGACGGCAGCGGAGGGTTCGATCAGGTATTGATGCTGTTCCAGCATCCAGCGTGTCGCTTCGCAGATCTCCTGTTCTGAAACCAGCGCGACACGGTCGATGCGTGACTTCAGAATCTCGAAAGGGAGTTCGCCGAGTCCTCCTTCTACTCCTCCTGCTACGGTTTCGATGGCCGGCAATCTTGTGATCGCTCGGCCGGCTTCGAGGGACAACTTCAATCCGGGCGACTGCTCGTGTTGGCAGCCGATCACCACAGCTCCCGGCCTGTGCGCCTTGGCGTGGAAAGCGAAACCGGACGATAATCCACCGCCTCCGACCGGGAGGATGAATGTCGAAGCGTCCGGCAACTGCTCCAGAATCTCGGCGGCGAGAGTTCCGCCATTGGCCGCCATGATTCCGATGTCATCGAAAGGCGAGATGAACGGCTTGCCTTCCTCTCTAGCTTGCTGCTCGGCCCAGGCGTGAGTGTCGTCGTAGCCCTCGAATTCCGACACGCGCACTTCAGCTCCTAAAGCGAGCATGCCTTCGTACTTCACCCGATCCACCGAAGACGGCACACAGATAATGGCCTGGATGCCCAGTTCTCTCGCTGCATACGCGACGCCTTTGCCGTGATTGCCGGCCGAGCAAGTCAAGATTCCCGATGCTCTTTCGGCCGGCGTCAATTGCGAGAGCCGGAACCATGCGCCGCGGATCTTGAACGATCCGGTTAATTGCAGCGATTCTAATTTCAGCCAGACTGGAACGCCCAGCAGTTTCATCAGACCTGGTGAAACCTCTACTGGCGTTGGGCGCAGTTTTCCGGCAAGAAACCCGATCGCTTGCTTTATCTGCGATTCCAGGGCATTTTCGATCATCGTGTATAAGCCAATGTCGCGCGGGGGCGATAATGAAATCAAATCATGAAAGCACTAGTGAAAAGCCGCAGGGAGCCTGGGCTGTGGCTCGAAGACGTCCCGGAGCCCACGATTGGCATCAACGACGTTTTGATTCGCGTGCTGCGCACTGGCATCTGCGGCACGGACCTGCATATTTACAACTGGGACGAATGGTCGCAGCGCACCATTCCAGTGCCCATGACGATCGGCCATGAATTCGTCGGAAAAATTGTGGATGTCGGTTCCAATGTGAGCGATTTCCACGAAGGCGATATCGTCAGCGCGGAAGGGCACGTTGTCTGCGGGCGCTGCCGGAATTGTCTCGCAGGACGGCGCCATCTTTGCGCGCACACGCAGGGCGTCGGCGTGAACCGGCCGGGCGCGTTCGCGGAATACATTTCCGTTCCGATGACTAATATCTGGCGGCACAAGGACAACGTCGATCTCGATGTCGCGGCGATCTTCGATCCGTTCGGCAATGCCGTTCATACGGCTTTGCAATTTCCGGTCCTGGGCGAGGATGTCCTGATTACGGGCGCGGGTCCGATCGGCATCATGGCGGCGGCCGTTGTCCGCCACGCCGGAGCGCGACATGTGGTGATTACCGATGTCAATCCGAATCGGCTGGAGCTGGCTCGTCAGATGGGCGTGACGCTCGCGGTGGATACTCGGGAGACTCCTCTCAAGGAAGTGCAGAAGCAACTCGGCATGCAGGAAGGTTTCGATGTCGGCCTGGAAATGTCCGGTAATGGATCGGCGTTTCGCGAGATGCTGTCTAACATGAGCCACGGCGGACGCATCGCCATGCTCGGCATTCCTTCGAAAGAGATTTCGATCGATTGGAACACGGTCGTGTTCAACATGCTGACCATTAAGGGCATCTACGGCCGCGAGATGTATGAGACGTGGTACATGATGTCGGTGATGCTGGAGTCGGGACTCGACATCCGGCCGGTGATCACGCATCGATTTTCGTATAAGGATTTCGAGAAGGGGTTCGAACCGATGCGGAGCGGCGATTCGGGCAAAGTTGTGTTGGAATGGAGCTAGAAGTTATGTCTGCGCAGCCCCAGCATCGCGTCACGCCGGAAGAATATCTCGCGATGGAGCGAGCCGCGGAGTTCAGAAGCGAGTACTACGACGGAGTCATGTATGCGATGGCCGGGACATCCTTCGTGCATGGCACGATTATTTGGAACCTTGCGAGTGAACTCCGCAATTCTCTGCGAAATAGTTCGTGCCGAGGAGTAACGAGCGAACTCCGAGTCCGAGTCCCTCCAGAGCGCCTTTATGCTTATCCTGACATCGTCGTCGTGTGCGGAGAGCGGCGATTTGCGGACGATCAGGCTGACACGCTGCTGAATCCCACACTTATCGTCGAGGTGCTTTCGAAATCTACCGAGGCCTTCGATCGGGGTGAGAAATTCGCGATGTATCGCAGGTTGGCTAGTCTTCAGGAATACGTTCTGGTTTCGCAGAACAAGGCTCAGGTAGAGGTATACCGGCGACAACCAGGCGCGGACCAATGGGTTTTTTCTGAGAAGGCCAGTCTTGACGCGTCCGTCAGGTTCGAGAGCATCAATTGTGAAATTCGATTGGCCGAGATTTATCGGGATGTCGATTTCAAGGACCTAACACTCCAATCCTAATGTCCGCCTTACCCGAGCATCGAATCACTCCGGAAGAGTACCTCGCGATTGAACGCGCGGCCGACTACAAGAGTTGGTACTACGATGGCCGCATGTATCCGATGGATGGCCAAGAGCAGGGGATGGCCGGTGACTCCTTTAAACACGGCGTGATAATTGGGAATCTTGTAATCGAATTGGGGCTGGCGCTGAAGAAGGGCCCGTGCACGGTGGTGCCAAACGACCTTAAGGTGAGGGTCGCGCCTGGCGGACTTTATACCTACCCGGACATCGTAGTCGCTTGCGAAAAGACCGAGTTCGTGGACGAGCGGGAAGACACGCTCCTAAATCCGATACTGCTGATTGAGGTGTTATCGCAATCCACTGAAGCCATTGATCGGGTCTTCAAATCTGCGCAATACCGGCAGTTGGCTTCTTTGAAAGAATATGCCCTGGTGTCTCAAACCGAGGCGCACATCGAAATGTATCGCCGACGGCCCGAAGGCTGGGAGCTTTCGGATTACGTGGGGCTCGACGCCACCTGCCTTTTCGAAAGTGTCGGTTGCGATATAGGACTAGCGGACGTTTACTCTAAGGTAACGTTCCAGGACTGAATACCCCAATCCCCATTGGGCAAGTGGGGATTCCTCTGTTATACTCATCACCATGGGCCCGTTGAGCCATTTGCGAACGCTCGAAGCGGAGAGCATCCATATCCTCCGCGAGGTTGCTTCCGAGTTTCAGAAGCCGGTGATGCTCTATTCGATCGGTAAGGATTCGTCGGTGATGCTTCGCCTGGCTCAAAAGGCCTTCTATCCGGCGGCGATTCCGTTTCCTCTCCTGCACGTCGATACGACTTACAAGTTCAAGGAAATGATCGGGTTCCGCGATTCGTACGCACAGGAGATCGGCGCGAAGCTGATCGTCCATACGAATACGCAGGCGATCGACGACGGGGCGAATCCCTATAAGCTCGGTACCGCAAAATGCTGCTCGCTTTTGAAGACTGGCGCTTTGCTGGACGCGCTGCGGGCGGGCGGATTCGACGCGGCGTTCGGCGGGGCTCGGCGGGACGAGGAGAAGTCCCGCGCGAAGGAGCGAATCTACAGCTTTCGCGATTCGCGAGGGCAGTGGGATCCCAAGAACCAGCGGCCGGAGCTGTGGAACATATTTAATGGCCGGGTCGACCCGGGTGAGAGCATCCGCGTCTTCCCGCTTTCCAACTGGACCGAATTGGATGTCTGGGAATACATCCACGTCGAGAATATTCCGGTGGTGCCGCTGTATTTTGCCAAAGATCGGTGGATGCTGGAGCGCGGCGAATCGCTGATTCTGCCGGAACTCGACTTTATCCCGCGCCTGCCTGGGGAGAAGCCGAAACTGGTCCGCTGCCGCATGCGATCTCTGGGATGTTCGCCGTGTACGGGCGCGATCCGGTCCGACGCCGAGACGGTTCCCGAGATTATTGAAGAACTGATTTCGTTCCGCAAATCCGAGCGAGAGAATCGCGTGATCGATCACGATCAGGACGGCTCAATGGAAATTAAGAAGCGCGAAGGTTATTTTTAATATGGCTGCTCTTTTGGATACCGCGCTGCAATTCAACGTCGAAACCTTCCTGGCTCAGGAACAACGCAAGGATCTGTTGCGGTTCAGTACGGCCGGCAGCGTCGATGACGGGAAGTCCACGCTCATCGGCCGGCTGCTCTACGATTCGCAGAATGTTTATGAGGATCAGATCCGGTCCGTTACGAAGGCATCGGTGAATCGGTCAGCCGGTCCGATCGATTTCTCGCTGCTTACCGACGGTCTGCGGGCGGAGCGCGAGCAGGGAATCACGATCGACGTCGCATACCGGTATTTCTCAACCTCGCGGCGCAAGTTCATCATCGCCGATACTCCCGGCCACGAACAGTACACGCGCAACATGGCCACCGGCGCATCGACGGCCGACCTCGCCATTATCCTTATCGATGCGCGGAAAGGCGTGCTGCCCCAGTCGCGGCGGCATGCTTATATCGCATGGCTGCTGGGCATTCCGAAATTCGTGATCGCGGTTAACAAAATGGATCTCGTTGGATACGATGAGGACGTTTTCAATCGCATCCGCGAGGACTTCGGGGAGTGGATGAAGAACCGGTCGGCCGACTTGTTCTATCTGCCGATCAGCGCTCTTGAAGGCGATAACGTGGTTACGCGGAGCCATCGCATGCCGTGGTTCGACGGTCCGAGCCTGCTGGAGCACCTCGAAACCGTCAGCGTGGATCGCGGTTCAAAGGCTGAGGCTTTCCGATTTCCTGTCCAGCGCGTTATCCGGCCGGATCAGAATTTTCGAGGCTATGCCGGCCAGATCGCTTCCGGTACAGTTCGGCCTGGCGACACGGTTTATGTGCTTCCATCCGGGCGCACCACGCGCGTCAAGTCGATTGCGACTTTTGACGGCGATCTGGATTCCGCGCATGCGCCGATGTCGGTGACGCTGACGCTCGAAGACGAACTCGATTTGAGCCGCGGTGACATGCTGGCGCCGGCGGGTCTGCTGCCGCATGTTGCGCGCCGTTTCGAGGCTCGCGTGGTGTGGATGAACGACCGGCCTTTGGAACGCTCGCGCCGTTATCTGTTGAAACATACCAGCCAGCTTGTGTCGGCGGAAATCACTTCGCTACGGTTCCGTATCGACGTCAACACGCTGGCAGAGGAACGGGCCGAAACGCTGGAGATGAATGCTATCGGGCTTGTGGAAATCGAGACCGGCCAGCCGCTTTTCTTCGACGCATACGAGCGGAATCGTATTACGGGGAGCTTTATCCTGATCGATCGCGAGACGAACGCGACGGTTGGGGCCGGCATGATTGTGCAGGCGGCTGTTGCGACGCGAAGGGCTCGGGCGATCGGTCCGGTGACTGTTGATGAGCGGCGCGCACGGTTCGGACACGGTCCCGCGATCGTTTCCGTCGGACGCCGTGAGAAACTCGCGCTGCTGCTGGAGCGCCGGCTGTTTGAAGACGGCTGCGCGGTGACATTGCTGCGCGAACCTTCCGCCGATGTGCTGAGCGCGATTGTGAGCGCAGGTTTGATTGCGATTGTCCTGGATCAGACCGACGCCGCTTTGCCGCATGACGATCAACGCGCGGCTGACGAAATCTGCAACCGCCTGTTCGAGACCCATGAACACGGCATCGAAGGGGAGGGGATTTGAACCTCGCGGCGACCGAGAACATCATTTCGAAGGCACTGGCGGAACGCACCGGTCCGGCGTGTGTCACGTGCAGTTTTCAGACCGAGTGCATGGCGCTGGTTCACCTGGTCACGAAACAGCGGCCGGATATCCCGGTGCTGTTTCTCGACACCGGTTATCACTTCCCCGAGACGTACGAATATCGCGATCGCATGTCTTCGATTCTCAACCTTCATCTGATCAACCTGCGATCCGCGATGACGGTCGCGCAGCAGGAAGGGCAATTCGGGATTTTGTATCAGAGCGAGCCGGATCGATGCTGCGGGATTCGCAAGGTGGAACCGCTATTTTCGGGCCTGGAGCCGTACGATGTTTGGTTCACGGCGCTGCGCCGCGATCAATCGCCCACGCGCGCTAACCTTAAAGAGGCCGACGATTTTAGACTGCCGAGCGGGAAGGTGATGTTCAAAGTCAGCCCCCTAGCCGATTGGACCGCCCGCGATGTGTGGGCGTACCTGAAGCAGAACAACATCCCGATTCTTCCGCTGTACGAACAAGGCTATACCAGCATCGGCTGCCAGCCTTGCACGTCGCTGCCGCTTGATCCCGAGAATCCGCGTTCAGGCCGCTGGGCCGGGCGCAAGCTCGAATGCGGCATCCACATTTCGGGGCAATGACATGATGTTTGCCCTCGGATTCCTCATTGCGCTCGCAATCGGGATTACCGGTGTGGGCGGTGGAACGATTACGGTCCCCGTGCTCATGCTGTTCGTGCACCTGGCGCCGGATAAGACGGTGGGCACGGCGCTGGCGTTTGCGGCCGCGGTCAAGTTGCTGGTCGCTCCGGTTTATGTGATCCGGAAACAGGTGGATTATCGAATCTTCGGTTTGATGGTGCTGGGCGGTTTGCCCGGGCTTTTTGTTGGACTCTATTTTCTGCATCGGTTGCATTCGTCGAATCAGAACGCGCTGCTTACGGTTTTGTTGGGGATTGTTATTGTGTCCACGGCGGTAGTGAATCTCCTGCGTGTCAATAAGCAGGCGGTGCGCGAGAATGGGACTGATCGTTCACGCCTACTGCCGTGGATCATGCTGCCGATTGGCGCCGAGGTAGGGTTTTCCTCCGCTGGCGCGGGCGCGATTGGGACACTCGCTCTGCTCAATCTGACCAGGCTGAAGCCGGTCCAGGTGGTCGGGACCGATGTGGCCTTTGGACTGGCGCTGTCACTGCTCGGCGGCGGGATACAGATGGCGACGGGCAGCTATGATCCGACGATTCTCACGCAACTGGTTATCGGCGGGGTTTTCGGGGCGTTGATTGGTCCCAATGTAGCGGTGTGGTTGCCGTCGAAGCCGTTGCGCGTTGCCTTGTGTTTGTGGCTTGCGTCTCTCGGTACGATGCTGTGTTGGCGGGCGGCTAGTTAGTTTGGTGGATCCGTCTCGCCCACCCGAACTGAAATTCCTACATTCTGAAGATTTGATGAACTCGGTGAAGCTCGAAGTATTTCGACGCGTTTCGAGTGACGCACTAAGATCCTCGCTTCGTCCCGGTCAACCCGGCGCGCTCAAAGCCCGATCGGACGGGACCGTCCTTGGCGGGCATCATCGATTATGCGTTCTTCGCGAACGTGGCGAGGACATTCATCAGCTGCCTCGGGAGATAATCGAGAAGGAATTATGAAGCCTGTCCTCTACTGGATACCGGGGTCATGGCTAGGGCGACTCGCCATCGTTGCTCGCCCAAGAGGGGGAGACTGGCTTAGCGATGAAGCGAGTGGCTGGCACCAAGCTCGTCTCGACATCGTCGTTTCGTTGTTGGAAGATGACGAAGCTGCACAACTAGGCTTGAGTGACGAAGCTGAGGCCGCGCGAGCTAAGGGCATCCGCTTCATCTCTTTCCCAATACCAGATCGCGGCGTTCCGAGTTCAGCGACCGCGGCCAGATCCTTAATCGTTTCACTTTTCGATGAGTTGGAAAACGGTAAGAACGTGGCGGTCCACTGCCGTCAAGGGGTTGGGCGCTCTGGCTTGATTGCTGCCGGAATCCTCGCCAGTTCCGGGGTGAATACCGAGCGGGCAATCGAGATAGTCAGCTCGGCCCGCGGTCAAGCTGTTCCTGAGACGCCGGAGCAGGGATCATGGATCCAAAGATTACATTTTGAGCCGCCTGTCCCAGCCAACTAACTACAGTTATTCCAGCTTGAGAGTGCCGAAAGCTTCCGGGACGTGATAGGTGCTGGAATGCGTGGGCTGCCAGGAGATCATTTTTCGTACTGGCGGACCTTGCATTCGGTAGAAATTCACTCTCAGGTCATTGCCGGGTTTGGGCGCTCGCTCGTCGATGCTTTTCCATGGGATTTGCATTTCTCCGTACCAGACCTTCGCTTCGCGATCGATGCGGGTCTTTACCTTGAAACCTGAATTCCAGAGCCAGCCTCCTTGGGGCAGTGCATGATCGCGGTCGATGTCGAGATCCACCCACTCACCTTGCGGCGATACTTCGAATTCCTTGTAGCGATGAACATTCTTGTAGTCCCAGCCGACGAAGACTTCCGCGACATCGTAGTCCCAAAGCTGGTTGGTTTCTTTATCCGTGACCGGGTTGGGCTTCGGATACAACTCCTGATACGGACAGATGAAAAGGAAGTAGACGTTGTCGGCGGTCCATCGCGACCTGATTTCCGTGCGATGGCCCGGCACGATTTTTCCCATCGTATCGCCGGCCGCGAAGATGGGTTTCGCCGCTTTCCAGAAAGCCGAGTTCGGATCGGCGGTCAGAGGCACGTCTTTGGCAGCGTGCATCGATAGTATAACTGCGAGGCTGAGTCCAGTAAGTTGCATCAAGACAGTGATTATATATCGGTCTGTTCACTAGCCGGCATCGCCACGCGGATTGCATTCAAGACAGCAAGCAGGTCGATCACTTCCTGTCCGATGGCGCCTGCGACCGGAGGGAGATAGCCGAACGACGCGGCGAGCATCCCCGTAAGACTTAATGCGATGCCGCCTAATGCGCTCTGGAGAGCTATGGTCCGCATTCGCCGGCCAATGTGGATCAGCTCATCCACTTTGTGAAGCGATGGGTCGAGAATTACCGCGCCGGCCGCTTCGGCAATGATGTCGCTGCCGTGGCCGAACGCAACGCCTACAGTTGCGGCGAGCATCGCGGGCGCGTCGTTGATGCCATCGCCGACGAAGAGAGTGTTTGCGCTCTCGGTCTCGTGTCGCACGATTGCGAGTTTCTCTTCGGGACTTTTGCCCGCGTGTATTTCGCTGATTCCGACCGCTGCAGCAAGATGCCGTACTTCGGGCTCGCGGTCGCCCGAGAGAAGAACCACTTTATCCACGTGATGCTTCGGGCCGAGGTGCTCGACGAAGGCTTTGCCTTCCGTGCGCGGCTCGTCCAGAAAATGGAATGACGCGGCGAATTCGCCGTCGAGGAACAGCACACATTCCAGGCCGGGACGGATGGGCGTTTGAGCTTTGGAACGGCCAGTGATCTGAACCGTGTGACCTTCTACGATGCCGAGCAGCCCGGCTCCGGGTCGCTCGCTGATCTCGGACGCCGGCACTATGGGAACGCCTTCGGTTTTCGAGGCGTTCACGATCGGCAACGAGAGCGGATGCTTCGAATACTGCTCCAGGCTGGCCGCAAAACGCAGCGCCTGATCGCGTGAAAAGCCATCGGCGGGTATGATTTCCGCCAGCGATGGCGTGCCGTAAGTGAGCGTTCCGGTTTTGTCGAAGATCAACGTGTGGCAACGATCGACCTGTTCGAGAATAGCGGGGTTTTTGATGATGATGCCGCGGCGGGCGGATAACGAAATTGCGCCGATCAATGCGACCGGAATCGCGATTAGCAAAGGGCAGGGTGTCGCGATCACGAGAACGGCAACGAAGCGATGCGTGTCGCCGCTGAGCAGCGCTGCCGTGCCCGCAACGAGAACCGCGAGAGGCGTATACCATGCGCCAAGCTGGTCGGCCACGCGGCGCAATCGCGGGCGCGACTGCTCCGATTCCTGCATCACGCGCATGATGCGCGCATAGCGTGAATTAACAGCGAGCTTTTCGGCGCGGATAACGATTACCGCATCGCCGTTGACCGCGCCCGATAGAACCTGCGATCCAGGCGTCTTCGAAATGCGAAATGGCTCACCAGTGAGATAGGCCTCATCCATGGAGCCAGTCCCATCGACGACGCTTCCGTCCACGGGACAGATCTCGTGCGGCAAGACCACGAGCAGGTCGCCGATTCCAACTTGATCGAGTGCAATGTCCTGCGTCTCATCCCCTGTTTTGCGGTGGGCGATTTGCGGGGTACGTTTTGCCAGTGCCGAGAGCACCGATGAGGCGCTGCGTGACGCATATTGCTCGAGCGACGCTCCGCCGGAGAGCATCAGAATTACGATGCAGGCTACCAGGTATTCATGCATCATCGCGGCGCTAACGATAGCGAGGCCGGCGAGAAGGTCGGATCCGAAATCGCGCGCGATCAGCTTGCGGGCGAGGTTCCAAACCAGAGGCGCTCCGCCGAGCACCAGCGCGGCGTACAGCGGCAGGTCGGAATGAAGCAAGAGGCAAGAGGCTATGGCGAGGGTAGTGAATGCGGCGACGTAGGTCTCCAGTTGTGGCCGCACAACCAAGCGAACGGACTGCATTAGTACCCTTTGAGAAGTTCGAAAACGAGCAACTCAAAGAAGCGCGGACCAACCTCTCCGTCGCCGTTCGGTTCGGCGTAAGTTCCCGCACGGAGCCGGTCCAACTTGTCGACTTCTACCACACTATCGCGGAGTGCATAGAGTAGACAGGAAGCTTCGAAGAGAGGGACGGAGCGGACGAAACAGAGATTGTAGATGAGTGTGGCGCAGGCGTTCGTCTGTTGCGCCTCACCCTTCAGCCAGCGAGATAAATGCCGCAGCGTGCAATAGATAAGAGCTTCTAACTCGGAATGCGGCAGTTTGCGTAAGTGCTCCAGGCAGGGGTCTTGGATGACCCGCTCCATTGTGGGACCGGCGATTCGTGCGAAATCGCGATCCAGCGAAACGGATAGCTTATGCACTGCCACGACAGAACCATGAGTGCATCTACTACGCCAATCGCGTAAGCTTTTGCAGGCACAGTGGTTCAGGTCTAAGTCGTGCGCATTTTCACGCCGCTTTCGGGGGCTCTTCGCTCAGAATGGAGCTACCAAGAGGCCCCTTCTATTGAACGGTGAAGGGAACTGTCGCGACGTCCTTGTCCCAGGCCATGGTGAGCTTGCCTTTATTTCCGCCCATGGAGTCGAGGGAGATTTTGAACGTCTCGATGGTAGACGGCGGCTTGGTCACGTTCATCTTGACGCGTCCGAGATCCGCGCTCTTGTCGTACGCGAGTCCCCATTCGCCGGTCTTCTTGCTGACGATGAGACTCCAATCGTCGGGCCCGTTAAGGGCGACGAAAAGCGTGTAGGAACCGGCCGGAACTTTCAGTCCGTTAATGTCGAGATTGCCAGTTGTAGTTAGCGACGTCGCGGAATTCGCGCCGGCGCGCCATACGGGATAGGTCGGATCTTTCGATATCACTCCGCCATCTCCGAAGATTTGTCGCCCGCGAACCGATGGCGCGGAGTACTTAATGGTGATGGTTTTTCCATCGATGGTCGTGGAGGCTTGAGCCGGGGGACTAGGTTGCGCAACGGCGATTCCGGTAAGGGCGAGAGTAACGAGTGCAAACGAGGCAATGCGAGTGATCATGGAGTTCCTCGAATTTACTATAGCCCAGGCAATTTCCCCTCGCTCACGCTCAGGGTTCCGCAAGATTTACGGAACCCTGAAATGAGGGAGGGGCACGACAACGGTCATTCTATTTCGAGACCGTACTCGCGGACGAGGTCTGCTCCGCGCAGCAGCCGAACCCAATAACGGCCCGGGCGTAACAATCGGCCGACAGCGACGCGGAATGGGTTCTGGAGCTGTCGCGCGGCGCCGGACCAGACTTCAGCACCGCTGGAGTCCACCACCTGAACAGCATAATCCCCCGAGGGCAGTTCGGTGGTATCCAAGTTGAGGATCAGCTTGTGTCCGGACTGTACATGGATGGCGGGGTTCGCCGGACCTCGCATGGCAAACAAGTTAACTTCGGACGGCGGGAGATTCGTGCGGAGGCGATGCAATGGCACGAAGTATCCCGCCGCAAACGCCGCCAGGACTGCGACGAAAACGGGCACGCCGGACCAGGAATGTAATATCCCGGCTGCCCGCGTATGAAGCGCCCGTGACGGGGGTTTGCGCTCGAAAGCAGGGAGCGCAGACTGGGTCACGAGAATAAACTCTTCAGTTTCTTCGGCTTTACTCTGACACGCAGGGCAAACGAGCAAATGCTCTTCGACCCCTGCGACCTCTTCCTCCGAGAGGCGGCGCATCAGGTAGTTTTCGATGAGATCATCGTCCGGGTGCGGGCCGATGTTCATGGCTTTCGACCTCCTGGCCAGAACGAGCATGCAAGGTGCATGAACTCGTTCTTTTTCTCCACGCTAGTGCGCGGCTCGCGTGGAAACTCTCCAAAAAAGACTGATCAAACTGTTTTGTTGTAGTTTGCGTCTCCCCAACGCTCCAAATCTGGCTTTGGCCCGCGATTTCAGCAAGCGGAACTGGGTGTCGGAAAGATCGAGATCCTGGCAGATCTGTTCCTGTGTCTGCTCATTGATGTAGAAGCGGGTCAGGATCTCGCGGTCGCGCTCGCCCAATCCTCTGAGGATGCTCTTCATGAGCTCGATTTTCTGGCGCAGGGCGAGGTTCTGTTCCGGATTACGACGGGAATCGGGAATCACGTCGTCCATGATGTCACCGCCGTCCTCGCGCCGGCTTTGTACCAGCTCGTCAATATAAGATGCCACTTGTCTGCGCACGATGGTGCGAACGAATCCCATCAACCGCTCGGGTTCGCGCAGTTCTCCCCGGCGGATCGCCTGGACAACGATGAGGAAAGTATCGTGCACCTTGTCATCGAGTTCCTGCGGACCGAGTTGGCGGCAGAGGTAAAAGCGAATGCCGCGAGAAAAGATGCGGTAAAGCTCTTCCATAGCGGCCGGATCTCCTCCTTGAATACGGGCTACAAGGCTGCTCCACTGCGCTGGCCGGTCTACGCCGTCGATGCTCCGCACCGTGGTCAGCGGTTGCGGGAGAGCCTGCTCATCCTCTTTGCCACCCTCGGCTTTGAGGTCGAAATCGGTTTCCTGATCCATCTCATCCATCGCGTTTGAATGTCCACTTTCCGAATGCGAAAACACGGAGCCTATTCCCTTGCCAATAAGTAAAATGCTCCCCAATATCGCGGATTGGAGCGCCAATGCCCGGACCGCAACATTTCCAGCTCGGCCTGCTGTAACGCGCGGCTCAACCCCGCACGCCCATTTCCCAGGGCCGCCAGGTGCGCGTAAAAGGAACGAAACAAATCACCGGAATCGTCCGGCACGGGCCAGCGGCTACCGACTACCGCGCGGGCGCCAGCCAGCAGCCACGCGCGATTCAGTCCCATAACACCAGCTCCTCGAACGGAATTTCCGGCTGCTGAACTACATCCACTGAGTACGACCAGGGCGCCGTCAGCCACCAGCGCTGAAATGTCCTTTGTCGTCAGCACTTCCGGCAACCCCTCCGCATCCAGGCCCAAATGGATGAGCGTCTCATTCGGTTTGCCGTTCGGAAACAGAATATGAGCAGCGATGTGAACGATCGCCGGCTTGCGCAGAAGAGCCGGCAGGAGCTTCGTCCGCGACAAATCCGGCCCGGTCAAGAAAATCGACTCGCCCCCGGCATGCCAAGCCGAGGCGCAGTTCTTCAGTTCATAGGTACTCGAAGCGCGGCAACTCCATGGGCCGACGCTTAGACTGACATCCGAAAACAGACGAAAAAGAGCTGAGATAAGAGCGGGAGTGAAGAGCCGTCCAACGCGGATCCGCAGTATTGTAGATTCCGTCGCCGAGGGCAAGAAACGGTCCGGCAGCAACCGGAGCTGGCGTACCGCTGAGCGCGAAGGCGCTCGGAATCCTCAAGGTTTCGTGCTTTTCCACTAAATACACTGGCCTCTCATTGCCACCCGGCGAACTACTTTTCTCATCCTTCGCTATACCCACAACCAAGGCGGCGAACGGCACTTCGAACATCTCGTCGTCGGATGTGAGTATCCAACGCCGTTTCTCCAGAATGGCCGTGGACAGATTACCGAATAAATCCGTATAAAGTCTGGCTCCGATGCGGTCCCGATCCTGCGCACTTTCGCGAACCGCACGGTTGAATTGTCCGGCTAAGATCACCAACGCGTCGCGCGACGGCAAGCGATGCATTTCAATGTGGCTTCCAGTAAGCCCCCACACATAAGAATCGGTATTCCCCAAATGAATGCTGAGGATAGCCTCTTCCGGTCCGATTCTCCGTTGGATATCTCCGAGTGTAGTGCTAGAGAGAAAAGTCTCTGGTTTTTTTCGCAGAGCCGGGATTAACTCTCCCGGAGTTTGTGTCTCCGCCTCGGAGAGACGTTGCCGCACCTGGGCGGACCGATTCTCGTCCTGGAGAGCGGGGCTGGCAATGCGTGCGATCTCAAGGGTTCGCAGACGAGCGAGATCCTCGCGATACGCCGTCGAGAGCGCTGGACGCTTGCCGCTCACGTTTGAATTTCCCAGCATTTGCAACAAGCTGGCAGAGCGCTCTTCTTCGACGGCAAGAAACGCATCCGAAGCGGTGCTGCGGCGTTCAGCAAGATCGATATAAGCGTCGTAAACGTCTTTCAGCCAGAACTCGGCGCCGCTACGCATGCTATCGGAAGGTGCGATCGCTTCGCGCCAATCGCTTGCATCGGCGAGCGCTTCTCGAAGGTCGGAGGCGGCCTCAGTTAAGCGGCCATCTCCCACGAAAACCATGGCCCGTTCATAAAGGAAGTACATGCGCCACAACTGCCGATCGCTACGGCGGGCCGGCATATCGAGTCCGCGCTGCGCAAGCGCGAGGGCCACGCGCGTATTCCCGTGAGCCCGATAGATCCGCGCGAGCGTAAGCAACGCGGGTCTCAGTTCACGAACGGTATCGAGGTGTCCAATGCGATAGACATTGAGGTCAGCTGATTCGGCGGCATCCAATTCGCCCGCGCGCAGCAGGTCTTGTGCGTAATGGCTCCATGCCTCGAAGCGAATACGATCGCTTGAGTAGCGCTCGGCCTGGTTCACGGCAGCGACGAAATAATGGCGAGCGGCATCGTGGTTTCCGGAAAGCGAAGCCAGGAGGCCGAGGGTGTCCAGTAATTGCGCTCGATAAGGAAGATTCTCGACCGAGTCGACGGTGAGACCTTCTTCGGCGACGGATCTCGCGGAAGCGAGATCGCCGGATTGAATGTAAAGGTTGCAGAGGTTGGCGGTCGCAATGGTGAGATACTTTTGATTTCCAATTTTTCGCGCCAGCGAACGCGTGCGCACGAGTGCGTCGATAGCGGGGCCATATTCAAGAAGAGCGAAGCGAGCGGCGCCCACTCCATTGAGAAAATGGACTTCCTGAGCTTCGTTGTTCCGTGCGGCCGCTTCCAGATATCCGCGTTGAAACAGTACCGCGGCTGCGGCGTAATTTCCAGTCGTGACAAGTTCATTAGTGCGGGAGCGAAGTGCGAGAAGATCCCGTTCGCGAGGGTGTGCAGAAGGACTACTTCCAAGGTTCTCAAGCGACCCAGCGAAGAAAACCAGCGCTGCGCAGCCCACGAACACACGAACTGCAGCTCGAACTGACGCAGTGCAGATCAAGATAGATATCCTAGCTGTAAGATTGTGACCCCACTATAACAGTTTTCTAAGTCAAGTAAAATGGAATTTTAGGTAATTTTCTTATTGGGGGCTGCGCGCAGCCCCCTAGAACCGCTCAACGCGAAGTACCCATTTCAAATGGAAAGGGTTACCGTCAATGACGGAGTTATTCACATGTCTTACAAAAGCCACCCTTATGGCGCAAGATCAGCCAAGCATCGGCGGGAAGATGATGATCGGATCAGGCATCGTTGGTTCCTTTCCTCGCGGCAAATTACACCGCGATACGGAATGCAAACGACAAACTGCGCCGCTTGCGCTTCCTGGCTCCAACTTAGTAGCGGAGGGCGTAAGTCAAGGTAGGGAGAGCTTGCAGGTTACTGGTAATGCGAGAGATTCGATTGCGATTTTCTCGTGAACGGCGAAGGAGGGCTGTGCAAACTACATGTGGTCGGGGTCGAGATTGAAGGTTTCAACCATGTACTCGTAATAGCGGCCGTCGAGGAGGAAGTCCAGATAGATTTCGTGCACGAGGTTAATCAGCTTACGAACAGCGTATTCGTAGTCGCGATCGAGCACAGTCGCGGTGAGCGACGCGTTGCCGGCGCGGTTCGAACCTCGAATGTTGCATTTGACTACATCGATCCGGCGATGGTCCGGAACTGATTCCGAATGTCGCGATTCGACGAATTGTTGTAACTCACGGTACATCGAAGAACGAGCGGCTATTTCGGGTAATACGATGGGAATGCGGAGGGTACTACGGTTTTCATCAAGAATTAATTCGAAAAGACGATCCCGATGCCATAGCATCTTGAAACTCGCGCGGTGGTTGCGAATGGGGCCTCGGCTGAAGCCCCGGAACACACCTCGGGCGGCATAGTTCTCGAGGATTCCGGCCACCAGATCGGTCGCCGGGGACGCAGTGCTTTTCAGTGCGCGAACGCTCCCACGCCGGGCTCGGGATTCAATGCAATTCCGGGCGGATAATCCTTGCCGGAAGTGAATTCCTTGAGCGCTTGAACGTTGATCAGCGTCGACGCCATTTCGGTGGACGCCGCCTTGTGACTGCGCTTCAGGGCGTCGCGGAGTTGTTCCGGCGTGCGGACATACTCGCCGCGCGCGCCAAGGCCCTCGGCCATTTTGTCGTAGCGCAGATTTTCCTGGAACAGATACATGTGCATGGATCGAGCAGATCCCACGGCACTTGGCCACATGCCCCACGAATTATTGTTGTAAATTACCGCAATGATCGGGATTTTATATTTCGCGGCGGTATCTAACTCAAATAAGCTATAAGCAACGCCGGCGTCGCTAGTGACGACTAATACGGGCGCCCCTTTATATGGCGCCTGCGGTCCTACGCCGCGCTGCACGGCCGCGCTCGCTCCGATCATCATGGCGAGATCGGGTCCTATAGCGCCGTACTGATATCCGCAAACCACGCCCTGGCCCGGCCGATTCGCGCGCAGCCAACGGCCCGCGAAGAGTCCGGTAGTCCAGCCTCCGGCGGCGGTGACGGTGGCTTTTGGATCGATATCGCCCTTGTACAGAAAATCGTGAACTTCCTTGGCCATCACGGCGGGATGGAGATGATCCGTCGAGGCGCTATGTTTCAAGCCGAGAGCGTAGTCGTCGAGATTTCTCTTTTCCCATTTCTGTCGAGCGGCCGCGAGCTCATTGACCCACGCGTCGCGTTTCTTCCGCTGCAAAGTGTTGGCGAGCGATTCGAGGAAGAGCTTCTCATCGCTTACTATGGCGAGGTCGAGCGGCCAGTTGCGCCCCAGATCTTCCTGGACGGGGTGAACGCGGATGGCCTTGATGTCGGCGTTTAGACGATACTCGCCGGGACTCGGCATGCAATATTGCCCGATGAATAAAACGAGGTCGGCGCTCATCAGGGCATCCGGCGCGGCGCTGGCGGATAGACGATGATCGTCGGGGAAATGACCGCGCATCGGGCCGGACGTGACGACAGCGATGTCCTGGCGCTCAGCGATCTGAAGTAGTTCTTCGCAAGCCTTGCGCTGGAAAACACCCTGGCCGGCGACGATGATGGGGCGTTCGGCCTTGGTGAGCAGGTCGGCGGCCTGCTGCACCTCCTTATTAGAAGGACACGCGCGCGACTCGGTGCGGTACTTGTCTTTCCCGTAGAAATCGTTGAGGTTGGCGGAATCCGTAAAACGGGCGCGCGCCACTTCGCCGGGAAAATCGAGATGGACGGGACCAGGGACGCCGGACTTGAGATTCCGGAATGCGTAAGCGCCGTATTCATGGACGCGATTGGGCGCGATGAGACGTTTGCCGAACTTCTTCATGCCGGTGGTGGTCGGCTGCTGGTAAGCGGTCTGGATAAAAGCTTCGCGATCGTCACCCGCGATCTGCATGTTGCTGGCGAGCACGAGCAAGGGTGTACGGGCAGCGGCGGCACCAGCGATGTTCATGATCATGTTGGTGAAGCCGGGCCCCTCCGTGCCGGAGCACGCGGTGACTTCGCCGGTTACGCGAGAGAAGCCGTCAGCGGCTGCGCACATCGAGCCTTCGCTGCGTCCACCGTATGCGGGGATGCCCGCGGCCGCGATCGCATTGATGACGGTGTAATTGCCGGGGCAACAGAACATCGCCGCCAGATCTTCTTCCTTGCAGAGCTTGGCGAACACTTCGGCGCCAGTCATTCCGCGACCCTCGAAAGATCCCGGCTTGGCGGGCTCGCTCATGCTGCCAGGAATCTCTTTGGGAATCGTGATCGTCGGAATGGCGCCGGTGGTGGCGGCGAAAAGCTCGCCGGGCTTGATTACGGACGCGGCTATGGCGCCGGCGACGGCCGGGGCGGTCAAAAACCTGCGGCGGGAAGAAACGGATTCGGTTTCGTTTTTCGTCTTCGTTAGCTCATCCATGTTTGAGTCCTCATTTACTCTTGCCGGTTGGCTCATTCGATTCCTGCAGGGGTGGCCGCATCGATTCGGGCCACAAACTGTGGATAAAGTTGACCAGGTTCCAAATATCTTCTTCCTGGCGAAGCTGGGTTTTGAAAGCGGGCATGCTGGCGTTCTGTCCGTCGCGGATGCTGCGGAAGATTTCGCCGTCGGTGATCCCGTCTTTCCACGTTTTCGGATCCGTAAGGTCGGTGGCGTCGGCGATCACATCGACGGTAGCTTTGCCGTCGGGGCCGTGGCATCCGACACAGAACCGCACGAAGGTGCCGCGTCCCTGGCCGATCGATTTTTTTGAGTAGGGTACCGGGTTCTTGAGCTTTTTGGCTTCGTCGGCGGTGAGGGGGCCGGAGCCCGGTTTAGCCGTCTCCTGGGAAGCAGCAATAGATGCGGCCAAGAGGATTAGAATGGTGATTCGCAACGGGGAACCAGACTTCTTTCTATCGTTTTGCCCGCATGGGTCTGTTGGGAGAGCCTAGCAGGTTCGAGGGGAGTGTGTCAACTTGGATAGAGGCACGCTATGATCCCTTTTCTTGCTCGGGTATTTCGGCAGGTTCATTGGATCGTGGGCATTACCGCGCCGCCTCCTTCGAAGGACGAGCGTAAATTCGTTTTCATTTGGTTGGCTGTGATCGGGCTGGTCGTCGCCTGGGCTGCGTTCGTCTTCTATCTGATGATCTACGTCTTCTAGCTCTTCCGGAAACGGTCCCGGGCGTGCAGCAAGGAGCACGATTCGGTGAGGAGGGTTGAGTTGCCCAGGGCGTCCGGCCGTCTGAGTTTACTAGCACCGCCGGTGGTGCAAAACCGTCACATTGGCGTCGAAATGGCACGATGTTGCGCAAATCGGCAAAATAATGGGTCGGTATGGTACCGCGTGTAGGATAATGTACATTAAGGCCAGAAACCCGTTAACCTCAGGGTACGTCTCTGCGTTGACGGTATTCCGCGAAGGGCCATACAATTGAGGTCAGGTCCGGTGGTGTCCTTTATGAAAGCCAAGCTTCTCGTGATATCCGGTTCCGTTGCTGCCATCTTGCTTACGGGTCTCATAAGCGTGTCAGCCGACGACAACAAAAAGAGCAGCGACGATCCAAATAACGAAACCGTCGCCAAGCCCATGACGGAGAAAGAGCGCAAGAAGAAGGAAAAAGCGCTCCGCAAAGAGCTTGAAACTCCATATAAGAAATGGCTCAATGAAGACGTTGCATACATCATCACGGACGAAGAACGGCGCGCTTTCAAGCAACTGAATACCGACGACGAAAGGCAAAACTTCATCGAGCAGTTCTGGCTGCGCCGCGATCCGACGCCCGACACCGAAGAGAACGAGTTCAAGGAAGAGCACTACCGACGTATCGCTTATGCCAATGAGCATTACGCGTCGGGTATTCCGGGCTGGAAGACGGATCGTGGGCGGATTTATATCGAATACGGACCGCCGGACGAAATCGAGTCCCATCCTTCGGGCGGCAGCTATGAGCGACCGATCGAAGAAGGCGGCGGCGAGACGTCCACCTACCCGTTTGAAAAATGGCGCTATCGCTACATCGAGGGCATCGGGAGCGACATCAATATCGAATTTGTCGACACCACGATGTCGGGCGAATATCACATGTCGATGGACCCGTCTGAAAAGGACGCCCTCCTCTATGTTCCCGGCGCTGGTCTCACGCTCAACGAGCAGATGGGTTTGTCCAGTAAGACGGATCGCTTCACCCGCACTGACGGAACCCACCTCGGTACAGGCAACTCCCCGCTTCCCGCCAGCATGAACGAATTCGAGCGCCTGGAACAGTTCGCAAAACTCCAGAAGCCTCCGGTAATCAAGTTTAAGGACCTGGATGCAGTGGTCACTTCGAATATCCGGTTCAACACGCTTCCGATGAAGGTCCGTGTGGACTACATAAAGATTACGGAGTCCACCGTTCTGACGCCGATCACGATCCAGTTCGATCGTAAGGACCTGAATTTCCAGACAAAAGAGGGAGTCTCGAAAGCCACGATCAACATCTACGGCCGCATCACGTCAATGTCGCGCCGCGTGGTGAACGTATTTGAAGAGCCCGTTTCCATTGAGGTTTCATCGGCTCTGCTGCAGCAGGCCGCTACCGGCTCCTCCATCTATCAAAAAACGGTTCCGCTTGCGCCCGGTATGTACCGGCTGAACGTGGTCGCTAAGGACATCGTCAGCGGAAATATGGTGAGCTACGAAGTGGCGCTGAACGTCCCGCATTACGACGAGGATAAGCTGGCCTCCAGCTCTTTGATTCTCGCGGACACCATTGAGAAAGTCCCGACCCGCAGTATCGGTACGGGCCAGTTCGTAATCGGCGATTCCAAAGTTCGGCCGCGCTTGTCGGATACGTTTGGCCGTGACGAGAAACTTGGCATCTATGCCCAGTTATATAACTTCGAGGGTGATGAACGCACCCACAAACCGAACGCGACCATCGAATATGCGGTGGTGAAGAACGGCTCCGCGGATAAGGTCTTCGATTACACGGAGGATGTGAGTTTGATTCCCGGCGCATCGGCCCAGCAGGTGACAGTGGAGAAACTGTTGCCTCTGGCAAGCTTGCAGCCTGGGGAGTACACATTGACTATGAAGGTGACGGATAAGGGTCGTAACCAGACGATCTCCCCCACCGCGACATTTACGGTAAAGTAATATAAGGACGTATGGGCAGCCGGACGTGTCTGCCCTCAGTATGTTGAGAGGAAAGCCGAAATTCGGACTCGCTGTCGCGGCGCTCCTTCTGACGAGCACCCCGGCTTTCCCTGCGACCGCCCCCAAGATGTCCGGCAGCATCGCCGGAATCGTTCGCGACGCCGCTGGAATCCCGCAGATGGGTGCGACCGTTCTGCTTTTCAATAAGTACGAAAAACTGCTTCAGCGGGGGCTCACAAACGAGCGCGGCGCCTTCGGTTTCGATCCCCTCAACCCCGATCTCTATTCGATCCGCGTGAGTCTGGCGAGCTTTATGCCCGCCATGAAACATAAGATCGCGGTTCAGCCCGGCATGCAGAGCCTGCTCTATATCAATCTGGCTAACATGCTGAGCTCCGTCGAATTGGTTTACGCGGCTCCGGGACAGGGGGCGCTCATGAGTGACGATTGGCGGTGGACGCTAAAGACCGCTACGTCGACTCGTCCCATCATGCGTTTTGCACCTCAAGGCGCGACAGTCTCCGAATCGCCCGACACCGAACAGAACGGGACGCCTATATTCTCGGATACGCGCGCTCTTGTGAAATTATCGGGCGGCGATGCCGGAACGTTGGCGTCCCTGAATGACCAACAGGATCTGGGCACGGCTTTCGCGCTTGCAACATCCCTTTATGGTCGCAATCTGCTGCAGGTAAGCGGGAACGTCGGCGGCTATGGTGCGCGTTCCGGTATGCCCACCGCCGGCTTCCGCACGTCCTTTAGCCGCGACGGAATAGGGCCCGAAGTTTCGGTCACGATGCGGCAGGTCTACCTGCCGACTCGCGCCGAGGCCGGCTCCGCGACGACAGACGGTATGCCCGCTCTGCGCAGCATTACGGTTGCAACGGTGGATCGATTAGCACTCCTGTCCAATCTTAAATTGGACTATGGAGGGTCGCTTGACTCCGTGTCGTTTGGCGATCATCTGAACTACTACAGTCCTTTTGCCCGGCTCACTTACGATCTCGGCGAATTCGGGGCCTTTCAATTCGGGTACAGTTCGGGAGCGCCGCCCACTGAGCTTGCGAATTACAACGTTGCCAAGGATTCTGAGAGCGCGAATTATTCCGAGGACGATCGGAACGAGTCCGCGGAGCTTGCGAGCGACCTCTCCGCCCTGGCGCAAATACCGCGTGTCTCGATGCGCGATGGCCGTGTGAAAGTACAGCGGACAGAGAATCTCGAGGTCGGCTACGAAAAGGTGGCCGGCAACACCACTTTCAACATTAGCGGCTATCACGAAAACGTCTCGAACGCGGCCCTTACGATGATGGCTCCGCAGGGTCTTTTCCAGTCCGAAGACGTCATGCCCGATCTTTCTTCGAACAGCAGCATCGCGAATATCGGCGGCTACGAAAGGTTCGGATATGCAGCGTCGTTCACGGAGAAAATCGGCGGCAGGGTGGAACTGACCGGATCTGCCGGAAGGGCGGGTGTCCTCACCATGAGCGACCGTTCGATCGCGACGGCAAACGCCGATGACGTGAGATCGCAGATCGGCAACGGACAGCGTTTCTGGGGCTCCGCACGGGCTTCCGCTACGCTTCCCCATGCCGGGACGCAAGTGATCGGTTCGTACGAATGGACCGACTATTCGGCGGTAATGCCCACGCATTACTACATCACCCAGAAAGCCGATTCTGAGCCGGGGTTGAATTTTAGAATTCGCCAGCCCATCCCGCTCCCAGGACTTCCCGGTCACCTGGAGGCCAATATAGACATGCGCAACGTGATGGCTCAGGGCTATCTTCCAATGACGGTTTCCGGCCGCAAGGTCGTAATGATGCAGAGTCCACGCGCTTTACGCGGCGGCCTCAGCTTCATTTTCTAGGTCCAAAGAGCTCCAACGCTTAAATTCAAAAGCAGATCGTTGATTGCATTGGAATAGGGCGGAGTATTTGCAAGCGCAAACAAGTCGCCTCCTTCTTCGGTATCGCGCAACAACTGCTCGTCGAGCTGTCTTGAGGGGTGTGCAAAAGCGCTCGTGAGATAGTCCATGGCGCGCAGAAAATTCTGCGGCCCGCGATGAGCGAGGACGCAGGCAAGTTCATATTCAACGAGAGCGGTATTACGCGCATCGGGCTGCGTTTCCCAGTTTTGCGATTGCAGAGCGCTCTCGAGCAGAGCCTGCGCTTTTTCGAAATTCGGTTCGCTCCGCGCTATTCGAGCCAGTTCGTACCTGGCGCGCTGTTGATTGGGTTGAGATGCAAGACTCGCCTCGAAATACTTCCGTGCGCGGCGCAGGTCCGGCGGATGGCCCTCCATCGCTAACGAGCCAGCGTCATTCGCTGTTTCAAAATCGCCCGGAGCCATGGTTGCAGCGCGATTGAGGTAGAACCGCGAGCGGACCGCGTCCGACGCGCCGTAATATCTGGCCAAGGTGCCGTACAGTCGGGCGAATTGCACCGCCAGCTTGCGTCCATGCAATATCTCGATAGCCGGCAACGCTGCTTCGTAGTGCATCAATTCGAGCCGCTCCTCCTCGGAGTGCGGCGCCGCGGCTATTTCGCTGAGTCTTTGGTGAATTTCTTCCAGCTCGCGTTCGATTTCCCCAGGAACGGGAGCGACGCTCTGGGCTTCGGCTCCCTGCTCGATCATTTCGTGCGCTCGCTGCTCAATCTGATCGAGCCGTTCGGAAGCGTGCTTCGCCTCGGCCCGAAGTGCCGCGCGTGCTTCCTCCTTTAGCTCTCGGAGGTTTCCGATCGATGTTGCCATCTGGTCCTTCACGTTCATCATCGCGCGTTCCACCTGCCGGCCGGTGCTGCGAGCGTTGAAATCGGCTGTCAATATGAAAACAATGGTGTAAAGTCCGGTGATTCCCAATAAAATGATCACCAGACTTTCCATATCGTTTACGCGGCGGCTATAGATTTCAAGCTTATCCTGGAACAACTGTGCTCGCGCGTCAAGGTCTGATGTGTAGGATGTGTGCAGTGGAAGATAATCCCACTGGCGCGCGTTCCAGAGCAGGTACACCGAGAGAATCAGCACAGCCAGAGCGGCCGCAATAACAATTCCCGTGGCTAACCGTCGAACCAGGAGCATACTGCCACTTTCATTGTATGTCCCGGTTCAGGTATTTGCCTTAGTGCAGGCGTACTATACCTTCCAACTCACGGTTTGACCGTGACCCGTAAATACGTCGAATTTGCGGAGGTCGAAAATCCCTCAGGCGTGACAATGCTGAGGATCGTCTGGCCCACACTCAACGGAGTGAACTCCGAGTGGCCGGTGTCCGTCCCGCCTGCGACGGTAATTTTCCTATCGGTGGATCCGACCTCGGGCTTGCTGTTCTCGATCGTTGCAGTGACCGAAATGCCGGCCCGCAGCGGTTGCACTGTTACGTCGGCGGTTCTGTGAGTTTCCGGATCGAGGTAGGCCGAATAAACACTGATAGCGGTCTTTATATGCCCTGCGAGGCTCGTAACAAACCCGGGCTCCCGTTTGAATCCCGAATGAGGAAACGAAAGTGGGCCGGCGATCACGAATCCGGATTGCGCCAGGGTCACCACGCCGGACCGGCTCTGATAACCGGGAGCGCTCGCGGTGTAGTTGATCTTTCCGGTATCGCTCAACGCCTGGAGATATACGGTACCGCCGAAGGCTCCGCCCGGAACCTGGATTACGACCGATCCGGATCCTACTTCAGTAGCCGAACTCGAAATCAACAGCTTGCTCGGATCTTCGCTGGTCACCGTCATTGCGACACCTTCCGGAGGCGCCGCCTGTCCGAGCCCGACTTGGCCGGCTGTCTGCATGTCCTTCCCAACCATAAGTCCATTCGGGATTGCGAAACTCGGCAAAACGACCTCGGCGGTAACGGACGCGAGCTTGGGCGCAACACTGAAATTGCCCGGAACATTCAGAGCCAGCGTGGTTTCACCTAAAGTTGCCGGCTTGAACACAGTTGTCACCGTGCTGGTTCCCGGCAGCAGCGCGAGTTCCTCGCCGCTAACGGCTCCGACCGAGGGGTTGGAACTCTTGATCGTAAAACTCACCGGCGATCCTCCGGCGACCGGTTGAAATGCCACGAAATTCATTGATGAATCGAGCAGCGCAGAGTAGATTTTCAGGTGCGCTTTGGCTCCCCTCATGCTTGTCTGAAAACTGGGTAGACCGAATCCGGCAGGCCCCGCGATCACGATTGCGGAAGGCGCCAAAGTAGCCGTTGCGGTGCTGGACCCAAATCCGGGAGCGCTCGCCGTGTAGGTTACCGTGCCGCTTTTGCCGAGCCCCTGCACGTAAAACTCAGGTGTTGAATTGAATCCTGGACGAAGTTTGAAACTGATCGATTCTGAACCGGCCTTCTGGGGGTCGGTTGAAAGCAGCACCAAGCTTGGATCGTCGCTCTTTACGGTGATCTCGAAACCCTCCGCCGGAGCCGGCCGGGTGAGCCTGATTTTAGAGATTGCTTCCAGATTCTGGCCTACCGTTACGTCCGATGCCGTGAGCCCGGCGGTATTTACGCTTGGGGCGACACTGGGAGCGTTTTGCGCAAGTATCACGGCAGCTGGAAGAAACGAAAGAGTGGCGACGATGGCTGAAGTCAGGGTTCGCATGATGACCTGGATCATTCTAGTCCGCTTACGTTGGGGTTTACCTGAGGCATGAGTACTAGTAGTTTAGGGGATTGCCGCAACGCTCGTCGTTTACCATGGAAGTGCCCGGAGCCATGAAAGCATTCGCCTTCCTCTTAACCCTGACCCTTGCCGCGCAAGCACCGGCGCGAGAGCCAGAGGTCAACAAGGCCACCGTTTCGAAGGAACTGGCGGACATCGAAACGTCGCTCACCGAGATCACCGGCCTGAAATTCCATAAAGCAGTGCCGTATGCTGTCATCGACAAACAGCAGCTTCACAAATTTCTCGAAGACCGCATGCGGGATTCGGTAAAGCCGGCGGAGATTCACGCCGAAGAAACCACGCTCAAAATGTTCGGCTTCCTGCCCGCCGACTACGACTTGAAGAAAGCAACCGTGGAACTGTTAACGGAACAGGCGGCAGCTTTCTACGACTATCACAAGAAAAAGCTGTTCATCCTCGAAACGGATGAAAGCACACCCGATTTGCACACCGACGCCGAAAAGATGGCTCTGTCTCATGAACTCGGACATGCATTGGCGGACCAAAATTTTCACCTGGACAAGTTCATCAAAGAAGGCGCCGAAAGCGATGACGGCTCCACGGCGCGGTTAGCGGTTATGGAAGGACAGGCCTCCTGGCTTATGACCGCCTATCTTTCCAAGCTCTCAACCGGCCAGGCCGCGGTTCCGCCGGGTGTGATGGAGTTGATGTCGAATGCCGTTGAAAACAGCGCCTCGCAGTATCCCGTGTTTTCGAAAGCGCCGCTCTATCTACGCGAGTCGCTGGTGTTCCCGTACACCAGCGGCATGTTGTTTCAAAACACGATCTATGAAAAGCTCGGCAAAGAGTCCTTCAGTGAAGTGTTCCTCAAGCCGCCCGAGAGTACAAAGCAAATCATGCATCCGGAGAAGTACCTGGATCACGTTGCGCCGGACGTCCCGGTGCTTCCCCACCTTCCCGACCCGAAGAGGTTTCACAAGATCGGCGACGGAACGCTCGGCGAATTCGATTTTCATGTGCTCCTGGATCAATATGCGAGCAAGGAAGAATCGGGGTCGTTATCGCCGCATGTGACTGGCGGCATTTACGAACTGGAGGAGGTCAAGAAGGACCATCATCCGGTGCTGGCGTGGTCGGCAAACTGGGACTCGCCGGACGCGGCAACACGCTTCTTCCGCGATTATCGCAAGGTTTTGAGCGGCAAATCGAAGGGATGCGAGTTCGACGAGAGCGGGGAAACATCGCTCTACGGCCATAACGACGCTGGCTATTTTCGAATCGCAGTGATGGGGAAGCGCTTCGAGAGTGTGGAAGGCATGCCGGCTCGGTTAAACTGATAAATAGGACAGGTCAATGCGTTACCCAGCCATCATCGCCGCCGTCGCGATCACCTCCGCCGCTCTCATGTTTGCCGGTAATCCGTCGGTGGATTTCACGCCGACTCCGGCGCCCGATTTTGTGATCAATCTTCCGGGCGGCAAAACCATGCATTTGAGCAGCCTGCGAGGCAAAGTGGTGGTGCTGGAGTGCCTCTACACAACCTGCCCCCATTGCCAGCACGCGTCCCAGGTATTCACGCAGTTGTACAAAGAGTTCGGGTCCAAAGGATTCCAACCGGTCGGCGTGGCCTTCAATGACGAGTTGTTTGCGAAGGACACCGAACCAGCAAAGGTTGTAAGCGACTTCGTATCGAAATTCGACGTCGGTTATCCGGTGGGATGGAGCGATCGCGAAAAGGTGACCACGTTCCTCGGAATCAGCCCGTTTGAGCGCTTCGTGGTCCCGCAGCTTGTCTGGATCGATCGCAGAGGGATGATCCGCTCCAAGACCCTCGCTCTAGGCACGGATACCGACCATTATCAGGAGCCGTACTGGCGCGAGATGATCGAGACCCTTACTAAGGAACCGGCTGGAACGGCGCAAAAGAGGCACGTCGTTCACACGGCGCAGAAATAGCTACTCGTCGTCGTCCTCGTCGGACTTCTTCTCGCCATCCTTCGGCGAATAATACGAATGGTAATAGGTGTATTTGCTGTACAGTTCGCCGCGGCGCGCGCCATTGACGATAATGCCAAGCACGTTATTCTGACACAACGATTGCATCGCGCGAGTAATGGAGTCGATCGTAGTTGAACCGATGCGCACTACCAGAATCGTCCCATGGCATAGTGTGCCGAGCAGGTTCGCGTCGGCGGCGAATAGGAGCGGGGGACTGTCCAGGATGACCCAGTTGAACAGGCTGGGAAGACGGTCGAGCATCTGTTTGACCTCTTTCAGGTTCAAGAGCTCGAGCGGATTAATCACGGCTTCGCCGGCGGGCATGATGAACAGGTTTGTTCCCGCGACGCGCCGAATGGCCTGATGTAGAGGGATTTTGCCGAGCAGATAATCCGTGATTCCCGGGCTCCTATCCGTCTTCAGCATGTTATGGATGATGGGGCGCCGAAAATCGAAATCGCACAGCAGGGTATAATTGCCGGCAAGCTGCGCCTCCGCCATAGCGAAATTCATTGCGGCGAAGCTCTTGCCTTCGGCAGGCGATGGACTCGTAATCACGGCCGTGTGGATCGGCTGCAAACTCTGCATGTGATTCAGGCGCGTCCGGAGCGTGCGGAATTCTTCGGCCGGAGCTTCGTCGGGGTGGATCGCGTTGATCAGCAGCGCTTCCCGCGAGGGAGCATAGGGAATCTCCTGGATCAGATCCAGCATACCCTCGAGCGACTGGGAATCGTTGACGGTAGCGACCGTGGATGTTCCGCCTGGAGGCGAGAAGCCGGGCGGCGTGTAGCCGGGAATCGGTGGCCGCGCGTTGCCGCGAGGCTCGGGAGAGGGCGGCTGTCCGGCCACGCTCTTCTCCGCTTTTCTCAATGCGTCGTGAACTCTGCTCATTCGATCTCCCCCGATGAACCCTGCGCTACATCTTTGTCGAGAAATAATACACTACCGAGCTCGACATGATAACAATCCCGACCAGAAAGGCAGTCGACCACGCCAGCCACCCCAAACGGCGCCGACGGCGCACGACCAAGTCGTTTTCCAGCAGCGGGATGCTTCCGAGAACCTGCAAATGCGTATAGGCGCGAACGTCCTTCAGGTTTTTCAGCGAGGTGTCTTTCATCTCGCGAGCCCCCGCCAAAACCAGCCCCAGGAACAACCCGATTCCGGTTCCGACACCGATAATCACCGGCCGTTTGGGTTCCGTCGGCGTACCGGGCACGTTCGCAGGGTCTAGGATCGCCAGTTTCTCGCCTTCCTGGCGGCGCGATACGTCCTGAGCCTTCTTCGACATGGTAAGTTTCATGTCCGCATCCTGGTAGGCATGCAATGCCAAGTCCCGGTCCGAAAGCAACTCCGAGTATTCCTTCTCGCCCAGAGGTGTCTCTTCGATCCGCGCCTGATAGGTCTTGAGACTCTCGGTGATCATGGCGGACTGTTTCTGGAGCTCTTTCATCTCGAGGTCTTTCTGCTCTTCCATGGTCGAAATGCGCTGTTCATTCGCTTGCAGAGCAGCTTTTTCTTTGAGGTACACGGGATTTGGCGGAAGAGGATGAGCGTCGGGTTTCTTGCTGGCGTCCTCCTTGCGAATGTCTTCCCGTTGCCTCTTCAAAAGAGCAATCTGCTGAATTGTCGTTTGGACGTCCGGGTAACTGTCCTTATAGCGCTCGCGAAGACGAGAGAGGTAGTTCTCGGCACCCTCGATTTCCTTGTCCTTCTGCGCCAGCTTCTCGTTCTTTTGATCGATCACCTGCTGGTCCGCATTCGGATCCTTTAAACTGGCAAGCTGCTGCTTCGTAATCCTCATCTCGTTATCGAGCTGCAACTTTTCGCCAGTGATGCGGCTCATCTGAGCATCGAGGCTGATCAGTTGCGTCTGCATCGAGTTCAACTGCGAGTAATTACCCTGCTGCTCGTCCGGCAGCTTTCCCATGTTTTTGACCCGGAAAGCTTGCAGCCGTTGATCGCACTCGCTCAGCTTGTTCTTGGCGTTCTCCCATTGGGTTTGGAGAAGCTCCGTCGTGCCCATGGTCTGATCGCTGGCTTCCTGCGTGCTCGCGGTCAGGAAACTGGAGACGAGTTCCTCGGTAACCTTCTGGGCAATGTAGCGATTGCTGTATTTAAAACCGATCATGAAGGCGGGAACGGCCTGCTTCCCATTGGTCGACTGCACGAATGTCTGGACCGGGCCGAGTACAATGTCATGCGCCTTCATGTTCTCGATCACGTCATCCATGGGCAGCTTGGACAGCTCTTTCTTGTAGAGCTGGTGCTTGTTGACCAGGGCCGTGAGCGAGGAACGGTTCAGGATCTCCTGGGTGAGCCCATTGATCCGGCCCTGCATGTCGGTAGTGATGTTCGGCGGTACGTACATTTCGGGGACTTGCGGCGGCACCACGCGAATGATGGCGGTCGAGAGATAGGTGTCGGGCCACAGAAATGCGACGACCACCGAAACGACCAGCGCCGCGAACGCGGGACCAAAAATCCAAGCTTTATGCCGGCGCGCTACATCGATGAAATCCTCGATGTCCATAGACCTGCGGCCGACACTGAGCGATTCCTGTGCCTGCATGTGAAAGACCTCCGGTTAAATCCTAGTGAACGATGATGTGATCGCCGTTCTCGAGAAAAATATTCTCCTCGAGATGCTTGCCTTTACTCACATCTTTATAGTTGAAGCTGAAAATCTGTTTACCCTCGCCGCGGAGGAT
Organism: Bryobacterales bacterium; assembly: GCA_963802915.1. Lineage (GTDB taxonomy): Bacteria > Acidobacteriota > Terriglobia > Bryobacterales > Bryobacteraceae > JAICMB01. The sequence goes on from CAWDKQ010000021.1 coordinate 237,132, forward strand.
CTTGACCTTCTTCTCATTGGCGAACTCCTGAAATCCGCCGGCCTTGCTGATCGCTTCGAAAACCCGCGTCGGCGTTACGAGCGGGAATTCTCCAGGATGATTCACCAGCCCATCGACGTAATACTTTTTGCTCCGGACCTCCATGACGGTGATCGTCACATCCGGGTGGTTGACGTACGTCCCGAGCTTGTCGGTCAGCACTTTGGTCAACTGGATGGGCGTAAGACCCGCCGCGTCGATTTCGCCGATCAGGGGCATGGTGATTTTGCCGTCGGGTCGAACGGCTACGGGCCGGGTGAAATCCGGTTCGCGCCATACCTGGACGTATAGAACGTCTTCCGCCCCGATGCTGTACTTGTTCGGATCTACAGCCTCACCGACGCCGGGCGAACTCGGCATCGCGGGGTTCGTGTTGGCTGGCGGCGGCAAGCTCGAGCTCTTCGGTGGCGAGGATTGAGTCTGAGCGACGGCGAGACCGATTGCGGCCACCACAAACAGCAGCCAACCTCCAAAAAAACGGACCTTCACTTTTAGCATGCTCCTTGGGGTTTGTCCCCAAACAATCTTATATTGTACCGAAGGCTCTGCCTGTAAGGCACGCTGCCGCTATGTCTTGCGCGGGGCGGATGCTTCCTCTAAGAGAATCGTCCTATAATACGAGCTTCTTTACCCCTATGAGTTATTTTCTCGCCAAGACCGATCCTGAAACCTATTCGATCGACCAACTCGAACAGGAAAAGAAGACCGCTTGGGACGGCGTCACGAACCCACAAGCCGTTCGTAACATAAGAGAGATGCATCCCGGCGATAAAGTTTTCATTTATCACAGCGGAGGAAACTCGGCGGTCGTTGGACTGGCCGAGGTCGTCTCCGAACCCCGAACCGATCCGAAGAACCCGAAATCCGCCGTCGTGGATCTGGAGTTCCTCGAGCGTCTCGAACCGCCGGTCACACTGTCGGAAATCAAACAATCGAAACTCTTTGACGACTGGGCGCTGGTCCGGCAGGGCCGCTTATCGACAATGGCTGCTCCCGACAAGTTCGCCGAGTGGATGAAAAAGAAATTCCCGAAGAGCCGGATTTGAGACGAAAAATCGGCCGAGTGCCCCTCCCTAACGGTCGGGGTTCCGCAACGGGTACGTTCCGATGACATGGGTAACAAGACGTTCTGAAGACATGGGTAACAGTAGGGAAGAACTCGGAAGGCGCCGGGGTAAGCCAGCATGGAAGGCATGCCCTGGCAGGAGATCCGAGTGGAAGAACAACGACTCTTGGTGGTGCGAGGCCACCAAGAAGGGATGTCGATCACAGAGTTGGCGGAGATCCATGAGGTCTCGCGCAAGACGATCTACAAGTGGCTGGAGCGTTTTGAAGAGCAGGGGCTGGAGGGGTTGCGGGATCGAAGCCGCCGGCCGCATGAATCGCCGAGCCAAGTGAGCGGGGAGGTGGAAGCGGCCATAGTGGCGGCGCGTCAGCGCTGGAAGTGGGGGCCGGGGAAACTGCGCGTGAAGCTGAGCCAGCAGGACGGGACACAACAGTGGCCAGCGGTGAGTACGATCGCGGCGGTGCTGAAAGCCAAGGGACTAGTGGTAAATCGACGGCAGCGGGCGCACAGTCCAGTGCAACGACCGCCGTATGCAGCGGCCGATGGGCCCAATGCGGTGTGGTGCGCCGACTACAAGGGATGGTTTCGCAGCGGGGATGGAACGCGCATCGATCCATTGACCATCACGGACGCTTGTAGTCGCTATCTGCTGCGCTGCCAAATTGTGGAGCGACCGCGGTACGAAGCAACCCAGGCGGTTTTTGAAGCGGCCTTTCGCGAATACGGCTTGCCGCAAGTGATCCACACCGACAACGGGGTTCCCTTTTCCTCGGTGGCGCCGGGCGGGCTCAGCCGGCTGTCCATGTGGTTTGTGAGATTGGGGATCGTGCCGGAACGCAGCCGGCCAGCCTGCCCGCAAGATAACGGGAGGCACGAACGCATGCATCGCACGCTCAAACAGGCGACGGCGCAGCCGCCGAAAGCGACCGCTCGTCTGCAACAAAAAGCATTTCATGAGTTTCAACTTCAATACAACCAACAAAGACCGCACGAAGCCCTGGACAATCACACACCCCAGGACTGCTACGCAGCCAGTCCACGCTGCTATCCGCGATGCGTGCCAGCGTTGGAGTACGGTGATGACGTGGAGATCCGGCGCGTGTCTCAACACGGGAGTGTGCGATGGCGAGGAGAGCGCACCTTCATCAGTGAAGTGTTCGCTTACGAACCACTGGGTCTGAAACCGCTGGATGAGCGTTGGGCGGAGATTTACTACGGCCCGATTCGATTGGGCTGGATGGACGCTCACAAGCATACCTTCAGCCGCTGCAAGCCCGCGGCTCTCAAACCAGAACGTTCTCAGTTGCGCTTGTTATTCCGCTGATCTAAGGCATTGCCCAAAGATCGGAACCGGAGCGTTCTCTCACATGGGGGCTCTGCCCCCAAACCCCCGAGATTTACCGCTTTCGCGCCAGGATGCATGAGTCGAGAGGCGGAGTTGCGCTCGGCCTCTCGTCCCGGCCCTTGAGCCGGCGCTCGGGTTGCGTCTCCGCAGAGCCCTATCCTCCGCTCAAGTTCATCCACTCTATCAGCAAATGCATCGATTCAAAAACCATTACAATGAAGCCAAGCCGATGGGTTCCAACCTCAATCAACTGTTACCCATGTCCTCGGAATAATCTGTTACCTATGTCCCCGAACGGACAAACGCTTCGCGGAACCGCGCGCGTAAGCCCAGGGAACCCAGCTGCTTTTTCGGGTGTCTAAAACCCCACGATGCGAACCCTCCGTGTTCTCGCCAAAACTCCCCATTGGACGGCAACAGTCGCCCTCACAACCGCACTTGGCATTGGAGCGACCGTCGCCATTTTCAGTATCGTCAACGCCGTCTTGCTCCGCCCCCTGCCGTTTCCTCAACCGAAGCAGCTCTATTGGATATCAGAGTTATTAGGCCGCATCAAGCAAGAAGTCTCCGCCGCGGGCGATTACTACACCATGCGGCAGAACACTCGCGCTTTCTCCGATATGGCCGCCTACGATAGCGGTGGGGTAAGTTGGTCGGGCGTCGATCGTCCGGAGCAAAGGAATGCAACGGAGGTGACCGCCTCCTTTTTCCCCTTGCTCGGCGTTCAGCCTCTGCGCGGCCGTATTATACGCACTGACGAGGACCGGCCCGGCGGCAATCGCGTCGCCGTCCTCAGTTACGACTTGTGGCAGCGCCGTTTCGGAGGCGATCCCGGCGTCGTCGGCCAGACCATCCGGCTCGACCGCAATCCCACCCTCGTGATTGGAATCATGCCCCGCCGCTTCGATTTTCCTAAAGGTACCGATCTGTGGATGCCCTTGGCGTTGAACGAAACCGAACAGCGCGCGCGAATGATGATGCGGATCGTAAATATTGTGGCGCGAGCCAAACCCGGCGTGGACGAGGCGCAGGTTTCAGCCGAACTGCTCCGCCTGGGTGAGATCGTCGAGCACGAGTACCCGCCGCAGTATCACGGCAAAGGCTTTATCGAGGGGATGCGCATCCTCTCCATGCCACTGCAGCAAAAACTGGTGGGACGCGTCCGTCCCGCGATTCTCGCGTTTGCGGGAGCGGTCGGCCTGATGCTTCTTATTGTCTGCTTCAACGTTGCCAGTCTTCTGTTGGCACGGGCGACGGCTCGCCGCCGCGAGATCGCGATTCGTGTAGCTTTGGGAGCACCGCGCAGCCGCATCGTGACGCAGTTGATCGCCGAGAGCGCCGCGGTTTCCGGCCTGGGTGGCTTGCTCGGCATTGCCCTCGCCTTCCTCGCCATTCAAGGGCTCAATTCCGTGCGTCCGCTAGCCCTTGCCGGATTGCCCGAGGTTTCGGTGGATCTCGCTTCGATCGTGTTCGCTGTCCTCCTGACGGCTTTGACCGGATTGGCTTTCGGGCTCGCTCCGGCCTTCAGCTCCGCATCTGTTCCCGTGCACGAAGCGCTGCAAAGCGAGAGCCGCACGGCCAGCGGATCTTCCGGGCTGCGCCGTTTTCGGCAAGGACTGGTGGTCGCGCAACTGGCGTTGTCGCTGACCCTGCTAATCGGCGCCGGACTGCTGGCGAAGAGCTTCCTGCAACTGCGCAATACCGACCCTGGATTTCGCCCCCAGAATCTCCTGACGGCGCGCATGAGCTTGACTGGACCGAGCTACGCGACCGCGCCGAGGAAAATCGATTTCTACCGCACCGTTCTCGAGAAGGTGCGCCGGGAGCCGGGCGTCGAATCGGACGCATTCAGCGATTCCATGCCGGTGGGCGACGCGAGGGCGGGGTTTCAGGCGGTTTTCCGGATCGAGAACCGCGCTCCCGCGCCGCGAGGACAGGAGCCCCAGACGCTTGGGCAAATGGTAACTCCGGATTTCTTCCGCACGCTTGCGATCCCCCTGCTAAAGGGACGCTTCCTGGATGCGAACGACGTGGTGGGAACGTCGCCGGTGATTGTGGCCAACGAAGCCTTCGCGCGCCGCTATTTCCCAAATGAGAACGCGGTGGGACGGCGTATCAGCATTGGCGCAAGCGGTCAGCCGGTATGGCTAACAATCGTAGGGATCAGCGGCGATGCCCGCCAGAACGGACTGGATCGCGAAGTGGAGCCCACGATCTTCCGGCCGCTTTGGCAGTACGAGGAGCGTTACTTCCCGCGCGTGAACCTTCTCATCCGGTGCAGTTCCGACTCAGCTCCATTGGTCCCGTCGATTCAGAGAATCGTAGCGTCGATGGACCGGGATGAACCGGTTTTCGATGTGAAAACGATGGACCAGCGCTTGACAGACTCGCTCGGATCACAGCGCTTCAACGCGGCCCTGATCGGCGCATTTGCTCTGCTCGCCTTAGTTCTGGCGGCCGTCGGTGTCTACGGCGTGATGTCGTATTTGGTTGTCCTGCGCACTCAGGAGATCGGGATTCGGATGGCTCTGGGAGCGCAACCGCGGCAGGTTCTAGACTTGATCCTGCGCGAAGGACTTGCGATGGCCGTGCTCGGCGGAATTGCGGGCGTCATAGGCGCGGTGATCCTGAGCCGTTACCTTTCTACTTTGCTCTTCGGCGTGACGCGGCTGGACCCGTTCACCTATCTTGCGGTACCGTTATTTCTACTTGGCGTCGTTTTCGTGGCTTGCTATATTCCGGGCCACCGCGCGGCTCGAGTAGATCCACTGACGGCTCTTCGGCATGAGTGAAAATCCCATTCTTGAATGGCGGCGTGGTGATTTTGTAATCAGTACGGATCGGAATCTAGTAGACGTGGAGATGGTCCATCGGTTCCTCAGTGAGGAATCCTATTGGGCCGCCGGGATTCCGATCGATGTTGTGCGCCGGTCCATCGAAAACGCGCTTTGTTTCGGCGTTTATAAAGGCGGCCGGCAGGTTGGATTTGCTCGCGTAGTGACCGATTATTCGACGTTCGCGTATATCGGTGACGTGTTCGTGCTGGAGGAACATCGGGGGCAAGGCTTGTCGAAGTGGATGATGAGCGTAGTTCGCGAACACCCGGATTTGCAGGGTCTGCGCCGATGGATGCTGGCTACAGCCGACGCACACGGGCTCTATTCGCAATTCGGATTCAGACCGCTTCAGCACGCCGACCGCTGGATGGAAATTCGAAATATCGATGTTTACAGCCGTTGAAACGGAAGCGCGCGCGTGAGGGTTTGTGAAAAGAATTGGCTGTTGCCCCTCCGTTACCGTCGGGGTTCCGCAACATTGTCATGAGTCTTCCCGATCCTACGGAACCTTCACGCGAGCAAGGGGTGCGCTTCTACGGCAGCCCGAGCCTGCCGCTCACGGATTTCAACTCGATCCATCTTGTAGGTTTACCGACCGCAAAAGCACAAGGCGCATCGCCGTATTTCGAGATACGCGCTGCGATCCAATTGCCCGGCGCAATCGGCGAAGCCAGGACAACCGGCGTGCCCGTAAAAGCTGCAGTATTCGCGCCAAGGGCTGAATCCGTTCTGCGAACAGGCTCGGCTAAACCGAAAGCTTTCCGATAGATCGCAATAGCGCCATCGAGATCCTTGACGGCGATCACCACCTGCGTTATCCCCGACAACTCCGGCGCGCTCGGTTTGCCGGATGGATAGACGCGGTTCTCATGCGGCGTGATGTCATGGATCAGGAACGGAAAGAAAGCCCCGCGATCGCCGTGCACCTGCGCCGTTTCCCAATCGAGACGCACCCCGTCGGGCCGCTGGCGTCCGCTGGGCGCGACATCGTCCATGTTCACGCCGGCGGATTTGAGCCGCTTCAATTCCTCCTTGAATTCGACTGGACGAACAGCCCAAGCGCAGGGTCCCGCGTTCGTCTCGATATACTTCGCCCAGGCATGCGCGGCAAACGATTTCGGATCGAAATCGGGCTGACGCGAAATCAATTCGAGATAAGAGCCATCGGGGAAACTGATCGTCGCCATCTCGGTCGCATGATTCGCGTGTTTGCCGCCGTATTCGCTGGGCAGTCCGGCAGCCGCGAGCTCCTGCTGCATGCCTTTGAGATCGAGTCCTGCGAGGGTTGCGTGATCGACGCGCAGGTCGGCGGCTTGAGTAGTGAGCATCGCGATAGCAGCCAGGATCAGCCGCTTCATAGCGTTTTCACCAGATCCAGGTCGACATTCCCACCTGATATGATGACACCCACGCGGCGAGCCGATTTCGGAATCTTGCCGTTCAATATGGCGGCGGGGGCGGTCGCGCCGCTAGGCTCGGCGACTATTTTCATGCGGGTCAAAAAGAATCTCATCATCTCGCGCATTTCATCATCCGTCACCAGAACGATGTCGTCCACCAGCTTCTGAACGATTGGGAAAGTGATCGCGCCCGGTGTCGGAGAGCGCAGTCCATCGGCAATGGTCACGGGAGGAGGTATCTCGACGCGATGGCCTGCGCGGCGGGAAAGATACGTGTCGTTGGCAGCTTCGGGCTCCACGCCAATCACGCGGATCTGAGAATTGAGAGCTTTCGCCGCCGTGGCGCTTCCGGAAATCAGGCCCCCGCCGCCGATGCACACGACCAGGGTGTCGAGATCGGGAACCGCTTCGAGTAATTCCAGCGCAGCCGTGCCTTGACCCGCGATGATCCATTCATGATCGTACGGCGGAACGAGCGTCGCGCCAGTCTCCTCCGAAATATGCCGGCCGATCTCTTCGCGGTTCTCGCGCAAACGATCGTAAGAGACGACGCGAGCGCCATAATTGCGTGTGGCTTCGAGCTTCGATTGCGGCGAATCTGTCGGCATCACGATGGTGGCCGAGATCCCAACCGATTTTGCGGCAATAGCAACAGCCTGCGCGTGATTTCCGGACGAGTAAGCAACGACGCCTCGCGGGAGGTCGTCTTTGGGGATGGAGTAAACGAAGTTCGCGGCGCCGCGCATTTTGAAGGCGCCGCCACGCTGGAAATTCTCGCACTTAAAGAACGCTTCGACCCCCGTGATCTGGTTGAAGATTCGCGACGTCAGCACAGGCGTGCGATGCGCGATTGCCGCGATGCGAGCGGCGGCCTGTCGAATATCCGCGAGCGTGACGCTCATCAATATCCTGCTTTTTTATCGACAACATTCTCGAGCGGCTGTCCTTTTGCGAACAGCTCGAAGTTTTCGAGGAACCGGTTCATGGCCAGGTCTATCCAGCCGGGCAAGTGGTCGGCGCAATGCGGCGACAGTAGCACGTTCTCCATGCGATAAAACGGATGGCCTTCCGGAAGCGGCTCTTTGTCGAACACGTCGAGCGCCGCTCCTTTGATACGGTGCTCTTCGAGCGCTTTGATTAGTGCGGACTCCACGATGATTGGTCCGCGTCCGACGTTGATCACGACAGCATCTTTCTTGAGCTGGTTCAACTCCGCCTCACCGATCAGGCCTCGCGTTTCGGGAGTAAGCGGCGTCGCTATAACAAGATAATCGCAGCGGGCGATCATTTCATGCAAACGATCGAGCCCGTAAACGGCGGTGAGATACGGATCGTCCAGCGACAGAGCCGCGCGCCGCCGCAACGCGAGTACCTTCATACCCATGGCGTGGGCGAGCTTCGCGGTGGCGCGTCCGATGTCGCCATAACCAACGATTGCCATGGTTGTGCCCTCGATGGCGTTGATATCGAACGGCTCCCAACGTCCCGCCGCCTGGTTGCGGATCATGCGGCGGAAGTCCTTCGCGAAATAAAGTGCGCCGGCGATAACGAATTCAGCAAGAATGCTGCTGAAAACGCCGCGTCCGTTGGTTAGGGGGATAGAGCTTGCGATCACTTCAGGCGAAAGAATGCCCTCCACGCCGGTCGAGAGATTGTGGACCCATTGGGCTTTCGTAACGAGTGGGAAAACCTTCTGGAACAAGTTGGCATGGAAGCCGCCGTTGAGGAGGATGTCCGCTTTCGGAGCAGCCTCTTTCAGCGTTTCGAAGTCATCCGAAATGACGGTCTCCACGTCTTTAGGAAGTTGTTTCAGGAGCCGCATTTGACTGGCATTGGGATCGCCGATGACAACTAGGGTGAGTGGAGGCATAAAGAAGGGAAGGTAACATGCGTCGGTATGGTTCGTTCGTAGTTGTTGGTTCGTAGTTCGTCGTTATTCAGCCTGTCCACCTTCCCAGGGGTCTGCGCCGCCATCCGGCTGTGTCAAACTGTAGTCGTGCCCGATTTCTGCACATGCGGCGCTCAATTACCGCCGGACGCCCGGTTTTGCCACAAGTGCGGAAAGCCGCAATATGACTATCCAGGTGTCGAAGAGACGGAGCAAGTTCCTCCGCCATTGCCGCCGCCACTTCCCGAAACCGTAGCTGCCGCGCAGAAGACAGCCCAGGAAATCAGCTTTCGGAACCGGACCGCGGTCGGGATCGGTTTTATGGTCGCGGTCGGAGCAATGCTGGCGTTTCTGCTGCCGGGAGGGCTTCTATTCCCAATCCTACGGCTGATTGTCGGGTTCTTTCTTGCGGGCTTCGTCGCGACGAAGTGGTATGCCCGCCGCACGGGCCAGCCACTTTCAATTCGTAGCGGGGCGCGAATGGGTTGGATTACCGGGATTTTCTCATTCGCTATGTTCGTGGCGTTGTTTACGGTCCAAGTGATTTCGCTCTCCAATGAAGGAGGCCTGGTGGCGTTTTATAAAAAGCAAATGCCTACGCAGGACCCCAACATTGAACAGATCATGAAAGGCCTGGGGGACCCGGTTGTTTCCGCGATGCTGATCATCGCGGCACTCGTCATGTTTTTCGTCCTGTTCACCACTTTGCCCATGCTAGGCGGAGCGGTCGGGGCTAAGCTTTCAGACCGCCGGGCATAGCGGGGAGGTTGGGGACCCGCACGGACCAGGGAGTCCGTCCTTGTTCAAGGAGCTCACGTGCAAATCAGCGATCAGGTGCGATCCGTTCTGGATTTCAAGGGACACGATATATTCTCCGTGGATCCCTCGGCATCAGTCTACGAAGCAATCGAAACCATGTCCGACAAGGGGATTGGGGCTCTCCTTGTGATGAGCGGGGGGAACCTCGTGGGCCTGTTTTCGGAACGCGATTATGCCCGCAAATTAATACTGCGGGGCCGCTCTTCCCGCGACACGCGAATCGAAGAAGTCATGACACACCCGGTGGTTTGCGCCGGGCCCTACGACACTATCGACGAATGCATGCGGTTGATGACGACAAACCGCATACGGCATTTGCCAGTGGTGGAGGGGAATCGTATGCACGGGATTGTGTCGATTGGCGATCTGGTGAGCTGGATCATCTCCGCCCAGGCCGAGACTATCGATCATCTGCACAGTTATATCGCAGGCTCTTACCCGCGTTAACGGTCGCATTTAGCAGTCGTGATGATCGGCGAAGTAGCGGTCGATGCCCGCTTTGAATTTTTGAGATAGCTCGGTCGAAAGGTCGCGCATCTCGCTCGGCGACAGCGGCTGGAAGTTCTTCGCCGTCTCGACGTTCTGATTGATGAATTCGATTTTCGGCATGCCGATCACAGTCGCGGCGACGGGCAGCGACATCGAGTAGCGAATCAGCTTCTCGGTCGCGGCTTTGTTCGTCAGCTTGTCCTGCGCGAAGATTTTCATGGCGGTGATGCCCATGTTCTTGCGCTGCGCGACCGGCAGCGCCAGAGATTCGAAACTGGTCCGGGGGTTGTCGTATTTGACATCGGCGGCCATCCCGATTCGAGCCGCATTGAGAGCCATCTGGGTGCAATCGAGATCGAGGCGCTCCAGCGCCGTTTTCAGGACCGCCGGATCGGTATGGCAGGTGATGCCGATATGCCGCGCCACTTTTTGATCGCGCAGCTTATAAAGCCGATTAAGCACGCCGTCTTTCGCTTCGATCGCGGCGAGATCTTCCGGAGTCGTCAGGCTGTGCATGTGCAGCAGATCGACATAATCCACTTGGAGATTCTTGAGACTCTGCTCGATGACGCGCATCGCCTCGTCGCCATTGCGAGGTTCAACCTTCGTGGCAATCCACAGTCCCTTTCGCCCTCGCGCCTTGAGAACTTTCCCGACACGTTGTTCGCTCAAACCGTCGCCGTAGCTCGCCGCGGAATCGATGTAATTGATTCCCATGTCGAGCGCGTGGTTGAGTGCGGCAAACGCCTGCTCTTCCTCTTTATAGGCAAGAAAGCGGCTACCCGCGCCAAAAGCGAGGATCGAAACGCGCGCTCCGGTCTTGCCGAGGGTGCGCATCGGCATCCCGGACGGCGTGGCGGCCTTGGCGCCAATTGTGGCAATGGCGGCCGATTCGATAAATCTGCGGCGGGAAATACTCATCGAATTTTAATTCTCCATTAACAAGTGAAGCACAACACTGCGCCGGTGCGGGTGCACGCGGTGCTCGAACAAATAAATGCCCTGCCAAGTGCCAAGAGAAAGCTCTCCATTTCGAATGGGGATGCTCAAGCTGGTTTGCGTTAAAGCAGTGCGGATATGGGAGGTCATGTCGTCGGGACCTTCGAGCGTGTGCCGGTAGGCGTTCATATCCTCCGGAACAAGGCGCTCGAAAAAATCGTTGAGGTCCGCCGTAACGTCAGGGTCGGCATTTTCTTGAATCACGAGCGAAGCGGAAGTGTGCTGGCAGAAGACAGTGAGCAGTCCTGTCTGCGGCTTTTGCGGCGCCAACCAGGAGCGAATCTCGCGAGTGAAATCGTAGAGACCTTTCCCTCGCGTTGAAATGACAATCTGATGCGTCGACTGCTTCATTCCACCGTCACGCTCTTAGCGAGATTGCGCGGCTGGTCAACGTCGCAGCCGCGGCGAACCGCGATATGGTAGGCGAGCATTTGCAACGGCACCACTTCGAGAATCGGAAGCAGCAGCTCGCTGGCGGGCGGAATATGAATGACAAAATCGGCCATGCTGCCGACCTCTTCCTCGTCGCCGATGCAGGCCACCGCGATCACAATGCCGCTGCGCGCCTTCACCTCTTGAATGTTCGAAAGCGTCTTCTCATAGCGGAGCTTGCTCTCGGGATTGTCGGGATCGCGCGTGGCGAGCACCACAACCGGCAGATTCTCATCGATCAGCGCGTTCGGCCCGTGCTTCATCTCGCCGGCGGGATAGCCTTCCGCGTGAATGTATGAGATCTCCTTCAGCTTCAGAGCGCCTTCGAGAGCGATGGGGAAGTGGATGCCGCGGCCTAGAAACAGGAAGTCGTTGGCCCGGAACATACGCTTCACGATGTCGTCGTAGATGGAATCGTGATCGAGAATCGACTCGAGCTTTCCGGGAACGTAGACCAATTCCTGCACCAGCTTCTTCGATTCTTCCGGCGAGAGCGTCTCGTGCACCTGCCCCAGATACATGGCAAGGATAAACAGCGCGGTTAGCTGGCAGGTGAATGCTTTGGTTGACGCCACGCCGATTTCGGGCCCGGCGTGAGTGAGAAGACTTCCAGCCGCTTCGCGCGTGATCATAGACCCGATCACGTTACAAATAGCGAGTGTTTTCGAACCCTTCTGCTTCGCCTCGCGCTGCGCCGCGATCGTGTCGGCGGTTTCTCCGGACTGCGAGATCACCACGGTGAGGATATCGTCCGAGAGAATCGGATCGCGGTAGCGGAACTCGCTGCCATAATCCACTTCAACCGGGACGCGCGCCAGCCGCTCGATCATGAACTTGCCCGCGAGCGCGGCGTGCCAGCTTGTTCCGCACGCGATGATCTTGATCTGTTTGAACTCCCGGAACTCGCGATCCGTGATGTTCATTTCATCGAGGAAAATCCGACCCGATTCCTGTCCGACGCGGCCCAGCATGGTGTCGCGAACGGCGCGCGGCTGCTCAAAGATTTCCTTGAGCATGAAATGCTTATAGCCGCCCTTTTCGGCCATGATGGGATCCCACAAAATATGGGAAACCTGGCGTTTGATGGGCCTGCCATCGAAATCGCTCAGGCGCACGCCGTCGGGCGTGAGCACCGCGAGATCCCCGTCGGCGAGGAAGATCATGTCGCGCGTGTGTCCGAGAATGGCGGGGACGTCGGACGCGACGAAATATTCGTTTTCACCCAGGCCGACGACCACAGGGGGCCCTGATCGCGCGGCGACAATCTTGTTCGGATCCTGACTCGAAATGAAGACCAGCGCGAAGACGCCGGTGAGCTGCTTCACTGCCTGCCTGACGGCGTCTTCCAGGTTGCCGGCGTAATATTTCTCGACGAGGTGCGCGATGACTTCCGTGTCGGTCTCCGTCACGAATTTGTGGCCCTCGGCCTGAAGCTGATGCTTCAGAGCGAGATAATTCTCGACGATACCGTTATGAACCACGACAATATTGCCCGTGCAATCGCGATGCGGGTGAGCATTCTCTTCGGTGGGCCGGCCGTGCGTGGCCCAGCGGGTATGACCGATGCCGTAAGCGCCGTCGACGGGATTCGAGCGGATGGTTTCTTCCAGGTTGCGCAGTTTTCCGGAAGCGCGCCGGATCGAAAGTTGGTCGTCGCCGTTCAGGACCGCAATGCCGGCCGAATCGTAGCCGCGATATTCCAATCGCCGCAAGCCGTCAAGGACGATGGGGACCGCTTTACGCGGCCCGATATAGCCAACTATTCCGCACATACCTTATAAGCGTACAGCGGATCGTGTGGGTGAAAAAACGGCGTTCTCGATGGCGGTATCTTCGACGAGCATACGTGTGTCTTCAAAACAAAACAGGGAGGGCTCGTCGAACCAGCGGACAAATTCCTGGACTGGAGTGATCCGCAGCCTGTATACCCCAGGCGTTGCGGGCGCCACGATGTGGACGCGAAATCGTCCAGTAAAAAAAGGCTGCAATTCCGGGCGGATTTCCGAGCGCCAGCCATCCAATTCCACCACTTCACCCGCTTCGTTGAACCAGTGGTACGAAATAAAAAACGGATTGGGCGGACGGCTGCTCCAGACATTGGCGCCGTCATTTGAGATCTCAACAACAGCTTCGATAACATCTTTGCACGAACACCTGGGAGGAATGCTCAACGTGCGCAGCCGAAGAGCTTTGGATTCTTTAAACGCTGCCGGGAGCATCGAACACGAAAGACGCTTGGGTTCCGCTGGCCGCGCATCCGACGCATTCACCTGGCCGTAAAACAACTTTCTGGCGTAATCGTAGAGTTCCAGATCCGCCCGGTTTAACTCCCGTATGGCGTCGAGAGTCGCTTGCGGAATTTCAGTCATCGAGTCACGTTTCTTCGTGACATTGACGCGCGGAATTGCCCTCGGCCGTTGCGTTCCTAGAAACCGGCACAGCCGCTCGAACGATTGCTCGAATTCCTCATACAGGCCAATAAAGTCGAATTTCCCGAGATTCTCCTTGGCAACTTCGAGAGCGTCCCGTTCCGAAAGCGTACGATAAGTCCATCGCAGATCTTCAGCGATCTGCCTGGTCTGAAGATTCTCAATCCCTTTCCGCACGGTATAGTGGCCACTGCGCACAAAGCCGTCCAGCGATTTTGTTTGAGCCAGGTAAAGCCATGGAGACTCCGGCGAAAGAGGCGCGTTGTGGCGCCAGAAATAGTAAGTGGAGATGACGCGGTCGACGGGTTCTCTTAATACCGTCATCCACTTTCGGCCGGGGCCGACGATATCGTTCCAGCGGACGCCGAAGTGTCCCATCAGGACAGTAAAGTCACGATACACGGCGGGATCCGGAGTATGTTCTTCCTCGCGGCTAATCGTGATGTGAGTAACTCGGTCCTTACCGAAAAGATCCTCAAATAATGCGCGATAGCTCAAACCGGCGCATTTCGGGATATGGTTGAAAAGATACATTGACGCGGGGCGCTCTTCGTTTTGTAACACGAACCCCGCTGGTGCTATGACTTACTCTTCCGACTTAGTTGCGTAGTAACCCTTGCGAGCCTGGATTTTGTAGTCGCTGCCCTTGACGCGAATCTCGATGTGGCGGAAGGTGCCGTCTTTGGTGGGATTTGTCGGCGTATAAGCGATGGAGTACTGCGACCGCATGGAATCCTGGATTTCCTTGAATACGTCGTCGAGCGTGTGCTTACGATCCACCGTGAACACGGCGCCGCCAGTCTCGTTCGACATGCGTTTCAGGTAACCCTCGCCGCCGCCCCCAAAACTGAAGCCGCCGCTATATCGCGCATAAAACTGGCGGTCGACGTAATAGATGCTGTATATGATCGCATTCGCCTTTTGCGAAGCTTCGATAGCGTCCGTTATCTTATACCGGCTGCCTTGGTCGTCGCCATCGGTGATCAGAACCAGAGCTTTGCGCCCCACCTGCCCCTTGAGTTGATCGTGCGCGGCCAGATAGACGGCATCGTAAAGGATGGTCCCGCGCGGCTGATACACCGTCGGCACCGGACCGGGATGCAGTCCCCCGACGTCGGAATTCACATGCAAATCATGAAGCCCAGCGCGCAGAAGTTTGGAAGAGTTGGTGTAATCCTGAAGCAGGTCCGCATCAGCGCCGAAGCTGATGAGAAAAGCGAGATCCTTCGGGCGTAGAACCTTCTGGAAAAAACGCATCCGCCGCCTGCTGCTCGATTCCGATGAGGTTTTCCTGGCTTGCGCTTACGTCGATCAGCAGGCCGATCGTAATCGGGACGTCGGTTTCTCTCGTGAAATACTTCGCCACCTGCTCCTTGCCGTCCTCGAAAACGGTGAAGTCGTCCTTATTGAGATTCCCAACCAGACCGCCGCGCTTGTCGCGAACGTTAAAGAGAACGTTAACGACGTTGACTTCGACCGAAATACTCGGCGGCGGGGGCTCCTGAGCCAGGCCGGCAGGAGCAATCGGCGAGGTAAACAGAACGGGCAACAGGAACAGTGCGGCGGTTCTCATGTCTCTATTTATACTTGAAAAGGTAGATGCGCATTTCACCCCGAGAGTTCCATGCGTGAAGCCGTAACGCACCTGAAAGAAGCCGACCCGGTTCTAAGCGCAATCATCGAGCGCGTAGGCGACTGCCGGATTCAGTTTCGAGAGCCGGAATTCTCGACGCTCGTTCGTTCCATCGTCTACCAACAGCTCAGCGGCAAAGCTGCGGCGACCATTCTGAAGCGTCTGATCGACGCCTTGCCGAACGGGACCCTGACGCCGGAAGCGATTCTAGCCCTGAGCAAGGAGCAGATGCGGTCGCTGGGCCTGTCGGGCCAAAAAACAGCCTATATACGAGATCTGGCGGAACGTACGCTAGGAGGCGAATTGGATTTCGCCCGTTTTCCTGAAATGACCGACGCCGACGTGATCGAGCACCTGACGCGCGTGAAAGGTGTGGGAGTCTGGACCGCG
The DNA here is from genome assembly GCA_963802915.1 of Bryobacterales bacterium. Taxonomy (GTDB): domain Bacteria; phylum Acidobacteriota; class Terriglobia; order Bryobacterales; family Bryobacteraceae; genus JAICMB01. Next base: position 252,898 of record CAWDKQ010000021.1, read on the forward strand.
CACATGTTCCTGATTTTCGCCCTGCGCAGACCGAACGTCTTGCCGGTAGGGGATCTGGGCGTGCGATCGGCAATTCGGAAAGCTTATCGTCTAAGGGATCTCCCCAAGCCGGAGCGAGTGGAAAAGATTGCCCGTCGATGGCATCCTTACTGCTCCATCGCGGCCTGGTATTTATGGCGCAGCTTGGATGGCGACGCGGCCGTGTAGCTACGACGCCAAAGGGACCGGAGTCTGCGTCCTCAAACCGCTCAACGCGAGACCGTACCTACCCCGAACGCCAGTCTTTTCAAAGATGTGTTTGAGGTGAATTTTTACGGTTCCCGGGCGAATCCCGAGTTCCTGGGCTATCTCTTTGTTTTTAAAGCCTTGTTCGACCAGCTCCAGAACTTGCCGTTCACGGGCCGTCAGCTCTGACCGGGGATAGCGCTCAGGACGGACGGCATCGCGAAAAACGGTGTCTTCCATCCAGTTTCTCCCCGCGGCAACGGCGTGAATGCAATTCAAGATGCTGCGCAGATCGGCCCCCTTCCGGACGATGCCGCTGGCGCTAGCTTGAAGAAACCGCAGTGCTTCCGCCTCCGTCATGGAGACTCCCCAAACGATGATCAGGGGAGGTTTGTCAAACGTCTTCAAATTGCGGAGCCACTCCAGAACGGCATGAGTTCCAAAGGCCTTATCGACGATCAGGATGTCCGGCCGGCTGGTTCGCACCAAGGCAGTACCGACATCGAGAGACTCCGCCCAATCGACGAATTCGAAATCCTGGCAGGACTCGAGCAGCACACGCACGCCTTCTGCCGTGATAGGCTGAGTGTCGCAAATCGCAACTCTTTTCTTTTCTGCGGTCAATTCGCTCATTTCACGCTCCCCATGCCCTTCGAGGTACTTCCAAGAGGATGCCCGGCACAATCACACCCATCGAGGATGAAATCCTTATCGGCGCGGGTGTTCGCACTAATAGTGCGGAAGTGCCGAAAGCCTCTCATGTTATCCTCGCGGACAGCCGATGTGACCATTGGAAGGCTTTGAAGGGAAGCGCTCCGTCCAGAGCGAAACGTGGCTGAAACCCTTAGAATAAATGGCAACTGGAAAGCACTATTTGTTGGTCCGAACACCAAGATACGGCGGGAGTTAACCCCGTTTCTCGCCCCCCGATTCGCGGCCTTCGCAGGCCATGATCTGGAGGTTTATCCCACTGTCGGACAGCTGGTGGAGACGTTCAGGATCCAACAGCCTAATCTGTGCTTTCTGGACGTGATGTCGGACCGCAATGCGGCCCTCGCTGTAATTCCCGACATCCTGCGGGTCAAGCCTGGGATTCCGATTATCGCCGTCATGTCGGGCAATGACCCCGATCTGATCCTGCGCTGCCTGCGGCAGGGTACCACCGAATTCCTCATTCAACCGTTCACGGACGAGCAGGTTCAGGGTTCGCTCGAGAAACTGGCCCGCCAGCAGCCCGCGTCCATGGCGGGAGCCAATCGAGGCAAAGTCCTCTGCATCATGCCAGCCAAAGGCGGTTCCGGCGCCACCACGATTGCTTGCAATCTAGCCTACCAATGGAAACGCCTCGAACCTCAGAAACGTATCCTCTTAGCGGATCTGGACCCCTTGGCCGGGACTATGTCCTTTGTCCTCAAAATGAAGTCGAATTACAGCTTCGTGGACGTCGTTCAGCGCGGTTCCGAAATCGATGCCGACCTCTGGAAGTCGGTGACCATGAACCGCTCCGGCGTGGACATTCTGCTATCTCCGGAAGCGATGATCGCCGGAATCAGCGAGATGAACGATGCTACCTCGGTCATTGAATACGCCAGGGCGGTCCACGATGTGGTAATCATCGACGCCGGCAGCGTCTACGGCGACTGGAACCTCAGCCAGGCCCATATCTGTGACGAACTGCTCCTGATTGCGACCAACGAATTGACCTCACTGCAAGCCGTGCAGCGTTCGCTGAGTTATCTCGAAGCGAACAACGTCGGACGCTGGAAAATCCGGATCGTGGTCAATCGCTACGACAAACATGTCGGCTTGAGCCGTGACAGCATCGGTACGGCGCTCCACACCGAGATTTATCACGTCATGCCTAGCGATTACGACGCCGTCCAGCGCGCGCTCATCGACGGCAAGCCGATTCCTCCGGGCACCAACCTCGGAAAGAGTATCAGCGGCCTCGCCGACCGCCTCACGGGCAAGGAGCAATCTTCCAAAAAGAGCTCCTCATTGGGTGGCCTGCTCTCGCTTTTCTCGAGAACCTCAAGCTAACTTCCTACAACTCAGCGGCTTTATGGCACCATCGATGTAAGAGTCGAGCATGAAACACAATGAGCAGCATCGCCGCGCGTTTCTAAAATCGGGCGGAATTGCAGCCGCCGCACTCGCAACAGGCGCCGCCACTTCCCGACCCGCGCACGCCGAGCCGTCGCGCTCGCCTGAGCTCCTGCCAACCAGAAACCTGGGCCAGACCGGACACAAGGTCGGCATCTTCAGCCTTGGCGGGCAGGCCGCGCTCGAGCGGGACAACAACGATGCCGTCGCCCTTCCGATTATCGAGAGAGCTCTCGATCTCGGGATCAACTATCTCGATACCTCTTCGATTTATGGCGGACCGGCGCGCCCCAGCGAGCGATATCTCGGACAGGTCTTGAAGCGCCGTCGTCAAGAGGCGTTCATCGCGACGAAGAGCAAGGAACGCTCACGCGACGGTTCGCTTCGCATGCTGGAGAAATCGCTGAGCCTCTTGCAGACGGATCATGTCGACATCTGGCAACTGCACGATATTGGCACCATGGGAGACGTCGAACAGGTCTTCGCGAAGGGCGGCGCGATGGAAGCGTTCGAGCAGGCTCGCGATCAAAAAATGGTGCGATTCCTCGGCGTCACGGGGCACCACCGGCCCGACGCGCTGATGGAATGCATCCGCCGCTTCCCGTTCGACACCGTGCTAATGGGCATCAACGCCGCTGACCAGCATGGTCACAGCTTTTCGGCGGAACTGCTCCCCCTCGCTCTGGAGCGGCAAATGGGCATCATCGGGATGAAGGTCCCGGCCCGCGGCCGTATTCTCGCGTCCTGGACGCCTCCGTCTCTCGACCGGCAAAAGCACATGTGGGAAGGCGGCGCAAACATCACCACCAAGCCCGGTACCCTGACCATGCGCGAAGCCATGTACTGGGTGTTGTCGCAGCCGGTGAGCACGATCATTATCGGCATCGATTCGCTGTCCCAGCTCGAAGAGAACGTGGCGCTCGCTCGCGAATTCACGCCCCTTAACGAGCGGCAGCTCGCGGCCATTTCTCTCAAAACGGCGCCCATCGCCGACCAGGCGCTGTGGTTCCGGAACTTCGAGCGCGCATAGGCTCCCGGCTAGGCTCCTCCGTAAATCGGAATCACCGCGCCGCTGATATCGGCGGCCCCGTTCGACGTTAGCCACAAAATCGTCTTCGCGATCGACTCCGGCGTTACCCACTTGGAACGATCCGCCAGAGGCATGGCCGCGCGATTTGCTGGAGTATCGATGATACTAGGCGCAAGAACATTAGCCGTCACGCCGGACCCTTTATTCTCGAGGGCGACCGTCCGCACCAGTGCGGCAACACCTGCTTTGGCGACCGTGTACGCCGCAAAACCCGCCATCGGCTCTTCTCCGGCGCGCGAGCCCATCACGACAATCCTCCCGTGTTTCGCGCTTTGCATCCCAGGTAAAACCGCGCGGATGATTCGAAACGCCGACCGTAGATTGGCATTGATCATCTGGTCGAAAACCGCGTCGTCCGTTGCTTGCACCGGCTGTCCGCCGCCGAACCCGCCCACCAGGTGGACCAAAGCAGTCACCGGAGCCGCGGCCGAAACAGCTGTGTCGCAGCCTTCATCTGTATTCACGTCTGCTTCCACCGAATGAAAGCTCGTTGAATTGTGCGGATTGCCCTTTTTCCACGACCGGCCCACACCATAAACAGTTTCGCCTGCCGCGAGGAAGGCATCGACGACCGCGGGACCGAGTCCGCCGTTTGCGCCGGTTATCAAGATGGCCATGGGATGATTATCGCCCGGCGTGCGATTATGAGCGTAATGCCTCACCAACTGCCCCGCCTGCGGTTGGGCTTGGATTTTATGCCTTCGCCCGACCCGGAACGCCCTGGCCTCATGATTCGGGATCATTACCGCTTCTCCGACACCATGCTCCTGGTCCCGCCGCCGCTCGTCGCATGCCTCGCCTGCTTCGATGGAGAGCAGACCGAGCTCGATCTCAGGGAAAACCTGGTCCGGGCCACCGGCGAGATCCAGGTTGGCGAGCTCGAGAAGCATCTCGTGGGCGCCCTTCGCGAAGCCGGCTTTCTGGAGGACGAGGTCTTTCAAAAACTCCGCGCGGACCGCATCAAAGAGTTCGCGGAATCTCCCGTGCGCGAAGCGAGCCACGCGGGCTCGGCGTATCCGGATGATCCCGAGGAGACTACGGCCCAACTTACCGAGTTCATGGAAGGGGCTCAGAAGCCCACCACCGATTCGCTGATGGGCATTGCAGCGCCGCACGTGAGCCCTTTCGGCGGCTGGGAATCCTATCGCGACGCTTACGCAAACTTGCTGCCGGCTTATGCAGATCGCACCTTCGTGATTCTGGGCACCTCGCACTACGGTGAAGCGGATCACTTCGGCCTGACGCGCAAACCGTATGAAACGCCGCTTGGAAAATCGCGTACGAACACCGGCTTAGTCGACCGCCTTGCCGCGGCGGCTCCCGGCGCGGTGCGCATGGAGGATTATTGCCACGCGGTCGAGCATTCGATAGAGTTCCAGGTACTTTTCCTGCAACACGTTTACGGACCCAATGTCAGCATCCTCCCGATACTATGCGGCCCATTCGTCGAGAGTGTCTATCGCGGCGGCAAGCCCGAAAACAATGAGCATGTGCAGCGCTTCTTTGATGGACTGAGCGAGATCGGCGCGTCCGAGGGATCGAAGTTGTTCTACGTGCTGGGCGTCGACATGGCGCACATGGGCCGCCGATATGGCGACGAGATGATCGCCAAAGCCGACAATGGCGGCATGCTGGCCGTAGCGGAGCGCGACCGCAAGCGGATCGAGTGCGTCAATTCAGCCGACCCGGATGGCTTCTGGTCGCTCGTGCAGGAGAACCAGGACGACCTGAAATGGTGCGGATCATCGCCGTTTTATACCTTTCTGAAATGCGCCCCGAAATCTCGCGGCGAGCTGCAGCGCTATCAGCAATGGAACATCGACGATGAAAGTGTAGTCTCCTTCGCAGGACTAACTTTTCGTTCGTACTAGTTCGGACCAGTACCTAAACACTATCGGAGCTAAGAAACATTCCGGAATAACCTGAATCATGCCTAAGGTAAATACATGGTTCGGGCTGGTGTGGGGTTCGTAGCTTTTAACTGAGCAGGTCCGGAGTCCTACTCAATTCTAAGTGCTACCAGCGGGTCCACTCTGGCTGCTCGTCTTGCGGGCAGATAGGTCGCCGCCAGCGCGACCAGGCCAAGCAGGACCGCGACGCCCACGTAGGTCAGCGGATCTCCCGGCTTTACCTCAAACAGCATGCTACTGAGAAGCCGCGAGGCCGCTATGGCTCCTGCAAGGCCAAGCACCAGCCCGATACCGGCGAGCGTCATTCCTTGGCGCAGCATCAATCGCAGTACATCGCCGGAACTGGCGCCCAACGCCATTCGCAATCCGATTTCATTCGACCGTTGACCTACCACGTACGCCATAACTCCGTAGACTCCCGCCATCGCGAGACAAACAGCGAGCCCCGCGAAAATCCCGAGCAGCAAGGTGCGGAAGCGCGGCGCAGCGATATTATCCGACAGCGCTGCTTCGAGCGTGGTGAACTTGAGCGGCACGTCGGGCGAACGCTCGTGGACCTTTCGACGAAGCGTCTGGGTAAGGGCATCCGGTTCGATCGCGGTGCGCACCACGATGTTGAGATCGGTAGACGGCTGGGGATGCTGCTCATACGGCATGTAAATCTCGGGCGATGGCTTTTTTGCCGGACCGTATTGCCGGATATCACCGACCACGCCGACAATCTTCATCGGTTTATCGGAATCGAAGCCGCAAAGGATCGAGCGTCCGATCGGATCCTGACCCGGAAACGCCTGCCGGGCGAGCGCCTCGTTGATGACGGCCGTGAATGGCGCGTCGTAAGTGTCGCTATCGTTCACGTCGCGTCCGCGGTGCAGTGGAATCCCGAGCGTCGAAAATGTTCCGGGAGCGATTGTGGAAAATACCGCGTCTGGCCCGTGCGGGTCCATGGAAGCAGGCAGATGATCGATCCAATAATTGCCCCAGGATCCGACAGTGCCGGGAATCGCGTAGGTTGCGCCGGCCTTCAAGACACCGGGAAGCGCGGCAATCTGCGGCAGAATGTCCTTGTAGAAACGTGTTGCGCGCCGGGCGCTCTGCAATCCGGAAGCCGGGACATTCGCTTCCATGACCAGGACGTGCTCCGGATGAAATCCGAGCTCGACATTGTGCAAAGCTATGAAGCTTTTGAGCAGAAGCCCGGCGCCGGCCAGCAGCATAACAGCCAGTGCGACCTCGGCGACAACGAGAACATTACGAGTCCGGCCGGCAGCCCCTCCCATGACGGCTCGCGCAGCGCCTTGTTTTAAAGCATCGTTTAAGTCGACGCGAGAAGCATGAATCGCGGGCGCCAGGCCAAACAGCAGGCTCGATGCGATGCAGATCGCGAGGGTGAAAACGAGCACCCATCCGTCGATCCCTGTCTCGGCGAGGCGAGGCACGTTTCCCGGAGCGAGTGCGACCAGCGCCTCGGAGCCCCAGAACGCCAGAACGATGCCGGCCGCGCCGGACACCACCGCCAACAGGAGACTCTCAGAGATGAGCTGCCGGATAATACGAGCCCTGCTGGCCCCGATCGCGGCGCGGATCGCCATCTCGCGCGTACGAGCGCTCGCCTTCGCGAGCAGTAAAGTCGAGATATTTGCGCAAGCGATCAGCAGCACCACCGCAACCGCGCCGAGGAGCAGGTACAGCGTCACGCGAACGTCGCGCACCATTTCATCGCGCATTCGAGTCACGGCCACGCTCTGATCTTTATCGCTTTCCGGATATTGCTGTTCCAGACGCGTTCCAATCGCGGTCATCTCGGCCTGCGCGCGCTCCAGGCTTACGCCCGGCTTCAGAAGGCCAATAACGCGGTAATTGTGCGCCGAACGCGAGGGCGTCTCCGGGAAAATCGTATTAGCGGGAATCCAGACATCGGTCTTCTCGGGGAAATGGAAGCGCGGTGGAACCACTCCCACGACGTGCAGCGTCCGGTCGAACATGCGCAGAGTTTGATCCTGCAGCGGCCGCCCGCCGTAGTGGCTCTGCCAATACGAATAGCTGATCAGCGCCGCGGCGGCGCTTCCGGGCTTTTCTTCGTCGGCGCTAAAGAATCGGCCCTCCGCCGGATGGACCGTGAAGACGTCGAAGAACTCCGGAGTCACTTCCGCTACCTCCGTATATTCGGCCTGCGAACCCAGCGACACAGCCGTATCGCCCGCATCGAAATCAGCCAAAGCCGAAAAAGAAGAGCTCTGGTGATGCCAGTCATGGAAATCGGGGGCCGATACCTGCGAGTGGGAATGGCTCTTCTTCCCTAGCGACCACAGCGTCACGATGCGGTCCGGATTTGAGTAGTCGAGCGGCCTCAGCAGCACGGCATTCACGACGCTAAACACAGCCGTGTTCGCGCCAATACCGAGCGCCATAATCAACATCGCAAGCAGCGTAAACGCGGGACTCTTCCGCAGGGAACGGAACGCAAATCTCATTTCCATGAGGGCTGGCATAGCACGTTCCTCTCCAGAGTATATTTAAGATACTAAGACGCTTCCACGTCTTCACATTGTCCGTTTCTGGGAATGCCGCGCAAACTGCTCATCGATACTGACACTGCCTCGGACGACGCTGTCGCGCTTATCATGGCGCTTCAATCGCCCGACGTGGACGTGCTCGCGATCACCACCGTGGCGGGCAACGTCGCGGTCGAACAGGCGACGCGCAACGCTCTCTATGTCGCGCAGTTGTGTGGTTCCAACGTGCCCATTTACATGGGCTCTGCGAGGCCTTTGTTGCGTGAATACGTGAATGCCGAATGGTTCCACGGCAGGGACGGACTGGGCGATCACAACTATCCAGCCCCGCGCCGGTCGGCCGAGCCGGTACATGCCGTCGACGCGATCATCCAAACCATCGACGCAAATCCGGGGATCGTTGTTGTCACGCTGGGACCCTTGACGAACCTCGCGCTGGCCATCGCACGGAATCCCGCGCTGGTTCAAAACGTAAGCCGCTTCATCATTATGGGTGGCAATCCTTGCTGCGAAGGCAACGTGACGCCGGCGGCTGAATACAACATTTTCGTGGATCCCGAAGCTGCCCGCATCGTTATGCGATCGGGCCTGCCTATCGAGCTCGTGGGTTGGCATTTGTGTCGCGGCGAGGCCGTCCTAGGTCCGGAGGACATCCAGCACGTTTTGAGCTTGGGCACGCCGCTCGCGCGATTCGCGATCGAATGTAATTCAACCGCGATGGAGGCGCTGCGGATCCAAACCGGCGAGATCGGGATTTGTCTGCCCGATCCCGTCGCGATGTCGATCGCTCTCGACCCTGGCGTTTGCAATTCCGCGAGCGATCATCTCGTCGATGTCGAGGTCGCGAGCGAGCTCACGCGTGGGATGACCGTGGTCGATCGCCTGAACGTCGGCCTCGATGCCAGGAATCGCGATTTGTGGCGAAACGTCAAGAGCGTCAAGGTTTGTTGGACCATCGATATTCCCAAATGGAAGCGCTTGCTGAACGATGCTCTCTCTTCACGCCGCGTTTGACGCCGGCTCGCTCCTGATCTGGCGTGCGCCGGAGGCGGGCAAAAAGGCTCTTCTAGGAACGCTTACTGAAAAGCATTCCGTCGTGGACGCCACGGCGTGGTTGCCGTCGCACGATGGGAAGCCGGTACCCTCGAGTCCCTTGCTCGGCGAGACGCCATCCGGCGAGTGCACCATCGCGCCCTGTGCGATCCACGCGGCCGCGCTCAACGCGCGCGAGGCCATCGAATTCCTGACCGCATGCATCGACAAACACATGTTCGCTCCCGGCGTCCTGGTGGGAGACGATTTGACGTACTGGACTCGGGCTCTCCAGTTCGCCGGTGGGGTCGTGGCGCATGGTCAGTTTCTGCCCGGCGTGAAGCTCGAAGACAGGAATTATGCCGCACGCTGGATAGCTGTTCCCGATGTCGGGCATCTCCATGCACTGTCGAAAGCAATGCCGCCGTCGGCTCGGGCAGTAACTAGAGGCGAGCGAGAGCCAGATGCGTCCGCCGAATCCGTGCTGACTGCGTTCCTCGGCTGGATAGTCGACCACATGGTGCGCTCGTCGGCGGCTTCGTTAAAGCCGCGAATCGTCGAAAGCGTGCACGACCAATGGATGGCCGCGCTGACTTCTGCCGACGCATCCATCAAGGACGGCGCCGCGCTGGCGCAGCAGGTGAATCAATGGCAGCGGCCACTGGCTCTCGCATCACGCGCGCCATTCCGCCTCTGTTTCCGCCTCCAGGAGCCGCAGCCAGAGGACGAACAGTGGCGCGTCGACTACCTGCTTCAGGGCACCAAAGATCCCAGCCTGGTCCTCCCAGCCGCCGAGGTCTGGAAACCCCGCAAGGCATCGCTTACCGTCATGGGCCCCGAAGCTTCGGCCGTTCGCGAACATTTGCTGGTTTCCCTGGGACAGGCTGCTTCCGTGAGTGCCGACGTGGACGCAAGCCTGAAGGATCGAGCCCCGGAAGGATATTCAACCGACGCTATCGGAGCTTATGAGTTCCTGCGACAGACGGCATCGGCTTTCGAACAAAACGGCTTCGGATTGATGCTGCCTTCCTGGTGGACTCGGAAGGGCACAAATGTTCGATTGAAAGCTAAGGCTCGCACAAAGACGAAATCGATGACCGGATCGGCCGGTCTTTCTCTGAACACAATTATCGAATTCGATTGGGAGCTGGCCCTCGGAGGCGAGGCGATTTCTAAGAAAGAACTCGCCGCTCTGGCGCGGATGAAAGCGCCGCTCGTGAAGCTGCGCGGACAGTGGGTGGAAGTGGACGCAGCGGGCATCCAGGCCGCTCTCGACTTCCTGAAGAAAAACCCTAGCGGCTCGGCGACGGTTCGCGACCTGATCGGCATGGAACTCGGTGTGACCACGGAGGCCGGCCCGCTCGAAATCGACGGCGTCGAAGCCAGCGGTTGGCTTAAACCCCTTCTCGATCGCCTGGAAGGCCGCGCGCCATTCGAGGAATTGCCGCAACCGCCGCAACTGAATGGCGAACTGCGCCCCTACCAGCGTCGCGGTTATTCCTGGCTCGACTTTCTCAACGAACTCGGATTGGGCGCCTGCCTTGCCGATGACATGGGACTCGGCAAAACGATTCAAACTTTGACGCTCATCCAGAAGAACTGGTCGGCGGGTGCGCGGCGACCCGTGTTGCTCGTCTGCCCGACATCCGTAACGGGCAACTGGCAGAAAGAGGCGGCACGATTCACGCCGGAGCTACCGGTTCTGGTGCATCACGGCGCGGCCAGAAATCGCGAAGCCGCGTTCGAGGAAGCGGCATCGTGCCACGCATTGGTGGTTTCGACCTACGCTCTACTCCATCGCGATCTGGAAACGCTTCGAAAAGTGAACTGGCAGGGAGTGATCCTCGACGAAGCGCAGAACATCAAGAATTCCGAGACCAAGCAGGCCCGCGCGGCGCGATCGCTGACCTCCGACTATCGCATCGCGCTCACCGGCACTCCGGTCGAGAACAACGTTGGCGATCTGTGGAGTCTCATGGAATTCTTGAATCCCGGGTTCCTGGGAACGCAAAGCTCATTTCGCACCCGATTCTTTTCGCCGATCCAGCTATACGGCGACAAGCTGGCAGCCGAACGTTTGCGCAAGATCACCGGACCATTCATCCTGCGGCGGTTGAAAACGGACAAGAGCATCATCGCCGATCTGCCCGACAAACTCGAAATGAAGGTGTTCTGCAATCTGACACGCGAGCAGGCATCGTTGTACGAAGCCGTGGCAAAAGAGGCGCAGGCCGCCATCGAATCTTCGGAGGGAATCGAGCGCAAGGGCCTAGTGCTCGCGACGCTCATGAAGCTCAAGCAGATCTGCAATCACCCCGCGCAGTTCTTGAAAGACCAATCCGGAATCGAGGGACGCAGCGGAAAGCTCGCGCGCATCGGAGAGATGATCGAAGAGACGCTGGCAGTCGGCGACCGCTCGCTGATCTTCACGCAATTCACCGAAATGGGGGACATCCTCCAACGCCATTTGCAGGAAACGTTCGGCGTCGAAGTAATGTATCTTCACGGCGGCACGTCCAAGAAGCAGCGCGATGCCATGGTGGAGCGATTTGCTGAGTCCGATGGTCCGCGCATTTTCCTGCTGTCGCTAAAAGCCGGCGGCACCGGATTAAACCTCGTCAGTGCTAATCACGTGTTTCATTTCGATCGCTGGTGGAATCCGGCCGTTGAAAATCAGGCGACGGATCGCGCGTTTCGAATCGGGCAGAAGAAAAATGTGCAGGTGCACAAATTCATCTGCGCGGGAACATTGGAAGAGAAAATCGACGAGATGATCGAGCGCAAGAAAGAAGTGGCGGGAAGCATCGTGGGGGCGGGCGAAGCATGGCTCAGCGAATTGTCGAATGCGGAGCTTCGTAACTTGCTCGCACTGCGGAAAGATGCTGTAGGCGAATAAACATGAGGGATTGGGACGACTACGATTACCGATATTTCCCGCCATCGGTGCCGCGCGAGGCAAAGGGCGGCATAAGATCGCAATCGAAGCGAGGCGCTTTCGGAGAGAGCTGGTGGGCAAAGCGCTGGATCTCCGTGCTCGACGGATTCAATATCGGTTCCCGGCTTCAACGCGGGCGCAGCTACGCTCGCCGTGGACAGGTCGTCTCTCTGGAAATAGAAAAGGGCTGCATCACAGCCGAGGTGCAGGGGTCGCGTCAGGATCCGTACAAAGTGCAAATTACGGTGAAGACCCTCCAGCAGGAATCGTGGACCAGCGTGGCCGAGGAGGTGTCGAAACAGGCCGCCTTCGCTTCCAAACTGCTCGGCGGATCGATGCCGAACGAAATGGAAGAAGTATTTCGCGCCTCCGGCGTGTCGCTTTTTCCGGAGCGCTACAACGATCTGAAAACCGATTGCACATGTCCGGACTCGTCAAATCCGTGCAAACACATCGCGGCCGTTTACTATTTGCTCGGAGAAGAGTTCGATCGCGACCCCTTCCTGATTTTCAAGATGCGCGGCATGTCCCGAGAGGAGTTTCTCGAACTGCTGGGCGAAGGTGCGGTAACTACGGAAATGGAAGCGAAGGAGCCGTTGCCTGCTGATCCCGCAGCATTCTGGAAGCTGGGAGAAATCCCCGATTCATTAGCAGCCGAGCAGTCCTCCGCGGCGCGCAGGCTCGGGAAATTTCCGCTCTGGCGCGGCAGCGAGGACTTTTTTACCTTCCTGGACCGTGTGTATGCGGCGCAGTCGGTTGAGCGGTCTCAATCTGAACCAGTTGGGGCGCAGGAGCCGGAGCCATTGCCGCGGGCCGCTGGAAAAGTCTCCCGGCGATCCTCTCCATAATCGGAATCATCCGCCGCACGTGCTTGCCGTTGAAAACCAGGCTACCGGCCACCAGCACCGGATGCGGGATGCTGGCGCAGCAGCGCGCGCACATATCGACTTCACCCGCGCGTCCCGTGGCATGCAGACGGCGCAGTTCCTGCATGTCGGCCGAGTTCCAGATTTCTTCGAGCGGCTGCTCTCCGATGCGTCCTATGGGCGCGCCGTCCAGCATGTAGGCCTGGCAGCAAGGATAGACGTCGCCGTTGTGCTTCACATACATTGGACCGCGCCAGAGATAGTGGCAGGGAAACGTGCTGCCGTCCTGAACGCGTCCGGCCGCGGGCTGCAAGACGTTGGTCTCGTCTTCTTTGATGCGCACCTGGTCGATGCCCGGAACTGCTTTCCAGAAGCGAAGGAACTCATCCACTTCGTTCGCGTTCTTTTCCATCCGAACCATCTGCATCACTATTTGCACTTTGGCCTTGCGCTCATGCTTCATGCGCGCGAAAGTTGATGAAGTTGTCGCGCACCTTCTCGAACTTGGCCCCTTTGCGGTAATGCTCGTACGATTCTTTCGTGGTGCCGTCGAAGCTCAGCGTGATATTTTCGAGCGTGCTGTCGAGAATCCTCGCGGAGACCTTTTCGTCAAGAAGGGTGCCGTTGGTCGAAAGCAGCGTGGCGACGTCATGGCGCTTGCAATACTCGATGCGATCGAAGATCTTGCGATCCATAAAGGGCTCGCCAAGCCCGATGAGCATCATGTGTTCGCCGGTTTGGCCCGATTCTTCAACGAGCCGATTGAAGATCTCGTCGCTCATGTCTTCCTTCGGCTGTTTGTGCGTTTCGCGGGGGCACATCGGACAGTAGAGGTTACACTTGGCAGTGGTCTCGACTATGTACTCGACGGGCAGCCCTTTGAGCGCGGACTTCCGCCGAAAATAGCCCCACAATAATTTGGCCCGGTTCCACGCCCTCATGACAACTACTCAATTGTACCTGCCGGATCGACTCTTGAAGCTCAATGACGCGTCCGTTCGCGACAACGCGAAGTACGTTCTCTACTGGGCGCAGATGAATCGGCGGGTCGATTTTAATCATGCTCTGGCATTCGCGGTCGAACTGGCCAATGAACGAAACCTCCCAGTGTTGTTTTACGAGGGCCTGACCTGTTCCTGCCCGCACGCCAACGATCGTCTGCATACGTTCATTTTGGAAGGCGTCGGCGACACGGCGGAGCGGCTCAAGAAGCTTGGCATCGGCTACGAATTCTATCTGCGAAAGCGTTTGAAAGATCCAGACGACAGGCTGTACAAACTCGCGTCCGATGCCGCGGCCGTCGTGACCGACGATTACCCAACCTTCATTGCCCGGGAATTCAATCGTCGCGTTCCGGCTAAACTCGACATCGCCTGCTACGCGGTGGATTCAAGCTGCATCGTCCCGATGAGCAAGATCGAGAAGCGCGAATGGGCCGCATACACGATCCGCCCCAAGATCCACAAACTTCTCGATCGTTATTTGCAACCAGTCCCAGAACCACGCGTGAAGGTTAAGTGGACTGCTCCTGCCACTATCGACAAAAGCCACGCCTCCGACTGCGAAATCGACCATTCCATCGCGCCCTCCGATCTTTATCGCGGAGGAGCTGGCGAGGCTAAGCAGCACCTGAAAAACTTCCTGGAGCACAACCTCCGCCGCTACGCGAAATTGAAAAACGAGCCGTCGGCAAATGCGACGTCCAACCTGAGCCCGTATCTCCACTTCGGTCACATCTCGTCACTCGAAGTGGCGCTGGCGGCTCGCGACTATGCCGCGGAGCACAAGCTGATTGCCGATGAATTTCTAGAGGAGCTGATCGTCAGGCGCGAACTGGCATTCAATTTCGCGCGCTTCACCGAAAACCCCGCATCCATCGAAAACCTGCCCGATTGGGCGCAGCAAACACTCGCCGAGCACGCGCACGACAAACGAGATCCTCTCTACTCGCGCGAGGATTTCGTCGATGCTAAGACCCACGACCCGCTTTGGAACGCCACCCAAAAAGAAATGCTCCGGACGGGCAAGATTCACGGGTACTATCGCATGTACTGGGGCAAGAAAATTCTCGAATGGTCGCGCACGGCGCAGGAAGCCGTCGACACGATGGTCCACATTCACGATGTCTGGGCCTTGGACGGACGCGATCCGAATACCTACGCCAACATTCTCTGGTGTCTCGGCCTCCACGATCGCCCTTGGCCGGAGCGCCCGATTTTCGGCAAGGTACGCTATATGTCGTACGACGGCATGAAGCGCAAGACCGATGTCGACGCGTACATTCGGGAGATCGAGCAGCCATGCAAATTGTTTTGACCGGTGCCACCGGCTTCATCGCGAGCCATGTCATCCCGAAGCTGCAAGCTGCGGGTCACGAAATTCGAACGCTGTGCCGGCGTCCGCTGGACAATCTCGAGTTTTCGAAATGGGATTCCGGGGATGAACCCGACCCCGCCGTCTTCGAATCCGCCGGCGCGGTGATTCACCTAGCTGGCGAAACGGTTGCCCAGCGCTGGACAGACGAATCGAAAAAGCGAATTCGGTCGAGCCGCATCGATGGCACGCGGAATCTCGTTCAGGCTCTCTCGAAAGCAGCCACGAAGCCCTCGACTCTGTTATGCGCCTCCGCAGTCGGCATCTACGGATCGCGCGGCGACGAAATCTTGACCGAGAATTCCAAACGCGGTTCCGGCTTCCTTGCCGATCTCACCGAGGAGTGGGAGGAAGCGTCCCGCGCAGCCGAGCAATTCGGAATCCGGGTGGTTCATCTCAGATTCGGCGTCATCCTCGGAGCGGACGGCGGCGCGTTCCCAAAGATGGTGCAGCCATTTCGTCTCGGCGCAGGCGGACGTTTAGGATCCGGCAAACAGTGGATGCCATGGATCCACGTCAACGACGCCGCTGCTCTCATCCTGTTCGCGCTCGAGGACGCCGACCTGCACGGACCTGTCAACGTGACCTCGCCGCAGCCGGTCACTAACGCCGATTTCACACACGCGCTTGGCGCCGTTCTCGACCGTCCCACTGTGCTCGCGGTTCCTGAATTCGGTCTGAAGCTGGCTCTCGGAGAAATGGCCGAGGCGGTGCTCGCAAGCGAGCGTGCGGTTCCGGCCGCCGCGGAAGCCGCCGGATTCCGATTCAGTTTTCCCGAGCTGGAGCCCGCTCTTCGCGACTTGACGCGTCACTGAATCTCAGGGATCGCATCCCATCTATGTGCATTTGCTGATGCATTTGGCCGTCTGGAAAAGCGGCGTATTCATTGCCATCCTTTCGCATTCGATCATTGGGATCTCTCTCCTCTGGGACAAGATCCTCCTACGGCGGCCCGAGACGCGGAATCTCGCATCATATGTTTTTTGGCTGGGATTCATCAGCATTTTCGGACTCTGCCTCATCCCGTTCGGCTACACGTTTCCCGGCTGGGGCATTGCGACCCTGGCCTTCTTTACCGGTATCCTCCATCTGATCGCAAATTATTTTTACTACGGAGCGCTCAAGAAGGGCGAGGCATCGGAAACGCTGGCGATGATGGGCGGCTTCTCTCCGGTGTTCACAGCGTTAATCGGGATTCCGTTGCTCGCGCAGCCGCTCGGCGAAGGAAATCTGGCCGGCTTCATCTTGATGGTGAGCGGCGGATTCCTGATGTTTTTCTCCGAGAAAATGGCGCTGGGGAAGATCATGCCGTGGGTCCTGTCGGCATCCGTAACGTTCGGTCTAGTCAACGTCCTCGAGAAAGTGGTCTTCAACAACACCAACTTCGTCTCAGGCTACGTCATCTTCACGCTCGGGACTTTCGCCGGCTCCTTGCTGCTGCTGGTGCGGCCCAAGTGGCGCCGTCAGATCTTCGAAGGATCCGAAAACGCCGATCCGAAGAGCAAATTCTGGTACATGGTGAATCGTTTTACGGCCGGCGTCGGATCTTTCCTGCTCTTCTATGCGGTTAGCCTGACAAACCCCGCAATCGTGGATGCGATCACCGGCATCCGCTACGCGATCATCTTTGCTGGCGCCTACGCCATCACCAAATGGAGGCCTGCCTGGATGTGGGAGAATTTCGCCGGCTGGACGCTGATCTTAAAATCGATTGCGACCGCGCTCGTCATCGCCGGACTGGTGCTGTTGGGCCTCAACGACAGAACGGATCAGAAGGCGAGCAGCGCTACTCCCAACGCCACCACCGATGCTCCCAGCCAGCGCTGCCAGGTTACATGTTCGCCGAGAAGATACTTCGCCAGAATCGTCTCCAGAATATAACTGGCAGCCGTCGCCGGAACGGCGAAGCTCAACGGCGCGATCGACAATAACGACAGCAGCGCAAAGAAAGCGATGGCCATGGCGCCTATACCGCCCATCACGTAGAGGTTCGTTATGAGCGAGCGAATTAAGCGCGGAATCGCACGCGGCCGAAGATCGTGGATTTCGCCGTGACGCTTCATACCGGTTGTGTTCAGCAGATCGCCGACGGCGTTACACGCGACGATAACTCCGATCAGGATCCACCTCACTCGTCATCTCCGTGCGGAAGATCCTGTTCGTGCTCCGGCGTGGTTCGAGGTCGGGTCAACCCGACCACAGTAGCCCCCGTCATTATTAACAGAATTCCCAGCCATCTCCGCGTGCTCACCGGTTCGCCCAGCAGGAAGTGGCCGAGAACAGCCGCCAGAACGTACGCTGTCGACGTCACAGGCAGCACATAACTGAGATCGGCCCAGCTCAGTAGCGAGAGGTTCGAGAAGAGCCACACCGCCAGCAAACAGACGCCGCCAATCACCCAGGGATTCAGAAGCGCGTGTAAATACGGCAGCAGGGATACCGATACCGTCTCACCCACCTCTTTCATGCCCATGCTGAGCGCGAGGTTGCCGAGCACGTTGGTCACAATTACAGCCGCTGCCAGGGCGGCGGTCTTACGGTAGAGTTCATTAGACTGCCGAACCATTTCCGGATATAGGACGCTGAGAACGCTCGCGAAAGTACGATAAACTCTCAAAGCATGCGAGCCCTTTTCTGCTTTTTGCTGGTATCGGTCTGTTTAGACGCTGCCCAGCCGATGGTCCTCAAGTCCGCGCGAATGTTCGATGGGCACGACATCGTGACCCCCGGCCTTGTGGTTGTCGATGGCCCCAGAATTGTCGCGGTCGGCAGCAGCGCCGTGATTCCGCCGAACGCTCAGATCATCGATTTCGGCGATGCGACCATCTCGCCAGGTTTTATTGACGCGCACACGCATCTTTCCATGTCCGATTCGCCCGATTATCGCCAGACCATGCTGGACGCGTTGCAGATGACCATTCCGGAGCTGACCTTGCGCGCGACCGAGAACACTCGCAAGACGCTGATGGCCGGGATCACCACCGTGCGCGATGTGGGCTCCATGGATTTCATCGATGTTGGCCTGAGAAATGCGATTAACGCCGGAAAGATCGTCGGACCGCGCATGCTGGTATCCGTCCACGCGATTGGCGCCACGGGTGGACATTGCGACGATCAGGGAGGGTTCCGATTCGGAGTTTTCGGCTTTGAATCGGGTCCCGCGGACGGTGTCATCAATGGACCCGAAGAGGCGCGTAAAGCAGTTCGCATGAACCTCAAATATGGCGCCGACATCATCAAGACCTGCGCCACCGGTGGCGTGCTCTCATTGACTGACGACGTCGACACGCCCCAACTGACGCAGGAAGAGTTGAACGCGATCGTCGATGAAGCGCACGCCCTGCATCGCAAAACGGCCGCGCATGCTCATGGAGCCGAAGGCGCCAAGCGAGCCATCCGCGCGGGCATTGATTCCATCGAACATGGAACATTCCTTGATGACGAAGCTCTCGACATGATGAAGGCGCGCGGCACGTTTTTCATTCCCACTCTAATGGCCACCGAAGGCGGACGCGAGAGGATCGGCAAGGGAACGTATCCGCCACAGGTGGAAGCGAAGATGCGCAACGCGATCGAATCCATCAACAAGACAGTCAAAAAGGCGATGGCCAAGGGCGTGACCATCGGTATGGGCACCGATGCCGCCGTCTATCCACACGGCCGAAATCCCGAGGAGTTCCACATGCTGGTGGATCTCGGCATGAGACCGATCGACGCCTTGCGCGCGGGAACAACCTTAGACGCTCAATTACTCGGTCTCTCGAACAAAATCGGTTCGCTCGAAGCTGGAAAACTGGCGGATGTGGTCGTCGTTCCGGGCAACCCCACCGAGAATATCCGCCAGACCGAGAAAGTAATTTTTGTCATGAAAGAAGGCGTCGTTTATCGCAACGATAAGCCATAGCGCGTCACTAAATAGAGAAACCGCGAGCGTTCCAATTCATCCAATGAACAGGACTAATGCAAACGCATCTCTTCTCTCCTCTTTCGATCCGAAGCGTAGGACTTCGTAATCGTATTGTCGTCTCACCGATGTGTCAATATTCGTGCGAAGACGGCTTCGCGACGGATTGGCACCTGGTCCATCTCGGCAGCCGGGCTGTGGGTGGCGCATCGCTTGTCATAGCGGAAGCATCGGCGGTGGAAGCGCGCGGACGCATATCGCCCGCCGATTTGGGCATCTGGAAAGACGATCATATTGAGAATCTGTCGCGGATCGCCAGCTTCATCAAGAAACAAGGCGCCGTTCCGGGCATTCAAATCGCCCACGCCGGACGCAAGGCGAGCACCGCGGTGCCGTGGCAGGGTGGCCGCGCGATTCCGCCGGGCGAAGGTGGATGGCAGCCCGTGGCTCCGAGTCCGATCCCGTTTCTCGAGGGCGATCCTGTTCCAGCCGAGTTAACAAAGGGTGAAATTCAAATCATCGTGGAAGCGTTTGCGGCCGCCGCGCGTCGAGCCCGGGCAGCGGGCTTCGAGGTGGTCGAGATTCACAGCGCGCACGGCTATCTCATTCACGAATTCCTCTCGCCGCTCGTCAACAAGCGCACCGACGAATATGGCGGCCCTTTCGAAAACCGCACGCGGTTCGTATGTGAAGTCGCGGAAGCCGTACGAGCCGCGTGGCCCGACAGCCTTCCCTTATTCACTCGCATTTCCGCAACGGATTGGGCCGATGGCGGTTGGGACCTCGATCAATCGGTTCGTTTGAGCGCGTGTCTGCGCGATCTCGGCGTCGACCTGATCGACTGTTCGTCCGGAGGCGCCGTGCCGTATCAGAAGATCGATCTCAAGGCCGGCTACCAGGTGCCGTTCGCCGAGCGTATCCGGCGCGAAACGGGAGTGCTCACTGGAGCGGTCGGATTGATCACTGAGGCCCCTCAGGCCGACGCGATCATCCGCAACGGCCAAGCGGATATCACTCTCGTCGCGCGGCAGATGCTCAGAGATCCCTATTTCGCGCTGCACGCGGCAAAAGAACTCGCCGAAGCCGCGCCCGTTCCGGTGCAGTATGGCCGCGCCTTCGCCTGACGGACTCAGATAACCAGGTGCACCACGGTTTCGAGGTGGAATGTTTGCGGGAACAGATCGATGAGAATCATTCGCTCGATTCTGTATCCCGCGTCCAATAATCCGCGAAGATCGCGCGAGAGAGTTGCTGGATCGCAAGAAACGATTCTGAGCTGGGGTGCGTGCAATCGCGAAAGCTCGGTTACGTTTTGTTTGCCGAGCCCCGCGCGCGGAGGGTCCGCCAAGATTAAATCGGGCGTCTCCTTGAACTCCGTTAAGAACTGCTCCGCGGTGGAATGCGCCGCAACAGCATTCGGGACATTGGTCTGCAAATCCCGATAAGCGCTCTCGCTCGCCTCAACGGCCGTAACGTTCTCGAAGGTCGCACTCATAGCACGCGAAAACAGCCCCACACCGGAATACAAATCGATCGCCCGCGCCCCGCTCGCTCCGCTTAGGGCCACTTCAACCAGTCGATCGATCAGAAACCGATTCACCTGAAAAAAAGACCGCCGGCTGACTTGAAACCCCTCATACACGATCGGCGCGGTGGTTGCAAATCCATCGAGCAGTTCGCGAGCCGCGCGCGGAACGCGATCCGACGGCAAAAACTGCACGTCCGTCTCGTTGGTGAACAGTTCCAGGTCCGTCTCGAAGCGCGGCTGTTTCGGAAGCTCCGTGCTGAGCACGCCGATCACTTCATTCAATTTCGGCGAAGCGATGGGACACCGCTCGATCGGACACAAATGGTGCGAACCAAGTTCGAAATAGCCAACTTGTCCGTTGTCAATGTGCAGCTGCACGCGATTGCGATACTGCCATGGCCCGGACGAAATCGTCTCGACCTCGCCTGCGTATTCGATCTTGCCGACGCGGCGCAAAACCTCCAACAAAATCGAACGTTTCTGTTCTACTTGAAAATTGTAATCGGCATGTTGATACTGACACCCGCCGCATCGATAGAAATAGGGACAGGCAGGTGCGACGCGATGCTCGGAAGGCGAAACGATTTCCACCACATGCCCGCGAAGCAGATCGTTCTTCGCTCGCTGGACGTTCGCTTCCACCTCTTCGCCCGGCAAGACGAATGGAACAAGCGCAACCTGCCCGTCCACACGCGCCAATCCATCTCCGCCGTAAACCAGTTTTTCGATTTTCAAGTGCACGCTCAGGCTACCATGAGAATTCAATTCCATGAAGAAGCGAGTTTTTTCCGGCATCCAGCCCAGCGGCAATCTCCATATTGGCAACTACCTCGGCGCGCTGAAAAACTGGGTCCGCATACAAAAAGACTACGACAGTATTTTCGGCATCGTCGACCTTCATGCCATCACTGCCCACCAGGATCCGGCGGAGTTGCACGCCAAGATCGAAGAGACCGCCGGCCTCTTTCTTGCCTGCGGTATCGACCCGCAGGAGTCGACCATCATGGTGCAGTCGAGCGTTCATGCCCACGCGGAGTTGGCCTGGATGCTGACCTGCGTCACGCCGGTCGGCTGGCTGGAACGCATGACCCAATATAAAGCGAAATCTCAGGCGCAGGAAACCGTCGGCGATGGCCTGCTGCAATATCCCGTGCTCATGGCAGCGGACATCCTGCTCTACCAGGCCGCCATCGTGCCGGTAGGGGACGATCAATCGCAGCACCTCGAATTAACTCGCGATATCGCGCAGCGCTTCAACACGCTCTATGGCGACACATTCGTGGTTCCCGACACACACCTGCCGGCCGTGGGCGCGCGCATCATGGGACTCGACGAGCCGGATAAAAAAATGAGCAAATCGGCGACGGGTACCGGCCACGCCATTGGCCTCCTCGATCCAATCAGCCAAATCCGAAAAAAGATCATGCGCGCAACGACGGACTCGAATCCGGCCGTGGATTTCGAAAGCATGGGCGCCGGCGTCGCGAATCTGCTCAGCATTTTCCAGGCGTTCGGCGAATGGAGCGATCAACAAATGCGCGATCATTTCCAAGGCTTGCGTTACGGCGATCTCAAGAAGGAAGTCGCCGAAATGGTGATCTCGAAGGTTGAGCCCATCCAGAAACGCTATAACGAAATCATGTCGGAGCCTGGTTTTCTCGCGAGCGTTCTCAAGCATGGCGCGGAGCGCGTCGCACCCATCGCCGACTCCACCGTCCAACTCGTCAAACAGAGAATGGGCCTCTACACCGCCGCGAACTAGTGTCCTGAGTTGGAAATACGTTGACAAAGTCTTTCGACTTTTCCCAAGATCAGATCCGCTTCCGCAGTCCACACGAAGGGCTTGGGATTTTGGTTGCGGTGGTCCAAGTACGAGAGCATGGCTTTCTCCAGTTCTCGGACTGCGGTATGGCTTCCGCGGCGTACGCAGCGTTCCGTCACTTCGGCGAATAACCGCTCCACCAGATTCAGCCAACTTCCGCTGGTTGGTGTGAAGTGGACATGATAGCGGGGATGACGCGCTAACCAGGTTCGCACCTTGCTCACCTTGTGGGTTCCGTAGTTGTCCATTACCAGATGAACCTCCAACCCGCGCGGGAAGGTTGGCATCCACATCGTTGAGAAATCGCAGAAATTCCTGATGGCGGTGACGGCGATAGCAATTGCTGATGGTGACGCCACTTGCCACATCCAGGGCCGCAAACAGTGATGTTACTCCATGCCGTTCATAATCATGCGATTGCCGCGCTGGTACGCCCGGAGCCAAGGGCAGAATCGGCTGCGTCCGGTTCAGCGCCTGAACCTGACTCTTTTCGTCTACACACAGAACCATCGCGCGATCCGGAGGGTGCATGTATAAACCGACGATATCCCGTACTTTCTCTACGAATTGAGGGTCTTTGGAGAATTTGAAGTTCTCCACCCGGTGCGGCTGTAATCCGAAGGCACGCCAGATGCGCACAATGGCCGTCTGCGACAACCCAACCTTCTTCGCCATCAGCCGGGTACTCCAGTGCGTGCTATTGGCCGGCATCGATTCCAGCGTCTTGGTCACAACTGCCTCAACCTGTTTGTCCGCTATCGAACGCGGAGCACCCGGGCGGGGTTCATCGAGCAAGCCTTCGAGCCGGTTCACTCGAAAGCGCTCCCGCCATTTACAAACCGTAGCTCCAGTGATCTGCAGCTTCTTAGCCACCGCTGCATTGTTCAATCCTTCAACACAGCCGAGCACAATGCGAGCGCGCATCGCCATGGCCTGTGCCGACTTCGGCCGTCGAGCCAACATCACGAGCTTCTCTCTTTCCTCCGGTGTGAGGTTGAGCGGCTTGGTGGGGCGTCCGATACCCATATCTCCAGTATGAGGGTGTCGCGCCTATTATTCAACGTATTTCTAACTCAGGACACTAGTTTCGCTCTCCGATGGACACACGGAAGGTCTCGTTACGCGACTACCCGAGGCTGCTCCATACCAATCGCAATTTTCGTTTGCTTTGGATCGCGCAGATCGTCAGCGAGATCGGCGATTGGTTTTACGCAGTAGCTGTCTATAGCCTGCTGCTCGATTTCACGGGCAAGGCGCAATCCATCGCGATCGCATTTGTTCTGCAGGTGCTCCCGCAATTCTTCATGGCGCCGACGGCCGGCGTCCTGAACGACCGCTTGAGCCGCCGGCGCCTGATGATGTTCGCCGATTGGATGCGCGCCGCCATCGTGCTCTGCATGGTCCTGGTGCGCGGTCCGCAGATGGTTTGGTTTTTGTACCTGCTTCTCTTGCTCGAAACATTAATGTGGGCGCTTTTTGAGCCAGGCCGCAGCGCCGTGATTCCGAACATTACGGAGGGTGACGACGTGGTGGTGGCGAACGCGCTGTCGTCCACAACCTGGTCTGTAAACTTCGCGATCGGATTCGCGCTGGGAGGAATTGTCGCGGCGCATTATGGCCGGAACGCCGTCTTCGTTCTGAATTCCCTCTCGTTCGTTGTCTCGGCGATGTGCATCCGAAGCATGAAGTTCGCCGAACCGCACGCCCACGTCGCGCCCTTTCAGTTGAAAGAACTCACAAATTTCACGCTGATTCGAGAGGGCATTGCGTACGTTTGGAAGGACGCGAGACTGCGCACCACCATCTTCGTGAAAGCCGGCCTCGGATTGATGGGTTCCAATTGGGTGCTGCTCCCGATTCTAGGCGAGCGGATATTCCCGGTTCATCGCGCGGGCTTTTCCGCTCGACAGAGTGGCATGCTCGGCATGAGCGTGTTGATGGCCGCGCGCGGTCTCGGCGCGTTTATCGGTCCCATGCTCGCCGGAAAATGGGCGGGCGGATCGCTCAGCCGCATGCGGCTCGGAATCCTGTTCGGCTTTCTGTTTGCAGGCGCCGGCTACCTCGCGCTAAGCATCTCGTCGAACATCTTGCTAGCCTGCGCCGCATTGGTATTAGCGCATTCCGGCGGATCCATGTTGTGGGTCTTCTCGTCGACGCTCCTACAAATTCAAACCGAAGATCGTTTCCGTGGCCGCGTATTCTCAGCCGAGTTCGCGTTCAGCGTGATCACGATGTCGGCATCCAGCTATACGGCTGGAATATTGATCGATCGTGGACTGACGGCGCGTTTTGTCGCCGCCTGCACGGGCGTCGTTGTCCTGCTCCCGGCGCTGATATGGGCCTGGGTCTTACGAACCTGGCCGCGCGAACTTAAGCAGTCCGCCGAATCGTCGATCGTCTCCAGGTGAGGATCGTGTTCACGCCATAATTCCACACCGAGCTGACGGCCATCCCGAGAATACCCGCGAGATACCACGGCAGTCCGGAATGCAGCAGAAACTCGGCGAAGCTCAGATTCGTAATCGCGCCGACCGAGCAGGCGACGTAATAAACGAATAGCCCCCGGATCAGACTCATGCCACGCAATCGTCGAGCGCGAAAAGTGGTGATGTTGTTCACCAGAAAGTTGAACGTCATCGCCACCAGTGTCGCGATCGCCTGGGCATAACCGAATCGCATGCCGAGAACATAGAACAGCAGCGCGAGCACGCCAAGATGGACCAGCAACCCGACGGCGCCCACCATAACGAACAGTACGAATCGCGTCGGCACCACATGCCCGATCACCTTATCCAGAAGCAGCTCGATATATTCGAGCCCGACGTTGATATCCAGCTTGCTCTCGCCGCGCTCGCGATTGCGGAAAGTATAAGGAACTTCAGCGAAACGAACCGGCCGATCGCAAGAAGCTACGAGGTCGACAAGAATCTTGAACCCGACTCCCGAAAGCCGATAAACAACCTCTTCAAAGAAACGCCGGTCGACAATGAAAAACCCGCTCATGGGATCTGAGAGATCGCACTTCGCGACGCTGCGGCTGAGCCGTTTTCCCAGGCTGCTCAGCATGACGCGCTCTTTCGCAAACGCGCCCATGCTGCCGCCCTCGACGTTGCGGCTTCCGACGACGAGATCCAGCCTTTCATTCTTGACCCGCTGGTACATGCGTGGAAGCACCGCTTCGTCGTGTTGGAGATCCGCGTCCATTACCGCTATAAACGGAGCCGGGGTGAGTAGCATTCCTTCAATGCACGCCGAGGCCAGCCCGCGCCTTCCGATCCGTTGCAATACGCGGACACGCGGATCTGTGCGCCCGATTTCGCGAATGAACGCAGCCGTACCGTCCGGAGAATCGTCATCGACGAAAATCGCTTCCCATTCGATGCCTTTGAGCGTCGCGCGCAGTCTGTCGAGTAGCGGAATCACGTTCGCACGTTCGTTAAACGTCGGAATTACGACCGCCAAATCGAGAGGGGCGGCGGGTTGTAACCCGGGGGCAGTCATGAATTGTTCAGTTTCTCTCGTAGACCCTATAATCGGCTTTGTCGTAGACAAGGCGATAGTCCGGCATCAGTTCCATAATATGCGCATAGATCGGCGGGTCCACCGCGCGATGAACGTTCACCATGTCGTCGTAGATTTCATCCATCACGATGAACCGCGCCTGCTTCTTGGAAAAGTAGCCCAGAGTGTCGTCGTCCACCAGCCCCGGCCGGAAGCCGTAACCGAATCCGAAAGAACAAGTCGCGAAGACAACATCGTCTTTTGATGCCGTTTGCTTTAGGAAGGCTACCGCCGGATCGTAGGAAGTTCCCATCTCGTTCAGGCGAATCCTCATCACCGCGCCGCCCGCGCCGACCGCCATAACGGCCGCGATCCCGCAAGCCAGCAAAGGACGTAAAGCCGGGCGCTCGGTCCACAGATACGCCGCAAACACAGCCAAGAGACATAAGTAGAACGGCACTATGTGGATGAGATAGTAATTGAACTTCATCCCCTCATAAAACGTGAAGAACAGGAAATGGATTCCGGTGAGCAGGATCAAAACCCGATAACCCGGGTGTCTTCGGATGGCCGGAATGGCGAGACAGCCGATCACGCCCGCCAGGTATCCCAATAGCGCGATGCTCTTCAACCGGATAAGAATGCTGTCATGCCCCGGCGAATGCGGCCCCAGTCCGTAAGGTCTGAGATAGCGAAGTTCAATCTCATTTTTCAAAGTCTGGAGCGGATGCAGCAGCCCGACGCGATTCGAAGAGTTGCCACTGAGCTGGATTTTGAAATCGTGAAAGTCCTGGAAGATATACCAAGCCCAGGCAGCGCCGCCTATCAGGTAAGGAATTGCGGCCAAGGCTACATGTTGCACTTTGATCCGGCGCCGGTCGTAATACAAAATCAGGAACCAGAGGCCGATAAAGTAAATGACGCCATTCGGATGAGTCATTCCTGCCGCGGCAATGCAGGCGTTGCCCAGCAAAATCGCGACGCCCAGGTTTCTCTGACGCAAGAGCAGGAAGCACGCGTAGCCGCCAAATCCCAGCGCCGCCACCATCATGTCGTATCGCCCGAACGCCGCGGCGCTCGCGACCTGGTAGTCGAGCGCGGTGAGCGCGAGCGCCAGCAGCGCGATCCATGAGTTGCCCGTGAGCAGCTTCATCACCTGGTACAGCGCCAGGCCATAAAGAACCGCCCAGAACATGGATAGCGCGCGCGTCGTGAACAGGCTGAATCCCACGATTCTGTACCACAGCGCCATCACTGTCATTTGGAGCGGAAAAATGTAGTACATATGATGCTGAATTCCGCTCATTCCGGGATTCGCCTCGTCGAACGACGGGATCGCCATGTATCCCTTGGTTGCGAGCGTGTAGCCGGCGCTGGCGGACATAGCTTCATCGTTCCAGGGCTTCCGCGCGCGGGCCAGATCGACCAGTAGCAGGCCGTAAGCCGCCAATCCTACAGCGATCGCCAGGCCAAACATGCGCGATTTCCATGGCAAACCGCTAGTACTCTCCATGTCGGCATTATCATAAGTTCTGTCACATCGCCGCAAGTTTCTAACCGATAGCCACAGTCGGAATGGTAAATTGTTATCAGTAATGCAACTTTCAACCGGGACTGTAGCCGCTGCGCTTCAGGAGAAGATCGAAGCCCGCACCGCGCGCGTGGGTGTCGTGGGATTAGGCTACGTCGGGCTGCCGCTGGCAGTCGAGTTCGCCGCCGCAGGGTTTCATGTGACCGGCATCGACGTGATGGAGTCGAAGATCGCGGCCCTGAACCGCGGCGAATCGTACGTTCAGGACGTGCCGACCGCTCTGTTGCGCAAGCATATCGATTCAGGTGCATTTGTCGCCACTTCCGATTTTTCGGTCGTGAAGGACCTCGACACCATCAACATCGCGGTCCCGACGCCGCTGCGCAAAACGAAAGATCCTGACATGAGCTACATCGTCGCGGCGTGCCAGGAGATTGCGAAGTACTTCCATCCCGGGTTGCTCGTGATTCTGGAATCGACTACCTATCCGGGCACAACCGATGAGTTGCTCCTGCCCATGTTCGAAAAGCCTGGCATGAAGGTCGGCACCGATTTTTTCTTGTGCTTCTCGCCGGAGCGCGTCGATCCCGGCAACCCCACTTATCAGACGGTCAACATCCCTAAAGTGGTCGGCGGTATTACACCCGAGTGCACGCATCTCGGTTCGATTTTCTACGGCCAGGCGCTCGAAAAGGTTGTCCCGGTGAGTTCCACACGTGTCGCGGAAATGGTAAAGCTGCTCGAAAATACCTTCCGCATGATCAACATCGGCCTCGTGAACGAAATGGCGCTCATGTGCGACCAGATGGATATCAACGTCTGGGAAGTAATTGAGGCAGCCGCTACCAAACCGTTCGGCTTCATGCCTTTCTACCCCGGCCCTGGACTCGGCGGTCATTGCATTCCCATCGATCCCTTTTATCTTTCCTGGAAGACGAAACAATCAGGGATCGAGGCGAGATTTATCGAGTTGGCCGGCTATATCAACGGCCACATGCCTCACTTCGTTGTCGACAAGGTGCAGAACGCCTTGAACGATCAATCGAAGCCGCTGCGCGGTTCCCACGTGCATGTTCTTGGCGTGGCGTACAAACGCAACATCGACGATCCGCGTGAATCCCCGGCGCTCGACGTTATGCATCTTCTCGAGAAACGCGGCGCTCGAGTCACTTATAGCGATCCTTTTATTCCCAAGGTTCGTCTGGACGGATCGGAATGGGAATCGACCAGCGAGGATATTGGCCGCCAGGCCGATTGCGTTGTCATCATCACGGACCACCAGAGGTTCGACTACAAAACGCTCGTAGATGAAGCCCGCTTAATCGTTGATACGAGGAACGCGTTAAAAGGAATTCAGTCGCCTAAAATTGTAAGGTTGTAGCTTCCCAGAGGCGATATAGTAAGTAAATGCCGGGCGTGAGCGATACCAGCGTTAATACGGCTCTTGAAGGAGCCATGGAGTCTCAGCCTCTCCCATTTGAGCCCCTTGCCGCATTCAGCGGTGGTCTGCTCCAGGACGAGGCATCGCTGGCCCAAAACCGCGGCAAACGTATCGGTATTCTGATCGTTACTTACAACGCCCTCACCACGCTCACCAAGGTGTTGAAGCGGATCACGCCTGAGGTTTGGAAGAACGTAGAGGAAATAGCGGTTTTCGACGACGCCAGCCAGGACTCGACGTACGAGCTCGCGATGGGGTTGAAGACATTGCGCGGTCTCCCGAAACTCGAAGTCCTGAGGCATCCCAAGAACCTCGGGTATGGCGGAAATCAGAAGGCCGGATACCGCTACTTCATGGACAAGGGCTTCGACGCCGTCGTCTTGTTGCATGGAGACGGCCAGTACGCCCCCGAAATCCTTTCGCATATTTACCATCCCATCGTGACGGGTGAAGCGGACGCTGTCTTCGGCTCCCGAATGATGAAGACGTACGGCGGACCGTTGAAGGGCGGTATGCCCCTTTACAAGTATGTCGGCAACCGCATCCTTTCTGTTTTTGAAAATCGGGCACTGGGCTTAAACCTGACGGAGTTTCATAGCGGATACCGCGCTTACAATCTTCATGCGCTGGCTCGCATCAACTTCGATCACATGACCAATGATTTCCATTTCGATACGGAAATCATCATTAAGCTGCATCATCAGCACTACACGATCAAAGAAGTACCCATCCCGACTTACTACGGCACGGAGCTTTGCTATGTCAACGGGATGCGCTACGCCAAGGACGTTTATAAAGCGGTGCGGCGTTACAAGCAGACCAGCCGCTCTATTCAAACCTATCCGGAGTTTCAGGAATATTTCGTCCACTATCCCATCAAGCACGGCAAGTATTCGAGTCATTACTATGCGCAGAAGATGGCTGGGCGGAACAATGAGGTTCTCGACGTCGGTTGCGGAGAAGGATTTTTCGCCGCCGAAATCGCCAAACAGGGCAACCGCGTCACCGGCGTCGATGCGCTGCCGCAAGCGTCGGAAACCCCGGCGCTAAGCGCATATTACAGCGCCGATCTCGATGAGGGTCTGGATCCCGTGATAGAACAACTGCACGGCAAACGTTTCGACCGTGTCCTGCTTCTGGATATCCTCGAGCACTTACGCCGTCCGGAGCGTATCCTGGAACAGTGTCATCACTTGGTGAAGGAAGATGGCCAGGTAATCGTATCGGTGCCGAATATCGCGAATCTCAGCGTGCGGCTGTCGCTGCTGTTCGGCCGGTTCAATTACACCGAACGCGGAATCCTCGACAAAACGCACCAGCGATTTTTCACCCGAAAAACGGCTCGCCAATTCTTGACGTCAACCGGCTACAAGATCGTTGAAGAAAAGATGACCGTCGTTCCGCTGGAACTCGCGCTGGGTCTGGATCCCAAAGGCCGTTTTTTCAAATCGCTGAACTGGATGTTGGGCACATTGACGCGCATGATGCCGACTCTCTTCGGGTATCAGATCATGCTGGTGGCGCAAAGCCGGTCGCGCTAATCGGGCCGTCCAGTTATTGCCGTGTACGCTTACCGCGGCGCTTTGTCGCCAGAGCGGCGATCATCAGGCCGGTTCCGACGAATAGACCTGTTGCAGGCTCGGGCACTGAACTCGATGCGTCGAGCGTAACGTTGTCGAAGTCGATCTGGGCTCCCGTTCCGCCCGTTGCGGTAATGACGATTTCAAGCGTTTGGCCTAAATTGGGATCGAGAGCCGTAGGCGCATAGGACACTGTCGAGGTCTGGACACCGCCGGAAGACAGGGTCGGTATGAAAGCCGAAGCCAGCACTGTGCTCCCCGCAACTAGATCGAGTTCGCTACCCGCCCAACCGCAGCAGTTCTCGCGGGCCAAAAAGTCTGCATCCAAAGTATAGACAAGACCCGCCGTCAAGGTTGCGGCCAAAGTTTGTGAGACGTCCCCCGAAGTGAGATAGCCAACTTGAACACCATCTGTCGGAGGCGCGAGCTGTCCGTTGGCGGGTTGAAAGATGCCACCAACTCCATTAAGATTCCAATCCACGATGCTGCCCAAGGTAAAGCTTCCCGGACCCGCCAACGGCGGTAACTCAAAACTCGGGTTTTGTATCGTTATTAAGGTTGCATTGGCCGTTCCGCTGGCTGCCACAACGCCGAGTCCAGCGAGGATTACTAACAATCGCATGTTCATTCAACTAGCTCTCCGATCACGTTTATCGCAGGTACTTATGTTCAATCGGCAACTTGCTTGGGAACGAATAGACCTTAGGAACGGCAAGAACGCGAGTTTGTGGCTAAGAGAGAATCGTACTAGTCCTGTAACAAGAGCAGCCGATCGCCAATCCGGCGATCGACGTGGTAGTGACCCTGAATGTATTCAACGACAGGGAAAACACTTCCCGGTTTCCAAGAAGGTTGGTCCGGTGACCACACGAAGCGAGGGCAAGGGCATGCGACATTTCCGAGAACTCCCCAATGAGTTCCATAATTGGGCTTATCCTGAGCAATGATCACTTTGGGAGGGTGCTCTTTGAACAGTTTTAGATCCAGGTTTTGATAGATTTGCGGGATCGGCGTATTCCAAAACACAGTGTCGAAGATCGTAGTGGGACGATGGGCTGCGAAGTTGATCCCGCCTCCGTAGGGCAGATCCAAAATTCTATCGGAAGGGCCAGTATGTTCGAGGACATAGCGATAGACGCCAGCGTTCACGTCATAGTCCGACAATCTGACACTTCCCGCTAATGTTTGGAGAGTCCGGAATGGCCGCCCGGAGAGCATGCTGGGATAACCTGCCACCAATCGGAGCATGATGAACGCGGATAGGGACGCGATTACAAGGACCTGTGGCGATCGATAAAGCGGCCCGGACACAATCTGCCGCTCAGCCGACCTGAGAAACAGCCAGGTCAAGTAAGGAGCAAAGATCAGGAGAAACGGGTAACACATCGCCGGCACTTCGGGAAAAGGCGAAAGAATATGACCAAAGAGACTGCGGAGCGACATTGCCACCGGTAAGCTCAAAATCACGGCGAGTTCCCGTGCGTCGAACAGTTGGGTGGCAGGCTGCGACCGCCCGAACAGCAGCCGCCAGCACAAAAAAGCCCAAAACAAAATTACTGTCCAAAGTACTGGTAGAAGGAGTGGATTTATCCACAGCGTGGACGAAACTAGCATCCTGATTTTGTTCCAGTCGGAAATATCCGGGGCGCTCAGGATTCTTAAGTTCGTGAGACAGATCCAGGCGACCCATCCCAAGCCGCCTATTAAGCCTGCTGCCAGCAGCATGGGGAAGCGGCTGCCGAGGACGGATTGAAATTCCCGTTTCTTCATTAATGAGAGAATTGCGACGGCAAACGATGCCTCGCAGACCGCTGCTAGACCGGTGCAGAGACCAAGTCCCGTGGGCCACCACGGGCAGGTTAACGATGTGATTCCGTATCCCGCGAGTCCCATGCTTAAGTTCGCGAATCCAGCCTTAAGGCCGATCCAGGCATAGACCGCCAGAGGGCAAGCCAGACAGGCCGTCCCCAACAGCGAATATCGAATCAACCAGGACCGAATATCGCGCCCCAGACCACGCAATGCCGGATCTGTTAAAGCGAGCGTGGCGAGCGCCAGGACAGCGGCTGCCGCGGCTTCCGGCTTACTCAGCGCCGCGATCCAGAAGCCGGAAACGATCAGAGTTGCCGCTCCCCACTCTATTCGTCCAGCTCGCAAAAAAGCCAAAACGCCGATCATTAAAAGAAGTAATCCGACCGTACCTGTCAAAACCGCCGGCGTATAAACTAGCATTGAAAAAAGTGGGTACTTTGCATTTGTGGCGCAGACTACGATTAACGCCAGGATCACAATCGCATGAAGCGATTTCGGGAATAGCTTACGAACCACGGCGTAGCTGAGAAGTACGACTGCTACCGAAAGGACGTCGACGAAGATCTGTACCACGGTGAACAGAGCGCCGAACCATCGTAAACTCCAGCCCAACAGGAAAATGGAGAGGGGAGGATATTGCCAGGAGAAGTCCCGATATGGCATCTCACCGCGCGAGAGGCGAAAAGCCTCTTGCATCCACCGGGGCGGATCAAACATCACGAGGCTGTCGATCTTCTTCCACCGCAGCCAGATGAATAGGGCCGTGAAGACCAGAACGACGAACAGGTTCAACAGGCCGCTGCTCCGCACCGCATTTGGTGGGCGCATCTCCCGCGAAGCCGTAGAGATCATCTTTTGCACCGTGGCCGGTTCAGACGGCCGGTAGCCTCTCGCGTTGTCGCGTAGCCCATAGCATTTCGGAGCGAAGAAGCATCCGCGGATCGTCTTCCCACAGCCGCTTCGATTTATTCCAGGCGAACAGTTGGAATCCGGCATTCCGAAGAAGATCCATGGCGTCGGACTGTTGGCATCCGCTCCGCTCACACCAGTCCGGCTGACTCTCGAAAACAATGGTCAACTCCGGATTTGCCGAAAGAAACTCCTTGGCGCCAAGCAGGGTCCGATACTCGCCGCCTTCCACGTCGATCTTCATCAGGTCGATATGCCGGATGTCGTGCTCCGTGGCACACGCATCAAGAGTGGTCGCGCGCACCATTTCGCTTCCAACTGTTGCGGTCGCACCATTCGCCGGGGCGGCATAACGATAGGCATCGCCATACCCGGTATCGCTCCTGAGATGAAGCATTTCATCCGCCTCGCTGCCCAGCGCGAGTTGGATCGGTTGTACCCGCGCACACCCATTCAGACGAAGGTTGCGAACCAGCCTGTTGAAACTCTCACTCGACGGTTCGATTGCCCAAATGCCGCCGCTATCGCCGACTATTGAACTGGCCAGGATTGAATAAAGACCGATGTTCGCGCCGACATCCACCATCTTCATGCCTGGTTTGAGATATGCCGCGATCAATTCCATTTCCGCTCGTTCGAAAAGACCCGGGACACCGAGGAATTCCGCGATCTCGCCTTCCGGGAACAAGCGGATGTCAATCGAGCGCGGTAGACGGTATCTTACGGGTCGCTTTCTCCCGTAGCGCGCTCGAAAAAAAAAATGAATCGTTTTGCGTGCCGCCCAACCGATAGGCGAGTGTTTCAGATTGAAACGCTGCGGCATGGTTCGCTCCATTCGATCTTGATTTGGCATGCCTGCATTATGGCTTTCTTCTTCCCCGATTGGGAGCCTTTTCTTGCGACTCCGCCACAAGACGGCTAACAGGGCGAACAAATAGCCCGGCGCTACGGATGCGATCTTGAACGTCGAAGCACCCATATCGATATTGCGGTTGATCCACGAAATTGGAACTTCTTCTATATCGTAACCGGCCATAAGCGGTTTCAGTCCGGTCTCCGCGTTGGCGGCAAAATGCGGCTGTTCAATAACGATTTCTTTAAGGATCTCCGCCCGGAATAGCTTTAGGTTGTTAGACAGATCCCGAACACGAATACCCGAGAAGAGATTTACCAGCAGGTGGAAGCAGCGATTGCATAGAATCTTGAAAAAGGGATAATTGACCAGCATGGAATCGTAAGAGAAACGGCTGCCGATCGCTCCATCCTTTCCGCGGGCAATGGCGTCGAAGAGATCACGCAATTCCGGAAGTATCAACAAAAAGTCGCTGTCCATGGTCAGAATGTAGCGGCCCGTAGCCGCCTCGTACCCATCTCGCAGCGCCCGGCCGACGCCGTTCGGAGGCTTGCGGTCGAGCAGCTTGACCCGCGGCTCGCGTGACATGATCTCGCGTGTAACATCCGCTGTCCTATCCCGGCTATTATCATTCACGATAATGATCTCGTGTATGTAGGGCCCGTACATGCTCGTCAACCCTTCGACCAGACGGGGCACGTTCATTTCTTCGTTGTGACACGGCACCACAACCGATGTGGAACGATAGAGTTCTTTATGTTCGGTCAGGTCAACGGCACGACGGCTCTCGGGACCTCCCGGCTTTTTCCCCCAGATGTACAGCGTCCCGCAACTCTCACGTACAATTGGCGCGTGCTCCACGATATACGAAATGGATTGGATAGCGCGAAGCATCCCGCGAGGAATTCGAGGATGGACAATATCGAACGGAACAATCTCGATCTCGACGAAACCCTGCCGGGAGGCTGCTTGCATGAGCTTGTACTTTCTCATCGCAGCCTGACAGGACGACTGCCCTGTCCAACGACCGATCGGCGGTATGACGTTCTTGATGAATACCTGCGGATTCCAGTGGTTCGCCTCAAAAAAGAGAAACTGTCCGCCTGGCTTAAGGAGTTTAAGCAGCATGCGTAGATTCTGCTCGTACTCTTTGTGGCAAAGGATCGCCGTGCCTACGATGTAATCGAAAGTTCCTGGCGCCAGATCGGCCGCGAGGTTCTCGACCGAAACAACGCGGACGTTAGGCATCGCCCTGGCTTTCGCCCGTACCGCCAGGTCCGGATTGAAGACCGCCGCGGTAATTGGATTCTCGCCGCGAAGCATCTCCGTCAGGTGCGCGGTCCACAAGCCGCTGCCTGCTCCGATTTCGAGAATCGTCTCGCCAGGCATCACGTGGAAACAATGCCGTACGGCAATGGCTCGCCAGCGGAGTTTGATGGGAGATGTGGTGGGATACCGCAACCAATATGCCTCCCGGTGGCCCTCCATCTCGACCAGGTTTCCTTCAACTGACAAGGTTCCTCCGTTCGGCGCGCTGCACGCGTCCGACAACCGGCGAGGAGTGTGTGAAGCTTGGGACCTCCCACTCCGTTATGTCTATGCTGCCGGTTTACTAAGTATATCGGCCGTTGGGGGTAATAAGATTAAGGCCTTCCTTAGTAAAATAGTCCTAGAATAGTAATAAATATTACTATCATCGACTTGAGCGAAGGCTCTCTGGAGTTGGCAGTTGCGAAGCATCCCACCCTCCGCCGAGCGCTTCGACGAGAAGGACACGGCGTTAAAACGCACCAGCGATTCTTCACCCGAAAAACGGCTCGCCAATTCCTGACGTCAGCCGGGCTACAAGATCGTTGAAGAAAAGATGACCGTCGTTCCTTTCGAACTCGCGCTGAGTCTGGATACTAAAGGCCATTTTTTCAAATCGCTGAACTGGATGTTGGGAGCATTGACGCGCATGATGCCCACGCTGTTCGGGTATCAGATCATGCTGGTTTCGCAAAGCCGCCCTGCCCAGGGATTTTAGCGGCCACCGCGGCCAGTGCCGCCTCCGAAGTGTGCTGGTCAATCGCCCTGAACAGACCAAACGCTCCAGCGGGAATCAGAAGCAGGTAACAGAGCGCCGCGCAGAAAAAGGCTACGTGGATACCGAATGCGATGCTAATTCCGATAGCCAATCCGCTGGCAAGCACGCTCGCCGCCCCATTGACTCCCCAAAACCAGGGCATCGGCCGGCTATCGATTCTCGAGACCAGACGCATTCCGGTCGGAAATCCAAATCCGAGCAGGATACCGCAGGGCGTGATCGTCGCAACACAAATCACGCATCTTTGAAACAATGCCGCGCCATCGTACGAGGCCAGGACGGGGTGCATCCAAACGGTGAGCGCGACGATCAGCCCGCTCGTGAGCGCCACCCAAACCGCAACCTTGTAAGGCTTATCGAGTTGCAACCGGTCCGAAAGCACGCTTCCGATGCCCGTTGACAGAATGAGGCTGAACAACACCACGCTCAGGGAGTAAACGGGATGCCCAAGGAAGACACTCATTTGCTGGAGCAGCGCGATTTCCAGCATCATGAATCCCAGGCCGATAAGCAGAAAATATGCAGTGCCGCTCCATACCAGTTTTTTGCCAACGTCGCGAATGGCGGGACGGGCGGGGATCACAATAGTAAAAAGAACCAGCACCACGGAAACAGAAATGATGATCATCAACGTGGCCGTGGCCAGAAGATTACCGCGAGCCACGCCTCCCGTCTGTCCTTTAATACTGGCCAACGTGGCAACCATCCGCATTGGATGGCCTAGTGGGAGCTGATTGAAGAAAAAGGGACGGTCATCGGTTGGGGGTGTCAGGTCAAGGGGCAGGTCTCGCGTGGCACGTTCTAGCGCGTGCATGTCCTTCGCGCCCAATATGCCGGCTAATACCGGAGTTTGGGGGGTTTGGTCCGGACTGACCAGAATCTGATATTGATACTTCCCGGCGGCCGCGCGGATCGTGCCGATCTCTTCCGCCGAAAACGGAGAGCGCGAAACGATCAAGCTGGCAATTGGACCGACGGAGGCAACAATCAAATGCTGTTTCGGATCCAAGGCGCGCTCATTCATTAACGCGGCGACGGCGAGGCTCACCATCCGGCCGGTCTCATTCACTTCACCGACGCCGTACCAGCGGCTTACCGTAAGAACTCCGGTTGGAGTCAGGCGGCCCAAAAACAACTTCCAAGCTTCGAGCGTATACAGACCGTTTTCCGTCAGCGTGAATGCTCCGGCGCCTGTGGCGGCCCAGGTGTCGATCATGCTCATCTGAATCAGGTCGAAATGATTTTGAGTTCTTGCGAACCAACTCCTGGCCTCATCAATGTGAAAACGCACATCCGGCAGCGAACGTAAACCCGCAAAATTCGCGTAAGATGGGTTTGTTGTAAGTAGATTGACGAGAATTGGATTAATCTCGACCCCGGTAATGTCACGGCTTCCGAAGATCCACGCGGACAGCACATCGCGGCCTCCGCCGACCCCGATAATTGCCACTTTGTTGCGACCGGGAAGAAAGTAAGCGAGATTCGTCAAGTCGTACTTCAGAAATGAGACCTTTGAAGTATCTCCGTCGAAACGATACATCGACGTGGAGGCGCTGCCATCGATATCTATATAGCGATCCTCAGCGACCGTTTCGGCCGGAAGTGTTGGCGAAGGTCCCCATAGGTATGGGTGCCGGACCTCAGTCGACAACGCCGCCACTCTGGAAAAAGAGTTCCACTTCTCCAGCGCCAGAGAAGAATCGCGGCGCTGAATCTGATCCTTCACGATCAGGGGCTGGATCCCGTGCTTCGTGAGTCCGTTCCCGAATGCGATGATGGCCAGCGTTACGATGATCACACCGCGCCGTTCTAAAAGCCACGCGAAACGTATCGGACCGTCGGGCTTTGTTCCGATTCCGGAACGTGTGAATACCGCGCTCGCGATCGCGGCGACGACCGCGCTCCACAAAAGCGCGGATGGTCCGTCGGTAGCATTGAGCAGTAACAACACGCCCAGACAACCGAAGGCCGCTCCTGCCAGATCGACACCGTAAACGATCCCGACGGGATAAGGACTGCGGGTCAATGCGGCGCTTACGACAATACCCGCAAAAAAGAATGGCGTTCCGATCGCGATGGCGAATATGGCCCAGACTAGGACGACTGTGAACGAAAAGGAGTAAATCGGCGCCAAGCTCA
Organism: Bryobacterales bacterium; assembly: GCA_963802915.1. Lineage (GTDB taxonomy): Bacteria > Acidobacteriota > Terriglobia > Bryobacterales > Bryobacteraceae > JAICMB01. Next base: position 291,054 of record CAWDKQ010000021.1, read on the forward strand.
TCTGCAATCCAAGTGAGAGCGCGGTGCTCACGGCCATCGCATTAGAAAAATAGGATAGATCGTATGACAACGTTTTTGGGGTAAATCGGCCGGGAGTCCTATACACATAGACAGCTCCCGCGGTCAGCCCGAACATAGCAATGCTGATAGCAAAAAAAACTAGGTGGTACCAACAGACCACCGATAGAACTCTCGACTCGATGAGTTGGAGCATGAGAGTGCTGGATGAAACAAGAAATACGCCGAAATAGAATCTCCACTTTGACATGGCGCTCCCCAGCGTAGCGCAATAGTTGTAAGCGATCACCGATCTGAAGATCGACACAAGGTGCAGAACGCAAGTTTCACCTCACCCGCGTTTGTTTCGAGCGAATGAAATGACTTCTTCGCGCTAAACCCTCAGCTTTTCAGCCAGCGTGCTGTGTCGATTTTCTTCGAGCGCAGAAAAGCGGCACAGCACACGCTATGCTACCTGGACGAGCGAAGGCTCTCTGGAGTTGGCAGTTGCGAAGCATCCCAGCCTCCGCCGAGCGCTTCGACGAGAAGGACACTGGCGTTAAGCCGCCGCGTGAGAAGATCCACGGCGGTGCGCTCAGCTGACAGAGCGGCGGTTTGGGAGATGATCACCTGGAGGTAATTCACCGTGCCCGCCTTGTATTGGTAGGTCGAGATGTTGAGCGCATCTTCGGCGGCCTTTACCGCCGCGGTCACGGGCGTCGCCTCATTCTGGAGCACTCGCAAGGCCGCCAGGTTGTCTTCCACCTGCTGAAAAGCCGCCAACACCGATTGGCGATAGTTCGCGACGGTAACGTCGTAAGCATCCCGCGCTTCGGCTACTATGGCCCGACGCCGGCCGGCATCGAAGAGCGTATAAGCGAGTCCCGGTCCGACAGACCAAAATCGGCTGGGCCACTGAAAAATGTTTAAGAGACTGGTGCCCTGGAGTCCCGCGGAGGCGGTGAGCGTGAGAGTCGGATAGAACGCCGCCTGGTCGATCCCGATCTGCTCGTTCGCGGCCGCTACCTGGCGCTCAAACTCGGAGATATCGGGCCGCCTTTCGAGCAGCGCCGAAGGTACGCCGGTGGGAATGGGAGGCGGCGGAGTTTTCAATACCAGCGCGGGGATCTCGACTTGAGCCGGCGGTTTCCCGATCAGGACAGCGATGGCATGTTCATACTGCGCACGGGCCACTTGCAGGTCGATTAGGGAGGCGCGGGCGGTCTCCAACTGCGTCTGCGCCTGCGCCACATCGGATCCCGACGCTACGCCGGAATGGAGCCGATCTTCGGTGAGCTTGAGATAATCCGCGTAAGATTTAACGGTTCGCTCCAGAAGCTCCGCGTCTCCGTCGAGGCCGTGCAGTTCAAAATAGTCGGAAGCTAACTCCGCCTGGTACGACAAGCGGGCGTTCTCGAGTTGCGCGAAGCTCGCCTGCGCCAGATTGGCGCTTTGCGTGACGCCGCGGCGGATGCTTCCCCACAGATCGACCTGATAGGAAAAGTCCGCCGGCAGGGTGAAGGAGTTGTGAATGGGGCTCGAATTGCCGAAAGTCGCGGTACCGCCTGTCCCAGTGCGAGAGTTCGTGATCGCAGGATTGGTTCCAATGGTTGGAAACAGGGCGGCGCGAGCGACGCGCACGGCATCCCTGGCCTCGCGGAACTGCGCTTCGGCCGCCAGAACATTCTGATTCGAAATGTTCACTTGCTCTTCAAGAGCGTTCAGAGCCGGATCGTTGTAGATCTCCCACCATTTGCCCTTGAGCGCTCCATCTTTCGGCTGCGCTTCTTTCCAACCCTCTGGAAGAGGCTCTTTGAAAGCCGGAGTGAGCGGAGCGGCCGGCTTTTTATAATTCGGGCCAACCATGCAGGAACTCAGTAGCAGACCAGCAAGGAGGGCTGGCGAGAACTTCAGACTTTTCATTTTCAGGCCTCCGACCCCAGCGGATTCGGGTCCTGCCGTTTCACGCGTACGCGGTCCCACCAGTGCTGCAGACGGTCGAAGTACAGGTACACAACAGGGGTCGTGTAGAGGGTCAACATCTGGCTTACGATCAATCCTCCGATGATTGTGATTCCGAGCGGCCGCCGCAACTCCGAGCCGGTGCCGCCTCCAATAGCGAGCGGCAGAGCGCCGAGCATGGCGGCCATGGTGGTCATGATGATGGGGCGGAAGCGCAACATGCAGGCTTCGAAGATGGCGTCGCGCGAATTCTTCCCTTCGAGCCTTTCGGCCGCGAGGGCAAAGTCGATCATCATGATGGCGTTCTTTTTGACAATACCGATGAGCAGAATAATTCCGATGATGGCGATGATGCTCAAATCGGTGTGGGTCAGCATCAGGGCGAGAAGCGCGCCCACGCCCGCCGATGGAAGCGTCGAAAGAATCGTGATGGGGTGGATATAGCTCTCGTACAAAATGCCGAGCACGATGTAGACGGTGGCCAGCGCGAAGGCAATCAGGATCGGTTCGCTGCCGAGAGAATCCTGGTAGGCTTGCGCGGTTCCGGCGAATCCGGTCTGGATGGTGTTCGGAAGGCCGATCTTGACGGCCGCCGAATCGATGGCATTGACTGCGTCTCCGAGAGCGACGCCAGGCTGCAGATTGAACGACAGCGTGACTGCCGGAAATAGCCCTTGATGATTCACCGCCAGAGCGGCCGTGGCGGGAGCGAAACTCGAGAACGCGCTCAATGGAACCTCTTGTCCGGAGGGCGAACGAACATAGATGTCACGCAGGATCAGAGGATTCTGCCAGAACCGCGGCGCAACCTCCATTACTACGTGATATTGGTTCAGTTGTTCGTACATGGTGGATACCTGGCGCTGGCCGAAGGCATCGTAAAGCGTATTGTCGATGAGCTGGGAGGAGATGCTGAAGCGGCCGGCGGTGGTGCGGTCGTACTGAATAAAGCTTTGCAGGCCGCGATTCTGCTGGTCGCTATTGAGGTCCGTAATGATGTGAATGTGCCGCAACTCATCGAGCATCTTAGGCGCAAATTCAATGAGATCGTCTAGATTATCGCCGCGCATGGTGAACTGATACTGCGCCGCGCTCATGCGTCCGCCGACGCGAAGATCCTGCGAGGCCTGCAGGTATAGCATCGCGCCCGGCACTCTAGCCAGCTTGGGGCGCAGACGCGCTATAACCAGATCGACGCTCAGCTTCCTCTGGTTCAGCGGTTTCAGGTTTACGAACATGCGGGCGGTATTGGTATTCGATCCGCCGGTGAAGGCCTGTACCGTAGCGACAGCCGGATCGTGATCGATGATGTCCACCATTTGGAGGACAATGCGATCCATGGCCTGAAACGAAGTATCCTGGTCGCCCAGAATTGAGCCCATCATGCGTCCGTTGTCCTGCTGCGGGAAGAAGCCTTTCGACACGTGGATAAAGAGGTAGACGTTCAGCGCAATCGTGGCTATCAGGATGGCCAGGGTAATGGGCGCGAAGCGCAGCGCCGTCGTCAGGGTGCGCCCGTAAGCGTTCACGATCCATGTGAAAGCACGTTCGCTCGCGCGATAAGCCCAGCCGTGTTCCTGATGCTCCTTCAACAGATGAGCGCACATCATGGGTGTGGTGGTCAGAGAGACCGCCATGGACACGATGATTGCGATCGAAAGGGTGACGGCGAATTCGCGGAAGAGACGCCCCACGATACCGCCCATGAGAAGCAACGGAATGAACACGGCGATCAACGAAAGGCTGATGGTCAACACCGTGAATCCGATTTCCTGGGCGCCTTTGAGCGCCGCACGCATTGGCGGGATTCCTTGCTCCAGGTAGCGCGTGATATTTTCGATGACAACTATGGCGTCGTCGACGACAAATCCGGTGGAAATGGTCAATGCCATTAACGAGAGATTGTCGATGCTATAGCCGAAAAGATACATCACGCCAAACGTCGTAATGAGCGATACTGGCACCGCGACGCTCGGAATCAACGTTGTTCTGACATTGCGCAGAAAGACGAATACGACCAGGATGACCAGCGCCACGGAAATGCCCAGTGTGATTTCAACATCGTGAACCGAAGCTCGAATGGTGACGGTCTGATCCATCGCCACTTGCATGTCGATGGATTGGGGCATGGCGGCTTTTAGCTGCGGCAGAGCCGCGCGGACGCCATCGACGGTGTCGATGATATTCGCGCCGGGCTGGCGGAAAACAATCACCAAAACGGACGGCTTGCCGTTGGCGTAGCCCGAATTGCGGATATCTTCCACGGAATCGACCGCCTGGCCGACGTCGGAAACGTGTACGGCGTTGCCGTTCTTGTACGTGATTACCAACGGCTGGTAGTCGATGGCCTTGAAGAGCTGATCGTTGGCGCCCACTTCGTACATGCGTCGGCCGTCCGAGAAATGGCCTTTCGGATTATTGGCGTTGGCCGCCGACAGCGCGGAGCGGACCTGCTCCAGGCCGATGCCGTACTTGTTGAGCTGGGACGGAACCAGTTCGACGCGAACACCCGGCAGCGCGCTTCCGCCCACGATTACCTGGCCAACTCCGGCGATCTGGGACAGCTTTTGCGCCATCACGGTGGATGCCGAATCGTACATCTGGCCTTTGGTGAGGACCGGCGAAGTGAGCGCCAGCATGAAGATCGGCGAATCGGCCGGATTGACTTTGCGGTATCGCGGATTGCTCGGAAGGTTGGTCGGAAGATAGCCGCGGGCCGCGTTGATGGCCGCTTCCACGTCGCGGGCGGCCGCGTCGATGTTGCGGTTGAGATCGAACTGGAGCGTGATGCTGGTGGAGCCCAGGGTGCTCGAAGACGTCATCTCCGTGACTGCGGCGATACGGCCGAATTGCCGCTCGAGCGGAGTCGCGATGGCCGACGCCATGGTTTCCGGGCTCGCGCCGGGCAGCCCCGCGGACACGCTAATGGTTGGGAAATCTACTTGGGGAAGCGGCGAGACGGGAAGGAGGCGGAAAGCGACAGCGCCGGCCAGAGCGATCGCAATCGTCAGAAGCGTGGTAGCCACCGGCCTGTGAATAAAAGGTTGCGAGACGTTCATTGGCTACTCCGCGGGCAGCGGCTCCATGCCGGCATGAAACTTCGGCTTCCGCACAAAGCGCCTGGCGAGACGGTCGAAGAAGAGGTAGATGACCGGCGTCGTATACAGCGTGAGCAACTGGCTGAAAATGAGTCCGCCGATGATGGTGATTCCGAGCGGCCGGCGCAGTTCCGATCCAGTACCCGATCCAAACGCTAGCGGGACGCCGCCCAAAAGCGCCGCCATGGTGGTCATCATGATGGGACGGAAACGCAGCAAAGAGGCCTGGTAAATGGCTTCGATCGGAGGAAGGCCCTGGTCGCGCTCGGCTTCCAAGGCGAAATCGATCATCATGATGGCATTCTTCTTCACGATGCCGATGAGCAAGACGATACCGATCAGTGCGATCACGCTGAAGTCCTGCCGGCAGATGATAAGAGCCAGCAGCGCGCCGACGCCCGCCGACGGCAGCGTAGAGAGAATCGTAATGGGATGGATGTAGCTTTCGTACAGCACGCCGAGGACGATATAGACGGTCACAAGCGCGGCCAGAATCAGGACCGGCTCGTTTGCGAGAGAAGCTTGAAACGCTTCGGCGGTGCCCTGAAACGCAGCCTGGATGCTGGGTGGAAGCCCGACTTGCTCCTTGGCCCTGTTCACGGCTTTCACGGCATCGCCCAGCGCGGCGCCCGGGGCGAGATTGAATGAAAGCGTGACAACCGGGAACTGGCCTTGATGGTTGATGGTGATCGGCGAAGCTTTGGTTTCGACGTGGGCGAAGGCGGCGAGCGGTATCTGGCCGCCGTTGGGAAACGCGAGATCGGATGGGCTGGTTGGGTTGCCGAATACGGCATTCGAGGCCGCCGTAGTCGCGGCCGATCCGCCGAGAGTGGTGGGCGCGCTCGATAACGCGCTGGCCGCGGTTGAGGAAGGACCTCCGGTCGCTTGGGTGGTGGAACCGCCCGAAACTACGCCCGAGCCTCCCGTGGTCGAAGTGATGCCGGTTCGGATGAAGAGATTGCGGAGGTTCAACGGACTCTGCTCAAACGAGTTTTGCACTTCGAGCACCACATGGTACTGATTCAACTGCGTGAACATGGTGGAGACTTCACGCTGCCCGTAGGCGTCGTAAAGCGTCTGATCGATGGTGGAGGCCGTGATGCCTAGCCGCGCGGCCGTGTTGCGGTCGTAGGCGAGCCTGGCTTGCAGTCCGAGAACCTGTTGATCGCTGGCCAGATCGCGCAGTTCCGGTTCCTTCTGGAGTGCCGCTATCATGCGCGGAGCATATTGATTCAGCTCATCCGCGTTGGGATCTTCGAGCGTGTACTGGAATTGCGTGCGGCTGACGCGATCTTCCACCGTGAGGTCCTGCACCGGCTGCATGAACAAGGTGATGCCGGGGACCGCGGCCAGCTTCGGCTGCAAACGGAGAATCACGTCCGTAGCGCTGAGGTCGCGATCTTCGAGGGCCTTGAGATTGATCTGGATGCGTCCGCTGTTCAGGGTAGTGTTGGTGCCATCGATACCGATGAACGAGGACAGGCTATCGACGGCCGGATCGGTCAAAATGACCTTCGCGAGGGCCTGTTGCCGCTTCGACATTTCGGGGAACGAAATGGTCTGCTCCGCTTCCGAAACGCCCTGAATTACGCCAGTGTCCTGGATGGGGAAAAAGCCTTTGGGAATGTAATAGAACAGGACCAACGTAAACACCAGGGTCCCGAGAGCAACCAATAACGTCGCGGTCTGAAAACGGAGCACCCACTTGAGGGTCTTGCCGTAGAAAGCGATGATGTCTTCATAAACCCGTTCCGAAGCTTTATAGAAACGGCCCTGCTTCTCCGCGGGCGTGTGCTTCAAGAGGCGCGAGCACATCATGGGTGTGAGCGTTAGCGAGACAACTGCCGATACCAGAATGGTTACAGCCAGCGTGACGGCGAACTCGCGGAAGAGCCGTCCCACGATATCGCCCATGAACAGCAGCGGGATGAGCACAGCGATCAGTGAAATGGTCAGCGATACGATGGTGAAGCCGATCTGCTCGGCCCCCTTTAACGCCGCCCGCATGGGAGGTTCGCCCTCCTCGATAAAGCGGACGATGTTCTCGATCATGACGATGGCGTCGTCGACCACGAAGCCGGTCGAGATGGTCAAAGCCATCAGCGTGAGATTGTTCAAGCTGTAGCCGAGCAGGTACATGACGCCGAACGTGCCGACGATGGAAAGAGGAACGGCGACGCTCGGAATAATGGTGGCCGAAACATTGCGCAGGAACAGGAAGATGACCATCACGACGAGAGCGATGGTGAGCAAGAGCGAGAACTGCACGTCGCGCACGGAGGCGCGGATGGTATTGGTGCGGTCCGTCAGGATCTCGACGTCAACTGATTTCGGCAGCGTCAGCGTCAAGGTCGGGAGCAAGGTCTTGACGCGGTCGACTACGGAGATGATGTTGGCGCCGGGCTGCCGTTGGATGTTCATGATGACCGCGGGGGTCTCGTTCATCCAGGCAGCCTGACGGATGTTCTCTACGGCGTCATCCACAACTGCTACGTCGGTGAGTTTGACCGGCGCTCCATTGCGAAACGCAATCACCAATGGGCGATAATCGTCACTCGAAAGCAGCTGATCGTTGGCCCCGATCTGATAGGACTGATGCGCGCCATCGAAGCTGCCTTTCGCCTGGTTCACGTTGGCGGCGACGATGGTGTTGCGCAGGTCTTCCAGGTTCAGTCCATAGGAGGCGAGCGTGGTGGGATTGGCACGAATACGGACGGCCGGCTTCTGGCCGCCGCTGATGCTGACCAGACCGACGCCGGGTAGCTGCGAAATTTTGGGCGCCAGACGGGTATCCGCCAGATCCTCCACTTTCGAGAGTTGCAGATCCTTGGAGCTGAGCGCCAGCGTGAGAATCGGCGTGTCGGCGGGATTGGTCTTGCTGTAAATGGGAGGCGTTGGCAGGTCGGCGGGCAGGAAGGTTCCGGAAGCGTTGATGGACTGCTGCACTTCCTGCTCCGCGACATCGATGTTGAGGCTGAGGTTGAATTCGAGCGTGATGACGGAGCTGCCGTCGGAACTGGTCGACGTCATCTGCTTCAGCCCGGGGACCTGGCCGAATTGGCGCTCGAGAGGCGCGGTTACCGACGAAGCCATGACGTCCGGGCTCGCGCCGGGATAGAACGTGACTACCTGGATGGTGGGATAGTCGACTTCCGGGAGCGCCGAGACGGGTAGTTGTTTGTATCCCACTGCGCCGGCCAATAAAATGCCGACCATCAGGAGTGTTGTCGCAACGGGCCGTAGGATGAATGTTCTGGAAGGGCTCACTTCGAGGGGCCTCCGGCCGGGCTCTGAGGCGGGCCGGATCCAGCGGGAGGTCCTGGCGCCGGCATTCCGTTGGCAGGTCCCTGGGTAGGAACTCCGCCGCGGCCGCGCGCGCCTTTCTTGCCACTGCCCACGTGCGGAGCCCCGGTTGTTGGCGATTCGCCGTTGATGTGGGCCGTTACTTTAGTGCCGTCCTGGAGCTTGTCGACACCAGTCTCGACAACGACGTCGCCGGGATTCAAACCGGAAGTCACCTCCGTCACGTCGCCCTCATTCGTTCCGATGCCGATTTGACGCACGGTAACGGTCGAGTCCGGCTTAGCGAGCCACACATAAGTCATATTCGAATTCAACTGAATCGCCGCCGTGGGAAGAAGAGTTACGCCGGTTTTTTCCTGCACCAGCAGGCGCGCGTTGACGAACTGGTTGGGAAACAGGGCGTCGTTCTCGTTCGGGAAGGTGGCCCTGATTTTCACCGTTCCGGTGCTTTGATCGATCTGGTTATCGATGGTTGTGAGCTGACCCGTGGCGAGTCTCGTGGTCATGGCGCGATCATACGCGTCCACCTCGAGGCGCTGGCCGGCGCGCGTTTTCTGAAAGACCGGCGGCAACTGATCCTCGGCGATGGTGAAGATCACGCTGATGGGTTGAATCTGTGTAATGACGAGCATGCCGTTGGTATCCGAGGCATGCACGATATTGCCGGGATCGACCAGACGGAGACCGATGCGACCAGTAATAGGAGCCGTGATGTGGCAGTACACAATGTTGAGTTTGGCGGCGTCGATCACACCCTGGTCGGTTTTCACCTGGCCTTCGTCCTGAATTACCTGCGCTTGCTGCGTGGCCAACTGCTGTTCTGGTACCGCGTTCTGTGTGAGCAGCGTCTGATAACGTTTCAGGTCGGTGCGGGCGTTGTTGAGCAACGCCTGATCTTTAAGCAAAGCGCCTTCGGCCTGGGTTAGAGCGACTTGATATGGCCGCGGATCGATCTCGGCGAGCGGCGCGCCCTCGCGGACAAGATCTCCCTCTTTGAAATAAACATTCATCAACTGGCCGTCGACGCGAGACTTTACGGTGACGGTATAGATCGGCGTGACATTGCCGAGTCCGGTGAAATAGACCCCGATGTTTCCCTTCGTCGCACGGACGGCGACGACGGGAACGGGACCCGCGCCAGCGCCCCTGCCTTTGCGTCCGCCGGTAGTTGCGGTCTGGGTGGCATTCGCGCCCGAGGATCCGCCTTGATGTTTGGGCCACAGGAAATACGTGGCGGCAGCGACGATTCCAAACAGCAGGAGCCAGAACCAGCGCCTGCGTCGAGCAGGTCGGGGCCGGAGAAGTTCTTCATCCGGCGGGGGCAACAGCGGCGTTTGCGGAGATTCCGGGAGTTGTTTTTCGATCATCTATTTTGCGCCTTTCGGAGATGCGAATCGGCGCAAAGAATTGCACGATCCTCGCAACCTGGGTACGTTGAGCGCACGTATATCCGGCGTCAGGTTAACAGCCCTCATTTCTGCGCGGCTACCTTACAATAGGCGTGAGGCAACATCCTTAGGTTACTTCCACCCGAGGCGCCGCAGCCTATTCTCCTAAGGATACTGTGTTCTGGGGCGCTGCGCGAAGGTCGTCGAGCCGGACGTACAGCATATATAAAACGATTAGCACGTTGGTCGCGAACACCGTGAGATGCAGGCCATTTGGCTTCTCGATGAGTTTCGCGATCTCGAACGGCAGGTACATCGCGCCGGACAGCAAGGCGAACCACTCAGCCCAGACGCGTCGGTTCCAGAGGCCCCAAGCTTCGATGAAGCGGACCACGGCGTAGGACACTGCGCCGGCAGTAAAAGCCCAGAGCCGGGCGTCGGTCATTTTCGAAGCGGCATGAAGAAGGGCCTCGCCGAATTTGTGCTCCGGATTGATGTGCAAATGGAACAGGAGGTTTTCGGCGACCTCCTCCACGTCTTTGTGGAGCAGGGACAGGAGCCCGAAGCCTAGCAAGAGGACGAAGACGCCCTTCAGCGCCTCCAGAATTGCGATGGCGCGTAGGCCGGCCGGGTTTCTTTCGTCGATGGCGTGGGGAGGGCGTCGAGGACGGTGAGGACGGCGGCGTTTGTATTTCATGGCGTGGCTCCGGACGTAGTAGGATACGGCTTAATGCTACTCCTTCGATTTTCACTCCTATTGGGAATTTTGCAGGCGGCTGTTTTCGCGGCCGATACCGGCGGCAAATTTAACATCTACATGTCGGGCAAGCCGCTGGCGCACGAGACCTACTCCATTGAAAGCGGCGACGGGAAGATTACCATCGACGGGTCCGGCGCGGCCGACCTCGGCATGCTTAAAATCAATATCGAGCAATTCAAAGTCGTCACCGATGACAAGTATATGCCGCTGGAAGCGGTGGCAAAGGCCCAAATGGGGAAAGCGAACATGTCGGTGACGGCGAAGTTTTCCGCCGATATGGCGCAGAGCGAGGTGGACACGGGGCAGGGACCGAATTCCAAGGAGGACAGCATCCATGGCGGGGACGTGGTGATCAATGCGAACCTGCCCATTTTCCCATGGTCGCTATTGATGCCGCGCGTAAAGCTGGACACGGCTGAGCCGCAGCAATTCTACGCGTATATCCTGGGTCAGACGGAGGCGCCTCTGACGGTGGTATCGAAGGGCAAGGATACCGTTGAATTTGCGAATAAGACCGCGACGCTCAATCATCTTTCGGGGAGCCTGACGACGCCATCCGGCTCGATCGACGCCGATTTCTGGATCGATGACAACCGGCGGATTATTAAAGCGATTGTGCCTGCCCAAAGCGTCGAGGTTTATCAGGACGGGTTTGAGCGGAAGGCCCCACCGGCCCCTCCGGCCGCGCCGAAGCCGGATGCAGAAGGGGCCAAGAAGCCGGCCAACCCCTAAGTGTTCGCTATTGGGATTGGGTTCGCTTGGTTTTAGGCAGTCTGGAGTGAAATCCAGATGACCCGCGTGTTGCCGGGCGTGAACGGGTTCGAGAAGACGTGTTTCTGGTAGATACCGGTGTGGCCGCAGTACACGTAACCATCGGGATAGGGGTCGTTGGGGGAAGGGTTGAAGACTCCGGGGTTATTCGGCACGGGGCTGCCGATGGGTCCATCGTAGGTTAGAGCGGGTGGCGGCGGCATTCCGGCGGGCAGAATCACTGGCGCGGGGGGAAGAGGAGCGGGTTTGATGAAGAAAAGGGGCGGCGCATCGCCAAGGCTGGCATTGTACTGGGCCCACCACTGGGTGAACGCCTGGGGATCGAAGACCGCATAGCCGGGAGGGGCCGGCAGGGTCGGGGATTTGCCGTTTTGTTCCCAAGTGTTGCAGGCAAAAGAGAAAGTGGCCGCAACGTTGGCGTTGGGAACGTCCACGGCATATTTTTGGAGCGACTGCGCATTGAGCTGCTCGATGTAGGTCGGATCGTTGGCGAAGGTGGACGGGTTCGTGGATGCCGCGAGTACGGGAACGCCGGGATCCGGGGGCGGATAGTAAGCAATCAGCTTGGCCGCGGTCAGGTCGGCGAGGGTAGAAGTTAAAGGTGTCATAGTTTCCTTTCCGCACGAGCATACCGGCGGACACCTGCGCCGGAAGCGGTCCCGATCCGTAAACTCTTCAGAGAATTGGAAATAATTCCGCGATAAATCTGCGAACGGCGTTTCAGGCCGCGAACAGACAGGGCTGCGTGGGGCGATCCGTGCGGAGGCCGGCGAGTTCCATGGGGAAGCGGCGGGCCAGATCCGCGGGAGCGCGGCGGCGATCGTCGCCGAGGAGCTCGGCCAACTGAATGCCATTCACCACCGCTTTCCCGCCAATGTCGTTGTTGGTAAAGACGAATGTGGAAGCGGTGTAGCGGTGCATGCGCTCAATCCGGTCGCGCCATTCGGTCAGCTCGTCAGTTGTATAGAGATAGTCGTGGCGGGCGGCAGGTGGGGCGGATTGCCCGAATTCCTGACGCCAATCTTGAGGGTTGCGGCCGTGCAACCTGACATAACCGATGGGCGAGGTGACGAATTCGGTGGGCGGCATGGCTTTGGTGTAGGCGGCTTGATCGATGTTGCAAAAGCCGACCCGATGATCGATGAGGGTGCCGATGGCTTCGTCGTGGGACCAACTGCTGTGGCGCATTTCGGCCACCAGGGGAAACTCGCGGAAGGTGCGGCGCAGCTTGATGAAGAAAGTTCGATTTTCTTCGGTGTAGCGGAAAGTCCAGGGGAATTGCATCAAAAGACAGCCCAGCTTTTTGGCGCGCAGGAGGGGCCAGAGTCCTTCTTTGAACGCCGTGACTTCGGCTGTTTCGAGGACGCGATCGTGCGTGAAGCGGCGGTTCAGCTTGGCGGAAAATAAGAACTTTGTATTGTCTTCCACCTTTTTGATCCAGAGGCGGGTGATTTCGGGCCGGATAGATTGGTAGAAAGTGGTGTTGATCTCGACCGCGTCGAAGTAGCGGGAGATGTATTCGAGGGGATGAAAGCCGCGCGAGCGGGTTTTGGGGTAGACGGTTCCGTTCCAGTGCGGATAAGACCAGCCGCACGGTCCGCAGAAGAGATTATGGGGGAGGGGCATGACGGCTTCTCCTTGCGTTCGCCTTTTATTCGCTAATTCGAGTATAGGGGAAGAAAAGGGGAAATGCAAGAGGCGATTCAGGCGCGTTCGGTCGCTTAGACTTAGATGGATGAGCCTTCGGACCGTTGCTCTTGTCTTCTGTTGCCTCACCTCGTTAATTGAGGCCGCGCCTCGGGCTAGCAAAGCGGTGTTTCTTGTCACTGTCGATGGGGTGCGCTGGCAGGAGGTCTTTAACGGGATCGATCCGCTACTGATGAAGGAAAAGTCGGCGGGGATGGGGGAGCAGGGGGCGGGGGCGCTGCGGGACCGGCTTTATAAAGACACGCCGGAGGAGCGTCGGTTGGCTCTGATGCCGTTCTTCTGGACGGAACTAGCAGCGCACGGGGTGGTCATCGGCAATTTGGGTAAGGCCAGCTCCATGCGGGTGACGAATGCCTTCCGGGTTTCTTACCCCGGATATTCCGAGATCCTTACTGGGCGGTCTCAGGACGACAAGATCAAGGGCAACGATCCGATTCAAAATCCGACGACGACCATTCTCGAATTTTTGCGCACTCGTCTTAGCCTGGCGCGTTCGCAAGTCGCTTTGTTTGCGTCGTGGGATGCTTTTCACGCCATCGGCGAGCACACGCCCGGCTCCATCACGATCAATGCCGGATATGAGGATGCTGGGGACGATGCGTCGCAGCGCACTCGGGAACTGGCCGCGATGCAGTTCGATGCTCGGACGCCCTGGGATGAGGCCCGGCACGATTATGTGACTTTCGAACTCGCACTCGATTATGTCAAGCGCGCGCATCCGCGCGTGATGCATATCGCTTTCGATGAGACCGACGATTGGGCGCACATGCGGCGCTATGACCGGGTGCTCGAGTCGATTCAGTTTGTGGATCGATCGCTTCGCACTCTATGGACCACGCTGCAAGCGATGCCGGAATATCGGGATCAGACGACGCTGGTGGTGACGTGCGACCACGGGCGCGGATCGACGCTGGAGGATTTCAGCGGCCATGGAGCCAAGGTTCGCGGGGCGGAGCAGATTTGGGCTCTCATCGCCGGACCGGATACTCCAGCGAAAGGCGAGATGCCGCAGACGGAGGATTATTATCAGCGCGATCTCGCTCCTACGATTTTGGAGATCATGGGCGTGCCTCCCGCGTCGTACGAGGGTGCGCTGGGGCGCATAATCGATGTTGCCGTGAAGTAAGACGGAGGAAAATGGCTAGCGATCGGGATTTGGATTTAATCCGAGCCGCGGCGGATGGCGATCTGGAAGGAGCCCGGATACTGGTGGGACGCGGCGCGAAGGTCAACGCGCGGCATAAGAACGGGATGACGCCGCTGCTGGCGGCCGCGCTGTATGGGAAAACCGACGTCATGCAATTCCTGCTGGTGCAGGGTGCGGATATTAAGGCTCGTTACCGGAACGATGCCACGGTCTTGATTCTGGCGGCCACGCAAGGGCAGGCGGCCTCGGTGCGGCTGCTGCTTTCGAAAGGCGCAAATCCAAACGAACGCGCTCGCGGCGGGTCTACTGCGCTCCTGGCGGCGGCCGTTGGAGGGTACACGGACATTATCGAGACACTGCTCGCGAAGGGCGCGGATCCAAACGCCTCAGATGAAAACGGCAGCACCGCGTTGATTGGGGCGGCTGCAAACGGGCACTTGGAGGCGGTTTGCGCTTTGCTCGATAGCGGGGCGGATGTTCAGGCTCGGACGCGGCAGGGCGTGACGGCGCTGGTCTCGACGCTGGGAACTCCCGCGATCGCGTGGAAACTGCTGGAGCACGGAGCGGACGCGAATACGATCGACGAGAAGGGACGGCCGGCTTTGGTCTTGGCCGCCGCGGAGGGTTCGATCGACGTGGTGCGGATGCTACTCGATCGAGGGGCGCGCATGGAGGCGGTGGATCCGGTGGGAAGCTCGGCTTTGATTGCCGCTTGTCTGTACGGGCACGCAGGCGTTGCGGCGGTGCTACTCGAACGCGGGGCGGAGGCGAACCAGCGGGCTCAGAACGGGACGACGCCATTGATTGGGGCGATCGTGCGGGGTCACGAGGATGTCGCGAGATTGCTGTTGCGGAGCGGCGCGGATGTGAATTGCGGGACTTCGTCGGGAGTGACTCCGCTGATGATCGCCGCGAATAATGCTCCGGAGGCGGTGCCGCTGCTGCTGGAGCACGGAGCGGACGTGCAGGCGCGCGACGACAACGGTACCGACGCGCTTTACGTGGCGGTTCTGAAGGGCGATGCGGGGCTGGTGGCGGCGCTGCTCGCAAACGGAGCCGATCCGAAGCGTCCGGCGCGCAATGGGATGACGATCGCCGAGGTAGCCGCTGCGGCCGGTCATGCCGGGCTGGCGAGCATCCTGAACGGGGAAGCTCCTCAAGAGTAATTCAAACCCCCCTCAGACCTCTGGATTTCTCGCCGATAAGAAATCCGAGTGCAATGGAAAGCTCAATCGCACCTCTTTTAATCGGCTTCAGCGACCGGAAAAGCTCCGCCAAGGATGAGCTGCGAACATACGCTGAATGCGACCCGAAAGGCTTTCGTGAAGAATGCCTGCCGTTGATTCAGAGCGACGCGGAGCTAGGCGCAAGGCGATATCTGGTGAACCTGCTGTTCAAATACGCGGGCATGTTCGAGTACCTGATCGATCCGGCGCGCTGCAATCCTTCGGAAGCGGCAGCTTTGGCGAAGACGGTGGTAGAACTCGGCACACCGCTCGAGACGGGGCTCGAAACGGCGCTAACGAACTGCGTTCGTGACGCCGGATCGGGCCCGCGGATCGTGCGCTTGTTGGAATTGCTTGCCGCGCTGTCGCTGGGCAAGCACGTGCTCCGATATCAGGAGCAGTTGATCGTACATCCGGATTTGAACGTGAGAGCGAAGGCGGCGTTTGAAGTAGGGAAATTCAGCAAGAGCCCGGCCTGGGTCACTCGCATGTTGATGAGTGGCGATGCGAAGATGCAGGCTAACGCGGTCGAGGCGCTGTGGGGCTTTACGGATTCGAACGTCAAGCCGGTGCTGCTCATCGCGGCGCGATCGCCATACCCCGGCGTAGCTGCGAACGGTTTGCTGGGACTGTACAGGCGGGGAGCGCTCGAAAGCATTCCGCAGTTGCTGCGGATGGCGGCGCATTCCGAGGAAGGGCATCGGGCTGAAGCGATCTGGGCGATCGGAGAAACGGGCGATCCGCGTTTTCTGCCCTATCTGACGCGCGAATACGCCAAGGCGGAGCCCAAGGAGAAGCAGCGGTTCATTCGTGCTCTCTCGCGGATTCGCAAGCAGATTCGCACGCCGAACGAAGCCGTGGAGGTGCGAACGGCGGTGCTCGAAGCGCGCCGTATGGAAGACGCGACGCGGCGGATGGTAGTTGCTTTGTGGTCGAATGGCGGAGATGTTTCCTCGCTCACTCCGACACAGTTCGGGATGTGGGAGAACGAGGAACTGGTGACGGATTATTCGGCGCGCTGCATTGCGAGTCCGCCGCTGCTGATTGTGGGATTCGCGCTGCCGCGATTTTTATCGAAAACGGATCCTTATGCGCAGGCGGTGGAACGCGGATTGAATGCCTGCGCGGATTTGAAGCGTGCGCGGGATCTGTGGCGCGTGGAACGGTATTCTCTCGAAACCAGCTCGGAAGCGGCCAAGGAACTGCCCTCTCTTTTCAGTAAAGACGAGCGGTCCGCGCTTGCGCTACACATGAAGAATCACCGTGGATTTGTGAAGGATGCGGGTTTGATCCGGAAGTTGTTTGCCGATACCGGTCCACGCGAAACGGCGGGACGCGACGTCACAAAATCGATCGAGAAACTCGTGGATGTGGCGTCCAGCGCGTCGGGGATGAGACATCTTTTCGTTTTCTTCGATCCGGCGGCGGCCGACGAAAACAAAGTCCAGAGATTTACCGATGCTTTGCGCGGCGAGCCGATCACGGTGCACGGATTTGGAAAAGAGTCGGACCACGATGACAAACCGCTGCGGGAATTGTGCACCGTCACCAATGGAGGAAGCTATGAGTGCGTCCCGCTGGAACGGTTGCCGGATCTGATCACCGAGACCTATCTTGGGCTGATTGATCGCTATGAGATCCTCTACAAGCCGGAAAAACTTGCGCCGGAAGTCGGAAAATGCGAACTGCGCATCTGGACGCCGTATGGGTGTACGGAGGCGCAGGTCCAATTTGCTTAATCTATTCGTGCCGCAGGGCTGACATGGGGTCGATTCTGGAAGCGCGCCACGCGGGCGCGTACCCGGCCAAAAGCGCGCAGGCTATCAGGATCCCGATCGAGAAGCTCAGAGCTAACGGATCGTTGGGCTGCAAGCCGAACAGGAACGATTTGATAAATGCCGTGGTTTCCCAAGCGCCCACAAATCCGATTATGAGACCGCAGGCGGCTAGCACCAGCACTTCGCGCAGCACCATCCAGACGATCCGGCGGCGAGCGGCGCCCAGCGCCATCCGAATGCCGATTTCGTTGGTTCTGCGAGCCACGGCGTAGGCCATCGTCCCGTAGAGTCCGACGCATGCCATGATCAGCGCAAGCACGCCGAAACAGGTGCACAGGCTGGCGAACGTCCGTTCCTGACGGATGGTGTCGTCGATGCGGCGCGCCTGGGTCGTGATATCGCCGACGGGTACTTGCGGGCCGGCAACGTGGACGACCTGGCGGACAGAACTCGAGAGCGCGAGCGGATCGCCGACGGTACGGAGCTCGAAGAACATGTCTTGCGGACGCGTGTCTTTTCGCTCCTGCCGATAGGAAGTGTAGGTCACGGGCGGAATCTCCCGTTTTAGAGAGTTGTAGCGGGCGTTTTTCGCCACACCGACGATTTCGAGATCGAGAGCGGTTTTCGATCCGCCGAATTCGAAGTGGCGGCCTATAGGATTCACATTGGGAAAATACTTTTTCGCGAAGACCTCATTGACGACGGCCACATTCTTAGCTCCCTCAACATCGTGGTCATCGATCGGACGTCCCACGAGAATCGGAATCTGCATGGTCTCAAAGAACGATGGACCCACCTCCGCATACGATGTGTCTGGGCCCCTTTGTCCTTCGGCCGGCTTTGGAATTCCGGGAATGCCCACGCTGGTTCTGTCCGCCCAGCCTCCCGCGAGGGGAAGATTGCTCAGAGTAGCCGAGCGGACACCGGGGATGGTCAGGAAACGCTGGCGCAGATCGGCATAGAAGTTGTTGGCGGCCGCGCCTTTATAGCCTGCCTTGCCGGCGTCGAGATTGAAGAGCAGAATATTCTCGCTGTTGAATCCGAGATTGACGGAGTGCAGTTTCGCCAGAGAACGCACAAACAGGCCGGCGGCGACGACCAGCAGAAGTGAAATCGCGATCTGCGAGACGACCAGGAGATGGGTGAGGCCGAACCGAAGACCGAATTTCCGGGATCGGACTCGGACTTCGCTGGAACGAGTTTCCTTGAGCGCCGGAGTGATATCGACTTTGGTGGCTTGAATTGCGGGCGCGAGTCCAAACAGCAGGCCGGTGGATAGCGCGACCAGGAGAGTAAACCAAAGCACGCGCCAATCGATGCCTGGCGTTACAGCCAGGTTGTCGTCGGCATTGATCAACAGGAGAACCAGGAAACGAATTCCCAGCGCTGCCAGGCCGACTCCGAGCAATCCACCGAGGATGGCCATCATGACGCTCTCCGTCAAAAGCTGGCGGGCTAAACGAAAGCGGCCGGCTCCGAGGCTGAGCCGGACGGCCATCTCGCGCCTTCGACTCGTGGAGCGCGCCAAAAGCAGATTCGCGATGTTGGCGCAGGCAATGATCAGAATCAGAGCGACCATGGCCATAAGAACCCAGAGCGTTTTGGAATACGTTCTACGCAGAGAATCGAATCCGGAACCGCCTTCCTGCAGCCACAGCGCGGGCAGATTTTTGCGCTCGCGATCCTTGGTCACAGTGCTTTCCACGAAGCCGTGAAACATCGCCGCAAGCTGCGCCTGCGCGCGCGGAAGAGTCATGCCGGGCTTCATTCTTCCCATCAGCTCGATCCAGTAGAAGGTTCCCTCGTGCATCAGTTGCCGGTAATCGAAGCGCGATTCGTCAAGCGCCATGTCCGCCATCGGAAGGAATAGAGATGGCTTGCTGTTTGGCGATACACCGAAGAAGTCGGGGGCGCAAACGCCCGCAATGGTGAACGCCGCCCCATTAATTTGGATCGACTTTCCTACGATTGCGGGATTGGCTCCGAATCTGGTCTGCCAATAGTCATACGTAATTACGGCGATGGGCGGAGCGCCAGCGCGGTCGTCATCGCGCCCGATCAGACGTCCAATGGCGGGTGGAACATCGAGTCCGGAGAAGAAGTTTCCGGTGACATATTGAGCGGACTCGAGTTCGGCCTGGCCGTCGATGACCAGGTTCAGGCGTCCCGCTCCGGCATAGCCAAAGAGGCTGGAGAGGACCTGATTTTTGTCGCGAAGAAGTTCGTATGCGGGGTATGGATAGTTGGGACTCGCTGTGCCGCCGGGTTCGTCGTAATCTTCTCCCCAGAGGCTGTGCACGATTGGCGGGTCTGTCTTGGCGCGCCAGTTCAGAATTACCAGTTGCTCAGGGTGTTTCACCGGCAGAGCGCGGAGCATCATGGCGTCCATGAAGCTGTATATCGCCGTGTTGGCGCCGATGCCGAGCGCGAGCGAAAGCACGGCCATGCTGGTGAAGAGCTTGCTTCCGGATATTGTGCGGAGGCCGTAGCGGATATCTTGAGCGAGCTGTTCGAGAAACGTCCAGGTCCACACGGCGCGGGTGTTCTCTCTTAGTGCAGTGACGTTTCCGAAATCGCGGCGCGCGGCAAATCTAGCTTGATCGCTGGGTAATCCGGCGGCTTGCAGATCTTCGGTTTCTTCTTCGAGATGAAAACGAATCTCTTCATCGAGATCGTCTTCCTTGCGGCGGCGGCGGAACAGCCAACTGAGTTTCATTGCGGTTCCTCCTCGGCCAGGTTGAGGATCAGCCCCATGGCACGGGAAAAGGTGTCCCATTTCGATTGTTCTGTGGCGAGCTGTTTGCGGCCTTTCGGGGTGAGGCGGTAATAGCGGGCTCGCTTGCCCTTATCCGAGAGTTCCCAGGACGCGGCAATCCAGCCCTTTGCCTCCAGCCTGTGGAGCGCCGGATATAGGGAACCGGTTTCCACCTGCAACAGGTCTTCGGATGTTCGCTGGATGTGTTTGGCGATGGCGTGGCCGTGGGTCGGTCCCGTGAGCAGGGTGCGCAGGATGAGGAGATCGAGCGTGCCCTGGAGGATCTCGACGCGGGTGGGCGGTTTGGGGCTCATTGTGTAGACATTCTATCATTGATTGTGTAGAGTGTCTACGAACAATTGCCGATCTCGCCTCGCAAACGCAATTAGAATGGATTTCTGATGAAATATTTTCTTTTCTTGGGAACGGCGCTCATCGCCTTTGCTCAGACGCTGCCTCCGGGACCGAATCCTAATTCGCAATATCGCCTCGGGCCGGATTCGATGCCCCAGGAGGGTGTCCCGAAAGGAGAGATACGCGGTCCCTACACGCTTCCTTGCCACGTTTATCCGGGGACGCAGCACACGTATTGGGTCTATGTGCCCGCGCAGTACGATCCGGCGGTTCCGGCGAGCTTGATGATCTTTCAGGACGGGCAGGCGTTTAAAGATGAAAACGGCGATATGCGGGCGCAGAACGTGATGGACAACCTGATCTACCGGCGCGAGATTCCGGTGATGATCGGCGTGTTTATCAATCCAGGACGGAGGCCGGATCAGCAGGAACCGAGTCCGCAAACCGGCTGGGGAGATGGGACCACCAACCGCGGCATTGAATACAACACTCCCGACGATAAATACGCGCGCATCATCGCGGAAGAACTGATGCCGGCGCTGTACAAGGAATACAACATTTCCAAGGATCCGGAGCAGCATGGAATCGGGGGATCGAGCTCGGGTGCGATCGCCGCTTTCATGGTTGCGTGGGAGCGTCCGAACGAGTTTCGAAAGGTTCTGAGCAATGTCGGCAGCTTCGTGAATCTTCAGGGCGGCGATGTGTATCCGGAGCGTGTTCTGGCGAGCGAAAAGAAGCCGATTCGCGTGTTCCTGTGCGACGGGCGCAACGATAATCGCGGCATCCGAAATGGAGTTTACGACCAGCGCCGCGATTGGTTTTACCAAAACGTCCGGCTGATGAAGGCGCTCACTCAAAAGGGGTACGACGTCAACTACTCGTGGAGCATGAACCTGCACGGGCAGAAATATGGCGGAATGATACTGCCGGACATGATGCGCTGGCTGTGGCGCGACGGGCCTGTCTCGACGGATCCGAACGATATGGTCGAGCGTAGTTTTCGGGAGCCTTCAAAGGCGGAGAAGAAGTAAGGCGTTCGTAGTTCGTAGTTCGTAGTTCGTAGTTCGTAGTTCGTAGTTCGTAGTTCGTAGTTTCTGATATTCTATTGTCAGTTACTGAGGGAAGTGAGGTTCCGATATGCGCCTCGGCTCGATTGTTCGCCTGCGGCTTCGGTCGTTATTCGCTCGCAGGGGCGTGGAGCAGGAACTCGACGCGGAACTTAGCTATCACCTGGAGCGCCAGATTGAGGAGTATCGGGCTGCCGGGATGACCGATCGAGAGGCGCGCCATGCGGCTCTGCGCGAGATGGGCGGCACCGCGCAGAGGAAAGAAGAGTGCCGCGACATGCGGCGACTCAACCTGGTCGACAACGCCATTCAGGATTTTCGATACGCCATCCGGCAGCTTCGAAAGAGCCCTGGATTCACGTGCACGGCGATATTTGTTCTGGCGCTGGGCATTGCGGCCGCCGTGACGATTTTCGGCCTGGTGGACGGCGCGCTGATCAAACCGCTGCCTTATCGGGATCAGTCCCGACTGGTGGATGTGTCCGAATCCTCGCCGGGTTGGCCGCGGTCGCTTCTTTCCTACGACGATTTCAGAGACTGGAAAAAACTGAATCACGTCTTCAGCTCGATTGACGCTTATGCGATGAACGGCGGATTCACTCTGACTTCGGCGAGTGGGGCAGAACAGGTCGGCGGCACGCGGGTGAGTTCCGGTTTCTTCAGAACGCTCGGTATCAGTCCTACGTTCGGGCGCGATTTCCGTACAGGCGAAGATTCCCCGTCTGCTAATCGCACCGCTATCCTCAGCTATGGCACGTGGCTTACGCGATTTGGCGGAGCGGCGGACGTGCTGGGGAAGACGGTTACTTTGAACGGCGCTCCTTACGCGATCATCGGCGTGCTTCCGCGAGAATTTCAGTTTGCTCCTTTCGGCGGGGCCGAATTCTGGACGACGCTGCGAAAATCCGACTCCTGTGAGCAACACCGGGAATGCCACAACCTGTACACCGTCGCTCGGATGAAAGATGGGATTTCGATGGAAGCAGCCGCGGCGGAAATGAAAGTTATCGCGCGCCAGCTTCAGAAGCAATATCCCGATTCCAACCGCGACCAGAATGCCAGCCTAACGCCGCTCCGCGACGTAATCATCGGCGACGTTCGTCCCATCCTTCTGGTGTTGCTGAGCGGCGCGTGCGTGCTACTGCTGATCGCGTGTCTCAACGTAACCATGCTGCTGCTCGCGCGTTTCGATAGCAGACGCCGCGAGATCGCGGTGCGCGGGGCCCTAGGAGCTTCGTCGGCGCGGTTGTTTCACCAGTTTGCGATGGAAGGGCTGGTACTGTCGGCAGCCGCAGGCACCCTTGGTCTCTTCTTTTCCGAGTGGATCATGCGAATGCTGGCGGATATCGTTCCCGAAGGAAAGCTGGATAGCATGCCGTGGCTCCGCAGCCTCGGTTTGGACGCCCGGATGGTCGTGTTTGCCAGCGGGATCTTGCTTGTGATGGCAGCGATTTTCGCGATCATCCCAATGCTGCGCACTCCGGCGCCGGAAATGATGGAGGGGTTGAGGGAGGGCGCGCGCGGCGCTTCCAGTACTACGTGGCGAAGGTTCGGCGCGAATCTGCTGGTAGCGCAGGTGGCGCTCGCGATGGTACTGATGGTCAGCTCCGGGCTGCTCGGAAAGAGCCTGTATGTTTTGCTCCACGTGGACACCGGGATGCAGCCGGATCATCTCGCCTCCGTGCAGGTGAATTGGGCGCCGGGCCGATACTCGGCCGATGAAGAGATGATTGCTCTAGAGCGGCGGATTTTGAACCAGGTCTCGTTGTTGCCCGGCGTGAAGTCTGCTGCCTCTGCCATGACGTCTCCGATCGGGGCGGATTGGGGGACGACGGGATTCCATCTCGTCGGCGGTCCGAATCACGGCGAGCACAACGAGGTTCTGAACCGGCAGGTGAGTCCGAGTTATTTCACTACGCTGGGAGCGCGGCTGATACGCGGCCGCTATTTCAACGACCGCGAGGATGCTTCGAAGCCTCAGGTGGCCATTATCAATCGGACCATGGCGCGGAAGTATTTCGGCGGCGAAGATCCCATCGGGAAGCAAATTTACGACGACTGGGCGCCGCGAGTCCATATTGAAATCGTCGGGGTTGTCGACGACATCAAGGAAGGGTCCATTGAGAACGCCAACTGGCCGGCTCTGTACCGTCCTTTCGATCAGAATCCGACTAGCATGTTCGCAATTCTGGTGCGAACCTCAACGGCTGAGAAGAACGTTCTTCCGGAGCTTGCCGGCGCGATCCATCATATTGACCGCGATTTGTCGGTTCACGATCAGTTGACGATGACGGAACGGATCGACAATTCGCCCGCGGCGTACCTGCATCGATCGTCGGCTTGGGTTGTCGGAAGTTTCGCGGGAATTGCATTTGCGCTGGGCGTGGTGGGTCTGTATGGAGTTGTCGCTTATTCGGTCAGTCGCCGCACGCGCGAGATCGGAGTGCGCATGGCGCTCGGCGCGGAACCCAGGTCCGTCTATCGGCTGATTCTGGGAGAAGCGGCGCGGCTGGTGGGCACGGGTACCGCATTGGGCATTGCCGGCTCGCTTGGGTCGGCGACGCTCATTCGCGGACTGCTTTACGGCGTGCGTCCTTGGGATGTATCCACGATGGCTGCTGCGATTATCGTGCTTGGCCTGGCGGCAATTCTGGCGAGCTATATGCCAGCCCGGCGCGCGGCATCAGTGAATCCCGTCGAGGCGTTGCGCTCCGAATAGGCCCGGGATAGTCTCGCTGATGCGGAAGACGATTACGAAGAGGGGTCCGTCGGCTTGCTCCTAGTTGGTGTAGCCTCTGAAATAGAAATCTGCGACTGCATCTCTCGCATCGCTTGCGATTCGGATATCACGACAAGTGCGGGAACTTCGTCAAAGTGTTTGCTGTTGTTGGTCACCAGCGGAATGGAATGACGAACCGCACACGCGGCGATCCAGAAGTCATTATCCGATACTGTCTTGCCCTTCGATGTCATCGTCGTTTTGATTTCGGCGTAGGTTCTGCATAAACCTTCGTCGTACGGGACAATAGTCGCCGATCGGAGTCGATCTTTCAATCGTCCAACCGGTCTTGTCTCCGCTTTCGCCGGTAAGCACCAAAATACAGTTCTCCGACGGTTATGAAGGAAATCGCCATTAGCTTTCCATCGACGTGCCGTTGGTAAAGCTTGGCATACGTTTTCCCGCTCATCAAGTAGGAATAGACATCTGTGTCCACCAGCACGGCTTCGACGGAAGAAATGCTCACGGCCGTCCCCGCGATGCGTAGATTTCGGCGATGAACCTCTCCACTTCATCGTCGCCGAAGAACCCCTCCAACCCCTTTGCATTGCGAATTGGCGTAACGCCCTGGGACGACGCCAACTCCTCTATCGTTGGGGATGAAAAGAAGTTCCCCTCACCGAGGGAAAGAGAAGGCAGTGGCAGCAACTTTTGGATTTCGAGAGAATCGATCCGATCCGAGTTGGGCTGAATCCTCCCAATCCCTAACACTTGGACCGGCTGACGAAGTAGCTCCTGTACGGTATTCTCAAGTTCGGCACCGAACGTGCAAAGGACGGATGTACCAATGGCGGGATCGATCCGACACTTTCTTTCTCGACGGCTGAAGTCAGCCATATCGAGGACTCCGTCGACTTGTGCAAACTTGAAGGTTGGCCTGCTAAGGTGGGCGGCGGCTCGCTCGCGAACTCTTCTGTTTACGGAAGCCACGACTCGTTTGCGGCCAGACCTTGGAGCAATCCAGTCGAGTTGTGTGATTCGACCTGACTCAACAATCGATGCGAGGCCATAGATGCTTTGAAGTACGCCCGGATCAAGATTGCGTTTCCTGTTGCCGTTGCCTAAGGATTTTATGGTTTCCGCCAGTTCTTGGACGACTTCAGATCCAAAGCTAGCCACGTCTTCGAATGGAAGAGTCAGTTGAGGCTTTGCGAGCGCGAAATCCAGAGCCGTGCTGCCTTTGCGTATTCCAATCAGCTCAAGGGTGCACTCGTGGCGGATCAGGTTTGTCGTCGGGCCGGGGTGAACAGTTTTTCTTCCCTCAATCGCCTCCGCCTGGCGTGTAACAGCGCTTTGAACTTCCTGACATATTCTGACAAGGTCAGAGACAGCGATCCTTCCGCGCCGAATTCCCGGACCAATCGCCTTTAACGTCAAAGCCGGCATTTCTGTTTTCGGCTTTTTCTCCGACCCCCGAGCTTTACCTTCTGTTGCCATCTAAAAGCAAGGGTATCCCGAAACAGATCGGATTCAAAAGGGTTGTTTCCTCCGCAATACAAAAGAACGCCAAATTCTGGCACAACGAGATAGGCGCACACGTTTCCCGGCATGGCGGCGATTCTGGCGAGCTATGTTCCGGCAAGGCGGGCGGCTTCCGTGAATCCCGTCGAGGCCCTGCGCTCCGAGTAGCACGGGCCCTAAACCCCAAATTGACTTCCCGCTCCGAGTATTTTATTGTTAACATTCAGCTTGACCATCCACATGGATAGGACAACATGGAGCAGACCAGCGTAACTTAAGCGCTATGGCGGAGAACCAGAGCGGCGAAGTTCAGACCATGGAAGTTCTGCTCGACTCGACATTAGAGAGCGTGGACGAGGCGGAGAGCATCGTTCTTCGAATGGCCGGCGAGGCCGGGGTCGAAGAAGACGATTTGCATGCGCTCGGGATGGCAGTGCGCGAAGCGGCGGTGAATGCGGTGGTACACGGGAACCGCTACAATTCGAGGAAAAAGGTTCATTTGAACGTTTCCCGAACGCCGGATCAGTTGAGCATCGTGATTGGCGACGAGGGGGAAGGCTTCGAGCAGGAGTCCATCCCCGATCCGCTGGCGCCCGATAACCTGCTGCGGCAGTCGGGGCGTGGTTTGCTGTTGATTCGGGCGTTCGTCGATGAATTCGAGCTTCGCCCCAGGCAGCCGCGAGGCACGGAAGTACGGCTCGTGAAGTACCTGGCGAAGGCCAGCTAGGCTTACCAGTTTTCAATTTTCAGGAGGCAATCGTGAGCGTTAAACTATCGACCCGTCAAGTAGGAGACGTTACCGTAATCGATGCAAATGGCAGGATCACGCTGGGCGAGGGCGCGAGCACATTCCGCGACACGGTCCGCGATCTTTCGGCCGCCGGACACAAGAAGCTGCTGTTGAACCTCGGGGACGTGACCTACATCGACAGCTCCGGTATCGGGGAGCTGGTCTCCGGGTTTACCACTGTGACCAACCACGGCGGACAGTTGAAGCTGCTGGGCCTCAACAAGCGCGTGAAAGACCTGCTTCAGATCACCAAGCTGTACACCGTTTTCGAAGTCCACGACGACGAAGCGTCGGCGATCAGAAGCTTTCAGTAAGAACTGGCCCTGGGGCGAACTGCCGATTTTTATTCGCCCCGATTGACACCGGTTGCCATTTATCCTACACTGTTGGACAAATGGCGAAGCTCGATTCAGTCGGTCAATTCGAACAACTGGTTCTCACTGCGATCCTGAGCCTGCGCGAAGACGCGTACGGCGTGACGATCCACGAAAAAGTGGCCGAATTGGCGTTCCCTAAGCCAATCTCGCTCGGCGCGGTTTATGTCACGCTCGACCGCCTGGAGGACAAGGGATTTGTGGCCTCCAGGCTTTCCGATCCAACTCCCGAACGCGGCGGCCGCGCCAAACGAGTCTACCGTCTGGAAGCGCTCGGCGAGCGCGCTCTTCAGGAATCGGCCGCAACGGCCAAGCGAATCTGGGACAGCGTGGTCGCGGTGCTAGGCAAGGACTGGGCCCGCGAATGGGGCAAGGCATGGGGGAAGGAGACCGGTGCATGACGCCTGCGCCCTCCCGTTTCGCCGAGACCGTCGTCGGATTCGTGCTGCCTCCGTCCGCCCGCGAGCACGTCCTAGGCGATCTGCATGAGCGATACCAGTCGTCGCGGCAGTATTGGGCGGATGCAATCCGCACGGTTCCGCGGGTGATCCTCAGCCGCATGCGCCGCGCGACCGACATCGTGGTGCTGCTGATGGAAATCTGCACCACCTACATGTCGTTCTTCGTCGCCGCGTGGCAACTGGGCGGCGTGTCGTTCCTGTATCGCAATTCCGGATTCGTCCGCTCCGCGATTCCGACCGCGGTCGTACTGCTGATCCTGGTGATTTCCGACACTTACGCAAGTGCGCGGACGAGGTCGCCTCTCCGGCCAATCCTGGGAGCCGTAGTGGCAGTAGCGTGCGCCTTTCTCACGCGCGCCATGCCGCTTCCGATCATGGTCGCGGGCGGGTCGGCCAGCCTGCTCTTGATCGCGACCCTCCGCCTTCTCTTCCCACCCCCCGCCGATCGGCCTCAGAGCGTCGACCAACCAGCGTTCTGGCAGAAATCGGAGCTGGTTCCGATCCGATGGCCGCGCCGCACCGTGATCCGGGCGATTATCGTTGCCGTATTGGTGTTGTTGATAGCCTATGCAGTAGTGTCGAGCGCGCAGGGGCAGACCATAACAGACACGGACATCCGCAAGATTCTTGCGGATCGCATTGATGCGCAACGCCAGAGTTACGGGATTGTCGTCGGCGTCATCGATCCGACGGGACGCCGCGTGGTCGCTTACGGCAGCTTCGATAAGAACGACAAACGAACGCCAAACGGCGATACGGTCTTCGAAATCGGCTCAATCACCAAGGTCTTCACCGCGCTTCTGCTGGCAGACATGGCGCAGCGCGGCGAGGTCTCGCTCACCGATCCGGTCGCGAAGTATTTGCCGAAAGGCGTAAAGATGCCGGAGCGCAACGGCCACGCGATTCTGTTGCAGGATCTCGCAACTCACACCTCCGGCTTGCCCCGCCTTCCATCGAACATGGCGCCCAAGGATCCCATGAATCCTTACGCCGATTACACGCCCGAGCTGCTCTATCAATTTCTTTCCTCTTACGAACCGTCTCGGGATCCCGGCGAGAAATGGGTCTACTCGAATCTAGGGGCCGGGCTTCTGGGCCACGTTCTCGCGTTGCGCGCGGGCATGGATTACGAATCGCTGGTTCGATTGCGGATCACCACGCCGCTCGGTATGAAGAGCACCGCCATTGCTCTCTCGCCGGAGCTTAAGGCGCGCATGACGCCTGGTCACAACGGGGAGCTGGCTGTGGTTCCGACCTGGGATTTTCAAGCCATGGCCGGCGCGGGCGCGCTACGATCCACGGCGGACGATCTCCTCATCTTTCTGGCCGCGAATTTAGGCGAGACCAAAACATCGCTAGCGCCGGCGATGGCCGAAATGCTGAAGGTTCGCCGTCCCACCGGAGTGGAAGGGCTGGAGAACGCGCTCGCCTGGCAGATCTCTTCGCAACACGGTAAGGAGATCGTCTGGAAAGATGGCGGAACGTACGGATACGCTTCGTTTATCGGATTCGATCCCAAGGCTCACACGGGCGTCGTCGTGCTCTCGAATACCTTCACCATGGTTGGCGTGAATGACATCGGTCTGCACCTGCTCGACCCGCAATCGCCGCTGCATGTTTCGAAGGAGCACAAAGAGATCACGCTCGACCCGAAGTCCTTCGACCCCTACGTCGGCCTCTACGAACTCGCACCCAACGCGATTCTCACCATCACGCGCCAGGATAATCATTTCTACGCGCAGCTCACCGGCCAGCCGCGCTTCGAGATTTATCCCGAGAGCCTTCGGGATTTCTTTCTTAAAGTAGTCGACGCGCAACTCACCTTCGAATCCGGAGCGGTGGTCCTACACCAGAATGGACGCGATCAGCGTGCGAAACGTATTGAAGGCGAGCCGCCCAAGGCCAAGGAACACAAACAGGTCGCGGTCGATCCCAAGCTCTTCGACGGCTACGTTGGACGCTACCAGCTCGCACCCTCGTTCATTCTGACTGTGGCGCGAGATGGAGACCGGCTTCTGGTACAAGCCACCAACCAGCCGCAGTTCGAGGTTTTTCCGGAAAGCGATCGCGACTTCTTCTACAAAGTTGTCGACGCGCAGATCACGTTTGAAACCGATCCCCAAGGCCGCGCCACCGCGCTCGTGTTGCATCAGAACGGCCTGGATCAGCGCGCGAAACGTATCGAATAGACCGACTCACCTGCTGCGGGACATCTTCCAGAGCCCTTTGCCGAGGTGCATCAGTTGAACTAACGCCGCAAACGCTACCCCATACAGAATGATTCGGCTTACCAATGAGAAGGCTGTGACCATGGGGTCCGACGGTGAGACGCCGATCGACGCGAGAAAATCGTCACTCACTTGTCCGAAACGGCTCAAAAGGAGAATGCAACCGAGCACCACAACGCCGAAAGCATGTAAACCCACCTGCGCCCAGCGAGTTTTTCGGGTCCAGTGTCCTTCGCGAAGCAGCTCGGTCTTCAAGACAATGTGGCCGGCCAACCAGAGGCTGAACAAAAGCACCGGGATATGGACGCCTAAGGCACGTATCGGGATGAACTGTGAGCGATGAGAGCCCAGGTCGCTCCAGATCGGAACGATCCAATCCGGCCGAAAATTGATTAACGTCAGAACCGCCGCGAGCGCGTAGATTTTCAAGACAGTCCAGCCCGGGTGCACTTTCAGATAGCCCGGCTCATTGGGTACGGGTGGGAGTTTCGCCGGATCGAAGCTGGTCGCGGTGTGCCGTCTGCCTTTTGAGATGAGCTCCAAAACTACGAACGTCACCACCAGGCCGCCGAGATTCAGCAGCACCGATTGCGCGTACTCGAGCGCCCACTTGCCGAGGCTCAGCGGCGACAGAGCCGCGGTCCAATCGCCACTATCCGCGGTCACCGATAGGAAGAGCACCAAGTACACAATCGCTAATACCGCCGGCAGCGTCTTCACAAGCTTTGAGAACGCAGGCAGCGAGCGGGCGCCGATTAACAGACCGGGTTCGTAACCGTAGCTGGAGGCTACGGCTTCCGGCGTACCCATATCGCGCAGGACCCGCACCGCCGTTTCTTCGCGCGTCTCGCCCGGCGCGTGCTCATCGTCGACGCGGTCGTTAATCAACGATAGAAGCTCTCGCGTAACGTCTTCCCGGCGCTCCGCGGCGATGTGCTGGCCAACCTTATAAACGTAACGCCCAACGAAATCGTTCGATCCTTCACTCATTTGAGGACCCTCCTGATTGCCTTCGAAAGCTGTTCCCATTCCACGCTCAGCGCATCCAGAGTCGCTTCGCCATGCGGCGTAATCGCGTAGTACCGCCTCGGGCGGCCCTCCTCGATCACCCAGCGGCTGCTGAGCAGTTGCTGCGATTCCAGACGGCGGAGCAGGGGATATAAAGTGCCTTCATCGACATTGATGTCCGCCGCGGCGAGCGTTTTCTTCAGCGAATACCCGTACTGTTCCGTCCGGAGCGCCCCCAGGGCCGCCAGGACCAGCGCCCCGCGCCGGAGTTCCAGAGCCAGTCCGTCGGGCAGAATCGCCGGTTTATCGAGTGCTTTTGACACCGTACAACACATCATACTGTGCGTCGTACAGTATGTCAATAGATCTTAGAATGAAAGCAGGTCACAATGCCAACGGAAACTTGCGACATCGGACTGATTGGTCTGGCAGTCATGGGCCAAAACTTGGTCCTCAACATGAACGACCACGGCTATCGCGTTGCCGTTTTCAACCGTACCGTCTCCAAGGTCGACGATTTCATCAATAACGAAGCCAAAGGCACTCAGGTGGTGGGAGCCCACTCCATCGAGGAGCTCACGGCAGCGCTGAAGAAACCGCGCCGCGTGATGCTGATGGTGAAGGCCGGCGACACCGTCGATCAGATGATCGAAGACATTCTGCCGCACCTCGAAGCCGGCGACATCATCATCGACGGCGGCAATTCCCATTACCCGGACACCAATCGCCGCACCAAGTACCTCGCCGAAAAGGGATCTTGTTCATCGGAACGGGCGTCTCGGGCGGAGAGGAAGGCGCGCGCCACGGCCCGTCGATCATGCCCGGAGGCAATCCGGCGGCGTGGCCGCACGTAAAGGAGATCTTCCAGGCGATCGCCGCGAAAGTGGAAGACGGCACGCCGTGCTGCGATTGGGTGGGCGAAAACGGCGCCGGGCATTACGTGAAGATGGTCCACAACGGCATCGAGTACGGCGACATGCAGCTCATCTGCGAAGCCTACCAGTTGCTGAAGGACGGCTTGGGCCTGAACGCTGACGAGTTGCACCAAGTTTTCGCCGATTGGAACAAGGGCGAGCTCGACAGCTACCTGATCGAAATCACCAGCCAGATTTTCGCCAAGAGAGACGACGACGGTATGCCGATGGTCGACAAGATCCTCGACACGGCTGGACAGAAGGGCACCGGGAAATGGACTAGCATCAGCGCTCTCGATCTCGGCATGCCGCTCACGTTGATCGGAGAAGCTGTTTTTTCGCGCTGCCTCTCGGCGTTGAAGGACGAAAGAGTGGCCGCGTCGAAGGTCCTCACGGGTCCAAAACCCGCTCTCGCACAGGATCGCAAAACGTTCGTTGAGGACGTCCGCCGGGCGCTCTACTGCTCCAAGATGATTTCGTACGCGCAGGGATACATGCTGCTGCGCGAAGCCGCGAAAGACGAAGGTTGGAATTTGAATTTCGGCGGCATCGCGCTGATGTGGCGCGGAGGATGCATTATTCGCAGCCGTTTCCTCGGCAAAATCAAGGAGGCCTACGACAAGAATCCGAAGCTCACGAATCTCCTGATGGACGATTTCTTCAGCAAAGTGCTGATCGGTTATCAGGACTCCTGGCGCCGCGCAATTATTCAGGCAATCCAGTTCGGCGTTCCGACGCCGGCCTTCTCGACGGCGCTGTCTTTCTACGATGGATATCGCACGGCTCGCTTGCCTGCGAACCTGCTCCAGGCGCAGCGCGATTTCTTCGGCGCGCACACATACGAGCGCGTAGACAAGCCGCGCGGTCAGTTCTTCCATACGAACTGGACCGGGCGCGGCGGACGCGTCGCTTCCGGCAGTTATAACGTGTGATTGAACTATCTCTCGATTGCTTGAAATACGGTGCGCTGGCGCTGACTGGCGCGCCGCACGGAGCTTTCGACGTTCTCCTGCTCGGTTCGTCCAACAGCGGAACGGCGGTGGTGCGCGTTGAGATCGAACACGGGGAAGTGCCGAAGTTGAAGGTTCAGAGGCTTGACCCGAAAGAGCGCTTCATTGACGCGAGAGCGGCTGCGACCATCGAGCATGCGGTCCTGGCAACGTTTCGGGACGACGTTCCAACTCATGCCGAATTGTCGGCGATACATCGCGGCGAAACGCTGGAGCTGGTGCTATCGGGAGATTGCCGCCATCGGCTGTTTCATTGGAGGGTGCAGTTCCAGGTCGTGAACGGCGAAGTTGTTGTGCACGGCCCGTTCTTTGCGAACGATCCGGACACGTAAAACGACCTCCGGCTGGCCGTGATGGACTCAAAAAGCTACGCTAATATCCTGCGCCTCGATGGTCCGTGCCGTCGCCCGATCCAGATTCGCAATCGACTCCGCAAAGTCCGCGCGCGCCCGGACTTCGCGGCTGCGCGCAGCGATAAAATCGGTCTGCCTCTGAAAGACAAGAAATACCGTGGACGTTCCTGCGCGGAACTGGCGCTGCTCGCTTTCATACTGCTCTTCCGCCGAATGCCGCGCCAGAACCGCGGCGCCCAACCGCGAGCGCGCCGATTCCACTATCTGAAGGGCGTTGCGAACGTCCGCTTCGATGGCCATCTCGATCTGATCGCGCTGCGTCTTCAGACGGCGACCCTCGGCAACCGCGACTTCGGCCTGTGCTCTGGCGGTGCGATTCCGAATGGGCAAAGAAACGTTGAGCCCCACTTGGACGGTCGGAAACGTCCCCGATGTCAAAGTGCTCAAAGATTGTCCATAACCGCCTAGGAACATCGGAGGAACGGCAGTGCTGCCGAACGAGAGCGGCGATAAAGGCGGAAGTCCGGCGAGGGCGCTCAGCTCGTCGATCTGCGTCACCAGCGGAGTCGCAAACCCCGTGAACGGATTTGGACCCGCCGGAGGCTGGGTACCCGCCAGCCCTTGCGCGCTGAGGTTCGCAAAGGCATCGATACGCGGCTTGGCCTGTTCCTGGCTCAACCGTGCGTCGAGCTGATTTACCTGGATGCTCAAAGCACTCTCGGATAACTCCGGCCGCGATTTGAGCGCCTCACGCACAGCTTCCTCCAGACTCGGAGGTTTCACATCGGGATCGAGCAGCGTCTCCGGAACCAGAGCCGTGCTCCACAGAGGCGACTCTCTGTCCGGCAGCATCATCGTCTTCAGATTGTTCTCCGCCTGCGTGAGCGATTGCTCGGCGATAAACAAATTCTGCTGAAATGTCGCGACCTGTGTCTGTGCCGCAACCACATCGATCGGCGCGAGAATCCCTTGCTCCGCCTGCCGTCGATTGCTCGCATACTGCTGCTCGGCAAGGTGCACGGCTTCAATTTGCACGTCCAGATTACGCCGCGCAAAGTCGAGCTCCCAATAAGCCTGGATCGCCTGCGTCGTAACCTCGATCACGCGCTGCCGGTACTGCTCCGTCGAGAGCTTCACATTTTTGCGAGCCACTTGCAGCCGGTAGCGATTCTCATCGAAGCGCAATCCGCGCCACAATGGCTGTGTCAAATTCAGACTCACCACGGTTGGATACTGCGGATTCAAAGTCGCAAACTGGCTGTCAGTGACCTGCTTCGAATTCGAAAAACTCAGGTTATACGATCCGCCGAGCCACGGCGACAAACCATTCAGTTGCGGGATAGCGTAGTCGTTGATCTGAGTCAACTTGCCATCCGCGGTCCCGCCCAGCAAAGACGCGACCGGCGTGACCGACTTGAGATGATAGGCTTGCAAACCGGCCACGGGATCGAAATATCCCTTGGCTGCTGTGACATTCAATACCGCTTCTTCTCGCGCAATTCGTGAGATGCGCAAGTCCGGATCGTTGGCCAACACTCGCTCGATGACCTCGTGAAGCGTGATCTTTGTCTCGCCGAAAATTCCCACGCGCGGTTTCAATTCCACGGTACGCAGAGGTTCAATGACTGCGGCCGCCGGCTGGCCGAACAGGCAGGTTGCCAATAAGAGAAACAACCCGGTCTGCCCCACGAGCTTCAGCAATTTCGACGAGCGAATCTTCGCGAAGACGTCGCCCAAATCTTCGAACAGTGAGTAGAATACCGGGACTGCGAGCAGCGTCAGCAACAGGCACAGCGTCTGTCCGCCGACCACCAGAACGCCAATCGAGCGGTTCGTCGCCGCTCCCGATCCGTTCGAAATCACGAGCGGAAGCATGCCGGCCACAAGCGCGATCGTGGTCATCAGAATCGGGCGCAGACGGTCGCGATTGGCTTGCACGATAGCTTCGTGCCGCTCCATACCAGACGCGCGCAGGCCGTTAGTATGGTCGATCTGTAAAATCGCGTTTTTCTTCACGATGCCGAACAGCAGCAGCAGTCCGAGACCAGAGAAAATGTTGACCGTCTGGTTGGCGATCAGCAGCGATACGATTCCGAAAGGCACCGCGAGGGGCAGCGTCAGCAGAATCGTCACGGGATGGATGAACGATTCGAACTGCGCCGCGAGCACGATGTACATAAAGATGAAGGTCAGCGAAAAAGCCAGCACGAAATAATACCCTGTCCGCGCCAGCTCCTTCGACGCGCCCGCAAGCCCCGCGCTATATTCCGGCTCCATATTCAGCTCTTGGGTGTCGCGCTTCAGATCGGCCAGAATCGCCGCTTGCGATCCGCCCGGCAGCACGTTGCCGGTGAGCGTCACCTGCCGCTGCCGTCCAATGCGATTGATCGACGACGGCCCTGTGCCGGGAACGAGGCGGGCCACCTCATCCAATCCCACCGATCCGGCCTTCGACGACGGTACCGTCATCTTCGCCAGCCCTTCGATCCCTCCCCGGAACTTTTCCTGCGCCCGCACGCGAACGTCGTATTGATCGTCGCCGGCGTTGAACGTCGACGCGACCTGGCCGGCAACCAGCGTATTGAGCGCCTGTTCGATCTCCATCACCGAAACGCCCAGATCCGCCGCGCGCGCCCGGTCGATCTCCAACCGAACTTCCGGTTTACCGCTGCGCAGCGTGCTGTCGCTATCCGTCAGCCCCGGAATCGTCTTCATCTTCGCGAGCAGTTCATCGGAGTATTTCGCGAGCTTGTCCAGATCCGAGCCTTGAATGTAATACTGCACGTCGGCGTTGCTTTGATTCCCGCCGACCTGGCTCACCAACTCGACTCCGGTGTGAATATCCTTGGGATAATTCTTCAGTAAGGCGCGCGAACGCTGCATGATATCGGTTTGCGACATGTTGCGTTGATCGATATCGGTCAGCTTGACGTAGACGGAAGCGTTGTTCACGGATCTGTCCGCGCCTCCTCCGACGGTCGCGAGCGTGTGCGCGACGCCCGGAATAGCGCGGATATCCTGTGCAATTCGCTCCGTCAAATTCGTCGTTGCGGCAATCGAAGTTCCCTCCGGAGTGCGCACAATGACGTTAAATTGCGATTGATCGTCCGCGGGAAGAAAATTCTTTCCAACGAACATGAACAGCGGAACAATACTCAGCACCACCAGCACGCTGAATCCCGCCATGTAGGCGCGATGCGTCAGCGCCCACTCCAGCATGCGGGTGTAGTAAATGTCGAGATGCCGGAATACAAACGAATCTTTCGACGTATGCCCGGCCGCCGACTCTTTCGGAGGCTTGATAAAACGCGAGCAAAGCATTGGCGTCAGCGTGAATGAAACCAGCAGCGAGACAGCAATCGCAAACGCCGACGTGAATCCGAAAGAGCTCATGAATCGACCGACAATCCCGCCCATGAAGCCCACCGGCAGAAACACGGCCAGCAGGGACATGGTGGTCGCCATCACCGCGAGCCCGATCTCCTTCGTGCCGTGGATGGCGGCCTCGTACGGATCCATCTTTTTCTCTTCGATAAAGCGATAAATATTCTCGAGCACGATGATGGCGTCGTCGATCACGATTCCGACCATCAACGTCAGAGCCAGCATCGTGATCACGTTCAGCGTGAACCCCATCGCATTCATGAGCGCGAATGTCGAAATGATGGAAGTCGGAATCGCGACCGCCGCGATCAGCGTGGTTCGAATATTCGCGAGGAAGATAAAGATCACGATCGCCGCGAGAAAGGCGCCTTCCACCAGGTGTTCTTCAATGGAGTTCACCGAAGCCTTGATGAACATCGACTGATCGCCTATCACCTGAGTCTTGACATCCTTGGGAAGCGTCGCTGCAATCTCGGCAAGCCGCGCCTTGACTTCGTCAGCGGTCGCGACCGTGTTTTCGCCGGATTGCTTCGCCACCACCAGCGTCACCGCCGGAATCCCATCGAGGCGCGCCGCCGTGCGCGGTTCCTCGTAACTGTCTTCCGCGTATCCGATATCTTTCACCTTCACCACGTATCCATTGCGATTGGCAACGGTCACCTGGTTGAACTGCGAGGAATCGGTAACTCGTCCTGTCGTGCGCACGGTAAATTCCTTGGCGCCGGCATTCAAGTTCCCGCCGGGCAATTCCATGTTCTGCGTGCGCAGAGCATTGAAAACGTCGGTAATGGTGAGATTGTAAGCGCGCAGCCGATCGGGATCCACCAGCACATGGATTTCGCGCCGAGCTCCGCCGGCGATGGTGATTTCACCGACGCCCTTGGCATTCTCGAGCTTCTGCTTGATCTTCTTATCCGCGATCATCGTGACGTCGCGCAAGGTTCGAGGCGCCGAAACCGCGATTTGCAAAATCGGCGTGGCGTCGGGATCGAACTTCTGCACGACGGGCTGTTTCGCCGTCTGCGGAAGATCGGGGATAACCAGGTTCACCTTGTTCTGAATTTCCTGCGCCGCGATATCCCCGTTCTTCGAAAGCTCGAAACTAACCACGACCTGCGACTGTCCCTCTGAAGATACAGAACGCAGTTCGTCGATCCCGCTGATGACGTTGACGGCGTCTTCCACTTTCTTGGTGATCTCAGTCTCGATCTCCTCAGGCGAAGCTCCGGGATTCGAAACAATTACGGCGACGGCGGGAATATCGATCTTCGGGAACAAATCGACGCCGAGAGAAAAGAACGAAAAAATCCCAACCACGACCAGCGACAAGACGAGCATCGTCGCAAAGACAGGACGGCGGATACAGAGACGAGCGAGTGCATGCATGGTGTGAGCCTCGCGCTACGATCCTGTCCGAACCTGCGCGCCGTCGTATAGCTCGCTTTGATGACTGGTCGCCACGGTCTCGTTGCCGTTGAGCCCCGATACGATGCGGATGGAATCGCCGTCCGGATCTCCCGTAACCACCACGTGCAGCCGCGCCACGCCTCCGGTAACCGTGAACACCTGGTAGGAATCCGTCGTGCGATCGTGAATCACCGCGCTGCGATTCACAAACATCGCTTTCTCGCCGCCTTCGAGGAGGACCTTGCCTGTAGCGAACATTCCTGGGCGCAGATCGCCGTCCGGATTATCGAACTTGGCTTCCAAAATGAACACGCGCGAATTGGGATCGACCGATGGATTCACGGCCGTCACCTTTCCCGTGAACAAGCGATCGGGATAAGCCGCCACGCGGGCCTCCACCGTCATTCCGGCGTGGACTTGCGAAGCCCGCTGCTCCGGAGTTTGCAGATCGAGTTTCAATGTTCGAAGCCGCACGATAGTCGCGATCTTGGTCGGCGGCGTAAGCGCGACGTACTCGCCCATGGCCACCGGACGCGCCGTGATGTAGCCATCGAAAGGCGCGCGAATCATGGTGTCCGCAAGCGCTTTTTGTGCCTGCGCAAGTTGCGCCTTAGCGCCTTCGAGCGTCGCCTGCGATGTCTCTACAGCCCCGTAACCCTGACGCGCGGCATTGAGAGCAGCCTCGTAATTCTGCCGTGCCGCATTCACCTGGGCTTCGGCGGTCTCCTGTTGCGTTCGCACTTTTTCGTAAGCGCTTTTCGAAACATCGCCCGTCGCGACAAGGTTCGCGTAGCGTTGCGCGTCCGCCGTAGCCTGCCTGGCCTGCGCCATGGCCGATTCGTAGTTGGCGCGCGCCGCCGCCGCTTCCGGGACTTTGTTGGGATCGAAACCGCTCCCACCGTTCAACCCGATCCGAGATCGAGTCTGGCTTAAACCAGCCGTCGCTTCGTCCAGTTGCGCGCGTATTTGGTCGAGCCTCAATTGCGCGTCGCGATGGTCCAGTTCGCAGATCACTTGTCCCTGCTTCACGAAGTCCCCGGCATTCACGGGGGTCGCGATCACGCGGCCCGCGATCAGCGGCGCGATGTCCGATGTTTCATCGGCAACAAATGTCCCGGTCTCGGCAAACGCCGCCGGAACGGTCCGCGTGGTCACAGGCGCGGCCGACACAGCGATCTTTTGCGACGCAGCCTGTACCGTGTTCTCACCTTCTTTGGATTTAGAACAGGCCGTTACGAAAAACAGCGCGGCCACAATCAGTGCGATGGCGATTCGATTCATCGGGAGCCTTTAACAATACCGTTCATTAGAATTCGGGTGAAATTATCGACAATCAACTCATCGGTGATTTCGGGCATATTAAAACCGAACATCTGAGTTGTCATCGCCCATTGCTGGCCCATGCAGCCGACCGCTGCCAGGATCGCGAACGACTGGCAGTCGTCGCGCAGTGCGCCCTCACGTTGCCGCCGCGCGATGTATTCGCACAGCAATTGCGCAATCGGTATAGAGAAACTACGTTTGTGCTCGAGTCCAAGTTCCGTTCCTTCGAGCGCCGCGAATAAAAGAACTCGTTCGAGCCTCGGATCTTTCCGGTACGCCTTTAGAATGTTGGCCGTGATCATGCGCATCAGGCCTTCGTCGTCGTTCCGGTCCATGCAGGCCTTGGTTTCCGCGAGCCAGTCCTGTAACTCGGGCGTGTGCGTTCCGTAATCGAGAACGGCGGTGTACAGCGCCTGCTTGGAAGGAAAATGGCGAAAAATGACAGCTTCGGTAACGCCCGCGGCGGCCGCGATTTCCTTCGTCGTGGCGCCGTCGAACCCCTTACGCGAGAAGAAATCGAGCGCCGTTTCGAGCAGTTGCTGCCGCCGGTCGGATCCGGACATGCGCGCCGGCTGAGTTCGTGTTTCGGGCACAGCTAATTGTAAGTAAGTACTTACTTACAAGTCAATAGCCCATTTTTAGGGCCGTTTGCTACAGTGTGGTTTAACCATGAGCTACGGCTTGAACATACGCCCGGAAGGCGCTTTGGACTTCCTCTCGCTTGGTGCGTTAGTCCATCGCCTCGATCCCGGCATCATCCCGTTTCGCAAGGCCACGGAGTGCCAGATTCACGTCAGCGGCGGCGAGTTTAACGTCGCGGCTAACCTGGCCGACTGCTTCGGTCTGAACACGGGCATCGCGACGGCGATGGTAAATTATCCGATCGGCGATCTCGTCGCAGAGCGCGTGAAGGCCATGGGCGTGCGCCCGTTTTATAAGAAATTCGAGCACAACGGCGTCACCGGACCGAACATCGCAGCCGTATATAGCGATCGTGGGCATGGTGTCCGCGCCCCCGTGGTTTTCTACAATCGTGCGAACGAAGCCGGCGCGCTTTTGAAGCCGGGCGACTTCGATTGGAACGCGATCTTTTCGAACGGCGTGCGATGGTTTCACAGCGGCGGAATTTTCGCCGCGCTTTCTGAAACGACCGGCGAATTGATTGTCGAAGCAATGCAGGCCGCCAAAGCCGCCGGCGCTGTGACGTCATTCGATCTGAATTTCCGTGAAAAACTCTGGAGAGTATTCGGCGGCGCGGATCGTGCTCTTTCGGTAATTGAACGAATCGTGAAGAACGTCGATGTGCTGGTGGGCAATGAAGAGGATCTCCAGAAAGGTCTTGGGATTCCAGGGCCGGAGGTTGCAGCGAAAACGAAGCTCGACCCGAGCGCGTTTTTTGGAATGATCGACAAGGTTCTGGGTCAGCATCCGCATATCAAAGCTGTCGCGACGACCCTGCGCGAAGTGCACGCGACGAATCATCACAGCTGGGGAGCTGTGGCGTGGATCGACGGAAAAACGCACGTCGCGCCGGCTTGTGACCTTCACGTGCTCGATCGCGTAGGCGGCGGCGACGGCTTCGCCTCAGGTTTTATTTACGGTCTCCTGACCGGCGAATCGGCCGAAGAGTCCGTCAAACTCGGCTGGGCCCACGGCGCATTGTTGACCACGTTTCCGGGGGACACCACCATGGCGACCGTCGACCAGGTACGGGCGTTCGCAAAAGGTGGCTCGGCGAGGATTCAGCGCTGAGTTTGCACCGCCGTGCTTGTGCTGTCTCGCAATGGCCACACGACATATTGTGTGTACATGATTCTAAAGGCGATTAATAGTGCCCTACTATCGACTTTCGTCTTTTCTTCCCTTATAATCGAGCGGAGGATTGGGCACAATGCTGGTTGCAGATATGGCGCAAAAACGCAGCGCGCTGGCTCACTACGACGTACGGTGCCCTGTGCATGGCTTCATTCACCTTAACGATTGGGAGATGGGCATCATCTCCGAGCCAGCTTTTCAACGGCTCAGGAGAATTCGGCAATTAGCGTGGACTGATTACGTTTATCCGGGTGCGATGCATACGAGGTTCGAGCACTCCCTGGGTGTGATGCATACTGCCACTCTGCTTTACGACTCGATCGTGCAAAACTCGCGCGAGGTTCTTGAGTCCGAGCTCGCATACGATGATGCCGGCTTTAGCAGATACCGGCAGTTGGTACGCCTCGCAGCATTGTTGCACGATGTTGGGCATGGCCCCTTTTCACACGCCGGTGAAGACCTGTTGCCTATTAACGCCTACACACAGGAGCAATATCAACACGAGGATTACTCTGCTTCAATTGTCCGCACTGAGCTTCGGTCTGCGATCGAAGACCACCCGATGTGCAACAACTACGGTTTCACTGCGGAAGATGTCGCTGCTCTGATCGAAGGGACTGCCGGAGCTAAACAAGGAATATTCTGGCGAGAATTAATCTCCGGACAAATGGATGCTGATCGCATGGATTACCTTCTGCGCGATTCGCATCATATAGGCGTTGGGTACGGGAGATTCGATCTGCACCGCCTTATTTCGACGGTGCAGGTAATCCCGGCAGCGACCTCTGGAGAATCCCCTCGTCTTGGGATCACTGAAGGTGGGTGGCATGCTGCGGAGGCACTCGTGTTGGCACGTTACTACATGTTTACGCAGGTGTACTTTCACAAGACACGTGTTGCATATGATATTCATCTTCAGGGAGCACTGAGAGAGATCCTGCTGGGCGGAAAGTTTCCAAAACCAGAAGGAGCGGAATTATCCGAGTTCCTCAAATGGGATGACTGGCGCGTGCTCGGTCTTCTCGCAGACGGAGCGGGTGGAGAACACGGAGAAAGGTTGAGATCACGCAATCACTATCGACGAGTTTACGCCACGAATGAAGTATGCACCGAGGCGGATCTTTCCGATTTAGAAAGCATTCGAGTTGAACTGGGGCCCCTGTTAGCTGCGGAGGCTCCTGCAGGTAAGAGTTGGTACAAAACCGGGAAAGCGGACATCCCGGTTTTCAGCGAAACGCGCGATAAAACCGTTGCACCCTTGTCGCACTATTCGAGTGTCATCGCGAACATCAAGAGCAACAACCAAGTTCTTTTATACGTGAAGCCGGACGACGTGACTCACGCAAAGAAACTTATTGGAAAGGTTCTAGGAAAAGAATGAGTACCGATGTGAATCGTCATGCAGCAATCATATGGTTAGCCGAACATGCCGACGGGCTTGGACGTACGGCTCTGATGAAGTATTGCTACTTTCTTCAGGTCATTGGCCGAGTGCCGCTTGGGTACCACTTCTCCCTCTATTCGTACGGTCCGTTCGATTCGGAGGTCCTGTCCGACCTTGACAGCGCGGAAGCGATCGGCGGCGTTGAGACATCAGTCGAATATTATCCGCGAGGGTACGCTTATAGAATCCAGCCTGGCCCTCGTGCTGATCGTGTTAAGAGCCTTGGAGGACCATTCCTTGAACAATACCGCGCCGAATTCGAGCGGGTAGCTGCCGAATTTCGTGGATTGAATGCGAGCGAACTCGAGATTGCGAGCACGCTCGTTCATTCCGACCGTGAAGCGGCTAGAAAACGCGAGAACGTGACTCTATACGAGATCTCTCGTAGGGTGCGGGACTTGAAGCCGCGGTACGGAATCGAGCAAATTCAAGTCTACGCCGAACGGCTATATAGACAGGGTTATTTGCAGGCTGTGAATTGAACGGCGTTTAGCTTCTGTGCTCGTTGCTCGCCGACATGTATAACCAACTCGGGATTAAGAAGGAGGATC
>CAWDKQ010000022.1:0-132965 GCA_963802915.1 Bryobacterales bacterium
GCTGTCCGTTCGGGGACATAGGTAACAGATTATTCCGAGGACATGGGTAACAGTTGATTGAGGTTGGAACCCATCGGCTTGGCTTCATTGTAATGGTTTTTGAATCGATGCATTTGCTGATAGAGTGGATGAACTTGAGCGGAGGATAGGGCTCTGCGGAGACGCAACCCGAGCGCCGGCTCAAGGGCCGGGACGAGAGGCCGAGCGCAACTCCGCCTCTCGACTCATGCATCCTGGCGCGAAAGCGGTAAATCTCGGGGGTTTGGGGGCAGAGCCCCCATGTGAGAGAACGCTCCGGTTCCGATCTTTGGGCAATGCCTTAGATCAGCGGAATAACAAGCGCAACTGAGAACGTTCTGGTTTGAGAGCCGCGGGCTTGCAGCGGCTGAAGGTATGCTTGTGAGCGTCCACCCAGCCCAATCGAATCGGGCCGTAGTAAATCTCCGCCCAACGCTCATCCAGCGGTTTCAGACCCAGTGGTTCGTAAGCGAACACTTCACTGATGAAGGTGCGCTCTCCTCGCCATCGCACACTCCCGTGTTGAGACACGCGCCGGATCTCCACGTCATCACCGTACTCCAACGCTGGCACGCATCGCGGATAGCAGCGTGGACTGGCTGCGTAGCAGTCCTGGGGTGTGTGATTGTCCAGGGCTTCGTGCGGTCTTTGTTGGTTGTATTGAAGTTGAAACTCATGAAATGCTTTTTGTTGCAGACGAGCGGTCGCTTTCGGCGGCTGCGCCGTCGCCTGTTTGAGCGTGCGATGCATGCGTTCGTGCCTCCCGTTATCTTGCGGGCAGGCTGGCCGGCTGCGTTCCGGCACGATCCCCAATCTCACAAACCACATGGACAGCCGGCTGAGCCCGCCCGGCGCCACCGAGGAAAAGGGAACCCCGTTGTCGGTGTGGATCACTTGCGGCAAGCCGTATTCGCGAAAGGCCGCTTCAAAAACCGCCTGGGTTGCTTCGTACCGCGGTCGCTCCACAATTTGGCAGCGCAGCAGATAGCGACTACAAGCGTCCGTGATGGTCAATGGATCGATGCGCGTTCCATCCCCGCTGCGAAACCATCCCTTGTAGTCGGCGCACCACACCGCATTGGGCCCATCGGCCGCTGCATACGGCGGTCGTTGCACTGGACTGTGCGCCCGCTGCCGTCGATTTACCACTAGTCCCTTGGCTTTCAGCACCGCCGCGATCGTACTCACCGCTGGCCACTGTTGTGTCCCGTCCTGCTGGCTCAGCTTCACGCGCAGTTTCCCCGGCCCCCACTTCCAGCGCTGACGCGCCGCCACTATGGCCGCTTCCACCTCCCCGCTCACTTGGCTCGGCGATTCATGCGGCCGGCGGCTTCGATCCCGCAACCCCTCCAGCCCCTGCTCTTCAAAACGCTCCAGCCACTTGTAGATCGTCTTGCGCGAGACCTCATGGATCTCCGCCAACTCTGTGATCGACATCCCTTCTTGGTGGCCTCGCACCACCAAGAGTCGTTGTTCTTCCACTCGGATCTCCTGCCAGGGCATGCCTTCCATGCTGGCTTACCCCGGCGCCTTCCGAGTTCTTCCCTACTGTTACCCATGTCTTCAGAACGTCTTGTTACCCATGTCATCGGAACGTACCCCGCCATTGCCCCTCCGTTACCGTCGGGGTTCCGCAACGCTGTCCCGGATCTTCCCCGTGTCGTGTCACCGCCGACACTCGTTCCGTCTACCGACCCCGCGGAACCGCGCGCATGAGCAAGCGGAGATTGTCGTAAGCAAGCGGATATTGCCGGCGATTATCTCAGACCCGGCAGCACCGATCCACCGCGCCGCATTGCGCCCCGCCTCCGAACCGCATAGACTGTTATGAAGTAGCCACGTTCGATTCCGCCAGTCCACACGCCTCGTCGCGCTCTCAAATAGGGGGATTTCAAATGAGCCAGATCGCGAGTGCGCGTTTCGATGAGAGTCACGTCTTGACGCTGGAAGAGATCGGCCATCTCGCGGCCGAGGGCGGCAAACCGGCCGAAACCCTCATGAATGTCGTCGCGTTAATCGCGCGGCGCTTCCAAACCGACGTCTGCTCGGCATATCTCCTCGAACCGGACCGTGCCAACCTGGTGCTCGCCGCGACGCTCGGACTTCGCCGCGAGTGCGTTGGAACACTGCGCCTCGCCCTGCATGAAGGCCTCGCGGGTTTAGTCGCCGAACAAGTCCGCCCCGTCGCCGTCGAACAAGTCAAGAACCACCCCCG
Organism: Bryobacterales bacterium; assembly: GCA_963802915.1. GTDB lineage: Bacteria > Acidobacteriota > Terriglobia > Bryobacterales > Bryobacteraceae > JAICMB01. Next base: position 2,234 of record CAWDKQ010000022.1, read on the forward strand.
CTTCAAATACTTCCACGAAGCCGGAGAGGACGACTATCAGTCTTTTCTCGGTGTACCGCTGATCGATCGCGGCGTCTTGCAAGGAGTGCTTGTCGTACAGACCATCGAAGCGCGGAAGTTCCGCGACGAAGAAGTGCGCATGCTGGCGGAAGCCGCCGCCGAAGTCGCCCCGGTGGTCAGCGAAGCCCGCACCCTCGACCGTTTCATTGCCCCCATCCAGGAGCGCCTCTGGTCGCTCGCTCGAAACCTGTGGTGGAGTTGGGATCACGACTCCATCAGCTTATTCCGCGACCTCAATCCCACGCGCTGGACACAGCTCAACAGCAATCCGATTTCGCTGCTCAACGAGATGCCCCTGCCCGAAATCGAGCGCCGCGCCCGCGAGTTGGTGCTGCATAGCCGCATCACGTACGCGTACCGCCGGCAACAGGAGTATCTCCACGCCGATCGAACTTGGGGCGCCAAGTACGCCGGCGTTTTGCGTCCCCGGCCTGTGGCGTACTTCTCTGCGGAATTCGGACTGCACGAGTCCATGCCCATTTACTCAGGCGGCCTCGGAGTCCTCGCGGGCGACCACATCAAGAGCGCTTCCGATCTTGCAATTCCACTGGTCGGCATTGGGCTGTTTTACGGCCAGGGATATTTCTTGCAGCGCCTCGATCGAACCGGCTGGCAGCATGAAGAGTATCTCGAAACCGACATCAACCAGTTGCCCATGGAGCCGGCCATCGGCACCAACGGCGAGCGCGTCATGGTGCAAGTGGAAACGCGCGGCGGCTCGCTGCGGGCCAAAGTGTGGCGTGTCAAAGTGGGCCGCTGCGATCTGTTCCTGCTCGATTCGAACGTCGAAGGCAACGCTCCCGAAGATCGCGAACTGACCTCGCGCCTCTACGGCGGCGACGGACGTGTCCGAATCCGCCAGGAGCTGCTGCTCGGCGTAGGCGGCTTCAAAGCGCTGCGGGCCATGGGCATCACACCCGGCGTTCTGCACCTCAACGAAGGTCACAGCGGATTTGCCGTGCTGGAAGCCATTCGAAGCCGTATGCAGGATGAAGGCATCGGATTCGACGAAGCCGTGCGACGCGTCTCCAGAGAAGTGGTTTTCACCACCCATACCCCGGTACCCGCCGGCCATGATCGTTTTCAGTCCGGCCTCATGGAAGAGCATCTCGGGCCGATGCGTGAAGCGCTCGGGCTCTCCCTCGACCGGCTGATGTCTCTCGGTCGCGAGAACCCGATGAACCACGATGAGTCGTTTTGCATGACCGTGCTCGGGCTGAAGCTCGCGCGCCGCTCCAATGCCGTCTCGGCACTCCATGGCGAAGTATCGCGCGCCATGTGGACGGGACTCTATCCCGGCAAAACCGAAGACGCCGTTCCCATCGGCCACATCACTAACGGCGTGCACGTGCCCTCCTGGCTCGCGCCGCAGATGTATCGCCTCTACGACCGTCATCTCGGCACAGGCTGGCACCAGCGCAGCGGCCACGCCAGCATTTGGGAAGGAATCGAAAACGTTGACGACGGCGAACTCTGGGAAACGCATTTGAGCTTAAAGTCGCGCCTTCTCGATTTCGTCCGCCGCCGCGCGGTCGAACAAGCTCTGCGGCGAGGCGAATCGCCCGAAACACTCCAGCGGCTTGGGCGCGTGCTCAATCCCGATGCGCTGACCATCGGTTTTGCGCGGCGTTTTGCAACCTACAAGCGTGCCAACCTGGTGCTCGCCGACTTGGAAAAGCTGGCCGTCATGGTCAACGATCCGAAGCGGCCCGTGCAATTCGTTTTCGCCGGCAAAGCGCATCCGCTCGACGAGCCCGGCAAGCGGGTGCTGCAGCAAATCGCGGAGTTGATGCGCGATCCGCAATTCGGAGAGCGTTTCGTCTTCGTCGAAGATTACGACATTAACGTCGGACGGTATCTTGTGCAAGGCGTCGACGTCTGGTTGAACAACCCGCGCCGTCCGCTGGAAGCATCGGGAACAAGCGGCCAAAAAGTGGTCCTCAACGGCGGCTTGAATCTCTCGGTTCCCGACGGCTGGTGGGCGGAAGCGTACGATGGTCTGAACGGATTCGCCGTAGGGACCGGCCGAACGCACTCGCGCATGGACGTGCACGATACGCGAGATGGCGAAGAGTTGTATCGGACCCTGCGCGAAGAAGTCATCCCGCTCTTCTACCAGCGCGACCGCGACGGTCTCCCGCGCGGCTGGATCAAGCGCATGAAGCGGACCATCCGCACACTGGGCTGGCGCTTCAACGCGGACCGCATGGTCATGGACTACACCCTCAAGTGCTATGTACCGGCGGCCGGAGGCACCTCCAGCGACATGAGCCGAGTCAGCTGAAAAACTAATCGGATTCAAGTACGTGCCGATGAGGTTCATTACACGCCAGTGCCGAAGAATACTGGACAATCGAATGACCGTCGGAAAAAAAGTCGCTTTAACGTGCGGGACCTTGCTGACGGTCAACGTACTACTGAGCTCGATTGCTCTCCAAGGTATCCAACGCTTAAACAAGCGGTCGCAATCTCTCGCGAATGAATCGTTGAAAGGTCTCGGCATCCTCGCGGAGCTCGACAACGCGCTACTCGAGACGCGCGGCAATCATTGGAAGCACATCGCGTTGACCGATTCCACCGCGAAGGCCCGCGTAGAAGCGGCCGATGGAGCATGGATCAAGGAAGTCGACGAAAAACTCAACGAATATTCATCGGTCTGTTTCGAGCCGCAGGATCGCGCGTTGTACTCCAAACTCAAATCCCTCTGGGAACAGTTTCAACAAAGCTGGGCGCCAATCGAGGCCCTAAGCCGTGCGGGAAAAAGTGACGAAGCAGGCCGAAGACATCTCTCCGATATCACCCCGCTTTCTACTGAGCTCCGGAAGACCATCCGGGATCTCGAAGGCTACAACCGCAAGCAGGGCTCTAATAACGCTGAGCTCTCAAGAATAGAATTCCAAAGCGTCCGATTCTGGACCTGGTCGCTTCTTTCACTCGCAGTCGCGCTTGGGTCCGTGATGGTCTTCTTCGTAGTTAGCGGCCTTACGCGAACGCTGCTGACGACCGCCGGCGAATTAAGCCTCGGCGCGGAGCAGACCGTCAACGCCAGCGCGCAAGTATCGTCGTCGAGCCAGACGCTGGCGCAAGGCGCATCGGAACAGGCGGCCTCGCTCGAAGAGACCTCGGCGTCCACCGAAGAAATCAATGCCATGACTCAGAGGAACGCGGAGAATTCGAAAGCGGCGGCCGAATTAACCGCGAAGGTTGACACCCAGGTAAAAGAGGCGAATCAAAACCTCACGCTGATGACTACCGCCATGTACGAGATCAATTCCTCGAGCGAGAGCATTTCAAAGATCATCAAAGTCATCGACGAGATCGCTTTTCAAACCAACATCCTGGCGTTGAATGCCGCTGTCGAGGCCGCCCGGGCCGGCGAGGCGGGCATGGGTTTCGCCGTAGTAGCGGACGAAGTTCGCAATCTCGCGCAGCGTAGCGCTCAGGCCGCCCGTGACACTGCCGCGCTGATTGAGGGATCGATTTCAAAATCCAAAAACGGCCGCGCCAAGCTATCGGAGGTTGAGCGCTCGATTCAGTCCATCACTGGAACCGCATCTCAGTTAAGAGTCCTGATCGATCAGGTTCACGTCGGCAGCCAGGAACAGGCGCGCGGCATCGGCGAAATTGCGAAGGCCGTGATGCAGATGGAAAAGGTGACGCAATCGAACGCCGCCAGCGCCGAGGAAAGCGCCTCCGCGGCCGAGGAACTGAATGCGCAAGCTGCTGTCGTAAACGAAGCGGTCGGCAGGCTGAAATCCCTGGTCAGCAGCAACTCTGAAGCTTAACTCCAGGTCAGTGTAACCACCGAATCCGCGGGAAGGAAAACCCCCGCCATTCGGGCGCCCATCCGTAATTGAATGCTCCTTTCTTTGCCGGTATTGGTGAGTACAGCCGCCTTCGAACCATCCGGATTGGCGAAAGCGACATGCGAAACGCCCTCTAATTCGCCCTTAGAGTCGATCCGGCGTGCGCCTCGGCGGATCGCCCGCGAGTAGTGAGCGAAAGCCCAATATTGACCGCTCCGGCTGATTTCCTTCGTATGCGAATCGATCGTAACCAGCCCTCCACATGGGAACGGTCCGATATTCGGACTCCCCTTCTCATCGAGCGCCAGGTTCCAGGCAATGACGCAACGCGACCAGTTGCGCAGAACGCCGCTGAAAATCTCGGACCATTTCGTCCAGTCGGTCAGATACTTCGGATCGGTATAGTCGGGACCGCCCTCGGTCCAATACTGGTGCTTGGCCGGAAATGCATCGTGAATGCGCGACATCGCCGCTGGGCCGCCCGAATAACCGTGCCAAGCAACCCCGTCCACGTATTTGTTCACCTCCGGATCTTCGAGCTCATCCATCGCGCGGCCCCACAGATTGTAGTTATGGTCGAGCACCCAAATCTTCGTCGCCAGATTGTTTTTCGAGAGCTTCGGTCCGAGATGCCCGGCAATAAACTCCATTTCGTATTCCTGGCCCCACAGGCATGCCGGCATCCTGCCGTCCTGATCCGTATCGACCTCGTTTTGCGACGTCACGGCATCGATCGGCACGCCCGCGCCGGCATAGCCTTGGAGAAACTTCACAAAGTAATCCGCGTAGACGGCGTAGTGGCTCTTGGTCATGGAGCCGCCGAGCATCGATCCGTTGGCCTTCATCCAGCCCGGGGGGCTCCAGGGAGTCGCGAGGAGGAACAGACCCGGATTTACCTTTCGAGCCAGCCGCAGCATCGGCAGAATATACTCCTCGTCATGCGCGATCGAGAAGCGCCGCAACTCGGGATCGGGCGCGCCCTCGTCGTAGCTGTACACGTTGCGGGAATAGTCGCTCGCGCCGATGCAGGCGCGGCCCACGCTGAAACCCATCTCGGACGGATGAAACAGCTCGTGAAATAATTTTTCCCGAGCCGGAGCCTCGAGTTGCTGGAACACGTAACACGCGGCGTCGGTGAACGCGGCACCGAATCCCAGCACATCCTGGTAAGATTTTGCGGGATCGAGAACAATCGATCCTTCAGGAACGCCGGTTGCCGGAAGCCAATTCAGCGGTTTTTCTTCGGAAAACCTCTTGTTTCCGGCCGTCAGGCGCACACCGATCTCGCCCGAGCGTTCCCCAGCATGGAGCGCCGCGGCCATCGACATGGCAGCTAGAAAATCCCGGCGCGTGTGAGAAGTAATCATATCTTGATCCTAGGCCGATCTTAAGAAGATGTGGAAACGGAAGGATTGACCCGTTTCACTATTAGTTGGCGCGGTATATTCTGATGAATAGGCCAAAACAGCCCTTTACCACCAATCGGAGGTGTTCATGCGTCGATTTGGCGCCCTAGTAGTTCTGTTGCTGACCCTAACTGCCGTTCTCCCGGCACAACCCAAGAAACGTATCGCGATCCTCAACTTCGATTATGCGACCGTCCAGAGCAACGTGGCCGCTATCTTCGGAACCAACCAGGACATTGGCAAAGGGATCGCGGACATGCTCGTCGACCGCTTCGTTAACGGCGGCGTTTATAGCGTGATCGAACGCAAAGCTCTGGACGCGATCCTCAAAGAACAGAATTTCTCCAACAGCGATCGCGCTGATGCCAACACCGCCGCCAAACTCGGCCGGATTCTCGGCGTCGACGCGATTGTAATCGGCAGCATCACCCAGTTCGGCCGCGACGACAAAAACACCAGTGTCGGCGGCTCTGGAATCGGCGGCCTCGCCGGACGCTATGGCCTCGGCGGAGTAGGCCATAAGGAATCGAAAGCGGTGGTGAACATTACGGCGCGAATCATCAACGTCGAGACGGGGGAAATCCTGGGCTCGGCCACCGGACAGGGTACTTCGCAGCGCTCCGGCACTTCGCTGATTGGCAGCGGCGGCAGCGGTTGGAATAACGGTTCGGGCGGACTCAACATGTCGAGCAGTAACTTTGGCGCGACCATCATCGGCGAGGCCACGAACCAGGCCGTCACCGACGTTGCCCGTCAACTCGAACATAGCGCCGGCAACCTGCCGACGCATGTCGTCAAAGTCGACGGCCTCGTAGCCGACGCCTCCGGCGATACGCTCATTCTCAACATCGGATCGAAGGCCGGCGTCAAACTCGGCGACCATTTCGAAGTGACCCGCCCCATCCGGCAGGTGCGCGATCCATCCACCGGCAAAGTAATTCGCAGTATCGAAGACAAGCTCGGAGAAGTTGTCATCACCGACGTGGATGCAGGATCCTCGGTTGGGAAGTACACGGGAAGCAAACCGGCGAAAGTCGGCGACGCAGTAAAGAACTGATGTTATGAACTACGACATCGGTACAACCATCGGAGATTACCAGATCGTCGGGGTGCTTGGGTCCGGCGGTATGGGCAAAGTATACAAAGTTCGCAATATCATTTCAGACCGCATCGAGGCGATGAAGGTCCTGCTCCCGAATCTCGACACGGACCGCGAGCTCGCCGAACGGTTCATGCGGGAAATCAAGGTGCAGGCCAGCCTGCAGCACCCTAACATTGCGTCGCTGCATACGGCACAACGCGTCGACAATCAGCTCCTGATGATCATGGAGTTCGTAGAAGGCTCCACGCTGGACTCCATCATGAAGGCCGGGCGCATTCCGCTGCGCGACTGCGTCAACTACGTTTCGCAGGTGCTTTCGGCCCTTTCTTACGCTCATGCGCACGGCGTGGTGCATCGCGACATCAAACCTCCCAACATGATGCTGACGCCGGAAGGCGTCGTGAAGCTCATGGACTTCGGGATCGCGAAGATCAGCGTCGACCACAAGCTGACACAGACCGGTCGGACCGTCGGTTCGCTCGCCTACATGTCGCCCGAACAGATCAGGGGCACGGAGGTGGATGCGCGATCGGATTTGTACTCGCTCGGGATTTCCCTCTACGAGATGGTGACCGGAAGGCGTCCTTTCGAGGGCGACAGCGATTATTCGATCATGGCTGCTCATCTCCAGCAGCAGCCGATGCCGCCGGTTCAGCTCGACCCGGGACTTCCTTCCGGGTTGAACGACGTGATCATGATGTCGATCGCCAAGGACACGGCGCAGCGTTTTCAAACGGCGGATGCTTTCCGCGCGGCGCTGCAATCGGTATCAAAAGATCTCGGCGCCGGGAGTTTGGCGGCCGCAACGGCGGGAGGGACGCAACTCTTCGCGAAGTCTTCCATGCCTCCGCCCCCACCGCCGCCTGCCCAAATGGCCACGGCGCCGGCCGTTTTCACTCCACCGCCGGCGCAATACGCTCCTCCGCCGCCACCTCCGCCGGCGGCCGCTGCGCGCGGCCACCGGGGACTGTACATGGTGCTCGGATCGATTGTGACGATCGGCATTCTGGCGGCCGCGGCTTTCTATTTGCCAAAGATGCTGAAGACCGGGGCGAGCACCGCGCAGCCGCAACAACAGGTGGCGCAAGTGCAACAGCCTGCGCCCGCGCCGCAACCTACCCCACCTGTTACGACAGCGCCGGTCGAGACGCAGCCGCCAGCAGCGCAGCCCGCGGCGCAAGCGCCAGTTGTTGAAGCCACACCACGTCCGGTAGAACATCATGCGAAGCCGACGCCGGTTTACGAACCACCCGCGCGCCAGGAGCCTCCTCCACAACCCGTGGTGGAGCGGGAACCTCCGCAACAGGCGCGGCCTCCGGCGCCAGTCGAGAACATGGAAGCCAGTGCCGAAGCGCAGGAACTACGGCATCGCCACATGCAAATGCGGGCGCGCATCGACGCAGTCGATGCCAGCATGAGACAGCTCGAACAGGAGCAGCGCCGCATGGGACTCGGGATGAGCGGCGAACTGGTGGCCCGCCAGCATCGCATGACGTTCCTGATGGAAACGTTTGGAACCGAGATGCGAGAGGGACACATTGCGGCGGCGCGAACCGCGCTGGATAATGCCGAGCGCGAACTAGACAAGCTCGAAGAGCACTTCGGCCGCTAAAGACCCTTAGCCTTCACAAATTCCGCCGCAACCGCGCTGACGGCTTTATGCTCGCCGTCCACCGCGAAGTTCATTTTCTGCATCTCTTCCGACGAGATTTTGCCCGAAAGCTCCTGGAGCGCCTTCTTGAGGCCGGGGTGAGCGGTTTCCGCCGCCATGCGCACCACGACCGATGCCTGATAGGGAGGAAAGGCGTTCTTGTCGTCTTTCAAGACCTTCACATCGAGCTTCGATAACAGGCCGTCGGTAGCCGATCCGGCGACCATGCTCACCTGCTTTTGGAGCAGAGCGGGATAAAGCAGGCCGAGGTCCATGATCTTTTGTCCGGGCAGCCAATTGATGCTGTAAACGCTGTTGAGAGCCTCGAAGCCATCCGCTCTTTGAAAGAACTCATAACCGGCGCCTAGGACGAAGCCTTTTGGATCCGCTGCGGCCTCGCTCAGGGTTTCCAAATGCCGGTCTCTGGCGTCCTGGCCGCGGACGACCATTGCGAAGGAGTTGTTGAAGCCGAGGGGAGCGAGCCAATCGAGTCCAAGGGACGCGTACTCCGACCGCACACGCTCCAGGACGATCTCGGGATCTTTGACCATGCCCTGCTTGAGGACGTCCATGAAAGCCGTGCCGGTGTATTCGGGATAGAGATCGATTTGTCCGCTCTGAAGGGCCTGGTGCGCGAGCAGAGTGCCGCTGAGATTGAGGCTGCGCTTGACGGGATCCTGCAGACGATGTTCCAAGTGCTGCGCGATAATCTCGCCAAGTACGACTTGTTCGGTGAAGTTCTTCGATCCGACGACGATGGCCTGCTTTCCCGAGCAGGAAGAGAGCAGCAACGCACACGGTATCAGGAAACCGCAAACCGTTTTTCGATCCAACCGAGTCCTCCGTCCGAAATAAGCGCAAGTAGCGAAGCGGGAATCGCGCCCGCCAGAATTTGTGTTGTGTCCACCGATGCGATTCCGCGAAAAATGAAAACGCCAAGTCCGCCGCCGCCGATCGCCGCCGCGATCGTGGCCGTACCGATGGTGGTTACGGTAGCGATGCGGATGCCGGCCAGAATAGTGCGCGCGGCTAGCGGGATCTCAACCTGCCAGAGCAGCTCCCAACCGGTCATACCCATTGCGATCGCCGATTCGCGAATGGCGGGGTCGACCGAGAGAATGCCGGTCATGGTGTTGCGCAGAATCGGAAGCAAAGCGTAGAGAACCAGAGCCACGATGGCCGTGCGCTTGCCGATTCCGCCGATGAGCGGAACGGGAATCAAAAACCCAAACAGCGCCAGGCTGGGGATGGTCTGCATAACGTTTGCGAATCCAAGCGCCCACGGTCTGAGGGTGGCGCGTCTCGTTAAGAGAATTCCCGTGGGAACACTGACGGCGATTGCGATGGCCATCGCGATGCCGACCAGAACCATGTGCTCCGACGTAAGATCGATAATATCGCGGGTCCAGCCGGGGCGCATTTAGACTACCGTCTCCTCGAGACCGGCGAGAAATGCGCGGGCCTCCTCGGTCTGGGCTTTCACAAAATCAGACGGAGCAGCTAGTGTTTCGAGGCATCCGTTGTGGAGCAAGCCGATGCGGGATCCGATGCGCAGCGCCTCGCGGACATCGTGGGTCACGAAAACGGAGGTCTTTCCGAGACCGCGTCGCAGCTCGAGAAACTGGTTTTGCAATTCTAGGCGCGTTACCGGATCGACGGCGCCGAAAGGCTCGTCGAAGAGCAGGAGCGCTGGATCGGCCGCCAGAGCGCGAGCCACGCCGATTCGTTGTTTTTGACCTCCCGAGAGCTCTCGCGGATAGCGTTTCACGTATTCGTCGGGATTCAGGCCGACCTGTTCAAGCAGATCATGGACACGTTTCGCAATCCGATCGTCAGGCCAGTGTTCCAGGCGTGGGACGAGTCCGACGTTGCGCCCGATGGTGAAGTGAGGAAAGAGTCCAGTGTCTTGTATGACGTAGCCGATGCGCCTTCGGAGCCGGATGAGGTCCCACTCGTTGGTCGGCTTGCCTTCGACCAGCACTTTGCCGGAGCTCGGAAAGAGCAGCCCGTTCACCATCTTCAGCGCCGTGGTTTTTCCGGATCCGCTGCGTCCGAGAAGCACCAGCGTCTCGCCGGCTGGAATCTCGAAGGTGAGGCGATCCAGCACCAGCTTGCCGGCAATTCGATAGCTGACGTTATCGAAAACTACCGGAGGTCTGCCGTCTTCAGATCTGGAGGGGGCGGAAGGCGGCATACGTGAGCGGAGCGCCTGGAAACATGATGTCTCCAGGCACGAGTCTTAGGCTAGCACGCCGAGCGAAGGACGCCAGGGTTTAGAATTTCGTAGCTACGCCCTGAGAGTCAGCGTCGCCGTTGGGCCATTTCTGCTTGTTGCGGTTCGTCTTCCAGTATCTGTCGCCCCACCAGTCATTGGCGGTTTTCGCCGCCTTGGCCGCTACCTCTTTCGGGTCCTTGCGACGCTCATCAATGGTGGTAACCAAGTTGGAGACTTCGGTGGTGGGCGCTTTGAAGGTCATCATGCGGGAAGTCTCGCCTTCTTTGTAGGTAATAGTCAGAAAACGGGAGCTCTTGCCGACCTTCGGCATGGGGACTTTCCAGAGGTGGCGGGCGTTCGGCTCGACGACTTCAGTATTGGTGATGTTTTGATACGGGAGTGCAAACACGGACTGTCCATAATGGAAGCGCAATTCGGTGGAACTGTCCACGTCCAACGATCCCAGGGTATTGGCGGGGATGGTTTTCTCTGTCCCGCTGACAAACTCGGCATTTTTCGCCGTTCCCGCGGAGATCGCGGGCGGCATGATCAGGACTACGGCTGCAAGCATCGAGACGGTCAATAACGAAAGGCGCATAGACACTCCTTGCTGGTACCATCGACAGCAAAGTTTCCCGACTTTAGGCCGCACTCTACAATAAGGAGACATGTCCGTCTACGATGAGCGCCGCGAAGAGCTGGAACAGCACGAATTCATGATGGGCGTGGAACGCGGACGGCTCGCCGTGACGATGGACCTGCTCACGGACGCGCTGGTGCTGGTGGGGCAGCACGGGGTTTACTGCCAAAGCGCCCGTCAGGCCGGCAAACCGGCGATGGACATCCAGATGATTTCGAAGTGTCTCACCGACGCCAAGGAACTGGTTTCGGACGTAATGACGGAGTTGAAGAAAAAATCGAATCCGGAGTGAACCGCGCGATCCACGCGAGGACGGGGACCGCGCGGTTGTAGAGATGGGCTAGTGAAGCTGGACTGCGCACCGCCAGACCTCACCAGCCGCCACTTGCCATCCGCTAAGCCGCAGCGGCAGTGCCTGTTTGCTCGTGCTGGAACAAATGAGGGTAGGCCCGAAAAATGCGAAGCGCAACAGCGACCTCGGCCTCGAACGCTTCGCGTTCTTTCTGTAAGAGGGATTCGGCGGTTTTGAAGTCGATTTTCGAATCGGCTTGATATGCCGCCATGAGGCTAAGAATGTATTTCTTCAGCCAATGATCGTTGCCCAACGCGGCGAACGTATCGACAGGTTGGGCCGCGACGGGCGTCTGGGGAGCTTCCATAGGTACGGTTTCCGTATGCACAGCTTCCGTATGCACGGCTTCCACAATGGGAGTATCTTCCATCTTTTAATTGGGTTCCTTGGGCGATGAGTGAACAGCTACCATGATCAGCATCGAACGAGAGGCGATGCCGATTAAACAGTACTTTAGTACTAGAACGTACTAATGAGTACTAGGGGTATCGCGCGCTGTTTCAGCGCACACAGGCCAAGCAGTTCATTCGTTGGGAGTTGTTGGCGCGAAGGGCCTCTCGCCTACGACGACTTGGGGGGTCGTCGTAGGCGGATTTCAGCGGCTTGGGGATTAAGATTTCAAAGAACTGGGAAGCCGGGTCTCCGAACACTTTGCGGGCGAGGAAGGCGGCTTACGCGCGCTGCATTTTTCGACTTCAGTTTCGTGGGTGAGGTGGCGCGTTTCGTGGATGAGTCGGGCATGTAGTTGAATCGACGAAGGATTTAGGCGGCGGTTTGCTGGCACCGGGATTGAGGAGTTTTAGAAGCTTGAAACCGTGGTAGATTCAGCACTATGAATTACTACGGAGCCAAAGATCTTGCCGCGTCGTATCGTACAGTGCGCAAGAATACGTTGAAGATTGCGGAGGAGATCCCAGAGGATAACTATAGCTACAGTCCCGCGCCGGGAAGCCAGACCGTAAGAGAAATACTCACTCACATTGCGCTGGGCGGGAGGTTTCAGTCGCAGATCAACCTGGTGGAGAAGCGCTCCTCGATGGAAGGGTTCGATTTCATGAAGTTCATGAGCGGCGTGAGGGCTGAGGCCGCAAAGCCGCGAACCAAGGCCGAGATCATCGCTCTACTTAATGCCGAAGGGGAGAAGTACGCCCAGGCTGTGGAGTCGCTGACGGATGAATTTCTCGGCGAGAGCGTGACGCTGCCGCAGGGAGCAGTTGCTCCGAGCCGCACGCGTTTCGACATGCTGTTGGCTGTAAAGGAGCATGAGATGCATCATCGCGGGCAGCTTATGCTGATTGAGCGGATGCTGGGTATCACGCCCCATTTGACTCGCGAAAATGAGGCCCGCATCGCGGCTATGCAGAAGGCGGCGGCGCAGAAGGTGTAGGGCTGCTGCACGCTGCTTGTTGTGGTGTTGGGGCAGCCTTTAGGGGCCCGAGGTTGGCTTTAGCATGCGGTCTGTGAAGCACCCTTTCGCAAGAACGTGTTTCAGCCTGGGATCGCGATCCGTTCCGAGGTATTCGTCGAGGAAATCAAGGAGAACTTGGACCTTAGGCGTAAGGCGCGAGGGCGCGGAGAAAAGCGCGCACAGAGTGATCGGTTCCGGCGTCCATTGGGACAGAATGGGCGTCAAGGTCTCGCGAACGTCCGGACTTTTCGCCATCCATAACGGCAGGATGGCGATGCCAAAACCACCGATTGCCAGCTTGAGAGCAACCTCCGGATCGCTTGAGACCACCCGAAAAACTATATTGGGAGTTTCGACCTTTTTGCCGCGGCTCAGCTTCCAGGGTCCGGAACCGACGCAGGTGTGAGCGGTCAGGTCACCCGGAGTCGCCGGGCTCCCCGACGCCTGGATATAGGCCTGGCTGGCGAAAAGTCCTCGAACAGTTCCCGGATAAGGCCGCACGCGCCGCAAGGAATCCCTCGGCGCCAGCAATTTGAAGAAGACATCCACGTCCTCCCTGGGCTCCTGATCCCAACTTGCCGCGTAGGGCTCGATCTCGATGCGCAGATTCGGGTAACGCCCAAGGAATTCCCTCAGCAAAGGCGCCAAGACATCGCGAGCCACGGTGACGGGACAAGCGATCTTGATGAGGCCGCTTGGACTCGAGCGGCGGTCCTCCAGCAACTCGCGGCTGTGTCTGAGGATCTGCATAGCGCGCCTGCACGATTGCAGATATTCCTTGCCTGAGTCGGTAAGGACGAGACCTCTGGGGCTTCGCTGCACGAGGAGGATGCCAAGGCGCTTTTCGAGACGAGTCACAGCACGGCTGACCGTCGAGGCAGGTAAATGCAACTCCTTTGCGGCCGCAGTCAAGGTGCAAGCCTGTCCGACGGTAACGAACATACGGACGTCGTTGAGATCGAGGTCGTCCATCGTTTTCGTCCGAGGCTAGCACAGAGTTGCGCTTGTGCAATATGGCTTTGCGCTGGGACACGCACCAATACGGGTCGGAGAAGCATTTACATAGCTGGATGTGAGAGGTTGGTGGGATGAATACTCTGGTGATTGGCGGGACGGGAAATGTTGGAAGCAAGGTTGTCAAGGAGTTGCTAAAGCGCGGGGCGAGGGTTCGTGTACTGACTCGCAAGCAGCCGGAAGAAGGCAAGCTGCCCGCCGGCGTGGAGGTTGCCATCGGGGACCTGCTCGATCCGGCTTCGGTGGAGCAGGCGATGCAGGGCATCGACAAGCTCTTCCTTTTGAATGCTGTTGCAGCCGATGAACTAACGCAGGCGCTGATCGCGTATGGAATGGCCAGGCGGGTAGGATTGAAGCACGTGACGTACCTGTCAGTCTTCAAGGTTGAGGAATTCCGTGAAGTACCGCACTTTGCGTCGAAGCTGGCTGTTGAGGGCGCTCTGCGCGAATTCGGTGTTCCGTACACGATTCTACGGCCCGGTTACTACTTCCAGAACGATGGCATGTTGAAGGGTGCCCTGATGGATGCCGGCATCTACCCCATGCCGATTGGGACGGCAGGAATTTGCGCGGTTGACACTCGCGATATCGCAGAAGCTGCCGTAATCTCACTCACCGCGGATGGGCACGATGGCCAGACGTATGACCTCGTGGGCCCTGAGCTGATCAGCGGGCCAGGCAATGCCGCGACGTGGAGTAGGCTGCTGGGCAAGGAGGTCAGGTACACAGGCCACGACTTCGACCAGTGGGAACAGCAGATGCGCGCGCAATCTTCGGGGTGGCACGCTTTCGACCTTCGCGTGATGTTTCAAGGCTACTTCGACCGCGGATTCGCTTCGACCGAGACGGAGGTTGCGAGGGTGACAAAGCTGCTCGGTCACGCGCCCCGCAGCTATGAAGACTTCGCGGTTGAAACCGCCGCGCTTTGGAAGGCGTGACGAACATTAGATATTGGAAGGGAACTTTTAATGGCAACTTCTTTTGCACCGATCCCGACGGATAATCCTCAGCGCAGTCTCACGCTGGCGCAACCCGACAACCTGCCACACATCGGTCTGGTCGGAGATACCTATACGATTACTGTCACGGGCGAGCAGACTGATGGACGCTTTTGCATAATCGATATGCACATCCCGCCGGGTGGCGGGCCGCCGCCGCACCGGCATGACTTCGAGGAGACTTTTATTCTGCTTGAAGGGGAGATGGAGGCGACGTTCCGCGGCAAGAAGTCGATTGTGCGCGCCGGCGATACACTCAACATTCCCGCCAACGCTCCACATCAATTTCACAATGCTTCGAGCAGGCCGGTGCGTATGCTCTGTATTTGCTCTCCAGCGGGACAGGAGAGATTCTTCGTGGAGGTGGGGGTACCGGTCGCAACGCGCACGACGGCGCCGCCGAAGCTGGACGAAAACGAGCAGGTTGCGTTCATTGAGAAGGTCAAGGCGCTCGCACCGAAGTACCGGACTGAATTGCTTCGGGAGGCGTAGCGTGTCGTTACTAGTTTGGCGGACGGTGCTCGGCGCCACAAAGGGCGGTCAGCCGTAAGAGCTCCATGATATTTGCACTGTCGATGGGGTGCTTCATGAATGGAAAGGCGTCCTGGTGAGCTTCGTGAGGTAAAAAGCGAGGCTTGGGCGAGAGCTATACGACTCTCGCCCCTTGTAGATCGAACATAACAGCGGCGAGCGCTACGATGCCCGGGCGATCGCGAAGTTTGGGACGGCCGATGGGGTCTCTTTCTTTGGCGTCGACGCAACTCCGTGCCTGGCGTGCGCGGAACGGATGGTCCGCAATACCTCCGCGCTGTTGAAAGGCTTCAATATGAGATCGTAGCCGCCGCGGGCCAGCAATTCAGCCCATAATCTATCGTCCGCTAAGCGCGACGTCATGATGAACGCGGCTCCATTAGCGGCATTGACAACTTGTCCGAGAGCTTCCTCCCACTCACTCGGGTTCGCGTCGCAATCGAAGAGGAACACCGTAGCGCCGGAGCGCACGGCCGAATTCAGGGCCCAACGCCAATCGGGGTTGTGGTAGAGTCGCCAACCGGCCTCCTCCACAATTCTTCGCAAAGGCGCGGCAGTTTCTTTCGGCCCAGCGAAGACCAGCTTTATCTTTTCCGCCAGTTTCCTGCTCCTGAAATGTCTACTGAAAATGTGAATAAGAGCGCCGGAAACCGGGGTTGCGCCGTCTGGGGAGATTACGTCGGGCAACGGCCGTTTCCGGCGCCAGGATGGATTTCCTCCACCCAACGCTATCAAAAACGCCTTATGGGACACAGCCCCCAAATGGGGGTAGTGTAGGGGCTATTCGGTGGGGAACGGTGTGGCGGCTCAGGATTCCGCGTCGGCGTAGGCCTGATAATCCTCGGGCGAGAGCAATTCGTTCAACTCACCCGGATCCGACATGCGGATCTTCACGAGCCAGGCGTCGCCGTGCGGATCGTCATTGAGCTTTTCGGGCGCGGTAGTGAGCAATTCATTGATTTCGACGATCTCGCCCGAGACGGGGGCAAAAATATCCGAGACGGCTTTCACGGACTCGACGGAACCGACCGCCTTGCCCTTTTCAGCCCGCGCACCGACCTTAGGCAGGTCGACGTAGACGATATCGCCGAGTTCCTTTTGGGCGTGATCCGTAATTCCGATCACCCCGATTTCACCCTCGGCGCGCACCCACTCGTGTTCTTTGGTATATCGGGAATCGCTAGGATAGGTCATTTTGGTCGCTTGTAGAAAGGCGTCGGGACCGTTACGGCCTCGACCGGCTGATTGCGAATCATGATCTCGATTTTCTGACCGGGAACCGCGCGGTCCACCGGAAGGTAGCACAGCCCAATGTTCTTGTTCAGCGTGGGGGCGGGACCGCCGCTGGTGACCCAACCCGCCGGGACGCCGTCGAGGGAGACCTCGTAGCCGTCGCGTCCGATACCGCGGCCGATCATCTCGAAGCCTACCAGCTTGCGTTTGATCCCTTCCGCCTTTTGCTTCGCCAGCACGCCGCGGCCTTGAAAATCGCCTTTGTCCATTTTGACGATCCAGGCGAGGTCGGCTTCGAGAGGCGTAATCGACGCGTGGATTTCGTGGCCGTAGAGGGCCATTTTCGCTTCGAGACGCAGCGTATTTCGCGCGCCCAGGCCGCAGGGTTTTATTCCGAATTCCTTTCCTGCTTCAAGCAACTCGGCCCAGATCCGCGGAGCTTCTTCCGGAGCGATGTAGATTTCAAATCCATCCTCGCCGGTGTAGCCGGTTCGCGCGATGCGCGCCCATACGCCGGAGACCTCGCCGTCGGTGAAGTGGTAATAGCGAATCGTCGAAAGGTCTGTTGCGGTGAGCTTTTGCAGGGTATCGATGGCTTTCGGTCCCTGGATGGCGATTTGTGCGTAGCGATCGCTTGCGAACTCCACCTTGGCAGGCCACCGGTTCGAGGATTCGATGTGCTCGAAATCTTTGTCCTGATTCGACGCGTTCACGCAAATAAAATAGTGGTCTTCGTCGACTTTATGCACGAGAATATCGTCGACGAATCCGCCGTGGCCGTAGAGCAGGCCGGCATAGTGGGCCTGGCCGATTTTGAGTTTGGAAGCGTCGTTAGTGGAAACGTAGTTGACGAGCTGAAACGCCTCAGGGCCACGGACTTCGATCTCGCCCATGTGGCTGACGTCGAAGAGGCCGACGGCGCGCCGGACGGCGTTGTGTTCGTCGATGATGCCGGTGTATTGCACGGGCATGTCCCAGCCGCCAAAATCGACCATCTTGGCGCCAAGGTTGCGATGCACCGCGTTGAGAGGGGTCGCTTTCAGCGCGGCGGTGGGCGTGGTCATGTCGAAACCCAATTCTATCGCAGTGGTATGCGGTTTACGCAGCGTCAGGCTCTATGCGGTTCCTTTCGGGTCTATGAAATGATCGCCGACGATCTCCGCTTACTTACGTGCGCGGTTCCGCAGGGTCGCGGCTCGGAACGAGTGTCGGCGGTGACACGACACGGGGAAAATCCGGGACGGCGTTCTTCGGCGGACTGCAGCTACCTTAAATCTTTTGCTTTGAGATAGGCGATCAGGGCGGCGGGATCGTCGGAGATGATGGCGTCCACGCGGGCGTCGATCATCTTGTCCCAGCCGGTGGGCGTGTTTACGGTCCATGGGACAACCTGGATGCCGGCGTCGTGGGCGGCTCGGACTTTTTCCTTGGTCACCAGCGTGTAGTTGGGCGAGATGATTTGGGCGTGGCCGCCTTCCTGCGCGATATCGACGAAGCTGCGGGGATCGGATTCGGTCAATGCAGAGCGGCGGATCTCAGGGGCCATTTTCTCAGCGGCGACTAGAGTTCGAAAATCGAAGGATTGCAGGATCACGCGTTTTTCGAGGCCGTGCTTGCGGACCTGTTCTAAGAACAATCGGACGAACTCTTCGGGCGAGGGCGTGTATTGTGGTTTATCGAGGAAGCTCTTCGTCTCGATGTTGTAATCGAACGAGCCTTGGTTCGAGAGGCTGAGAACTTCGTCGAGCGTGGGCATTCTGGTGCCAGGGATCGCCTGCTGTTTTTCGAAAAGCGGATTGCGGATCGCGCCGCAGTCCCATTCGCGGACCTGAGCTAGGGTCAGTTCGTGGATCACGGCGCTCTTCTGCGGGCCAGTGCAGACGGGACCGTGGAGGATGGGATCGTGCGACATGACAATCACGCTGTCCTTGGTCACCGCCATGTCCATCTCGAGGGCGTCGACGCCGGCTTCAATGGCGTACTGGTATGCGGGGATCGTGTTTTCGGGCCGCATGGCGCGGGCTCCGCGATGGCCGTGCACGAGAATTCTATGCGTATCCGCAGCGGTAGACATAAGCGATAGAGTCACGAAAATGAAACAGAGCGTGCCGAACTGGCGTGGCATAGCACCAGTATTACAGCCGGCGCGCGACCAGCAGAGTCATGTCGTCCTGGCGCTCCGGCGCGGTGCTCCATTGACCGACGGCGTCCATCACAACCTTGATAATTTCGTCTTCGGGCCGGTCTGCATTTTTCACGAAGAGTTCCGTGAGACGATCCTCGCCGAACATTTCGCCGTATTCGTTCTCCGGCTCCGTAATACCGTCCGTGAAAAAGACGAGAAGGTCTCCGCGGTGAAGCCGCACTTCGCTTTCGTCGTACTGGGCGAAAGGAAAAGCGCCGACGACCATGCCGTTCACATCCAGGCGAGTCGCGCTTCCGTTGTGCACGAGGATGGGAGGCAGGTGGCCGGCGTTGGTGTAGGTGAACAGGCCGGTCTTTTCGTCGTAGATGCCGAAACAGAACGTCGCGAATTTTTCCGTCGGCGTGGTTTGATGGAGCTGCTGGTTGAGATCCGTCACCACGCGTGCCGCCGAGAGCTGATGCACGGCGACTCCGCCCGGCGCGGCCATTTCCAGGGCTCCGCGGACTTCCATGCGCATGGCGGATTGAATGGTGGCCATCAATAGCGCGGCTGAAATCCCTTTGCCGGCGACATCGCCGATGGCGAGCGCGAGTTGATCCTCGCCGATTCTCTGATAGTCGAAATAGTCGCCGGAAACTATGCGGGCGGATTGCCAAAACGCAGTGAGGCGCACGGTCTTCATCGACGGAATTTCTTTGGGGTAGAGCTGCTCCTGGACTTCACGCGCAATTTCCAGCTCGGTTTGCAGGCGCTCTTTTTCTTTGGCGACGACGAGGAGGCGCTCCAGGTTCTCAGTCATGGTATTGAACGACATGCTCAGCTCGGCTAACTGATCGCGGCTTTTGCTCGGGACCTGAATCCGGTGAGAGAAATTGCCTTCCATCACGCGCTGGGTTCCGGTGTACAACTGATGCACGGCGGCAGTGATGGTGCGGGCCAGGGATACGCCGATTACGAGCGCGGAGGCTTCGACTAACAGGAACAGAATCGCGACGGCGAACAACGCGACGGGGATGAATTGTTGTACCGCATCTACCTTGGCGTTGAATACGGTTCGCAGAAGAGCCGAGGGGCGTGTGTGAACGGAAATGAGCGCGTCGGTTTGAATCTTGCCGGGCGAATCCCAATAACTGAACGGCATCAGGGACCCGCCGAGGAGGTCGACGTCGAGGCGATTCACTGGAGGATCGAGCCGCGTGGCTGCATCCTCGCGAAATTGTTCGGCGTGTGGGGCCCTGGGATCGTTAGACAGAACAAAAAGGGACACTTCGCCAAGACCGGGCATCAGGCTGCTCAGGTAGTCTCGGCTGAGCGGTGCGGCGATGGTGACATCGGTGGCGCCGCGAACGACGTGCGCCCAGGCATAGAAATGACCGTTGCGAACGATGATGCCATTGGCGTCGCCCCATCCCGTTGGCGCCGGTTGGGCCGGATGATTTTGCGGCCAACTTACGACGGATTCGCCTTCTCGAAGAACGATGGACGGATCGGAGATGCGCTGCTTGAGGACTTCTCCCACTCCGTGCAACACCTGCATGCGCTGTTGCTGGCTGGTTTCCGCGACGGCGCTTCCAAACCAGTCGAGCGATGCAATACGGCGGTCGAGTTCCGAGCTGACGAGATAGACCGCTAGCTGACTGGACAGGGCGTAGGTGCCGATTCCGACGAAAATGACGATGAGCAGGATGGGCACCAGCGCGATGAACATGTAGGTCATCAGGAGACGGTTTCTGAGACGCCAGATGGCGCGCCGCATCCCGATACGCGCCACGCGGACGAGGAGCCAGAAGCCGAGTAAAACAAGAATGACTTGCAGAAGAGCCACGAATCCACTGCCGGGGGTCAGGACGAGGAGAGTCAGGTAGAGCAGGAGAATAATCCCGAAGGACTTCTCCAGCTTTCCGATGAGGCGGAGCCGGGTTCTAATTTGAGATGTCAGGCTCTCGGGCACGTTATACGCGGGACCTGGCGATTTCGGGCGCTTCGGGCTCTGGCGGCTCGGGCTCGGGCTGCAAATAGTGTTTCGTCAAGAAGGCTTGGAGAATCGCGATCGCATCTTGTGGCGTATCGGCGTATTCAAACAGGTCCAGATCGGGCTTCGATATCGTGCCGTATTTGACCAGCGCATCGAAGTTGATCACTTCCTTCCAATATTCCGAACCGTAGAGGACGATGACGATCTTACTCTCGATCTTCTGCGTTTGCGCCAGAGTGAGGATCTCGCATAGCTCGTCGAGGGTGCCGAAGCCGCCCGGAAATACGACCAGCGCTTTTGCGAGGTACGCAAACCAGAATTTGCGCATGAAGAAGTAGTGGAACTCGAATTCCAATTCCGGAGTGATGTAGGGGTTGGGGCGCTGTTCGAAGGGGAGTCCGATATTCAGGCCGATCGATTTCCCGCCGGCCTCGTACGCGCCGCGATTCGCGGCCTCCATAATTCCGCCTCCACCGCCGGAGCACACTACGAAACGATGCGCAGGATTCTCGAGATGTTCGGACCACTCGGTGATGAGCCTAGCTACTTCGCGCGCCGCCTGATAGTAGTGGCCCATCGGGCCATCTTCGGTGATTCGGGCGGAGCCGAAGAACACGACGGTGTCCTGGATTTTTTCTTCGCGAAAGTGGGAGAGAGGCTCGAGATACTCGGAGAGAATGCGGAGCCCGCGCGCGTCGGCGCTTTCCAGGAAGGACTCGTTGAGATAGGCTACGGGGCGACGGCCGTTGGGGTTGTCTTTTATCATTTTGAGGCCTCGGGTTGTCCGCGCTGCTCCAGTTCCTGGACGCGTTTTTCCAATTGTCTCATCGACCTCAGAATATCGGGCAGCTTGGGGAACGCGGTTATGGCGCGCAGCCAGTCGCGCGCGGCGAAGGCAGGCGATCCCGAAATCACGCTGCCCGCCGGGACGTCGCCGCCCACGCCGCTTTGGGCGTAGACGACAGCGTTGTCGTGAATCGTCAGGTGGCCGGAGATGCCGACCTGGCCGGCTAACAGGACATTCTTTTCGAGAACGGAGCTGCCGGCGAGCCCGGTTTGGGCGCAAATAATGTTGTCCTCGCCGACGACGCAGGCGTGGCCGATCTGAACGAGGCTATCGATCTTGGCTCCGCGCTTGACGCGGGTCTCTCCCATGGTGGCGCGGTCCACCGAGGTGAGCGACTGGATTTCGACGTCATCTTCGATCACGGTCTTACCGGATTGGACGATTTTGAAGTGCGTTCCTTCGGCGGTTTTTGCGAAGCCGAAGCCATCGCCGCCGACCACGACTCCGTTTTGCAGAATGACGCGATTTCCGATGCGGCAATATTCTCGAACAACGGCGTGGGAATGCGCCAGGAAGTCGTCTCCGATCTGCGCTCCTTCGTAGATCACGACGTGAGAATGCAGGACGGCATTTCGGCCGATCACGACGTTGTCGCCGATGACGGCGAATGCTCCGATGGAAGCACCCTCGCCGATCCGGGCTGAGGGTGCGATCGCGGCTTGAGGATGAATGCCGGGCGCGGGTCGCGGCGGTTGATAGAACAGCGCTAGCGCGCGGGCGAAGTCGTGATAGGGATTGCTCGACACGACGCTCAAAGGCGTGGGAAGCGGCAGAGGCTCAGAGACAAGAATCGCCGCGGCTCGACTGTGCTTCACTTTGTGGGCGTATTTCGGATTCGCGAGGAATGTCAGATCCGTGGGGCCGGCGTGTTCCATGCCGGCGACGCCGGTGATATCGATGGCGCCGTCTCCGGCCAGCCTACAGCCGAGCCGCGAGGCAATCTCTTCAAGTTTCATTTTGTGGTTTCAGTGCGAAGCCGCATACTTGTCCCGGCATTGCGCCGAGCAGAAATAGACGGTTTCTTTGCCATACGTCTGTTTGATGGATGTCGCGGTGTGTGTGTATGTGCCGCAAACCGGGTCCTTCTTGAGTTCTCCGCTGAGCGGCATCTCCGCGCTAATCGGCCTCGCCGAGGCCTGCTGCTGGCGGGGAGGCGAGAAAAGTTCGGAGAATCCTTTCAGAATGATACCGATCACCGCTCTCAGGACAGAGATTAGAAACACGGCAATCAGGAGGTAAACTACAACCCTAAACATGCGGCCCAACTACAATTTTACCCGGAATTGCCGGTGCTGGCCGATTTTGAGAGCGGCTGCAGCCAAAGGATGGCAAAGCGTTCGATGGCTTTGAGGTATTCTGTGAGGCCGGTGGGCTTCACGATGTAAGCGGTGGCGCCGGCATCGAGGACTTCCTGAATCCCGTGCTGTTTGGAGCTGAAGACGACGATCGGCGTGGTCGCCAAGCTTACGCCTTCGGAGCGCACTCTCTGGATGACTGTTTGGCCGTCGATTTTGGGCAGGTTCAGATCGAGTAATATCATGTCGGGGCGGTAATTGTCCCGAATCAATATTTGTAATGCCTGCTCTCCGTCTTCGGCGATTCGTACGTTCATTGCGAGCTGGACGGGAGACCTCTTCAGACCCTCGCGGATCAGCTTGACGTCGCCGGGGTTGTCTTCGATCACGAGGACTTCCAGTGTCCGGTTCGACTCGGGCATAGCCAGAGTTTATCGTAAATCGCGTGCGGAATCCGGTTAAACAAATCCACACGGCGCGGTGTCGAAGTTCTGGCGCTATAGTATCGGTCATGAGTATCATCGCGGTCGCGGGACGCAAGGGCGGGATCGGCAAGTCGACGATCGCAGGCAATCTGGCAGCAGAGTTCGAGGCCATGGGCCAAGGCGTTGCCGTTCTGGATGCCGATCCACAGCACAGCCTCGTTGCCTGGGCCGGGCAGGGCGACGGCATGCTGGCTCGATGCGTTCAAAAAGTGGAGGACGGGAGCGGGGACGATCTGCGCACCAAGGCTCGCAAGGCGGAGAAGGAGGCTGATATTGTTGTCATCGACACGCCTCCGGGAATGCCGGAAGTGGCGTATGAAGCCGCGATGGTCGCGGATCTTGTGCTGCTGCCGTGCGGTCCTTCGCCACTCGATATGTTTGCTTTGAAAGAGGCGCTGGGGTTGATGTTGAAAGCTCGGGCGGCGAGACGTTCCAAGAAGCCGCGCATCCGATTCGTGCCGTCCAAGGTGCTGATGAATACCAACCTAGGCAGGGGCTTGTCGGAATCGCTTGAAAAGATGGGGAAGAAGGTTTTGCCCGCAATTTGCCAGCGGATTGTGGTGGCCGAAGCGGTCAGTAATGGCTTAACGATCGCCGAATATGCTCCGAATTCTCCGTCTCATGAAGAATTTCGCGCACTTGCGAAAGCGACGCGGAAGCTGCTGTTAAAGTAAGCCTTCAAACCGCGGCGCGCCCATAAAGCCGCTCTGAACACGACGCCACATCCCGCCGGTAGGACCGGATCGACTTCGGCCAGAGCGCCATACAGACCGCCGCTGCCGACACCCATCGCATAATGCATGATGTTGACCGCAGGCCCCTTCTTGTCGGCAGGCACGCGTGGTGGAAAACTCCTTCCGAGACAGCGAGGGGGCTTTGACCGTCGCGGGCTCGCCGGAACTCGGGCCGCTCCTGCCATGTCGATCCCGCAGAGTAGATGCGAGCGACGGAGCGGCGATTACATCACGCCATATTTCGCGAGTGCGTCGGCGGTGCTCATGCCGCCCAGGATGGCGGTTCGGACGGTGTTCTCTTTTGTCACTTTTTCTAGCGCTCGGGTTAACGCTTCGCGCTCGGCGGCGCGTGGGACGATGAGGACGCCGTCGATATCACCGAATACGATATCGCCCGGTTCGACGTGGACAGCTTCAATGTCAATGGCGATTCTGAAATCGACCACCTCGCCGCGCACTTTTTGGTCCTGCGCATATCGCCCTGTCGAGAACACGGGGAACTTCATTTCAAGGATGGCACGGGTGTCACGCGACGGGCCGTTTAAGACCGCTCCGGCCGCGCCGAGGACGCGGGCGCGCGTCGACATCAGCTCGCCCCACATGGCGTAACAAGGGTTGAGGCTACCGCTGGCGATGTACACTTCGTGCGGCTTCAAATCGTCCAGGGCTTCGACCATCAGGCCGAATGGCTTGGCGGGCGAATGGCCCTCCGGAACGTCGGACTCCAGCACGGGCATGGCTCTGCCCGCCAGAATCATATTCTCGTCGAGCGGCCCGATTGCCTGCGGCAAGAACCGGTGCACGAAACCAAGCTCGTCGAGAATGTCCCCCACCACGGCTGTAAAAAGCCGGTCGCGCATCAGCGCGAATAGTTCCGCATCGGATGACCACATTGTCAACTTATGGTCGCCGATTGAGGAATCGCAGCGGCGATCTGTCGGAGAACATATGGCAGGATGCCGCCGTTGCGGTAATATTCGACCTCTTGCGGCGTGTCGATACGAACTATTGCTTCGAATTTGATTTCGACGCCCTCGGGACCGACCGCGCGTACAGTGGCGTGTTTGCCGTGGCTGATCGCTTCCGGGATGCCTTCGATGAAGTAGGTTTCGAAGCCGGTGAGGCACAGGGTCTCGCGATTTTCGTTGGGAAGGAATTGGAGAGGAAGCACTCCCATGCCCACAAGATTGGAGCGATGGATGCGCTCGAAGCTCTCGGCGAGAACGGCTTTCACGCCGAGCAGCAGCGTGCCCTTGGCGGCCCAATCGCGCGAGGAGCCGGATCCGTATTCCTTGCCGGCGATGATGAGTAGCGGCGTCCCTTCCTGCTGGTAGCGCATGGATGCGTCGTAGATGAACATCTTCTCGCCGCTGGGAATGTGCGTGGTCCAGCCGCCTTCCGTTCCCAGCGCTAGCAGATTGCGCAGGCGAATGTTCGCGAGAGTGCCTCGCACCATCACTTCATGGTTCCCGCGGCGAGCTCCGTAGGAATTGAAGTCGGCCGGTTTCACGCCGAGACCGATCAAATATTTTCCCGCAGGGCTGTCGACCGGAATGCTACCGGCAGGCGAGATGTGATCCGTGGTTACCGAATCGCCGAGGGATGCAAGGACGCGGAGACCGCTGAAATCGTGAATCGACTTTGTGGGATCCACCATGTCGTCGAAATACGGTGGCTTCTTGATATAGGTGGAGGAATCGGACCAATCGTATCGATCGCCGGTTGGAACGTGGATGGAATTCCAGGTGGCGTCGCCCGCGAAAACTTCTGAATACTCTTTTTGGAACATCTCGGCGCGCACGGAATGACGGACGACCTCTTCGACCTCTTCGGCGGTTGGCCAGATGTCTTTCAGGTAGACCTTCTTACCGTTATCGTCGGTGCCGAGAGGTTCCTTCTGAATATCGCAGTCCATGCGGCCGGCAATGGCGTAGGCGACTACGAGAGGTGGGGATGCGAGATAATTTGCGCGCACCAGCGGATTGATACGACCTTCGAAGTTGCGATTTCCACTGAGCACCGCGGCCACGACCAACTTTTCTTTGCTGACAGCTGTGGCAACGGGCTCGGGCAGCGGTCCGCTATTTCCAATGCAAGTGGTGCAGCCGTAACCGACGAGATTGAAATGGAGCTTTTCAAGGTATGGCATCAGGCCGGCGTCGGTGAGATAGTCGAGTACGACTTTGGATCCGGGCGCGAGGCTCGTCTTCACCCATGGTTTTGACTTAAGGCCTTTCTCGACGGCCTTTTTCGCTAGCAATCCAGCCGCGACCATTACGGACGGATTTGAAGTGTTGGTGCAGCTCGTGATGGCGGCGATTACCACCGAGCCGTCCTGGATCATTTCGGTGCGTCCGTCGATCTCGATTATGGCCGTGCGCTGCTCTTCGCCGAGAGTGCTGACGAAGTTCTTTTTGACGTCCGGTAAATCGATGCGGTCCTGAGGCCGCTTGGGACCGGCGATGGATGGAACTACTTTGGAGAGATCGAGCTCGAGCGTGTCGTTATAGACGGGCTCGGGCGAATTCTCCGTCAGGAACAGGCCCTGCTCTTTTGCATAGGACTCGACGAGTGCTATGAGCTCCGGCGGGCGATTGGAAAGGCGCAGGTAGTCGAGCGTTTTGGCATCGATAGGGAAGAATCCGATGGTCGCGCCGTATTCAGGCGCCATGTTGCCGATAGTGGCGCGGTCGGCGAGGCTGAGCGCGCTTACTCCCGAGCCGTAGAACTCGACAAATTTTCCGACCACGCCCTTTTTGCGCAGCATCTGCGTGACGGTGAGGACGAGGTCCGTCGCCGTGGAGCCTTCGGGCAGGCGGCCTTTGAGTTTGAATCCGACCACTTGTGGCAGCAGCATCGAAATGGGCTGGCCGAGCATGCAGGCTTCGGCTTCGATACCGCCTACGCCCCAGCCTACGACGCCGAGTCCGTTGACCATGGTGGTATGGGAGTCGGTGCCCATGAGCGTGTCGGGATAGGCGAGGACGGGATTCTGTTTTTGATCGCGGAAGACCACCGAGGCCAGATATTCGAGGTTTACCTGGTGCACGATTCCGGTGTCCGGAGGCACGACGCGGAAGTCCTGAAAGGCGGTTTGGCCCCAACGCAGGAAGGCGTAGCGCTCCTGATTGCGCTGGAATTCGAGCAAGGCGTTGAAGCCGAAGGCGTCACTGGAGCCGAATTTGTCGACCTGGACGGAATGATCAATGACGAGGTCGGCCGGGATGAGCGGATTGGCGAGCTTCGGGTCGGCTCCCATAGCCTTCAGCGCATCGCGCATCGCGGCGAGATCGACTACGCAAGGGACGCCGGTAAAGTCCTGAAGCAGAACGCGAGCGGGGCGAAAATTGATTTCCTTGGCAGGCCCGCTGGTATTCCATTTGGCGACGTACTCGATATCGGTGTGCTTGACGGTGCGGCCGTCTTCACATCTGAGGAGGTTTTCGAGCAGGATCTTTATGGAATAGGGAAGGCGCGAAATGGCCGCCACATGAGCCTTTTCAAGTGCCTCTAAACTGTAGATTTTGTACTGGTTATCCCGTACGCGGAGTGTCGTTGCCGCGCCGAAGCTGTTCGATTTTTCCATTTCTTTTCATCGTAGCGCGAACAAACGAACTACGTTCTATGTTCGACGTTCTAAGTTCTACGTTGCTAGAGTGTTTCTTCGACCATGAACTGCTCGTACTTGCCGTCGGGCATTACATAGATGTTGAGGAGGACTGTTTTCTTTTCGAATTGCGCTCGATAGCTGCGGTGGGTCATTCCACCACGGAGCTGCTCTCCGGTTTTGGTCACGTTCTCCAATTTGCCTAGCGGCGCTAACGATGCCGCGAAATCCTTTAGAGCCGGTTCCGTGAAATAGGCATTCGCGTTGGCGGTGAACAATGCGCGATCGACGCGGCCTTGCTGCAATCCTTTGAGGATGGCTTCGACAGTGTCGAGGTCTTTGTCGGAGGCGGGGGCTAAGATCGTTTGAGCGATTTGGCGGCTGACCGATCCGATCAGGCTGATGCCGTCTTCGTTGGAGCACACGACAATCGCCACACCTTTGGATGGGAAAAGCGTGTTCACGGCCAGGAATCCGGATACTTCGCCGCTGTGCGAAATGGTCGGCGTGCCGTCCATCTCGCCTAGCGACAGGCCGAGAGCGTAGTGCGTCGGCTTGCCGTCTTTCAATTTCACTTCGCGGGTGAACTCCTCGTAGGATTTCGCCGACAGAATGCGTTTCTCAAGGAAGGCGATGTCCCAGCGGGCAAGGTCGGACGGGGTCATCGCGAGTTCGCCGGCGGCGAACATCCAACCGTGGCCCTCGCGTGCGACCGGACGTGGCGGACCGAGCGCGAATCGCGTGTAGGCGCTGGCATCTCCGGGTCGGTGCTCCGAGATGTCTCCAGGCGAGGTCATGCCCAAGGGTCCGAAAATCTTCTGCTGCAGGAACTCGAGAAGAGGCTGGCCGGAGACTTTCTCCAGGATCTGGCCCGCGATGACGTAATTCGTGTTGCTGTACTGCCAGCGCGTACCGGGATCGAAATTCAAGGGCTTCTTGGCCCAGCGATCCATGATCTCGCGCGGCGTGATCGGCTTGGTCCAGTCCGGGATGATGTAATCCTGCGGCGCGTAGTCTTCGTAGCCGGAGGTGTGGGAAAGCAGCTCTTTGATGGTCACTTCGCTGGCGCGAGTCAGGTCCGGGAAATACTTCGCGACGCGGTCGTCGATCGACAATTTCCCCTCTTCCTGAAGCAGGAGAAGGCCGGCGGCCGTGAACTGTTTGCTGATGGATCCGATGGCGTAGCGCGTAGCCGGGGTCGCGGCCTGATCCTTCGCGATGTTGGCCATTCCGAAAGCTTTCGCGAACGCGACCTCATTTTTTTCGACGACGGCGACGGAAACGCTGGGAGCGCCGCTGGCCTTAAAAGCAGATATTTCGTTGTCGAGCCGCGCATTCGGCGAGGGCGACTCGGCTCGAAGGAGAGTCGCGGGAAGGAGGAGAATCCCGCACAGGAAGGACAGCCTGAGCATATCCGATTTTACGGCTAACGGCTCATGATCATGGCGGCGGTGATTCCCAACAGCAGAAAAATAGCTAAAATTACGTACCAGGACATCCGAATGCGAGCAGCCCGTTCGGGAGGTTTATTGTGCGCGGAGTGCTGCGATTCTATTGGTTCTTGGGTTTCGTCAGGATTGTTCACAATCGTTAGACGCGTCTATTTAACATAGCGGTCACGAAATTGCAGACGGTCGGTCCGGAGCTACACACTATGGACAGCGATCATTACGTGTGGGAATCGCCTGCGCACGACATTGCTATCCTTGTGAACCTGCGGCTGGTTGAGCGGCTCGAGCAACTGATCCGGGAAGCTCCGGAGCGTGAGATCGGTGGATTCCTGCTGGGGAATTGCGACGATGCGAAAGCAGGGTCCAGCCGGCGGGTAGTTCAGGTGGAAGACTTCGAGCCGGTTCCAGCGGAACACCTGCGTGGCCGTGCCTACGCGCTAAGTCCCCAGGATTTAAGGGGATTAGCTAAATCCCTTGCGAGGGCGCGATCCAGACGAGGCCGAGTTCCGGTCGGTTTTTTCCGAAGCCATCTTCGAAAAGGTCTTTACCTGGATGAGGCAGATTTTTCCTTGTTCCAGGCACAATTCTCAGGGCCTTGCGACGTTTTCCTGCTCGCCAGGCCGGAGCAATCGGGTGTTCCGGTAGCCGGGTTCTTCTATTGGGAAGATGAATTGCTGAACCGGCGGAACACTTACGTCACGTTTCCACTCGACCGAGCGAAACTGATGGGGGAACGCCACACCTTGGTTTCCGCTCCACCCGCGGCTCCGACTCCAACCAAAAATGGAAGGCGCCTCCTGCCCGTTGTTGTTGTCTCGGCGAAGAGGTGGGCCTACGGCACAGCGGGTATTGTGATGATTCTTGCCGCTCTCGTTCTCGGGGCTGTGATGCGGTTGTCGGGCACGGGGACAGCCGAGGGATTGAAGGACGTTGCGTTGTCGGTGCAGCGTGAAGGGTCGGAGTTGCGGTTGAACTGGAACGCCGCGGCGCCGGCTGTCGCGCACGCCAACAGTGCGATCTTGTGGGTTTCCGACGGCGGCCAGCAGCGGCGTGTCGATCTCAATGCGAATGTTCTCAAGCAGGGGAGCTTCGTTTACTCTCCGCAGTCGAACGATGTGAACTTCCGGCTGGATCTTTTGAACGTAGCGGAGCAAGGCACCGAATCGGTGCGCTACGTCGGCGATCGGGTGAATGCGCCGAGTCCGGCAGCACCGCCGCCGATAGAGGCTGTCGTGCCGGCTCCCAAGGCGAAACGCGTCTCAGAAGATGACGATGACGATAACGATGGAGACGAGCGAGCGGATCGCGTGAATCCAAGGACGCGACACAAACCTGTTGAGGTAGAACCGAAGCCCAGCACGATTGCCAGCGTCATGAAGCCACCCGAGTTGCAGCAACCTGCTCCACTTCCGCCAACGGCGCCGGCGCCAGTCCAGCAGGTCATGCCCAAGGTCGAGCCGGCGCGCGTGATGAAGCCGCGTCCCGAGCCGACGGTGAGTTTCACTACGGAACCGATTGCGCCGCATCGGCGGACCGATTGGGTAAGGAAAGTGATCCATCTGGGGCGCGACAAGGACAACGGAGAATTCGTTCCGCCGCGCACTTCGCATGAAGTCACTCCGCATGTCCCGCCGAGGTTAGCGCGCGAAATGCCGGCTGATGTCCGACTGGAACTGAGAGTCAGCATTGACCGCGTCGGAGCTGTGTACGACATACGTTTGGTATCGGTTAGCGATCCACGGTTAGCCGACCTCGCGTCCGCCGCGGTGAGCCAGTGGCATTTCGAACCTGCGCAGTTCAAAGACAGGCCCATCGCCAGCGATCTTCTGGTCACTATGCACTTCCACAATCCCGGAGATGGCGCGGTTGCGCAGCGGCAGACAGGCGAATCCAAATAGCAACACTACTATTCCCGATGTATACTGTGGGCGTGGCACCCCGCGGCGCAACCAGGGAGCGCATTCTACGCGTTTCAAAAACGTTATTTGCTGCCCGCGGCTACGAGCACGCGAGCACGTCCTCGATCGCGCGCGAAGCGGGCACCAGCGAATCCCAATTAATGAAGCATTTCGGCAGCAAGGCCGGACTGCTGGAGGCGATCTTCGCCGAGAACTGGTCAAAGATCGCGGCAGAGGCGGTACGTGCTACCGAAAACGCGCCGACGCCGTACGCAAAGCTCACGCTAATTTCCGAGCTTGTCGTGGAGGCCATGGATCGCGATCCTGAGCTCAAGTTGCTGATGCTACTGGAGGGCCGGCGCATTCGCCGCGAAGGGCAGATGATCTCTTTTGCGGAAGGATTCATGAGCTTTGTGCAGCTCATCGACAGCATCCTTGAAGAGATCCGGGCGGCCGGGCAGCTCCGCGAAGGGCTCAGTCCTCAAGTGATTCGCTCCGGGCTGATGGGGATGCTGGAAGGCATGCTGCGGGACCGATTTCTGGCGGAGCGATTGGGATACCCCGCTGATTTTGACGCCCACCAGATCGGCGAAATGCTCGGCGTTGCGCTGGCTTCCTGCGTCCGGCCAGCTTCAGCGGAAGCGGCGTGATTCCGAGTTTCGCGACATCGGAGGGCACCGCGCGCATCGCTGCCCGCTTCCACGGTTTTTATCGTTCCGCGCAGGGACTTCAAGTTTCGAATATCGGAATCGGATCCTATCTCGGCGCAATGGATGACGCGACGGATCGGGGCTATACGGAATCGGTTAAGGAGGCCGTGGGAGCCGGCGTTAACTTCATTGACACGTCGCTGAATTACCGGAATCAGAGATCAGAGCGGGCGATCGGTGCGGCTCTGCGGGATCTCACGCGGGATGAGCTGGTGGTTTGTACGAAGGCTGGTTTTCTGGTTCCGAATGCGATGCCACAGTCGCTTCGTCCCGAGGACGTTGTCGAAAACATGCATTCCATGGCCCCCGATTTCTTGGCGGATCAATTGGAGCGAAGCCGCCAGAATCTCGGGCTCGAGACAATCGATGTTTTCTATCTCCACAATCCCGAGACGCAACTGAATCGCGTGACGCCCGAGGAGTTTGATGCCCGCATCCAGCGCGCTTTCGAATTTCTCGAGGGTGCGGTGTCGGAGGGGAAAATACGGTTCTACGGGACGGCTACGTGGGACGGTTTCCGACGGCGTCCGGGGGCGCCGGCTGGGCTTTCCTTACCGGCGTTGCATGGGATCGCCGAGAAGACGGGCGGAAGCGGCCACCATTTTCGATTTATCCAATTGCCGTTTAACCTGGCGATGCCGGAAGCCTATGTGCTTCTGCGGGACGGAGAGAATCTGCTGACAACCGCCGCGCGACTGGGGATTACGGTGGTATCGAGCGCGAGCATATTGCAGGGGCGGCTGGCGCGGAATTTGCCGGAAGGGCTGGTATCGCAGTTTTTCGGAATGAGCACCGATGCTCAGCGCGCATTGCAGTTCACGCGATCGACGCCGGGACTTACCGTGGCGTTAGTGGGCATGAGCAGTCCCAAGCACGTCCGTGAGAATCTTGGATTAGCGACGGTGCCGACATTGACGGAGCCGGAATATCAAGCGCTGTACAGGCAGGGTTGAAGCTGCAAATCCCCGAACCTACATCTACCATCGAACCTTCGACGATCGACCCGCCGACGGCAGATACCATCGCGACGCTGCCGAATGGGGAATCCGTGTTTCTGGTTTGGGCCGGGGAGAAATCGGCGTATCTGGCCAAGACCAGCATGCTGCGCCGACGGTTGGCGCGCATCCTGCGGCCAGCGGAGGCGAGTGGCCGGTCCCTTAATCTGCGCGGTGTGTTCACCCGTATCGATTATTGGCTGAGCGGATCGAAGTTTGAATCGACACTGCTGCACTACGCGCTTGCGAAGCGGTATTTCCCGGATCAGTATTTGAAGCTCACGCGTCTGAAGATGCCGGCGTACGTTCGCCTGATCCTGTCGAATGAGTTTCCCCGTACGCAGGTCACGACTCGGATCACGGGTGGCGCGTCGTTGTATTACGGTCCTTTTCGGACTCGCGCGGGCGCCGAGCAATTCGAAACGCAGTTGCTGGACCTGTTTCAAATCCGGCGATGCCAGGAGAATCTCGAGCCGAGCCCGCAACATCCCGGGTGCATTTATGGCGAGATGAACATGTGTCTCAGGCCATGCCAGCAAGTGGTGGGTGTAGAAGAGTATCGAAGCGAGGCGGAGCGCGTGGCTCATTTTCTGGAGACGAACGGAGCGGCGGCGCTGAGCGGGGCCGAAGCGGCGCGCGACCGGCTTAGCGAGGAAATGAATTTCGAAGAAGCCGCGCGGCAACATAAACGCATCGAGCGGATTCAGAGCGTGCTCGCGCTGCGCGAGGACCTGGTGCGCGACATTGAGCGGTTACATGCAATCGTAGTCACGAAATCCAGGCAGCCGGAAGCGGTTACGCTGTGGTTTTCCTGCCGGGGAACATGGCAGGCGCCTGAAGATTTCCCGCTCACTTCGGATGTGTCGCTGGATCGGCGATTGCGCGACTTGATCGGTGGTTTGCAGCCGGAGCAAGCGAAGTTGAGCGATCGGGAAGAGCATCTCGCGCTGTTGGCTCGATGGGCGTATTCGAGCTGGCGCGATGGCGAAATGCTGATCTTCGATGCGCTCGATCGCGCGCCTTACCGGAAGCTCGTGCGGGCCATTTCCAAGGTCCACGCCGGCGCGGCCTGAACGCTATCCTCAAATTTATGCGATGGTTTGTATTCTGCGCCGCGGCGGTTGCCTGCGCGCAAACGATCCCGCAGGGAAACACCCTGCACGTGATCGCGTCGGGGAATGCGGCGAGCGCACGGCTGGATGGACGTACGATTAAGCTCTTTCCGCAAAAAGAGGGCGGCGTGCTTGGGCTCATGCCGATTCCCGTGCTCGAGAAACCAGGCGCTTACGCGCTGGAGCTCCTGGACAAGAACGGAAAAGTGGTTCAGACGTCGACGATCACTGTACTCGATGCTCACTTCCCATCGCAGAACATCGTGATCTCGAAATCTCTTTCGGAGCTGAAGGCATCGCCGGATGAAGCCGAGATCACAGGCGCGTTTCGCCAGGAAGTTTCGGACGTGCGTTATTGGGCGGAGCCTCTGCTCAAGCCGGTGCCGGGTTGCATGACTTCATTGTTCGGCGTGCAGCGGTTGCACAATGGCAAGCCTACAGGCGATTATCACGGCGGGCTCGACCTGCGCGCGGCAGCAGGCACGCCGATCCGCGCGACAGCGGGGGGAGTGGTGAAAATCGCGCGGCAATTCAATCTGCACGGCGGGACTGTGGCGATCGATCATGGGCAGGGTTTTGAATCGGTGTACCTGCACATGTCGAAGATCGCGGCGATGGAGGGAGCGACGGTGCAGCAAGGCGACGTTATCGGATACGCGGGATCGACCGGCCGCTCCACCGCGCCGCATCTGCATTGGACGCTTTATGCGAACGGTGTTCCAGTGAATCCGTTGCAATGGGTGAAAGTAACATCCTGCGCGTCAGCGCCGAAGGCTAATGTGCATCATGGCAACTCCGTACGGCATCCATAGTGCATGGATCTGCAGCTAGGAAATAAACTCGCTTTTGTAACGGGTTCCACGGCGGGGATCGGTCTGGCGATCGCCAAGTCGCTCGCCGCGGAAGGCGCACGCGTGATTGTGAACGGTCGTACCCAAGCGCGGGTCGACGAAGCTATCGCGCATATTCGAGGCGCTTATCCCGCCGGTCAACTCTTGGGATTCGCTGGTGATCTTTCCCGCGCGGATGTGGCGGAACGGGCGGTGCGGCAGTTCGATCATGTCGACATTCTGGTCAACAATCTTGGCGTTTACGACGTTAAGCCGTTCGAGCAGATTGAAGATGCGCAGTGGAATGCCATTATCGAAACGAACTTCATGAGCGGCGTCAGGCTGAGCCGCCACTATCTGCCGAAGATGAAGAGCGCCGGATGGGGACGTATCATTTTCATTTCGAGCGAGTCGGCGGTGAATATTCCGGTAGAGATGGTTCATTACGGCGTTACGAAGACGATGCAGGTCGCGCTGGCTCGCGGGTTGGCGGAGACTACCGTGGGAACAGGTGTAACTGTTAACTCGGTTCTGCCGGGACCGACGCGCTCGGAGGGCGTTGAGAAATTTGTCGCCAATTTGGCCAAGCAGCGGGGTGTTTCCGAAGCCGACGTCGAGAAGGAGTTCTTCAAGAGCATCCGGCCCAGCTCGCTTTTGCAGCGGTTTGCGACGCCGGACGAAGTGGCGGCCATGGTTACGTATGTGGCGAGCCCGCTGTCGTCGGCGACAAACGGCGCGGCGCTTCGCGTGGAAGGTGGCGTAATCCGGAGCATTTTGTGACGCGAGGAGCACTAATGTAGCTATTGCGCTGTCCTTGATACACTGGAAACACGGGTTTCCCTCCTCATGGACTCACGCCGTAAATTCATCGGGACCATGGCCTCCGGTCTCGCAACCACGCTGGCCATGCCTAAAGGCGTGCTCGGATCGAACGACCGAATTCGTGTGGGCATCATCGGCATTGGCGAGCGTGGAACCGAGATCACGCGCTGGGCACTCAAGTGCCCGAACGTCGATTTCGTCGCTTGCGCCGATATCTACACGCGCCGGCTCGAGAACGCCAAACGGCTTGCTCCGAATGCCGACACCTACCTGGATCATCGGCGGCTGCTCGACGATAAGACCATCGACGCCGTCCTGATCGCAACGCCGCAGCATTTGCACTGCGAGCACTTCGTCCATGCGATGCAGGCCGGCAAGCACGTCTATCAGGAAAAGACGATGGCTTTCACCGTCGACCACGCGAAACACATGCGTGCGGCGTATCGCGCCGCGAACGGGAAACTTACGGTACAGGTCGGCCATCAAGCGTGCTCGTCGGGCCAGATGCCAGACGCGCAGACGTTTCTCGAAAGCGGCGATGTCGGGAAAATCACCGCGGTTCACATGCATATGTACCGCAACACGCCGCACGGAAAGCCACAATGGGCGCGGCCGGTCTATCCGGACATGACGGCTGAGAATATTCTGTGGGATTCCTTCCAGGGTGAAGCGGCGAAGCATCCGTTCGATCCGAATCGATACATTAACTGGCGATTCTTTTGGGATTACTCGGGCGGGAACGTGTACGAGAACATGTGCCACCAGGTTGCGTTCTGGTACAAGGCGATGAATCTCCAGATTCCGAAGACCGTCAATATGACCGGCGGCCTTTATCTCTGGAAGGACGGCCGCGAAGTTCCGGACACGATGAATGTCTCTTTGGAACAGCCGGAAGAGATTCTGTTGAGCTGGGATTCGGGTTTCGGCAACAATGCTCTCGGCGTTACGGAAGACGTTCTCGGAACCGACGGAACCATTTCGAAAGGCCAGCAGATTCGATACACTCCTCAGAAAGTGAATCGGCCGGATGGAACTGAAGCGATCGGCTCCACGACGGCGTCGCCGATCGCGCACATGGAAAACTTCTTCGATTGCATCCGCTCCGGAAAAGAGACGAACTGCCCCTTCGATCTTGGCTTCCGCGTGTCGATCGCGTGCCGGATGGCCGTGGATAGCTATCGCAAAGGGCGCGCCGTGAAGTGGGACCCGGCAAAAGAAGAAATCGTCTAGCCCGCAATGGACTTCTCATACTCGCCAGAGCAAGTCCAACTTCGAAAATCAGTTCGGGAATTCGCCGAAGCGGAGATCGGTCCGCATGTTCTGGAGTGGGATGAGGAGCAGATCTTTCCGCTCGAAGCCATCAAGAAAGCCGGGCAACTCGGCTTCATGGGCGCGATTTTTCCCGAAGAACTGGGTGGTGCGGGACTCGGATACATCGAATACGCCATCATCATCGAAGAACTGGCGCGCGTCGATCCGTCGGTCGGGCTGATTGTCGCGGCGCACAATTCGCTCTGCACGAATCACATTTATCTTGCGGGAACCCACGAACAGAAGCAGCGTTATATCCCGAAACTTGCGACGGGCGAGTGGATCGGATGCTGGTCTTTGACGGAACCGGAGGCCGGATCGGATG
The DNA here is from genome assembly GCA_963802915.1 of Bryobacterales bacterium. Taxonomy (GTDB): domain Bacteria; phylum Acidobacteriota; class Terriglobia; order Bryobacterales; family Bryobacteraceae; genus JAICMB01. Next base: position 39,193 of record CAWDKQ010000022.1, read on the forward strand.
CCGCGGGCACTCGCACGCAGGCTGTCAAACATGGCGAATGCTGGGTTATTAACGGCAGCAAAACGTTCACGACCAACGCACAGTACGCAGACATTTGCGTGGCCATGGCTGTGACGGATCGCGGATCTTCGCAACACGGGATCTCGGCTTTTATCGTCGAGAAGGATACGCCGGGATTTCGGGTTGGAAAAAAAGAGAACAAGATGGGAATGCGGGCCAGCGCCACCGGCGAGGTTCTCTTTAACGATTGCCGCGTGCCGGAATCGCAACTTCTGGGCGCGCATGGCGAAGGATTTGTCGATAGTCTACGCACGCTTGACGGTGGGCGCATCTCGATTGCGGCGCTTGCGGTGGGAACGGCGCAGGGCGCGTACGAAGCTGCGCTGAAATACTCCAAACATCGAAAACAGTTCGGGCGGCCGATTTCCGAATTTCAGGCTATCCAGCACAAGCTTGCCGATATGGCCACGTCTATCGAAGCGGCTCGCCTGTTGACGCATCGCGCAGGCGCCTTAAAGGATCAGGGGAACCGCGTCACCAAGGAATCGGCGATGGCCAAGCTCTTCGCTTCGGAAATAGCCGTGGATGTTTGCAATGAAGCGGTGCAGATCCACGGCGGCTACGGCTTCATTAAAGACTATCCCGTGGAGAAGTTTTATCGCGACGTGAAGCTGTGCACCATCGGCGAGGGGACCAGCGAAATCCAGCGGATGGTGATCGCACGGCAGTTGCTCAAAAGCTGATGGAGCTGGCAGGCCGCGTTCTCAGCGGAGATCCTCGCGCCCTGGCTCGAGCTGCAACAATTATCGAGAACCGCAGCCGCGAATCCGAGCCATTGATGCGCGAGTTGTTTCCGCATACCGGGCACGCGGTGTTGATCGGGATTACGGGATCTCCTGGAGCCGGCAAGAGCACGCTCGTCGACCAGATCACGCATGCCTTAAGGCGGGAACGGAAGCGCGTTGGCGTGATCGCCGTCGATCCGACGAGCCCATATAGCGGCGGAGCGATACTGGGCGATCGCATCCGCATGCTGGATCATCACGCCGATCCGGGAGTTTTCATCCGCTCGATGGCGACGCGCGGCGCGCTCGGCGGAATCGCGAAAGCGACCACGGAAATGGCTTTGCTGATGGATGCCGCGGGTTGCGACGTGGTGCTGGTCGAGACCGTCGGCGTGGGGCAGGACGAAATCGAGATTGCGAAGCTGGCCGACGTCACCGTGGTGGTGCTGGTGCCGGGAATGGGCGACGATGTGCAAGCGATCAAAGCCGGTATCATGGAAATCGCCGACGTTTTCGTAATCAATAAAGCAGACCAGCCCGGGGCCGATCGATTGGAACGCGAAATCAAGGGCGCCGAGGAGCTCGCGAAACGCCCCGATTCATGGAGACCGCCGATCGTGCAAGCCGTCGCAAAGGATGGAACCGGAATCAGCGAAACTCTCGCGGCTATCGACCAATATCGTGAATCGAGCGGCCCCAAGACGCGCGCCGCCAGCAATTGGAGTCTGCGGCTTCGCGATATGCTGCGCGATCGCCTGCTCCAGGATTTTGCCGGAATCGATTTTGACGCCGCGGCGGCCCAGGTCGTCTCCCGCACCGTCGACCCGTACACTTTAATCGAACATTGGATTGAATCCAGAGGACAATGAAACCAACCATCGGAATCATCGGGGGCAGCGGCCTCTATTCCATGCCGGGCTTTGAAGCCCAGGAAGAGAAAACTTTAGAGACGCCGTGGGGCAGCCCGTCGGATCCGTACGTCGTGGGGCAGCTTGCCGGGAAGCAGGTCGCCTTTCTCGCGCGGCACGGGCGCGGACATCGCATTTCGCCTTCGGAGCTGAACTTCCGGGCGAATATTTATGGGTTCAAGCAACTCGGTGTTGAGCGGCTCATCTCATTGAGTGCGGTCGGGTCGCTGAAAGAAGAACACAAGCCGCTCGATTTCGTGATTCCGGATCAGTTTTTCGATCGCACCCGGGGCCGCGTTTCGACGTTCTTCGGGGAAGGATTGGTGGCGCACATCAGTTTTGCCGATCCCATCTGTCCGCAGCTTTCCGAAGTGGTCGCCCAAGCATGCGATCAGGCCGTCGTTAGCGTCAAACGGGGAGGGACGTACTTGTGCATGGAGGGTCCGGCCTTTTCCACCAAGGCGGAATCGAATGTATATCGAAGCTGGGGCATGGACGTGATCGGCATGACCAATCTGCAGGAGGCGAAGCTGGCGCGCGAGGCGGAGATTTGTTATGTGACGGTCGCGATGGTGACGGATTACGACTGCTGGCATGAGGAGCACGAAGCTGTCACGGTTACCGACATTATTGCGAACCTGACGAAGAATGCCGAGAATGCGTGTAAAGTAGTGCTCAACGCTGTTGCGTCCATGCCGGATCGCCGCGAGTGCAAATGTGGGCTCGCCTTGCAGCATGCCCTGATCACGGACCCGAAAGCCATTCCTTACGTCACGCGTAAGAAGCTGGAGTTGCTGGTTGGAAAGTACATCGGCTGAGCTCGCGCAGGAATTGTTGTCCTATTGCCTGAAGGGCGCCAATTGGCCCGAGGCGCTGTTGGACTGCATGCTACAGGACGACGATACCAGCCGCGCACTCTTCAGCATCGTGGTGGAAGGGCTGTCGGATCTATTCGAGCCCGCGTTGTGCGACGTGTACGCGGAGCTGTTTTCAGAAGTTATCGGCCGCGTGCTACCTGACGATCTTCACGGGCCTCACCTGCTGGCTCGATACCGACGCGTCCGGCATCCACGCAATATCGCTGAGATTATCGGCCACGGGGTGCGCAATGTGTTCGTTTTGTCGCGCGTCACTTTGGGGGCCGATGTCGCCGTGACCAGCACCGTGCTCGACGGCGCCAAGCGCGCTTTTCCGGATGCTCATGTTTACTTTGTTGGGCCGCAGAAAAGTTGGGAGCTTTTTGCCGGTGACGATCGCATCCAGCATCTGCCGGTTCAATATGGGCGGACGAGCGGGATTCGCGATCGGTTTTCAGTTTGGGCTCCGCTGCGTGAAGCAGTGTGCCGGAGGCGGAGCATCGTGATCGACCCGGATTCGCGGCTCACGCAGTTGGGGCTGCTACCGCTTTGCTCCGAGAAAGATTACTTTTTCTTCGAGAGCCGCGCGTATCGCGCCGATTCGCATGAATCGCTTGTTCGTCTCACGCAGCGATGGGTCGCAGAGACTTTCCATGTCGATGCCAAGCCTTTCATCGAGCCCATGCCGATGACGACCGCTCTGCCCGAGTTCGCCACTACCGTTAGCTTCGGCGTCGGCGAAAACCTGAATAAATGTTTGCCGGATCCGTTCGAGACCGAGTTGTTGAAGCGGCTCCCGCAACCGATCCTGCTCGATAAAGGCGCGGGCGGGGAAGAAGCGGAACGGGTGGAGCGGGCAGTCGAGGCCTGCGGCTGCGATGTGAAGGTATGGGACGGCTCGTTTGCGGGATTCGCGAACCACATCCGCAGAAGCGGCATGTATGTCGGCTACGATTCGGCGGGCGCCCACGTTGCGGCTGCGTGCGGCGTCCCGATGGTCAGCATATTTGCGGGATATCCTAGCGAACGGTTTTTCGACCGCTGGAAGCCGACCGGCGATGGGCCGATCCGAGTTGTGAAGTGCGGATCCGGCGTAGATTCGTGGCCGCAAATCGTGGCGGCGCTGGATGAAATCAAAAGCCGAGTCTGATTCTTATTGCGGCTTCTTATTGCGGCGGTTTTTCTGGTTGTTCCGGCTTTTCCTGCGTCTTATCCGGCGGCAGAGGATCGTTGGCGATGTCGCCGAAATTGATCTTCGATTCAGTTCCGAACTTCTGGTAGAGCCGGAATTCTTTCTCGTTCCGCGCCAGATACTTACTGGTTGCAGAGATGACTGTCGCTCTTATAGGAACCAGGTATTCGCCGTCGCCGATTTTCGTAAAATCGAAATCCAGAGTGTCGCTCACGGCTTGAACCGGGTACGTTGAAGGAATATCGTATGGCGTTTCCACGATCCTCACGATCATGCCCGTGTCCTTATCAATGAAGATCTTGCCGCGATAGGCCGGCCGCAACTGCAAGGAGTTGTCCCAGACAATCTGATACTTCGAATGGTCCTGGTCGATGTCGAAAGAGAATACGTAGGCCCGGCGTCCGCGCAGCGTTGCCCAGTGATCCCACTCAAAGCGGGCTTCCGAGCTGGGGTCGAAGATGTACCGCATCATGCTGCCGAACTCGCCCCGCGCCACCGCGCCACCCAGCTTCTCCAGCGGCATGTTCGTAACCGATGAATTGTTCACCATCTGGACGTCGTATTTTTCCTGGTGATCGAAATACGTCAGCTTGCTCGTGATGGTGTCTTCGAGCCGCCACTCCGGATCGTCCAACCCGTGCACGTTGTGGTGAAGCGGGTCCATGTAGCGGCGTTGGATCTCGGCACAGAAGAAGTCCGGAAGCTGCTTCTCGTAATTCATGGCGTACTCGCGCGCGGCGTCGATGATCTTCGCCTGCTCGATGGAATCCGGCGGATCGGGTTGATGGTAGACCTTCGGCGCCGGAGGCGGAGGAGGAGGCGCCAGCTTCTCAGTGCTGTCGCGGAGGTCGTGGAGGGCGGCAGTGGTTTTGGGCCCAACCCCGAGGCCCTGAAGAGTCTCGACCGTCTCATCGTCGAGCTTGTTCGACAACTTGACGTGCTTCAGGTATTCGGCAACCTGCTTGTCGGGGTAAGTTTTAACGGACGATTTGATGAAGGACGTGAGCTGGTCCACCGTCCACGTCATCGTCGACGCCGTGTCGGCGGCCAACACACTTAAAAACGTAAATCCAAGAATGCAAAGCAGTTTTCTCATTGCCGTACCCTACAGATGGCTGGATACACAAATCTACTGGGAGAATAGACGGTGCTTCCGCGGTTGGCGTTGCGTTGGAGCTGCGCCGGTTCCCACAGTCTTATTAATAGCATCCAGGGCCAGGGGCGCCATAATCCGGTATCCCGCGCTGTTGGGGTGCAGGCCGTCGTCGGCAAGATCCGCTCTTAGCATGCCGGTTTTGTCGACCATGGCATCGAAATAGTCGAGGTAAGTGTAGCCGCGGTCATTGCAGATACTTTGGATCCAGCCGTTGAGCGACCGGATGAGGGAAGGCGACCGAACCTTCGTCCTCTCGTAATAAGGATCCACGTTCTTGTGATAATCGCTCACGGGCATCACCGAGGCGAAAATCACTTTGACTTTATAGCGGTCGGCGAGGTCAGCGATCATTGTTAGATTATTCTCGATCGTCAACAGCGGCACGCCCAACGCGAGATCGTTTGTTCCGCCCAAAATCAGAACAGCTTGCGGGTACGGATTCACGACATCCGCCATCATGCGGCCGAGCATTTGGCCGGTGATCTGGCCGGAAATCCCACGATTCACAAAATCGCGATCACCGAAGTATTCGTTCAGTCGCCAGAAATCGGTAATCGAATCGCCCAGAAAAACAACTCGTGGATTCTCGGGACGCGGCGCAGGCAGCTTGGAGTCGGCTTCCGCGTAACGGTTCAGATTGTCGCGGTCGGGCGAGCGGAGCTGGAGATCGCGCTGGGAGAGGATGGTCGCAAAGAACGTATCGAGGCGGCTGAAGTTGTCGCGTAACTCAGCTAATTGTTGCCGTGCCTGCTCGGGGAAAGTCGGCGGCTTCGGAAGCGAGTCAGCGACGAACAGGTATGCGCGCAAATTGCTCTGGAAGATGTTGTAGAACTCCAGGTTTGCCGAGGTGGCCTTCACATTCTCGATCGCCTGGCGTGCATTCTCGGCAAGAGGCGCGCCGGCCCGAGCCAATTCCGGAAGGGCCACGCCGGCGGATTCCATGAGTTGTACGGAGCGTGTCATCAATTGCTGTGCCTGTGACGAGGTGAGCGGCTGCTGTGCAGGCTGCGCGGCGAGACCAAGCACGCAGAGCAAAAGAGAAAAGATTTTCATTGGTGCTCTTCTTTTTCGAGCGAAAGCGTAATGGAGCCGATCGGGAAGGACATACGGGCGCGAATCTGGACCGGCAGACGGCGGTCATCGTCGGTGAGCCACACCAGCATGCTCGCTCTTTTCGAATAAATGACGCCGTTGAACAGAAACGCCTCGTAGCGGATGGTTTTGAAGTTGCCGACGTGATTCTTGATCTCTTCGCGCTCCTGCGCCTCAACGCGCACGGGCGCCCATTTCTTGCCGTCGCTCGTCGGGATCTGCGCGGATTGTCCCGGCTGCAATCGCAACGTGCGCAGCCTGTATAAACCGCCCAGAACGTCGCTCACGCAGCCGGGAAGCTGGATTTCCTTTGTGCTCATCGTCGTGTTCTTGATCAAGTCCCGCTCCAGAAACACGGCGCGATTGCGGGCATAGTCGTACGACACTTTCGCGTCGTGGTGTTTCTTGCCCTCAAACGCGTCCATTTCGCTGGTGGCTACACAAAACTGATCCGCGACATGGGATGTGTATTTGTCGTCGAGCTTGTAAAGCCTGGAAACGAGCCCGCCCGATTCAACGTGCGCCTGGATCTGCCACTCCGGATGACTCGCACTAGGAGCCGGGTCGATTTTTAACTCCGCGGTCCCGGCCGTGATCATCCGCCATTCGATGCTGTACTGAAGAGTCTCAGCCGAGCCGAAGGGATGAGCCTGCGGCATCACGCCATCGCCTTGCGCTCCGGCGCCGGAGCCTAAGACCGCGTACAGGACCGCCAGCGCGCAGACTTGGCGCACGCTCAGGAAACAACCCGGCATGAAATTTGAGTTTGACACAAAACGGCAACTGAGCGAGCGGACTACTTCGAACTCATGACTCCTTGGATGGCTTTCTCGATGGTGGCAGTGTCGGTCGCGCCGATGAAAGATCGAACCCGGTGGCCCTTCCTGTCATAGAGAAACATGGCCGGGAGCGCGCCCTCCCATTTCGGATCGATCGAGTTGATAAAGTCCTCGTCTTTTTTGGCTTCTTTCCGATAGGCAGGCTTCTCGATGCCCAGTTGATCCGCCATCTTGGCTGCTCTGGCTTCGCTATCCGCGTCGTCGGCGGAAATAGTCACCAGCACGAAGCCGTTGGCGCGGAGTTTCTTTTCGAGCTTGAGCAGTTCCGGGGTCTCCGCGCGGCAGGGGGCGCAATAGGTCGCCCAAAAATCGTAAAGGACCACTTTGCCTTTGTTCGATTGCACCAGCTTCTGGAACCCTGCTTCATCGATCGGGGTCAGCGATGTCAGGGTGGGAGCAAAAAAGAGCAGGATCGCAAGAAGCATGTTTAGCTCGACTTTCCCGGTTTCAGCTTAAGATCCAGAGTCGCGGTCTTGCGGGAATCGAATGTGCTGAGAGTCTTGGTTCCGCTCGACTGGCCACCATGATCTGCCTTCAATTCATAATCGTCGTTGGTGTTCAGTCCGGCGAAATGATAAGCCCCGTCTTCGTGCGTGATGTAGGACCGGATCAGAAGCGTCTTCGTATTCTTGAGTTGAACGATAGCTCCGGCGGCGGGCTTGCCAGTTTTGTCGAGAACAACTCCTTTGACCGATCGCGTGTTCGTATCTTCATTCAGGCTCGTGTTGTCTTGCGCCGCGAGAGAAGAGGGCAAGGCTATGAGCGCGGCGGCGAGGATCAGTCTGGTAGCAAGCATGCAATATCTACTTGGATACGGCCGGAAGAATCAAGGTTACATCCACCCGTTGCTCTCCTTCGACGTCGACCGACTTCTGCTGGGGCTCATAGCCTTTCAAATGAGCCTTTACTGTGTAACGCATAGCCGTAACCGGCAATCGAAAGGCGAATTCTCCACGGTTGTCGGAAATGGCCTTAGGAGCGTGAATCCTGACCGCTTCCTGTCCTGGTTGGGGATCGGGTGCGATCACAACTTCGGCGCCCGGAAGAGCGTAGCCAGATTCGCGAAAAACCGTTCCTCCCACGACCGCGTAGACCGAGGCATTCTGGTGGTTTTTTTCGGCGTGACCGGATCCGGCAAGGAAAAGCGCCAAGACTGGTACGAAGCTACTTCCAATCCTCCTCATCCTCTTCTTCCTCTTCGTCCTCCTCTTCATCGTCGTCGAAATCGAGGTCTTCTTCCTCTTCCTCGTCTTCGTCCTCGTCGTCAGCCGACTCGAGTTCCAGCGGATCGAGGCTGACTACGGTAAGAATCGCGCCGCATTCATCGCATGGCAACGTTTCCCCTTCGTCCAGTTCCTCTTCATCAACGTCGATTACTGCGTCGCAATTCGGGCAGTTGACCATCTCTCTTCCCTCCAGGGTGAAAATGTCACGCTACAAGAATCGAAACAACGTGTCTTACGCCGAAGCCTTAGACAGCCGCCGGCGGGTAGTGGCCGGAACAAGGCCCTTTAAACGAAGATACATGAACATTTGAGAGCGGTGCGTAAGTTCATGCTCCTTGATCATCTGGAGCATCTCCAGCCGGGTCACCCGCTGGCCGTCCATGCGGGTGATCATGCCGGCGTAAAACTCCGGCGGCCGGGCCGACAACTCCCCGCAACGTACATCGAGCGCCGTTCGCAGAGCGGCTGCCAGCTCAGCTGCCGAAGCATGCGCCGGCAATTGTTCCGTATGCTTGCGAAGCATGAGGCGAAACTCGGGAGTTGCGAAATTTTCTTCTCCATCCAGAAGCAAACCCGTAAGTCCATATCCGGCTTGCAGAATGTGAACAGCCAGTTCGCGAAACGTCATCACGTCCACTACCGGCTTGAACCCGAACTCGGACTCCGGGAACTCCTCGACCGCAATCGCGGTGTCCTGGCGCACAGTCTTCCAGGAGTTCAACACGGCCTCTACTCGTACCATAGATCCATTTAACCAAACCCAGTTTCGCATTGGATTTGCAGGCGTGCAAACTATATTGCGGGCGTGTAACGTTGAGACGTAGCCCCGGCCTACATGGAGTGAAATTGCATTTCGATGGTTAGTTTCACCGCGACGGGTTTGCCGTCTTTTTGGGCCGGGGAAAATCGCCATTGGCGGATGGCATCCACGGCGCAACGGTCCACATCGGGGTCCAGGCTCTGGACAACGCGCGGATCCTTGGGAGTGCCTTGCGAACTGACCACCAGGGCGACCTCGACCGATCCTTTCACGCGAATCCCACGAATACGGGAATAATCCGGACTGACCTGGTGCGTAATGCGCGGAGGTTTGATATCGTCGCCGAGTTCGTAAACGCGTTCGTTCGAATCGTCGCTGCCCGAATGCTGCGCCCGCCCTATCGGCGCGCTGACGAGAAACGCGGCAAGCGACACGCAGAACACTACGGTTTTCATTGCGATGGAGACCCTGAAACCAGCGAATAGACGTTCCTCCGGATCGGCAGGTTACGTTTACCAGCGGGTCTGCGTCGCGTAGGAAAAATCGTAGATGTTCCTCGATTCTCCTTCGATCTTCTCGAAAACCGACTGCACCGCTACGCGTCCGGGACCCGTCAGCCGGAGCCACATATATCGATTGCTCCAGGACCCCCATCCGAAAAATCCAGCGTTGGGTTGCTCGAAATGCAGATGCATTTGCACCGTGGGGTCTTTGAAGACCAGCGCGGTCGGCTTGATCAGGATGGTTTGACCAGGCGCCAGGTCGCGAATAAACACATTTCCGGCGGCATGAAGCAACAGCAGGCCAGGTGTCTGCGGCGAAACGAAGCGATCCATGAACATCCCCACGGGATAGTGGGTCTCCGTATCGTCGCCGTTCTTTGTACGGAACCAGATATTCGTCGAGAACCATTCATACGCGACGTTGCTGGTCGCCACCAGGAAAAGATGCTCGCGCACGTCGACCATCTGGCCGGGATGGATGGGCACGGCAATCATTTCGCCTGGCGCATCGCGCGAAAAGGCGATGTGTCCCGGACCCTGCGCCTGCGTCATGATCAAGGGCATGCCCGCAAACATCCGCTTCCATGCGCCGCTGAGCGGCATGGTCGTGACGTTCACTTGCGGGTCCTTCCACAGCAGGACATGATGCGTGAAGTAAATACCGTCGTTCGGAGCGAGGTTGAAATCGGCGGTGGGAACGTACAAACCCTCGATCTGGCAGAAGGAGTTTCCGAACTGGAGCTTCGCCATGTCCTTGCGGCCGGGGAGCTGGACCCAGCCGGAGTGCGTCGACATGCCGCGGATATTCAAAGTGGCGCCGCAGCGTGGACAACTCTGCTGCGTCGCATCGACGGGCGCGCCGCACCATTCGCACTTCGATGTCGCGTGCGCTGGCGGAGCAACAATCGGGGCCGGTGGAGTGGGCGCCGGCGGAGGCACAGGCGCAGCGGCGTCACGCTTCACGGGGCTGCCGCACGCCACACAAAAATTCGCCGAGTCCGGAATTTGAGAGCCGCAATTTGTGCAGAACATTTTATGATCTCCGCGTCGTTTTCGCTCTCTTAATCCGTGTGATGGTGCACGTACATCGACTGTATGCCAATGCGGCCGGGTCCGGTCATGCGTGCGAGGCTCATGTTCGTGCCTCCAAAAAAGCCGCTGCCCAGGCGTTGAAATTCCACCTGCATGGTGACCGATGCGTCCTTGTAGAGGAACGCGCCCGGTTCCACCATGATGCTCTCGCCGGGCCGCAGGACGCGTTCGAAGACGTTGCCGTAGCCGTGGAGAATCAGGAGACCCGGCGCTCCGGCCGTTACGAACCGATCCATATACATACCTTGTCCGCCGAAAAGGATATTCGCGAGTCCCTTAATGCGAACAAAAGAGTAATTGATCTGGTGCGAGGCGAGCAGAAACGCATGTTCCCGAACGTCGAGCTCCATGCCGGGATGCAGCGGGAGGACGACCAGCTCTCCGGTTGCGTCGCGGGAGAATGCAATGCGCCCGGGTCCGCTTGCGACACTGATGATGAACGGCATGCCCGCGAAGGCGCGCTTCAGGCCACCCGGCAATTGAAGCACTGTCAACGGAACGCTCTCATCCTTCCACAACATGACGTGATGTTCAAAGAAGACCGCATCGTTGAGAGCGAGATTGATCTCGGCCACCGGAACGATTTCGCCTTCTACCTGGCAAGTGCTCGCGTTGAAGTGGATCTCGGTCATGTCCTTGATGCGAGGAGCCTCGCGCCAACCGGACTCACTGACCAGATTTCGAATATCCAGGGGAGCTCCGCAAAACCGGCAGGTCAGAGCCGCTTTTTCGTTCATGCTCTGGCACCACTGGCAAGGGATGCGCTCAATCGGATCCGTCATATAGAAACTACACTAACGGATTTTCTCGCGGAACATCAGTAAGAGCTTCTGGGCGCGCGTCGGTTCGAGCTGAAACGCCGGAGAGGTGAGAGGCTTGTCGAGAAAATCGCTGTAGCCGGGCGCCTCGTTCGGTGTCACTTCGTCGAGATTCTTGAACCCCATGGTCCAGCTTGCGAATTGGCGTTCCTCGATCGACTGCTCCAGCAGTTTGATGGCTCCGGTGTGCCGGGCGTCGCTCAGGATTCTCATGTAGATCTGACGGACCGCCGCGTCGGGCCCTTCCAGGACTTGCATGAAATTCCCGTCCTTATACAGCAGCATTCCCGTGATATCGAGGGCGGCGTTGTTATGGCGGCACTGCTCGAGCAACGAGAGGAGTTCCTCGTTCGACAGGAGCTCCGTGGCGGAACTGACGTAGAGGATCGAGAGCATTGTAATCACTTTAGCGGACTAATCCCGAATCAGAGGATGTTAATCGCGCGCGCGGCCAGTACCACTACGGCCGTCAGCGAAATTAACGATTGCACCATCATCATCAGTTTCGCCCACCGGGTCAACACGGGGACGTCGGTCGGCGAGAAGGCTGTGCTGGTATTGAATGCCAGAAACAGATAATCGACGAAGCCGGGGCTCCAGGTATGTCCGCACATTTCGGACTTCAATTCCGGGTCCATAGTCATCTGGGGAAACAGAAAAGCGCCTCCCGTGTGGGTGCCGCGAACCTCGCGCTCGTTTGGTCCGCCCGCATCGAGGCGCCAGTACCAGGATGCAAATACCAGGATATTGCTCGCCCAGAGACCGACAGCGGCAATGAGCAGACTTTGCGGCGATTGTTTGTGCGACGGGAGACCGGCGATCAGGAGACCCAGAGACGCCACCAGCTCGGACGTTACGAGAGCCATGATGATGTAGCCGATGACCTGATTTATATCTCGCCTTCCTCGCCGGTAAGCGATGATCGCGGGAATTAACAAGAGAGTTACACAAACCAGTAGCAGCCAGTCGGGTCCGGGCGTCAATGAAGAGGGGAGAGCGTAATGTAGGGCACCAATGGCTAGCAGAGCGACCGAAGCTGGCCAGCGCGGTTCCGGGCGTCCGCGCCCCGAGTTTTTTCGCGGCATGTAGTTCTATTGTGATTCACAAGGAGGTCCATCCAATGACGGGCACCAGATTACTGAATACCAGAATGATGATCCCGAACGACTCGGGACGCCTTCTTCCGGTGGACACGTTCATCGGGACCGAGAGCACGGCCGACAGCGCCGGCCAGGTGACGCTCAGCTTCGATATTGACGAATTCCGATCGCAGACACCTGTCGCGATATTGTTGTGTTCGGCTGACGCGCGGGCATTGGGAAAGGCTCTTATCGACTCGGCCGATGTTGCGGAGCGGCTCGCTGAAGAGATGCGCTGTACGCGATAAATTTTCAATTCACGTCTGCTGGTATCCGGACGAATTCCGTATTATTGGGCAAAGCGACAGTGGGTACGTTGCTTTCTTTAAACAAAAGCACCAAAATAGTAAGTTTAGTAAAAGCATAGTATCGGTTCGTACTTTTTCTTTAAGGGATCATGCACTTCGAAGGGCTGTGCACCAACCTTTAGAGGACGTACGCCTAGGGAGCTACTCTTCCGTCGAGCGCGGCCCGTGGCTGCTTCTGCAGCTATTTTCGTTCGTGTCGTTATGCATTAAAACATTAGCATTCAAGGGTTTGTGAGGCGGTCGATCGGCCTGGGCGCTGCTTGCAATCCGGCTTTCTGTGCTACGCTATGACTTGGACAGTATACGAATTTCTAGATAACCGGAACCGTTCGGTCATAGACGTCTGGCTGCGAAAGGAGCGCGTTCAGAAAAAGGCCAGGATACTACTCGATCAGAAAATCGACCTTCTTAGGGAATACGGTCCTGATCTTCCGCCGGGGTTGTTATCATCGGGTCCAATTGACGGCGGCCATATTTATAAGCTGAAGGTTCGTGGACCGGTGATGCTCCGGCCATTACTGTGCAAGGGTCCATTTCGGATGAACGAGGAATACACGTTGCTGCAAGGAGCTATCGAGCGAAATGATATCTTGCCCTCAACTGACGTCGTACAAGCCGAGGTCAACCGTCAAGTCGTGATCAACGACGCGTCTCGTAGGAGGATGTATGAGCGATGTAGTTGACCGACTGAAGAACGACTTCCGAGATCCGGACTACCGACACACTTACTCGGACGGATTTTTGAACTCTTTCCTGGCTACCCAGATCAAAGTCCTGCGCGAGGAGCGCAGTTGGACTCAAGCGAAATTAGCTGATGAAGCGAAGATGAACCAATCGAGAATTTCGGAATTGGAGGATGTCAATTTCGATTCGTGGACGATTCGAACACTTCGGAAGCTGTGCAGGGCCTTTGATCTTAGGCTTAAGATTTCATTTGAAGACTTCGGCACAATGTTGACCGACTTTCGCAACCTCGATCGCCAATCTCTATCAAGACATTCATTCGCTAAAGACCCCGCCTTCAACCCTCCGGCGAAACCTCCACAGAGGGAGCAGAGTCCATCGTTGCCATTCGCCAGTAATCAACGTGCGATCGGACTACCGTCCTCGCTTGGCTCTCTGGGCACGGGACAAGCGATCTTAACTGAAGGTGCTGTTGCCGCCCGCGGTGGACAAGCAGCAAGACAAAAAGCTGAGATCTTACATATTGGTCCGGCTACGGGATGGGAGAATCCAATACAACGTGATCTGAGCCAACTACAAGTGCCTGGAGTTGGCCAATGAAGTTGTTGTCCGTCGCGCTCGCGAGGTCTCTATGGTTCGTCGACGTTAGCGAGTTGAACCCAGGCGGGAAAGATATTTTTGCACACTTGCTCCCAGCTCTGGTTGACGATTACAGGTTCAAGGTTTTCCCTACGGAAGGAGAAGACTTCAGTCAGGGCATAAAGCTTCAACAGGGTGAATTCGTGAAGGAAGATGGCACAGTGCTGTCGCTTAACGTCACAATCTTTCAAGACGGCATTGCTGCCGATACCTATGCTTCAACCGAAGACTCGGACGATTTTCTTGAGGAAGCTTTTCAGGGACTTTCCGATCTCGGATTCGTGTACGATCCCGGCATGATTCGCAGAAAAGCATACCTTAGCCACGTGAACGTGACATGCGCAAAACCATTGAGTCTGCTGAATCCGAAACTAGATGACTTGGCAATCCAAATATCTTCGGCACTTGGTGGTAGTCCAGCGTTCGGATTCGCCGCCATTGAATTTTGGCCTGACCAGACCCAAGTTTATAAGCCTTCAACGTTTTCGTTCCAAAAGAGGGTAGGGGATCACTTCGAGGATAATCGCTACTGGTCGCAGGCGCCGCTGCCGACAAACGAGCATCTGAAGTTACTAGACGATCTTGAAACGATGTTGAACTGAACGGTCTCCCACTCTGGCTCGCCGACGAGATGCGCTGCACGCGATAATTAGCGTCGCCGGGTTTTCAATACGATGGGGGTTGCCGGGAACCCGAACCGCTTTCGTAACTGGTTCGAGATATACCGCTCCGTCGAGAAGTGGAGATTGCGGCCTTTGTCGGTGAACACCACGAATGTCGGGGGACGGATCGAGGGCTGCGTCATATAGAAAATCTTGACGTCCTGATCGAACTTGATCTGTTCCACAAAGCGATTCAGCTCGCCGGTGCTTATGCGAGTTGAGGCTGCATCGAAAGCTTCTTTGATCTGGCCGAAAAGCCGCTTCACGCCGGACCCGCTCTTTGCCGAGACAAACAGCACCGGAGCGTATTCGAGAAACTTCATCTCGTCGCGGACTTTCTGGGTAAAAGTTTTTTGGCTCGCTTCCGAGGTAATGTCCCACTTGTTGACGACCAGGATTACGGCGCGGCCTTCCTCGTGCGCATATCCCGCGATGGTCGCATCCGCCCCCACGACGCCTTCGCTCGCATCCAGAATCACTAGCGCAACGTTGGCCATGCGGATATGCCGCCGCGCCATCACGACGCTCATCTTTTCCGCCATCTGCGTCGTCTTGCCCTTGCGCCGGATTCCGGCGGTATCGACGAAAACAAATTCGGTCCCATTGTGCGTTACCGTTTCGTCGACCGCATCGCGCGTAGTGCCCGCGACCGGCGAAACAATCGAGCGCTCCTCGCCCACCAGCGCATTCAGCAGCGTCGATTTTCCAACATTCGGGCGCCCGATGATCGCAACTTTGATCGCCGCCGGCTCCTTCTCGGCACCCTCTTCCTCTTCCTGCTCGGGTGGAAAATCGCTGGTGACATGCGTGAGCAGTTCCTCGAGTCCCAAACGGTGTTCCGCCGATACTGGGAAAACGTCGGGAAATCCAAGCGCGTAAAACTCGTTTGCTAGCGAGTCTCGCGCCGGCGTGTCCGCTTTGTTGACGGCTACGGAAACGGGCTTCCCAAGCTGCCGCAGCATCTTCGCCAAGTCCCGATCCGTTCCGGTAATCTCCGTGCGCCCGTCGATCAAGTAAATAATCTGGGATGCCATGTCGAAGGCAAATCGCGCCTGCTTGAGGATCTCGCTGGGGATCAACTCGGCGTCGTTGGGAATAATTCCGCCCGTGTCGATGACTTCAAATGGTCGTCCGCGATAGTTGGCCTCTCCATGGATGCGGTCCCGCGTGATTCCAGGTTCGTCGCCCACAATAGAGCGCCGCTGCCCGATAATCGCGTTGAACAGTGTCGATTTGCCTACGTTGGGCCTGCCCACGATCACTACAACGGGCAGACTCTTGTGGTCGGACATGTAAACTCATGGTAGCAACCACTGCTAAAATATTAGTTGCGCCGCGGCCTCCACGGAGCGGCCGGCCCACCTTAGGATATCCATGCTGCTAGAAACAGACACAACGCCCGCACTGCCCGTACGCTCACACGCGAATGAAAACACTCGCAATATAGCTATCATCGCCCACGTCGATCATGGCAAAACTACGCTGGTAGACGCCATGCTCAAGCAGAGCGGCATCTTCCGCGCCAACGAACAGGTTGCAGATCGCGTGATGGATTCGAACGACCTCGAACGCGAGCGCGGCATCACGATTCTTGCCAAGACCACCGGCGTCCGTTACCACGGCACGAAGATCAATATCGTCGACACGCCCGGCCACAGCGATTTTGGCGGCGAAGTGGAACGCGCACTCAAGATTGTCGATGGCGTCATGCTGCTGGTGGACGCGAGCGAAGGACCGCTGCCCCAAACTCGCTATGTTCTATCGAAGGCGCTCGAAGCCAAGCTGCCGCCGATTCTCGTCATCAACAAAATTGATCGTCCCGACGCCCGCATCCAGGAAGTGCTCAACGAAGTTTACGATCTCTTCATCGATCTCGACGCGCATGAGGATCAACTCGACTTTCCTGTGATCTACACCAATGCCAGAGCTGGCATCGCGAAGATCAATATGGAAGATGAAGCCACCGATCTGCGTCCGCTGTTTGAAACCATCCTGAAACATATCCCAGCGCCGGCGGGCGATCCGGAAAGCGAGCTTCAGCTCCTGGTCGCGAACCTCGATTACAGCGATTACCTCGGGCGTCTTGCTATCGGACGCGTGTTTTCCGGCGAATTGCGCTACGGCGATGAAGTGACCATCGCCAAACTCGACGGTTCGTTCCACAACACCAAGATCACCAAGCTGTACTCGTTTGAAGGTTTGAAACGCGTCGACGAAACGCTGGGGAAGGTTGGCGATATTCTCGCCATCGCAGGCGTCGAGGGAATTACGATCGGCGAGACCATCACCAGTGCAGAGAATCCCAAGCCGCTGCCGCACATCCAGATCGACGAGCCGACCATCGCGATGACGTTCACCATCAATACATCGCCGTTCTCGGGACGCGAGGGTCAATACGTTACGTCCCGCAATCTTCGCGACCGTCTGGATAAAGAACTGCTCACCAACGTTTCGATCCGCGTGGAAGAGGCGGGTGGGCCCGATGTTTTCAAAGTCATGGGACGCGGGGAGTTGCAACTCGCGATCCTGATCGAAATGATGCGCCGCGAGGGCTTTGAATTGATGGTTGGAAAGCCTGAGATTCTCACGAAGACCATCGACGGCAAAGTGCATGAGCCGCTGGAGCTGCTCGTTATCGACTGCCCCGAGAACTTCGTGGGCGTGGTGATCGAGAAGCTCGGCACGCGCAAGGGCCAGATGATCAAGATGGTCAATCACGGGTCCGGACGCGTGCGCATCGAGTTTCACGTGCCATCACGCGGTCTTATCGGGCTGCGCAGCGAAATGCTGACCGATACTCGAGGTACCGCGATCATGAACTCGTTGTTCCACAGTCATATCGAGTGGCAGGGCGACATCCCGACGCGCCCAACCGGATCGCTGGTGGCGGATCGCGCGGGAAAAACCACTGGATACGCGATCTTCAATCTTCAGGAGCGCGGCGAGATTTTTGTCACGCCGGCGACCGAGGTTTATGAGGGGATGATTGTGGGAGAAAACTCCCGCGATGCGGATCTGAACGTGAATATCGTGAAAGAGAAGAAGCTGACGAATATGCGGGCGTCGTCAGCCGACGATGCGATCCGGCTGGTGCCACCGCGTCTTCTCAACCTCGAGCAGGCGATCGAGTTTATCCGAGAAGACGAGTTTGTAGAAGTGACGCCACAGTCGATCCGGTTGCGGAAGAAGGTTCTGAAGGCGAATCAGCGGTAGCGGGAACGGCTAAGCCGCTTCCCGCTCACTCATGACGCTCTTCACTTGCGCGACCCGAATCTTCTTGGCGATGCCGAAGAATTTCAGGATGCTGATCTGGATCCACGAAATATCGAACTCCCAGGCCGCAAGTCCGTGCCGGGCCGATGTCGGATGAGCGTGGTGATTATTGTGCCAGCCTTCGCCGAACGTGATCAGCGCCACCATCCAGTTATTGCGAGAATCGTCGCGTGTGGCAAACCGGCGGCTGCCCCACATGTGGGTCGCCGAGTTCACTGCCCAGGTTGCGTGGAAGCCGAAAACTACGCGGACAAAAGTACCCCATAGAACCAACTGAATCCCGCCGATCGCGTAAAGGATCGCCGTCAACAGCACCAGCGGCGTCCAGTGCCACGTGTTCAGGAAGCGGTAGAAGCTATGCTTCGCCAGATCCGGTGCGTACTTCGACATCAACGCAGTGTTGTTATGCTTGCTCTCGCCGACCAGCAGCCAGCCGATATGCGACCACCATGCGCCATCGCGCGGGGAATGCGGATCGCCAGGCTGATCGGATTTCTGATGGTGGATGCGGTGAGTCGCGACCCAGAAAATCGGACCGCCTTCGAGCGTCAGAGTGCCGCAGATCGCGAAGAAGTACTCCATCCAGAGAGGTATCTGGTACGAACGGTGTGTATGGAGACGGTGATATCCCATGCTGATGCCGAGACCGGTGGTCATCCAGTAAAGGAAAATGGCCACTGCCAGGGCCTTCCAGCTAAACATAAACAATGCCGCAATGGCTCCTAAATGGAAGACTACAAGGGCGATGCTGATCGGCCAGTTGATTCTTTTGCGGTCAGCTATGGGGAATACGTCTGTGCTCAAAGGGGGCTCTCCGATGGGTTTGAAGGTCAACCCCAAAGTAACAGGGATTCGGCCTGTCGTTTGTAATAGTTGGGTAATTTCGGATTACGCCGCTACGGTTTCCTTCAGCAATCCCCAAACGGCCGCGACGTCGTCCCAATTCGTACCGATATTGCCGATTGCAAGCCGGATCACAAAGCGTCCGTTGAGCACCGTATGCGAAAGGAAAACCCTTCCTGTCGCGTTCACGGCGTCCATCAAACGGCGATTCTCGTCGTCGGATCCGCGATATCGGAAGCACACCACCGATAGAGGGTGCGGGGCGCAAATCTCGAAATCGGGGTCGGATTCGATAATTTTAGCCAGGTCTTGCGCCCACTGGATCTGGTCGCGCAGCATGCGGATCAGCCCCTCCCGGCCGTAATACCGCATCACGAACCAGAGTTTCAGTGCGCGGAACCGGCGGCCGAGTGGAACGCCATAATCCATAAGATTCATGGCCTTCGGATCGGACGCGGTCTTCAGATATTCGGGGACCAGGGAGAACGCGCGCTGAAGAATATCGGGCCGAGTCGTATAAAACGCGCTGCAGTCAATCGGCGTGAACAGCCATTTGTGAGGGTTCGTGACCAGGGATTGCGCCCGCGACGCCCCGTCGAGCAGCCAGCGGAACTCGGGGATCATTGCCGCCGGACCGGCATAGGCTGCATCCACATGGAGCCACATCCCGAACTCTTCGGCGATGTCGGCGATCTGTGGGATAGGATCGACGCTCGTAGTGGACGTAGTGCCTGACGTAGCCGTCACGCAGAATGGCCGCTTGCCCGCGGCTTGATCCGCCAGGACCGCGTCTCTCAATGCGCTAACGTCCATCCGAAACTCGGAGTCCGCCCTGATTTTGCGAACGTTCTCCTGCCCGACCCCGATTGCGATGGCGCCCTTTTCGACGGAAGAATGCGATTGCTCCGATGTATACATCACCAGGCCGTTGCTGGCCCCATGGACTCGCGCACCAGGATCGGCCAGTTCTCTTGCGGCTGCGATGGCGTGCATAGTCGACGTGGATGCCGTGTCGTAGATGAAACCAGTGAAGGTCCGCGGAAGCCCCATCCAATCGCGGAGCCATCCTAGCGTGACCTGCTCCAACTCCACGACGGCCGGACTGCTCTTCCACACCATGCCATTCATGTTGAGCGCAGCTATCAGCATCTCGCCCAGGATGCCCGGAGGCGAACCCGACACTGAGAAGTACGCCATGAACCGCGGATGATTCCAATGCGTAATGGCCGGAACGATCTGCGTTCGAAAATCTTCGAGCAGCCGATCCATTGGCTCGCCTTGCTCCGGTCCCGCGGCAGGTAGCTGCGCGGTTAGATCTCCCGGCTTAACCTTCGGCAGCACCGGATAATCGCGGACGTTGCCGAGATACTCGGCTATCCAATCGACAACTTCATGGCCATACTGTCTAAATTCTTCAGCGTCCACTGGGTCTCCCGTCTTTGCATTCGTTCTGGACTGTGGCAAGCCAGGGCTTGAACCAGGCCAGAAACTCGTCGCGCTGTTCTGCTTGCTGGTTTCCGAAATCGATGGCCGTCGCGCCCGATTTGATTTTGCGGAGGGTTAATGCCTCTTTGATCCCCACTGGCGCGGGGAATCTCTGAGCTTGCGCTACGAATTCATGCAGCCGGGCATTGAGAGCCTCTAATCGGGCTCTATCGTCGGAACTCACCGCGGCCTCGATCGCCAGCACCAACTCCGGAATGGCGCAGGCCGCGCTTGAAACCACGCCGTCGGCCGCGGCCAGGCGAGCTCGCGCGAACAGCATGTCGTCTCCAATCAAAATCGTACACTTTGTGGCGCTGTTTCCGTCCTGAAGCCCCACAAAATAATCCCACGATCCGCTCGAGTCCGCGATACCGGCGAAAGAACCGGTATCGAGCAGGCGCTGCGCAGTCGCCAGGTCAATTTCATTGGTGAATGCGGGAAGGTTATGGATGTAGACCGGCAGTTCTCCCCGCATCTGGTCCGCGAACGACATGTAGAAGGTGTAGATTGCCTCCTGACTGTATCGAAAAAAATAAGGAGGCATGAGAAGGACGCCGCGCACGCCGGAGGAGGCCGCTTCCTGCGCCAGTTCCACCGCGCCGTCCAGGGTGGAATGCGACACGTTAACGAGCAGCGGCACACGGCTACGCTTGACCGCGAAATCGGTCATGTGACGGCGATCGTCGATCGCAAAATGGACGAATTCGCCTGTCGATCCGAGCAGCGCGATAGCGTTTGCGCCGCTACGGCCGAGAAAGTCCACGAGCTCCAGAGTGGCTGCGAGATCGATCGAAGTCTCGTGTTGCCGGCGCGGAGTGATGGCCGCGATGATGACGCCGCGAAATGGATCGTTTTCCGGCAAATTGAATGATATCGCGACACTCTCGTCTGCTAGTATTGCTCTAGCGCAAAGGGCGCATCCGGTCCGCGGAAAGGGCAGAAGCCCACCTGTTCGACTCGATTTTTGCGAACCTTCTTTCGGCCCGGCCGGCGGACAACGGGCGATTTGACGAAAGGAGGTCGCTATGCCGACCCATCCGCAATCGCTTCCGGAGCGACCCAGTCTCCGCCATCTCAAACTTCAAGCCAAAGACCTGCTCAAAGCAGGTGGCGCAAAATCCGTCGCCGAATCCTTGTTTCAGGTCGCCCGCTCCTACGGATTCTCCAGTTGGCCCAAACTCAAGGCCCATGTCGAGTCCCTGGAGCAAGCCTCGGAACTCAAACACGCCATCGATACCAACGATCTCGATCGCGTGAAAAACCTGATGATGAGCAATCCCAAGCTGCACCGAGCGCCGCTTGGTTACGGCAAAGATGGTCCGCTGACATGGGTGGCCGAGTGTAGAATCCCTTGGGAGCCACCTGGGCCGACGCGCCTCGCCATGGCAAAGTGGATGATCGAAAACGGCTCGGACGTGCATCAGGGCGGCGATGGGCCACTCATGCGCGCCGCGCTCGTCGGTCATCGCATTCCCATGATGGAGCTGCTCGTCTCCTACGGAGCCGACGTAAACGCCTCCTGGCACGGACATTTCCCTATCGTCTTTGCACCCTGCGAAACGATTGATCCGGATGCCCTCCAGTGGCTTCTCTATCACGGAGCACATCCGAATCTGAGTCCTGCCAGTGCGCTCGACTACGTGATCGGGACATACTCGCGAGCCCCGGAACGATTAAGCGCCTGCATCGATATTCTTATCAACGCCGGCGTCAAGACGAGGTACGATGGCTCTCCCGTGCTGGAATTGCTGCGTGGGCGTTTCGAGCCCAACGCGGCTCAACTCGACGAACGATTTTCCGAGCTCGACTTCGGCGGAACGGGCTATCGAAGGATGACGCTCAAAGGAGCCACGCTTTTGCACGTCGCGGCCGAGTACGGTTTCATGGATGCCGTTCGATTGCTCCTGGATCGCGGAGCCGACGTCAACGCGCGAGCCACAGTGGACGCGATTGGCGTCGGCGGCCAAACGCCGATTTTTCATGCGGCCACGCAGTTCTACGACGAGGGACTGCCCATAGTTCAATTGCTCATCGAGCGTGGCGCCGACCTGAACATCCGCGTGAAACTCCCCGGCCACTATGAGCGACCCGGCGAGATAGTCGAATGCACGCCGCTCGAATATGCTCAATTATTTCCCGGCACGTCGAACAAAACTGTCGAGTTGCTTCATTCGTATCGCAGTGCCTGAATCGGATCCACCGACGAGGCCCGGCGCGCCGGAACCAGACAAGCGATGCCTGAAACGATGGACAGCAGCACGACCACGCCGAAAAGAATCATCGGATCGCGCGAGCTGCCTTCCGCCCATTTCGCCAGTACCTGGTTCAAAGCTAAG
Organism: Bryobacterales bacterium; assembly: GCA_963802915.1. Taxonomy (GTDB): domain Bacteria; phylum Acidobacteriota; class Terriglobia; order Bryobacterales; family Bryobacteraceae; genus JAICMB01. The sequence goes on from CAWDKQ010000022.1 coordinate 61,790, forward strand.
CTCAGCAAAATGCCCGCGGCTAAACCGCCGCCGACGGTAACTGCCATGGAGCGGAAAACGAGGCCCAGCACGTCGCGCCTCTCTGCTCCCAACGCCATGCGGATTCCGAATTCGCCAGTTCTCTGCGCCACGCTATACGAAACCACGCTGTAAAGGCCAACCGCGGCCAGCACTAACCCGAGCAGAGAAAACGCGCCGAACAGAGTCGCCACAAGTCTCTCTTGTGCCCAATCCGGCTGCGTTGTGATCCATTGCTCCAGGTTTCGAACTTCGCGAAAGACCTGTTGATCGGGATTCACAGTTCGGACCTGTTCGCGAATGGCTCGCAGTATCGTCAACGGCTCGACTCTGGTGCGAACCAGCACCTGCGTCCCCATCCCCATGCCCATCGTGTATGGGAAATAAATACCCGCCTTGATTGGCTTCCGCAATCCGTCGTCGCGCGCGTCCGCCACTACGCCGACCACCTGCATCCAATCGTTGCTTCCTTTCGCGGTCAACATGTAAGGCGGCTCGTCCTTAAATTCGGGAAACCGGATCTCATGTCCCACAGCATCGCCATTCGGCCAGAACTGTTTTGCCATCGTCTGATTGATGACTGCGACATGCGCTCCACGCGCTGTCTCGGCCTGGTCGAAAACGCGTCCCTGTACCAGTGGGATGTGCAGCACCGGGAAATATTCCGGACTGATGAAGTTCACTCGAGCTTCCTGCTTTACGCCCGACGGTCTGCCGAGCAGCTCGAACTTCGTCTTCCATCCATTGTCCGGCGGCGTAGCGTTCGTCGAGATTCCCGCCCCAACCACCTCCGGCATTGCCGCGATCTTCTCCTTGAGCTGTTCAAAATAGACAGACCGTTCTTCCCACGTCTTGAGTGTGTTGTCGTGAATCGGCACTCCGACCGACATCACATGGTGCGGATCGTATCCCAGGCTCGTTCCCATCAGGCGCAGGAAACCGCCCATGGCAGCTCCGGCGGCGGTGAGCAGCAACAATGTCAAGGCAATTTGGCTCGCCACCAGGATGCCGTGCATGCGCCGTCCCTTGACGCCGGTCGTCATCTTCCGCATGTTCGCCTGCATTACGCGAGCCAGGTCCGTGCGCGAGAGCTGCATCGCGGGCGAGAGTCCGAACAAAACTCCGGTTGCGACTGCCAGAGCGATGCTGAACAACAGCACTGGGACGTTCATCTTAATAGCGGCTTCGTGAGGGAAAGAATATTCCGGAAGCCATGCCGCGATGAAGCTGGTTGTCTTATACGCCAGAGCCAATCCTAGCAGCGCTCCCGTGATCGACAAGGCGAGAGACTCGGTTAACAACTGGCGCACGATCCGGTAGCGGCTCCCGCCGATCGCCGCGCGTACCGCGAGTTCCTGCTGTCGAGCTGTCCCGCGCGCGAGCATCAGGATCGACACGTTTGCGCACCCGATCACCAGGAGCAGCGCCACGCCTCCGAATAGCAGATAGAGCGTCCCTCCAAGCCGATGAACGAAGTTATCGTTCAAGCCTTGGATGTTCGTTTTGAACCCGCTTTCCGGGAAATGCTTCGGCGTCTCTTTTGCAAACTGCGTCATCAGCGCCTGAAATTCGGCGTTCGCAGCCGCGCGAGTAACTCCTGGTTTCAGGCGGACGGAGACATCGTAAGTATGCGTAGCGTCCTCGCTGGGCTTGAAGGGCAGGTAAACATCGCCGTCCCCCCATGTGAAGCGAGTTTGAGCTACACCCACCACCGTGTAGTTCTTGTGTGCAAGCTGCAAAGTTCTTCCAATGACGTCGGGGTTCCCGCCATAATGCCGCATCCAGAATGCATTTCCGAGAACCACTACCGGCTGGGGGTCATGATCGTCGGGTGCATCGCTCAGCATCAGGCCGCGGCCCATCAGAGCTGGCACGCCAAAATGATCGAAAGCATTCCCTGTGAAATAGACGGCGTTGACGTCCTCGGGAAGATCCTGGCCAGTGGTCGACAGATTCCATTGATCCTGTGCCGCGGCGCTTTCCACTGCCGACGCGTTTCGAATCACACGGTATTGTGGACCGGTCAGCCCCACCCAATACTCTCCGCCGCCTTTTTGATCGAGGACCAAGTGAATCATCCGATTCGAGTCTTTGTAAGGATAGGGATTCACCAGTACGGCATAGACTACGCTGAACACCGCCGTAGTAGCTCCAATTCCGAGGGCGAGCGAAAGTATGGCCGTAAGAGTGAAAGCCGGGCTCTTCCGCAACTGCCGGAACGAATAGCGAAAATCTTTAAGTAATGACTCCATTGGTCCTCCTGCCTAAGCATTACGTTGACCACCAATGGATTGTTCTAAGCCGTTGAAGCAATTAAGCCGCGACCTACACTGACCGTTCAGAAATGGAATCAGGCGTTCTGAATCGGGACGTCGTGTTTCTCTTGGTCGACGAGGCAATACGGCGTCCACGGCACCGCTTCCAGACGGGCCCGTTCGATGGGCCGTCCGCAATCCACGCAAATCCCGTAGGTGCCGTTCTCGATGCGCTGCAGCGCTTCGCGAACCAGCTTGAGGGTTTCCCACTCGATAGTTCCGGCGGCCAGAGCCTCGTCCTCGTTTTCATCGGTGGTCGCCGCATCGGCCACGTCTTCCACGCCAGGGTCCTGCGTCTCGCGGGCCTCCTCTTTCAGCCGTGCGATGGTGTCCAGCAGCTCGCGTTCTTTCGCGAGGAGCATCTTCTTGAAATGCGCGGTGTCCATGCGTCTCAGTGTAGGACAAGTCGGCGAACCGCGCCTGCTACGGTGTCCGGCGAGCCGCTCAGGATCGGTGTTACCGCCCTCGGTACAACGCCTCGCGAAGCAGCTCCAGTTTTTCCCTCTCGATGGTACCGGCCCCTGACGCCTCGACCTGATCGAGCGTCACTGCGTCTGCCGCATTTTGCCGTGCGATCGCGTCCAGCAACTCGCGTTCTTTCGCGAGGAGCATCTTCTTGAAATGCGCGGTGTCCATGCGTTTCAGTGTAGGACAAGTCGACGAACCGCGCCCGCAACGGCGTCCGGCGAATAGAACAGCATCGGGTTTCCGTCGTCGGAATGCAGCTCGATCACGGGTTTATTCCGGAGGCCAACCACGGCATGCGCCTCCGAGATGCTCTCCCCGGCCTGTTCCTGCAACAAAGCAGTTCGAGTTTTGGGCTCATTTCGAAGTGCCATTATGGTCGCCCACTCCCGCGGTGAAAAGCTTGCAGGTCGCCCATTGAAGCGTTGGCGAGGCTCACCTAAACCCATTAATCGTATTAACCCAACCTGATTCAGAGTCTGGCCGAGAAGATTCTGAGGATAGCGAAGAAACTGTGGGAGAGTCCCTCTGCTACGTGGGTTAGTAACTTCATCGTCGGGGATGGGGTCCACCTGGACAAGCGCCACTACATCACTCGGATAACGGCCAGCATACACGCGCATGTCGAGCGCCGCGAATCGCTCGCCCACCAGGATGTAAGGTCCTGCGACTTCGGCCTTCGATAGCAGCTTGTGAAGATCCTTGGCACTTGCCGAGCTGTCGAGTGGATCCGGCCCTGGATCGCTCCAACCATACCCCGCGCGATCGTACCAGCACGCCTGCGTGAACTTCGCGATCTCGCGTTGCACGGCGCTCCAACTGAAGCCGGAAAATGGAGCGCCCGCGGATAAGATCACCGTCGGACTGCCTTCGCCGGAACAATAGATGTTCAATGAACGGCCCTCGATGTCCACTGCCCGGCCAACGCGCGGGAGCCGTCTTTCATCCTCCCGTCGCTGTTCCCGCTCGTAGACTATGCCGGTAGCGATCGCACCAAGAACAGCGACTACCACGAGTCCCACCGTTCTGTGCATGGCATCACCGGCAGCAGGTGCAAACTGAGGACAGCGATCCGAGGATCAGGAACATGTGCAGCCACGCGCATAAAATTGCCGCGCCCACTTTCCATGCACCTTTTCGGATCACCCATTGGCGCGCGAGAGAAACAACGCCATCCGTGAATAGCGGGACCACTCCCTCGCCGCGCATTTCGTCGAAGATCCACAGCATCTCGCCGGCGAACTGCTGCCGGAATGCCCGTGGATGCAATCCCACTACGCATTGATACAGAGCGCGGCTCATGTCGCCCTCCTCGGCCGAAGGTGCAGCTTCGCCTCGCGCAATACATTTTCGAGACGGCCCAGGTCCGCTTCGAGAACACGCCTTCCGAATGAAGTGAGCCGGTAATAACGGCGTCTCGGATCGTCGTGCGCGCCGCGGCGCGGAGCATCTTCAATCATGCCCTGCTTCACGAGCTTATCGAGGTTATCGTATAGCGTCCCCGGCCCGAGTTTATATTGGCCCTCCGACTGTCGCGCGACCTCCAGCATGATTCCGTATCCATGGCGGTCCTCCCCGGCCAAAGACAATAAGATGTGAAGAGTCGCGGGCGACAACGGTAAAAAGGAAATGTAGTCTTCGACCATACTCGGATACGGTTATATCGGATTCCGAGTTATATGTCAAGATACAAAGATGGCGGCCAAAGTCCTCACTGAGATAGAGCAAGGTTACTTCCGCAGCCGCGTTCTCGCCGCTGCCGCCAGGTTAGACGTGGCGGATGCTCTCGGCGACGAAGAACGATCCGTGGACCAGCTCGCCGCGGTATGTGGTGCCCACGCGGGCTCTTTGTATCGACTCCTTCGCGCGCTAGCAAGCTTCGGTGTGGTTGCCGAAACGAAGCCGCGACATTTTGTCCTCACGCTGTTTGGCCAGCCGCTCCGCAAAGACGCTCCCAATTCAGAATGGCCGTCGATTATATTCTGGGCGGACCTGCTCGCGGACAATTGGTCTTATCTCACCGATTGCATTCGAACCGGAGATCCAGCCTCGGTTGTGCGGCCGGAGAGTATCCCTTCGCGCTGGTCTCAGGATCTGAACGCCAGGGCGATTTTCCGCGGAGTTATGGGCACGGCACCGGCTGAGGATTACATGTTCATCGCCCGCGCCTGGGATTTCTCGAAATACCAGGTTATTGCCGACCTGGGGGGAGGAGGAGGCGGGCTGATCGCGGCCGTTCTAGAGGCTTTCCCGAACGTGAGCGGAATGCTGGTCGACCGTCAGGAAGCGGTCGACGCGGCGGCGGCGCGATTCGAGGTGGAGGGGCTTGCGGGCCGTTCCAAGCTGCTCGGAGTGGATCTGCTCCAGGAGGTTCCGTCTGGCGCTGATGTCTACATGCTGAAGCATGTGCTTCATGGATATGACGACAAGATGGCGGTCGAGATCCTTAGCCGCTGCCGGTCAGTTCTGCCGCCCGATGGCCGCGTCCTCGTAATCGAGTTTGTTCTGCCTGATGTCGTAGGTCAGGCTGATCCCGAACTGGAGCAGCGCCTAATGAGCGATCTCAACATGCTGGCTGTTACCGGAGGCAAGGAGCGCAGCGCTGTCGAGTGGAAAAAGCTGCTGAGCGACGCCGGCCTTGATTGCGGCGGCATCCATCCCGTTGCCGGCGACCTTGTTTCCATTGTCGAAGCGGAAGCGCTTGACATGTGACCGTTAGGTCACATCTTATCGACCTGATTGCGGACCCGACACGTCGAAAGTTGCTCGTCGAGTCTCTTCAAGAAAGGTGGGCAGACGTTGGGCGCGGTTGAGGAGCGCCTGCCAATGACGCGCTTCGGTGTCATGAAACTCCTGAAGCTGCTCGAAGAGCTGATCGTTGGCTCCGTCGCGCAACATCGTGTGTCACCTTTAAAAGGCACCAATCCGTCGAGGCTGGCCAATGATTTTTTCGGGAATCAAAACGCTATTGCGATGGTGGGAGCCCGCTTGAGCAGATGAACGGGGCGGGTTTGATCCGCCCCTTAGTCACACGTGCGAACCGATACTTAACCTTTGCCTTTGACGGTGTGGCCTCGTCCATCACGCACTTCGTTTCCTTTGAAATGTGCGGAATCGACCATTCTACTTGGCTCTGCTTTCTCACCGCGCTGCGGCATGGGTCCCTTATAGCCGTGTTCCGGATGAAAATGGTTGTTTACGTGGCCATGGAATTCGGCAGGGCCATGAAACCACGGACCGGCGCCAATAAAGACACCACCTGAAAACCATTCCGGACCGTAATATCCTGCGGGAGCACAGGCATAAGGCGCGACATCGTAGTAACCGTATGGACAATCGGGGGCCACTCCGACATCGACGCTGACCTGAGCGTTTGCTTGGGGGGCCGTCGTCATCAAGGCCAATCCAGCAACGGCCGTAAACAATAGAATCGTAAATTTGCTCATTGAACGTGCCTCTAATGGTTAGAGCGAACCCGTTAGAGACTCGTTTCACGGCTGGAATAACAGATTTTCCGGATCTTCCACCAGCACGACGTCATACTTCTCCAATATCGGCATGAGGATGTTTTCAAGCTCGCCTTTCCATAGTTCTCCGTCGTAGAACCGTGCTTTCATTGGCTCTCGCGAAGCGAGGTCCGGGAAGCCTCGCATGAAAAAGAAGACATCGGGATCTTCGACGGACAAAAATGGGCCCATGATCTTCATACCGATTTCCGCGTGTGCCGGAATCGACTTGGACCGGAAAATTTCCAGGAACTCGGAGCGCTTGCCGGGCTTCGTCGTATAGGTGCGCATTTCAATGATCATTCGAAGTCTCCTACGGGATCGCAATCAACAATCCGCCGCTCATCCCAACCGACTGCTCATGCAGTCGCCCGAAACTGTAGTCATAGCTGGGTTCGAGGTACCAGCCGAATCGATGCTTTGCGGTGGGCCAGAACATAAAATCCAGCGCGGCTTCAGCGCCGACGGCATTCGTTACGATGCCGTATTTCAGCGTGTGAATCCATTCCGGACCAACGCCGAACATAAACTCTACTTTTTTCGAAAGAGTCCAGGGCTTCTTGAAAAGAAGGTCGGTTTCCCATTCTGTCGAATGCCGGCTGAAGGTGGGCGTAACGCCAATTTCAAGTTCGAGCCAGTTCTCGATTGGCGTAACTTCAACTGCAACCGTGGGGCTGACGCTCCATCCGGCCCCTGTGATGTCGCAGCTCGGATTTCCTCCGATCTCGACTACCGCGGCAGGATCCTTATCGCTCGATTGCGCGAAGGCGCATCCCGAGCAGAGAAGGAGAAGCACGGCATTCACGGGTTTTACGGCGCCCATCCGGATCACTCGACTCTGCAACAACAGTAAACGAACTGCTGGGCAGTTCCCCATGGCGTCCGATGCAGCTCTTTCGAGCTTTCTTCGATCCGAAACCGCTTCCCAAACTCGTTATGCAATTCCTCTGCGTCGTAACGCATAACATTCAGCCCGCTGCAACTCGTGGGCCCTTCCGGTCCGAAAGTACTGACGATCACGTGGCCGCCCGGCCTTACGGCCTTCAGAACGGATCGAACGTAGGCCTGGCGTTCAACGGGATCGACCAGGAAATGAAAAACTGCGCGATCGTGCCACACATCGAACGCCTGTGTCGGAAGCGAAACTTGAGTGACGTCACCCACGATCCAATGGACCTTTTTGGAGGCGGGGCCTAGCCGCTGTTTCGTGGTCTCGACGGCTGTATTCGATACATCGAGGACCGTGATCTCCTCGTATCCTCCGGCGAGCAGATCGTCAACTAGCGTCGATTCTCCCGCGCCTACGTCGATAATCGATGCGGAATGCTCAGGCGCGTGGTCTTCGATCAGTTTGAGCGAAACGTCAAGATGCGGACGATACCAGCTCACCGCATCCGGCGCTTTTGAGCGGAACACAGTCTCCCAATGAGCTTCGCAGTTCATCGATTCATGGTCCTTACGTTCCAGACGCTCGTGTCCATTTTAAGCCTGATCCACAATGCTCCGCACAAATCCTCCTTTGATAAACTACCTAGTGAAAAGGCGGTATCAATCTTCCCCTACGGAGGACAATGAGCAAAGAAGACTGCATCGAAGTGACCGGAACCATCGTCGAGAAATTTCCAAGCGGCCTCTTTAGCGTTCAACTCGACCAGGAGCGCACGGTTCTCGCGCACCTCGCCGGCAAACTGCGCCGCAACCGTATTCGTGTCCTCGCGGGCGACCGTGTCACCCTCGAGCTTTCCCCATACGACTTGACCAAAGGTCGCATCACTTACAGGCATAAGTAGCGCCCGCTTGGCCGCGCTCTAATGCCCAAGATCCTGTTCGTATTCGGAACCCGGCCTGAAGCTATTAAACTTTGTCCCGTCATTCTGCGGCTGCGTGCGAACGACGAGTTCGAAGTAAAGGTCTGCGTCACGGCCCAACATCGCGCCATGCTCGACCAGGTGCTCGACGCCTTTCAGGTCAAACCCGATTACGATCTCGACCTGATGTTACCGAAGCAGACGCTTTTTCAATCCACGTCTAGAATCATCGCCGGACTCGAGCCCGTGCTCGCCTCATCGCAACCGGACATGGTGCTGGTGCAGGGCGACACCACCACGACTTTTTGCGGAGCACTGGCGGCGTTCTACAAGAATGTGCCCGTGGGACACGTCGAAGCCGGACTGCGTACATGGGACTTGCGCCAGCCGTTTCCCGAAGAAATGAATCGCGTCCTCACATCGCGGATTGCCGCGCTGCATTTCGCTCCCACGGAAGCTGCCGCTAATAATCTGCGCGGTGAGGGAGTGCCCGCGGAAGCGATCAGCGTCACCGGCAACACCGGGATCGACGCGGTTCTGTACGTACGCGACAAGTTGAATGCGGGAGAACTGCGCGGCTTGCCATGGACTGAATTGAACGCGAGCAAGAAGCTGATCGTGGTGACGGCGCACCGCCGTGAAAGCTTCGGCGCCGGCTTCGAGAGCATTTGCTCCGCCCTCGTGCGCATTGCAAATCGCGACGACGTGCAGATCGTCTACCCAGTGCATCCCAATCCCAATGTGCAAGACCCGGTCAATCGTCTGCTGGCCGGCCATCCCAACGTGCTCCTCATCGATCCTCTCAGCTACGTACTGTTCGTCGACCTGATGACGAGAGCCTACCTTCTCATTACGGACTCGGGCGGAGTGCAGGAAGAAGGACCCTCGCTCGGTAAGCCGATTTTGGTGATGCGAGACAAAACGGAGCGTCCCGAAGCGGTTGCAGCGGGGACCGTCAAGTTGGTCGGGACGGATGCGGATTGCATCGTTCGCGAGGCGTCGAAGCTGCTCGACGATCGCGAGGCGTGGGAGGCCATGAAACGCGTTCACAATCCTTATGGCGATGGTCGCGCCAGCGAGCGCATTGAAGGCCTAATCCTCTCATTCCTGGGCACATAGAGTTCCATCGTTAGCGTCCAATTCAGCCCTTTGTTCGCCTCCCGGCTCCCGATTCGCATCCGACGAAATTCATACTGAGCTGGTAGGAGTTCTTATCTCGTATGAGATCTAAATTGCCTTATTTAAGAGACAATCGTCCTTCTATTAGCGGCCAACTGGCGGAAATACTATCGGAACTCGTGGTGGGTCAGCCGGCGGCGATTTCAAACATCGTGCCTTTCATAGAAATCCACGAGGCTGGACTGGCCGCGGAGGGGAGGCCGGCGGGAGTCTTCCTGCTGCTTGGTCCAACGGGCACGGGAAAAACCCGAACGGTGGAGGCCGTAGCGGAAGCGCTTCATGGCAGCCCCAGGAAACTCCTCAAAGTGGATTGCGGCGAGTTTCAGATGGAGCACGAAGTCGCTAAATTGATCGGCGCGCCACCCGGATACCTCGGTCACCGCGAAACGCAGCCCCTGCTCACCCAGAATAAGTTGGCTGGCGTGATCTCACAGTTCAGCGAACTCTCCGTTGTGTTGTTCGATGAGATCGAGAAAGCGGCGCCTTCCATGGCCCGCCTTCTACTTGGCATCCTGGATAAAGCCACCCTGCGGCTAGGCGACAACTCGGTTGTGAATTTCGACAAAACGCTGATTTTCCTGACTAGCAATCTCGGCGCGCGGAGTATGGGACGCCTGCTGCGGCCCACGTTCGGATACGAAGCCATGTCGCCGCGCGATGAAGACCGCACCGCGGCGCGCCTCGAAACCATAGGATTGGGTGCAGTTCGGAAAAGGTTCTCACCGGAGTTCGTCAATCGACTGGATGCCGTGATCACCTACCGGCCATTAACAGCCGAATCGCTCGCCCGGATTCTCGATCAGCATCTGGAAGATTTTCAGGAGCACGTCGAGAATCGCCTCGGCGATCGGGCATTTCGCCTGGCTGTCCCCGGGCGCACGAAGAAATTCCTGCTCAAGTCGGGAACCAGCGAGGAATACGGCGCACGCGAGTTGAAGCGCACGCTGCAGAGGCACTTGGTCCAACCACTGGCCCGCTTGGTTTCATCCGGCGCCATTACTCCTGGCGAGGTCATCCGCGCGGAGTTGAACACGTCGCGAACGAAAATCGTCCTGCGGCCATCGAGTCAGTGTTCACCTACGATTGAAGAGCTTGTTTCGTGAACTACTTGTGCCACTCCACAGTTTCGGATACCGAGTCCCGCGGACTCACGGAAACCTCAAGGCGAAATCGCACCTGCTTGCTTTGCGGTGGATAAACCACGCTTCCGCTCTGTAGTTCCGACGCGTTCAGCGGGACCGGCTTGCTGTAGGTCCCATCTTCGATGGTGAGCACCCCTTTTTGCGCCGTCCGGATCGCCAGAGCTTGACGATCCCACTTGACCTGCAAATTCCCGCCATTTTGCGTCACCGTAACGTTCAGATTGTATGGCTCGTTCGATCCGGCGGGAAGCTGGGGTCGCATCGAGAGAGCAGCCTGAAAGCCGAGTAGTACGCCCAACAACAAGAAAATAAATGATAATGGGACCCAGACCCACCCGTTCCGGCTCTTCCGTCTTGTCTCGACCGGGTACTCGGCTGCGATGGTATCGAGCCCGAGCATTGAGACGTCCTGGGCTGGCGGCGGCTCGTATCCCAGTGGTTTGTGCTCGTGATGTTCGGCTGGCGCGCCGCTCGCGAGAGGGAGACGATCCCCGAGTCGTGCAGATCGGCTTGGCGGTGGGCTGTCCGGATCCAAATCCCGTCGCCGGAATGGAAATTCCAGCAGCGGCAGGCCGGCCGGAAACTGACCTTCTTCCTTAAAATAAAACCCGGCCTGGCTCACCCGGCTCGCAAAAGGCCGGATGATGAGCGCGACTGCTTCGGGCTCGGGAAAATGCTGAGCCATGAGCGCCAGATCTTCGGGACCAAGCCCGACGCCCTCGCGTGTATGACTGCGGAAAAAACCGGCCGGCCGCAGCAAGGGATCCGCGCCATTTTTTGCTCGCTGCACCACGGCCTCGAACGCTTTGGCGTCTTCAGGCGACAGAAGAAAGGAAGGACTACGTTTGTACTCGATCGGAACCAGTTCGTAATCGTCGATCGTGACAATCGTCTTTTCGCCTTTGCTGACCCGCCCCAGCAGGACGCCTCCCACTTCGGCGCCCCTTTTCGGCACCGCGCCAAAGCCGCGCATGACATCCTGGAGCATCCGATCGACAACGTCGAAGCTTAGGCGCACCACGAACGTTTTCCCCGGCGGCTCCCAAACGTAGACCCCGGGTACGCGGACGACTTCAGTTTCCTGGTTCGTAGTCAACGTCTTAATCGTAGTTCGCCCGGCCTAGTAAACTCAACCCGACCCGGGTGTCCAAGGAAATCGGCCGGGTGCCCCTCCGTTACCGTCGGGGTTCCGCAACGCTGCCGCGGATTTTCACGATCTTACGTGTCAAGCGTGAGATCCTGAGAACACGCGAAATGAGAATCGGCGTCGATGCAGGCGGAACATTCACAGATTTCATCGTTTTGGAGGACGACGGGCGGCTGCAGACGTTTAAGCTTCGTTCCAATCCGAGTGCTCCGGCTGAGGTAATTCTCGAAGGGTTGAATCGGGCCGCGGGACGCGCGCGCGCCGATGTCGTCCACGGCTCGACCGTCGCCACAAACGCCTTGCTGGAACGTAAAGGAGCCCGAACCGCACTCGTTACCACTGCCGGATTTGAGGACGTGATCCAAATCGCGCGCCAGAATCGCGCCGAACTCTACAACCTGACTCCTCTACCCCGTCCGCCGCTGGTACCGTCCGAGCTGCGCTTCGGAATCGACGAGCGTGTCCACTTCGACGGAGCCATCGAGAAGCGTCCCGAGCCCAAACAAGTTGAGACCCTCAAAAAACGTCTCCACCGCGCGAAGGTGGATTCGATCGCCATCTGCTTCCTGCACGCATATCGCGTTTCGGAAAACGAGCAAATCGTCGCCGAAGCTTTGGCCGATCTCGGATACGTCTCGACTTCTCACGAAATCTGCCCGGAGTTTCGAGAGTATGAGCGCACCAGCACGACGGTAATCAATGCCTACGTTGGTCCGCTTATGGACCGCTATCTCGAACAACTCGAAAACGGCTGCCGCCACCGGTTGTCCATCATGCAATCGAATGGTGGGTTTATGTCCGCCCGGGAAGCGCGCCGTCACGCTGTGCGAACGGTTCTGTCCGGCCCCGCCGGCGGCGTTGTAGGAGCTATGGAGATGGCCCGGCTGTCGGGCCACACTCGCATTCTCGGCTTCGACATGGGAGGCACATCGACCGACGTGAGTCTCTGCGACGGCAAGCCACGCGAAAGTATGGAAGCTTCCGTCGAGGGGTTTCCAATTCGCGTTCCAATGCTGGACATACACACGGTCGGAGCGGGCGGCGGCTCGATCGCTCGCGTCGATGAAGGCGGCTTGCTGCGCGTTGGACCGGAGAGCGCCGGGGCAGATCCGGGTCCCGCGTGTTACGGCATTGGAGATCGCGCCACGGTCACCGACGCTCACGTCGTGCTTGGCCGCATCGCGTCGGATCAGTTGGTGGGAGGCGAAATGCAACTGGATATCGAGCGAGCTGGCCGCGCCATCGATACCGTCGCTCAAGCTCTGAAGCTTGATCGCATTGCGGCCGCGGCTGGAATTGTACGAGTGGCGAATGCGAATATGGAACGCGCTATCCGTTTGGTTTCCGTCGAGCGAGGGCACGATCCGCGCGATTTCGCCCTGGTCGCGTTCGGGGGCTGCGGCGGACTGCACGCCTGCGAAATGGCCGCGGAGTTGGGGATGCGCACGGTAATCGTTCCGGATTATGCGGGAGCGCTCTCCGCTCTGGGCATGCTCATGGCCGACAACGTACGCGACTACGCCGCTGGAGTATTGAGCCGCCCCGATCTTGAGAAAGTCTTCCGCGAGTTGGAGCGAACGGCGCGCCGCGAGATGAAAGGGGCCAATTTGGAGCGCCTCGCCGACATTCGTTACGCGGGTCAAAGTTACGAACTGACAATTCCCTGGCAGCCCGAAAGCCCCGGTGAACCGTTCCATCGGGAGCACCAGCGCATCTACGGGTACGCCGATACGAAGCGTCCCGTTGAGATTGTTACATTGCGGGTCCGGTCGATAACGTTCGCCCCAAAACCGAAGATCGCAAAACCGACCCAGCTCAACAATGGCAAACCTGTGAGTCGGCGAATTTATTCCGATGGGAAGTTTCGGGATGCCGCCGTCTATACGCGGGATCAACTTACCAAGGCGAACGGTCCCGTTCTCGTTGTCGACTATGGATCGACGACGCTAGTTCCCGCTGGTTGGACTGTTCTCAGTGACCGCGCCGGTAACCTGGTTCTGCGCGGCTGACGGCCTCGCGAACACCTCGATAAATTGCCCGCGTTGAGTCCAGCGGTTGACCGGCACCAATCCCAAAATGTTCTTGCACTCTTCCGCTGTCATTTGCGGCTCGTACTCATAAAACTTAGCGAGAAATCGGTCGACCATCGACACCTGTAGGGCGCTCCATTTCGGCACCCACGTCCGTGAATACATCACAAGAACATCGACAGACTTGGGGTCGAGCTTCGCCAGCGTTGAGAAGCGAAGATCGTTCGTCTCCTTGGTCTTCAACGGATGTTGGACGTAGCCGTATTCGGAACGATGCAAGGCTGCAGTAAGAGGCCACGCGGTATAAATCGTCTTATCCTTCTCATTCGTCTCCAGGTATTGCGCGGCGGCTTGCTGCAATCCGACGAAATCCGCCATCGCAAGATTATCCTCGTACGGAAACGGGAACACGGAGTTCACGAAAAGACCCGTGATGAGACCGCCGCAAATGGCGAACAGGCCGACATTGCGAATCCATTGGGGCACCGTCGAGAGGCCGCACGCGACAGCGATGTAGAAGAGCGGCAGCACCGGCAAGAGGTATCGTTCCAGTTCGGCGCCACCAAGGAGACTCACCAGAAGGATGTGAGCGCCCGCGAAGAACATCGTCACGCGCCATGCGCGGCTCGAGTAAATATGAAATCGGCGCCAGGAAAGAAAGATGACCACCGTTCCCACCCAGCGGAAGTTGTCGATGAACAGATAATAAATCCGGCGCAGGAAGGCAAACAAAACGCGAACCGGATTCAACGAATAGGTGACGTTGTAGTGTTCGAATCCGCTATTGCCGAACGGCGTGCCGGTTACGCCCCACAAAGCCAACAGCCATATGACCAGCGCGGCGAAGGGAATGGCATAATCGATTGCGTAGTCCTTGAGCCGACGCTCGCGGAGCAAGACCAGCGCAAAAACAAGCGGAAGCAGCACGCTGGTTTCCTTCGACAAAACGGCCGCGGTGCATGCCAGGGCGCAGGCGCGATGCCGATCCTCGAAGAACAGCACCAGCGCGATGAGACAGAACACCATCGCCGGCATGTCGAGCTGCGCCATCATCGCTTGGGTATAAAAAAGCGGATCGCATAATAGCAGGAGCACCGCGAAGAGCGCGGGGATGCCGGCGAGCCCCTCCGACAATCGCACCGCCAGCAGGAACGTGAAAAGCACGCCAAAGGTCGCGAGCAGAAGCATCGCCGTGCGCGTCGCGGCGATCGAGTATCCGAACACGCGCCAGATGCCGGCGAGATACGCCATTACGCCCGGCGGATGGATATTCGGGACGGTAGAGTGCGGGATCCAGGCATTGTCGTGCAGAATATCGAGCGCGGCCGGAACGAACTGGCCCAGCTCGTCCCAGAAATAAGGAAGTTTCAGGTAAGAAAAATGACCTACGAAAAGGATGAAAAGGAAGGCGAAGAAGAGGAATAAATAAGTATCGGCGCGAATCTCATGGTGCGTCCGAACGCCTCTTGCCCGCGTTGCAATCATTGGATAACGTTGCCCGAACCCTGCGGTTCGAGCTTGATCTCCCCGAAGGTCGCCTCATACTGATTAATATTCTGCTGCAAAACATTATATAGTGCCTTTGCTTGCTGCGGGCTCAGGTAGACGCCTTGGAAGTTCTGTATATAAACGCTGTCGGCGGCGCTTTGATTGATGGTCCCGAACATGAGAAAGAAGTCCCAGAGGTTAACCCTGACCTGGACGCTATTGGCATAGCCTTCCCGGTAATCGCTGGATTGAGAGAGCTGGATCTTAGGCGGTGTTTGCGGCGGCGTCATAGACCACCATCATGTCACAATGACGGTTCAACGACGTTTCGCCGACACCTCGAGTGCTTCGATCACTTCATCGGCGGCCTTCTGCACCGCGTCGGCCCGCCGCGGCTCGGAACTGATCCAGAAAAGGAGCGAAGTGTTCAGCCACACGTTCGGCTCAACCGCGCCCGCCTCTTCCAGGTCGACCTTGGCCCAATACTCGTACCCGGCGTCGATCACCGTAAACGTGACCTGAGTTCCAAAAGCCGTTTTTGCGCGGTAGAATTTGCCAGGTTCTAAGGTCATTGAATGATTAGAGGATCTTCTTGATTCCTTTGCCGATTTTACCAGTACCCTTCACTGTTCCGACAGCTACATCTTTGCCGGCAAACCCCGCACCTTTGCCGACCGACGCTGTGGCTTTAATAGGATGAAGCGTCACCAGGTCCAAGGCGCCCTTGCCAGTACCTTTCGCGAGATTGCCCGCGCCTTTTGCCGAGCCTTTGCCGATATCACCCGCGCCGCTGACCACCTGAGCCCAACCGCAGTTGGCCAGTACAATGCCGAACACCGCAGTTCTCAAACCGGATTTCATATGGATACTCCTTTACGAACGCTGACGCCAGCATCCGCCAGTCTTGTCACATCAAGCGGTATCACTTTACCTTCCACTCCACCGATCACTTCGGCAGTGTGGAGATAAGCCGGCACGCCTCCCGTAACGTAGTGAGTAACGCGGCCCGGACCGTCGAGAGAATCCTGGCCTAGAGCGTTCGCGACGACCTCGGCAGTGACGTCGGCGCTCGATACCAGCGTGACGCCGGGCCCAACGACGTTCTGAATGACAGAAGCGAGCACGGGATAATGCGTGCAGCCCAGAATCAATGTATCGATCCGAGGCATGTCAGCGAGATAATGGCGCGCCAGCACTTCGGCGTCGCTCGAGCAGGCGAGCCCTTCTTCGACAAGATGAACGAACATGGGACAGGCCTGAGCCCAAACATTCAGGCCGGCATCCGACAGCTTGCGTTGGTACACACCGCTTTGGATGGTTCCCTTGGTGCCGATCACGCCGACTTCGCGTGTCCTTGTAACTCGGCGGGCGGCTTCGACACCAGGATCGATCACGCCCCAGACCGGAACTGAGACTTCGTCGCCGAGTTCCGGAAGTGCGCAGGCCGATGCGGTGTTACACGCGATCACAATACCTGAGATGCCCAGTTGTTCTAAGAATCCTGCGATTTCGCTCGCGAATCCGCGAACCATCTCCTTGGGCTTGCGGCCATAGGGAACGCGTGCAGTATCGCTGAAGTAAATAAAGTCGCGATGCGGCAACCGGCTGCGCAAAGCCTTCAAGACCGTCAATCCGCCGACACCGGAATCGAAAACTCCGATCGGCCGGCTCATTTCTGTTCCGCGCTACAGCCCGGCATCCCTGCTTTCAGTGTAAGCGCTACTCTGTCCGCAGCGCTTCGAGCGGTTCAATGTTGGTTGCCCGGCGCGCCGGAAGATAGGTGGCAAGCCATGCCGCAAACACCAGCACCAGGGAAACGCCGGCGTAAGTGATGGGGTCCATTGGGCTGATGTCGAACAGCAGAGCCGACATCAAACGCGTCAGCGCGAGCGCTGCGACCAGACCGCATGCAACTCCAATCGCGGTGAGTTTCAGCCCGTCGCGAACGAACATCTGCCGCACAGTGGATTGTTGCGCGCCAAGCGCAATGCGGATACCGATCTCGCGGGTCCTCTGCGATACGGAATATGCGATAACACCATAGATTCCGATCACGCCGAGCAGCAGAGCCATGCCTCCCGCAATCGCGAGCATCACAAGAGTGAAAGAAGTCCGCGCCATGGACTTGTTATAGATCTCTTTCACCGTTCTGAGATCCGCGATCGGAAGATCGGGATTCACCGACCATACGGCCTGCCGGACTTCCTGCAGAAAACTCGAGGAGTTCGCGCGCGGGCTTCGAATCGCATAAGCGAGCGTCCGCTGTACGTTGACCTTCTGGCCCCAGAAATCTTTTATCAGCAAGGGCCAGTAGACAATCGTAGGAGCCGGTTGATCCGCGCCGTTGTCGCGCTCATTCCCGACCACGCCGACAACCTCGCGCCATGGATCGCTTGGAGTTTCACGAATGCGCTTGCCAATCGCGTGCGTAGGATCGTGCCACAACTCGCGCGCCATGTTCTCCGATACCAGCACGACAGGACGCATTTCGTAAGTATCTGTCCAGGTGAGCTCCCGGCCGGCAAGCAGCGGATTGCCCATCGTTTTGAAGAAACCCGGCGATACGAACTTGAATCGCCGCAGCGGTGGAATCTTGCCATCCCCGTACTGGTGGTCTTCGACAAAGATCGGATCGTTATCGGTCCAACCATCCATAGTGATGGAGTTCGACAAACCGGCTGAAGTGACGCCCGGAATTGAGGCGATTTTCTGGAGAACATCGTTATGGATACGTGCGACGCGCTCGTTGTCCTTGACGAGGGCCTCCGGGATGAAGACGTGAAGAGTGAGGATCTGGTCCGGCGCGACGAATCCGGGCTGAACCTCCCGTAATGCCTGGAAAGTCCGGATCATCAAACCCGAGCTGATGAGAAGTACCAACGCCAAAGCCACCTGCACCACCACCAGCACGCTGCGCGCGCGATGACGCTGCCGGCTCTCGCTCAAACTGCGGCCGCCTTCCCTCAACGCGGTGCCAAGCTGAGGACCCGCGTATTTGATCACGGGAATCAGCCCGAACAGCAAACCTGCGAGCAGGGAAAGTGCGAACGTGAACAGCAAAACCTGTGGATCGATCGAGATCTCTTCCAAACGAGGGAGATTGGCCGGCGCCAGGTATACGAGGAATCGCAGGGCAGCGTAGGCCAAGCCCAGGCCCAGCGCGCCTCCGATCACGCCGAGCATCGTGCTCTCAAACAGAAGCTCGCGGGCAATCTGTTTCCAGCCCGCTCCCAATGCCGCGCGGATTGCCAGTTCCTGTTGACGGCCCTCCGCCCGCACCAGCAGTAGGTTCGAGACATTTGCGCAGGCGATGAAAAGAACCATGCCGACGGTCGCCATTAGCACCCACAGCACCTTCCCGATATCGCCGACGACGTCCTGTTTCAGCGGGCGAACGTTGGGCCCGATATGCGCCTCTTCAAACATCTTCATGCTGATACCGGGCGCCGGCGGGAACTTCGTGCCCATGAGTGGGATCATCCGCGCCACATCGGCATTGGCCTGCGCGATGGTGACGCCGGGCTTGAGCCGCGCGAGCATTTGATAGCTGAAGTTCCCGATAAACGCCTTGTTGCGGTCTAACTGAAACGGCATGATGAGCGCGGGCTTGGCGTTCATGAAGTGGAAATCCTGAGGCAGAATGCCGATAATCTCGCGCGCCTTGCCACTCACAAGAATGCGGCGGCCAATGACCGAACGATCGCCGCCAAACTTGCGCTGCCAATATCCATAACTCAGCATCACCGTGTCGGGACTTCCCGCGGTATCGTCTTTGCGAGTGAACTCTCGCCCGAGGATGGGCCGCACACCAAGGATTGGAAGCGTACCGTCGGTAAAATCCAACGTATCGACTTGTTCCGGTTCGCCGATTCCCGTAATACTCTCGCCGTCGTAGCGCCACAGGCCGACGTCCTGAAATGCGCGCATCTCCTCGCGATAGGTGAAATAGGTGGCGGGAGAAGCGTTCAGATCTTTTATATTCAATCCCGGAGCCGTTTGCCAGACACCCACCAGCCGATCGGCATCGGGATAAGGCAGCGGTTTCAGCAGCACGCCACTGATCACGCTAAAAATGGCGGTGTTAGCGCCAATTCCGACGGCAAGCGTTAACAGGGTGATGAAGCTGAACATCGGGGCGCGGAGCAGCCGCCGGACGACGTGTTTGAGCTCAGTTTGGAACGGCATCTTACAAATCAATACGAATCGGAGCCGGCGAAGTTCGCACATTCTGGGCGGTGATATGATCGTGGATCGATAAGCCCCAAAATGAACAAGGAACAAGTCCGTAAGATCATTGAGGATATCGGGATCATTCCGGCGATTCGCTTGTCCTCGACCGAGGATGCTCTTTTTGCGGCCGAGGCCGTGGCGAGCAGCGGCATTCCCATCGTGGAAGTCACTATGACAATTCCCGGCGCCGTTGAGGTCATATCCGAATTGGCGGGGAAACACCCGGAGCTCGTCGTCGGCGCCGGCACCGTTCTGGACCTTGAAACCGCGCGCCGATGTCTGGACGCGGGCGCGAAGTTTCTGACCAGTCCCGGTTTGGATCGCGAAATCGTCGACTTCGCTTTGAAGGAAAAGATTGTAGTATTCCCCGGGGCATTGACGCCATCGGAAATCATGGCTGCCTGGAAAGCGGGTTGTGACTTCGTCAAAGTTTATCCCTGCTCCCGGCTCGGCGGCCCCAGCTATATCAAGTCGATGAAGACACCCTTCCCGAATGTGTCCATGATTGCGGCCGGCGGCGTCAACCAACACACGGCTACCGAATTTATTCTGGCCGGCGCGAGCGCCCTTGGCGTTGGCCGCGACCTGATTCAACCGGACGCGATCGCGCGGCGAGAACGAGACTGGATACGCGAACTTTCACGCCGTTTTCTCCGGATGGTCCAGGAGGCACGTAGCCGACGCCACGCATCGCAATCCGGATGAAACGCGCCATAACCTTTCTATTCCTGGCAATTCCAGCGATGGCGGGTATCTGCTCCTCAAACTCAGCGTCCGACACACGGCACAATTTTCAATTCTTCGCCGGCTACTCGCCGGTCTCCACAACTCTGATCGGAACCACGACGGATCGCCGTTTCTTCATGGCAGGCTTCGGCTACAGCTATCGCTGCTGGATTTGGTCTGGAGTATCTATATCCTATTCCGGGGAACTCATGCCGGCCGCGGTTCTCCTGGAGCCGGATCATGCCGTTTACGGATTTGCGATCACGCCTCTTGGTTTCACGGCGGAGTTCGGCCGACATCGCAGAGTGCACCCTTTTGTTGAAACCGACGAAGGCATCATCGCTTCGAGCGACCCGATTCCTATCAGTGTGTATGGCGCGACCGGGCTGAATTTTCTGATCGATCTAGGAGGGGGAATCCGCATCAAGGCGGGTCCGCGGCGCGAGATCAGCCTGGGCTACAAGTATCTCCACATCTCAAACGGCTTCACAAGCCCGGTCAATCCTGGTGTGGACAACAACGTTTTCTACGCAGGATTTTCGATTCTGAAATAATTGGAACGTAACGAAAAGCAGATCCGACAGTCAATTGTTAAGAGCGTTCTTCCATGTCGAGGCCCTTGATGCTCAAACGATCCGGGATCTTACTTCTCTTTTGTAGTTTGCCGGCGTTGTGTGCCAACGCGAACGGGCCGGTTACGGTCGTCCTGGAGTTCGATCAACCGTACTCGGATCTCTCTCTCGCCGAGATGGAGCACGAGGCAGCCGCAGTCCTTAAAGATACCGGCCTCACTTTCGATTGGAAGTTAGAAGACTCCCTTGCGCCGCACAGCCAGTTCAAGTCTCTTCTTGTGTTCAAGATGAAAGGCCGCTGCGAGATGGATGCCGTACCCGTGGTGCTGGATGAGCGCGGGCCTCTAGGACTGGCGTTCGTATCCGATGGACAAGTACTGTCGTTTGGAGAAATCGAGTGCGACCGCGTAAAACAATCTGTTCAGAGAATTGTTCCGCGCGGTAAGTCCGCCAAGGAAGAACGGCTTTACGGGAGGGCCCTCGGCCGCGTTGCAGCGCACGAAATGGTTCATATGCTTCGTGGCGACACGCGCCATTCCAAATCCGGCATCACACAAGCCAGTCTTACAGCGGATGAATTGATTTCGAACCGCGTTGATTTGGTAGCGCCGATAAAGTAGTCCATCGTACATAAACACGCCTGAATATCATCCATACAAGATTTCTATAGATTTCTCTTGCATCAACGGAATTTGTTGATGGTATACTTCCTGAATCATTCGTTAGTCCTGATTAAGTAATCGGCAGACCTAAGTTCAAGTATTGAGTCTGGATGTTCGACGCGTTGGGGCGTAGAACCACGATTTTCAGGCGCTTGTGTAACCCCCTGTTTGGGCAAAAGGCTATCTGTGTCGAGCCATGCCAAGTTGATGAATTGGAAGCCGTCTATGATGCCGGGGAAAGGGAAGTTCAAGGGGAACAAGAGGATGATTCAATCCAAATCAAACAGATCCGTTTCGCGATTCATTCGAATTGCGGCGACTTTGGTCGCGATGATGTGCCTCGCAGCACCCGCGCTGCTGGCTCAGTCCACTCAAGGAGGCGTGCGCGGCTCGGTCACGGACCAGCAAGGGGCAGCCGTACCGAAGGCTAAGGTAACGCTAACAAACGTCGGGACCGGTGAGGCGCGAACGACGCTGACGAATAACGATGGCGGTTTTGAATTTGTCCAGTTGGTGCCGACAACTTACGCACTGACCGCGGAAAGCCCAAGCTTCAAGAAATTCGAGCGTCAAAACATTATCGTCGGCACGCAGGAATTTGTTCTGGTCGACGTTCACCTGGAAGTCGGCGCAGTCACGGAAAGCGTGCTCGTCACTGAGGAAGTTCCGCTGGTGGAAACCGCGAACGCCTCGCAAGGGCAGGTGCTCGACAATCAGAAGCTGAGCGATTTGCCGAACCTGGGACGCAATCCCTTCATGATGTCGAAGTTGTCGTTGAACGTTGTGCAGGTCGGACCGCCGGCGTATAACCGCATGGAAGATCAGAGTGGGTCATCCATGATCTCCATTGCCGGCGGCCCGGTCCGCGGCAACAACTACTTGCTCGACGGCATTCCGATTACGGATGCGAACAACCGCGCCATTATCATTCCAACCTTGGAATCGGTGCAAGAGGTCAAGATCCAGGCCAACACCTACGACGCCGAGATGGCGCGCACGGGTGGGGGCATGTTCAATACGCTGATGAAGTCCGGTACCAACTCGTATCATGGCAGCGCTTACGGCCACCTCCGCCAGACAGACTGGGATGCCAACAACTTCTTCAGCAACGCGGCGGGTATTCCGATCGCCGAGCAGCCCAACAAGACGTGGGGTGCGAGCCTCGGCGGCCCAATTACCATCCCCCACGTTTACAACGGAAAGAACCGCACCTTCTTCTTCCTGGGCACGGAGCACTACGACGACCGCTCGTCGGACTCGGCGAATTTCAACTTGCCGACCGCGCTCGAACGCATGGGGAATTTCTCGCAGAGTTACGACTCTCCCGGGCAGTTGCACATCATCGACGACCCGCTGACCGGCAATCCCTTCCCAGGCAATATCGTTCCAACATCGCGTATCACCGCGGTCGGCCAAGCCATTGCGAACGAATACCCGCTTCCGGCCACTGCCCCGGCGACGTATGGCGCCAACGACATCGCGCTGTCGTCGTCCATCAAAGCTCGCGCCGTGCAATATACGGCCAAGCTTGACGAGGATTTCACTTCCTGGTGGCGCATGAGTTTGAGCTATGCCAGGTATTACTCACTGGAACCCGGCGACACCTGGTTTAACAGCGCCTCCACTGAGAGCGGCTGGCGCTTACTGCGCCGCGTCGATGCCACGGCGGTCAACAGCATCTTCACTGTGAATCCCACCACGGTTGTGACCTTGCGCTACGGTTTTAATCGCTTCCCGAACTTCGACTACAACAGCTCACAGGGCTTCAATATTGCCAATCTCGGATTTTCTCCCGCTTACGCCAGTTCGATTAACCCGGCCGCAGCCGAATTCCCCGCGATCAATATGTCGAGCATATATTCTCTCGGTGACAGCGGCGACTGGGACTATTACGATGAGGCATCGCACAACTTCTCCGCGGCCGTCGATAAATTCGTCGGACGCCATAGCATCAAGATGGGCTTCGACTATCGCCATCTGGCAACCTCCGGCGCCGGTATCAACTGCACCACCGGTTGCTATACCTTCAACACGGACAGCAGCCTCGGCGCCAGCAACACCGGTACCGATCTGACCGACCTATTGCTTGGCTTGCCCTACGACCGTCAAGCGGACACGGCATCCACGCTGACCGATTACATTCCCTACTACGGCGCTTTCGTTCAGGACAATTTCCGCCTGAACAGCAAGATCACACTCAACGCCGGTCTTCGCTGGGAGCATGAGGGCGGTGTCACTGAAAAGAACAATGGCCTCATCGTGGGCTTCAATCAAAACGCCACGAACGCCATCGCTTCGGATGTGCCGAGTCTCAATCTGAAAGGCGCTGCTGAATACGCCGGTCTCAACGGCGCGCCGACTTCTGTCGGAAACTACAACTCCAGCAAATGGGGACCGCGTGGTGGCATCGCGTGGCAGGTAGACAACAAGACAGTAGTACGAGGCGGTTACGGCCTCTTCTGGGCTCCGCAGATCGCTCTGGGCGGTCCGCTTGCGACACTCGGCTACGCCAACAATACCGAGTACACGGGAAAATCGACTAGCGATGTTCTCACCAATCCGTTCCCGAGCGGGCTGCTTGCCCCAGTCGCAAATACTCTCGGCACTTCGGCCGGTATCGGCACCAACTTCACGCTCGTCGACCCGCAAACGAAGTCGCCCAGGATTCAACAATATTCGGTCGACGTGCAGCGAGAAGTCGGCTTTGGAGTAGCTCTCGAAGTTGGGTACGTGGGATCGCATTCGACGCATCTCACGCTAGGGCAGCCAACCATCAACATCGATGCACTCAACCCGAGCTACCTATCTCAGGGCACCGCTGCCCTGAACGCTCAGGTCCCGAATCCGTTCTACAACGTGCCGGCGGTGGCCGGTGGTTCGCTCTCAGGTCCCACCATCAGCGCGTTCCGCCTGCTGCTTCCGTTCCCCGCATACACGGGGATTAAAGAGATTTACGGCGATAACAACCACGCCAGCTACAACTCCATGGTGGTCAAGGCCCAGAAGCGCTTCAGCCATGGGCTCACTTTCTTGAGCACGTTCACGTGGTCGAAGAACATGGACGAAAGCAGCGGCGGCGTCGGGTCGTCTCTCAATCCCGGAGCCCAGGGCGCTCCGCAGAATCCTTACAACACGGCCGCTGAGTACAGCCTGTCCAACGTCGATACACCCCTGCGGTGGGCCACTTCGATCTCTTACGAACTGCCCATTGGAAGGGGTAAGGATTTGGTGAACATCAACAACCGCGCTCTCGATCTGATCGCCGGCGGCTGGGTCATCAACAGTGTTTCCGTGTACGAAACCGGCTTCCCGTTGCAGATCTATCAAACCAACCTGAATTCTTCTTACGGTTACGGAGCCCAACGGCCCGACATGACCGGAACGGCGGCAGGAACCAGCGGCAGCGTCGAACAGCGGATCTACGATTACATCAATCCCGCTGCGTTCTCGTTGGCGCCGCAAGGCACGTTTGGTAATACACCGCGCACCATTGGAACGCGCGGTCCTGGCCAGAAGAACTGGGATTTGTCAGTTTTCAAGAACTTCCAGTTCCGCGAAAGTCTGAAGGCCCAGTTCCGCGCGGAAGCTCTCAACGCTTTCAATACGCCGTATTTCCAATCGCCGAACACGAACCTGTCAAGCGGTTCATTCGGACAGATCAACACTCAAGCCAATTTCGCCCGGCAACTGCAGCTCGCGGTGCGGGTCACTTTCTAACAGCTTCGAAAAATCATCACAAGGAGGACGCCGGGACTTCCCGTCGTCCTCTTTACTTTTTGTCACTGATACGCAACGCTCTCATATCGCGCCCTCCCTGGTGCAGCACCAGGTATGCGCCTTTGTCATCCTTGCCGAAATCGATCTCGGCATCCACAACTTTGGGAAAGAACTTCGCCTCGGATTCGGCGAACAACGGTACCTTGCCCTGTCCTGAAACTTGACTGATCAATTGGCCGCCATCCAACGTGATCGTCATATTGATCTTGGGCGCGAGTTCGTAGGTCCCAATGTACTGCTCCAGAATTCTCGGCGCGACCGTGATTTCCTTCCGCTCCGAAGGCAGTTCGACTTTCTCGCCGTGCGCTACGGCGGCTAATCGCGTCGCAATTTCCTGCGGCGCGTTTCCGTTGAGGTTCGCCAGCACCACTACTGTCAATTCGTCCTCGGGATAATACGCCAAAAAAGTGTTGAAGCCTTCGATCCCGCCGCCGTGATCGATCACTTTGTGCCCTGAGACGGTGTGAACAGCCACGCCGCAAGCATAGTCATTTTTGAATGGCGTGGTCATCTTGGCCAGCGAAGCCTGCGAGAGCACCTTGCCACCGAATAAGCCTTGTTCCCAGCGAAGGAGGTCGCCGGTGGTGGAGTACAGCGCGCCCGCCGAGAACGGAATGCTCATGTGGATGAAGCCGGCGTTCTCCGGTCCGTCCTTGCCTGGGACATAACCGGCCGCGCGGCGCAGAATGACGGCGGAGTTCGAATCGTAGCCTGAATCCTTCATGCCCAGCGGATCAAAAATATTATCCTGCAGGAACTTCTGATAGCTCTCGCCGCTGACCCTTTCCAGCAGGTAGCCCAGCAGCACGTATCCGGAGTTGCTGTAGCTCCACTTTTCGCCCGGTTGGAAATCGAGCGGTTTGTCGCGAAAACGCGCCACCAGTTTTTCAGGCGTTGTATCGAAAGGCTCCTGGGATCTGTAATCGGGGAAGCTGGTGAAATTCGGGATCCCGGACGTGTGGGTCAGCAGGTGGAAGATGGTGATTTTATCCCAAGCAGGCGGCGCATCCGGCATGAATTTCTTCACCGGGTCGTCCGTTTTCAGCTTGCCGCGTTCCTCGAGCAGCAGAATCGAGGCTGCCGTGAACTGCTTGGTGAGGGATCCCAGACGAAACTTTGCGGCCGGCGAATTGGGGATGTTCCACTCGAGATTAGCGGAGCCATAACCCTTGTCCAGCAATACTTCGGTTCCCCGGGCGACAAGCACGGAGCCCATGAAGGTTTTGTTGGAAACGTAGGACTGAACCACCTGGTCCAGGCGGGACACGTCCTGGGCCAATCCAGCGGAAACGAACAGAACCGCCAGGCCGATACGTCGAATCATACGCGCTCCTCTTTTAAGGGGACCGCGTAGTTTCGTCGCCCGTCCCCGATTCGTCCAGGACTTCGATTCCGTTCACGCAGGCGTAATTGCGAATCGGAACGAGTGAAAGCAGCAGCTTTCCCTGCTCGTTGGATTCGATGCCATGGAACGACCGCTCCAACGGTTTATTATCGCCGCCCGCTTCCTTATATACGTCAAGACCGCGGACGAGAGCAACGCCGTTGCAGAAAATATCGAACAACCGGCTCCCGGTGCCTCCCTTGGGAGGTTTATCGGGTCCGAACCAGGTCTCGGCGAAATGCAGGTTGATGCTATAACGCCCTTGAGCAACAGGGATCGAGTATGTGATGTTCCCAAACCGTTCGCCCCGGTAGAGTTCCGGATCGCCAGCACCGAAAACAGCCGCGGGGCGCATGACGAGCTGGCCGCCGTGGAAGAAGCGATCCGCGCTCCAGGTCTGTCCATTCCTGTCGACGTAGTCTTGATCTCTGGCTACGATTCGAATGGGACGCAAGTGGCCCGGGATGCCCGGAGAAATTTCGATGGCATTCAAGAATGCGGAATTCACGTCCGGCTTGAACTCCAGATGCAGAACGCCATCGGCGGCTGGATGGATATCCTTAAATACGCGAATGTCCGGCGCGTTCGGCCCCACGTCCGCGACCACATCGATGTCCTCCAACAACGGTTTGCCGTTGGCGAGCACGGAAAACAGCCGACTGGTTTCGCCGCCGCCGGCAATGTTGCTCTCTCCATAGACGGTTTCGGCGAAGTGCAGCCGCAACTCGTAAGTCGCAGCCTTGAGGGGAATATCGTATCGAAATGCGCCTTCGCGGCGGTTCTGATAAATAAGCGGGTCCCGGGTGCCGAATATGGGGTGGTTCGAAATCGAGTAGGTTGAGCCGCCGTTGAAAAACTGGTCCCCCTCCCAAACCTTGCCGAAGCGGTCCTTATAAGATCGGGTCGATCCCGAGAGGATGCGCAGCTCATCTCCGACCATGGCCGAATCCGCTACGGATAGACTCGCCTGCGGGGCGGTTCGGGGATGGGCCTGCGCGCGAGTAAATCGGAAAGCAACCACGATTCCGGCAACGGCCAAGATAGCCAGGGCGACGCCGAAAAGCAGTTCGCGGCGCGGCCTCGGGCGTGAACCTAAAGGTGGGGTGAGCTGTGTTCCCGGGCTCTCAAACGTCGCGAGCTCTTCGAGCGACTTCTGGGAGTGGAGCGGGTCTAACCCCTCGCTGATCGGAGTTGCAGGCTCCCCGGTGTTTTCCTGGATGAGGAATTTGGGAGCGTACTGGCCTTGCGGGATTTCAATACGAACCGCGTGACTGGAACCGACGCCTTCGTAGAATAGCTTCAGCCTACTACGCAGCCGATGTGCTTCCACCCGCACAATCGAATCGCGTTTCTGATCAAAATCTGGCGGACGCCCCAGCGCTTCGACGGCGATATTGTATTCCTTAATCTGGTCTGCTTCGCCCTCGAAATACTTGTTGCAGACATACGCGAGAAGGTGTGCGAGATTCGGGGCTCGATTGAAAAGCCGCGAGCCCAACAGGCACGCGAGTTCCTCCCGCTCTTGTTCGAACTTGGCAGTCGTGGCCATTACCAAAGCGCTTTCGTGGAGTATACATCTTTAGCACGATGGAAAGCAAACCAGGACTGTTGACGTTAAACCGTCACCTCGGGACCATTTAACGTCATTGAAAACAGCTAAGTTATTGCCGTAACGTGCCCAATACCCCAAAACCAACCTGTAATGCTGCCATTGTACCGAATTCTCGGCTAGTACAACTGAGGCGAAGCGATAGCATGCAGCGGTCTCAAGCAGCCGGCTCGAATCCCGGACTCTCACCAACTCGAAGCTTTGTACAATACATCGTCGGTGTTCGGCAGAGCAACTTGTAACGCCTCCCGTGGGGCTCCGCAACACACTGAAAACACGCTGTAACCTCGTTACGGTAAGTCTCTCGTAACCCTATTAACCTTTACTTACTAGTAGGAAGCCATTAGGATTAGCTCCAGCTCAGGTTTGTTGGTGCAAACAATTTCCTTTGGGGGCAAGAATTTCCATGTTTGAAGCTACTCGCTCGGCAACCGGCACGTCCCGCGTGCTGCCCACTATAACGATATTTCTGGCTTTGCTGTTATGCAGCATGCCGTTGATGTATGGGCAGTTCCGCACTGGATCCATCAGCGGCACGGTTGCTGACTCCACCGGCGCAGTAATACCAAACGCAACGGTGGTTCTCACCGACGAGGCCACAAAGGCCAAGCGCGACAGCGTGTCGAACAGCTCAGGATTCTTCAATTTCGCCTCTGTTCAACCCGCGACCTATACAATAACGATCTCCGCCGCAGGCTTTCGAAGCTGGGAGGAGCAGGGGATCACGTTGACGCAGGGTAATAACATCAACATCCCTAACATCGCCCTCCAGGTAGGCATGGCGAAGCAGGAAGTTGAAGTGATATCGTCCAGCGAGGTTGTGGTGCCAACCGATACTGGCGCGGTCAGCCAGACGCTGAACGAGCACATGGTCACCGACCTTGCCATTCAAGGACGCGATGCCGCCGAGTTGATGAAGATCATGCCCGGCATGGGGAACGCCGGGGGCCTTAACAACAGCATGTGGAACAGTTTGACGACGCAGAGCAACAGCGGCCCGATCGGGAATTTCTCAGCGCAAGGCACGCAGCTCTACGGCGCTCTGACGATGACTATGGACGGCGCGAACTTGCTCGATCCCGGCAACCAGGGCACCCAGACCGCCAATATGAATCAGAATCAGATTCAGGAGATCTCGCTGTTGACGAACTCCTACGGCGCGGAGTTCGCTAAGGGCCCGGTGACGTTGCAGGCGATTGGCAAGAGCGGCAGCAGTTCCTTCCACGGCGGTGCTTACTTATATGCCCGCAACGGCATCTTCAACTCGACCGACTCTTACTACAAGGCCAATGATGTCGCAAAGCCCAACGACTCGTACTATTATCCCGGCGGCGATTTCGGTGGTCCGGTTATCATCCCTGGGATTCGCTTCAACCGCAACCACGATAAGCTCTTCTTCTACGCCGCCTACGAGTACATGGATCAGCATCCCGAGGGTTCGATCAACCAGCGTTTTATCCCGACGCAGCAAATGATGGCGGGCAACTTCAGCCCGGCCTATCTGGCCAGTCTCGGTTCGAAGGTCGCAAACGGCACATTCGGTAACAACGTCGTCGCGCCTTGCCCGAATGGTTGCACTAACGGCGTTACGTTTCCCGGCGGCATCATCCCCGCCAGCATGCTAGATCCCAACTCCGCGGCGCTCTACAAAACATTTCCACAATCGAATACCGATCCGAATTCCAATCCGATTGGCGCCAACTACACACAAGTTTTGAATCTGCCTGTCAATCGCTGGGAACTGCGTCTGCGCGGCGACTACAACATCAGTGACAGAACTAAGGTGTTTTTCTCCTGGAATCGACAGGACGAAACCGACCTCAATCCGAACAACATCTGGTGGGGCACTGGCAACGATCTTCCCTACCCGTCGCAGATGCCTGCTAACCAGGTTTCGAACATCTATAGCGCGAACGTGACGCATGTCTTCTCGCCAACTCTGACCAACGAATTCGTCTTCGCGGACGCGCAGATTTCTTAACCCCATCGCGCTATCGAACCCGGCCGCCGTCAACCCAGCAAAGGTCGGCTTCAGCATGACAGGGCTATTTGCCGATCCATACACTCCGCAAATCCCGAATACCCTCAGTTGGAGCAAGGCCGTTCCCGGCTACTTCGCCCCGACCTTCGGACAACAATTTGAGAGCGGCGACTTCGGAAAGCTTTCCAACACACCGAACATTTCCGACAACATTACGAAAGTGGCCGGCACGCACACACTGAAGTTCGGCGTCTACTGGGATTTCGCCCGCAACTGGCAGGCTGGCAGCAACTTCCAGAACGCCAACCAAGGCACTGTGGAGTTTGAAACCTATGGCGCTAACACCACTAGCAACGGCGCGGCTGACTTTGCCACCGGACGTAACCAGGGTCTCTTTCAATCGAGTTCTTCGCCAGTGCAAGATACCCGCTACTACCAGTATTCCTGGTTCGCCAACGACCAGTGGAAAGTCAATCGGCGGTTGACGCTAACCCTCGGAATTCGCGCCGAGCACATCGGCAACTGGTTCGACACCGGTAATCTGGGTCTGGCTGTATGGAATCCCGCGACGTACAACAACACTTCTTCGGCCCCCGGATGGACCGGTCTCTTATGGCACGGAATCGATTCCAAGATCCCCTCGTCCGGTGTTCCCTCCAGACTCTTCTTCTGGGAACCTCGCGTCGGTGTGGCATATGACGTCTTCGGAACCGGCAACACGGTTGTTCGTGGTGGCTTCGGCGTTTATCGTTATCAGGCCTCTGCAAACAACATTAGCGGCGCGGCCTATAATGCGCCCTTGAACGTGGCGTCCGAGGATACTACGTGGAACTGCTGCATAGGCTACAACTCGTTCAATCAGTTCTCACCGTCGCTCGGCGCACCTGGATTGGGAAGCAATGCGAATGGCGTAATGCAGGAAGGCGATTCCAGAGTTCCCTATGCGATGACCTACAACTTCACGATCTCGCAGCGTGCGCCGTGGAGATCGTTGGCCGAATTCCAGTATTCCGGCAGCGCCAGCCGCGACCAGATCCTGGATGGCACGCTGTCGGATCAAAATCTGATCCCGCTTGGGGCCTTCTACAAGCCCGATCCGCTGACGGGTGTGGTCAACAATCCCTTCAGTGGCAGTTTCCCTACGAACGACTATTATCCCTACCACAATTACACCAGCATTCAGTTGTTCAGCCATGGCGGCCGCTCGAACTACAACGCCTTCATCACGACTTGGCAAAAGCAAACCGGCAGAATGACCTTTACCACCAACTACACCTTTAGCAAGGTGCTGGGAACACGTGACGGTCAGACTTTCAACGGTAATCAGGCGGGATCCGCGGAATACTCCTACGCGCTCGGACCCAACTACGGCGTCCTGGCGTACGATCACACCCACATCTTCAATGCGGCGTATATCATCAACCTTCCGTCTCCGATTCACAATAACGTGATTCTCGGCGGGGTCGTGAACGGATGGGAGTTTTCCGGCATCACGCAATGGCAAAGCGGTCCGCCGCTGCAGGATAATACGGGCGCCAACAGCAACGCCGCTCTCAACACGACCTATGGCAACGTAGCAGCCGGGCCGGTCAGTAACCAGACCTACTTGGGGACCAATGCGACGCCTCTTCTTCCGGTATTGACTTGCGACCCGCGCAACGGCCTCAAGTCCGGACAGTACTTTAATCCCAATTGCTTCGCACCCCCGCAGCCAGGTCAGATTGGAAACATCATCTGGCCGTACATTAAGGGACCGGCGTTCACTAATAGCGATCTGTCGCTCTACAAGAACTTCGTCTTCCGGGAGAAACAGAAGATTCAGCTTCGTTTTGAAGCCTTCAACTTCCTCAATCATCCGTTGCCGGAGTTCAACGCCACCAATAACAACGCCGACGTTCAATTGAAGTTCTCGAACTTGGCTGGAAACCTCACGCAGACGAACCAAAACGTCAACACGACGGGCTCGCCCCTATACACGGTCGGGCGCCGGGTAATTGAGTTCGCGGTGAAGTATAACTTCTAGATCTGTTCGCACTCCCATAGCACGGCTAAGAAAGAGGCGGCGCGAAATGCCGCCTCTTTTTTTACGTCCGTTCAAGCCTGTGTTACCTTTGCCGGTGCAGTTCGCAGCTTTATGAATCGTATTTCGCCGGTTGTTTTTTGGGTAGTGTTATTGGTCCTGGCAATCGGCGTGATTGTTCCTGGACTGCCCGCCAGTGCTCCCCGTTCACCGATTTTTTTCTCCCTGAAATCCGTACCGTTCCGGCTTGAGAATGGGGAGACTGAGTCCCGGCATTTGCCCGCGACGATGGCCGGAGGAGTCGCCATTTTTGACTACAACAAGGACGGCCGGCCCGATATCTTCTTCACTAACGGCGCCAACCTCGCCACGTTGAAGAAGGACGACCCGAAATATTCTAACCGCCTTTTTCGCAACGATGGCAACGGTGTGTTTACAGACGTGACCGCGCAGGCCGGGCTGGCCGGCACCGGCTACGATATGGGCGTTGCCGTCGCCGACTTCAATAACGACGGCTATCCCGATATCTTCCTCGCTGGAGTGCATCACAACACGCTCTACCGCAACAATGGTGACGGTACCTTTACGGATGTGACCGCCAAGGCCGGCTTGAACAAGCCCGATCCGGTTTACGGCCCGCATTGGGGAGTGACGGCGGCCTGGGTTGACGTGAATAACGACGGACTGCTGGATCTGTTCGTCGTCAACTACGTCCGCTGGAACTACGATAACGAGCCGCGCTGCTGGCACGAGAGCCTGTCGGAGTATTGCAATCCGCGATCCTATCAGGGCCTGCCAAACGAATTGTTTATCAACAAGGGCGACGGAACCTTCGAGGATGTTTCCGAGAAATGGGGGGTTCGCGGCGTGATCGGGAAGGGGATGGGAATCGGGGTGGCCGATTACGATCACGATGGACGCCCCGATATCTTCGTTGCGAACGACACCTTCTATGCTTTCTTGTTCCACAACCTGGGTGGAAAGTTCGAGGAATCCGCATTTCCGGCGGGCGTCGCTCTACCCGAAGACGGGAATTTCATCGGGGGCATGGGGTCGGATTTCCGCGATATCGATAACGATGGTTATCCCGACATTGCCTACGTCGCGTTGAGTAAGCAGACGTTTCCTTTGTTTAAGAACAACGGTGGCCATGACTTCCGCGAAGTGACGACGGAAAGCGGCATGCGGGCGTTAAGCTTGCCCATGGCAGCATTTGGCGTCGCGATTACCGATCTCGATAACGATGGCTGGAAGGATCTGTTCGTGACTCGCGGGGACGCTGTCTCGCGTCCGCTTCCCGGCACCATGGTCAATGAGCCCAACACGGTTTTTCGGAATATGGGAGCGAGCGGGAAGTGGCAGGCCTTGACGGAAGAGGCCGG
Organism: Bryobacterales bacterium; assembly: GCA_963802915.1. Lineage (GTDB taxonomy): Bacteria > Acidobacteriota > Terriglobia > Bryobacterales > Bryobacteraceae > JAICMB01. The sequence goes on from CAWDKQ010000022.1 coordinate 95,231, forward strand.
TCTGCTGGCATCGCCGCCCGCGCGGAATCGCGGCTGCGCGGTGGGTGATCTCGATGGTGACGGCCGCGTTGACGTAGTGGCTACTGCGTTAGGCCTGCCCGCGCAGATCTGGATGAACCAGAGCGAGGCGACGGGACATTGGCTGGATTTTGCTTTGGAGGGAACAAAGAGCAATCGGGATGGCATCGGCGCCACTATCAAGGTCACCAGCAAGAGCGGGAGCCAGTACAATCAGATGGCCACCAGCTTCTGCTACGCGTCCTCGAGCGACGTACCCGTGCATTTCGGGCTTGGCGGCGACGACAAGGCCACCGCCGTTGAGATCCGCTGGCCTTCCGGGACGGTTCAAAAGTTAGAAAACGTCGCCGCCGACCGGATTGTTCACGTCAAGGAACCCTAGCGATCGGCGTCCGGCCCAACCTTTTTCCCTTGCATATACATCTTGTCCACGATGGCCCGTTCCCGCTGCCCATCTTCTTTCCGGTTCAGGCGATAATACAGCGCGGCCAGTTCGATATGCGGGCGCAGCCAGTCCGGCTCCGCCTTGATTACGGTCTCGAAGTTGCGGACGGCATCTTCGATATCGCCCTGTGACCGCTGCACGCGCGCGAGTTCATAACGCGCCAGCGGCGAAGAAGGGTTGAGTTGCAGAGCGCGTTCCGCGTGCAGCTTGGCGCCAGCGACGTCGCGCTGGAGATTGAGGATCGCTGCCATGGTCACATGCGCGTCGAAGTCGTCGGGATTTTCAGCCAATCCCTTTTGCAGATCGGCGAGAGCGCCCGGAAAATCGCCCAAATACTGCTTGATGCGCCCGCTGAGGCTGTAAAGGCCGGGGACCTTCGGGTTGAGTCGCAGCGCCGCTTCCGAATACACATAGGCGCGCTCAAATTCACTCAGCGCGAGATATGTTTGCGCGGCAAGCAGGTTTGCCTCCGCACTGTTTCCCTGCTCCGCGACCATCACGACGAGCTTTAACCCGTCCACGGGACGGCCCACGCGTATCAGGGCGGAGCCCAGGGCCCAGGCGATGTTCAGATCGTCGGGATGCAAAGTTTCGACGGGTGTAAGCACCGCGATCGCGTCTTTATCTCGGCCCATGCGCGAATAGCAATCGGCCAGCAGCGTCGCGATGCGGACGTCGCCGGGTTGGGATTTGTTCAAGGATTCCAACTCCGGAAGCGCCCGCGGGAGATCGTTTTTCTTGTAATAGGCCAGCGCGAGATTAAGATGGAGACCGGCATTTTTCGGCAGCTTCGCCAATGCCGTCTCGTATTGGGCGATCGCTTCGTCGTAGCGGCCCGCGTGCGCCAGGGCGGCGCCAAGATTCGCGTGCAGCTCCGCCGCCTCCGGATGCATGCGGAGCAGCTCCTGGTACTTCGAGATCGCGGTCGCATCGTCGCCGCGTTGCTGCGCCGCAACGGCATCGCGAAAGATCTGTTCGGGGCTAGGCTGCTGCGCCAGCATGACCGGACAGAGCACGATCGGAAGCCAGAAAAAACGCATTAATTTCCATAATAGCCGCGCTACGCTAGGGAAAGGAGTTCCGCATAGTAATGAGGTTTTCGTTGGCCCGCGCAGCGGGATTGGTTTGTCTACTGGTCTTACGAACGGCCGCCGCGCAGACGTCCGCTGAAAACTTCGACGATCTGGCGCGGCGCGCTCAAGCCGCCGTCGACACCGACCCGGCTCAGGCGGCAACCCTTTTTAAACAAGCGCTGCAATTGCAACCCACGTGGCCGGAAGGATGGTTCTACCTCGGCGGGGCTCTTTACAGGCTCGATCGCTACGCCGAAGGTGTCGACGCCTTTCGTAAAGGGCTCGATCTCTCACCGCACAATGGGCCGGCCTGGGCATTAATGGGCATGTGCGAGTATGAACTCGGACATCTCAACCAGACGCTTACCGATATCGGTAAAGCGGAAGAACTGGGGCTCGGCACGAATCACGCTTTTGAAGCCGCGGCGCGCCAGCGAGCCGCATTGGCTCTGATTCGCTCCTCGTTTTTCGATCGCGCGATGGCGCAGCTGCAGCCGCTCGATAAATACAACGAGAACTCGGCGCCTGTTGTCGAGGCGGTCGGCCTTTGCTCGCTCGGTGTAGCGCTGGACCCAGCAAAACTCCCGGAAAACAAGCGGAAGATCGTCGATATGGCGGGGAGCGCGATGTGGGCGGCCGTGAGCCACCGGCCGCAGGATGCCGAACAGCAGTTTCATCAACTCCTTACTGCGTATCCCAATGAACCGGGTTTGCACTATGCGTTCGGGCTTTACCTCATGGACACCGATCAGCATGCAGCGCTGGTAGAGTTCCGAAAAGAACTGAGCACCAATCCGAGGCATTGGCCAACGCTTCTGGCTAGCGCATTTCTAGAGACGAGGGACGGCAGCCCGGATGTCGCGCTTCAACTTGCTGAGCGGGCCCGGAAGATCGCGCCGCCCAGCTATCTGTGGTTATGCGAAGCGGAGATGGGACGCGCACTGCTGGCGAAGGATGAACCCGAAAAAGCCGTGCCGTTGTTCGAAGACTCCGTAAAGCAACAGCCGGATAATGCCCAGACGCATTTTTATCTGGAGCAGGCTTATCGGCGGGCGGGCCGCAAAAGCGACGCGCAACGCGAGAAAGCGGAATTCATCCGCCTGAAGTCGCAACAGGACCCGGCGGCGATGCCCGGCATCATGAACAGCAGCAACCGCTGAATGGCTCGTTTTAATGCGCCGTACCGGCGGGAATCGTGAGCGAGCCGACCTCATCCGATCCGGGATCGAGAACAATAATCCGCACTTTCTTGACGGAGGCGTTGATCGGATGGTCCTGTGAGATCGTGATGCCATCTTTCAGCGCCGCTTCACGCTGCTCGCGAGACAGGTTGACACTGCTGTTCATTACCGCCGGCTCACCGATTGGTCCAGCGATGCCGATGTCTTCGACGAGAAGAGTTAAGTCATCAGTGAAATGGTCGCCGTTTTCATGCATGAGCAGGTCCGCCGGGTTGACCCGAATTTGAAGGTGAACCGTTTTTCCAGGATCCGCACCGGGTGAGATGGCAGCGCGCAGGCCGATCTCGGGATTGTCGAGCGGGCTCTGATAAGCGCCTGCCAACGCGGTGTGCTGCCGAACCGGTTCCGGCCGCTTGTCCGGATAAGCATAATAGCGTTGTTGCACGCGCAGCTTGACTCCCTTACGCTCCGACGTAACACGGATCTTGTGAAACTTGGAGTCCCAACTGTCGATCGGGACGTCGTAAACGAGGGTGTAGCTGGAGGCGGCATCGCGTGCCACTTCCTTCAAAACGGCATCGATCTCTTCGCCGATATATGTCCATCCGCCAGTCAATCCGGCGAGCTGCTCCAGGTCGCGAGTCATATCCGGAGACGGGTTGCTGGAGTAGGACACCGGATCCACCGCGACATTGTCTTTTTCAAGCGTGACACCCAAATGGGGAACGTACAGCGCGCAATCGACCCAATCTCCATTGCAAGGCGTCTTCGGGTTCCAGACGTTGGGCATTCCGTTGGTGATCCAAATAATGTCCCTGCGGCCCGGGAACGGGGCGAGCTGGTTTCCAAGGGTCTCCAGCGCGACATACGTTTTCTTGACCACAATCTCCTGGTCACTCATCTGCGCCGGCCTGGTGTGATTCGCGGCTTTCATGGCTTTGTCGAGCGTCTTCTCGATTTGCTGCGTCCACGTTGCGTCATCTTCAGCTTTTGGGCCGATCGCGTGGATGGGAGTGAGATTTCCCTCGAGAGTGAGGAGATAAAAATAGAGCGAGTCGCCTGACGCGAGTTGTTGCAGCGCATGGCCTACTTTGCGCGACACGTTCAGACGATCGGACTGGCTCTCATTCAGCAGATCGAAGAGAATCACGGTGGTGTGCGGTATGGCAACCACCCCGCGATTCGAAAAATCGTTCGGCGACGGCGTCGTCGCGTTCGCTTTCCCACGGAAGAAAATAATCTTCTGCGGCTTGCCTTGATCCGTCACCTGGAAGTCGTCGACTTTGAGATCACCGACGGGCTGTCCGCTGCTGTCAAGGGCGGTCACGCTCAATCGGATCTGGCCGGCCGTATCCTGTGCCAACAATACAGAAGTGCCCAATATCAAGGCACACATCAACCTTTGCACTTTCCCCATTTCCTCCCAGTGTCTCACCAAAATGCGCCGCACAGCGGCTCAGCGACTGGGCTCGGTGATTTCCATTACTCGATCGACTGGGACCTCCCGTAGAACTTGCTTACGGCCGCTTGGCCAGGATATCTGAATCTCTTTCGCCAGGCGGGACGCTCCCAGTCCAAAGTGCACTCGCGGGTCGCTCGAGCTGGCGTATCCGGTGCTTGTGGTGGCGTGGTTGTATTGCACGGACCCGTCCGCCGCAGTTACGCGGATCTGTGCGCCGATACCCATGCGGTTGCTCTTGACTCCAACCAGCTTCAAAAGGAGCCAGTGATTCTCGTTCCTGGTCGTGTTGTGAAACACCTTGGCCTGACCGTTGAGAACGTTCACCACCAGATCCATGCGGCCGTCATTGTCCAAATCGCCGAAAGCCGCGCCACGATTTACCGACGGCTCCCGGAGCGCCGGGCCGGCGGTAGAACTGACATCCTCAAATTTTCCATTTCCAAGATTGCGGAACACCGTGTTCGGCTCCGCGTATTCGCGCTGGGTGAATTTGGCGACGTTGTCGATCACATTCGAGCGCGCGACAAACAGGTCCTTCCAGCCATCGTTGTCCAAATCGACAATAGCGTTCGACCAGCCGGACATGTCCGCTGTGACGAGTCCCAATCCAGCCATGGGCGTATCTTCGGCGAATTGGCCGTGGCCCAGGTTCTTGAACAACGGGAAGGTTTGTTTCTCCATCGCGGTCATCCAAATATCCGGAAGACCGCGGTTAAACATATCCCGGAAATCGACCCCCATCCCGGAGATTACGTTCCCGCCTTCGGCCAAGGAGACGCCGGCGTCGTCGGCGACTTCGTCGAAGGTTTTGCCTCCGCGATTGTGAAAGAGCTGATTGGGCATGTCGTCGTTCGCGACGATGATGTCCGGGTAGCCGTCGCCGTCGAAGTCAGCCACGGCCACGCCCATACCTCGGCCGGGATGCGCGGCTATGCCGGTCTCGACAGATACGTCGGTGAAAGTGCCGTCGCCATTGTTGCGGTAAAGCGTATTAGGCAGCGGCTTGTACATCCGCGGGCTACAAGACACACGATTGTCGTTAATCACGCAAGGCGGCTCGTTATTAGGATCCCATTGACAGTAATTCGCCACGAACAGATCCAGCCGGCCGTCGTTGTTGTAATCCACCCAGGCAGCGCCCGAGGACCACATTTTCTTGCCATTGAACAAGCCGCCGGAGACGCCGGCTTTCGCGGTGACATCGGTGAACGTCCCGTCGCCGTTGTTGTGGAACAACTGATTCTCGTTCACGTTGGTGACGTACAGGTCGGGCCGTCCATCGTTGTCGAAGTCGCCGACGGCAACTCCCATTCCATACCCCTTTCCGGCTACTCCGGCCTTCGCTGTAACGTCGGTGAATGTCAGATTATGGTTATTGCGGAACAGGCGATTTTGGAATTGCGGGCCTGTTTTCTGGAGCGAAGGCATGTCCGCGCCGTTGACGAAGTAAATGTCCGGATATCCATCGCCGTCGAAATCGAAGATGGCCACGCCTCCAACCATAGGCTCCGGCTGGTGTTTCAGATTCGTGGGAGAGCTGTCGCTGGTGAAACGTACTCCGGCCCGTTCGGCGACCTCATCGAACGTAATGGGTTGCGTCAGGGTTGCGGCCGCTAATAGTAAGACAGGCACGCAAAACAACAAACTTCTGCCGAGCATGAATTATCCAGTGTAGTTCATAGGAATGGCTAATTGGCGGCGATTGTGTACTTCAAGCTGCGCTGCGTGGAGGCGCGCCCCTGCTCCACCGTGACTCTCACTTCGTAGTCGCCCGGTTGGCCGGTGGTTTGAATCGCCATCGGTACGGCGCCGGAAGCGTCGGCGTGGGGAAGCACGGATTTTTGGGTCGCGGTCACGCGCCCGTTCCTCAGGAATTGGGCGCGCAGAATCGGTATTTCGCTGTTCTCTCTGTCCGGATAGACGACGAAATATACTGACGGCTTTGCAGCTGCCGGCAGGGTAGTGGACACGAACGCCGCGATTCGCTTTCCCGGCATCTCAAACGGGTCCGCGGCATTCGCCGGCCGATTCAGCGTCTCGACGCGCCGGACCACGACGATATCGCTGAGGGCCAATCCCTGTTGTTCCTGATTTTCTATCTGAAGAACATTCGTACTCGCGCGGTTGCCCTCCTGGTCCGTCACGGCGGCCTCGATGGTGTAACGGCCAGGGGCGAGGTTCACAGGATGTTCGTAGGTCATGGTGTCCGAACGGAGCGCGGCCAAAACTTTGTCGGGCACCTCCGAAGGCACGTCCTTGCTCACCCTGTCGACAATCTCGCCTTCCGCATTCTTCACCACGGCGAGCAAAGATACGTGGAATCGATGTTTCTGGCCAGCCGGCTCGGCCGTCGCGGTGAGATTCGATATGGGAACTGCAAAGGCGATGGCGTATTGAGTGGTTCCATTTTCAGATCCGAATCGAAAGGCCTTTGTTCCGAAGTCGAAGGCATGCGGCAGGGGTTTCGTATCCAGTGCGCGCAGTCCCGCAAAATCCCCAGGCGTCAACGGATTTTCATTTGTTTCCGGCACCGCGAAGTACCCGCTCCGAGTTTCGACGCGCAGGTCGGCACGGGCCAGCTTGACCTCGACTTTTCGGAAATGGCCGTCGTTGATTGCCGCTGCCGGCCGATAGGCGAGTTCATAGTGCGTGTCCACGTCCTCCATGACGCGCGCGAGAAGCTTGTCCGTATTGTTCGTATTGGCGATGAGGAATCCGCCGGTGCTCTCGGCAAGTTCGCGGAGCGACTCCTGCACGTTCGCGCTTAAGACGCCAAATCGCAGGTAGTCCGTCTGATGCATGGATTCCATCATCTGCGCGGCAACCGATGGACCGTTACCGCCTCCTTGCCCGCTCGACGGTGGCCCTATTGTGGGCCCTCCCCCCAATCCAGCCTTGGCTTGGCCGGCGCTCAGGCTAGCGCTCTTTTGCAAGAACGCGTTGGCTGCGGCCTGGGAGCAATCGTCGCCCCCGCACTCCCGCAGCCCGTTGACGTCCAGCCCATAAAACGTGATCCCGCCTTTGTTGGCCAAGCTGATCAGGGACTTCCAATATTGCAGTTGATCCGGAGGCCGCGTCAGTCCGGCGCTCATCAGCAGGACGGTCTTCTGAAAGGGTAAGGGGCTGAGCTGTTTCACCAGGCGAATCAGGGCGTCGATCTCGCGCAAACCCGCTTGCACCGCGACGCCCATGTCTCCGCGCGTCCCGAGAGGGTTCTGAGGTGACGAGCCGTCGGCGTTCCCGTACGCGCCAGTGTCCACCGAGATACCGACAGTCGACATGCTCAATCCGTTCAGGACGACGGCACTACTCAGGTTCATAGCCGGAAGCTGGTTGATGGCCGCCAACTCGACGGCCTTCAGGAGATGCTCTCGATTGTTCGAAAACGGAAACACGGGCCGGAGGCCGCTGGCATCTAAACTGAAAACGCCGATGAAGGTGTCCGGCCGCAGTTCCCTATTTACAAACTTCTTAGCGGCGTCGAATGCGAAGGCCCTGGTTGTCGGCGTCAGATCGTTCAGCACCAGGCAAACGACATTGATCGTTCGCAGCGGGTTGAATGGCGGCCGTGCTACGGCAGCCTGCGATGGCGCCTTCTCCGCGAGTTGCTTCTCATCTTCCTCGCGCACTTCGCGGCCCTGAACCAGGCGGAAAGATCGTATTTCCTGCCGTACACCATCCTCGTAAACGGTCACCTGCGCGGGATCGACCTTCGTAACGAGATGGCCGTGCGCATCGCGGACGACAACTTCGAGAAGAACTTCGCGGGCGGAGCTCTTGAACGTTGCCGCTGAATCGGGAGCGGTTTGTTGAGCGAATGCCGTTCCGATTAGCATGCTGGCGGACATGACAAACGAAACGCGCATGATACTGTGACGCCCGCGGGCGCTATTTCGCTGCGATCGAATATTCCAGGCTCGACTTTGTCGAGGTATTGCCTTGCAAAGCCGTGATCCTGAGCTCGCACTTGCCGACCTTCGCCGCGGTGTTGATCACCATCGGAATCGCTCCGGTTGCGTCGGGAGGCGGAAGATCGGCCGTTTGCTTCGCCAGCACCTGCCCGTTCAATACAAACTCCGCTTGGATCTTCGGCTTATCAGCGATCGAAGGGTCGGGGTAAACGACAAAGTAGGCGTAGGGAGTCGCGGTGGCGTTCAGATTGGTGGCCAGCTCCGGGATCACACGCTGTCCCTGAGTCGGAGTGGGTTGAAATTCCAGAGGATTCGCTGCATCCACTTTCCCGTCCACCTTCTCCATCTGCTGCACCAGCAGAATGCTGCTCAGGCCGACTCCGTTCCGCTCACCGCTATCGAATTCAGATTTGCCGGTACTGACCTTATTCCCCTCGCGGTCGAGCACGGCGGTCTCCAGTGTGTAGTGGCCGGGGGGAAGAGGCAGTGGATGGGTAAAGCTGATGGTTGTGGTACGCGCCTTCGCCAGGTTTTCCTCGGGAATTTCGTACGGCGCGTCCTTGCTGAACTTATCGACTACCTCGCCGCTGGAATCCTTTACGAGAGCCACGACCGACACATGCATCCTGCGGAGGTTCCGATCCGGCTCCGCAGTAGCCGTCAGATTAGCCGCGGGAACTTCAAAAACGAGATCGTTCACCGAATTTCCCGCGTTGGGGCGGAAGTGATAAGCGACAGCTTTGTAGTCGAACGCTCGCGGAGGCTGCGGCAAGCTAAGCGCTGCCAGTCCCATCATTTCGAATTGATTCAAGTCGGGCGAGGAACTCAGCACGGGCAAGCCGAAGTAGCCCCTCTGGCTCTCGATACTCAAGTCGGCGCGAGCCGGCGCCTTAACATCGATAATTCGCAAACGGCCGTCGTACTGGCTCGACGAAGGATGGTAGATCACCTCGTAGTGCGTGTCCACGTCTTCGAGGAGTCGTTGAAATGGTTTGCGCAGGTCGTTGGTGCTTCCGATCAGGAATCCTCCCGTGCCTTCGGAGAGAGCTCGCAAGCTTGCCTGCGTGTCGGTAGTGCGCACCGCATCGTCGAGATAGTCGCCTTGACGCATCTTTTCTTTCTGTTGGGCCGCGCTGCCGCTCATCGCGCCTTGGGACGCGCTCAAGCCGGCGGCATGGTTCAATGCCGTGCTCGAAGACTGGCTGGGATCCACGTCGGCGCTGAGGCCGTTGACGTCGATTCCATAGACGGTGATATCCCCCTTGATCCCTTTATCCACCATTTTCTTGAATAAGTCCGGATCGCCGGTGTGAGCCAATCCAGGGCTGAGCAGTAGCACCGACTTGCGCCCGGGTAAGGTTCCGAGCTGTTCCATCATCGCCATGATTTGATCCGTCTGGCGCATTCCTTCGATACCGCCAAACTCACGGCGCTCCGCGGCCAATTCTCCGCGTTGAATATTGGCGCTCAGACTGTTGCTCTGGTCGGCTCCGATATTGGCCCTCATATTCAGGTCCCCGCCTGTGATTTTCTGAGTGGCGTTCACTGCGTACCCTTGCGATGGTTGTCCGTTCGCCGTGGTCTCAACGTATTCGACGAGCGGCGTCGCATTCAGAACCGCTGTTGCCACCGACGCGAAATCGACATTTACCCCCGTGAAGGCCTGGTCGGCCGCCTTCATGATCTCGTTTCGATCGGTCGTGAACGGGTGCATCACGGTAAGCTGCGATTCCAGGCTAAAAACGGCCACCCAGGTATCGGGCTCGAGCTGGTTCTTCATGAACTCCCGAACCGCATCCACGGCGTACTTTTTCGTGAACGGGTCGAGGTTGGCGAACACGATACAAATGAGATTGATGGCTTTGAGCGGATTCGCGGGGGTCGCCGATAGCCCTCCGCCCGCGGACGGTTTGCCTTTGAGGACCACGTCGCGACCTTGAATAAGCCGAAAGCTGCGGATCTCCTGCTTGGCTCCGTTTTCGTAGACGTCAAGATCCCCGGGTTTCAGGTTCTTCACAATTTTGCCCTTGGCGTCGCGCACCACGACCTCCAGTACTATCTCCTGGACGGTATGCCGGATGATGGGCGATTCGGGAGCGGCGGTGGGTTGTTGCGACTGAGCGAACATTACCGGCGACAAGGCCAGAATGCCAAGGAAAATTGAAGAAATCGTCTTTTTCACGGCACATCGATTTTACCACCGCAAGCCGCGCTTGAAATCGGTATTTTAGGCGGCATCGCTTATAATGCTCGAATAGCTTCATGAATCAGGGGTGCGCTCTTTTCCACGTAGGATTGGCGGTCACGATGATCGCGGTCCCGCTTCTTTACGGCGCTCCCGAGGACCGCGCTCCAGCCTGCGCTACGTGTCATCCCAAAGAGGCCGCGGCATACCTCAAATCGCCGATGGGCAACTCGATCGCGCCGCCCTCGCCGATAGCCGGCGGAAAGCTCACACGCCCGTCTACCGGGATCGAGATCTCGATCGCCGAGCGAGACGGCCGCATGTACCACTCGCTCTCCGTGAATGGACTCAACTCTGAATATCCGGTTGAATATCAGGTTGGTGCAGGAAAAGTCGGATACACATACATGGTGCGGATCCGGGATTATTACTTCGAATCGCCCGCCTCCTGGTATCGGCAGCATGGTTGGGACGTTTCGCCCGGTTATCAACAAATGAGTAGCGTGGATTTCGACCGCCCGATCGATTCGGCATGCTTGTTTTGCCACGCCGACAACGCCAAGCCGGAAGGCAGCGACGGGCGTCGGTTTAGAAGCGCTGCTCTACAGCCGGTCGGATGCGACCGCTGCCATGGACCAGGAGACGATCACGCCAGGCAGCCCTCCGCGAAAAATATCGTCAACCCCGCCAAACTCGCCCAACGCGCCCGCAACAGCATCTGCGAACAATGTCATCTCGAAGGCGAAACGCGATTGCTGAATCCTGGTAAGACGTGGCAGGATTTTCATCCCGGCGAGGAGTTGGAACATACCGCTGCTATTTACCTGCTCTCGAGGAACGGTCAGGAGATCAGGGCCGTTAGCCAGGTGGAACAACTGGCGCAGAGCAAGTGCGTCCGCCTGAGCGGTGGAAAGCTGTGTTGTGGAACGTGCCACGACCCGCACGGCGGGCCGGCATATCGCGCAACCCAAATCCGCGACATCTGCCTCTCGTGCCACTCCACATTGTCGAAGGCGGCTCATCCGGCGATTACGGAATGCGTAAGCTGCCACATGCCGCGTCTTACCCCGGACGATATTCCGCATGCGGCGTCGACGGATCACCGCATTCTTCGTAAGCCCGCACCCCTTCCCACTCCCGACAACCCCGCCGTGGACCTCACCGCGTGGCAGGCGCCACCGGCGCAATTTCGGGATCGCGATCTGGCTTTGGCCACGCTGATCGTCGGTGGAACTCACGGTCTGCAATCGCTGCACGATAAAGGAGTCAGCCTCCTTGAAGCTCTGCCCCAGGCTGAGAAAGAAAATGATCCAGGAGTTTTATCCGGCCTGGTCTCGATCCGATTGCAGCGGCGTGAGCCGGACCAGGCTGTGATGTTTGCGCGGCGTGATTTAGAAGTGCAGCCCGACAGTGGATTCGCGGCGCTCAGCTTGTCTATCGCTCTTCAGAACAGCGGCGACGATGCCGGCGCGGAAAAAATGCTCCTGCATACCATCGACCTCGATCCGTCGCTCCAAGCAGCCTGGATCAACCTTACCTTCCTATATGACAGGCAGGGGCGTCAGTCGGATCGGGTCGCACTCCTGAATCGTTATCTGCAGTGGAATCCGCAGAGCGTCTGGTTCCGGCAATTGAAGAACATGCTCTCTCAATCGCATTAAGGGTGTTATAGTGCCTGTTGAACTCATCGAAATGAAGTTTGGCGTCCGAGTAGTCGTGTGTGCCATTGCGGTAATTTTCGCGTCCGTAGCGCACGCGGCGACGTTTGAAGAATTGGCCGCGCAGGCCACCGCGGCGCGTGAATCGGACCAGATTTCCCAGGCCATCGACCTCTACCAGCAAGCCCTTCAACTCAAGCCCACATGGACCGAAGGCTGGTGGTACCTCGGCACCCTCTGCTACGACAGCGATCATTACGAAGGCGGCGTGCGCGCGTTTACCGAGTTCGTCAAACTGGAAGACCAGGAAAAGGCTGCGCCGGGATGGTCGTTTCTGGGTCTTTGCGAGTTTGAGACCGGAGCGTACGCGCAGTCTTTGGAACACATGCGCCGGGCATTTGAAATCCGCACCGGACTGGAACCCTCAGTCGAGCAGGTCCTGCGTTTTCATGAGGCGCTCGTATTGACCAAACTCGGCTTGTTCGACCAGGCAATGCCAAGATTTATGCCGTTTGTGAAGCGCGGCCTGCACGATCCCAACCTGATCGCAGGCATCGGATTGACCGCACTCCACCAGCCATTGCTGCCTAAGGAAGTACCAGCCGAAGAGCGCGATTTAATCGTCGCGGCGGGCCAGACCACGTACCTGTGGTTGGCTGGCGATTCCAGCCGGATGGCGCAGGCTTTCAAGTCCCTGGTGGACAGTTTCCCTAAAGCGCCGGGCGTTCATTATTTATATGCGACATATCTGCTGTCATTTCGGCCCGCCGAAGAAGCGGCGCAGGAGCTGAAGCGCGAACTCGAGTTGAATCCCCACAATCCCGATGCCCGGGGCATGGTCGCTTTGCTCATGTTCCGCGCGGGAGCGACGGCTGCCGCTCTGCCTTTGGCGCGCCAGGCAGCTCAGGATGGGCCGATGTGTTCGATGGCGCAGTATGCGTACGGATTGGTCCTCGATAATAATGGCGATCTCAGCCAGGCGATCGAGCACCTGGAAAGCGCGGAGCGGCTCGATCCGGCCAATGTCGAATATCATATGGCGCTGGCCGGCGTTTATTCCAAGGCTGGCCGTCATGAAGAGGCGCGTCGTGAGCGCCGGACCTCGATCTCGATTGCGAAGGAGAGCGATCCTCGTGATTCGCGTTGATCTCGCGATTGCCATCTGTCTCGTTTTGCCTGCCTTGTTGCGTGCGGCGCCCCCGGCTTCCGGCAAATTCACCTGCGCGACATGCCACCGGGAAGAAGCGCAAGCGCAGCCTAAGTCGGCCATGGGAATCGCAATCGAGCGGCCGGACGATCAGACGATTCTGAAAGAGCATCCCAAGCTAACTTTTGAAGCTTATGGCTACAAATACGTTATCGAGCGTAAGGACGGCATCAGTATCTACACGGTGAGCGACGGCACCGGCTCGCTGTCTTTGCCGATCAATTATGCGTTCGGAGTCTGGTCCCAGACATTCGTCCTCGAATACGGCGGCCGCTATTACGAAAGCCTGGTGAGCTATTACCGGCCCATCGACGGGCTGGCCATTACCATGGGCAGCGAACGCATTCGCCCCCATACGTTAGTGGAAGCGATGGGCCGTCCCACGCCGAGTGAAGAAATTGTCTCCTGCTTTGGATGCCACAGCTCCGGCGGGACGAAGGATGGTCAGCTCACGCTCGACACGATGCGTCCAGGTCTCGATTGCGAGCACTGCCACGCCGGCGCCAACGCGCATATGGAAGCCATCTCGCAGGGTAAACAAGCGCCATTTCCCAGGAAGCTCGGCGACCTGGCAGCCGAGGACATGTCCACATTCTGCGGCGCTTGCCATCGCACCTGGTCCGCCGCTGTGCGACTACATGCCTGGAGCGAAGTCAACGTTCGATTCCAACCCTACCGGCTGGCGAATAGCAAGTGCTTCCTCGGCAACGACAAGCGAATCCGATGCACGGCCTGCCACGAACCGCATAAAGATGTGGTGAAGAACGATGCCGCCTACGATCGCAATTGTCTCGCCTGCCATCAAAAGACGTCTACGGCCGCCGCGGTCACTCAAAAAACCTGTCCGGTTTCTACGACCAAATGCGTTACCTGCCACATGCCGAAAATCGAATTGCCGGGCAGCCACAGCGTCTTTACGGATCATGAGATCCGCATCGTTCACGCCGGCGAACCCTATCCGAATTAGGTGCATAATTAGAAGGTTGCATCCGGAGGCGTTGTGGATTTCCAAACGTCAATGATCGCTGCGACGATCCTGGCCGTCGGCGTGGCGGCAAGCGGCCAAACCACGAACGACCCCCGATCGACCGAACGAGCGATCTTCATCTCGGGAGAAGCGGTGCTTGAAGGCGGCTCGATCCCTCCCGAACCGGTCCTCATTCGACGAATCTGCAAAGGCAGTGTTCAAGCCGAGACCTGGACCGATTCAAAAGGAAAGTTCAGTTTCAAAGTCGAGGGGGGCGCCAGCGATACCGCTGGAGATGCCTCCCAAACGCCTGGCCGGGATCAGGAACTTGGCAGACCTATCGGCAATTCGACGTATTACTCCAATCCAATTACGACCGCTCTGAGAGACTGCGCGGTGCAGGCTGTGCTGGCTGGCTTTTGGTCCGATCGCGTCAATATTGACATCAAAAACACGCTGGACGACACCCGCATCGGGTCCATTGTTTTACATCCGGTATCTCACGACCAGGCGCTCACGGTGAGTGCGACCACCCTGGCAGCCCCTCGAAACGCAATGAACGCTTACGAAAAAGGCATGTCGGAGCTGAGAGACAAGCGCTGGGACGCCGCCGCGAAAGAACTGACGAAGGCGGTAACGATTTACCCGAAATTTGCGGCTGCGTGGTTCGAGCTTGGTCTCTTGAGCGAGAGGCGGAATGATGCAGCCGGTGCGGCCAGCGCGTGGAAACAATCCCTGGAGTGCGATCCGAGATATGTCAAGCCGTACGAAGGCCTGGCTGCTCTCGCCGAGAGGCAACAGAATTGGGCGGAATTGGAAAAGTATGCGCAGGATTGGGTCCAACTTACTCCCGAAGGTTTTCCGATCGCTTATCTTTATCTCACGATTGCGAGCGCGAACCTGAATAAAGTGGAACAGGCCGAACTCGCCGCGCGCCAGGGATTGCGGCTTGATAAGGAACGGACCCTCCCGAGGCTAGAATATGCCCTGGGGCTCATCCTCATTCAGAAGCATGAATTTGCCGAGTCGGCTAAATGTCTCCGAAGTTATCTGGAGTTGGCGCCGAACGCGAAAGACGCGGCCATTGTGCGCCAGCAACTGACAAAAATCGAGGCAGCCGCGGCGACCACCGCGAAATGAGCTAATCGCCCTCGACTGGCGCAGCTTCCTGGTGGTGCGTCAGCTCGGATTCCAGTTCCTGCACTACTTTTTCCGCTTCGGAAGAACTGCCCAGATCGCGCGCCAGCCGCTGCAATGCCACGCCTACGATATCGCGATGGTGCAGTTTGGCCCCGAACTGGCGATTGGACAGATCCCGCCAAAGCTGATGCACGAGATCGATGTCCTCTGGCCAGAGACGCGGGGGATGCGGTCCCAGATTGAAGAAGACCGATTTCTCGCGGCCCAGCACAACTTCGAGCGAAAGAGAAGGTCGAGGTTGCGGCAGCGTCTCCCAGGCCTCGCCAACGATCTTTCCGAGAATGGTCGCGTCGTACTTCGGCGATAGCCCAGCCACCACTCGCGCCGACTTCAGCTTCTCGGCCGTCTGGATAACCGCATGCCACGCGTCCGCGCCGGGAACCACCAGAAGCTCCACGGTCTTGCCCGCCTTTTCCGCCACGGTGACCACTTTGGTGAACAGATAACGTTCATCCGACCCGAAAACCTGGTCGGTGCCGAGTTCCACGGCCTGCGAACCCCGCGGGCTCACGTGTACCGACACGACGACGATGTCGATCTTGCGCGTATCTGTTTTCGCCAATGTCTTCTCCAGGTGCTCCAGATGACCTGGGTTGCGAACCGCGACAATCACGTTGCCAGGCCGCGCGCTCACTGCTTCCGGTACCACCTCGCTGCTGTCAGCCAGCCGGAACTCTTCTAATTCAGCCGGATGTTCACTGGTTGCCCGCTTGTTGATGCGCTCCGACAGCTCGAACGTAAGGAAGAACGCCACCGTGAAGCAGACACCGGAAATTGTCGCGACTTCCTTAGTCAGGCAATTGATTATGGCCAGAGTGAACAACGCGAGAGTAATCAGAGCCAGCCCGACCGGAAACTCAATCCCTCCGATGCGGAAGTTGAGCGGCACCCTCCAATCGCGTTTACCCGGCTGCTTGAACCGCAGCACCAGGACCGCTAAGCCTTTCATCGCGAAGCTCCACACCACGCCAAACGCGTACGCTTCACCCAACATGTAAACGTCGCCGCGGCTGATGATGATCGTCACCAATTGCAGGATCACGATGAGATTGATCAACCGGCTGGTAGTGCCGAATTTGCTGTGCGGCTTTCGCAGAAACCTCGGCAGTACGCCGTCCTCCGCCACGCGATTCAGCACGCCGTTTGAGCCGATGATCGCGGTGTTGACGGCGCCCGCCAGAATCAACGCGCCCACCAGAACCACGAACGCGTGGAAGAGCAGTCGCGCCCATTCCGGTCCCAGCAGGAACATGGAAAGGCCGCCGATCAGGTTATCCAGATACTTCCCGCGCTGCCCATCCGGGATGAGCATCACCGCGAAAAACGACACCAGCGAAGTGAATGCCAGTGAGTAAATGAAGATGATAAATCCGGCGCGTTCCAGATTCTTCAGCTTCGGCGATGCGATTTCGCGGTTCACCTGCGCCAAGCTCTCTTCGCCGCTCATCGCCAGCAGAGAATGTCCCAGGCCGATCAGGATCGCAATCGCCGTAAATTGCGGCCATATCGTCCCATGCAACCAACCCAAGGCCGCCGATCCGAAATGGATGGTCGAGTGTGAAGGCAGCGGAACGGGTTGATACCCTCGAGCGAAGATCGTGACCAGGCACCACGCGATCAGAATGACCACCATCACAGTGGTGATTTGCATGATCCGCAGCGCCTTGTGGCTCGATTCCCGAATTCCGATAATGTTTTTGCGCCAGAAGTAAATCGTGGCGACGGCCGCGAACACTGCCGCGAAAGTCTCGGGAGGGACCGCCAGGCCGGGCCGATGGAAGTACACGCCCATCTCGTTGATCAGGCCCGCCACGTACAACCCCGCGCTGACGCCGCTGATCGGGCCGGTGAGGACGTAATCGAACATCAAGGCCGAAACCGAGAACTTCGCGAGCGTTCCACCCATAGCCTCGTGCACCACGCGGTACACGCCGCCACGCACAAACATGCCGCAGCTCTCGATGTACACCGCGCGCACCGCGTAGGAGAACAGCATGATCGCGAGGATGAACCAGGGAGCCGACTTGCCAATCGCGGTCTCCGCGATGCCCCCGACGTAATAAGCGGACGAGGCAAGATCGCTCAAAACGATCGCCGCCGCCCTCCAGAAAGAGATGAACGACAGCATGACCGTGGTAGCTACTACAACCTTCGTCGTGCTGCTCGCGTTACGCAACAATGCCACTAAGACGCTCCTACAGCTCTGGCTTCGTGGCCTCGGCCCCGGGACAACTTTCGGATTAGGTTATTTATTTATCTTATCGTGCGTACCGGATTTCCCGCCCGCGCGTAATACCATTCATAGAGTTGCAGGAGGATCATGCACGCCTGGCTACAGGATTTTCGCTATGCCCTTCGGATGCTCCGGATAAGCCCGGGGTTGACGCTGGTGATTGTGGCATCTCTGGCCATCGGAATCGGAGCCAATTCGGCAATTTTCAGCGTGGTGGATGCGCTGCTCCTGCGTCCCCTGCCCTATCCGCAGCCTGATCGCCTGGCCGCCGTTTGGCTGCATTCGCCTGGGATCGGCATTTTCCGCGATTGGCCTTCGCCGGGCCAGTACATCGATATCCAAAACGAGAACCATTCCTTTGATGAGATGGCGCTCGCCCAGAGCCGCAGTTTCACGCTGACCGGCCGCGATCAGCCCGAGCTGGTCGACGGGCTGCGCACCCAATCGAGCCTCTTACGAATGCTCGGCGCCAAGCCTCTGCTTGGCCGGCTGTTGTTGCCGGAGGAAGACAAACCCGGTAAACCGCCCGTAGTCATTCTCAGCGACCGGGTTTGGAAGCGCCTGTTCAACGGCGATCCCGCGATCGTAGGGAAGGGCATCACGCTCAACGGGAACCCATTCACCGTGGCGGGTGTGCTTCAGCCGGGGTTCCTGCTCAATGCCGAAGTGATGCCGTCGGAAGGACCCATGGACAAGGTCGACGTCTTTCTGCCGCTGCCATTGGGCGCCGATGCCGTGAAAAACAGGGGCGACGAGAATAACAATATCCTGGTCCGGCTGAAGCCCGGCGTTTCGGTGCAACAGGCGCAGGCCGACATCGACATAATCGCCAGCCGCATCCGCGAGAAGGACAAGCGCGACCGTACCTTCGGCATGCACGTAGTGGGATTGCAGGAGCAGGTGGTCGGCGATGTGCGGCGGGCTCTCCTGGTGCTGCTGGGCTCTGTGACTTTGGTGTTGCTGATCGCCTGTGCGAACGTCGCGAACCTGCTGCTCACGCGGGCTGCGCGCCGCGAGAAGGAAGTGGCCATCCGTACTGCCTTGGGAGCAGGCTGGCAGCGCCTGGTGCGGCAGTTACTCACGGAAAGCATTCTTCTTTCGATACTCGGCGGAGCCGCCGGGCTCCTGGTCGCGCAAGCGAGCATTTACGTGGTCCGCACCATGAATCCGGGCAACATTCCGCGTTTGGAAGATATCGAAATCAACGCGGGCGTTCTGGCGTTCACGTTTGGCGTTTCCGTCGTGACCGGCATTCTGTTCGGCGTGGTGCCGGTGTGGCGCGCCATCAAAGTGGATCTGAACACGTCGTTGAAATCCGGCGGTCGCAGTGGCCAGACCGACGGTGGCATGGCACTGGGACGGCAGCGCTTGCGCGGCCTGTTGGTGGTCTCCGAACTGGCGCTTTCTCTGATGCTGTTGATAGGCGCCGGCCTGCTGATCCGCAGCTTCGTGCGTTTGCAGAGCGTGCCTCCCGGATTTACCACGGATCGCGTGCTGACCATGCAGGTTGCCGCCAGCGGGGCGAAATATCGCCAGGACAAAGCGGTGGTCCAGTTTTATCGGGAGATCGAAAGCCGCATCGCGCATCTGCCGGGAGTGAAGGCGGAAGGCGTGGTATCGGTGCTGCCTTTGACAGGCGCCGTGGGATGGGGAGGCATCAGCGTAGAGGGACACCCCGAGCCGGCCGGTCATGAGTTGCAAGTGGATATTCGCACCGCGAGCACGGACTACTTTCGAACCATGCTGATTCCGTTAATTCAGGGCCGGTTCTTCGGGGAGCACGACACCGCCGACATGCCTCGAGCCGTAATCATCGACGAAAAATTCGCGCAGCGTTACTGGCCGCGCGAAAGTCCGATCGGAAAACATCTGTGGTTCGATCCCAAGAAGCCAATGACGATTGTCGGTGTAGTGGGAGTGGTCAAGCAATACGGGCTGGATGCGGATAGCAAAATTGCGACCTATTTCCCGCAGGAGCAATTCGCCTCAGACGGCATGTTCCTGGTGGCTCGAACGTCCGGCGATGCGGCCGCGCTATCGAGCGCCGTCGTCCGCGAAATCCACGCGGTCGATCCGGATGTCGCCGTATATGGAATCCGGACCATGCAGGATCGCCTTTTCGATTCTCTGGCGCGGCAGCGCTTCGCGAGCACCATGCTGGGCGCTTTTGCGGCCTTTGCGCTGTTGCTGGCTGCTGTCGGCATTTACGGCGTGATGTCCTATCTGGTGACTCAGAGCACTCACGACATCGGGATCAGAGTGGCACTGGGTGCGCAGCCCGGGAACATCCTTGGACTGGTGGTGAGGCAGGGAATGCAACTGACGGGGATTGGCATCCTGGTCGGTTTGGTCGGCGCGGCCACGTTGACCCGCGTGATGGCAAGCCTGTTATTCGGCGTGAGCACAAGGGATGCGGCAACATTCGCCGCTGTAGCCCTGCTTCTGGCCGTGGTGGCGTTCCTGGCGACAGTAATCCCCGCGCGCCGGGCTACCCGCGTGGATCCAATGGTTGCGTTGCGAGAAGAATAGATATTGGTCGGGGCGAGTGGATTCGAACCACCGGCCTCCTGGTCCCGAACTAATAACTCCTCCAATTCAACAACGAATGACTGCTCGTACCGATCACATTGGGTATATTTCCAAGATCTTGCGCCCGAATTAGAGCGATCCGGAGTGACTCAGCGGAAGCACAGGCTGGGCATACTATTAGGCATACCGTTCCGGCCCTATTCCATACTCGATTTTGATGGACTGGCACACGCCTGAGCAGTTCCCCCCTAGGCATGCCCCCCGCTCCGCTCTCGGGCCGCAACTCTGCCGAGATAGCGGACAGCTTCCGTGTGATCCACTCCTATGATGTGCCGCCGAAAGCTCTCCGTCGGGACCTGCCATGCAAGCCCCGACTACGCTCCCAGCCATGCCCTAAGGCGTCGCAGCGCCATCCCCTCGTCAAGGCGCCTCTGCGTCGGGGGCACCATTAGAAGGTCCGATTTTGTCAGGCGTATTCGTTCGACCAACTGCACTTCGTTCTTTGCGTGCGTCCGCGATTCGATCGAGGCCTTCCAAAAGCGACCTGATCTCTGTTTCTGCGAAGGCTTGGCAGTCCGAGTATAGCTTCGTCAGCAGAGTTGGCAAGGCGCGTCGAACAATGGGGAGGAGTTGCTCCAGTTCCGGAAATGCAGCTCGAAAGGAGCGTATTCTCCCTGCGTTCTCGCTAAGCCGCGTCCTGCGCTCCTCCGCGTCTCCCCATACGCTGGTCCAATACTTGCACGTGAGGCACGATGCGGCACAGCGTGCTCCGTCATGAGATAGGAATGACGCCCAGCCGGACTCAGCGAGTGACAGAGTTCTAGCTGAATCGTCACGCCGCTTTTCACCATTACACCTCCTGCAGGCAACCAGAACGTTTCCGGCCACATGAAGGCCCGCGCGGTAGCGGTTCATACCGTCAAGGTGTTCGATTACCGACTGACCGTCGGCGAGAGGCCGAGAGCGGTAAGGACATTTGTTGTCGAACCACTCGCGGACCAGCCGCTCATACTCTTCGCCGTCGATCCTGTATTTCCAGTCTTCGGCGACCCTCCGGCTCAACTCGTGAAGGCACATGCTGACGATTTTGTTCGCAACGTCGGATTTGGCGCGCCTCGTCGCAGATCGTAGCTGGGAGGTCGGGTCCTTCACTTCTCGTCTCCGAACAGCCAGCCGACCTGCACGCCCAAAGCAATCGCGAGCGCCTTCAGTTCGTAGTCGAGAACACGTCGATGGTTGTTTTCAATCTTGGCGACGGCGGAGCGGTCGAGCTGGATCCCGAGCCGCGCGAGCTTGCCAGAGAGGGCGTCCTGGGTGATCGGCGGGTTGGCCAGGGTGCGCGCTTTAGCGACTCGCCGTCCGACGATGTTCTTGCCTCTCGGACCTCTGGGCACAAAAACGAGCGTAGCTTTCGTACCAAGCTGGGAGTGTTCTAAAATAGAACATTATCGGAGCCGAGCGGGGCAATCGGTGGTGGCTAGGTGTCAAGGGGTCTATCGTCTGTTTCCAAATTCTTTTCGTGCGCTGGGCGCGATGTTCACGCAACGCTACGCCGGTGCGCCATGTGCGGGCGATCAGCCGATGGGCACGGAGTCGTGCTCATGAGTATTAACGCGTTTCCGCATTGGTCAAGTCCAGAGCGCCAGGATTTCATTTGCGGGGAATGCAATGCCGGAATCGGGACGTATTTAGGGTTCCATGGCCCGTTATGGATGGACGCTGTGATGGCCCACGGTAGCGTCCACATTCGGCTCGGCGAGACTCTGAAGGCGTTCAAAGGCGAGGCGGTGCCGGCGGCTACGCTGGACTTTGTGGCCAACCAGGATGACTGGAAGAAGCGCATCCGCGAACTCCGCTACCTGGGATGGGAGATAGAGACCTTCAACCGCAAGCTGTCGGAAGGCGGCCGCGTCTCGTCGTATTACCGGCTGGTGAAGTCCCGCCCTTGGCCCGAGGACCCAACCGGATTCGTCCGTCAGTATGAGCGCGAGCGCGCCGAGCGAAATAGGACCGACTAAGGCGGTGTTATGTGGCCTCGCAAGTGGTACCTCGTTGGTCTTCGTCGCCGCCATGTTGGCGTTGGTGTGCTGGGCACTCTCCATGACGGTCCGGCACGCTGCTTCGCCGCTGCTGACGCTCTTGCCTCTTTATCAGCAGGCGATGGGGATTGGCATCCTGGTCGGTTTGGTCGGCGCGGCCATGTTGACCCGCGTGATGGCAAGCCTGTTATTCGGCGTGAGCACAAGGGATGCGGCAACATTCGCCGCTGTAGCCCTGCTTCTGGCCGTGGTGGCGTTCCTGGCGACAGTAATCCCCGCGCGCCGGGCTACCCGCGTGGATCCAATGGTTGCGTTGCGAGAAGAATAGATATTGGTCGGGGCGAGTGGATTCGAACCACCGGCCTCCTGGTCCCGAACCAGGCGCTCTACCAGGCTGAGCCACGCCCCGATGACGACAAGCTACACGTCCACTATAACATCGAACGCTCTGAAAACCATGCTTAGAGGACTGCGTGGGTGCACCCACTCTATGTGTGGCGATCGATTTGGAGAACCACTACACCTGCCCTAACTGCGGCTGGCGCGATAGCCGTCTCTCCCATTCCTCAGGCTTTGCCGATAGCGTCTTGGCCCTCGTGTTTCTCGTCCCGATACGCTGCCGCAAGTGCCTGAAACGCTTTTATCGTTTTCGCAATTCCGGAGCAAAGTACGCCGTCGCCGCAATGCTCCTTGCTACGATTCTGCTGTTCAGCATTTCGTACAACTGAGTCACCTCCCGCAGGGATATTAGGACCAATCGTCCGGCTAACGTGACTACCGGCGAGGCGGACCGGCAACGCTAGATTCCGGCGCGCCCCCCGCGGGCTCTCCCCTACTTAAATCGGCGTCCACCAGGTGCATGCTCTGGATAATCTCGTAGACGTCGTCGATCGGCGTCATGATGGCCAAATCGGCAGGCGGAATACTCGACGACTGAACGCCCAGAAGTAACGGCCTGGTCACGACCGATCCAAACACTACGCCCCGCCCGCCAGCCGGAACGTAAAAGATCGGCGATCCGCTATTCCCCGCCACCAGGTTCGCAGCCACGAACCAGCCGCGCACATAATAGGGCTCACGCGTGCAGTAGACCTCCACTTCCTCATCGGGAATGCTTGAAACATAGCCGAATTTAAAAAAAGGAGAGTTTCTCTTCTTGCCTGACATGCCTGGCACCAGCCCCGCTGAAATAAGCTGATCGCCAATGGTGATGCTTTTCACTTCCGCGTCCGTCGGGAAGTTCGAGAGAGGAATGCTTCCGATATCTGCATCGGCCAGCGTAGTTTCGGGGGAGTGAATCAGAAGGACCGCGGCGTCCGCCATGTCGTCCGCTGCGTGCTTCCACAACTGCTGTCCGTTCTCAACCAATGGGATCGGTATATCAACAGTTCCATCCGCGCCCGATCCGGCCACATATCCGCGCTTGTTCAGCCGCGCGTAAATCAGGGTAGGGTTGGGAAGATATTGCCGCGAAAATCCGGAAGCGCGGCATTTCGCCCACTGCGGATCGATGACATGCCGGGCCGTCACCAGCAAGATGTAGGCTCTCGAGCTTCCGTTAATCGCGACACGAACGAAGAATCCGGTACCCAGTTCCAGAGCCGGATTGAACCCGCCATTGCGGTCCGCGTCGTAAAGAAATACGACCGATTTTTTGATTGCGTCCGTATTGATGTTCAGCTCGGCTTGAGCTCGAGGGAAGAAAATGGCCGTCGAAACCAAAAATCCGAACAACAACAAGGCTCGTTTTGGATTTATGCCGACGTTGAAGAGCACTTTGAAAAAATATGGGCGGATCCGACCTGACCGATCCGCCCGGGAGATCAAACAGTTGCGTTGCACACATACCATCGGCCGGACTGCGGCGGCGCTTTAGGGCTACAGTCCGGGGATACGCTGGCGGAGAAGTTTGGCCTGGCGCTCGCTCACCTGGATCTCAGTCTGAGCTGAATCGTTCATCACGATCAAAAAGCTGCTCTTGAAATAGGGCCGAATTTCTTTCACGCGTCCGAGATTGACAAGCACCGCCCGGCGCGCTCGAAAGAAATTGGACTCCGCGAGTCCACTCTCTAATTCCGAGAGCTGATAATTGACTGAGTACACCTCGTCCGAAGTCTTGGCCTTGATAGTCCCGCTTTCGGCGCTGAAGAAAAACACGTCGTCAGGCGCGAGCAGAACCATGCGGTCGCGCTTGCGCCCAACCACCTGCTTCAAACAGCGCACCGCCGTCTGCGCCACCTCGGTGACGCGCCGGTCCTCTTCCATCCGCAATTTCTCGTACTCGCAGATACTAGCTGCACGGTCGATCACGGCGGCGAGCCGTTCTTTTTCTACAGGTTTCAAAAGATAGGCCAGGGCGTTGGCTTCGAACGCTTCAAGGGCGTGTTGATCGAACCCCGTCACGAAGACGACCAGCGGTTTCGGTACATTCGCGGGGATGGATCGCAGCATTGCGAAACCGTCCAGGCCCGGCATCTGGATGTCCAGAAAAACGAGGTCCGGGCGCAATGTCTCGATCGCCTGCAGAGCCTGCAATCCGTCACACGCCTCGCCCACGATCTCGATATTCGGATGCACCCCAAGCAGTCGCGTCAACCGCGACCGTGCAGCGGATTCATCATCGACAATCAGGCTCTTCATCCGAGCTCAGACAACCACCGCGTTGCGCGGGATCAGAATCGTAACACGGCTTCCCGCATGCTCGGCCTTCTCAAAACGCAGGCTGGCGCGATCATCGTAAAGAGTGCGTAGCCGTTCCGCGATAATCTTCAGCCCGACGCCATTTCCGTCACGGCTGCTCCCGGCCGGCATTGGCCCCATCCCATCGTCTTCCACCGCGAGACGAACGAAATCGCCCTGGGAGTCGGCGATAATGCTGAGATTGCCGATGCCTATTTTGGGCGCCAATCCGTGCTTGATCGCATTCTCCACCACAGGCTGCAAAATGAGCGAAGGAATATTGTCCCGTGAAACGGAAGGATCCAGCTCCATGCGCACGCGTAGCCGGTCGCCAAAACGAACCTCTTCAATACGCAGGTAAGTGCGAAGAAAATCCATCTCCTCGGAAACACGAGTGAGTTGACGGTCGCTTTGCATCAGGACGTGCCGAAAGACTTTCGCCAGCAGGATGGTCATGGTCTCGGCCTTCTCAGGATCCGTGACGATAAGGTCGGCAACCGTGTTCAGGGAGTTGAACAGGAAGTGAGGATTGATCTGCGCTCGCAGCGCCTTGAGTTCGGCTTGGGCCGCGAGCCGGCGCAGATTCGATTCCCGGCTCTGCCGCTCGATCCGCTCCCGTTCATGCGCCAGCGCTTCAAGACGGCTGCCGATCTGTCCGGCCACGTTCTGCAGGAATTTCAGATCGCCGGTCAACAGGCTGCGGCGGCAATCCCCTGGTGCGATCGCCATTACGTGCGTTACGTTGCCGTGGACCCGCACAGGAAACAGAACGTCAATGTCGTAACCCGGTATCGCACGGCGGCACGGATCGGAACAAGCGAGCTCCCACCATTGCCCCGCATTCGCGGCCGCGTGCGTTTCGATCCCTGCTATCTCGGAGCGCCGCAGAACGCGTACCGCGGCAACGTCGAGAACTTTGGACACCCGCCGGTCAACCGCTTCAAATAGCTCTGGCTCCGCTTCCGGATGGGCCATTTCCTCCCACAATTGGCGTAGCGCCAAGCGGTAATCCGGCTGGCGAAGAATCCAGTAATCGATCCGCCGGCCAATGGCCTGATCCGCGAGTGAGAAGACAACAAGCAGAGTGGCCATGACGGCCGCGCCCAGAGTGGCTCTGAGGACGGCCGGATATGGTGAACCCGAAGCAAGTCTGGGAAGCGTCTGCGCGATGAAAAAACTAGCCCACACCCCCATGCCGGCAGCGGCCATTACGCGCAGGCTGTGCTTAATCAGGACATCGCAGGAGCGGAAACGGGCGAAGAAGAACAATGCGCCCAGGACGGCGAGAAAAGGCGACTGTTCCTTCGCGATCACCAGCGCGGGTACGAGATTCGGGGATATACCGCGTTGGTCGAGAAGAAAAATCGCGAGCGTTGATCCCCAGACGCCCGTCAAAGTCAGCGTGAGGTAAATCCGGTCCGCCGCGGCGCTCAATTTACCGCGAACCTGCGTAAGAGCTCCCGCGGTAAGCAAAAGAGAGGCGTTCAGCGAACAGGAATAGGCAGCTAATCGGGAAAGGCCGAGAAACGGGCACAGGAACACGAATGCGGTGATCCAAACCGCGTTCCAGATCGAGAGCGGATGGAGCCACCAATTTACTTTGCCCTGCCACGAATCGGGTTTCAGCGGACGGGACCATAGCAGCAGAAAGCTGACCGGGAATATGGCGCCACCGGACATGGACGCGGCCCGCAGCAAATTTACCGTCAAGGACCTGGGCGGCATTCCGGAAAGAACCAGCAGAATCGAAAAGAGCCCGACGATGTTCCAAAGCAAAGCGCAGAAGACCAGGAGCCTTGTTCCGGGACTTTGATAGGGTGCCCGGCGGACCAGCATCGCCAGAATGACCGCGAGAACCGAACCCGCGCCGTAACCGAGCAGCTCGGCGATAAAGAGATAGTCCGGCATTACCTGTGGCATGGCTCCGCGCCCATCATAGTCTGTTGTGGGGCTTTTCGCCAGGATTTGCCAGAATATCCCCCGGAACGCGGATGTCTTCCCCTTGAGCGCGGTTCGGAAGCCATCGAGCGCCCGGACGTCGGAAAGCGCTCAATCGCGATTTCCACGCGCCGGGGCGATTTTCATCGAAACCACGAGGTATCCGAGTCTAAGCTCGACGCATGACATGGTTCTGCGGACTCGTCCTGGCAATGGCCTTGGCGTCGCCTCAAAGCACGCCGTTACGGCTCAACGAAGAGGTGAAATCGCTCCTGCAACAGGACCGGAACGCCGATGCAGCGGCCGTCGCGCGCCAAGCGCTGGCCAGTTCAGAAGCAACCCTGGGACATCGGCACCCGGTCACAGCCATGATTCTCCGTAACCTGGCCCTTGCCCACGAACGGATGGGCGTGTACAACCGAGCCGAGTCTGAAGCACGGGAATCGCTACGGATTCTCGAATCCCTCTTCGGGCCCAACGACGAGAGTCTGGTGGCGCCGCTCAATGTGTTGACGGAGACGTTTGCGGCCGAGAATCGATATATGGATGCGATTCGAATGGCGCGGCGTGCGGTGGCCATCGGGCCCGGCGCGGCGAAGCACTACGACATTGCCCAGCGAAACCTGGACGCTCTGTATAAGATTACGGGACGCGCTAATCCAACCTACGCCCGTACTGATTCGCATGCGCAACCTTATTAAAATAGTCAAACACGATTCCCGTGATCTCGCCGACCGGGTTCACGCGATCGTCCAGGTAGGCCGACATCACGCTGACGATGAACGGCCGCTTCGGCAGGTACACGAGCCCGGTCTCAGTGCGCACGCCATCCAGGTCGCCCGGTTTTGAGGCGACCTGAATATCGCCTGGGATGACCGGCCGCATATAAGCGTCCACTCTTTTCATCGCCGCCAGCATCTCTTTGCAGGATTCGGCATCGGCGGCCTTGTTTTCGTAAATGAGGCGAACGATCCGAGCCATCTCCAAAGGCGTCGAGACGTTTTCGTCGCCCCGCGCGGCGGCCGCGCTATCCATCATTTTGCGCCGGAGCTGGGTATGCTCCAATCCGAGCTCGTGGATCAACGCGTTCACCCGATCCATCCCCACCGCATCGATCAGTTTATTCGTCGCGGAATTGTCGCTGTATTGGATCATGTCTTCCAACAGGTCCCGCATGGTGACGGTGACGGTCCCGTGATCGAGCGCCTTCTGCAACGGGCCGCCGCTTCCACCGGCATTGTCTTTCGGACCCATGGTCACCTTGTCCGCGAACGAGAATTTACCCGCGCGCTCATCCCGAAAAACCTGGATCATGATCGGAATCTTGATGGAGCTGGCGGTCGGGAAAACCACCTCGCCGTTGTAGGCGAAAACGCGGCCGGAAGTCAGGTCGATGGTGGCGACGCCAAGCACGCCGTTCAGGGACTCATCGACAGCCTTGATTTTCGCCGATTCCTTCAGCTCCCAAAGGTGCATCACGTCCGTTCCGGACCACGCCACGGCGCACCCAAACAACAGGAAAGGAATAAATGTTCGCACCTTTGCATTTTAGTTGCTTTGAAGAAAAGAGTTGCGCCATAGTAAGTAAAGGCGAAGGCATGTAGAGCGCGGCGATACAGGACGAAGCCATTCCTCGGATATCGAGGTCGGGAGTCTGTATGCGCTCGCATTGCAGTCTATGGGCACAGGCAATTCTCGATGGCGAACGGTATCCTGTATCTCACCGAACTGCTCGGCCTCCAGGTTTATGACCTGAAGGGGCGCAAGCTTGGCTTGCTCAAAGACGCCGCCATTGTTCCTCTCGTTCATCCCTGCCGTGTCGATCGCTATCTAGTAGGGGGTGGTTGGGCCTGGCTCACGATTCGCCACGACCAGATCCAGTCCATTTCGTACGACGGCATCTTCCTCAAAGACGAGCAGCTCACGCCGTACCATTCGGACGAGTATATGCTTCGCGTGGTCCGGGATCTGCTCGACCAGCAAATCATCGACGCGCAGGGCCGCAAAGTGGTTCGGGTCACGGACGTCACCTTCGATCTGCGCCATGAGGACGGCTCCGATGTTCTCGATATTCTCGAAGTGGATATCGGCCTGAGGAGCATCTTCCGGCGCCTGGTTCGCGGAGTGGTTCCGCCCCTCTGGATTCGCAAACTGCAGCGTTTCATTCAGCCCAATTCGATTCGCTGGGAATTCTGCAACATTCTGGAGCCCGATCCACAGCGGCGGTTGCGCCTCAATATCACCGGCAAGCTGCTGGAATCGATCCACCCTGCCGACTTGGCCGACATCGTCGAAGAGCTGAGCCCCGAGGATCGCGAAGCCGTCTTCGAGACTTTGGATGACGAAGTCGCCGCCGATACTCTGTCCGAAGTCGACCCCGATATTCAGGCGAGCATTCTCGAATCGCTGGAAACCGAAAAGGCCGCGGACATCGTTGAGGAAATGTCGCCCGACGAAGCTGCCGACGTCCTTGCCGAGCTCGAGGAAGAGACCAGTAAAGAAATTCTCGAAGAGATGGAAGCGGAACCGAAGGACGACGTGGCCGAGCTCCTGGAATTTGAAGAGGACACGGCGGGCGGTCTCATGAATACCGAGTACGTGGCGTTGCGTGACGACACCACCGTGGCCGACGCCATGCTGGAATTGAAGGCGAATGAAGAGCTGCTGGAAACGTTGAATACCATTTTTCTACTGGACGCATCGGACAAGCTGGTCGGCACCATTCCCCTAGCCAAACTCTTTATCGCGGCGGTCGATTCGCCGCTCAAGGATCTCGCATCGGACACGCATATTCAAGTGAATCAAACGGAGGACCAGGATCGGGTGACCGAACTTTTCGACAAATACAACCTGCTCACAGTGCCGGTGGTGGACGACGAAGGCAAGCTGTCGGGCGTGATCACCGCGGACGATATCATCTCTGTTTTGAGGAATCGATAAAGAAACGTGGCGTTTCTGAAACGGTTCCGCTATCAAATCGCTTTGTTCGGAGCGGTGATCGGTCCCGGCCTGATCACGGCCAACGTCGATAACGACTCCGGCGGTATCCTCACCTATTCTCAGGCCGGCGCCAAGTACGGGTATCTGCCGCTTTGGACGCTGATTCCGATCACTATACTGCTGATCGTCACGCAGGAGATGTGCTCCCGCATGGGCGCGGTCACGGGCAAAGGCCTGTCGGATCTGATTCGCGAAGAGTTCGGCCTGCGCACCACGTTCTTCATGATGATCGCGCTGATCATCGCGAATTATTTGAATGTTATCGCGGAATTCGCGGGCATCGCCAGCAGCCTGCAGCTATTTCACATCAGCCCTTATATTTCGGTGCCGCTGGGAGCAGCCGCAGTCTGGTTGCTCGTCGTTCGGGGCAGTTACAAGATCGTGGAACGCGTGTTTCTGGTTGCCTGCTCTCTGTACATCACCTACATCATCGCCGGCATTCTCATCCGTCCGGATTGGAAGCAGGCGGCCATCTACAGCGTCAAGCCCGAGCTGATCTTCGACACCGGATACATCTACATGCTCATCGGCATGGTGGGAACGTCGATTGCGCCGTGGATGCAGTTCTATCTGCAAGCGGCGGTAGTTGAGAAAGGCATTTCGGCGAAAGAGTACATTCAATCCCGCCTGGAAGTGATCGTCGGCTGCATTATGACCGATGTCGTGGCGTTCTTCATCATCGTGGCTTGCGCCGGCGCAATCTGGTCGCACGGTCCGAAAGACATCGAGAACGCGGCCGATGCGGCGCTCGGATTGAAGCCGTTCGGAAAATACGCGTATCTGCTATTTAGCGCCGGCCTGTTCAACGCATCGTTCTTCTCGGCCGGCGTTCTGCCTCTCTCGACGGCCTACACCGTATGCGAGGGTTTGGGTTTCGAATCGGGCGTCGACAAGCGCTTCGGCGAAGCCAAGATCTTTTATTGGCTGTTCACGCTGCTGATCGTTTTCGGCGCCGGCGTGATTCTCATTCCGCACTTCCCGCTCATTCAGATGATCCTGTTCTCGCAGGTCATCAACGGCGTGCTCCTGCCGTTCGTTCTGATTTACATGATCCTGCTGATCAACCGCGAACGCCTGATGAAAGAATGGACCAACACTCGTTTATACAACACCATCGCCTGGTCGTCGGTAGTGATCATGATCGGGCTGACGCTGACCTGGTTCGCCATGCTGATCAAGGGCGGCGGGTAGACGTCGGAATCAGCTTGCCGGACGCGGCGATCTCACTCCCGGGCGTCCACACCGGCAGCGCAATCACGCGATGCCAGTCGTCGCTGACCCAAATTCCCGAGCCAACACGATAGCCGCGTTCGCGGAGCATCTGCGCAGGAGTTTCAGCTCCCTTCCATCGATCGCGGTGATAGGCTACCCAGAAATGCCCGCCCAGCAAGCCGGAATCGAGCGAGCTTATTGTCCGTGCGTCCCACCGGCCGGGATCCTGCCGGTTGAGTTGAAATGCCAGCGGAAATTTCAGAAACCGATCCGGAATGAGCAGCTCAACCCGCTCCAATCCGGGCTCGCGCGAGATCATCATTTTGGCCAGCACTTCGTAGTTGATCTTAGGTCTCGGATGAATGAGAGCCGGCAAGTTCAGGATCATCCACGCTGCCACTAGTACTACTGCGATTGGCCGCAGCCGTTCGACCGGCAAGACAGAAAATGAGATCGCGATCAGTAAATAAAACGGCACAATAGCGATCACCAGGTGGCGATTGCCCCACACGGATTGGGGAGACCACTGGCTGATCGCAAAGCTGACCAGCGGCGGCAGAATGGCGGCGACGAGCAAAAGTGGGACCCGCTCAGTAAGACTGCGCGGAAGTTTTCTGATACCTACATAGAGCAGCGCCGCCGCCAGTACCAGGAAAGCGGCCGACAAATAGCGCGACTCGTGCGGCGTCGTCAGATTCACGTAGAACGCGAAAAGGTCGCCCGGGTTGGGCCGGTGAATCCAGCCCAAATTGTCTTTCAATCCTCCACGCATCAGCGCGTAGTGACTCGCATACATCAGCCACGGGACAAAGCCCGCAAACACCGCGCCGCAGCAAGCGAGAAATGCCCAAAGCCGCTTGCGCTCGACCCACAAAACGCACAACCCTTCGGAAGCGATCATCGCCCAGCCGTAATAGTGCGTATAAACCAGCAGAACGTTAATCACGCCGAGCAGCCACAGATTACGCCGGCGCGCGAACGCCCAGTACGAACAGATGCTCAGCAAAAACAGCAGGCTGTACATTCTCAAGTATTGAGAATGAAATATCTGATCGGAATTCAGGCACAGCAGCGAGAGCGCGAAATTCATTTGCCACTCGCTCAGCTCCAGATCGCGGCAGAGAAAATAAAATGGAACCAGCGCGAGACAGGAGAAGAGAGCCGGCAAGAGGCGCAGCCAAAGCAGGCCATCGCCGCCGATCCCAACCCACAGCTTCAACAGAACATAAAAGAGTGGCGGATGGACCAGATCGAACGCTGCGTTCTGGAACAGGACGGTCCAACTGGCATGCGCGCACGTGAGACTCCAAACCTCATCGGAATCCAGGCAAAATGTCCTGAGATTCCACAGACGAACGACCACAAAAACAGCGGCCAGCACAAAAAAGGCGATTCGAGACAGACCGCCGCGCGGCTTGGATTCTTCGGATGACAAAGCTATTTAGAAGTTTATCGTGACAGATGGGACGCTTCCGCGCAAGGCATGGGAGTGCCGGTCGGGATCCCCGACCTCTCCTGATCGATCAAGGCGCGCTTACGCGACAATCCCCAGCGATAGCCGCCCATTTCGCCGGTTCCGCGAATGACGCGATGGCACGGTATCACCACAGCAACCGTGTTGCTTGCACACGCGCGAGCGACAGCTCTGGTGGCGCTCGGTTGTCCGATTCCCGCCGCGACCTCGCCATATGACTGAACCTGACCATAGGGAATCGTCTGGAGATAGTTCCAGACACGCATCTGGAAAGCCGTGGCGCGGATATCCAACGGCAGATCGAGATGCGGCTGGCCTCCAGCCAAATGCCGGGTGAGGGCGTCCATCCATTTCTGAAATTCCCGCGGATACGGTTCGCGCATCGGCTCGATCTTCGCGGCCGGATATTCGCGCCGAAGCTGCGCTTCCAGATCCTCTTTTTTATCGCCGAACTGCACGAAGCACAACCCGCGATCCGTGGCGCCTACCGTCATCAAACCGACTGGAGAATTCACAGTTACGTAAGTGATCGCGACGTCGCGGCCGCCCTGCCGATATTGGTTCGGCGTCATTCCGAGACGGGTGTCGGCTCGCTCATAAACGCGGCTGGACGATCCAAAGCCCGCGTCGTAAACTGCCTCGGTCACGTCTTTCGAGCTCCTCAAGCTGCCTTTGAGATTTTTCAGCCGCGCCGCTTCCACGTATTGCCGCGGCGTAACGCCCGAGATCGCCTTGAAGCTGCGTTGGAAATGATAGAGGCTCAGCCCGGCTCTCTTCGCGAGATCTGCGGCCTTCAACGGCGCGTCGCTATGAGTTTCAATGTAGCGGCAGATGCGTCGGATGCGTTCCGTGTTGGGATCGGCTCCGAGTGTCGCGAGCGGCCGGCATCGCAGGCAAGGCCGTAATCCGTCTTTTTCCGCAGCTGCCGGAGTTGCATAAAACCGGACGTTCTTACGCAGCGGCTTCCGCGCCGCACACGACGGCCGGCAATACACACCCGTGGTCAGAACGCCAAAGAAGAATTGGCCATCGCTCGCGGCATCACGGCTTTCAACTGCCTCCCAGCACAGATCGGAATTCAACATGACGGACCTCCTAAACGGCATCGTGGAAAATGATGCCCAACGTATAACGCTCGCCCGTGAGTATCGGACTCACTCCGTGCCGCACATTCGTGCGGTAATATCCGCGTGAACCTTTCACCGGACGGTAGCGCGTCGTAATGACCGCGGCTTCGCCTTGCTCCAACCGGATG
Source organism: Bryobacterales bacterium (assembly GCA_963802915.1). Classification (GTDB taxonomy): domain Bacteria; phylum Acidobacteriota; class Terriglobia; order Bryobacterales; family Bryobacteraceae; genus JAICMB01. The sequence goes on from CAWDKQ010000022.1 coordinate 128,897, forward strand.
GCATTGCCAATCGATTGCGCCCTCGGCTGCTGCTCCACTACCAGCAGTTCGCCTCCCGTGAACTCGCGCTCCGGATTGCTAAGACAAAACACGACCTGAAACGGAAAGACAATATCGCCGTAAAGATCCTGATGCAGACAGTTGAAATCGCCCTCGACGTAATGCAGTAGCAGCGGAGTCGGCTTGTGCTGCCCGCCCTCGCGGCACCGCTCCAGGAAACTGGTCAAGTCCGAAGGAAACTCGCTCTCGATCGACAGGGCCGTCATCCACTCCTTCGCGGGCTCATATAGCTGGCCATACAAAACCTCCCGCAATTCTTCGATGAGAGCCGGAAGGGGATAAGCGAAGTATTGATATTCACCGCGCCCGAAACGATACCGCGCCATATCAATCCGGCTCCGAAACAACTCGGGCTTCTGATATAACGCACGCAGTTCCTGGCATTCCGACTTGCTCAACAACGTCCCAAGCCGGCTGTAGCCGCGAGTCCACAATCCCTCGCGAACGACTGTTTCCGGGAGTTTCATGCCGATAAGACCTTCGCGACCGAGTGGATTGTCCGGCGCACATCCTCATCCGACGTCATCCAGTTGCACACGCTGACCCGCATCGCGCGACGCCCACGCCATGTGGTGCCTCCGAAGAACGCCACGCCTTCTGCGACGATCGCCGCGATCACTTCATCAGTTCTGCGATCATGATCCTGCTCTGTCGCGTCCGGAGCCGGATCGCAAAAACGAACCAGGCCCTGGTCGATGGACGGTTCCCAAAATACTTGCGCGCCTCGAAGCGTACCGATCCCAACGACGAGGTCGTGTGCCAACCGGCAGCACCGTTCCACCATTTCGGCGATTCCGTTGCGCCCGAGCTGTCGCAGCGCGGCATACGTAGGAAAACCTCTTGCGCGCCTCGAAAATTCCGGATTCCAATCCAACTGGTCGCGCGCCTCCGCATCATGCACTAAATAGGATGCGCGGTGAGACATCGACGCGCGATGGCCCTCCACATCGGCCACGAACGCGTAGCCGCAATCGTAGGGAACGTTCAACCATTTATGTCCATCTGTCGCCCACGAATCGGCCTGCTCTACGCCTTTCAGGAAATGACGCAGCCGGGGACTCGCGGCGGCCCACAGCCCGAACGCTCCATCCACGTGCACCCACGCCCCGCTCCGCTTCGCAATCGGAATCAGTGCTTCGAAATCGTCGAAAGCTCCGATATTGAGATCGCCGGCCTGCAGAAGAACGATGGTCGCTGTGGTTTCGTCCAGTGCCGAAGCGAGCGTATCCGGCGCCAAGCGACCCTGATCGTCCGCCGCAAGATATTCGATCTGCCCCATTCCGAAGCCGAGCAGACGCACCGCTCGCTTGAACGATCCGTGAGCTTCCGAGCTCGTGAGGATTCGAATCGGTGGCGCGCCGAACAAGCCTTTTTGTTCAACATCCCATCCACGCTTTTCAAGCAGCGCGTGCCGAGCTGCCGCAAGACAAGTCGCGTGAGCCATTTGGCAGCCCGTGGTAAATGCGAAACTCGCATGCGCCGGCAAACCGAGAATCTCCTTGAGCCATTTCCCGGAGATCTCCTCGGCAACGGATGCTGCCGGACTGGTCGCGTACATGCCGGCGTTCTGATCCCAGGTCGACGTCATCCAGTCCGCCGCAAGAGCTGCGGGCAGCGATCCTCCGATCACCCACCCAAAGAATCGAGGCCCCGCGCAGCCAAGGATGCCGCCTTCGACATCGTGTACCAGATCGGAGAGCACCTGATCCGGCGCGGCGCCTTCCTCTAAAAGCGGGCGATCCATCCGTTGCCGCAGCGTGGCCGCATTGACGGTCGCGTTCACGGGCTTGCGGTCGAGATTGTCGAGATACTCCAGGGCCATTCCGGCCGCGTCTTGTAAAGTCTTTCGGAACACTAGCCCAATGTACCCGTTTCGCGCAGCCCGAAACTATCTGAAACGTGCTTTCGAATTCATCATTCGCGAGAACGCCGCAAGTAAAATAGTCCTTGCCTCTCGAACCCGCACGCTACACCTGCTTCCGGGCCGCTGGCCCAATCGTCGTCGATGGTGTGCTCGACGAGCCCTCCTGGCAGCTTGCTCCTAAATCCACGCCTTTCGTCGACATTGTTACGGGCGAACCGGCCTGGTTCGACACCCGCGTCGCGATGCTCTGGGACGACGAGAACCTCTACTTCGGATTTACCGCCCAGGAAACCGATGTCTGGGCGACCCTGACCGAGCGCGATTCGAGAATCTACGAAGACAACGATCTGGAAGTTTTTATCGCCGGCCGCGATGCGTATTACGAATTCGAGATCAACGCGCTAAATACGGTCTACGAAGTCTTCTGGATATGGAAGGACATCCTGAAGCCCGGCTCGCCCTACTATGGACGCCCGGAGTTTGATCCAGCCGCGCAGCGAACCATGGTGCTGGATGGAGTCGGGGGGCATGTGCACCCAAGAGGGGAGCGCTGGGGATTTCTCGATTGGGATTACCCCGGGCTGCGCCATGCTGTCCATATCGACGGCGTGCTGAACCGGCGCAATCATACCGACCGAGGCTGGACCGCCGAATTAGCCTTCCCGTGGCGCAGCCTAGAGCCGATCGCGGATGGTCGTTCCCTGCCTCCGAGAGATGGGGACGTCTGGCGCATCGACTGCTCCCGTTTCGAGAAAATCGGACGCCACGGCGAGGAACTCGATCCTTCAGCCGGCTGGACCTGGAACCGGCACGGCCATTACGATTCCCATATCCCGGAAGTATTTCCCTACGTCACATTCTCAACCGATCCGGTATCCGGGTAGCCCTGTTCAAATCCTCGGGACAGGTGTACATTAGAGCCAGAAAACGAGGAGGCGACATGACTGTGCCTGAACGTCAGCCCGTCCTCACCGAAGCCGAGTGGAACATCATCCTCGAGCTCCTGGCGCGTGAACGGCGGGATCTCCCAATCGAAATTCATCACACGAGTACCCGGAAATATCGCGATATGTTGCGAGACCGGCTCAGAACGATCGAGCAATTGCTCGAACAATTCGAGTCGATCGCGGCGTAATCGTGAAGCAGCGGCCCTCGCGTACGTGCTAGAAAGGAATTTCAGCAATGGCTATCCTATCTTTCCTGGCGCGACGCGGGCTGCCGCTGAGCGCGATTGCCCTGTTTGCAATGGGAAGCATCAGCGCCGCCGAGCGAAGAGCTTCCTTCAATGACCACTGGCTTTTCCTGAAAGCCGATTGGTCCTGACAAGGCCCGTGATCTCACTCAGCTGCATCTGAATGGCGACCATGGCCAGCGCTGGCCCGACCGCGGCCGCGTTCTGCGCCGCGCTCACGTTAGTCACGGGGATGAAGCGGGCCTGAGCGAGGCCACTCGGGAGGATCATTGTTCCCGAGGTCGCGCCATCCTTGATGGCGAGCGTTCCGCCGGCCTTCAGCAGCGCCTGCGTCGTGTCGCTGATCCTGTAGAGGCCCTGCACGCTGGCGAATGCGTTTCCAACATCGTGGGCCACGGTCGCCGTGTTTCCGATCGAGGCGAGGACTGCGGAGATCTGCATGGGGGTCGGCGGCCGGCACGAGCCCGAAGTCGATCAGGTCGGGCTCGAGTTCCGCGGGGACCTCACCGAAGACGACGGCAACCCCGGGGAGCACCTCCGCTAGGACCGTCGATGCCGTCGTTGAGTCGACTTCCAGCTGGGGTGTCGGATAGTCCGCAACAGGTGGAGCCTGTGGTGTCGCCCAGGCCGTTCTCCTCAGGCTCGGCGGTCTCCATCGAGTCCGAAGGATCCTGCATGCGATCTCCTCCCCGCGAGGGCGCGCATTTGGAGGCCATAAGGACCCCAAACGTCTTGGTGAAGACAGCTTGCGCGATCTGCTGCTCGACGCTGACTTCGATGGTCCTCTCGTGGATGACAAGGAAAAAGGAAACACCGTGGAGTACCTTGGCCACGACATTGTGGACGGAGACGACGCCCTGCGGCTGAAGGTGACGCTGAAAGACGGCGACATCATTTATTACTTTCTCGATCCCGACACGTATCTCGAGATTCGCAAGGAAGTTCAGGAGTTC
>CAWDKQ010000023.1:0-180515 GCA_963802915.1 Bryobacterales bacterium
CAGCCCACAACCGTTCCATTGGTTGAGGAGATGCGCAAGACGTTTACAGGTCCGATTGTCGCCGTTTCGTCCATAAACGAACATCGCGACATGCTGTGCGCGGCGGGCTGTGATTATGAATGTGAAAAGCCCGCCGTTGCCCGAAAGGTAGTAGAGTTATTGGCCGCCGTCGCGCGCCGATAAGCCCGGACCTAGGGACGAACCCGCACAATCCATGCGGGAGTTGCGGTCCGCCCAGCCGGTCGCAGCTTCGATCCATGCGCCTTCCTCTCCCAAAGACTGAATGATTGGAACGGACCCGGTCTGATCCGGCATCCCAAAATTGTGTCAAGAAGAAGCGGCGCCGCGACGACAGTGGCGGCCCAGCCCGATCCTCAAGGTAAAAACATCTTTAACAACAAGTGAAACTAAAAATCGATTCGCGAAAGGTCCCAGTTTTTGCTATATTCGCCGCGACGTGCGATACAACAACGTTCAAGGGACCCGATTATGGTGCAGGAAGTCCGCGAGATTGTGCTCAATCCCGATGAGCTGGCCGAGGCCATCGATATCTACCGGCAACTGACCCCTGAATTCCTGCCGCCCGGGAGGATCGTTCAGTGCCGCGCCACTAAGTCCCGTACCGTCACCGTCTCGGTTGAGATCATACGCGATGGTTTCAAACGGGTAGCCGATTTCAGTATCGGGCAAGCCCAGATTCTAAGGCCGCTTATCGGTTTCTGCCTGAAAAAGGGCATCCCTCTGCCCAAGGATGGTCAAAAGGAGGCGATGATTGCCGCCAACATCGTTGTGCTCTATGTCACACGCAATGTGAATGTCGAACTGCCGCCCTGGACCCTGGCGATGCGCCTCGACCAGGTCAAATCAGTCGAGGACCTTTTACCCGGCGATCTCACCCAGCGCAGCTCGTACCAGTAACCGCGGTCCGGAATGCAGGCGTAACTGTCGCGAACAAACCAGCCATAACAGCGATCGGCCATCGCGTTATAAATCACACGATGTACCACGCGATCGCGGAATGGAGCCGCCCATACTTCACGGATTTTCGGATGGGTCACGACAAAGGCAACATAGCGGCCAATTCTGTACGTCCCGCCGCACGCTCGGTGCAGCGGCGTCAGATTCTCTTCCAGATCGACCTCGAACCGGAGCTGACAATCGAATTACGCCGCGCTTTCCGGCAAAAAGGCATCAAAAACATCCTCAAGAGTTGGACCGTTTTCGGGGCTTCATGCTTTAGCTCCCAAAGCAATACGGATCGGAAACGAAGTTACCAACTCCAGAGGCACGACGTGGCGGACGCACGACCGGTTGTTGCCGTTGTCATTATGGTCCCAATTGACTTCGCCGTCCGGGAGGACGTTGTGCCCATAGTCCGGGTTGTCCCTCACGGTGCATCCTGCATGTCATACGTAGCGGTGATATTGAAGCCCTATTTCGACATTGACGCATTTTCGTCGAATTAAAAGCTACCCCCTGCCCTTTCCAGAGCATCGAGCGCCAGGCGCAACAATTCGCCGGACGGAACGTTGCGTGCATCAACCGCCTTGTAGAATCTCTCGATCGTCTCAGCTGTCGCCTTGATACCAAGATGTTGATTACGCCCGGTTCTGTACCGGCGCTGCTCACGTTTGCGCGGTGTGGAAGATTTTGGCGCTTGACGGCTGGGGAAATTATTATCCTCGGCGATGCGCGAGATGGCCTCCTTCTCAACGGGTTTGTCCGGCTTCGGTTTCGGCGTGAAAACTGGCGGATCATTCAGGATCGCGAAAGCATTGACGCGCGTATTCATGCAGCACCTGCCATGTTCGTGGTTTCACCGCCCTCTTCTTCCCTACTGCCCTCAATCGCCTTCAGGCGTCCGATGACTTCATGCACGAATTCCCAAAGGTTCAGCTTCGCCTTGTCGAGATTGGGCACCTCGGCCGGATTCAGACCGTCGAGTGTTTGCTGGAACGAGAATACGGCCTTGAAAGCATCGCGCTCATTGAGTTCGGTTTCAAAGACCGGAACTCCCGCACCGATCAGGCCGTTCTGAATATGGGCTTGCGTGCGGGTTCGGATCGACGGGTTTGTGCGCGTCAGGACCACGGCATAAGGCGTCGCCGTCTTTGTCATTTTTCGGCTCTGTTGCACGACGCGGATAGCCCTGCTCGCTTCATTGGCATCGAGCTGCGAGCCTTGCGTCGGAATGATGACCAAATCCGCCTGCGAGATCGCATAGACGACAATTTTCGATGCCGTGCCTTCGAGGTCGACGACAACAACGGGCGTTGTCGCCGAGGCCTCCTCTATCCGCTCGATAATGCTGTCCTCATCCACATCGGAGACGATCGTGAGGCGTGGCGGCGTGTTCCCGCCACTCGCCCAACTCTGGATCGGATGGTTCGGATCGGCATCGATGATGGTGACGTCGTAGAACTTCGTCAGAGCGGTTGCCAACAGGAAGGCCGAAGTGGTTTTACCGGCTCCGCCTTTCGGCGATACGAATGCAATGGTTGGCATGGTTCAAACTCGGCAGGATGTGGGATGGCGGGATCACCAGAGAGCTCACTGAAGGTTAACCGGTTGCCAGACCATTGACAAGTGGTTGCCAGTTTATTGACTTGTAGTCATCTATCAAGTGACCATGAGATACCATTGTGGTCACTGACAGTTGCCAATGGAAGATCATCAAGACACCAATTTGTCACCTATCAGCTAACCATAGGTCACCAGACAGTACTTCTAACCCCTCCGCGATCCAGGCTACTGCCGGTGAGCCGCATGTTTTAAAATCAACGCCAGGCCACTGCGGATTTGCAAGCAGGGGAGGGAGCTCGATGGTTGCTACCTCCCCAGCTGAAATTCTTTAGGCTGGCGGGTTGGCCATTTCTGACGCCCTCGCCTGACTTCCGAAAGGGCAGGGGGCTAGTCCCCGGCGCCGCCATTTTCGCGCTGCATCGCTGCCCGCGTGTGACGGCTCTTGCAAAAGCCGATGAAGGCCGCATCCGGATTCTTGAGTTCCGGCTTGCCGCTTTCCAGCCAGAAACCCCGCCATTGTTGTTCAAGATAGTAGACATCGTAGCCGGGCGCCACGATCCGCGCGTCGTTGTAAGTTTCGGGATCAAGGCGCGGATATTGGGTTTCATCCGGAGAGGGGAGGGGTTTCATACTTCTCCGGTTCACAAACCGGACATTCTCACCGTCGAATGCCAGAGAATAATCGGGCATGTGGTTGTGCAGCGCATCTTCCTTGCAAATGGTGCCGACAAGCCGGCGGAACTCAGCATCTTCCGAAGCCGATCCGCATTTCTTCTTGAGCAGTTCCAGGGAGATGGCCCACTCGTCCTTATGACCGCAGTGCTTGCGGGCGAGCTCGTAAATACGCCTTTCGAGAGGCTTTCGCAGCCTGAAATAGTCGCGGCTCAGAGTTAATATCTCGCGCCCCAAAACCGCGTTGAAGACCCAATCCGAGAGGTTAATGACAATTTCCGACATGCGTTCGGACTTCGTATTCCTTACGACTTTCCAGCTATCGATCAAGCCAAAACCCTCCTTGATTGAAAGCTGATTGGTCTTGAGATTCGTTTTGATGCGCGTGCCGCTAAGCCGGTCGAGCGCGCCCTCAAGCTGCTCATATCCGCGTCCGTCAGTATTACGATTCGTCGACACCAGCAGGTCATAGGCCTTCAAGTGCAGCGTCTGACGAAGTTGCGCACCGGTGTTCATCTTGGCGACAAGTTGGCTGATGCAGTAGATCAGGATGTCCTTATCGTGGATCGTCGCGAGCCCCAGAACGCTTGGGGTGATCGTGATTTTCACGCCATTATGCTCGTATTCCCGGACGCTTCGATCAGGCTTGGTGGAGAGCGAAAAGATCGGATGCTCCATCGATCCCATGTCGTCCTTCGGTATAGCATCCGTGACGTCACAGATGAAGAAATCCTGAATCGGATGACGATCAGGGAGCAGGGGGGACCGGTTCGTTGGTTTGCCGTCGGACATTCGCGAATCGTGGTTTCACCAAGAGACCGTCACTTTCGTGCTTTCACACAGAAATGTCAAGCTTCGTGTTTTCACACATGGACTCGGCGGATTCGTGCTTTTACACAGCCAGGTCGGCAAAGTAATCTGATCGTGTATCTGCACATAGTCTTTCGTGCTTTCACACAGAGATCTTCGTGTGTTCACACGGAGGGGAGCGGAACTTTACTCGTCGCTGCAATAGATTAGAGAGCGAACGAATCGCGTAACACAGACTCTAACTCATATTTAACACACAGACGCTAACTCATATGTCGAAAACCATGTTGTCGAAAACAGTAATTCATTATAACCACCAGCAATTCGTTATAATCCGTCCGGTGTCTCCCCCGTAGAGAGACCCCAATAAGGGGTCTCTTGTAATCACTAACTCATAGATAAGTCTTGTGTTTTAAAAGGGCCGTAGGAAAAGAAAAGGCATGGAGCTCCAGATTCCGCTCCAACAGTAATCCGTTATAATCAACAGCAATTCATGAGAATCTTCAAACACGGGCCTGTTTTCCTGTCGCCCACACACAGCGGGAGCAGGGACTTTAGGGTTGAAAAGCCCCGGCCAGTTCTGAAGCGCATAACGTATGAGGAACCGATTCAGAGCTTGCCTGCCTTAATCGAATTGGTCGACATCGTGGCTGCGTTGCAGCTTCTCAATCTTGAGCGGGGTCACTAGACGCCGCCGCGTTCAAACACGCTTGGTTGCTTGAAGAGCTTCGACAGCCGGCGCGAGGGACGCGGAGGGGCGGACAGTGCTTTTTGAAAGTCTTCCCACTGCGCGGCGTTCAACCCGAAGCGCTGGCGGTCGGGTAGCGTTTCTTCCGCGCGCGCGAGGGCGCTTTCCAGCACAAACTCGCTCACGGAACGGCGCGCGGCGAGGGCAGCGATTTGCAGTGTCCGCTTCGCGGAAGGCGTCAGGCGGAGATCGAGCTTTTCATTGCGGGTCTCGGTATGCGACACGGTTCTCTCCCTGGCTGCCGGTTTCACGCCGTGATCATAAGTGTTTTAATAATGCTTCCAGCCGGATTCAGAGGCGCATCGATCCGTCTGGCGCACCTGTTCGATCCCGTACTTGCGGTACACACATCGCTCGTCGAGCCACTAGTCTGATCGTAACCGTCCGGTTGTACCGATTAATAAGCCCGTGTACAATCGGCACGCATGATGACGGAATCCAAAAACGAGGCGCTTCTGATCGAGCAGCTGAATGCCGTGCGCGCCGATGTGGACTCGCGTCTGGCAGGGTTCGCCAGAGAGATCACGGAACTGCGCGAAGCTCATGGCAAAAGGATCGTCGAACTGGAAAAAGGCGCTGTGCTTTTCGAGGAACACCGGCAGGGGTGGATCAACCTTAATGTCAAACTGCAGGAACTGAAGGATGCGGCGGACCGCGATGAGCGCGCAGGTTCGGCAGGCATCCGCGACGCAAATAATGGATTTGTCACACAGACGGAAGAGCGGCTGCTCGCCGTTCTATTCGACATGGTGGTTGAGAATTGCGAGGACGTTGGAGGAAGGCTCAACAGCTGGGGGCGACGTCCGTTCAGTACCGCGATGCGCCTACTGGCGGAAGCTGGATTCATCCGGATTGACGATGAAAGGAGTGAAAGGATTCTGGCAACGAGCTTGCCGAAAGGTGATCGCGCTCTCAAGTCGCTGGTAGCAGACCGGGGGCTTAAACGGTGACGTATGAAGATCGAGATCACTAAATCCGGGAGGCCCATCATTGACAACTCGCAATCCGGAACCAGCGCAGCAATATCATCACCGGAAGAGCGGCGTGCCGCGATTGAGCGGTTGAGGAAATTTGGCAAAAGACACGGTCTTTCGCTCGGTGGACTCACCACTTATTGGAACATGATGAATTCCGGCTTGGCGAAGATTTCTGGTGCGGAGGAAACCGCTGGCGCTGCACCGATATTGGCGCGCGCACCATCCTCGCCATTTGTCTTGACCGTGTTATCGTGGCCAGCAGTTCCGCCCGCTCGTCACAACATTTGGATATGATCAGTGCCGAAAACGAGGGCTGGTTTAATGGCCCTCCCAAAGGTTATCTAGTAAGAAGAAGTATGCTGCGTTTTCTCAATCAGGCGCGCGTTGCAGCGCAGAGCTCTCACATTCAGTGGGGTAGGGCGGGTGTTGCGTCGCGTTACCTGTGGAGTCCCGCCTGAATCCATTTCAATAGACGGGTCGGCGCATCAGGCGCTTCGGCCGTTTTCAGTTGATCACGTTTCGATTTCAGCTCCCGTTCAAGATCAGCATCGGAAGCTGCATATGGGAGCGCCACATTTATCGCGGCTATCCGCTCACTGTAACCAAGGCCGGGTGCATCAGATGCTTGAGAATCGTCTTGATCCCTAATGCCTGCCACGGCGTGTCATGTAGAGCCGTTGCAAGCAGCATTTGACCAGCGAGGAGCCGCCTTTCCGCGCTCGGAAACGCATCGACGCGACGCGACCAATCGTCCATTTCAGTTAAAGCTCCTGCTGAAAACGAAGCCTCTGCCATAACCATTCCCCTTTCACGCACCGTGGCGCGTACCCTACCACGATGCGGGCGAAAGTAAAAGCGAGCAAACCATAACGGCCATCTCTCTAGAATCACCAATTGTTCTTAGAATTTCATCAAGGTGTTACTTGGGCCCAAATTCAGCCGAGCCAATAAGCGAGGGTGTTGGCGCAGTATCACCAGCCAGTCGCACTCTCACAACTTGCCTTGTTCCCTACCGTCCAACAGCTACCTGTGCCATGCTTCTTGCCCATTTTGGGTATTACTGGCTGGTCGCAGCTTTCTTCAAGGCTCTTGCCTTAATTAAGGATGCATTAATCCTCTTCCGGTAGCGTGCTGGCATGCCCGCAACAAATGAACTCATATACGAACTGCTGACACAGCTGAAAGCCGATGTTGCCATGATCAAGGTGGCGCTAATTCATCGCTGTCGGCTTCGCGGGTTCAGGCACCACGACGATTTGAGGTTTGAGGATCTACCACAGGATACCCAAGACGGCCAAAGGTAATCCTGTCTCTACGTTCGGGCTGGATGCCCGGAATCGAGTCAGCCGCACGTTAAAGGAACATCTGAGGTGATTGCACTCAGGAATGTCCGGGAGAAGGAACCAGCGGAGGCAGCCGTGAACGAATTGGATATTTGCGTTTCGAACGAGACCGAAGCGTCATTCATTGAGAAAGTTGCGCATAATCCATATGTCATTCTAATCGTGACCAAGCTTGATCCCCACCGTTTGCCGGAACACATCAGAGCCATCATCTGCACCGAAGCAAGGATGTTCAGCGCACCCCAGCTCCGGACATCCGGGCACATTGTGGCCGGGCGTGCGGAGAGCCTCATCATTCCTCAACTTCGGACCTCGGGCACTATCTTCGCCAGCAGCGCGGCCGGCTTCAGCGCACCGGAGCTTGAAAGGTCAGGAGACATCTACATCAGCAACGCCAAGAGCTTCAGCGCACCCAGGCTTCAGCTGTCTGGAACGATAGCGGCCAATAACCTGGCTGAATTCGTCGCTCCGGAGCTTCACACTTCGGGCGATATTATCGCCGGCAGAGCCTCGAATTTCAGCGTACCGCGTCTGCGGAAATCCGGGGTCATCTATACCCCGAAGCAAACAGCTGTTCGCCCAGAGACGTTCCGGCTATACAACGCACCTGCTGACGCTTTTTAATTAACAGCTCTTGTCAGGTTTGGAATTCCGTTATACCGAGGACACTCCATTTACCACCAGAGCTCAAAGACCAATGGCATGGATCGAATGCTGATTTGTGCCGCTTACCGGATCGGCCGCCAATCGCCGGCATGGCGGGCAAGAAGCGGGGCGCGTTGCAATTGGGCAAGCATGTCCTATAATCCGACAGGGCCCGTTTTGAGAAGCAGCGCGGGTGTGAAGAGCGGGTGAGCGCCTTGGGATTACTTGTCCGAAGACACAGGAAAATCCGCTTCGAATGGTAAGGCATCAGGCGCCACAAAACAGGGCAGGGCGTACAGAAATGGAGAAACAATCCTCCTTGGGGGCCTGCCGGCCGTTTCCCGCTTTCACCTAAGCCGAGTCGCGCCAGAACGCATATACTTTGGCCGATTGTCCGGGCCTATCCTCAACAACGTCGACATACTCGCATTGGCCCCCGTCGCGCCATGATGGTGCCAAATCTTTTAGAAGCCTGATCTTCCTCGTCGCACATTCATAGACTCGTACCCATTTCGGCTGAGAACCAACGAAGACCAGCCGAACCACACAGCGCCGCACCCGGTCTTGCGCGAACGACAGCGTCGATGTGTAGCAGTCGAAACCCGTTTTCATGCAGCGGGGCAGGGTGCACTTCAAGAGCAATCCAAAGGGCTGGTCCGCCTTGAGAGGTTCGAGGAATGGCACAGAAATCTTCTTCGTCATACCGTCCGTCCCGATCAGCAGCGGCCGGATTTTGTGAGCCATTCTGGGGTAGCGTTTAAGATCGTAGGCGATGCAGTTCATCGCTTCAAAACTGATCCGCGTACCCGAATCGATGCTGAATTCCATTGCGGACTCTCGGACGGCGCGGCAAAATCCGGAATAGTTCCAGCTGATTATCAGGTCCTCGCCTTCGATCCGCGCCATATGGTCGGCTTCCTGAACGACCAGGGTCTGATTGACACGGCGTCTCAGGTTTGCAACGTTCAGTGAATCGATGCTTTGACCTTCTATTGCGATCGATGCGGCATCGATAATTTGCCGGTCTCGGCGAGCGCACATCAAAACGGCAATCGAGACGCAGACAAAAACCAGGCTGGTCAAGACCAGCCATGCGCGCGACTGCACGAGGGCCAGGACGCTAACGAGTGTTCCAAAAACAGTCGCTGCGGAGGCTGAGTCTTCAAGGGAAAACTTCATGTGAGGGAAGCGGGCCGGCACCTTCTGATGCCGGCTCGGCATTATAGGGCTGGTTGACTATTCGGGGCAGGACTGGGGATAACCCCCGCCGCCGCCGCCGTCGGATAGCAGTGTACGAGATTTCATGATCGGCTCCTTTCCGATCCCGGGAGTGGATCTGCGTTCAGGCCTAGAGAGTAACACGCAAACGCTGTCTATGTAAACACTGTAGACGTAAGCTCATCAGCCGCTCGAAACTCGTAAAAGTGGAAGAAGAATTGGCACATCTGCTTCTTCGCGCACTCGGACAGCGCATTCGAGAATTGCGGACCGAACAGGGCTACTCCCAGGAAGCCTTCGCCGACAAGTGCGGTGTTCACCGTACGTTCATGGGGACGGTCGAGCGTGGCGAGAGCAATTTGAGCTTCCAAAACATCGCCAAGGTGGCAACAACTCTTGGCATTCCGTTGTCCACGCTTTTTCTGAATCTTGAGCGGAAGGCTCAAATCCTCAAAGCGCCGTCAAGCAGACCAAGTGTTACGAAGAAAGGTGGCGCCTCAAAGCCGGGTGGATGATTGGACATCGAACATCGTCGCCGCAATCTGGACAATCTATGAGCGCTAAGCATCTTCGTTCAAGCGTGTCATTCAACGCTTTCAATTTCAAACAATCCTGCTAAATAATTCGACCGGCATGAGATGGAACGTTCGTCCGGAGGGCCATGACCGAAGACAAGACCGTTGCTGCCCATGAGATCGATCCGGTAATGCTTCTGGCGCTCGCCGCCGATCCAGCCGTGATTCTCGACGTCACGAAGCTCGATCTCATCCTTTTGCCGGAACATGTGAAGGCCGCCATCTATAGCGAGGCGGAGGCGTTCTGTGTGCCGCAGCTAAGGGTTTCAGGAAACATCGACGCAGGCCGCGCGGCAAGCTTTAGCCTCCCGGAGCTTCAGACAGCAGGGAACATTGGCGCCGGCAACGCCAAGCATTTCAGTGTGCCGCGGCTTCGGATAGCGCAAGAAATCGATGCGGGCTGCGCTGAGAAGCTGGCGTTTCCGGACCTTCAGATATCGGGCAGGATCGGCGGGCGCAGCGCGCAGACCTTCACAGCGCCGCAGCTCCAAACGTCGGGGAGCATCCATCTCCGCAACGCCGAGAATATCAGCATTCCTCAACTCCAGAGTTCCGATAGAATATCGGCCCGCAACGTCCAGAGCTTCAACGCGCCTGTGATTGAAAAGTCGGGAGATATCGATGCTTGCGGCGCCGTAACTTTTAGCGCGCCGCAGCTCCGGACCTCGGGAAAGATTTCCGTGCATCATGTGACTACCTTCAACGTTCCCCAACTTCAGACATCGGGAGACATCGACGCACCCCGCGCGGTGCGCTTCAGCGCGCCGCAGCTTCAGATTTCAGGGAATATCGACGTACCCCGGGCGGTACGTTTCAGCGCACCGCGGCTTCAAACCGCGGGGAATATCGACGCGCGCGGCGCGGCGAGCTTTAGTGTGCCGTTGCTTTGCACAGCCGGGGACATTTACGCCAATAACGCGGAGAGTTTCAGCGCCCCGGGGCTCCATGCCGCGAAATGCATTCACGCCGGCAATGCCGCGGGTTTCAGCGCCCCGGTGCTTCAGACGTGCGGCCACATCCAGGCCGATAAGGCGGCGAGTTTCGCCGCCCCGCTCTTGCAGGTATCAGGAAACATCCATGTCCGTGCCGCTAAGAGCTTCACCGCGCCGCTGCTTCGCACCGTGCACGTCGTTGACGCTGAAAACGCGGCCAGCTTCACCGCGCCGTTGTTGCAGAGGACCAAAGGAACACCGTAAGTACGTCCGCAGGATCCAGGCGCCGCGATGGCTGGTCCCAGAGCCCAACACCAGCACGGATGCCGCCGCGTTTTGTTCCACCGCGGGCCACACAGCTCGCCGATTGAAGTCATCACATGGCTTTTCTGCGGCGGGATGCTTCGGCAATGCTTAGAGCCCACTTTACAACCACGCACCGCTCCCGATGTTACTTGCCTGGACGTGTCAGGCGCAGCAGCTCAGGAAGGGCCCCGTCCAAGATTGACCAAAGAAAGCCCACCTTGACGTACATTAATTGACCATTGGAATTCCGGAACCATCCAGGATCGGGGTTGCCGTAATAGCTCACAAGACATGATGGATTGCACTGATGCGGAGTACCGCCGGTGCCATGCGCATCGCACGAAAGGTCGCATCGAAAGATATTCATCGTTGCCCCGATGCCGTTTGTCGAGGCTCGAGCGTGACAGGTTATGCAGGACGAGCGCTGGGTCGCGTTGGTTTCAATCGCGGCATTTCCAAGGAACGTGGGCGCGCCGCCGCTTTCGAAATCTGTCTGGGTTCCCACAAGATGGTAATGCTGCCATTCGCGGCCTAATCCATTTTGTTGCAGAACTTGCTGGAGAGCGGACGTCGCCTGGCCATTCATATCACCGAAAGCATCCTTGCAGCACATCCCTGCGTAGCCGGCCTGATGAACAACGCTGTCATGCTCCCAGGTTGCCCAAAACCAATTCGGAGTCAGGCGATGCTTTACAGCCAGATGTAGCGCGATCAAGCGTACGGAGGACCTGTCAGACGCAATGCCGCAATGATAGATCTGCGGGTCGCACACACCGGTTTCCCAGCGTCCTTTGAAAGCAATGGAGCCGTCGCGAAACTGAATGTCCTTTTGTTTCCTAAAGGCATCAATTCGCCCTTTGAGCTCATACAGCCCTTGCGAGACCGCCGACTCGCACGCAATCTGATTGAACCGCAATTCGAAGTCTCCAGCTTCCGGAACAACCCTCAGAGACCGGTTCAACTCCATCGAAGCGAACTCCACTGACCGGACAAGAACCTTTGTATTGTCGCGACTTTTGCAATCGGGGCGCTCTCCCGTAAACATTTGCACGTTGTTTGGCCAATGTTCCCAGCCTCCCTTAGGATCTGAAGATCCGGTGCTCCGGGCGAGCGTGCGCCAGGCGAACTCGTCTGGATAGCCGAGCGGATCATCAGCTGCGGGCGCCGAGCGTAAGGGACAAGCCGCTGTCAATACCGCTAGAAGGAGTTCCAAACCGCAGAGATATGGGCTTCTCATCCCAGAAGCCTCGATACCGAGTCACAGCTGTCGGAAGCGGCGGAGGAACAAGGGCAGATCGTCGGATCGGAATAGAGGTTGGTCTTTAAGTGAACCGGCAAATTATACGCGGTGCTGAAGAACACCTTGGCAAATCCGTGAGCGGCCTTATTGAAAGATGGAGTGTTGTTTACGTTGGTCTTTACTTGGTTATACAACTCCGGCCACTGAGTGTAAATCCGGCTGAGAATATGGGCAGGAGGGAACTGCGACGGATCGAGCTGCTTGAATTGCTGCCGGAGGTCCGGGTTAAGGGACAAAATCATCAGTGCCATGTGCAGGCGCTTGGCTGTAGGTTCATCCATAGTGGCAGCCACGGATGGAACAGTAGCCATTCCAAGCAGTCCTGTGGCAATCGTGATCGCATTTCTTCGGGTCATAATGTTGGTCTTTCTCCTTGAGCGATGGAAGAGTTTAATTCTCGGGCGGTTCTCTGAACAGGGTCGTTTGAATCTGCGCTGGCGCGGAATCGCAGGCTTTCCGCCACCAATTTTTGAGCACGTACGATTTGATGCGCCTTTATGGCGCAGCGCGCTTCGTCCACCAGCATGTCTGTGAACATTCCTGGAAACAGCGTCAGTGGACCGCCATAGATTACGTGGCGGATTTCCTGCGATTCGTCATAAATTGTCAGCGCCTGCTCGGGCTGCCCGCATACGGCTAACGCACGCGCCAGCGGCTCCCGCGGACGGAGATAACTTTCGATGGAGTCCCATCGGCGAAGTGTGTCAACTGCGGCGCATCCTTGACCGCGCTCCAGCAATTCCTCGCCTCGCACCCGGCTTTCGGCAATCTCCGCCATGCGCGTATGCGGGGCGGTGCCGCGTATCCTTTCCACAATCTGGTCCGCCTCCCTTTGAGCCCCCATGCTTGCAAGAACAATGGCCGACTGAAGTAATTGCGATGGCCCACCGGCATCTGCAGCGGCGGCAAGAGCCTCAACCCGTGCTGTCGACCGATCTCCCCGGCGAAGCGCCAACGAGGCCAGGGCGATCGATTTGGCGGCCCGCTGATCACGCAAACCGACGTCTCCGTCGAATCGCATGCCATTCTCAAGAACCGACTGAGCCTCGGATATCCGGCCCATCTCCGCGAGCGCCGCTGCGTCAAACCAGATAGCGCGGCTACGCGACGCCGCGGACCCGTGTTTCGATGCGCTCTGAAACTGATCCCGCGCACGGGGGAAATCGTGCATGGCAAACAGTTCTTCTCCAGTGAGGACTTCCGACAAATCCGGCCGTCCCAGACGCGTCAATTCATTGCCGAGTTTTTCCAGGTTTTTCCAGTCTCCAAGTGCCAAATACGACGCACCCAAATTGTCGGCGACAGCGAGAGAGCCGTGTGTCTTGGCAGCAGCTGCTTCGAACTCGCGTGCGGATTCTTCAAACCGGCCGAGCCGGCGCAGCGCGCTCCCGAGATAAAAGGAGGCGAGATAATCGTGCGGGTATTCAAATTCCATTTGCGCGAAAGCGGCCGCAAATCCGCTCCAATCCCAGGTGTCGTCCGCATAGAGGCCTTGTATCCGCAACGCCTCGCGCCGTGTCAGGTGCTGCCGATTCGCCTCTTCCGCTGCGAGGGACCAATAATGCAGTGCTTCATCTTGCCGGGAACTGGCCATCAGAATATCGCCAAGCCGCATGTAGGCCAAAGCAAAATGAGGGTCCAGATGCACAGCTGTCTTGAGTGCGGCAACCGCCGTATCGCTCTGGCCCTGAGCCTGGAACTGTTCCGCCGTCCGGTATTCCCGCAGCGCCTCCCAGGACTCCGTCGTCGTTTCCTGAGGAAGCCGGTCGTGCTCCGCCAACTGTTTGTCGTTCTCTCCGATTCGGCGGCGGAGCCATATACTGGCTTCGTGGATGCCATCCCAAAGATGCTCCTTGTCGGCGACATGCACCGAGAACTCCCAGGCACTTCTTGCAAAAATCGTAGCCGAGGATAGCCGCTCAAGCCTCAAACTGAGGTTCAGTCCATCACCAAGAGGAGCCACGCTTCCGAAAAGAACGAAAGGCACACCTTCGCGCCACGCGACCTCGCGCGCCACCTTGCCCTGCAGTGGTTCTGTCCGCGGCAACTTCATGGTGGCCAGGACTTGAGTCAGCCGTCCGCGGTCCCACAAACGGAGATAAGCTGACTGGCCCAACTGGCTGCGGAACACCTCAGTCACGGCTTCGAGATTCCGTTCGCCCGTCGCATTGACGATGTCGCTCAACAGCAGCACGCCTCCCTCCGGAAATGATGGTGCCTGTTCAAATAGGCGTAGAGAGCCAGCGGAAAGGGCCACAGCGGCCAGGGCCGCCGCCGCCAAAGTGATCCAGCGCCGCATAAGACCCGGCTTCTGTGGCCGCTTCGCACGCGTGACCTCTGCCAGCACTTGCAAGGCGCCTGCGGGACGGCGTTCCGGCGACGCTTCCAGGCACCGATCGATCACACTCTGCCATTTCAATTCGAGCGCAGTCTTCCGCAGGGGATTGGCCGGCTCTCGGTTCTCGCGTCCCGGCAGCAGCATCTCGCGGATGGTCATGCCGAAGGCATAAATATCCGACGCTATCGATGGGTCGCCGCCGTCGAACAGTTCCGGCGCCATATACGCCGGCGTGCCGAAAATTTCTTGGGTTGCGGGGGCAGCCGGATCCGCAAGGCGCGCCAAACCGAAATCCATTACCACGACTCGAAGCCTGCCTCCTTGCGCATCACGCGTCAGCATAACGTTTGCCGGCTTTAGATCGCGATGAATCACGCGCGCCCGGTGCGCCGCATCAAGCGCGAGCGCAATTTGTTCCACGACGTCGATAGCCTCGTCTTCCGCCAACGGCCCGGCCCGCGCGATTCTCTCGGCAAGCGTCTCGCCCGATATCAATTCCATCGTCAGGAACATGAGCTCGCCATGGGCGGTCGAGCATTGCTCCAGGTCGAACACTCTGCAAACATTCCCGTGCGTCACTTGTCGCGCCAGCCGGATCTCGCGCCGCAACCTCTCGACGCTTCTACCATCAGAGACAATGTCAGCTCGCAGAGTCTTCAACGCTATGCTTGTTCCCAACACCCGGTCGGCGGCGGAATATACCTCGCCCATACCGCCGGCGCCGAGAAACTCCATGACCTCGAAGCGACCGCCGATCCAGTCTCCTTGGGAAAACCTGTGGCGCCCGGAATCGGTGCCGTTCAAAAACGAGCCCATCTGCTCCGCATGCGTCAGCAGGCGGTTTAAGTCTCTGCCGAGGTCGGCATCCCCGGCGCAAACGCGTTCCACCCACGCATCCCGGTCATCCCGCGAAGTTTCTAAAGCCGCTTCGAACAACTCCTTAAGGACGATCCACCGCGTCTGCGTCATGGCGAGTTCGTCTCTTCAAGTTCCGCATGAAGCCAAGCGCGCGCCATCGTCCAATCGCGTTTAACGGTCCGTTGCGAGATGCTCAACACCTCGGCCGTTTCTTCGATCGATAACCCAGCGAAGAAACGCAGCTCTACAATGCGGCTCTGCCGCTCATCGAGTCGCTGCAACTTCTCCATCGCTTCATCAAGCGCCAGCAGTTCTTCCGATTGATCGTCAGAATAGAGGACCGCCGATTCCAATGTCACCCTGTTCCGCTTCGCCGGCCTTTTCCGGGCCGAAGCCGAACGCGCATGATCGACGAGGATGCGCCGCATGGTCTGGGCGGCTATGGCAAAGAAGTGCGCGCGGCTCTGCCAATCGATGAGTGAGGCACCCGTCAGCCGGAGGTACGCCTCGTGCACGAGTGCTGTCGCCTGCAAAGTATGACCAGGCCGCTCATTGCGCATGTAGGCCGCCGCAAGCCGATGCAACTCGGCATAAACCAGCGGTATGAGTTGACTCTGCGCTTCCCGGTCGCCGTCTTTAAGCCTGGACAGGAGAAGAGTGATATCGCCGGCGTCCTCGTGCATAACAGAATGCCTCTCATTTTAAACCCAAAAGGGTCCCCCATATAAGCCCTGGTTCAGTTCCTCACGGAAGGAAATGGCCCTTTTTCATCCCGATTTCCGCCAATCAAATCAGGAAAACGCCCCCGCATAGGCGGCCATTCCCGATAGAGAGAGGACAAACTCAATGCAGACGAGCTTTAAATGTTTTATTTGCCTGACGTTGGCTGGTTGCACCGCATTCGGCCAAAAAGTCACCGTTGATTGGCCCACCAAGAAGATCACCTCGCAACCATCGAGGGTCGAGAAAGACACGATGGCCACGGTGGAAGTTGATCAGGTCAACGATCTCATGTACACCTATTCCATCTCCTACCAGTTAAAACCCCTGACGATTTCCGATTTCACCAGCATCGCCAACGCCTTCTCAATTGCTGCTGGAAAAGCGCCCGCTGGTGAATCAGCGGCGGCATGCGATTTTTCAGATGTCCTAAATTCTCAGAAGGCTCTCGCCGATGCAGAGAGCGCATTTCTTCAGACTCCGGCGACCAATCCGGAATGTTCCGCCTCGAAACCTTGCGATATAACCCTCGGTGCGGCGGTCTCTCTGTGGAACAAAAATGTACAGCCCAAGCTTGACGCTGCGAAAGCCGCGCTTGGTAAGTTCACGGCCGCATGCAGCTCCCCGAATTATTCGAGTAGCATCAAGTCAGCAAGTGACGCCATCGGCGCAGCTGAGGCAAAAATCGCCAGCTCTCACTCGATCATCAAGGCCAATGCGATTCCGCTAAGTCCAGAGAACACCACCTCACTCGTTGTCGTTCAGTTGTGGATGGGCACGCCCACCGTCAACGGAAGCTACTCGGTGGACATTCAGACTTCCAATTACCGGTTGACACTTTCCGCCGGAGCTCTTTTCAGCGAGGTCCAGAACCGTTCCTATACCTCCAGCAGTGCCCCTAACGCGGCGGGCACCGGGACGACCAACATCCTCGCTGTCGGCGGGCTCTCGCGTTTTAACCCAACAGCCGTTGCTTTGTTGAACTACGAGTTGCCGTTTGCAGATTGGGAACGCTTCGGTTTTGCGCTTTCGACCGGTCCCGTTTTTCGATTGGGCAGCAAATCTGATGCCACCTCATTCGGATATTTTGCGGGAATGAGCATTCACCTTTATCATCGTTTCTACATCTCTCCGGGATTTCACCTCGGACAGTTCGCGGATTTTCCGGCGGGCTTTTCGCAGGCAAACCAACCGGTGCCCAGCGGCTTGTCGACACCAACTGCCATTACCCGGTGGACCTGGAGATTCGGGTTCGGCCTCTCTTACAAGGCTAAAGATTTCAGCCAGTTTGGCCTCACCGGAAGTGTCAACCCCACCGACAGCGCAACCACGGGGAAATAACGATGATTCGCCCACGATTTATCGCCATATCTCTGCTTTGTGTTCTGGCCGCCGCCCAAACTGCATCGGTCCACACGCCCGCGGCCTCAGTTTCCACGGACGCAGAGGCCACCAAGGTGGTCACCGCTGCCCAGGTGCAGTTGAAGGCGCTTTCGCCGGCTCAGAAACAGAAATTGTCCGATGCGCTCGAGAGCCAACTGAATTCCGTGTCTTTATTCAACAAGAGCGTAACATTCAATGGGCTTCTATCCGCCGATCCCAGCAAGCTGACCCTGAGAGAAAAGAATAATCTCCTCTCACAGATCCAGCGCACACAGCAACTCGTTGATCCCTCGCTTCACATGAGCCCGGCTTCGGATGGAAATGCAGACCCGATCATCCTGGCGTTTCAATCCTCGTCGCCGCTGACAGGCACTGATCTGCAAAAGGCCAAGCAGGCACTCAAAGCATTACCCAGTGTTGCGAAGTCGATCGGGCGTCTACTGTGGTTCGACACCGCTGACGGCAGCTGGACCTTTGAAGGTACAGTTTTCGTAATCAAACCTAACGTGGTCGCTACCGCATGCCACGTTGTTAGCAATCTGACCGATGTGAGCGGGGGGCAGTTAGTGCTTCGGCAGGGTCTTGCCGCCGTGATCGATTTTTCGGAGTCCGACTTACCGGAGAGTGGATCTTTGCCCTCCAACCTGAAAACCTATCCCGTTGTCAAACTTCTCGGCACCGGTTCCAGCAAGGGCTGCGATGTCGCGGCGTTGCAAATATCGGGGGCGGAAGCCATTCCGCCCATTCCAGTTGCCCTCGAGGCATCACCTCCCCAACGGATGCTCGTGGTTGGCTATCCGCAGTTGCGCGATCTGAGCCCGCTCGTCTGCCAATATGCTCAAGATCCAACAGCAAAATATTTTTGCCAGTTCCGGACCTCTTATCCGAATGCTGCGAAAATCGCTTCTCCAGGCAACCTCTACACCGCGAATTCGCATGACGGGATCAGCGTAATCACCTACAGTGCGAATACAAGGACAGGCCAATCCGGATCGCCTGTACTCGATCTTGAGACGCTCCAGGTCGTGGGAGTGCATTACTGCTGCACAGGTTCCGACGAAGCGACCTACGGTCTCGCGTGTGCTCTGTGGCATCCTCAGAACCTGAAATGGAACGAAGCAATCGCTTCCGGGACCTTAGAATCCGATCCAAGCCTGAAAGACTACTTCGGCAACAAATAGGGATTGAGCATTGTATTCTGCGCCGCTTCGCCGGCATCGGCACAAGGACGGAGAGATCGAAATGACATCGTTTCACCGTCACCGAAGACGCAGGCGCGGTACCGTTATGGCGCTCGGCGCTGGGAAACCGGGATGAAGCGGGCTACAGTTCTTTTCTTCGGGCTAATGGTGCCGCCCGAAACGATGGATGATGCGCGAAGGCTTTGCCAGTGTATCAGTTTGAACAAATCGACATGTTTGACGAGATTGGCTTTTTCGACGCATCGGTTGTCTCTGATGAGAGCTACAGCCGCTCCCGCAGCATCGCCCTGCGGAGCATGCGCAGATTCGGTCCCGGCGTGTACCCGACGCGTGTGTTTCTTCCTACTCAGAGCTTTTACTACTTATTAAGGGACAACAGCACGCCCGTCCTCAGTTCTTTATGCACTCATAAGTGATGAAGTTCAATGTGGGGTTTGGATCTATGTTGTAGATGCTGATTGGGCCACAGCTATACCCGTTTGCCGAATCGGCTACTGCAAAGCTATATAAATTATTGCTTGTCGACGGGGCAGATGTATCTGCCGGAAGACAGCCGGTTCCCCAGTTACCACTGATATAGTTCCCATAAGGACTGTTAGAGGTGCCACCACCATAGCTGACCACACACCCCCCGGTCACGTTGCCCGATGGTGCATTGGTGCTCATATATTGCGCCCAAACCGTTTGGTTCTGCTGGTTCATAAGGCAGCTAAGAATGGATTTGCAATCCTGCGACAGTCTTGTCTGACCAAGCATCCTGCAAGGCTGTCCAATTATCGGGCCGTTGGGATTGTTGCATGCAACTTGCGCCGCCACCGCATGCGGCGCAGCTACCGAAATGGCCAGTGCGAGAACGGGCGCGACCAGAGTTCCTATGCTCATTGAAATATCCTTTCTCACGAGGTTGGCTCCGGCCATCAGCCGTTGAGTCTTCACAGATTAAGCCGAAAGTCTTAAAAAAAGATGATTTAACGTAATTTCACATTAAGAGACTGTTTACTGATTGAGGATACGATGCTCATTGCATCATCTGTCATGCGGTGATTCCACTCTGGAGGATGAGGCATGATTAAGATAGGGACATCGCTCATTCGTGGGCCGGTTCTCGCCATCATGGCTCTCTATGTCTGCATGGTTGTCGCGCCGCAGGTCCAGGCCCAGCCAGCTCCGAATCCCATCGTCGAGACAGGTACGACAGACCAGGTCGGATGCTATTACGGCGATGTCAATGGTATTTATGCCGAGTGTGGCAGCTGTAACCCCTCGGATTTAACCATATGCTATAACACATATCTGGGATGCCTTGGCAGCAGTCCAGATATAAACGTTTGTCACTTAGCAACAGCCAGCCCGACACCAACACCTGTAACAACAGCGTCCACACCGCCGGACCTAACGCCAACCGCGCTTCCCTCGGCAGCGCCGACACCCGTTCCCTCGGCAACACCGACAACGACACCTTCCGGAAACTGCGCTTACGGAAGCGGACAGTATACGGTTATTTGCGCCAGTTGCAGCCCGTCGGATTTAGAGGCGTGCTTCAACAAATACTGTGTGACCAATCCGAACAGTGGATGCGCGCCGATTCCGACGCCGTCACCGACTCCAACCGCTACGCCCACGCCGACGCCGGGCAATTCTGTGTCGGCAACCTTTAACGCCTGTCTTGTCACACAGAATCAAGCTGGCGGATATACAAGCGCGAACGGGTTGTTTGACGGAATAGATATTATCGTTAGTCCGGCCACGGCGTCCTATACGGTTACCGGATGCTGGTTTGACGGTTATGGCTGCCAGGGCGGATGCACTGAACCGTTGCCTGCCCTTCATCGCTCCGGGGAATCGATTTCCTTTGCCGATCACTACGACCCTGAAACTGGAAATATGCCTTTCCCTGGATCAGCACAGTGGGCCATCTCCATTCCCGGCCAGCCTAGCCTCTCTTCCGGATGCGTGAATTATACGGGCAACGAACCGATTTGCGCCTTTCACTGACATTCCTAACACCGACGCCAACCTCAGGAAATCTCAGCGAGTTGCACGGCATGTCTCGTCTCGGGGGCTTACGGCGACTGCTCCAATGGCATCTTTGATGGCGTCGATGTCATCGTGTGCCGGCCGAATGTCCATAGAAAATCGAAGAGGGATGGCTTCGACGGTCTGGGTTGCCAGGGGTGAACCAGCGAGCCATTGCCAGCCCTGAAACGCGAGGCAGAAACTATCGTGTGCCGACCATTACGATGTGAATACTGTAAACAGTCCGTTTCCAGTATCCATCGGGTATCTTATAAATCGGCCGGGACAATCGGGGGCTGCGGTCAATCAGGATGCTTCAACTAAACAGGGCAATGAGCCGGCTTCCGCGTATCATTGCTATTGTTTCAAGTCCTTAGCATCTGAACTTCAACGGTACCCTTAAGTGACCGGCCCGATCAGGTGGGCTTGACAGCAATCATCTGCGAGCCCAACTCAGTCGAGCCCCAGTTCCCAGTCTAAGCCCCTTTCCACAACCTCTGCCCTTTGACGTGGCCTGGCAGGCGCAGTTTTATCCCCAGCAGCACTTGTTGCCGGCGATGCCACAGCGAAGGGTGCAGTTTTTCCGGCGCCGTCCGGGTTGAAAGAGCGGAGCGCCGTTACGATATTGTTGAAGAGGAAATTCGCCATCGGCTTCTGAGTACCCAGTATTTTGAACTCCACGTCGTCGCGCTTCGCATTCATGATTTCCTGCACCAACAGTCCGATGCTTCTACTCATGTCGTTTCGTCTCATCTTTGCAAGGCCTGTGACGTCGAGCAGTACTTTGTTGTCGTTCCTTTCCAGAGACTTTAGAGCGTCCCGCAGGGATCGAGCATCATCATCAGTCAACAACCGGCCTGCCAGACTTACTATGGTCACTGATTCATAAGGGTGTAGAGCGGCGCGAATATTGATTTGAAGACCTGCAGCCATAACTATTTCTCCAATGTGTGTTGGTTATCGATATAGGCGAAACGCTAGCGGGAAAAGGGCAGGCGGTAAAGAGAAACGTTTAGTCTGGTTTATGATCATTCACTTGCTGAAGTTAATTGGTTAACCCTTTGAACACACGCGTAAAAGAGTGATTGGAACAGCAAGGCCGAAAACGCGGACCTCACTGGAATCAGGGCGGCGATGCGCGAGATGGCCATGCGCCATGAGGCTTTCCGTCCCGCCGTCTGCGTCTTTTGAAAGCCCAGCACGTGCACCATGGCTTGACAAGGACGATGCCGGACTTCCGCAAGTGGAAGCCTTGGGTGCAGGGAACACGGTTGCCGCCGGAGCTTGTTGCGTGTAGACGATTCAAGGGCCGACGCTACTTGGGTCGTATCTCGGCCCATTTGGTAAGGGCAACGCCGAAAACGCGTTCGGTCCCACACTGCCTCGATCTATTGCCGTCTTCCGACGGCTGCAACCGGAAGCTTCCAGCCATACCGGATCGCCATAAAGCGGAGCCCAAAACAGAGAAGGGCGCCGACCGCCATAGCCGCAGCGGATGAAAAATTCAGCGTCTGTCCGATCACTACGACGGCAGCGCCAGCCAGGGCCGCGACGGCGTAAAGGTCTGCGCGTAACACCACCGGAACCTCTGTGATCAGGATGTCGCGCACCATGCCGCCGCCAACTCCTGTCAGCATCCCGAGTAGCGCCGCGCCGACCGGATCAAGGTGATAGGCAAGTGCCTTGGTCGCGCCTGAAACAGCGAAAAGCGCCAGCCCTGCCGCGTCAAAGATCAGGACGGAGCTATTCAAGCGGTCAATAAAACGATAGCAATAGAAAGTCAGCAAGCCCGCGACCAGCGAAACAGCGACATATCGCCAGTCACTGAGCGCCGCGACCGGAGTCGCGCCAATCATTACGTCGCGCGCTATCCCCCCGGCATTGGCCGCCGCAAAAGACAACACGAGCACGCCAAAGATATCAAGCCTATGCTTGACTCCGGCCATGCCCCCGCTGAGGGCGAACACGAAGGTGCCGCCCAGGTCGAGGATCGCGTGAAACGTGTCCATCCGAATTGCAAGGTTAAAAAGCTCCGCCATTCTCTCCCGCTTACGCCTACTTCCCCAGCCAAGCGAGCGCGGTGACGACCAGCGTTTCAACGCCCGTCTCCAGAGTTGGATGGATGACCGGTGCGAAGTGTGGGCTGTGATTAGTTGGAAGTGCACCGATCGTCCCGTCCTTCTTCGCTTTCGCGTATACATCACGATCCACTCCGCCTACGAACCAGAAGACCGACGGAACGTGCCATTCGGCTCCGAAAGATCCGAAGTCCTCGCTCGCCATCGTCGGCTTGCTCTCCTGTACGCTGTCGGCAGGAAGGTACGCGCGAAGCGCATCCCGCACTCGCCTGGTCGCATCCGGATCGTTGGTCGTCAGTGAATAGTTGTCCAGCGGCGTGATCTCCGGCTTCTTCGGCGCACCGGAGGCTTCGGCTTCAGCATTCACAATCCGTTCGATGGCGGCTAGCACCAGCTTGCGCACCCCCTCGTCGAACGTGCGCACGTTCAGCTTGATGATTGCCTCGTCGGGGATGACGTTTTCCTTCGTCCCCGCCTGCAACACGCCGATCGTTACCACGGCGGCCTCCGTCGGCGGTACCTCACGTGAGACAATGCCTTGCAGCCGCAACACTGTTGCCGCGGCCATAACAACAGGATCAATGCTCGCCTCGGGCATGGAGCCGTGAGCGCCGCGCCCAAATAACTTGATTTGCAGACTGTCCGCAGCTGAGGTGGTGACGCCGATGCGGCCGGCAATCACGCCCGCGGGTATGCACATTACATGCTGGCCGAGGATGACATCGGGCTTCGGGAATCGCTTGAAAAGCCCATCGTCAATCATCGCCTGCGCGCCTTGCGCCGTCTCCTCGGCCGGTTGAAAGACAGTCATCAGTGTCCCTTTCCAGCCATCGCGGGATTTCGCAAACAGTTTGGCCGTACCGATCAGCCAGGTCACATGCATGTCGTGACCACAAGCGTGCATCACCGGCACGCTCTTCCCAGTGCTGTCCGTGGCCATGACTTTACT
This sequence comes from Bryobacterales bacterium, assembly GCA_963802915.1. Classification (GTDB taxonomy): domain Bacteria; phylum Acidobacteriota; class Terriglobia; order Bryobacterales; family Bryobacteraceae; genus JAICMB01. The sequence goes on from CAWDKQ010000023.1 coordinate 23,594, forward strand.
CGCATAGGGAAGGCCGGTGGCTTCATGAACCGGCAGCGCATCCATGTCGGCGCGGAGCATCACTGTGGGTCCCTCGCCGTTGCGCAGCAAACCGACAACACCCGTCTTGCCCACCCCGGTCGTCACTTCATAGCCGACGGCGCGCAAGTGGTCCGCAGCCACCCCGCTGTCCGCTCCTCTTGCATCGAGAGTTCGGGATGAGAATGGATATCCTTGTAGATCGTCTCCAGTTCTGGAAGCAGGCCAGCGAGATTTGCAAGAACGGGCTCAGAAGGCGCAGGTTTCATAGTCATTACTCCGAACTCCTCAAAGGGCCGAGTGATTGCTCGACCGCTGCCATTATTGCACCCTTCGGATACACTAGCCCCGCCACCATCCGATGCTCGCCGGTGGGGCGCGCGCGCCGACGGCCGGTGGGCTGGTATTTTCTGCGGATCTCGGAGGCCAGATCTACGCCATGGACGCAGACAAAGGGAGCAGCCTTTGGCAATCGAATGCCGGACAATCCACAGGTAGTGACATGGTTTCTTATCGCGCAGGAGGACGACAGCTCATCGGCGTGGCTCCCCGGAATGAAATTACCGATGTGGCCGGGAGGCGCCCAGCAGAGCCGCGTTCTCGTGTACGGTTCGCGATGACGAATACCTGGCAACGTGATAGCTTTGGGCCATGGCCGACGCAGAAGTGCGAAGAAATCGATGACGTGAAATAAAATCAAGACGAAAGGTGAGGTTATGCCCCCCGAACAAAACTTGCAATTGATGAAGACGCTGGACGATTCCTGGAACGCGAAGGAGCTTACAACGTTTCACAAACGCCACGCGAAAGATTGCGTCGTGCGATGGCCCAACCAGCCGCCGACGCTTGGAATAGCGGCGCATGAGCAGGAGGCTCTTGCCTTTTTCAAAACATTTCCCGACCAGCATCTCGTCAACAATCCATACAAGGTGATGATCGCGCAGGGTGACTGGACATGCACAATCGCCGAGTTTACCGGGACCATGACGGGGCCGATGAATATGGCCGACGGCACGGTGATTGCCCCCACGAACAAGAGCTTCAAGGTGGACTTCTGCACCGTGGCGCACTGGAATGAGAACGGTGAGATCACGGAAGAAAATCTATTCTACGATCTGATGGGAATGTTGAAACAAATTGGTGTGATGTAACAGCCACGAAAGGCCATGGTAGATAGAGGAGGACTCACATGCCAGGAACTGATGCCCGCAATCTTTTTTGGACACGGCAATCCCATGAACGCCGTAATGACCAACGGCTACACCGAAGCCTGGCGGCGCATCGGAGGCGCAAACGCGCAAGCCCAAAGCCATCCTGTCGATCTCCGCTCACTGGTATGTGCCGGGAACCGGCGTTACGATCAGCACCTCGCCGAGGACAATTCACGATTTCGGCGGCTTTCCGCCCGAATTGTTCCGGGTGCAGTATCCCGCGCCGGGTGATCCTCAGCTTGCCCGCCGCGTCCAGCAACTGCTCGCGCCCCTGCCGGTCACTCTCGACAACAGCTGGGGGCTCGATCACGGGACCTGGTCGGTGCTCGTGCATGCCTATCCAAAGGCCGATATTCCGGTCGTGCAACTGAGCATAAACGAATCCCAGCCCGCCTCCTTTCATTTCGAGATCGGCAAAAAACTTGCGCCGCTGCGGGACGAGGGCGTCCTGATCGTCGGCAGCGGGAATCTGGTCCACAATCTGCACACCTACGCCTGGGGCCGGCACATGCCTGAGCCCTATGATTGGGCGGTCAAGTTCGAGCTGGAGGCAAGACAGATGATGCTCGCCGGTGATTTCAAGCCGCTCGTCGAGTATGAAAAGCTCGGCAAGGCGGCGATGCTTTCCATTCCGACGCCGGATCACTACCTGCCGCTGCTCTATGTGATCGCGACCCGGCAACCGGGCGAAAACATCACCTTTCCAGTCGAAGGCGTCGATGGCGGATCGATCTCAATGTTGTCAGTTCGTGTAGGATCAGGTGAAGCGACATGAAAGTAGTTCTGTTAGGGGCGACCGGCTTCGTTGGCTCGGCGCTGCTTAGGGAAGCCACCGGGGCCACAGGGTAACCGCAATCGGGCGCGATCGGGGAAAGCTCGAAAAACGTGACGGACTCATCGCCCGAAAGGGCGACGTCTACGAGACGACGTCTCTTCCGGGATAACCGAAGGCAACGAGCGCTGATAAGCGCCTTCAATCCCGGATGGAAGGACTGCGGCGGCCAAGAGCGGCCGGTCCGCAAATAAGTCTTTTTGCATGCTCATGAATTACATCGCCATCGCAAAGGAAGGCTATGAACAGAATATTCCTCGGATATAGTCTAAGCGTGGTCCTTGCTTCGCTTGGAATTACCGCATGCTCGAAGGCTCCCGAACCCGGTTCGGCGGGACGTATCGATGCTGCGAGCCTGCGGCAAATCGGCACCGTGGATGAGCGGTTCCAGTCCTACAACATCGAAATGGTCGAAGTCATCGGTGGCAGATTTTGGAAGCCTTACAAGGATATCGATGCTCTTCTCAAGGCGCAGTCCTCCGGCACAGAGTCCAAAAGGATGCGGGGGGCGCCCCGGCGGGCATGGACCCCAATTTGTACCAACAGCGCCCGCCGATTGATCTCACCAACCCGCGCTTGCGCAAGCTCGCGGCGGCCTTAGGGCCGGCCTATGTCAGAGTCAGCGGAACATGGGCAAACACCGTCTACTTCCAAAATTCCGATCAGCCCGCACCGAAGACGCCTCCAAAAGGTTTCGGCGGAGTGTTGACCCGCCAGCAATGGAAGGGGGTCATCGATTTTGCTCACGCCGTGGATGCGAAACTCGTCACATCCTTCGCCACAAGCGCGGGAACCCGAAATTCCGCCGGCGTCTGGACTCCTGACCAGGCACGCCAGATTCTCGCTTACACCAAATCCATTGGCGGCAGCATCGCCGCCGCCGAATATATGAACGAACCTACCTATGCGGAGATGGGTGGCGCCCCGAAAGGTTACGATGCAGTGGCTTATGGGCGCGATTTTTCGGTCTTCCTTCCTTTCGTGAAGAAGGCTGCACCCGACATGCTAGTCCTCGGCCCCGGCGGCGTCGGAGAAGGAATTCCGCTCGCTCCCATTGGGCTTGCTGGGAGCATTATCAAGACTGAAGACATTCTCAAAGCCACCGGACCACAGTTCGATGGTTTCTCATATCACTCTTACGGAGCGACGTCGAAGCGTTGCGCATCCATGGGACCCGCATCGCAGACAACCGCCGAGGCTGCTCTTTCCGAGGATTTCCTCTCCCGCCCAGACCGCATCGAGACATTTTATGCGGGCCTTCGCGATAGGTTCGAGCCCGGGTAAGCCGCTCTGGCTCACCGAAACAGCCGACGCAGCTTGCGGGGGCAATCCATGGGCCTCGACGTTTCTCGATAGCTTTCGTTATCTCGATCAGCTCGGACGGTTGTCCAAACGGGGCGTCCAGGTGCATATGCACAATACGCTCGCGTCCAGCGACTACGGCTTGCTCGATGACAATACGCTGATGCCGCGGCCGAACTATTGGGCGGCTCTGTTGTGGCGCAAATTCATGGGCACGACAGTCCTCGATCCGGGGCTTTCGACCGCATCAAGTCTGCACCTCTACTCCCACTGCCTGCGCGGAGAGCCTGGAGGGGTTGCGCTGCTGGCGATCAATACGGACCGATCTGCGTCCCAATCACTGGACCTTGCCGAAGCGGCAGAGCGCTATTCCTTGACGGCCCAAAGTCTGGATGCGACGAGCATTCAGTTGAACGGGAGCGGGCTGAAGTTGGGAGAGGACGATGCAATGCCGAGTTTGACTGGCATCTCCACGGGTTCCGGACATCTCACGTTCCCGCCGTCCACGATCACCTTCCTCGCTATTCCGAACGCGAATAACGCTAGTTGCCACTAACTCAGATTCCGCTCGTCTCCGAGGTAATGGTGTCGCCCCGAAGTTCAGAATGAAAACCCGGTATCCTCAATCGCCAGAACGAGGATTCCATAAACACAATAGTCTTTATTTTCAATTTACAGTCGTTTTCCCAAGCTTGACGTCGCGGGTTCGGACCAAACCTCTCGCTCCAATCTTTTCAAAGACTTGCATAAACCCGTTTCGCCCTGTGCCCCGTTTACAGCACCAGCAGGCTCTTCTCTAGCTGATTCACAATCGCCGCCCGCCTTCTCGAGAGCGCTTAGGGCTTGATTCAAACGAATCAGTATGCTACGGGAGACAAACTTCGAATAGATTTAAGCGGCCCATCAGCCATTACTAAACTGCTTAGGAGCGCCTCGTGTCACAGAGATCATCACTAGCTGCGATAAGAAATGCGCGCACACAGTCACCAAGTTCACACGGAGAATTAGCACAGACCGAGCTGACCTGCGGTGTAATGATTTTGGCTCTACTTGCTGCCCAGTTCTTTGCGCCAACTCCTCCAAAACATCTTAGGCCCGTCAAAACATGCGGCGCAGCTACTGCTTCGCAAGTTCGGGCGGCTTCTCCCCATTAGGAACTTATCCATTAGCTGATTTTTGATCTTCTGGATAAATCGACGTGAACGCACCTATGTTTTGTCTGCTCATGATCAACTTCGAGTAGAGAACCGCGACCACAGCCAAACTTAATGCGTTCATGGCCTGAGTCCATACTTCAAAATGATATAAGAGAAGGTGCTTATAGGATGCTATGCCAACGGGCAACATTAACGCCAATGCTTTAACCAGCGGTGCTGTGCGAACTTCGCGCATAAACTCTTTGCGCAAGGTTTCCGATAAGTCCCAGGGTGGGGGTACTACTTTGCCAGGAATCAACTCCGTGTGGATATAGATCCTAATGTAGTGAATCATCCACTCATTTCTCAGAATTAACGCCGTCACAATGAATATCAACAGCGGGAACAGGAACCACGCCTCCAAGTCTTTCTTCGCAGCAAGCCCCAGGAGGGTCGCGCTGGCACCCAAATAGACAAAGAGAAGCGTATCCCGGAGTTGAAGCCGTTGCACAATTTCTGCGCGCGCCGCTGCGTAGAAAGCAAGCACCGATGGCGTGAGTTGCATGGGCGGGGCGGCAGCGCTTGCGGATTCTCGGGTTGGGGACAGAAGGGGGGCGTCAGACATCGGAAATGGATTATACAATGGATTAACCCGCTTCGCTCAGTGAATGTCCAGCTGGATGCCGAGCGATAGTTCGCGTTTACCACTCCCGTCGAAATGGTGTGCTCCGTTCGTGCTCCGTTAAGCGCCGCGCGAAGGCACAGGGCGAAAACAAGCTATTCCGTATCGCCAGAACGAGATGCTGGAAACGCAAAAGTCTTTGTTTCCAATTTACCGTCTTCCCAAGCCGGACGTCTTGAGTAACGTCAATCAGAACGGTGGCCGTACATTCGCCGCCTACAAGCCAAAGAATGAAGAACCGTCTGTCGAGCGGCTCCCAGCGCAATCGTGCCGCTTCTAGTCTGCGAAGACCGTGATGCGGCCAGTGCTGACGTGAATCGCAACCGCCACAAGACGAGGGCTTCATGACCAGGAGGGCACAGCGCGTTCAGCGAAGGCAGAGAAGGCGAGCCGGGATAGATAGATTCCTCGTAGCGGAAGCGTACGTCCAGTAGGCATAGCGGGCAGAATAGCAAGGGCTACGGCGAAGTCGTGAAACTTCGGGTACCGGCGCTGATGGCACAAGAAACCCAAGCCACCGCAGTAAACTGATTCCTATGCACCGATGCCGACCCCACACCGACCTGACGCCCGAGCATGTCCGCATCATCCGTGACGCCCTCACAAAAGGACTCGACCATCCTATCGGCAATACCTACATTGCGACCGCCGATGAGTTTCAGCTTCTGGACGAAATGGAGGTCATGGGCCTGATGAAATACCAGCGCAGCGTCCTCCACTTTCGCACCTATGGCGCCACTGGAAGAGCGGCTGCGAGAGTCGGACTTTATGTGCCTATGCGGGAGCAGTTAATGCGGCGAACAATAACGGCTAGGGGTTGACAGGATGAAGGGGTGTCCTGAGCACTAATTGAGCACTACTGGCGACCGGCAGAATAATCAGGCTGAAAACTGTATGAACTGTATCGCCAGAAACAGCGCAACAAGAACGCTATGTTCTCTGTTGTCAATCGAAAGCCATTTTGGGAAGCTGGCATTCTACCACTGAATTACTCCCGCTTATGTCAAATCCGGCCGGCGGATTTCTGTCCGCCTCCGTCGCCGGACCTCATTTCACGCACAATATAGCACAGCACAACGAGTTCCGGGACGGTTCAAAGTGCCCGCTCTATCTGCCCTACAACGAATCCGTCCCGAAGTGCCATCATAATCCCATGATCGATTCCCTTGAATCCCTGCAGTACCCGATCGGCCGTTTCCACTGGCCGGGTGCGTCCACTCCGGGCAAGCGCAAGGAATGGATTCGGGCGATCGCGAAGACGCCGACGGCGCTACGCCGCGCCATTTCCGGATTAACTCCGAACGAACTCGATGTTCCTTATCGCGAAGGAGGCTGGACCGTCCGCCAGGTGGTGCATCATTATGCCGACGACCACATGAACAGCTACATCCGTTTTAAGTTGGCGCTGACGGAAGACGCGCCGGCTATCAAAGGATATTCCGAACCGCAGTGGGCGGAACTTCCCGACGCCCGGTCCGGCCCGATTGAGCCCTCGCTGAAGCTCCTCGAAGCGCTGCATCAACGCTGGGTGTCCGCGTGGGAAGCGCTCGAGGAATCACAATGGGAACGAACATTCATTCATCCCACGCGAGGTCCGGTGTCGCTCGATCAGCTCGCCGGCCTATACGCCTGGCATGGAAAACACCACGTCACTCAGATCGAGCGGCTGCGGGAGCGCAACGGCTGGTGACCGCCTAATACGTGTGCAGCAATATTGGATCGATCGAGCGGTCCACCATTTTCCCCGCGGCATAGGCGCCGTGCTCCGTGAACATCCACCGATGCAGATCCTCAAGCGAATGAATTCGATTCCTTAGGCCCGTTAGCGAACGAAGCGCGGTGTTCTCTTTCTCATGTCGAGATGCCAGCGTCTGCTCGTCGATGCCGTCATTAGGCGTTGCGTCGAAGTGCAGGTCGAACGATCCAGCCATGCTGTAAATCCAGCGGAACAGCGCTTCCGTGCGCGGCAGGTGAAACTCCGACGTGATCACCAACAGACGTCGAAAACGACGCGGCAGAACGTGGATTACTAAAGAAAAATAAGCGTTGCCAATCGTGTCGTACGATGCCGTTTCCATCAGAATACGCGCAGGCGGTACGCCGCGCCGCATCAGGTAGTTTGCTTCCGCGGCGGATTCAATAATGGGGAAGCCATCATCGTCGTGCGGCGGAGGCCGGTGCGTGGTCCCGGCGCTTAACGGGATCAGCCATGCATCGCCGCGCCGCTCCACCGCGCGATCAAGCCGCCGTTCCACCCACAACGGCAGTGCACCGCCGGCTCGCACCCCTCCTCCGGGAATCAGAATGGCATCGAAGTGGGACACTATTCACAAGTATGGCGGATGCAAAAAAAACGGTCCTTGTGACTGGAGCGGCGAAGAGGATCGGGCGGGGCATTGCGATCGAGCTTTCAAAGAATGGCTATCGCGTCGCGATCCATTACAACAACTCCCAACAGGAGGCTCGGCGCACCGCAGAGGAATGCGGCGGGGCGGAGTTGTTCCGCGCAAACCTGGAAAGCGTTCAGGAGATCCAAGCCATGTTTGCCGATGTCGAGCAGAGGCTCGGAACAATTCATGGCCTGGTGAACAACGCCGCGCGATTCACTCGCTTCGATCCGCTTGACATCACGGAAGCCGATTGGGATTTTATTCACGACGTGAATCTGAAGGCGACGTTCTTCTGCTGCCAGGCGGGGGCACGGATCATGAAGAAGACCGGGGGCGGCCGGATTGTGAACATCAGCTCGCTGGGCGGGCTGCGGCCTTGGGCGGATCATGCTCATTACTGCGCCTCGAAGGCCGGAGTCATCATGCTGACGCGAGCGCTCGCTAAGGCTTGGGCGCCGGAGATCACCGTCAATTCCGTTGCGCCGGGCGTGATTCCGTTTGGCGACCTGGACGATCGGGCGCAAGCCATGGTTCGCGCTACGCCGGCAAAGCGCGCGGGAACGGCGCGAGAGGTTGCTGACGCAGTTCTTTACTTCTTGAACGCTACCAACTTCATAACAGGCCAGATCCTGGCGGTAGACGGCGGTCTGAGCCAGCGATAATATTTCCTCAATTTTGTCCCGGCGTTTCCGAAGAGTGAATTGTGAGCCGGTTTTTAGAAAATGCCGCGAGTTTACTGGATGCCGCCGAAAGCGCGGTCCAAAGCGGCAACTCTCCCTCGCACATGACCATTCTGGTCGGGTGCGAGGGGGGCATCCGAATGATCGCCGACTCCGATTGGCCGCTCGATTCACTGCAAAACCATCATGGGGCTACCATGGCGTACCGCGTCACGCACGAACGCGAAAAAGTCAGGGTCGAAGGACGGGAAGGGCTTCGCAGCTGCCTTTTTGAGACGCCAGACCCGACTCGAGCGGCCAAGCTGATTCTCGGTGGATACTTGCACTGATTAGTAGTTCGCTGGGAATCCAGGATCGGCCTTCACTTCTAAAATCTGCTTCGTGTGACGTTCGCTGTGCGCCGACACCGCTAGAATCCACTCGTACCCATCTACAGGCTTGCCCAGAGGCAGGAAAAACACGACGTGCTCCCGAAGATCGGTAATCGATTTCAGTAACGCCACCGTCTCGGCGCGGCTCGCGAGAAAATGATCCAGAGCTTCCTGCGGCGTCCAACGGCCGGTGGGTACCAACGGCGGCGGCGCTTTGAATTTCTCCGAGCGGTCCGGGAACTTGGTCAAAATGAGCGCGTCGACTTCTTTGGCATCGCGATCCGCCGCGCCCGCCGGAGCTTTGGGAAGTTCTTCGCGCAGGTTATAAAGCAGGAAGGCTTCGCCTAACGCGATGTGCTCCATCACTTCGGCAATCGACCAGCGGCCGGGCGCCGGCTTGAACCTCCATTGAGCTTCAGATAATCCTTTTGTAGCTTCGATTACGCCGCCGCGGGTCTGGTCGAGATAGCGCAGCGCCTGTTCGCGTTCGGATGTCGTCAGGTCTTGTCCCACAGCCAGGGCTGAGAGGCAGGAAAGTGTTGTAAGAGAGGCTGTCAGCTTCATATCGTTCTCCGCTAGAACGACGGACGAAGATGCTGCTTTTCGACAGCCTCAAAAAACTAAATTCCGGCGTCGCGCAAAAATTGCGCCGACTCTTCCGGAGGCGTGGGATTGATGTAGAATCCGGTACCCCACTCAAACCCAGCGACTTTCACTAGCCGCGGGATAATCTCGATGTGCCAGTGATAGTGCAGCATGGGACCTTCCTGCACCGGACCCGTGTGGATCACGAAATTGTAAGCCGGCCGCTCGAGCGACTTCTCGAGTTTCCGGACCGTGGCGCGCATGGCCCACGCGAGATTCTGCAACAGGTGCGCTTCGGAAGTTTCGAAATGCGAGCTATGCCGCTTGGGAACGATCCAGGTTTCGAAAGGAAACCGTGGCGCGTAAGGTGAGATGACTTGGATCTCGTCGGTTTCAAGTACGACGCGAGTTCCGGATTCCGTCTCCTGCTGGATGATGTCGCAAAAGACGCAGCGCTCGCGGAAGGTGAAATAGCGCTGGCCCCCATCGATCTCTTCTTGCACCCGTTTGGGAACGACGGGAAGGGCGATCAACTGCGAGTGGGTATGTTCAAGCGATGCGCCGGCTGCTTCGCCGTGATTCTTGAACAACAAAACGTAGCGGAGACGATGGTCGCGTTTGAGGTCGAGCACGCGGTCGCGAAAGGCCCAGAAAAGGTCTTCGATGCGTTTTTCCGGCAGATCTCCGAGAGAAATCTTGTGCTCCGGTGTTTCGATAATTACCTCATGCGCGCCGATGCCGTTCATCTTGTCGTAGATGCCGTCGCCCTGGCGGTTGAGGTGTCCTTCGACGCGAAGCGCCGGAAATTTGTTGGGAACTACTCGAAGCTGCCAAGGTCCACCATTGGCGCGGTAGGAGAGAATTTCGGGTGGAGTACGGTCCTCATTTCCGGGGCAGAAGGGGCAAACGCCGCCTCCTTTGGGCAGGACCTGTTCGCGAATGAAATCTGTTGGACGTTTTGCCCGTTCCGTTGAGATAATCACCCAACGGCCCGTAACGGGGTCTTTACGAAGCTCTGGCAAATGGATTTCCCCAGGGGTCAAATCAAACCATGAATCGCTAATTATAGCGCTAGCTAGCGAAGCGAGTTGATCTGCGCCCATGATGGAACGCTCTAGAACGGATCGCGAAATGCGTTTCGCTGATGCGTTATCGATGGCGGGACGCCGAACACGACATTCACCACGTCGAAACGCACTTTGCTCCACGGCACTTCGGCGTGGCGGGCAAACTCGTGCGCGGCGCGGATGATGCGCCATCTCTTCTCTGGTCCGATGGCGCGGTCCGGCGCTCCAAATTCGTCGCTCTGCCGCGATTTGACTTCGACGAAGACCAGATTGTCGTGGTCCCACCCGACCAGGTCGATTTCGCCCGCGCCCGTGTTCAGGCGGTAATTGCGGGCCACGACGATAATCCCAGCCCGTTGCAGGAAACGGTGTGCGATGTCTTCTCCACGGCGTCCGAGCGCATGTTCGGGCGTCATGTGCTGCTTGCGGCCGTGCTGCCTGAGACCATCCGCCAATCGATAAAGGAGGCCCATCATAACAAACACCCCCAGAGACTAGATCGGACCGCAAGCCGATTACTTTATGGCTGCGAATTCAAAGTCCATTACTTTTCCGCGAACTACGTAGCAAAGGTAATACTCCCAAAAACGGCGAAAACGGTGCGATCGGTTGACCAGGAACTCGAAACCCAACCATCGCCACAGTGCTAGTAGTTTTACGCGCACGGAAATCTCACGGAATCGGCAGGCGCTGTAATATCCGAAGCCGGCGTTGTCGTCGCCGAAATAGCGGAACGAGAAGCTGTTGAGGTGCCAGCGGTGCGTGGGATCGCAGAAGGAGCTGAAGTCGGTGTAGTGCGGGGTCGCAAGGATCAGGCGTCCGTCAGGCCGCAGGACGCGATGAAATTCTTCCATCGCCCCGATTACGTCCGAAACGTGTTCGATCACGTGGATGGCCCGCACCGAATCGAAAGAGTTGTCGCGGAACGGATACGGGAAATGATCCAACTCGCACAGCACGTCGGCCTGTGTGCGCGGATTGCGGTCAATCCCGAGGGCGCCGGGAAACTTATTGATACCGCATCCCACGTCAAGCACACGTGGAGCGGGCTGCTCGGGATGGGGCATTTTTTCAGTGTACCTACGACGCTTCGGTGTCGCTCAGGCACGATTCCAGGACATCGAGCGCGAAGTCCGCCTGGTCGCGGGTAATCACCAGCGGCGGGCAGAGCCGGATAACGTTCGGACCGGAGCCCAGCACCAGCAGCCCGCGTTCGAATGCCTCCATGACGACTTGATCGCGCAACTCCGGCGCGCGTTCCCGGGACTCCTGATCCCGGACCATCTCGATGCCGATCATGAGCCCCAGCCCGCGGACTTCTCCAACATGGCGGAACCGTGCGGGCCATTCCGACATCCGGTCAAGCATGTAGGCGCCCAATTCGGCCGCGTTGTCGATTAACTGCGATTCCAGCAGCCGTATGGTGGCCAGCGCCGCGGCGACCGCAACCGGATTCCCGCCGAACGTCGAAGCATGTGCGCCGGGACGCCACGTCATCACTTCCGAACGCGCGATGGTAGCGCTGAGCGGCATCCCGCTTGCAATGCCTTTTGCCGAGGTCAGAATATCGGGCATAAATCCGAAATGATCGCTGGCCCACATCTTCCCGGTGCGCCCCATGCCGGACTGAATTTCGTCGGCCACCAGGAGAATCCCATGCTTTGAGCCGATGCGCTGCAATTCATCGAAGAATGCCCGGGGCGGAATGATATAGCCGCCTTCTCCCTGCACCGGTTCGACGACAATCGCGGCCACCTCTTCGGGCGGCACGATGCAGCGGAAGAGCTGGTCCTCGATGAAGCGAATGGAATCCATGGCGCAATCCTCGGCGCTTTTACCGGGACCGCCCCGATATGGCTGCGGATATGGCGCGTGGAAGACTCCCGACAACAGGGAGCTGAATCCTTTACGCTGCACCGATTTGCTGGCCGTAAGCGAAAGCGATCCAAGCGTACGGCCGTGGAAGCTGCCGTAGAATGCGATCAGCTTGTCGCGCCCCGTCGAATAGCGCGACAGCTTGATGGCCGCTTCAATTGCTTCCGTACCGGAATTGCCGAAATAGACGCGATGAGGCATGTCGCCGGGCGCAATCGACGCCAGCTTTTCCGCCAGATCGACCATGTTTTCGTAATAAAAATCTGTCCCGGACATGTGGATGAGCCGCGCGGCCTGCGCTTCAATCGCGGCCACCACGTCCGGATGACAGTGGCCGGTGGAAGTAACGGCGATGCCGGCGTTGAAATCCAGAAAGCGATTTCCATCGACGTCCTCAACAATGGCGCCTTCTCCGCGCTCTACTACCAGCGGGTAGCAGCGCGTATACGAGGGGGACAGGACCGCGGAATCGCGATCGATAATTGCCTGGGCGCGAGGTCCGGGCAGGGAAGTGATCAAGCTCGGAAGATCGTTGCGGACAGCTTCAGTCAGCATGGGTGGGGCCTCCTTATTCCATCGGTTGCTTGTGGATTAAATCGCGAGTTTTGCGCTCGCAAATACAGCGGGAGGCTAGGCTCCTAATCGGAGCCGAAGAGGGACGGCCGGGCTTGCGATGGAACCGCCATTGATACTAGAGTACCTCTCCGAAACATTCAAAGAAAAGGGAACCGATGTACCGGTACGAAACTTCGGTTCAGGATGGGAACCGATCCGGGATGCAAACGCCACGATTTTGGCATTGCGCTACATTTCTGCCTCGCACCCCTCGCCTATCGCATTGATCCCATGGGCTTCTTATCGGCAATCCCGCATTGGTTTTGAATTTGCTCTTAACCCTGCGTGCTGGATCCGGTCAGCTCGCGCATTGAACACTACATGGACCTTCTCGCGACGCGGCAGAAGGTCGTAGCTTCGAATATCGCCAACGCCGATACTCCCGGATATAAAACCAAGGACATCGATTTCCAGTTCGAATTCATGAGCCTGGTGCAAGGTGGCACGCCGACCGTGAAGGAGGTTTCCGGGCTGCCTGTGAAGAACGATGGAAATAACGTCAGCATGGATCGCGAAGCCGGCCTTCTGTCGGAAAATGCAATCCGCTTCAACCTGGCGAGCAATCTGATGCGTTCGCAGCTTTCGCTGGTGCGATCCGCAATTCAGGAGGACAAGAACGGATGAGCCTCTTTTCCGCTTTATCGGTGAGCGCCTCCGGCATGGCGGCGGAGCGTACGCGCGCCGAGCTTCTGGTTCAGAATCTGGCCAATGCCGAAACCACTCGGACGGCCGAAGGAGGTCCCTACAAGCGCAAGGACGTGGTCTTCTCAAGCGCTCCCCAAACTTCTTCATTTTCCGCTGTCTTCCAAAGTGAATTGAATCCCCAGGCGACGGGAGTCGAAGTTTCGGACGTGGTGGAAGATACGCGCGATCCGGAAAGACGTTACATGCCAGGCCACCCGGATGCCGACCAAGACGGATACGTCGCGTTTCCAAATATAAATCCGGCGGAGGACATGGTCGACCTCCTCGGCGCTTCACGCGGTTTCGCGGGAAACGTAGCGGCTATATCGGCCGTAAAAGATATGATTCTGCGTTCCATCGACATGATGAAGTAGAGCGCGAAGATATCCATGGCGGCTCCGATCACCCCCATCACCGCGCCGGCGCTGGCTACAGTGCCCACAACCTCGAAGGTCTCCGCCTCGCCCGGAGATTTCGCATCGATGTTGTCTAATGCGGTGGGAAGCATGGACCAAAGCACGAAGTCGGCCGCGGACACCATTGACCGGTTCATGTCCGGGGAAAACGAAGAGGTCCACAACATGGTTCTCGAAACCCAGCGGAACGAATTGCAATTCGAGCTCTTTCTACAGGTGCGTAACAAGATGGTCCAGGCCTACCAGGAAGTGATGCGGATGCAAATGTAACCGGGACTCGCCTGAACGATGGATTCCATAAAACAACTGCTCGACAGACTGACGCGGAAGCAAAAACTCACCATTGTTTTGGTGGCCGCGTTGGTCGTCGCGGGTTTGATCAGTTTTCGGAACTGGTCGCGGGAGCGCGACTTCAAGCCTCTTTATACCGGCTTATCGCAAGAGGACGCCGCGGCGGTGCTGGCGAAGGTGCGCGAGAGTGGCACGGAGTTCCGTTTGGGGGACGGCGGGGCGGCGGTGCTCGTCCCCTCGGCGAAAGTGGCGGAAGTCCGTCTCCAACTCGCCGCCGGGGGCATTCCAAGAAGCGGACGCATCGGCTTCGAGCTGTTCGATAAAACAAATTTCGGTACCAGCGACTTCGGCGAGCAGGTCAATTATCATCGGGCCATCGAAGGCGAACTGGAACGATCCGTTATGGCGCTGAGCGACGTCGAACAGGCGCGCGTTCACGTGACCTTCGCGAAAGACTCCATTTTTCTCGAAAGCCGCCAACCGGCAAAGGCAAGCGTCCTGGTCAAGCTCAAGCCAGGCGGAAAGTTATCGCCCGAAAATGTCACGGCAATCTGCCAGTTGACAGCCAGCGCGGTCGAAGGATTGCAACCCGACGCCGTGTCTGTGGTCGACATGCGCGGCAACGTTTTAAGCCGCCCGCGCAGGCCCTCGTCACCGGACGATCCGGAGCCATCCAGCGCGGCGCTCGAATACCGGCAACAGATCGAGCGCGATCTGGTCACGAAAATCAACGCTACGCTGGACCCGCTCCTGGGCGCGAACAAATTCCGCGCCGCGGCCTCCGTCGAATGCGATTTTACCAGCGGCGAGCAGAGTGAAGAAACGTTCGACCCTGCTAAATCGGTGATGGTCACCTCGCAGCGAACCGAGGATATTTCCGGAGTGAATTCCGCTTCCGGGGTACCCGGGACAGCCTCCAACCTCCCTCGTCCCACCGCGCGCCCCGGTGCGAGCAGCGGCGGCGTCACGCGGCGAACCGAAAATGTCGCGTATCAATCGAGCCGGCTCGTCCGGCGTGTAAAACTGCCGCAGGGAAATGTCAAACACCTGTCGGTATCCGTTCTTGTGGATCACACCATCCGCTGGGACGGCATGGGACCGAAGGCTAAACGCATCATTGAGGCGCCTTCGGCCGAGAAGCTCAAAGCCATTCACGATCTGGTCGCGGGCGTGATCGGACTCTCGCCGGAGCGGAACGATCAGCTCATCGTGGAGGCACTTCCGTTCGAAGCGACCCTGAACGCGGAGCCGTTGGACACGGGACCGGCGCCGTCCGTCCCCGATCAGTTGCCGCCCTGGCTGCGCAAATTCCTGGCGAATAAGGTGGCTCTGATCGGAAGCGGCGCGGGATTGCTGGTCTTGATTTCGGTGATGTTGATGATGGCGTTAAAACGAGGCAATAACAGAGCGCAAATGGCCGCCCAAATAGCGGCTGCTCAGCCTCGCGGGGCTCTCGAAGCCTCCGACAATTCGGGGAAGGAAATGGAGGCCCAAATCGCTGAGCAGGTGGCGATCAAGAAGCAGCAGGAAATCGAAGCCATGCGGGCGCTGAAGTTGCCGCAAGTGACCACCAAAAAGGCCGAGGTGCTGACCAAGCACATCGCTGAGGAGGCAAAAAAGGACGCAACCTCCATGGTGCAGGTGCTTCGGAATTGGATGAATGAGAAGGAACGTTAAGCTATGATCCAAAACGTCGAACAGGCCACGCCGATATCGGGCATGCGAAAAGCGGCCATCCTGCTCATTACGCTCGGCGACCAGACCAGCGCCGAGATCCTGAAGCAAATGGATGAAGACGAGATCCAGGCGATCGGCCGTGAGGTGGCGCGCATCAACGCGATCTCGAGCGAACAGGCGGACGCCCTCCTCGAAGAGTTCTACCAGATGACGGTGGCGCACGATTATGTCCTCAAAGGGGGCATCGATTATGCGCGCAAGATTCTTATCACAGCCTTCGGTCCCGAAACCGCCAAGAAAATGCTGGACCGGCTTGTAAAAGCGCTGGGTTCGGAGATGGCCAGCTTCGACGCGCTACAAAAGGCCGACCCGCAGCAGGTTGCAAAGTTTATCCACAACGAACACCCGCAGACTATCGCCCTCGTTCTGTCGCATTTGAATCCGTCGCAGGCGGCCGGGCTGCTCATTTCGCTTCCGCCCGAAATGCGATCCGACGTGGCGCTGCGCATGGCCAACCTCGATCAAATCTCACCCGAGATCATATCGAAGATCGCGGGAATCATCGGGAGTAAGTTAAAGGCCCTGGGTGAGTTCAGCCGTGAAGCTTACGGCGGTGTGCGCGCCGTCTCGGAGATGTTCAACCGCCTCGATTCCAGCACTAGCAAGGAAGTGTTGGAGACCATGGAGCAGAGCCACCCGACCCTGGTCGAGACCATACGGCATCTCATGTTTGTCTTCGAAGACCTCCTGCTGCTGGGACCGGAGGCGATCAAGGAAGTCCTGGCGAAAGTCGATCGCAAGGTGTTGACCGTGGCCCTGAAAGGCACCAGCGATCAACTCAAAACCCACTTCCTGGCGCAGATGTCGCAGCGCGGCTCGGAGATGATGCGGGAGGATATGGACGCGCTCGGCCCCATCAAAATCAAGGAAGTGGAAGGAGCGCAGCAGCAGATCATCGCGGTAGTGCGGCAACTCGAAGCTGAAGGCGTCATCAGTCTGAAAGGAACGGTGGGCGAGCAGTACGTGGTCTGAAACGGCGCATGTCTTCAAAACTACATCATCGTGGAAAGGAGCCGCCGGATGCGGTTGCATGGGAACCGCTATCTAAGGACGGAACCCGCGCGGTTCGCCCGACGCGCGACAACCACCCTGCGCCGCAGCACCGTCCCGAGGTCAACCCCAGCCCGGATATCGAGCGGCAGATCAACGATCGCATCCAGTCAGCCCATCAGAAAGGCGTGGCCGAGGGGGAAGCAGCCGGAAAGCAGCAGGCCACCGCGCAATACAATGCCGCTCTGGAGAAAGTGTCGCGGACCGTCGCGGAAGTCGCGAGCTTCAAACCCCGGCTCCGTCATGAATCGGAAGAAGACGTGGTCAAGCTGGCGATGGCCATTGCGAGGCGAATCTTGTATCGGGAACTGACCACGGACCCGTCAGCGCTTCTCGGGCTGGTGCGCGCGGCGCTTGACAAGCTGGATAGCCGCGAGATCCAGCGCCTGCGCGTCAACCCGCAAGATGCGACGGTGATACAGCAGCAGTTGCAACAAATTGGAACGCCGCGCAAAATCGATGTCGTCGCCGAATCCGCGCTGCCCAGAGGGTCGGCTATTTTCGAAACGACGCGCGGGTCGCTCGATGTCTCGACTGACACGCAGCTCAACGAAATCGATCGCGGCTTTACAGATCTCATGAAGAGAGCGCCGGAATGAATTTGGACCCTTATTTTCAAAGACTCGGGCGGATCGATGCGCAGCGCTGGACGGGCGCTGTGACAGAGCTGATCGGGCTCATCGTGGAATCCAGTGGCCCGGCCGCCGCCATTGGCGATTTTTGCGAAGTGCGGACCTCGTCGGGGCGAACCATCCGCACCCAGGTGATCGGCTTCCGCAACGGAAGGGTGCTATCGATGCCGCTCGAAGAAACGGACGGCTTGCAATTAAACGATCCGATCACAACGCGCAAAGAGGATGCATTGCTCGAGGTCGGCCCCCAACTCCTCGGTCGCGTGTTGGATGGTTTCGGCAGGCCCATGGACAACCACGGGCCGACGCGCGCAAAAGACGCCTATCCGCTGTTCTGCGCTCCGCCGGGCGCGCTCGAACGCGAGCCGATCGGGGAGCCGTTGGTCACCGGCATTCGCGCCATTGACAGTCTTTTCACTTGCGGCAAAGGCCAGCGCATCGGCATTTTCGGAGGCAGCGGCGTGGGGAAAAGCACGCTGCTTGGCGCGATGTCGCGGCACAATTCGGCGGATGTGAGCGTCATCGCGCTGGTTGGAGAACGCAATCGCGAAGTCCGCGATTTCATCGAACAGGAGCTCGGTCCCGAAGGCCTCAAGAAGTCCGTCGTCGTAGTCGCCACGTCAAGACCGGCCTGCGCCCCTGCGGATACGTGCGGCATTTGTAGCGCTAGCGGTTTCGGAATTTTTCCGCGATCAGGGCGCCAATGTTCTGCTGGTCATGGATTCCGTCACGCGCCTCGCCATGGCACAGCGCGAGATCGGACTCGCGGCCGGAGAACCGCCCAGCCAGAAAGGCTACACACCGTCCGTCTTCAATCTGCTGCCCAAGATTTTTGAGCGGGCAGGACGCTTCAAGCGCGGTTCGATCACTGGCTTCTTCACCGTGCTGGTGGAAGGCGACGATTTTAATGAGCCAATTTGCGACGCCGTCCGGTCCATTTTGGATGGCCACATCATCCTTTCGCGGCAGCTCGGAGCCGAGGGGCATTATCCCGCTATTGACGTCTTGCAGTCAGTGAGCCGGCTGGCCTCGCGTCTGGCCGCGCCGGAGCATAAAGCCGCTGCCCTAAAACTCCGCGAGGCGATGGCGACATACCAGCGCGCTGAAGACCTCATCAACCTTGGCGCTTACGTCAGCGGGTCCAATCCCAAGCTGGATGCGGCCATCCGCTCCCGGCCGCAGGTGCTCGATTTCCTGAAGCAGGATTCGGCGGTCAACGCGAAGTTTGAGGATACGATCGCCAAAATGCGAGAGGTAGCGAAGCTGGTGCCATGAAACGGTTTGAGTTCCGGCTCGAACGCGTACGCAAGTGGAGGCAGGATCAGGCCGATCTCGAAGACCAGCGCCTGGAGCAGCTCTACTCCGAGCTGCGGGCCATTGAAACGCGTCGAAAGGAGATCGAATCCGAAGCCGAAATGTGCCGCCGCGGCGTCCTCACCCAGCGCACGGTGACGGCCGAAGAGCTGGCCTATATGGCGGCATTCCGGTCCTGGGCTGACGAGCAGGTTCGCCGCCTCATCGAACAACAGCGGGAAGCGGAGTCGCGCGTCCAAAAGCAAAAGCAGCGCGTGCTCGAAGCGCATCGAAAATTTCAGCTGTTGGACGGACTTAAGGACAAGGCGCTGGTGGGTTGGACCGTTGAGAGGGATAAAGAGCAGGAGGAACTGGCGGCGGAGCTGTATTTGGCAAAAAAAATTCGCGACGCCGGGATCAGATCACCCGCAGAGGATTAAATTCGAGGAGCCCGTTCGGGGACACGCCACCGATGCGAACGTCGATCAATTGATTCGCCGGCCTTTGCGGGTTCAACTCGATCTTCAAGAAATTATCGCTGAGCGCGCCACGGTCGAGCGTTACGGCCGAGAGCGTGCGCCCGATCATGCTCTGACGGAACGCGAGATTCTTGGCCGCGGCCAGTTCGCGGAGAATTCGATTGCGCTCTTTACGGACCGGAACAGGCACCTGCTCCGCGCTAGCGGCTGGCGTGCCCGGACGTTCGGAATAGGTGAAAACATGCAGGTAAGTAAAAGGAAGGCTCGAGATAAACTGGCGGCTTTCCTCGAATTCTTCATCGCTCTCGCCGGGAAAACCCGCCATGACATCGGCGCCGATCGCCGCGTCCGGCATAAAAGCACGCGCCTTTCGGACGCGATCCTCATAATGCCTGGGGCGGTATTTGCGATGCATGCGGCGCAGCACGCGGTCCGATCCGGATTGCAAAGGCGCATGTACGTGTTTCGCGATGCGCGGAGATTCCGCCATCAACCCCAACAGATCGTCGCCGAAATCCATCGGTTCCACGGAGCTCAGCCGCACACGCTCGATTTCCGTCTCGGCCAGGATACGGTGCAGCAGATCGGCCAGACGCATCGTGCTTCCCGGTTCACGGCCCCAGCGTCCCAAATTGATCCCGCTCAGAACCACTTCGCGATACCGCAAAGCCAGAGCGCGCACCTGCTCGATCACCTGATCCGCGGGAGCGCTACGGCTTCTCCCGCGCACGAACGGAATGATGCAAAAAGAGCAGCGATTATTGCACCCATCCTGAATCTTGAGATTGGGGCGAGTGCGCTCGCCCGCGGCATCCTCCACCGGCGCCGACAGGAAGCTGTGTTCCGAGAAAATATCTCCGACGTGAACTTCGCCGTGGAACGGAGCAGAGCCGTCCTGAAGCCCGGCGATCTCCGCAATTCTGGTTTTATGCGAATTGCCGACCACCCAGCTGACGCCCGGAATCCGGATGAGTTCTTCGGGCGCCCGCTGCGCATAACATCCCGTCACCATAATGCGCGCGTCCGGATTCTCCCGGTGCACGCGATGAATGGTGTGACGAACGTCCTCGTCGGCTGCCGCTGTGACCGTGCAGGTATTCAGAATAACCAGTTCGGCGTCGGATCGGACCGATGTTGCGCACATGCCGTTTTCAGCCAGAGCTGCCTCGATTGCGGCGCCGTCGGCCTGCGAAGCGCGGCAACCGAAATTATGGACATGGAAACGGGGCACCTTTCTTTATTCTACGGTAGAGCGCTTAAAGAACAGGAGAAGAAAGGACGATAAAAGCTCATGAGTTCGGATCGCGTGCTCTCGCAGGAGGAAATCGACAGCGTATTTCGTACCGTCCGCGATGTCGGCGAAGAAGAAGACCCCGCCAAGCGCGCCCAACCCTATGACTTTCGCCGTCCGGATCGCATCGCCAAGGACCAGCTCCGCGCCATTCACCTGTTGCATGAGAATTTCGCCCGCAGCCTGGCTTCCAGCCTCTCGGCTTATCTCCGCGCCTACGTCGCCGTAAACCTGATTTCCGTCGAGCAGCTCTCGTTCATGGAGTTTTCGCAGTGCCTGCCGTCGCCCACCTGCCTTGTTTCGCTGGGTATGCGCCCGTGCGAGGGCAATGGAGTGCTGGAGATCAACCCGTCGCTGGTTTTTCCGATTCTCGAAATGCTGCTGGGCGGCAACGGAAAGTACCCCACGAAAATCAACCGCGAGTTAACCGAGATCGAGCAATCCATCCTCGAAGGCCTCTTCCGGATCATGCTGCACGATCTCAAACTATCCTGGCAGAGCGTCACGCCCGTAGATTTCACTATCGAGAGTCATGAAACCGATCCGCAGCTCATGCAGATCCTGGCCCCCAATGAGGCCGTGGTCGCCGTGAGCATGGAAGTCCGCATCGGAGACAATGCGGGCATGATGAACATCGGTATTCCGTCGATCGTTGTCAAAATGCTGCGGCACAAGTTCGATCAGCAATGGTCCTTGCGCAAATCCGAATCGACCGAAACCGAGCAATCGAGAATTCTGAAATTGATCAAACCGTCCATGCTCAATCTGGACACGCGGCTATCGGGTCCGACATTGCGAGTAGAGGATCTGCTCGATATCGAAGTCGATGACGTCCTGACGTTCGATTATCCCGTCAACCGCGCGCTCGATCTTACCGTGAACGGCGTTCTCAAGTATCGCGGGAATGTCATCAACACGGGGCGCAATCGCGGCTACGAAGTTGCGGCAGCCTATAAGGCTCTCGAGTAAGTCGCCTACTTCAGCGGGTGCACGCTGATCTCTTGGAACGAAAACACCGCTTCGTCATCGTGATTCTGAAGAGCGATATACCCCGATTCAGGCCGGGGACCGCGATCCGGCTCCCAACTCTTTTCCTTAGGTGGAACAGGCGATTTCCCGTCGTAATCCGTCACCAGAACCCCGTTCACTTTTACGATAGTCCGAAGTCCCTCCAGCGTGATGTCGAGCGTGTTCCATTCACCGGCCGGCTTGTCGGGCCGCGCCAGCGCCTTGGTCATCGAATACAAAACTCCGGTGCAATGCCAGTCGTTATCGCGATTATCGATCTGCACTTCAATCCCCTTATTAATCGCGTAATCTTCGTTCTTCGGAGGTTCCGGAATGCGGATGAACACTCCCGAGTTCCCCTTGTTGTTCGACATCTTGTAAACCACGTGAATGGTCGCGTTTCCGATCTTTTCGCGGGTATACCAGAGCATCCCGTCGCCGTGCCTGGTTTGGAGAACGCCCTTTTCAACAATGAACCCCTGTTGTCCCGGTTGCCCGAGGAACTCCCAACCGGCCATGTCTTTACCGTCGAAGAGCTGGCGAACACCGCCCTCATTCGAAGCTCCGATCGCCGGAACCGTCAGCGCCGCGATGGCAGCCAGCCATCGCAGCGATACAAGCTTATGCATGATTATGTTTTTTTCTCCAGTTGCGGTTCTTCCTGGCACGCGTCCTTGAACACCTTCTCGCTGCCCGTAATGAGTCGCGCTCCGCGGTTAAAAGTGAGGTATAGAAATCCCCACTGCACGAAGACTAGCAGCCGGTTCGAGAATTCCACCAGATACATCAAATGTACGAAAAGCCAGATCAGCCACGCTACGAAGCCGGAAAGATGCAATTTGCGGATTTCCGCGACCGCGGCCGCACGGCCGATCACGGCCAACTGCCCTTTGTCGAAATAATGAAAAGGCGCTGGATCCTTCTCGCCGCGAAGCCGTTTCCGAATCAGCCTGGCGGCGTAACGTCCTTGTTGCAGCGCGACTTGAGCGACGCCCGGCAGAGGATGCCCGTCCTGCTCGAAGTTCGCAAGGTCGCCGATCACGAATATTTCAGGTCGTCCAGGCACGGTGCAATCCGAACTCACCATCACCCGGCCCTGCTTGTCCAATTTCGCTCCAGTAGCCCGCGCGATCGCCGCGCCAAAGGGAGACGGCGCCACCCCTGCGGCCCAGATCACGGTACGCGTAGGAATATGATCCTGCCCTTTTCCCGTGTCGATTGTCACGCCGTCGCAGTCGAGGCCCACGACTTTTACATTGGTCTTGACCCCCACCCCCAGCCGGATCAGCGATTTCTCTGCCTTCTTCGACAAATCTGGCGTATAAGGAGGCAGTACGCGAGGCGATCCGTCGAGTAGGAGGATGCGCGCTTCCTGTGGCCGGATGGATCGAAAATCGTTTTTAAGAGTGTCGTTGGCGATTTCTCCGAGCGCTCCCGCAAGTTCCACACCGGTCGGTCCCGCGCCCACGACGACAAAGGTCAGCCAGCGCCGCCGTTTCTCGGGATCCATCTCGCGTTCCGCCGCTTCGAAGGCATAAAGTATCTTGTGCCGAATCTGCGTGGCTTCTTCGATTGTCTTCAATCCAGGCGCTTCGTCTTCCCACTCCGGATGATTGAAATAGTGATTTCGGGAGCCCAACGCGACGATCAGCGTGTCGTATTCAATGGGACCGATGTCGCAGATCACATGACGTTTTTCGGCGTCGAGATCCAACGCCTCACCTAAAAGAACGCGCGTGTTTTTCTGCCGATTCAATATCGCGCGCAGTGGCGATGCGATCTCGCCGGGTGAAAGGGCGCCCGTAGCGACTTGGTAGAGCAGGGGTTGAAACAAGTGGAAGTTCCTTCGATCAATGACGGTGAGATCGATAGAAGCCTTACGCAGAGACTTGGCTGCGTACAGGCCGCCGAACCCTCCACCGAGTATGACAACGCGGTGTCGGTCGCTCATATACTTATTGTCGCGCCGTCCGAAACCCAACCCGCCCGGATCGCGGCCCTTATCATAGTTGCAGGATGCGATATCGAAAACTAGGAAGGACCGGCTTCGAGGTCAGCGAGCTTGGCTACGGCGCCTGGGGCGTTGGCGGAAATCAATGGAAAGGCGGTACCGACGACGAGTCCATTCGTGCCCTACTGCGGGCCATCGAACTCGGCGTCAACTTCATCGATACGGCTCTGGCGTATAACGATGGCCACAGCGAACGCCTCATCGGCGGGGTTCTGCAACATACGAAGGAACGGATCTACGTCGCTACCAAGGTTCCACCGAACAACCAGCTCTGGCCGGCCCGGCCGGGGATTGGCATTGAGCAGGTCTTCCCATACGACTACATCATCCAGTCCACCGAGACGAGTCTCCGCAATCTGGGTGTGGACGCCCTTGACGTGCAGCAATTGCACGTCTGGAATCCCGAGTGGATCACCAGCGATGAATGGCGTCGCGCCTTTGAGGATCTCAAGAAGTCGGGCAAAGTGCGGGCTGTCGGCGTTTCTATCAACGATCACCAGCCGGATTCCGCCGTGGAGCTGATCAAGACCGGCCTGATCGATACTGTTCAGGTAATCTACAACGTTTTCGATCAGACCCCCGAACAGAATCTGCTGCCACTGGCGCAAGAGCTAAACATCGGCGTGATTGCGCGCGTGCCTTTCGATGAAGGCAGTCTGACCGGCGCGATCAAGGAAGATACGCAATTCGAGCCCGACGAATTCCGGGCATTCTATTTCCGTGGCGAGCGGAAGCGCGAAGTTGTGGAACGCATCAAAGCACTCGAAGATGCGCTGCAGGGCGCCGAAGGTGCTCTCGCGGAAGTAGCGCTGCGTTTCTGTTTATCGAACCCCGCGGTCAGTACCGTAATTCCGGGTATGCGCCGGGTGAGAAACGCCGAAGCAAATGCCGCCGCCGTCGAAAAAGGGCCACTCGACGGTCCGCTCCGCACGAAGCTCAAGAACTACGCGTGGGATAAAAACTACTACAGTTAAGCAGTCGACGACAGGCGATCGTCTTCGTCCCGAATCCGCTTGGCGAACAACGCGTTTAATTCCGGGTAGGGAATGCCGTCGCCGAGCAAATCGAACGTCCCTTTATCCATAAGCTCGCCCGCGATCCGTCGAACCAGACCCAGAGTCGCGCGCATTGGGCCGGAGCCGACGCTCACGCGCGCTACTCCTCGCCGCTCCAGTTCAGCAATACGCGGCGTACCCGCGCTTGCCAGGATATTCAAAGGGCCGCGTACCGCGGCCGCAAGTTTCTCGATAGTCTCGACATCCCCTATGCCCGGCGCAAAAGCGCAGTCGGCGCCGGCGTGAAGGTAGGCGTTCAATCGCTCCACAGACCGATCGAATCGCGTGGCCGGCTCGCCGATACCGAGAAGGAAAACGTCGGTCCTCGCGTTGATAACCAGGTCCGTCGCCTCCCGGATCTCGCGGATGTGCGCCGCGTGCTTATGAAGCGGCGCATGTCCATCTTCGAGGTTGATTCCGACAGCCCCCGATTCGACCACCGCGCGCGCCGTCGCCAGCGGATCGCCGTAGCCTGCTTCCACGTCCGCCGTCACCGGAACGGAAACGGCCCTGGCGATCCGTTCTACCGCTTCCAGCATCTCATCGCGAGGAATCTGTTCCCCGTCCGGGTATCCCAAAGCGAATGCGACGCCCGCGCTGCTCGTTCCGATGGCCGCAAACCCGGCATCCTCGAAGATACGCGCGCTCGCTACATCCCAGGCGTTTGGCAGCACCAGGATTCTCGGACCGTGATGCAGGGCCCGGAATGTCTCGACCTGCTGTTCTCGTCACATATTGAAAAACAAAGGGCAGACCTGCCGATATGGCGGTCTGCCCCGATTCAGAGCCGGCCTTGCGGCCAGCTCACAATAACGTTTTCTAGCTGCCAGCTTCCGCCGAGACGGACTCGATCGTAACCGTGTCGCCTTCAACGCTGCCGTGCACCTTTACCTTTTGCCCCAGATGATCCGATACCTTGTCCTTCGACGCGTCGGCAATCTTGTAAACTTTGCCGTCGCTCACGAATACCGCCGCAGCGCCGCCCTCGACGCATTTCTTCACGCAGGCAGCATTGAGCTTTTCTGCGTGTTTCGCGCCACACATGGAGTCCGAAATCACGCCAGTCATGGTCGCGGCCATTGCCGACGCACCGAAAAGCAGTGACACCGCTAAGATTTTTTTCATCAGACTTCTCCTTCTGAATAGCACTCGGGTTCCTTGAATATAGTCGAATTGAGGTTGCAAAAGCAACCAACAGTACATACGTAGACGCGCCTAGGATCGGATGGATAGGGCGCCGCGAATCAGTGTCCCGACCATTGCGACCGGCTGAATCGTGTCCTCAGCCAAACCGAAGCGCTTAGCGAAGTACGCTGGATCGCTGTAGCTGACCCATACCGCGCCATCCTGATCCTGCCATGCGAGTGCCTTCAAGGGAAGGTCGATCGCCGCCAATGGCGCCGCGAGCATGATCGGCGTCCCGCCTTTCGGATTCCCGAAAATCAGGAGCTGCGTTGGCGGCATGCTCAAACCTGCCTTCTCCGCTTCGCCGCTGTGGTCCACGATCGCGAAGATCTTGATCCCCTTGCTTTGCAGAAAGCTCTCCAGCTTCTCGATCGTCTCCGGAACAGAGTAAGGGCTCCGTTCGCTCAGGATTCCGTGTCCCGCCGCCATGGGATGATCGTAGCTCACAATAGGAAGTAGTGAAAATTACAATCCTCTTACTTGCCGCGTGTGGCCTGCTACACGCCCAGGATCTCTACGACCGTTACTTCGACGAATATTATTTCCGCTTCAATCCAACCGCCGGAACCTCCGCTGGCTTCCATCAATACGACACCAAACTGGAAGATTACTCGCGCGCTTCGGTCGACCGGCAAGTCGGCGTTCTCGAACGCTTTGAATCCGAGGTTCAAAAGCAGCCGTCCGCTCCGGATCGCGAACTGGTCCTGAACAACATACGCGCGAATCTATTGGCACTCCAGAATATCCGCCAATGGGAAAAGAATCCGGATACCTACTCGAGCGGCATCACGGGCAGCGTCTTCACGATCATGAGCCGAAATTATGCGCCGCAGGCCGAGCGACTCAAATCCGTAATCGCGCGCGAACAACAGATGCCCGCCGTGTTTGCGGCCGCCCGCGAGAACCTCAAGAATCCGCCGCGCATCTACACCGAGATTGCGCTTGAACAGTTGCCAGGCATCGTAAGCTTTTTTCAAAAAGACGTCCCGCTCGCGTTCGACAAAGTGCGTGATCCCAAGCTGCTCGCTGATTTCAAAGCCTCCAATGAAGAGGTTATTCGTTCTCTTCGGAGCTATGAAACATTTCTGAAGAACGATCTTCTGCCGCGCTCCAACGGCGACTTCCGGATTGGCGCCGATAACTTCGCGAAGAAATTGCTGTACGACGAAATGGTGGATATTCCGCTGGGCCGCCTGCTCAAAATCGGCTTTGAGAACCTGCGCCAGAACCAGGCGGAGTTCAAGCGGGTCGCGGCGGAGATCGATCCCAAGCGCACCCCGCAGCAGATTCTCGCCGACATCGAGAAGGACCATCCCGCGCCGCAGGATCTTCTCGAAAGCTTCCGCGACGTGTTGGGAGGATTGCGCCAGTTCATCGTGCAGCATCAGATCATCGATATTCCTTCACCCGTGATGCCGATCGTGGAAGAGACGCCCCCGTTCATGCGCGCTCTCACCACCGCGTCCATGGACACACCCGGTCCTTATGAAAAGGTTGCCAAAGAAGCATTCTTCAACGTCACGCTGCCCGAACCGGGATGGTCGCCCGAGCGCGTGAAGGAACACATGGAAGGCTTCAATCGCGGCACCATCCTGAGCACCGCCATCCACGAGACCTTCCCCGGCCACTATGTCCAATTTCTCTGGATCCAGAACGTGCCGGACAAGGTGCGCAAGCTGATCGGCGCATCCTCCAATGCCGAAGGCTGGGCCCACTACTGTGAGCAGATGATGCTCGATGAAGGCTACGCCGTGGATAATCCGAAAATGCGACTAGGCCAACTCCAGGACGCCCTGCTGCGCAACGCCCGTTATATTGTCGGCATCGAAATGCACACGGGCAAGATGACTTTCGATCAGGGTGTCGAGTTTTTCAAGAACGAAGGCTATCAGACGCCGTCGATGGCGCTCGTTGAGACGAAGCGCGGAACATCGGATCCAACCTACCTTTACTACACTTTGGGAAAGCTGGAGATTTTGAAACTGCGTGCGGATTATAAAGCGAAAGTCGGCAACAAGTTTACCTTACGCGAATTCCACGACGAATTCATGAAGCAGGGATTCCCGCCCATTGAGATCGTACGGCAGGCGATGCTGGGCAACGACAGCCCGGTCCTCTGACCGCTCAAACGGCCGGTTTCTTTTCCCCCACCGCGTGCTTGCCGGGAATGACGGAAAAGAATTCGATAAACCGCTTGCTGCGATGTTCTACCGGGTGCGGCCGGCTCTCGAGCATGGTTTGAGCCAGTAAGCTGAACTGCCGTCCCAACTCCGTTGTCGGATCCACCCAGCGGCCGAACGTCAGTGCGCGATGAACGCACTGGTAGTCGTTGGGGAAAGTCATCGTCACCGGTACTCCCAGCAGTTGCTCGATCTGTTCCGGCGTGATGAGCGGCCGCTTCTGGCAGCGGTTGAGCAGAATGCACACGCGCTCCTGAAGGTCGAGCTGTTTCAGATACAGGTACTTCTCCCGCGCCAGGTGGAGTGAAGGGATCTCCGGCGTGCACACCAGAAAGATCTTCTTCGATTCGTGCATGATCTCGAGCGAGTATTTTTCAAGATTGCCCGACAGATCGAAGCACAGCACCCGGTAGTTGCGTCGCATGAACTCCATCAGGTGAGTGATCTGCGCGGCCTCGATTCGGAAATCCGGGTTGAGCTTGCCGGCGTGCAACACGTCCATTTTATCGATGGTGGTCACCATCTGCGGCCACAACGCCTCGTCCATATGGAAGGCGTGTTCCGCGGCGTCCGTGACGGAGTACGTGTTGTCGAGCTTGAGCATGAAACGCATCATGCCCGAATTGAGATCGAAATCGGCGAGAAGCACGTCCGAATTCGGCTGCCGCGACATCGCAACCGCGGCATTCAGCGCAATAGTGGACGCGCCTACGCCGGCCTTGGAGGGCAGGAACGAGAATACATTGTCTGTGGATTCAATGAAGGCCGGTTTGGCCTTCAGCGTTTCTCGTACCCGCACCAGCGCTTCCCCGAGAACGGTTTCATCGAACGGGAAGGTGGCGTATTCGCGGATCCCGGCGCGCATCAGCTCCATGAGTAATTGTGGATCGCAGGTGCGCCCTACTGCGATCACCTGCACGCCCGGCGTGTGTTTCTCGATATCGCGGACGGTCTCAGCCGCCTTCACCATCGCTTCCGCGCTAAGAAACACAATCTGCGGTGCATGTGCGCGCAAAAAACGCACCAACTCCTGGGCATGGGGATAGTGGTCCATCACGCGCGTGACGGTGACGATCCCAATATCGGTTAATACCTTGTCCAGACGTTCGTTAAGTTCGACATCCGGACAGATGACAATAGCCCGCAGCATCAGGAGACTCCTACCATAAGGTACGGCCTTACGCTGCCTTTCGACCATCGGAACTTGGTACTAATGTTCGAAACCCAACACCTTAGTACAAGACAGGAGTACTAAGGTGTTCGCGGGTACTTCGGTGCACGGACCGGCACTCTCGTCCGACAAGGCATTATCCTCTATCCTCAAAGGATGTTATTCCCTGGCTTTCCCGGAATCACGACGGCGGTAGTGGTTTTCGCGCTGATCTGGCCAATCATCGGTTTGAAAACCAGGAACGAACCTGTCGTCTTCGACCCCGGAGGCATACCGGGCGAGTTCGGCAAACGATTGCTTCCGATGTACCTCGACATCGCTAAATTTGTCTTGGGTCTGGCGGCCGGTTCCATCATTTTGCTGGTCGGGTCGTTGAACATCACGCAGTCGAATGCCCGCCCGCTAAAATCCTTCGCGTCGCCGTTGTTTATGGTCGCGATGAGTATCATCTACGGTGTACTTTTCATGATCCTGCTGGTTTTCAACTACGAGCGTCATCTCCATCATCCGAACGATTCTCGTTCTTATACGCGATTCGAATACACACGCAACCAATCGCTCGGCTTCAGCGCACTGGCTTGCTTTTGCATAAGTTACGTTTGGCTGATCGTCGCCGCGACAAGATAAGGAAGCCGTCGTAGCCGCGCCGCTGTACGATGGAATCGTGGCGCGGTTTCCACTCATCGCCTTGTTACTCGCCTGCAGCCTGGCGGCCGAAGACCGCTGGATCCTGATCGCTTCCGGACCCTTCGAAGTCTATTCTGCTGCCGGCGAGAAACCGGCCCGCGAGCGCATGAATGAGCTGGAGCAGTTTCGTGAAGGATTTGGAAACACAATCGGGAAAAAGGATCTCAAACTCGTCTGGCCCCTGCGCCTCCTCATTTACAAGAAGCAAGCGCCGGCGGCGACCGGGCAAATCGCACTGGGACGCGACGCCAGCATGGTCGCGCTAACCGAAAACTCCTCACTGCCGCCCGACATGCAGAAGCAGTTGGCGCGCCTGCTCCTCGACGACAACACCAGCCGTCTGCCGGAGAGCATCGAAAACGGCCTCGTAGCGTTGTTCTCCACTTTGAAGATTCAAGGCACTCATATCACGCTGGGCGAACCCGTTCCGGCCGCCGACCGTACACGCGACTGGGCAAGAATGCAGATGCTCACCACGGATCCCGCATACAGCGGCCGCGCGCGAATCATGATCTCCAACCTGGAGCAAAGCCCCGACATGGACGCAGCCGACCACAACGCCTTCGAGAAGGCACCCGCGCAGATCGAAAAGCAATTGGACGATTACATGAAGGCGGGCAACTACATCACAGGCACCGTCTCCGCCCGCGCGCTGAACCCGATGAAGGATTTCCGCGTGCAGCAGCTTGAATCGGACGCGGCGAAGCTGGCGCAGGCCGATTATATTCTCTCGGCCGGTCACCTTCAACCCGCGAGCGCCATCTATTCGGCCCTGCACGGTCCCGATGGAGCCGAAGGACTCGGACTGATCGCTTTAAAAAACGGCAAGAAAGCGGAAGCGAAGCAGCTATTCGCAAGCTCCGCCGAATCCGGAAGCAAGAGCGCGAGGATGTGGCTGAATCTGGCCCTGCTCGAAACCGATCCCGCAAAATCGAGATCCGATCTGCACAAAGCTGCCGACCTGAATCCAAACTGGGGCGAGCCCTGGCAACAGCTCGCGGACTTCGATCCCAACCCCACGCAACAAATCGCCGACTTGAAGAAGGCAACGACGCTCGACCGGCGCAACATCGACATCTGGAAGGAGATGGCTCGCATAGCGACAAAAGCCAATCAGTTTGAAGACGCGGCGAAGGCCTGGTCTGGCGCCGAACGCGCCGCGGCAAACGATCAGGATCGCGAAAGTATCCGGGCCGCGCGATTGGCAATTGAGGGCGAGCGCTCCGATTTCGAAGCCGCCGAAAGGAAGCGTGCGGCCGAAGAACAGGCCCGCGAAGTGGAACGCGTCCGCCAGGCGAGTCTCGGCGAAATCCACGCGGCGGAAGATGCTGCGCGGAAAGAAATGAACCCCAACGGCGCTCCGGTTCCCAAGGCTACGGTTTGGATGGACGAGCTGAACGGAAATGCCAAGATCGAAGGGATGTTGCAGCGCTTCGACTGCGTCGGAAGATTTCAGAAGCTGGTGATTATGACCGACGACGGGAAAACGACGCAACTCGCCGTGCGCGACGTCGCCAAACTCGGCATGACCAAAGGCGAAAAGATGATGTCGTGCGGAGCGCAGAACCCCGCCCGCCGGGTCGTGGTTCAATACATTGCGAAGCCGGATAAAAGGCTGGGCACAGCCGGCGACGCCACCATTCTCGAGTTCCGTTGAAGCATCGTCTGAAACAACTCATCTTCGGGTGGCTCGGCAAGGACCCGGATGCCGTGGTGGTGTCCTTCACCACTGGCGATCCCGGCTCCGCCCAGCGAATGGTCGAGGAAGTCCAAGTGCTTGTTCCCGATCGCAGACACTTCGTAGTCTCAGCTGAATCCGGTTCCACATCGACTATCTACTGGCGATTACGGCGCCGTTTTCGGAGCTACCGGGTTGGACTCGCGCCAGTCCTCTTCAACGGCGATCGCCAATTCACTTCTCTCCGCCGCGCAGCCTTCCTGCTCGCGCCCGGAAAAGTTCTGGCCTTCAACTCGCGTATGGAACGTCACCATCTTCGGCTGCGTTCGCTCATCGCGTCGATACTCTTTCTTAAAGGCGTGCCGCTCGACCGGATCTGGTTGCGGCCGTCGTGGCTGGTTCCGTTGAAACGCGACAGATCTGTTTATCCGACTCGCATACGAGAATTCGAAGGACGCCCGTTCACCGCAGACCGCAAACGAATCGCCATCGTGACTCCGTATTTCCCGTTCCCGCTCTCACATGGCGGCGCGGTCCGAATCTTTTATCTATTGCGAGAAATCGCGCGTTCATTCGATGTTGTCCTTTTGGCTTTCGTTGAAGGCGAAGAGACCTGCGCCCCTGAAATCCTCCAGTACTGCGCGCGAGTCCTGTTGGTCGACAAGCCGCGCTACCGAGAACCCCGCTGGTCCACGCTGAAGCCGCCGGAAGTCTGCGAATACGAATCGCCAGCTATGCGCGAAGCATTACATCGCGCCCGGCGCGACTACAAAATCGATGCAGTACAAGTGGAGTACACCGCGCTCGCACCCTATGCCGGTGACGTGCTAGTGGAGCACGACGTGACGTTCAGCCTGTATCGTCAAATTCGGGATCGTGAGCGTACCTGGACGGCCACGTGGAATCTATGGCGCTGGCAGCGCTTCGAAAACGCATGGGCCCACCGCTATCGCCATGTCGCCACCATGTCGGAACACGACAGCATACTCCTCAACTCCGGAAACACGACCGTCGTCCCAAATGGCGTCGACCTCAATCGCTTCCTTCCCGAGATCGAGCGCCCCGGCCGTCGCCTGCTCTTCATCGGATCCTTCCGCCATTTTCCAAACATCGTCGCGTTTCGTTTCTTCTTCGACCAGGTCCTGCCGATTTTAGAGGACGTACGCGTAACAATCGTGGCTGGCCCCGATCCACTGCTCTTCTGGCGCGAGCACACCGGACTCCCGGAATTGCCCGTGGACGAACGTATAGAACTACTGGGATTCGTCAGCGATGTGCGTCCGCTCTATGTGGAAACGAATTTGGTTCTAGTTCCAACTCTCGTCTCCGCGGGAACAAACTTGAAAGTTCTGGAAGCGCTGGCAATGGATCGCGCCGTGATTTCGACATCTTCCGGATGCGCCGGCCTGGGGCTCGCCCATGGCCGAAACGTCTGGATCGCAGACTCGGCCGAATCATTCGCGGAAGGCATTCTAACCCTGTTACGCGACGACGATCTGCGTCAGCGCATCGCCGCCTCCGGCCGCAGTCACGCCGAAGAGAATTTCGACTGGAGAAGTATCGGAGCAAAGCAGCGCCGCCTGCTCCGCCAAATCACAGGCAGCGCTGTCGAACTACGGCGAGCGTCCGCGCAGGACGTCGAACGAATTCTCGAGATTCAGTCGCTGGCCCACGAAGCCTCGCAGTGGGCGCCTGAAGATTATCTGACCTATGACTGCCACGTGGCCTTCTGCAAAGGAACCATAGCCGGGTTTCTGGTATCGCGGAGCATTGTCGGTAGCGAGCGCGAAATTCTCAATGTCGCGGTCCATCCGGAGATGCGCCGCTGCGGAATCGCATCCGAGCTGATCCGCGCTGAAATCCAGCGCTGGCCTGGTACTCATTTCCTCGAAGTACGGGAGTCCAACCACCCCGCCCGCGAATTATACAAGGGCCTGGGATTCAAAGACGTGGGTGTCCGGCCGGACTACTATGACGATCCTCGCGAGCCGGCTATTGTCATGAGGATTCATTCATGATACTGTCATAAACGCAGGGGAACTATCGGTGAACTCCTGCTGAAATACTTCATGGCCCACAGACGACTACCCACCGAGCCCACACTCAAGAACATACTCTCGACTCGGCGTGGCAGCCCATCTTCAAGCGCCTTTCGCGCGAAAAAAGGAGAAAAAACCTGATGGAGAACACGCAAGAAGACCTCAAAGCGCACCTGATGCAGACGGACGAAGAGTTTCGCCGTCTGGCTGCAGAGCATACGCAATATCATCATGAGCTGGAAGCTTTGGAAGCAAAGAGCCACCTGACACCTCAGGAAGAGGTGGAAGAACACCGGCTGAAAAAGCTGAAACTCAATTTGAAGGACCAGATGAATCAGATTATGAGCCGGTACCGAGCTCAACACGTCTAGTTTCTGGTGCGCGATATAAATCCATGCCCGGTCCGGTCACCCCGGATCGGGCTTTTCATTCTTATAGTCTCCCCTCCCTCATTGGCCTATGAAATAATCGTTGGCAATCTCCGCTTGCTTCACGCGCGCGGTTCCTCGAGGTCGTGAAAAACCGGGACAGTGTTGCGGAACCCCGGCGGTAACGGAGGGGCCAATACTTCCATGCCATACGTTCTCCTGATCCACTGGAATGAAGACGAGTCAAAACCGCGCGTGAAAGAACTGCAACGCCTCGGCCTAAAGGTCGAATGGATCGCGCCGCGAGGTGGTAGAGGACTGCAACCCTACATCCGAAATCCCCCCGAAGCCTTCCTCATAGACCTGACAAGAATGCCCTCGCACGGCCGCGCCATCGGCGTGTTTCTTCGACAGCGCAAAGCCACGCGAAACGTACCAATCGTCTTCCTGGATGGTGAACCGGAAAAGATCGAAAAGACGCGAGAGCTCCTCCCCGACGCCACCTACCTCGAATGGAAAGATATATCCAAGCTCCAACGCTCCATCGCACAAGCCGGGAAGCGCGCCACCATTCGACCCAACACTATGGCTGAGTATGCACGCGTCCCACTCGCCAAGAAGCTCGGCGTGAAAGAAGGCGTCGAAGTCGTGTCCATCGGAGTGCCCGACGAAGTCCGCGAACGAATCGGCGATTACGAAGAAGCGCGCACCGGCGATCGAGTGCTGTTCTTCGCGCGTTCCATGCTCGACCTGCTCAACGGCTTCGAAGCCGCTGTCGTAAGAGTGAAGCGCGACGGCAGCCTGTGGGTTTTCTGGCCGAAGCAATCCTCAGGCAGCGGATCGGATATCACGCTCCCTCAAGTGCGAGCCGTGGCAAACGAATTCGGCTGGACCGATTATCGGATCTGCTCGGTCGACGAAACCTGGTCCGGCATGCTGTTTACGCGGATGAAGACGCCGAGCGCGAAGCGTGCGCCAGAAAATCCCCGATCCGATCGACAGCCTTTGCGAGGTTCTCGTAAGAATTAGCGATGCTGAATCGCAAATAGCCCTCACCCCAAGCTCCGAACGCTGTTCCGCTCAAACCAGCGACACCGGTCTCTGCCAGCAGCGCATCCGCGAACGGTTTCGATTTCATCCCCGTTCCCGTGATGCTCGGAAAAACATAAAACGCACCGCGTGGAATCGGGCACCGGAAGCCGGGCAGCTTGTTCAGACCCGCGCAGAACATATCACGGCGGCGCTTGAACTCCGCTACCATCGCTACGGCTGCGTCCTGCGGTCCCGTCAAAGCGGCGATCCCGGCGCGCTGCGTAAAACTCGCCGTGCAGGAATTGGAGTTGACCATCAGCTTGTTGATAGCCTCCACCAGCCACGTCGGCATCACGCCGTATCCCATGCGCCAGCCGGTCATCGCGTAGGTTTTCGAAAAACCGTCCAGAATAATCGTCTTTTCGAGCATCCCCGGCAGCGACGCAATGGAAAGAGGCGCATCGTCGAAATAGATCCGCGAATAGATCTCGTCGGACAGAACCATCACGTCACGATCTCGAATCATGTCGGCGATGGCGCGAATATCTTCAGCGGGAATCAAGCCGCCCGTCGGATTCTGCGGCGAGTTCAGGATGATCATCTTGGTTCTATCCGTCAGGCTGTCGCGGAACAAATTGAGATCAAGCGAAAATCCGCGATCTTCAATCAACGGCATGGGCACCGGCTTCGCGCCCAGGAACTCGATCATCGATTCATATATCGGAAAACCCGGATTCGGGTAGATGACTTCATCGCCTGGCTCGAGCAGCGCCATCATCGAAAAAAACATTATCGGCTTTCCGCCGGGAACCACCGAGACGTTTTCCGGTCCGACCTGGATATTCCGCGTCCCGCTGATGTACTTCGCAATTACATTGCGAAGTTCGGGAAGGCCCTGCGTCGGGCCGTAGTGCGTCCAACCGTGGTCCAGCGCCGTCTTGGCAGCCTCAACGATATGCCGGGGCGTGTCGAAATCGGGCTCGCCGATTTCTAAATGAATGATGTCCCGGCCCTGCGCCTCCAGTGCGCGGGCGCGCACCAAAACCTCAAAGGCGGTTTCCACGCCGATGCGGTTCATCCGCTCTGCTAGCTTCATGGCTATGCCTGTTCTTTCTGAAAGAATGGTACTCCGTCGCGTGTTTCGACGAGGACAACGCGATCGCCGATCGCCGCACGTTCTCCAACAATGCGTGCCGTAGTTTTCTTACCCTGCTCGAATTCGATAATCGCCAATTGGTAGGGGACGTCGTTGATGTACGATTCCGTCGGAGAGAACACGACGGTTTCTGTATATACAGTTCCCGTGGTCATTTATGCCGCCTCCAGAACCGAAACCACACAGGTCGCGCCCGAACCGCCCAGGTTCTGCGCCACTCCCAACGAGTGATTCTTGATCTGCCGCTCCCCGGCATCGCCGCGAAGCTGGATCACGATATCGCAAATCTGGCCCACGCCCGTCGCACCCACTGGATGCCCTTTCGATTTCAGACCGCCGCTGGTATTCACCGGACGCTCGCCATTGAGGCAAGTGCGGCCCTCCAGTGTGTACGGTCCACCTTGGCCTTTTTCCACAAACCCGAGATCTTCGATTGCCACGATCTCGGCAATCGTGAAACAGTCGTGCACTTCGGCGAACTGAATATCCGAAGCTTCCACGCCGGCCATTTTGTAGGCCTTCCGAGCGGCTGCCTGCACGGAGCGAAACGTGGTGATGTCGTCCTTCTCGTCCAAAGCCAGATAATCCGATGCTTGAGCAATTCCCCGCAAACGAACCGCCCGCTTGGTAAATTCAGCCGCGCGCTCCAGCGGCGCGATCACCACTGCAGCCGAGCCATCGCTGATCAGGGAGCAGTCATAAACGGTGAGCGGCTCGGAAATGGGCTTGCCGGCAAGAGCCTGCTCCATCGTGATGACCTTGCGCATGTGCGCCAGCGGATTCTTAGCCCCGTTCGCGTGATTTTTCACGGCAACGGCGGCTAACATCTCGCGAGAAGTACCGTACTGGTACATATGCCGCCGCGCAATCATCGCGAACAATGCCGGGAACGTCGCGCCGGCTTTCACCTCGCCAGAAACCTCGCCTGCAGCCGCCAGGATTTCAGTGACCTTCGGCGTCGGCTGCGATGTCATCTTCTCAACACCACCCACCAGCACCACGTCGTGGAGCCCTGCCGCCACGGCCGACACAGCATGGTAAAAAGCCGACCCGCTGGAGGCGCAGGCAGCTTCAAAACGCGTCGCCGGAACGCCCGTAATTCCCATGCCTGTAGCAATATAGGGAGCAAGATGGTTCTGGCCCGTGAAGGACGGACCCGCAAAGTTACCGAGGTAAAACGCTTCCACCTGCGCCGGGGCGACGCCCGCGTCTTCCATGGCCTTCTGCCCGGCTTCGATCGCCAGACTTCGCAGATCGCGATCCGGGAAAGCGCCAAATGCGGTTTTTCCGATGCCGATTACCGCTACAGGTCTCATATAATCAGGATAGCTCCGAATACCGATCAAACAGGTCAGGGGATCTGTTTCGCGAGATGGGTATGAAAAGATTTGGGACTGCACGTTTGAACGGCCTTTGCGTCAGGATTATTGAAGCATGGCGTTACTCGTGCAACAATTCGAGGTCACGATGAGCGACCGGGGCGTACCCTCCGAACTGGACCGGCTTCTCGAATCCACGCAGGAGCAGCAAAGCCGCTTTATTTCCGAGAACTTACGTCGTGTCTTCCTGCTCATTTACCGGATCGTCGGAAACGTCGCCGACGCTCAGGATCTGACACAGGAAGCATTCATCAAAGCCCTCCAGCGCCAGGATCAGCTCAAGGATCTCGATAAAGCCGCACACTGGCTGTCCCGCATCGCAAGCAACACCGCGATCGATTTCCTGCGCCGGCATGGCAAAGTTAACTTCTGTGAAATCGACGCCCTCGTCGAACCACTCTCGGAGCCCTCGGCCAGCCCGGAGCAATCGGTTTTACGCAATGAACATCGCGAGTATCTGGAGCGCGGTCTGTCTGTTCTCACGGAACGGGAACGGACGGCGCTGATCCTGAGAGATGTCGAAGGGCTCCCGGCCGATGAAGTCGCGCGACAGTTGAACTGCTCCAAGGCGACCGTGCGCTCGCACATCGCTAATGCGCGCATCAAGTTCAGAAGATATCTGGAAAGGAGAAAGTCGTGAGACACCCGGGTGAGATCGAACTGGCGCTGTTTGCCGGCGGCGACCTTGGGTTTCGAGACCGTTGGCGGATTCGAAAGCACCTGCGAACGTGCGAAAATTGCCGCTCCGAATTGGACGTACTTCGTTACGGAAGCGAAAGGCTCCGCGCCCTCTCCGATGAGCTGCCGGACGGCGTCAACTGGACGCGTCTGTCCCAGGAAATGACCGGCAATATCAGAGTCGG
This sequence comes from Bryobacterales bacterium, assembly GCA_963802915.1. Lineage (GTDB taxonomy): Bacteria > Acidobacteriota > Terriglobia > Bryobacterales > Bryobacteraceae > JAICMB01. The sequence goes on from CAWDKQ010000023.1 coordinate 62,043, forward strand.
CTTAGCGGCCGGAGAATGTGTCGGCCCCGTTCCCACCAGCCGCCCGAGGTCGCTCGGATGGCATGCCGCGGCCGTTATGGCGGCAGCGTTCGTGGTTGTGCTCGGCGCCATGTGGTTGAACATGCCGCGCGATCAGGCCGATCATCTGCTCACCTCCTTGCAATCGATCCATTGGCATCGTCCCGGCGCTGTAATCCAGCCCGCGGCCTACCAGGAAAGCGTAGTTCTCGAAGCATCTCCGTCTTCAATCGATTTGCGTGCCAACGGCGGCACCATGTCGTTTCTGACATCGCGCAGCGACGGGGTTGCCGTCTCCGTGAACATGCAAGGCACGGCCGGCGCCCAATTTGTGGATGCCGATACCGGTCAGGTGACCATCAATACGGTGCATTATGGCGAGTAGAATCGCACTTCTGGCTTCTCTCCTGGTTCCGCTTGGCGTCGTGCACGCCGCGGTTCTGCCCAGGATCGAGTTGCCCGTAGATTCCCCCGTCGCCGTGCTCTCGTCTGACTACGGCGATTCGAGCGAATCGGCTCGCGGCGGCGCGATGGTCGTCGACCTTCACGCCTCGCTATCTCTCCGCAACTCGACGCAGCGCCGCATTCGCGGCATCACGATCGTTGTCACGGCCCAGGAAGTTACGCCCGGCGGCAAGGGCACCGTGACCATCCCCAGCATGGACGTTGGTCCGAACGAGACCTTCCCCGTGCACATCGATCTTCGCCTCTTGCGGCCGTTGCAAGCTTCGACCGGCGTTCCAGTGGTTGTAGGACTCGATGGTGTTCTCTTCGACGATCTCGGCTTCTATGGACCCGACCGGCTCGGTTCTCGCCGCATCCTGACGGTCTGCGAGCTCGAAGCGCGTCGCGACCGGCGCTATTTCAAAACTCTGCTGGCGGAAGGTGGAGCGGAACGTTTGCGGACGGAAGTGGTCGCCATGCTCCAGCGCCAAAGCGACCGGCCTGGCGTCGATGTTCAGATGGTGCGCGGCGGCCGTGCGACGAACACTGAGCCCGAGCATCCCGTGCAGTTCGCTTTTCTAAAGCTCCCCGATTCTCCAGTCGAGCCTATCCAAGGCATGGCGCAAGTGGCAGGCAATGAAGCCCGCGCTCCAAGCTTGGAAGTGAAGAACCGCTCCGACCGCTCCATTCGATATCTCGAAATCGGCTGGATCCTGCACGATCGGGCAGGCCGCGATGTCCTTGCGGGATCGGTCCCTGCGGATCTCACAATCGGCCCGGGACAAAAGAGTCAGGTGTTAAAAGACACCACTCTGAAGTTCCCCACGCGGGCAGGTCAGACGCTTTCCATCGAAGGCATGACCGGTTATGTCAGCACAGTCGAATTTGCGGACGGCAGCGTTTGGATTCCTAGCCGCTCCGATCTTGCCGATCCGACGCTGAGAAATGTTGTCGGACCCTCCCCCGAAGAACAGCGCCTGGTCCAGTTGTATCGGAAAAAGGGGTTGAACGTCCTGATCGAAGAACTTAAGAAGTTCTAATCCGCCTTTGCCAGAATCCCGATGAAGCTGTGGGTCGTCCCTTGCACGCTTTTACTTGCGAGCTGCGCGCGTCACATCCACGGCAACGGTATCGTTCTCGCGGTCAACCCTTCGGCCAGCGAAATCACAATCTCGCATCGACCCATTAAAGACTTCATGCCCGCAATGTCGATGCCCTTCAAAGTGTCGCGCCAGACAGACCTGGCGTCGATCGCCCCCGGCTCTCATGTAGCCTTCGAATTGAGAGTCGGCAAACACGCGACCCACATCACCCGCCTCCGGATCGATGCGGGACCGGCTCCCGATTTTCCTCTACCTCGCTCCGCAAACAAGATCCACGTGGGTGAGCGAGTCCCGGATTTCGAGTTGATCGACGAGCACGGCAAGCCAGTCCGGCTGTCTGATTTTCGCGGCCGCCTGAGCCTGATCGAATTTATATACACGCGCTGCCCACTGCCCGATGTTTGTCCCCGCCTCTCCGCGAATTTCGCTCTCCTTCAGAAGAAATTCGGACACGACATCGCGCTTCTCTCGATAACCATCGATCCCGAACACGACACCCCCGTCGTGCTCCAGGGATATGCGGTGCGTTGGCGTGCCAACCCGGACACGTGGCGTTTTCTCACCGGCGATCCTTTGGAAATCCGGCGCGTAGCCGGAATTTTCGGGCTGGTCTATTTTGCCGAAGAAGGGTCCATCACGCACACCGCTACCACTGCAGTGATCGGCCGCGACGGCCGTTTGCTTGCGCAACTGGAGGGCTCGTCTTATACGGTGAAGCAACTGATCGACCTGGTAGCTGGTAACATTCCAGAATGAAACTCACGCTCGCGTTGTTCCTCGCCGTGTGCGTTTTCTCGCAGACTAAGCAGCTGGATATGTGCGTTCCACCGCCCTCAGGAACGGCGCCGGCGCTTCCCGCGAGATTGATGGAGGGCCAGGGCAAGGTTCATTTTCCCATTACGACATCCAATCCCAAGGCCCAAGCCTTTTTCGATCAGGGCGTAGCGCAATTGCACTCCTTCTGGGCCGTCGAGGCGGAACGAAGCTTCCGGCAGGCGGCGGAGTTGGATCCCGAAGCGCCGATGCCGTGGTGGGGAGTCGCGATGATCGCCGCGGGCGATTACCGGCCGCGTTTCCAACTCGACGGATATGAGAAAACCTTCGGCCCGCACAATCCGTTGAAGGCTTCCGCGCGCGCCGTGGACGCTGCGCAACGGGCCACGGAACTCGCGGCCGTCCCTAGCAAGGCATCGCCGCTCGAGAAAATGTACATTGCGGCCGTCGCCGCCCGCCGAAACGCAGCTTCCAAAGATCCGGACGCCGACTACATCTCGGGATTGCGAGCGATTGTGGCGCAGTATCCCGATGAAGTGGAAGCGCGGCTATATCTTGCTCTGCACCTGATGCGTGGCTTTACGCTGCCGGATAAACAGCCGCGTGAAGGCACCATGGAGGCCGTCGCTATTTTGCGAGACCTGTTGCAAAAGGCCCCGGACCATCCAGGCGTCCATCACTATGTGATCCACGGATTTGAGGGGGCGACGTTTGCGAAGGATGCGTGGCCGAGTTGCAAACGTTACCCGGAGCTGACTCCGAACATCCCGCATGCTCTGCACATGCCGGGTCACATCTATGCGCAGACGGGTCGTTGGGACGACGCGGTGGAGTCCTTTGAGGCGGCGGCAGCGAATGAGCGCGATTACATCAAAGCCGACAAGCTCTACGGCACTGGACATCACGGTCACAATGTGCATTTTCTGGCCACGGCTTATTCGTTTCGCGGCGACTACGGCAAGGCTGAAGAGGCGGCTCGCGAACTGCTCGGATTCCCGGAGAATCCGCGCGAGGCGGCCAGCATTGATGGGTTTTACAGCGCTTATCGGCAGGGTTGGTTCGCCATGATGAGGACGCTGGTGCAAGGCGAGCGCTGGGATGAAATTCTGGATGGGAAAACGCTGCCGATCTACGACAAACCTCGCGAACAAGCCTGGCGGCATTGGGCTCTCTCACAGGCGTACGCGGCAAAAGGGAATCTCGATTCGGCGCGGGCTGAAAGCAAGCTGATGGATGCATCACTCCGGGACTACAAAGAGAAAGTGAAGATGCCCGTTCCCGACGTTCTAGAAATCGCCAGGTTGGAGTTGGACGGGCATTTGAAGCTAGCCGAAGGAAAAAGCGACACGGGTCTGAAGAAGCTCTCGGAAGCGGCGGATCGTGAGGTTCATTTGACTTACACGGAGCCACCCTATTACCCCAGGCCGGTTTTAGAAGTGCTCGGCGAGGCGGCAATGAAGAGTGGCAAGCCCGATCAGGCGATGGCGGCATATAAACGGGCGCTGGAACAATATCCGTCGAGTCATCGTGCGCAAGTCGGACTACAAGAGCTCGCCGCCAGCGCGAGGAATAACGCGCGAGCCTTCCGTTCCGAGCCCTGACCGCGAGTAATCACCAGCGCGAGCGGATCCGGACCGTTCCGAGCGGCGCCCGGCCGGAAGTGGTGCCTAAGTGGCCATAACGTTTCGATGCTGCTAGACGAGCGTCCGCGTCCCCGGCAATCAGTGACATAAAAGTTGTAGCCCGATCTGGTTTGTCTGCCACAATATCGACGAACCACGAACCGCAATCTCTCGCTGCGCTGCTAATTGACAGTGGCGGCCGCCTATGTCTTCCCCTGAAACTTGAATCCTAGCGTCGGCTTTTATACTAATTATGATTTTCGAAGAACGAACCCAATCCCACAATCGGATACATAATTGTGGCTTCATTCTCGAAGACGAAAGGAGTTGATAACTCGACGGGTGAGCCCTACGACTCTTTAAGATGCTCCGGCAAAACCGCGTACCCTTCCGGCGGCGGATATAGTGCGTACAGCAAATTCAACCGGCGCCGTAGATAGCGGCTCGCGAGCTGCCGTGGCCCGGTCTCGACGTCGATGTCGCAGCAGATGCCATGCAGGTACAGCGTCAAGGTATCGGTAAAAGCAGCGTGGGCGTAATCGCGGAAAAGCTTCGTCTCTCTTCGAACATTGCTTTGACGGCGCAGCAAACCCTGCTTCTCATGCCAGCTCTCTTCGTCTACCTCGCCATGCACTCCCGCATTCAACTCTTCGCGCAAAAGGGAAGAGAAGCTGGATTGCGCATCGTCCGCCCACCGATCCGAGATCAACGACGCGATCATGCGATAAAAGCGATAGTGATATTCGGCGACTTCCTGATCTTTCAATGCAAACAGAAGGATCGCTTCTTCGCCGATTCGGACCTGCGACGCCCAGAATTGGCGATTGTCGGGCGGCCGCTCGGTGCAGACGAATTCGCTTGCCGGGACGTTCTTACTACCGTCCACGCGTTCCAGATACGGAACGAGCATAATGGATATCTTCGGGAGCACGGAAGCGATCGCAGGCGGCAGCGCGGCAATCGGCTCTTCCAGATACTCCTTCAGATCCTCTTCGCTCAGCGGAACCGAGGCGCAGAAATAAGAAAAGGTAGTGCTGAGCGGTATCATGGCATTGCGGAACTGCTCCGCAAATTGCCCGACGCTCAGTTTGACATGGTCAGCTCGAGCGGACATCAAGTTGTGATCTCATTCTATCACGCAGCCGTGCGCCGGCCCGCACAGGTTACACTAAGTTGTAGTGCCGTCGAGAGTTCTGATTTCCGCGGGGGAAGCATCGGGGGATCGTTATGCGTCCGGACTGGTGAAGGCGCTGAACGCCAGGAACCCCGGAATCGAGTTTTTCGGCTGCGCCGGTCCGCTCATGCGTAAAGCCGGGGTCGAGGCCGTGGTGCGGTCGGAGAGCCTGGCCGTGGTCGGGTTGGTCGAAGTTCTCCATCATATTCCCCGGATCTACGGCGAATTTCGGAAACTGATACGGGCCGCCGAGGAGAGACGTCCCGGCCTGGCGATCTTGACCGACAGCCCGGACTTTCATTTCCGGGTGGCCAAAAAGCTGCATCGGATGGGAGTGCCGATCGTATATTTGGTCGCGCCCCAGGTTTGGGCATGGCGTCGCGGGCGCCTCCCGATGATGCGCCGCATTCTCGACCGGCTGCTGTGCATTTTTCCGTTTGAGGAGCAGTACTTTCGGGAACATGGGATTCCGGCCACTTACATTGGCCATCCGTTGACGCGAATTGTTCGCCCGTCCGCACCGGCAGTGCAACTTCGGCGCGAGTTTGGCGTGCCCGACCGTGCATGGCATATTGCGGTCTTGCCGGGAAGCCGTTACGGTGAGATTGAGAGACACCTTCCGATCCTGGTCAAAACGATCGAAATCATGAGGAAAAACGCGGACCGTGACATATTTGCAACCCTTGCTCTTCCAGAGGGAGTAGCATCGAAATTTAGGGAACGGTTTTCAGGCTCATCCATCCAAGTACAAGAGGGAAAAACCTGGGATGTACTTGCCTGTTCGGATTTGGCTCTGGCCGCCAGCGGTACAGTCACCATTGAGGCGTGTCTGCTGAATACGCCAATGGTCACGTTTTATCGCGTGAACAGGCTAAGTTGGATACTGGGGAAGCTTCTGGTCCGGGTTCCTTTCTATTCCATGGTCAATTTGGTCGCTGAACGGCAAGTTATCCCTGAATTGATTCAGGGCGGCATGACCGCGCAGCGACTCGCGGCCGAGGCGTGTTCACTTCTTGATAACGAGGAGGCGCTGCGGCGTATGCAGGAGGATCTGGCCGAAGTCGCGGCCAGGCTCTCCGGCCCTGACAATCCCATGGAGGCGGCGGCCTCCGTGGTCAACGAGTTTCTCGACAAGGAAATGGTTCATGTTTCGTAGGACGGCTCTCATTGCGTTCTTCAGCGCCGCGGTATCTCTGCTTGCAGCCGAGGATCGAAGTGTTCGCTCTCACATCAACGTCGATCACTATACGATTCAGGCGGAAGTGAATCCGCGCACCCAGGCCTTGACGGCGCACGTGCAAGTGCATTTTGTTCCTCTGGACGACAACCTGACCACCGCTTCCTTCGAGCTCAACAACGCATTGAATGTCTCGACCGTGGTAGACGGGAGCGGCCATCAAATCCCCGCTTCGCGATCCACGCAGGATTTCACCGTGCGCTTGAATTTCCCGGATCCGCTCCCCAAAGGAAAGCCGGCAACGGTGACATTCAACTACGACGGTCGCCTGACCGGCGCCGAAGACTCGCCCGTGTTCGGGATCAAGTTCGCATCCATCCAAAACGACTACGCGTATCTGATGTATCCGGCGCGATGGTTCCCGTTGAATGACTACACGACCGACCGGTATACGGCCGACATGCGTATCACCGTACCTACCGGTTTCAATGTGGTCGCAAGTGGGGACGAGAAGATTGATCGCGCGGGCGACAAGAACACCTACACGTTCCATTACGGCAAGCCTTCGTTTCCGGGCAGCATTGCGGTAGTGCAGGGCGAGCCTGTCAAAATCAGCTCCGAAGGCATCACCAGCACCATTTACTTCCGGACCAAGGAGAACATGGCGCGCGAGTATGGCGATGAAGCGGGCAAGATCATGAGCTTCCTCACCAGCGTCTACGGACTCGCGCCGCAAGCCAACCTGACTTTTGTCGAGACGGACAAGGGAACTCCGAACGGCTACTCGGCGCCCGGTATCATTTTTCTATCTCCGGGCGGCATCGGCAACCAGGTCGGCATTCGCTTGCTGACGAATCAGCTTTCGCGGCAGTGGTGGGGAGCGCTCCTTTCGCCGATCAATCGGAATCACATGTGGCTCCAGAACGGCAACGCCCGTTATGCGGAGATGTTGTACCTGGAGCACCTCAATGGTCCAAGCGCGATGGAAGCGGAAGTTCACGATACCTACGTCGAGGCGCTGACGGTCGACAATCCGCCGCTGATCCAGGCGGCTCGTCTGGAAGATTATTCGCCGGAGTACTGGGCCGAGACGGCCAGCAAGGGCGCCGCAGTGTTGAACATGCTCCGGGCCGTCATGACCGACAAGCCGTTCTTCCAACTGCTGAAGGCGTTTCCGGACCAGCATGCCTGGGCATCGGTGTCGACCGCTGATTTCCGCAAGACCGCGGAACAAATCTCCGGCCAGAACCTGCAATACTTCTTCCTGCAATGGATTGAATCGACCGGGGCACCCGAATTCAAACTTGATTACACGATTTTCCGAACACAAAAGGGTTTTCGCGTGATGGGCAAGATCACGCAGGATCTCGACACGTTCCACATGCCCGTGAATCTGAAGATCGAGACGGAAGGCAATCCTGAAGAGAAGCGTGTGGATGTGGTTGGCACGTCGTCGGAATTCAGTGTCGACACCTTCGGCAAGCCCAAGACAGTTTCCATTGATCCTGTCGGAAGTGTCTTGCGATTAAGCCCGTCGATGCGGGTCGCGGTAGCCATTCGCCGTGGAGAGCAATTCGCGGAAGTCGGCGAATATGGCGATGCGCTGAAGGAATACCAAAAAGCGCTCGACGTGAGCAAGCAAAGCTCGCTGGCGCATTATCGCGTGGGAGAACTGTTTTTCCTACAGAACAATTATCAATCGGCCGCCAATGAGTTCCGTGAATCGCTGAACGGCGATCTCGATCCGAAGTGGACGGAGGTCTGGGCGCACATTCACCTCGGATGGATTTTCGACATCACGGGACAGCGCGATCGCGCGGTCAATGAGTACAACCACGCCATCCGAACCCGCGACGATACGCAAGGCGCACAGGCCGAAGCCGCGAAATACTTAAAACAACCGTACGAGCGCAAGGCCAGCGGGGTCTAGGACCCGCGGCCCATTGTGGCCTCCAATGGACAACACTATCGTGAGATGGGGGCTGTCCAAGTGGATACTGCGATTCTCATTCCCGTATTTCAGCCGGACCGGCGGCTGACGGATCTGGTTTCGCAACTGGTCCAACTCGGTTTTGGAGCAATCATCATCGTCGACGATGGCAGCGGCCCAGCCTACCATTCCATCTTCAAAGAAGTCGCCGCGCACTCTTCCGTCCACCTCCTCCATTACGAGGAAAACATGGGCAAAGGTCGGGCTCTCAAGACCGGTCTCGCATACTTTCTCGATCGCTTTCCCGGCTACGCCGGCGTAGTAACCGCCGACGGTGACGGGCAACACAGCCCGGCGGATATTCTCAAAGCTGCCCAGCAGATCCGGCGCGGTCAAGGTCTGCTTCTAGGCTCCCGGAAATTCGAAGGCAGAACCCCACTGCGCAGCCGCGTGGGCAACTTTGTGACCCGTTACGTCTTCGCGATGCTCACTGGCCGTCATCTCGTCGACACGCAATGCGGTCTGCGGGGCATTCCGGCGCGATTGATTCCGGCTCTCCTATTGCTCGAAGGCGAGCGTTACGACTTCGAGATGAACGTCCTCGTACAGGCTGCAAAATCCTGCGGCATTGTCGAAATTCCGATTGAAACGATTTACCTGGACGGCAATCGAAACTCGCACTTTCATCCGCTCCGGGATTCGCTGAAGGTGTACGGCATTCTGTTGCGATGCGTCGTATCGCCTCCTATGGCTGCCAGCGTCGGACGTATAAGGATGTCGTGAGACTGTGTCTATTATTCCTGCTGCTCCTCGCCGCTTACTCGAATCACTTCGAGAACGGTTTTCACTTCGATGATTCCGACGCGGTAGTAAACAACCCAGCTATCCGGTCGTTAACCGGTATCCCGCATTTCTTCACCGACGTCCGGACATTCAACGCCAATCCGTACGGCCGCTCCTATCGCCCGCTGGTCACGACATCGCTAGCCATCGATTACTCGCTCGGCCACGGACTCGAGCCGTTCTGGTTTCAGCTCTCCACGTTCTTCTGGTTCATCGTTCAGCTTGTACTGGTATACGCCCTGTTCCTCCTCATCACGGACGATAAGTGGATCACGTGGTTTGCAACCGCGCTCTACGGCCTGCATCCCGCGTGCGCCGAAACGGTGAACTACATCGTGCAGCGAGGCGACCTCTATGTGGCTCTCGGCATCGTGGCGGGAGTGTTCTTGTACGCCCGGAAACCGAAACTGAGGCGGTATGGTGTCTATCTTCTTCCACCCTTGGCAGGCATGTTCGCGAAGCCCACGGCTCTGATCTTTGCGCCGATCCTGCTCGCCTATATTCTTGTGATCGAGCGGGAATCCTGGAGAGGTGCGATCCCGGCTTTCGTCGTGTGCGGTGCGTTTGCGGTTCTCGAAAAAGTGATGACGCCGCCGAACTTTTTCCACACCACCCTCAAGTTCTACGATTACTTCATCACGCAGCCATATGTGACGCTGCGCTATCTCCGGTCCTTCTTTTTGCCCCTCTACTTGAATGTCGACACCGACCTTCGCGAGTTCCTTACATTAAACGATCCGCTAGCGATTGCGGGATTCCTCTTCTGCGGAGCGTTAATCGCCGCTGCCGTTTACACCGCGATCAAACCGCAATGGCGTCCCGTCTCTTTCGGACTCTGGTGGTTCCTGCTCGCGCTCATTCCGACAGCGTTATACCCGTTGAACGAGGTCGAGAACGACCACCGCATGTTTCTGCCTTTCATCGGCCTGAGTCTCGCGGTGGCGTTTGCGGCAAGTCGCTATTCGCGAAGTCGGGTCGCCGCGCTATTGATTCTCGCGCTATTCGCTTTTGGAACCTATCAGCGTAACTCCGTCTGGCAAAGCGATGAGAGCCTCTGGCGGGATGACATTGATAAGAGTCCGAACAATGCGCGCGGACACTATAATCTCGGAGTGATTCTATCAAAGCAGAACGGCCGCGCTTCGGAAGCTGTCTCGGAGTTCCAAAGCGCACTTCACATAAAGCCGGACTATAGCGAGGCGCACACTGATCTGGGCGTCGTGCTCGTCGACGATTTCGGCCGATTCACGGAAGCCATCGAGGAGTACGAGGCGGCTCTGCGGACCGATCCCAACAACGCAGCCATTCGAACCGACCTCGGAAACGCATTGCTCAAACTCCCGGGCAGGGAACCCGACGCGATCCGCGAGTACGGGGCCGCGATGCGGCTCCAACCAGAATCCGCGGCGACGCATTTCAACCTGGCATTCGCGCTCTCGAAACTGCCGGATCGTGTGACGGAAGCAGTCGACCAATATCACGCGGCCCTCCGCATCCAACCCGATTACGCGGATGCCATGATCAATCTCGCGTCCTTGTTCTCAGACCTGAAGCGCTGGCCAGAAGCGGTCCAAGAGTACGAGGCGGTGCTGCGCTTCAAGCCGGACTTGGCGGCCGTCCACTACAATCTCGGAATTCTGTTAGAGAAGCTGCCCGGCAGGCTGCCCGATGCGATTACGCATTACGAGGAAGCGGTGCGGATTGATCCCAATTACACCGATGCGCACACCAACCTCGGTGTCGCCTTGACGCAAGTCCCGGGGAGAATTGAACAGGCCGTTTCAGAGTTGGAAGCGGCGGCGAGGCTTGCACCCAATTCAGCGAAAGCACACTCCAACCTTGGAGTCGTGCTCTCCCGAATTCCAGGACGTATGCCTCAAGCTATCTCCGAGTTTCAAACTGCCTACGGGATCTATCCCGATCCCAACGTCCGGCGGCAATTGATCAGCTACGCTTCCGGTGTAGGGAAGCAATAACTCCGGCACAGCCCAGCAGCAGCATCGAAGCGGTTCCCGGTTCGGGGACGACCCCGCCTGCCGGACCTGATCCCGGACCATTATTCGGAACCAGCACCCGGCCGACAGTCTGGTCGGTGGTACCGGCATCGATCCCGGCGTCTTTTGTGGCCTGGCTCGTATACCACCCTTCAACAACCGTGTCGAGCGTAGAAACGATCTGAAATCCCGTGATGGGCACCACCGCTCCGTTTGCGGAAACCACTGGGCCGGTGTAGAAAAATGTCACGTTGACATTGTCTGCGGCATCAACCGGCATCAGCGTGGAGGGTGTGACGCCAATCAACTGCGCCATGGAATACCAACCCGTCGCTGAAGTACTGGATGAGACATATCCCTCGACATCATAGATTGTAAAGAACGTACCAGCAGGATTACATGACACTAAGCCACCCAAGGAAGGGCAGGTCACGCCGTCCGTGGCATTCGGGTCCAATCGCTCACCTTCCTGGAGATTGGCGGTGTAACTGTAATCCCAATTTCCGGAGATGTCTGGCGTTGGAAGTGACGCAAGTGTCGGAATAATCGATGCTTTGACAATTGGCAGCATCACAAAGACTGCGGCGAGGAAAATGGTGAGACGTACCACTTTTTTTGTGCGCACTAACGTCTGTGGCATGCCAGGATTATACACGAACTAGGCTATTAGTACTAGAGTCAATACCTTAATTTCAAGTTATGTTTTGCGCCGTGTTCCTGTAGACACGATTTGTGGCCGGTTGAACACGGACTGGCTGTTCTTCTGAGTTGTAAGTATCTTCAATACAGCGTGATAAGTCATAGGATCTCCATCTGCTTTTCATCCGCGTGTGACACGGAGGCAGAGAAAAATGAGACTCGGAAGGATCGCAGCGATCTTGATGGTTGGAACAGCGGAGGCATTTGCCGAGGTTCCGGTTCACCAGATCATAATTAGCATTCCCGATCGTAAACTGGTTCTTTTAGAGGACGGTAAGGTCAAGAAGATCTATCCGATCGCGGTGGGAAAAGACTCGACGCCTAGCCCCACGGGTACATTTCACGTTGTGAGCCGCGTTATGAATCCGACATGGTTCGGCCCGCACGTCGTGGTGCCTCCCGGTAAGGCAAATCCCCTAGGGACGCGCTGGATGGGACTCGGATTCAAAGGCTATGGCATTCACGGGACAAACGCGCCTCGCTCGATCGGCAAGGCCGCCTCGCATGGCTGCATAAGGATGCGGATCAAGGACGTAGAAGAACTATTCGGGCTAGTCTCCGTCGGCGACGAAGTGGATTTATTTAGTGAGCGTAACGATCAAATTGCGAAAGTATTACCTGAGGCCCCGGCCGCTCCAGTCGCGGCTGAGATCGCCGGGGGCGGCCAATGAAGGTCGCCGAGTTCGTTTTCACATCGTTCATAATGGCCGCAGCGATCGCCGTTGGTTTCGGCTGCGCGCTCGGAATCGCGACCCTATGGTTACGCAGCATTGTGGGAGCCGTCACGCGGAATTCGTATAATGTGAGCAGTGTTTCGGACCCCTCCGCCGCCCGGCCATCTTCTTAGCGCCATTATCTTTCTAATTTTGATTGCGCCCACAGTGAATGCACAGGCATATTCCGACGCCGTCAAGCAAATGGCTGAGCGTGCATTCGAAGCCTTCCCGGCCCGCTCCACCGTCGCGTTGTCGATCGAGAATCGGACGTCGCTGCAGAGCAGGGATGTCGACGAGATTCGAAGCGCTTTGGAAGGTTTGCTGCGCGGCGCCGGGATTGAGCTCGCCGATTCCGAAACGAAATTGCGGATTTCGATCAGCGAAGATCCTTCGCGTTACCTGCTGATCGCGCCGGTTGGATCGCAGGTGCTCATTTTTAGCTGGAAGAAGCCACCGCCCGCCGAGGCGGAATATCGCATCGCGATCAAGCGAAACGCCATTTGGGAACAGCACGATCCGATCCTGGATGTGAAGTTGTCCGCAGATGGCCAGGACATGCAGGTGCTAGAGACTGATCGAACCGTGGAGTATCAACGCGCCCAAGATCAATGGCAATTCGTGCGCGCGACTCCGGCCGCCGCGCCGGTGATTTCACGCGATCCGCGCGCGACTTTTGCGGAGATCCCCTATCGCATGGTGCGCGGTCGGAATTATTTCGATACCGGCGACTTCGGAATCTATACGACCGCCGATACCGGGAATGGAACTCTTTTCGCCGGCGTCGATGGGCAGGCGCGTCTCTACAGGAACACCGTGGAACCAGTTCTGACCATCCGCAACTGGGGCAGCGACGTGGCGGCAATCAGCAGCAATTGTGGATCTAAGAAACAAGTACTCGTTACTGCCGCGATTCCCACGGACGACGCTCCGGAGCATATCCAGGCATTCGAGTTTTCTGGCCCCGCATATTCGCCGGTAACCGATCCGCTGCCGTTGCCCGGTCCCGTTACCGCGCTGTGGCAGGCGGAAGCACCTGACCAGGTCACGGTGGTTGTTCACAACCGGCAGACGGGAATGTATGAGGCGTCGCGCCTTTCTCTCTCTTGCGTTCAGTAGTCTCACCGTACACGCCGCAACTCGCCCGCGCTACGGCGGTTCGCTCCGAGTCCAGCTCATCTCGATGTTTGCGGATCCGGAAGAGATGCCCGGAATTGCCGAGACGTTAATTCGCTACGACGAGCATGGCGAATATGTCCCTCTGCTAGCGCGCGGATGGCAGTCGGATACTGAAAAGAAGAGATGGCGATTCATCATCCGTTCGAAAATCGTTCCGACGCCAACCATCGCGTCGGCGCTCGCGCCCGTTGTGAAGAAGTGGTACGGCGAAGCGGCCGTCTCGTCGACACCCCAGACCGTTGTGATTCAAAGCGACCGTCCCATGCACGATCTGCTGGAGAAGCTGTCGCGGCCGGAATCGGGGATTCCGGGCACGGGTCCGTTTCGCGTATCGATGTTTGACGCTGGCCATCGGGCGATTCTGGCGGCAAATGAAGATTATCCCGGCGGGCGGCCGTTCGTGGATATGGTCGAATTCAGTTCGGGATCGCAACGTGCCTATCAACTGAGTAGCGAAGATATCTGGGAGCTGCCTGTCGGAATCAGCCGCCGTATGATTCCCGACGGCATGCGCGTCTGGACGTCGCAGCCGCTCGATTTGATCGCGCTGCATCTCGATAATCCGGAGCCGGGTCTGCGCGATTCGTTGGCGATGTCGATCGATCGCGCGGCCATTGTCAACGTGCTGACACAGCGGCGCGGCGAGGTCGCGCAGGGACTTCTGCCGCAGTGGCTCACGGGATATGAGTTTTTGTTTGGACCGGCGGTAGATCCTCCGCGTGCCAAAGAAGTGGCGGCTGGGCTGAAGAGCCGCACCATTTTCCTGAGCGTTCCACCGTCCGATCCGCTCGCCCGGCTGATCGCGGATCGAGTGATGGTGAACGCGCGGGATGCCGGCCTGACCATGCAGATTGCTCCAGCCGGGACGAACGCGCCGGTGCAACTCTTGCATATCCGGCTCGATTGCGCCAGCGCCACTCGCGCGCTGCGCGACATCTCCGGAAAAACGACTCTGGGAGATTTGAGTTCGCCCGAAGCTTTGTACCGCGCCGAGCACGCCCTGCTCGAAGAAGGCCGCTTGATTCCTCTGATCCATGTGCCGCAGGTTTTCGGCATCGGGCCGCGAGTGCGGAGCAGCACGGGTCTTCCGACTTGTGACTTGCTGAGCGCTCTGCCGAATCTCTGGATCGGACAATGAGCTTTCGCACCAAGATTATCCTTGCGACCACAATCACCCTGATCGTGACCGTCTGGGCCGTGGCGTGGGCGGCGTCGGCTGCGATCACACGCACGTTTGAGGATCGCGACGCACGGCGGACCGCCGCGCTCGTCAATCAAGTGCGTCAAGAATTCGCAAGACGCGGCGAAGAGATTGCTCGGCGCGTGGACGGGATCGCGAACTCCGAAGACTTGCAGCGAATCGCGGCGACGTTAGGCGATCCAACCGGCGACACAGCTCAATATGTGAACGACGCGTCCGGCATCGCGCACGAACAGGCGCTCGATTTTCTGGAGATTGTGGGGCCGGACGGTAGCATCATCAGCTCGGCGCAATGGCCGGCGCGATTCGGATATAAAAAATCGTGGCTGCTGGACGGCACTGATTGGAAATCGAAGCCGGCATTTCTTCAAAATGAAGAACTGCCCGACGGAGTTGCATTGGCGCTCGAAATTGTCCGAATAATTCCACTTACGAATGGTTCGTTGTATGTGGTCGGCGGCCAGCGCGCCGATGCCCCGGCATTCTTGAGCTCGCTCCCGCGCGGAGACGGCATGGAGGTCTGCCTGCGCCGCGAAGACACAGTCATCGGAAGCTGTGCCGCCGAGCCGCCGATGAGTTTCGCGGCTGTTCCTCTGGAAGGGCGAGTGGGAGGTAGTCGCGTCGCGGAACTCCTAGTGGGTGTATCCCGTGCCGATTTATTCTCACTTAAAACTTTCATTCGAAACACGGCCCTTGCAGTGGGATTCGGAGGAATTTTATTGGGCGTAGCGCTGAGCTTTTGGGCGGCCGCGAGGGTCACTCGTCCTTTGCGATCGCTTACAGGCAGTGTCCGGCAAGTGGCCGGCGGCGACTGGGATGTGCGTGCACCCGTAGAGTCGCGCGACGAAGTGGGCCAGCTCGCCCAGGACTTCAACACCATGACGCACCAACTCGTGGAACAGAAGCAGCGCATCATTCAAACTGAGCGAGTCGCGGCATGGCGCGAATTGGCTCGACGGCTGGCGCATGAACTCAAAAATCCTCTTTTCCCATTACAGATCACGGTGGAGAATTTGCAGCGCGTGAGGGAGCGTTCACCCGAGGAGTTTGAAGAGGTTTTTCGCGAGAGCACGGCGACGCTGCTCTCGGAACTGGATAACCTGAAGGCCATCATCGGCAGGTTCAGCGATTTTGCAAAGATGCCCGCGCCGCAATTGGAGACGGTGGACGTGAACGAAATCGCCAGGGATGTGCTGCGTCTGTTTGCGGCTCAGTTCAATGGGCCGGGCAAACCTCCGATCGAATCGCGACTGGAGTTGGACGCGGATCTGCCCAAAGTGGAAGCGGACCCCGAGCAGCTACGCCGCGCACTGCGCAACCTGATTTTGAATGCCATGGATGCAATGCCGAATGGCGGCGCGATCACGGTTCGCACGCGCCCGGCTGGCGAATATATAGCCATTGAAGTCGCGGATTCCGGCGAAGGTCTTACGAAAGAGGAATGCGAGCGCCTTTTCACGCCTTATTACACAACGAAGCGCCACGGCACCGGACTCGGCCTTGCGATCGTGCAGTCCGTGGTGGCAGACCATCACGGGTCGATTTCCGTGGACAGCGAACCGGGTAAGGGCGCGAGTTTTAGAATCGAGCTACGAGCCAAAACATGAGCCGTTTACTTCTTGTGGATGACGACCCGAACACGCTGGCGTCGCTGGCGCGGGCCTTCCGGCTGGAAGGTCACGAGGCGACGGTGTGCGACAACGCCGACCGCGCACTGGAGCTGGCGCGCTCGCAGAAGTTCGACATGATCCTGTCGGATGTCGTCATGCCCGGAAAGAACGGCATCGAATTGCTGGGGGATTTGAAAGCAGCCGGCGTCGTAACGCCTGTGGTAATGATCTCGGGGCAGGCGAACGTCGAGATGGCCGTGAAAGCGACTCGGCTGGGGGCCGTCGATTTTCTGGAAAAGCCGCTCTCGACGGACAAGCTGCTGCTCACGCTCGAAAATGTCGTCAAGGTATCGCGCCTGGAGCAGGAGAATCGCGATCTCCGTCAGCGTGTCGGCAAGCATCAGTTGGTGTGGCGATCGAGCGTGATGCAGAGCGTAATGGCCAAAGTGGATCGCGTGGCGGCCAGCGAAACACGCGTTTGCATCCTCGGGGAAACGGGCACCGGTAAGGAACTGGTGGCTCGCACCGTTCACGATCGGAGCGCGCGGCGAAGCTGCCCGTTCGTCACCTTGAATTGTGCGGCCGTCCCGGCGGAGCTGATCGAATCCGAGTTGTTCGGGCATGAAAAAGGATCGTTCACGGGGGCGGCATCGCGGCATCTCGGCAAGTTCGAACAGGCGCACGGCGGCACGCTCTTTCTGGACGAGATCGGCGATATGCCCGTGTTGATGCAGGCCAAGCTGCTGCGTGTTTTGGAGAATGGCGAGGTGGAGCGGATCGGCGGCGATCGGGCGGTGCAGGTGGACGTTCGCGTCGTGGTGGCAACGCACCGCAATCTGGATGAGCTGGTGAAGGCCGGCGGATTCCGGCAGGACTTATATCATCGCGTGTACGTGTTCCCGATCGTGCTTCCCCCATTGCGAGACCGTCGCGAAGATATTCCGATGCTGGTGGACCATTTCGCGGAATCGATCGCGCGGCAGAATGATTGGCCGAAGCGAGCCATTACGCCGGATGCATACGCGCAGCTGCAGCGTTACTCATGGCCGGGAAACGTGCGGGAACTGCGCAATGTGGTGGAGCGCCTGTTGCTACTGGCTGACGATGCCGTGGATGCCGCAACAGTGCGTTTGGCCCTGCCATCCGAAGTTGAGACGTCGAGCGACGTTAGCGACGGGACCCTCTCGGATCGCGTCGACGCCTACGAGCGCGAAATCATCATCGAAGAATTGAAGCGCCAGAACAACTAGATGACCGAGACCGCCCGTGCTCTGGGGCTCGAGCGGTCGCATCTTTACAAAAAGTGCCAGCAGCTCGGAATCAATCGAGGTGGAAGTTCACAGTGATGGTTGTAACCACCTCGACCGGCTCGCCATTGAGCAAAGTCGGTTCCCAGCGCCACTGACTCGCGGCGTCGACCGCGGCCTGTGCGAGCTCCGGATCGACAGCCTTGCTGAGCACTTCAACCCCAATCAGATTGCCGGTCGTCGAGATAACGCCCTGGAGCACCACCGAGCCTTGAATCCCATTCTGCTGCGCGTGCTCGGGATAAGCAGGTTTGGTTTGATACACCAACTTCACGGCCTGAACGTTTCCCCCGACTCGGATTCTCTGGGGGACAGCATGAGGGGCGGTCATTGACGACGCGGGTTTTGGCGCGGTGACGTCAATATTCTCCGCGACGCTGCCGAGCTCCAAAGAGGCATCCAGCGGTACCGTCTGACCGGGCGTAATCGTCACTTGTTTCTCGAACCGTCCGAAGCCGCGGACCTGTGACTTCAATGCGGTAGCGGCCAGGCGGCAGTGAGATCGAGTAGGTCCCGTCCTCGCTACTGCGAGCCGCTTCTTTATTGTGCGTGTCGAGTCCGGTTGCGGTAATCATCGCGTGAGGCACCGCAGCGCCACTCGCGTCGTAAACGGACCCGCCGACGCTGGTTGTCGAACCGGGGGCCTGTGCGCGCATGGTCGCGATCGGAACTACGATCATCCCGGTGACGAGGGCGCCTGCGATGGCGAGCTTTGTCGTGGCGGCACGCCGGTTTATGTGCGGTTTCAGGACGGCCTTCAGGCGCTCCTGCAAATCATTTGACTTGATGGACAATGCCATGGCAGGTACTCCTTTTGTTTGCGCGGATTTCACAACTGCTATGAGATGTTCGGCGTAATCGGACAATCGGGCCCCTTCGTTCAACACGGCATCGTCGCAGGCGCGCTCGCGTTCTTTGCGGAACTGCGCGGCGGCGAACCAGACGAGGGGATGGAACCAGTAAATGGCGCAGGCGGCCTCTACCAGAAGTTGCGTCAGGCAATCGAGACGCTTTACGTGGGCCAATTCGTGCCCGTGGACGACTCGCAGCCGTTCAGGCGGCCATTTCGCCGCGGACGCCGGGAAAAGGATGACTGGACGGAAGAGCCCAAGCGTTATGGGCAGATCGATCCGGTCGCTTTCCATGACGAGCGCGCCTGGAGGCGCATTCCACGAGGCCTTGCGTGCGCTCTTGCGGAGCCGGTAGAGTTTGGCAAAAGCGACGATAAGACGAATGCCGCACATCGCTATGCCCGCGTACCAGATTGCGTTGTAGTTCCAGTGCCGGGCGGGAACGGGCGTTGGCGCGTCCGGGGCATCGACGTTGGCGATCAGCACCGGCGTGGATACGGGCACGTGCCAGCGTGGCGCGGATCGCTGCAAGAGCGGCAAAACGAGCAAGCCGGCAAAAGCGCACGTCCAGATAAGATGGCGCATCGCCGCGGAGGACCGGCGCAGCACTATAGCGATGGCAAATGCCGCCACGAGGACCATGGTGCTTCTGAACGCGAGTCCGAGCAACATACTCACCTTCCTTCTTTTCGCGCCTGTTCGATCAATGCGGATATACGATCGAGATCTTCCTTCGAAACTTGGATCGCAGAGCGATCGACCAGCGCCGCCACCACCTGCTCGACCGATCCGTTGAAAAACGTATCCACGACATGCCGGAGCGCTGACCGGCGGGCACGCTCGGGAGTGAGCGTCGGGAGGTAGACGTAGCGCAGCGCTTCTTCCTCGTGCTTGAGGTGTCCTTTATCCTCGAGCACGCGCAAGGTGGCGCGCACGGCGGAATAGCTGGGCGGATCCGGAATGGCCTGATGGATTTCCGAAGCAGTCGCGCGGCCATGCTGGTAGACGACATCCATAATTTGGCGTTCACGCCGGCTCAACGCCTCGTGTTTGTGCTGCTTTTGTAGCACCATGCTAGAAAACTAGCACCGACACGCGATCCTGTCAAGGGGTTTATACGCTAGCCGGCCCGAGTACCGTCAGGAACCGGTGATTCGGGAACCGCGAGAACCGGCTGGATGCCATCGGCATAACCGAGGTCGAACAGCATGCCTTCGGAAACAACGCCGCGCATCGTGCGAGGCTCGAGATTCACAACGAAGAGCGCCTGCTTGCCTTCGATCTCTTTCGGATTTGCCCGCTCCTGTTTGAGCCCCGCGACGATGGTACGGTGATGGTCGCCGAAGTTCACACGAAGCGCAACCAGCTTATCGGATTTCGGGACGTCCTCAACCGATTCAATGGTCCCGACGCGCACATCGATCTGGTTGAGCAAGTCGATCGAAATCGCGGGTTTGACAGGCATCGGCTACACTCGCTCGATCTGCTTCATCAAGCCCGCCAGTGACGTTTCCGTGGATGCGGCCTTGCCGTTCGGACCGCGCCAGTGCGTCTCGAGATTGAAGTTTCCCTTATAGCCGGCTTTCAGCAGGGCGCGGATGTGAGCGGTGTTATCGAACTCCCCTTGACCCACCGCAGTCCACTCCACCCTGCCATCGACGCGGCGAAAATCGCGCACATGCACGTGGAAAATACGAGCGACATCGAGATGGCGGAAACCATCGGGGAAGGGAATTTCTCCCTTCTCGGCGGCGTTGTTCGGATCCCAGGTGAGGCCGATGTTGTCCGCTTTCACGGCCCTCTGAAAGGCACCTGCTTGCTCGCCCGTCCAGACATAACTCTCGCGAGATTCTCAACGGCGAGCCGGAACCCGTTGGCGCGCCGGCCAGCTTCGGTCAGCAATTCATAAATCCGCGGATACGCCTTGGCGTCGGGCGCTTCGCCCGTTTTGTATTGGAACGCGAAGACGCGCAGTTTGTCCGTCCCCAAAATTTTGGCGCGTGCCATGGCGTCGTCGAGCAGCTTCCATTGATCGTCAAGCGCCTGGCCGGTTTCTGGAAGAGTGCCTCGGAAAAACGCGGTGTCCACGATCGATGTTTGGAGCTGATATTCGTCGAGCAGGGACTTCGCCTCATGAATCTTGTCGACGGGTTGTGCTGTGTTGTATTTCCCCCAGATCGAGCGCAGTTCGGCGTAGTGCAAGCCGTGCTGATGAATGAAGCTGGCCGCTGTGCGTACATTCTCGTCGATCTCGTCGGAAGTAATGCTCAGGCGGACCTGATCGAGCGTTGCGCCGTCGAGCAAACGCAACAGCGGAGCAGCCGCGGATGCGAATAAGATATTCCGGCGGGAAATTGGATTCATTGCGATATAGAACTCATGGTATCCCGGGTGCAAGCCTTTGTAATTCTATTTACGCATCAGGAGAAGTTCGAGGCGATGCTCAATTCGATTTCGAAGTGGCGGCGCAGCCCCGAATCGCGACGGCAATAGCGGACGGCTCGTCGTGATAAATAACATGCAATCCTTCTTTTTTCATAAATTCCTGCGTGTCGGGAAAGAACATCACGTAGACATCTTTGCCGGAGGGGAAGGTGTCGAAACTGGCGGTAAACTCCGGCAGGGAATGATTGCCGTACGCTGTGCGATAGAAATTCAGAGTGCTGTTGTAACGCCAGTTTGTGACGAAAGTCACGGCGCCGCAGCGGCGGTGTAAGTCGTCGAGAATCCAGTACACCTGCTTGGAGGCGGCGTCGAACCTCCATTCCTTGAAATATCCGAGCCGGATGCATCCGATGAAGTAAATCGCGACGAGAATGGTGACTCCGATCGCCGCGGTCCGAATGTAATCTCTGGCGCTGGAGCGGCAACAGATTTCCAATGCGGCAGCCAGGGCCAGCGTCATTAGTGGAACGAGAAATAGAGCTGTGCGGTCTTTCGGCAGGAGGAGATGGAATAACCGGAGCGCGGTCCAATGCAGAAAAATCGTCAGAATTGCGATGCCCGCGAACAAGCGCATGAGAGTAAGCGACTCGTCTTTGAAACGCGGACGCGAGCGGAAGCGCCGGATCTCGACTGTTATTAGCAGCGCCACAATCGTCAAGATCGCGAGATAAGGGAGCACCGGTTGCACGTAAGACAGCCAGGAAAAAAGCAGCGGATTCAGTACTTCGGGATTGAGATTGTCGAATGAAGTGTCTCTCAATCCGGCCCACATTTCTGAGAGATGTTGCGAGCCGAAATAGAGCTGTCCTTTAGGCCAGGTCCACACAACAGACCCGACGAGCACGAATGCAACCACGAATCCCGGTACGAAGCAGGAAATCGCGAGCGGCCGGATCTTCTCGCGCCTGGCCGCCCATAGGAAAAAGAGCAGCAGGACACAGCCGTTCGCGATGGCGAAGGAGAAGTTAGCGGCGAACGAAAGTGCCAGGAAGATGGAGACCCAGACACATTTATTGGGCGAGACTTCACCACTGAGGACCATTTTCGTTATGAGCGCGACGGCGGCAAGCAAGAACCCAATCGCGAGGCTGTAGCCGCGCGCGGCGACCAGGTAATCGAGAACCAGCGGATTGTAGACCAGGCAAACGAAGATCGTCAGCTGTAGGAACTTCCGCTTCGCGAGATTTGCGGACAGATAAAATGCGGACGCAATGTAGAGAATGGCGCCGAGAATCGCGGGGAATCGCACCGTGAATTCGTTGATGCCGAACACCGTGGTGATGAACCGCATCAGGATCGAGTTCAAGACGTGATTGCCGGAGGACGGATACCACTGCGAGGGCCAGGATTGGTGAGCGAAAAGAAGGAACGAATCGGCTTCATCAATAGTGATGGATTGCAGGCAGGCGCGGGCGATGATCAGATAAACGGCGATACCTGCCGCGAGAAACAGCAAGGCATGGTCTTTAAGAATTCGCGTCGGCATGGAGGGGCAAAGTCTCATGCTACCGCTTGGGCGGGACGCATATAATGTCTGACATATGTGCGAGATGAAACGGCGTTCGTTCTTGAGTTCGTCTATCCTTTTGGGAGGCGCGGTGTTCAGCGGAAGCAAGGCCTACGCGCAGGAGCACGTGCACACCGTTTCAGTGATGACCGAAACGGCGAATCGCTTTCTTGCCGCTCTCACGCCGGAACAAAAAGCGAGGGCGACGTTTCCGTTTCACGACGAAGAGCGCACACGCTGGTTCTATGTTCCGATTGAACGCAAAGGCCTCACGCTGGGCGAAATGAGTCCCTATCAACGGCACCTCGCCAGCGCGCTGCTTGCGTCCGGGTTGAGCCAGGCCGGATACATCAAAGCGGTCACAATCATGAGCCTCGAAGATGTACTGAGAATCATGGAAAACGACAATGGGATGCGGCGCAATCCCGAAAAATATCACTTCACGATATTCGGCACGCCTTCTGACACTGGTGTCTGGGGGTATCGCGTGGAAGGCCACCATATCAGCCAGAACTATACGATTTCCAATGGACAGGTCGTGAACGGCCCGAGCTTTTTCGGCTCGAATCCGGCTGAAATCAAGCAGGGTCCGCGCAAAGGACTGCGGACGCTGCCGCAGGAAGACGATTTAGGTTTCGAAGTAATTCGTACACTCGACGAGCCATTACTAAAGGCTGCCATCGTCGAGCCGATCGCCTATAAGGAAATCCTGACTACGAACAGCCGCACAGCCGCTCTGCAAGGCCACCCTTCGGGCCTTGCCGCGTCGAAGATGAACGCACGGCAATTTGACGGGCTGCGCGCCCTTGTCGAGCTTTATGCGCACAACCTGCCCGGCGACGTCGCTCAGCGCCGTCTGGATCAGATCGACAAAGCTGGCCGCAACGCCTGGTTCGCCTGGGCGGGAGGCACGAAACCAGGCGATCCACATTATTACCGCGTCCAAACGGCTTCGTTTCTCATCGAGCTCGATATGACCCAGGACAATGCGAATCACATACACTCGGTGTGGCGCGACTTCGAGGGCGATTTCGGCGGCGATCTGCTCAAGGCGCATTACGAGAGCAGGCATCGGGATCGGAAGGCTTAGTTTCCGGCTTCCTTGTCTTTGCACGTGCCTGCGGCACGGTCGCATCGATCCTATCTATCGCTCTAGCGCGAACACTGCGAAACCTGAATCGCGCACTTCTTGCCGCCCGCTTTCGAGCATTCCAGCAGTGCCCGCTGATCCGCGCTTTGTTTTGACGCCGACGTTCCCCAAGTGACGATCTTCCCGTCCGCCGCCACGGCGCCGCAACTATTGGCGTACCACACCCACAACTCGCATGCCGAGCCATTTTGGGCACAGTTATCCATCGCGACCTTTTTGGCTTTAATCAAGTCGCTAAATCCATACGACCAGCCGGCGCCTTGATCTTTCTTGCTATAAGCAATCGCGCCGTAGGATTTCTTATTTTGGCCTTCGCATTGAATCTGGCAACGATGCGCCTGATCCCTGCACATCTCCGGATTGCTTACGGAACCCCCGCTCCAGCATCCTGAGCGGTTCATGCAGTCCACCACGCAATCGCCGGATGCCAGCGTGAAGCTTGCGCATAACAGCAGCAGTAGTTTCATTGGATATTGATCGGCTGGCCGCTGCGGTCTCAATATACAATGGATGAATTGAAAAACCTCATTTTCTGCGTCCTTTCCCTGGGCGTTTTGTGCGCTTCCGCACAGACGCACCTATCGAATTTCAAACAACTTACCTTCGGCGGCCAAAATGCCGAAGCCTACTGGGCGCCTGACGGAAAGCGTCTGATTTTCCAGTCCACCAGGGAGGGCCGCGGCTGCGATCAGATTTATATCATGAACGCGGACGGTTCGAACGTTCACATGGTGTCGACGGGGAAGGGAACTACGACCTGCGGGTACTTCCTGGCCGACAACAGGCACATTCTCTATGCGTCGACACATGAGGCTGGCGACGCCTGCCCGGCGCCCGCGGATCGCACTAAGGGCTACGTGTGGGCCGTTTATCCCAGCTTCGATATTTACCTCGCAACGGACGACGGAAAAATCGAGAAAAAGCTTACGGACACTCCCGGTTACGATGCCGAGGGAACCGTCAATTGGAAGACTCGGAGGATTGTGTATACATCGCTTGCCTCGGGCGACCTGGAACTTTGGACCATGAAATCGGACGGATCCGATAAGCGACAAATCACGAAGAGCGAAGGCTACGACGGCGGCGCGGTATTCTCTCGCGATGGGAAGAAGCTGGCGTGGCGCGCGGGACATCCGTCGACTCCGGAAACGCAGAAGCGCTATCACGAGCTTCTGGCCGACAATCTGACGTCGCCGATGAAGATGGAGCTGTTCGTGTCCGATGCGGATGGCAAGAACACGCATCAGATTACCGATTTCGGTTGCGCGAGTTTTGCGCCTACGTTCACGCCCGACGGCAAGAAGATCCTCTTTTCGTCGAACAAGCTGAATTGCGATGGCCGCAAGTTCGAGCTGTTCCTTATTAACACGGACGGCACGGGGCTGGAGCAAGTGACGAACTTCGGAGGATTCACTTCGTTCCCCGAGTTTTCTTCCGACGGGAAGACGCTGGTATTCGCATCCGACAAAGATGCGAAAGCTCGGTATGAATTCAACATCTTCACGGCTGATTGGAAGTAATGGCGCTCCAACCGGGGTTGAAGTTTCAAAGCCGCGCGGTGGTGGACAGCGCGCATGCCATCGAGTTTATGGGACTGGATGGACCGCGCGTGCTGGCAACTCCCGCGATGATCATGTATCTCGAGATAGCTTCGCGGGACTTGGCGAAGCAGCATCTCGATGACGGCTACGACACGGTCGGAACGCATGTCGACGTGAAGCACCTGGCGGCGACCCCCATTGGAATGGAAGTGACGTACCACGCCGCGTTGCTCGAAGTGAACGATCGGCGGCTTCGTTTTCGCGTGGAAGCTTTCGACGAGAGGGAGAAAGTCGGCGAAGGATTTCACGAACGGGCGATCGTCAACGTGTCGAAGTTTTCGGAGCGGGTGCGGGCGAAGGCGTCCGCTTCCTGAAAGGCACGGTTCGATTTGCGGCTACAATAGCGGCTCCAGCCGCAAATCCAATTCCGGCGGCAACCTTCGGCAAATGATCGGGCGGGGCGGGCGGAAGCCACTCTAAGCCGCGTTCACCGGTCATAGCCGGCGCGTTGACGTATCTGCCGTGGCGTGGAATTGGAAATTCGCGCGCCAGCGATGTCAGTTCCTGGGTGGCATGCATACCGATCATGGGCACGCCATGGCCGCCCGCAATCGTAAACGGTTTGAGCGATGCCACCAGCCGCACCGATTCGCGCGCGGCTTTCCAGTCGAATGTCATCGGCGTCGGCGGACGGCAAACACGCTGCGTCTTCGCCAAAATGGCAATCAACGAATCCAGGTTGACGGTTGTGATCGCATCGCCCGCAAGTAGCGTCGCGTCCGAACGCCGGAAGAAAACCACGTGGCCGGGAGCATGTCCAGGCGTATGGAAGCACTCCCAGCCAGGCATGCCGGGCAACTCGGAATCCTTTATAGGATAGATTCGATTGCCGAGATCGAGCCCGCCGGCACGATTCATGAAAAAGCGGCTGGCGAACGACATGAATCCGGGCGCTGTGACGTCCGGTGGCGGATAGCCGGAACGGCCGGTCAAATACGGCAATTCGAGGCGGTGCGCGAAGATTGGGACGCCCCAATAATCCGCCAGTTCCGCTGCGCTGCCGGCGTGATCGTAATGGCCATGCGTGAGCAGGATCGCTTCCGGCCTAGCCGTCCCATAGCGCTGTTCGGCCGCTTTGCGGATCGCCGCGGACTTCCCAGGAACGCTGCTATCGACCAGCGACCACGGCTCGCCCGGCCGGCCGACGAAATAAACATTCGCGATGCTCACTGGGAGGTAGCCTACGCCAGCCGCAATTTCTTCCATTCTTCACTCCCCTCCTTATGCCACCATAATATGTAGCCGCCTCGCAATGGATTTCGTAGAGCAAGTAAAAACGTCGGTGGATATTGTCCGCATCGTTTCCGAGTACCTTCCGCTCGCAAAGAAGGGCACTCGCTACGTCGGACTCTGCCCGTTCCACACCGAGAAGACGCCGTCGTTCGGCGTGAACTCGGTTCATCAGTATTTCAAGTGCTTTGGATGCGGCGCCGGCGGAGATGTTTTCAAATTCGTGATGGACATCGAGGGCGTCACGTTCTTTGAAGCGTTGAAGAGCATCGCGGAGCGGAACGGTATACCCGTTCCAAAACGGGCCGAATATTCCGATCCGGAGACAAAGCATCGCGCGGCTCTTTTCCAGATGCATGAGGTCGCCATGCGCCTGTTCCAGTCCAACTTGAACGGCGCCATGGGAACGCAGGCCCGGCAATATCTGGCGCAGCGCGGCGTGTCAAAGGAGAGCATTGCCGAGTTCGGGCTCGGCCTCTCCGCCGACTCCTGGGATCAACTGACGCGCAAACTCGAGCAGGAGGGATTCTCCGGAGATTTGCTGGAACAATCCGGCCTAGCGAATCGGCGGCAGGAAGGCAGCGGCTTCTACGATCGATTCCGCGCTCGCCTCATGTTTCCCATCCACGATGAGTCCGGACGCGTCATCGCGTTCGGCGGGCGCGCGCTTAAGGCGGATGAAGATGCCAAGTATCTCAATTCGCCGGAAACCAAACTGTACAGAAAAAGCAACGTCCTATACAATTTGCATCGCGCGAAAGGAGCCGTTCGAAAATTCGAGCGCATTGTACTCGTCGAAGGTTATATGGACGTAATTGGCGTGTACTCCTCTGGGGTTCATGAAGTAGTCGCCAGTTGCGGAACCGCCCTCACCAACGCGCAGGTTCGCATGTTGAAGCGTCATACGGGAAATATTGTGGTGAATTTCGATCCCGATGCGGCCGGTGCAAATGCCGCGGAGCGGTCTCTTTCTATGTTGCTAGAAGAGGACATGCACGTCCGGGTACTAGAACTCAGCGGAGACCTGGACCCGGACGAGTACGTGAAACAATTCGGCCCGGATGCGTACCGCGAAGTTCTGAATCATGCGCCTAAGTACTATTTCTGGCTGGCTGATCGAAACCGCAAGAAATTCGACGTTCGCGATGCAGAGGGCCGCATGGAGGCCTGGAAAACGCTGTTGCCAGCGATCGAGCGCATCCACGACAAGATCGAGCGCGCCGCCGTCGCCAAGGACATGGCGGGTTACCTCGGCGTCGACGAAAGCCTGGTACTAGAACGGTTTCGTAGAAGTAATAGTGCCGGTCGTTCTCAGGCCCCGGCGCGCCCGAAGCAGGTAGAGGTCCCTTTAGCTGAGAAGCTCCTCTTGAACGCCCTACTCCGGAGCGAAGAAGCATGTGCCGAAGTACTACCTCAATTAGCCCAAATGGAAGCGGTAAAGCGATTCGCTACACATAGTATTTTTGAAGCTATGTTCGCTATTTCCGCGTCTCGAGATGTGCTAACCTTTTCGAACCTGGAGGCTCGCTTGGCGGATGCCGATCGAGACCTATTGTCGAGGTTGGTTTTTGCCGATGATGGCAGTGAGGACGACAGCGCGGTCGGGCAGGCACGGGATTGCCTGCTGGCCCTGCAAAGAAATGAGCAGGAGCTACGGCGAACCAACTTGAAGAGTCTTATCCAGAACGCTGAACGCAGCGGAAATCTGGCGGAAGCGCTCCGCCTCTCTCAAGAGCTGCACGATTTTGAAGGGCTCAGAGTCATGAAGCGGGCGCGGTAATGGCGAGATGGTCCTGTTGTACACTGAATTGGACCGGGTTGATCGCTGGTTATTGGGGTGCCAGTGGGTGCTGAAGAAAAATACGGTCGCGTGAAACAGCTCATGGAGGACGGCAAGGAAAAAGGATTCGTCCTTTACGACGAAATGAGCGAGTTGCTGACGGATTTTCCGTCCGGGCGGGAGTTCGAGGATTTGTTGTCCGAACTCGACACCGCGGGCGTCGAGATCCTGGAAGAGCCGAAGGCCGAATTCGACGCCAAGAAGGCGGATGAGCCGGATGAATTCGGCGATCTGGATCTCACTCAAGATTTCAGCGACAAGACGAATGATCCTGTTCGCATGTACCTGCGCGAAATGGGAACCGTTCCGCTGCTCACGCGCGAAGGTGAAATCGAGCTTGCGAAGCGCAACGAGCGTGGCCAGTGGGCCGTACGCAAGGCGCTTTCGCGTTCGCCTCTAGTCATTCGCGAAATCATTCAACTCGGCGAAGAGTTGCGGACCGGGACGGCATCCGTTAAGGATGTCCTCGTCCTTCCCGAGTTCGTTATCACGGACGAGGACTTTTCCGGACAACTCGAAGACCTGATCCAGAAGATCGAAGAGATCGAGAAGCACTACAAGCGCAGCCAGCAGTTCCGCCAGAAGCTCCAGGCCATTTCCCGCAGTTTAAAGCCCAAGCAGCATCGCGGTATTCGATATGCCCTGGCGCGCAGCATGGTGCAAATCTCGCGCATCATTCGCAACGTTCAGTTCAGCACCATGGTGCGGCGTTCGCTCGCGGATCGCCTGCGATGCGCGGTTGACCAGCTCAAGCCGCTGGAACGCGAGATTGCCAAGATCCAGCGCCGGATTGAAGAGCCCACCAACGGCCACCATCCGCCGCGCGACCTGCGCAAGGAATTGCGCCAGTGCAACCAGCGCATCCAGCAGATCGAAGAAGATTGTGGCACCACATCCACGGAACTGCGCCGCACGCTTCAGATTGTTGAGCGCGGCGAGTTCGATGCCGACGTCGCGAAGAAGCAGCTTATCGAGGCCAACCTTCGCTTGGTAGTATCGATCGCAAAGCGTTACACGAACCGCGGCCTCCAGTTCCTGGATTTGATCCAGGAAGGCAACATCGGTCTCATGAAGGCGGTCGATAAGTTCGATTATCGCCGTGGCTATAAGTTCTCCACCTATGCGACGTGGTGGGTCCGCCAGGCCATCACCCGCGCGATCGCAGACCAAGCCCGCACCATCCGCATTCCGGTGCACATGATCGAGACCATCAACAAGCTGGTCCGCATGCAGCGCCAATTGCAGCAGGAACTCGGCCGCGAGCCCACCACAGAAGAGCTAAGCGTGAAAATGGAATTGCCCGTGGGCAAAGTGCGCAAGGTCCTGCGCATCGCCCAGGAGCCGATTTCTCTCGAGACGCCAGTGGGCGAGGAAGAAGAATCCCACCTCGGCGATTTCCTTGTGGATCGCCGCGTGGTGTCGCCTTCAGAGGCCGTGATCAACTTGAACCTTCGTGAGCAGACCGCCGAAGTTCTGAAGACGCTCAGCCCGAGGGAAGAGAAGATCATCAAAATGCGCTTCGGACTACAAGACGGTAGCGAGCATACGCTTGAAGAAGTAGGTCAGCATTTCGCGGTCACTCGCGAGCGCATCCGTCAGATTGAAGCCAAAGCGCTTCGCAAGTTAAGGCATCCCAGCCGCAGCCATCGCTTGCGGGCTTTCCTGGACACCACACTCCACGAATAGCCTCTACCAAAGATATTCTTTCGCGATCTTCCGGCGCTCATAGCTATCGAGCACATGAACCACGCGGATGCGCTTGAGCTTCGTCGGCGAGAGTGCGCCAATCGGGATGTAGAGGATATTGCGATTGAGGTGCGACGCAATGGAGCGGAAAATCGATCGCGGCGGTTTGGCCGCCACATAAGCGACGTGCCGTTCCACCGAATAATCGAGCGCGGCGAGCAGTAACCGCTCCGGCTTGTTCAACGCGAATTCGTAATCCGGGTCCGACCACACATCGTACATGCGGCGCGGCGGCAGCGTCATGAGAAATCCGCCGTATTCCGCGCGCCCGATCCCCGGGCCGACAATATGCTCGAACGGAAACGTCGAATAGAACGCCATGTCCGATTCGTTCTGGTTCTCGCCGAGCCAGGTCGTCAGATACCGATAGCGGTCCTCGCGATCTTCGTCGAAGATCACCACCACAGCGCCGATGTCACCCGAAATTTTATCGAGCTGGCGGACATAAATCTTGTTCTGGTGCCAATTGCGAATAGTCTCGCGGAGATCGATGCCATCCAAAATGGAAGTAGTGAACGGCTCCGTCCGCACGCGCTCTTCGGACACCACCATCTTGGCCTTCTTCTTCAAAAACCGGCCGTAATCTTCGATGACCAGGTCTTCGGGCGGATAGGAACAGATGGCGCTCCCATCGGTTTGCTGTGCCCATTCGCCAGCGAATTTCTCTTTCTTCCGCTGCTTCAAACCTCGTGGCATGAGCCGCTGCTTAGGCCGGGGCAGGCGTCTATGCAGACGCAGTTTTTTCGTGTTGAGCCACACGGTCTCCCCTGACAGGTTGACCGTCTCCAACAGGTCGCTGGTAGGCTTCTGGGCCGAATAACGATTGCCCATCTGCCATACTTCCCACGCGAAGTTATCGTCTACGATCGATCTTGCCGCTACCGTGATATCGAACAAACCGGCCACAAGTTCGCTGCTCATCGAAGCCAGATTGCGCGTGAATCGCGCAATGCTCCGGCGCTGCCAGTGCTCGATCTTGTCGCCGGTGTTTTTCGTGTATTCAATTTCCGCATCCCGCAGCATTTCAAGCTGCACCCTTGGCCGTTCCATATAACCGGCAGCCGGAATGTCGCGTCGAAACTTCTCGTACTGATCCTGCAAATACGGATATTCGACCGTAATCTCCGCCAGGCAATCCGGATGTGGATTCAACAGACGAACATCGATCGGATCGCGATTGCGCGGCGGCTCCTGAGGAGTCTCCATCGCATCCAGCAACGGATCGAGTAGATTCAACGCGACCACCACGAATACCCGCGCGAGCGGATCTGTGCCTTGCAACTTCCAGGCCATTGCCGCGGCATGCTCGCCGACCTCTTCGTTGCGCGCCTGCGGATACACGCGGTATGCCTCTATGTATTTTTCAAGGCCGATGTAGCGGATCGAGTAAGGGTCGGGATAGGTATCGGGGACGTGCGGCCGGTCCGCCACGTCGGGCTCGATGAACACAATCTCCGCATCGATTTCGAGACCCGTGCGCACCGCTTCTGTGAAAGGATCGCACGGCTCAATCGGGATGTAGATACCACGCTCGTCGTCCGATGGATCGGCGAACACAATCACCGACATCTCGGGCAATCGCGCCAGGGCTTGCAGATAAGTGTCTTCGAGCGAGCCCGGCAACTCCACGGCGACAATCGCTGGCCGCTCTTGCAGAATGCGGCGCCGCAATTCAGTCGCGAATTCTAGGCGTCCCGGCACCACCGGAAAGTAGCTGAAGTTGCCGCGCGAGAGACTTGCCGGGTCTTCACCCTGCGGTCCCGGAAATCCCAACTCAATATCGCCCGACATACCTCAGAGCTTCATCGCCCAAGGTCTCTATGATAGCCGTCCGCAGCAGGAACTGCTCGTCGGCCGCCTTGCTCGCGTGCGATCCATTCTCCATGTTTTTCAACTTCATCACGAAGCGAGCGATGTTGATCCCGTCGCGCACCGTATAGCGTTCGTCGGCGGAGTGAGCCTGTTGCAGAAAATCGGTCACGTAATTCAGAATGTGCTCTTCTCCGAAAGGCAGATTCTCTTTGAGAATGGCCAATTCTTCATGACGCTCGGGAAAATCGAGCGTAATCTGCGGCTGGAGCCGCGAGTGAATGTATTCGGGAAGATCGAACGTGGACGCATCGTCGTTCATGGTTGCGACCATTCGGAATAGCGGATGCGCTTTGATCTTGACGCCCGCTACGATCGATTCTATGTAACGCCGATTGTCGAGCAGGGGAGCCAGACTCGCCCAGCTCTTCTCGCTCATGCGATTCCCTTCGTCGAGAATTGCGATTCCGCCCCGAACCATCGCGGTCACCAGAGGCGACGCCACGTAACGCAGCTTCGAAGCGCCTTCGATCACGGGGATCACCAGCAGATCTTCGGGACGCGTGTCCACGGTGGCCTGCATGATGTAAACTTCGCGCCCGAGCCGCTTTGCCGCGGCATACGCCAGCGTGGTCTTCCCAACGCCCGGTTTCCCGAGCAAACGGGGATTCATCGGCAAATCTCGTTCGTCGATTACAAGCCAAGCCGCCAGGAGTTGCCGCATCGTCTCTTCCTGCCCCACCCACGTCACGGCTAGCTCGTCCGGATGGGCGAGGTGCAGCGGCACCCCTTCGATGTCTACGACCATACTGGAGTTATTTTACAGGAACGCGGGTAGAGGAGGTCTTTGAAAGTGCGCTGCGCGCTCATCTAAGCAGCTGCAACCGCGCGCAATGCAGGTTTGCGAGGAACGGATGCCTCTGCATACGCCGCTCCAAAGGCGAGCTCCATGCGAGCGCACGCGGGAGAGGGATACATCTGGAGGAACGTGCTGCTCAAGGCTGCAGGTGTCATTCCGCGACAGACGGTCGCCAGCATCTGCGCGGTATGGCCCACGCAAGTTTGGCAATCGAGTCCGAGTGAGAGGCAAGTCTCAGGGTTTCGTTCGTTCAGCAAGGTATCCATTAGAGTCCCCTAGGTACGTAGGCAGGATTCATTATCCTTTGCTGGAACCAGAGTTCCTAGCACTCTGACGGGGGTGTGGGGGTATTCTCTTTTGGGGGTATGTGGAGGAACATCTGTACTACGATTCCGTGCTGCCTCGGCTAAGGCGAGGCAGCACGGACTTTAGACTTTTAAGACTGGACCTTACGACGCCATGCGAAACCGACTAACAGGAGCCCTGTACCCAGCATCAGGAATGTGCCAGGCTCCGGTACTCCACCTAATGGCCCCGAAGGAGCGAGCGGCACGGGAACGTGACCGTCGAACTGATCGGTAAGCCCCGAATCTGTCCCGGTATCTTTAGTTGCTTGGCCCGAGTACCATCCGTTCGTGTTGACTCCGTCGATCGTGGTTACGATCTGGAATCCGGTAATCGGAACCACCACCCCGCCGGCGCTCTCAACTGGGCCGGTATAGAAGAACGTGACGTTGACCAGGCTAGCTGAGTCAAAAGGCGTCGCGTTCACGTTTGATGGCGTAATTCCGGTGACTTGATCGCTCCAGCCCCAGCCTGCGGGACTCGACGCCGTTATGAAAGTGCTCGGGCTCCCAACATCATAGAGAGTAAAAAATGTTCCAGTCGGATTGCACTGGACCGGTGCGCCGGTGCTCGGACAGGTCGCCCCATCCGTGGCCATTGGATCCAAGCGCTCATCTTCCTGCAAATTCGCAGTGTAGTTGAAAGCCCAATTGGGACCGTCCGCAACCGGGCTGCCCGCATCGAGCGCTGGAATGATGGATGCATTTCCGATTCCTGCAAATGTCAGGAACCCTGCAAATGCAGCAACTTCTATACTTCGCCTCCACTGATAAACAAAGGGCATAGGTATCCCCTCTCCTCAGGAAGATAGACCCATATGCCTAAGTAGGGTTACGGCTTCTCACGGTTACATCAGTAATTAACCTTACGAGAAAGCGGTAATAAGAACCCTCGTTCCAGCATTCCGCGCACTAAGTGTAAGCAGGCCGACTCCAGTCGTTCCTGTTCGATACCAGCTTCACTGGCAAGTTGGGCGATCAGATCGCGGGCAGTTTGTTCTCCGGTGCATCGAGCAACCAGCTTCGCGATGTGCTGGTCTACGTTAGCAATGTATTCCAGTTCACGATGAAACCGGAGTTGCGCTGCGTCCGCTCGCCATCCTTGTGGCGTCCAATCGCAACGTTCGATTAAGTGGATGTCCGGCGAAACCCGCAGACATTGATCGAGTAAAGCTGCATCGTCCATGTGCTGGAGATAATCGCCGTGTTCGAACGCGCGCAACACGGCATCTCCGAACTCCGACCGCGCCCGTTCCGGTCCGTCATCCATCCGGATCCAGTTGTCTCCGTCGCGCCGGCGCATGGCGATCGCGCCGCTGTGAATCGCGGTGATCCTTTCCGACATATAGAACTCCATCCATTGCTCGAACAGCTTCTCGACGCCCTCGGCTGGCCGCGGCTCGGTATCGGCGATCCATTTTTCCGCGTACGCATCGGGAGGAAGCGAATCGTTCTTCATGACCCAAACGTCGCAGCCGCTGCCATCGAACCAGCTTTGCAACCGATCGCGCCAGTTTTCGCCGTCCCGTTCCACCCACTGGCAGAGGATCTGGCAATAGCCTCCGTCCACCATATGTTCGGGAGCTTCGTGCACGATCCGGTGTGCGAAATCGTCGAGCTTCATTCCACTATCGCGATACATGTACCGCGCCGCGGGCGTAATCACAAACGGCAGATTGCCGACGATCAAATCGAACTGCAAACCGGCGACCGGCTCAAAACCGCTTCCTAATAAAAACTCAATATTCTCGACTCCGTTCAGCGCGGCGTTGAAGCGGGCGAAATCGAGGCCGCGGCTGCTCGCGTCGACCGCCGCGACGTGTTCGGTATGCAGGCTGGCGCGTAATGCCTGCACTCCGCATCCGGCTCCAATGTCGAGAGCGCTCTCAAAAGGCCGCCGGATGGTGAAGAGTTCCAGAAACACGCTGCTGTCGAGGATTCCAGGAACGTAGTCCGACGCCACGCCGCTGCGAAAGGGTTGATCGGATGCGATCACCAGGTCGTCGTGAGGCAATATGCTGATCAAGGGCTGAACAGCCGCCGGCAGCAGGCGCACCACGCCGAGCTTCGCGAGCCTATCGATAGGAACCGGGTCGAGCGTGGATGCAGCTTCTTCGATCCCGACCGGTACGCCAGCCACAAAAAGTCGAATGAGAATATCCAGCTTAGTACCCGCTCTGGTCGCGTAAAGCAGGCGCGGACGACGTGACTTCAACTCTGTGATGGGAGTGCCGCCGAGCAGCTCCGTGATCGCGCCCACCGTGAATTCGGCTTGCCGGAAAACTTCCCGAAGCTGCGTCAGGACATCGGATTTAGCGGGCGTTAACAGGCGACGGGAACGGAGCATAGCTTTCACAGCCGAAGCATACCCCGCTTGACCGCGGTGACCACCGCTTCCGTCCGGTCGCGCACACCCAGCTTGTCGTGGATGCTGAGCACGTGCGTTTTCACCGTCCCTTCGCTGATGAACAAAAGCGCGCCGATCTCTTTATTGCTTTTCCCCGCCGCGATTAGCTTGAGCACCTCGACCTCGCGAGGGCTCAACGAAGGTCCCGCCATCGCCCGCGACGCCAGTTGCGAGGCGGCCTGCGCAGAAACATGGGATCCTCCAGCCGCGACAGCCCGTACCGCGTCCAGAAGATCCGTCGTTGAAGAATCTTTGAGCAGGTATCCTTTCGCGCCCTTTTCCAGAGCGCGGTAAATATTCTCATCGCCATCGTACGTGGTCAACACAACGATATGCGCGTCGGGAAATTCGGCGCGAATGGCTGCGATGGCCTGCACGCCATCCATTTCCGGCATCGCGAGGTCCATGATGGCGACATCGGGCCGAAGTTTACGATACGCATCCACGGCCTCACGTCCATTTTTCGCATGTCCCACAACGGATATATCGGGCTGAAAACCGAGCACGGCGGCCAGACCGTCTCGAACCACGGCGTGATCGTCCGCGATCAGCACGCGAATGCTCATCTGCTGGGCACCGTGGCCATGATACGCGTTCCATCGCCGCGCTGCGTGACGATGCGGAGTTCGCCGCCGAGTTGCCCCGCTCGCTCCGCCATGTTTTTTAATCCGAATCCGTCGCCGGAACTCTCCAGCCCACATCCGTCATCCTTGATCTCGAGCGCCACCCTCGACGGCTCGTACCGCAGACTGATGTCAATCTGCCGCGGACGCGCATGGCGCACGGCGTTCGTCAGCGCCTCCTGGCCGATGCGCAGAAGGTGGGCCTCAATGTCCTCCGACAAGGCGTACGGCTGGCCTTCCAGATGCGCCTCAAAACGGATCCCGGAGCCCGCCGTCAGTTGCGTCCCGATCTGCTCCATGGCTCCCAGCAGATTGCCGCCGGTCAGCAATCCCGATCGAAGAGCGTTGACGGAACGCCGCGCTTCGTCGAGACTCTGGCGCGCCAGTTCCCGAGCTTTGTCAATATGCAGGCGGGCCTGTTCCGGATCGGGAAGAAGGCGCTGCTCCGCGGCATTCAATTGAATTACGATCCCCGTAAAACCCTGCGCCAGCGAGTCGTGGATTTCGCGAGCAAAGCGCGTGCGCTCCGCCACGATCGCTTCACGCTGCTGCTCTTCCGTCACTCTGCTGGCTTCGAACAACCGCTCCAAATGGCGCGAAAAAAGATTGACCAGCCACGCCGTCACAAAGAAGAACACACACCATAAGCCGACGACATTCCAGCTCCCTTTCGTCCACGGAATGTTCGACCAGACTGCGAGGGCGCAGCAAATCAAGGTCCACGTATAGACGTAATATTCGCCGATCAGGAGGCCGCAAACCAGAATCGTCAATGCCAGCAGCGCGTCGGTGACTCCA
Organism: Bryobacterales bacterium; assembly: GCA_963802915.1. Lineage (GTDB taxonomy): Bacteria > Acidobacteriota > Terriglobia > Bryobacterales > Bryobacteraceae > JAICMB01. The sequence continues at coordinate 99,041 of CAWDKQ010000023.1, forward strand.
TACTGCACCCCCGTAAAAACCGCCAGATGGCTCAACGCTACGATCACCAATGTCGCCGCCAAAGTAATCTGCTTCCCGCGGGCGACCCATGATGCCAGCCCCAGAAAGAGTGCCGGATCGAGGGTGCCCCACGCAAACCACCACCAAAAACGCTCGTGGTGGGCGCGATTGAAGATTTCGAAAATCGCCAGAATAAGGACAGCGATAAACGACGCCGTCAGGATGGTTCGAAGCAGCTCCACGCGGAGCGGCTCTTCGCGTTCTCTCCTCGCCGTACTGATACCCCGGCGAGGCAGCAAGCGGGAACTCAATTTGCCGATATCCATTTCCACCCCGCTATGATCTGTTCCATCAGGCCCTTGGCATTCTCTCCCTCCGCAGTGAGAACCCACATCGAATTGCCTTCGATGCTCCTCACAACCACCTTCCCAGCGGAGGATACTACACGCGCGTCCCGTCCGTCGATATGGATAATTTCGCCTACTCGGTCGTCATGCAGCCGATCGAGCTCGACCTCCAGCTTGGTATCCCATTTCTCGATCGCAACGACAGTCGAATCTGGATATACAGCGTCCATCTTCGTGAATCGCGCTCCTTCCGGCTTACGCACCGCCAAGCCAAGCCACGGATTGCGATATTCATCGCCGGTGATTGTATAAGAAGCTGCGTTCTCCGGTACTTTGAAGCTGCGGCCGTTCAAAGTATATTCGAGCACCGCGACATCGAGGTTGCCATACAATTTTGCGCCACCGCTCACCGCGGCCGACATATTATCTTCGAGCGTATAGCTGCCGAACTGGAATCGCGCGGCATCGGCGATCCCCGGCGCGTACACAGCCGCATCGAGGGGAATCCACTGCCCGTTGACCAGGATCTCCGTCCAGGCGTGCCCGCCCCAGATGCCATCGACATAAACATAGCCCATCGCAAAGCGCGATGGAATGCCGGCGGCGCGTTCAAGCGACGCCAGAAGCACCGCGTACGCCGCGCAGGTGCCCCTGCGATTGCGCGCCACTTCCGACGCGGGCGCCAGCGCCACGCCGAGATCCAGCTTGAGATTCTGCGCGGCCCAGTCTTGCAGTTTCCGCGCCGCAAGAAACCGGTCATGCTTATTTCCGACGATAGTGCCCGCCAGCCGCATTACTTCCGGATCGTCGGATTGCAGGATCGCATTGGGCTGGAGGAAGGCTGCTTCCTCCAACTTGGCTCCGTCAGGTTTAAGCACCGGCCGCGAGATTTCAAGGACCACGGTTTTCGCGGTTTTCTCAATAATTCTTTGATTTTCGCCCTCGAAAGTGGGCCAGCCGAGATCCGGCCGCCGATGAGTCAGCTGGAGCCGTACGCACTCCATGGAACGCGGATCGGGCAGACGAACATTGGATCTTGCCAACGTACTGCCGAAGATCTCGTTCTTCAATTCGCTTCCCTGCGCGGCTTTCAAAGCAGTCTCGCGATCCGAAGCTCGCATCACAACCTGGCCGAAGGGCAGCTCCGAAGATCGTTCCACCATGTTGCCCTCCGGATCGAGCGAGAGCATCGTCTTACCCGGCATCGCCGCGTTCTCTTCCTCGACTCGCAGCGTCTTTGAATCCCGGCCATCAAGCGTGCGCGTGAAATGCCCGACCCCGCCCAGTTCCGGCGCGAACATGTCGAAAGAAATTTTGTCTCCGGGTTTATTGAGTTTCTGAACCGTAAGCATCTCGACGCCCTTCGGCCCGTACAGCGGTTCGGCGGTGGGAATCACACGTGTGTAACTCTTGCCTCCCGTGGTCGATTCGAGCTCGACTGCGCCCGCGATGCGTTTGGCTTTCATCGTAGTGGTCTGCGCCGAGCTGGATACCTGGCTCTCCATCGATACCATCATCCCCGCCGCATCCTCGATCGTCTCGCTTCGCGTTTTGATTTCGACCTTTGAACCGAGGCGGTTCATCACGAACAGCATCTCGTCCACGGACCGCGTGCCGCCGCCCGCTTGTTTGTCATCGGATTCGAAATAGTAGCCTGTCGGTTGGCCGGAAAGCTGGATTTCAAACCAGCGATCCGTCGCAAAAGCCGGCAGCGCAGCCAGCGTCAGAAGTAAGAATTGATATCGTTTCATGTGGGCTCCTGTGAACAGACTAAGGGCGGAGAAGGCATCGGCGGTATCGCCAAATAGGCGGTTTTTCGACTCTATCGAATGGTGGATACGAACCTAAAGGCTCTGTGGGATCGCGCGATCGCGCTCCACGGTGAAGGGCGCTACGCGGACGCGCTCGATTGCATGCGCACCGTGGAGGCGAGCCTTCCCGACAATGCGGCGCTGCTGTCCGGCCTCGGTGTGGTTCATCGCGATAACGGAGACCTGGTTCACGCCGAACAATACTTGCGTCGTGCATGCGCGGCTCAACCCAACGATTCCTCTGCGCATTTCAATCTCGCTTTGACCCTCCTGCGCGCGGGCAGCCTACGGGAAGGTTTCGAAGAATACGAGTGGCGCTGGCAGGTCGAGCAGTTTCGAGAACAGCGACGCAAATTTTCGCAGCCGACATGGAATGGCGAGCCGCTCCATGGACGCCGCATTCTGATTCATAGCGAGCAGGGCGCTGGCGATGCAATTCAGTTCCTCCGCTATGCTCGGCTGGTGCGCGCCGCCGGCGGCGACGCGATCGTCGAAGTGCTTCCACACATGGAGCGGCTGGCGAGTTGGTTGGATGGCGGATACCCCATCGTCAACGCGCTCACGCCCGGATTACAGTTCGATCTGCAGTGTCCTCTGATGAGCCTCCCTCGCCGTTTCGGAACGGAATTGGATTCCATTCCTCCGCCCGCCCGTTTCTTGATTCCCGTAGAACTGACGGACAAATGGATCGGCCGAACGCAAAAGGGAAAGATGAACGTGGGAATCGTTTGGGCCGGAAATCCGACGAATCATATGGACGCCGCGCGCTCGATTTCAGCCCGATTAATTCAGCCCCTCACGCACGTGCCGGGAATTGAGTGGTGGAGTTTGCAGGTAGGACCGAGTGCCGTGGAAACTCCGGACGGCATCGTGAATCTTGCCGGCGAACTGATCGATTTCGGCGAGACCGCGGCTGTCATTTCCGCATTGGACCTGGTCATCACGGTAGACACGGCCGCCGCGCATTTGGCGGGCTCGCTCGGTAAACCCGTGTGGTTGCTGGTCGCATACACCTCGGACTGGCGTTGGCTGCTCGATCGCGAGGATACTCCCTGGTATCCGTCGATGAAGATTTTCCGGCAGAAACGTCCCGGCGACTGGCCGGACGTGATCGAGCGCGTCGCCTCGAAGCTAGCAGTAACCCAATAGAGACAGCACCACGTTCGGATCTGCGAACCGAAATGCCGAGATAGAGGCGCAGCGCGGGCACACTGCCTCAGTGTTTTTCGAATATTCGGGAGTGACCAATAAATGCGTACGCTTCGGAATTAGATCATTCAGCATTCTGCTCGTCTCCGCAAACGTCACCGGATGCGCCGGCTTGCGATGATCCTGCCACGCGGCCTCGACCTTTCCGGGGTCCACTAATTCAGCCAAGCGAAGAAAATCGCGCGCATGCTTGGACGGCGTCGGTACGCCTGCCGCAATATCCAGCGCCAGCCGCGCCGATCTCGCGACCAGATCCTCCAGTGAAATGACTCGGAAACCTCCGAACGAAAGCTCCATGGGAGACGCCCTTTGTACGGTCGCGCCATATGCCCGGAAGACATCGACACGCAGCGCGTTAATCGGATCAATGGACTGCACCAGAGTCTTCCCTGGCGCATCCCAGGGATGGATATGCCGAAACAGAAAATCTTCCGCCAGCGTGCCAGGGATTTGGTCGAATCCATCGACAATGAAATCGATATCATTCAAAGCTCGCATGGAGGGCGGCCGGCCGAGACGCAACCAGTGAAGCTCAATAGCCAACCCGCCCGTGAGCACCCAATCCCGAATGTCATGCCGGGCCAGCTTCCGAAAGCTACGCAACGCCCGATCGTAATCGGTAGCAGACAAAAATCGATCGATCATGCAACCACCGCCGTCATTTCCAAAACTCTACTGCCAAGATCCCGGTCTCCTTCGATTAAAACCAGCGTCTCAGCCTCATCCCGCCGGATCCCTCGTGTAAAGACCCGCCACGCGATGTCCTGCGGCACAACGATGCGCGCATCCCAAGCGTCGCCCGGCTCAACCAACACCCATCCCGCCGCGTCTTTTCTGATTTGCCAGACGCCGCCGCAATCTCCCGATACCTCGACCCGAACCGATGCTCCTTGTGCAGCCTCGACCTTCCGATACGCATAAGGCAATCCGCGTAAGAAGCAATCGAGCACGGGATGATACAGCTCCCGAATCATGAGACCCGGCCGGCTGGTGGCGAACCGGATCTGTTGCTGATGATGCCATCGCTCCGTCAACTCCCGCGCAGTGTCGAACCAGTTCAACGATCGCTCTTCGCCCGCCCAACTCACCGCGAAAACGGCCAGAGCGAAAGGGTCGAGAGACTCGTGAAACTCGGCGCTTTCACGGCACGCCACGCTCATCAAGGAAATCAGAACCGGCGGGCTGAGCCGCCGGTAAACGGTGACCCCTTCGCGGTTCAGCCGATTGACCAGCGCAACCAGATTGTCGGAAGGCTGTTCGCCGAACCATCCATCCCGCACCATCGACAGCTTGCGCAAAACCGTGTCCAGCAAATGCGCCGCGACATCGCGGACCCTCCACTCCCCCGCCACCGTTGGGATATCCCACTCGTCGCGATGAAGGTTAGCCAGCAGATCGAGCAACATGCCATCGACCTCGCCAAGCAAATGCGCGCACAGGATCGGACGCTGCGGGCTGGAATCTTCCATGAACGATTATCCCCAAAGTTTGCGCCATCGCTCGCGCTTCCGATATGCTGTAGCCGTGCGAAGCACATCCTCTTTTATCTTTCTACTCGCGATCTGCGGAACAGTTTCCGCGGTGCAGGGACAACCGGCTCGCCCCGCCGGAATGAACAGCACCGTTCTTTCTCAAATCCCGCCGCGGATGAAACACTTCATCGATGATCAGACGGTAGCCGGCGCGGTCACGCTTGTGGCGCATGGCGACGAAGTGAATGAGTTCGACGCCGTCGGAATGGCCGACATTGAAGCGAATCATCCCATGCGGAAGGACAGCATCTTTCAGATTATGTCCATGACGAAGCCCTTCACAGCGGTCGGCATCATGATGCTGGCCGAAGAAGGAAAGCTGGCGCTGCGCGATCCGGTCGAGGACTATTTGCCGGAGTTTCGCAATCAGCGTGTCGTGACGAATACCGGTCCCGATGCGTCCCGTCTCGCGATGCCCGACCACCCCATCACGATCCGCGATTTGATGACTCATACTGCCGGAATTCAGGATGCCGCGCCCGCCGCTATCCACGATTATCCGCAGTTGATGAACGTACCCCTGGCTGAAGTGGTGAAGCAGCTCGCCGCGCAGCCGCTCCTGTTCCAGCCCGGCACGAAATGGAGCTATAGCAGTCCGGGCATTGAAATTCTCGGCCGCTTGATCGAAGTTTGTTCCGGGCAGAAATATGAGGATTTCATTGCCAGCCGCATCCTGCGCCCGCTCGGCATGAAAGATACGTTCTTCTTTCCCACTCGCGACAAAATCGAGCGCATCACGATGGTCTACGTGAAGAAGGACGATAAGCTGGTCCGCGCGCCCGCGACCATTCTCGCCGGCGATCCCGCGAAATACCGCCAAGGTGCGATCTTTCCTGCGCCGGGATGGGGTCTCTATTCCACCGCCGAAGACCTGCTGCATTTTTACCGCATGATGCTGAACAACGGCGTCTACGAGGGCCGGCGTTATCTGTCGCCGTTTTCCGTCCACGTTATGACCGAAGCGCAAACGATCGGCATCCATCCGGTCGGTTGGATGCGCGGCTCCGATTACGGCCTCGCGTGGGAAGTGGTGACGAGTCCACTGGGTGAACTTGACGGACATTCCAAAGGAACGTACGGCCACGGCGGCGCCTTCGGAACGCAGGGCTGGATCGATCCAGAAAACCAGCTCATCTCGATTATGATGATCCAGCGCGCCGACGGCGGCACCGACAGCATGCGCTACGTGTTCCTCAACATGGCGGAGGCGAGCGTCGGTAAGTAGACGGATTCAGTGAATGATCTCGAAGACCTTTGGCGGGATTAGAAATGCGATGCCATCCGCGGCCAAATAGAATGGTGCGGTAGCCGCTGTGTAGGCCCACTCGGGCGAAAAAAACGCAGTGAAGATCGTCGCACACACGGGCGGAGCGTGCCCCGATTCTGCCCCGCAAAACAACATTCCCATCGCGACTGGGAAGACGGCGCTGTTAGCGACGTGATGGAAGAAGCGTCCGCCCTGACGCACTTCGATTCGCGCCACTTCCTCGCTGGGTACGTCGTCCCATTGATTCTCGCTGCGAAATACCCGCAGATGGCTGTATTCGAGACCAAGCTTGCGGCCGCGATATTCCTTGCCATCCACGGTTGTCACTTTGAATCCGCGATGTTCCATTACTGTTCCAAAATCGGCAAGGCGCCGCGGCAACTCCTTGTAGGGGACCTTCTCAGCGGCACGTACTGAGCCCATGGATGCCGCCATCACGCACACCAACGATGAGAATCGAGCGATCCGGAAGAACCACTTTGTAGTTGTCATGGCGTTAGTATGCCGGCGCATTCGGCCAAGAATTTGCGTGGATGTGACACTTTTTTCACTGTCACAAGCCGGCTTCGCACGTCCACACTTGAGAGTTTGGAGCCGCCTCTGTGAACCGCTGGCCGTCAGACATTCTCCTGGATTTTCGTTTTGCTGCCCGAACTTTCTTGAAACGCCCGGTTTTTACGTTGGTCGCCGTCTTCACGCTGGCGCTGGGAATCGCCGCGACCACCACCGTCTTCAGCATCGTGGATGCGGTGCTGGTCCGGCCGTTGTCCCATAAAGATCCGAACCGCCTGGCGGCAATCTGGGTCACGAGCACTCGCGAAAAAAATCTCGCAAAGTTGTTCGCGACCTACGCGGATTATGCCGAATTTCGCCGCCACTCGAGAACGCTCGAAAATGTTTCGGCTGCGACCTGGGCCACGCGCGCCGGCCGCGTGCTCACTGGCATCGGCCCCGCTCGGGAAGTACTGACCATCCCTGCCACCGCTTCGTTCTTCGATAGCCTCGGCGTAAGCGCCGCCATTGGCCGCACCTTCTGAAAACGAAATGCCGCGCCCATATCGGATCGGCATCTTTCCGACTTACATCGTGATCGATCGCGATGGCTCCGTCGCAGGTGCGATGGAAGGCGATCAAGGGTTCGGCGACTTGCGAAAACATTTAAAGAAAGCTGGTCTCGAAGCTGAGTAAGACGAAAACGATGCTGTGGGCGCTGGTCTTCCTCTGTGCCTTAGTGAGAGTGACCCAGTCATATCCGGATCGAGTACCGATGGTGGCGATTGTGGCTCTACACGTGTTTCCGCCATTGCTCTTTGCGCTGATTCACGGCGAGCTCAATTACGGGATTGGCGGCATCGGTGTCTTCATCGGATTATGCCATGCGGGTCGGCAATCCCACAGAAAATGCGAGCATCGCCACGGGCTTTCCATTCGAGCATTATCACTTTACGGATGTTATGGGCCCACGCTACTCGAGGTTCTTGTCCTGCTCGGGCTGGCTCACATCTGGATGGATTATCTATCCTGGACGCTTGGGGTCTTGATCGCCGGCGGTTCGCTCGCCAGGCTTCGTGTTTTCACAACGCCTCTCATCGCCGCGTTTGTTGTGGTCGCCTATTGATTTACCAATTGTTCGCGTTATATGCGAGAAGTTCGCGCGTGGCCGCGCCGTCGAGATACTGGCAACCGGCTGCTGTCTTCTACGGAATTTCCGCGCTTGGCAATCTCTTTGTCATCGGACCACCCGGAACGCCCGTGGTCACCGATGCCGCGGGAACAGCGTGGAAAGCGAGCGCCATTCTGACAGCTTCGGCGCTGGTCTCGATCTTCATCATGGGCGCATTCACAGCCCTGAGCTGGGTGAGAGCGTCACTCGTATCGCAGAGCGGTCATCGGGTCGACGCGTAGTGCCCGAATGGCGGGAGCTAGTGTAGCCAGAGCCGCAACCGCGCCGAGGACTCCGATCACAGCGAGGAACGCGCCCGAATCCACCGTGCTCAGCCCCGGAACCAGGAATAACGCGAGGGGCTGCATCGCAAGAAAGGCCAGCACCAGGCCGGCAATCACGCCGCTGCCCACCAGAACCAGGCTATGCCGGCCCACGATCCGCAACACGTCCCACGGCGTTGCGCCCAAAGCCACCCGAAGGCCGATCTCCCGTGTGCGGCGCGACACCGAATACAGCAGCACTCCATAGAGTCCGATCGCGGCCAGCAACAACCCGAGTATTCCCATGGCTCCCAGCATCACTGCCCCGGCCCGGCTCGGTAGCAGGGCCAACCCCAGCGCTTGCGTCATAGGTTTCGTTTCGATGGCAGCGGTGGAATCCAGCCGTCCAAGCACATCGTTGATGGGCTTTACGTATGCCGCGGGCGAGCTGCCGGTGCGAACTAAGAATTGCAGATTGACCGGCGCTTCGTGAGCGAAATAAGGCTCGTACACAGCAAGCTTCTGCTTCTCGCCGAGAGTAAAATACTTGCTATCCTTCACGACGCCCACGATGAGCTGCGGCTTGGCTTCCGAGAAGTCGGATTTAATCGTATGGCCGACCGGATCCGCGTTGCCGAAAATCGCGCGTGCGAAGGACTCGTTGACGATGACAACCGCCTGTGATCCTTTTCTGTCGCCGCCGGAGAATTCGCGGCCTTCGAGCAGCGGAATGCCAAGAGTGCGAAAGTAATCCGGCCCGACATTATTGCATTCGTACTCTACTGGAATCCCACTTGACGAGACGTCCGTCCGTAGCGTGGTTCCGATAACGCAATTGTCATTCAAGGGGACGCGTTGGGCAATGGCGGCCGATTCTACGCCGGGCAGAGCCCGTAATCGTTCCAGCGCGGCGCGCACCAGCGAATCTGTTTCGCTTGATCGGCATCTTTATATCCATCCGGCACCAGGCGCATATACGCCCAGATCGTGTGGTGGACATCGAAACCGGGGTTCATGGAAGTGGCGCGAAGCAGGTTATGCACGAAGAGAAATCCGGTCGCCAGCAAAACAATCGAAACCGCAAGCTGTCCCGGCAACCAGAACGCTCGCGCAGATTCCACGTCCGACCTGTCTGATGCTCGTCCTGCTTCAGCGCGTGGTTCACGTCTCTTTTCACGGCCTTGAGCGCAGGCAGCAAGCCGCACAGCAGCGCGCTCACCAGCACCGATCCGACCGAGTACCACAACAGGCGCCAATCGGGCGAAACGACAAGATGGATCGGGATCGGGCACCGGCAGAGTGAGGTTATTGATCACCGGCGCGCAGGCGACGTTGATCGCCAGTCCGGCGGCCGAGCCCAGCACGGAGAGCAGTAAGCTCTCGGCCAGCAGGTGGCGCACGATTCGCCTGCGGCTGGCGCCGAGCGAAAGACGAATGGCCAACTCCTGCGAGCGGCTCGATGCGCGGGCCAACAGCAAGCTGGCTACATTCGTGCAAGCGATCAGCATCACCAGGCCGACGACAATCAGGAGCATCGCGAAAAAGGCCGTGACTGCGCCGGGCATCATCTGATTCAGCAGGTCGAATCCGGTAACGCTTGTGACGCGCACTCGATCTGCTCGCTTCCAGCCTTCCTTGGGACGAATGCGGTCGAGTTGCTCAAAGACGCTTTGCAACCGTGCGCGCGCGATCGGGATGGTCATGCCCTGGGGCATCCGCGCGTAAAACTGCACGTAATCGTCATCATGCGCCGTCGGGACGTAAACATCCGGCGAGATGCCGAATCCCACTATGGAGCGGTGGTTCGCCGGAAGCACGCCGGCGACCGTATAGATTCGGCCGTCCAAGATCAGTTTGCGGCCTAGAATCGCCGGATCCGCGCCGAATCGGCCGCGCCAAAGATGGTCGGAGAGCACCGCGGTATTGGTTTCGCCGGGCGCGATGCCGCGGCCGAGAAGAAACGGAAAATCCAGCGTAGCGAAGTAGTCGTCCGTAACGAATCCTGCATAAAACCGGCTGGTGCTGTCGCCTTCTCGCCAATTCACTTCGCGTTCGAAATTGATACCCGCCATACCGTCGAAGATGTGAGCGTCTTGTATGAACTTGTAATCGGCAACGGAGGACACGCTGTTTCCGCCTTCGCCGATGGCGATCATCGAGGCGCTATCGCGGCACGAAGGCTGGCTGAAGAGAAAGCTGGTCGTGATATTGAAAATAGTGGTGTTCGCGCCGATTCCTAATGCGAGACAAAAAATGGCTGTCAGCGCGAAGCCCGGATTGCGGCGGAAAGCCCGCGCGGCGTAGCGCAGATCGGAGAAGAGATCCTCCAGCCACCGCAACTGCCAGGCGCCGGAGGTGTCCTCGGCGGCTTTCAACCGCGAGCCGAACTCGCGACGCGCCCGTGCGAGCGCCTCGGCATGAGGCACGCCGCTCCGTTCGAGCTCATCCGCCCGGCACTCGATATGGAACTGCATCTCGTCGGCGAGTTCGGAATGGAATCGGGATCGACCGACCAGCCAGCACAACCGCAGCCAGAGTTCTCTCATGGTTCCCTCACGCGCTCTTCATCACCATCTGGATCGCGGTCACCAGCTTGTTGAACTCCGTCGCCTCGGATTCAAGCTGTTTCCGCCCGTCCTTAGTGAGTTCATAGAAGCGCGCTTTCCGATTCGTCTCTGAAGTTCCCCATTGCGCGCTTAGCCAGCCCTTGAGCAGCATACGATTCAAAGCGGGATACAACGAACCCTCTTCCACATCGAGGACATCGGAGGAACATTGTTTGATTCGGCGTGCGATCGCATATCCATGCAGCGGGCCCGCGGCCAAAGTGCGCAGGATAAGCATGTAAAGCGTGCCAGGCAAGAGTTGCGGTGAATCGTCGGGCATGTGCGCGCGTTCCCTAGTCCAGACTATGTATAACCTGGACTAGGGAAGAAGTCAAGCGCCGATATATAAAATAGTGTGCGATGCGCCGGTATATACTCACGCTGAGACCTTAATAAATCTCAGCAGCGATCAACTCATCGAGAAAGCTTATCCAGCGGTCGCGCTAGTACTCACTTGCCGAACGGGCAGGTCAGACCGCCCGTCGTAGGGATGCCGTGGTGGTCCGCACCAAACGAGGTATTGGGTCAGTCTCGCGTAGATCGTCCTTCAATGGAACAGAACAGGAATTGAAGCCGTAATCCTCGTCAGGTGAACGCAGTGCGCGGAGGTTAAGTATCGAGCCGTGACACAACCGTTTCGGAGGTTTGAATGAACGTCGAGGACGCTCAGCGAGAAATGCGATTCGCCTACATTGGCGGGTTTTGGGGACAGCTTGTCAGCTCCGTAATTTGGCTGGTATCCGCGATGCTCGGTACGTGGGTCAGTCCAAGAGCGTCTATCCTAACCGTCGTCGTCGGGGGATTCTTCATCTTTCCGCTCACGCAAATGCTGCTGCGTTTGTCTCCCCGCCACGCGTTCGTGAGCACCGAAAATCCGTTTACGAGTCTGGGGATGCAGGTCGCGTTTGTGCTGCCGCTTTCAATGCTGCTTCTTGCGCCCGTAGGTCTCTACCGCTTGAATTGGTTTTTCCCGGCCCTGTTGGTCCTTGTCGGCGCACACTATTTGCCGTTCGCTACTCTCTACGGGATGCGCATGTTTTTATTCCTGGCCGGAATCCTGATCGTTACAGGCGTCGTGATCGCGCTCTATTTTGCGGAAACGTTTAGTCTCGGCTCATGGATCGGCGGACTGGCCCTATTCGTTTTCGCCTGGATTGGGCGCTCTATCGCGAAGAGCGAGGCAAGCAAACACGTGACGAACGGCATCGAACTCGCAAACTGAAAGGGTGCGGTGAGTCGTCGGGAATGTTTGCGCTTATGTATAAACTAAAGTGCGATGCGTTGGTAGATACTTAGGCTGAGACCAGAAGTCGGATACACATTCGCCTGGGACTTTCCATTCGACCTCAAGCACCAAAACACGACGATCGTTTTGTTATCAGGCAAGGGCGTTGGGCCGTTTTCCGGCGTCGCGGGCGCTGCCAGCGTGGCCAGTGAGTTCGTCAAGCTGGCCAAACGGTCGGGAGTCGGTTTAGGAGAAAAGAAATGAAGGGGCGATGGCGTCTCAGGCGACCTCTTCCACCTGCCGCCCCTGGAAATCCGCGTAAGTTCCCTGGAAATCTTCAATGCGCCCGTGGCTGACCGACCATACCCGCGTTGCGACCTCGTCGATCAAGTCCTCATCGTGCGTCACCACCAGCACCGTACCGTCATAGCGCTGCAGCGCAATATTGAGCGCATTGATCGCTTCGAGATCGAGGTGGTTCGTGGGCTCGTCCAGCACCAACAGGTTCGGCTTTTGAAGCATCAGCCGGCAAAATGTCAGACGCGCCGCCTCACCCCCGGACAAGGCATCCGTACGCTTCAACGCATCGTCGCCGCTGAACAGCATTTGACCCAGCACTCCACGCAGCTCCGCCTGCGATGCCATCGGATCGAACTCGTGCAGCCACTCGATCAGCGCCGTGCCCGAACGGATTGATTCCTGATGGTCCTGCGAAAAATATCCGACCGAAACTCCGTGGCCCCAGATCACCGTCCCCGCATCGGCGACAAACTTCTGTTCGGCGGGATCGACAAAGCCGGGCGCGTTCCGCACCAGCGACTTCAGCAGCGTCGTCTTACCGGCGCCGTTGCGTCCAATCACCGCGACCTTCTCGCCCCGGCTAACGCTCGCCGTGAATCCCTGGATCACGGGCAGATCGCCATATGACTTCGATAGCCCCTTCACTTCCAGAGGATGACGCCCCGATGGCGCGGCCAACTGAAAACGGATGAACGGCCGCTGGATATTCGACTTCGCGAGTTCCGCGGTTTGCAACCTCTCTACTTCCTTTTTACGCGACATCACCTGCGACGAGCGCGTGCCGGCCGAAAACCGCGCGATGAACTCGTTTAACTGGGCAATCTTCTTTTCCCGCTGGGCATTCGACGCTTCGATCGACGAACGGACCTGGGTTTTCGCGAGCACCATATCGTCGTAGCCGCCGGTATACGTGATGATCGTCTCGTAATCGATATCGGCGCAATGCGTCGACACCTCGTTTAGAAAATGCCGGTCGTGCGAGATGACGAGCAAGCAGCCATCGTAATTGAGCAGGTAATTTCGCAGCCAATGCAGCGACTCGAGATCGAGATGGTTCGTCGGCTCGTCGAGCAGCAGCGCGCCAGGATTCCCGAAGAGCGCCTGGGCAAGCAACACTCGCACCTTCTGCCCGCCCTGTAACTCACCCATCTTGCGGTCGTGCAGCGACTCCGGAATGTCGAGCCCGTCGAGAAGCACCGCCGCGTCGCTCTCCGCCGTGTAGCCGCCTTCATCGCCGACGATGCCTTCCAATTCGCCCAGCCGCATGCCATCTTCATCGGTCAGCTCGCTGTAATCCTTGGCGTACAGTTCTTCGCGCTGCTGTAGCGCGTTCCACAGCACGGAGTTGCTCATGATCACGGCGTCGATCACGCGATGAGCGTCGAACGCAAACTGGTCCTGCCGCAAAACACCGACCCGTTTGGGCCGCGTCACGGTTCCCTTGGTCGGTTCGATATCGCCGGTCAGGATTTTCATTAACGTGGATTTGCCGGCGCCGTTAGGCCCTGTGATGGCGTAGCGGCGTCCCGGCTGAAATGTAGTGGTGACATCCTCGAACAGGATGCGGGCGCCGTAGCGCATGGAAACGTTGTTGACAGATATCACGGGAAGACTCTCTACGGTTCAAATTTTGGCGGGGTTGAATGTCCAGCGACTTGTCTCAGTATAGCATTCGAAAGCTCTTGCAAGACGCACACGACCGTAGTAGAATAACAAACAGATGTAGTAGATCATATGCCACTGCCGAGATTATCGAAGCTTGAGATGCAAATCATGGAAGCGCTCTGGACGCGCGGTGGATCCTCCATACGCGAAATCCAGGAGGCTTTCCCGGAGCACGATCGCCCCGCTTACACTACCATTCAGACCACTGTTTATCGCTTGGAAGGCAAGAAAGCGTTGCGCCGCGTGAAGAAAATCAGCAACGCGCACATCTTCGAAGCCGTCGTATCGCGAAATGCCGCGCAACGACGGCTCATCGACGAATTGCTGGGTTTGTTTGGCGGACGGACGCAACCCGTCATGGCGCACCTGATCGAGTCGGGCAAACTCACGCTCGACGACGTACAGGAGGCGGAGAAGACGCTCCGTAGACTCGAGAAGAAGGATAAGTCGTAATGTTAGTAAACCACGTCTTGCAATCTACGTTGTTCGCGGCAGTTGTCGCGGCTCTTACCCTGGCGTTGAAAACGAATCATGCTCGAACACGTTACTGGCTATGGCTCGCGGCTTCGTTGAAATTCCTGATTCCGTTCTCGGTGTTAGTGAGTCTCGGCGGATATTTCGGATCTTTTGTCACTCCGCCCACGATCCAGCATTCGTGGATGATTGTCAATGAAGAGATCGGCCGTCCTTTCTCGCAAGCCCCTGAATACGGCATAGCCGCTCCAGCCGTCCATCTCTCGCTATTCAATATGTATCTCGCCCTGGGAGTTGTATGGTTTTGCGGGTTCGCAGCGGTACTTTATTCCTGGTGGAAGAGATGGCGGCGGATTTCAGATGCACTGCGCATTTCTCAACCAGTGCGAGCGGGCAGGGAACTCGAAGCCATTCGACGTTTGCAATATGCCACAGGCATTGTGACCCGGGTGGAACTCGCATTTTCCCCGGCCTCTCTCGAACCCGGTGTGTTCGGAATCCTGCGCCAGACTCTGGTGCTTCCGGCGGGGATATCGGATCATTTATCGGACGCGCAACTCGAAGCGGTTTTAGCCCACGAACTATGCCACGTACGCTGGCGCGATAACTTGTCCGCAACTGTTCATATGTTCATCGAAGCGGTGTTCTGGTTTCATCCATTGGTGTGGTGGCTCGGAGCGCGCCTGGTGGATGAGCGCGAGCGCGCGTGCGACGAAGATGTCCTTCGGTTAGGCAGCGAGCCCAGCGTTTATGCGGAAAGTATTCTGAGAACTTGCAAATTCTATCTCGAATCCCCCTTGGTCTGCGTGGCAGGCATTACAGGATCGAATCTCAAGCGGCGCATTGAGGGAATCATGACGCATCGTGCTTCGCTGCGTCTGGATTTCGGAAGGAAATTATTATTGTTCGCCGCGGCCCTATCTGCTTTCGCAGCCCCGGTCACTGTGGGATTTCTGAGTACGTCTCTGGAAGTGGCCTCCATCAAGCCGAATAGCTCCGGAAGCCACCAGGCTCGGTTCTTGCATTCCAGCGGTCAATTGAAGACTACTAATACCACCCTCACGGATCTGATCGCATACGCCTACGATCTTCGCGATCGACAGATCGTTGGTGCGCCAGACTGGCTCAATCAGGACCGTTATGACATCGTCGCAAAGACAAATGGCAGCCCCGGGGATGAACCTTCCCGCCGTTTGGTGCAGTCGATCTTAGCTCAGCGATTCGGACTCGCTGTGCACCGCGAGACAAACGAGCTTCCGGTTTACGCCCTCATGGCCGGAGAGGACGGACCGAAGTTCCACGAATCCGAGACTCCGCCGGACGGCCCGCATCGCGCGCGAATACGAATGCGAATGACGAATGACAGCATTGAAGGATTCGGAGTCCCCATGAGCATGCTGGCGCGCAGTCTGTCCGATATGACCGGCCGCCTCGTGATCGATAAGACCGGACTGAAAGGGCTGTACGATTTCAAAGTCACAGCGTCGGAGATGTCACGTAACAGTTCTGTTCCGACAGTCTTCGCGGCCGTTCAGGAACAGCTCGGGCTCAAACTGGAACCGCAGACAGGGCCGGTCGAGACTCTCGTCATCGACCGCGTCGAGAAGCCTTCCGCCAAATAGAATCGAGAAAATTATGAGAATTAGTGTGCAGATAGGGATAATTGCGTCCGCGGCCGTGATGATAAGTTCAGGATACGCGCAGTCGAAGCCTGAACCAGTGGCAACGCGAGGCTTCGAAGTCGCATCCATCAAGCCCAGCGATCCAGCCAACCGCGGAGTCAGGCTCATGGTGTCGCCGGGTGGGCGATTCAATGCGTCAAACTTGACCGCAAAACAACTGATCGAGCAAGCCTATGGCGTGCGCGATTTCCAACTCTCGGGAGCGCCGGGTTGGGCGGATTCCGAGCATTACGATATAGAGGCGAAGGCCGACACCGAGGGTCCTCTCACAAGAGAGCAGATCAAGGTAATGGTCCAGGCGCTCCTCGCGGACCGCTTCCAATTGAAGATTCATAAGGAATCGAAAGAATTGCCGATGTACGCGTTGGTGGTGGGTAAGAACGGGCCGAAGTTGAAAGAATCGACGAGTGAGCGTTCGTCACTGAGACTCGGAAGAGGCATGCTGACCGCCGAGAAAGTTAGCGTTGAGATGTTCGCCACGGAGTTAGCTCGCCAAGTCGGCCGGTCCATCACAGATAAGACGGGCCTCAAGGGCAATTACGATTTCAAGCTCGAATGGACCCCGGACGCGAGTGAGTCCTTCGGTCCTAACGGAGCGGGCCCTGGTCCCGGTCCGGGCGGACCGGATGCTCCACCGCCTCCGGATCCAAACGGTCCCACACTATTTACTGCCGTACAGGAACAGCTCGGGCTGAAGCTGGAATCGACCAAAGGGCCGGTGGAGATACTCGTCATCGACCATATCGACAGGCCATCCGCAAATTAAGTCAGTGAGATACTTGCTCCAACTCGGTCTTCTCGCAGCCGTTGCACTACACGCGTCCGAACATCGAGGGCGGGTTACGTTTGGAGACTTGCCAGTTCCCGGCGCGACAATCACCGCTGTTCGTGACGAAAAGAGACTTACGGCCGTGACAGATCTTCAGGGTTCGTACTCCTTCCCGGATCTCGCGGACGGAGTCTGGCACTTTCGAGTGGAGATGCTTTGCTTCACGACGATCGAGCGCGACGTTTCGGTGGAACCCGGCGCGCCTTCGGCCGAGTGGGAGTTGAAAGTACAGCCCCTCGATCAGATTCAGTCGGTTGCTTCCGCTGCGCCGGTATTTAACCCGGCCGCTGAGGTTCCGAAATCGAAGGAGGAAGCACCGGCGGCAGCCGTGGACGACGCCGACGAACTCAGCCAGAAGGCATCGGATGGATTCCTGATCAACGGCACCGTCAACAATGGCGCCAGCACGCCTTTCGCGTTGGCCGCCGCATTTGGAAACGATCGCCGCACTCCTCACTCCATGTACAACGGCAACATCGGAATGACGGTGGATAATTCCACGCTGGATGCTCGTTCGTTCTCTCTCACTGGACAGGACACCCCTAAGCCTGTTTACAACCACCTGACGGGCATGGCCTCCTTCGGAGGGCCGATTAAGATTCCTCATCTGCTGAAGAACGGTCCGCTGCTAATCGTCAATTATCAGTGGACGCGCAATCGTAATGCCAGCATCGATACCGGCCTGGTGCCGACGCTCGCCGAGCGCAGTGGGGATCTTTCCCGGATTGCGAACGCGATATTCGATCCTCGCACCGGATCTCAGTTTCCCGGCAATGTCATCCCCCAAAGCCGCATTAGTCCCCAAGCGACGGCGCTGTTGAATTACTATCCATTGCCCAACTTCACGGGTAGCTCGCAGTATAACTATCAGATTCCGATCGTGGGCGATACTCATCAGGATAGCCTGCAATCTCGCGTCAATAAAACGATTGGCCGTAAGGATCAGGTATCCGGTAACTTCGACTATCAAAGCACGCGATCGGACAGTGACAATCTGTTTGAGTTTCTGGATAAAACAGGGATCACGGGCATCAACACAAGTGCAACATGGCGCCATATCTTCTCTACGCGGCTCTATTCGGCCCTTGGCTACCAATACAGCTTTCTATCCACGCGAGTACAGCCCTTTTTTGCAAACCGGGAGAATGTTTCCGGAAATGCCGGGATCACGGGAAACAACCAGGACCCGATCAACTGGGGTCCTCCGGCGCTTAACTTCTCTAGCGGGATCGCGCCGCTATCCGATGCCGAGGCGTCGAATAATCGGACCCAAACCGGCGCGCTTTCGTACAGCATGCTGGCGGTTCGCGGGCGCCACAACATCTCGTTCGGAACCGATTACAAGAAACTGCAATTCAATTACTTGTCTCAGGAGGATCCGCGCGGAACGTTCACGTTTACGGGCGCTGCCGCAGGATCGGATTTTGCTGGGTTCCTGCTCGGCGTCCCGGACACGAGCTCCATCGCGTATGGCAACGCCGATAAGTATTTTCGAACGTCCACCTACGATGCCTTTATGACCGACGATTTCCGCGTGGGACCGAATTTCACACTGAATGCCGGCGTCCGCTGGGAGTACGAATCGCCGATTGCGGAGTTGTACGGGCGACTCGTGAATCTCGACATCACTCCCGGCTTCGCTGCCGTCGCGCCTGTAGTTGCGAACGATCCGGTCGGCCCGCTGACTGGTACCCGCTATCCGGACTCTTTGATTCACCCCGACAAACACGGTTTTGAACCTCGGGTCGGCTTGTCCTGGCGGCCGTTGTCAGCCTCTTCGATGGTGGTGCGGGCGGGATACGGAGTTTACTACAACACTTCCGCCTATCAAACTATCGCCGAGCAGATGGCGCAACAGTCGCCTTTATCGAAGAGCTTAAGCGTGCAGAATTCATCAGCCGATCCGCTCACGCTCGCGAACGGGTTTAACACCTCGCCGCTCACGACTCCAAATACGTTTGCCATCGATCCGAATTTCCTCATCGGCTATGCACAAAACTGGCAAGCGTCCATTCAGCGGGACCTTCCCGGCTCGTTGGTAGTGACGGCAACTTACCTCGGAATCAAAGGCACACGCGGAGTTCAGGACTTCCTGCCCAACACTTACCCGTTAGGAGCCGTGAATCCATGCCCGACTTGTCTGACGGGCTTCGCCTATCTGACTTCGAACGGTAACTCGACCCGAGAGTCCGGACAGATTCAGTTGCGTCGGCGCCTGCACAATGGCGTGACTGCTTCGGCATCCTATACTTACTCCAAGTCGATCGACGACTCGGCTCTCGGCGGTAGAAATCAAGGTGTTCCTGTAATCTCGCAAAACTGGCACGATCTGAGTGCCGAAAGGGGTCTGTCGAGTTTTGACCAGCGCCACTTACTCAGCGTTCAGGCACAATATACGAGCGGCATGGGAATCGGAGGCCTCGCTCTGAATGGATGGCGCGGGGCGCTGCTGAAAGAGTGGACGATTTCCACGACGATCACGGCCGGCAGTGGATTCCCGTTGACGCCGAGTTACCTTGCCGCGGTGCCCGGCACCGGAGTAACTAGCAGTATTCGGCCCGACTATACCGGAGCACTCGTCTACGCCTCGCCGTCCGGTGGCTTTCTGAATCCCGCCGCGTACGCTCCTCCAGTTCCGGGGCAGTGGGGTAATGCCGGCCGCGACTCGATCATCGGACCGGCGCAATTCCTCCTCAACGGTTCCCTCGGACGCACATTCCGTCTGGGAGATCGTCTGAATTTCGATTTGCGAATCGATGCCATGAATGCTCTGAATCACGTGACGTTCCCGAGTTGGAACACGATCATCACCAGCGCCCAATTCGGCCTTCCCATGACGGCGAATGCTATGCGCAGCGTCCAGACGCTGCTTCGAGTGAGGTTCTAAGATCATGCGGAAACTCGTGCTCATGTTCGCTGCGCTTTCCACGTTCGGCCAGCAAGCCACGTTTAAAACCAGCACACAACTCGTAATAGAAACCGTTTCCGTGAAGGATAAGAGCGGCAATCCGGTCGAAGGTCTTACCGCGAAAGACTTCACCGTAACGGAAAACGGCATGTCCCAGGAGATTCGTTTCTTCGAGGCGCAAAAGATGCAGGAGACTGTTCCGGAACCGATCGTTACGCGCCCCGTCCTTCTCGACAAGCTGCCGCATAGTAAGATCTTGCCGGAGCGACCCGGCAGCACTAAATACAAAGATCGACGATTGCTGGCTTTGTACTTCGACATGACCGCTATGCCCGTGCCGGACCAGGTGCGCGCCATCAATGCCGCAGAGAAATTCATCCGAACTCAGATTGCGGCATCCGACCTCGTCGCGATCATGTCATTTGAAGGCGGCGTGGTTCGAGTACTCCAGGATTTCACAGACAATCGCGAACGCATGCTCAGTATTCTGCAGACCATGATTGTCGGCGAAGCGGAGGGTCTGGAAGGAACGTCCAACGACGACAGCGCATCGGATACCGGAGCGGCTTTCGGTCAGGACGACAGCGAGTTTAATATCTTCAATACGGACCGGCAGCTATCCGCATTGCAGACCGCGGCGAATATGCTCGCGCAATTGAGCGAAAAGAAGTCGCTGATTTATTTCGCGAGCGGCCTGCGGCTGAACGGCGTCGATAACCAGGCCCAGTTACACGCGACAATCAACGCGGCCATTCGCGCCGGCGTATCGTTTTGGCCGATCGATGCTCGCGGGTTAGTCGCGGAGGCTCCACTGGGCGATGCGACGAAGGGATCTCCTGGCGGTATCGGTATGTACAGCGGCACATCCGCTCTGGCCGTTATGTCGAACTTCCAGCGTTCGCAGGACACGCTGTGGAGCCTGGCGGCCGACACAGGCGGCAAAGCATTCCTGGACAACAACGATTTGGGAGCCGGAATCCGGCAGGCCGAAAAGGCGATATCGAGTTATTACGTGATCGGCTACTACACCAGCAATGCCGCGCTCGATGGTAAGTTTCGCAAAGTCAAAGTTACGCTGAATAATGGCTTGTCCGCGAGCCTCGATTACCGCCAGGGTTACTACGCCGGCAAGCAGTTCGGAAAATTCACAGCCGCCGATAAAGAGAGACAGCTCGAAGACGCGCTCATGCTGCCCGACCCCATCACGGAGCTAACCATCGCGATGGAGGTGGATTATTTCCAGTTGAATCGAGCGGAGTATTTCGTGCCGTTGGTGGTGAAGATTCCGGGTGGGGAACTGGCACTGGCCCGTCGCGGCGGCGCTGAGCGCACCCGCATCGATTTCATCGGTGAAGTGAAGGACGATTTTGGCACTACGATTCAGAATGTGCGGGATAAAGTCGACATTAAGATCAGTGATGCCACCGCCGCGGAGCTAG
Organism: Bryobacterales bacterium; assembly: GCA_963802915.1. Taxonomy (GTDB): domain Bacteria; phylum Acidobacteriota; class Terriglobia; order Bryobacterales; family Bryobacteraceae; genus JAICMB01. Next base: position 120,261 of record CAWDKQ010000023.1, read on the forward strand.
CCAGGCGCCCTATTGAATACGACACCGGATTCACGCTGCTTTCTGGAAAGTACACGGTCAAGTTTCTCGCGCGCGATAACGAGACCGGGCGAATCGGAACGTATCAAGCCTGGTTTGTCATTCCAAACCTGAATAAAGAGCAGAAGCGCATTCCGATCAGTTCGGTGGTGCTGAGCAGCCAGCGTGTCGACCTTCACGAGGCGCTATATAACGCGGTGAAGGAAAGAGACAGGGCCGAGAATGCGAATCCGCTGGTCGAAGATGGATTCAAAATGATTCCTAGCGTGACGCGCGTGTTCAGCAAGAGCAAGGGAATGTATGTTTATTTCCAGGCATACGAGCCTGAATCGCCGGCTACGCGACCGCTCCTGGCATATGTCACCCTATATCGCGGTCACACGAAGGCGTTCGAGACGCAGCCGGTCTCTGTCACGCAGGGACTCGATAACCGCCTGCGCACCATGCCGGTCAAATTCAGTCTCGCTCTCGATAAACTCGCTCCCGGTAAATACGATTGCCAGGTGAGCGTGATCGATCCGGCGAGTCAGAAAGCAGCCTTTTGGCAAACGTCGGTTATGCTGATCCAATAGGACCACTGGTCAAGTATTTCTTGCGCTCCGTGATGTCGCGGCCAATGGCTTGAAACTCGACCGGTTTTTGTCCATCGCTGATCAACCGGCTGTTCACTTCGATCACCACAATCGATCCGGTCTTGGTCCGGATACTAACCTCGTAAGCCCCGGTGTGCTCGCCGGCCATTTTGTGGACCTTCATTTCTTCGATCGTCGCGAGCGACTCTTCCGTCAGCAGCACAGAAAGGTTCATGCCGCCGAGTTCGGCGCGTGGAAATCCTGTGATCAGCTCGGTAGCTCGGTTGACGGCGGTCAGATTGCCCTGCCAATCGTGCGTGAAGACCATGTCGTTGGCGTTCTCGACCAGATCGCGATACCGTTCCTGGCTGACGCGAAGCGCAGTCTCCGCGCGCTTTCTCTCGATTGAATAGCGAATGGAGCGGCGCAGCAGCAGAGCGTCGAATTGACCCTTCACCAGGTAATCCGAGGCGCCTGCGCGGACCGCTTCAAGATCGATGCCGTCTGCTGCGTGACCGGTGAGCATGATCACCGGTACCGTGCAGCCCGCGTTTGTCGCGAGATTCAGTAAATCGAGCCCGCTTTGCGCGCCCAGACGATAGTCGAACAGATACAAATCGTGCTGGTTCTGGCACAATTGTTCTTCAGCAGCTTCGTAAGTCGGCGCCCAATCCACGTCGAAGCGCAGATCCGAAATATCTTTGAGCATGCCGCGGACGAGCAGCGCGTCGTCTTCATCATCCTCGGCCAGAAGGACTCTGAGTTGTTCTTCCATGATTTACTGCACTGCTGTGTATGCGGCGGGCAATTCCACGATTTCAAACCACCAGCGTCGAAGCGCGACGGTCACTTCCACCAGCGACTGGAATGTCACCGGCTTGACGATGAAGGAACTGACGCCCAGATCGTAGGCGCGCAGGATGTCCTCTTCGGCCTTTGAAGTGGTGAGAACCACAACCGGGATCTTGCGCAGGGCCGGATCCGCTTTGATCTCGCGCAGCGCCTCGCGGCCATCTTTGCGAGGCATGTTCAAATCCAGAAGAATCAGCCCGGGAAGCGGCTGGCCGGCAAGATGCTCGAATTTACCACGGCGGTTGAGATAATCCATCAACTCCTCGCCGTCCTCGACGAAGTGCAGGGCATTGCGCAGACGGCTCTCCTCCCACGCATCCTGAACCAACATACGATCTTCGGGATCATCATCCGCGTACAGGATGGTGATCGGCTTTTCGGTTTGTTCTAGAGTCAATTTGTTTCTCCATGATTCGTTAGGGGAAGAGTGACGACAAATTTCGAGCCCTCGCCGGGCGTGCTCTGAGCGGCGATGGTGCCGCCGTGGCGTTCCACAATCTTGCGGCAGATGGCGAGCCCGATCCCAGTGCCCTCATATTCATTACGGCCATGCAGGCGTTGAAAGACCTGGAAAATACGGTCACGGTATTTCTCATCGAAACCGATGCCGTTGTCTTCAACACTGATTCGGCACACGTCCTCCGCCGCGCCATTAGGATCGCGCACCAATGCAGCCCGAACCGTCACGTGCGGAGGAACACCGGGTTTGTGAAACTTCAGAGCGTTCCCGATCAGATTCTGAAAAAGCTGTGACATTTGCAAGCGATCGGCCGTGATCACCGGAAGTGGGTCCACCTCCACGTGCCCGCTGAGTTGTTCGATTCGAGACTCGAGATCAGACAGCACCAGACGAACCGTTTCGAACAGATCCACTTCCACGAAAGGCCGGGTATGAGTGGCCACTCGAGAGAGCGTCAGCAGATCGTTAATGAGAGCCTGCATGCGATTTGCTGCATTCTGCATGCGCTCCAGATAATCGCGCCCTTCATTAGGAAGGTCGTTCGAGAATTTCGTTTTGAGACGGTCGCCGAATGCCTGGATCTTGCGCAGCGGCTCCTGAAGATCGTGAGACGCAACATAGGCGAATTGTTCCAGCTCACCGTTCGATCGCGCCAGTTCGGCGGCCTGGCGGCGTAGCGCGGCTTCGGCTTTTTTGCGATCGCTGATGTCGAGAAGACAGGATCGGATTCCAAGTACCGCGCCGGCCGAATCGTGAATCAGGCTTTCGTGAATCTCGACGGCAACCTGGCGGCCGTCACGAGTGCGATAAGTGCGCTCGAAAGGCACCAGCGCTTTCTCGCCGTTGATCTTCCTGCGCACCGCCTCCTGGCTGGCGGCCCGTTCTTCGACATCCACCAGTTCCCAGACGGCGCGGCCGAGTATCTCAGACGCTTGATACCCAAGCAATTCGCACTCCACACGATTGATTCGCATGAGGACGCCGTTGATGTCGATTTCGTGATACGCCACCGGCGCGTCTTCGAACAAACTGCGATAACGCTCTTCGCTGCTTTCCCTGGTTTCAATAACTTGCTTGGTCGCGTGCATAAAGTTCGGGCGATCTGTATAGTCATCGACCGCGGCTCGGTGTCACTTTATGAACTGCTAGTACTGGGAAAAGAGGAGCTTGCAACAAAGGAAAATAACGCCGCCCAGAAAACCGAGCGCCGCCTGGTATTCCTCATTGCGCATATACCGTTTCCAACGAAAATCTCCGGCGCGATGTGACGAATTTCGAAACGAGGGGATCAAAGGCGGGACGCGGCGCGCATAGTCTTCGTAAGACGGAAACAATTTGCGAAGATGCTGTTCTTCGAGCTCAATCACAGGCAGATAGACAAGAAAAAACACAGCGGCGAAAATGGCCGCGACAATCCATCGGCGGGAGGCAATTACAAGGCCGGCAGCAACGAGCAGAGTCCCGATATACAGAGGATTGCGGACGTAGGCGTAAGGTCCCGTCTCCGCGAGCTGCATGTTCTTTTCGAGATATCCCGCGGCCCACGCGCGCACCGCCAGCCCGAGAACGCCTACGGGCACTCCATAGATGAGGGAGCGCACGGTCGGATGCGACAACCATGCGAACGCGATCACGAGCACAAAACCAAAAGGAACTCGCAGTCGCGCTACGAGGTCGGCGTAGGGTTTCGGGAATACGCTAGTCAACCTGAGAGGCTACTCCGGTCTTCTGAGATACGAGAATTGCTTTCAATTCTTCAAACACCTGGGCGGGAGAAATGGCGCGCATGCTCGCATCGATTTCGAGATTTCTCTTATAGGTGGTCACGGCATCGGCGCTGCGCAGGACTTTGATGGTCTTACCGTAAGGGCCGGTCCAGGCGGGATCGGTGGGTCCGTAAACCGCAACTCCTGGCTTGCCAAGGGCGGCGGCTATATGCAACGGTCCGCTATCGACGCCGACAACAGCCGTCGCGCGTCGCGTAGCGTGGATTAATCCCGGGATCGCGGAAACGTGCGGTGTCGTGTTAGGCGCCTGAATTCGATCGACTCCATTGAGTACGAGATCGATGCCGCACTCGTTGCGCAGCCGCTCACCGAGGGAGGAATAATATTCGAGAGGCCACTGCTTCGATCCCCATCCGGCAAAAGGACTGGCAAGGATAAAATCGCCGGCCGGCAATTCGCCTTCGGCCGCTCCCGCGGGCAGGGGAAAGACGCGCAGAGGATTTGTGACTCCTGCGCGCGCGGCGAGATCGAGATACTTGTCCACCCGATGAAGCGCATTGGAGGCCACGCGGGTGGAATAAAACCACGCAGCGGGCTTTTCGCGAACGCCCTTCCGATCGAAACCGTAAAGGCGCTCAGGACGGGCGCATGCAGCCACGAGGGCGGATTTGATCAAACCCTGAAAATCGATGGCGAGATCGAAGCGCTCGCGGCGCAGATCGCGCCACGCGTCTCTCAGGCCAGCCATCGTGAAACGGTCGAAGAGAACAACCTTGTCGATGTAGGGATTATTCTCGAGCAGCGCGCGCCATTTCGATTCGATAACCCAGGTGATCTCCGAATGCGGCATGCTGTGTTTCAAACTGGCGACCGCGGGCAGAGTCTGAATAACGTCACCCATGGCGCCAAGACGAACCACCAGTACGCGCATTAATGCGCCGCTCCATTAACGCGCTCGCGGACGCTTTGGATAAATCCGCGCCCGATTGCGTCGTCAGGAGATTCGGCCTGCCCCAACACAACGTAGCGGACGCACGCCAAGCCGGCCACCAACTCTGCCCGGGCGCGCTGCGATAGGAGCGGAGCCGGAGGATTACTGACTTCGACGATCAATATTTGGTCGGCCGACGCCAGGTCGCCGAGGATGCGGGCGTGTTCCGCCAGCATGGGGTCGAAATGGCCCGTGTACCAGCGCGTCCCCTGGCTCTCTCGAAGCGACCTGGCTTGCTCGGCACTGATGATCTTGGTGCGAGTATCCAACTAGCCAACATACCATTTCAAAAGCGCATACTGCGGCGATTTCAACCCCGTCCGCGCGCAAATTACTTGAGGCTGGACCAAAACCCCAACGCCAGTCCAAGGGAACCGCCGAGAATACCGAGTGTCCACCCAAGGATGGCCAACCGGCGTTCCCTTCGCCGGCGGGCGCTAGCCCATCTTGGATCCTCCCGCATCTCCGCTTCCAGCCGCTTCTTGATAATCCGGGGCAGCCACACGTGCTGCAACACCGCCAGAGTGGCGATAAACATGAGGAACCACGGTACCGTCCACAATGGGTTGCGCGTCCATCCAGCGATTGCCGTCAGAGCCATCGCGTAGAACACAACCACGACACTATTCACACGCCGGTAGATAAGGAGCGCGCGGCGCTCTTCATCGTCGCGGGCGTCTCTAAGCCACTTGCGGGACCCAATTAACACGCCCCCAACGCCGCCGATACTTCCAAGCAGAATTCCGCTCACGGGTGCGAGAGCCTTCAGCAGGAGCATCCAGGTTGACGCCCCCGAGATCTTCGATACCGTTAACGTGGCTGCCGCGGCCGCTGGCGGCGCCCCACTCGGCAGGGCAGCGATCACCCCGGCAGTGAACGCGGCTCCCGGCTTTGTGCGGCTCAGCGCCTCCCCGATTGTCTCCCGCAGAGTCTCGCGCAACGCAGCACGAGCACGCGAGAGACGTTTCTTGACCGCGACCTCGCTGAGTTCGAGCAGCAGCGCGACCTGCGCCACCGATCGTCCCTCGCGGTAGAAGAGCGCCAAGACCTCGCGCGTTTCCTCGGGCAATGCCGAAAGCGCTTCTTCCAGAGCCCGCAACTCTTCCTTCGCGATCATACGGTCGGTGATGCTCGGCTGCGGGTCCATCAAGGCAGGCAGGAGTTCGTCGAGTGCCCCAGCGGCGCCTATCTTTTGTCTCCGCGATCCGCTGCGCAGAGCGGTCTTGGCACGATTGCGCGCAGTCTGCCGCAACCAGGGAAGAAAACTCGCCGGATTGCGCAAGTTTTTCAAATCGCGCCATGCGGAAAGGAACACTTCCTGGGCGACATCCCTGCTCAAATCGAAATCGCGGACGATCGCTAGGGTGATGGAGGAAACCAGAGAACTGGTTTCGCTCACCAGTTTGCCGTATGCTTCCGCGTCGCCGTCCGCCGCGGCCAGGACCAACGGTTCCAAGTCGGTTCGCATGTTCACCTCCCCAGAAACTCGCCGGTGGCCTGAAACAGGAAATCAGGATCGTCGAGCATTATGAAGTGCAGAGCTTTCTCTGCCATCACGACCCTGTGCTGGGGCGCGCCTGCAACCTGGCTCTCATATGCGGCCCGGAGTTTAGCAAGTCCTTCCGGGTTCGACGCGAACGCCTTTCCAGCGCCGATTAAGAGCAACGGAGCACGTACCTTTGCCATCTCCGTACGCAAGTCCGTCGTCAACAAGTCGTACAATGCCTGGCCCACAAACGCAGCATCCGATCGCTTAGCCCATTTCACCACGGTATCGGCATCCTTAGGATCCGAAATCATCTGTCCTACGGACATCTTCGTCATACTCTCGATTTGTTCCGGTTTCAGGGAGCTATAAAGTGTGCGCAGCTGCTCCGCCGCGGCTTTCGATTCCTCGATGCTCCCGGTCGGGTTCATCAGCGCCGGTAGGAATGGAAGGCCGTCAACCGAGATGATGCCACTCACCAGGTCGGGCGCGCTTGCTCCGACCCACAACGCCAGGAATCCGCCCAAGCTGTGACCAACGATCAGGGGCTTTTCGAGCTTGCTGTCCTGGATATATCGGATGAGATCGTTTTTCACATCCACCAGGCGCAATCCGGGTACGGCTGGCTCTCCCGCGAAGCCAGCTAGAGTGATCGAATGCACTTGGTATTTCGATTGATAATGTTCGATGAAGCCTTGCCAGACTTGTCCCGGGCATTCCAGGCCCGGGATGAGGATCATGGGCCGGCCCACGCCGCGAACGGACACCGAAAACGACTTTGGAACGTCGGCGAAACAGCACGCCGCGAGTAGAAGGGGCAGCAGTACGAAGTGTTTGGCTTTCATGCCACCTAAGTATCCGCAGCCCCCAAGAGGTGACCTGATGCGATTTTAGGAAGCGGTTTCAGCTGTGAGGGAGCGTTCCACCACGGGGCAAGGGGCGATGTTCCAGATCTCGGACGCGTATTGCGCGATAGTCCGGTCGCTCGAGAACTTCCCGGAGCTACCCACATTCATTATGGCTGCCCGTGCCCATGCATCCGGATTGCGATAGAACTGCCCCAGCCGCGCGTGCGCCTGACTGTAAGAGCGCAAGTCGGCGAGATGCAGATAAAAATCGCCTTTGGTGAGAAGCACCTCGAGAATCGGATCGAAGACGCCCGGCTCACCCGTATTGAAGTGGCCAGAGGCGATCAAATCGAGAGCGGCCCGCGTTTCCGGATCGTTTTCATAGTGCCAGTAGGGACTGTACCAGTCGCGCGTTTCCTCCACCTGAGCGGCCGTCAATCCGAACAGGAACATGTTCTCTTCACCGGCTTCTTCGGCCATCTCGACCGTGGCGCCATCCCGCGTGCCGATGGTCAGAGCGCCGTTCATCATGAACTTCATGTTGCTGGTGCCGCTCGCTTCGTAACCAGCCGTCGAGATCTGCTCGGAAACGTCGCTCGCGGGGATCAGCCGTTCGGCCACCGAAACACTGTAGTCGGGCAGGAAAATGACTTTAAGTCGCCCTTGCGTGGCCGGATCGCTGTCGACCACGGCGGCAAGATTATTGATGAACTTGATGATCAGCTTCGCCAGATTGTATGCCGGCGCGGCCTTGCCCGCGAAGAAAAACGTGCGCGGTGGAACATCGAGATTCGGACTCTCTCGCAGCCGGTTATAGAGGATCACGATGTGCAGCGCATTCAACAATTGCCGCTTATATTCGTGGATTCGTTTAATCTGGCTATCGAAAATGCTGTCCGGATCTACGGTGTGGCCGGTAGTAGTGCTTAACCAATCGATGAAGCGCAGCTTTGCTCGACGTTTGGCCTCCCGGAATGCTCGCCGGAATTGCGTATCGTCCGCCAGAGGCTTGAGCCTCGCGATCTGAGTCAGGTCCGCGATCCAGCCGTCGCCAATAGCATCCGTGATTACGCTCGCGAGCGATGGATTCGCCACCAGCAGCCAGCGGCGCGGCGTGACACCGTTCGTCTTGTTATTGAAGCGCTCTGGGAACATTTGCGCGAAATCGGCAACCACGTGCGCTTTCAGCAGCTCGGTATGAATGGCGGCGACTCCGTTGGTGCTATGCGAACCGACAATCGCCAGGTTCGCCATGCGCACGTTCTTGGTCTGTCCCTCTTCGATGAGGCTCATTCGCGCCACGCGTCCCTCGTCACCCGGATAACGAGAACGCACCTGGTCGAGGAAGCGGCGGTTAATCTCATAAATAATCTCGAGTTGGCGCGGGAGAATATCTTCGAACCATGAGACCGGCCAGCGTTCCAATGCCTCTGGCAGCAGCGTGTGGTTGGTGTAGGCGAACATGCGCTGCGTGATGCCCCACGCCTGATCCCAGCCGAGCCTCGCATCGTCGAGTAAGATGCGCATCAACTCCGCGATCGCGACTGTCGGATGCGTGTCGTTCAATTGCACCGCGGCTTTTTCGGGCAGCAGGTTCCAGTCCGAGTTGTTCGAACGGAAATGGCGAATGATGTCGTGCATGGAGCAGGCGCACAGAAAATATTCTTGAAGGAAGCGCAATTCGCGTCCGATCGATGTCGAATCGTCCGGGTAAAGCACTCGCGTGATCGATTCCGCGGCGAGCGTCTCTGTGACCGCGCCGACGAAATCGCCGTGACTGAACTGGTGGAAGTGGAAAGAATCGGGAGCGCGGGCAGCCCATAGCCGCAGCGTATTGATGGTGTGGCCGCCATAGCCAACCACGGGCCGGTCGAACGGAATTCCCAGCAGCGTCGAGGGCTTCCCCGGCACCGGTACCAGGCTCCCGCCTCGAATCTGGAAAGAGCAGCTCAGGTGCACTTCGACAATATGATCCAGCCGAATGATTTCCCAGGGGTCCGGACGGCGAAGCCAATTATCCGGTTTTTCGTTCTGCCAACCGTCTCGAATGGACTGTTTGAAGATTCCGTATTCGTAGCGCAAGCCATAGCCCATGGCAGGTAATTCCATGGTCGCCATGGACTCGACGAAGCACGCAGCAAGGCGGCCCAAGCCTCCGTTTCCCAATCCGGCATCCGGCTCCTGGTCGAGGAGTTCGTACCAATCGACATTCTTCTCGCGGGAAGCTTCCTGCATCGCGGGGTCGAGCAGCAGATTCGACACGTTGCTGGCCAGCGATCGGCCAATCAGGTACTCCATCGAAAGATAATACGCGCGCTTAGGATCGAGCCTGAAGTGCGTGTTCTTTGTACGAAGCCATCTCAATGCCAGCACATCCCGAAGCGAACGGGCTACCGCTTCGTATCTCTCCCTGGGCGTCGCCATATCGGGATCGATTGCGTAGTCAAAGACGAGGTGTCGATCGTATAGTGCGTTCGGGTCGCTGTGAAAGCGAACCGGGCCGTATTCCGCGAGGTCTGGGTGCATTCGGTTTCCACTCCTATCTTTCCGCCAGAGGGACCATTATGAACCGCGAGAATTACAGTGCAATGTCAGAGTGTCGCCGCCTCTAACGGATTTGACACACAATGTTCATGCGGTAGCGAGGTGCGGCGATCTAAAATAAAGGTTTTTTCGAGGAGTACACCATGAGCGCTGCGCCCGTTATGGTCTCGATTGGAGACGCCGGAGTCCTGAACAGAGAGGTCTCCGGGACGCTTTCGGACATTTGGATTGATCGCGATCTGGGATGGCTCGATTTCAACGAACGCGTTCTCGCGGAAGCCATGGACGAGCGCACTCCGCTGCTGGAGCGCGCGAAGTTCCTCGCGATCTTCAACGCGAACCTCGATGAATTCTTCATGAAGCGGGTTTCGGTTCTGCGTACAAGATCTACGCCAGAGCGCATCAGCCTGCACGGGCGGGTTCGAGAGCGCCTGCTCCAAAGCCTGCGCCGCCAGGCGGAGTGCTTCCGCGAGCAACTGGTACCCGAGCTCGCGCGCCATGGAGTCCACCTGCGGAAATGGGACGATCTGACGCCCGCGCAGCAAGGTGAAATTGGGCGCTTTTTCGATGCCGAAATCTCGCCGGCTCTGACTCCTCTCGTTTTCGATCCGGTTCACGCGTTTCCCTTTCTCTCGAATCTCTCGACATCGCTGGCCTTCCTCCTGATCGACCCGGAAGAAGAAACCAGCTCCTACGCGCGCGTAAAAGTCCCTTCGGCCATCAAGCAGTGGATTCCAGTGCAAGCGGACGTGCCAGCCGGGGAGCAGGTCTTCGTCCCGCTTTACGAAGTGATTTGCGGCAACATCCACAAGCTCTATGGCGGAATGAAACTCACCGGCACGACTTTGTTTCGCTTGACGCGTGACGCGGAGATTGAGATCGAAGACGAGCCCGACGAAGCCTTGCGCGACGTCGTGCGCGAGCGTATCCGGCAGCGCCGTTATGAACCAGTGGTGCGTCTCGAATTTGCGCCGGGCGCCGATTCCTCCATCCGTGAGATGTTGCGGCAACGGTTCGAGCTCTCGCCTATGGACGTCTACGACATGCCCGACGAGCTGGATTACACAACGCTGTTCCAGATCGCCTCGCTGCCAATTCCAGCTCTGAGGGATTCGCCGTGGAGCCCGCTGCCGCCCGCCGCTATCAAAAGCAGCCATGACGTTTTCGCCGCCATTCGCGCCAGCGATGTGCTGGTGCACCACCCCTACGACAGCTTCGAGGACAGTGTAGAGCATTTCATTGCTGCTGCCGCGGCCGACCCGGAAACGGTCGCCGTGAAGATGACTGCCTACCGCATCGGAGACGATACGCCGTTTGTGAAGTCGCTGGTGAAGGCCGCCGAGGGCGGTAAGCAAGTCGCTTGCGTCATCGAAATCAAGGCCCGTTTCGACGAGGAGCGCAATCTCCATTGGGCCGCGGAATTGGAAAGAGCGGGCGCCCACGTCACTTTTGGCGTGGCGGGGCTGAAGACCCATGCGAAGCTGGCGCTGGTGGTCCGCAAGGAGTCCTCCGGCCTGCGTAGCTATGTGCACATCGGTACCGGCAACTATCATGTGCGCACGGCGCGTCTCTACTCGGACGTTGGATTGTTCACTTGCAATCCGCTCATCACCGGCGATGTCGTCAACCTCTTTCATTACCTGACGGGACACTCTCAGATGCCGGTTTGCACGGCTCTGCTGGCCGCGCCGGTAACGTTGCGCCCCCGTCTGCTGGAGTTGATCCAGCGGGAAATCGCCAATAAGCGAGCCGGTCTTCCCGCGCGGATTATCGCCAAGATGAACCAACTCGAAGATCCGGACCTGATCGAAGCGCTTTGCGAAGCCGCATCGGCGGGAGTTCCGGTGGATCTGATCGTTCGAGGATTCTGCTGCTTGAAGCCCGGAGTCGCGGGGCGCACCGAAGGCATTCGAATCCGGTCCATCATTGGACGGTTTCTGGAACATTCCCGCATTTTCCATTTCGCGGCCGCGCTCGATCATCCGGTGCAAGGCGAGTTCTACATCGGCTCGGCCGACTGGATGTATCGCAATCTCTCGAAGCGCGTCGAGATCGTCACCCCGATTCTGGCCGGTCACGCCAAAGTGAAATTATGGAAAATCCTGAGCATTTGTTTGCAGGATCGCCGCCAGGACTGGATGCTTCAGGAAGACGGGACCTATTCGCAACTGCATCCCGAAGGAGCGACGGAAGGCCCCGAGACCGTCGGCACGCACGAAACTCTAATGGAAATGGCCCGGCGCAGAAGCGAGTAACCCGTTCCTGTCGACCCACCCCAGCTGATTTGAACGCCAGGGTCTTTTACAGAACCGCGACCGTGAGGAAGCGGATACCGCCGGAACGAGCTGAGAAGCGAGTAAGCCTCCAGGTCAATCCTGGCCGAGTAAAAGCCGCACCTGTTCGACATGGTTGGCGTCGTGCGCGGCCATATGGCGCGCGAGCTCTTCTACGGTGATCCTCCCGCGCTCCGCATGTATTCCATAGCATTGCCACTCTTCCGGAGTGAGCCTGTCGAACATACGCAGATTGGCTTCCCGCAAGAGACGGAACATATCGAGAGCGTCTTGAGGCGTCCAGGAATCATAATCCCCGAGCCTCGCCCATTCGTCTTGATCGAACCCAGGCAGAGCAGCGCCGCTGCGCTCGATCATCTGGCGGTAGCGCCAACTACTGACAAGTTCATCCTCCGCCATGTGAGCGAGAATCGCACGGATCGACCACTTGCCGGGCGCGGCCCGATGGCTGAGCATTTCGTCCGGTTTTCCTGCGATCAAGCCAGCGAGAGTATGCGGCGTCTCGCGCTGCATAGCGATCGGATCCTTGTCCTGAACGTATGCGGCGAGCCGGGCTTTGTACTGCTGTGCGGTTTCGCGCGACACTGGACAAACTCATTCCTACGACTAACATATCTCGACACAATGTGCCACACGAGATATTCGTCAGATATGGCTACCCATCGGACTACTGTGAACATCTCGATTACTCCGGAGCTGTATGCATTCATTCAGAACAGGGTTAAGTCCGGTCGGTACCAAACCACGAGCGAGGTCGTGCGAGAGGCTTTGCGGCTCCTCGAACGCCACGAACGAGAACGCGATGAAGCGTTTCGCAAGCTCAAGGCGAAACTGAAACGCGGCGCTGGTCAGGCAGAGCGTGGCGAGTTGATCGATGGAGACGAGGTCTTCGACGAACTTCGGGAGATGATCGAAGAACGCCGGCGCGCCAAGGCAACGGGCCAGTGAAACGGCTTTTCGTTCTCACTCCCGAAGCGAAGAACGATTTGAGAGAGATCCTCCTCGACATCGCCGAGGATAGCCCCGATACCGCCGAACGCCTCCGCCATGAATTCTATAAAGGTTTTAACGGGCTGGGCAGAGTCCCGGCATTGGCCACTTCCACGATGAACTTCTTGGTCGAAAGTATCGCTTCTGGAACTTTTATTCGTACGTTGTGGCCTACGCCTGGGACGTTAAACCGATTCAAGTGATTGCTATTGTGCATGGCGCGAGGGATTTAGCCGTCTTTTTTACCCTGCGTGTGAATCAGGGCGACTAAATCGAATCGCCACAGAAGATGAAACAAAACATTCATCAACTCTTTCGCCAACTCGCGCGTCAAATCCGGTAAGGGATCATGAAGCGCTCGCTCAAAATCTGGTTCGCGGTCGCCATCGTTCCCGCCATTCTCATCACCGCGGGCGCTGAACTCCGCCGCGCGCGCAGCATCTCGAGCGAGTTTGCCGCCGAAGCGGAGATCCGAAGCATCCACGCCGCCCAATCGGAATACAAAGAACAACACGGCCGCTACGCCGATTCACTCCGGGAACTCGGCCTTGCGCCAACCCGCGAAGGCTATGTCTTCGCTCTGAGTGCGACGCCGGACGGATACTTCGTTCAGGCAGGTCCCAAGGAATACAGCGGCGCCGGACGTCGCACGTTCTTCTCGGATCAGACCGCCGTCATTCGCGAGAATTGGAACAACAACCCCGGGTCCAAGCCTTAACGGGATCGTCACAATTCGGCTGTATACTGGCGCATCGCGGAGCGATGCCGAGTGAAACCACCCAATTTGAAAATCAATCGGATTTGGGAGATCGCGACTGTCCTTCTCAGCCTCGCGATTATCGCTTTCTTCACGACCCTCTTTTATCAACGTTCGCGCGTCCATCGCCTCACGCTCGCCGCCGGTTCACCCACCGGCGAGAGCTACATCATTGGAGCCGCGCTCCGCAACGTAGTGGAGCGGCATAATTCGCGAATCCGCATCGAGCTTCTCGAAACCGGAGGCACGGTGGAGAATCTCAGGATGCTCGAAAATGGCGGCGCCGCCCTCGCGGTCGCCCAAGCGGATGTCGTGGCCGGCCCCACGGCGCGGATCATGGCCGTGCTCTACGACGACACATTCCAATTGCTGACGCACCTCGATTCGACGGTGCGGAACTTTTCCGATCTCCGCGGCCATACCATCGCGCTGCCTAAAACCGGGGGCCAGTATCAATCCTTCCTGCGTGTGGCCAGCCATTTCGGCCTCGAGGAATCCGATTTCCGCTTCGTTGGCTCGACCGATACCACCGCCGACGAGGAGTTCATAAACGGCCACGCCGACGCGATCTTTCGAGTCCGCGCCTTGGGCAACCCCTCGATCCAGCGCCTCGTTCAGACTGGCAAAGTCCGTCTCGTTCGCATCGACCATGCGGCGGCAATGAAGATCAATCATCCCGCGTTCGAGCCCGCCGTGATCCCGGCCGGAGCGTATCTTGGGAACCCCGCCGTGCCTCCGGAAGACCTGCCCAGTATCTCGGTGCATCGCACGCTGCTGGCTGCCACCAATATCGACGACGAGACCGTCCGCGCCATTACCGGAGTATTAATCGAAAATCGCCAGGAGATTTCACAGCAGATTCCGGATAAAGTGGCGGAAGTGCGTTTGCTGCTCGCTCAAGTGCGGCGTCCCGCGGTCCAGGCTGAGTTTGGACCCGCGCTCCATCCCGGCGCCGTGAAGTATTACGAAAAGGACAAACCGCCCTTTATCCTCGCGCACGCCGATTACATGGGTCTCATGCTGACCGTCATCGTCATGATCGGCTCATGGATTTGGGAGTTGAGGGCCTGGATGCAAAGGCGCCAAAAAAACGCGGCCGACGATTACAGCAACCGTGTGATCGCACTCATGAACGGCGCGACCGGCGCGACCTCCCAGACCGCTCTCGAAGAAATCCGTGGCGAGTTGCTCGTCATCCTGACCGCGGCCGTAGCCGATCTCGATTCCGACCGCCTCTCCGAGGAGTCCTTCAGTTCTTTCCGAGCCATTCTCGAAATCGCATTGGATTCGGTCCGGGATAGCGCCGCGGCCCTGGCGCGAAACAGCGCATCGACCGCAGTCGCCGTTTGACTATTTCCGCACCAAAAAGACCGCTACCTCGGCCAATAGATTCGGCAACACCCTCACTTTATGTTGGCCCTGCAAAAAGATGCCCCGCTCGATGGTCCAGTCTTCCGCATGAACCAGGCTCTCAAAATCGTGAACAGTCAAAAAATGAATGTTCGGCGAATCGTACCACTCATGCGGAAACAGTTTGGTCTTTGGGGCCCCTCCCGACCATAAATGTGCCAGCCGGACCGACCAATGGCCGAAATTCGGAAACGCCACAATGCCGCGCCGTCCCACGCGCAGCATCTCCCGCAGTACCTTGAGCGGCGATCGCGTTTCCTGCAGCGTCTGGCTCAGAATGACGTAGTCGAACGCCTGGTCGGGCAGATCCTCCAGAGCCTCTTCGACGTCGCCCTGATAGACGGACACGCCCCTGGCGATCGCCCGCTGCACTCGCGAACCCGAAAGCTCCACCCCCCGCGCGTCCACATCCTTATGCTGCGCCAGCCACGCCAGAAGCTCGCCGTCTCCACAGCCCAGATCGAGCACGCGGGACCCTCGAATTACGATCTCGCTGATAATCGCGTAATCGCTGCGGCCCAGCAGCGTGCGGACAAACGGTTCCGTACTTGGACTCACGGCGGCCGCCATCAGCCTCGGATCCTCAGCGTGCTTGCCAGAAAGCCCCGCACCAACTCGGTCTGTTCCGCCACCGTTACCAGAAACGCATCATGTCCGTAAGTGGACGGCAACTCGCAATAAGCGACATCGCAATTCCGCCCGCGTAAAGCCCGGACCACGTCTAAAGATTGATAACTCGGATATAGCCAGTCCGATGTGAAGCTGATCACCAGAAAACGCGACTTGACATGACTAAATGCGGCCGCCAGCGAGTGATGTCCCTCGCTCAAATCGAAATAGTCCATGGCCTTCGTAATATAGAGATACGAATTCGCGTCGAAGCGGTCGACAAACTGCGTTCCGCGATAGCGCAGGTAGCTCTCCACTTCAAATTGATGCTCGTCGCGGCGCCGGCGTCCGAATTTTTCGCGCATCGAATGATCGCTCATGTACGTGATGTGTCCCACCATGCGCGCCACCGCCAGCCCGCGAGCCGGCGGCCGCTTGTCATAATAATTGCCGTCGCACCAGTCGGGATCGGCCATAATCGACTGCCGTCCAACCTCATTGAAGGCGATCTGCTGCGCGCTGTGCCGCGAAGTTCCGGCAATGGGAATCGCCGAGACCACCGCGTCGGGATAAGAGACCGCCCATTGCAGCGCTTGCATCGCGCCCATCGACCCGCCCGACACGCTTAGTAACCGCTCAATCCCCAAGTGATCGATCAGCATCTTTTGCAGCCGAACCATATCGCCGATCGTGATCGGAGGCAGCGACATGGCGTACGGGCAACCCGTGGATGGATCGATGGAACCCGGTCCTGTGGTTCCGCGGCATCCTCCCAGCACATTCGAGCAAATGATGAAATATCTGTCCGTATCGAACGCTTTTCCCGGGCCGATCATGCTATCCCACCAACCCGTTTCGCCAGTTTCTTTGGATACGCCGGCGGCATGCGCATCGCCCGAAAACGCGTGCAGCACCAGAATGGCATTGCTGCGCGAGGCGTTCAGTTCGCCATAAGTCTCATACGCGACATCGACATGACGGATCGTATCGCCGCCATCCAACTGCAGGGTTGGGAATTGTGCAAACTGGGTTTCCGTCTTCATTAAACCGGACTTCTAACTTAGGTACCACACTCCATTGGGACGAGGACCTATACTGGAGCATGAGAAATGCCGATCTAGCAGTTATGGCAAGTTGGCAAAGCGTGCACCCGGCCATGGGCCTCGGTGACATTCAACCCGCGCATCCTGCTATTCCGGAGCCTGAGGGTCTCGTTTTCGATGAAGAGCGTGGGACGGTAGCGCCCGATCCTCGGACCGCTCTTCACGCCGGGGGAATGCGTCTCCAAAGTGCGACGGCAGCCATAACACCGGGCGTTCGAAAGCCCGATTGCGTCCTGAATCGCTGCCCCGTCCCGGTACTCGGCGAGCAGTCCGCCGGCCCATCGGACGAACTGGACCTGGGAGCGCTGAATTGCCGCCTGCCAATAGGCAAACGGCAACATGTTTGGAACGTCTGCGAGGCAGTACACACGCCACAAAATCCTGAACTGCAGCGCAGTGCCGAGCCTCGCCGCATCTGGAATCGCGTCTACCTGGGACTTACGCTGGCCCAACTCGCCAAAACCGGGGTGCAAACCTCCATCGAAATTCAGAATCCCAATTTGCTGCAGCCTGAAACCTCGCGCTTGTTGCAGGAGCCCGATCTGCAGCCGATCGGTGCGTTCCCCATCCAGCGCGAAGCGCTGGGATTCCCGATACCCCACGAAATGACGCTGGAGTTGACTCAATACATGCCACCACCGGCGATTCAAGATCCGCTACAAATTGGTCTTCGATCGAAAGTCACTTTGCCTTCGGTGCCCAGATTAATAATCGTTTCGGCATGACCCATTTGAGTCAGTCTCACAAAAATAGACCATAGGCTTTGCCCCCTTCGGTACTAAGGTCGCCGCGCGGATCTGCCGATAGAGAGCTAGAAACGCCACAGCAAGGCGCTTTTAATTGGAGACGAAATGGGCCAAGCTACAATCATCGCCCCAGACGTGCCGCCCCCTTCGGGACGGGTTCAGGTCGCGGCGTTCCAAACGGAAACAATGGAGAAGCATACGGATGAGCTAAGCGCTCGCCCGGATACTGCGGCCATTGCCAAGGCAGTAATCCATCACCTGAATGGCGATGCCAGAGGCGCTCTACAGATCCTCCAGGCAGTGGATCGCGAGTTCGAAACGCCGGATCTCCTGGCCGCGCTTGGGTACGTCCAGAGTGAGCTCGGCAATCACGAAGAGGCTGCGCTGTGCTACGGCAAGCTGGTCCTTCGCGAGCCCGAAGCCACCGAAGGATGGTTTCAATGGGGTTATTGCCTCTACAAAATGGGCCGCACCACCGACGCTTTGGAACGTTTCCAGAAGGCGGCGGCGCTGCGCTCGGATTGGATCGAGATCCCGCTCGCCGAATCTATCTGCCATCTGAGTCTCAAGCAGTATCCCGCCGCATTCCAGCGCGCCGACGACTGTCTTCGGATTAATCCCTCGCACGTCCCTGCGCTGTTCACCAAAGCAGTGGCACTGCACGTCACTTGGGAACTCGACAAAGCGGCCGAGCTGTACCGTGAAGTTCTGAAGCTCGACACCAACTCCGCCGAAGCGCTGATGAACCTGATCACGCTTGGGCTCCAACAGAAACAATACGATGTCGTCCAGCAGTATTCCGAACACCTGATCGCTTTGCAGCCCGACAACACCTTGGCGATCGAAGGGATCGCGACATCGGCTTACAATAACGAGAACTACGAAAAAGCCTGGCACTACTACACCCGCCTTGTCGAGTTGGCGCCCGAACAAGTCTCGAATTGGCTGAACCTGGGAGTAACAAATGAGAAGCGCGGCCTGCTGCAGGATGCCGTGCAGTCATTCACCAAGGCGCGCCTGATCAAGCCGGATTCGCTCTATGCCCACTCCTATCTGGGCTCAGCGTTATGGAAACTGGGAAATCTCTCCGCCGCGCGGGATTGTTATCAGAATGCAGTGTCGAAATGGCCGGAACGCGAAGAACTCATCCTCAGCCTGTCCCAGGTGCTCGAAGAGCTGGGTTCGCTCGAAGCGGCTGAAAAAACCTGCGAAGATTTCTGCGAGCATGACCCCGAACGCAAACAAGTCTGGTTCCGCTTGGGCTATCTGCAATGGCTCCGCGACGACGCCGAAGGCGCAGTGGAAAGTTTCGCCCGCGCGTTGCAACTCAAACCTGTCTGGACCGAAGCCGAAATCAATCTCGCGCTGGCCTGCCATCGCGCAGCGCAATACGACCGCGCCGAAAGCGTCCTGCTCGGTTTGCTAGAGCGCGAACCGGAAAACCTCGAAGCGCTGAAAGGTCTGGCCACCGTGGCCCTGGCGCAAAATCGATTCGAGCGCTCTCTGGAGCTCCACGAAAAGCTGCTCCAACTCTTAGGCCCCAATGCCGAGATTTGCTACAACTGCGGCGTTCTGGCCCAAAACCTGAACCAGCTCGATCGCGCCGTTCAGTATTATCGCAACGCCGTTTCCATTCGCGTCGATTTCGCTGAAGCCCTGCTGAATCTTGGCCATGCGCTGAAGGCTCTCGGCCACGAAGATGAAGCCCGCGCAGTCTGGATTCCGGCTCTCGAACAGCGTCCGGAATTCGCTCTCGGATATTTCCGGCGAAGCTAGCGCTATTCGCCGCCCGAAGCGGTCGCCGGCGGCTTCAAATATTTGTCGTACCAGGCCACGTACCGTTCATAGCGGTCGCGAATAAAGCTCGGCCGCGTGAACCCGTGAAATTGGCCCGGATACACCACCAGCTCCGTCGGCACGCCTAAGCTGCGCAACGCCTGATACATCTGTTCCCCGCCGATAATCGGCACGTTGAAATCGCGATCGCCGCCCATGAAGAGCGTCGGCGTGTGGATGCGATCCGCTTTGTAGAAAGGATACGAAACCTTGATCCATCCTTCCGGATTCTTCCACGGCGGCCCGATCTCCTGATCGTATTGCAGCGTGTATTGATCCACGCCGTACATGGCGATCTGGTTGGCGCTGCCCGCGCCGCTAATGGCCGCTTTGAAACGAGGATCCGTGGCAATCGTGTAATCCGTCAGAATGCCGCCGTAACTCCAACCGCCAATTCCCAAACGATCCGGATCGGCAATCCCCATGGCGATGACATGGTCCACGCCGGCCAGCAGGTCGGCCACTTCCTTATTTCCCCAATCCGCGAAAATAGTTTCCTGATATTCCGATCCGCGTCCCGAACTTCCTCGATAATTCACGTTTAACACGACATACCCATTGGCCGCGAAAAACTGCCGCTCGAAATTAAACGCGTGTTGATCCTGCCCGTTCGGTCCGCCGTGAATCCGCAGCAGCAAAGGATATTTCTTGCCGGCTTGATAGCTCGCCGGCTTCGTGATAAGGCCGTGAACCTCCGTGCCATCCTTACTCTTGAAGTTCACATCTTCCGTCGCGCCCAGTTCCAGTTCCGCTATCAATGCATCGTTGTGCGTAGTCAGCTTTCGAAGATTGGACCCCTCCAGCGCATAGATCGCGCCCGGCGTGTCGTCGGTCGACGCCAGCACCGCTGCGTGCCCGCCCTCCCTCGATTCCGACATCACCGCGACGGGCTTGCTGATGAGCCGCTCTACTTGCCCGCTGGTGAGCGAAACTTGCGCCGGATACTCTGAGCGGTCGTCAGCAACCAGCACGAAAACAGATCCGCTATCGGAACTGAACTTAGGCGCCGAAACGCCGCGATTGAGCTTCTGCGTAATGACTCTCGGCGCGCCGCCATCGGCGGGCACAACAGCAAGCCGGTTCAAATTGTACGCGCTGAACTTCGGATCGCTGCCCTGTGTGTACGCGATCAGCTTGCTATCGTGGCTCCATGCCAGCCGCCCGCCATCCGGTCCCGGATGCGTTGTCAGCTTACGGGCCGTCGCGCCCGCCTTCGCATCGATCACGAATACGTCGCTGTTATCCGACCGGTCCGGGTCATCTTCATGATTACTCACGAATGCGATTTTGGTGCCATCGGGCGATAACACGGCATTTGTCTCATCGTATTTATTGCCCGCCGTGATCTGCTCCACCTTCTTGCTTTCGATATCGAACAAATAGATGTGGCTGCGTTTCGTCCCGCTCAGATAGCCTTGGATGTCCTGTTTGAAGTGATAGCGATCGAGCACGATCGGCTTGGGAGGCTTCGGCGGAGCGCCCGCTTTGGGGGTCTCGTCTGCTTCCGGATCGTCGCTTTCGCGCATCGTCAACAGCAGCTTCTTCGAGTCCGGCGTCCACTGGTAATCGGAAATCCGTGAACTTTTGATATCAGTGAGCTGTCGCGCTTCCCCGCCGCGCCGGTCGAGCACCCAGACCTGGTTTCCCTTCGCCTTACCCGGCCGCGACGAAGTGAACGAAATATATTTCCCGTCCGGACTCCATTTGGGCGACCCTTCCGACTCCGGACTGTTCGTCAGTTGGACCGTCTGCGTCCCGTCCCAACTGACCATCCATACATCCGAGTCGCGCTTATCGCCTTCCTTATCGATACTCGACACGGTGTAGGCGATCCACTTGCCGTCGGGCGAAACCTCGGGACTGCCGACATCGTGAAAACGGTCCAGGTCGTCGAGTTTAATCGGCCGCTTGCCGGCAGGCGACTGGGCCAAAGCAGCGAGAGAGAATACAAATGCGAAACAAAGAGCGCGGGAAAGCATAGGTAGATTTTGACACGCCTGCCTCTATTCGTGCCGCAGCGCCACCATCGCATCCACTTTTGCCGCCCGCCGAGCCGGAAGAATGCTGGCGAGAAACGAAACGAGCAGCAAAAGGATCGACACCGCGGAGAAACTGACGGGATCGGAAGGACGCAGGCCATACAACATGTCCGCAATCAAACGTCCCAATCCCATCGCGCCCGCGAGCCCCGTTGCGATTCCGGTACCGGCCCACATCATTCCCGGCCCGGCCGTCGCCATCAGCAGTTCTTTGCGCCCAGCTCCAAGCGCCGCTCGAATACCGAGCTCATGCATGCGCAACGTCACCGAATACGACATCACGCCGTAGATTCCCGCGGCTGCCAGAAGCAGCGCGATGCCCGCAAACACGCCGAGCAGCATCGTGCGGAACCGCGGCCGCTCGACTGAGTCGGAAATAAAATAGTCCATCGCGTGGATGCCGAAAACTGGGACATTCGGATCCAGCGCCTGCACCTGATCCTTCAGCGCGCCCGCCATCGCCAGCGGATTCGTTCGCGTCTTGATCACCACGTTCGATCGCAATCCGGGAGCCTGCGTGTAAGGAACATAAACCGTCGGAGAAGCGTCGCCGGCTAGCGACCTATGCAGCACATCTCCCACTACGCCGATGATTTCGCACCGGAACGAGAAACCGTGATCGATACTGAGGTGCTCACCCAACGCGCTCTGACCCGCGAAATACTTCTCAGCCAGCGAGCGGCTGACGATTGCAACATTCGCGTTATTCTCGTTGTCGCTCTCTTTGAAATACCGTCCCGCGATCAAAGGGATGCTCATGGCTTTGAAGTAGTCGGCGCTCACGTTACGATCGTCCGCATGCGGCCGGTCGACGGGCCGCACCGCGGGACGGCCATCGATCGTGAAAGACGTATCGTTTCCTTGCGCAGCTAATGGAAGCTCCGAAACCAGTCCGGCATATTCGACGCCCGGCTGCGCTTTAAGCTTCTCCAGAAGCGGACGGTAGAAACCAATCTCTCGCTTGCCGACTTTATCGCCGAGTCCGGGCTGCATCGGCAAGGCGATCCGCGCGACCATCACGCCCTTGGGATTGAAACCCGGATTAACATTCGACAGCCGTTGGAAACTGCGGATCATCAGGCCAGCTCCGGAGAGCAGCATCATCGCGAGCGCAACCTCGGCCATCACAAGAACATTATGGAAACGGCGATGCGCCCGGCCAGCCGATCCTCCATAGCCATCTTTGAGCGACTCGGTCAGATCCGGTCTCGATGCTCGCAACGCGGGTGCCAGCCCAAACAGCAGCCCGGTAAAAATGGACAATGCGGCCGTGAACGCCAGCACACGGAAATCGAGATGAACTTCATCCAGTCGGGGAAGATTTGCCGGGTGCAGTGCGATGAGCGCCTTCAGTCCCCACACCGCAAGAATCACTCCCAGCGCGCCGCCCAGGATAGCGAGAAGCGCGCTCTCCGTCATCATCTGCCGCATCACTCGGCCTGTGCTCGCGCCCAAGCTCGAGCGAATTGCAATTTCCTTTTGCCGTGCAGCGGCTCGTGCGAGCAGCAGATGCGCCACGTTGGTGCAAGCGATCAGCAAAACGAATCCCACAGCGACCAGCAGCGCGATCAGGGTCGGACGCAGACTCCCCACCAACTCATCCAACAGACTCACCAGCGTCGAACTATAGTTTTCGTTCGAGTCGGGATAGATCCGTGCCAGCCGCGCGCAAATCGTTTTCATCTCGGCGTCCGCCTGCCCCAATGTGACTCCAGGTTTCAGCCGTCCGATAATACGCAGGAAGTGAAACCGTCTTACCTTGAGCTCTTCATAACCGAAAGGGAGAGGCTGCCAGAGCTGCGCTTCTTTAGGAAACTCAAACCCCGCCGGCATCACGCCGATCACGGTCACATTCTTTCCGTCGATGTCGATCGTTTTGCCCACCACGCTCGCATCGCTGCCAAATCTGCGCTGCCACAAACCGTCGCTCAAAATCGCAACCTGCGGCCAGCCCGTCTGTTCGTCTTCCGCTCGAATCGAGCGGCCAAGAACGGGTCGAACGCCCAGCGTTTCGAAAAATCCGTTCGATACGCCCGCCGCCGGCACGCGTTCCGGGGCCCCATTTCCACTGAGCGTCAGATCCATCTGTAGAAATGCGGATAGCTTCGTGAATACCGTCGCCTGCTTGCGATAATCGACGAAATCAGGTGGGGAAGTCGCTCCCGAAAAGCTCTGCCCTGTACGAGCGTCGGCCGGCCAAAGCCAGACGAGACGATGCGGCTCGGGATAAGGAAGCGGATTCAACAGCACGCCATTGAATACGCTGAAAACCGCCGTATTCGCCCCGATCCCGAGCGCTAGCGCAATAACCACCACCGCCGTGAAACCGGGACTCCTGCCGAGCGCCCGAAGGCTATAACGAATGTCCAGGAAAAGATCGCTCAGCATGTTCTCTCTCAACTTCGCACATATGAACCCGATAAAGATGCCGGCCGCAACCCTGTCCTGGATTGTCACGATCCCACGGAACCGCGCGCGTGAGCAAGCGGAGAATGCCGACGATTAGTTCACAGGCCCGGGAGAGAGCGGTTTACAAGAATCACCTCGGCGGAGTCCCATCACGATGCAAATCCAAGGCAAAAATCGCGGGCGTAGGTGTCTCCTCAAACCTCAGCTCCGAATCCGTCGATCGCGCCAATACAGACGTTCGCCACCACGCCATCGCCGCAACAGTCCCTAGAATTGTAACCATCGCAAGGAACGAACTCCGATCGGCAAGCGCCTGTTTTTCAAGCTCCGCGCCTTTCCCACACAGAAACATCACGCCGATATACCCCAACACCGCCAGGTTCATTCGAGACTTGCCCGGCAAATAGGAACAAGCGAACGGAATCTTCCGCAAACTCACCAGGGATAGCTCTGTAAGTACGATCCCGAGCAGCCCAAGGGCAATAAGATGACCCAGCGCCGCCTGCCACGGCCACAGCGACAGGAAAAGCGCGGCGGATGCAAGCCAGACTGGCGCCAGCCCCAACGTATATAGTGCGCTCCGGATCGCCGCCAAACTCCGAGCTCCTCCCGGAACCGGAGCGATCTGAAAAATCCAGTTTGCGCGCAGTTCGAGCGGCATCGCAGCCACTACGCGAATTCCCAAAATCGCGGCGCACAATACCAGGATGCTTGTCAGCAGAAGAGGCACGCTTGGCTGATGCCAACCGCGACCCGCGCCTAGCTGCTCCTGCACCTCCGGGGCCTTCATGCCGAGAACGACGAAGGCCAGTGCAAGGCCCCAATAGAAGGCCAGAATCATCCGATGCTGGCGGCTTCGCAACAGCGTACGAATGCTGAATTGCGTTACCGCGGTTTCGAGAGGATTCCCGAAGCGGGGAAGCCAGTGCAGACCGCGCGTACTCGCGACAATGTCCGGCTCCTCGATAATCTTGCGAAGCGTTCGGAAATACGAAAGCAGGTAGGCGCTGGCGGTCAGTGAGAATGTCACGGCCACGCCGATCCAAGCGCGCCGCGCCAGAGGCGCCATCGCTGGCGACCCGTTCAATTGCTGGAAAAGTCCCAGAAACCAATATGACGGCGACCAGTAAAGCAATCCGTGATTTTGCGCCGCCAGGATATTCCCCGGGCTTGCTTGCATCGGTTCCATAAGGTATACGGCCACAAAGACGCAGAACGCGGCCATTTGCAAAACGGAGGACATCCTCAGAAACCAACGTCGCGGAAGCAACTCCGCCGCGATACCCTGGAGCCCCAGCACAAAACAGAAAATGAACGCACCGGCTAGCAGCATCGTCGCCCAGTACACCGCGAACATTCGAATCAGACCGGGAAATCCGCCGCTCGTCGGAACGACGACATTGTCTAACGATGTGGCTGGTTCGCCCGCCAGCCTCTCGCGAACGTGTTCGCCCAACAAATTCACAAATCCCACGACCCCGGGCGTATGGTTTAACAGAACCACCGCGGCGTAGTCGCCCTTGGGATTGAAAAATGCATAGCCCGAATATCCGCCCGTGGCGCCGTTATGCCAATAGGTACCGGTATCGGGCACATACATCCACGCGAGCGCAATCTGCGAACCGCCGCTAACGTCGGCCTGTAGCAGGTGCGATTGTCTCATGGCCGCGCGCAACGGAGTCGTATCGGGATGCAACTGCCCTTCCAAATACGTGAGCATATCGGCGGCCGTCGAGCGAATCCCTCCAGCGGGAACCATCGCATCCATGTCCCATGCGTGAACCGGCTGATTCCGTATGCTGTACCCTTGAATAAATCTCGTTTGCGGCTCTGGCGAAAGCGCTAGAACAGTGTCGCGCAGGCCGAGCGGTCCCGTGATCTCTTGTTGCAACAGGTCGGCATACGACATCCCCGCCCGATGTGCCAGCGCTTGCCCCAACACGCTGTAGCCGAGGTTGCTATATTCGAAAGCCGCTTTGTCGGGCATGGCGACGCCATGTTTCGCGAGAAACGCGAACAGGTCCGCCGTATGATAATCGGCCAGCGCATTCGAACGATCGGCGGGATGAATATTGTCTGGCATGGCCGGCAACCCCGAGTGATGTGTAGCCAGATCCAACAAGCGGATCTCAAATCCGGACGGCGCGACGATTCCTGGAATTAAACCACGGACCGGCTCGTTTAGCCTGGCTTTCCCCTCCTCAACCAACTGCGCCAGCAGAAGACCCGTAAATGTTTTGCTGAGGGAGCCGATCTCGAAAATCGAGTCCGGCTTTGCGGTCCCGTAAGCGAAGACGCGCCGCACTCCATGCTTCACAACCCCCACCGTCACGCCCGTGTTCGTGCCCGGTCCGAGAGTACCTCCGCGCTTGAGCGTCGACGCCAAATCGCGATCGAGTTGCGCTCCCAGGTGAGCCGCGTCAACCGGCGGTAACGCCGGTTCATAAGTAAGCGCCGGCGTCGGCTGCCCCATCGATTGGATAAACAAAGCCGACGGCCATACCAGTCCCGCAAGTACGTGCAGCGCCACCACCGTCAAAGTAAGCGCGATACCGGCCGCCATGATCTTGGCCAGAAACATCGTGCGCGCGCTGACCGGCAATGGCGCTAGCACAAACACGTCGCGTTTATTGGGAAACGTCGAATCCCAACTCAAGACAGCGAACAGTCCGACTGCCAGCATCGTCGTCGCGATCAGAAAATGTTCTGCCGTCCAGGTGAGCATCAGGGCGATCTGCGGAGGCAGATTCTCGGCGCTCGCCAAACCCACCGCCGGAATCACAAACACCAGGCTCACGAAAATCAATAGCGCCGCGAATTGTCCCAACAGCTTGCTCATGTCTCCCTTCGGAGCAAGCACTTCCAGATCCACCATGCGGAACAGAAACTGGCGAAGCAAAACCCGGAATTGTTGATTCTTCATCGGATCAACACCGTATTAAGTCGGCGATCTCCCGCGATACAGCGGACGCGTCCTGCTCCACGGCGAGTTGCGAAAAAATCTCTTCGAGAGTCGGAAGCGACATCAAAGTCCGCAGCCGCTCGATCGAATCGTCGGCCACAATCTTGCCGCGGTGCAGGATGATTACGCGCGAAGAAACCCGCTCTACGGTCTCCAGTTCATGCGAGCTGAAGAGCACCACTTTCCCGCGCCCTGCCAATTCCCGGATGAGGCTCCGCATCACCAACGTCGAGCCCACATCGAGCCCCGAAGACGGTTCGTCCAGCAGTATTAATTCGGGGTCGTGTAGCAGCGCGGCTCCCAACAGCACCTTCTGGCGCATGCCTTTCGAATAATTCGAAATGGGCGAATGACGGTCGCCATGTAACGAGAACAGCCGCAACAAACCGTCGATTTTTTCGGCCGACCGCTTCGACGGTAATTCGCGCAATTGGGCCACCATCGTGAGATACTCCAGCCCCGAGAGATGCGAATAAAGATGCGGCTCCTCCGGCACATATCCCATCCGTCGCTTGTGCCCGATCAGATCGCGCTGGATGGGCTGGCCGTCGAACAGAATCTCTCCCGAGGTCATCTCCATCATCCCGGTGATCATCTTGATCGTGGTCGACTTACCCGATCCATTGGGCCCCAGATACCCGGCCACTTCCCCCGCCCGAACGGAAAAACTCACGCCGCTGACGGCGGGTATCCCGGAGAAGCTCTTAGAGACTTCGCGCAGCTCGAGCATGGACATACTGACACCGCGAACCTCGGGAAAGTTCCAGCCATTCAAACCGCGCAAAGCTGCCTTTCCGGTGCGGCACCGCCAGTGCCCTCGATTCACTCCTATTGCTTCCCCATAGAAACTGTGCGACCATACCTATTGGCAACCAATATGGGAGATAAAGCGGATGTCTGGCAAGGCACACTCGCTCTCATGGTCCTCAAAACCATCGAAACTCTTGGCCCGCTCCACGGCTATGGGATAGCCCGACGAATCGAGCAGACCAGTGGCAATCGGCTCGCGCTGAATTACGGCACCCTCTATCCGGCGCTGCTGAAGTTGGAGCAGGAAGGCTCCATCGCCTCCGAATGGGGCGCGTCGGAGAACAACCGCAAAGCCAAATTCTACAAACTCACGCGCGCCGGACGCAAACGGCTCGCGAAGGAAATGCAGGATTGGGAGCAGACCACCGCCATCCTCCAGCGCTTTATCGCGCCCACGGAGGATCCCGCGTGAGATCGCTCCGCTCCTGGCTCTATCGGCTGGCCGGCTTCGTGCCCAGCGCACGCCGCGAACGCGAACTGTCCGAAGAGATCGAAAGTCATCTCCGGATGCACATCGACGACAATCTCCGCGCCGGCATGACTCCGCAGGAGGCGCGTCGCGACGCGCTCATAAAACTTGGCGGCATCGAGCCGGCCAAGCAGGCGTACCGGGAACAGCGCAGCATCCCCTTGCTCGAGCATCTTCTGCAAGACATCCGCTTCGCCCTGCGCCAATTGCGAACTAACCCCGGTTTCACGCTAACCGCCATGCTCATGCTGGCCCTTGGCCTATGCGCCAGTGTGGCCATCTTCGCTTTTGTCGATGCCGCGCTCCTGAAGCCGTTGCCCTACCGCGATGCTTCCCGGCTCGTCGCTGTTTACGAGCGCATCAATCTCTGTCCGTACTGCACTCTCTCCTACCCCGATTTTCTCGATTGGAAGAAGCTCAACAAGGTATTCGATTCGATGGACATTTATGAGGGAAGAGATATGACACTGAGCACCCCGGATGGCGCGCAAAGCGCGGCCGGCGCTCGCGTCACCGCGGACTTCTTCCGGACCCTCGGAGTAACACCCGTTCTGGGTCGCGACTTTCTGCCGGGTGAAGATCAGCCCGCCGCCCCTCGTACCGCAGTGCTCAGCTATGCCGCATGGCAGAAACGATATGGAGGCAGACGCGATGTGTTGGGGCATACGGTGACGCTGAGCGGAGATCCGACGGTCATCGTCGGTGTCCTCCCGCCCGATTTCCATTTCAGCCTTGTCGGCCCCGCCGAGTTCTGGACTGCCATTCACGTTGCCTCCACCGGATGCGATCCGCAGCGGGCCTGCCACGGTAGCTTCGCGGTGGCGCGGCTCAAAGATGGCGTGTCGCTCGAAACCGCCCAAGCCAATGTCATTGCCATCGCGCACCAATTGGAAGCGCAATACCCGGATTCCAACCGCGGCCAAGGTGCCGCACTGAGGTCCTTGTCCGATGCCATCGTGGGCGATATCAGAACCGTGCTCACCGTGCTGCTCAGCGGCGCCGCGTTGCTCCTTCTGATCGCGACGGTCAACATCGCGAGCCTCTTGCTGGTTCGTTCGGAGAGCCGCAAGCGAGAGATCGCAATCCGGACCGCGCTCGGCGGCTCGTCCGCGCGATTGTTCAGTCAGTTCCTGATCGAGGCGTTAGTGCTCGTCGCGGCCGGTTCAATCCTTGGACTTGCTTCCGCCGATGGGGCGATGAACCTCCTCACGAAGTTGATCCCTCAAGCCATGCGTGAGAACATGCCTTATCTCAGCGGTCTGGGTCTGAATCTGCACGTGCTCGCGTTCGCAGCCGCCATCGCACTGCTCGCGACGATGTTGTTCGCCATCATGCCCACTTTGCGCCTCTCTCTGACGAACAGCCGCGCCGGTCTGACCGAAAGCAGCCGAAGCTCGGCCGGAATTACTTGGCGTCGACTGGGCTCCAGACTGGTCATACTCGAACTGGCTACCGCCATGGTATTGCTCGTCGGGGCCAGCTTGCTCGGCCAAAGTCTCCACCGGCTTCTCCATCTCGACATCGGATTCCGACCGGAGCACCTGGCCCATCTGCGAATCTCATCGCCGTCCACAACATATTCGAAAGACGCAGAGGTCATCGCCTTGGAGCGCCTCATCCTGAGCCGGGTTGCGGCATTACCCGGCGTAACCTCGGCGGGTGTCACTAGCCTGCCACCGCTCGTCGGAGGCAACACCATGTGGATCCGAGTGATCGGCCATCCATATCACGGCGAGCACAATGAAGTGACGTATCGCGAGGTCAGCGCCGGATATCTCAAAACATTACAGGCGCATTTGTTGCGCGGCCGTTACTTCAACGATTCCGAAGATGAGTCCAAGCCCCTGGTAGTAATCATCGACCAGTCCCTGGCCAACAAATATTTCCCCGGCGAAGATCCCATCGGAAAGCACATCATGTATGCGCCAACTCCAACGCCGCCCATGGAAGTCGTCGGCATCGTTAGCGACCTGAAGGAAGGCTCGCTAGACAAGTCCACTTGGCCTGCAATCTACGTCGCCTTCAACCAGGATCCCAGCGTGCATTTCTCGCTTCTCGTGCGCACGCAAGCCGAGCAGTCGCTGCTTCCATCGCTGACATCGATGATCCACGATATCGATCCCGGCATTATGACATCCAACGCCATGACGATGGGCGCGTTCCTCAACGACTCGAATTCGGCCTGGCCACGCCGATCCTCCGCGTGGCTCGTAGGAGGATTCGCGTCGATAGCGTTCCTGTTGAGCGTGGTCGGCCTCTACGGCGTTGTCGCGTATTCAGTGAGCCAGAGGACGCGCGAGATCGGAGTACGCATGGCTCTGGGAGCGCGCCCCGGCAACGTCTACCAGCTCATCCTTAAAGAAGCTGGACGCTTGATCGCAGCCGGCATCGTCGTAGGCGTTATGCTCTCGATCGCAGCGGCCGCCCTCATGCGTGGGCTGCTGTTCGGAGTCAGCTCCTGGGATGTGCCAACGTTGACTGTGGTCGCCGCAGCCCTCGGCATGGCAGCCTTTCTCGCCAGCTACATCCCCGCGCGGCGAGCTGCTGGCGTTAACCCGGTTGAGGCTCTACGCGCCGAATAGCGTCCTTCAAATCGACCTGAAGCTTCGGCATGCTGACAATCTCGTACGTGCCCGAAGCAATCCCGATGCCCGCCTCGTCGAGTTGCGCGATGATATCTCGGCTGATTGCGTCTTTTAATTCGCGCACGCCATAGGTCTGGCAGATGAACCGCACTGACATCTCCACCCAGTTATCGGTAAGCCGCCAAAAGACGCGCGGCTTCATCTCCGAACGTCGCATGAAATATCGCTTTTCGAGATCGCGTACCACTTCCTCGCTGATGTCCGCGATCGCCACCGTGTGCTTCGTCGTTGCGTCCAGAATAATCTGTTCCGCCCGTACCCGGTTGTCTTTGTAAGAGATCGGAATCTGCATTTCTTCCCAGATAAAAGGAAACTCGCGCGAATAGTTATATACGGGTTCCTCGAAGATCTTATCGTTAGTGATCGTGACAATGCGGCCGGTGTACTGGCGCGCTCGCACCCACATCCCGGGAGGATCCGCCTGTTCACCGGGCGATTCGCCCATCTCCATGATCGTGGTCTGAATGAATCCCAGCGCGATCACGTCGCCGCGGACGCTAGCCATCTGAATCCGATCGCCGACGTTAAAAGTCTTCCCGCGCAGGATCACAAAGTAGGCCGCGATTGCGGTAACCACTTTTTGCAAAGCGAATGCCAAGCCGGCCGTGACAAAGCCGAATGCAGTGCCGAGCTGCGTGGGATTGTTGAACCAGATCGAAACAACGCCGACCAGGATAACGATGGTGGTCGCGAGACTGATGGCCTGCCTTAGCCAAAAATCGATCCGCTGGTTATCCCGGCCATGCCGAAATACAAGTCCCGAAATTGCTTGCAGAGTGCGCTTGATCGCCCACGCAACTGCAAAGAAAAGCAGCGTGAGAAGAAGCTTCCGGCCGTTCGCGGCAGTAACGCCGACAAGTTTTACCCCAAACAGCTCAACAATGCCACCCTGAGTAAAACTGACAAAACCGCCCACTAAGTTGTAGATTCATCACGGCCCACTTCGTTTCCAACCACCGAACGTAGAACGTAGAACTTAGAACGTAGAACGTTCTTACTCCGCCCTTAACGCCTGCATCACATCCACTCTCGCCGCCCGAGCCGCCGGCAGCACCGACGCAATCACCGCCGCCATTAGCAGCACCAACGCAGACGCTGCGATCGGCCACACTCCGGGCATTTTGACATTCCCCAAATAGCTGCCCGCCAGTTGCGCCAATCCGTATCCGCACACCGCGCCTGCGATGAGCCCCATTGTCGCCATCGCCGCGCCCTCGCCGATCACACCCGTCAATAGATGCCGCGGCTGCGACCCGATCGCCAGCCGTATGCCGAATTCGCGCGTCCGTCCGCTGACTGAAAACGCGAGCACGCCCGCGACGCCAACCACTGCGATCAACAACGCTACTCCCGCGAAGACTCCGAACACCAGGACGTTCAACTTATCCGGCGTCAAAACTTCCGCCCTTACGTCCTCCAGCGTGGCCGCGTGCTCCACCGGCTGATCCGGCGACATTTCCCGGATTATGCGCGTGATCGCGGGCACCAGCCCATACGGATTCGAGCGCGCCTCCACGAATAGCCGTCCGCCCCACAACTCCTGTTGATCGAACGGATGATACACCGTCATCGTCGGACCCGGAATCACGTGCGCATCGTCCATATCGGCCACCACGCCCACGATGCGCCGCGGCGCCTCGTTGACGTCGATGAACTTGATCACAGGATCGGTCCACATCAAGTGATGATTCACCGCATCCCCATTTGGAAACATCCGTTGCGCAATGCTCTGGCTGATGATCACCACGGGATCGCTACCCTTGCGATCGGAATCGTTGAAATCGCGTCCCGCGAGGATCGGCACGCCGAGCGTTCCGAAAAACCCGGAGGATATACTCCGAAACTGGCTGCGTGGATCTTCCTCACCAGGCGCCTTCACGTGGCCGTCAGCGGAAAACTCCAATGCGAAGCTGAAGGCTGCGTCGCGCCAAGGAACCGCCGTGCCCACAGCCGCATTTTCCACGCCCGGCAATTCTTTGATTCGCCGCGTCACCTCTTTGTAAAAATTGATGACTTGTTCCGGCGTCTTTCCATACGACATCACCGGCACATTCAAAGCCAGCACATGCTCCGTATCGAAGCCGGGTCGCGCCGCTTGTAGCGACATCAGCGTCTTCACTAATGCGCCGGCGCCCGCCAGCAATACGAACGATGCTGCAATCTGTGTCACGGCGAAAACCCGCAGCCGTCGATTCGCGCTCCCCGTCACTCGCAGGCTGCTGCTGCCCAGACTGAATCCCTGCGCTGCGCCCGCCGAGGGCAGACGTGGAACATACGCCAGCAGCACCGCCGCGATCACAGCCAGTCCGGCGCCCACCCACAGCATGCTCGAATCCACCGTCAGATCGATCGCGCGCACCGAAAACCGCGACGCGTATCGCGCCAGAACAGCCACCATCGGCCGCGCAATCAATATGCCGACCGCCGCGCCGGCCACGCACAAAAGCAAGCTCTCCGCCAGCAGCGTCCTGCGTAGGGCTCCAGTGCTCGCGCCCAATGCCGCGCGAATTCCCAACTCGCCTTCGCGCCGCACCGTCCGGGCCAGAATCAAATTCGCGACATTCGAGCATGCGATCACGAACACCAGCAGCGAAGCCGCCATCAATACCAGCAGCACTGTGCGTGCTCCCGACGTGATCTGTTCCCGTAGCAGCACCGCATTGATTCTCGAATCCGCTTTCTTCGAGTAAGCTTCGGGATGCTCCCGGACCATCGTTCCGTAAATCGACCGCAGCTCCGCGCGAGCCTGCTCCAAAGTCGCGCCCGGCGCCAGCCGAGCGAACAATTCCGTCATCCGATGCACGCGCCCGGTCACCATCGTGGCGGAAAGATGGTGCGGACTCGTCACAATATTGGCAATGATTTCTGTTTCCGCGGGATAAGGTACGCACGGCTCCAGCACGCCCACTACGGTCGCCGAACGGGTCCCCAGCCTCACCGTTTTCCCCAGCACCGACGGATCGCTCTTCAACACCGTAGACCAGAAGCGAGACGTCAACACCATCGCGCCCGCCGCGTTCGGACCGTCGTCGTGTTTGTCGAGCAGCCGCCCGAGCACCGGATGCAACCCCATCACTTCGAAATACGATCCCCCGACCACCCCCGCCTGAACCTCGCGCGGCTCGCCCAGCCCGACCATCGTAAATCCAATCGTCGAAAAATCGCCGAATTCGCTCAGCGTCTTCGCGCTCGATTGCAAATCCCGAATCTCCGGCACGGAGAACGCCATGTTTTCGATGCCCAGTCCCGGTGCACTCTGGCGAATGTACACCAGCCGGTCCTCGTCGCGATTCACCAGCGGGCGCAACAACACGCCGCGCACCAGGCTGAACATGGCAGCGTTTGCGCCGATTCCGAGCGCCAGTGTCAGAACTACCGTGAGTGTGAGGCCCTTCGTCCGCATCAGCGAACGGGCCGCGAATTTCAAATCGTTCATGCAGGTTGCTCCATTGCGATCATCCACGACACGCCAAAACGATCCGTCACCCACCCGAACAACGGCGCGAAAAACGTCTTGGCCA
This sequence comes from Bryobacterales bacterium, assembly GCA_963802915.1. Classification (GTDB taxonomy): domain Bacteria; phylum Acidobacteriota; class Terriglobia; order Bryobacterales; family Bryobacteraceae; genus JAICMB01. The sequence continues at coordinate 154,359 of CAWDKQ010000023.1, forward strand.
GAGGAACTGTGACCACACCGCCATCCGCTAGCGCCGCGAAGATGCGCTCGGTTTCAGATGCATCGGATGGATTGAGCGAGAGCGAAAAGCCTGTCAGAGCCTTCGCGGTTGCGCTGTCTGAGAACTGCACAGTCGAATCTCCGATGCGCAGCTCCGCATACATAACCTTGTCATCGAAACCAGCATCGATGTTCGTGTGCGCGTTCGGAGGGCTTTCCTTGAATCGCGCCAGCGTAACAATCTCCGCTCCCAGATTCGCGCGATAAAATTCGAGCGCCTCTTCAACTTGGCCATTCAAAAACAGATATGGTTTTACCTGCATGCGATCTCCACCCAGCTAAAGTATCAAGATCACTTGCAGAGTGCAAGTGAGAAAATGAGCCTCAACGTGACCGCTCCTGATACAGCCCCATCAGGTTTCCCGACGGATCTCGCAACGTCGCGATCCACTCTCCGCCAGGCGAATCCAAATGCGGACCCTCCACGATTTCGCCGCCCGCCGCCGCAGCTCGATCCAGTGTCTCGTCGATGCTGTCCACCCAAATGTACGGAAGCAACCCCGGCTCGCGCGAGATCGTCCGGCACTTCGTGAACGCGCCGCTCACACCCGAGGCATCGTCAAAGCTCGGACGATCCGTATCGCGTTTCCGTATGTTCCAGCCAAAAACATTTTCGTAAAACGAGGCCGATTGGTGAACATCCAACGAGGGGATTTCGAGATAACACAAGCGGGGGCGGGGAAGCAGCTCCAACCGGCTCTTCAACTCAGCCACTTTCGCGCCCCACGCCTCGGGCGGAACATCGGCCACCGATTGAGTGAACGCCCATCGATAACCCGCGAAATCCTCAGCGCCGTACTGTCTTTCGCCGAACGGGCGCGTCGCGAGCGGATTCCAAATCCGGGCGCCAAATTCTCTCGCGTGCTCGTAATGCGCGTCGACATCCTTCACGCGAACCATCAGAACTTCTGATATCTCACGAGCCGGAACCGGCCCGCCGGTGAGAATGACGCAGCCTTCGCCGCACGCCAACTGCGCATGATGAATCGAGCCGTTGGGCTCCGGAAGAGTCCGCAGCCGTTCCCTAAACCCAAATGCGCCGCCAAGCCATTCGATGGCCTTGCTCACATCTTCATAGCTGATGCTAGGAACAATTGGACCCGGAGGAGCAGAACGATTCTCGATCATGATTTATGATAGTGAACCCTTATCACCGCGTATTGTAGAAAAACGTCACTCACCCACAGGCACATGATTACGTGCCGCGTTCGACCGCGGCCGGTAAGCGGTCGGCGTAATTCCAGTCAAATCCCGAAAATCATGAATGAAATGTGCCTGGTCCGCATAACCATGCTCCACGGCAACCTCGGACCAATCAACCTCATCCAGGTGCGGCAAAGATTGCACTACGCGCTGCAGTCTCTGGACACGAGCGAATCGCTTCGGCGTAAGTCCAGTCTGCCCATGAAACCGCCGCTCAAAAGTCTTAGGCGATAATCCGAGCCGCTGGCAAACCTCGGATACTCGAGCGCCGTGCTTCAACCCCGAAGCTGCTATCGGAATTAAAGGATCGGGTTCCCTCGAACCCACCAGATGATCCAGCAGTACGGCTTCAAGAACATCGAACTTAGCCCCTGCCGTCCGAGCTTCGAGCAGCCGTTCCCGCAAAACGCGACCCGCGCGTCCCCAAAGCTCATCCAATCCGACCAGAAGATCTCTCGTCTCGCCGATAGGAATCTTGAAAAACGCAGCCGCGCCGCCCAGTTCGAAATCCACTGTGGCGAGACATTGCTGCTCCCGCGTGTCGATCGTAATCGTCTGCGAGTGCGGTCCCGCCAGCACCGTGCCGCGCGTCCGTTCGAGACTGCCATCGGTGCCGCGATATGTTCGGAACTCATCCTCGAACAGATTCACCATCAGATGCACGCGGCCAGACGGCAGCGCGCGCTCTAATGTCACATCGGATGCGTCTTCGTTTTCATGCCAATGCAGAGACGAAATAAAAGCCGCCAACGCTATCGACTTTGGACGCCGGGACGCCGCAGGCATAACCGGCCCAGAATAGCAATCCTGTTTCATCTTTGTCACCGCCGGCCTTTGAAATTGAGTGACCTAAAGAAGAGTCTGATCAATGAAACGGCGAAAGCGGGCGCGGCGTGTTTGGATCTAGCGTAAGAATCTTTTGCCTTTTCGGATTCGATGTGCGCGTAGACGCCAGTTGGCTGATTATCGCCGCGCTTCTGACCTGGTCTCTCGCGACGGGCGTCTTCCCCTACCCCTTTCCAGGCCTGACCGCGGCCGGATATTGGTGGATGGGATTCGCAGGAACGCTCGGGTTATTCAGCTCGGTCGTTATTCACGAACTTTTCCACTCCCTATCTCGGGCGGCGTCGCGCAGATGAGCGGAAAGCCCGCCAGTCCCAAAGTCGAGCTAGCCGGGCGTCGGCCGCACTCGATCGACAGGCGTCGGAAACGAAGAGTAGGTGCGAGATGCCGGAATTGCGCGCAAGGCTGCCAAGTCCGTCCACACACCGATCTGGATTCATGCATGGGCGTTTAGGTTCGACGCCTGCGAGCAGCGGACTCTTCACTCGACATACTTCCGCGAATGCGTTGGCGCAGTCGAGATGTGGCATAAAAACAGTTCCTGCCAGGGCAGCAGGACTCTGTGTTTGAGGCGAGATCAATGGCCCTCTCCCTGGTCGCCAGGGAGAGGGCCATTGCAGTCGGAACGTGTTTTACTTGTCGTCCGTGTCACCAGCGGGCGCCGGGTTGTTGAAGTCGCTCGGGGGGCGAACCTTGCTCTCGCCAGGATAGGGTCGCTTAAACCCAGTGGCCATGTACCAATTCAAATGGTTGACGGTGTCAGGGTCTTCGGCGTCCGGCTTGGTCAGTTTGCCGGCGAAGATCTGCTCCTTCTTCTGGAGCCAAGCCGCCCTGAGGGCCTTGATTGTGCGGCTGTCCGTTTTATCGGATCCGGCCTTAACTCCCTGGTCGAGCGCGACCTGGTTGGCCAGGTGCGTCCATGGCGCGAAGTTGCTGGCGGGCGGCGTGCCCTTAACGAATGCCGTCGTCATCGGCGACGCCACCAGGTCGTACTGGTTCATCGGCGTCAGACCGAGGATTTGCTCGATCGTCCGAGTCATGTTGACCTGCGTGTAGAAGGTGTGGTCGGCGGGTCCGTTCTGCAGCGCATACGGGCTGACGATATAGCCCGGGCTGCGATGGCCGTCGACGTGATCGACGCCGTTCTGCGCGTCGTCTTCCTCCATGAAGATCGCCGACGTGGACCATACGTTGCTGTGGCTGATGTAGTCGATAATGCGCCCAACGGCTAAGTCGTTGTCGGCTTGCTCGGCGTCCGGGGTCGGCGGGCCGCCGGTGTGGTCGCACATTACCCACAGGATGCTCAACGTGGGCACCGTACCGGCCGCGAGGTCTCTGTTGAAGTCCTGCAGCCACACATCGACGCGGAACTGGTCGGGGATACCCAAATCGAACTGCGGGAAGTTCGTGACGAGGTACTTAGAGACGGCGGGAAGAGAGGACTGTGCCTGGACGGTGTTCTGATAGAAGAGCGTCGTCTCGCCCTTGACGCCTGGTCCTGCGCAGGCGGGCCCTCCCTCGAAGCATTGCGAGTCGGCGTAAAATTGGCTCCAGCTCGGCTCATCAGTCGACCCGTTCGGCTGTAGGTACGTATCGTTTTCCACGTATTCGCCGTACATCTTCAGACTCAGACCGGCGGCCGACGCTTCCGAGAACAGGAAGCCCTTATTCTGATAGGCAAGCGCATCGCCGGCGTTCCCACCCGGATAGCTACGGACCCAGTCAGGCGACTGGATGTCGTCCGCGTAGGGCGCCATGCTTTCGGTGATCCACTGGTGACCGTCAGCCGATTGGCGGCTCGGATTGTAGAAATTGTCCAGGAGAGGGAAGCGCTGCACCAGTGCGTGCACGTTCGGAGTGTCCTTGCCGCCGAACACTGCTAACGAGGGATCGCCATTGCCGGCGGCCACGTCGCCGAGGATCTGATCATAGGTGCGGTTTTCACGGATGATCAGGAACACGTGCTTGATGAGCGACGGATCGCCAATCTTAGCGGGGAGTGCGACAGGCGTGGTCTGCGCGCTGCCAAAGGCGGCAGACTGGATATTTTGCGTCAGATCCCAGTGGTTGTTCTCGAAAACCTGACTGGTCATCGCGGTCAAGGCCGTGCTACTCGGCACGGGCACGATGCTCACGGTGCCATTGTCCTGGTGGGTATTGTAGCCGGTGACGCCGTGGTCGGTCTCGAACGAATAACGCGTGCCGATTCCTTTGTCGTTGGCGACGAAGAGCACTTTATTGTTCTGCGCGTTCGTGCCCAGCACGACCGAGCAAGGCGCATAGGCCACTGGGATCATGCCCGTGACGGGATTACTGCCGTTGGGAACGAGGTTAACCACCGCGATCGCGTTGGCATTGTAAAGCGCGACGTAGGCAACGTTGTTAGTGGCATCGACGGCGATCGAGTTCGGCCCGGCGCCCCCCGCCGCTTGGCCTGTGCCGGGAACTCCGACCGGCAGCGCAAGATCGATCGTCCGGATCACCTTGTTGTCGGTTGTGTCGATCACCGAGATGCTATCGCTGTAAGTATTGGTAACCAACAGGTATTGTCCCCAGAGCGCCATCCCCGTCGGGTGAAGACCAGTCGATATGGTATCGGTGACCGTCATCGAGGGCAGATCGACCACGGAAACGGTACCTGTAATCGCCGCGCCAACCACGGAGTCGGCGACGATTTCCGTGCCGGCAGAGTTGATCTGGAAGTCCAACTGCGTAGCGGCCCGGCCACCTTCGTTGCTGACGTAGGCGGTCGTGCCGGCGGAGTTGATGAGGATGCTGTGCGGGGCGTTGCCGACACGGATTTGTGTACCCTGCGTTGGGGGAGTTTTGGTCAGGTCGATCGTTGTGAGTGTATTGTTCTGGTTCAGCAGAGCGTAGGCGCTCTTGCCGTCCGCTGACAGCGCGACGCCGCCAGGATACGAAGTACTCGGACTATAGAACGCGCCACAGGGGTTGGCATAAGAGGCGGCGGGGCTGTTCGAAAAGCAGGTGATGAAGGAAGCGTTCGGCGGCACGTTGACCTGGGCGTTGTCTTCCAGCAAGCCGTTTGCATCGACGTTGGCGATGGTGACATTGCTACTGTCCTGGCTGAACACCAGGTGCTTGCCGTCCGCCGAATATGCTATTCCGTTAAAGCTCCCACTTGAATCGTTTCCGAGCGCTGTGTAGATCTGCAGCACAGTGCCGGTATTGGTGTCGAACACCTCGACCGCCTGCGAGGCGCCTAAGGTGAGCACGGCGGCGGTGTTAGTTTTCGTATTGGGGTTCAGTGCGATTGCCTTCGCGCGGACCCGGATGCCAAGGTCGACTTGGGTGCCGGCCGGCGTAATGACCTGGCCGGAGCTGACGACCCATGAGCCGTTGGTTTGCGGGCCAGCGGTGTAGGTCGGGTAGGGGTTGGATTGTGCAACGGCAAGCGCCGCAGAGCCGAGGCCAGCCACAATCAAGTTGGCGAGCGGACTCATGCGTTTGATCTTAGACTTCTTTTTTTCACGAGAAGTCTGTCTGTAAAACTTTCGGGACATGTAGGGTCCCTCCTTGATTTTTGGTCGCGCAACCGGGATTAACCGGCGAGATTGGAGTGAAAACGCTCCTCAATAGTAGTCGCCATTCTTTACAGACTTATGTTGATTGGCGCTACAGTCGCGCTACAGTTCAGTGACAGGATGGACGTATGACGTTGTCGCGGATTGTGACGCGCTATCGCGGATTGAGTTCCGACCCACCGTCGACGAGCGCGCGCAGGGGCCCCAGCCAGGGTTCGTAGCGTCGCCAGCGCGCGACCGAGGTGCGATAGATCGGCTGCCGGGTCTGCCACTTGCTGGGGGTTTTCACGGCCCGCGGATTGCACTCCGGGCGCAGGCACGCGTCGTCCCACGCCAATCCGCAGGAAGCGATGATCCGCCGGATGACTGGTTCTGGCTCGCGGGTGAGGTCCTCGTAATCGACCTCGATGAAGCGATCCGCCGGCAGCACGCCCCGCCAATGGTCGATGAGCCGCTGGTAGCCGCGGAAATACGCGACCAATTCGGCGCCTCCGGTCGGAAACGCCAGGCTCGGATGGAAATGAGTCTGATGGATTGACAGCGCCGTGTCGACAGCAGCGCGGCGGCAATGGATGATGGTTGCGCGCGGGAATGCCAAGTGAATCAGCCCGGCCCAGAGGAAATTGAACGGCATCTTGTCGGTCACTCGCGCCGCCTTCGGCCCGATCGTGCGCAGCACACGGAGATAGTCTGCCGACGCCCTGGCGAGGAACGGCGTCTGGTTCCCGGCCGCGCCGGAGCGGCGCCACGCCGGACCACGCTCGTTCCAGAAATTCAACTCGCCGCCCGCGCCGACCTCAGGATGCATGGAGACGATCTGCTCGACGAGAGTTGTGCCGGACCGCGGCATGCCGACGATCAGCACAGGCGTCGCATCGCCGCTGCCGAGTTCGGGCGCCCGCGCGATCGATTCGGGTGCGCAGCGGGCAATCAGGCGGTCGATCTCAGTGGAGAACGCGGCCGAGTCGAACGACGCGGAGCCCCGGCGCACTTCGTCCGCGGCGTCGAAATGCTGCATCGCCAAAGCGTAGTCGCCAAGATCGTCGGCCGCCTTGCCGATTGCGAGGTGAACCCGCAGGAGTTGCGCCGGTTCCAGCCCCGGCGTGGCCAGGGCGGCTTCCATCCGTGCGAGCAAACCGTCGTCATCGCTTGTGACGCGGCGGCATCGGACCAGATCGTAGTAGCTTCCCGCCAGCAAGGGCGCGATCTCGATCGCGCATTGGAAGCATTCGCGGGCTTCATCGAAACGGCCGAACTCGGAGAGAAGATTACCCAGCAGATCATGCATCATGGCGTTCTTTGGATCGAGCGCCAGCGCTTTTCGCAGCACCTTTTCGGCTTCCTGATTGCGATCCTCCATCAGCAGCGCACGCGCCTTGCCAAGGCGGGCGAAGCTGCTGTTGTCACCGTTTGCCGCCGCACGACGGAAACAGCCGATCGCCTCTTCGCGATGGCCAAGTGTATAGACCAAGGCGCCGGCGCGGCACCACGCCTCGGTCAGGGATGGGAGTAACTCAGTGGCGCGGTCGTACGCAACGATTGCCGCGTCGATGTTGCCCAGCTTCTCCAAGGCGATCCCCAGGCGGAAATATGCATCGGCGTAGCGCGGGTTGCTGTCGACGGCTCGCTCGAATGCCTCGATGGCTTCCGGTATGCGGCCGACCTCCAGGCAGGCGAGGCCGAGATCGTGCTGGATGATAGGATTGGATGGCTGCAGCAGCGCTGCATCGCGCAGGGGCACGATTGCATCGGCTGGTAGCCCGGCCTGGAGCAACTTCGCTGCCGACGCAAGCAGAGGCGCCAATTCTTGGGGCGCGGCTGGGTCTGGAGACTGGAACATGGCGTGAACCTAGCGTGGAACCTGGTAGCGTGGCCATCGGAATCGCCAGCGCAAATTATCCCTTACCATGATGTGCCACGCAGGAGGATTTTGCCACAAGCCATTCTACACGCGATCGAACGGGCGGCCGTGCAGACCGCCAACGGTTGCCTCTCGCCAACGAGGGACGTTGCTATCTGGCCACAAAACTATTTCGACGCAGATTCGACCCGGTGGTCCAACACTTAGGCAACAGCCTTTTCCATAGGACTAGACGGATTTTCCGAAAGTTCCTCAAGGCTCTTACCCTTGGTTTCGGGTAGCAGCAAGATGGTGACGATCAATCCCAGGAAACTGACAATGGCGGCGGCACCCTCCGCTGCGGGCAACGCATGCCAGTTCATCAAGAAAGGAAATGTAAAGACGCCGAAGAACCCGCCGACCTTTCCCATGGCCGCCGATATGCCATGACCGGTAGTCCGAACTTTTACGGGGAAAATTTCCGAAGGGTATACGAACGTGGTGGCATTGGGCCCGAACTCGGTAAAGAAATAACTGAAGCCATAGATAATTAAGAACGGGTACACCAGCTTCTCGATGTTGGGAATGACAGCAAGCAGGCCAAAGGTCACTGCCATCATGCCGAAGCCGAGGCCCTGGATCGTCTTTCGTCCAAGCTTATCCATGGTAAGCGCGGCGACCGCGTAGCCCGGCGCCGCGAAGACCGTGAAAATACCGAGCTGAGTAAGAGTCTTCTGAAGGATGGTATGGTCGCCGCCGAGCGCCGAGAGCACCAGGGGGCTGGATACAGTATTGCCGTAATAGGCAAAGTCCATCAGAAACCATGCCGCACTTGCACCGACCAGGCGCGAAAGGATCACCTTGTTATCTACGAGACGATGGAAACCATCCCAGAAAGAGACCGAGTGGGTCTTTTCATCGTAGTGATCCGCCTTCTTTAGATTGCCGGATTCGTCCTCTTCATGACCCGCCGCTGCGAGAAAACGCGGAGTCTCCTTGAAGTGGCGACGTGCACCATAAACTGCCAGCGCGGGAATGGCGCCGAACGATACCAGAATTCGCCAGATTATGTCGTGGGGGACATTAGTGGCCAGCAAAGCTGCGGCAATTAGAGGACCGACAATCAGTCCCGCCGCTTGCATCGCGAATACCAGGGTAACGAGCATGCCGCGATGAGCCTTCCCCGCATACTCACTCATAATAGTGGCGGATACAGGATAGTCTCCGCCGATCCCGATGCCGAGAATAAAACGAAAACCGATGAGCCACCAGATATTGAAGGAGAACGCGCAGGCGATTGCACCGGCGGCGAGGACTAACACTTCCACACCGTAAATTCGCTTGCGACCCAGCATATCCGCGACCCGGCCAAAGAGCAAGGCGCCCAATGCCGCTGCAAGTAAAGCCGTGGATTCGACCAGGCCCTCCTCCACTTTGCCGACATGCCACATGGGTTTCAGGAGCGCCATGACGACGCCAATAACGAAGAGATCGTACGCGTCGGTAAAGAAGCCCATGCCCGAAATGAACATGATCTTCCAGTGCTCTTTGGAGATGCCCGCATTGTCCATCTCCGAGAAATCAGTCCTTTTATTATTAATATCTATTGCCATGCTATTTACCTCTTCCGTATGCTGGGGCCGCTGTAACGGAAAATAAACAAAATGACGGCTGCTTTCTTGATCGTCACCCGATTCATCCGCGCTGCGACCAATGGTGAGACGTTGAGCGACGCTGTAATGTGACCATTCACATCACCGCCATTGGCGCCTTGCCTTACGCGTTACCAACGTGTTTACCAATCCAATTTGGCGGTTTGTTGCCTATACTGAGTTACGGTTCGGCGGGGGTGCACGAGATGTAGCTGGGATACCCCGAAGCTGCACCTCTCATATGTTCTGACCCAGCATTCGGGATGCCGCTACGGCTACGACCGAAGCCGCAACGAACTGCAGTAAGCAACTCGGTGGCCCGAAGTTGGTCATCGCTCCATGGAACGGTCCGAATCTGATCGCGACCGGTCCGCCATCTGGATGATCAACGCTATCGCTCTGAGTCGGCGGGGTTTTATGGGAATCAAACACTCGAAACCGAGAGAAGCGAGCAGGTCCGGCGCGGCCTGCTGTCGGGTTATTCCCTCCCTCATCCATGATTCCTTGTGCGTGCGCACATATTGGGCGTCTAGCTTTACCCTTTCACGCTGGGTATTACGTAACAAAGGGCAGGTATCCAGAATTCTTGAGAGGAGAATAGACATGACAAGGAATATCGCATCGGTGAGCCTTAGCTTCGCGTTACCAGCGGTGTTGGGCTTAGCGCTGTCCTCGGCTTCTTATGCCCAGAACCCACAACGTGTCCAGAACGGTCCCACTAAAGCTTACTGCGAGGCGCAACGAACTAACGATTTGAGAATTGCGCAGCAGAATCATGATGACCAGATCAAGCTTACCCCCAGTTCTATGGGACACACTAGAGCTCTGATCGATGCGCAACTGCAGATGCGTAAGACAGCTATTGAGAATCAATATAAGGCTTGTATGACTAAGGTAGGCTTGTATAACAATAAGCCTCCCCTGGACAATTCCGCCTATGGTCGCCAGCCGGGTGGCAACACAACAGGGAGAACGTCGAGGCAACAGCCATGGAGCACGGCGCCCATCCGGATGCCGAGACTACATTAGGTCGTCCTAAGGCTTCTTTTCACGGCACCGTTCCTTCAGTACATCTCCTAGCTCCTATCCGGTCCAAATAAAAACAGTCGGACTGTCTAAAATCCTGGTCAGTTCCGTGGCGCGGAAGCGAGGCAGAGCAGAACTCTATAGTCTCCGCGCCACCCCTCCAACCTCTTTAATCAATCTTTTTTTGATCGGCGACGAAGTTATGCGCAGTCTCCACAAAGAAGCCCGGCACGGCCTCCGAATCGGCATCATCACAACCAGTGGCATATCAGCCGAATCATGCGGACGCGCGACGCTCCCCAGGTTATGCCGCGGGCGGAACTCACGATGACTACCTGGGCACCCGATCCTGGCGCAAGATATAGCCAGCATCGACGAGTCGCTTTCGCACAATTCTAAGTTGTACTGCAACCCTAAAAAAGCGGAAACAGATGACCACAGGACGTAATCCTCACGGACAAGGGAGAACCGTCGAAGCTACTCGATGCCATTTCGGATGTAGGAGCAATCCCACACACCCAAGTTCATTTGAAGGTATTGCATTCCGAGCCGAGATAATTCGCGGGCATCGCGAGTCGTTCTCCGAACGCTCTTTGGGCCGGCGTGCTCACGTTCTAGGGAAGCGGTCAGGACGTCGCTAAGACGGATATATTTGAAGCCCTTTGACAGTTGGAGGCCGATAACCATGTAGCCCGGCTCCGGATCGCTCGACGGTCCCAAGCCGAAGTCGATTTACCTGGGGCGAGACTCCGGAATCTTAGGTGCATTCGGCACCGAACAGTTACTGTGTTGCTGAATGAGAATCCGAAACCTCGCCCGTCGAATCGTGAGAGCCGCGCCGAACGTCGACGAGGACTGTCGATGACAGGATCGTTCACGAAAGCCGCGCTCGGCTTTCGTTTCGTCACCCGGACCCGAAGGTTCGTCGTGAAACGTGCGCCGCACATCCAGTGTTCGAGTCCGAATTTCGCTGACAATCTATTCAAGTTGGTTTACGTGCCCTCAAATCGGCGAGCCGATGTACGCAACGACTGCTTCGAAAGCACGCTAGGACGCGAAGCGGATCTCCCAATTATTTCAAGAAATAGCCGCCTGCCTGAGAGTTGTATTTGTGATCCGTGGCATCAACCGGACCACAACTGACGCCACCAAGTCCTGCATTCCCGGTCTTGGCGTCGTTTGCCCCCAGCATCATTGGACCGGGCGCCATAGCCGTGGATATACGGCACTCACCGTTAGTCCAGTAACCCTTGACGGCAAGGCATTGCTGGGACGTTCGCGCATTACGGTTCACGATATAAGCTCCCATCCTCTGCACCATCTGTTGCGCGCACAGGCTCTGTCTGTTCCGCTCTCGAATACCGTTGGATTCCTTCACGAGATCGGCGCGCAAGCTCGGATCGATTTGCAGAGCTCGTTTGGCGTCGGCGGTGGCGTGCGCCTCGTCGTTCAGCATCAGGTACGCCCAGCTGCGGCCCATATAGCTCCGGGCGGAGTTAGGTTTGATCTCGATGGCCCGGGTATACTCGCGAATTGCAAGGAGCTGAGCAGAGTGGTCGTTCGGCGCGTCGCCGTAGCGGAAACATACTTCCGCGTAATTGTGGTGCGCGTAGAAATCATTGGGGGCCAGTTGTATTGCCTTCTCCAGATCTTTGGCGGCGGCATACAACCAAAAAACGCTGAGAGGACTTTTCCGGGCGATGGTCATAGATACGACGCCGCGGTTCGTCAGGGCCACGGTGTTGCGTGGATTTGCTTGCAATTGCAGGCTCCATTGCTGAAATTGGCGTAGGAGAGCAGGGTCGACGCCCTCCGCCATCTGCTGAGCAGACGGAGGACCCCAATCTGGTTTGGTATTAATCTGCGCTTGGGCTGCCGCCGCTAAGAGTGCGGAAAACGCCACGGCCTTGCTGAATTGTTCGAGACGCTTAAATCGGATCATCACGGGCTCCTGCGGCTTATTACGAGAGTGTACTAGAAAGAGGGTAAAAACGGAGAAGTGGCACGCACCAGCCGCTAGAGGTAGAATGATCGACCAGCAAGCGGGAGACATGCTGGATTCACCAAGTGACGACAAGGTCAGGCTCGGTATCGAGATTTTCGACGAATTGCGTGCGTCAGGCAAGTCGAGCGAAGACATTTTCGTTACGCTCTACGCCGACCTCAAACAGTTGGCGCGTTTGAAAATTGCGCGACGGCCGCCCGGCGCAAGCATGAACGCTTCGCGACTGGTCAGTGACCTGTATTTGCGCCTGTTCGGAAAACAATCTGCCGAATTCCAATGGGACTCAGCCAGGCACTTCTTCAACACCATGGCGCTCGCCATGGAGCAATTGTTGATCGATCACGCGCGGCAGTTCAAAAGCCGCGGCCGCGACCGGATGAACTCTCTCGATGCGCTGGAAGCGGATGGCTTCCAGCCGCCCGACAACCCCGCGTTCTCCCCCCAAGGACGCAACCTCACACAGGAGAATGTCGAGCAAGCCGTATTCATCAAAGAGCTGCTGGACCGGCTGGAGAATGAGGCAGTTGACGAAGGGCAGGCGCGCACTGCGCGAAGGCAGGCTGAGATTGTGCGGCTCCGGGTCTTTCTAGGACTAAGCGAAGATGAGGCCGCCGAGGTCCTGGGCTGCAGTTCCGAGACAGTCACCAAAGAATTTCGAAAGGCAAAGGCAAAACTTGCCAGCCTTGTACGACGGGATGCAGGGTCCATATGAACGGCTTAGAACAAACTTTCGCGATAGATTACCCGATTCGATTCTCGGTTTCGTAATGAAGTATTTCCGATCCGGTGGGACGAATATACGATTCAAGATGAACGAACGGCGCGTAGCGGTTTGACAAGGGTGCAGGCATGGTCAGTGATGAATTGAGAAAACGTGCGGAGCAGATCGGCGATAGCGCACTTGATTTCGACCCCGGAATCGAGCGCGAGAACTACATTGACAAGGCTTGCGGTGGGGACCAAACGCTAAGGATGTTCGTCGTGGAGTATGTTCAGGGCGGCGACACATTGTCACTGGAACCGGTTATCCGGGAGCGAACTCCGATCGCCTTGGATAACCGGCAGATCGGCGCTTGGAAGCTATTGCGGCCTTTGGGCGATGGGGGCTTCGGAGTCGTATACCTGGCCGAGCGAAACGATGGACAAGTGCGGCAACTCGGCGCGATGAAGTTTCTTAAAGGAACCATACACAGCCGCGATCTCGAACTGCGGTTTCTCGACGAACGTCAGATCCTGGCAAACCTGAATCATCCCTGGATCGTGCGCCTGATCGACGCAGACGTGTCAGCCGGCCAGCCCTACTTCGTAATGGAATTCGTGCAGGATGGCCTGCCCATCGACGTCTATTGTCAGGAAAACGCTCTGTCGATTCGCGATCGTTTGGTGCTTTTTCGTAAGGTATGCGAAGCCGTCGCCTATGCTCATCGCAAACTGGTTGTGCATCGGGATTTAAAACCCGCGAATATTCTGATCAGCACGGACGGTACACCCCGGCTGCTCGATTTCGGAGTCGCCAAGATCCTCGATCCCGCGCACCGTGGCAGCGATCAAGTAGCTGCAAGCACCAGAGTTCTGATAGGCACAGAGCGATACTTCAGCCCGGAACAGGCGCGCCGGGAACCCGTAGATACCTTCACCGACGTTTATTCGCTCGGGGTCGTTCTTTACGAATTGCTTGCCGGTACCGATCCCTATGATCTTGCGCGGCACGAGAATGAGTTGACGCCGCAAATTATTTGTACCGTCGATCCGGAGGCTCCTAGCAAGGCTCTTGCGAGAAACAAGACCCTGGGGATGTCCGGAAACCCCGAACGCCTGCGGCGCCAGCTTCAGGGCGATCTCGATACCATTGTTCTAACAGCGCTAAGGAAGGAAAGCCAACGGCGCTACGCCTCCGTCGACCAGTTCTCAGAAGATATACGCCGCTATTTGGAGGGGCTTCCGGTTGTGTCGCGTGGCGACACTCACTGGTATCGCGCCCGCAAATTCATGAAACGGCACAAGGCCGGCGTTGCTGCCGCTGCGCTTATCTTTTTGTCGATCGTAGCCGGTCTTACCACCACGATTTGGCAGGCGCGGCGCGCGCAAGCCGCACGTGCCAGAGCCGAACGCCGTTTCAACGATGTCAGAAAGCTCGCGAGCACTTATCTGTTCGAGTTCCACGATGCCGTCGCAAAGTTGCCGGGCTCGACCGCCGCGCGCGCCCTGGTCGTTCGGCGAGCACTGGAGTATCTCGATAGTCTGGCAAAGGAAGCCAGCGCCGATCGTGATCTGCAACTTGAATTGGCGACCGCCTACCAAAAGGTTGGCGATGCCCAAGGAAGGCCGGGTTTTGCAAACTTGGGCGACCGGACGGGAGCGCTGCAAAGCTATAATCGTGCGCTCTCGATACGCAGAGCTCTGGTTTCGGACGGCGCTCCGGACGCCGGATTGCACCGGGATCTGGCTACTAATTACGACCGCATCGCGGATACTCTGCTAACCATCGGTCAAACCGGCAACGCAATCACGAACTACTCGCAAGCGTATGCGTTGCGAGATGCCTTGCTGGCGGCGCATCCGGAGGATCGCGACATTCGCCGCGAGTTCGCGACCAGTTGCCAGCGCCTGGCGCAAGCGCTCCTGCAGAGTGGCCGCCTCAACGAAGCAAATGAAAAAGAGGGCCGGGCATTAGCGATGTTTGAGGCTCTCTCGCGCGACCGGCCTCGCGATGCGGTGGCGCAGCGCGACCTGTTTATCGCATACATCAAAAAAGGCGATCTGTTGAGCGCGGGCGGCGACAAGAAAGGCGGATTGGATTTTTATCGCCAGGCGTTGCCCGTTGCGGAAGCCGTTGAGGCCATCGCCGAGGATCCGGTCAAAGCCAGACGCGAAACGGCTAGTGTTCACGATAAAATTGGCAATCAGCTCGCGGCTGGAAAAGATCCAGCCGGAGCGTTGGAGAATTATCAGGCGGCCCTGCATCTGCGCGAAAACCTGGCCGCCTCTGATCCCAAGAACGCCGAAATTCAGCGCGACTTATCCATCAGCCATGAAAAAGTCGGGAACGTACTCGCCCAAACGGGCAGCGCGCCAGGGGCCAAGTCGCACTATCAGCAGTCATTGGCAATCGATACCAGGCTTCTCAAAGAGGATCCCAACAATGCTCAGGCGCGGTTGGACTGCGCTAGCGATTACGAAAAGATCGGCGAATTATTGATGCGTGCAGGCGATCTCTCGGGCGCTCTCGACAAGGAAGATCAAGCTCGCGAATTGCGCGAGTGGGTTGCGCGGAAAGACGAAAAGAATGCCGACGTGCGAGAAGACCTGGTGTCGAATTACAAACAACTCGGCGTCATTAACGTCAGTCTTGCGAAGCAGCGCACAAGCGATGAATACTTGCGCGCGGCGCGCGGCTGGTACTCGCGTGGACTCGAAATGCTACGCGACCTCCAGCAGCGTGGCGCTCTCGACCCGGATGAGACAGCCGATCTGAAAAACCTCACCTCCGAGATCTCCATCTGTGATTCTTTGTTGAAGTCCCGCCATGCTGATGTTCACTGAACCTCGGATCCGATTACCCCTTTCCTGCCCATTCACCGTAAATAAAAGCGGAAGGAGTTGGAAATGAATTTCAGAATGCCGCAGTTCGGTTGGCCGGTTCGACTTATGCCGCGGGCCGCCGCGATTCTATTAATTCCGATGCTGACCGTCTTTACCACGGTTGCGCCGGCACAAACGATGCTTCAAAGATGCCTCGGCATTGTACCTGGCCAAGAACCTCGTGGTCCCGTAGGTCCTTCCCCGGCCACTATGACGTACTGCCAACAACTGCCGGGGTGGAGCCTGTACGACCAGGCTGGCCAGCGCTACCAGGCTGGAGATCACGTGGGCGCCGCGCGTCTTGCATTGCAAGCGGCTGAAGCAGGCAATCCCTTGGCGCAGTTGCGAATGGCGATGCTATATCCCAAAGGCGATGGCGTTCCGGTAGACGCGAGCGCCGCGCTGCGTTGGATGAAAGCTGCGGCGGCGCAGGGAGAGCCCATGGCGCAAGACCTGCTCGGGACCATCTACGAATATGGCCGATCCGCCGGACACGGCTTTTATCCGATCACCGATGACTGGGACATGGCGGCGAAATTGTGGCAAGCGAGCGCTTCGCAAGGATTCATGAAGGGCGAATTCAGCCTGGGCCGCGCTTATCAGTACGGGATCGGCGTGCCACTGGACCATGAACGCGCGATTTTCTGGTATGAGAAAGCCGCTGCGCAGGGTCACTCCCAAGCCACCTACTTCGCCAAATATCTGCGCGATAACCATGGTATGGACGGCAGCAGCCGCGACGACGAAGAACGCGCAATGCTCGGTGCGCTGATGGGAAGGACAGTACCCTTCATCGCGCCCTTCGGAACCACCTTCCACCATCTTTCGGAACGTCTTGCCTTTGTCAAACAGGAATACGTAAACCAGGAGAATGGAAAAGCAACGGCCATGTATAATTCGCGGGTGCGTGCGTACAAGGATTGCAAGGCTGCGGGCCGCGATAACTGCATCTTGCCCGGCCTGCCACCAAGGTAGGACACTTAAGCGGCGTCGGGGCTGGAAGAAAGCCATCGCGAATGTCGGACGGTGTTCAGGAGCCTCATGGTGTTCGAGACCCGTCCGGCATGAAACGTTATACGGCCCGAAGTATGGCGCCGAGATCGGAGTCCGTGAAGAGCGGCGTTCAGTAAGTCTTGTGATTTTGCCTCTGTGACTGATGAGTGCCCACGAAACCAGTTTTCGTCCTGTGCGCGATGGAACGGTTGAGGATCTCGGCGATGGTGTCCAAAGCGTGGCGAACGAACTGATCGGTGCCGTGACGAACAGGCCTCCTCGTTGACACCCTCGTCCCCCAGCGACGCGGTGCGGAGCCGCGCTGGAATATGGCGGCATGGCGACCGCTCCTGATCCCCTACGAAGCGGCTATTCCCTTAACAAGGCAGCCCGCCGCGACAAAGTAATGTATCCGAGCCGCGCCGCTACATCCGCGACTTCCCCGCAGATCGCGAGATAATTCGCCGCATTTATTCTTTTGGCCCGCAGGGCGCGAGCATAATCCAACTCTAATTTCAGTTCAGGATTGCGTAACTTCAAAATCATCGCCTGCAGCTTATCGGGAACCGGGTTACCCGGTGCGGCGCCGACCCTCCACGTACAGACTTGCGCTAGCGTCATCGACTCCTCATTCGACGTAAGACTCGCGCGCTTTTCGGCTTCATGGCACGCGCTCATCGCGTCCGAGGCCCGTCCCGCCATCTCCAGAGCATCCGCCGCCGTCACGAAGGCTCGCGTCGTTTGATCGTCCAGGTGCGCTTTATCGAAAGCCGCCGCCGCTTTCTCCGCTTCTTGCGCGGCATTCTGATATTGCCCCTTCGCGATCCACAACTCCGCCCGTGCGAGCGCCTCCTCCCCCTGATTCTCCGGCGCCTCTCCCGGGTGGACCTCGGCAAGATCCTTTTCAGCCTGCCCCAGATTTCCCGCCGCAGTATGGATGGAGCTCAACTCCGCCAGACCCTCCGACAGATCCAAAGGGTCCCCCGTCAACCGCAACTCCGCTACACCCTGCCCGGCGAGCTGTTGAGCCCGGTCCAACTGCCCTCGATCCCGCGCGAGCGTGGCCTGGAGGACCAGCATAACGCCAAAATCTTCGTGCGCGCCCGATTGCTGCGACGTCGTAGCTTCCAATCGCAAGAGCCGATCGGCATCGTCAAGCCGTCCGATACCGAGATAAAGTTCCGCGAGTTCGTTCCTCACATAATTCGGATTAAAGCCGGTCTCGATCCTCAAAGAGATCGCTTCCAGCAGATTCCGCTCCGCCTGCTGCCACTCTCGATTGGCCTTCTCCACCACTGCGAATCCCACCAGCAGATTTGCCAATTCCGCCTGATTTCCGAGCTCGCGGGCGATTGCCACGCCCTGCCCATAGGCCTGCTGCGCTGCATGGAAATCCCCCATGCCATAAAAGAAATTGCCGCGAATACGATAGACCTGGCTGAGACAGTTGCGGTCGCCAATCGACTCGCACGTTTTGCGAGCCTCCTCTTGAACGGCCTGCGCATTCGGATCGTACAGGCTCTGCATGGCGCCGCCCTCCAGCAATCGCGCGCGGGCGAACAGATAGCGCGCGCCGCGGACCTTCGCTGCTTCGGCGGCTCGGTGAGCCAGCGCCCGGGTACGCGCGAAATCGTTCAGCGTCCCCACGGCCCGCGCCTCATTCAGATCGATGCGAGGATCGTCGCCGGCCGGCTTCGGCAGCCGCCGCAATTCTTTCAACGTGGATTTGGCGTCGTCAATCCGTTGCGCCCGCCACTGCGTAAGTGCCAGGTTGAGGCCGTCATCCAGGCTATCGGGAAACAACTTGAATATGGTTTTATAAATTCCGATGGCGCGGTCCCACTGTTTCAAGCCGACCCGGTAGCGCGCCTCCACTCCAAGCTGATCCAGGCGGTCGAGAGATCCCGCCAGTTCGTATGCCCGGCGATCTTCCTCTGTGGCGCGGGTTCCGTATCCCAGCGCCGTCCAAGCCTCCGCCATCGCGGAATGGATCAAAGCGTTTCCGGAATCGGCGCTAACGGCGATCTCGAGATGATCCCGCGCCGCCATGGGATCGCCCCGGCGTAAAGCCGCCAGACCCTCCGAGTATTCGCGCATGGCGCTAGCAGCCGGCCACCGCGATGACGTGGGTGCGTCCCCCGCCAGACCTAACTCCGCCCGTAGCCGCCGGCCCAACCGAGTCGTAAGATCCAGCAGATCCGCGGCGGAGCCTTCGTCGATGACGGTCCCGAACCGCTCGCCCGTTCGTGCCTGAAGCACGCCCAGATCGACCCGAATCCGGCATTGCGGACACGTCCCGGTCACGACGTAAGAACCCAGAACGAATGTGTCCGCCCCCAGGTTGTTGCGCGCGGAATGAACCACGGCCGCCTGCGAGGCGCTCTCGCCGGATGGACCCAGATCGGCGCGCCAGCGGGAAACGTCTTCGGCGGGAATTGTCCGCAGCCTCCGTCCCGCCGCGAGTTCCGATGTCAGCATCTCGGGCAGCGCGGTTTGCAACCACGATTCCGTTGCAGTTTTGGATAAGTCCCGGACGCGCAGAACCGCGATCGATTGGCGTGACGGCGCCGACGCCTCGGCGCTGTACATTCGGAGCCACACGGCGAGACCTGCGGCCAGAAGTACGATGCCGACAATCAGAACCAGCAACCGGGCGCGGCCGCCGAACCGGCTTGGCTCCGTCTTCTCGACCGGTTCCGATTCCTGCGCCTCGGCGGCTTTTTCCAACATCAGCGAGACCGGAGCTACGAATCGGTAGCCGCGGCCGGGGTCCGTTGCTATATAACGATTCTCGCCGCGCTTCTCTCCCAAAGCTCTCCGCAATGTCGAGATGCTCTGCGTCAGGTTGTTCTCTTCAACCGACGCCCCATTCCAAACCCGGGCGAAAAGCTCCTCCTTAGAGACCGTTTGACCGGACCGCTCCACCAGAAGAAGGAGTGTCGCGAGCGGTCTTGGCGTTAGCGGAATTCGCGCGCCTTCACGCAATAACAGGCGCTGCTTGGGCAGAAGATCGAAGTCGTCGAAGCAGTACTTCTCGATACGTTCGGCTTCGGTCTCTGGTAACACGGAGCTCCCTGGCAAAGGCGCTTCAGAAAAATTCAGAACGGCCTTGAGGCCGCTGGACGCACCAACATAGTGTAGTCGACTGCGCCGCGTCATGGCTTGAGAATCAGGCGTGTTTTTTCGAACGATCGGAGGTTCCGGTACCGGTACTCGAACCTGTCCCTAGTACCAAAACTCTACAAAAACCGGCGCTTTCAGAAAAATTCAGAACCCTCTAAGGACTTTTCAGACCGTTCAATGCAACAACCTAATGTGTAACCCTCGACGCCCGCCGCGCGGGGGTCAGCCCAGGAGTCCGATCAATGCTTCGACGGTTTATCAATTTAGGATGTCTCGCCGTTTGCGTGTTGGCATCCGCCTACGGCCAGACCACGTTTTCATGCAGCGCTTTGCCTAGCGGCTACGACAGTAACGGCAAGCCTTTTCACTCGGGGGTGAGGATCGCGAAAACTGTGATCCTTCCCTTCGGTGTGACGATCACATATTTCTATGATTTCTACCCGTCGGGCCAGAAAGGCAAAGTAGAGTTCACGAGCGACGGGCACAACTACACCTTAATCGACGACACCGACGCTAATAGCGAGATAAAGTATGCGTGCCCCAATGGCGTACCGGGGGTCGGGCCCTTTTACCGGCGTGATCCTGGCAGCCCCAACGGCGTCGTCAGCCAGACCGCGCATCTGGTCCGGGAACCGGGGAACCGCACTACCGCGGCGATACCGCCCCCAACCTCAGGCACGGCCAACCAAGGCTTGGTTAGCTTCAACGGCGTCGGAACAATTGACTCCGCCTTGATAACCTCGTCCGGCATCGCCGTTAACGTGTCTAACTCTGACGGTACGCTGCTATCCACGACAACATATCCCGTGGCCGGCATTGGAGCTAGCATCCTTGTGGCGGATTTTAACGGAGACGGCATCCAGGATCTGGCGGCGATCCAAAACGGTACGTCCGGACCTGGCAACGTGGTAGTGCTGCTTGGAAAAAGCGACGGCTCCTTTGGGCCACCGAAAGCGTTTCCGGCCGGATCGTTCCCCTTCTACCTGACAACAGGCGATTTCAATGGAGATGGAATCCCCGACCTGGCTGTTACAAATCTGTCCGCCACCCTAGGAACAGCGGGCACCGTCACTGTGCTGCTCGGTAAAGGGGACGGAACTTTCGCCCCGGCCGTAAGCTATCCGGTGGGAGAGTTCGCCGGCACCATCGTCGCAGCCGATTTCAACGGCGACGGCAACGTCGATCTCGCGGCGTTGGACACCCAGATGGGAATCGCCAATTACACGAATAAAGTCTGGGTGCTGTTAGGCCGTGGAGACGGAACGTTCCAACCGGCGGTGTCGACTGCCACGGGAACGGGCAGTGGCTATCTCTCTTTCGCCGACGTGAATAATGACGGAAATGTGGATCTGATTATCGCGGACGAGTTCGCCAGCGCCATGGCGATCATGCTCGGGAAAGGCGACGGCACATTTCAGCCAGCCAAAGAGTATGTATCCGCTGCTCAGACGGTAGTCACCGCTCCCATTCCACTGACTGACGGCACTACGTCGATCTTCTCGCCCGACGCCGCCAGCAATAGCCTGATGCTCTCTTTTATCGAGAGCGACGGGATGGTAGATAATCCGCAACTTCTTCCGGTAGGCGTGGGTCCGGCATCCATCGCTGCCGCCGACTTGAATGGAGATCAAAAGGCGGACCTCGTGATCACGGATGCGGAGGCCGGGAACATCTACGTGGAAATCGCCACCGGAGCAGGACTGTTCGCGAGCCCCGTCCCCTATTCGCTCGGAACCCAGCCGGGCGCCCTGGCTTTAGCCGACCTGAATGGCGATGGTAAACCCGATGTCATCGCGGGGGATGCAACCGGCCTCGATGTCCTCCTCAACAAAAGCGACGGAACGCTCGATCCCGTGAAGACATTCCCGGCCGGCGGAAGCCTGAGTTCCATCACGATAGCGGATTTCAATTCCGATGGGAAACCCGACGTCGCCGCTGCGAATGCGGCAAGTGGTGGCGTCTCACTTTTCCTGGGCAACGGCGACGGCACATTCAAAGGCGTCCGGACAATCGCGCTGACAGGTAGTTCGGTTCCTCTCTCCACCGTGACCGGCGATTTCAACGGCGACGGCAAGGCCGACCTGATAGTCGCTTTCAGCCAGTCTGATCCGACCGAGCCCGGCGGCATCGCCGTGCTGCTGGGGAAAGGTGACGGAACGTTCCAACCACCCGCCAATATCACGCTGCCAGGCCCGCTTGCCACCGCTGCGCTTATCGCGGGTGACTTTAACGGCGACGGAAAACTGGACGTAGCGGTTGTTGTTATTGGACCCAGTTCAAACCAGGTCGTCGTCCTACTCGGAAAAGGCGATGGGACCTTTCAACCGCCTGTCACCACAAATACAAATACTGCACCTCCGATGATGGTCGCCACTGACCTGAACGGCGACGGAATATTGGATTTGCTGCTGGCCGATTGCTGCGGTCTCAGCGAAGCGACCTACCTGCTCGGAAATGGGGACGGAACATTTCAAACTGAAGTGACTTTCCCTTCCGGACCGAACCCCAGAGGGATTGCCGTTGCGGATTTTGGCAATGACGGACTCCTCGGCATCGCCGTCATCGGCCAGGTGCAGCAGCCCGATCGAGGCACTCTCGCGGTCATGTTTAATCCCTTCGCCGCGCCCACCTCAGCCGCGTCGACAACCACAACAGCCGCGTCCGTTTCGGCCACCTACAGCCCCACAGATCAGACCATTACCCTGAGCGCCACAGTCACCAGCAACTCCACACCAGTGAGCGGCGGTACGGTCACCTTCACCCTCCTCAACACTTCCGTTTCAGCGACGGTAACCAGCGGAACCGCGAGCACCAGCTTCACCATTCCTGGAGGGACCGCGGCCGGAACCTATCCCATTCAAGCAGCCTACAATCCCGCCAGCGGCTTCGCGGCCAGCAGCGACAACACCCAACAGCTCACGATCTCGAAAGCGACGCCGGTAATCACTTGGGCCAACCCCGCCAGCATCGTTTCCGGAACCGCGCTGGGATCCACCCAGTTGAATGCCACGGCGAACGTGAACGGCGCTTTCGCCTACACTCCACCTTCCGGGACCGTTCTGCCAGTGGGCAATAATCAGACCCTTTCAGTTCTGTTCACTCCCATGGATACCGCGGATTACAACACCCAGACCGCGACGGTCTCCATCAATGTCACGGCCCCGAATCCCCCCGTGCTGACCATCTCGAAAACTCATAGCGCCAGCTTCACGGCAGGCGCGAGCGGCACATACATGATCGCGGTTGGCAACATGGCTTCAGCGGGATCCACCAACGGCACGGTCACCGTGACCGATAACGCGCCCACTGGACTGAGTGTCACCGCCATGAGCGGAACGGGTTGGAACTGCCTCACACTGCCCACCTGCGCCCGCTCCGATACGCTAACGGCCAGTCAAAGCTACCTGCCTATCACGGTAACCGTCAGCGTAGCGGCCAACGCGCCGTCGAGCCTCACCAACATGGCGACCGTTTCGGGCGGCGGATCGGTGTCAGCCACAGCCAGCGATATAACTAGCATCGGAAGCGCGCCGCAGTTCGCCTTCACCTGGACCGCGAACCCGCCCGCAGGTGGCAGCGTCACACCAGCTTCCGGCTCGCTCTACACCGCGGGTTCCAACATCAATGTATCGGCCACGCCCAATGCCTGCTACGCCTTCTCGAGTTGGGGTGGCGCGCTCAGCGGCAATACGAATCCCACAACTCTGCTGATGAACGCCGCGGAATCCGTGGTGGCCAACTTCACCTCAACTGCAAAGACCAATGTGACTTCGCAAATGACCAGCACAGTTTCCGGTTTCCGCTACAACCGCATCACGCACAACTATCTGCAGAGTCTCACCGTGACCAATAATGGAGCGCCCATCAGCGGTCCCGTCTATGTCGCGCTCGATTCGCTTACATCCAACGCGACACTGGTGGGATCGCTGTATCGCCTGCTGGACCTGGGTGCGGACAAGTGCATCCCGTGCAAGATGATGGCCCCGGTCTTGAAGGAACTGACACAGGAGTATGAGGGGCGGCTGGAGGTTCAATTCATTGACGTCTGGAAGACCCCTGACGCCGGGAAAGCCTATAGAATCCAACTCATTCCGACGCAGATCTTCTTTGATGCGGAGGGCAGGGAGTTGTTCCGGCACGAGGGGTTCTTCTCCAAGAAGGACATCCTGGCGAAGTGGCAGGAGCTGGGCGTCATCCTGAAACCCGGGAAGCCCAAGCCCAAAGCCGAAGGTGGGAAGGAAGCAAAGAGCTGAGGGCTTGAATGGAGAGCCTGTTTTCTGCGCTGTCGCACGCGGTGGAGGGCGCCCCGCTGCTCGCGCTGGCGGCGTCGCTCCTGTGGGGCGTGCTCAGCGTGGTTCTGAGCCCATGCCACTTGTCCAGCATCCCGCTCATTGTGGGGTTTATCAGCGGCCAGGGGCGCGTCAGCACGGGCCGCGCATTCGGAATCGCCTCGCTCTTTGCGGTGGGGATTCTGATCACCATCGGCGCGATTGGCGCCGTCACCGCGGCGGCGGGACGGATGATGGGCGATGTGGGGCGGTGGGGAAACTACTTCGTGGCGCTGGTCTTCTTTCTCGTGGGGCTGCACCTGCTGGGATTCATTCCCATGCCGTGGTCGGGTCCGGCACAGGTGGGAATGAAACGCCGGGGGCTGCTCGCGGCCTTCGTGCTTGGGCTCATTTTTGGCGTTGCGCTCGGCCCCTGCACCTTTGCGTTCATGGCGCCGGTCCTCGGGGTCGCGTTCAAAGCGGCTCGGGCCACAGCCGCTTACAGCGTCGCCCTGCTGCTGGCCTATGGCATTGGCCACTGCACGGTGATCGTGCTGGCCGGCACTTCGACCGAGTGGGTCCAGCGCTATCTCCATTGGAACGAGCAATCCCGAGCCGTGGCCGTGCTCAAGGGGACGTGCGGAGTGCTGGTCCTGCTTGGCGGCGTGTGGCTCGTATGCTCGGCGCGATAACGCCATGAACTTGACCCTGCTCGGAATCGTTTACCCCTCGCCTCAATAGCCATGACAAGTGAAGTAACCGCAACCCTCTCAGCCCCCGTCCCAGTACCCAGGCGGCTGGGGTTCTTCGAGCACTACCTGACGCTTTGGGTGTTCCTGTGCATGATGGCCGGGGTGACGCTGGGACGGGCGCTGCCGGGTGTGACGGCGGCCCTGAGCAAGCTGGAGTTTGGGCGGGGCTCGCAGGTCAATGTGCCCATAGGGGTGCTGCTCTGGCTCATGATCTACCCGATGATGCTGAAGGTGGATTTCGGCGCCATTGGCGGGATTGCGCGCAAGCCCAAGGGACTGATAGTGACGCTGTTCGTGAATTGGCTGGTGAAGCCCTTCGGCATGGCGTTCCTGGCCTGGGTGTTCATGCAGCACGTGTTCGCCGCATGGATTGACCCGGAGACGGCGCGGGGCTACACAGCGGGGCTGATTATCCTCGCGGCGGCCCCCTGCACGGCGATGGTCTTCGTATGGTCCTACCTGACGGACGGCGACCCGGCCTACACGTTGGTCCAGGTGGCGGTGAATGATCTGATCATGCTCGTGGCGTTCGCGCCGATTGTGATGTTCCTCTGTGGCGTGGCGCACGTGGTGGTCCCGCCCAAAGTGCTCATCACCTCGGTGGTCGTGTTCATCGTGATACCGCTTACGGCGGGCTGGGCGACGCGGACGGCGCTGCTGCGCTCCCACGGGAAGGAATGGTTCGAGCGGCGGTTTCTGCCCAGGTTTCATCCCGTGATGATCGGCGCCCTGCTTCTGACGCTGGTGCTGATCTTCGCGTTTCAGTCGAAGAACCTGACCAGCCGGTGGCTGGCGGTGTTGCTGATCGCCGTGCCCATCATCCTCCAGGTGTATTTCAACTCCGGGCTGACCTACCTGCTCATGCGGTGGCTGCGGGTCGAGCACAACGTGGCGGCGCCGGGGGCGCTGATCGGCGCGAGCAATTTCTTCGAGCTGGCGGTGGCGGTGGCGATCACTCTTTTCGGGGCCGACTCGCCGGCGGCGCTGGCAACCGTGGTCGGGGTGCTGGTCGAGGTGCCGGTGATGTTGTCGGTCTGCAACGTGTGCAACCGGACGCGCGGCTGGTATCGGGGAGAGTTCAGCGTCCGATAGTCTGATGGAGCGGCAGCCAAAGCCCACGCCGGTCCAATCGCCTGTCAAGCCACCACAAGCTTTATTCTCTATAGCCCTCTGGCCAGGCCCAGCGCAGAAAGAGCGGGCAGGCTGCCTTGAGAGACGCCTGCCCGCCGGAAGTCGGGCAGGGGCCAGCCGCCCGTGGCGGCCAGC
>CAWDKQ010000024.1:0-260553 GCA_963802915.1 Bryobacterales bacterium
AAATGCGCGGCCGCACAGAAGGATTGGCGCAAAATCGACCTGGTGTTTCCATGAGAATGCTGCTGATCGCGTTCGCGCTGCTGTCCATTTGCGTTTCTGCCCAGGAGCTGAACGGCGGCAATGGGAAGCTCTACATCGGCGGGCGTCCCGGCGAGATTCTCGTTCTCGACGAGACGACCGAAAAAGTGGTCGGCCGGATCCAGACCAAGACGGGCATCCCCGACGAATTAAGTTTGTCGGATGACCACAAGCGCTTCTATTTCTTGAACAGCACCTTCGAGAATATCGAGATCGCCGACATCGCGAGCCGGCAGGTGATCGACACATTCCGCCTGAGCGAGGGCAACAAGAAGGTCCGCATCAACGGCTTCGAACCGGACCCGACACATAACTACATGATCCTGCTGTTGAAGACCGCGACCAAGCACGTGGATCGGTGGGAGATTGGACCGTCGACGTTGCAGCAGTACGATTTGAAGACCCACAAAGTGACGCGGACCATTCCATGGCCTAAGAGCGAAGAGCGTGAATTTATCGGTCTGAAATTCTCACCCGATGGGAAGCTGCTATATCTGTTTGGGCCGGACATTACCATTCTGAATACGAAGGATTTCAAGGAAGTGGACAAGTGGGAGCTGTCGCGGCCGTTCGAACCGGGCCTCGGGCACATGGACTTTGGCGCGCTCGACGACAGCACGGAGGAACCCGGTTTCCTGACCGGCATTTTCCAGATTCAGGACCCGATAGCGAACCGGCGTATGATGGGGATCGCGCGCGTGAACCTGCCGCAAAAGAGTGTGGATTTTTACGCGCTGGGACCGGCGATTCGGGTCAGCTTCACTCTGGCGCCGGGTCGGACGGCGGGCTACGGCATTCATTCCGAGGTCGGGCGCTACGAGTTCTGGAGCTTCGATCTAGCGAATCGCAAGCTGGATCGGCGCATGGAATTTCAGGGCCGTCCGCGCATGTCCATCAGAAGCAGCACGAATGGTAAGGTGCTGTACGTTTACAACGCCGGCAACACCATCGATCTGTACGATGCCAGCAACTTCAAATACCTGCGCACCATCACGCTCGATACGGATACCACTACCAGGCTGTATGTGGTTCCATAAGAGCGCGCCGCGCCTGCTCGCGTACGTTCTGCCGTATTGGCGGTCTTTAATCCTAATCGTGTCGCTGAGCCTGCTCGGCACGGCGTTTTCGCTTTACCTGCCCTATCTTTCCAAAGGACTTATCGACAGAGCGCTGCTTGGCCGCGACTGGATGGCGTTGGTGCGAACGGTCGGAATGTTTGCGGCGCTCACCATCGCAATTTTTTTCTCAACGTTATTAGCGGGCTGCGTTATACACGGGTTTCGGCCGAGATTCTGTTCGATATGCGGCTGGCTCTGTACCGGCATTTGCAGCGCCTCTCGCCGCGATTCTATGCGCGAACGCGACTGGGCGAGATCGTGAGCCGTATCAATAACGATGTCGGCGAAATACAACGCGTCGCGGCGGAGAGCGTGCTGGCTTGGACGGGCAACATAATTTATCTGCTGGGCTCGGTGGTGATGCTCGTATGGCTGGACGCGCGCTTGTTCCTGGCCGGAGTGGCGCTGCTGCCAGTCAGCATATGGGTCCTGAATCGCTATCGCCGCCTTCTGGAAACGCAGATCGCCGCGATGCGCAACGCCAGCGCGGCCATCGGAAGCTTTCTCATCGAGACACTGCAAGGGATGAAGCTCGTAGTGGCATCGAACGCGCAGCAGCACGAAGCGGCGCGGTTCAAAGCGAAGAACGACGTGTTCATTCAGGCGCTGATGTCGATGCAGCGGGTGACGTATCTCGCCGGGGCGCTCCCCGGTCTGCTGCTGTCGGCGAGTACGATGCTCCTATTTCTTTATGGCGGCTGGCAGGTCATCCACGGAGCGTTGACCGTCGGCAGCCTGGTCGCCTTCATGGCGTATCAGATGCGGATGATGGCGCCGATCCAGTCGCTGATGGGGCTGTACGCCAATCTGGCGACGGTTCGGGTATCGCTGGCGCGCGTGGACCAGATCCTGGAATCGCCCGTGGAAGTCGTCGAAAGCGTGGCGACCGTAGCCCTCGAGAATTGCGCGGGAAGGATCGCGTTTGAGAACGTGACGTTCCGGTTTGATCGCGATATCGTTCTTGAGCGCGTCAGCTTTGCAGTGGAACCCGGCGAGACTGTGGCGATCGTGGGTCCAAGCGGCAGTGGGAAATCGACTATCGCGGATCTGCTCCTGCGGATGCTCGATCCGGATGGCGGCGTGATTCGACTGGATGGCCGCGACCTGCGGGAATTGCGGCTCGAAGATCTGCGCCGGCACGTGGTGCTCGTCGATCAGGAGCCGTTCGTGTTTCATGCCTCCATCGCGGAGAATCTGCGCTATGTGCGGCCGGATGGGTCGGATTCGGACTTGCGGGATGCATGCCGCGCGGCAGGCGTCGGCGATTTTATCGAGAACCTGCCGCAACGGTACGAGACCATTGTCGGAGAGCGCGGGATGGCTCTTTCGTCAGGTGAGAAGCAGCGGCTGGCAATTGCTAGGGCGTACCTGGCGAATCCAACGGTGCTGATTCTGGACGAGCCAACGGCGGCGCTCGATCCGGCGTCGGAGCAGGAGGTGATCACCGGGTGCGCGACTCTAATGCGGGGTCGAACCACTATAGTGATCTCGCATCGGTTCGAGGTGGCAAGCCGCGCGGACCGTGTGATTGTGCTGCGGGATGCGCGGACGGCGGAAGAGCCCGGCGCGCTCGCACAACACTTCCTCCGCACAGCTACCGCGCCGTGAGCGCGCGCGTTGCCGTGGTCGATAGCGGCA
Source organism: Bryobacterales bacterium (assembly GCA_963802915.1). Classification (GTDB taxonomy): domain Bacteria; phylum Acidobacteriota; class Terriglobia; order Bryobacterales; family Bryobacteraceae; genus JAICMB01. The sequence continues at coordinate 2,835 of CAWDKQ010000024.1, forward strand.
TCTATGCGGCTCATCCGCATGTCAACGGAATAGCGGGCGGGGTTGCGATCGTCAGCGACGACTATGTCGACCGACTGGGACACGGTACGGCGGTCGCGGCCGTTATTCGCGAGAAAGCGCCGGACGCCGAAATATTCGCGGTGAAGATTTTCGATCGCAAGCTTGCGACGGATGCGCAAACACTGGCGCGTGCCATCGAGTGGTGCGCCGCGAATGGCATCGAGTGGATCAATTTGAGCCTCGGCACGACCAAGGCCGAGCACGCGGAGTTGTTGCAAAAAGCGGTGGACGCCGCGCTCTCGCGCGGAGCAAGGGTCGTATCCGCGTATGGGTGGCTGCCGGGATGTTTGCCGGGCACGATTCCGGTATTGCTCGATTGGGACTGCCCGCGCGACGAGTGCCGCATGCGCGAACTGCCGGGCGGCCGCACGGCCTATTTCGCGTCCGGCTATCCACGGCCGATTCCGGGGGTGTCGCCGGAACGCAATTTGAAGGGGATCAGCTTCGCGGTCGCGAATGTGACGGGCTGCTTGATATGCAAGTAAGAGTAATAAGCAAATAAACCTAGGCAGTCTGGAAATGGTGACGAACTTGATCTATGCACATTTATCGAAGGGGAGTTTCAAATGGATGCAGTCGCCTGGGGCCTTGGAGAGGTCCTGCTTAAGTCCGAGGTAGATTTCCGTAGTTGTGATCGACGCATGCCCGAGAGCATACTGAATCTGTTCGAGAGGAGCACCACCGGCGAATGCGAGCTTGGCGAATGTCCGTCGCATGTCGTGCGGCGAGATCCGAACTCCTGTTCGATAACCGTACGTCCGGACGACTTCGTAAATGGCTTGAGGCGTCATCGAGTCGCCATTCATTACGCCCGCTTTGCTGATGGATCGGAATACCCGGCCGGTGGCGAACCCGGCACGGAATAGCCACAAATCAAGCGAGAGCTTCACCCAATCAGGAACGGGCACTGTTCGCAAGCGACGATGCTTGCCGACGAGATCCGCAATTAGCCATCTGGAGTCGCGGACTTGCATATGGCCGAGTGTCAACGCGGCGAGTTCGCTACGCCGTAATCCGCAACCTAGGGCCACACTGAGGATTGCCTGATCGCGGACGCCCTTCAACGTGGAGCTATCCGGGGCGCAAATCAGTGCTTCAGATTCATCAATGCCTAGCCAATTGCCGAGTTTGCGACCGAGCCTTCGCGGGCCGCGCACACGGCAAACTCCTGCGGCAAGCTGCCGGTCCAAGAGCCCGTTATCTGCGGCTTCCTCGGCAAGTTTTCGTAGCGAGGCGATGTGGATTGCTACAGTCGAGGGCGCGTACCCTTCGAGTTCGAGAGCGGTGCGATACTCTTGCACGACGGTTTTGCCGAACGGCGGCCGGGGCTCAAGAAAGTACCAGCGGTAGAAATGATCGAGACATCCGGAATAGAGGCGCTTTGATTTCTCCGATGGCACGCCGGCCAACGCTGCCGATTTCAGTGCATTCCACATGCTGTCAAAATCAGGACTTGACTCGGAATCCGGTATCTTCACCAGCTCGGCGCCAATATCACTCATTGGATGATTATAAACCACTTTCTCCTTTCTGTCCATACACTTACAGACTGTCGGTGAGGTCGGCACAGGAGCCCAACCCGAAACAGGCGCTCCCCTTGAAGATTCAGTATGCTCTCGGCCATGCATCGATCACGACGACAGAAATCTACATCGGACTGAAGCAGGACTTGTCCAAGGCTCCTGGCGACTGCATCCATCTGAAACTCCCATTTGATAAATGTGCATAGGCGCACCACTTTGTTGGAATCGGTCCTGCAGAAAGCCGGATTGTGACGGTTCCTGGTACAGTCGCTGTCAGCGGCGGGTTTGCAACTGTTCAGCACCTCGGCAACGGCCTCAGAAAGCCGTCTTCAATGAGACTCTCGAACTTCGCCCGGATCGATCGGGCAACCCTCGGATTGTCACGAAATAAGACGCCGAGTTCGATATTCCGCTCGTGCGCCGATTCAGTGAAGTTCGCCGAAGTGATGAATGCGGTGACTCCGTCCACGAGGATGCATTTTGCGTGCTGGCAGGCAGGTGGCACAAGTGTTTTCTCGGGACCGCGAGGATCGTAGAACACCACTGGCTTCCTTGTCCAGGGCCAATGATACTTCCAGAATGACCAAGCGTACTTTTCGACTGCAGCGTCGTCGTTCGGCGGCACATTCAGAATCAGGACGACTTCGAGATCCGGACGCAACGTCCACGCTTCCTCGATTGGCAGAAAAACTTCGTGTCCGTTAAAGACGCTGTACGTCGAAATCCAGAGCGACTGACGGGCCTCGGAGAGCAGTTGTCCTACCACAACGCTTGTATCGCGAACGTGCGGGCCCTCTTCGTCGGGGCTGGTCCAAACTAGTTGGACCTGATCGATTGCCCGTTGTCTGGCTTCGGCGGCCTCGGCGAGAACTTCGAGAGTGATGGCGAGCGTGGTGGTGGTGAAGCCGCACGACTCCAGCGATATCAACTCGGCCGCCAACGAATCGCGACCATATTGCGGCGCCCATTCCGCGACAGTGAAGGCGGTGTAGGGCGGCTTGAGGCGGCCGCCCCGCAGCGCGTGCGCTATGGATTGCAGGGTGCTCGCGGGCAACGACCGGATCAGTTTCATGGAAGAGCCAGATCCTGATCTGTGAAAAACTCCGCGCCTGTTGCGCCCACGGTAGCGACCACGAGCGAGCGATCCAGGTATTGATTGAAACGCTCGCACGAAGTTTCTGAAATCAGCAAACAGCCGTGGCAGGCCGCGCCCAGAAGGAAACGCTCTTCCAGCAGTTGCTTTGCGGAATGTTGGGCGCAAACCGGGTCGTTGGAGCAGAGGCGTCCCAGTTCGATTGCATTGCGGAGATGCTGGTCGATCTTGCGCCCAATTTCGACCAGGCCGCCCAGAGTCCCCTCCGAATCCGGCGAGCCTGTATAAAGCAGGATGCCGTAGCCGGCATCGCCGGCGTAGACCCGCTCACGAATCGCGGACGAGGAGTAGCCGCACTCCAGCGATACCTGCGTGATCAGCAGGTGCGCAAGCGAATGCAGCATTATATATGGAGCGCCAACGAAATCAGCCTTCGAACTTGGATACTGCTTCTTCCATAGCTTGAAGCCTTCCGCCAGTTCGATTTCCCGCTTCGAAACTTCAGTCCGTTTTCGCCAGGCGCGAACCTCTTCGGATTTGAAGGAGATGAAGACGCCCTCGCCGCGATTCTCCACCGCCGGAACCCAGGTGACCTCATCGGCCAGCGCGGCGCGATTCACACCGATGGCGAGCTCACCATCGATGTCGTTGGTCGCGGGCTCGAAGCGCGTAAAGCCGATCAGTGAAACGACTTCGCGCAGGCGGTGGATAAGAACGACACGGTCGATTTTGTTCCAGATGGCTTCGAGTGGTGGCGTCGGCCGCCAGCGGCGTGCGTAGAAGTCGCCTTCGATCTTGTCCTGGCCGATCTCGTCGGGACTCGCAAGTAACGTCTCAATTTCCGCCTGCTTGATTGTCTTTGCCGGGGCGTTGGAAGAACCGCCGCGGTGGCGTTCGATCTCAGCCCAGACAGCTTCGTTGGAATAGCCTTCGAGCGCGGCCGCGACCTTCGCCCGTTTTCGTTCGCCGGGCAGATCGTCGACCGATCCGACGTACTGCAGGTGGTCTTCCCAAATCTTCTCGACCGCCCCGCGCAGCTTTTCATCTTCGTCCGGGATGGAGATGACGCTCAGAACCTGTGGGAACCAGGCATTGGATGCCGACCGGTTGAGCAGCCGATTAAAGGTCGGTTGACCTTTGGGATCACGGCAGTTCGGTTCGGAATTGCTGCCGCCCAGCCATGGCCTGCGCCCGCGGCACCAGCCGAGCGCAGTCTTGTCCTCCAGCGCAATGATGAGCTGCTTACTCTTGCCGCAGTCGCAACGGATCACCACTTCGGTGAGGTCGCCGCTGGTGCCCCACTCATCCATGAAGAGATCGCGGCGGCACGCCTCTGTCCCTTCAACGGGCATTCCATGGACGAAAGCGTACCAATCGACGTCGGAAATATGCCCGTTCGGACACGCCTGCACAAAGCGGAGTGGAACAATATCGTATTTCTTGCGGTCCGGACCCTGCCACTTCGTCTGGGTGATGAGATTGCGGCGGTGAACCAGTGGCCGGGTACGCTGACCCTGCGGCCCTTTCATCGGATACTGCGCCGTGAACCATTCGGGGAAGCGGTACACAACCACGCCACTCGGCGGTGCGTCCGGGTCCTGACTGTCGGCGGGAGGCTCCCACATCGCGAGGCCCTGCCGTTCCAGCGCTGCTTCGATCTTGCTGAGGAGGCGGGGTTCGATGATTTTCCGCTTGCGGTCGTCACCTCCCCAGTCCCACGTGTCCAGGCCGCCGACAATCGCGGCATGGTGCGGCAAATCCATGAGGGCGCCGGGACCGAACACGTTGATGATCTGGCCGCGGCGAATCTGTCCATTGGGGCGGGCCATTAGTCCAGATCCTCCTCGGGATCGACTGCATTCCCGTTCAGTTCGATCAGCCGGAGGTTGCAGGCCGGCTCCACATCGCGCAGCGAGCGGTGCGCTTTGAACTGCGCCGCTTTGCTTTCGACTCGCTCCAAATCCGGGTCGAGCGGATATCGCAGCAGGTACGGGCCCGTGCCGTCGTCGTATTGCTGGTAGCGAAGCGTGGCTCCCGCGTCCTTCTGTTGCTTGGAAATCTTCGCCCAATCGTCGAGCAGGTCTTCTACTTTGCCCCGAACGCCGTCGCGGCGCTGTTGCATCTCTTTGGCTTCCAACGCCGCATAACACTCCACTCTGCGACCGAAGATATCCACGACGGGCGACAGGCTTGACCGCAATTCCATCGCGCGCAGCGCATTGGGGCCCTTGGTCATGCCGGACCATCCCTGACGGCTCATCGCGACCGTAACTTCCGCCAAGCCCCGATCCAGCGCGCGCGGCGAGAACGGCGTGACGCTGGTCGCCTCCACCGAGCGGTAGAAAGACGCGTGCCAGGCTTCGAAACGCTCATAGTGCGAGCGATCGCGCGGCTTATGCACGTTGAGCATGGTGATGATGAGGCCGGGCTTACCCTCCTCGCGGCCCACGCGCGATGTGGCCTGGATGTATTCAGCGGTTGTCTTCGGCTGACCGAACACCGCCATCAGGCCCAGCCGGGAAATATCGAGACCAACCGAGATCATGTTCGTCGCGAGCGCGATATCCAGGCAGTCAGCTTTGGGCAGGAAAGCCTTGGCCAGGCGATCCTTCGCTTTGGAAACCGCGGCGGTGGAGATGCGCGAGGTCAATTCGACTACTTCCTTCAGATCGCGCTTCGCGAACAGGCCCGTCGTTTCACCCTGCCGCAGGCGATTGCCGTAGTCTTTCAACCGCGACGTCACTTCGTCCTCCGCGATCCGGCGGCACCCGCCAAGCTCACGAAGGCTGTTGAAGTACCCGGTGAGCGTCATGTAAGGGTCGGCGGGATTTTGCGGGTTGTTCAGGCCGCCGTTGGCGAGGAAGGCTTTCTGCGCCGCGCCCAGCAACGCCAGATACGTGCGCAAGAATATGACCTTCGGCGAGCGGCCCTGCGCGGCCACACCCGCATACAACCGGCCCGGCTTCTCGTCTGACGGCACCGTAATCGCGAAATAGGAATCGCGGCGGTCTGGACCCGGGCACGGGAAGATTTCGACGCCATTGCGGCAGAACAGCGCCTTGATCTGCGCTTCGGCGCGGCGCACCGTGGCCGTGGAGGCGACCACTTTGGGCCGAATCGTCCTCTTCTCTCCGTCAGGCTGCGTTACGTCCCGGCAACAGAGTGCGTCGATGGCGGTCTCATACAACCCGACCATGGTGCCCAGCGGCCCGGAGATCAGATGCAATTCGTCCTGGATGATGAGGTCCGGCGGCAGGAGCGGCTCGGGCAAAGGCTGCCCCGCGGAGTTGGGGTCGCAGGGGCCATAGAAGCCGCCCGCATCGGCGCGCTCTACCTTACCGAACAGTTTGCCCGTCTGGCCTTCCCACGGGAGGCTGGCGAACTTATCGACGGTCGCAATCAGGAATGCCGGCAGACGGCGATAAATGGGTTCATCGACAGCGACAATCGGCAATGGCGAGCCGCCGGAGAATTCGCAGTCCCGGTTCACGCAGGTGATGCGCAGATCGAGAGGCTCCTTTTCATTCGGGACTAGATTAAAGGAGTTGGGCGAGAATTTCGTTCCGCACCAGGGGCAGACTTCTAGTGGAATGGGGGACGTCTTCTGGTCCTGTTTGAATTTCCGTGTGCGGGCGCGGGCGCTATTCTCGTCTCGCTCTCCCGACTTGCCCATGCGATTCGGCGTGGCCGCCTGGCCGACCCAAAGCCCGATTTCGAATGGCCACTTGCCGAGCTTATCGACGTCGTTCCTGCGCTCCAGTTCCATGGCGCAGATGAGCGCCGCGCCGCGGCCCAACTGGTCGAGCGTGAGCAGACGCAGGGTGTAGCGCATGATCACCGCGACACCGCACCCCCGAAGCGAGCCGGGATTCCGCAAGCGGCGAAGGAACATGGTGAACGCCGCAAGACCCAGGTAGGCTTCCGTCTTGCCGCCGCCGGTGGGGAAGAAGAGCAGATCCACCAGTTCGCGATCCGCGTCCGATGGTTCCGCCATGGAGGTCAGATTCAGCAGCAGGAACGCCAACTGGAAAGGACGCCACTTCGGTGGCTCCACAGCGTTCTTCCGTCGCTGTCGGCCTACCGCCGCCATCACCTTGTTGGCCAGCCGAAAGGCTTCGAGCACGTTCGGGTCGGCGAGTTCGTTCAGACCCTGCTCGATCCGTCCGGCGACCACCCCGGCTCTCGACAGCATCTTCGTGGCGACATCGGCGCGACGCTTTTCCATCGCGCTGGTTCCTCCCGGTACAGGCTGCTTCGCGATCCAGTCCCGGTAGGCCTGGATCAGCGGCTCAATCAGCGATTTGGCTTCGGCGGCGTCCTTGATGGATGCCAGCTTCTCCATTTCCAGCGTTGCGTTCGCGGGCGCGGCCCGGTGCTCGATCCGTTCTACCTCACACCGCGGAATCCACGCCGTCTCAACGGACCTGCAGCCGTCGGAATTAACGGGAAGAGCGCGAGCGGAGACTCCGTGGCCCACGGCGTATTCGAAGGCATCCCGGTACTGGAGGTCGGCCACGCGTTCATCGGGATCGGAGGAAATGACGCCGCGAAGGTCGGGGCGGGCGACGAAGGGCAGGTCGGATTCCAGTTGCAGTTTGACCTGGAAGACGTAGGCTTCATCGCGCCGGATGCCCGTCATAGGCGTGCGGTTATTCACCAGAAACACGGATACCGCGCGCGTGCCGGGGGCAACCAGGTCGAGCCCTTTGTGCGGCGGGATGGTGCGCACGGAAAGAACCAGGTCGAGGCCACCCGAGTCTTTCAGCCGAACCGCGTCGCGGGTGGTGTCCTTGGTTGGGATGGGCAGGGGCGCTTGTGCCCAACGCGCGCTGCGGCGCCATCCGGTGACCGCTTCGTCCTTCATGGCGGCCGCATAGTCGCCCCACGTGACGGTGGCCTTGATGGACTTACACTTTGGTGGGATCAGAACGCTCAGGCCCATCGAGGATGGGAAGGGCGTCTTCCGGGAGGAGGCCGATTCCGGCGCGGCCTCATCGTCGAGACCGGTCTTTGGCGGGATCAGGTCGATCTGCTCGCCGCTGTCTTCGTCGGTTTTCTCCTCGGGCTTGGCGGCGAAAGGGGCGAGGAAGCCGGTCAGGTACCAACGCAGGGGCGCAGTCGATCCTGGCAGGATCTCCTGTTCGAGGTAGTTGCCGGCCTTCAGACCGGCGACCGGGCCCACGAGGTCGAGGATGAGAGAATCGAGAATCTGTTCGCGCACTTCGGCAGAGGTCATTCGGTGGGTTCCTGAACTTCGAATAGGTTGGGGAAAGTGGCCGGTGCGAGTTTGGTGGACTTTTTCCCGCGTTTCCCCGGCGCTTTGGCGGCAGGCGCGGCGGGAGTCGATTGCGCTTCTTCTTCCGCGCGGGTTCGATTCATCTCAAGGAGGCGGGCGAGGACTTGCTCACGGTCCTCGTCGACCCACCGATAACGCCAGGGCTTCTTTCGCTCACGGCCGCTTAAGCTTTCCTGGTTCTCTTCGTCCTCGTATTCGAGGATGAAATCCAGCTTTGGCTGGAGATCGGTCCAGCCATAAGCATCAAGAACAACCCGATCCATTTCCGCGTGGAGTCGCTGCAGCGTGGTGATATCGGAATCGGTTTGGCACTTGTTATGGAAGTGGTTGTACGTCTCCGTCAAACCCTTTTCCGTGCGCTTCATCATCTCTGCTCTGTATTCGTAATATCTTTGACCGATCTTCTCCAGAGCTTGGTTCGCCCGCCAATCCAGCGGAAATGGGAAGGTTTCGAAGCAGTCGGTCGGCGTGTAACGAAGGTCGTCTTTCATTGACGAGCCGAAGAATCTTGCCCATATCTCGTGAATACGGGACTGGAGTATCGCGAAGACTCCGTATCGTTCAAAGGCGAAAACGTTCAACGCGTGGGAGAAAACCCAAGTTGACGGCAAAAAGGCAAAGACGCAGTAGGTGGTGATTTGCGAACAGACCAGGACTTGGGACATGCCTTGTATTGCGCGTCGCAGCCCTGGACGCGGCTCGGCATATTGCCACCAATGGTCCCGGTGGGCTGCTCTTGTCACGATGTCCCGCTCCGGCTTGACCTTACGTCGCAAAACTTCGACTAGGTCCGGCCACAGCTCAGCTTCGGCTAGCGACATCGAACCAAAATTAATGGCCCAACGATGAAATGCATGGCGCGGGTCATCATTGACTTCCTCCCCTCCCAGAAACGGAAATATACGTTCCTGGTTGCGTGGATCATTTGCAATCAGCCGGTGCATCTCTTGAACCGGATTGGCATCCGGAGAGGAATCGTCGAAGGAAAATCCCATCCCTCTAAGGAAGTAACCGCTGAACGAGGTCCCTGCATTCTCATTGAGTGGGGAAGGATCGTCATCGCCGCCATTCTCAACCAAGAATGCAGTTATTTTCGTCACGGGGCGGTTGTCCAGGAAGCACAGGGCATTCGACCACTCCCGAGCTACGTGGACAATTGAAACGACTACGGCAGCCTCTCCGGGCCACTTAACTCTCTTGCGCGCATTGAAAATTGTCCCCCCGTGTCTACGCATGAACCGCAACGCCGTTGCGCGAGTCTTTCCTTGGGCGACCGTATTGGTCGCGATCAGACCAAATGTCCCGCGCCGCTCTAGAAGATCAAACGCACGACGGAAGAAGAATGCCACCAAATCACTGTTTGAATTTGACTCAGCGAACATTGTGGTGAGCCAATCTCGGAATGGCTCGCCTAGCTCCGTTGAAATGCGTTTTCCCCCGAGGAATGGCGGGTTCCCGATGAAGGCCTGAAATCCCCCGCATCCGAATACCTCTGGAAATTCGAGTTCCCAGTGGAAGGGTCTGATGCCCTGACGCCCGGTCCTCAAAACGCGAACCGCACCCTGTAATTCATCGTCGAGTTCCAAATCTGTCACCCGCTCCCGCGCGCGGCGGAACTTTTCCGCGAGATCTTTGCGCCGGGTCTCGCGATCTTTGGGCTTATCCGCTACGAAAAAGGCCGAAACCGTGAGGTCGCCAGCGAGGCGCAGATCGATCATCTGTTCCTCCGTCACCACCAGTTTTTGCGCGAGCAACGCATACGGCGTTTCATCGGCGGCATCGAGAATCTGAGCGCGCGCGTTCAGAATGTGGCGCAGGCGCGAAGGCATGTCGCGAAGCAGCGCACCTTCCTCTTTCGGCTGCCAGTGGAATGCCTCGACTTGATGGGCAGTGAGGCCGACGAGTGAGTCGCCGCAGCGGAGCGTGTGGTCGACGAAGGTAAACGGGTGGTCTTTGGCGAAGGTCGCGAGCCAGAGCGAGAGCTTCGCCAAGTTGACGGCGAAGGGGTTCTTGTCCACGCCGTAGAGACATCGTTGCGCCACGATGCGACGGGCGTGTAGCAGCGGGTCCTGGTCCGCTGGGATCGGCGGCAATTGGTTATGCGCGATCCACGCCTTTTCGAGCTTCTCGCCAAGGTAGCGGCAGGCCTCAACGAGGAACGCTCCGGAACCCATGGCGGGGTCGCAGACCTTCAGTCCCAGAATCTGTTCCGGCGTGGGGTTGTCTCCCAGTTGCGCCAGCACGGGATCGAGCGTGGTCTTGACGATCGGCTGCGTTAGCGAACGCGGCGTGTAATGCGAACCGGAACGGCGGCGCTCTTCTGTCGGTTGAAGGTATATGCCGCCGGTGGGAATCGTTACCGGGTTGGAGTTCTGGTCGAGATAAAGCTTCGAGATGCGGCGGCGTACCGCGGCGAGGAGTTCATCGACGGAGGCTGCGGCCTTCAGTTGTTCGATGGCTTTGCCGGTGACTTCGCAGTCGGCATTTTCCTTCAGCCATTTTGGGCGGTCGCCGGGCTTCTTCGTGAGCAGGTCTTCGAGGTTGATGACAAGGTGGTCTGCGCCGAGGCCGATGGAAATGCCGTGGGCGGTTTCGACCGTGAAGCCCATCATGGCTTCGTAGACGGAACCGATCTGTTCCACGTCAAGGGCGCGGTAGGAGATGCGCTCGCCGTCGAGGTAGAGCAAATCCTGGAGAATGCGGAAGAGGATGCCGTCGGAAACCAGTGGCGGTTCGATCAGCGCCGTCGCGGCCCGCTTCGATTCCCAGGCGCGGCCTTCGAGGAAGGGGTAAGCGTCCGGATCGAAGAGCCCGCCGTGCCGCGGTGGCAGGCGCCACAAACCGTGGCCGCCCCCATCGTAAAGCAGACGGGTCAGGGTGATAATCTGCGCCCACGCTCCGTAGCGGCTGTCCATGGTGTCCGGATACTGGCCCTCGTCCGCACGGAGGCGTTCATACAAACCGGAAATGGAGTAGTTCTGCAGCCAGGTTTCGTCGGAACCCATCAGGCTGCGGTCTTCGGCGTAGAGCACGAAGACCATGCGCATGAGCGTGGTGAGCATGCCGCCATAAATATGGTTGGGGTCATGCTGGAGCGCGGCGGCGAGAATCTTGCAGTGGGCCGAACGGTCTGCTTCCTGAAAGCCCCGAACCAATTCGTTCAGCGCGCGCAGCACCTGGCCGGCGAGCCGGATGGAGACTTCGTTCTGGTAGCGGCGCGAGGCTTCCAGGATCGCGGGAAGACGCTGATTTTCCGGGCCGATGAAAAGGCGGTCGCTGTGGAGAAGGAGATGGAGCGCGGCCAGCATTGGCCAGTTCGCCGCCATCGTCATCTGGTGGATGGGGAATGTGATGTGGCCGGATGACTCGCCCTTCGGCGCGTAAACGAGGCGGATGCGCTCCGGGGAGATGAGCAGGCCGATGGCGACGCCAGTTTCCCGAAGGAGGCGCTCGAAGCGGGCCTGTGGAGAGGCGTGCCACCGGTGTTCTTCCGATGCCGTGCCGGGTTTGTCGAAGTCCGTCCCCCACGGAAGCTCATCCACCAAGATCAGATGCTCGGGTTGGCCTTTACCTCCCCGCACGACCCAGGTGGGGCGCAGCGATTCGCCATACTCGGGCAGACGGGCGGAAAGGTCGTCGGGTGGAGCGGCGAGGTCGGATTCGCGCCAGTCCCAGAATTCACGGGTGAAGGCCGGGAAGTCTTTCAGGCGCAGATTGCTGTCGAAGTCCGGGACAGCGTGACGGCGCAGGATCTCCTGCTGGACGCCCACGTTGCGGCTGAGGACTGCCTGTGCGTTCTTCAGGGCGGCCGGGGAAACGACAAGGCCCTCGGGCTGGACGAACCCGATCCAGAGTTGGTGGTCCTTGATGATGGGGTCGGTTGCCATGGCTATTTTGCGGCCTCGCGGTCTTCGCCCCCAATGGCCTCAATGCGACGGCGGGCACGGATCACGGCGTCGTGAAGCTTCGCCTCAAGCACTGCTCGTTCCGGCAGCGCGGTGAGATACTCGGCAACTCGAATCTCGCCTTCGTTGAGTTGCAGGAGTTCGATTTGCTCCTCGTTCTTCTCGCTGCAAAGTATCAGTCCAATAGGAGCATTTTCAGATTCCGCGCGGCGCTCGTATTTATCAAGCCAGCGAAGATACAATTCCATCTGGCCTTTGTAGGAGGCTTCAAAACGCCCTAGTTTCAGTTCGATTGCGATCAGGCGGGCGAGAGCGCGGTGGTAGAAAAGCAGGTCGAGGTAGTAATCCTGACCGCCAATGCTCATGCGCTTCTGGCGGGCCAGGAAGCCGAAGTCGGTGCCTAGTTCCAGCAGGAAGCGTTCGATGTCGCGCAGAATCGCCGTCTCCAGATCCCGTTCGCTGAAGGCGTCAGCCAGACCCAGGAAGTCTAGAAAGTACGGGTCGCGAAACACCAGATCCGGTGTGACACGTTCTGACTCGCGGAGTAGTTCGAGTTCCCTGTGGATGAGTGTTTCCGGTTGCCGCGAGATGGCGGTCCGCTCGAACAGCATGCTGCGAACCCGGTCGCGGAGGGTGCGAACGCTCCACCTTTCCACGCGGCACATTTGCGCGTAGAAGTTTCGTTGGAGAGGGTTATCGAGATACAGAATTGCCGTGAAATGGCTCCAACTCATGTGTTGGGCCAACTCTGCCGCGTCCGCTTCAACGGGCCACACCTCGGCGAAGCGGATCATATGGAAGAGATTCCCGCGACTGAAGCCGGCGCCGTAGCTGGCCGTCAATTGTCTAGACAGTGTCGAGACAATCTGTTCGCCGTAAGCGGCGCGTTCCCCGCCCAGGACTTCCTGACGGATTCTGGCTCCGATCTTCCAGTACATTAATACCAGTTCCGCATTCACTGCCCGGGCGACCCGTCGCCTCGTCGAATCAATGAGCAGGGCGAGGTCGCTCAGAAGTTGCTCGGCGCCGGGAGGAGTGGGCTTGGATTCGGGCGGCGTTGGCTGAAGATCTTTCATGTGTTGGTTATCCGGAGATCGGCCAAAGGTAGACGACGCCAATCGGCTCGACTCGATGCGCCTGCACTTCGTAGGATTTCAGGATTCGCGCAGGTTCCTCGTCCACTTCGCGGCCGATTGCCGTGAGCCGCCTGTCCCAGTCTTTTCGCTCTTCCTCCATCTGTTGCAGCTCCATTTTGTCGAAGCCGAGCGTCATCTGGGCTTCGTTCCGCTTTACCTCCTCTTTCCTGGCAAGAATGCGCTTGCGCTGGTCTTCGATAATGCGGCGCATGGCCTCGGCCTCCTGGCGGCCGCGGGTGCCAAGGACTGCTATGGCGCTGGCGGTGACGGTGGCGGCGCGGGCCTGCAGGTGCGGCAGCAGATCGGCTACGTCCAGTGGCGCGGCGGATTGCAGTTTCCGTTCAACGGCCTCGTCCACACGCCGGTCGCGGGCGGATTCGAAGGATTTCTCCAGCGCGGCGAGCGTCAGCTTTTCGGTGTCTCCGGCGTAAGGGACCAGCGGGCCCTTGCGGCCGATGGGATCGATCCAGCGGGCGGCAACGGCGATGATCTCGTCGTGGAGGCGGGATGCGCCGGGACCATAAAGGGAAATGCGACCCAGCAGAACCACGCGCCGGATGGCGTCGTCGGTCTGGCCAACGCAGGCGCGGGCGAGATCGTTATGGACGAAGCCTTGCGCGCGCAGGCGGCCGAGCAGTCGCTGGACGACGCGGTGTTCCAGGTGCATGTGCACCACGCCCTCATCGATGTGGGTGGGCGATTGGAAGACGATCGGGCGGATGGGGCTCGATGCGCGCCATTCGTAGAAATCCTGATCCTTTGGCTTCGGGGCGCGCAACGCATCCATCGCGCGGAACCAGGCGCGGCCGTGGATCTCCGGGAATCGCCAGCGGTCGGGTCCGCCGGTCAGCGCCGGGCAGTTATTCAGTTCCAGGGCGGTGGAGATGGCGTTGATGAAGTCGGGTGGGTTTAGGCCGACGTAGTCTTTGGAATCCTGAAGGTAATCGTCCAGCGACTTCAGTTCCTCGACGAGCTGCACCTTGCGTTTGCGGACGGATTCGAGTTCCTCGTCAATGGCTTTGCGGCCCGCGGCGCCGGCGTCCAGCATTTCGAGGCTGGTTGCCATCGACGGTTTGAGACCTTCCGCGAGCATGTCTTCAATCCGCCGTTCGAGCACGGGCGACAGGCTGCCCAGTTCCCTACGAATGGTTTCGGTCTTGCGCACCAGTGTGCGGATGACATGATCTTCGGGACGCTGAGTGAAGACGAAGTAATGGCAGCGGACCACATCTTCGCGCTGGAGCTTGCGGTCAATGCGGCCGTTGCGCTGCTCCATGCGGGACGGGTTCCAGGGGACGTCGAAATGGAAAAGGTCGGCGCAGTAGTTCTGAAAGTTCACGCCTTCGCGGGCCGCGTCGGTGGCGATCAGAATGCGTAAAGGATGCAGATCGGGCGAAGCGTTGAAGGCTTTCTTGATTTCGTCGAGTCGACCGCCGCCGGGACCGCCCTGATATGTGGCAATGCGCTCCTCGGCGAGGTCGGTGTTGGCGAAGGCGGTTTCGAACTGCTGCCGGAGGTACGTCTTGGTTTCCGTGAACTCGGTGAAGATCAGAACGCGGCGGCTGTTCCAGATGCCGTCGGGATTGAAGAGGTTCTTGCGAATCCACGGAATTAGGCCGAACTTGGCATCGGTCAGACGGGGGTCCGCGAGTCGGCGTGCCTGGCTGGCGATCTCGGCCATTCGATCGAGAACGGCGATTTCTTCCTGGGAAATTTGCTGCGAGCCTTTGGAGCGCTCCGTTGCGCTGGCGACGGCTTGCTCGATGCCTTCGGTGACTTCTTCTTCGGGGCGATCCGCGCGGTCGTCGTCGGCGTCGGGAGTATTGAGTTCGGTGAGAAGATCCGCCGACACCTCAGGCTCAGTTTCGGTCGCGGCGGCGAGTTTCTCCATGCTCTTCCGGTGAACCCGCAGGGTGGAGTTGAATGCCTCGATGGACGAGAACAGGCGCTTTTGGAGGGTCGTGATCACCAGGTTGGCGGCGGTCTGCTGCGAGCGCCGACAACCTTCGAGGCGCTTCTCCCGCAAGGCGCGGTACTGGGTCAGCAGCCGCATCAGGGCGAGATCCGGCGCGTCGTCGGGCAAACCGGAGATATCGTGCTGGACAACCTCGCGCTTCGGCAGCTTCAGTCCAGGGACGGCTTCGCGAAGTTCGTCTTTTAGGCGGCGAACCATCACCTGGTCGAGTAAGCGGGAGTCCTTAATCTGCTCGCCGCGGATGAAGCGCTGCGGATCGAGCATGGCGAGGAGCGCGGAGAAGCTGTTCGAATGGCCGTTGTGCGGCGTGGCCGAAAGGAAGAGGCGGTGTTCGAAGAGTGGCGTGAGTTCACGCATGCCGCGGGTGAACTGGGAATCGATCGCGTAGGACGACGAAGTCGCCGGCGCGGCGTGGTGCGCTTCGTCGAGCACGAGCATCGAGCCAGACTGGTGCTGATTGAGCCAGTCGCGCAGGGGCGATGCGTATTGTTCATCGCGCAGGAGGGAATGGGAGACGATGAACTGCGAATGCGTGGTCCAGGGGTTGATGGCGTAACCGCGTTCGCGGCGGCAGTTGAAAAGATAGTCCCGGTCGAAAATCACGAAGCTCAACCCGAAGCGCGCCTCCATTTCGCCTTGCCACTGGGTGAGCAGAGAGGCCGGGCATGTGATGACGATGCGCTTCACCTTCTGGCGCATGATCATTTCGCGGAGGATCAGGCCGGCGTCAATCGTTTTGCCGAGTCCAACGTCGTCGGCGATGAACAGGTTGACACGCGGCATCTGGAGGGCTTTCTTCAGCGGCTCCAATTGGTACGACATGATTTGGATGCCGGCGCGGTGGGGCGACTGGAACAGCCGCGGGTTCGTTGAGGTTACGAGATTCCAGCGAAGCGCGTGGAGATAAGCGGAGAAGACATGCGGCGCGTCGAATCCTTTGCTGGCGAGGTGCTTCCAGTTGGATTCCGGCAAGATCTGAGCGTCAGGCTCGCGCTCCCAAAGTACGGAGAGGCGATCGCCCTGGGCGTCATCCTCCAAACAGGAAAGATTAACGAGGGTTTGCTCCCAAGAGTGTTCTCTAGCGGGGTCGACGGCCTCCACTAAATATCTGCGGCTGCGAACTTTGACAACTTGGCCAATTGAAACCAGGAAACATACCTTTCCGGCTGTACGAACCTAAGACGACATGAATCTAAACAATTATTTATAGCAGCATTGTGGGTTCTGCTGGGATAGTCGAGCGAAATCATGATGATGTGGAGGTTCGTGGTGTTTTTTGTTGAAAGTCGGCCCGAAAGCGCCTGCCAATGCAGCGGTCAATTTCGGTATCCAGCAGTATCCAACTCATCGATCTGCCTCTCTTGGCGTTAGGAGCCAACGCTTGAAGCGATTGTGGAACTATTGGGTTTTGCTGCTCGCACTGGAAACACGTCGGTCGATAATCTCCGGAAGCCTGTTCAATTCAGCATTGTTTACCCGATCGATTCGTGCCAGGGTGCGGAACATGAAAGTGCTTGATACAGTATTGATTCAACTGGGAGATGGACGGCTCGCTTTCCCATTGCAGATTAAACATGAGGAATTTAGTATCAATGGAATGCCAGATTCTTTCGATAGCGAATTCCTGCCCGTTGAAGGTGCCGACGAGTGCGCTCTCGTCGGCCTCGGAGCCACTGATGGCCACGATCGGATGTTCCTTGCTGGTCCCGATCATAGAGATTATCAATACAGGTTCGTGGTCGATCCGGCTGAACCACTCAGATTCGAGGCGCAATCTTCGGGAATCAACCCAAACACCGGCTTGCGCCCCACTTTGTAGCCCACCATCTTGGAAATGCAGTGTTAGCGCGGTGTTTAGAGCTCCGACGCCAAATTGTCGGTCGCACCTTGGCCGCGCCCATAAGAGCCGTCGGTTTGCAAATCCTTCGAGTGTTAGTTGCGGAACGAGCGTGAAGGCTCAGACCCGGAACGAGCTGAGGTTACAGCGAAGATTTGCCACCGCTCGGCGTGCTTCCGGCGGAGAATTCCTCGATCAGCACATCTACGTCTTGCCAAGAAATCTTACGAAACTTCGCTCTATCTTTTACCTCCTTGGCTAACTGTTGAATCATCAGTCTCGATAGCCCAGGCGCACTGCGGCTTCTGAGTTCCTCGCGAAAAGTCATCGAGCGGACTTAGACTCACAGGCAATGCAGCTTTCCGACCTCCAGTAAGAGTGAGTGGATTGGAGATAGGCCTCGCGACTTTTTTGAGGCCAAGTTTCGCTAGAAGTAAACGCGGCACCTCCGCCGTGTCGAGTTGGACCGGCGCATGCCCGACGGCCGATTTTGTATGTTGTGAGCAGGGAATGCGGCTGATTAACGTGGCGTTCAGTCGGGCCCAGTGCAGGCTTATCGTGATGCTTCAGCAAGGTTGGGAGAAGAACCCTGCCCTGCATCAGTTGGGGAAGTGGCATGGTTAACATGGTGTTTCTCGTGGGTTCGTAATTGTGCGGCCAGTTTCATCCGCATTCGTCCACCGTTTCGCTTTCGAGTTCCTCGGCGCGTTCTTCGTCGTGGAGGACGTTACAAAGAAATAGGTCGGCGCGACGCCTTGCGGTTTCGGCTTGGTCTCGGGTCAGGATCTTACGTGCCACGGCTACATCATGCCCCCATTCCCGTTGGCGAAAGCCAACGGCCTCATTGAACGCGCTGCTCGAGCTGGGAGCAAGTGAAGAACGCGATTACTTCAACCGTCACTGGCTCGCCTCTCGAGGCCGAACCCCTTCTGGCCTTGAGGGCCGATGGGATCACCCCGTCAGCGGATCGAAATACGCGAGGGGGGCCCCGAAGTTCTCCATCATCTCGACGCGGTCCCCTCGCAGGCGGACATGGATATCATGCGAGCGATGCCGGAGAACGATCTCGCGCGTGGGTAGCTCAAACCGCACGCGAATCGGCCTTCCAACCACGGGTTTGTCAATGAAGAGATAAGAGCCTTCAAAGCGGGGCGGCTCGTCAATTCCTTCGACCAAGAGCGTGCGTCTATCCGCCCAATCCGGTATTCGCAAGAAAAGAGGAACCTGTTTCTTTAGGTGGATGCTGAGGTAATCGTGAGCATACGGTGAGGTTACGCCGACGGCATCCGTTTCATGATCGAACAGGAGGTTGACACGACAGGTATCCTCCAGTACAACCGTGTGCCGCCAGGCCTCGCAGAGCGATCCTGTCGCACCGCCGACAATATCCATGTTGAAGCTGATATCATTCGCGCCCAGCGGCATATGGCCGTACGGTGCGGGGAATCCGAATGCGCCCAGGTGTCGAGCGGCGACATCGCTCTTTCCATCTTCATGCTTGGGGTTGTCGGGGTTTTGGATAAACGAAACGTCACGGAGTTGGCACGGTAGCAGATGTCCGCGCAATATCTGCTCGGCGCGGCCATAGCAGTCGTCGTAGCCATGTGCACCGAGCAACAGGCTCGTTTCCAGGATGTCGCCGGTATTATTGGCTTCGCCTCGGTCGGGTACCGACGAGGAAGCGCTGTTTTCGATGGACCAGCCGAGTAAATCGCTAATCCGCGTCAGACCGTTGTTGAAGAAGACATGGACACGGGACATCAGCGGGCCGTCGTGCAGCAAATCTGCCATTTGCGCGAGAGATGACATCACGCATGTAGTGGAATGAACGTGAGTACCAAAGCGTTCGCTGCTGTAAGTTCCGTCAGTGAAAAACTCATCGCGGGCTTTATCAGAGAGGAGTAGCGCCAGCTTCAAGGCCGGACCATATCCGGTGGCTCGATAGTACTTCACCAGTGGCCCGGTCGCGCGGGCAACACCGGTCATGAAAGGGGAGGGCCACTCGACCAGCTTCAGCCCCAGCGTGCCCTCGATGTGGGCACGATCCCATCCGCGTTCCGGATTCCAGTAGCGCATTATGGCATCGATGCTGCGCTCGGCCATCCGGCGTGCCTCCTCCGACTTGCGATAGCGAACAAGAGCATAGAGGGCATGAAAACCCTCCCGAATATTGTGGGGGAGGAATCGTATCAGGGGCCCTCCGATTCGTTCTCTGTTTAGGGGTACCGGCAAAGGTCCGGAATACGCAAACAGCGCGGCGCGGGCATGCTTTTCGATCACCCACTCGGGGACGCGAATCCCGAGCGTGTCTTCCGCGGAGAGAAGTGCGTTGAGATGACGTCCTGGAACGTGCGATTCGGTGTGACTCTGCTGGAAGCCCAGTTCCGCGGCCGGCCACACGGTGGATCCAAAAAAAGGAATGCCGTGATCGTCCGCGTTGAAGACACTGCTCATGGTATGGGTGGCAAGGTCGACCGCGGCACGGATGCTAGTGGTGTTCACGTTGCGGACGCGGGGCGGCAACGGTGGAGCGGTCCTCTCAGCCGCGGCTCCCGAGGCAACGAGAGGGACGGCCGCGGAACAGATGGAGGCCAGTAGCTGGCGCCGAGAAGGCAAGGGGATATCAGTTGTGTTCAGTTTCTGCACCGTAGTTCCTTTATCTCGTCTTAACCGGATCCGCTGACTCAGAGGCGAGACGACGATCGTTTCCGCGCGCGCTGGCGCGCACGATTACTTGCAGAGCGAGTTGGTTTTCGTCGTCACGATCGTTCTGAATCGTGTTGCGCAGCCGCGCAGCCACTGCCGCCGCAAGGGATTTCTCGCCCCGGATCGTGTAGGCACGCAGGAGCTGCGTCATAGCCGCGCGGTTGGAGGGGTCGAAACGCAGACATGCCTCCAGTTCAGGTATAGCCCGCTCCACGTCACCGCGCTTCAATAACAGCTTGCCGTATTCCGCGCGTGCGGCAGCAAAATCGGGGTCGAGCCGGATAGAGGCGGTAAGCGCATCCGCGACCTGCTGTTCACCCGCGTCACTCGAGTCCGCGCCGGAACGGATTAACGCCTTCGCCAGCATGTACTGGATCATGGCGTGGCCACGGTCCTCAACGGCGGCATTACGCAGCACCTTTAGCGCCTCATCATATTGGTTTGCGGCCAGCAGGCAAACAGCCAGACCTAGGTCAGCCACGGTCGCATCAGTCCCAAAACTACGAGCGCGGGAGAAGTCAGCCTGAGCATCGTCCAACTGGTTTCTAAGAGCTTGAAGGATGCCACGCTGAATATAGAGGCGATCCGAGCGCGGATTGCGGCGAATACCTATTTCGACTACTTCGAAAGCAAGATCGGGATTTCCACGATCCTGGGCGATGGTGCTGAGATCGACATAATTTTGTTCCCATGCGGGATCGTGTTCCGTGGCCTGCCGTAATTCGTTCCATGCAGTCTGGACCTGGCCCTTCTTGAGGTATGCCTCCGCAAGCAGACCGCTGAGCTCGGGGAATTGCACGCCGCCAGAGAACATAGAAGCGCCCTCATGAATGACCTCGTCCCAGGAACCCGCCTGAAGCAGCATGAGTAAATAGTTGAAGGAAGCGGCAGCCCGATCAGGAACGCCCATTCTCGCAATATTGAAGTGGCCCGCGGCCTGCGAATATAAGTGACATCCGGCGAGCATCACACCCGCTTGGAAATGCGAGGTCCAGGCATCGGGGCGCAGCTTGGTGAGCGTCTTTTCCGCTTCGGCATAGTGAGCACGTTTCACGAGACAGGCGGCACTCGACAGAACCAGGGAAGGAGAGCGGGAGTATTCTCCGTGAACCCTCCCGTATTCATCGAGACCCTTGGCGCAATTGTCGTCCGCGAAGGCCAGCTTGGCAAGATAGCCATGGCTGAGATCATCCTCCGGAGCGTTGCGGACCGCGCGGGCGAACAGGTCGCGAGCCGATTCCGTGTGGCCCGCCGCGAACTCATTGATCGCCAGATTACGAAGCGCGGGGGCATAGCGAGGGACCAAACCAATGGCGCGCCTGAAGGCTTCATTGGCCGGTTCGATCTGGTGTTGCAGGGTGAGCGCCATACCCAGTAGATCCAAAGCTCGCACGTCGCCTGGGACGTGGTCCAGCCTGTCCCTTATAGTTTGCAGAGCCCCGGCTAATTTTCCGGCTTGAATCTCGACGGCGACACGTTCGTAATCGAACTCCGGCCCAGCAGCACCGAGCGGTAGCGCAACGAGCAAGCACACTGTGAGCAGAGTCCTTGGAGAAATCTTCAACGGTGACACACCAAATTTCAAGAGGGCACTCCGAGAGTGGCCCCGGAGGACGACGTGCATCGTACCCCCGGGGAACACTCTCCCACTTCAGAATGACAAACGCAGGCCGATCTGTATATCGCGTGCGGGGTAAGTCGACGTGGAGTGCCCGAATGTCGAACTCCCCATGTCTCCGTCCACTTGCGTGAGGTTCACTCGATTGAAGACATTGAAAACGTCAGCTCGGAACTGCAGCTTCGCGGCTTCATTCCAAAACCAAGGAACGTTGAAGTTCTTCAGGAGGGAAACGTCGCTGTTCGCGAATCCCGGTCCGCGGAATGTGTCGCGGCCGAGATTGCCTTCCTGGCCCAGGGTGGGTGCGGGGAACTCGGATGCCTGGAACAGGCCGTTTATATACGCGGAGCGGGAAAGGCCGGACTTTGAGTTGCCCCATGATGGGGTATTCGGGTAGTCGTAATTGAAGCCGTCGGCATTGTAGTCACAACCCGTGTTTCCCACGACATTGCCTGCCGGACCGAAAACCGGTTGGAAGCGAAGTGAGCAGTAGACACTGAAAGGTTGGCCGCCCTGCAGGATCGTGACACCGCTAAGCTGCCATCCACCGAGTGCGTGGTTCAAAAGCGACCATTGGCTCTGGAGGCCTGGAATTTGCCATACCGCGGTAAACGAAAGCCGTTGCCGCACGTCGAACACCGCGAGAGCGTGCTCCCTGCTCAGGTCAGTAGGATCGGCTATGTTAACGCCGTCGTATTCGTTGCCTCCGCCACCTACGTTCGCCCCATCGAGGGTCTTCGCGAAGGTGTAAGAACCGTTCAGCTGCAAGCTGGAGGAAAGCTGCTTCTTTACCACGAATGTTGCGCCCTGATACAACGAGCCAACCTGTCCCGTTGTCTCGTTCATCGTTCCGAAATATGGATTGAGGCGGTGCAGCACGCCCTTGTTCACGATCAGGTCTCCGTCGAAGCGGTTGAGATCGTACATGGTGTACAAGCCGCTGGCGGAAGATCCGACATAATCCGCTTCGAGCACCAGATTGTTAAACAAGGCGTGTTGAATGCCGAAAAACCAGTTAGTTGTTCGTGAAGCGCCCAGGTTCGGCTCCGCGCCGGAAACGTTCGCCTGCCCGGATAGTAATCCGCCGTGTGAGTTCAGTCCGTAAGCGATGCCCGTGGGGTAGGGGAAGTTGAATGGGTCGGTGTTGGTACCGAGGGCAAAGATCGGCAACGTAGGCGGAGTCTCCTGGGAGGCGCTCACTACGGCGATGAGAGGCGGATTCGTACGTGTGGTGCTGATCGGCCCTTCCGCGAGGCGATCGTAGAAGACGCCAACTCCGCCACGAATAGACGTGTGTCCGTTCCCGAAAGGATCCCACGCAATTCCGAAACGAGGGGACCAGGTTTTGGGGGCCGAATTGAGGATGTGATGGTTGGCCGTATAGCCCACGCTGGCGTTTGCGATTTGGGTTGCTAAATCGCTTCCCGAGCCCAGCAAGATGTTGGTCTGTTGGTTGTAGCGTTGGTAAAGGTTGGGGAACATCTCCCAGCGCAATCCCATGTTTATGGTGAGGTTCGGCCGGACTTTCCAATTGTCCTGAGCAAAAATCCCGAGGTTATACTCTTGGCTTGCAATATAGCCAGCCGACGAAGGAGGTGGCTGTCCATTAACCGGGTTAATGCCAATCCCGGTTTCGGAGAACGCATTGTCATTCGCGAAATCGAGTGGGTTCGAAAAGTAGAATGAGGGACGCAGGTTGATTCTGCCAAAGTCGTCGTAGTCCTGATTCATTTCCAGCTTGGCCCCGAACTTAAGGGTATGCTTTCCGCGATTTAGCGAGGCCATGTCACGGTACTCGTACACGTTTTGGACATACTGGCCGGGAGACCAGCCTTGTCCTATGCCATCTGTGAGGCCTTGGATGCTGATTCCCGGGACGCTGCACGGGTTGCAGGGGTCGTCACCGTGGACACGAACATAACTCGCGGCGATTTCATTGATCATCGTCGGGGAGAATGTGTGAGTCTCGCTCAGATTGGCGTAGTTTGCGTAATAAGGCGTTGCAATCGTGAAAGCCGGATACACGGAAAGACTGGATGTGTCTAAGTTGGTGCGATACACGTTTCCATACAGACGGTCCTTATCTCCATCGAAATAGTGGTCGACTCGTGCGTTCCATTGAAACCCGTTACGTGGCGAAGTCGTAACCCAATTATTTTGACCGTACACTTGAAAATTGCACGGCATGGCTCCGAGGACGGTCGGCACCATGGCGGAGGCAGAAGATAGACTCGAGCAATTAGTTCCAGTCAAGTTCCCGACGGTGGTGAAGTTTGTGGTCGGAGTTACAGATGGAGAATACGCGGTCAGTAGTTTTGCGGAGATGTTGTTGGGTACCGCCTGTTTGACAAAATCCACGAATCCCGGCGTGAGTACGCTCACGGTGCTCCCGCTACCCGAACTCGAATCCAGCCGGTCGAAAGAGCCGAAAAAGAACGTGTGGTTTTTCACGATGGGGCCGCCCAGTGTAGCTCCTGTTTCGTTGCGCCGAAACACCGGAACCTGGTCCTGGAACTCGGTTCGGGCGGCAAGGTCGTTGTTGGTGTGATACCAACTTGCTGTTCCGTGGAACGCATTCGTGCCGCCCTTGGTTATGGCATTCACGACGATGGAGCTGTTCCGTCCGTATTCCGCGCTGAAGTTATTGGTCAGAACGACAACTTCCTGGATGGTTTCGGCATTGGGCATGAAGATCGTGACGCCCCCATGCGCGACATTATTAGTGGAGGCGGAGTCGACCATAAAGTTATTGCCTGCGCCGCGCGCTCCGTTCGCGTTGAGGCCGGGGCTGTATTCAGCGGTAAAGATATCGCCGGACGATTGGGCGTAGCTCTGGCCACCTCCGCTCGGAAGTCCGGTGACGCCCGGGGTGACACTGAGAACGGTAAGATAGTTTCTCCCTATAAGGGGAAGGTCATGTACTTCTTTTTCATTAATCCCGCCGGAGATACGTGAATCTACTGTGTCGATTGGCGGCGGTTGGCCATTGACTGTAACAGCCGTCGCGGCCGTGCCAATCTTAAGCGCAACATTGACCGTGAGCGTCTGGCCCCCTCCCACAACGAGGTCAGGGTGCACGCTGGTTTCGAAACCGGCTGCGGTAACTGAAATCTCGAACGGAGCGGCTGGCAGGGACGACAAGACATAATGGCCGCTGGCAGAAGTGTCTGTATGCCACAGCGTTCCGGTGTTTGTGGCCCGAAGAGTAACATGGGCGTTCGCTACTACGGCGCCCGATTGATCGCTGACGGTGCCGTCGATAGCGCTCGTAAACTGCGCAAAGACCACCGTGGGTGTAAGCAGAAGGACAGCGGCACGCACCGCTGTGCATAGAACATGGTGTCGAGCAATAGACATTTAGTACCCCTAAACTCACCTTCTTGGTGCAATCCAGCAACGTGGATAGCCACAGGGGCTCGCGATGCGACAGCGCTTCGTCTCATCGCTTTCCTGCAGTGTTATGACTGATTGTAGAGACCGCTTCCGTTCAGTTCAAATACTTTATCAGGATCAGTTTGATAGGCTCTTCCTATGAGGAAGTGAAATGCACGGTGAAGTACCAGGGAAGTTTATAAAGCGGTTCGCGTCAATGGGCCGGTATGATCGAGCATCGTCCGGATCTCGGCAAAGCGATTTGTGATCAGAGATATCATTTCGTTCACCACGACGGGCATGCGCGCGATGTCCGGCGTCACGAGGCCGAGTTGGCGTGTGAGCGGATTTCCGCGGATCCCCAATGCCTGGAGGCCATCGGCGTCAGTGACACCGAGTAGTGCCGATTCCGGGATGATAGTTACGCCCAGACCCTCCTGGACCATGCGTTTCATGGCCTCGACACTGCTCAGTTCGAGGATGATGTTGGGGGTGATCCTAGATCGCACGAAGAAAGCGTCGATGAGCTGCCGCATGCTTGTGGTGCGGTCGTAGAGGACCAGGGGCGTGTCCTTCAGCGTCTTGATTTCGACCGTGCGCCGACGGGCTAGAGGGTCCGATTTTCGCGCGACTACCACGAGTTTTTCCGTAAGCAGCACGCGAACGTCGAATTCTTTCGCAATGGAGGAAAGATTTAAGACGGCCATATCGAGACGGTTCGTCCGCAGCGCTTCCACGAGGTGCGGAGTCGTGCCATTCACAATATCCACACAGACGCGCGCGTAGCGATCGTGAAAAGCTTTGATCGCCGGCGGGATCATTGACGTCAACTGGTGTCCGGCGAACCCCAGGCGAATCCGCCCCGACGGTTCGCGGCTGAAAGAAGCGATGTCCATCCTCGCCATTTCAACCTGGTGGAGAATGCGCTCCGCGTGGTCTTTCAGGATGAGACCGGACTCGGTTACGTGAGTCTTGTGATTTCGCAACCGGACAAACAGCTCTTCCCCGAGTTCCCGCTCTAGCGCATGGATTTGTCCGCTCACGGAGGGCTGGGCCACAAACAACTTCTGCGCCGCTGTCGTGAAGCGGCCAGTGTTGACGATGGCCATGAAGATTTCAAGCTGTCTGAGAGTCATCTCGGGTTGATAGCCATAGCCTATCATTTTGGTCGCGATTTCGTATTGGACGCATAAGCCGATCCAGGATTAAATGATTCTGGAGGACATATGAGTACCCGCGAGAGTGAAGACCGGTTCATTGGGATCGACGTGGGTACCAGCGGATTGCGCGTAGTGGCTGTTACTGACGAGGGGAGATGCGTGGCCGCGGCGTCGAGGCCCATTTATTCGCACAGAAGTCCGGATCAGGTGACTCACGAGCAGGATCCGTCGGAGTGGTGGCGAAGCGCGTGCGAGGCATTGCGGGAAATCACATGGTCCGGCGGTAACGCCGGCGAGCGCTTTCGGGCAGTCGCGGTCACGTCAACCTCTGGATCGTTGGTTGCCGCCGACGAGGCAGGGAGGGTTCTTCGCCCTGCAATCCTGTATGACGACGAGAGAGCGCGTGTCGTTGCGATGCGTTTTGCCGCGGAGGCGCCGTGGCTGAACGCGTCCTGTTCGCTCGCCAGGGCTCTGTGGCTTAGGGAGCATGAACCCTCCGTCTGGGAGAGTTCGCGGTGGATTCTGCATCCGACTGATTGGATGACGGGCATGCTCACTGGCAGGTTCGGGGCATGCGATCATTCGAATGCTCTCAAGCTGGGCTTTGAAGCCGCGAACGACCGCTGGTGTGAGCTGGCACGGCGGGAACTGGCCGAGCGGCTTCCGGAAGTGCAGCGTTCGGGCACGGTCGCCGGGGCCGTTCGGGAAGAAGCGGAATGCAAAACTTCGCTGCCAGACGGCACGGTCGTGGTTGCGGGAGCAACGGACGGTATGGCTGGCTTGATTGCGTCCGGCGCGTGCGAAGCGGGTGACGCAAACACAACGCTTGGTTCGACTTTGGTCTGGAAGGTTCTCTCCAATAGACCGTACGCGACACAAGGGATCTATTCTCACTTGCACCCCGCGGGCTTGTGGGCATGCGGCGCGGCGAGCAACACCGGACCAGGCAGTCTTCCTTCCCAAACCGGAAACGGCGGAATGATCGAACGAGATGCGGCGGCGGAAGCGCGCTTGCCAACCGAGGCCTTGGCGTATTCTCTGCCCGGCCGCGGGGAACGGTTCCCGTTCTCCAGGGCGGACGCCTGTTCTTTTCTGGAGCCATGCGCGGGCGGTGAAACTGAGGAATTTGCTGCGAGGCTGCAATCCCTTGCATTCGTGGAACGTTGGGGCTACGAACGTCTGGCGGCGTCAGGAGTCGATATCGGAGCGTATGTATATTCCACCGGCGCCGCATCGGCGAGCCCAGCGCTTGCCCGCTTGCGCGCGAGCGTGCTCGGCCGTTCCGTGGTCCGCTGTGCCAGTCCGTCGGCTGCCCACGGGGCCGCGATTCTCGCGGCATCCGCGATACGCTACGGAGGCGACGTCGCGCGCGCAATCCGATCCATGACCAGTATCCAGCAGACATTCGAACCAGTCGCTGAACTGCGCTCCCGATACGACGAACTCTACGGCCGTTTCCGGGCGGCCTGTCGGCGCAGGGAGTACGACTCTTGAGCGCCTGGAAGGCATGTGACATTCGGGGCCGATTCCCGGAGGAGGTGAACGCGGCTTTAGCCCGAAGAGTCGGCGCCGCGGTGGCAACTCGTTTGGGCCGCCCCGCCAGGATATTGGTGGCTGGAGATTTTCGCGTCAGCACGCCCGAACTTAAGGCGGCTCTGTGCTCGGGTCTGACCCATTGTGGAGCGGAAGTGCTGGATGCGGGCCTGGTTCCGACACCCGTGGCTTACTTCGCGCACAGGAAATTGAAGACCGACGCGGTATTGATCGTGACCGCATCGCACAACCCGACAGAGTACAACGGTATCAAACTCATGCTGGGACTGCTTCCGCCAACGGAAGAGGAGCTCGCGGCCCTGTGCACAGTGGCTTCCAGGATCAACCCGTCCGAGTGCTCCACACCGATTCGCCAGGTAGACCCCGTGCCGGAATACAGAGCCTGGGTCAAATCGCAATGGGAGGCCTCTTCCTCAGGTTTGAGAGTTGTTCTGGATGCGGGAAACGGGGCGTGGGCGCAATTGGCGCCGGATATTTTCCGGGACCTCGGCTACAGCGTCGACCCCCTCTTTTGTGAACCCGATGGACGATTTCCAAATCGCCCTCCGGACTGCGCACGCCCGGAGAATCTCAGCGCGCTCAGGAAGGCGGTTGTGCGAGTCGGCGCCAACCTGGGCATCGCTTGGGACGGAGATGGTGACCGTGTTGCGTTTGTCGATGAACACGGCGCGATCGTTTCGGCCGATGAGGTTTCGATTCTGCTGATCCAGGAACTGCTGAAAAGAGGCAGCGCGGAGACAGTGATCTACGATATCAAGTTGTCGGATACAGTGCGTAAGGCGATTTTGGACGCCGGCGGACTCCCGGTAATGCAACGCAGCGGGCACGCTTTTATTAAGCGCGCGATGATCGAGCGAAATGCCTTTTTGGGCTGCGAGGCGAGTGGGCATTATTTCCACCGCGAGCTGGGCGGAGGCGACGATGGACTCTTCTCGGCTCTGTTAGTGAGCAACCTTGTGAGCAGGCATGGGGCGATGAAGCCGCGGCGTTTGTCCCTTCCTCCGGTCTTTGCCACGCCCGATCTGCGGCTTCCGCTTCGAATCAGCCCGGAGACGATCATCGCTAGACTCCGGCAGGCGCTCGAGCCCCGAAGAGAGTGGAACCTTGACGGAGTGCGCATGGAGACGAGACAGGGTTTTGTGCTGGTGAGAAACTCGGTTACCGAGCCAATGCTGACGATGCGTTTGGACGGGCATGACAAGCCGGCGCTCACGGGTCTGATCGCCACCTGCCTGGCAGTACTTCCGGAATTCTCCGACGAGATCGAGCGCCAATTATCTTTCTTGGAGCACCCGTATGACACATGATCAATTGAGAAGTGACCTTAGCCGTTTTGCGAAGTTGGTACTTGCTCGCGGACTCGCTACCGCCGCGGGTGGGAACATCAGTGGCAGGGAAGGAGAGACTATGCTGATTTCGCCTTCCGGGTTCTCTCTAGAAGAAATCACTCCGGAGGAGTGGGTGGCTGTGGACATTCGAACCGGAGAAGTGGACCCCAATGCACTCCCACCGTCCTCGGAGGTGCTGATGCATTTAGCGTGCTACCGCCGGCGTCCGGACGTGCGGGCGGTCATCCACACGCATCCACAAGGCACGATAGCGCTGACAAGCTCTGGACACGATTTGCGCCCCATGTTTGCGGATGCAGTCATTTATTTGGGTAAGCGAATTCGGCACATCGATTACATCACCGTCACCACGCCGGAACTTGCGGCGGCGGTGGAAGAGGTGATCGATGATGTCAACTGTGTGATTTTGCGCAACCACGGCTGCATTACTCTGGGAGAGAACCTGAAGCAGGCCTTCTGGCGCGCCTGCACGACCGAAGAAGCAGCCAGGATCCAATTGCTCGCAACCCTCGCCGGTGTGCCGACATTCTTAAGCGAGGAGGAGGCGGACCGGCTCGAGTCACTGGCGAGTGAGAAATACCGGCGGGAGCTTCTGGCACAGATGTGCCGCTAGCGGAAGGATTCGAATGCGGCAGACGTATCTTGCTTTCGATCTTGGCGCGGAGAGCGGCAGGGTCGTGCTCGCGGCGCTTGCGGACGGCATTTTAAGGACCGAAGAGATCCATCGCTTCGCGAACGTCCCGGTACAGTATGAAGGGCACCTGCACTGGAATGTTCCGGAGCTTTGGGCGGAGATCCGCACCGGCTTAGGTGCGGTTCGCCGGTATACTTCGGACCTGATTAGCGGCATTGGCGTGGACACCTGGGGGCTCGACTACGCCTTGTTGGGCGAAAAGGGATCCCTCTTGCAGAACCCTTTGCACTACCGCGACAAGCGCACCGAAGGCGTGATGGAGGAAGTCTTCGCCCGAGTCCCGCGCGAGAGGATCTATACCTTGACCGGCATACAGTTCATGCGCATCAACACCCTGTACCAGTTGTTTGCGGCAGCGCAGAACATGCCTCGGCTGTTGAGCATCGCCGAACGTTTTCTGATGATTCCCGATCTGCTCAACTTTTGGCTTACGGGGCTGGCTGTATGCGAATACACGAACGCGACCACGACGCAGTTTGTTGATGCCCGTGGGCGATGCTGGTCCACTGAATTGTTTTCGCGTCTGGGACTGCCATCTGGACTACCGGCCACGATCGTGCCGCCGGGATCGGCGATTGGTGGCTTGCTCCCTGAACTCTGCGCGGAAAGCGGCCTGGCTCCAACCGAAGTGATCGTGCCGGCCTGTCACGACACCGGATCGGCAGTTGCGGCAATGCCACTCTCGTCTAACTCGATGTACATCAGCTCGGGAACATGGTCTCTATTGGGCGCCGAACTGAATGCTCCCGTCCTGACTGCCGGCGCGATGGACTATAACTTCACCAACGAGGGTGGCGTGTGCGGGACGTACCGGTTGCTGAAGAACATTGGCGGCTTGTGGCTGCTCCAAGGCTGCCGCCGGAGATGGCAGGAAGAAGGGCAGCCAGCCGATTACGCGGACTTGGTGGACATGGCTGCTTCTGCTCCGCCGCTGCGCAGCCTAGTGGACCCGGACCACGCATCGTTTCTATCTCCTGACGACATGGTGGCAAGCATTCGCGATTTTTGCCGCGACACGGATCAGCCGTTGCCGCGGGACCAGGCATCCTGCAGCCGGACTGTACTTGACAGTCTGGCGCTTAAGTATGCTCTAGTGTCGTCACAACTGGAATCGATCACGGGGCGCAAGTTTGAGGAAATCCGGATCGTCGGAGGAGGGGCGCGGAACCGGCTGCTGAACCAGCTCACTGCCAATGCTACGGGCAAGCGCGTGATTGCGGGCCCGGTGGAAGCGACGGCGCTAGGCAATATTGTTATGCAAATGCTCGCGACCGGAACAGTCAAGAATCTCGACGAGGGACGCGAAGTGATCGCGCGCTCATTCCCCGCCGAAGTGTACGAACCGCAGGGAAGCGTCGCGTGGGAGACGGCGCTCCTGAGATTCCGCGAGTACTGCCGCATTCCGCTCCGCTCCACTGCGTAGCCACAACAAACGAACTGACAAAAACAATGTGGATTCCTGCCAGCTATTTCGCCGCGTTCGCCATGCTCTTGTGCTCCATGATCTGCTGGGGCTCATGGGCGAATGCACTGAAAGTGATGAAGACCTGCCGTTTCGAGCTGTTTTACTGGGATTATGTATTCGGAACAACCCTGGTCAGTCTTGTTCTCGCTTTGACGCTTGGTTCCTTCGGCGGCACGGGAATCCCCTTTCTCGGTGATTTGGCGCACGCTCAGGTGGCGAGCATCGCCTTCTCCTTTGCTGGCGGGGTGATGTTCAATGTTGCCAATATCCTGCTGACCGGCGCGATTGAGCTGGCCGGGATGGCAGTTGCTTTCCCGGTTGGCGTCGGCCTGTCGATCGTGATTGGAGTGCTCCTCAATTACTGGATTACGCCAAAAAACGATCCCTTGTTGCTTTTCGGCGGGGTTTTCCTTCTGCTGCTTGCGATCGCAATAGACGCCAACGCATACCGGCGCCACCAGCCAGGCGGGCGGCGCCCGACGCGCGCGGGCATCGTACTCTGTATTGTCAGCGGAATCGGACTGGGTCTGTTCTATCCGCTGGTTGCGAAGGGAATGAGCTACCCGGCGCATACGGGGCCTTATGCGACAGGGGTGATCTTCATGCTGGGAATGTTCTGCAGCAACGTCGTTGTCAACCCGCTGGTCATGGCTCATCCGGTTACGGGTGCGCCCGCCCTCCCGATGCGGGAGTACTTCCGGATGCCTGCCCGATGGCATGTGCTCGGTTTAGTGCTGGGCGGCGCGGTCTGGGGGCTGGGAACGGTTTTCAATTTCGCTGCATCTTCCACACAATACATCGGTCCGGCGACTTCATTTGCGCTAGGCGATGGAGCGACTATGGTCTCCGCGATTTGGGGGATCGTCGTGTGGCATGAGTTCGCAGGCGCGGCGCCTCCGGTGAGGCGAATGGTCACTGCCATGTTTGTCTTGTTCGTGCTTGGGCTCGCGTCCATTGCGCTGTCTCCGGTCATCAGCTTCAGGTAGGAGATATGATGTCCACTCGATCGAAGTACAGCGTACTGCTGGGGCTGCTATCGCTGCCAGCGATGGCGCAGGACGGAGCGTTTCGAGGGTTCCGTCCCCCGGCAGTTCCCCTGATTGCATGCGATCCCTATTTCAGTGTGTGGTCGGCGGCGGACCGCCTGACCGATGTGGTCACCACGCACTGGACCGGCAAGCCCCAGCCGATGAACAGCCTCATTCGCGTCGATGGCAAGACTTACCGGCTGATGGGAAGGGATCCCGAGAACGTACCGGCGCTTGCACAGGACGATGTGACCGTCCTGCCGACGCGCACGCGGTATCAATTTGCCGGCGCGGGCGTCAAGGTTCGGCTGACCTTCATGACGCCGCTTCTGCCGGACGAACTGGATGTCTTTGCACGTCCCGTTACGTACATCTCGTGGGATGTGAATTCCGTCGATGGTTTGAAGCACAGCATTTCGCTTTTCTTCGATGCCGCGGCGGCGCTCGCGGTAAACGATCCCGCGCAGCAAGTAACAATCGCGCGCTATCGGCAAAACGGCGCCGAGGTGTTGCGCGCCGGCTCGAAAGATCAGAATGTGCTCCAGCGATGGGGCGACGACGTTCGCATCGACTGGGGTTTCCTGTACACTGCCGCGCCGCTAAACGAGAACGCCCGGGCGGCGTTGGGCAGCGCGAGCGCAGTGGAATCCGCGTTCGACTCGGGGGGTACGGTGCCTGCCCATGACGATCTCGAGTTTCCGAGGCCCGCATTCCAGGACACGCCGGTGCTTGCCTGGTCGTTCGATCTCGGGGTGGTGGGCGCGCAGCACGAGAGCCGTTACCTCGTGGTTGCCTATGACGATCTCTACTCGGTTGAGTACCTATATCGAAAACTGCGGCCGTGGTGGCGGCGCAATGGCGCCGGAGCGGCAAATCTGATCCGTGATTCACTGGCCGACTACGCGTCACTGAAGCAACGGTGCGAGAATTTCGACGCCGAACTGATCGCGGAGGCAAAACGCGTTGGAGGTGACAAGTACGCCGTTCTGTTAGCGCTGGCCTATCGCCAGTCGCTCGCGGCACAGAAGCTGGTGGCGGACATTGACGGCACGCCTTATCTGTTCCCGAAGGAGAACTTCAGCAACGGGTGCATCGGCACCGTGGACGTCATTTATCCACAGTCCCCGCAGTTGATGCTGTTCTCGGCGACTCTGCTCAAGGCCTCGCTAACGCCGATTCTAGAATACGCGCGGTCGGGCCGGTGGAGGTTCCCCTTTGCTCCCCACGACCTCGGTACCTATCCGCTGGCGAACGGGCAGGTGTACGGTGGTGGAGAACGTACGGAAGAAGATCAAATGCCCGTGGAGGAGAGCGCGAATCTCCTGCTCCTGGTAGCAGCGGTAGCGAAGGCCGAGGGCAACGCGGCTTATGCGGAGAAGTATTGGCCGCTACTGGAAAAATGGGCACAATATCTTCAACAGAAGGGTCTCGATCCTGAGAACCAGCTCTGCACGGATGATTTTGCCGGGCGCTTGGCGCACAACGCGAACCTATCGATCAAGGCCATTGAAGCCTTGGCGGCCTATAGCCAGTTGTGCGAGCGTACGCGACGCGGCAGCGATGGGGCGGCCTTCAGAAAACAGGCGGAACAGTCCGCCAGACGCTGGATCGATATGGCGGTTGACGGCCTGCACTCCAGGCTCGCGTTCGACCGGGCCGAGACGTGGAGTCAGAAGTACAATCTCGTGTGGGATCGGGTTCTGGACCTGCATCTCTTCCCCGCATCTCTGCCTCGCAACGAAATCGCCTCTTATGAGAGCCGGCAGAATCGGTATGGTCTGCCTTTGGACAACCGCAAGACTTATACCAAGATTGACTGGGTTTTGTGGACTGCGACCTTGGCTGACTCACCAACCGACTTCGAAAGCCTGGTAGCGCCCATCTACAATTGGGCCAACGAGACGCCAAACCGTGTTCCCTTAACCGACTGGTTCGACACGCTGAGTGGCCAGCAAGAAGGTTTCCAGGCCCGTTCGGTAGTCGGTGGCCTGTTTATAAAATTGCTGACGGACAAGGAAGCCGTGGCTCATTGGGACAGTAGAAGACATTGATGTGCGGTATGATGCGAATCCGCTCAACTGGTAAGCACACATGACCGTTATTTCGCACTCGTCAAATGCAGATGATGGCGCGTCTGTCGAACGACGGCGCAGGGTATTAATCGCGGTATGAGCATGGCGCAGGAGATAACGCGACGCCGGCTGCTCACAGCGATGTTTCTGAATGCGCTCCCGTTGGGCGCGCAAATGGCTTCGCGTGGCGTTAAGCCGATGGTACGCGGAAAACCGTCGGGGCTGCCATTCCACGCATCGTTGACCGACATCGCGGCCCAAGCTGGGCTGACCCACCCGATCGTTTATGGGGACGTCGGCAGGACCGAATACATTCTGGAGGCCGATGGATGTGGAATCGCCTTCTTAGATTTCGACAATGACAACTGGCTGGACGTCTTAGTAATCGGTGGGACGCGCTGGGACGGCGCGCCTCCCGGCGCCACGAATCGGCTCTACAAAAACAATCGCGATGGTACTTTTACCGACGTTACGGCGAAATCCGGATTGACACACACCGGCTGGTGTTGCGGAATAACTGTCGCCGACTACAATAACGACGGCTTCGAAGACATCTTTATCAGCGGTTGGCCGCGCAATTTCCTTTATCGGAACAACGGCGACGGGACCTTCACCGATGTCACCCGGGAGGCCGGATTACTGAGTGGCGAGAGCCGTTGGAGCTCCGGATGTACCTTTGTGGAAACCAATCATAACGGTCTCCTGGATTTGTTCGTGGCTCATTATCTCGTGTTCGATCCTAAAGTGATCCCTCGCGCGGGAACGAACCCGGCCTGTAATTACAAAGGTATTCAAATCAATTGTGGCCCTCGAGGGCTACCGCCTGAAACCCATTCGTTGTACCGCAACAATGGTGATGGCACGTTCAAAGATATTAGTAGCCTGTCTGGTATTGGCAGAGTCACCGGGACGTACGGCCTAACAGCTGTGGCGGCAGATTTTGACGACGATGGATGGCCCGAAATCTACGTCGCCTGTGATTCGACGCCGAGTCTGCTTTTCAAGCGCCAGAGCAATGGTTCCTTCCTGGATGTCGGGATGGAATGGGGTGTCGCTCTGAACGAGGACGGCAACGAGCAAGCGGGTATGGGACTTGGAATCGGCGACTTCAATCTCGATGGGCGGCTCGACATTCTAAAGACCCACTTTACCGAAGACACACCGGGGCTTTACTCCAACCGGGGCGACCGATCCGGGTTCGACGACGTGACAATTCGGTCCGGTCTAGGAGTAGAGACTCGCTACACGAGCTGGGGCGCGGCAATCGTGGATCTCGATAACGACGGCTGGCCTGATCTTTTTTGGGTCACTGGCAGCGTGTATCCAGAGGTCGAGAAGGTTCTTCCCCAGCAGCCGTATAAGACGCCGCGTGTTGTCTTTCGCAATCTGGGAAACGGCAGATTTGAGGAACTCATGGACGAAGCGGGTCAGGGTGTGCTGGCGGCGCACTCGAGCCGAGGTTGCGCCATCGGGGACTTCGACAACGACGGTGACATGGATATTCTGATCGTGAACTTGAACGAACCGCCGTCGCTCCTACGCAACGATGTAAGCGGAAACAACAACTGGATCAAGGTGAAACTGCTTGGAGTCACGTCCAATCATAGTGCCATCGGCGCTCGCGTGACCGCGCATTATGGCGGAAAGCAACAGGCGCAGGAAGTCCTCGCCCAGGCGGGCTATCTTTCGGTCAATGACAGGCGACTGCATTTCGGGCTCGGCAAGGAAGAGGTTGCCGACATCCATGTGCGCTGGCCGAGTGGAGTCCGCCAGACGTTCCCGCAATTGCGGGGCAACCGGCTCGTCACAATCGACGAAGCAACGGGCATCGTGAAGGCGGAGAGCTTTGGAAGCTAGGTTCTCAATCTCCATACGCTCTGGACTGTCTTTGAGGGCAGCACACTGCCCTCACTAAGGGCATCTCGAATGAATTAAGAGTCTCCCACAATCTGAGTAATTACTTACGTTAGTGGCTATTAGCATAAGTGAAAAACGGGTCATAATTGCCCGAATGTGCAGTAACATCGAGGAAGGGATAGGAGGAGCTCCGTGGCAGCTAAAGCGCGGTGGTTGCTGGAGATTCCAATTATCATCGAGCAGTTAGCGTCGTTGGACACACCCGTCGTCGATCGCGCGATTTGCGAACGGATTTTTCGTGTGCAGCGCCGGCGCGCCATTGATCTGATGCAGCGCTTCGGCGGATACCGGTCAGGCAATACCGTTCTGCTCAACCGCCTCGATTTGATCCGACGTTTGCAAGATCTGGCAACCGACCCGGACATCGAACAGGAGCATGAGCGGAAGAGGCGATTGAGCGATCACTTGGTGAAGTTGGAGAAGTATCGGCGCGCCGCGGCGGTGCAGATCTATGTTTCGCCGGCGGCTGCGAATGGCACGGCGGCCGATCTGCCAGCGAGCGTCTCTTTTGCTCCAGGCAGGTTAACGGTGCAATACAACAGCGTGGAAGAACTGCTGACGCGATTGTATGAACTTGCTCAAGCGGCAGCGAACGATTTTGATCGCTTCACGGCCTCGGCTGGCGGCTCTGCGTAGCATTAGCCATCACATCGGAACCAGGTCTGTAGATAACACCCGAGTGCGATTTCTGCGCCATGGAAGAAGGAACCGGCCGGGGCCAAATGCAGCCGGCAGTACGGACTGCTGTACAGCCATATGGACAGCCAGCAGTACAGCAGTACATCCGCCGACCGTATGACCCCCTTTCCTCCTTTAACCGCCTCGAGGAAACCACGGCGGCAAAACATGCGGATATACTTATTACCATCAAAGTCCAAACGGTCGTTGAGCTCAAGGATGGTGAACTGTTTCTGGAATGCATCTTCAATCTTCTCCGCTACAACTCTCACTTTGTCCGTATACGAAGGATCATACTTCTGAATGGCGCGCACCAATTGCATCATCAAAACGTCGTAGATCTCTTCGGTAGTCTTCCCTTTGAAGGCCAAGTGCAGATGCCTTACCGCCTTCAGCGCCGCACAAGATATGGACAAAACACTATACTTACTAAGGACTCTAAAACTGGCCTTTGGGTGTAGTTGGAGCCGTGGTCGGAAGGTGATTCCCCCCGGGGGCGAAGCACTCGCGATCGTTCTTTCCTATCCGCGCAGAACATCTCACGAACGCCGCTCACTTTTTTATGGCTTCCAGCGAGCACCCGTCAGAGGCGCCCATCTCGCGGGTTGCAGGTTGGCTGATGTTGAATGTCTCTGAGCTAGAGAAGACCAGGAAGAAAGATATTGTTGGTGGCGCCGGCTTGTGTACTCGTGTGTACTTATGAGTACACAACCCAGGGAGGGTTGCCGATCATGATTCCACTTGTTCGTCAGGTCTGATTGTGCTGGGGACAACACAGCTTGCGGCTCCTGCCGCGCCTGTACTGCAGATACTGGTGCGCCCCGATGCTGCGCATTGGCGTGCAGTTCTGCTCGAGCACGGCGCTGTGTGGAACGGGGAAGTAGCACCGCTATTCCACGCTGTGGCCGTGTAGGCAACGGTTAGCACCACAATCGCGGCAGTGCTTGCTCCTTTGAGGGGATCGTGGGCGTGGAGCTGATCAGTGAAATAGGAAACGGAGAGTTGCGGGGCAGGTGTCGAGCCGTTTGTTCCCGGGACACTTGGATGGTTCATGGACGCGCTTCTGCCGGATGAGATGCACGGCGTCCGCGATTCTAGCGGCGACGCTTGCGTTGAGGCTGGGTTTATCGCGTGTCAGAAGCTTGCAGTCCGCACGCCGCGGCGCAGGTTGCCGGACCTCAGCAATCCGGTCAAATTCGCCGCGAGGGAAAATACCTCTTGACGGATAGCATAAGCGCTAGTAGCATGGAATATGAGACAAAAATTGCCTCAGCGGGAGCTTTCCAATAAGCCGCTCACGGCCGTGCAGGTTGACACGTCTGTTCTTCCCATCACGGGGACGGCTGAAGTAGCGTCCGGGAATCGCTCAACGGACGAAGAGATGTGCGCTAGAGTCCGGCGCCAACTGGATGTCGTTCCGTACGGCGCTAAGCCCGATCAACTACCTGACGTCGTCAGGATCGTGATGCGCAACATGGGGCGCCGCGGCGGATTTGCACGGGTCTCCAAAGGGTTCGCCAAAATGGACCCGGTAAAGCGCCAAGCGGCTGCACAGAAGGGGTTGGCCCACCGCTGGGGGAAACCCGTGAAGCAGAAAGCGAGCGCAGAAGAAAGTGAATGATTCTACACCCAGTTTACGATCGCGCAATCGTTCACAACAGCGACTACAAAATCCTCTGCGGTTTCGAAAAGGCGATTTTGCAAAAGAATCCGCGATGCCATCCCCATCACAGAACGGGCCCGAAAGCAGAAGGCCCAACTTCCTCGGTTCATTCGGAGACATATCGTTTTTGATGCTTTGCAATGCGCTGATCCGGTCGATGAGGCAGGTTCATATACTAACAAGGAAGTGAAGCGCCGTTCTGAAAGTTTCGCGCTCGGCAGTTGCGGTTCTGCAACGTGCAAACGGGAGGACGGCATGACTTGGAAAGCCGGTCGCGGTAAGACGAAGTTGATCAAAGAGATACACGAGAAGGGGTATTCGTATCGCCGGGCCGAGAAGGCGGTCAACGCGTTTTTTGATCGCATGGCTCGCGCGCTTCGGCGAGGAGAAGTCGTTGAGATCCCAGGAGGGACGGTCCAATGCGTGACGAATCACCGCAAGTCCAGGCGCAAATTTCAGCGCTTACCTCTCATCGGCACAAGTAAGTCGAAGTACAGATTGATTCACTTTCCGGGGGGAGGAAGGCGCATACGGTTCACACCCGATAAGACACTTGAGCTCGTCCCGATAGTTCGTCCTTCGATCGTTGATCCTGCCGTCGAAAAGCAGGCCCAGGAGTCATGGGATCTGCTCGTTTCCTTGCTCGGTCGCGACCCTAGTCCCCAATTGGTGAGTCAGTTGAAGCTTCCGTTTGCGCAGTGTCCGGACACTATGCTCACTGGCGTGTTGCAACGGTTGCGGCACCTCGCCCAGTTCGGAGACGCCTTCACCGAGTACAGGCTTAAAAGAGATTTCTATGGCTTGGGTTGGATGTGACCAGAGAAGTCTGGGCGCTCTCTCTTGCGACTCGAACATTCCGTTCGGGTCCCCGCAAGAATGGAGCATCTTTTTCGGGCTAGATCGAGGACAGGTCACCCGCGATTATTTTTGGCATAGTCGGCTGCCGATTTGCCATGTTCTTGACTGCGCGCAGCAGCCCAATTCGGGATCGTTGTTCCGATGGTTCTTGAATCGTACCCTGAGCCCTCGGACAACCGATTCCTTCTCAGACTGCCATCGCGCAGCGATCAAGAATTAAGGAGTAATTAGCTATGCAACCACCCGAGCTTGTCCGCCTCGATCAGCACTACTCGCCGCAGTTCTACGCTGAGTTGTGGGGTGTGAGCCGTGATACCATCGTCCGGTGGTTCCAGGACATCCCCGGCGTGCTGAAAATGTCTGAACCTGGCGCACGCGGCAGGCGGCGCGTTGAGTTGCGAATTCCTTACCGCGTTGCGCAGCAGGTTTACGATCAACGTACCAAGTAGCGATGCTCACCTTATGGCGCAGACACGAAGCCAACTGCCCGCATAAGTCGAAGGGCCGTTTGTGGCTGAAGTGTCATTGCCCGGTGTGGTGTGATGGCGAGCAGAACGGCGAGCGGATTCGGTTGAGTCTGAAGACCCGCGACTGGGCCCGTGCTGGCCGCAAACTCGCCACTTTAGAGGATCAACTGAACGCGAAAGCGGAAGGGCGAATTGCTCCGGAGGAGACGCACAAACTCGTTTCCGATGCCACGGCCATGTTTATCGCCCTCCAGCAGGTCGAACCCTCAACCATGCGGAAGTACCTCCGCATCATGGTGAGGCTTGCCGGGTTCGCAAAATCGCACGGCTTGAGTTCCGTCGATGAATTTAACCTTGAAAGCTTGAGCGAGTACAAGCTCACGCGACAACTCTGCGCTTTGAGTTGGCAGAAAGAGCTGCAGCTGCTGCGAACATTTTTCGAGTTCTGCGTCGACCGTGATTGGATCGAGAAGAATCCCGCGAAGAAGATGAAGATGCCACTCGACCCCAAACCCAAGCCACGGGAGCCCTATACACAAAACGAGATCATCCAAATACTATTTGCCTGCGACACGTTCGGCAAGGCCAGCTATGAACGCCTCCGCGCCAAAGCGATGGTCCTCTTGTTCCGATTCTACGGACTGCGCGTATCCGACGTGGCAACTCTCAAAAAGGAGCGGATCAAAGGCGATTATATTTTTCTGCACGCGCTGAAGAACGGCGCCCCTATCTGGCTGCCGCTCTATCCGGAAGTGAAGCGCGCGCTGAACAACCTCATTCAGCCGCAGGGCACAATTTGCGAGTGCGAATACTTCTTTTGGAGCGGCCGGGGTTCTCGGGAAGAGCACATCAAAACCGTAACCCGAACATTAAAGGCCATGTTTCGAGCCAGCGGCGTGCGCGATGCTCATGCACACCGCTTCCGCCACACGCTCGCGACCGAGATCCTCATCAAAGGTGGGACAGTCGAGGACTGTGCGAACATTCTGGGCGACTCGCCGGAGATTATTCGCAAGCACTACGCCAAGTGGTCGCCGGAGTATCAACGCCGTACCGTTGACATTTTGAGCCGAGTTCATGGCACGTATACGGCACGCGAGAATTTTGAGCTCGTAAGTCCCTTAGATACAACAGATAGACTGGTGCCCGGGGTGGGACTTGAACCCACACTCCCGTTGCCGGAAAAAGGATTTTAAGTCCTTTGGTTATGCCTGTAAAATACTTGATTAGAAATGTATTTGTAGCCGAAAATGTGAAACCGTGTAAGCAAATGTGTAAAAACACGGCGTTTTGAAGCCTCTCCCCACAACCCGCATCTTCTGGCCATGAAAGCCGAGCCGCTTGGACGCGGGAAGTGTCAGCCCTCAGTCCCCTAAACCGGCCCTTCAGAGAGCCGATCCAGCTTCTGGCGCGTGCTGGGGCAAGCGGGACTGTCAAATTGAACGGAAAGCCGTTTAGGCTAAGAAGGCCACTGGGTCTGAGCAGCCTCTGGCGGTGCAGTTGGTTGAAAGCTCCAGCAACGGAAGATCACTCGGCCAATGGGTGCCACTTCCACAAGTCGGGCATTTCCTGTCAACTTGGCGTAAGTGGACTTCACGAGCGGCCCAGCGAAGCTTCCCGAACGCCATTTGGTGCCAGTTGCACGGTTGCGGACCGTGCATCCGCCTACATCGGCAGCTGACGTCAGTGCCCCGGGCAGGTGGTCGGTGGCAGGGGCTGCGGCTGGCCCGCCAGCGCGAAGATGTCGCGGCTAGCCCGGTTCAGGAGATCCTGCAGCGACGGGGTGCCGGGGACCGTACTCGGCAGCGTCGGGCAGGGATTGGATTGCGCGTATTGGACGTCTGTATAATCGACATCCAGATACTGAATTGGCGCTGAGCCCGGCGTTGCGCCGTAGTATGTGTAGGCCGGCGTTCCGGAAAAGAACACAGCCAGAACGTTGTATGCGCCCTCCTCCGCAGTCAGGTTCGGGCAATTGCCGCCGGGCATGTTGCAGCCTTCCTCCTGCATGTTCTGGCCTTGCGAGACGGGATGATCAAATTCGGCCGCCGGAAAACGAAGGCGAAAGCGATGTGAGCAGCTTCACGCCAGGCACGCCAATGTCGCCGAGCAGCGTCGGGCTCGTTGCCGTCATTCCGCCGTCCCAGGTGCCTTTACCATTGCCCCCGGACACGGTCAGGAAGTAGGATAGGATCTCCGTTTTCGCTTCGCATGACCTGGGTTGGTTGTCGGGAGGGGCACCAGGAGCGGAGTTGACGCAATCGTCGGCCCAGAGCGTGTTGTCATGGTGCAGTGTCAGGGTGGGGTTCTGCTTGGCGAACTCGGGAAAATCCTGGCCCGCGTCGACGGCCAAGATTAAGGTAATGCCGGTAAAGATCCGCTCGTAGGCGTCAATCGCCAGATCCCATTGATCGATGAACGCCTGATCGGTGTTTTGGTAACTGGCGATGTTCGGAAAGGAGTGATTGATCAGCGCGCTCCAGGCATCGTCCGCAGGCACACCCGGCTGTTGGAAAGACTGGTTGGAGTTCGTCGGAAGGATCAGCTCATCCGACGCGCCAACCGGACCAGCGACAGTGATGGAGACGAACGCCGGGTTGTTGTTGTACCTGACGTTGAGATGCGCCAGGAAGTCCCACCACGCCAACTGGTAAAGGCCGCTCCAAGGCAGGGGAAACACATTGCTGTCGCCGCGTTGCTGTTGTTGCGGGAAAACCGAAAAGGTCACTTTCCCGCAATCGGGCGGAGCGCTGCCTGGAGCGGGAAAGAGCCCGTCGCAGGACGGGATCTTGGAAAATAGCCACGACGGCGAATTCACGCCGGGCGTAATGATGAGATCTACCGACTTGTGGGAAAGATTCGCCTGCTCGAAGGCCTCGTCCAGGTAACTCCAATCGTAACCATCGGGGCCGACTAAGCAGCTGTGATTGAAAACGCAGAACGGATCGGAGAGCTGGATGTTGTCCCAGTGCTCTCCCACAGTGATCCCGGAGATCGCCCGGTCCGTTAACAAACCCGCGTAGAGCTGGGCAAGGGCGGCATGCACTTGCGGCGACATCAGCGTCAGCGGAGGAGCCCCCGGAT
Source organism: Bryobacterales bacterium (assembly GCA_963802915.1). Taxonomy (GTDB): domain Bacteria; phylum Acidobacteriota; class Terriglobia; order Bryobacterales; family Bryobacteraceae; genus JAICMB01. Next base: position 45,345 of record CAWDKQ010000024.1, read on the forward strand.
TGGCTTTTCCATATGCCGTAATGTAGGCATTGGCGGCGGTCTCGATATCGGCCTTGGCGTAAACGCCCAACGGCCTGCGCACGTTATTTCGATCGTCTGCGTGAGCGAGACTTCCGCCGGCAAAGAGCAATATCAAACACGCGTGAGCAGCAATTATGTTTCGGGACATGGCCACCTCAGTTGGGAGCCGGTACATGGTCGGAGAGCGGCCGCAACCAGTTCATGTACCGGATCGAGTGCTTGATCCTGACACGGACTCGCCGTTGCCTCCCAGCCACCGATGGTATGCCCAAATGGCCTCGACTGCAACGGAATTCTGGCAGCGCACCGCCGGCGGCCATGGCAGCTTCCGTGAGAAGTGGTCAATGAGCCTTCCCGGCCGGCGGCGACCAGTGACATTGGTGCGCTGAGAAGAACCTTTCTGACACTACGGCCATCCCTCCACCTCCTCTTCGCCGTGCCTTCGCCCGGCCAACTGTTCAGTCTTCGCCCCGCCCGGTAGCGGAAGTGCCCGGATCCGCCATGGAATCGCTGCGAATCCCGCGGTGCCAGATGGCCGTCAGCCAACAGAAGCCAGCACTAACAGACCGGTTTCACTCAACGTTTTGTTCCCGTCAAGGCAGTCGCCGGACACGGTGCGCACGGAAGTGCCCGTAACTTTGACGCAGATGCAGGGCGGCAGCCGGATTGTCCTAAGCGACATCACGATGACCCGCAGACTTTTTCGGCTTCGAAGCGCGGGCAAAGGAGAGTTGGTGCGGGCGGAGGGACTTGAACCCTCACGGGCCTTGCGGCCCAACGGATTTTCATACCCGTCTACGGCTTTCGCCGCCCCTGCTATCTTGCCGCAGGGTTTGGGGTCTGGACTATCCCTTCACCGTGTCCCGGATAGGTTCCGGTTGTCAGGTGCTGCCCGTCTAGTCTCTACACCTTCCCCACCAGAGCTGATTGCTCCGGCAGGGCTTGGCTCGGGATCGCCACGTTACAGGGTTCCCCGAATTTGAGCAGTTCTGCATCGCCGGTTTCCCAGCGAGCACTCAAGTATGCGCTTAAGTCCGATGCGTCTGCCGATTCCGCCACGCCCGCACAATATCAGCCAAGATAGCACGAAACGCGCTTAACGACATCAGGCTTTTAAGTCCTTTGCGTCTGCCGGTTTCTCCACCTGGGCGTGTTGATTCTAAAAGACTTGTCTCGCACTAACCGCTTCGTTGACTGTGTCCACTTTTGTGCCCCCCTCGCGCTTCTCGGCGTTCCATTTTTCGAGGCGATCGATGGCAAGCTCGACGGATTCCGGAGTAGGGTGAACGTACTTCTGTGACACGGTCACGCTGCTGTGGCCCATGAGTCTCATTATAGTGAACGCATCCGTGCCGGATTCGCCACGTACTTTATGCTCCATCGCTTTCTTGTTGTTGCCGCTCCTGCTGTCCAACAAACTCACGTTGAAGAAATCACGTTCGGAGCGATGGTCGCGCTACAGTCAGCTACTCGATACGGACCCTGGGATACGTAGCCGACTTCGACATGTCAGTGACGATGACGCGGTCGCCCGGCCCCAGTCCCTCACGGACCTGAATGATGGGTCCGGACGTCTTTCCGTGACGAACTGTCACGCAGCGTGCGAAAGACGATCCCGGTTCGAGAACGAACATCCGCGCCTAGTTGTTTGAAGAAGCGCCTGCGGGCCGAGCAAAACACACGACGTCTTTCAATTCTCCGGTTTCAATCAATGCTCCTACCTTTTTTCCGATCTTGATGCCGGACGGCACCGCATCAGACAACTCGATTTCACAGACATCCGCGTCAGCCCCGTCTTTCAAGGCACTCACAACCTTCCCTCCAATTGGCCGTAGGGCGACCCGCCGGCACACTCAAAAATGCGCAGTGATTACGGTTTGAACTTCATGATCACCGACGCTGGCTACGTTCCCTTCCCGAACTCCGCAATCCCATGCTACGAGTTTGATCGCTCGCCTCGGACCGTGATGACCTCGATATCGTATTTCATCATAATTCGTCGAGAACGGAACTGTTTGGTAAGATCACCACGGAGGTTTCAGTTGTCCAGGCTCGACACTTCCCCGTTGAGTATATTGCTCGTTGTCTTGTCGGCTTCTGTGGCTTGGACCCCGGGTTGCAATCCCCCAAAAGCGTTCGCGACCAGGATTTCAGTCGCCGGTGAAAACATTTTTATTCGATGTGAAGGCACACGTCACGGACCGGCTGTGATCTTTGAATCAGGTAATGGCGGAACCGCTACCAGATCCCAACCGAGGATGAAAACCGTTCAACGCTTGCACGCGCTGCTGGCGAAGGCCGGGATTGTGCCTCCGTACGTGATGGTGGGACATTCCTACGGAGGCATGCTGGCGCGGGGTTACTCAACTATGTTTCATGCACGGCGATGTCAAAAATCGATCGCGAGAAATGGGGGCTAGGTATTAAGTTCTGGCGTTGGCACTGTTCGCGCACGCAGTCATTCTCAGACGCTTCCGAACCCATCGCTCTTGAAGTTCATCATGCTTATGAACCGCCGAGCATCTCCCGCACGCGTGCCCATTAATGGTTTCGTTCCACCCAGACCGAACCACAAATCGCTGCACTTCTTCAGTACTGTCGTCAGCCTGAACCCGTAAGACTTCGTCGCATCTTTGGCAAAATATAAGTAGCATTGTTCCCCTCCGAACTGTAAGGTAGATTGATTTCCCGGCTCGGCGTGACATGATAACGGTTACATCGCAGTCTACCCGCTCACCCTCATTTCGCAGTTCATCCTGCCCGCGATCATAGCTAAGCCAAGTCCCGCATCGATGGACGGCGCCGCTTCTCGCGCGTCGCTCCTCCGGACAGGATATCCTTTGTTCGTTCCGACTTGCGGAACGTAGTTCATCTTCGATCTTGGTGTGGATGGGCTCTGCGCGAATCTATCGAATTTCCGAGGAAAACGCGCTAGGAGCGGCGTTACGAAGCATTCAATGGATGTGGCGGAAGCTAGTGGGAGTCGAACCCACCGCGACACAAAGTGCCGCACGCTGGTTTTGAAGACCAGGCCCAGCACCGGCCAAGACTAGCTTCCATCCAGATTCTAGCGTGCTGCCGCGCCGGCGACTCCGATCGCGGCGGCTTGCGTCTTCATGGCGTCGATGCAAAACGCGATGTGATCGTCCAGCTCAACCCCGAGTTCGCGCGCGCCGTTCATGATATCGTCGCGGCTCACCGAGCGCGCGAATGCTTTGTCCTTGAGCTTCCTTTTAGTGGATGGAACATCAACTTCGAAGATGCTGCGGCCCGGCTTCACATAGGCGATTGCGGTCAGAAGACCGGCCAATTCGTCGCAAGCGAACAGGGTCTTCTCCAGGACCGACTCGCGCGGCACGCCGCTGTAGTTGGCATGCGAGAGAATTGCCCGGCGGATTTCCGCATCCACGCCTCGCGCGGCTAAGATCGGCTCGCCTTTCATGGGATGATCCGGCGCGTTGGGATGCATCTCGTAATCGAAGTCGTGCAATAGCGCGGTTTCGGACCATTTGGCCTCGTCCTCGCCGAACTTGCGCGCGTAGGCGGTTACGCACGCCTCTACCGCCAGCGCATGCCGCCTCAGGCTATCGGATTGGGTATATTCGCAAAGCAGATCCCAGGCTTCGTCTCGGGTCATTCGCACTCATTATGTTAACCCTTCAAAATCGCGCGACAATCGTTTTCAGATCATGCGAATCACTGCAATCGAAACCTATATCGCGGGCAACCCGTGGAAGAACTGGCTATTTGCGAAGGTCGCTACAAGCGACGGTATTTACGGCGTCGGTGAAGGCACCCTGAACTGCTTCGGCAAGACGGTGGAGGCCGCGATCCACGAACTGACGCCACTGATTCTGGGCATGGACCCTTTCCAAGTGGAGGTCATCTCGCAGAAACTGATCCGCGACGTGTACTCGGAGGGCGGACAGATTCACATGTGCGCTGTCGCTGCCATCGAGATCGCTTGCTGGGACATTATCGGAAAGGCCTGTAATCAACCCATCTACAACTTGTGGGGCGGGCGGTGTCACGAGAAGCTGCGGGCTTACGCGAATGGCTGGTATCGCGGGCCGCGCACACCGGAGTCGTTCGCCGAGAAGGCAAAGAAGGTGGCCGAACGCGGCTACACGGCACTGAAATTCGATCCTTTTGGAAATGCGTGGCGCCAGATCCCGCGGCGCGATTTCGATCTCAGCATCGATATCATTCGGGCGGTGCGCGATGCCGTCGGCGACGGCGTAGATTTACTTGTGGAAGGCCATTGCCGGTTCAATGTGGCAACGGCTCTGGAACTGGCGCACGCCATGGCGCCGATGCGTCCGGCCTGGTTTGAGGAACCAGTGGCGCACACGAATGTTGCGGCGATGATCGAAGTATCGAAGCGGAGTCCGGTACCGATTGCGACAGGCGAAAGTCTTTCGAACAAGCAGCAGATTGCGGATTTGCTGAAAGAGAATACCATTAGCATTCTGCAACCGGAGCCGCTCAACCTGGGCGGCTTGTTTGCAACGCGTAAGATCGCCGATCTTGCCGACGCACATTACGCGATGATCGCACCGCACAGCGCGCAAGGGCCGGTATGCTCGGCCGCATGCGTGCAGTTGAACGCATCCATTCCGAATTTCTTCATTCACGAGATCTTCGACGAATTTAATGAGCCTTGGGAGAAGGAGATTGTCGTCGGGGCCGTAGAGGTTAAGGACGGGTACATTGACATACCGGAGCGTCCTGGATTGGGTATCGATTTGAATATCGATGAAATCCTCAAGCATCCCTATCAGCAGGAGAATTATTTGCCTCTCTTCAAGCCTGGTTGGGAGACGAGGAAAGCTCAAGCGACACAGCACGGCGACTAAGCGCTTCAGTGCTTCTTGGGGGCGGGCTGCGGCGTCGGCGGCATTGGGTTTGGCTTTCCGCCCGGGGCGGCAGCCTTTTTCTCTACGGGAGGCGGCGGTTCCAGATACTTCACGGTGACTGAGATGCGGCGGTTGGATGCGTCCTCGGGATCACTCGATTTACGAAGCTTTTGTGCGGCGTAGCCTCGAACTTCCGAGACCTGATCGGATCGGATGCCATTCGCTTGCATAATATTGCGAGCCGAGTTCGCCCGGTCGGTTGACAGTTCCCAATTGCTATAGCCGGAGCTTGAAACGTACGGACGCGAATCGGTATGGCCTTCGATCAAAAGATGATTGGGGAGGGTGCCGATTTCTTTTGCGAGGAGATCCAGCAACTCCACTCCGAACTCGCTCGGATGTGGACTTCCGGACTCGAAGAAGACGCCCTTTTCCGTCTCGAGCATTTCGATGCGCAAGCCGTCGTTGGTGATGGTCATCTCGATCTGGTTCTTGAGTTTCTGAAGCTCGGGCATTTTTTTCATGGCCTCTTCGAGTTTCTTCTTGATGTCTTCCATTGTTGTGGTTTTGGAGAGTTCCATCGTTTTGCCATTGCCGCTGGTGGAAGAGCCGGTCTCTTTACCGCTGGCACTTGGATCTCTGAAATACCCGGCGACTGCTTCGCGGACGGGTTTGCTGGTGTTCACGAGCCAGAGCACGATAAACAGAGCCATCAGAGCGGTCACGAAATCCGCGTAGGCCACCTTCCAGGCGCCGCCATGGTGTCCACCGTGGCCGGACTTTTTCTTGATGATAATGATTGGAGCGGGAGCGCTCGTGTCCGCCATAAGCGTTAAGCCGCTGCTTCCTGAGGTTTCGCGGCGCTGCCGCCACCGCGACAGGCCGTCTCCATCTCGCGGAAACTCGGACGAACTTCAGAGGGAATCGCACGGCGCGCAAATTCCACGGCGAGAATAGGAGCACTGCCGCGAATATAGGAGATTAACGCGATGCGGAGAACGTGATAGTAGTTACCCTCAGCGTCATTAAGTTTGGCCATGTTTGATGCGAGAGGTCCGATGAAGCCGTAGCACAAGAGGATTCCAAGGAACGTCCCAACCAACGCCGAGGCTACCTTGTGGCCGATTTCTTCCGGCGGCCCTCCGATTGCGCCCATGGTGATGCAGACGCCGAGCACAGCCGCGACAATTCCGAGTCCAGGCAGCGAATCCGCCACCGTCGAAAGCGCGCTCACGGGTACGCCTATTTCGTGATGATGAACATCCATATCGATTTCCATCATCTGGTCCAATTCGAAATGACCCACGCCGCCGCTGATGGACATGCGCAGGCTATCGCAAATGAAATCCACGGCATGGTGGTCTTTTAAGAAATTAGGATATTTTTGAAACACCGGGCTCTTAGCGGGTTCTTCAACATCCGTCTCGAGTTTCACCATCCCGTTCTTGCGCGCATACACGAACAGGTCGTTCAACATCTTGAGAGTGCTTAAGTAATACGTTTTGTCGAACTTGCTCGGCTTCAGGATCGCCAGAACACCCGCGACCAGTTTCTTGATCACCGGAAGCGGATTCGCAATGAGAGTGGTGCCAAGTGCCGCGCCGCCGATGATGATCAGCTCAGCGGGCTGAACCAGGACCATCAGGTTCCCATGTTCCATCAGGTATCCACCGATGATGGCGCCAATGACGACTACAGCTCCGATGATTGCAAACATTAGACTTTGGAGAGGATCTGAAGTCCGCTCTAAGGTCTCATCGGAGCGCGAGGATGAATTGTGAGGACTAAGTCAGACGGACCATTTGCGCTGGATCGGTATGCCGAATCGCAGCATGACGCCTTCTACGTCCTTCTCGGTGAGGCGGGAGGCATCGTATTCAACGCCGACCGATTTTACGTCCGGGGCAACGCGAACGCGCAGAATCCCATACCAGCTATGGACATCCGCGATTCCTTTGGCATCGGTATCTGTCAGCGGCCGCACGAGGTCGTACTGGATGTCTACCTTGGTCACGAGTACAGGATAGCAAGGGGTTACTCGGATTCCGAACTGATTTTCCACAGAATCTGGCGCAGCATCCCCATCCAGATTTCGGTGTCGTGGGAGGAGAGCTCCAGGCGCCGGACCAGCCGGCGGATTTTATCCGCGGTGGAGGAGGCGTGTACGTAGCCGCTCTGTTCGAGCACGTTTGAAAGCATTGCCGTCATCAGCTCCACTTTTTCGGACGTGGGCCGCTTGCGGGTCTCAGGCTTGGGCGACGGGACGGCGCGGATCAGTTCATACAGACAGATCGCGACGGCTTGTCCGAGGTTCATGGAAAGGTGTTCGTCGCGCGTAGGAATCCGCAGCAACCAATGGCAGTAGGCCATATCGTCATTGCCCAAGCCGTATTTTTCCGAGCCGAACATCAGTGCGACGGGTCCCGCCGGGAGAGTCTTGCGCAACACCCTTCCGGCGTACTCGAGCCGGCGCAAAGGATGAAGCAACTCGCGGCGTTGCGCGGCCGTGGTGCCGACTACCAAGGCACAGTCGGATATTGCTTCGGCCACCGTTTTATATTCCACGGCATTTTGCAGAATGGCTCCGGCATTGACGGCCGAGCGCGCTTCGCGAAATGCTACGTCGTAAGCATTTACCAGACGCAGATGCATGAATCCGAAGTTGCTCATGGCGCGCGCGGCAGCGCCGATGTTCAATGGATTGCGAGGAGAAACCAGAACGATGCGGAGGTTATCCGCTGCTTCCTTGGTCAAGCCGTCCCCAACACCAGAACGCAGGCCACGGCTCCGGGACCGCCAAGATTGTGCACCAACCCCAATTTGGCGTTGCGGATCTGGCGCGCTTCCGCCTCGCCGCGGAGCTGCGTCACAACTTCGTAGATCATACGGACGCCGCTCGCGCCGATCGGGTGGCCGAATGATTTGAGGCCCCCGCTAGTATTGACAGGCATGTCGCCGCCAAGCGCGCTGCGTCCTTCAGCAATAAAATGCGAGCCTTCACCTTTGCGGCAGAAGCCGAGGTCTTCGTAGTTTGTAATCTCGGTCCAGGTGAAACAATCGTGGACTTCGGCGAGGTCGATTTCGCGTACCGGATCGGCGACGCCTGCCATCTTGTACGCTGCTTGGGCCGCCGACTGTGTCGCCGTGAAACCGACATAATCGCACGAAGGCTCGAACCAGGGACGACCGCTGGTAACGGCCAATCCCATGCCTTTGACGAGCACGTAATCATCACGAAACTGTTTGGCCATGTCGGCGCGGCAGAGGATGGCGGCCGCTGCGCCATCGGTAGTGGGGCAGCAATCGAAAAGGCCGAATGGCCAGGCCACCATGGGCGCTCTTAGGGCCTGCTCTTCAGTGATTTGCATCTGAAGATGCGCCTTTGAATTCTTCGAGCCGTTGGCGTGATTCTTCACCGCGACCTTGGCCAGCGTTTCGCGTCCGACGTGAAACTGGTGGAAGTACCGTGTGGCGGCCATCGCGAAAATCCCGGGTGCGGTGAGCCCTTCGCTTTGATAGGGATGCTCGCCTTCCGACGAAAGGCCGCGCATCGGCCGATTTTTCAATTTTTCCGCTCCTACTACCAAGGCGACGTCATACATGCCGGACGCGACCGCCATCGCGGCGTTGCGAAATGCGTCGGTGCCAGTAGCGCAGAAATTCTCGACTCGCGTGATCGGCTTGCCGTAGAGCCGTAAAGCATCCGCCAGCGAGACGGATGCTTTCCCATGTCCGCCGTAGGGCGAGTATGTTCCGAGCCAGGCGGCATCGATGCGGTCGGCCTCAATACCCGCGTCCGTAAACGCGGCATGAGCCGCCTCCACCACCATGTCCTCATAGCTCTGATCGAAAAGATCCCCGAACTTGGTGCAGCCAACACCGATGACGGCTACTTTGTCTTTCATGGGTTCTACTCGACCGGACGGCACTTCCAATAATAATGATGGTTCTGGCCCCCTTCGCGCAAGCGCCGGAGCACCAGCTCAACCGGCATTTCGATCCGGACGTCCCGCTCGATAAAGTCGGTCATCTGGCAAAGGAAGCGGCCGCCGCCGTTTAATTCGACAACGGCCATAACGGTGGGCTGCACCGGAGCATCCCAGAGATAGTCTTTGGTGAACGTGAAGACGCGGCCAGTCCGTCCGAGCGGGATCTCGAGAAGGCCTTCCGAGTTGCGGCAGGCGGTACAAACTCGCGTGATCGGAAACTGCACGGTGCCGCATTCCGCACATTTGGTTCCGTGGAGCCGGATATTCTGGCGCTCCTCCTTTTTCCAGAGCACGTTCGAAATCTCGGGTCCGCGGTCTTCCTGCCGCATGTATTCTCTGGACTTGCGATAGAGCGCGTAGCTCCTGTAGGTCGGGCAGTTGGTCTCGCGCAGCCAGGACACTTCAGTCTGGGCGACTACTCGCAATAAAACCGCGTCAGCGCCATCTCCATATGCGATGGCGAGGATCAGGTCATTCGGCTTGGCGGATTGCAGTGCCTGTGCAAGGGCGATCAGAGGCGCTGGCGTACCTGTTACTCCCGCTTCCGCGGACGATCCATCGCACACACGATCGGGCGCGATGCCGAGAGCTTTCGCGCAACTCACTTGAGAGCGGCCGTCGGGAGATGACAACGCGAGAAAGGATATACCGGACGCTTCGATTCCCGCTCGGGAGAGCAGGGATTTCGCCGCGGCGATGACGTTCGATTCAAAGCCGCGAGTCAGGGAGTATTTCGAAGCGTAGCTATGAACAAAATCGTCCGCGTCCCGTCTCCACTCATCGAGGAAGTCGTCCGAGCGCGAAACGGAAGCGATCAGCTCCGCGGTTGGCGAACGGTCGCCGATGCGCAAGGCAGCGGCTGCGTCGCCGAAGGCGGCTTCGTCAGCGGATTCAGGAGGCGCGTCGCGACGGTCGGACGCCGCCACGATTACTTCCTTTGCCGATCCCGAAGCGAGGGCGTCGAAGCCGGCCAGAAGTGCTGAAAAGCCGCATCTGAGCGAACCGCCGAAATCGGCCGTGGCGGTTTCCGGTCCCCAGTCGCTTGCCGCCGCAATCTGACTGGCTGCCGAACGCTGCCAGTATGGCGAAGTTGTGGAAGCAAAATAGAGGCGATCCGGCGGCGCACTGCCAAGTTGCGAGACCGCGGCGTGAGCCATGGTCAAAGCGTCTTCATCGAAATTGCCAACAGCTTTCGATCCGGGAAGCGCACGACCGCCCCACGCCTGTGCGATGGCTTCGCGCGGCAGACGATGACGTGGGATGTAGACGGAACAACCCGCTATGCCGATCACTGCTCCAGGTAAGTGTACCCGTTCAGTCCTTCTTCGTAGAATCGCAGCAGTCTGCCGGATTCCTCATATCCGATTTTTCCGTCGCGCAAGGCCGATTCGACATCGCGGCGGAATTCGTCTAGCAGCATACGAGCGTTGAATTGCACATAATCGAGCACTTCGCGAACGGTGTCGCCCTGTATTACGGTGTTCAGGATCACGTCGCCGTTCTCGCCGAGCGTCACGTGGACCGCGTTCGTATCTCCGAACAAGTTGTGCAGGTCGCCCAGAATCTCCTGATAAGCGCCGACCAGAAACGCCGCGAGTATATACTGTTCGTTGTTGTTTAAAGGGTGCAGCGGCAGCGTGCGCTTTACATCGCGGCGATCGATGAACTGATCCACCTTGCCATCCGAATCGCACGAAATGTCGCCAAGCACAGCGTGCCGGGTCGGCATTTCGTTAAGACGATGAATTGGCATGATGGGAAACAGCTGTTTAACGGCCCAACTATCCGGCATGCTTTGGAATAAGCTGAAGTTGCAAAAATACGTGTCGGAGAGCATTCCGTCGAGCGGCTCCAGTTCTTCCGGGAAGTATTCGAGTTCCTTCGCCATTTTCTGAACACGGCGGCAGATGGCAAAGTAAAGCTTCTCTGCCAGGCTCCGCTGTGCCAGCGGCAGATAGCCGAGGCTGAACAGGTTGAGCGCGGAGTCGAGAGCTTGCTGGGCGTCGTGGAACGCTTCGAGCAGGTTCTTCGAGCTGAGGGAACGATAGGTTTCCTGCAGATCGATTAACGGTTGTTCGGCATCTTCGGGAATCGGCTCAGCGCCGTTGTCCCCATAACCTGTAACGCCGAGAACGTTGAAGACGAGAAGGCTGTGATACGCCGCGATGGCGCGCCCGCTTTCCGAGATGATGGTCGGGTGTGGAACCTCCGCCTCGTCGCAGACGTTCTGAATGTGATAAACGACATCGTTGGCGTATTCTTGCAGCGTGTAGTTGACGCTGGATTCAAAATCGGTTTGCGAGCCGTCGTAATCAATTCCCAGGCCCCCGCCGACATCCAGGTACTTCAATCCCGCCCCGGCGCGCTTCAGTTCCACGTAAACGCGGGCCGCTTCAATTACAGCCGCCTTGATCTGGCGGATATTTGTGATCTGGCTTCCCAGGTGGAAATGCAGGAGCTCGATACAATCCTCCATCCCGAGAGCGCGCATCTGTTCGAGCGCTTGCAAGGCCTCACTGACCGTCAATCCGAATTTCGAGCGATATCCGCCGGAGGAGCGCCATCGACCGGAACCGCGGCTGGCGAGCTTTACTCGCAGCCCAACCGACGGCCGTACACCGACCCTTTGGGAATGCTTGATGATCAGATCGAGCTCGGTGTATTTTTCGACGACGGGAGTGATTTTGCGGCCGATCTTTTGGGCCAGCATCACCATCTCGATATATTCGTCGTCCTTGAAGCCGTTGCACATGATCGGCGTGTCGTTATCGGCGATCGCAAGAACGGCCAGAAGCTCCGGCTTCGACCCGGCTTCGAGTCCAAAACCATAGGGACGGCCGAACTGGAAAACCTCTTCGACAACGTGACGTTGCTGGTTGACCTTGATCGGATAGACGCAGCAGTACTTGCCTTTGTAGCCGTGCTCCGCGATTGAGTTCGCGAAGGCATCGTGCATCTCTCCCAGGCGATGCTTCAGGATCTCCGCGAATCGGATCAGGATGGGCAATGAAATGCCCCGAAGTTCCAATTTTTCGACCAGTTCTCTCAGGTCGATGCCGCGACTCGGTTCCTTCGTGGGGTGAACCCACACATGACCGTTTTCGCCTACCGAAAAATATCCTTTGCCCCAACTTGCCACGTCGTACAATTCGCCGGCATCGGCGGTCGTCCAGCGTTCAGTAGGTTCCCAAACGGTCGATTCCGACAACGTTTTCAATTCGCGTCCACCTCCAGAGTCACAACTACGCATTATTAGTGTCCTTCGATTCGTCCGCAAGGGCAAGTAGCAATTCGATTACGGGACCGAGGGGACGCCCTATAATTAGAAAAAGAAGCCTTCCATGAAAACGTGTGTGCGTCCGGTCCTCGTTTTATCCGCCCTAGTAGCGACTTTGCCGGCGGCGAATCCCGCGCAAAATGCGCCGGCCGCGGACGCCCCCGATTCACGAATCGTTTTAGAAGTCAATCGCGTCGACGTGCTCTTCACCGTCTCCGACAGGAAGGGCCGTTTCGTGACGGACCTGGGAATCAACGATTTCCTGGTTTCCGAAAACAAGAAGTCGCAGAACATCGTGGAGTTCGCGGCGGAATCGGACCTCCCGTTGCGGCTCGCGATCCTGATCGATACGAGCAACAGCATTCGCGACCGGTTCCGGTTCCAACAAGAGGCCGCTACCCGTTTCATAGACGGCGTCATCCGGCCCAGTCAGGATAAGGCGGCCATCATCAGTTTTGACACCTCCGCGGAACTGGTATCGGACCTGACCGGCGACACCGAGAAGCTGGATAAGGCTGTCCGTGACCTCAGGCCCGGCGGTGGAACGGCGTTGTACGACGCAATTTACTTCGCGGCGCGCGACAAACTGATGCAGGACCAGCCTCGCACGAAGTTCCGCCGCGCCATGGTGATTCTCAGCGACGGTGAGGACAACAACAGCCGCTACACCAGGGACCAGGCGCTCGAAATGGCGCAAAAGGCAGACGTGGTGCTCTATACCGTCTCAACGAACATCACCCGGATGCCCACTGACGGCGACAAGATCATGCGTTATTTCGCATCCGAAACCGGCGGCTTGGCTTTTTTCCCGTTCAAAGCCGAGGATCTCTCACAGTCGTTTGAAAACATCGCCAACGAGCTGCGGCATCAATATATGATTCTGTATCGGCCGGAGCCGCTCAAGAACGACGGCCTTTATCATACTGTCGATATCAAGATTCGAGGTCGTAAGGATCTCGTGGTGCGAGCCCGCAAGGGATATTACGCTCCAAAGGCCAGCCCGTCCTCATAAGAGAAATGAATCAAACCGACAATAAGATTCCCCTCCATGAGGTGGTCGAGGCCCAGGGGCACCTGGTCGATTCCCACATCATGGAGCAGATCTTCGATACGGTCGTCGAACACCATGGCCGCTTCGAAGTGGAGCAGTTCCATATCGGGCGCACGAACGCGGACCCGTCGCATTTACGGCTGCGCGTGGAAGCCGACGATGGTCACTCGATGCAGCAGATCCTGGCGCAGTTATTGACGCTGGGCTGCTCGCTCGCCGATTCGGGAGACGCCGAACTTCGTACCGTAGAGTTCGACCGCTGCGCCCCTGAGGACTTCTATTCGACGACGAACCATCGCACGTTCATTCGCCGCAACAATGAATGGATGGACGTGCAGGACCAGCGCATGGACGCTCTCGTCGTGGTCAGAGGGAAGGCAGCTTTCTGCCGCCGGCTGCGCGACGTTCGGGCGGGTGACCGGGTTGTCGTCGGGATGCGCGGCATCCGCGTGGCGCCGGAATCGAAAGAGCGCGATCGCCTCGCGTTTGCGTTCATGTCGAACGGTATTTCCTCGGAGCGCCAGGTGGAGACCGCGGTGCGTCAGACCGCGGCGCTAATAGATCAGGCCCGCGCGGCCGGACAACGGATCGTGGTGGTGGCCGGCCCAGTTGTGGTTCATACCGGCGGCGTCGCCCCTCTCGCCGCGCTGATTCGCGGCGGCTATGTAGACGCTGTCCTCAGCGGCAATGCGCTCGGGGTGCACGATATCGAGAACGCGCTGCTGGGCACATCGCTCGGGATACGCCAGACCGACGGCCGCCAGGAAGAGCACGGCCATCGCAATCACATGCGCGCCATCAATGCCATCTATCATGCCGGGAGTATTAAACAAGCTGTCGAGTCTGGCCGTCTGAAGAGCGGCATCATGTATGAATGTGTGAAGGCGGGCGTACCGTTCGTACTCGCGGGCAGCCTGCGCGACGACGGTCCTTTGCCCGATACGATCACGGACATGAACCAGGCGCAGGATGCTTACGCTCACCATTTGCGCGGCGCGGGCCTGGTTCTCTGTCTTGGATCGATGCTGCATTCGATCGCCACGGGCAACATGCTGCCGAGCTGGGTCAAAATTGTTTGCGTCGACATTAACCCAGCGGTCGCAACGAAGGTGAGCGATCGCGGCACTGGACAAGCAGTCGGCGTGGTCACCGACGTCGGCCTTTTTCTCGACCTCCTGGCACGCAAAATCGCCCCGCAACAATATTCCGCGACGCCCGTGAGCGCTGCGCAATGAAGCGCGAATACACGGATGAACACGCCTCCGCCGGCGTTCACGCGGAGTTGCCTGAAATTGAGACATGGCCGAATCAATATCCGAACTACGAGATTGAGATCTCGACTCCGGAGTTCACTTCGGTCTGTCCGAAAACCGGATTGCCGGATCATGGCACGCTCACTCTGCGCTATGTGCCCGACAAGCGCTGCCTGGAATTGAAATCCCTCAAAATGTACTGGCTCGCATACCGCAACCTCGGGATCTTTCAGGAAAACGTGGTGAATCGCTTTTTGCGTGACGTTGTGAAGTCGTGTAATCCGATTTCGGCGACTGTGATCGGCGAGTTCACGCCTCGCGGCGGAGTCTATTCGAGAATTTCAGCAAGCTGGAGCAGGAAACGTGCAGCCGCCCGCAAAAAATCACGCTGATAAAAAGGGCGAGCAACTCGCGGCCATGATCGAGGAAATCCGCGGCCGCGTTCGGGCGCAACATCCCTCTGGAATGGTCGCCGGCGGGGTTCCGGTTCCCGATTTGTTGCCGCTCCTGCACGCCCGCGATGCCGCGGAAGCCAAAGTCGCAGCCATCGGCACCGTGAATCCTCGTCCTCCGGGTCTTGTCAACTCTACAGCGCAGTTTTTTAAGCGCCTGGTCTCACGCACTCTCGATTGGCATGTGCGGGAGCAGGTGGAGTTCAACCGCGCGGTGATGTCCTGCGTGCAGTCGACTCTGGACACGCTGAGCGAAACAAATCGGGCCATCACGGTAATCGCATCCAAGCTGGAAACGCTGGGCCGGATTGACGATCTCACCCAGGAAGTTCGCGATACCCGGTCGCATTGGAATGAATGGCGCCAGGGTTGGGAACAGAAGCTGACAGAGAATGAAATTCATTTTTTGCGCGGCGTATCGGAGCTTCAGGCGGCGTTCCAGCATCGCGTGACGCTCCTCGAGCAGGACTACAAGCAATTGCAGTTGCTACAGCATGCGAAGTTCGAAGGTTCGCTGCGACAAGCTGGCGATGAGATTCAGAAAAGGCTGTGGCAGGACCTGGATCGTATTCGCGCCGAGTACGAGACGATCATTCATGCTGAGATTCGGATACTGCGTCAGAAATCGGCGCTGGCTCGCGATGGCGCCGGGGCTCAACCTGCTCCCATCGCGAGTGAACTTGCACGCATCGATTGGCTAAAATTTGGCGAAAAGTTTCGTGGCGCGGAGGAGTACGTCAAAGAACGGCAGCGCATGTATGGCGAGCGATTTCGCGGCGCGGCAAATGTGCTCGACATTGGCTGCGGCCGCGGTGAGATGCTCGCTGTTCTCAAAGAGGCTGGCGTCGATGCGCATGGCATCGACCTCAGCGATGAAGCGGTCGCGATGTGCCGTGCCAAAGGTCTAGCGGCGGAGAAAGCTGATCTTTTCGAATACCTCGATCTTCAACCCGATCGATCGCTCGGCGGTATCGTATGCTCGCAAGTCGTAGAGCATCTCTCGCCGGAGCGCGTTCCCGAGATGATTCGACTCGCGCACTCAAAGCTGCGTACCGGAGCGCTGCTCGCCATCGAGACGCCGAATCCGGAATGTCTTGCCATCTTCGCCACGCATTTCTATCTCGATCCCACACACACCCGGCCCCTGCCTCCGCCGTTGCTTGCCTTCTATCTCGAAGAGACCGGTTTCGGACGAATTGAGATCGAACGGTTATACCCGGCGGTAGACACCATGCCGTCGCTGGCAAGTTTGCCGGAAGACTTTCGTAAGGATTTTTTCGGCAGTCTCGATTACGCGATCTTCGGCATTCGGCTCGCTGCTTAGTACGTCCGTCACCTTGACATTTATTCTCTCAGTGCGCTAATTTCTGAATAGACAGAAATTACTGAAATGACCAGATTGTCCGCCGTACAGCAGAAATTTATTCTGCACTGGGGCGAAATGGGAGCGCGTTGGGGCATAAACCGCACAGTCGCGCAAATTCACGCACTGCTTTATCTTGCGCCCAAGCCGCTCAACGCTGAAGAGATCGCGAATCTGCTTTCCATCGCCCGATCCAACGTCAGCACAAGCTTGCACGAGTTGCTCGATTGGGGCCTTGTCCGCTCCAGTCATGTCTTGGGCGATCGCCGGGAAAACTTTGAAGCTGAGAAAGATGTGTGGCAAATGCTACAGATCATCATTGATGAGCGAAAAAAGCGCGAAGTCGACCCGACGCTGACCGTACTCAAGTCCTGTGCGGCGGAATTGCAGAACGTAAACGGAGCCGAAAATGCTTATACCCGGGAGAGGGTAGCCGAGATGTTGTCATTTTTTGAAACAACGACGTCGTTGTATGACGACCTCAAACGCGTCCCCTCCGGCGCGCTCCGGCATCTAATAAAAATGAAAGGCAAGATTAGGAAGTTGCTCGCTGGAAATTCGTAGGAGGGCGCGCACGGCGCGTCTCATTCATAAATGTCCAAAACAGTTGAAATCACTGAGCTTGTTTTACGGGATGCGCATCAAAGCCTGATGGCCACTCGCATGGCCATGGAAGACATGGTGCCGGCGTGCGAGGACCTCGACAATGCGGGGTTCTGGTCGCTCGAATGCTGGGGCGGCGCCACGTACGATTCCTGCATCAGGTTCCTTAACGAGGATCCCTGGGAACGCCTCCGTACTTTTAAGAAACTCATGCCGAAGACGCCGCTGCAAATGCTTCTGCGCGGCCAAAATGCGCTGGGTTACAGGCATTACGGCGATGATGTCATTACTCGCTTTGTTGAGAAGTCGGCCGAAAGCGGCATGGATGTGTTTCGTATCTTCGACGCTTTGAACGACATTCGCAATTTGCGGACTGCCGTCGCGGCGGTGCGAAAGGTCAAAAAGCACGCGCAAGGCGCGGTCTGCTACACCATCAGCCCCGAACACACCAACGAAGTTTTTGTGGAAATGGCCGAGCGTCTTCTTGATCTCGGCTGCGATTCTATTTGCATCAAGGACATGGCCGGCTTGCTCAAGCCGCAACCCGCTTACGATCTCGTGCGTGGCATAAAGGAACAATGCGGCGAGTCGACCAAGGTCCATGTCCACGTTCATAGCACCACGGGTGTAACCCTGGTCAGCTTGATGAAGGCTATCGAAGCCGGAGCGGATATCGTCGATACCGCTGTCAGTTCCATGAGCCTCGGTTCCGGTCATAATCCGACGGAGAGCCTGGTCGAGATGCTCGAGGGCACCAAATTCACTACGCGGGTCGACAAAGACCGCATTTTGAAGATCAAAGATTACTTCGCTACGGTTCGGCCTCGTTACAAGAAATTCATGACCGATTTCCAGGGTGCCGAGACCGAGATCTTCAAGAGCCAGATTCCTGGCGGCATGATCTCCAACATGGAGAGCCAGTTGAAGCAACAGGGCGCGGGCGATCGTGTTAAGGAAGTGCTCGAAGAGGTTCCACGCGTCCGCAAAGACGCGGGCTATCCGCCGCTCGTTACGCCCAGCAGCCAGATCGTCGGCACGCAGGCAGTGTTCAACGTCCTGATGGGCCGCTACAAGGTCATCAGCGGCGAATTTGCCGATCTGATGCTCGGCTACTACGGCGAAACCGCCGGCCAGAAAAATCAACAGGTACTGCAACAATCCGCTGCCCAGGCAAAAAAAGAGCCGATCACGTGCCGTCCGGCGGATCTGATCAAACCCGAATGGGAAAAACTGCGAGGCGAAGCGCTGGAGCTTAAAGGCTGCAACGGTACGGATGACGACGTGCTCACTTACGCAATGTTTCCACAGGTGGCGCCGAAGTTCTTCAGCACCCGGCATGAGGGACCGAAAAATCTGACCAAGGAAGCCGCCGCACCGGCCAAACCGGCTGCCGCCGCTGCAGCGCCAACGTCGAACGGCGCCGCCGCGAAAAATGGTGCCCCGAAAGAGGGCATTAAACATCCGGTTACCTATTCAGTGACACTGGCTGGCCAGACGCATCGCGTCACGGTGGCGCCGGTCGAGAGCTGACAGAAAAAAGGAAGTGCATGATGCCAGAAGCGATAGCTTTCTCTATAGATCAAAAAATCGAAGAATTACAAAAGCGTAAGCAAAAACTGGAGATGGGCGGTGGCGCCGATCGAATTGCCAAGCAGCATGACCAGGGCAAGCTGACGGCGCGCGAACGCGTCCAGTTGCTCGCGGACCAGGGCAGCTTCCAGGAAATCGGATTATTCGCGCAACACCGCGCTGATCTTTTCGGCATGAGGGGCAAGGAATTTCCCGCCGAAGGTGTGGTGACCGGTTGCGCAACGGTCGACGGACGTCTGATTCATCTTGCCAGCCAGGATTTCACGGTGGCCGGCGGTGCCGCGGGTGAGGTTCACTCCGACAAGATCGTCGAGATGATGAAAAGCGCGCTGAAGACTGGCTCGCCGTTCGTTCTCATCAACGATTCCGGCGGCGCAAGAGTGCAGGAAGGCATCGATAGCCTGGCGGGATACGGACGTGTCTTCTATCACAACACCATGCTGTCCGGCGTGGTGCCGCAGATTTCGCTGATTTGTGGACCCTGCGCGGGCGGCGCGGCATATAGCCCCGCGCTCACGGATTTCATCATCCAAACGCGCGCCGCGCAGATGTTCATCACCGGACCGGCCGTAATCAAGCAGGTGACGGGTGAAGTGGTCACCGCCGAAGCTCTCGGCGGTCCGGCCGCGCAGATGGGACACTCCGGCGTCGTTCATTTCGTTGCCGAGAACGACGAAGAAGCAGTTCAAATTTGCAGGCGCTTGCTCAGCTTCCTGCCCTCGAACAATATGGAGGATCCGCCGCGCGCGCAGTTCGACGAAGCGGCCGAGCCCGACACGGAATTGAATTACATCGTGCCGGACGACCCGAAACAGGGTTACGATGTGCGCCAGATCATCGTCAAGGTTGTCGATCGCGGAGACTTCCTCGAAGTGCAATCGGCCTATGCGGCGAACGTCGTGGTCGGATTCGCTCGCATGATGGGACGCCCCGTAGGTATCGTTGCGAACCAACCGCTGGTTCTCGCCGGTGCGCTCGATATCAATGCTTCCGACAAGGTGGCGCGTTTCGTTCGCTTCTGCAATGCGTTCAACATTCCATTGATCACCTTCGTGGACGTGCCCGGCTTCATGCCCGGAGTGCAACAGGAATACGGCGGCATCATTCGTCACGGCGCCAAAATGCTGTTCGCGTATAGCGCCGCCACGGTTCCGAAACTCACAGTTATCGTTCGCAAAGCCTACGGGGGCGCCTATCTCGCCATGTGCGGCAAAGACCTCGGAGCGGATCGTCTCATCGCGTGGCCTAGCGCGGAGATGGCCGTCATGGGGGCTGAAGGCGCGGCCGACATCGTTTTCCGCAAGGAAATCGCGGAAGCCAAGGATAAAGACGCGCGCCGCAAGGAGTTGGTGGAAGAGTACCGTCACACGTTCGCGACTCCCTACATTGGCGGAGCGCGCCGCCAGGTGGACGATATCATCGAGCCGTCGGGAACCAGGCGTTATCTGGCAATGTCGCTTGAGACGCTGGCCGCGAAACGCGAACTGCGTCCTCCGAAGAAACATGGGTTGATACCTCTATGACAACCATGACAACCGTTTTCCTTATGTTGGTATCGGGCGCGGCCGGGTTCTGGGCCGCTGCCCGTAACGTGCGCCGCGTTGTCGACCAGCGTTTCGCGGAGTTGCAACACGCCACGCCGAATGGGGCCGCGACTCCAGCGCCGCCGCCGGTCGAGAAGCCGGCCGCGGTAGCTACGCCTGCTCCCGCCGAGATCGTCCAGGAGCCTGCCGTGACTCCGGAAGTCATTATGGTGATCTCGGCAGCCATCGCTGCTTTCTTCGGTAAGCAGGCAAAAGTGAAGAGCATCCGGCGCATTGGCCCGCAGGGTTTCAATCCTTGGGCGCAACAGGGCCGAGCCTCGATTCAGGCTTCGCACAATGTGATGTGGGCCGGCAGGGGAATAAAGTGAAACTGAAAATAAACATCGACGGAAAGAACTACTTAGTAGAAGTGGAACCGGTGGAGGAGGAATCCTCCACCCCGAGTTTTGCTCCGGCTCAGCCGCTGAGCTTCGCGCCGGTGGCCATGCCGCCTGCCCCGCCCGCGGGCGCTCCGGCCGCCGGCGAGGAAGCAGTGGACGAGAGCAAAGTGTGCCGCAGCCCTATCTCCGGTGTCGTGGTGCGGATCAATGCGCAGGAAGGCCAGCAGGTCCAGGTGGGCGACCAGTTAATCGTGCTCGAAGCCATGAAGATGGAAACCGCCATCACTTCGCCGGTGCAGGCCAAATTGAAGAAGTTCCGCGTTGCTCAGGGAGAGAGCGTACAAGGCGGACAGATATTGGTGGATTTCGAATGACCTCCATTCCAGGATTTTTGTGTGTGGACCACGTCGCCGTCGCCGTACGGCGCGGAGAGCTCGAAACGCAGGTCAATTCGTACAAGAGCCTCGGGTTCACGGAAATTCATCGCGAAGATGTTTTGGGAACGGACCAGGTCCGCGAAGTTTTGCTGCGAATCGGCGACGGTCCCAACCTGATCCAGCTTCTGGAACCGCTCAGCGACGAATCGCCGGTAACAAAGTTGATTGAACGCAACAATGGCCGCGGCGGGTTCGCTCACATGGCCTTGCGCGTCGCCAACATTCAGGCGGCGTTCGATCATATGAAGGAAAAAGGTTTTAATATTATCGACAAGGCGCCGCGTCCGGGCTCGCGGGGGACCACTGTTTTCTTCGTGCATCCGAAGTCGCTCGGTTATCTTGTGGAGGTCGTCGAGGAGGGGAAATCGTGAGCCGCTTATTTGAGGAATTCCAGCCGGTCTCAACTGCCGATTGGGAAGCACAGATCGCGCGCGATCTCAAGGGCCGCGATCCCAAGACCCTCGTTACGAAGACCGCTGACGGCATCGAGGTCAAACCCTTCTACCGTTCGGAAGACCTGGCCGGTATCGCGCCGCGGGAGTTGTATTCGTCGAACTCGTGGAAGATCTGCTGCGAAGTGACCGATGCAGAATCGGCGAAATACGCGGTTTCGCGCGGTGCGGTCGCCGTATACATTGAAAGCGGCGATTTGAACTTTAGCGACGTCGAAGTGGTTCGGGGCGATTCTCCCGATCTGCTTCACATTCAAGGTGCGACTGCCGCGGAAGAGCTGGCCTTCGCCATCGGTCATCCCTCGTCGAAAGCTTTGCTGTTCCCGGTCGGATCGGATTATTTCCTCGAGATCGCCAAATTCCGGGCCGCGCGAGTACTGTGGAAGCGGATTGCCGACGCTCCCGTCCTGATTTACGCTCGGACCTCGAAACGCAATCAGACCATTTACGATCCGTACGTCAATTTGTTGCGCGGCACGACGGAAGCGATGTCGGCAATTATTGGAGGCTGCGATCTGCTCATCGTGCGGCCATTCGACGCCGCTTACGAGAACCCCGGCGAATTCAGCCGCCGCATGTCGATCAACACGCAGCTGATCCTGCGCGATGAATCCTACTTCAAAGGAATGCCCGATCCCGCAGCCGGCTGCTGGTATCTCGAGTGGCTCAGCGATCAACTTGTGAAAAAAGCTTGGGAGTTTTTCGAGAGCGGCGTCAAAGCGTCCGGTAAGTCAAGGCCCCCCGTATTTGTGGGTGTCACGCGCTATGTAGATGGCAAGGATCGCGCGCTCGACCGCCTCAAAATCGAGCCTGATGAACAACGCGATCCATGGAAAATCGAGAAGCTCCGCCTCGCGACAGAGCAGCATGCTAAAGCCACGGGTAAGACTCCGCTGGTATTCCTGCTACGCGCCGGCGATCGCAAAATGAGCCGCGCACGCGCTGATTTCAGTGCGAACTTCTTCGCGGCCGCCGGATTCGCTATCTCCGAAGGCGATCTCGACGCGATGAAACAACAACATCCGGATCTCGTTGTCCTGTGCAGTTCCGATCCGGAATATCCTGACCTGGCCCGGGATCTCGGCCCCTCGATTGACGTGCCGCTCATTATCGCCGGCACCCCGCCGCCGGGCTTTCCCGATTCCATCAGCATCCGCAGCAACCAGGCCGAAACGCTCGCCGCATGGCAGCAGAAATTGGGGATCGTGCAATGAGCGAAAACAAATTCCAACACCTCGACTACGCAGCCGGTATCGAGCCATTTCTACGCGGGCCCTACTCGACGATGTATGCGACGCGGCCCTGGACCATTCGTCAATACGCCGGCTTCTCAACCGCGGAAGAATCGAATGCCTTCTACCGGCGCAATTTGGCGGCCGGACAGATGGGGCTCTCCGTCGCGTTCGACCTTGCCACGCACCGCGGCTACGATTCCGACAGTCCTCGTGTCCCCGGGGATGTCGGCAAAGCCGGCGTGGCCATCGACTCTGTCGAGGACATGAAAATCCTCTTCGATAAAATCCCGCTCGACAGGATCTCGGTTTCTATGACCATGAACGGTGCTGTTCTCCCGGTCATGGCGTTCTATATCGTCGCGGCAGAAGAGCAAGGGTTGAAGCCGGAGCAGTTGAGCGGCACCATCCAGAACGACATTCTCAAAGAGTTCATGGTGCGCAACACCTACATCTATCCGCCCGAGCCGTCCATGCGCATCGTCGGCGACTTCTTCCGCTATACCGCGGCGAACATGCCGAAATTCAATTCCATCAGCGTCAGCGGCTATCACATGCAGGAAGCCGGAGCGACGGAAGAGATCGAGCTCGCGTACACGCTCGCCGACGGTCTCGAATATCTGCGCACCGGCCTGCATGCGGGCCTGGCTATCGACGATTTCGCTCCGCGTATTTCATTCTTCTTCGACATGGGGATGAATCATTTTCGCGAGATCGCCAAGCTGCGCGCCGCGCGTTTGTTGTGGGCCAAGATCGTGAAGCGCTTCGAGCCGAAACAGGCGAAGTCGATGATGCTCCGTACGCATTGCCAGACTTCCGGCTGGAGCCTCACGGAGCAGGACCCGTTCAACAACGTAATGCGCACCGTCGTCGAAGCCATGTCGGCCGCTCTCGGAGGAACCCAGTCGCTTCACACCAATGCGCTGGATGAAGCTCTCGCACTACCCAGCGATTTTTCAGCCCGCATTGCGCGGAACACGCAACTGTATCTACAGGAAGAAACGGGAATCACCCGTGTTATCGACCCTTGGGGCGGCTCTCATTATGTCGAGGCCCTCACCGCCGAAATCGCGCAGCAAGCCTGGGCGTTGATCCAGGAAGTGGAAGAGCACGGCGGCATGGTGAAGGCCATCGAAATGGGCCTTCCCAAGATGCGTATCGAAGAGGCCGCTGCTCGCCGGCAGGCTCGCATCGACAGCGGCAAGGACGTGATCGTCGGCGTGAACGCACACCGTCTAGAAGAAAACACGCAGTTGGATCTGCTCGAAGTCGACAACGCCGCCGTTCGTGTGAGTCAGATCGAGCGCCTCAAGAGAATCCGCTCCGAGCGCGACAGCGCGGCCGTGGAAGCGTCGCTGAATGCCTTAACGACCTGTGCAAAGACTGGCGAAGGCAATCTGCTCGAACTGGCGGTTGACGCTGCCCGCAAACGCGCCACGCTCGGCGAGATTTCCTCCGCGCTCGAAAAAATCTGGGGACGCTACGAAGCGCCCATCCGCTCGATCCACGGCGTGTACGCCGCCGAAAGCGCCGGCGAAACGCACTTCGAAGAAGCCCGCAAAATGACCAGCGAGTTTGCCGAAATGGAAGGCCGGCGGCCTCGCATCCTGGTCGCGAAAATGGGGCAAGACGGTCACGACCGCGGCGCTAAGGTAATCGCCACCGCTTTTGCCGATCTCGGCTTTGACGTCGATATCGGCCCGCTGTTCCAAACACCCGATGAAGTTGCGCGCAACGCCGTCGAAAACGATGTGCACCTGGTCGGCGTTTCCAGCTTAGCGGGCGGCCACAAAACGCTCGTTCCCGAGCTGATCGACCGTCTCAAAGCGCTTGGGCGCGGCGACATTCTCGTTATCGTCGGCGGAGTGGTCCCACCCGCGGATTACGACTATCTCAAACGTTGCGGTGTTGCGGGCGTATTCGGGCCTGGCACGCGCATACCGGAAGCCGCCCTCGAAATCCTGAAAGCGCTCACCGCCAACGTCGAGGTGCAGCACACTTGAGATGGCTTTCGATCAACACGCGCAAAACGGACCGCGACCCGCTCTGCCGACTCGCCGTTCCGCTTTGAAACTCTCAGCTGACAGGATGCTGGAGCGTATTTTGAACGGCGACCGTGCCGTTCTCGCGCGAGCCATTACGCTCGTCGAGAGTTCGCGGGCCGATCATCATGAGCGCGCCCGCGAATTGATGGATGCGTGCCTGCCGTACACGGGACGTTCCGTGCGCCTCGGCATCACGGGCGTTCCCGGTGTCGGTAAAAGCACATTTGTCGAAGCGCTCGGGATGCACATTATTCAAGAGCGTCACGAAAAATTAGCTGTGCTCGCGATCGATCCATCGAGCCCTGTTTCCGGCGGCAGCATTCTCGGCGACAAGACCCGCATGCCTCGCCTCTCTACCGACGACAATGCATTCATCCGCCCTTCGCCCTCACGCGGAACCGCCGGAGGCGTGGGTGCGACTACCCGCGAAGCGATGCTGCTTTGTGAAGCGGCCGGCTTTCAAAATGTCTTCGTCGAGACGGTCGGAGTAGGACAGTCAGAAGTCGCTGTCGCTTCCATGGTCGATTTTTTCCTGCTCCTGATGCTTGCGGGTGCCGGCGATGAATTGCAAGGCATCAAACGGGGTGTCCTCGAACTCGCGGACCTGGTCGCATTTAACAAGGCCGACGGGGACAATCGCATTCGCGCGGAGGCTGCTCGCAAACAGCTTGAAAGCGCCATGTCGCTCTTTCCGCCGCAGTCGAGCGGATGGCGCCCTCCGGTCGTCACTTGCTCGGCCCGAGCGGGCGATGGCATCGCGCAAATTTGGGACACGGTGCTCAATCATCGCGCACGCATGAGCGCGTCCGGCGAACTCGAGCTCAAACGCAAACGCCAGGCCTGGGACGCCATGTACGAAACCATCCGCCGAGCTCTGGTTCACGATTTTTTTTCCGATCCCGAGGTTCGCGGCAGATTGCCGCAACTCGAAAAGGACGTCATGGAGGGCCGCATCAGTTCATATGGCGCCGCGCGGTCACTCCTCCAACTTCTCGACGGCGCTGCTACGGAGTCCTCATAGATGACGCATTCTACTTGCGATGGATTAGCGGTACTTACGCCCGACGAAGCTGCCGCACTGATTTCTCACGGCGACACGATCGGGTTCGGCGGGTTTACCTCGGCTGGAGCGCCCAAGGCCATTCCTCAGGCAATCGCCGCGCGCGCCGAGGATGAACACAAAGCTGGGCGCGAATTCAAAATCGGCGTGCTGACCGGCGCCTCCACCAGCGACATGCTCGACGGCGCGCTTGCACGCGCGGACGCGATCGCCTTCCGCACTCCCTACCAATCCGACGCCAGTTTGCGGAAGAAAATCAACACCGGCCAGACACGTTTCTTCGACATGCATTTGTCGAAGCTGCCACAAGCAGTGCGTTACGGTTTTCTTGGACCCGTGCACTGGGCCATCGTGGAAGCCTGCGATATCACTCCCGCCGGGGAAATCACGCTGACCGGCGGCGTCGGCGCCGCACCGACATTTTGCGGCCAAGCCCAGCGCGTCCTGGTTGAGCTCAATCGTTACCATCCGCCGAGTCTCCGAGGCTTCCACGACATTTACGAGCCTGAAGATCCTCCCCACCGCCGCGAGATCCCCATCTATAGACCGTCCGATCGCATCGGCAGCCAAACCATTCACGTTGATCCGGACAAGATTGTGGGCATCGTGGAGACGGACCTGGAGGACCGCTCCAAAGAGTTTTCCGTTCCCGGCGAAACTACTAAGCGCATCGGTGAGCTGGTTGCCGGGTTTCTGGCCTCCGAACGGCGCGCCGGACGCATCCCTCCTGAATTCCTGCCGCTGCAGTCCGGTGTGGGAGATACCGCCAACGCGATCCTGGGTGCACTCGGCGAGAATGACGATATTCCGCCGTTCTCCATGTACACCGAAGTGATCCAGGACTCTGCCATCGATCTGATGCGTGCCGGTAAGCTGCAATTTGCAAGCACCTGCTCTCTCACTCTCAGTGCCGAAAAAACCAAGGAGGTTTACGCCGATCTCGACTGGTTCCGCTCGCGCCTGGTTCTACGCCCCGAAGAGATCTCTAATAATCCCGAAATAGTCCGCCGGCTCGGTATCATCTCCATCAATACCGCTATCGAAGTGGACGTCTCCGGCAACGTCAACAGCACGCATGTTATGGGAAAGCAGCTCATGAACGGAATAGGCGGCTCCGGTGATTTCACGCGCAATTCCTATATCTCGATTTTTACCTGCCCCTCCATCGCCAAGGGCGGCAAAATCAGCACCATCGTCCCGCTGGTCACGCATGTCGATCACAGTGAGCACTCGGTGCAAGTTCTCATCACTGAGCAGGGAGTCGCGGATCTGCGGGGGAAGGATCCCATGGAGCGCGCGCACCTCATCGTTCATAAGTGCGCGCATCCGAGTTACCGCGACGAGCTGAACAGCTACCTCGGAACCATCAAGGACGGCCACAGCGCTTTCACGCTGGCTGCAGCCTTCGCCATGCACCTGCAATTCGCCCGCGCCGGCGACATGCACGGCGTCGACTGGGGCGCGTTCATGAAGACGCTCTAAATTCTCTTCAGCTTCACACCGCCGTTGGTGGTAGATACGTGAATCAGCGCGCCGCCGGAACCAACGTTGAAATCCAGGTTCCGCGGCCTCAGATTGCCGTGCATCGTGATCGGGAAATCCGATGCAATTCCGCCATTCACGGTCTCTGTCTGAATGTGCGCCGAGTAAGTCTCCGGCATCGCTATCGTCACGCCGCCGTTGCTGGTGCTCACCTCGAGTTGGCGGCCTTCCCAGCTGCTGCCTGCCAGTTCGACATTGACGCCGCCGTTCACGGTCTTTCCGCTCACGTCACCCGCGACGCGTTTCAAGTTGATGCCGCCGTTATTGGCTTCAAATTCAAGTTGGCCCCGGACATCCGAAATCGAAATACCGCCGTTGAATGCTTTGAGGTTGAGATCGGTGGTCTGCGGAACGAAAATTTCGTAGCTTACGGTCCACCAGGAGTTCTCACCCCCATCGGGACCGGTCGCGCGGATCTGTCCGCCTGACGACTCCACCTGAACTTGCCCGGCCAATAAACTTGCCTGACTGTCGGTGTCCGCGTGCGTTTCCACTTTCGCTCGCACCAGGACGTCGTTTCTCAGCCAGCCCTTTATGCTTGCGCCGCCATTGCGGCCCGCATCCAGCACGAGCCGTCCAGGTCCCGCAAACGACTGCTCCCGAATCTGGCAGAATCGCGCTCGGTCCGAACCGCGATCGCCATTGTCGCAAGTCATCTGCTTGCCGCGGTTATCCCGCATCTGCGCCTGGGCCGAACACGCCAGCGCTAGAACGATGACAAATCCAGTCCTCATGAACGATCCTCCCGTCCCTGGGTAGACGAAAGAATCAGAGTTCGGTTGGTTCTTTTATCTGACTATTCCGACCGCTGGACTGCTTGCTGTCGCATACAGTTTCTTGGGCATACGTCCCGCGAGATAGGCATAACGGCCCGCCTGAACCGCCATTTTCATGGCGATCGCCATCTGCTCGGAGTCTTCCGCCGCCGCAATGGCAGTGTTCATGAGCAAACCGTCAAATCCCAGTTCCATAGCGACAGCCGCGTCGGACGCCGTTCCCACCCCGGCATCCACGATGAGAGGGACTTCCGTGATCATCTCGCGCAGAATACGCAAATTGGTCAGATTCTGGATTCCTAGCCCCGAACCGATCGGAGCCGCCAGCGGCATCACCGCCGCGGCGCCGGCTTCGATCAGTTTGCGTGCATTCACCAGGTCGTCGTTGGTGTAAGGAAGGACGACAAAGCCTTCCTTCGCCAGAACTCGAGTAGCTTCCAGCAATCCTTGATTATCTGGAAATAACGTTTTTTCGTCCCCGATTACCTCGAGTTTTACCCAGTTCGATAACCCGACTTCACGGGCCAGTCGCGCGGTGCGGATTGCTTCGTCAGCGGTGTAGCAACCGGCTGTATTCGGCAAGATAAAAACTTTTGATCTGTCGATGAAATCGATCAATGATTCCTTCGACCGATCCGTGAGGTTGACTCGACGGACGGCGACCGTCACAACCTCCGCTCCCGAGGCGGCATGGCATCGCGCCATCTCCTGAAAACTCCGGTACTTACCCGTCCCAACCAACAGCCGGGACGAGAAGCTTCGATCGGCAATTCGCAATACGTCGAGCATGCCTACATTGTACGGCTCTCCCGATTGCGGCGCACCGTTCCCGCACCAACGATCAAGATCCGCCAGCCGTAACTCAGATGTCAACGTTTTTTGTTGGATTGGCAACTGAAAGAGTTTACACTAACTTCGAATAGGTAGTACTTTCAGTTCGCTTCGGGAGAAAAAGATGGACCACGTGTGTTCGAGAGTAGCGCTAGCTGCGCCTACTCTTTTGCATCGCTGTTTTTACGCCTTCGGCGCTACATTGCCGAACGCGACAATCACTCTGACAAATAACTCCGGTTTTCAACGTTCTGTTATGACGGGCGAAACCTTTGACTTCACCCAGAGCCCTTGGGAAGGAGAACACCTATGCGCAGAGTAAACCAGTGTTTTTCCATCGCGGCATTGTTTCTCTGTGCCGCCGCGTTGTATGCACAATCCGATAATGGCTCGATTGTGGGTTTTGTAAAGGATCCCTCAGGGGCCGTGATACCGCAAGTCAAAGTCACGCTCAAGAATGAGGCCACCGGCGTTGAAAGCAAGGCTTCCACTAACGAGTCCGGCTATTATGTCGTGACGAGCCTTCAGCCGGGGCTTTACAGCATGACGACGGAAGCTGCCGGCTTTAAGAAATACGAGAGCCTGCATAATAAGCTGGATCCGAACGCGACGCTCTCTGTCGATGCGTCGCTTACAGTTGGTTCCGCGGCCGAGGTAGTGGAAGTCACGGCTTCGGCGCAAGCGCTGCAAACCGAATCTGCCGCCGTCGATAAACTCGTGACGCGCACCCAGATTGACGGCCTCGAATTAAACGGCCGCGATCCGCTCTTCCTCGCATCGCTGCAGCCCGGCATGCGGAGTGGAACCACGCTCGGAGATTTCACTTTTAGTCTGACCAGCGGCGGTTATGCCGTCAACGGCGCCCGCTCGCAGGATACGACCATTACTTTTGACGGAGCTCCCGCCGTTCGAACGCGCGCGAATGGGACCAGCATCGGCGTCGCCGACGTGGACTCCACCGAGGAAGTGCAGATCATGACCGCCGACTACGCCGCCGAATACGGACGCGCCGCGGGCGGCCAGATCCGTATCGTCACCAAAGGCGGCAGCAGCCAATTTCATGCCGCGGCCTACGAGTATTTCCGCAACTCCGCTCTGAACGCCAATACCTGGTCGCGCAACCAAAGCGTCACCACGGACTTCCCGTCGCCGTTCCGCTACAACCAGTTCGGATTCAATGTCGGCGGTCCGGTGATCATTCCCCACGTGATTCCCAAAGGCAAGATGTTCTTCTACGTGGGTCAGGAGTGGGCGCGCTATCGTAATGCTCAGACCCAGACGCAGGAAGTTCCCAGTCTCCTGATGCGAGAGGGGAATTTCAGCGAGCTTCTCGGGAAAAACATCTATTACAGCAAGCCCCAGACCATCTTCGATCCTGCTACCTGCCCTTCCATCGGTGCATCCACCTGCGCGGCTTTTCCCGGGAACATTATCCCGGCGTCGCGTCTGAGTCCCAATGGAATTGCGATTTTGAACATGTATCCTACGCCTACTCCCGGGTACTTGAGCGGCAACCAGAACTGGATCGCCGCGGCCTCGCAGCCGGAGAACCAGCGCAAGGAAACCATCAATTCCGACATGTTGCCGAGCGACAAAGACCGGATTAGTTTCCGCCGAACCGCTCTTGCTTATTTTGAAGTCGACCCCTTCGATCAGGGTACGAATCTGACCCCGAAGGAATTCAATCGGCCCAATCAGGCTGGATCGCTGACCTGGACCCACACATTCGGTCCGACCTTGCTCAACGAAGCTCGTGTCACAGTCAGTCTTGACGACGTCTACATTCCAGTAATCACCAGCGCGCCTGGTTTCGACCGATCAGCTTTAGGGATCGATTACAACTACATTTTCCCGCAGGGGAAAGACCTTCCCGGAAAAGTTCCGTCGATCAACTTGCCCAACATGTACAGCTTTTCCGCCGGGCCCTATCCGTCACACTCCACAGGCCCGATCTACACGGCTTCCGACAGCCTGACAAAGATCTGGCAGAATCACACGTTCAAGACCGGATTCTACTTCGAACGCTCCGGTGAAAACGACGGCGACCAGATCAACGTAAGCAGTGTGCCGGGCGGCAGCAACAATCAAAACGGTACATTCACCTTCACCGATGGCCGAAACGGTTTGGGCGCTACATCCAGCGTCGGCGTAGCCAACCTCGCTCTCGGCCTCGCCGACAGCTACACGGAAATCGGCCCCCGCGCCTACACCATCTACCGCGGATTCCTCTATGAGTGGTTCGCGCAGGATTCCTGGAAAGTGAACCAGAAACTGACCCTCAACTACGGCGTGCGGCAGACCATCAACATCCCTTACAAAGCCTTATGGGGCAACCAGGTCTTTTTCGATCCCGCGCTCTATACGGCTTCCGCGGCTCCTCAAATCGATCACAAGACTGGGAACGTGATCATCGGTACCGGCAATGCTTATGACGGCATGGTGATTCCCGGGTCGTCCTGGCCTGGCGACGCTTGCGGACACGGAGTCACCGCGGCCTGCGGAACCAACTACAACGGTCTGTTCCACAATTATCCTGACTACTACGCCAACATCACCGCGCAGTTTCAACCCCGCGTCGGCCTGGCGTACTCAGTTGACGATAAGACTGTCATCCGTAGCGGCATCGGCCGTTACCTGACCCGCATGGGCCTGTGGGATAACATTTTCCCGGGAGCCAATTCACCCTTCCAGCCCTTCGTGACGGTCTCCAACGTGTCGGTGGACAATCCAGCCGCGTCTCTCGGCAGTACTGAGCAGGCGGCGATCACGGTGACGACCATCGCGCGCAACATCAAACCGCCGGCCGCATGGAACTGGAACTTCACCGTACAACGGCAACTCCCCTGGAAGTCGATTGTGGAAATTGCCTACATCGGACACCGCGGCCTGAACTTGCCTGAAGTGTTCGACATCAACCAGCCCCAGGCCGGCGCCCTCCTCTCAAACCCCGGTGTCAACGTGAACGCGCTTCGTCCCTACCAGGGCTTTGCGGCGATTCAGATGGAAAAATCCGTGGCGACCTCCATGTACCACGGACTCCAGGCCAGCTGGAACCGGCGTTTCGCTAACGGCTTCAGTTTCGGATTTTCCTACACGCTGTCCAAGAGTAACGACAACAGTACCAATTACCGCGACATCGTTCCCGATACGTATAACACTTCGAACCTCTGGGGACCCTCGGAGTTCGATACGCGGCACGTGGTGGTGTTCAACTACATCTACACGCTTCCGTTCTTTAAAGACCAGAGCACACTCTCCGGCAAGCTCCTGGGCGGATGGCAGATTAGCGGCGTGAACCAATACCAGACCGGTACGCCTTGCGGCGTAGGCACCAACAACGACTATGCCAGCGTCGGCGAAGTCGGTAGCTTCGGGTGCGGTTCGGAAGGACAGTACTGGAACATGAACGGCACTCCGACTATCCTTGGCCAGTTTGCGGGCGGCGCGGGCGCGGCCAGTCCGAACCAGTATTTCGCAATCACGAATTCCAGCGGCCAGCCTATCTTCACACAGCCGGCAGCCGGTACTTTCGTGCTTCAGAAGGGTGTTCGCGATTCCATCTATCAGCCCGGATTCCAGGATTGGAATCTTGGGTTGTATAAGAAGTTCGCGATCACAGAAAAGCAATACGTGGAATTCCGCGCCGAAGCGTTCGACGTCAACAACCATCCGAACTGGAGCGGTGTTGCCAGCTTCACTCCGACCGCGTCGACGTTCGGAAAAGTCACCAGCAAGACGGGCCTGGCTCGCAATTTGCAACTCTCGCTTCGTTACGCTTTCTAGCTTTCTCGCTTAGACCTAAACAAAGGACCCCGGCTGGCAACCGTCAGTCCGGGGTCTTTTATTGCCGCTGGGCATAAGCATAGTTACCGATTGACTTACGCTCCCGCACAAGGGACCATGGAGCAAGGACTTCAGGGTGGCTCTTCGTATCTTCGCTTTCACCGTATTTTTCCTCTTCCGAATCCTTTGCGCTCAATCGGAACATCCCCTCACTGGCCGCCACATTGCGCCTGTAATGGGCGCCGCGGGCGCCAGTTGGCTGGACCGATCGGAGCGTGAGCGCGAGGAACAACCGGACAAGGCTCTCGATCTGATGGAGCTTAAGCCTGGCATGACGGTCGCCGATGTGGGCGCGGGTACCGGGTACATGACCTTGCGAATCGCGAAGCGTGTTGGACCTTCCGGTAAAGTATATGCCAACGATATCCAACCCGAAATGCTCGATAAATTGGACGACAACGCTCGCCGCGCGAATCTGAACAACATCGAGACAGTGCTTGGATCCGAGGCTGATCCCAAACTTCCGGCCGGCAGGATGGACATGGTGGTGATGGTGGATGTTTATCACGAGTTATCCCGGCCGGAGGAGATGCTTCAGGCAATTCGACGATCGTTGAAACCGGACGGGCGTTTAGTGCTGGTGGAGTACAAAAAAGAAGACCCGTCCATTCCAATTCGTCCGGATCATAAGATGAGTCTGTCCGATATAAAGACGGAGGTTGAAGCCGAAGGCTACAAGCTCGATAAGGTGATCGATACGCTATCGCGCCAGCATATCGTCTTCTTCCGCAAACTGACCATGTAGGCGCTAGAACATTCCCCGAATCCCGTTGAATTCCGCCAGGAAGTCCTCAAGGACCTGATCCAAACGCTCGCCCAAACCTAACGCTTCAAGACGTTCCTTCGCTACGTCGATGGGACATTCATCGATCTTGTCCGTTGGATAGCCGATAGCATTTACATAAAGGTCTGCCGCGCTGACGACTGTACTCAGTTGGAGGTCGTTATCTTCGAGCGGTTCATCGTTCGCGGTATGGTGGCGCAGCACGGCCTCGCGGATTTCTTCCGGCAGGTTCCACACGCCCAGCGCATCAGCCGAGAGCTCGGCGTGAGTGAATCCAAGCACTTCAATTTCACACTCGCAACGCGAGAAGCGTCCGCTCGAGCACAACATCCTGACCTGCTCGTGCTCCTCAGGCAACGCCAGCGCGATCAACAAACGGCCGAGGTCGGCAAACAATCCAGCCGCGAACGCCCCTTCGGCATAATCGACCGGCGCGGCCTGCGAGATGGCATCCGCTAGCATCGCGTTCGCAACTGAATGCAGATTGAACTTCGCCATCGACCAACCGCGCGGCATGCGAACCTGACTCCAGAGGCGTGTGACGGACATGCTCAAAGTGGCATTTCGCAGCTTGTTGATTCCCAAAAGAGAAACCGCGTGCCGGACGGAGTTGACCGTGGCGCGCCTGCCATAGAGAGCGGAATTAACCAACCGTAGAACATTGCCAGCTAGGACGGTGTCTTTTTCGATGATGTCGGCGAGCCGGATGAAAGAGATGTCGTCCCGCGCAAGACTTGCAAGCAAGCGATTCAGAATGGGCGAAAATGGAGGCAGCTTCCCCAGGCTGTCCAGAGCGCGTGCTCTCAGCTTTCGGCCGTCTACGATCGCAATCACAACACGCTTATCGTCCTCACTTCTTCCTTTATGAGGACTATTTGAGCTGGGGTACTTGTTCCGCACGGTAGCATGGGTGATGCATGGACGATAGCCCCGCCATTCGCGTCCTTAATCTTCGTAAACTCTATGGGAATAAGGCTGCCGTCGATGGCCTCGACCTCGAAGTTCCGCGCGGATCGTTTTACGGCTTTCTGGGCCCGAACGGGGCAGGTAAGACGACCACCATTCGGATGCTGATGGGCCTCGCACTTCCGACTTCGGGGGAGATCGAGTTGCTGGGTTTACCCATGCCCGAAAAAGCCGTCGAGATCAAACAGCGGATCGGTCTCATGCCCGACGAGTCTCTGCTTTTCGACAATCTCACGGGTTCGGAATACCTGGAATTTGTAGGCCGCATGTATGCGCTCGCTCGCCCGGTCGCTCGTGAGCGTGCTCGCGAGCTGTTGGAGCTTTTCCAACTGGAAAATGCCGGTTCTAAACTCATCGGCGAATACTCCAAGGGCATGCGCAAGCGCGTCGCAATGGCAGCGGCGCTCATCCACCGGCCGGAATTGTTCCTAATGGACGAACCATTCGAAGGTGTCGACGCCGTCGGGGCGCGACTAATGAAAGAGCTGCTTCAGGAACAGGTTCGTCATGGAGCCACCATCTTCCTGACCTCCCATGTTCTCGAAGTAGTGGAGCGTCTCTGCGACCGCGTGGCGATCATTCATGAAGGCAAGCTGGTCTTGAGCGGATCGATGGCGGAGCTTGGTAGCGGCACAGAAACACTCGAAGACACGTTTGTCAGGGTCGTGGGCGCGACCTTAGCGTCGGAATCGCTGGACTGGCTTTAGGCAGCCCATGTTCAACTTCACTTCCCCTCACGCGCGCGCCATCCTCTGGGCCCAGTTTCGGAGTATGCGCAACCGGCTGCCACGCTCCAACAAACTTGGGCTCGCGTTCACCATTCTCATTGGCATTCTTTGGTACGGCATGTTTACCGCGGGTGCCTTTGGTGCGGCGCTATTAATGGCCAATGAATCCGAAATGGCAACGATCGAGCGTATATTGCCGGGCGGCCTCATGCTCGTCTACCTTTATTGGCTCGCGATACCAGTTCTGCTCGCGTCTAAAGGCAGTTCACTTGAACTTTCCAAGTTGGTGGTCTACCCGATTCCGTCCTCGGAGTTTTTTCGCCTCGAGATGCTGCTGCGCCTTTCCGCCGGGCTCGAGCCGCTAATCATCGTCGCGGGAGCTTTCATCGGCCTGTGCTTAAATCGAGCCATCCCGGCGTGGGCACCCGCGGCGATTATCGTCTTTGTGCTTTTCACAGTTTTTTCCGCGACCGGCTTGCACGACCTGATCGGCCGCCTCATGATGCGCAGAGGCGTTCGCGAAATTGTTGGCCTGCTTTTCGTGGTGGTTGTCGCTCTTCCGCAGTTGATCATCAGGCAGCACAATCCGGCTCATCTGCAGCGAGCCGGCGAGATCGCGTCTTGGATTGGGTGGCCATGGTCCGCGGCGGCTCTATTGGCCGAAGGTCACGCCCGGCCTCAGAATTTTGCTGTTTTGCTCGCCTGGGTCGCTGCCGCTTATATATTCGGACGCCGGCAATTCGAGCACACCTTGACCTTCGACGCCTCCGCCGCCGGTTCTACCAGACGCCCAAAGACCTCTCGCGGCATGGACTGGTTCTTTCGCTGGCCCAACGCTGTCTTTGCCGATCCCATTGCGGCGCTCGTCGAGAAGGAACTTCGATTCCTGACCCGCGCCTCGCGATTCCGGATGGTCTTCGTGATGGGCTTTTCTTTCGGGTTGATCATTTGGTGGCCCATGGCGTTCGGACGCCAGCAGCAGTCCTGGATGGCCTCGAACTTCATTACAGTGGTCAGTCTCTACGCCGTTCTCCTTCTCAGCGACGTGCTCTTCTGGAATGAGTTCGGGTTCGACCGCCATGCCGCCCAATTCTATTTTGCGGCGCCGGTAGAGATGCGAACGATCCTCATAGGTAAGAACATAGCGGCGGGATTTTTCGTGCTGCTTGAGACCACCATCGCCATGGTGATTTGCGCTCTCCTGCGTCTTCCTTTTACAGGGCTGCATGTCCTCGAGGCTTATGCAGCGACTATTGTCGCCTCTTTATTGCTTCTCGGCATTGGAAACCTAACGTCGGTATACAGCCCACGGGCCGTGGACCCCGCGAGAGCGCTGCGCTCCACGCGGAGCGGCCGCATTCAGGGGCTCATTCTCTTCGTGTATCCAGTTGTTGCTCTTCCGTTTTTCCTGGCATATGCGGCCCGTTACGCCTTTGACAGCGAGGCCGCTTTTTTCGGCGTTCTCGCTCTAGCCGCGATCTTTGGCGCAGTCACCTATAAGATCTCAATGGATACCGCCGTCGAGATAGCGGAGAAGAAAAAGGAATCGATTCTATCGGTGCTCAGCCGCGCCGAAGGGCCCGTCGAGTAAAGGCAAAAAAAACGACCCCGAGAGATCGGGGTCGTCTGAGAGGATAGGTTCGCCTTGAGTTGTTAAACGCCAGGAGGCGGGGTTGTAGTGGGATTCTGCTGGTTCACGGACGGGGCACCAGGAGGCACGTTCGAGTTGGGATTCGCGCTCTTCGGCCTATTCCGAGTTCGAGCGGTTGTGCCATTTGTGTTATTGGTGTTGCCTGTCCGGTTTGTGCCGATTGCGCTTCCGGAACGGCGCGCCCGGCCCACTCCCGTGCTTCCCGTTCTACCTTGTGTTCCCGTCTTCCCTTGTGTTCCAGTCGAAGAACCAGTCTGCCCGGCGGCGCCAGTCGTACCCGTTTGTCCAGCACCTGCAGCACCGGCAGCACCCGCGCTTCCCGCCCCTCCAGCACCGCCAGATCCGGCTCCTCCAGCCTGAGCCCACACGAGCGGCGCAGTCGCTGTCGCTGCCGCAAAAATCAGAGTCAAGAATGTTCGTTTCATATTCAGTTTCAGTCCCCACCCAGCAAGGTGCAAGAAAACAACCAACGGAATACTCGTTTAGTTTCAACGTAAGCAAAGGAGCGAGCGTAAGAATACCTACACTGTCGGCACAATTTTCGTGTGCGGGCTCAACAAAGCTAACTTTTTGTTAAGGATCCGTAGGCCCGATACAGTGGCGACGGGATTCTAAATATGGAATCGCAAAGGTATCCTGAATTAGCCGTGCTCATTGCCAATGAAGTTCAGCGGGTCCGTCGCCCGGATCGCCGGGTTTGGCTCGCCCTAATTGCGGGTTTCGGCGTTCTATTGATCTTAATCGTAGGGACGGGTATTGACGCCGTCATCGTATTGAGCCGTTTGCACGCGAGTGGAACGCAGATCCGCCAGCGCTTTCACCGGCGTACGCGCGCCCTGGAACAGATTCGCTCCCAGATCTACCTTTCAGGAACGTATGTGAGAGACTTTCTGCTCGCGCCCGAGCCAAGCGGCGCGGATGCCCAGCGCTCGCGTCTTCAGGGTCTCGAACACACGACAGAAACCGCCCTTCACGACTACGAAAAGGATCTTGACCCGGAAGAAATGGCCAGTTTCCGGGAGCTCCGGACGGATGTACAAGCTTATTGGCAAGTGCTGAATCGAACTCTGCAATGGACGCCTGAGCAGCGGAATCGGGAACGGAACGCCTTCTTCTACGAGGAATTGGTGCCACGGCGAAGCGCGATGCTTCAGATTGCGGACCGTATTGCCGACATGAACGGCCTGGAACTGGATCGCGGAGAAGATACTTTCAGCCGGGACTTCGATCGCTTCCGCCTGGGGTTCATATTCACTCTCTCGATCACGGTGATCGGAGGAATTGCCGCTACCGGGTTGACCATCGCGTACGTATTGCGGCTCGAAAATGAAGCGCAGTCGCGCCTCGAAGAGAGCAAGCGAGCCCAGGCGGGTCTTAAAGAACTGTCGGCCAAGCTCGTGCGGGCGCAGGAGGAAGAGCGGCGGGCGATCTCACGGGAGTTGCACGATGAAGTCGGGCAGTTGTTGTCCGCAATCGTGATGGAGACCGACAATCTCCTGGATTTCAATCACGCTTCCGAAGTGCGCGCCCGTCTCGAAGCCGTGCACGAATCCGCATCCCGCACTCTGGAAGAGACGCGTAACATGTCGCTGCTGCTCCGGCCCTCGATGCTGGACGATTTCGGCCTGGTGCCCGCATTGCAGTGGCAGGCGCGCGACGCAACCCGGCGCACCGGTCTGCGGGTGGACGTGGACGCGCCGGAGACCACCGACGATCTTCCCGAAGAACATAAAACGTGTATTTATCGAATTGTTCAGGAGTCACTGAACAACGCTCAGCGCCACGCGCAGGCGCGGGCTATCCACGTGACACTGGAGAATGCCGAAGGTGGAGTAGTGGTATCGGTTCGCGACGATGGGAGCGGCTTTGACCCCCGGATGACGCGCGGGCTCGGACTGCTCGGCATGGAGGAGCGCGTGCGGCACCTCGGCGGTAACTTCGCCATCGAATCGCAACCAGGCAGAGGTACCTCAATTAGGGCTTCGCTGCCACTAACGAAGCTTGAAAACGGCAAGGGAAACAAGAATGGATCGAATTCGCATTCTGCTGGCTGACGACCACATCGTCGTTCGCGACGGTTTGAGGGTCTTACTAGAACGCCAGCCGGATTTCGAGATCGTGGGCGAGGCGGCCGATGGCATTGAAGCGGTCCGTCTCTCGGAAGACACGACCCCGGATGTTGTTTTGATGGACATTGCAATGCCGCTGTTGAACGGCATCGAAGCAACGCGGCGCATTGCATCCAGATGTCCGAAAACGGCGGTGGTGATCCTCAGCATGCATTACGACGAGAGTTACATCCTGCGCTCGCTCAAGGCGGGCGCGCGCGGCTATCTCGTGAAAGATTCCGCAAAAGCCGACCTGATTCACGGTATCCGGGCAGTGCACGAAGGGCGCTCTTTCCTGAGTCCAAAGGTCAGCAGGATTCTGCAAGACGATCACATGCGGCAGCTCGAGTCAAAGGGTCTCGACGATAGCTACGATCTGCTCACGGATCGCGAGCGCGAAATCCTGCAATTGGTGGCTGAGGGCCGGACGAATAAGGAAATTGCGAATCTGTTGAATATCAGCCCGTATACCATCGATACGCATCGCACGCACATCCTCCAGAAGCTGAATCTGCACAGCGCTCCGGAGTTGATCTTGTACGCCGTGAGAAAAGGCATCATTTCCTGATGGTCTCGAGTTGGGATCCGGAGCAGTACCTCCGCTTCGCAGCCGAGCGTACTCGCCCGTGCAGGGATCTCCTTGCCCGTATTGGCGCATCGCGCGTGTATCGCGTGGTCGACCTCGGCTGCGGGCCGGGAAACAGCACCGGACTCCTTGCCGAACGCTGGCCCGACGCCGAAATTACCGGCGTGGACAACTCTTCCGAAATGATCGTCGCGGCACTGACGGCGCGGCCCGATATCCGCTGGCTGGTGGAGGATATCGCACAATGGGCCGTAAAGACGGACGAGACTTTCGATGTTGTTTTTTCGAACGCCGCGCTTCAGTGGGTCGAAAATCACGCTGCGCTGCTGCCGCGGCTACTGGCCCGGGTAGAACCGGGCGGCGTCCTTGCCTTTCAGGTTCCTTACAACTACGACGCCACCGCGCATCGCTTGATGCGTGAGATTGCCGGCTCCCCGGCCTGGCGGAAATGGTTTCCGCAAGGCGGCGTACGAGAGTGGCATGTCCACGATCTCGCCTTTTATTACGATGTACTCGCGCCGCGCGCCCGCAACGTCGATCTTTGGGAGACGGAATATATACACGTGATGCCAGACGCGGCGGCGATTGTCGAATGGTATAGGGGAACCGGCATGCGTCCGTTTCTCGACGCGATTCACTCGGCTGAGGATCGGGAGCGGTTTATAGCGGAGTATCGGGAGCGTATCCGGGAAGCCTATCCGGCGCGGGCGGATGGCCGCGTCTTATTTCCTTTCCGTCGATTGTTCGCGATCGCGAGTTTATAGTTGATAAGATACGGAACATGACACGAAGAGGTTTGCTCGGCGCCGCAGCCGCCGCGGCCGTATTCGACAGTCCGGCGCTCCTGGCCGCGGGAGACTCCGGCAGAATCAAACAAAGCGTGGCGCGCTGGTGCTACAGCAAAATGAGCATGGACGACCTTTGCCGCAATGCCGCTCAGATCGGCCTCAAAGGCGTCGATTTAGTCAACCATGACGAATGGCCTACCGTCAGGAAATATGGTCTGACCCCCGCGATGACGCCGGGCGCCGGTACGATTCCGGACGCCTGGAATCGAAAAGAGAATCACGACAGGCTCGAAAAAGAGATGCTGGAGAACATCAAATTGGCCGCCGCGGCCAAGGTTCCCAACGTCATCACTTTTTCGGGCAATCGCAAAGGGATGCCGGACGACGAGGCCAAAGACAACTGCGTTGCCGGCCTGAATCGCGTCAAGAAAGCTGCCGAAGACGCGAATGTCATGATTTGCATGGAATTATTGAATAGCAAGGTGAATCATAAGGATTATCAATGCGACCACACGGTCTGGGGCGTTGATGTTGTCAAACGAGTGGATTCGCCGCGAGTGAAGCTCCTGTACGACATCTACCACATGCAAATCATGGAAGGCGACATCATCCGCACCATCCGTGAGAATATCCAGTTCATCGCGCATTTCCATACCGGCGGCGTGCCGGGGCGCAATGAACTTGACGGTACCCAGGAATTGAATTGGCGCGCGGTAGCGACCGCCATTGCGGATCTGAATTTTACGGGGTTCATGGCGCACGAATTCATACCGCTGCGCGATCCCATGCAGTCTCTAGCGCAGGCCTACGAAATCTGCAAGGTCTGAAGCTCGGTAAATTTTACAAAGAAGAAAGGCGCTTCCATCAGCGTAAATAGTTGATTCTAAGAGACGATGCGCTGGTGACAAATTTGCTATCACGGTTAACTATGTTCGGAAAAGTGTTGAGCAGTGCCGCTCTCTCAATCGTTTTTATGTCGGCTCAGGTGCCGAATCCAACGCAGCAGCAACCCCCTCCGAGCCAGGAAGACGCCGCGACGCCGATCTTTCGCGTCGAGGTTGTCGGCCGTACCGCGCAGGCCGTTAACTACCGCCATCGCGGAGGTTCGACCAAGGTCAATTTCCAGGGCACGGCTATCATGCCAATGGCCAAGGGCGAAGCCAAGGTCGAGAGCGAACGCGGGGTCATTCACATCTCAGCGGATTTCGGCAAGATGCAGCCGCCCAGCAGTTTCGGGCCGGAATATCTGACTTACGTTCTTTGGGCCATATCCCCGGATGGAAGGCCGCAGAACTTGGGCGAATTGACACTCAGCGACTACGGCGCCGGATCGTCCAGCAAAATCGATACGACGAGTCCCATTCAGACTTTCGGCATGATCGTGACAGCGGAACCTTATTACGGCGTCACCCAGCCGAGCGACGTGGTGGTGATGGAAAACGTGATCCGGCCCGACACGATGGGCGTCGTGGAGATGATCGACGCGAAGTACGAATTGCTGCCGCGCGGCATGTACACGATGCAAGGGCGTGCAAAGGGATTTGTTCCGATTCACGTGAGCAAGAAGCAGCCTTTCGAGTTGTATGAAGCTGAGAACGCGCTGCAGCTTTCCCGAATCGCCGGCGCCGACAAATACGCTACCGACAGCTTCCAAAAAGCCGAGGATGCTTTACAGCAAGCGCAAAGATATCAATCGCAGAAGCCCGGCCAGAAACCGGTGATCACGATGGCTCGGGAAGCCGTCGTACGCGCTGAAGATTCGCGCGTCATCGCTATTCGCCGCGAGCGGGATGAGGCGCAGGAAAAGGAGCGCCAAGCAGCTTTGGATCGAGAGAACGCAGCGAAGGCGCAGGCGGCCAAGGAAGCTGCGGAGCGCGCACAAGCCGAGGCCGAGGCGCAGGCGCAGACGGCTCGGCGAATTGAGGCCGATCAGGAGCGGGCGTCGGCCGAGAAGGCCAAGGCCGAAGCCCTGGCTGCGGAACAGGAAGCAAAACGGCAGATGGCTTTAGCCGAGCAGGCCAAAGCGGAAGCCGATGCCGCTCGCCAGGCCGCAATCGCGCAGCAACAGCAGCTCGCGCAGCAGGCCGATCAGGCTCGACTCGCCGCGCAGGAAGCGGATCGTCTGCGGATGAAAGCGGAGCAGGATCAGGCGCAACTGCGTCAGCAACTGCTCGATCAGTTCAATCAGATCTTGCAGACGCGCGACACGGCCCGCGGGCTGATCGTCAACATGTCCGATGTTCTGTTCGATTCCGGCAAGTATACTTTGAAGCCCGGTGCGAGGGAGCGTCTGGCGAAGATCTCGGGTATCATTTTGGGGCATCCCGGATTGCGGATCGAAGTTGAGGGGCATACGGACAGCGTCGGCAGCGACGAGTACAACATGCGCCTTTCAGAGAATCGCGCCGCCACGGTGCGCGATTACCTGGTTGCGGAAGGCATCCCGCAGGACAACGTGACTTCGAAGGGCTTCGGTAAAATAATGCCGGTTGCCGATAACGGCACTGCCGCTGGCCGGCAGCAAAACCGGCGTGTGGAACTGGTGGTTTCGGGTGATATTATCGGCACATCGCTGAGCGCCGCGCGTACCAGCTCCGGAGGTTCGACGGCACAGCCAAGCACGGCCGTTCCACCCAAGTAGCTCAGACCGGTAGCTCCCATCGAGGGCGCGTGATAGGCTGTGATCTTAAGTGATTCACAGAATCCTCATCGCGCTCACCATAGCCGCGTCTGCTTTAGAGGCGCAGACTTTCGACCTCGTCATTCACAACGGGCACATCGTCGATGGCACCGGATCGCCTTGGTACTCCGGTGACATTGGCATTCGCGATGGTCGCATCGCTGCCATCGGAGCGCTTTCAAGCGCACAGGCGAAGCGCTCCATCGATGCCAAAGGGATGGTGGTTGCGCCAGGGTTTATCGACATGCTCGGCCAATCCGAGATGTCGATTCTGGTCAGCCCACATCTCCCCTCCAAAATCTTTCAGGGCATAACGACGGAGATCACGGGCGAGGGCAACTCGGTCGCCCCTTTGAATCCGTCGCTCAAAAGTGCCGACAAGACCGGTTACGATCATTACGGTGTCAATCCAGACTGGTCTACGTTCCGCCAGTACTTCGCCCGGATCGAAAAGCAGGGCATGGGCATTAATCTGGCGAGCTATGTCGGCGCCACACAAGTGCGACGTGTAGTTCTCGGCGACGTCAACCGTGCACCTTCGTCCGCGGAACTCGATCGCATGCGAGGGTTGGTGCGCGACGCGATGCAGGATGGGGCGGTTGGACTTTCGACCGCGCTTCAGTATGCGCCGGCGCCCTACGCGACCACCGAAGAGCTGATCGCGCTAGCCTCCGAAGCTGCGAAATTCGGCGGCATCTATGCTACGCACATGCGCAGCGAGGGCGATGCGGTGATCCCGGCTCTCGATGAGGCGTTTCGGATCGGACGCGAAGCACACATTCCCGTCGAGATCTGGCATTTGAAGGCCGCCGGGAAACCGAACTGGGGCCGCATGCCGGAAATTGTCCGGCATATAGAGGAAGCGCGCAAGAGTGGCGTAGACGTGTCGGCCGACACATACGCGTATACGGCGTGGTTCAACACCTTCTCTGCTTTCATTCCGCCGTGGGCTCACGATGGGGGCGATGCGAAGCTGATCGCGCGTTTGAAAGACCCTGCGACGCGGGCTCGTATCCGTAAAGACATGATGACGCCCAGCAACGAATGGGATAACGAGTGGCAGGAGGTTCCCGGCCCTGAAGGAATCCTCGTGTGCGTCGTTCAAAACCCGGAGCTTCATCCTTTACAGGGAAAAACCATCGCTGAGATCGCGAAAATGTGGGGCGAGGACCCGCTCGACACGATATTCGATCTGCTCATCAAAGACGATGCGTTCACGAACGTCGCAGTGTTTGGCATGTCGGAGGATGACGTGGCTCTGGCACTCGAACAACCCTGGGTTTCCGTAGATAACGATTCCCAGGGCACTTCGCCTGAAGGAATTCTCGGCCGCGAACACCCGCATCCGCGGGCTTATGGAACGTTTCCTCGCATCCTG
Organism: Bryobacterales bacterium; assembly: GCA_963802915.1. GTDB lineage: Bacteria > Acidobacteriota > Terriglobia > Bryobacterales > Bryobacteraceae > JAICMB01. Next base: position 89,611 of record CAWDKQ010000024.1, read on the forward strand.
CGAAAGTACGTCCGCGAAGAACACAAGCTCCGCCTCGAAGAGGCGATCCGTAAGTTTTCGGCACTGCCGGCCCAGCGGATGCGGCTGACGGATCGCGGAGTGCTAAAGCAAGGCATGTGGGCCGATATCGTGGTATTCGATCCCAACACGATTCACGAACGCGCCACATTCGAAGATCCGAACCAACTGTCCGAAGGTATGGAATACGTTCTTGTTAACGGAACGCCCGTCATTGACGGGGGGAAACAGACCGCGGCGCTCCCCGGAAAGGTTCTGCGGGGGCCGGGTTTCGCCAGATGACGGCTTGCCCGACGACCTGCGAAGAGCTTGCCGAAGCGCTTCGCGATGCCAACTCGCGGGCCCAAACCATCACGACTCTTGGCCGCAACACGAAACGCTCGATGGCGGGACCGATACTCGAGTCGGACGTCACGGTTTCTACGTCGCGACTCGACAGGATTCTGCAGTACGAGCCCCGCGACCTGACCATCAGCGTCGAAGCCGGCGTTCCTTATTCGCTTTTGAGCCGCACCTTGGCCGAGAACGGCCAGATGATTCCGCTCGATCCGCCTTTCGCCGAGGATTGCACTATTGGCGGAGTTGTGGCGGCGAATGTCAACGGACCGCGACGGCGGTTATACGGGACCGCTCGCGATATGGTGATCGGCATGAAATTCGTCACGCTGGAAGGCAAGATTGTCCAGAGCGGCGGCATGGTGGTGAAGAATGTTGCCGGTCTCGATATGGCGAAGATGATGATCGGATCGTTCGGAACTTTAGCTGCGATCGCCGTAATCAATTTCAAGCTTTCGCCTATTCCACCGCGGACGCGCACTTTCATCCAGAATTTCTCGAACGTTCAGGATGCCATCGCCGCGCGTGATGAAGTTCACAAGGGCGTGCTGCAACCCGCCGCGCTCGATCTGATCAAGCAGAACGGGACCTTTCGTCTCCTCGTGCAAGGGGCAGGGAACCGGGCCGTGCTGGACCGTTATGCGCGCGAGTTGAAGCAGGCCGAATCCGTCGATGGGGAAGACGAAGAAAAAATCTGGAAAACTGTTCAAGAACATACACCTTCATTTTTGTTAGAACATAATGAGGGATCTGTGATTCGGGTTTCCAGCCCCCTCGCGGAGGTTGGGAAGGTCCTCGCATCTTTTCCCGGAGATGCCATTGCGCGGGCGGGATCCGGGATCTGTTACGGATACTTTGAAGATTGGCGCGAAGCATTAGGACGAGGTGTCATGGAATATGGCCCCGAGGAACCACGGACGACAGCGGAATTATGGTCGCCTCTTCCGAAGGACTTCGAAACGATGAAAAAGGTCAAAGCGATGTTCGATCCGCGGAACCTTCTCAATCGGCGGAGATTGTATGGCCGGATCTGACGCGCCCAGCAGCGCCGTCGCCGACAAGCCAACGTTGTTCGACCTCGATCATTGTGTTCATTGCGGGCTTTGTCTCAACGCATGTCCCACCTACCGCGAACTGGGCGTCGAGATGGATTCGCCTCGCGGGCGCATTTATCAAATGGTGCAGGTTGCGACCGGTGCGGCTGCCATAAACGATTCGTACATCGAGCACATCGATCTTTGCCTTGCATGCCGTGGGTGCGAGAGCGCCTGCCCTTCGGGCGTAGAGTACGGCCGTCTGGTGGAGGCCGCGCGCGCGGAGATCGAGAGCAGCGTTCAACGGCCTTGGTTTGCGCGTACCCTGCGCAACCTCGTTTTCCGCAATTTGTTGCCATCGCGAGGCGCATTGCAGCTGGCGGGTACGGGACTTTACGTGTATCAGAACCTCGGCATCCGGCGAATCGCGCGGGCGCTTGGAATACTCAGCGGCCGCTTGGGCGAACTCGACGCCCTGTCTCCGGCCGCTCAACGTCCATTCTTCTACCGCTATTATGGGAAGACCCTGCCGGCTGAAGGCCAGCGCCGCTACCGGGTTGCTTTTCTCGGTGGCTGCATCGCGAACATCAGCTTTGCCCGTTTGAACGAAGCTAGTACGCGAGTACTACAGAAAAACGGCTGTACTGTCGATATTCCTGAGAAACAGACATGCTGCGGCGCGCTGCATGTTCATGCCGGCCGCCGCGAAGAAGCGCGTGCGCTGGCACGCAGAAACATTGACGCGCTGATCGAGGGCAATTATGACGCGATCATTACAAACGCGGCCGGATGCGGTTCGACGTTGAAAGAATACGGAGAATTGCTGGAGAACGATACGGAGTACGCAGCCAAGGCGAGAGAGTTTTCTCAAAGAATGAAAGACATCAATGAGTTTCTTGCTTCCATCGAATTAAACCGGGAGATGAGCGAACTTCCGGTGACGGTGACCTATCAGGATTCGTGCCACCTTGCGCATGGGCAAAAGATTCGCGAAGCCCCACGCAAACTGCTGCGCTCGATTCCAGGGCTGATTTTTCGAGAGATGCCGCTTTCGGACTTGTGTTGCGGGAGCGCTGGAATCTACAATATTTTGCACGCAGACATGTCTCTGTCGTTGCTCCAGAAAAAAATGGATGGAGTTAGTAGTACTAGAACTAAGGTGATCGCCACCGCCAATCCCGGATGTATGTTGCAACTAGAGGCCGGGGTGCGCAGATTTGGCGGAGCGAGTCGGGTGATGCACGTAGTAGAACTACTAGATGCCGCCTATCGGAGCGGCACGATTGGGCCCGACTAGAGTTTTTTCAGATTTTTCTCTAGTCAACCCCACTATCTGTATTCGCGCTAGTTCATAACGGTCACGCGCATGGCGCGCCGCGCAGCGTGTGCAAACAATAAGTAAGGAAATTGTATTCATGAAGAAGCTTCACCAAGTATATGTATTCATAGGACTTTGCATCACCGTCCCGGCTCTGTGGGCCGGTGACGCCATTCCCGCGAAGCCGGGCGAAAAGGTGGTTCCGAATCAGTACATCGTGAAAATGTCTTCGGGTGCATCGTCAACCGCGATTTCAAGAAGATTCCCCGAAGCTCGGATATCCGCCCTTCGCGGTGGCGGGCTGCATGTTGTTACGACGAACGCAGCCGACGCGCTCGATCAGCTTGCGCAGCAGCCCGGCGTCGCATTTGTCGAGCCCGATCGTATCCGTCACACCACCTTGTCTTCTCCGAACGATCCGAGTTACGGTTCGCAATGGGCGTTGCAAACGCTGGAAGCCTTGCAGGCCTGGAGTCTGCTTCCAGGGACCTATCTCACGTCTTCGGTCGCCGGCTCGCAGCGCGTCCACGTGGCCGTAATCGACACGGGTCTGGACTGCGGCCATCCTGACTTCGCAAACGCGGGCAGCGGCTCGCTCGATTCGGCGCAGGGAGGACAGGTCAATTTCGCACTGAGCCAAGGCTTCGTCGCCACAACCATTCCGAATGCTTGTGCCTCCTGGCAGGACGATTACGGACATGGTACTGGCACGGCGGGGATCATCGGCGCATCGGCACAGAATGGCGTCGGGATCGCCGGCGCTGCATATCCAGTGGACCTCGTCATTTACAAGGTCACTAACTCGAGCGGCGAGGCCAACGATTCCACCATAGCCAATGCCATCATGACCGCTGCCAACAACGGCATTCATGTAGTCTCCATCAGTTTGGGCGGCAACGGCTTCGCACAGTCTCTGCAGACCGCAATCAACTATGCGTGGGCGCGCGACACGATCGTAATAAGCTCCGCCGGAAACAACGGCAACTCCGCCATGTTTTATCCAGCCGACGCCGACGAAGCCATTGGAGTCTCCGCAACGGACAATACGAACTCCATCACGAACTTTTCGAACTATGGAGCCTATACCGGTCTCGGCGCTCCTGGTAGCAACGTATTGACTACCTTCCCGAGATATGCAACACCTATTGGCGCAACGTACTACGCTGGCTTTACCGGGACGTCGGCAGCTGCGCCTCAAGTCGCCTCCGTTGCCGGACTGCTCGTTATGAGCACTCCAAATACTTCGGCGGCAGCGATTATGCAGCGCCTGCAACAGAGCGCTTCGTCCGGCGGATACTGGAACCAGAACACCGGCTACGGCGTAGTGAACGCATTCAACGCCGTGGCTGGCAATCTCACGTCCACGACCCTCGGCGGAATCAAGGGACAAGTCACGAACACCTACGGTTTGCCGGCCGGCAATGCGCAGGTGAATATCAACGGCAACGTGATTACATTGGATTCTTCCGGCTTGTATCACTACACCAATTTGCCGGCGGGCAACTACACCATCACAGTTTCAATGGCTGGTTATCCCAACCAGACAGTAACGGCCGCGGTCACTTCCGGGGCTGATACGGAGATGCCCATAGTCATGGGGGCGAATTACGGGCGTTTCAGCGGTTCCGTTACCAACGGCGGCGCCGGTGTGCCTGGCGCGATTGTCCAGGCATTGTCGAACGGAGTGGTAGCGGCTACGGCGGTCGCAGACCAGTCGGGTCTATTCACTTTATGGGTGCCCAATGGTGGCACGTACACTCTGCGGGCTACACAAATTGGCAGTCAGACCAGCACTTCATACCCCGTCTCTGTGTCCGGCGGTGGCAACACCGGCGTGAACCTCACATTAGCCAAACTTCCGGCAATCAACGGCACCGTGGTGGATGCGAACTCTCATGGCGTCCCGTACGCGCAGCTTTTGATTTCAGGCGCGGGGATCACTGCTGGCGCCACAACCGATGGAAACGGGAACTTCAACACGATCGGGCTCCCCTCTGGGAACTACTCGATCACGACAACCGCCAGTGGCCAGCCCAACACCACTATCAACCTGTCGATACTCAACTCTCTCTATGGACTGTTGATCCATATGGGAGGAACCACTACACCGCCGCCTGCCGCTGCAGTCAGCATCAGTATCAATCCTGGCGGCGCGAATGTGAATCAAGGTGGTACTGCTCAGTTCTCAGCGAACGTCCAGAATGCGTCGAACCCGGCCGTGATCTGGTCTTTGTCGCCGGCCGTGGGGTCGGTAAGTGCCAACGGGTTCTATCAGGCGCCATCGAGCATCACGCAGAACCAGAACATTACGATTATCGCGACGAGCGTCCAGGATCTCACTAAATCGGCCTCGGCAACCATTTCCCTGATCGCTCCTCCGCCGCCTCCTCCGCCGACGCAAGCTCCGCCAGTCACGGTCAATTCGGTGGCAGTCACGCCGGCAGCGATCACGGTCGTGCAAGGAAACCAACAACAGTTCACGGCCATGGTCAATGGATCGCCCAGTTCCGCCGTGACCTGGACCATTAGCCCGCAGCTGGGAACAATGACGTCCAACGGTTTGTATACGGCTCCGGGCAGCGTGTCCTCGATGCAGATTGTGTCGGTAAAGGCAGCCAGCACAGCGAATCCTGCTAAATCCTCGACCACGATTTTGTTCCTGATGCCTTAGTTCTCCCACTAGAGCATGCGCAACTCGACGGGCCGGACGAAAGTCCGGCCCTTTTTTGTTCAACGTTGACGTTTGCTCCTACAAAACGTGACCCAGGAAACAGTGCCTCTCGCGGGTGCATCATAAAAGCAGGTGCTCCATGCGACAAATACGGACCGTGCTCATCTTGAACGACGGTGAAGTTTCGGCCACAGAGTGGTTGTCCGATGACAACAGCGACGCCTCAACGGCCATGATGCTCGATGCGGTGCGTTCCATCCTGGGCCAGCGCAGACGGCGGTTCGCGGCGGCCTTTTGGGAACGGCGCAGCGTCCCCTGAGCTTCCTGTCTAAAGCTCTCGACAAGCATGGCCGATGGATGGGGTAATCTATCCACGGCGGTTTCCTGAAACCGCCCCTCTAAGAAACAAGCGGACCGCGATGCTCGTGCGGTCCGCTGCTTTTCAATCAAGTATTCCTCCAAGGGGAATTGCTCCTTAACGACGAGAGGCATACTCTACGATCGAGGAGCCAATGCAACGTTCTCTCGTCACAGCTCTGCTCGCAAGCGCTGTCGCTAACGCCGGCATTATCGCTGTATCAAACAGTGGTTTTGAAATCTCCGCGACCGTTTCGCGCCCAGCGAACGGCCCGATCCTGGTGCAAGATCAAGAGAACCTCTCAGTCGATTATGTTCTTGTTATCACAGGCGGAGCCGGAGCGGGCATATTCTCGCCCCTTATTGACGCTGACGGCGTCCTGAACGAAAGCTCGTTTCCAAATCTCTGGCCCCAATTGGGCGGCTCTGCTCTGGTCAACTCGCCTGTCAGTCTGGCGGCTGGAGATCCTGATCCCGGTAGTCACCCGAACCCTGCCCAAGCCTTCTGCACTCCCGTCGATAATTGTTACTTGTCATTTACTTATGGCGTTCCGATCGATCTTCATTTCGACGTCACCGTGAGCGCTGCTATTGAAGCGGATACGGACAATGCAACCCTAGGAGAGTCGGTGAGTCCAATCACCTCCAGCGTGGAATTTCAAGGAGTTGTAGCATTCGACGCAAACGGAACACAGGTTCCATCTAACGACGTGGATCTCAATCTCGTGCCCGAGCCTTCCACCCTTCCCGTTCTCTTTGGCGTTCTCGCAGTCGGCATAGCTTATCGGCGAAGGCATTGGATAATAGAGGTATGCCGTTTCTGGCTGCCGTAATCGCTCTTGCCGCATTTCAAACAAATTTCTACAACGACGGTTTGAAGGCCCTCGACGCAAAGCAATATCAGGCCGCGGCTGAGGATTTTACAAAGGCCCTCCAGGCGGATCCCAAAGACTTTACCGCCCATTTCAACCTCGCATTCGCTTACACGATGTTGGGCAAGGACCCCGACGCCATCGCGGAATATAAAAAGGCGCTGGAAATAAAGCCGAATCTGTATCAGGCGGACCTGAACCTGGGTATCGTTCTGTTGCGAACCAAGCAAGCGGCCGATGCGCTTCCGCACCTGGTCTCGGCGGTTTCGCAGAAGCCGAAGGAATTCCGCCCCAACTTCTTCCTGGCGGAAGCCCTGCGAGCCGAAGGAATGTATCCGAAAGCCGAGGAGGCATACAAAAACGCATTGGAGATCGATCCGAAATCCGCCGGCGCGGAGTTGGGTTTGGGAGAAACGCTCGAAAAGCTGGATCGCCTGGACGAAGCTGCTCCCCATATCAAGAAGGCCGCGGAAATGGACCCGCACTACCGGGACGCGCTTCTGGAGTTAGCTTCGTTTTACGAGAAGCAGAAGCGTCCTAACGATGCGATCGAAATTTACCAGCAGTTCCCGGACAACCCGGGAGCGCAGGAACGCGTTGGATCGTTATTGTTCGATGCGGGGAGATTCGCGGACGCCGTCGAGCATTATCAGGCCGCCGTGAAAAAATCGCCTACGACGGCCAATCGCATTGTATTGGCTCAAGCTTACGTCAGGAACAAACAACCTGAGCTCGCGTTGCCGCTCATTCAGCAGGCGCTCGCCGCGGAGCCGAATAACTATGATGTACGCATGCTGTGCGGGCGGTTGATCCGTGACCAACGCAAGTTCCCCGAAGCCGCCGAGCAGTTTGCGGCCGCCACACAGCTCAAGCCGGATTCGGCGGAAGCTTGGAGCGAGCTTTCCGGCGTCCTTGTCCTGGCGGAGAACTATCCCGCTGCGCTCGCGGCGCTGGACCGACTGGCCGCGATGCACGCCGAAAAGCCCGGGCACGTTTTCCTGCGGGCGATCGTGCTCGACAAGATTCATCAGTTGAAGCCGGCGCTCGAAAGTTACAAGCGATTTCTGGCCATGGACGAAGGGAAAGACCCGAACGAGGATTTCAAAGCGCGCCAGCGGGCTCGTATCATTGAGAATGAGTTGAATAAACGGTGACCCTTGCTCTATTGTTGTTCCTGGGATTTTCGGACATCGCCGGATTACAGAATGAACATAATCTGGGAAAGCGCTCGGATCTCGCTTTAGAGGATGCGAATCGCGCTATCGACGAGGCACGCGCGGCTTACCAGGCGGGCGATGCAAAGAAAACCGAAGCCGAACTGCGGGAGGTCCGGGACGCTGTCGATGTATGCCTCGATTCCCTGGAGAATAGCGGCCAGCGTCCTCGCACGAGCAAGTATTTTAAAAACGCTGAGATCAAGCTGCGGATGATGCTTCGCCGGCTGTCCAGTTTTCGTGATGAAATGAGCGTAGACGACCGGAAACCGGTTGAAGACGATGCTTCTCGCTTGCAGGAGGTTCATGACCGCCTTCTGAACGAGATCATGAGCAAGAAAGGTCACTGAGCGCGACCGGTCTGGAGAAGTAAGTGTATGCGAATCGCCGCTGTTTTGTTTGTGCTGGTTTCGGCTTTGGCTGCCCAGGATCGAGATTATCTCACCGCTGATGAAATCGATCAGATCCGGGAGGCGCAGGACCCCAATGATCGCGTTTTCCTCTATATCAAATTTGCCAAAGAGCGAGTCGGGATGCTGGAGCAGTTTCTTGCGAAGGACAAGCCGGGCCGCTCAGCCATCATCCATGACACGCTGGAAGATTATTCCAACATCATTGATGCAATCGACACTGTCGCCGATGACGCGTTGAAACGCAAGATCGATATCACCAAAGGCATGGCGATCGTTACCGCCGGTGAAAAAGATATGCTCGAGCGCCTGAAGAAAATCGAGGATAGCGAGCCAAAGGATCTGGCCCGATATAAATTCGTCCTTCAAAACGCCATCGACACGACGTCGGATAGCGAGGAGCTTTCGGCTGAGGATCTCAGGACCCGCGGTACCGAAGTGACCGCGCGAGAGAAGAAAGAGAAGCAAGAGATCGAATCGATGAAGGCGAAGAATCCTAAGGACGTTGCCGAAAAGAAGGCTGACGACGAAACGAAGTCTACCACCGATCAGCCCAAACGCAAAGCTCCAACGCTCAAGCGGCCGGGAGAGGATACTCTTCCCGGATTGGACAGCACCAAGCCGCCTCAGTAAACCAATCATCTATATTGATGTCAAGATGTCTCGCAAAGATCCGGAAGCCGGCGTCCACCTCTGGCTCGTGCTTTGGAAGGCCTACGCCGCTTTGCATCAGCATGCTTTAGAGAGTATTGAGTCGCTGGGCTTAGGTTATTCCGATTTCGGAGTTCTCGAGATCCTGCTGCATAAAGGACCGACTCCGGTGAACACCATCGGCGCGAAGATCAATCTGACAAGCGGCTCGATCAGCGTGGCGGTTGATCGTCTGGAAGAACGCGGTCTGGTGGAGCGCCGGTCCGACCCGGATGACCGGCGAACTCGCGTGGTCCATTTGACCGCGCATGGCCGCAAACTCATCGAGGAGGCATTTGCGTCTCACGCGGCCGCGATGGAGACTGCCACATCGGCGCTCACGGGCGAAGAGCGCCGGCAAGCGCTCGCGTTATTACGAAAACTGGGACTCGGAGCCGCGGCCATTACCAAACACGGCAGGATTTCGCCCGAACCATAGGTTGTCCCACTTTGCATGAGAACGCCGTCGCGAATTGCGGCATGTTCGATACGACGCCGTTGATCCGGTACTCGTCCGGCGAATGCGGATTCGTAATGGCGTTGGCGCGCTTGTTCTCCGGACGTTCGTCGCCGCACGCCCACTGCGCCATTCCGATGAAGAAACGCTGATCCGGGGTGAAGCCATCGATCGGTTTTAGCTCCTGGCCCTCGGTCGCATGCTTCCAAGCGTAATACGCGAGCGTCGTACCGCCTAGATCGGCGATATCTTCGCCGAGCGTCAGCTTGCTGTTGATTTTGATATCGTCGACAACCGTGTATTGCGCGTACTGATCCACAACACACTGCGCACGCTCTTCGAATTGCTTCGCGTCGTCGGGAGTCCACCAGTCGCGCAGGTTGCCCTTGGCGTCGAATTGACGGCCCTCATCGTCGAACCCATGGGTCAATTCGTGGCCGATGGTCGCTCCGGTGTTGCCGTAGTTCGGCGCATCATCCATTTTGAGATCGAAGAGAGGTGGCTGCAAAACGCCCGCGGGGAAATTGATGTCGTTCATTTGCGGATCGAAGTAGGCGTTGACGGTGGGTGGCGTCATCTGCCATTCGCCGCGATCGACCGGCTTGCCGATTTTGGCGATCTGCCGCTTCGATTCGAAGATAGTCGCGCGGTCCACGTTGCCTAGGAAATCGGAGCGATCCAGGCGAATGGAGCTGTAGTCGCGCCATTTATCCGGGTACCCGATCTTATTCACGATGGTATGGAGCTTCTCCAGAGCCTGCTTCTTTGTCGCGTCGCTCATCCAAGGCAGATCCTTGAGATCCCGTTCCATGGCGCTCTCGATCTCTTTCGTCATAGCCACGGCCTTTAGCTTCGCCTCCGGGCTAAACGTCTTCTCTACGAAAACTTTGCCAAGCGCTTCTCCCAGATCGCGGTCGACAAGCTGAACGCAGCGGCGCCAGCGCGGCGGCATTTCGGCGAGACCATGCAGATACTTGCTGTAGAAATCGAAGTCCGCCTGAACAAACGGCGACGACAGGTAACGGGCCTTGGAGTGGATCACGTGCCATCGAAGATACGTTTTCCATTCCTCCAACGAACGTGTGACAAGTTGATCCTGCAACTCCTCGTAGAACTTCGGCTCCGTAACATTGAGCTCGCTCAAATTTGGTACACCCTCGATGGTGAAGTATTGGTCCCAATCCAGGGCCGGTACCATCGCTTTGAATTTCGTCACCGAGACTTTATGGAAGAGGTTATAGGGATTACGCTGCTCGACGCGGGTTAGGGACGCCTGAGCCAGCGCCGTTTCTATCGACATTACCGTATTGGCTTCCCTGCCGGACACCTCAGGACTATCGCCCGCCAGTTGGAACATCGCCCGAACGTGATCGAGATACTTGGCGCGGGTCTCTTCAGATTTTGGATCCGTTTTCGAATAATAGTCCCGATCGGGCAGACCGAGACCGCCCGCGAAAGCAAACGCGATGACGCGGCTTGAATCGGCGAAGTCCTGGTTTGAGCCGAAGCCGAACATCATGGGGCTGCCTTGAGACTCGAGATGCTCGGTGGCTACAAATCGCGTGAGATCTTTTAAAGATTTTAAAGCGGTGATTTTGTCCAGTGCCGGCTTCAGCGGCGCCGCTCCGGCCTTTTCGATCGCAGCCTCGTCCATGCATGCGGCGAAATAATCGCCAGTCTCCTGCTCGACGTTGCTGCGCTTCGGACCGGGTTTAGACGCCTGCTCCAGGATGCCCCACAGATAGCGCTGGTTCTCGTGCGTCAGCTTGGCGTAGACATCCCAGTTGGCCTGGTCCGCCGGAATCGGGTTGTTCTTGATCCAGCCGCCACACGTGTATCGATAAAAGTCGACGCAAGGGTCGACGGAGCGGTCCATCGACGGAATGTCGAGACTCGGCGTATATGGAAGGGTTATGAGCGGCCCTTCCTGAGCGTGGCAGAACGCGGCGATGCCTAAAGCGAGAACAGTGAAGCGAGTCATGTTTGTTATTGTCTTATGAAAATGCAAAGCCCGCGACCGGCACTTACCAGTCGCGGGCTTCGCAGCCTGAATGGAACTGATTTACGCGGTTCTACTCATCGCCGCGGACTTATCGCCGCCGCTGAGCGCTGCCTGAGCAGCAGCCAGACGTGCGATCGGTACACGATACGGAGAGCAGGAAACGTAGTTCATGCCGGCGCGATAGCAGAATCCAACCGATTCGGGATCTCCGCCGTGCTCGCCGCAGATGCCGATTTCGAGATTCGGACGGGTCTGGCGGCCGAGCTTGATGGCCTGTTCGATCACGCGGCCCACGCCTCCCTGGTCGATGGTTGCGAACGGATCGGCCTGGAAGATTTTGACGTCCTCATAGAATTTCGAGAACTTCGTGTAGTCGTCGCGCGACATGCCGAGCGTGGTCTGCGTGAGATCGTTGGTGCCGAAGCTGAAGAACTCAGCTTCCTTCGCGATCTCCTCCGCCGTTAAAGCGCCTCGAACGATCTCGATCATCGTACCAATGAGGTACTTCTGATCCTTCAGGCCGGCGGCTCCGAGCACCTCTTTGGCGACCCGATCCACGATCTCCTTCTGGAGCTCGAATTCCTTTGCGAAACCAACCAGAGGAATCATCACTTCCGGAACCACTTTGACGCCCTTCTTCGCGACCTGAACGACAGCCTCGAAGATGGCGCGAGCCTGCATCTCTGTGATCTCGGGATAACGAATGCCCAGACGGCAACCGCGGAAACCGAGCATTGGGTTGAACTCGTGCAGGTCTTCGACCCGCTTCAGGAGCATGGGTAGGACCTTTTTCAGGTCGCCCACACCGGCAACATTGAAGCGAGAATATTTCTGGACGAGTTCTTTTTTCTGCTTAGCGTCGGCGTACGGCAGGATGGCGCTATCGACCAGGAGTTCTTCGCGTTTCGGCAGGAACTCATGGAGCGGCGGATCCAAGGTGCGGATGATCACCGGCAGTCCGTCCATGGCTTCGAACAGACCGGCGAAGTCTTTGCGCTGCATTGGCAGTAGCTTCTGGAGCGCCTTCTTGCGGGTCTTTTCGTCGTCGGCGAGAATCATCGCCTGCATGTGCTCGATGCGATCCTCGGCGAAGAACATGTGCTCCGTGCGGCACAGGCCGATGCCTTGCGCGCCGTACATGCGGGCGACCTTGGCATCGCGTGGGATGTCGGCATTGGCGCGGACGCCAAAGTTGCCTCGGAACTCGTCGGCCCACTCCATGAGCTTGCCGAAAGATCCGGACTTCGGATCGGGCTGGATGGTTGTGGCCTGTCCGAGATAGACGTCGGCGGTGGCGCCGTCGAAGGAAATCCAGTCACCTTCCTTCACGACGACGTTCTTATCGCCAACCTTCACCGTCATCTGTTTCTTGGCCTCTTCGATATGAAGAGCGCCGGCGCCCACTACGCAGGGCCGGCCCATCCCGCGCGCTACAACCGCAGCATGGCTCGACTTGCCGCCGATGGCCGTGAGAATGCCCTTCGCAACGTCCATGCCGTGGATGTCGTCTGGGGTGGTCTCTTTGCGGACCAGGATTACCGGAGCCTTCTTCGAAGCTTCCACGGCGTCATCCGCGGTGAAAGAAACGCGGCCGACAGCGGCGCCAGGGGAAGCCGCGATGCCGGTGGTGAGTTTCGTGAGGGACTTCAGCGTTTTGACGTCGAAGATGGGGTGCAATAGCTGATCGAGCTGGGCGGGAGCGACGCGGAGGACAGCCTCGCGCTTGCTGATCAGTCCTTCTTCCACCATTTCCACCGCGATGCGAACGGCAGAGGGGCCGGTGCGCTTACCGTTGCGCGTTTGCAGCATCCAAAGCTTGCCCTCTTCGATGGTGAACTCGAAATCCTGCATGTCCTTGTAGTGCTTTTCGAGGTTCGTCGTGATGGTTCGAAGCTGGTTATAAGCCTCCGGCATCACCTTCTCGAGATCGGACAGGGGTTCCGGCGTGCGGATACCGGCAACAACGTCTTCGCCCTGCGCATTGATCAAAAACTCGCCCCAGAAAACTTTCTCGCCCGTGGAAGGATCGCGCGTGAAGCCGACGCCTGTGCCGGACTTCTCGCCGGTGTTCCCGAAGACCATGGCCTGTACGTTCGCGGCGGTTCCGATCTCGTCGGGGATCTTTTCCATCTTGCGATAGTAGGCGGCTTTCGGATTCCACCAGGAGCGGAACACGGCGTCGCGGGACATGGAGAGCTGCTCGCGAACATCCTGCGGAAAAGGCTTGCCGGATTCCTTCTGCACCAGCTTCTTGTAGTCGACGATGATGGTTTTCAGGTCGTCAGCCGAGAGGTCGGTATCGAGCTTCACCTTCGCCTTCTTCTTGCGTTCGTCGAAGATGTGGTCGAACTTCTCCATGGGAATGTCGAGCGCGACTTCGCCGAACATCTGGATGAAACGGCGATAGGAATCGTATGCAAAACGGGGATTGTTCGTCTTGCGGACCATTCCTTCCACGGTCTCGTCATTGAGTCCGAGGTTAAGGATGGTGTTCATCATGCCGGGCATCGAGAACTTGGCGCCGGAACGGACGCTGAGCAGCAGCGGATTTTCAGGATCGCCGAATTTCTTGCCGACCTGTTTTTCGAGAGTCGTGAGGTGTTTCTCGATTTCTTGATTGATGTCTTCAGGAACGCTGTTGTTGTTCTTGAAATAAATAGTGCAGACGTCGGTAGAGATAGTGAATCCGGGTGGCACCGGGACTCCGGCTCGGCTCATCTCGGCGAGGCCAGCGCCTTTGCCGCCGAGAACATCCTTCATTTTTCCATCGCCATCGGCGGTGCCGCCGCCGAAGCTGTACACGTGTTTGCTCATAGAGTATTAGTCCTGTTTTTCTGTGACAATCTCGGAAAAGTCCGCGATCGTCGAGAATTCGGTTAGTAGATTTTTCAAGAGAGTCAGCCGGTTGCGTCGAACGGCTTCATCCTTGGCGTTGACAAGAACCTTGTCAAAAAATAGATCTACTTGAGGGCGGAGCGCGGCGATCGATTCCAGGTCGGAACGGTAGACCGTCCCGCGTACGACTTCCTTTGTACGGCGTACCGCGTCGAAAAGGTCGCGCTCGGGGCCTTGCTCGAGAAGTTGTTCGTTGATTTTGCCCGTTTCAGAGAATTGGGCTTGCTTGAGAATATTTTGGATACGTTTGAAGCTGGCCGCCAGCGGTTCGAAATCCTCCGTGGGACGAACCTCGCGGAGAGCTTCGAGACGGGCGCCTACGTCCGGTAAATTGTCGTAACCCGCGGCCAGAACGGCGCGGACTTCATCGTATTTGAAGCCGCGTACTTCCCGGAAATAGTATTCGATACGGTCTTGCAGGAAGGTGCGAAGCTCGTCGTTCGTCGTGAGTTGCGACATTGCAAACGGCAGATTGCCTTCGACAAGAATTTTGACGACGCCCTGCGCGGCCCGCCGCAAAGCGAACGGATCTTTCGAGCCGGTGGGTACGAGGCCGATGCGGAAGCATTCCCGCAGGGTATCCAGCTTGTCGGCCAGCGCCACGATTTGCCCCGCATGAGTGCGCGGGATGCTGTCTTCCATGCTGAGCGGCTTGTAGTGTTCGTAGATCGCGCGCCAGACATGTTCGGGTTCGCCCTGCTCCCTTGCGTAGAGGCCGCCGACAATCCCCTGCAGGTCGGTGAACTCCTTCACCATATCGGTGGTCAGATCCGTTTTGCACAAGAGCGCCGCTCGCTGGGCCGCTTCGTTCCCGCCGAGCTCTTTTGTAAGCGCCACGTTCCGATTCGTCTTGTCGAGATACGATCCCAGCTTGGCCTGAAACGTGACATGTGCCAGATCCGGCAGCCGCTCTTCGAGACTGCGCTTCAGATCCGTTTGCCAGAAAAAGCGGGCATCGTTGAACCGGGCGCGAAGAACACGTTCGTTGCCACGTCGAACCAGTCCCTCGGGATCAGCGTCCGTATTCATGATGGCGACAAACGCCGGCGACAACTCCCCTTCCGGAGTTTCGAACGCGAAATATCGTTGATGATGCCGCATCACCGTCACCAGAATTTCGCGTGGCAATTGCAAATATTCGGCATCGAACGAACCGACAATCGGCATGGGCCATTCGGTCATGTACGTGAGCGTTCGTGCGAGCTCCAGATCGAGCTTGGCGCCTTCCGCCTGGATGAACGTAGCGATGCGGTCATAGCGGGCATCGGCGCTCAATTCTACGTAATTCTCCCGCAGCTTCTGCTCGTAATCGGCGATGGTGACGACAATGTCTTTCTTGCCGAGAATGCGGTGACCCTGCGTCTTGTTGCTGCTTCGAACGCCCTCGATCTCGAACGGAATCACCGCGTCGCCGAGCAGCGCGATCAGCCAGCGAATGGGCCGAATGAATCGTGAGGTGCCCTTGCCGTTCCAGTACATCGCTTTCGGCCAGTTGATGCCGAGGATGATGCCAGGCAGAGATTCGGCAAGAACGTCGGCCGTGCGGCGTCCTTTCACTTGCTTCCTAAAGCTGAAATACTCGCCCTTGGCTGTCGTTTCCGTGCCGAGCTCGGAAGCCGTGGTGCCCATTTTCTTGGCGAATCCCGCCGCGGCTCCGACGCCGGCGGATTTCGGCGGACCTAGCAGCAGCTCTTCGCTATCGGGCTCTTTTTCGATCAGCCCTTCAGCACGAATGACCAGACGGCGGGGAGTAGCATCGGCACGAATTCTCGCGGGCCGTGCCACCTGGGCGACCCGGTCCTGAAGCTGATTCAGCGCTTGCACAATCATCCAGTCGGGAATCTCTTCGGTGCCGATTTCCAACAGGAAAGGAAGGCTCAAGCGGCAACCTCCTGTTGCTGTTCGACCCAAAGCTGAGCGACTCCGACAGCGAGTTTACGCACACGCGCGATCACGCCGACGCGTTCCGTCACGCTGATAGCGCCGCGCGCGTCGAGGAGATTAAAGATGTTCGAACACTTCAGGGCCTGCTCGTACGCGGCGAGGACCGGGAAGCGTGGCTTGGCTGGATACTTCGGATAGAGCGCTACCAGACGCTGGCACTCGGCTTCGTGCAGGTCGAAAAGCTTCCAGAGCGTCGGGACGTCGGCCAGCTCGAAGTTGTAGACCGAAAATTGCTGCTCTTCGGCGAAACGGACGTCGCGATAGGGAACTCCGGGGGCCCACTCGATATCGTACAGGCTCGGAACGTTCTGGAGAAACGCCACGATGCGCTCCAGACCGTAGGTAATCTCGGCGGGAACCAGCTCCAGATCGATGCCGCCACATTGCTGGAAATACGTGAACTGCGTGATCTCGAGTCCATCCAGCATCACTTGCCAGCCGATGCCCCAGGCCCCCAGCGTGGGAGCTTCCCAATTGTCTTCTTCGAACTTGATGTCGTGTTTGCGAAGATCGATGCCGATGGCCGCCAGGCTCCCGAGATATTGATCGATTATGTCGGCGGGCGTAGGCTTCAGGATTACCTGTAGCTGCTGGTGCTTGTAAAGGCGATTGGGATTCTCGCCGTAACGGCCGTCAGCGGGACGGCGGCTCGGTTGCACGTAAGCGACGCGATATGGTTTCGGACCAAGAACCCGTAGAAATGTCTCAGGCGCCATAGTGCCGGCGCCGACTTCTACGTCGTAGGGTTCCTGGATGATGCAGCCGCGATCAGACCAGTAAGACTTGAGTTTGAAAACCGTTCCCTGAAATGAATCCATTTCGAAGTGGTTCGTTAAAGCGAAGTGCCTGTAAGTCTTAGGCTAACACGCGGGATATGGCCGCCGAAGAATCGGATCAACGCCGCTTCGGACTGGGGCTATTATGAAAACTGCGTGTCCATGCCTCACGAACAGGCCGCCCATTTTCAGCACCCCGCTGCCATCGTGGAAACGATCCGCGTAGGTCCACGAACGCGCATCTGGGCTTTCGCGCACATCCTGCCGGGAGCGACCATCGGATCCGATTGCAATTTCTGCGACCACACATTTGTCGAGAACGATGTCATTGTCGGCGACCGCGTGACGGTCAAGTCGGGCGTCCAGCTCTGGGATGGAGTGGTTCTTGAAGACGATGTTTTCGTGGGCCCGAACGCTACCTTTACGAACGATAAATTCCCGCGAAGCCGGCAGTATCCTAAGGAGTTTCCGAAAACGCGGGTCCGAAAAGGCGCGTCGATCGGTGCAAATGCGACCATTCTTCCGGGCGTCGAAATTGGTGAGCGTGCCATGGTTGGCGCCGGCGCGGTAGTCACTCGGAACGTCCCGGCAGATACCATCGTGACCGGTAATCCAGCGCGAATCTCGGGATACGTCGGTGCATCTCACGAGCCAGCACGGCCGGCGGCGCAACCACCCGTCACCTCAACTACCGACTCACGCGTGCGCGGTGTAACGCTTCACGAATTGCCTCTTGTTACCGATCTTCGCGGAGCTTTGAGCTTCGGCGAATCGTCCCGTCAGGTCCCTTTTGAGGTTCAAAGGTATTTCCTGGTCTTCGGCGTTCCGGGCGAGCACATCCGAGGCGAACATGCCCACCGCGAGCAGCATCAATTCCTCATTTGCGTTCACGGCTCATGCCGCTGCGTAGTCGACGATGGCGAGAACCGCGAACAGTATACGCTCGACCGGCCGAACATCGGTCTTTATGTTCCGCCGATGTGCTGGTGCGCGCAGTACAAGTACTCTCCGGATGCCGTGCTGTTGGTGCTGACGTCGGGCTATTACGACGCCGCCGACTATATCCGTGATTACGGCGAATTCCTGCACCTTGTGCGAGCCGATGCAAAAAGTACTGTTTAACGACTTCAAAAGGCAGTGGGAAGATACCCGGCCGGCGATGCTCGCCGCGTTTGAAGCCGTCGGCGAGAGTGGATGGTACATCCTGGGCAATGAGGTGCGGCAGTTTGAGTCCGCGCTGGCGGAGTATTGGGGACTTCCTTTTGCCGTCGGCGTGGCCAGCGGACTGGATGCGATCGAAATCGCTCTTCGGATTCTCGGGTGCAAACCCGGCGACCCGGTCCTGACCACCCCCATCTCGGCCTTTGCTACCACCCTGGCAATCGTCAAGATCGGCGCCGTTCCCGTTTATGCGCCGGTCGACAAATATGGACTCGTCGATTTGGATCGCTGCGAGGAAATCTTCTCAGCCCGTCACGAAATCCGATTTTTCGTTCCAGTCCACTTGTACGGCCACTGTCTCGATATCGAGCGTCTCGAAACTCTACGCGATCGCTTCGATCTGAAGATCGTGGAGGATTGCGCGCAATCCATCGGATCGTCTCACAATGGCCGCGCCAGCGGTACTGCCGGCCAACTCGCCGCGACCAGTTTCTATCCGACCAAGAACCTCGGTGCGATGGGAGATGGCGGAGCTATCCTGACTGGCGACGCTAAGTTCGCCGCGCGCGCCGCGGAATACCGCAATTATGGGCAGACCGCGAAATACCATCACGATCTGATTGGCTACAATAGCCGCCTCGACGAACTTCAGGCCGCACTGCTTGGACGAGTGGCGCTAGGTAAGCTGCCTGAGTGGACCGATCGCCGCCGCCAGATTGCCCGCGATTACATTGCCAGTCTCGCGAACCCGAGTATTAAGGTGCCGGGATCGCCCCTCTGTTCCGATTCGAGCTGGCACCTTTTCCCCGTCCTGGTCGATCCGGAGAACAAAGCAAGCTTCCTCGCGTGGATGGCCTCGCGCGGCATTTCTGTGGCGGAGCACTATCCCGAAGCGCTATTCGATCAACCCGCCATGACCTCCACGCCGCACGAACTTGCAGAAGGGGCCGAGGACGCCCGAGCGTTCTGTCACTCTGAAGTCAGTCTCCCCATTCATCCTTACCTGACGCCAGATGAATCAGCATACGTCGTGGAAGCGTGCAATTCATGGCGACCGCAATGATGTTGTCGCTCGTCATCCCGGTTTATAAGAATGAAGAGAATCTTCCCCGGCTCTTGCGGGAACTCGAAGCATTCGGCGAAAGATTCGCGAATCCTTTGGAAATCGTGTTCGTCGTGGACGGCAGTCCGGATGCCTCGTTTCGCATGCTGAGCGAGCGACTCCCCTCCTTTCCGCTGAACACGCAATTGATCGAGCTGAGCCGGAATTTCGGGTCGTTCTCAGCCATCGCCGCCGGTCTGCGATTCGGCAAAGGAGACTTTTTTGCGGTGCTCGCCGCGGATCTTCAGGAGCCACTGGAACTCCTCATCGAGTTCTATCGGGTCCTGCTGAGCGGCGAGGCGGATATCGCGTTTGGATACCGGGTTAGCCGCGCGGACCCCTGGTGGTCGCAATTCCTCTCGGAATGCTTTTGGACTGTATATCGCCACGTGGTCGTGAAAGACATGCCCCGGGGCGGGATCGACGTATTCGCCTGCACCCGCCAGGTGCGCGACGAACTGGTGAAGCTGAGAGAGGTTCAAACCAACCTGATCGCCCTCCTGTTTTGGCTCGGATTTCGCCGCCAGTTCGTTCCTTATCAAAGGCAGGCACGCCTGGAGGGTCGCAGCGCCTGGACGTTTCGCAAGAAGCTTCGCTACGCGGTCGACAGCATTTTCAACTTCACGGATTTACCTCTTCGAGCTTTGCTTTTTATTGGCGCTTCCGCGTGCCTTTTAGCCTTGGTTGCGACGGTCGTCGTGATGGTCGCATGGCTGCGCGGGGCAATCCCTGTTCTGGGATATACGCCTCTCATGCTCGTAATCGCCTTCTTTGGCGGCTCGTTCTCGTTGGCGCTTGGCGTCGTGGGACAGTACATCTGGCTTTCCCTCCAGAACACCCGCCGGCGTCCAGCATTTGTAGTCCGGAGCGATCGCACGCATAACGGCCGCACTTGACGAAAGTGTTAATTGTTTTTTTAACCTACGATCCCTGTAAGCAATGCTAGAGTAATGTCCACGGTTTTATTTCAATGGGAAGTTCCGGCGTAGTAACGCATCCAGGCCGCCAGCCCGAAGCAAATCATGTTTCGCTCAAAATCGTGGGCTCCATTACCCACTTCCTGAAGACGTTCAGGGTTCCGCTTATCGCGTTCCTTATTTCGTTGTCAATGTTTCTCGTCTGCCGTGAATACGCGCAAGCAAACTTGCCGGTCCGCGCTAGCCGAGCCCCCTGGGATACTGGCTGGTACGGCAGCATGATTGATCAGGGTTATCACACCGACGGTAACGACAACGCTGAACATAACGTGGTCTTCTTTCCCTTGTATCCAGCTCTGTGCTGGCTCGTGAAGCAGATCCTCCCGGTTCGGGTCCTGGTTTCCATGTTGATAGTATCGGCCGGCGCTACGTTCGTGATGCTGTTGCTGCTCTATCGGCTCTTGACTCGATATTATTCCTCCTTCCTCGCCGGCGTCTGCGTCTTGTTCTTGGCCATCAGTCCTTTTTCTGTGTTCTTGTTTGCGGGATATACCGAGGCTTTGTACGTTTGCCTGGTGGTCGCTTTTTTTTACTTTGTCACTCAGGAGTCTTACACGGCGGCTGCAGTCATGTCGGGCCTAGCGTCGGCTTCTCGACCTTACGGCTGCCTTTTAGCCTTCGTTTTAGTTTTTGAAATGGCGAGACGGCACTATCTCGCGTACGGCTTCAAGTTTTCATTGCGGTCGAGGTACCTGCAAGGAGCGCTCGTACTCTTTCCCGTTTGCTTCAGTGGATTGATAGCCTACACGCTTTATCTGGGGTATCGTTTCGACGACCCGCTGGCGTTCTCGCACAACCTGAAGCCATGGGGCATAATGGGCGGGAAAATCCAACTCGCGGATGCCGTCGCATTTCGATATTTCGTACCCTTGATAGGCGATACGCTGGTCCATTACAAACTGATCCACCCGATGGTGACGGGGCTGTTGTGGTTTGTTGCCACTCCCGTTCTGCTCATTCTGCTCGGACGGCGATTGTTTCCTTCCGCCCTGTTTTTCACCGCGATGATGTTTCTGTTCTTTCACTACACACTTCTTAAAAATCAGGGAGCGATCGTCGACATTGGCCGCCACTTCACTTTGCTCTTTCCGATCCCGCTCTTGCTGGTGCTCGCTCTGGAGCCTCGCGCCGTCGCCGGCTGGATTCGCCGCTTCCTCAATGCGGCATCCGATCGCGATCAGCCCATGTGCTCCTGCATAGCTCTGGTTTCGGTGCTGCCCTATGCGGTGCTGTTCGTTGTCTCGGCATACCTCGCAATGCTATATACGGTCATTTTTTATCGATGCGAGTTTGTATTCTAAATGTCTTACGACACGGGCCGCTCACCAGGTCAATCGAGAACGTATATGGTTCTCGCTCTGGCGGCTGTTTTTTGGCTGGGTCTGGCAACGTGGCTGTTCTACATGTACCGATCGCAGCGTGATTACGAGCAAAACTATTTTGCGCGCCTGGAGAAACTGAACCTGATCCCCATGTACCACCCTGGCGATGTGATTTCTTACAACGATTCCCGCAAGCTTCTATGGGTCGGCTGGTCCGGCCCTGAAGTCGGTTACCGGTGGTCGGGCGATAAGGAGCAAATTGGTTTCCTCTTTCGAACGAACGCAGCCGACAATTGGAAATGCCCGTGTAAACTCAAATTCGACGTGCGTTACACGCTGGGTACGCAGCACGTGACACTGCGGATAGATGGCAAAACGATCGGGTCGGCAGCCATTACGAACGCGGGCACGCTGGAGTTCGAAATCCCTCCGGGTAGAATTCCGCTCAATTCCACTGTCAGCGTTCAACTGCTTTTGCCCGATGCCGGTCCCCCAGGCGTAAACGGAGACAACCGCGTGCTGGGGATCGCGATTACAGATCTTGAAATCGACAGTTCCGGCTGAATTATCATGTTGGAAGCTACCCAGTGTCATCTCTTTTTGCGAATGCGCCTGCGGACCCGCAGACTACGTTGTCATGGTTTGCCGTCCACGTCCGCTCGAAATACGAACAGAAGGTTCTAGATGCCCTTCAACAAAAAGGGTACGAGTGTCTGTTGCCGGTTTATCGAGAGCAGCGAAAATGGTCTGACCGTACGAAAGTTGTCGAGCTTCCTATTTTTCCCGGCTACGTTTTCTCGCGTTTCGATGTAGGAGTTCGGCTGCCGATTCTGACAACCCCTGGAGTTATCGGCGTCGCTGGTGTCGGTAAGGTGCCACAGCCCATCGATCCTCAAGAAATCGGCCACATTCAACGAGTCTCCGCATCCGGTCAGCCGGCTCAACCGTGGCCATTCTTGAAAATGGGGCAAAGAGTACAGATCACGGCCGGCCCGCTAGCCGGGGTCGAGGGTCTGCTGGTTCAAAAGCGCGGCGAATCGCGCGTCGTGCTTTCTGTTTCACTTTTGGAAAAGTCGATGTCGGTTCAGGTGGAGAGCGACGCGATCAGGCCCATCTAACAGAGGCTTAGGCGATATGATTGGCATCGTGGGAAAACACCTTGCCCTCATCGCGCTGGCGCTCGTCGCAGTCACCCGGATCGGCCTTGCTCAAGCCGCGAAAAATCCGGAAGACGTTGCTCGACAAGCCATAGCCTGGCTCGTGGACGGAAAATACGACGAGCTATTTCAGTCGTTCTCGGCTGAGATGCGTGCCGCGCTCCCGGTCGAAACCCTGAAGTCTCGCGTTGCTCCACAAATGAGCGCGCTCGGGAAACTCCTGGAAACCGGTAAACCGGCTAATCATCAAAACGGGGACAACACTGTCCTGATTATCCCTGCGAAGTTCCGGGCCCTTTCAATCGATTTTACGATCACGGTGAATGGCGCCGGTCAAATCGCGGGGCTTTACATGAAGCCGAGCCAGACGGCTCCCTCGGACTGGCACCCATCTTCATACAGCAAACCCGACTCGTTTACCGAGCGCGTTGTGACCGTTGGCACAGGCGAGTGGAAGCTGCCCGGCACACTCACCATGCCGCGCTATGAGGCGCGTGTGGCCGGCGTAGTCCTGATTCACGGCTCCGGGGCGGAGGACCGCGACGAGACCATTCTGGGCAACAAGCCGTTCAGAGACCTTGCGGAAGGGCTCGCATCCCAGGGCATGGCCGTCCTCCGCTATGAGAAGCGAACCAAAGAGTACGGCGCAAAGATGCTCGAAATGCGTAATCTAACCGTGCGGGAAGAGACCGTCGAGGACGCTATCGCCGCTGTCGCTGTGTTGCGAGACCAACCCGGTATCGATCCAAAGCGTGTTTTCCTCCTCGGTCATAGTCTGGGCGGCTATCTGATGCCGATGATGCTGGCGCAGGCACCGGACGCGGCCGGCGGCATCGTACTTGCCGGGACCGCGCGGCCACTCGACGACGTCATCCTAGAGCAGTTCGACTACCTTGGATCGCTACCCGGCGCGGATACTCCTGAAGCCCGCAAGCAATTCGACGAAATGCGCCAAAAGGCGGCGTCGCTGAAGGCCCTGCAGCCAGGCCACGAAGATGGTCCGGCGATCCTAGGAGCTTTCCCTCATTATTGGCTCGATCTGCGCGGTTATGAACCGGCCGCGCGAGCCGCAAAACTTAGCAGGCCATTGCTGATTCTTCAAGGCCAACGCGATTATCAGTCGACCATGAAAGACTTCGCAATCTGGAAGGCGGCTCTCGCGGGCCATTCCAACGTCACACTCAAAAGTTACCCGACGCTCAACCATCTCTTCATCGAAGGTATGGGCAAAAGCACTCCCGCGGAATACGCTACCCCCGGGCATGTCTCGGGAGAAGTGATTGGCGACATCGGCAGATGGGTTTCAGCCCACTAGGTCCCACGGAAGTACATGAAATGTATGCGAACCATACATGGAATGTACATCCCTGCTGTGCATTAGAAATTAAACCGATGAATATACAGAGTATTTCCAATGGTCCCCGCCGTGCCATGTTCAGCGGTGATGAAAAACGAAAATTGTTTCGGCCTCTTCGGTTCTAAGTCGCCCGTTGTGGCGCCCACACCCTTTCCGATTGGCCCTCTCGAACAGGCCGCCTAGGAGGACACTTCGATGGAAGACTTCCTGCTGGTCATCATACTCATTGTTCTGGCTGTCCGCTGGTTCGTTATGTCAGGCCGGATAGAGGAGCTGGAGCACCGCCTCGCGCTTGCCGAGGCAGCCCTCAATCGCATGGGACTGGAGCGAGCGCGTCCCACTCCGCCGCCGCTGCCGCAGGTGGCCATGGAAGAACCCGCGCCCTCCGCGCCGCCGAAATTGCGTGTCGAAGAACCTGTGCGTGCCGCGCCGCCACGCGCCATCACTCCAAGCGGGCCTCTACTCGAACCGCCGCCGATTCCTAAAGTCAGTAAGCCCTTTGAGACCGCGCGACCCATGCTTGAACCGCCAACTCTTCAGCCTGCCGGACCGACGTTGCTCGATCGCCTCCGCGCCAGGATGAAAGGCGAAGAATGGGAAGCGATCGTCGGCGGCAATTGGCTAAACAAACTCGGTGTTTTTGTTCTGGTCATCGGTATCGCGCTTTTCCTGGGATACTCATTTACTCAGTTCGGCCCCGCGGGACGAGCGATCATCAGCCTTGCCGTGAGCGCCGCGATGCTCGGCGGCGGTTTCCTGCTCGATCGGCGCGCTGGGTACCGGATCTTCTCCTACGGATTGCTTGGCGGAGGATGGGCTGCTCTATACATCACCACTTATGCAATGCAGGCTCTCGATGCGACCAAGGTCATCTACAACCCCGTCTTGGGCACTCTCCTGCTGCTCGCGGTCGCAGTGGGCATGATCGGACATTCGCTCAAGTATCGATCGCAAACGGTGACTGGACTTGCATACTTCATCGCCTTCGTAACGCTTGCGATTACTCCGGTAACAGCGTTATCCGTTTTGGCCCTCGTGCCGCTCGCCGCATCGCTGCTCTATGTCGCCTACCGATTCGAATGGTCGGAGATGGCTGTCTTCGGGCTCGTCGCAACCTATGGAACCTGCGCGTCTCGGGGCGATTCCGGGGCGCCGCTATGGTCAGCACAGATCGTCTTCTCAACATACTGGCTGTTATTCGAAGCATTCGACCTGCTGCGCACTGCCCGCAAATCGGATCATGCGTCAGAGCGATGGATAATGCCGCTCAATGCGCTAGCTTTCGTCGGTCTCTCTTACGCCAAGTGGTCCGCGTCCGCGCCGCACATGATCCACGCACTTGCGGCAGGCATCGCTGGAGCTTACTTTCTGAACACTATCATTCGGACGAAGCTCCGTCCACCATCGAGCTTCGCTCCTGAAATCGATACCGTGAGCCGGGCCTTGGCAGGCGGCTACGAAGGCCCCATAACGCTGACCGCGATTCTCACCGCTGCAGCGGTATTCCTGAAATTCCACGGCGGTTGGGCGAATGCGGGCCTGCTCGCCGAGGCGGAACTGTTGTTTCTCGCCGGCTTGTTCTTCCGCGAGTCGTACCCGCGGCAACTCGCCGCCGCGCTTTTTGCAACGGGAACTGCAAAACTTCTGATCGTTGACTTGGTGGACTCGGGGCAAACCACACTGGCAGGATGGTCGGTGAGAGCTTGGACGCCGTCCGCCGCACTCTCCGCGGTTCTTTTCTATATCAATCGTGCGTTGCGACGAACTGACCAGCTCTATGGTTATGCTGCATCCGGTGTGGTTGCGCTCATCATAGGTTTGGAAACTCCGGAGCGTTTCCTGGGCGTGGCCTGGTTTGTTTTCGCCACGATTCTGTTCATGTGGGGTTGGAGCCGGCGACTGCTCGATTTTCGCCTGCAAGCGTACCTGGTCGGCGCACTTGCACTCACTGCGACGGGAGTGCACCAGGCAATCGTCGCGTCCGGTCAGTCCCCGGTAACACCGTATCTTTGGATGGCGCTCCTTTCAGCCGCGGTATTGATGTACGCCGCGGTGCTTTGTGCGCTGCGTTCAGCCGAGAACCGCTTCGACCACGAAGAACGGGAATCTTTGAAGCTGATCGCATCCTGGATTTCGACGGCTGCGCTCATGGCGCTGGTCTGGCGCGTTACTCCCGGCGACTATTTGGGCTTAGGATGGATGCTCCTGTCGTTACCGATATTGGAGTTGGGTCTTAGAAAGCTGCCCGCCGAATTTCGGATACAAGCCTATCTGGTGGCAGCCGTCGGCGCCGGCCGGGTGCTGTTGTTCAATGTACTGCCCGTTCGAAACGATGCTCCTATGGCTGCAAGACTCGTGATCGCCGGTGCGGCCGCGGCAGCTTACGCGATCGCCACGCGTGTATATGGTTCGAGACGCACCGAAGACAGCGCGATCGTGGAAACCTCTTCGGCCACCGGAACTGCGTTTCTGCTGGTGGCGCTCTGGGCGCTTCTTCCGTCCGTTGCCGTTGGACCCGCGTGGGCAGCCGTCGCTCTGCTGCTTCTTGAGTTGGGGCTCCTCACCGACCTTCCTGGCTTGAGGGTGCAGTCTCACTTGGCTTCCGGCGCGGCACTTGGACGTCTGTTCTTCGCGAACTTCGATGTCTCTGGCGTCGCCGCGGGTATCTCTACGCGGCTCCTATCGGTCGTGCCCGTAATCGCCTGCCATTACTATTTGTGGTCACGATTGCGAGGATCGCTGACGCGTTTACGCGAGTGGGAGCGAGGTATCGAGCGGCTGTATCTTTATTCGGTAGCCCTCCTGATCACCGTGCTCCTGCGCTTTGAATTGGGACGCGACGCCACAGTCGCCGGCTGGTCCGTCTTCGCACTTGCGCTGATTGCCGCCGGACGACGTTGGGATATTGTCGACCTGAGATGGCAGAGCTACGCGATTGCGGCGCTCACCTCGTGGAGGAGTTGGACCACGGATTTCTGGTCGCCGCTCGCAATCGCGTCTTTCTTCGCTGCGCAGTTTCTGGTTCCTCGGGCGCCCAAGGAACAGACCGGCATCGAGCGCCACGCGCGACTATATTTTTCGCTCTTGGCAACTTCTCTATTGACCATCCTTCTCTACCATCAGGTGTCTGGCCGCCTCCTTACGATGGCGTGGGCGGCTGAAGGCCTCGTGCTCCTTGCGATTGGTTTCCCGGTTCGCGATCGTATCCTGCGTCTTTCAGGACTTACGTTGTTCCTGGTCTGCATCTTGAAGTTGTTCCTGTATGACCTGCGACAACTCGAGACGCTCTACCGCATACTGTCGTTCATCGTCCTTGGCCTGATCCTGGTAACCGTTTCGTGGGTCTACACGCGTTTCCGGGATCGAGTGCATCGTTACCTTTAGGTGCAGTATGCAACGCATCCGTCTTGCGATTGTGCTCGCGCTCCTCATCGGAGGAGCCATTCTGGCGGCCATTGGCGCAACCGATGGGCGCGTCAACCTGAAATCGATTCTCACCATCTGGTCCGACACTGCGCGCGACGCGGACCAGATCGGAATGCGCCTGACGCGCCTGGGCGATCGAGACGAGATGAAGATCGGCTCGGATCTCGCATCCACCCTACTAGGTTTGGTTCATGAGGATACCGGCGCCTCGAAATACATCACGGAAGTGGCGCAGTTTCTTCTGCCCTATGTTCGACGGCATGGCATTAGCTACAGCTTCCATGTGATCGAATCTACGCAAGTCAACGCCTTCGCCATGCCGGGAGGCCAGGTGTTCGTCACCAGCGGATTGCTGGGTTTCGTCGAGAACGAAGCCGAGCTGGCCATCGTGCTGGGGCACGAGATTGCGCACGTCGATCTGCGCCATTGTGTCGAGCGCTATCAATATCAATATCGCTTGAAGAACGCCGGTGCGCCGGAGATTGGATGGTTGGTCGAAATGGCGCATCGCATGGCCACCATGGGCTTCAGTTCGTACCAGGAAAGTGAAGCCGATGCCGCGGGCGAGGAACTCGTAATCAAAGCAGGCTACAATCCCCAAGCCGCGGTTTCATTGTTCTTGCGCATGAAGAAATATTTTGGAGAGCCGTCGCCACAGCGCGCGGCTACACCCTCGGGCGAGGTGGAGCAAGCTGTGGACGATGCAATCGGATCCTATTTTCGGACTCATCCACCGTCAGCGGACCGAGCGCGGCAATTCAGCGAGTTGCTTGCTCGACACCCGGAACTGAAGGGCAGGTCTTTCTATGTGGGGAAAGAAAATCTTCGCAAGCGTTCAGCGGGCTCTCCGGCTCTGCAGCCATAGTCCGATAACAACGACCCCAATTGCGCCGATAGCCTGAACCGCGTAGTCTGCTGCGGCGCTGGGAGCGAGCTTTTGCACCGTGAAGGCATCGGTCATAATCATCTGGCCGGCCACTCTGCCCAGCAACGCCGCTCCTACGAACACGATGATGGGATACTTGTCCATCAACCTCGCCAACATGCCGCTCGCGAAAACTACCAGCGGTATGCTCAAGCTGAGGCCAAATAACAAAAGCAACAAGCTGCCGTGAGCGATTGCCGCAACTGCAAGAATGTTGTCCGTGGACATGGTTACGTCCGCGACGATAATGAACCACATCGCCTTCCAAAAACTGGCCAGGTGCACGGCCGAAGATTCGAGCGGCGGCTCTTCCCGAAACAGCCCGACCGCTATCCACAAGATCGCTACGCCTCCGATGATCTGCAGAAACTTAACGTGCAGTAAAAGCGTGGCGAAAAACGCGGCTACCACCAATGCAATGACGGCGCAAGCAGCCCCCGCGACGAGGGCGCGGTTCCTCATGGCGCGCGGAAGCGACTTGGCCGCGGCGGCAATTACCACGGCGTTATCGCCGCTCAGCGTCAAATCCACAACGACGATGGAAAGCACGCTAAGCGCGAATTGCCAGTGCGGCAGGTGTTGGTTTGGATTCATTCTCGGGCGAAAGTGCCTATCCCGCGGAAGCCGGCAGACGCTGTCTCGATTCCGCGTAAAGAAACTCAGCGAAGCGCTCCATGGCGAGCGGGAAGCGATCGCCGCTGGCTGCAAATCCCAAACGGAAATGCGACGGCTGGCCGAAACAATCGCCAGGCACTATTAAGACGCCTTTCTTCGCAAGCCTCCGGCAGAACTCCCGAGCGTCCGTGGCGTCCGCCAGCCAGGGAAATGCCGTCATCCCTCCGCTAGGCCTGAGCCACTCCACGTAGCCGTGATGCTCGGCGAAAAGCCGATCGAGGTGCGCGAGATTCCTCTGCGATACCTCGGTAGCGCGCTGATAAATCTCCTGGCTATGCTGCATGGCGAGCAGCGCCAGCCGCTCTCCGAATACGTTCGCCGTAACCGTAAAGTAATTGCGAGCGTTATGATACTTTTCGCGCCGCACTGGATCTCGGTCGACAAACCAGCCAATGCGCAACCCGCTCAAACAGAGGGCTTTCGAAAAATCGCTGATCACAGTTGCATGAGGAAGCCGCGCGGCGGAATGCATCGCGGTCCCGTGATAAATCGGATGGTACACCTGATCCGATACGAACTGGACGCCGCGTTCGAAGCAGAAATCGTGCAGGCTCTGCATCTCTTCATCGCTCAGAACAGAGCCCGTGGGATTATGCGGCGAATTGACCAACAGCAGGCGCGTATTATGGTCCACCAGATGGCGGATCTCTTCGAGGTCCACGCGAAATTTGTTTTCAGCGCGGAGATTGTAGTAACGGATCGCAATTCCGAGAGATTCCGCGAGCGCCGTGTTGGCGGGGAATCCTGGATTAGGGAGCACAACGTTAGCTCCCGGCCCGGCCGCCAGGAAGAACAGAATCAGCAGAGCCTCGGATGCGCCTGTCACAACCTGAATGTCGTCTGCTTCAACTCCCTCCAAAGCCGCGATGGCGGTCCGCAACGCAACAGTGCCTAACGCACTGGTGTATGAGATGCGGGTGTCGAGCAAATCTTCCAAGTCGTTCTCGCCAGTCAATGCAAGCAGTTCCCGCAGCGTCCAAACCGGGCCTGTGCTCGAGGCGAGATCGAATTCGATCGGCGGCGTGGCGTAGTTCTTCTGCTCAATCCATCGATCGAGGAGAAATGGGGGCAGTTCCATCTTTGCAGTTCCTCCTGAAATAGCGCTGCTCTACTTATTATGATTTGCCGGCCGGGCCACGTCGGCTGCACCCTTCCTCGCCCGGATGACTGCGTCCTGTTATTGGAATCGAATCCTACTCGTAACACTTTCGAAACGTTCGTCTGTTAACCTGCAACGCTGGTTCTCCATGCATAAAACCGTGAAATCAGCATTCGGACTGTTTGTTTTCCTCCTTCCAATTGCGTTAGCGAACGGACAGTCACAGCAGAACCAACTCATAGGCCGATGGCGCTCCCTGGCAGTTTCGCCGGCGGGGCTCAGCACCGTGTTCGACTTTCACGGCGATAACCAATTCGACTCCTTCTCCGCCTCGATATCGGACGAGAAGTACCGTTTAGTCGGTACGGATACAATCTTGATTCAATCGACAAACGGTCCTGAGGAGAAACAAGAATTGGATTGGGAAAACGAGGACCGTGCGCGGATCGAAGATGAAGCGGCCGGCAAATCGATTGAGCTCGCCCGCGTTGGTAAGAGCCTCGACAGCAAAAATCCGTTGGCGGGCGAATGGAACACGACGCGCGATTGGAACGATAGGAAATACCCCGCTCGAGCCTTGTTTTCCACCAGCAAGATTGTGTGGATCGTAAACGTAAGGGAAGAGCACGGGCATTATTCTTCGAACAGTAAAACGGTCCACCTTGAGATGCCTGGGCGCCCCGTCGTAGACAGCACTTTTACTATCACCGGAGACCGTCTGATCCTTACCAATCCCAGAGGGAGCGAATCGATTTTCGAGCGGTTTTGAAACGGGCTTCTCATCGATGTGTCACACGTCGTTCAATGATTTGAAATCCTGCACTGATACTCTTTGACGTTCCATAGTTAAACTCTCGCTGTAACAAGGATGGAAAATGGCGCATCGCGGACTACAGTTTTTGTCGGTTGGGATTTCAACGCTAATGGCCCTGAACCCGTTGGGTTTGGTACGGGCCGAAGAGAAAGCCGCCCCGGAGGAGAAGATGCCCGGCCGGGCACAATTCCTCAAAGCGCACGAGCGAGCTGCAAAAGAGGCCCGGCTGCGCCGTGAGCACCTCTTGACCGAACCTCGCCTCAGCTCTGAAGAGCTGCAGAGTCTGATTCAACAGAAAATCAAATACGTCTTTGTACTCTACCAGGAGAACCGTTCGTTCGATTCCTACTTCGGGACCTTCCCAGGCGCGAACGGGCTTTATAGCCAGCCTTCATCGCAAACTCCCGGCTTTGTGCAAACAATTGTGAATACGGACGGATCTAAGGGGACCATTTCTCCGTTTCTCATCGGTCCGAAACAGTATGCCGCGGACACGGACGACATTGACCACTCGCACGCCCGCACGGTTGCAAAAATGGACATCCAAAACGGCGTGGCCCAAATGGATCAGTTTGCCGTCACTGAAGAATTGAAATACAGCGCCACCGGCAACCCCTCCATCAAGGCAAAACAGTACGGCGAATTATCGATGGCTCACGAGGATTGCGACACTATTCCTCTGCTGTGGGCCTACGCCGATCGTTTTGTTCTTTTCGATGACGTATTCGAATCGATGACCGGTCCATCCACACCCGGAAATCTCACCATCATCGGAGCGCAATCGGGCCAGACGCAGTGGGCTTTGCATCCCAGCGAATCGTCAACCCTACCCATAATCAGCGATCCCGATCCGTTTTGGGGATCGCCTTCCGATAAATCCGCCAGTCCTCTTCCCGTGAATCCCGGTGATTACCCGGGCTACACAGTGGCCCCGAATCTGACGTTTGCTACTCTTCCGCTCTCCATGCTTCTCAGCACTGCAAACACCGTTACCGCGACGGACCCGACCGCGAGCACGGACCTCGCCGACGTCCAGGACGACCTGACATTTCTCAGCAAGCTGACGCAACCAGCCCTCGGCTTCGGTTGGTATCAAGAAGGTTTCGACAAAGAGTCTACCGATACTGCCGGACCTGTCACCGCGAACGGATCGCATGCGTCCTATATCACGCACCACAACGGTCCACAGTACTTCGGCTATGTGGCGAACACTCCCGCGCTCCGTTCTCAGTTGCACGGGCTGGGCGATTTCTATACCGCTCTTAGCGGCAATAGTCTGCCCAAGTCCGGCGGCGTCTTTTACGTTAAGGGCGGCTATACGAACACGATGGGACTTACGCCAGCGGACCCCGATCCAACCGTCCAAAAGAACTTCCTGGGTGACGACGACCACCCTGCCTATTCCGACGCGCAGATTAGTGAAGCCATGGTGGCTCAAACCATCAACGCGATCGCGGCGAGTTCCTATTGGCCGCAAAGCGCGATCATTATCACTTGGGACGATTCCGAAGGCGATTACGATCACGTGCAACCCCCGATTGTGAACAATGGGCCGGATGGTTCCGCGTTCAGTTTCGGACCGCGTGTCCCGCTCATTCTGATTTCTCCGTACGCCAAGCTCGGTTATATTTCCCATGAGCAGGGCAGCCAGGCATCAGTGGTGAAGTTCGTCGACACGGTGTTTGGCCTGCCTCCGCTTGCGACATTGCCAGATGAATTGCTGGGCCGCATTCTGGGCGAGACCATGGGTCAGCAGGACCTCGGACCGCAGGATGCAATTACTCCCGGAGTTTCGGATCTGTTAGATGCGTTCAGCACGGCGCGCCTCATGGGAACGGCCGACGCATTGGCGCCGGACTACGTTCAAGTGGACCCGAGTTACGTGACTAAGATTCCGCAAACCACCGGCCTTGGTTGCAACGACCTTGGAATCTTGACGGTGGACCGGCAATTGGGTATACAGAACGTCATACCCTCGGACTTCAATCCGCGCCCCGCTACCAATCCGACAACTACGTCGTCGGCGATTGTCACTCACTAACCTATTGCTCGATTAATTCGGGGGCGGCGTGGGCCATCAAAAAGCGGTGGCCTGCGCCGCGGGCGGTACGCCACGTCCGTCCCAACTCGTCTTGCGTTTGTCTTTCTAACCCGCACACATCCGGGAAGGCCATCCACGTGCTTCGGGCTTTAAGACTCTAAACCCGCATGCTTCCTGCCGGCTACAAAATTGAGGAATCCCCACGCCACGGCTCGCAGGAAAAGTTGTCGAACGTGATTTCGCTTGGGTACCATGACGTAACCGAGGAGGACGCGGCTCCGGAAACAGACCGGCGCCCCGCCGCTGCGCACTATCGGTTAGGGCGAGCGCAGTTTCGAAAACATCTCGAATCGATTTACGGCTCCGGGCGCCAGGTCTCGACCTTATCGGTTCCTTCTCCCTCAACACCAGTCCCCCTATTTCTCACATTCGATGACGGAGGCGCGGGCGCCGATACCGTGATCGCGGACGAGTTGGAGCGCTTCGGTTGGCGCGGCCACTTTTTTATAACGACCGACTGGATCGGATGTTCCGGATTTCTCGATGCCCGGCATATCCGCCATCTTCACCGGCATGGCCACGTAATAGGCAGCCACACGCGTTCTCATCCACCGCGCATGTCCCATCTCGAATGGGGTCAACTGATTTCAGAATGGAAAGACAGCCGAATGGCGCTCGAAGATATCGTCGGAGAAGCCATTACGTCCGCTTCGGTCGCCGACGGGTTTTACTCCCGTGACGTAGGCCGAGCCGCCGCAGAATGCGGCATTCGATATCTCTTCAATTCGGAGCCGAAACAAGAGGTGGCCAAAGTTGACGGCTGTTCAATTCTCGGACGCTATGCCATTCTCGGGAATACGAGCGCGTCGGAAGCTGCCGCATTGGCATGCGGGAAACCAAGGGCCTGTCTTAGACAGAGCGTTTCTTGGCGGACAAAAAAGCTCATAAAGTCGATCGCGGGAGAGCGCTATCTGGACTTGAGAGAAGCTATTCTTTCACGACGCCGCGGCTGATAGTCTTAAGTTTTAGCAACCGATCCCAAGCTTTTTCATTTTGTACAAAAGCGCTTTGTAATCGATTTTGAGAAGAGCGGCAGCCTGCTTACGATTCCACCGCGAGGAATTCAGAGCTACCAGAATCGCTTCGGTTTCGCTCTCTGCCTTATGACGCGCCACGCGCTCGAGCACGGGTGTCTGCGGCACCGGGGTCGATTCGTCATCCTCATGAGGACGAGTTCGTACTCTGCGCTGCTTTGCTTTCGCCAGATCCTCGATAATTATTTCCGGAGACCGCATCACAACCAGCTTCCGGATAATGTTCTCCAACTCTCGCACGTTCCCTGGCCAGTCGTATGCGGTAAATGCTTCGAGTAGCGCGGGCGTCAACAAGGCATCCGGATACTCGCCTCCAGCGTGCTTTCGCAAAAGAAATTCGGCTAGGGCCGGAAGATCCTCAAGACGTTGTCGCAGCGGGGGAATATGGAACGAAAACACGTTCAAGCGATAGAACAAGTCCTGGCGGAAATCGTTGTTCAGCATTGCGTGCTCGAGATCGCGGTGCGTAGCCGCGATTACCCGAACATCGACGCGCACCGTTTCCGATCCACCCAAACGGCGGTACTCCTGGTCCTGTAGGACCTGGAGCAGTTTGGCTTGGAGCCGTAAATCCATATCGCCGATTTCGTCCAGGAGTAGAGTGCCTCCGTCCGCCAGGTCGAAGATCCCCGGTTTTCTGCGAAAGGCGCCGGTAAAAGCTCCGCGTTCGTAGCCGAATAATTCGCTCTCCATCAATTCCGCCGGAACTGCCGCGCAATTCAATTTGATGAAAGGCTTCCCTGCAAGCGGCGATTGCGCATGCAAATCGCGAGCAAGCATTTCCTTGCCGGTTCCTGTTTCTCCTTGAATCACCACGGGACAGTCGGATGCGGAAATCCTCCGGACCGCGTCTTGAATCTCGCGCATTCCCTTGTGTGATCCGTAGAACGTACCATCGGTGGCAACACGGGGAGCAAGAGCCGAGCGTTCCGCGTGTGTGTCGGCCCCATCGAGAACTCTCTTCAAGGCCAGGCGTAGATGCTCGTGTGTGACCGGTTTTGCCAGAAAGTCACTGGCGCCTACCTTCATCGCCTCTACGACGGTCACGGGTGTGGAAAGGCAAGACAGCATGATGACAGGCAGGTTGCTGTCCATCCGCCGAATTTCACGCAGCGTTTCAAGCCCATTTCTGCTCGGCATCATAACATCCAGCAGAACCGCGTCGATTGCCAGAGGCTCGCGCAAACGGGCCAGGACCTCGTTGCCGTCCCCCGCCATTTCAACGTTGTAGCCCTGGGAACGCAACGTCATGTCCAGGTAACCGCGGACTACGCTCTCATCCTCGCCGATGAGAATAGTCTGTCGTGAGGTTTCCTCTGCCATCATAGCGAGATCCTCATGCTGTAGCTTTCTTGTCAAACGGCCCCGCCGATTGAGACCGCTTACCCGAGGGGAAAGGAAGCACAAAAGAAAATATGGAACCTGATGGCTGGCTGCCTGCCCAGATCAGAACCCTGATGTCGCTGTATAATTGTGCGGCAAATGGCAAGTCCTAGCCCACCACCGCATGGGTCTTGAGTTGCCGAGTAGGACGTATATTCCTCGAAAATCGTTTCAAGGTGTTCCGGACGAATTCCCGCGCCTGAATCGCGTATATCGATACGGTAGGAGTTCGGTGCAAGACTACTCTGCCGGCGACGATCCGTGAGATTGGCCCCCGGCGCCAGAAAACGCCTTTCCCAAAAATAGGGATAACCCGAAATCTCGATCTCTCCACGCCGCTGTGAGGCCCGGCACGCGTTGTCCAGCAGGTTGATCAATACCTGTTCGATCTGGGAGCGCTCGAACAACAGTGGCCCATCCGGAGGGAGTAGTCGCTTTACTACAATTCTCAGCTCCTTCTCTTGAGCGATCGGTTCCATGGTTTTCACAACCTGATCGATACACTCTTCGATCCGGCCTTCCCGCAATTGAGGTTCGCGTTCCCGTCGTCCGGCGATGCTGAGTTCGAGCATTGTCGAGGTCAATCGCGTCATGATTCCAACACCATGGCGCATCCGGTGCAGTGCTTCGATCTGATTGCTATTAATGGATCCTAGTTCGCCGCTCGCCAGAAGACCTAGAAAGCCATTAATTGCGGTCAACGGCACTCGGAATTCATGAACGGCGCGCGCGAGATAGTTAGTTCTCTGCTGATCGTATTCCTGTAAACGCAGGTTAGCTTCCAGGAGACCTTGTAGGAGTTCATCTCGCTGCACCCTCAGAGAACTTGCCTCGGAGTACGATACCGCGGAACGGAAGTACGCATCCAGGATCGCGCGAGTCACAGGCTTCAACAGGATATTCCCCTGCGCGAACGGCGCGGCCTCGCGGAATTGTTCCAGTTCTTTGGGCCGGACTAAGAAAAAGTATTTTACTTCGGTTCTGTTCGTATCTATGCCGATCAGTGTTCCTTGTTCCGGTCTGTAATCAATTAAACAAATACCATCGGGCGGTACGAAGTCACAACTACTCTCAACTCGAAGTTCCCACTGCGAAGGCTCCCCGAAATCACGAAGTGCCTCTCGGCACAGCGCAATCAGGGCCGCGTCATCCGAAACTACGGTCAGTGTAACTGGTCGCACTAAACTCCGCTCCCTAGAGTATTCATCGTAGGGACACTGAGGACAATTTTGTAGCATAAGACCGAGGCTAGGTCAATGCGGTTTGGTACCACAGTTAAGCCACTACGGCGGTGGGTATGAAATTGCAGCGACTTGCGCGGAATCCTCTCACCAGCGCATGCATCCGTCCTCTCCCTCCGGCAACAATGAGCGCCGAAAACATCTCCGCATGGCATTGCGGCTGCCTGGGCACATCGTGCGAAGGTCCGACGCACGCGGCGTCGAACGGATCTCGATGGTAACGCGCGACATCAGCGTCGGAGGATTCTTCGCTTTTTGCGAAGAAGAATTCTCACAAGGTCAGCTGTTATCGTGCGTTCTTGAGGTCTGTGCCGGTGAGCAGCCCGCGCCATCTTCTCTGCGTCTTCAATGTACGGCACGGGTAATTCGCGCCGAGCGGACGACCGGCGGACCGGGGCCCTTCGGCATCGGATTGCAAATTGAAAGCTATGATGTTGCGCGCGAAGTTTCAGACTGACTCTCCCGAACAAGTGACAACTGCGTCAAACCCCGCACGTCTTAGGTTGCCAGCAATTTGTTGGCAGCGCTCGTGCAAGGACTGCCCCATACGTATGCTCCAATCAGTTGCAGTTGAGCGTCCTTTCTTTGTGCTCGCGGCATTTTTTGTCACGTGCGCTTTCGTAGGCTCGCCGTCGCTCAAAGCCGAAGCTCCTGCCACCGCGACAGGCGCTCCTCCAACGCACTTTGTAATCGGTCCGGGCGACGTGCTCGCAATCAATGTTTTCAAGGAGCCGGAAGCTTCGGTGCAGTCTATCGTGGTGCGTCCGGATGGCTTCATTTCAATGCCGATGGTGAAGGAAGTGGAAGCCGCCGGCTTGACGCCTGTCGAACTCGAAAAGCTCCTATCGCAGAAGTTTTCGAGGTTTCTTCGTGACGCGGACGTTGCCGTGATCGTCAAAGAAATCCACAGCGAGAAGGTATACGTCATAGGAGCTGTTAAGAAAGAAGGCCCGATCACGATCCTGGCCCCTTTGACCGTGTTGCAGGCCATAGCGGAAGCGGGCGGGCTCACGGACTATGCGAAACGCGGAAAGCTGTACATTCTTCGGCGTGAGAACGGCAAAGAGGTCCAACTGCCGTTCCAATACTCGGCTGTGATTCGAGGCGAGCACAGCGAGCAAAACATCGTTTTACGGCCGGGCGACACGGTGGTCGTGCCGCAGTGAGAAATACGCATCCGATGAGAAAACTTGGGAAGTTGTCCAAAAACATTTCATTTTGTGGCGCTTGGTGCCTCTTAGTCTTCGCATCTTATGCGGCGCCTGCTCAGGACCTGACTCCTGCCCAGGAACCTGCGATCGATGAGGTTCCTGCTCCACCAGTCAAGAATGGGTTCCATGTGTACCAGGCCGGAGCCTCGATCGGCTATGAGTCGATTCCCGGCGGACTTTTAGGAAATGGAACCGACTTCAGACAGCTTGGCTGTGACTGCAGCGCCATTGCGTCGGTTACGGCCGGTTACACCCACGCGGATGCCTCGAATCACTTGGATGTGATTTACTCGCCATCCTATGCCGGCATTTATGGAGTAAGTGGCCTGCAGTCGTTCAATCAGGACTTTCAACTTGCGTGGGAATCTCGTTGGGGGCCGAAGTGGAATTTCTCGCTGTCCGCGGCGGCAGACGACAGTAGCGTCGTCGAACTGACACTTCAATCTTCCGCATCCCTTCTTGTTCCGAATCCTTCAACCACCAGCCTTGGAGCGTTGAATAGCGGCTCGTCCATCCTGCCGCCGGCCAGTCTTTTGTACGGCGGCCGTGTTCTATCGACCGGTGGACGCACTGCTTTGACCTATGCGCCTACTACAAGACTGCACATGTCGTTGGAAGGCGGGGTTTTTGACTTGCAGAGTCGCGACGGATCCTCCGGACAAACGAGCCCGACAACTTATGTTATTCCCCGCACGAGCTTTGAGACCGTAACAGCAAGTCTCGCCTATTCGTTGACACCACTTAGCGTTGTGGGAGTAAGCGCTGCCTTAATTACGAATCACACTGCATTTGGCGACTCTCGTTCTACCAGTATTACTGGTTCTTATGCAAGAAAGCTAAACCGGCGTTGGTCCCTGCTTGCCGAGGCCGGCGTTGGGAATTACGCGCCTGGAACTACGACCATAAGCGCTCCAGTTCAACAACCAGCCGGCGGTTCGCAATTTGTTGGAACTCTCAGCGCAGCTTACCAGGGTCGTGAGAATTCGTTCTTTGGTTCTTATAACCGGACCGCGGGCGATCTCTATGGACTGGCCGCTTCCTCCACGCAGGGTGTTGTGGGAACTTGGCGTTGGCGTCAGCCAGGGCGAAACTGGGCGGCATATCTTTCGTTCGCTTATCAGCGGCTTACAGGTGGGCCGTTGGGCGATGGAACGAATTGGCAAGCGAACGTCGTCTTGAGCAAAGCTCTGACCCAGCGCACGTCGATGGTACTCAGTTATGGTTTCTTGAAGAGCTCACTCGGTACCGGGACGACCTATGCGAATGACAGTATTCAAGTGATTCGTCTTACTTTCCTTTGGTCGGCATTCCAGGTCCCAACGGCATTCGGCGGCCCACTAGGAAGTGTGGCGACGGCTTATTAGTACCTCTAGTACTTCTAGTACCGTGGCGGAAGCGCAAGTGACTAAGCAGCCGAATAACTCAGCTCTGTTGAGTGGACCGCGAAATGCCAAGGGAAACGGACAGCAACAAGATGTTGGCACATGGAAGTGATTGGAGCAAAGAGTGCGTGAAGTAAATAAGTCGCTGTATGCCCGGCCTCAATTTCATCCGAGGTCGATAATCCGCATGGTCTGGAAACAGCTGTGGCTGGTATTGGCTACCTGGCTGTTTGTCAGCGTGGCAGCGTTCTTAGTCATTCGTCAGCTCCCCAATGTATACCGCGCCGAAGCAGTAATTCTCGTCGACTCTCAGAAGATACCGGAGAAGTTCGTGCCCGCTACCGTGCAGGAATCCGTTCAAGACAGTATGAACTCCATCACCCAACAGGTTCTCAGCACGGAATACCTTGGCGCCATCTTCGACAAATATCACTTGTATCCGCGGATGAGAAACAGGCTGACGCGTGAAGAGTTAATCGACCGGCTCCGTAAAGACATCGATATCAGCGTCGAGAGAGGCATAAGCATCGGCCGCTCCGCGGCATTTCGCATTTCCTACGAGGCCCCCAGCGCCGCGGTCGCCGCGGGTGTAGTAAACGATGTCGCCAATCTTTTCGTACAGCAGAACGAGAAGACTCGAGAGCAGCGCGCGCAAGGAACCAGTGAGTTTATAGAGAATCAGCTCAAACAGGCGAAACTGAGTCTCGATTTTCAGGAAGCCCAATTGAGCCGCTATAAGGTCCAGTGGGCGGGCGAACTTCCGGAGCAGGAGCCTGCGCTGCTCGCGGCCCTGTCGCGGTTGCAGCAGGAGTCGCAGGGAAACCAGGACGCGGCGGCGCGCGCGGAACAGAACAAACTGGTGCTGGAAAACAGCCTGCATTTAGCGGAAAGCTCCCTGGCAAACGTGTCACGCGCCATTGCGGCCAGGAACGGGGCTGCCAAGCCGGCAGCGTCGAGTCCGGGACCGGTCAAGGCGTCCACGGCGCTGCGTGCTCAGCTGTTCGACCTTAGGCAGCGTTATTACGACGAGCACCCGGAAGTACGGCGTGTCCGGCGCGAGTTAGAGCAGGCGCTGGCGGAAGAAGCAAAAGCCGATGAGACAAAAACTGCGGCCCCCAGTATGTCCACTCCGGCGACCACCACGCCCAGTGACGCTGCTTTGCTCGACAGCGAACTCGAACGTCAAAAGGAGCGGGTTTCCACCACGAAAACGCAGCTCCAGGTAGTAGAGGATGAAATCGCTGCGCGAGCGACCGAACGCCAGCGCATCTTGAAGTCCATGGCCGAGTATCAAGCGCGTCTCGACAGACTTCCCGTCCACGAACAGCAAATGCAGGCGCTGACGCGCGATTACGAGACCTCTAAGGCGAATTATCGGTCCTTGCTCGACAAAAGAATTTCCGCCGGGATGGCCAGCGACATGGAGAAGAGTCAAAACTCGGAACGGTTTGCCATCGCCGATCCGGCTCTCGCTCCGGAAACACCCGTCAAGCCGCGCCGCCTGATTATGTTTCTGGCCGGAACCGTTTTCGGCCTTGCGTCGGGCCTTTTGCTGGGACTCTCCATTGAGTTGAAGAAGGATGTTTTTCTAGGCGAATGGGAACTGCCGCCGAATGTAATGGTCTTGGGTCGTATTTCATCTTCCCCTCCCGAAGTCGAATTCCGCTTGGGAGCGCAAACCTAAAAGTCATGTATCAAAAATACTTCGGGCTCAGTAAAAATCCTTTCTCGATGACGCCGGACCCCAGCGCCCTGTTTCTCACCACGGCGCATCGGGAAGCCATTGCCGGACTCTCTTACGGCGCATTCAGCCGCAAAGGCTTCGTCGTACTGACCGGAGAGGCGGGGACCGGAAAGACCACTCTGCTGCGCAGGCTTGTCGAATTGTCAAAGGAGATGAATGCCGGTTGTAACGTGGTCTTCAATCCGTTGCTCACGTCTTCCGAGTTTCTGGAATTGCTCCTCTTCAATTTCGGCGTACGTGATTTGCCTGCAAGCAAAACGCAGCGTCTCTTGAAACTGGAGGAATTGCTGATACAAATCCACAAACGGCGAAATACGGCTGTCTTGATCATCGATGAAGCGCACAAGCTGAGTCACGAGATTTTCGAAGAAATACGTTTGCTCACGAATTTCGAGACCGGCGAAGAGAAGCTGCTGCAGATCGTGCTAGCCGGACAGCCGGAATTGAAAACCGTTCTCAATCACCCCAATCTTTGGCAGCTGAAGCAACGAATTGCGATTCGCCTGCACATCGATCCGCTGGCGCGTTATCAGGTCGGTGCATTCATCAACTACCGTTGGACCAGGTTTGGAGGCGCCGCGCCGCACCCTTTCAGCGCCGAGGCAGTGGACCTCATCGCGCAGTGTTCTCGCGGTATTCCCCGGCTCGTGAACGCAATCTGCGATAACGCGCTCCTCCTGGCGTTCAGCCGCAATAAACATCAGGTAGATGCCGACATAATCCTCGATGTCGTTTTGGATCTCGATCTTCCGGTTCCTCTCGAAGAACCGGCGATGCCCGAAGCCGCTGCTGCTTTGACCTCAACTCCGGTTGCTGCGGAACAGCACCAGCAGCCCGTGCCCCCGGTTATCGGAAGCAATGGACGTCGCACACCGAGTTGGTCAAACGCCGCCGCCGCAGCTGCCTCTCTTGCCGAGATCAAAGAGGTCGGGCAGATGGAGCCGGCTCCCGTTGCAGCCGTAGCCGCGCCCGTTTTGCCTGAAACAACAGATCGTGAACCCGAGCCGCAGCCGCCACCGCTGCAACAAACCATTACTCTCCTGTCGCGCGCTGGTGATTCCCGAGAACCGATGCGCGTCCGCCGGCTGGAACGCCGCCAACCGGAATTTCCTCGTCTTCCGATGTTCGTGCGTCTGCTTTCGCGATTGGGCATCGTGACCGTGCGTTTCAAAGAGAACCGGAGGGCGGCGGTATGACTGGATTCTACTCAGCGCTTCAGAGGCGCGAAGACTCGGATGCCGCACCAGCCGACGGCTGGACCACCGCGGCGGCTTTGTGCCAGACTGCGGCTTCGGAAGCGGAAGAGGAGTTTTCATATCGCACCGTAAATCTGAATATCGCCGCGGGCCCGCTGATTCCGTTCGACGAAAGCAACCCCCGCATAGCCGAGCAGTACCGCGTGTTGCGCACCAATATTTTGCTGCATTCCGCCCGTCCGAGAGTGATTGCAATTTCCAGCGGGAGTCTGGGCGACGGAAAAACGGTTACATCGATCAATCTTGCGGGAATTCTCGCCCTCAAATCCGACGCAAACGTACTGTTGGTGGATGCCGATCTGCGCCAGTGCAAAGTCGCCACGTCCTTAGGAATCCCGAGTTCGCCGGGCCTTGCCGACGTGCTCCAGGACCGTTGTTCGCTCGAGGAAGCCATCGTACAAGTCGAAGAAATCCCCAATCTCCTCGTCCTGCCCGCGGGCGAAGCTACAGGAAATCCGGCGGAACTGTTGGATTCCGTGCCATGGAAGAGGGCCATCATGACATTGCGCGCGCATTTTTCGTACACGATCGTCGACACCACGCCCGTCACGGCCGTCGCCGACTTCCAGCTCGTGCAACAGGTGTGCGACGCAGTCCTGTTCGTCCTTCGCCCGGACCATACGAAGCGTTCGTTGCTTGAAAAAGCGTTGTCGGCTGTCCCGAAGGAGAAACTACTCGGCACGGTGCTGAATGCCGTTCCCGATTGGTTCCTCTGGAACATTAGAGAAAGCTATTACGCATCCAAAGATGAAACGGAGCCTTGCTGAATTGGATCACGCGATGTATCCAAATCTCAAACTGCAAATGTGGAAGTGCGGTATTCGCCAGAACCGCCTTGCCCGAGTGCTGGAAATCGATGAAACGGTTCTCAGCAAAGTCGTAAACGGATTTCGAGAGCCCAGCGACGAGTTGCGCCGTCGTATCGCGCTGGCATTGGACACGGATGCCGCCTGGCTCTTCGAGCGCGAGAACGACGTGAAGCTCTCTCCTCGTACGGAGCCTACGAACGGGAAAAGGGGTTAATAACTCGAGCCAATGACTCTGCCTCTCATCGCCGCGCGTTCTCCCGAACTGGAAACGGTGCTGCCGCTCGACACCGTCGTTGCGCCGGCCGTTCCATGGTCCCGTGTTGCGCCCATCTGGACCAAGTTGGCGGAAACTTCGCAAAGTTCCATCTTCATGTCCCCGCTCTGGGTGGAAACATGGCTGGAGACATTCGGCGATCTTGTGAAAGCATCGGTAGTCACCTTCAGGAGCGGCGGCTTGGACGTCGGAGCTTGCCTGCTCGCAGAGTCTCATCGCTCATGGAAACGGCCTCTTCGCCGCATCAGCCTGAACGCCTCGGGAGAACCGGATGAGCATACGCTCTACGTTGAGTACAACAGTCTCCTGTGCCACGAAGAATCGATGTATAGTGTGGGCCGCGCCCTGGCAGGTTGCGTCACTCAGAGATCGTGGGACGAATTTGCGTTGAACGGCTTCTGCCCAGGTCGCGCCTTCGATCTGCTGAAGAGCGAATTATCCGCCTTCCAACTGGAAGAAAGATGGCAGGCCTGCCATTATGTCGACCTGGCGGCTTTGCGAAAAGTAGGTCTGTCCTACACGCAGGCCCTTGGACCTGGTCATCGGCAATACTTACGTCGCAAGTTCCGCTATTACTT
Source organism: Bryobacterales bacterium (assembly GCA_963802915.1). GTDB lineage: Bacteria > Acidobacteriota > Terriglobia > Bryobacterales > Bryobacteraceae > JAICMB01. Next base: position 133,633 of record CAWDKQ010000024.1, read on the forward strand.
GCAACCTGGAGAATTGCGATTGGAAGCGGCTTCGAGTTCGAGTCGAGCCCTGGAAATGCTCGAAGAATTGGCGTCTCTCAATACCCGGCGTTTCAAGGGTCTCGGAAGACGCGGTCTGTGGCAGTCGGACCGATTTATAGCCTTCCATCGCAAGTTCATAGAAAAAGGCTTCGCACTCGGCAAGGTGCAACTCCTTCGCGTCACCGCGGGAACTGAATTGATCGGAATCGTCTACAACCTCGTCCACGCGAACAAAGTTTATTTCTACCAGTGCGGCTATAACTATACCGTCGACAAGCGGTTAAGCCCTGGAATCGTGACGCTCGCGATGGCCATAGAGCATGCGCTCGCGTTCAATTTCGACGAATTCGATTTCTTGGCCGGTGATGCTCCGTACAAAAAATGGATGTCCACCGGTTCAAGACGCCTCGTCTGGGCAGTTTTCCGCCGGCCTAGCGTGCGCGTGTGGGCTTACTCGCGACTGCGTACGTTGAAGAACAGGATTGTCCCATGAGAACCGGACGAGCAGACTGGCTGTTCCACATGGGCCGAGTCATGGACATTGTCCATGTGCTCTTGCAGGCGCTATGGATGCGGGCGTTATATTTCAGCGGGGTACTGTGGTGGGTCAAACGAGATCTCCGCCGCCGCGGCGCGATTGTAGTTCTCACCTTCCACCGCATTTTGGACGAGCAGGCTTTTTCGCGGACCGACAGTCTGCCTTTCATAGTAGTTCGCGAAAAGACATTCCGCCGATTGGTGCGGTATGTATCCGCGCGGTATGAGGCGGTGGATATACGCGACGCTTCTCCTGGGCAGGTCACGAAACGGCTCCGCGTCGCATTCACTCTTGACGATGGATGGCAGGACAATTATGGGAACGCTCTGCCTGTCTTGCGCGAGTACGGCATTCCGGCCACGGTATTTCTCTGCACCGGACTGACGGGCCAGCGGATGCCCTTCTGGCCGGAGCGTGTGCGCATGGCATTGCGCCGATGTCTCGCCGCCCGCTGCGGCCGCCGCGCGGAGACCCTGATCGAGGCGCTCATTGAGAGCCTGAAGTATTGCTCCTCGGAAGCTCGCGACGCTCATATTCGCATGCTGCGTGGTGGTGATCCCGATTGCGGAACTGGCGGCTCTTACAAGGGAGATGTGACCCTGACCTGGGACCAGGTCCGGTCCATGCACGCCCAGGGCGTTCGCTTTGGATCGCACAGCCACTCTCATCCGATTCTGACCACTCTCACCCTGGACGCGATGGCCGAACAGATAAGAGCTTCGAAACATGCCTTGGAGACGATGCTTGGCGTCGGGTGTGATGCGTTCGCGTATCCCAACGGAGATTGGTCGCCCGAGATCAGAGATGCCGTAGCCGAATGTGGGTTCCATTATGCCTTCACAACCGAGCGCGGAGCTTGGTTGGCATCATCGGATCCCCTCGCCATCCCCAGAGCCAATGTGCAGCAGGAAGACCTGATTGGCTTGAGCGGCCGATTCTCGCCTGTCATGTTTGAGTACGCCACTTTCTGGAAGGCGTGGCTGGCAACGCGGCGCATGGAAGCGCGATCGGAACATTCGGCGTGCGCGCCGGTTGTTACGATTCCACAGGAGACCGCATGATCAACTTCGGTCTCGAAGGCTATCTCGGCCCGCTGCTCTATGGTCTCGCCGTAGTGCTCGTTGTATACAGTCTGTTTTGGCGTCCCATCGCGGGCCTCTATGTTCTTGTCCCGCTGTTGCCGCTGCAAACCATCCGTTACCGGCTTCAGGATTATCCGCTCGGAGGCAGTGTCACCGGCGTCATTCTCCTTGCAGTAGCCATAGGTCTCCTTCTGAAGCGCCGGCCGATCCTCGCTAGGACGCCCTGGAACATAACGCTGTTGTGCTTCTGCGTTTTCACGTTTATTTCGCTGTGCTGGGGATCCCTATACCTGAACGCGCCGTTATTCAAGCCCGGCGATGAGCGGTTCGCCGAATGGCGAGAGTACATGGTCATGCCGGGTTTGCTCTTCCTGACGGCGGCGGCCGTCGAGAACCGTCGTCAAATGCTGATTCTCGTGGTACTGATGTGTCTGGGAGCGTTGGCGCTCGACAAAAGTTATTGGAGTACCGTGTCTGATCGCGACTTCTCTCAGTATTCCGATGATCTGCGCGATCCGGGAGCAATGGGCTACGCGGGCGTGAATGGCCTCGCGGCATTCGAAGCGCAGTTCGCAACTTTCCTGCTGGCCTTGGCGGCTTACGAAAAGCGTCACTCGTTTCGGTCGGGGTACTACGCACTGAGCGTAGCTTCGATCCTGTGCCTCATGTTTAGCCTGTCGCGTGGCGGCTACGCAGCGATCGTCGTGGGTTTGTTATTCCTCGGCGTTTTGAAACAACGAAAGCTCCTGCCAATCATGCTGGTTTTCGGATTGGTTTGGACGTCTCTTGTTCCCAAAGCCGTTCAGCAAAGGGTGGACATGACGTACACCGCGCAAGACGGCGGTCTCGATCATTCCTCCGAAACTCGAATCAGTCTTTGGGAAGACGCTATGCAAGTCTTCGAATCGAATCCGCTCTTCGGCACCGGCATGAACACGTACGAGTACATGGGCCGCGTGGGTCGCTATAAAGACACGCACAACTATTTCGTTAAGGTGCTTGTCGAGACCGGCATCGTCGGGCTGTTGTTTTTTCTTTTCCTCATTTGCCGGTTCTTCTGGACTGGCCTCGTCATGCACTGGAGTGCCGCCGATCCTCTTCTGAAAGGTCTTGGTTTGGGACTCGCCGGTTGGATGCTCAGCGCCGCGGTCGCGAATCTCTTTGGAGATCGTTGGAGCTTTCTCCAGGTCAATGGATACATGTGGGTCATAGCGGGCCTGGTGGCGCGCGGCTGGATCTGGCAGCGCGAAGGATCCGAGGAACCCGAATCCGACGAGGTCGTATATCGCGGGACGATTTTTGAGCCGCAAGGGGCTCTGTCATGACCGTACTGCACCTCATCAGCAGCGGCGGTTTCTATGGTGCCGAGAGCATGTTGCTCTCGCTTGCGGAAGCGCAGTCTCGCGCCGGCCTGCGCCCCATCGTCGGGGTCTTTCTCGACGAGCGCGATCCGCACATTGAGCTTTTTGAGCGTGCCGCACAATTGGGAATCAAGGCGCATCTCATCCCATGTGCCGGTCGCTGGGACCTGCGGGCCATAGAGCACATCCGCACCCTTCTCGATCGTCAGGTGACGCTACTGCATTGTCACGGCTATAAAGCGGACTTGTACGGCTTCGCCGCCGCGTGGCGTGGCAAGGTTCCGTTAATCTCCACTTGTCACAACTGGCCGGATCGGCGCTTGTCGATGCGCGCTTACGCGGCGCTCGATCGGTTTGTGCTCCGCTGGTTCGATCACCTCACGACGCCATCCCGTCATGTCGCCGCGATGCTTCGAAAAGCGACGGTGATCGAGAACGGTATCGGCCTTGCGCGTTTTCAGAATGCCGAGCCGTCGCTGAGGCGAGAGTTGCCGCGATACGGGATTCTGGTCGGCGCCGTGGGAAGACTTGTTGAAGGGAAGGGCGGGGAGGTTCTCCTGCGAGCTGCGAAAAATGTTCTCGACGCCAGTCCGCGAACCGCTTTCGTTTTCGTCGGCGATGGCCCTTCTCGCAACGATTGGGAGTCTCTCGCCGTCGAACTAGGTATCCGCGAGCATGTGTTCTTCACGGGAACGCGCGCGGACATGCCCAATGTCTACGCGTCCCTGGACATCCTGGTTCTTCCTTCATTCGAAGAAGCCATGCCCATGTGCGTTCTCGAGGGACTCGCCGCCGGACGTCCCGTGATCGCGACACGCGTCGGCGAAGTTCCTCAGCTCATTGAACCGGGCATTACCGGTGAGCTGATCGATCCCGGCGATTCCAGCGTATTGAGCGATGCGATTCTCCGCTTTATTCGCAATCGCCGCGAGGCCCGGCGCATGGGGCAAAACGGACAGTCTCTGGTGGCACGTTCCTTCTCTTCCGACACCATGGCCCGCAAATACCTTGGCGTTTACGAAAGTGCGCTCTCCCGGCAACCGGCCGAAGTTGCGATGAGCGCGCGGAAGGTGGATGCGACATGAGTGACCGCGTGGACATCTCGATTGTCGCGGCCTGCCGCAATGAAGCACGGCACATCCGCGAGTTTCTCGATTCGATCCTGGCCCAGGATTTCGACAGAATGACTTGGGAAGCGCTGATCGCGGACGGCATGAGCAGCGATGGGACGCGTGAAATCCTCGACGAATACAGCCGCCGTTGCCCGCACATTCGCGTCTTAACCAATCACGGACGTACCACTTCCACCGGCCTGAACACAGCAATCCGCGCATCCGTGGGCCGAATCGTAATGCGATTCGACGCTCACACCAGCTATGCGCTGGATTATTGCCGCCGCTCCGTGGAGACTCTCGATCGGACCGGCGCGGATAACGTCGGAGGACCCGCAAGAACGAAAGTCGAAGGTGTGCGGGCGCGCGCCATCGCGGCCGCCTACCACTCTCGTTTCTCGACCGGAGGAGCCCGCTTCCACGACCCCGATTTCGAAGGCTTCGTCGACACCGTTCCCTACGGCTGCTGGCGTCGCGAAATTTTCGACCGCATCGGAATGTTCGACGAGTCGCTGGTTCGCAATCAGGACGATGAATTCAATCTGCGGCTTTTGCGGGCGGGAGGAAAAATCTGGCAAGATCCGGCGATCGTCTCCTGGTATTCGCCGCGCGCCACCATTCGAGGTCTCTTTCATCAATATTTCCAATACGGATTCTGGAAAGTCGCTGTGATTCGGAAACACCGCGTGCCGGGCTCCTGGCGTCATCTGGTTCCCGCGGGATTCGTCCTGGCGTGGATACTGCTCGGTCTCCTTTGGACGATCGCCCTCGATAACTGGGCCTCCGCGGCTGTTCGATTGGTCAAGCGGACTATTGATCGCATGCGTGTGCGGCTATGCTGCCGCAAACATTGCTGCGTCAATCTTGAGCGCCAGGACTCACGGCTGGGATACGTTGATTCTTCTTCCAACCGCGTTCGCAGCTTTCCATTTTTCCTACGGTCTGGGATTTCTTGCCGCGCTTCCGCAATTCGCCGGACAACCGCCGGGAAAAATCACTGGAAACTCGGTATTTACGAGGATTACACGTTGAATTTTATGCGGCGCCTCATCGACATTCTCGTAGCTACCTTGGCCCTCGCGTTGCTTTCGCCTTTGCTGTTGGTTGTAGCAATAGCCGTAACGATCGATTCACCGGGCAATCCCTTCTATGGATCGTGGCGTTGTGGATTAAACGCAAGACGCTTCCGCATGTGGAAGTTTCGCAGCATGGTCCCGAATGCGGATCGCATCGGCCCTCCGATCACAGGCCGCCGCGACGCTCGCATCACCCGCCTGGGCCGTTTATTGCGCGTAACTAAAATGGACGAGCTTCCTCAGTTTGTCAACGTTTTGCTCGGAGATATGACGCTCGTGGGTCCGCGTCCCGAAGCGCCGTCCATCGTCGATCTTTACACTCCCGCGCAGCGTCGAGTACTGGATGTAAAACCGGGCCTGACGGGCCGCGGTCAATTGGCGGGCGAAGAATCCGAATCGATTCCGCCGGACGCCGAGCCCGAACAATATTACGTAACTCAATTGATGCACAAAAAAGTGCACTCGGACTTGCAGTACATCGAAACGCGTACGCCGTGGTCCGACGCTCGAGTCGTCATTGACACCGTGAGTTTCATTTTTAGGGCGTGGTCCGGAAGTAAATGATATGGACAACGTTCCCGGAGGCATCATGAAGTTGCGCCAGATTCCCTTTCACCGGCCCAGTATCGGTCAGGAAGAAATCGATGAAGTTATATCGACGCTAAAGTCGGGTTGGCTGACCACCGGTCCGCGAACGGCCCAGTTCGAGCGGGAATTTCGTGAATATCTTGGCGTTCCCAACGCTCTGGGTGTGAATTCGTGCACCGCCGGTTTGCATCTCGCTCTCGCTGCCTTGAACATAGGGCCCGGCGCGGAGGTGATCACAACTCCTCTCACCTTCTGCGCTTCGATCAACGTCATTCTTCGAACCGGAGCGACTCCCGTTCTCGCCGACGTTCTGCCCGACGGCAATATCGACCCCGAGTCCGTCGCTTCTCTGATCAACGAAAATACCCGGGCAATTCTGCCGGTTCACCTCGCTGGTCTCCCCGTCGATATGAACGACATCTGGGCCCTTGCGAGGCGTCACCGCCTGCTGGTCGTCGAAGACTGCGCGCACGCGACGGGCGCGCACTATCGCGGATGGCCAATCGGCGCTGGAAACCCCGATACGGGCGACTACAGCGACGCGGCGGCATTCAGCTTCTACGCCAACAAGAACATGACAACTGGAGAAGGCGGCCTTGTCACCACACATCGTGAAGACTTGGCCGCTCGCATGAAGATGCTCTGTCTCCACGGAATGAGTAAAGGAGCTTGGAACCGCTACGCCGATCGCGGCAGTTGGTATTACGAAGTTCTGGAACCGGGCTTCAAATACAACCTGAGCGATCTGCAGTCCGCAATTGGCATTCACCAGTTGCGAAAACTCGAAGCCTTTAACGCAGCTCGCGCGCGATACGCCGCTTTATATAACGAGCTGTTCCAGGACGCGGACGAATTCGAATGTGCGCCCGACAAGCCGGACTGCCGTCATGCCTGGCATCTTTATATGTTGCGTCTCCGCTTGGAAAACCTCTCCATTACCCGCGCCGACTTCATCAGTCTGCTTCGAGATCGAGGCATCGGAGCGAGCGTCCACTTCATACCCATTCCGCTCCATCCTTTCTTCGCGCCGTATCTTCAAAATGGCGCGAATCAAACACCTGCCGCGTTGGCTCTCTATCCACGCCTGGTTTCGCTTCCCCTATTCCCCGCGATGAGCGAAGACGACGTGCAGTATGTGGCCGAAGCGGCCCTCGCGATCGCGCGGGAACACCGCAAGCAACGTGTCTTCGCCGCTGCTGGAGGCTGCTTTGACGACTGATCGACTTCAAAAACTCAGGCTGGTGACGCCGCTCTGCCACATTCTGATCGTCGCGTTCTCGTACTGGCTCGCGTGGTTGCTGCGTTTCGATTTCGTCATACCGGCGTCCGAGCTCGGTAGTTTCTATCGCGGCTTCGTCATTCTTGGAATTGCGAAACTCGTCCTGTTTCTCACAGCCGGACTGCATCGCGAGAACTGGTGGCGTCATCAGAGCCTCTCGGACCTCTCGCGTCTCGCGTTCCACAACCTTCTCGATTCCGTGGTTTCCACGGTGTTGATTCTCATCTTCATTGGTCCGGAGTTCCCGCGCTCCGTATACGTCCTCGATCTGCTGCTGTGCTTCCTGTTCAGTGGCGCAGGACGCTTAAGTGTCCGTTTTCAGCGCGAGATTCTGGCAACCTGGAAATCGCACGCCGGAGCTAAGGGACTTCTGATCTATGGCGCGGGCGTTTCCGGAATCGCTCTCGCGCGCGAGATCCGCGATAACCCGAAGCTTGGATATCGAGTCATTGGCTTTCTCGACGACGATCCCCGCAAGCACGGCAGTACGCTCATGGGCCTCCCCGTCTTCGGTCCCGGAGATCGAGCGAAGGCTGTTTTGGAAACCAGCCGGACGCGCAAGCAAAACATAGATGAGATCGCGGTCTCCATGCCTTCGGCTACCGGTCGTCAGATCCGCCTTGCGCTCGCGAAAGGCAAGCGCGCCGGCCTTCGGTGTCGCATCGTGCCAGGCCTCGGCGAACTTCTCAGCGGAACCTTCGCGGTCGCTAAAAGGGCCGAGATTTCCGTTACCGATCTGCTCGGGCGCGAGCAGGTCGATCTCGATCTCGAGTTAGTCCGTCGATCTGTCTCGGGCCGTTCGGTGCTTGTGACCGGCGCCGCGGGATCCATTGGTACGGAACTCTGCTGCCAGATCTTGCAGTTCGGTCCTCGCCTCCTTATCGCGCTCGACCAGGCCGAAAGCGAGTTGTTCCGGCTCGAAGCCGATCTCACAGCAAGATTTCCTTCGCAGAAAATTGTTTTCGAAGTCGGCGACATTCGCGATGTCCGTCAGATGGAAATGATTATTGACGAGCACGCCGTCAATTCCATCTATCATGCCGCCGCGTATAAGCACGTCCCGCTCATGGAGCGTCAGGTTTGCGAGGCGGTGCGAAATAACGTCCTCGGCACATGGAACCTCGTTCAGGCGGCATGGCGCGCCGGGGTTTCCAATTTCCTGCTGATCTCGACCGACAAAGCCGTCAATCCGACCAGCATCATGGGTCTCACCAAGCGAATCTGCGAGCTATTAGTCAGCGCCCAACGCAGCCGTATCGCGATTGCCGGCCAGCAGACACGCTGCATTTCTGTCCGTTTTGGCAATGTCCTTGTCAGCAACGGAAGCGTCGTTCCGATTTTCCAAAAACAAATTGCCAGCGGCGGCCCGGTAACCGTCACGCACCCGGACATGCGCCGCTATTTTATGACCGTCTCCGAAGCTGTCGCGCTCGTGCTGCAAGCTTCCGCGATGGGCAAGGGATCGGAAGTATTTGTGCTCGACATGGGAACGCCGGTGCGCATCGTCGATCTCGCGCGCCGCATGATCACGCTCTCCGGTTTCGTGCCCGGCGAGGACATCGAGATTCGTTTCACCGGCGCGCGTCCCGGCGAAAAGATTGTGGAAGAGTTGCACAACGGCGACGAAAACACGCTCCCCACGGAGCACCCCAAGATCCGCAGTTTTCAGGGACGCAAACTGGGGCTTCAAGAGCTCTCACCTTGGATTGCCGAGTTGCAGCACCTCTTATGGCAACGCGATAACGAGGCTATTGTCGAGCACATGAAAATTTTAGTGCCCGAATACGATCCTCGCCCGATCTCTTCGAATGCTCCCGAGGAATCGAAAGAGTCCAACGTAGCGGCGTCAACCAAGCTCACAAGGCCGGAGCTGGCGAGGGCATAAGAGTTTGGAAACCGCGTCGACAATCGAGCTTGTTCCTGCCCGCCAGCGTGCAACCGCGCGCATCGTGCGGGTCTTTATGATGGACCTGCTCTCGATTGTCCCGTATTATACGGCGTCCCTATGCGCGGCGCTCGCGACGCATGAGGAAGTCGACGTCGAAATCGGATCGGTCCGTTATTATCTCGATCGCGATTGTTTTGCGCGTCTGGGTCTGCGCCTCTCGCCCGGTCCGCTGGACGCCGTTTCCCGCTTCGCCGGCATGCCCTCGATCCTGCGCCGCATCCTGAAAACCGTCGAGTGCATGGTAAACCTCGTGTGGCTCGCCATCCGTTTTACGATCGACAAGCCTGACGTCCTTCACGTTCAATTTCTGCCTTTGGTACTTTTCGGTCTCCCCTTCGAATCGTGGTTCCTTTCGTTCGCGCACCGCCGAAATATCAAAATCGTTTACACCGTCCACAATGTTCTTCCGCACGATACGGGTGAGCGGCATCGCCGGCTGTATCGGCGCCTATACACGCTGGCGGATCGCTTGATTTGCCACAACGACGCGGCAAAGAACCGGCTCGTCCATCAATTCGGTCAGGATGCGTCTCGTATCGAGATCATTCCGCATGGCCAGCTTCTTCCTCCAAACTCGTTCGACAAACAAGAAGCGCGCCGCAAGCTTGGCTTTGCCAATGGCGAGTCTATTGTTCTCTGGCAGGGAATCCTAGCGCCATACAAAGGAGTCAGCTTTCTTCTCGACGCATGGCGCATCGTGAGCGTCGCCCATCCAAACGCCCGGCTCGCAATCGTCGGAGGAGGTGCCGAGCGCGAGATCCGAGAGATTCGCGACAAAGTTGACTCTTTGGGTCTCCACAAAACCGTGCAGCTTGAACTGCGCTTCATAACAGTTCCTGAGCTCGAAGCTTTTCACTCCGCCGCCGACATCCTTGTTTATCCCTATGCGGAGGCCACGACGAGCGGCGCTCTCATGACCGGCATAGGCTATGGTAAAGCCATCGTCGCTACACGTATCCCGGCCTTTGAGCACATCCTCAAACACAACGACAACGCGCTTCTGATCCCCTACGGCGATACTCACGAGTTCAGCCGCCAATTGAGCACGCTGATCGCGGACGCGGATCTTCGCCAACGCCTGGCTGACAAAATTCGTCGAAGCAAGGAACAGATTACAAGCTGGGAAACGATCGCCGAGATGACCCTCTCGTGCTACGCCGCCGCGAGCGAGGTGACTTCGTGAGCCCCGTCGAAAGCGAGCTGAAGCAACTGCTCCGGCAATCGTCGCACTACCTCGGCGGACTCCTGGCGAGCCTGGCGCTCGGATTCATTTCATTTCCGATCTTTACCCGCCTGTTCTCCGTCGCCGATTACGGCCTCATCGATTTCACTCAGAAAATCATCCTGCTTGCGGTCGCTCTCTCGAAATGCGGACTTCAGAATTCCGCCCTGCGTTTCTTCAGCCGGGACGCCTTCGAAACCGACAAGGAATCCGCGCGGCGCTACTACTCCACGATGTTTTTCGGTGTCGCTATTTCATCCGCCGTAGTGACACTTCTGTTTGCCGTTGCCGTACGATTGGCTCCCCGCTCAATTGTCGATGCCGGGCTCGGCGCAATCCTCGTGCTTGCCGCCGGCCTGATCTTCTTGCGCGCCATCCAATCCATGCTCTGGTCTTTCCTTCGCATCGAAGAACGGACCAAAGCGTACAACGTCGCCAGCATTGTGATGCGCGCCGCCACCATCGCTGGCGTTTGCGCTCTACTCCCCTGGTTTGGCGTTTCGATTCGGACCTATTTCGCCGGCACATTAATTGTCGAGGCTATCGTCACGGTCGCGCTGACTCTCCCTCTGTTTCGACGTCGCCTGGCCACACCGGCGCGAGTGGATGGAATCATGATGCGCGCCGCCTTCGCTTTCGGGACGCCTCTCATCGTCCAGGAACTCGCCGGTCTTGTGCTCGACTCCGGAGATCGCGTCGTGATCCGCCATTTTCTCGGAGACCATGCGCTCGGTCTTTACTCCGTCGCTTACGGTTTGTCCGGCTATGTGAACACGCTGATCATGGTGCCCCTCGGATTGGCGATCCTGCCGCTCTACATGAAAATCTGGACCAGAGACGGCAAGGAGAAAACAGTCGAGTTCCTCAGTGCCGGCTTCGACGCCTTCCTCATCGTGGCCGGATTGATTCTGGTGCTAGCGACCGTTGGCGCACACGATGCTGTTCTGTTGATGGCCTCGTCGCGCTACGTCGGATCCGATCGCCTGATCCCGATTCTTGTCGCCGGGCTGCTCATCTACGCTGCGCAAGTTTTCTTAAACGCCGGATTGCTGATCCACAAACAGACAGCAAAGATGGCGACAATCCTGGTCGTTTCCGCGGTTCTCAATTTAGTGTTGAACTGGTTCCTCATTCCCTATCTAGGCCTGCAAGCCTCCGCGCTCGCGACTCTTGCGGCATATTTTATTTGCACGGTCTGGCTTGCGTTCGCCTCGTTCCGCCTGATGCCACTTCGCATTTCCGCGGGAGCGCTCGTGAAATACGGTTTGGCGACCTCCCTCGCGTGGATCGCAGCCGCCTCACTCGATTTAGGATCGCCAATCTTGAATCTCGCCGCGAAGGGCGTAATCGCGACCACGATTTATTTTCTGCTGCTGTACGCAATCGATTCCAGGATTCGCCGCTGGACCATAACGCTGCTTCGCATCGCCCTCCGGCGGGATTCCCGAGCGGCCGCATTTGCGATGAGCGCGTCCGACTAGCATAACCATGACATCTACTGCCAATCTCGCCTCGACCCAAACTCTAACCGGTAAGTCCGTGCAACGCCCTCGTCACGTTCTCTATATCTTCGACCATCTGCAAAACCTCGACGGCGGCGCCGAGCGCTCACTTCTCAAAGTCGTCCAATTACTTCCGCCGGAGCGTTATCAGGCATCGATCGTCACCTTCTGCCGGCCGCCCGACCTTCGCTTCCTCACTCGCTTCCCTTGCCCTGTTCATTTGCTGCCGGTCAAACGCTCTTACGGTTGGCGCAGCCTGCACATCGCGCGTTTGCTTCGCGACATCATCCAGTGCGAACAGGTGTCCGTAGTGCAGACGTTCTTCGCGTCATCCGACTTGTGGGGCGGAACGGTCGCAAGGCTCGCCGGCTGCCCGGTTCTAATTTCGAGCCGCCGCGATATGGGGTTCCAGCGCAATTTCAAGCACCGGCTTGCATACCGGCTGATGGCCCCCATGTTCGATCAGATCCACACCGTCTCCGACGCTGTTCGCGACTACACCATCCGGCAGGATCGCGCCTCGGCCGACAAAGTAAAAAGCATCCCGAACGGCGTAGATCTGGAGAGTGTAGCTCGCGGCGTCGACCCCGATTTTCGATCGCGCCACGGACTTGAGAACGCGTCGCACGTAATCGTCGACGTAGGCTCCGTCAAGCCTGTGAAAGGCTACGACGTCTTAATCCGAACTGCGGGCATCGTCTGCCGTGAGTTTCCGAAAGCTGTTTTCGTAGTAGGCGGAGCTCAGCCCGATCCTCGTCACTACGCCGAGCTCCGCGCTCTCGTCGACCATCTCGGACTCGCTGACAATTTTCGTTTTCTCGGGGCCATCGATCCGCCTTATCCGCTCCTGCATTCGAGCGATGTCTTCTGCCATCTTTCCCGTACCGACGGTCTTTCCAACGCGCTTCTGGAAGCCATGGCGACCGGTCTTCCCTGCGTCCTGACCCGCGTTGGCGGCAATCCGGAAGTTGTCGAGCACGGCGTCAACGGCTTGCTGGTAGCGCCAGGCGATCCTGAAGCGGCTGCGGTGCATCTGCTCGACTTGATGCGCAATCCCGAACTGCGGCGTCTTTTTGGCGAGCGAAACCGCGCTGTAATTCGGCAGCGTTTTACCGCGGAGCACATGGTGAATAAGATTGTGGCTCTTTACGACGAATTACTGAGCGCCAAGGAGGGGAACGGATAGTCGAGTATGCCCCGCGTCAGCGTCATCGTACCGGCATACAACGCCGCGCCGTTCTTGCGCGACGCTCTGGAGAGCGTCCTGCGCCAGACGTATGCGGATTGGGAAGTCGTCGTTGTCGATGACGGAAGCACGGATCGCACCAAAGACGTCGTCGAAGCGTGCATCCCTGCTTTCGACGGGCGTTTGCGCTACGTCTATCAGGAGAATCGGGGTTGTGCGGCCGCCCGCAACACCGCCATCGCTGTATCGAGCGGCGAACTGATTGCGCTGCTCGATGCGGACGACATCTGGCTCGAAAAACGTTTGGAGTCTGGCGTGCGCGTCTTGGATGAACATCCGGAAGTCGGTTTGGTTCACGCGCAGGTCATTCGTATCGATCCGGAAGGAAACATCATCGGCAAGCCGCCGCTCCCGCCGGAGAAATATCTTAGCGGTAGGATCGCCCAACACATTTATGCTCGACGCGCGCACCTGCTCGTGCCCACAGTGCTGTTCCGGCGCTGCTGCGTCGATGCGGCCGGCAATTTCGACGAGAGCTTTCGCGCCACCGAGGACCGCGACCTGTGGTTTCGCATCGCCCGCTCTTTCGACGTCGCCTATCTGAATGAGGTCGTTGCCCATTACCGCGTTTTACCGGACTCCCTCAGTCGCGATTGGGAAAGATCCCGGATCTCGCAGATCCAGCTTCTCGAAAAGCATTTTCGCGCCGGACAGGCGAGCCTGCGCGACTATCGGCAGGGATTGGCCAATTTGCACCGTGAGCGTGGCGACGTGCTTTTCAATCGCGGAGCGCTGGCGGAATCCATTCGCTGGTATGCGAAAGCCGTATCTTACGACTTCCGCAATTTCCATAACTTGTACATGCTGCTTCGGGCCTTAGGCCATCCGCTCATCGCCACTGTGGAGTCCAAAGCATGAGCACACCGCAGTGCCTCCAGACAGTTTGCGTTTCACCAGCCGCGTTAATCGAGCTCCGCGGCGCATGGGAACAACTCGTCGAGAGCGCCATTGTCCCGAACATTTTCTACGAACCGTGGATGCTTCTGCCTGCCATCGAACATTTGCGCGAAGACGAAGATCTGCGCTTTCTTCTGGTGCACGGCCCGGCGGCGTCAAACGGAACCAGACCGCTCTGGGGTCTGTTCCCGCTTCAAATTCAAACGCGCTGCCTGCATCTGCCACTGCGGACCCTCGCTCTATGGCAGCATCGCTACTGTTACCTGACCGTCCCGCTTATTGAGATGCATCACGTCGACGAAGTGCTCGACGCGTTCTGGCGTTGGTTTGAAAAGAACCCACTCGGTTGCCGTATTCTCGACACCAACTACCTCTTAGCCGATGGCCCGTTCCACAATGCCTGGGCCGATTTTCTGATCGGACGGTGCACGCTCGTTCTAAACGAATACGGGCGCGGTTTTCAAACCAAGGCGGACAGTTACGACTCATACATCGGAAATCAGCTCTCACGGAAACGCCTGCACGCGCTGAATCGCAGCCGCCGGCACCTGGAGGAACTCGGCTCCGTTGTTTCCCGCGAAATCGAGTCCCTCGGCGACGTTGATTTGTGGGTTGAACGATTCCTCCAACTGGAATCGAGCGGATGGAAAGGACGGCAGGGCACGGCCATGGCCACGACCCGGCAAGACGCTCTATACTTCCGGGAATTGACCTTTGCAGCCTTCGCGGAAAGACGCGCCACGCTGCTTTCTCTCGAGTTGAACGGCCATCCCATCGCAATGAAGCACATCCTGCTCGCGGTGGATGGCAGCTTCGATTTCAAAATTGCTTACGACGAAGGTTACTCCAAATATTCGCCGGGTCTTTTGCTCGAACTGGACCATCTCCGGATGTTCCACCGCTCATGCCGGACAGCTTGGATTGACACCGGAGCCTCGGCGCGGCATCCGCTTTTCGACCTCGTCTCGAACGAGCGCCGCATCATTCGTCGCGCCCTGATCTCGAACGGTACCTGGCGCGGAGATTTCTACGTCTCCGCGCTACCGCTGCTGCGCTGGCTAAGACATCGACTTGGCTCATCGTCGCGCACGCTCGTAAAGGCAGGAGCCGCCGCATGACCGCGCAGACCGAAGCTCCCGTCCACGCGCCCCTCACGGTCGCCACGCGCGATGTTGTCGTCCGTCTTGTATCAGCTTCGGAACTTACCCCTTACGTCGATGCCTGGCAGGGCTTGGCCGGCCGCGCTCTCTTCCCGAATATCTTCTACGAACCATGGATGGCGCTGCCCGCCATCGAAGCCCTCGAGAATGCCGAACAGCTTCGTTTTCTCCTGGTGTTCGACGGCCGGGGCGAAGAGCTCTGGGGATTTGTTCCCTTAGAGATTCAATCCCGATGTCTGCGGCTGCCTATTCGCAATCTCGCGCTTTGGCAGCATCGTTATTGTTACCTCACGACACCCTTGCTCGATGCCAATCATGCGCACGAAGCGCTGAATGCGTTCTGGAGATGGATCGAGAACAACCCACTGCATGCGCATATTCTCGATACGAATTGGCTTCTCGCGGATGGTCCGTTCCATGCCCTATGGACCGATTTCTCACTCGGCCGCGCGGTCCACATGCTCAACGATTTCCCGAGAGCCCTCTATCAACCGGACTGCCCACTTCCCGTGTACCTCGCGCAGAGTCTTTCTCGCAAAAGCGCCAACAGGTTCGGTCATCGCGAGCGGCAGCTTGCCCGTCTGGGTTCGATCGAATACCAAACGGCCGCGACACCAAAAGACGTCGACGCCTGGATCGAGTATTTCCTGTATTTGGAATCCGCCGGTTGGAAAGGGCGCGAGGGAGGGCGCGCTTTCGCTAGCTTCCGCCCTGACGCCGTATATTTCCGCGCGGTCACGAAGGAAGCGTTCGAGCGGCGTCGAGTCATCCTGGTCTCTCTCACTCTCGACGGACGGCCGATAGCGATGCGTCACACCCTTCTGGCCGGCAAAGGTGCGTTCGCCTTCCGAACCGCTTATGACGAGGATTACGCAAAGTACTCGCCCGGCACGCTCCTCGAATTGGAAGTCATGCGCCAGGCCTATGAACATCCTTCAGTCGAATGGATGGACTCGTGTGCCGCGCCGCGTCATCCTCATTGGAATCGTTTCTACCGCGAGCGCCGCATGGTCCGCCGATCCCTCTTCTCCTGCGGATCTCCAACCGGCGACTTCCTGATTTCTGTTCTGCCGCTGTTACGTTGGGTCGGAAAACTGATCCTCCCGGCCAAGAATCCCGAATACCTGCAAATCTCCACCAAGAAAGGTGATTGAACTGTGCTCGATACACCTACACAGACCAAAAGCATTTTCGAATTCGACCGCGCAACCTTCCTCGAGAAATTCCCTTACAAGGGTTTCACGGTCAAACATCAACTGTGCGACCATCCCCTGTTCAGCCTCCCTAGCCTCGAAGATCTCGCTCACCGTCTGCCTGAAAGCAAAGTTGAGTATCGCTCCGGCAAAGTCGGCTACAGTGTCGAGATGAAAAACTATCCCGGTACAGGGCTGTCGATCACCGATACCATGCGGCGTCTAAAGGAAGTGCCTGCCTGGGTGGCTCTGCGCAATGTGGAAGTGATTCCCGAATACCGGGCCTTGTTGCATAGCCTGCTTGCGGAAGTGCGCACGCAATTCGCTGGGCTGGGCTGCGAGCATCTGGTCAGCGACATGCACCGGCTGTATGGATTCGTGTTCATCTCGTCGCCCGGCACGGTCACCCCCTGCCATGTTGACGATGAACATAGTTTCCTGTGCCAGGTACAAGGTACAAAGCAGATTGCGATGTGGGATTTCGAAGACCGCACCGTCATGACGGAAGAGCAGGCGGAATCGATGCTTGAGCTCTCACATGGTGATGATTACGATTACTATCTGCCATACAAAGAGGAGTTCCTGCCTCGCGCTACCATGTTCGATCTCAATGCGGGCGAGGCTCTCCATTTTCCATTCGGAGCGCCTCATTGGGTGCAGAACGGGAATGAGATTTCCATCTCGTTCAGCATCGCTTTCCGCACGCCGCTGGCGGAACGTCAGGCAGTCGTTCACTACATGAACAAGCGTCTCCGCCGTTTCGGTGTACAGCCGACGCCGCCGTTCCAGTCCAACTGGCGCGATTCTTTCAAGGTAAAAACGTTCCACACGGCGCGCCGCGCAAGGCAAATGCTTCGTCGTCATCCCGCCGGCGGATGACCAGACCTTTCAGAACCGGGCTCCTGATGGGTACACTATGTCGATATGGTCACCCGCAGGCAATTCCTGGCCAGTTCCGCGTTTGCGCTCGATTTATTCGGCACGCCCAAAAGTTCTCAGGCGCCCTCGCCCGATCTCGAAAAGCTCGGCGCTGTGGCGTTGCGCGAAGGCAAGAAATACAAGGCCACATACTGCGACGTACGCATCGTCCGTCTTCGCGATCAACGCATCGGACTGCGTTTGACGCCGGAGCGCGGCACGGGCAAGACCCTTGCCGTTCCTAACGTAGCGGAGGATTCGAGCTTCGGGTTCGGCGTGCGAGTGATTGTCAACGGCGCCTGGGGATTTGCGGCCTCGCCAATCGTTACTCAGGAAGAGATCGCCCGTATGACCGCGGAAGCAGTCATCATTGCGAAAGCGAACGCCGCAATTCAGCCAAAGCCGGTTCAGCTCGCGCCCGTGAAAGCCTATCGCGACCGCTGGGTTACGCCGTATGACAAGGATCCTTTCGACGTCGCCATGGCTGACAAGCTCGAGCTGTTGCGTACAGTCACGGAAGAAGTGAAGAAGAACTCGCGAGTGTTCTCCGGCGTCACAACACTCAGTCTGCGCAGCGAAGACAAATACTTCGCATCGTCGGAAGGCTCCTCCATCCAGCAATACATTCTCCAGATCTACGGCAACATCGATGCAACCGCGGTCGATCGGCAGAACGGCATTTCCCGCACCCGCAGCTACGTCCCCACGCAGGCCTCCGCGGGTTGGGAATACGTCCCCGAAATGAACCTACAGGAGAACGCTCAGCGTATTCGAGAAGAAGTAGTGGAGCATCTCAGCGCGCCGGCGGTGAAGCCCGGCAAGAAAGACCTGCTCCTCATGCCAAACCATCTCATGCTGACGATTCACGAGAGCGTGGCGCATCCTACCGAGCTCGACCGTGCCCTGGGATATGAAGCCAATTACGCCGGTACCAGCTACATCACTCTCGACAAGATCGGCAAGAGGATCGCGAGCGAACATTGCACCTTCATCGGGGATCGCACTTCACCGCGTGCCCTTGCCACCTGCGGGTACGATGACGATGGAGTGAAAACGTCGCAATTTACGATCATCGACAAAGGAATTTTCGAAACGTATCAAACTACGCGCGAGCAGGCGCATCTTCTGGGCGAGAAAGAATCGCATGGATGTTGCCAGGCCGATTCCTGGGCGACCGTTCCTTTCCAGCGCATGCCGAATGTCTGGCTGAAGACCGGGCTCGCAGGAGACCACTCTCGACAGCCTGATCTCGGGAATCGACGATGGGGTCCTGATCGATGGACGCGGCAGCTACTCCATCGATCAGCAGCGCTACAACTTCCAATTCGGTGGCGATGCGTTCTGGGAAATCAAGGGCGGCAAAAAGCGCGGCATGATTTCGCGCGTTTCTTACCAGGCGCGAACCCCTGATTTCTGGCAGGCGTGCGACGGCACGGCAGGTCCTGCTTATTGGCGTCAATATGGAACCACCGGCGACGCCAAAGGCGAGCCTACGCAAATCAATTCCATCAGCCACGGATGTTCGCCTTCGCGTTTCCGCCAGATCAACGTCATTCTCACGGATTAAAATCGATGCTCACACGCGACGAAGCACAAAAACTCGCTCAAAAGGTCCTCGGGTTTTCGAGCTTTCCGGAGTGCCAGGTGACCATCACCGCCTCCGAACAGGCCTACACGCGATTCGCAAATAACGGCATCACGACGGCATCGTTCAATCTGCGCCATGCGGTGTCCATCAGCACCACGCGGGACGGACGCACGGGCGGAAACACAATCAACGATATTGATGACGATTCGCTGCGCGCGGGAGTGAAGAAAGCGGAAGAGCTCGCCGCTATCGCCCCGCCGAATCCGGAACGCCTCCCCGCTATCGGTGCGCAAGAATATCCCACGACCAACGACTATGACGAACGGACGGCCAAGGCTCGCTCGCCGGAAATGATTCCTTACATCAAAAGAATCATCGATGCGTCAATCGAGCAAAAGCTTGTGGCCGCCGGATTGATCGAACGCACGCGGCGAGTGACCGCCGTCGCGAATAAGGCCGGGCTTTTCGGCTATCACGAATCCAGCGACTCGCAGCTCACCACTACGATTCGGATGCCCGATGGCTCCAGTTCCGGATGGGCCGGCGCGCCATCGGTCCGGCTATCGGAATCGATAGCGCCAAGCTTGCATCGATAGCCATCGAAAAATGTGTGCGCTGGAAAAATCCGCAGCGGCTTGAACCCGGCAACTACACCGTAGTGTTGGAACCAACCGCGGCGGGCGATCTGGTCCGGCTCATGGGCGGAGCGTTCTCCGCCCGCAATACGGACGAAGGCCGGACATTTCTCAGCAAGCGTGGAGGTGGAACTCTGGTCGGTGAAAAAACTTTCCCCGATTTCATCACTCTGCGCACCGATCCTTTCGACGGCCGTCAGCCGTCGCTGCCTTGGACGCCGGATCTTGTCCCCACTCGTGCGATTACGTGGATCGACAAAGGCGTGGTCGCCAATCTCGCATACGATCGCTATTGGGCCGAAAAGACGGGCAAGCCGGCAACACCTCCAGCCGGTTTCACATTCGGAGGCGGAGGAGGAGGCGGCTTCGGATTTGGTGGCAATCCGCCCACCTTGACGCTCGATGGCGCGGGCGCGCCGCTCGATGAACTCATCGCCTCGGTCGACCGTGGGTTGCTGGTGACCCATTTCTGGTACATCCGCGGGGTGAATCCACAAACACTGCAGCAGACCGGTTTGACGCGCGACGGCTTGTTCCTGATCGAAAAGGGAAAAATCACGACCCCGATCATGAACTTTCGCTTCAACGAAAGCCCCGTCCGCTTGCTCAAGAACGCGAAAATGATCGGACAGGCAACCCGCGTCCGCGGCCTCGAAGGCGGAATGATGATCTCCCCATCGATCGTCGCAACGGACTTCCCGCTCACCTCGATCTCCGACGCAATCTAACTCCCCAGCCTTCCAAAGGTGCTGGGGCGACGATCTTACGGAACCGCGCGCGTGAAGCAAGCGGAGATCGTCGACGAGTATTTCACAGACCCGTGGGCAAGGGGAGGCTGCCGATGGTCGTTCCAAAGATCCGTAAGCCGAGTGGGCTCTCTAATAAATCCGACCACCCGCCAACGACGACTTAACAACGCCGTTCTCGGCCGACAGGGAATACGACACCCCGCCTTGTCCCAACCAATTCGCAAGATCGAATTGACCCGTCCCAGCCAAAATGCGGTAAACCGAAACATCCCGAAACGTCAGCGGAGTATTGGGAAGGCACTCCTGCGGCCCCGTCGAAGCACGAACGAAGTAGGCCGCGCCGCTGCCAACCACTCGCGCCGTGCCATCGGCCTGCATCAACAAAGCGCTCTTTTCGTCGACACCGATCCCACAAGGCTGGGCCACGCCGTCATCCTTAGCCATCCTCGCCAGGAACACCAGCAAACGTCCCATCCGATCCCGTGCAACAAAGTGGCTATCGGTGATCTTGCCCCGCAAATGCGGAATATGAAGGAAATCCCGCCCAATCGTCACCCGACGATCGAACGGATCCTCCAACGCATCGCCGGACTTGATCGTGTCGTTCAACGCCGAGAAATTGAATTCCGCCAGAACAGCAAGGCCCGCGCTCGTGCCGCCCACTGGAGCGCCCTTGGCAACGACGACATTGATGGCGTCCTCCACTGGCGTGTCTTTCCAAAACTTGACGTAATTATCTTGGCTGCCGCCCGCAATGAAGACGGCCGACGCGTTGCGAATCGTATCGCTGACAAACCTGCGATTGGCCCCCTCTCGCGATGCGATCACCAGAGTCCGCACCGAATTCAGCGCCGGGCAAAGATGCTTGATATATGGGTTATACGCATCGGTTCCGGACGCGCGCAGCACCACGAAGTCTCCGACGCCGGCCTTTTCGCACATCCACTGAAAAGCTGCATCCTGATCCGTGCCGCCGCCCATGAGCGCGAACCCCGGCGACGTCTTCGCCATCACGTTCTCCGGATTTCCCAACAAGAAGTATTGATAGCCCGTCTCCTTCGAGACGTCGCCCAATTCGCTGGTGGCCTCATCGATCACCTCCGCCTCGCGCTCCAACGCCGCGGCGGCGCGCGGGATCTGCGATTCCGCTTCCTTCCAATCTTTGCGATCCATCGCTTCAAGCACGCCGGGCAGAGGCTTCGATTCGTAACCCGTATACGCGCCGGGCGCATAAATTTGATTCTTGAACCAGGGCCGCGCCGGCAGCCCTGCCGGGTCCGTGAGAGCCGGCCCGCTTTCCATCAGTGTCCGATTGACACGCGAGAGCGTCGAAGCACTGATCGCAAGACCACCGGCTTGCGCCTGAGAAACGGCCTTTGCGAATCGATCTGCGCTCAGCGTGACAGTATCGAGCGCATTTTCCAGTGGAGCGAAATTGAAATGACGTGGCGCCTGGCGAACCGGCGGCGGAAGAAGCGGACTCCGCGGATCGCTGACCGCCTTGAAGACGCCCTCCTCAATTTCCTTGTTGTGTTCGTGAATTGAATCCTGCTGCGTCTTGAGCAGTTTAGTCAGATCGCCAGTGTACTTCTTCACGGTGTCTGCAAAGTCGACAAAGTCGAAAGGAAGCAGATCGGAATCGGCAAGCCGCATCACGGCCGTCCCCATGGTCTGGGACAACGCCCGGCCATATGCGAAATCCGGATCGCCATAGCGCGTGTACCAATAAAAGTCATCATAAATCGAGTGGTACACGCCGCCTTCAGTTTCACCTCCGAAACGCAGATCGGCCGACGGTATCCCGAGATGATGTATAAACGCTGTGTAATCAGAACCGTCGCCCAATGCGCCGATTCTAAGATCGTGGCGTTGCCGGATCTCGTTGCGTTCCTCCGCGGTGCGCGCTCGCGAAATGGCCAGCAATCGACGCCGCTCCCACACGGAGCCGCCTTTTTCCGGATCCGTAATATCGCGAGCCACCGAATTCACGAACTTCTCGAGCACGTGGGATCCTTCTGCACGGAAATATCCGCGCCCATTGGTGTCGCTATTGAAGTATGCGACGGCATGTTGCAACAGTTCGTCCGCGTGCGCTTCCACCCATTCCGTCGACCCCAGTAATCCCGGCTCTTCGCCATCCCAGGCGCAATAAATAATGGTGCGTTTCGGTTTCCAGCCCTGCTTCACGAGTTCGCCGAAGGATCGCGCCTCTTCGAGCAGAGCCACCAGGCCGGCGACAGGATCTTCCGCGCCGTTCACCCATGCGTCATGGTGATTCCCACGCAACACCCACTCATCGGGATTCGTCGAGCCCGGAATCTTCGCAATCACGTCATAGAGCGTCTTCTGATCCCAGTTCGAGAACATTCTTAAGTGCGCTTTCGCCGGACCCGGACCGATGCGATAAGTGATCGGCAGAGCGCCGCGCCACAATGGAGGCGCAACGCGTCCTTTCAACTCCTCCAAGAATGGTTCCGCGTCGGCATACGAAATCGGAAGGACGGGGATCTTCGTGATGGTAGTGGCTTCTTCGAGCGACAGCCGCTTCGCGCCTGGAACGGATGCAATACCCGGCGTTAGCGGATCGCCCGGATAGTAAGTGTCCATCACGCTGCCGCGTTGCACCCCATCGGACGGACGCCACGCTCCGGCGGGAAACGTCTCGCCCTGAAAGTATCCGTCGTCCGCCGGATCGGAATAAATGATGCACCCAACCGCGCCGTGCTCCGCGGCGACTTTCGGCTTCACACCCCGCCATCCGTGCCCATACCGCGCCATGACAATGGCGCCTTTCACGGAGATGCCCAGACGGTCGAGCTGTTCATAGTCGTCGGGCATCCCGTAGTTGACGTAAACGACCGGCGCGGTCACATCGCCGTCCGCCGAATAGGCGTTGTAAGTCGGTAGCTGTTCCGCGGTCTGCGACGAGGTCGGATCGACTGCGACGGGGCGTTCAGCGAGGCCAGCAGTAAATTTGCGCGGCTCCAGCAGCTCCAGATGCCTTTCTTTCGGAGTCGGGAAGAGCACGTCGAAGTTTTCGATGTGTGCGTCGAAGCCCCAGGCCTTGAACTGCGCCAGTATCCATTCCGCGTTTTCTTTGTCATACGGCGATCCGACGTGGTGGGGCCGCGCCGTGAGCCGCCGCATATTTTCGCGCTGGTTTTCGGGTGACGGCAGTGAACGGAACTTCGTCTCCCACCCCCGCTCCACGCCGCTCGATTGCGCCGAGTATCCATCGAGCGCCGCCGGTTCGTTATTCGCTCCCTGGATTGAGACAACAGTAATCAGGAGACAGAAAGAAAAACGGCGCATGATGGCTAGGATAGCCTAATCGCGTCGAAAGTGGCCGCCGAGTATCCTCTTGCGCTCCTCCGGAGGAAAATGTTCGATCGCATAGCGCAGAGCCGTTCTCGGAATCCGCTGATATTCGCTGGCCAGAAACCTGAGCAGTGCCGGACGCGATACTCTGCCGGATTCGCGCAGCGCCCATCCCACCGCCTTATGAATCAGGTCGTGCTGATCCGCAAGCAGCTTGCGAGCGATTCGAAACGTATCCTTGATTTCGCCGTTCTTGATCAGCGTAAGTGTGGAAACAATAGCGATCCGTCGCTCCCACAGGCTGTCCGACTCAGCTAGCCGGTCGAGCAGATCTCGGGGACGGGTTCGCAGATGTTCACCAATAATGTACGGCGCGGAAGTATCCACCAGGTCCCAGTTGTTCATCCGAGCGGTGTGCGCCAGGTAAAACTCGACAATCTCTTCTCGCGCTTCCTCCCCGCTGCGCTCAAATTGAGAGACCAGGATCTCCAGCGCGGTGAAGCGATGTTCGTGAATCTTGGAAGCGAGCAGGCGATGGATGTCTTTGAGAGGGAGAGTACGATATCGAAGCGCAATGCCCCGTTGCGCCGGAACCTGGATTCCAAGAAAAAAGTCCCCTTCGCCATACTGACCTTTACCGGTCTTGAAAAACCAGGCGAGATTAGCGGCACGCTGAGGATCCGCAACCGAAGCGAGATCGCGTTCTAACTGGCTGCGGCTGAGTTTGGACATTCCAGGTCGGGCCGGGCGTTTTCACCACACGGTTTGCACATTCGAACCGCGGATGCGTCCGTCGCGACTAATGACTGGCACACCCAGGTACAAGGCTGTAGCGGCGACAATCCGATCCGGCATATCGGGGATCTCCGCGCGTGGCACTTGACGCATTTTGTCAACGACATCGCTGGTGAATGGGGCTTCCTCGAGAACGAAATCGGGATCGTCCAGCGATTTCGTTAACTCCTCGTAGGCCGATGCTGGAAGGCGGCCTTTCTCGACCAGATAAACAATCTCTGCCAGGCTGATAGGGGAGAGCACGATGTCATTGCCGTAGGCTGCGGCATTATCTATAAAATCGCGCGCTATTGCTGAGAGATGGGGATTCTTGAGCAAGTACCAAAGCGCTGTGTGGGTATCGGCGACCCCAGCGATCACGGGACGTCCTCCGCGAATCCGCGCAACATCTCGCGGCGGTTTTCGTCGATTTCTTCCTCAGAGGGACCGGGACCGTACTTTTCTAGAAGACCGTAACCAGATTTCTTTGGTCTGAGCCCATGATCTTGAGCTGGATTTAGAGCCTCCTCAAGCACCTGCCGTGCAAAGCCGGCAAGCGTGACGCCTCTCTCCAGCGCTTTGGCTTTCAGAGATGCGCCTAAGTCGTCTGGGAGATCGATGTTCAGGTTCATGACCGCTTATCTAGTAGCTTAACCCGATACTCCAAGGTCCGGTCGGGCCGGGCGAGCTCCTCTACCGCGGGGCGTTGTCGAACAAAACGGTCGCGGCTAAGCATTTCCTTTTGAGGAGGTGCCGCACGGTATCGATGCTCGTTGGGTCATTCCCGGCCCCCAACCTTATTAACTCCTGAGGATTCTAGCTCCCCCAGAGAATATTGCCTGACTTTACGTTCGTTTTGACTTTCACTTGGGCTCTCCTTCCTTTGTGTGTGGCTGACGACGCTTCATCTAAGGCAATCACCCTACCACTTTAGTACTAAAGCCAACACCTCAGAACGAGCCTAAGTAAACTACTGATTGTAAAGGACCGAAGACCTGAAATCCGACTCCCGCTTCCTCTCAAAAACATCCGAAAGAACTATCCGATCGGATAGCTCTATCCGAAAGGATAGACCTGCCATTCTAACGTCTGTGATGCGCCTGTAATTGAACCCCAAGCTATACTGGTCGGAAACTGTGGGTTCCACTGTCGCCTACGTGCTGGGAACAGCCGTCATCGTAACCGTCGTTGCGATGCTCGTTTCGCTCTATCGCTCCCGTGCCAGGTCGCGCCGGATCCGCGATCTGATTCGCCTCACCGACGGTCTTTTAGGCCCGCCGCCGAAAACCGTCCTCGAACTGAACATCGACGATGAAATAGGCGCCCTTGAGCGCTCTCTCTCCGCTGTCGCCGGCGAGGTGCGCGGCGCCGTCGAAAGGCTTGAGATCGAAGCCGCCCGGCGCGAGGCCATCCTCTCGAGCATGGGTGAAGGCCTGCTCGCGGTGGACAAAGACCTCCGCGTCATCTTTTGCAATGAAGCGATCACCCGTGCCGTCGGACTGCGGCGTCCCGTTCGCGAACGCCTGCCGCTCCTCGAATTGGTGAGGGATTCCGAAATTCTCGCCATTGTCGCAGAGGTCATTCGGTCCGGGACGGTGATGAAACGCGCCCTCAAGTTAGGCGCGGCGAGTGGCCGGTCTTTCGAAGTTTACGCCGCTCCGCTCGAAGCCGCTGCCGGACGCGGCGCGATCGCAATCTTTCACGACATCACCGACCTCGAACGCCTGGAGCAGGTCCGCAAGGATTTTATCGCCAACGTCTCGCACGAGATGCGCACCCCACTTGCCAGCATCATTGCTTATTCGGATACATTGTTGGAGGGCGCCATCGAGGAGCCCGCCGTAAATCGCAAGTTTCTCGAAGTAATCCGCTCCAACGCGGTCCGATTAAACAATATCTCGGCCGATCTGCTCATCCTTTCCGATCTCGAATCCGGCGCCCTCCCCGGTCAGCCCGAGCGCGTTTCCCTTCGTGAAGTGCTGGAAAGCGCCCTGCGGACGATGGAGCCGGAAGCTCGCGCCAACGACGTCAGCATCATTCCCGGAGAGTTGCAGGAAAAGAACGTTATGGGATACCGCTTTCGTCTGGAGCAGGCCCTCCTGAATCTGCTCGTGAACGCTGTCAAGTTCAATCGCGCTGGGGGCGAGGTGCGCGTTTCGGTCCGCAACGGCGACCCCGGTCTCGTTCGCATCGACGTTTCCGACACCGGCATCGGCATTCCTTCTCAAGATTTACCCCGCATCTTCGAGAGATTCTATCGCGCCGACAAGGCCCGCTCGCGAAAAGTGGGCGGCACGGGTCTGGGACTCTCCATCGTCAAGCACGTCATCGAAGGCATGAACGGGAAGATAAAAGTCCAGAGCCAGCTCGGCCGCGGATCTACCTTCACCATTACTCTCCCCGAAGCTCCTAGGGACTAGTCACTGCTTTGTAACGTTGTCTTCATAATGTGGACATCGAGCGGCAGCTATTCTCAGGAACGGAAATCAATCCGGGAGTAGTCTCGCCCGTGCGCGCGTCTTGCCGCCGGAATACGCATACCCGGCTATTTCGCTAACGCGATAAGTTTCATGTTCTCTTGCTTTCCGACTTGTAGCAAATATTTGCCTGATTGTAGGAGCTGACTAAATGATAAGAAAATTCCGCCCACTGCCGAGTCTGTGTTGCGGCCTGTTGTGCATGTTCAACCTGACATCTTTTGCCGCCGATTCTGCGGCTGGCTCATCGACCGATGCCAGTGCGACTCCTTCTGTGACGCAACCCGCTGCCTCCGGGGCGAACAAGGAATCCAGCGACGTGATCACTGAGCTGAAAGTGATGCTCGCGAACCAGCAGAAACAGATCGAGGAGTTGCGTCGTTCACTCGAAGAGCAGAAAAAAATGCTCGAAAGTGCGACCGGCGCTAATCCGGCCCCCACGAATAAATCGAGCGCACCGAGCAACGCATCGTTGTTATCGCATCCGACCCAAAGTTTAGGTGACGTTGCCAGCCTCACGCCAATTATCCCGAGCGGTAGTGGTACTCCGACCCCAGGAGGCATGCCCGCGATCACGCCCCAAAAAACTCCGTCAGGGCCCGGCGATGAATACCCTGTTCAGTTGCACCTCGGCGCCGTGACCATCATGCCCGTCGGCTTCATGGATTTCACCAGCGCCTGGCGCAGCACCAATACCGGTAGCGGTATCGGAAGCAACTTTGGCAGCATTCCGTACCTCAACACCACCACCGGACACCTTAGCGAATTCCGCCTCAGCGCGCAGAACTCGCGTATTGGCGCCCGCATCGATGGAGACCATGGCGACACCCACTTCATCGGCTACTGGGAGTCTGACTTTCTGGGCAGCCCGACATCGAACAACTACAACATCACCAACCACGCGTACCTGTTCCGGATGCGCCTCTACTGGATCGATGTTCGCAAGGACAAGTGGGAGTTGCTGGGAGGTCAGTCGTGGAGTTTGATGACACCGGGTCGCTCGGGGATTTCCCCATTGCCGGGTGATATCTTCTATAGCCAAGACATAGACGTGAATTACCAGTTGGGTCTTGTTTGGGCTCGCACACCCGGCCTTCGCGTGGTCTATCATCCGAGCAGTTCCTGGGCCATGGGCCTGGCGTTCGAGGATCCCGAAGGGTCCGTCGGCGGCTCGGGTGGCAATGGCGCGGTCGTCTTGCCGGCGGGAGTTGCTTCTGCCTACGGATCGCAGTTGGACGCCGGCTCCGGGACCGATGGCGTTCCGAACGTCATGCCGGACATTTCCGGGAAGATCGCTTACGACTACAAGAAGAAGTTCCATTTTGAAGTCGCCGGCGTGTTCCGCGATTTCAAAGTCTACAACCTTACCGCCAACAAGCACTATTACACGCAAGGCGGCGGCGGGTCCGTCAACTTGAACGTCGAGTTGGCCCCAGGGTTCCGTCTTCTCACCAACAATTACTGGAGTGATGGCGGTGGCCGCTACATCTTCGGCCTCGCCCCCGACGTCGCAGTTCGCGGCAACGGCAGCTTGGCCGATATTCACTCCGGTTCCACTGTCGACGGCTTCGAGTTCACCCACCACAACGACCTGATCTACGCCTACTACGGCGGCGTTTACATTGGCCGCTACGTCACCATCGATCCCTCGAACGGCAAGCCCGTCGGTTACGGATACACCGGCTCCGCCAACAGCCAAAACCGCGCACTGAACGAAGTCACCTTCGGCTTCAACCACACCTTCTGGAAGAGTCCCAAGTTAGGCGCCATCAACTTCATGGGCCAGTATTCGTGGCTGAGCCGCAATCCCTGGTACGTTGCTTCCGGACAACCGGATAAGACTCACACAAACATCGTCTACTTCAACCTGAGGTATACACTCCCGGGCGCGCCGCCGCCCGTGAAGTAGGATTCGGTAGAAGCCTGTAATCTTGTTGTAACAATGAGATGACACATTAGGAGTTAAGGGTAAACGAATGAGACTTAATATGAATAAATGGCTATTCATCATCGGTTTAGCCGTTGTCACCCTGGCCGGGAGCGTGCTCCCGGCAACGGCCGAAACTCTGATTAATGGCGCGGGGGCGACTTTCCCGTATCCCATGTATTCCAAGTGGTTTAACGAATACCACAAACTTCACCCGGACATTCAGATCAACTATCAATCGCTCGGATCCGGCGCGGGTATTAAACAGATCACCGAAGGTACCGTCGATTTCGGTGCTAGCGACGGGCCCATGAGCGACCAGCAAATCAGCGAATTTCGTTCCAAGCGTGGTTCCGATATATTACACTTCCCAACCGTTCTCGGAGCGGACGTTGTTACCTACAACGTCGCCGGCGTTCCCGACGGGCTGAACTTTACGCCCGATGCCATCGCCGGCATCTTCATGGGAAAGATTACGAAATGGAACGATCCCGAACTCGTGAAGGCCAATCCTAATGCTAAGCTTCCGGGTGCCGACATCGTTGTTGTACATCGATCCGACGGAAGCGGTACTACTTACTGCTTTACTGACTATCTTTCGAAGATCAGCCCTGAATGGCAATCGAAAGTCGGCAAAGGTACTTCCGTCAATTGGCCTGTTGGGCTGGGTGGCAAGGGCAACGAGGGCGTTTCCGGTCAAGTCAAACAGACCGCGAACTCGATCGGTTACGTCGAATTGGTTTATGCCCTCCAAAACCATCTCGGATACGGAAACGTCAAGAACGTCGCGGGCGTGTTCGTAAAAGCGGAGCTCTCTAGCATTACGGCGGCCGCGGCGGGAGCTGCTAAGAACATGCCGGACGACTTCCGGGTTTCCATTACGAATGCTCCTGGGAAAGGCGCCTATCCCATCTCAACTTTTACCTGGCTGCTGATCCCGGACCAGATTAAGGACCCGGCTAAGCTGAAGGCGATGACAGGATTCCTGCACTGGATGCTCACCGACGGACAGAAAATGACTGAAGCTCTCAGCTACGCCCCTCTACCCAAAGAGGTAGTAGTGAAAGAGACAAAAGCGATCTCTAAAATTAAGTAGTAATGGCCACGCCTGCCAACATGACACATACCACCCGTCCCACGGGACGGGTGGTCTCATTTCTTGAACAATTCCGGACAGCGGACGGAATCGCATACGGCGTTGTATTTGCGTGTGCGGCCGGCATCATCGCTCTTACCGCCTCCTTGGTTTGGGAGCTATGGGTCAATTCTGGCCTGTCGCGGTCGAAATTCGGATTCGGCTTCCTGACCACAAGCACCTGGAATCCTGTTTCCGGAGTATTCGGCGCTCTGCCCTTTATTTACGGGACGGTAGCCACTTCAGCAATCGCACTGCTCATTTCCGTCCCGCTGGGCGTTGGCGCGGCTATCTTTCTTGCTGAACTGGCCCCACCCCGCTTGTCCGACGGGCTCACCTTCTGCATCGAACTGCTCGCTGCTGTCCCCAGCGTTATTTACGGATTGATCGGGATCTTCGTTCTGGTTCCGATACTGGAAAAAGGTGTTGTTCCAGTCTTGAAAGACGCCTTGGGTTTTCTACCGATCTTCTCGGGGCCTTTCTACGGTGTGAGTATCTTCTCGGCCTCCATCGTGCTGTCTGTGATGATTGTGCCGTTTATCATTTCGATATCGCGGGAGGTCCTTCTCGCGGTGCCACGGGATTTGCGTGAGGCCGCTTTGGCCCTTGGCGCTACAAGATGGGAATCCACGTGGCAAGTTGTTGTTCCCTTCGCCCGTACCGGTATCTTCGGCTCGATTTTTCTGGCTCTTGCTCGCGCCCTAGGTGAAACCATGGCTGTTACCATGGTCATTGGAAATACTCCACAGATCAAAGCTTCGATACTCGCTCCCGGTTATTCCATCGCAGCCGTAATTGCGAATGAGTTCACTGAGGCCACCGGCGATCTCTACACAAGCGCTCTTATCGAACTCGGTTTGGTACTTTTCGCGCTCACCATCGTCCTGAACGCGGCGGCTCAATTGCTAATAATGGCGACGACCTCGAAAGGCGCCACTCGATGACCGCTTCCTTATCGCTGCAACGACGAGCCACCAACGTCGTAATGCTCTTTGGCACTGGTGTCTGCACGGTGTTCACCGTCGGCGTGCTCTTTTTTGTCCTTGGCTACCTGTTCGTGCAGGGCGGCAAAGATCTGAGTTGGGACTTCTTCACGAAATTGCCCGTGCCCGTTGGTGAAACTGGCGGTGGTATGGCAAATGCTATTGTGGGAAGCGCGAAGGTCCTCTCACTCGCCACCTGCATCGGCGTCCCTATTGGCTTCATGGCTGGCGTGTATCTCTCGGAGTATGGCGGGGTGACGTTTTCTTTTGCGGTCCGCTTCACCACGGATCTGCTGAATGGCGTTCCTTCCATCGTGATTGGAATTTTCGCTTTTACGCTTATTGTTCTCAGGACTAAGCAGTACTCCGCCATGGCTGGAGGTGTCGCGTTGGGCATCATGATGATCCCCATCGCTCTTCGAAGCACGGAAGAGTTCCTCCGCGCAGTCCCTAATTCCATGCGTGAGGGTGCGATGGCCCTGGGCGCCTCAAAATGGGTGACGATTGCAACCGTGGTTGTCCCCGCCGCATTGCGTGGACTTGTCTCCGGTATGATGTTGAACTTGGCGCGTGTTGCCGGAGAGACCGCGCCGCTTCTATTTACTGCTTTGGGCAACCAGTTTTGGAGCCCGGGTTGGAATCAACCCATCGCCACGCTTCCGGTCATGATCTTTACTTATGCAATCTCGCCCTACCCCGACTGGCATCGCCAGGCGTGGGCGGCGGGATTTGTCCTGCTCAGTCTCGTGCTGCTGGTCAATATAACGGCCCGCAGCATTATCTCCAGCGGCTTCTCCCATAAACCCAGATGAACCCTGCAACTCATTCAATGGATCCTTCCGCGCTGAACGCTTCCCGACCGGAGAGCGGTCCCAACGAACCCACCGGGAACACGCCTAAGCTCAGATCGGTGAACCTGAACTTTTTCTACGATAAATATCAGGCTCTCCATGATATTAATCTGACCGTACACCAGAAGAAAGTTACCGCCTTCATTGGCCCTTCCGGCTGTGGCAAGTCGACCTTCTTGCGCACCCTGAACCGGATGAACGAAACCCTTCGCAAAACTCGCGTCGAAGGCGAGATCAAGCTCGACGGCGAAGACATTCTTCCCATGGAGGTCTCCCATCTTCGCCGCCGCATAGGCATGGTCTTTCAGAAATCCAATCCCTTCCCTAAGTCGATCTTCGACAACGTTGCATACGGTCCTCGTGTGAACGGGACCAGGCGCAAAGCCGCGCTCGAGGAAGTGGTAGAGAAGAGCCTGCGCCGCGCCGCGTTATGGGAAGAAGTAAAAACCAAGCTTCACAATTCCGCCTACGATCTCTCCGGTGGCCAGCAACAGCGCCTCTGTATTGCCCGCGCCTTGGCAGTCGAGCCGGAAGTCCTGCTGCTGGACGAGCCCTGCTCCGCTCTCGATCCCATCGCCACCGCAAAAATCGAAGAGCTTTTATTCCAGCTCAAGGACTATTGCACCATCGTAATCGTGACTCATAACATGCAGCAGGCCGCCCGCGTCGCCGATTACACCGGCTTCTTCCTTCTAGGAAAGCTGATCGAGTTTGACGACACCAGGGTAATCTTCAAGAATCCCGCGAAGAAGGAAACGGAAGACTACATCACGGGACGCTTCGGCTAGGACCATCGAAAAGGAAAAAGGGGAACAAGTGCGCCATTTCGTCGAAGAGTTGGAGCAGCTCAAGTCCAAGCTGCTCGAAATGAGTTCGCTGGTCGAGTCGGCCATCTATCGCAGCATTACCGCGGTGGTTCAAAAGGACGAATCTCTCGCCAACGAAGTTTTAAAGAACGAAGGCAGGATCAACCAGATCGAAATCGAGATCGATGAGTTCGCCATCAGCCTGCTTGCTCTGCAACAGCCCATGGCGCAGGACCTCCGATTTCTCGTGGCGTCGCTGAAGATTAACAACGACCTCGAACGCATGGGCGATCTGGCGGTCAATATCGCAAATCGCGCGCTGTCTCTGCTCAGTGAGCCGATCGTCAAACCGATGATCGATATTCCGCACATCGCGGCCCTCGTCCAATCGATGGTTCGCAAAAGCCTGGACGCTTTTGTCTCCCGCGACGCCGACTTGGCTCGCAGCGTCCTGGCGTCCGATGATGCGGTAGACGATCTGCGCAACGCCAGCTTTCATGAACTGATCAGTTTCATGGAGCAGGACCCGAGGAATATCCGCCAATCCGTGGATTTGTTATCGGTGGTTCGTAACCTCGAGCGCATCGCCGACCACGCCACCAATATCGCCGAAGACGTGATGTTCCTCGCCAAGGGTATCGACGTGCGCCACCACGCTGAAACCCGCGAAGGCAGCCGTCCCATGAGCCCGCTGCGCTAACGAACCGTCGAAATATTTCGGCGCATTCCTCGATTCGCCGCTCACACAATGGGGGTACTCTGAGATACCCGCTTCGAGGGTTTCGCCACTGAGCGCCTTCCTTCACAATCGCTCATAGCCATCGGGTTTCGAACGAGACCCAATTGCTGAAGAGTAATGTCGAAGGAAAAGAGAGAACATGTCTAAGAAATTGGAAGGAAAGATCGCACTTGTTACCGGCGGTTCGCGGGGAATTGGTGCGGCGATTGCAAAACGCCTGGCCGCCGACGGAGCGAACGTGGCTATAACCTACGCGAAGGACGCCGACGGTGCTCGCGCCGTGGTGGAGGAGATCGAACGCGGTGGCGGCAAAGCCGTGGCGATTCAGGCGGAGGCCGCTAATGCCGAAGCGGTGAAGGGCGCCGTCGAGAAGACCGCTAAGACTTTCGGCCGCCTGGATGTACTGGTGAATAACGCTGGAATAGCCATTCCGAAACCCTTCGAGGAGACCACGCTGGAGGAAATGGACCGCGTAATCGACATTAATATCCGCGGCACGTTTATCGCGACGCAAGAGGCCCTGCGGCACATGGAAAGCGGCGGACGGATTATCACGATCGGCTCGTGCGTCGGCGAGCGCAACATGACGCCCGGACTGACGCCGTATTCCGCAACGAAGGGCGCGGTCAAGATGTTCACGCAGGGGTTGGCTAGAGAGGTCGGGAGCCGCGGCATTACGGTGAATAACGTCCAGCCCGGCCCGATCGATACGGAGTTGAATCCGGCAGCAGGTGATTGGGCGACACCCCAGATCGCCAACACGGCGCTCGGGCGCTATGGGAATGTGGAAGAGGTCGCCGCTCTGGTGGCGTTTGTGGCTGGTCCGGAGGCGTCCTACATCACCGGCGCGAACCTGACTGTAGATGGCGGCACAAACGCCTAAGGCAAGGCGGCGCTAACCTGCGCCTGCTCAAAATCAGAGAAGAAAAGGCTGGCAGTCCATTAGGCCGACGCCAGCAGCCGCACCGGACCACGGAGGCCCGCCGGATACAACGGCTGGCGCGATGTCCACTTTGTCGCGACGGGATTACCGGTGAGCGACTTCATGTAGTTTCCGAGTACGGTAGTGATTTGAATTTCCAGACGATTCTCTCCCGCCACCCAGGCGTTACCAGTAGCGTAGCGGTGACAACCGTACCACTTTAGCCCCAGATTCCGGCCGTTCAGAGTTACGCTGGAGATCCCGTTTACCGGCCCTAGATCCAGGAACGCGTGCGCATCACCTGACGACTGAATGCTTGTCCGATAGAACGCCGTGCCTGCGAAGGAGCGCAGCGCACTATCGTCCTTGAAATCGATCAGGGTGTCCAAGGTGCGCTGGCTGTGAGTTCCGTCCACATGCCGCAGTTCGAGCTGCCAGGGCCCGGCAATCCCAACGGCGTCCGTTTCCGAGGGCCGCGGAACCCGCTCCGCCGGTTGATCCATGCCTGGTTCGAAGACCAGCAGCAATGAGCCGGCCGGCTCGACGCGCACGTTGAGGCGTCTTTTGTCGGCGTTAAAGAAGTAGGGCGTGCGCTCGCCTGTCTCCGGGTTCCACTGCCACGGCGTTTTGCTTCCGGTAAAAAACTCGATATCGGTCTCAATCTCGCGCTCCGGATCGGAATTCGAGAAAAAGAAGATCTCGCGTTCGCCGGACCGCAGTGCAATCTGGCTGAGGTTAACGTCGGGGCTCGCGATGCGCATGTAGGGCTGGATTCCGAATTGCCTTTGGACGCTGCCGTACCACGCCAGAATGTTTTTGCCAGGCGGGTCGACCACCGCGCACCGCTCGCGATGGTCCCGCAGAATGCGCTCGGAAGCAGCCTGCACCTCAGCATCGTTCGCCTCACGGTTCTGGAAACGCGGCGAGCGAGAGGGCGCGTGGCGAATAAAGACGATCCGGCCGCCTCCATTCGCGAAACGTTCCAGCGCTCGCGCCGTATCCGGTTCCACGGTTCGCGCCTCCATAACGATCACGGCGCCGTAGGTACGCCCGCGAATGGCCAACCGCGCTGCGACGCATTTGGATTCGCCGAGCAGTTTCTCATCGACGTAGTCGCACCCGCTGCCGTTCTGGTGTATCGCCTCCCAGAGTTGATATTGATACGGCGGCATGTGGAGTACAGGAAACGGCTCGCGCTGCATGCCTTTCGTCATCCACAGATCGGCGAATGGATGCAGAACGGCGACTTCAGTGCGGGGATCGCAGCTTCCGAGCAACGCCGAAAGCCGCGCTTTGTAATCGGTGAAGCGCTTGACAAAGGGCCACCACGGGTTGCGTTCGTTGAAGAAGGTTCCATAGCGAACCCAGCCGGGGAAGGCCGCTTCCGCGGGGCTATAGTTGAACCCGTGGAAGATGGAGTGGGTGACGCCGGAGAGATTGCTCTGGTCGGCGCAGGTCTTTAAACTGGCGAGAGTGGCGTTGAAGACCATCTCCGTGTTGGTGAGCTCTTCACAGCTCACCTCCCGTTTCCCGGAGAAACGCGCGGCCGAGGCAACGAACTTGTTGATGCCGGTGGGAGCTCGATGCTCGGGCGAGCCCATCTGCGGATTCATCCACGTTTCGCATTCGGGAATATCCACATCCAGGCTGCTTTCGAGCGGATGATACGCCGGGCCATAGGCCTGCATCCGCGACTTCACGCCATGCCGCGTACACCATTGGTGATAAGTGCGCGTGAATCGCTCTGCGAACAACTCCATCTGCAGCGTCAGGAAGTCATAGCGGACCCGCTCGATGACGTCCCGAGCCGCATCGCCCAGCGTGGCCTGATTCTGGTTCGCCGTAGGATTGCCCATCTCGCCCGTTTTGAACAGCACGAAAGGCAGATATGGCAGCAGGGAGTAGCTGCGGCGCGCCTCGAACTCAGGAAGCATGTCGGAGCACCAGTTCGCGCCCTCCAGTTCCAGGCTGTCGCAGAACATGGCGCGGAAGGACTTGCCGAGCGGTCCCATAACGGGTTCGATCGCACTCGACATTCGGTCCAGGTAATGTTCCACGGCTGCGCTGTCGAAGTGATTCAATACCGGCCCGTCGGCGCCGGGAGCCCCGTTGATGACGGCCTGGAATCCGCGCTGCTGCACGAGTGTGTAGAGAATGTGATCGCCCCCCGGAACGTCCAGCGTGAGGACACCTCCCGCGAGCCTCGCTGTGACATCAATTCCGGGCGTGAACTCCTCCATCTGCTCTGGCACAAGACGCAGATAACGGATGCTTTTGTCGATGGACTTCCACTTGGAATGCAGCGTGAGTTCAGCGTCGGCCAGCAGATCGGCTTCGGGAATCCGCACGGTACCGGAACCGCCGATCCGCCGCGTGCCGAGAGCCAAAATGTGGGTCTGCTCTTCGCGCGTGAGGAACTGCCCACCGAAAGGCCATCCGGAGCCGACGATGCTGTCCACGATCATTCCACGTTCGCGCGCACCTTGAACGGCGGTCTGAAGCATCTCGATCCACGGTTTGCTCAGCCATTCAATCTCAGGAATGTTGAGCGGGTCGTCGGGATTCGGGAAACGAATCGGATTCACTTCGACGCCACCGATGCCTGCTGCGTGGAGAAGGTCCAGTTCGCGAACAATTTCCTTTTCCGTCAGTTTGTCGCCGTTCCACCACCAGCGGACAAACGGCCGCGCCGTAGCTGGTGGTTGCTGAAACACGCGAAACAGTTCGTCATTCTTGGCGGCGCGAACGGCCTGCCAGACTGGTGCGGCCGCGACGGCGCTCTTCATCAGTGCGCGCCGCGTAAAGCGCCTCTGTTTGCTCTTCATATGCCCAGTGCCGGATCGATGATCACAAGCATCACGTCATAGTGGCAGGGTAAAGCCCATGATAGCGCCGGCTAACAAGGACGCAGCTTTTGGGGCACGACGCGAACCGTCATCCTCTTACAAGCTCTATCGCTTCCTCATAAACGTAATGACAACGAGCGCATTTCCGGTCGCTAGGCGCTAAGTGGATTGACCCACCGCACATCGGGAAAACGACGGAAGTCCTGGTCCGTCGACGCTAACACAGCTCCGTGTTCGATCGCCAGCGCCGCAAGAACAGCGTCGGTTACCAGCGGTCCAATTGCCCCGTAGTCATCGACGAGCTTTTCCAAAATCTCCGCGTGAAGCGGTCCTGGGTTCAGCAGAACTACACCGGGTTGCGCTAACCATTCGCGAATGATTGCGAACACGTCCTCGGTAGATCTCGGATGAGACCAGATTCTGGAATTGGTGCTAATTCGAATGAATGCCCAAACCGTCGCCCAGGGAAGTCCGATCGGCTCGGCGCTCTTTAGCAGGCTCGCAAGCCATTGTGCGGCCGCCTTGTGCTGTGGAGCATCGGCATTATACGCGTACAGGAGGACATTGGCATCGATGATGGTCACCGGTGCTGTTCGCCTTCGCCGTATTCAAGGAGGGACTCGATGCTGTCATAATTCAGGCCTGGTTTGTGCCCCATATGAGTGGCTTTGATTTTGAGCGTACGGCGGCGCGGTTTGTTGTCCATCCCCAGCAGCGCCGTCCGCAACAAATCGTTGAGAGTGTCCCGAAAAGAGGCTCCTCTGTGTTGGCTTTCACGTTTGACACGCGCCGCCACATCGTCATCCAGTGTCACCGTCGTGCGGATGCTCATGATGCACATATTGTAGCATCAGAAGCATCACGATTGACTCTCAGACGGTCCGAACAATAAGCGAGATCGCCGCCGCCAACCGTTCCCACTGCGCGGCCTCCTGCTCCAGAGCCTTGCGACCAGCCTTCGTCAGCGTGTAATACTTCGCCCTTCGATTGTTCTCGCTGACCGCCCACTCCGAGTTGATCCAGCCGTTCTGTTCGAGTTTGTGAAGCGAGGGATAAAGCGCGCTCTGTCCCACCTGGAGCACGTCCCCCGACATTTGCCGGATTCGTTGTGCAATCGCCCATCCATGCATCGGCTCCAGCGCGATGACCTTCAATATAAGCAGGTCCAGTGTGCCCTGGACGAGATCGGTGGGTTTGCTCAAAGCATCTCTCTTCTCAGTAACTGACAGAATAGACCGCACGATGCCAATCCGCAACCGCGCTGGAGACGTTCAAGTAAATTATAGAATTTTAATACGGCTCGTATCACCAACTACTGTATTGGCTTACTGCGAAACCCGTCCCACAAGTTTCCGGAGATTGGCCGCGTCCCCACCGTATATTTGAATCGAGATTACCTGCGTCCAGGAAAGAAAAACGAATGCCCAACTCCGCCACATCGAACCGAATTGATCCAAACGGCGGAGGCTGGACCCTGTTTTCAGCCGCCGCGGAGCCCTTCGCCGAACAGCAACTCACGGCGAGTCAAACACTTAACTCGGTGTGCCCCATCTCCCCAGCAATCGTCTTCGGCAGCCTAACATCACGCGCCCAGCCCCGTCAGTTACCATAGAACTTAAATCAGCGCGACTTTGCGCGGAGTCCCCTTTGTCCCAACGCTCTACATTTTCCCGTTTGGCGCCGGGTTGCGCCATCGCACTCCCGATCGTCTTTCTCTGGAGCTGCTCAACTCAGAAGGCCCAGATGGTCGGCCCGCCTCCGCCGACCCCTGTCTCCGTCGCGGTCGCCGCCCAGCAAACGGTCCCAATCCAACTCCGGGCGGTTGGCACCGTCGAACCCTCCGTCACAGTTCAGGTAAGATCTCAAATCGCCGGCGAGTTGATGAGCGTCCACTTCACTGAGGGCAGCGAAGTCAAACAAGGTGATTTGCTCTTCGAAATCGACAAGCGTCCTTATGAGGAAGCTTTGCGTCAGGCCGAGGCGACACTCGCCCGCGATACCGCGCAACTTCATCAGTACGAAGCCAACATCGCGCGCGACCGCGCCCAGGCCGTAAGCACCGATGCCGATGCCGCACGCAACACGCAGCTCGCAAAAGAGGGCATCATGTCGCAATCGGCCGGCCAACTGGCACGCGCCAACTCCGAGGCCCTCCATGAATCGATCAAAGCCGATCAGGCCGCAATAGAGAGCTCTCGCGCGGCCATCGAAAGCGACAAATCTGCAATCGACGGCGCCCGGCTGAACCTCACTTATTGCGACATTCGCGCCCCCATCTCGGGCCGCGTCGGGAATCTCCTGGTCCAGCAAGGGAACCTCATCAAGGTCAGCGACGTAGCCCTTGTAGTGATCAACAAGCTTTCGCCGATTTTCGTGAGCTTCGGCATCCCGCAGCAGCATCTGCCCGCCATCCGCGCCGACAACGCCAGGCGCCCTCTCGCGGTGCAGGTTTCCCTGCAAGGCGACTCTGCGAAGAGCGCGCAGGGGTCGCTCTCGGTCATCGATAATGCCGTCGACACCACCACCGGGACCATCCATCTGAAAGCGACGTTCAGCAATGCCGAACACCTTCTTTGGCCCGGTCAGTTTGTGAACGTCGTTCTCACGCTGGATAAGAAAGAGGCGACGGTAGTCCCGTCGGAGGCCGTCCAGGCGGGTCTGCGGGGACAAATGATCTACGTAGTCAAGCCCGACCAATCCGTGGAGCCCCGGCCCGTAACGCTGGGTGAATCGATCGGTCGTCAGGTCGTGGTCGAAAAAGGAATTGCGGCGGGAGAAACAGTGGTCACCGATGGCCAACTGAGGCTGTTCCCCGGCGCGCATGTGAAACCGGTGCCCGCAAGCAAAGTGGATTCGGAAACGCTGTAGCATGAACATCTCCGCACTTTTCATCAAGCGGCCGATTATGACCGCCCTGGTCATGGCCGCCATTCTTCTGTTCGGCATCGTGGCCTACCGCGCACTGCCTGTGGCCGCCCTGCCCAGCGTCGATTATCCGACCATTCAGGTCAGCGCCAGTTTGCCGGGAGCTAATCCGGAGACCATGGCGTCGGCCGTTGCCACGCCGCTCGAACGCCAGTTCGCGACTATCGCGGGCATCGAGTCGATGAGCTCGACGAACTCGCAGAGCTCGACCCAAATCAACATTCAGTTCGCGCTTGACCGAAACATCGACGCAGCCGCGCAGGACGTCCAATCCGCCATCGCGAAGGCCGGCGGCCAACTCCCGCCCACAATGCCCCGGCCGCCTTCGTTTCAGAAGACCAATCCCGCCGAGCAGCCGGTTCTTTACCTTTCGATGTCGTCCGATACGCTGCCTCTATACACAGTGGACGAATACGCCGAAACGTTGCTCGCCCAGCGCATCTCGATGTCCAGCGGCGTTTCCAGCGTTCAAGTCTACGGCGCCCAAAAATACGCCGTCCGGGTGCAGTTGAATCCCGATGCGCTCGTTGCGCGAGGCATCGGCATTGATGAAGTGGAAAAGGCCGTCGAGCAGAACAACTCGAACTTGCCCACCGGCAAGCTCTACGGCGAGAAGCAATCGTTCACGGTGCAGTCCACCGGTCAGTTGACCAATGCCGCCGCATACCGGCCCATCATCGTGGCTTGGAAGAATGGCAATCCCGTCCGTCTCGAAGAATTGGGTCGCGTCATCGATAGCGTCGAAAACAATAGGGCCGTCGCCTGGTTCGACGGCGTGCGCGGCGTTATTCTCGCCATCCAACGCCAGCCTGGAACCAATACCGTCGAAGTGGTCGATAACATCAAGAAACTGCTTCCCGTATTCCGGAAAGAAATCCCTCCGGCGATCAATTTAAAAATCGCGTTCGATGCGTCCGAATCCATCCGCGGTTCCATCAACGACGTAAAGTTCACCCTGCTGTTGACCATGTGCCTTGTCGTCCTGGTCATCTTCCTTTTCCTCCGCAACATCTCGGCTACTTTGATTCCCGGCGTGGCCGTGCCGCTTTCGATTATCGGCACCTTCGCTGTCATGTATCTGCTCGGGTATAGCTTGAACAATCTCTCGATGATGGCGCTCACGCTTTCGGTTGGATTCGTGGTCGACGACGCCATCGTGATGCTCGAGAACATCGTCCGCTACATGGAAATGGGTCACCCTCGCATGCAGGCCGCGTTGATGGCCTCGCGCGAGATCGGATTCACCATTGTTTCCATGACCATATCGCTGGTCGCCGTGTTCATCCCCGTGCTGTTCATGGGCGGCATGGTGGGCCGCTTGCTTCACGAATTCTCGGTAACCATCACGGTCGCGATCCTCGTTTCGGGATTCGTATCGTTGACCCTCACGCCGATGCTCGGCAGCCGCTTCCTCCGCTACAACCACCAGTCGCGTCACGGCGCGATGTACCGCACCCTGGAACGCGGCTTCAATTCTCTGGCCGGCGGTTATGATCGCACTCTGAGAATCGTGTTGCGGCATCAATTCGTCACTGCAATGTTCGCTGTGCTGCTGCTCGTCGGCACCGTTTATCTATTCATGACCATGCCGACCGGCTTCATTCCCAGCCAGGACAGCGGATTCGTCTTCGGCGTCTCGATGGCAGGCCAGGATATATCGTTCGAGTCGATGGCCAAACACCAGCGCGCCATCGCCGACATTATCAAGAGCGACCCCAATGTGGCGGATGTCGGCGCTTTCGCGATGGACAGCAATCAGGCCTTCGCTTTCGCGAATTTGAAGCCCCGGAAAGAGCGGGCTCTATCCGTGGATCAGGTTATCGCCGAGCTCCGCCCGAAGCTGATGTCCGTCCCCGGGATCATGACGTTCCTGCAGAATCCACCGCCCATCACCATCAACGGGCAGCAGACCACCAGCGTGTATCAGATGACCGTCCAGAGCGCCAGTCTCCAGGAGATCTATCACTGGGTGCCGCAACTGACGGCGCGTATGCGCACGATTCCCGGCGTTCTCGATGTCCAGAGCGACATGCAGATCGCAAGTCCCCAAGTGATGGTGGATATCGAGCGCGACCGCGCCACGGCTTTAGGCCTCACTCCGGAGCAGATTCAGGACGCATTATTCACCGCCTTCGGAACTCGCCAGTCCTCCACCATCTACACGCCGGCCAATGAATACCAGGTGATCACCGAAGTGGAGCCGCAGTACCAACAGAGCCCCGCCGCGCTCTCCAAAATCTATGTCCGATCTACCACTGGGTACTCTGGTTCCGCTCGATGCGGTGGTCAAAATAACGCGTACCGTGGGGCCGCTGAGCATCAATCACTTCGGGCAATTGCCCGCGGTCACCATTTCGTTCAACCTCGCGCCCGGCTACTCGCTGGGACAAGCCGCTGACCACGTGAATGAAATCATTCGGGACTTACGCATGCCCGCGACGATTAGCGTGAACTTCCAGGGAACCGTAAAGGAATTTCAAAAGTCGTTCCAGGGGTTGACGGTTCTTTTGATCGTCGCGGTCCTCGTCATCTACATCGTTCTCGGGATTCTGTACGAGAGTTTCATCCACCCCATCACGATTCTTTCCGGGCTGCCTTCCGCCGTCGTGGGTGCGTTATTAACCCTCCAGATCTTCCACAAGGAGCTGGACCTTTACGCCTTCGTGGGTATCATCATGCTGTTCGGCGTAGTCAAAAAGAACGCCATCATGATGATCGATTTCGCTCTCGAAGCCCAGCGCATCGACGGCAAGAACGCTCGCGATGCGATCTACAGCGGCTGCATGCTGCGATTCCGGCCCATCATGATGACCACCGTTGCCGCATTATTCGGGACGCTGCCCATCGCGCTCGGCTACGGCGAGGGCGCCGACGCGCGCCAGCCTTTAGGTCTGGCCGTCGTTGGTGGACTGCTCGTATCGCAGTTGCTGACGCTATATATCACGCCCGTCAT
This sequence comes from Bryobacterales bacterium, assembly GCA_963802915.1. Taxonomy (GTDB): domain Bacteria; phylum Acidobacteriota; class Terriglobia; order Bryobacterales; family Bryobacteraceae; genus JAICMB01. Next base: position 176,404 of record CAWDKQ010000024.1, read on the forward strand.
ATATCTCTACATGGAAAGGCTCCAGGCCCGCGTGCGAGGAAAACGCGTCGAGCAGCCTCAAGCGGAGCTCGTCGAAGCTTGACCACGTGGAAGCTGATTCTCGAATACGACGGAACGAAATTCAGCGGATGGCAGGAACAGATCAACGCGCGCACGGTAATGGGTGAGCTGCGCCGAGCGGCCGAAGATTACTTCGGTGGTCCGGTCGAGCTTCACGGAGCCGGTCGCACCGACGCGGGCGTTCACGCTCTGGCGCAAGTCGCGCATTTAAGAACAAAAGACAAGATCTCGCGCCATCCAGCGGAAATCCGCCGCGCCCTCAACGACCGCCTTCCCGCTCCCATCGCCGTGATCGACGTTGACGCCGCGCCCAACCGTTTCCACGCGCGCCACGACGCTGTCTCGCGCACCTACCTCTATCAGATCTCTCTGCGCAAGACCGCCCTCTCAAAGAAGTACGTCTGGTGGGTCAAGGAAAAGCTGGATGTGGCCGCGATGTCGCAGGCCGCAAAAATGCTCGTCGGCCGGCATAACTTTATCTGCTTTCGAGCCGCCGATCCTTCCCGGCCGGATGAATCCACCACTGTCGTGGTCGAATCCGCCGAGCTCGAATTGGATGGCGACCTGATCCTCTTCCGGATCGAGGCTTCGCATTTCCTATGGCGCATGGTTCGCCGTCTCGTCGGCGTTCTCGTGAAACTCGGCCAGGGCGACATCAGCATGGAAGAGTTCGTGCAACTCCTGAATGGGAAATGCGCGAAATCGCTCGATGTCGCGGGCTGGACCGCCCCTTCCTCCGGGCTTTTTCTCGAATCCGTGCGATACAATTCTTCCTCAGAGACCCTGGATAGTAATTGAGAATACACAGCTTCTTACCGTAGGCACCCTTACGAAAGATTAATGGTGTTCTACATAGATCTCGGTAACAGTTTTAAGGTATCTTGCCTCTATAGCGTCAGGAGGGGATAGATGACCCAACATAGGAGAAATGCGATCCTTATCCGGACCGGAGCAGTGCTTTCAAGCTTTCTGTTTACGGTAGCGGTTGGAAACGCATCGATTATACCGGTTCTTTCCGGTGCACCTTCGGGCCCGTCAGGTGGGCCTTATACTTACAACTACACTGCAAACCTGCAGCAAGACGAGAGTCTGGATCCCGCCGCAACGGACGGCGTGACCTGTCCCGGATTGAGCGGCTTGGTTCAGTGTGATCCGGCCGGCACGTTCTTCACGCTTTACGACATCAACGGTTACGTGTCGGGGAGCGCCGTGACGCCCGCGGGATGGTATGCAACTGAGCAGGAAACAGGCATCACGCCTTCGCAGGTTATCGGTTCGTCGTTTGACAATGCGGCTATCGTGAACATCACTTTCTTCTACACGGGACCGGTTGTTGCGGACAGTGGTGCGGTTTTGCCCATCACAGGATTTTCGTTCCTCGATGACTACAGCGACACCATGACTGGCAACTACACCAGTCAAGCCACCAAGGACACCGGAGTCGACGCCGGCACGACGGATCAGACCGTCGGCTACGTGGATGTTCCGAATCCCGGATCGGGGATTACCGGCGGAGTAGTGCCGGAACCGGCATCGAGTTCGTTGTTGGCCGGAGGCGGGCTTCTGTTGTTCGGTTTGAGCCGCTTCCTTCGCCGGAAGTCTTAGTCTAAGTTCGATTCAAGAAAATCGCCGCAGCCACCGGAAGTCTGGCTGCGGCGATTTTTTTTTGGGTTCCGCTCTTCAATCCCTTCCTTGGCTGGCCCACCAATTGCCCCTCTTCCACCGGACCGGCGATATTCTCTTTAACTCCGTCGGATGGATCATAATGACTGTGCCGAATATTCTCACCTGGGCTCGCGCGGCACGCGCAGCATCAGGTAAAATAAGAACTTCATCCCCACGTCGCAAAGCACGGCCTGAAACCACTGGTTTAAGGCGAACGTCTGGGAAAGTTAAGCCGAGCACAGAGTGGAAAGGAACCCGCATTTAGATGAGTTTCATCAGGCGTAGCCGCCTGCAACCACGGCTGTTATTGTTGGCAGCAGCATTGACCGGGTTACTTCAGGGCGCACCGCAGTCTTCCACTCCACAGCAGCCCCCGCAACAGCAGCAGCAACAGCCCGCTCAGCAACAGACGCAGCCGGCGCAGCAGCCGAAGAGTCCGTTTGAAACCGTACCGCAGACGCCCGCGCCGCAGCAGCCCCGATTGGAGCAGCCTCCTACAGCTCCAGCGCAACCGCCTCCGAGTGCCGCGCCACAGCAATCAAAAGCCGGAGCTCCTCCTGAGAATTATGTCGAGGAAATCCAGTTCCGCGGTGCGCGCCGTGTTCCCCAGGACACCATGCGCGCGCTCATCTACACGAAGAAGGGCGACAAGTACGACCCGGAAGTTCTTCACCGCGATTTCATGGCGCTGTGGAACACCGGCAAGTTCGACGACATACGCCTGGAGCGAGAGCCTGGACAGTTCGGTTGGATTATCCGCTTCATCGTGACGGAAAGACCGGTCATCCGCACCATCAAATACGAGGGCAATAAATCGATCAGCGTCTCCGAAATTCTCGACCGCTTCAAGGAGCGCAAAGTCGGGTTGAGCGTCGAGCAGCAATACGATCAGAACAAGGTGCAGCGGGCGCGCGTCGTGCTTCAGGAATACGAATCGGAGCGCGGCCATCAGTACGCGACGGTGACTCCGGAAGTGCATCGCGTCCCGCCGTCGTCGCTCGAAATCGTGTTCAAGATAGACGAGGGTCCGAAAGTTAAGGTCGGCCATATCGAGATCGTCAACAACAAGGCGTTCTCCGATAAAGAAGTGATTAGAGCGATGCACAACCTGAAGCCGATCGGGATTCCGTACTCGATTTTCTTTGAGGACCTGTTTGCCAAGACCTTCGACGCCAGCAAGCTCGAGGAAGATAAGAGCCGCATCCAGGATTTCTATCAGCAGCACGGCTACTTCGTGGCGCGCGCGACGGACTCCACCGTGAAGGTTTACGATGTCGGAGGTCCCAACAGCGGCGGAATGTCCATCCCGCTCATTCACCCGAACAATCCGGGGAAGCGGGCCGACATTACGATCACGATGGATGAAGGCGCCAAATATCATCTCCATGCCATATCGTTCACGGGCGTGAAGTTTTTCCGTACGCCGGATGCCTTGATGAGACCTTTGTTCGGTATGGGTCCGGGCGATGTTTTCTCGACCGCCAAGCTCCGCAAGGGTATCGAGAATATGCGCAAGCTTTATGGCGAATTCGGTTTCATCGATTTCGTCGGCGAGCCGAGCTTCGAGCCGGATACCAAGAATGCCACCGTCGACATGTCCCTATCCGTGGACGAAGGCAAGCAGTTCTTTGTGCGCCGCATCGATTTCAGCGGTAACACCTCGACGCGCGATAAAGTGATTCGCCGCGAACTGCTGATCGATGAAGGCGACATGTTCAATACGCGCCTTTGGGACGTCAGTATTCTGCGTTTGAACCAGCTCGGATTTTTCGAGCCGCTGAAGGAAGGCGAATCCACCGATATCACTCGAGACACCAAGACGGACACGGTGGATCTCAAACTGAAGCTGAAGGAACGCGGCAAGAATTCCATTCAGTTGAACGGCGGCGTTTCCGGCATTTCCGGAACGTTCATCGGGGCTTCATACTCCACGCACAACTTCCTGGGCCTCGGCGAAACGCTGAGTCTTTCGTCGCAGCTCGGGACGCGCCTGCGAAGCGTACAGTTCGGATTCACGGAGCCATACCTGTTCGATAAGCCGATTCAGACCGGCTTTACGTTATACTCGCAGCGCTTCAATTACAATCAGGCTCGCGAGGCATCCATTCTCTCCGGCCAGAATCTGATCCCGGAGTACAACGCGCTCGGTTCGCAAAACCTGTTGAACTATGTCTCGAACGGTTACGGCGGGACGGTGTTCATGCAGTATCCGTTGAGGCGAAGCTTCGCGCGTCTCGGTCTCACTTACGGCTACGACATTTCAAACGTCACCACCCTGACCGATGCCGCGACGTCTTACTTCACCTACCTTGATTTCCAGGGAATCGGCGGTCCGAATCAATTGAGCGGAATCCGCACCAGCAAGATCACACCGTCGTACACGTACAACACGGTCAATTCTCCGATCAGTCCGACGGGCGGAAAATCATTGTTCATGTCGGCTGGTGTCGCGGGCGCCGGCGGCAACGTGAACACCATTGAACCCACCATCGATTTCAAGTATTTCCGCCGCGGTTTCAAAAAAGGAAACGTGATCGGAGTTCACGTCCTGGGCCGCATGATCACCGGTTATGGCGGCAAGGTCGCTCCTCCGTTCAGCCGCTACTATATCGGTGGTGAAAACGACATTCGAGGTTTCGATATCTGGGGCATCAGCCCGATCGGTTATATTCCAAGCACCGCGACCATTAACGTGCTGAACAATGACGGAACGGTACGCCAGCAGAGATCTGTGGATCCCATCACCGGCGCAGTCTCCTTCACGAACGTTACCCAGACCATCCCGATTTATCAGATGGTATTTCCCGGCGGCGACACCAACGTCACGACCAACTTCGAATACCGCATTCCGATCGTCGGACCGGTAACGCTGGCTTTCTTCTTCGATGCCGGCATCGACAAACTGTCGTGGGCCAGCCAGCTCAGGTTAAATCCTGGCCGTATCACGCAGCTCAACTCCGAATTCCCGCAAGCCAATTTCACAGGTAACGCCGTAATCGCGCCCGGTACGCAGAAGATACGCAGTTCCACGGGTATTGAGATTCAGGTGCTGATGCCCGTCGTGAACGCGCCGTTCCGCGTTTATTTTGCGTACAACCCGACAACCGTTCGAGAGAATTTGCAGCCGCCCATCGCGGCCGACCGTTCCTTATTCCCGAACGATGCGACGTTCCAAAATGCGATCGCGCAGTACGGAGCGCCGATTCCGTTTTTCGAGAAGCAGACGATGTTCCGCTTCACCATCGGACGCACTTTTTAGGGCGGCGTTCGAAACGATTGGATAGAATTAGACTAAGTGCAAGGTTAGGAGTTTCATTGTGACAAGACAGGTATTGTGCTTCTGCGCGCTGGCCGCGAGTCTGGCGACATTCGGGTATGCGCAGACACCGAAAATCGCAACCATTCAGATTCAAGCCGCTATTGTGAGCACGAAAGACGGCCAAAAGGCGGCGGCTGAACTCGAATCCAAAGCTGCGCCCAGGCGCAAAGAGATCGAGGCCAAGCAAAACGAGATCAACGGTCTCAAGGACCAGCTCCAGAAGGGCGCCAACACCCTCAGCGATGCGGCTAAGAACGATCTGTATCGTAGTATCGACCAGAAGACCAAAAGCCTCAATCGCGACATGGAAGATGCCCAGGCCGAAATGGATCAGGAGCAGCAGAAACTCCTTCAGCAATTGGGGCAGAAGATGTACGCCCTGGTTGCCAAGTATTCGCAGGAACGCGGTTACACGATTGTTCTTGACGTGAGCAATCCGCAATCGCCCGTGTTCTGGGCTTCGAACACGATCGATATTACGAAGGACATTATCGATCTATACGACAAGGACGCTGGCGCTACAACTACCGCGGCTCCTTCCTCCAAGCCTCCGATTAACACCTCGGCTCCGGTCGCTCCTCGGCCGGCTCCCGGCACCACGAAGCCGTAGCGCTTCATTAATTTCCTAGTGACGAGGCGACTGCGATTGCGGCCGCCTCGTTGCGTTTCCAGGTCAGGCCAGTGGAAGAATTCGATGCCATCGTGCTCGGCGGGGGCGCCGCTGGGCTGATGTGCGCCATGGAGGCAGGAAAGCGGGGCCGCCGCGTCGCGGTGATCGAGCATGCCGATCGCATCGGCAAGAAGATTTTGATCTCCGGGGGCGGGCGCTGCAATTTCACCAACCTCCATTGCCGGCCGGACAATTTCCTCTCGACCAATCCGCACTTTGCGAAATCCGCTCTGGCACGGTATCGTCCGGACGATTTCATTGCTCTCGTCAAAAAGCATAAAGTCCCATTTCATGAGAAGACGCTCGGACAGTTGTTTTGCGATCGGTCGGCTCGAGATATTACGGATCTGCTCGAAGAGGAGTGTCGCGCCGCCGGTGTACGCATCTTTTTGAAGAAGCCAGCGCGGGAAGTGCGTCGGAACGATGGATTTGAGGTGCGAGCCGGAGACTCCGTTTTCCATGCTCCGGCGCTGGTGGTAGCCACCGGCGGACTCTCGATTCCAAAGATGGGAGCTACCGCCCTTGGATACGAGGTAGCCCGGAAGTTCGGCTTGGAGATTATAGATTGCAGACCGGCGCTCGTGCCGCTGACATTCAACGCTACTGACCGCAAAAACTACTCCGACCTTACCGGTCTGTCCGCGGACGTGGTCGCCGCCAATGGTTCAACCAGCTTTCGGGAGAAGATGCTCATCACGCATCGCGGATTGAGCGGACCTGCGATTCTTCAGATCTCATCGTATTGGCGCGAGGGACAAACAATTGCGATCGATCTCGCCCCGGAACGCGACGTGACCGCCGCGCTGCGAGCGTCATCCGGTGGGCGGGATCTCGAAGCGGCGCAGTCGACTTTACGCGCTGTAGTCGCAAACCGCTTTGCGGATCGTTGGATGGAGCTACATGCGCCGCAACGTTGGACCACGGCAGCGTTGCAGGATTTGGAGCGGGAAATTCATCGTTGGGAAGTTTCGCCATCGGGAACGGAAGGCTACGACAAAGCGGAGGTGACCGCGGGCGGCGTTGACACAAATGAATTGTCGGCGAAAACGATGGAGAGCCGCAAAGTACCGGGACTTTTTTTCATTGGCGAAGTTGTGGATGTAACGGGACATCTGGGAGGATTCAATTTCCAGTGGGCCTGGGCATCAGGATTTTGCGCCGGAAATGCGTTGTAGATCGCGGTCCGCGGTCATTACGTTCTAGTCCTCGCGATTTATTCCTTAGAACCCCCGTACCCAAGAGAATTGGACGGGTATGGGATGGCGAATCACCTCCGAGGACGTGCTGCTTGTGGTGCACTTTACCCGCAACTGGTTTCACTACGGAACCATCGGGTTCATCGCGGGATGCACACTGGTGGGCGCCATCCGTGGCGTGCTTACGTAAAGAGCGAGAGTTGCCTGCGCTCGCGTGGTTTGTCGTCGAAGACGCTTCGCCCGTCAAGCGACGGCGAGATCGCGTGTTCGTGCGCGACGACCGCGTCGAAGTTTGCTTCCGGCGCGTACTGGTTCTCTACGGCTCTTGTGAAGCGATCGAGCCGCTTGAGTCCGTCGATCTTATCGGAGTCTCCTAGTTTCGCTCGGTCCAGTGCGTTGCGCAGCACGCGGATCGATTCGTCGTACGTCTTGAGGGGTACCGGGAACGGATGGCGATCCTTGCCTCCCAAAGCAAATGAGAAACGGGCGGGATCGGAAAAGCGGCTGGGAGCGCCGTGGACTTCGGCGATGAGCGCCATCGTTTGCAGAGTGCGCGGCCCGAGATTTTCGAGCAGCAGCAAAGACGCGAAATCGCGAAGCTCGCGTTCATACGCGACGGCGAGCACGGCGCCGAGCCTCTTCAGGTCGACATTCTCAGCGCGAACATCGTGATGGCGCGGAACCACGAGGGCGCGGGCTTCGCGGAGCGTGGCTTCAGGATTTTGTTTTGCGAGCGACAGCATGGCATGCTGCGCCGGTTTTGAGTGGCTGTCGACCAGGTTCATGATCGCGCCCTGATTCTGCCCCACGATTCCCGTGTGCGGTTCGGAGGTGAAATCGCGGACCGATGCGGAATGCCAGTGATAACGGCGAGCGAGTCCGGTCGCGTCGTTGAGTCCTTGCTGCACGACGGTCCAGTCGCCTGCGGTGCTCAGGACGAAAGAGTGCAGATAAATCTGGAAGCCGTCGGCGATGGCGTTGTTGTCGATGCGAGCCGTGAGGCGGCTCGTTCGAACGAGGGCTTCACCATCGAGGCTCACGCGGTCGGCAACTTCGCGCAGTTCGTTCGGCGTGTTGCGGGAATGTTTACCTCGACCTCCGCAGACGTAGATGCCGAGCTCGTTTGCGCGGGGATTGAGGCCGCGTTTTAGGGCGCCGATGACGGAGGTTGTAATTCCCGAGGAGTGCCAGTCCATGCCCATCACGGACCCGAAGGCCTGGAACCAGAACGGATCGCTGAGACGGGAGAGCAACTCGGGGACGCCGTGCTGATAGATGATGGCTTCGCTAATGGCGGTGCCGAGTTTTGTCATGCGCTCGGCGAGCCAGGCGGGGACACGTCCGCCGTGGAGAGGCAGGTCGGCGAACCCGGAGCGTTTCATAAAGCGGTATTCATAAAGCGGTAGCAGTATACCCTGTCCCTATTTTCGTACGAGCCCGTCCAGCCGGCCGACGCCGCAGCTTGCGATGGATTCTATCCTCCAAATGTTCGGCGAATTCGTCAGACCCGAACGGACGGCCGGTTTCAGTCGCCTCGCGCAGCCGTTCTCGAAATGACACTTCATCGAGGCCGATGTGGAGCACCTCACGCCATCGCGCGGCGCTAGGATCGTTGCACCATGGCGCTGTTCCGAGCCATTTATCGACCCGAGAGGCGGCGGTGTGGCATCGGGCGCTCGACCACGGATACGACTCGGCGGTCTGAACCAAACCCGCTCGCACGGGATTCCTCTCGATGTATGCCATCACTGGCCAGACGCCGCGAACTTCGATGGGACATGAATAGAAACGGGCCTGCCAGAGATGGCCGCAGCTTGATGATCGTGAATTGCGGTAGCGCGCATAGTCGCGATGAGTGGAACCGAGGGCGCGCGCGAGTGTGCTGGAGGTTTCGGGAACCGCGAGGAGGTGCACGTGGTTGGGCATCAGGCACCAGGCCCAGATGCGGAGCTTGTGCATTTTCGAATATCGACGGAGGAGTCTGAGGTAAACGCAGTAGTCCTGCGCATCCGAGAAGACGATCTGGCGCGCGTTACCCCGTTGGGTGATATGGTACGGAATACCTGCAATGGCGACTCGAGGGATTCGAGACATTTCGGGGCTGGAGTGCCTCGAGGTCCGCGAAATTCTCAGTCGAGAATCGGGGACAGGGTATGCTGGTGCGCCGCGCGAATCGGGACAGGGTATACTGCTACCCGGTGGCGTCGCGGACGATCACTAGCTTCAGGTCCGTATAGCAGCGCACTGCGTCTAGAAAACGGGTCCAGTTCAGCGGCTTCAACAAGTAGCTGTTGGCCGGCAGATCGTAGGTCTTGACCAGGGCCTGCCGCTCCATCGGCGACGTCGTCAGCACGATCACCGGAATATCCCGCAGCGCGGTATCCGTTTTTAATTCCGCGAGCACTTCGCTTCCGCTCTTCTTCGGAAGGTTAAGGTCCAGAAGAATCAGGTCAGGGCGCGAGGAGGCTTTGAATTTCCCTTCGCGCCGCAGGTAGGCGATTGCCGCCTCCCCGTCCGTGACCACGCTTGTCGAATTCTGAATGCGCCCTTCCTTGAGCGCTTCCCGAGCCCAGCGAACATCCGCCGGGTTGTCCTCCACCATCAGGATTTCAATCGGGCTGCAGAACGTTGCCGTTGCCATGCTACGACGACACCCCCGAGTAATTTTCTATCTTTTGACTCAGTTACTTTGTGCGAAGTATTGGTGAAACTGAGCCGCGGCCGGATCATTTTCTACTGTCCTGCCGTCGGCGTGGGCGTCGGCCCGCCCTCTTGATTTTGCCTCTTCGGCTGCGCTTTGGGAAGCGGCTTGCGAGGCAGCATGTCAGACCGCGTCGCGGTATTGTACACAAACGAAGCCATCACCGCCGAGGCCTGCATCAGGTCCCCCGGCTGAATATGATCGTAAACATCCATATTAGAATGATGCGTGCGCGTTTCATACTCTAGCGGATCTTGAATGAATTGAAAACCGGGTAGCCCTACTGCATCGAATGAGAGGTGGTCCGTTCCTCCTGTATTTCGAATGGTCAGAGTGGTCGCGCCAAGGTCGTGGAACGGCTCCAGCCATGTCTCGAAGATCGGACGGACCATGTCGTTGCCTTGCAGATAAATGCCGCGGATTTTGCCGCTTCCATTGTCGAGATTGAAATAGCCGGCAAGTTTCGCGTGTTCCGCGCTCGGCTTCATGACCTCGGGATCGGCGAAGTGTTCTTTGACATAGGCCTTCGATCCAAGCAAACCTTCTTCTTCGGCGCCCCATAGAGCGATGCGCACAGTGCGATCCATTTTTACGTCGATCGCTTTCAAGATGCGTACTGCCTCCATTGCCACGGCGCTGCCGGCTCCGTTGTCGGTCGCGCCCGTCCCGTACTGCCAGGAATCGAAGTGGCCGCCGAGCATCACGATTTCATCTTTCTTCGTCGTGCCTGGAATCTCACCGACGATGTTGAAGGAATCCTGGTTCTGGTCGATGATTTCGTTCTGGATGTTGAAAGAAAGTTTGACCGGAATCTTGTGATCCATAAGCCGCGCAATGCGGTTGTAGTGTTCCACTGCGAGAACTACGGAAGGCAGCGGGATTGGAAGCTTGGTATCGTAGCTGCGCGGGGAAGGTCCGAACACCGTGCCACCGTCGCCGCGCCCCGCTGAGATGACGACAAGCGCGCCCTCCTGCTTATAGAATTCGGAGACCTTGTCCTGGAACTTGCGGCGTTCTTCCATGGCTTTTCGGCGCTCTTCGGGGCTCAGGTTGGGGTCGATGCCGGGAAAGGCCGGACGGCGTGGGCCGAGCGCGCTGGGACCGGGCATGGGCGCTTCGGCTTCAGCCTGCAACTCATCGTTGCTATAGCGGCGGGTGAGGGGCGCGGTGGCGAGTTCCACTTCTCTCAATGATTGCGTCATCACCATCTTGCCTTTGAGCTTGCCCTTGTATTGATCGAAGTCGGCTTCCTTCGAGATGTTCACCATCACCGGCTCGCCGGTTTCCGCGCCATCGGTGCTGGCGGTCCATCCCACCACGACTCCCAACAAAGGCGAGTACTGCGGTTCAGCCATATAGGCTTCAAAATGTTTGTTCGTCCAACCACGTCCGAAAGGCCCCCACTTTTCTTCTTTGACGTTCACGAGCCCGTATTCCTTGAGTCGTTCGACGGCCCAGTCGCCCGCGGCTTTAAAGTTTGGCGAACCCGCCAGGCGAGGACCATGCACGTCGGTCAGGTAGAACATGTGGTCCATCACTTTGGAGTGCTCGAAAGCTTCGGCCTTGATGCGATGAACGATGGAGAGGTCAACGTTTTCCGCGGCGAATATTAATAAAGGTAGAGCGATGGTGGATACGACCGCCAGGCGCGCAAAACGGACGTGAGTCATGTTTCTAGAGAGCATACCATGCGGAGAAATGTGCGGGGCAACGAACAGGGAACTGGGTGTGTTTCCAGTTGCCGGGGATAACGGTGCGTGGCGGATGTATCAGGTCGAGTTTGCTCGCGCGATACGTCGGGTGCGTTTTGTGGCGGAAGATGCTGGTTCCGGGTTTGGACAATGGCTCGCGATTGGACAGCCTCGAAGATGTTGGAGAGATTAAGGGAGGGAGCCACTCCCTCCGGGGTCTGCGAAGTAATCGTCGACAATCTCCGCTTACTTACGTGCGCGGTTCCGCGAAGCGTTGCGGAACCCGGACGGTAACGGAGGGGCAATAGCCGAATGGGGCGACTCGGCCGTGTTACTCGAATTGTTTACGGAAGTCGGCGAATTGACGTTTCAGGTCTTCCAATTCCTCACGCTGGCGGGCGACTTCCTGTTCCAGTGCTCCGATGCGATCCGATCGCGGCGAGCCTGCTTCTTCGGGCTCGGCCGCAGCTTCCATGCGCGGCTGACCTGAAAGCAGTTGCGCGTAACGCTGCTCCTTTTCGCCTGGACGCCGGGGTAACTTCGTAACCAGCTCGCCCATGTGTTCGAGCACGGACTCGACTTCTTCGAGGTCGTTGAAGCGGTGCATCCGGTCCGCGCGATTCTTGAGCTCTCCCAGCGTCTGCGGACCGCGCAGCATCAGCTCGCAGAGCAGCGCGATCTCGCGGCGTCCGAGATTTAATTTTTCCGTAAGCCGGTGCGCGTACTTCGCCACCCGGCTACCCGCTCCGGTGATGGTCATCATCAGACCTTTGGGCTTCAGTGTTTCGATCGCGAGTTCCACGGTCTCGTCGTCATAAAACACCATCGGATCGCGGTTCGATTTTTGATTACAGGCGTTCACGAGGGCGTTGAGAGACATCGGATAGTACTCGGGCGTGGTTGTCTCCTTTTCGATCAACGATCCGAGTACGCGCACTTCCACCTGGTCCAAGACGAAGTCCATGCCTCATAACCATTAGCACAGGCGAGGCGCTCGTATATGGCAATTTTCTGGCCACTCGGGATTCGGCCTGAAATCGCCGGTGCTAAAATTGACACAGGAAAGAATGCTGTCCCCAAGGCTCCAGCTCAAGGTCGCACAGAAACAGATCCTGACCCCAGGGCTCGTTCAGATGGTGACGGTCCTTCAATTGAATCGTTTGGAATTGAAGGACATGATCACCGCCGAGATCGCGGAAAACCCCGTGCTCGAAGAACTTGCCGAGGGCACAGAGGAACTCACGCCGGAGGAGGTGCAGGCTTTTCTCGAAGCCGAACGCGTCTCCTCGCCGGCCGACGAGGCTATTCTTCAGGCTGCCAACGGTGCTTCAGCGCCGGACGTAGATATCGATGTTCCGGAAATGCCGCAGGAGCCATTCACCGCGGACGGTCAGCCCGCTCTGCCGGTGGAAGAAGCGGCCGCGCCCGAGCCCGAGGTGAAGACCGACAAAGATCCCTTCGATGAGATCGATTTCGGCTCGTTCTTCGATGATTATCTCGATCCGGGTTATAAGAGCCCGTCGGCGGAGAATGTTGAAAAGCCCTCGTTCGAAACGTTTTTGTCCTCGCCCGTGACTCTGGCCGACTATCTCCAGTCGCAGTTGGCTGTTCTGGTGATGCCGGAGGCAGTCCGCGATGCCGCCATTAACGTGATCGGCAACCTGGATGAGAACGGATATCTGAGCGCGCCAGTTGAAGAGATCGCGGAGACCGGCGACCATTCGATCGATGAGGTTCTGGCCGGGCTGAGAGTGGTCCAGACGCTGGATCCGGCGGGGGTGGGCGCGCGCGATCTGCGCGAGTGTCTGCTGCTGCAGCTCGAGAGCCGCAACGGCAAGGGCGGAGTCGCCTGGCAGATTGTATATAACCATCTCAAGTTTGTCGAGACTCGCCAGCTCAAAGAACTGGTAAAGGCCCTGGGGCGGCCGATGGAACACGTTCAGATCGCAATCGATGTGATCAAGCACCTCGACCCGAGGCCGGCGCTGCGCTATTCGGGGCCCGGCGCCAGACAGATCGAGCCGGATGTGTACATCTTCAAAGAAGGCGACGATTACCTGATCCAGCTCAACGATGACGACATTCCGCAACTCCGGCTGAACGCGCAATACAAGCGCATGCTCGATCGCGATCAGGAGCCGAGCAAAGAGGTTCGCAATTACGTAAAAGAGCGTTATGCCTCCGCGATTCAGCTCATGAAAAACATCGAGCAGCGGAAGCAGACGATTTTGAAAGTCTGCCAGTCGATCGTGCGGCGGCAGCTGGAATTCCTGGAGCATGGGATCGACACACTCAAACCGATGATGATCAAGGAAGTTGCCGAAGAGATAGGTGTGCATCCTTCCACGGTCAGCCGCGCGGTAGCGAGCAAATACGCTCACACGCCTCAGGGCGTTTTCGAACTGCGGTATTTCTTCTCGGAAGCCGTGCAAGGATCGGCTGGAAGCGCGACTCCGCTGCTGATCCTGAAACGCAGGGTCAAGAGAATGATTGAGGAGGAGGACACCAAGCATCCACTCACCGACGAACAGATCACTGCCCGTTTGAAGGCCGAAGGGATCGACGTGACGCGCCGCACGGTCGCGAAGTACCGCGAAGATATGAAGATTCCTTCCACGCACCAACGGCGGGCCCGCAGTTAATCGAGTCTTCTCCGCCGACGGAGGTAAATCCAAAATGAATATCATCTACACTGCAAGGCAGAATGAGTTCCCGCCCCAGTACCGCGAGAAACTGGAGGCGAAGCTGCAAAAGATTTCCAAGATGATCGAGCGGAAGGGCGAGAAAGAAGCCCACATTATCCATAAGCAGGAGCGCCACCTGCACGTGGTAGAAATCACCATCAACATGTTCGATCACAGCATCGTGTGTAATGGCGAAGATTCGGAACTCCTTCCGGCGATGAACATCGCGCTGGAAAAGCTGGATAAGCAGGTAGTGAAGCTGCGCGAAAAATGGCGGGACAACAAGCGGCAGCAGCCGGCTGTAGAGCCGGAAGGCGAACCGGTGCCGCCGGTCGCTGTGGAGACTTCGAAGGCTGCCAAGAAGCAGGGCAAGAAAGTCTACCGCGTGGATTTCGAGAGCGATGGGAATAAGCCGATGACGCTCGACGAAGCAGTCATGGAGATGGATGGCACGCCCAACGGCAAGCACGATTATCTTGTGTTTCGCGACGCCAAGACCGATCACGTTTGCGTGATTCTGCGCCGACCGGACGGCAACTTCGATCTCATTGAAACCTAAAAAGTCCGGTGGCGAGACCGCGGCGAAGAAGAAAATAGATCGGCCGGATTCCTCAAAGATTCCGGAGCTGATCATCATCACCGGGGTCAGCGGATCGGGTAAGGGCACGGTACTAAAAGCGCTCGAAGACCTCGGCTACTACGCCGTCGACAATCTTCCGCTGGATCTCATTCCGAAATTTGCTGAACTGGTGCACGATTCAACGCGGCGCGCTGCTCTTGTCGTCGATATCCGGGAGGGTGAGGCATTGCGCCGGTTCCCGGCCGTTTTCCGGCGCATCGGACGTGGCGTCCGCACGCGTCTGCTGTTTCTCGAAGCCGACGATGCCACTCTGATGCGGCGGTATAGCGAGACGCGGCGCCCGCATCCGCTCGGCACCGGATTATCGGTCGCCAAGAGCATCGAATTCGAGCGCAACCAACTCGCTCCCATACGGAAACTCGCGCAACATACCATCAATACTTCGAAGCTCAATGTCCATGAGCTGCGGGACCTTATCGCGGACGAATTTCACGGCGAGAGCGACGAAACCAAGATTCGCATCGACATCACCAGCTTCGGCTATCGGTACGGCGTGCCGGCCGACAGCGACCTGGTGTTCGACGTCCGGTTCCTTCCCAATCCCAACTACATTCCGGAATTCAAAAAGCACACCGGGAAGCATCCGAAAGTAGCGCGCTATATTCGCTCCTTTCCGCAAACGCGGGAGTTTATCGAGCGTATCGCCGATCTTTTGATTTACCTGATTCCGCACTATATCGGTGAGGGCAAGAGCTACCTGACGATCGCTTTCGGATGCACCGGTGGGCATCATCGCTCGGTCATGATTGCAAGCGAGATCCGCAAGCGCCTCGCGGCTACGGGATACAAGGTCAAAGAAACACATCGCGACATTCGTAAGGGCGGCTGACGGCCTGTCGCGAAGTCCAGCTTTTTCTGGCATTCAGAGGCCGGAATTTCGGAGCCAGTCACCGCATTGGCCGTGCTGAAGATCTCATTCCCGCGAGGCTTTCCGCCGATCTCATATCCATGACCTGTCCCGGGTGCGGCGCTCCCATGCGATTGGAGGCCGATAAAGATTTTCTGATTTGCGATTACTGCGGCAATATTCACGCCGGCGAGACGAATGATGATGGGGTTCGTGTGCTCGACGAGGGCGCGGCGTCGGATTGTCCAATTTGCTCGATACCGATGGTTGACGGCGCGGTTGACGGCCAGAGGATTCTCTATTGCAAACGATGCCGGGGAATGCTGGTACGCATGGACATGTTCTTATCGTTGGTCGAGGATCTGCGGTCGAAGCGGGACATGGCGGCCCAGATCGTTTTTCCGGTGAATGAGAAAGACCTCGACCGTCATATCCACTGTCCGAAATGCCGCGGAGAGATGGACTCGCACGTGTACGGGGGTGGGGGGAACGTCGTGATCAGCAGTTGCGAGCGCTGTGAAGTGAACTGGCTCGATCACGGCGAGTTGGACCGGATCGTGCGAGCCCCGGATAGAATGTACAGCGTCGGCGGGTAAGTCTCAGGCTCCCGCCCCATTCTGGAGCGGACCCGTCAAACGCGCTTCGAGCGAGATCAGCAGCACCAGCACTACAACCAGGCACATCCCAACGGTCGGCACCAGCATCACGGAGCGAATGCCCCAGGCTTCGGCGAAATAGCCGAGGGTCCAAGGCGCCAAAAGGCCGCCGGTGAAGGCAAACGAAAAGATGCCGTTGTAGAAGCCGGGATGGTAATACGTGAAGCGGTGTCCGATCTTCTCGACGACAATCGGGTAGATTGACGCGAATCCGAATCCCACGAGGAGGATGGCAACGACGGCGCCAAATGCACTGGTGGTGTAGGTGAGGATCAAACAGCCGAACAAGGCGGCGAGGGCCGAACCCATCAGAAGGCGCATGTGCCGGACGTGCCCGAGAACGACCTGGGCAAGGATGCGGCCAACCAGTATCGAGGTCCAATATAGCGCCAGCATCACCAAGGCGGTCTCGGGGCTCAGGCCCAAGCGGCGGATCAGGAATATGGAACACCATCCCGCGACTGACCATTCGTTCCCGAATTGGACGAATAGCAACAGGCTGAACAAGACGGCCGTGGGATCCGTGAAATCCCTTAAGACGTCGCGAATTGGGCGTTCCGAACTTATTGCCATCATTGAGAAGCGGCCTTTGGCACAATAGATCGCGAACAGGCCGGGAATACACGCGAAGAGCATCAGGATGCTTGGAACGGTGTAGACGTAGAAGGTGCCCGAGACCAGCAGCGCCGTGGTGACGCAACCGAGTCCGAGAAGGATGCCGCTGAGGTTCACGGTGGCGGCGGGATCGTGCTTGTAAATAGGGGAGATTGCGTGGAAGATCGACGTGTTGAGGAGCCCGGCACTGACGCCGATCAGGAACAGCCCGAGGTCGCGCCAGATGGGCGGCCAAGGAGGTCCCACGGCAGCGAGGTAGAGGAAGGCGCCACAAGCGACCGAGGCTCCGGTGACGAGCACGAAACGGATTCCTTTACGCGGGAGGATGGCGTGCGCGGCGCGGACCGCTGCTAGGATTCCCAGGTTGAGAGAGAGGAAGTAATATCCGATGGTCAGGAAGTTGGAATCGACGTGGTGGCCCCAGGCGGGAAGAATCGCCCCGAGAAAAGATACGAGTATGCCGCTGACAAAGAAGCCGGACAGTGCGCGGCGGTTCTCGGCGACGAACTCGGTCTGCTCGGAACTGACGTGAGGCATGACGTGTTCGGAGAGATGACCTGAATGAGTCACCTCCCAAATAGCATAGGTTAACCCAGTTTAGCGTTTCCATAAAGTGGATTACAAATCGATGAAGTATTGATATGGAACCGTTTAGCTGCTGGCTGCGAGATTGCACTATAGTCCTTAAAGATTAGCTTCAGGGGAGGGTGGGCTGGCTTGGGTGGCGGTCGCCTCCCTTGGTTCTTCGTCATAGGCCCCGCTTAACGGCGGGGCTTTTTTCTACGCCAGACTGGGATTGCTTCAAACGTGTTGACACCATGTAATCTCTCAGACTATGATGAAAGCATCACTGAGAAAGGAGGTGGTCCAGTCAAAAATTATGAGTACTGGTAGTTGTTGTTCTAATGAATCCACGCG
This sequence comes from Bryobacterales bacterium, assembly GCA_963802915.1. Taxonomy (GTDB): domain Bacteria; phylum Acidobacteriota; class Terriglobia; order Bryobacterales; family Bryobacteraceae; genus JAICMB01. The sequence goes on from CAWDKQ010000024.1 coordinate 194,066, forward strand.
TGAGGTGGCCGACTCTTAAGTCGACTGCTCCTACAGCTCAGGTTTCGTACAGTGCCGAGACCGCCGTTCACGTGGACCGGCCGCTTCACTGCGCGAGATAGTTAAAGGCTACCTGAACCCCCGTCTTTGGACCCGAAAGGATCCGGGGCGGGGGTTCTTAGTTTTGATGGTATACTGATAATTTCGAAAGGATTGCTCGTTTCTCCCATGAAAGCCGGTATTCATCCCGCATACGAAGAAGTCAGCGTAGTTTGCGCTTGTGGCAACACGTTCAAGACGCGCTCCACCCACAAGGGCGACATCCGCGTGGAAATCTGCTCCAATTGCCATCCGTTCTTCACGGGACGCCAGAAGTTGGTCGACACCGAGGGTCGCGTCGACCGGTTCCAGAAGAAAGTGCAGAAGTCGAAGGATATCCAGGCGGCAAAGAAAGCCACGACTACGAAAAAGGAAGCCGCGCCGTCGAGGGCATAAGCCCCGGCTGTGCAGGCTATTTTTTGGGCTGAGTTTTCTTGGCTCGTTCCTCGCGCTCTTTACGTAGCTGCTCGTAGATCGGGAGTTGGGCCTCGGTCAGCAGCGCCCGTACGCGGGCCACATGCTCTTCCCGAATGCTCTTCATGTCCTGATCGTGACGTTGCCGTTCGGCGTGGACTTTGGAGCCGGTTTCGTCCAGAAGCTGGTTGAACTTGGTCATCTGATCCGGAGTGAGGTTCAGACGGGTCTGCATGTCATTCACGTATTGACGGCGGTACTCCTCTGGTGATAGTTTGCCTGGGGCTTTTATGGCTGCGGCGCTCCCAGCACTAACGGATCGAGCGGCGTAGAGGTGAGTCGCGAAGACTCCTACCGTGATACCGCTGGCAAAAATCAGTACCAGATAGAATCCGATCAACAGATTCGAGCGTTTCATGGGATGGCCGCCAGGCTAATGCTGATCTGCGTCGAGAAGATCGATGCGCATTCCCGTCGCTGCCAGAACGTCTTCGGGGTGGGCGTCGGCGAGGATGTCGACGTACGTACCGACCAAGGGCGGTTCGTGCCTGGTTAGCGGCGTGAGAAGAATACCACCAAGAAGGCAGGCGACCGCCGCGGCGGCGACGGCAAGTTGAGTCATCCTTCGCAGTTCGAAGATGAAGCTTCGCTTCGCTTCAATCCGGCCCCATAAGCGCGGCATAAAATCCGGGCTCGCTTCGGGGTCCGGTACAGCGTCACGATATGCCGCAAATAGCGAATCTAATTCCTGGTCTAATCTTTCCATCTTCGTGCCTCGAAATTAAGCACCCTCTCGTCCGGCCCGACCGCTATCTCAGTCTCCCACGTTTTCAGGCGTAGATTTTTGCGACGCGGCAAAAGCCTTTAAAACTCGCTGCCGGGCCCGGAAAAGCCTGACTTTCAGGGCATTCTCTTTAACCCGGTACACCTTCTCAAGTTCCTTGAGCGACAAACCTTCCACTTCTTTCAACTTCAGCAGAACCTGATCCTCTTCCGATAAATGGCCCAACAGAGAATCGAGCAATTCTTTCACCTGGGTTCGATGCTTCTGGTCGCTATTTGCCTTCCCACCTGCGACCGCATCCGCCATCATAACCTGCTGTTCCGAAAGGTCGGCCATCCGAGCTTCGTTCCGGCGGCGCTGTTTGCGTAGATAATCGTACGACGCGTTTACCGTGAGACGATACAACCAAGGCTCAAATACCTCCGGTGTCCGCAACTGGTCCAGCGAATAATATAACCGCAGGAACACCTCCTGCGCGACATCCTCCACATCTTCCGGTCTTCCGATCAATCTCGCAATAGTACCCATGATACGTTTGCGATAAACCAGAACGACCTGGTTGAATGCCGCATCGTCGCCGGACTGCGCCTTTTGTATTTGCTCAAACTCAACGAGCATTAGGCCGTTTCAGCCGGCAGTCCTCTATCTGTCTACAATTTAAAGGGCGCACCGGCAAACTGCTAGGTTACAAGGCCTTACGGTAAAATGCAAAAGCTCAGGGGCCGCGCGGTTTGCTGATTGTTCCGATGCGTTAGGGATTGGCGCGGAAGTTTCGGATTGCATCCGTGGACGGCTAAGTGATGCAAATACAGACCATCCGTATTCAGATCCTTGTTTCGGCTAGGGGGTTTCCTGGTGGTCGCAATTCCGCATCGCCAAGCTGAACGCGGCAGGGTCGTCGACGGCCAGCCCGATGGTGGTGACGCTTCGACGCGAGGCGAACAAACCTTCAACAATCACTGGCTCGTGAAGTTCGATAATCCAGCCGGGGTCGGTCATCACTACGCCGCGAAGATATCCGCTGGCATTTCGATCCGGTACGGTTCCTGAAGCCCGACGGCAAATTTTGACGAATTCTCGCGGGAACTCGGCTTCCCAAATCAATCCCACTCGAAAGGCAATCGTGTCTTCTCCCACCAGAATCGGGCGCAGGGTTGCCGACCGGGCGATGGCAATCAGCCAGAGAAGCCCATAGGCATCGAGACCGGTGCAGATCCAGGCCGCGAGAGGGCTCCAGTGCCGCACGAGCATATGAACGGGAAACGCTTCGAAGATTACCGCGATCGCCAGGAGAATCGGCAACGAGCCCCAGCCGCTCGCTTGTGCGTAGGCGAAGGCCTTCCATCCTTTCCTGGTCTCGGGCTTGGCGCGCCAGGAGAACAGGGCGTAGTAGAAAACCGCGATTTCGTGCGCGACAATTCGAGCCACACGCTCATACGGGATCACTTGGCGACATCCGGCGCGGATTCGCGACAGCGCGTCGCCGGTATCATCCATTTGCCGCAGGCGGCGCAACACGCGAGCAATTACCCAGAGTTCTAGAGGAACTCCGGCCCATTTCAGCAGCGGGACTTGCTCGGCAACGGGAAGGAGGAGCGATGAGGCTCGCACTCCCACAATTGCCGTAAGGAGAAGAGCCGGCCATTTTATGTATCCTGGTCGGAAAAGAAGAAACCAGCATATGGCGGGGACGGTTACGGTCAGGTCCGTGAGGGCTGCGAGGCCGAACGTGCGTGGATGGGCCATGGCCGAGGGCATTCGGGCCAGTAAGAAGATGATCCCGTAAACTGTTGAACCGGCAAGGGCGAATAACCACATCGCAGGTCTGTTTGCTATCCGCACGGGTTCCTAAATTGTAGCGGTTTCACTGAGGGAACACGAAGAAACGTGTTAAAATCAAAGAACTTCCCCCGCCAATCTTTTCATGGATTTCCTCGAAGGTTTAAACCCCCAGCAGCGCGCCGCCGTTGAACACGTCGAAGGCCCCCTGCTTCTTTTGGCCGGCGCCGGAAGCGGCAAGACGCGGGTGATCACGCATCGCATGGCGCATCTGGTCGACGTGCATCGCATCCCCGGTCCCGCGATCCTGGCCGTGACCTTCACCAACAAAGCCGCCGACGAAATGCGGCAGCGGGTGGTGCGGTTGCTGGGCGAGCCGGATCGAAGCAACTCGCCGATCGTTTCGACGTTCCATTCTTTTTGCGTCCGGGTCCTGCGGCGGGATGGCAGTACGCTGGCGGAAATTCGTCCGGGGTTCACACAGCGTTTCACCATCTACGACGATGACGATCAGGTCTCGATCCTCAAGAGCATTTATAAGGCTCTGGGGCTCGACGACAAGTTCATGGCGTATCGCGCCATGTGCTCCTGGATCAGCCATAACAAGAGCCACAAGCTCTCGGCACAGGATGTTTATAACAGCTCCAAGGACGCCAAGGTTTCTCGCATGGCGAAGATCTACGACGATTATGAGGCTCGCCTGCGCCAGGCGAACGCGCTCGATTTCGACGATCTGCTGCTCGAAACGGTCCGGCTGCTTTCGCACGATGCCAATTTGCGCGCCCAATACAATCGCCGTTTTGAATTTCTGATGATCGACGAGTATCAGGATACGAACCGCAGCCAGTATGAGCTGATGAGACTGTTGACGCAGCAGCATCAAAACGTCTGCGTCGTGGGAGACGAGGATCAGTCGATTTACGGCTGGCGCGGCGCGGACATCCGGAACATTCTCGATTTCGAGCGCGATTATCCTAATGCGACTGTCATTCGGCTGGAGCAGAATTACCGGTCGACTAAAAACATCCTGGACGCTGCGAGCGCGCTGGTCGCGAATAACAAGGAACGTAAAGGTAAATGGCTGTGGACCGAATCGCAGGCGGGCTCGCCGATCGTTCTGTACCAGGCTCCGAATGGCGAGAATGAGGCTTTGTTTATCGCCGAGACAATTGAAAAGACCCTGAGGAGCAATCCTAAAGATCGGGTCGCGGTGCTTTATCGGACGAACTTTCAATCGCGCCAGATTGAAGAAGCTCTGCGGCGGTATGGGCGGAAATATACCGTGGTCGGCGGATTCAGCTTTTACCAGCGGGCCGAAATCCGGGACCTGCTCTCCTATCTGAAGGCGCTGTCCAGCCCGCAGGATTCCATCAGCCTGCTTCGGATCATCAACACGCCCGCACGCGGGATCGGGAAAACCACCGTCGAGCAGATCGAGCAGTATGCGCTCGAAAACAATCTCAGCGTCTGGAGCGCTATCGGGCGGATGATTGAAGAGCACGCTTTTCCGACTCGCGCGGAAGCGGCTCTGCGATCCTTTCACACGCTGCTTCAGGATCTCTCGTTCTTTGCGTCCACGAATCCTCCTCCGTCCATCGCCGACGTTTTGCGCCAGGTTCTGGAGCGTACCGGCTATAGCAAAATGCTCGAATCGGACAATACGCCCGAGGCGGAATCGCGAATCGGGAACATCGAGGAACTGCTGAATGCCGCGGCGGAAGCATCGGAGAGAGGCGAGGGGGTGACAGAGTTTCTCGATCACGCAGCGCTTGTTTCGGATGCGGACTCCGTAGATGAACGCGCGCCGGTATCGCTACTCACGATGCACAATGCCAAGGGACTGGAGTTCCCAGTGGTCTTTATCGCGGGGATGGAAGAAGGACTGTTTCCGCACAGCCGGTCCTTCGATTCGGAAGCTGCGATGGAAGAGGAACGGCGGCTCTGTTATGTCGGCATGACCCGCGCGGAAAAGCGTTTATATCTGAGCTGGGCGCGGATGCGGAGGCGCTTCGGAGCAGGTCAGTTGGAGCCGTCCATTCCGTCTCGATTTCTAAAGGAGGTCCCGAAGGATCTCGTTGAAAAACTGCGTGACGATGACGATATTCCGCAGGTGGACCTCTTCTCCGAGCGCCATGAAGTCCGGGAGACGGTGAAGCGGAATCTTTATACGGGCAAGACCTACAACTCGCTCGAAAATATCGGGCAGTTTTTTGCCGAGCGCGGCGTGAAGGTTCCGTCGATGTCTCCGCAACAGCCGAAACCACGGCCGGCAGCGCCGCCGGTGATGCAAAAGGCTGCTGTAGGGCCCGCTGTTCAACGTCCACAAGCTGCGTCTCGGAAAAAACCTTTCGGCTCCGGTTCGACGATTCTGCACCCAAAGTACGGCCGCGGAACGGTGCTGCGTCGCGAAGGCGACGGGGATGACGCTAAACTGACTGTTAGCTTTCCCGGCTATGGATTGAAGAAGCTGGTGGAAAAATACGCAGGGATCAAGGAAGAATGAACACAAAACACGTAGAAGACAGAACCGAACGCAAGAAGCTGAAGCGGGAAGCTCGTAAGAAAGCGCCGGCGAAACCCAAACGCGCGTCTGGGGTCGCGCGCGGATCGCAGAAGAAGAAAGTGCAGAAGATGGTCAAGGGCCAGCGGAAGCGGTAACGCCCGGCGCGTGCCTGCATCCTAATGAGCCAGCTCCTTCGCTGCAAGAGCATCGACGCCCTCATCGCGGAGTCCGAAGAACCGGGCAAGCGATTGCGAAAATCCCTAGGGCCGTGGAGTCTCACGGCCCTGGGCATCGGCGCGGTCATTGGATCGGGAATTTTCACCGTCACAGGAACAGCGGCTGCCGGTAAGGTTTTGGCCGTCAAGTCCTTTCTGGACGCCACCGTTTTCGACATCGTAATGAACGGATTTCACGCCGGGTCCCAAATGGGACGGCCTGGCGCGGGGCCGGCTCTTACGTTGTCGTTCGTGCTGGTGGCTATCGCGTGCTGCTTTGCGGCGCTCTGCTATGCCGAACTCGCGTCGATGATTCCCATCGCCGGAAGCGCGTACACGTACTCTTACGCGATTCTTGGCGAGATCTTCGCATGGATTATCGGATGGGATCTCATTCTGGAGTACGCCGTTTCAAACATGTCGGTGGCGGTCGGGTTCTCGGCGTATTTACAAGATCTATTCGAGAACCTGTTTGGGTTTCATTTGCCGCAGCAATTTGCATTCCCGCCATTCCCGGCGCCCGGCGGACCCGCGGGCTGGTTCAACGTCCCGGCACTTTTAATCACTTTAGGAGTCACCTGGATTCTGGTGCGGGGCGTCCGGGAGAGCGCGGAAGTGAACACCGGAATGGTGATCGTCAAGGTGATCGCGATTCTTTTTTTCTGTTTCGGAGCGGCTCGCTTTATTAATACCGCGAACTGGCATCCGTTTGCGCCGCACGGTTTTCCGGGAATCCTCACGGGCGCGTCGATTATTTTCTTCAGCTACATCGGATTCGATTCGGTATCGACCGCGGCGGAAGAATGCAGCCAGCCGCAGCGCGACGTACCTTTTGGCATCATTGCGACGCTGGTGATCTGCACCATACTTTATGCCGCCGTGGCGCTGGTGCTTACCGGCATCATGCCGTGGACGAAGCTGGGCACGGATTCGCCCGTGGCGGACGCTTTGAAATCCCTGGGGCTGAATCGCCTGCGTCTGATTGTGACGGCGGGCGCACTTATGGGAATGTTGTCGTCGCTCCTGGTTTATCAGTACGGCCAGGCTCGCATCTGGTTCGCGATGTCGCGCGATCGCCTTCTCCCGCGCATGTTCTCCGCCGTGCACGAGCGCTTCAAGACACCCTACATTTCGACGTGGATTGCGGGATTCGTGGTCGGCATTCCGGCTGGTTTGTGGGATATCGATACTTTCGCGGAACTTTCAAATATCGGTACGTTGTTTGCTTTCGTGCTGGTGTCAGCCGGCGTCATTGTCCTTCGCAAGAAGCAGCCGGACCGAAAGCGCTCCTTCCGGGTTCCGTTCGTTCCGTTTACGCCGCTGATCTCGATCGCCTGTTGCATCCTTCTGATGATCGGACTACCGCTGGAGACGTGGGTGCGGTTTTTCGTGTGGCTGATTATCGGGCTGGTGGTTTACTTCCTGTACAGCAAGACGCGCAGCACGCTGGCATAGGGGTAATAGCCGGCCGGACGCCCAGCCGGCTTCCGGCCTATGCGTGGTGGGTCTGGGTATCGGTGTGGCCGTGCATGTCGGCGTGGTGCTTGGTGGCTTCTTCCGCGTGATGCTCGGCGTGAAGAGCGTGGCCGTTGGCTATGTGAGCATGATGGCCGGCTTTTTCGTGATTGCCGGCTTCATGATGTTCGGCCGCGGCGCGATGATGGCGCGCAGCATGTTCGTGATGTTCTGCTGCTTGACGATGGTGTTCAGCGCTCTGTTTGGACATGGGGAACCTTTCGTGGAGATCCGATATGAAAACGGTGGTGGACCTCGGCTCAGAATAACGGGGCATCGTTACAAGCGCGTCACGAGGCCATTAAAAGGGAGTATTAGAAACGAACTAAGCCGATACGGTGAAGCGAGACAGAAACTCGGCCGCTGTTTGCTGGCCCATGTAGCGCCCCAAAGTCTTGACCGGCGTCTCGCGCAGGTCGACCAGCAGAAGGGCATCCACGACGTTCGAGAACTTACGATCGACGTTGAATGCGGCTACCCGGCCGCCGAGCTTCACGTACTGGCGCAAGAGAACGGGTATTCCGCTGCGGCTGTCAAGGTCGCGAATGGGACCGTTCAAGTCTTCCAAATCTTCGAACGTCCTCGCAAGCAATTGGATTTCCGATTCGCGCGTGAGCCGGGAGCGAAAGGGATGGCGAGGCTGCACAAAAGCAGCCAAGTCCCGCCGTAAACGCCGCGTGCGCAAATACTCCACGATCATCTCGCGGGAAGCGGTGGAGTAGGACGCGCTAATACTTACCGCGCCGAAGAGAACGGGCGCGTGGGGCCGGCTTGCGATCGCGCGGGCGATTGCCTGCCAGAGAAGGAGGAGGGGGGCGTGGTCCTTTTGATACCCGGCGCAAACGAAACTGCGGCCGAGTTCGATGGCGGACCCCATACAGGAAAAGAACGCCGGCGAGTAGCGGAAGAGAGTCGAGGTGTACAATCCACTGGGGCCTCGCCGAGGCAGGACATCCTGGGTCCAGGCAAAACGGTATGAACCGGCAATTTGAGAGTCCTCCTTGTTCCAGAGAATCAGGTGGGTATAGTAGGGATCGAATTCGTCGAGATCGCGCGATCGGCCGGTGCCCTCGCCGACGGCGCGGAACGTGATTTCGCGTAAACGCCCAATTTCGTCAAGAACGGCTGGGATGCGGTCGCCTCGTTCGGCAAGCACGGCGTAGGCCGCCGTCTCTAGGATGCACGCGCCATTCGATTGAAGCCGCGCGATCTCGTCCGCGACACCGGCAGGTTGGGGAGCGATGTTCCGCGGCTGAGGGGCCGCGATGAACGGCAGAGACCGGACACGGCTTACGGGCGGCGAGGCGGGTCCACGATGACCGAGCACGTATGTGCGGGCCCTAAGATAGGCTGTCGCCCGCTCCTGGGACTTGTATTCCGACAATTCCTTGGCCGGTATGGGAGAACCGATCCGTACTCCTACGGTTCGGCCGGATTTGTTCAATAACTCGCCTGGCAAACGCATCGTGCGGAGACGGGGATGGAATAAACCAGCCACTTGGAATGCGAGACTGTTTTCTCCTTCGAAATACATCGGAAGCACGGCTGCATGCGCGAGGGTGGCGCAACGTACTGCCAGCGAACTCCAAGGCGGATCGACCACACGGCGGTTTTCGCTGTTCCAGTGCGACACTTCGCCGGCCGGAAATATGGCCAGAGCATGCCCGCCTTGCAGCCACTCGATGCAGGTGCGAATGGATCGGGCATTGAGGCGCACCGCGCCGCGGCCGCTGAGCACATCCAACGGAATCATGCGCTCGCGCAGTCCTTCAATGCCGCACAGTATAACGTTCGTAACGGTCTTCAGATCAGGCCGGACGCGTGATATTAATGCGTCGAGAACCAAGCCGTCGAGCATCCCGAAGGGATGGTTCGCCACGATCACGAGCGGTCCGGAATTCGGGATGCGAGCCACGTCTCCCGGCGAGACTTGAATGGTGGCCTTCAGCACATCAAGGACGGATTGAGAAAGGGAATCGCAGCCGAGAGAGCGCGCCTGCGCGTAAAGTTGCTGCAAATTCCCCACTTGGAGCGCAGTATGTAGCAGTCCGCGTACCGGGCCGGGCACCCCGTCGAATAGCTGCTCAAAAGGCTTCATGAAGACGTCTAATGTCTTCTTTTATCTTTTGCAGGTTACGGAGTCATGAAGGCTTGGTCAGAAGACGCGAACAAGTCTAGTGGGTCGCGGCGGATTGAGTGATGGTGATCGCCGTTCCGGCGACCGTCAGGGTTGCTGTCCTGCTCGCGAGTCCGTTGTTGGCGGCGATGGCATATATGACGCTGCCGTTTCCTTTTCCGTTCGGAGGGGTGGTCGCGGTAATCCAATAATCGCTATATTTGGGCGCGATCCAGGAGCAACCCGGCGAGGATGCCGTGAATGCGATCTTGACGAGGGATGTTCCTGCTTCGACAGTAGCGGTGTCCGGCCCATCGATCTTGAATCGACATTCCGAATAGGCTTGTGCCGCGGACGCGGCGCGGTTATAGGCGTCCTGAAGGTCTGCGTTCGATGGTTCGTGGTTGCGGTCGGCCTCCAGAATCCGCAGCGCCTTAGCTGGGTCGGCTTTCAGATCAAGGTAGGCGCGACCGAGGTTTCGGTCGAGGGCCGGAAGCTTTGCGTTCGATGCGCGGGCCGTCTCCCATTCCTTGATTGCGTTTTCGACCTGCCTTTTGTTCATATAGAGCAGACCGAGTAAATCGTGCGCGGTCGCGTCATCGGCATTGGCCTGGATCGCGGCTCGCAAAACCGGGAACGAACTGGCGCGGTTCGGAAATACGTAAGTTAACGGCATAGCAGAGGCCGCGGCAAAATCGGCCGCCGGGGAGGCACCCGTTTGCTGCCGGCAATAGCCGCGGTAATAGGCGACCACGGCGTTCTTTTGAGGTGTCACGGACCCTGGTTCCCTCTGATTTGGTGGGACATCCGGAAATGTGGAACTCAGCAATGTCACTGCATCGCTGTAGAGTCCCAGGCGCATGTAGTCGTCGGCGATGTCTAATACACGCTCCGGTTCCGCTCCGAGTTCGACCAGGAGCGTAGGATCCGGCGTCGTCAAGGAGCATTCGTAGCGTAAGAAAAGATCGGTCGGGTTGGATGCAAGCCATCGCGTGAGCAGGGCCTGGACTTTCGCGCTATTTCCTTGATGGCGGAGCACTGCGATTTCCATTCCGGCAGCTCTGACTGTAGGTACCGTTTCGAATAGAGTCACAGCTCCCGCGAGATCACCTGTGGATGCGCGAAGAGCGCCCAACTCAAACGATGCTGCGTGGCCGAAATCGGCGGTGGACTGGATACTTGTCCATTCAGTTACAGCTGCGCTATTGCGTCCCAGCGCTGCATCGGCAAGACCGAGATAGAAATGCGCTTCGTGATCGTCCGGAGTCTTCACGATTACCTCCGCCAGCAAGGCGGCGGCATCGTCATAGCGAGCTGACAGATACGCCAAACGGCCGAGACCCTTGCCCAAAGCGATGCTCGATGGGAACATCTGCAGTCCCATGTTGTAATCAGCCTCGGCGTTTGCGTATTGCTGGTACTGCTCGTGATATCGCGCGCGGAACAAAAAGTCCTGTTCCGAACCGGAGGCGCTCAGGTTCGGCGAAGGCTGCGGACCGAGAGTGACGTCCGAGGCGGTTTTCCCACTGTATTGATTCTCGGTGTGCGTCAACAGGACGTTTCCGCTGGAATCCAATAGCTGAAATGTGTACTGAGGATTTGGATCGCTGATGGGGACCGTTCGCTGGTAGGTCGTCGTGGGATCCAGATCGACTGGCGCGCGCTCATTGTACACAAGCGTGCTCCCGTTCAGGATCTTGACGGTCGCGCCCTTGATGGATCGATTTGCATTGAACTCGACGACAAGAGTCTGGCTGTTTGTTCCGGTACGGCCCAGGTAGAGAACACCGCTGGTATTTGCGCGGCTGATTCCATTAAGCTGCCGCGCCGGAATCCAGTATTCGGTAAAGTGCCGGTCCTGCTGCGGTTCGAGCCACAAGCGGGTCTCCTGGTTGGGAGTCACGCCGGCTTGAGTCTCGATGTAGGACGGGAAGTTTTCCGTCAGATTCTTTTCGACCCAGGGGTCGCCCGATCCGGCTGAAGGTCCCCACGTCCAGAGCTTTTTTCCGGGCATGACGGTGGGATCGGCGTAGTGAACGGTCGCGGTCTTCTTGGAAGGATGATAAATAGCGAAGAAGGGCTCGTCCGACCCGTGGGTGAAGAGGCCGGTGCCGTTGGCGTAATTCCCGATGACGCTTAAATCGACGCCTTCCTGCCCGGTAATTCCGGCCTGGCTGATCGGCCACTTGTCGATGAACGCCAGGCCGTGGGATGCAACGAGGCGCGTTGGATACACGAATGTGTCGTTGCGGTCCTCGATCTTCTCCTCCGCGTCCGACCACCAATAATATGGCTGGCGGACTTCGCCACGGTTGTACATCCAAACATTTTGTTCCAACATTGTGGAGCCCGGACGCAGCACGAACTCGACGCGCCATTCCATGCCTGTCTGGCGGTCGATGTCGGCGACCCACACTCCGGCGCTTCCGTCGGAATGTCTCTGTAGGCCCGAGCTGACGGGGGACATGGACACCAGGCTGTGTCCAACCGGGAAATTGAGCTCGATTCCAAGTGCGGCCCAGGCGCCACGCAGACCGACAAAGGATTTACGGATCACGGGGTTGGCATAAAACATTTGGACGTTGTTGATCTTGTCGCGGCAACTATAAAGGTGACCGCCCAGGTCCGGCAGAACGCGGCAGAATAGATATTCGTTCTCAATGGTCAGTTCGCGGTACGCCACATTTGAAGCATCCGGAAGAAAAGTTTTTTCCAAAGTGTATGGATACACCGGGTAGCGGTCACTCGGAAACAATTCGAACCAGGGATTAATGTCCGGCGGACCTTCCCGCCACGTTTTCAACGTGAGGAGGTTTTGCGATACCGTGACTTGCGCAAATACGGTGGTGACCGCCAGGACGGCGATCAGAGTGACCTTCGCTAAGAGCGACACGGTAATCTCCGATTTGAACAAGATATCACGGTATTCTTAGAGCCAGTGAAAAGAATTATCGTCGGTCTGGCAGGCTACGGGACCAGCGGCTCGATCTTTCACGAGCCACTGATCCAGTCGGTAGAGCGGCTGCGCTTAGGGGCCGTGATGACCAGCCGCCGCGAGAAGGTAGAGAGGGAGCTTCCGGGTGTTCGCATCGTATCTAGTATCCAGGAATTGTGCAACGATCCGTCGATCGAGTTGATCGTTGTCGCGACGCCGACAGCTCCTCATTTTGAGATTGCACGGGCTGCATTACTGGCTAGGAAACATGTAGTTGTCGATAAGCCGTTGACCACAACCGTCGGAGAAGCCGATGCTCTGATTGCTCTGGCGGCTGAGAAGAATCGAGTCCTGAGCGTATTTCAGAATCGGCGATGGGATAGCGATTACCTCACGGTCAAAAAGGGCATTGCAGAGGGACGGTTTGGGATCATCTACTTTTACGAGGCTCACTACGATCGCTTTCGGCCGCGATTAAAAGGCGGATGGCGCGAAGAGGCTGGACCCGGCTCGGGGATTCTATACGACCTAGGCTCGCACTTGATCGATCAAGCGCTGCAGTTGTTTGGCATGCCTGAGTGGATTAGCGCCGATGTGTTTTGCCAGCGCGAGCATGCCGTTGCGGACGATTACTTCCATCTGATTCTCGGGTACGGGGTCCGGCGCGTCATCCTGCACGGTTCGATGATGGTGCGAGAACCTGGACCGCGATTTGCTGTTCACGGCGATCTGGGGAGTTTTCTGACATACGGGATCGATCCGCAAGAGGAGGCTTTACGAGCGGGCAAACGTCCGCGCGATCCTGGCTGGGGGCTGAACCCGGCAGATCCTCCTGGAACCAAACCGGGCGCGTGGCAGACGTTCTATGAAGGGATCGCATCGGCGATTCTCGACGGCGCGGCGGTTCCCGTAAAACCAGAAGAAGCTCGCGACGGATTGAAGATCATCGAAGCGGCTTTGAGCAGCGCTCGGGAGAAAAGAACAATATGCCTGTCTCACTGAAAAACCAGGTTGTGCTCGTTGTGGGGGCTTCGAGCGGGATTGGCCGCGAGACCGCGGCGATGTTTGCGCGAGAAGGGGCGCTCGTGATGGCGTCGGCTCGCCGGGAGGATCGCTTGCAGAAACTTCAGGACGAGCTCCAAAGGGAAGGGCACACTGTCGCGATCCGAAGCGCGGATGCGTCGAAAGCGGAGGAGATGGCGCAACTCGCCGAAAGCACTCTGGCGCAGTTCGGACGCGTCGATATTTTGGTTTACGCGACCGGGACGAATACGCCGGATCGGGCGATGAAGCGATTGAACGTGGACCTCTGGGACATGATGTTGGACGTAAATTTGAGTGGCGCTTACTACATCACGAAAGCGGTGCTGCCGCAAATGCGCGAGCGCAGGAATGGACACCTGATTTACATCTCATCGATCTCCGGAAAGGTTCCGGACGTTTCGGGGGCAGCGTACCAAGCGGCCAAACGCGGGTTGCTCGGCATGTCTCACGCGATTCGGGTGGAAGAGAAAGAAAATGGAATCCGCACCTGCGTGATCTGTCCCGGACTGGTGGATACCGAGATTCTTGAGAAGCGTCTCGTGAAACCGACGCCTGAGATGCTTTCGAAGGCGCTGCGGCCGGAAGATGTGGCCGAGGCCGTGTTGGCGATTGCGAAACTACCGGCACGAGCCGTGGTGCCGGAGATGCAACTCATGCCGACCTATTTATGACTAGCCGCATCCGGCTTCGGCCAGGCTCCGGTCTGCTCTAGTTCCCGGAACGCTTTGGACAACGCCTTGGCTTTTTGCACGTTGAATGCACGTTTGTTGTTGAAATCACGGGCGACCTCTTCCCAAAGCTCGACGAACTTTTTGGCCTTTAGGAGGAATTGCTGTTGCAAGAATTCGGCATGCTCCCGTTCGGCGATCCGTGGCGCGATAAGGCTCTGTTCCTGCTCCATCAACCAAAACTGTATTTCCCGGCCTTCGGTAGAACCTTGGCCGCGGGGATTCTGGGCGCCAGCCGACGCCTGTAAACAGGCGCAGAAAACTAATGACAATGCGAACTCTTTCGCCATGCCCGATTGTGCCGTCCCAGTGTCGACTTCTGACGAAATAGCGGTTACGAGGCGGAGAATTACGGTTAGCTTCGAGGTTAGACCGAGCACTCCATAATAGAGCTTATGCAAACTGCGAAATTCGACCCCGGCCTGACGCAGCAGTATAGCGGCGCGATGCGACGCGCCATTAATAAGGACGGGAGTTTCAATGTATTGCGGCAAGGGACGGACTGGCGCGATGTACATCCTTATCTGCACCTGGTCAGCATTCCATGGCCGGCGTTCTTTTCCGTGCTGCTGCTCGGCTATGTCTGCGCAAACTTGCTATTCGCAACGGCCTATTGGATGCTCGGACCGGACGCGTTGCAAGGCGGCGTCGCAGATACCAACCGGTTCTTCAATTGCCTGTATTTCAGTTCGCAAACTTTGACTACGGTCGGTTTTGGGAGCATCGCACCGAGGAACCACCCCGCCAACGTTCTGGCGGCATTTGAGGCTCTGATCGGCCTGCTCGGATTTGCCGTCGCCACGGGTCTTCTCTTCGGGCGTGTGTCGCGGCCATCGGCGCGAATCCGCTTCAGCGAACGAGCTCTGGTAACGCCTTATGACGACGGTATGAGCTTACAGTTCCGAATGGCCAATCGCCGCGCAAATACGCTTCTGGAACCGGAAGTCACGGTGGCCATCATGACGGTCGATTCCTCCGACGGGGAGTATAAGCGCAACTACGAAATCCTGAAGCTGGAGCGGGACAAGATCTTGTTTTTCGCACTCACCTGGACGGTGGTGCATCCAATCAATCGTAGCAGCCCGCTTTACGGAAAGACTGCGGCAGACCTGGAGCAACTCCAGGCGGAATTCCTTGTTTTAGTGAAAGCTTGGGATGAGACGTTTAGCCAGAACGTGAACCAGAGATTCTCGTATCGTTTCGACGAAATCGTCTGGAACGCGAGGTTTCAGCCGGCGTTTGCGGTGAACGATCAAGGGTCGATGGTGCTGGATGTCAGCCGGGTGGGAGCCTATGGGGAGCTGTAACCTGGGCGGATGTAACGTAACTTATAGAAAATAGATGGGCGCCTCTTCGGATCGTGATAACCACTACTCGGATAGGGGCAGTACTAGAAAGTCTCAACTTTCTTCTCCTTTCATCCGAGAGACTTACGTGAACTTTTCGCTTGGCGGTCCGGAACGCGCTGTGCTAGTATCGAGGTAGCTTTCATGGATCGCATCCGCGAAGCAAATCCCCAAAATCCTCAATAACGGAGCTAACAACACCCACGAATGAGTTTTACTGTCTTCTTAGGAAACCTACCCGTCTGGGTCACGAAGGATGACATCAAGGCTTGGCTTAACGCCGAGAGCCTTGTTTTCGACGACGTCAAAGTCATCCGGAATCCCGAAACCCAAGAATCGAAGGGCTTCGCCTTTATCGACGCACCGAACTCGGAAGAGATGAATTCCATCATCCGACGTTTTGACCGCGCACCGCTCGAAGATCGTTTGCTGCGTGCGAACCAGGCTCAACCGCCGAAGTCGCGCCAGGCAGTCGGTCAAGTCAGGAACGGGCCACCATCGCAGAGCGCTCCCCAGACAGCGGGGATTCACGCCGCGGCGCCGCCGGCCAGTTCACAGTCGCCTGTAGACCGCAACGTCCGCCGCGAGCGTGGTGGAAAGAAGCACAAGCGGCCGAACCAGGCTCACCAGGGGCCGCAGAGCGCGTTCGCAGAAGAACTCGCCAAAGCGCTGTAGCCTTCAGCGGACCGCCTTCGAGCGGCTCCAGCTCAGGCGTCCGATTCATCCCTTCTCTCAGTTCAAACATTCTTCCGCACTACTGTTTCGTCCAGCCGGGCGAATAAATCCCTTTCAGTGATATACTCAATGCGCTGTATGTAGCGCGATTCTGGCGCCTCCTATAGTTCTGCGCGTAAGCACGCAGCGGGGGTAGCTCGGTGAAAGACTTGCTCTTACTTCGCATCCCATTCATAGCGCTGCTAGGCTGTGCAGCCTGGTTTCTTCGGCCCTTCGGCTTGCCATCGCCGTACGGAGCCGCAATCGGCGTAGTAATTGGTATTGGCGTGGTCGCCTTCGAACTTCAAGTCCGAAAGATCACCCTCAAACGTCTCATTGGCGCCGCTCTGGGCTCGCTGATGGGACTCGGCGGCGCGTATATTGCGTCCCTAATCCTATCCCATGCCGTATCGTACATCCCGAACGGCGCTCCGTCTATCGCATTCATCGAAATCGCTTTTTCGTTGTGGATGGCTTACGTCGGTCTCGTAGTTGGGGCGAGCAAAGGGGAGATGCTCAATCTGGGGGCTTTAGGCGGTCTATTCGGCGGTGAAAGCCAAGCCGAGCAGGCGTTCAAAATCCTGGACACGAGCGTGATTATCGACGGCCGAATCGCCGACATTGTCGAAACGGGATTCCTGGAAGGGTCCCTCGTGATTCCCCAGTTTGTGCTCCGCGAACTGCAGCTTGTCGCCGATTCGGCGGATTCGCTCAAGCGCAATCGCGGACGCCGCGGGCTGGACATTCTCCAGAGAATACAAAAACTTACACATCTGAACGTTCAGATCCTCGAAGACGACTTCCCAAACGTGCGGGAGGTCGACATGAAGCTGATCGAGCTGGCCAAAGTCTACAACTGCAAGATCGTCACGAACGACTTCAATCTAAATAAGGTCGCGGGTTTGCATGGCGTTGAGGTCTTAAATATCAACGAGTTGGCGAATGCTCTGAAACCGATCGTTCTGCCGGGCGAGACCATGCGCGTGTTCATCCTGAAGGAAGGGAAGGAATACAACCAGGGCGTCGCCTACTTGGATGACGGGACGATGGTGGTGGTGGACAACGCGAAAAAGATGATCTCGCGGACCATCGACATCGCCGTGACGAGCGTTCTGCAAACAACGGCGGGTAAAATGATCTTTGGCCGTTTCGACGATCGGGTTCACGCGGTTCACGATAAACAGGCGCCTCCGGAGAGGCACGAAAAGCCAGCCCGGGAAAGTGTTCCGGTACCGTCGCATGCGACCGAGATGAAGAGTACTGGGGCCGGATAGGTCCAGGCGGGAGTTTCGCGGGTCGTAAGAGCCCGTGTCCAGGAATGAAAGTCACAGTGATCCTGCCAGCGGCGGGACTTGGCACAAGAATGGGGCGCCCCGCGCCCGAGAAGGCGGGTACGAGCCGTAAGCAGTTCATGCTGCTGGACGGTTCTCCTATCCTATTGCACACCATCAGGAAATTTGTATCTTCGGACTGGGTTTCGGGGATTGTCGTGGCTCTTCGGGGCGAGGACATTGCGTGGGTCGGCGAGCTGCTGAATCAGGAGAAGTTCTCCAAGCCGGTGCGGCTGGTGGAAGGCGGCGATTCACGCCAGCAGTCTGTCGAAAACGCTCTTGTGACGTTGCCCGAAGATACTGAACTGGTTGCGGTTCACGATGCGGTACGCCCGTTCATCGAACTCGACATTTTGGACAAGGTGTTTGCGGAAGCTGCTGAATCGGGCGCGGCCATTGTCGGGATCGTACCGGTGGACACTGTGAAGCAGGTGCATCGAAATAAGGTACGCGCTACCATCCCTCGGGAGCGTCTGATCCTCACCCAGACCCCTCAGGTTTTCCGCCATGAGCTGCTGCGCAAGGCGTTCGAGAAGGCTAAGGAGGATGGGTTTATCGGCACCGATGAATCGAGCCTGGTCGAGCGTTTAGAGCAGGTTGAAGTGAGCGTGGTTGCGGGGAGCGATCGGAATATCAAGATCACGAAGCCGTCGGACATCGATTTGGCGAAGCACTTTCTGGTGGACGAAAAGGCGCACGCACATCCGTAGCAGTATACGGTGTCCCCTGGAAAATCGGGGACAGGGTATACTGCTACCGAATTGCTACCCCTGGAAAATCCTGGAAAATCGGGGACAGGGTATACTGCTACCGGATTGATTTATGAGCCAATACCGCATGGGCCAGGGATGGGATGTGCATCGCATCGCGCCTGGGCGCCCCCTAATCCTCGGCGGCATCACGATCCCGTCCGACTTCGGGCTGGAGGGGCATTCCGATGCTGACGTCCTGGCTCATGCTATTACCGATGCGCTGCTCGGGGCGGTGGCTCTGGGCGATATTGGAATGCACTTCCCGGACACCGATCCTCGCTGGCGCGGATGCGACAGCATGGTGTTTCTCCGCCACGCTCGCGACCTCGCGGCCGGCGAGGGGTACGAAATCGTCAACATCGATTCCACCGTCATTCTGGAACGCCCTAAACTGAAAGAGTTTCGACTGAAGATCCGTGAAAAGCTCGCACAGACACTGGAGTTGGACGCTGGGTTTATTTCGGTGAAGTTTAAGACGTCCGAGAGGGTCGGCCCCGTCGGCGAAGGCCGCTCGGCCGAGGCGCAAGCGATTGTGACTTTATGTCGAAAGCATCCCTGATTCTGCTGCTATGGGCAACGGCCGCGGCCCAGTCACATAAGAACGCAGCGGAACAGCTCCGCTATCCAGCCGGTACCAAGCTCCTGATCATTCACGCCGACGACCTCGCCGTGAGCCACTCGGTTGATCGCGCCAGCTTTGCCGCACTCGACTCCAAAGCTGTCACGGCTGCCAGCATCATGGTTCCTTGCCCCTGGCTGACTGAAGTCGCGGCGTACGCTAAGGCGAATCCGGACGCCGACCTCGGTCTACATCTGACCCTGACGAGCGAATGGAAGAACTATCGCTGGGGTCCTGTGGCCCGGCAGAGCCTTCCGGGTCTGCTCGCGCCCGACGGCAATCTCTGGTCCGACACGCCCCTGGTTGTGCAGCACGCCAAGCCGGAAGAAGTGGAAGCCGAGATCCGCGCGCAGATCGAACGGGCGTTGAAGGTGGGAATTCACCCGACGCATGTTGACGCTCATATGGGTGCCGCGTTCGCTCCGCCCTTCTTCCCGGTTTACGTGAAGCTGGCACGGGAATACGGGATTCCGTTTTTCATGGTCCGAACTCCGGGAGCGCCGGAGTCGCTTCTCGGGTTGCTCAAGGAATCTGACATCATTGCCGACAATTACGTGATGGCGGGCGAAGACGCGAAGCCGGAAAACTGGCGCGAGTTTTATTCCCAGGCGATTCGAACTCTGAAGCCCGGACTGACCGAAATGATCGTGCATCTTGGATATGACGACGCGGAATTGCGCGCAATCACGGAAGGCCATCCCGCGTACGGGAGCGCCTGGCGCGAACGGGATTTCAAACTGGTGACCAGTCCGGAGTTCAAGAGGCTTCTTGCCGAAAACAACGTAACGTTAATCGGTTGGAAAGACATCCAGAAACGTTGGGGTCGTTAGATGCCGAAAGCTCTGATCACGGGGGCATCGGGGGGGATCGGTCTCGCACTGGCTCGGATTTTCGCGCGCGAGCACTACGACCTGGTGCTGGTTGCTCGTAGCGAGTCGAGACTGCATGAGATCGCGGGAGAACTGCGATCGGCTCATAGCATCAGAGTGGATGTTCTTGCCAGGGACCTTTCTCTCCCGGATACTATCGACGAAATTCATGAGCGCACAGGGGCCGTCGATGTGCTGGTCAACAACGCGGGCTATGGACTCTACGGGCCTTTCGTGCAATTTCCGATCGCCGACGACCTCAATATGATGCATCTGAATATGGATGCATTGGTCGCTCTCACGAAGGCTTATCTGCCAGGCATGATCGACGCTCGCCAGGGGAGAATCATGAACGTCGCCTCCACCGCCGCGTTCCAGGCCGGTCCTTTGATGGCTCTTTACTATGCATCCAAGGCGTTTGTATTGCACTTCTCCGAAGCTATCGCGAATGAACTGAAAGGGACCGGAGTCACGGTGACGGCCTTGTGTCCTGGTCCGACCACGACAGGTTTCCAGGATCGCGCGGCTTTAAGCGAGGCGCGGCTTATGCGTATGGGATCGATGAGCGCGAAAACTGTAGCGGAGGCGGGGTATCGCGGCCTGATGGCGGGCCGGACGATCGTGATTCCCGGATTGAGAAACCGCGTCATGATCCAAGGTGTCCGTTTTGCTCCAAGGAAATTGATAACGGCCATAGCCCGTCAGCTTCAGGAGAAGGTGAGATAGCGGTGATTGCCATTCGCAGACCAGCCGGGCCGAAGAACCCGCCAATCCTTGGCCAGATCGTCGCATTTCGCAGCGATCCTCTGGGATTCTTGAAGCGAACTGCCGACAAGTATGGCGATCTGGCGTATTACCGCCTCGGACCGATGCATGCGTTTCTGCTCAACGAGCCTGAACTTATCCGCCAGGTTCTGGTCACGAATCAGAACAATTTCACCAAGAGCAGGGCGTTGCAGAGGTCGAAGGTGCTGCTCGGCGAAGGATTGCTGACCAGTGAGGGAGATTTTCATCTGCGGCAGCGGCGGCTGGTGCAGCCGGCGTTTCACCGGCCTCGCCTCATCGGGTACTCGCAGGTGATGACCGACTACGCCTTGCGCACTCGTGAGCGCTGGCGGGGCGGGGAAGTCCTCGATGTGTCCGCGGAAATGATGCGGCTTACGCTTGCGGTAGTCGGCAAAACACTGTTCAGCGCCGACGTGGAGTCCGAGGCCGCCGAGATCGGCGAGGCGCTCACCGCCGTCCTGAAGATGTTCGACCTGCTTATGATGCCGTTTTCGGAATATCTCGAAAAACTGCCGCTACCATCGGTGCGGCGGTTCGAGAAGGGTAGGGCTCGGCTCGACCAAACCATTTTTGGCATCATCGCCGAGCGCCGCCGCAGCGGCGAAGATTTGGGCGATCTGTTATCGATGCTGCTGCTCGCCCAGGACGAAGAAGGCGGAGGCGGGATGAGTGACCAGCAAGTGCGCGACGAAGCCCTGACGCTGTTCCTTGCCGGCCATGAGACAACATCGCAGGCGCTGACTTGGAGTTGGTACCTGCTCTCGCAGAATCCGGAGTGCGAGCGCAAACTGCATGAGGAAGTTCATCGTGCACTGGGCGATCGCGAGCCGACGTTCGAAGATCTGCCGCAGTTGCGCTATACGGAAATGGTGCTAGCCGAGTCGATGCGGTTATATCCGCCGGCCTGGGGGATTGGGAGGAAAGCGATCGACGCGTGCGAGATCGGCGGCTATGAACTTCCCAAAGGCGGGATAGCGATTATGAGCCCGTATGTTACGCAGCGCGATCCGAGGTGGTTTCCGGAGCCGGAACGTTTCGACCCGGAGCGTTGGACTCCCGAGGCTCGCGACGCACGACCGAAGTTCTCCTATTTTCCGTTTGGCGGAGGATCCCGCATGTGCATCGGCGAGCGGTTTGCGTGGATGGAAGGAACGCTGGTGCTCGCATCGATCGCGAAGAAGTGGCGTTTAAGCCTTGTTCCGGGGCATCGCGTCGAGCCGCTGCCGCTGATCACGCTGCGCTCCAAATATGGCATGAAAATGCGCGTGGAATCTGTCTCCTGATTCGCTACACTTCAGAACGTGACCAGCAAAATACGTTGGGGGGTTCTCGGTGTCGCCGGCATTGCGACGAAAAAGGTAATCCCCGCTATGCAGAAGTGCACGCACGCGGAAGTGGCCGGTATCGCGTCGCGCGATCTCGGGAAGGCCGAAAAGGCCGCGAAGGACCTCGGCATCCGCAAGGCGTATGGCTCATACGAGGACCTGCTAGCGGATCCAGAGGTCGACGCTATTTATAATCCGCTACCGAACCATCTGCACGTGCCGTGGTCGATCAAGGCGGCTGAAGCGGGCAAGCACGTTTTGTGCGAGAAGCCCATTGCGATCTCGAGCGCCGAGTGCCGCGAGCTGATTGCAGTTCGGGATCAAACGGGCGTGAAGATCGGCGAGGCGTTCATGGTCCGACTGCACCCGCAGTGGCTGCGCACGCGCGCGGTCATTCGTTCGGGACGGATCGGTGAACTGCGCTCGATCCTTGGATTTTTCAGCTACTACAACGCGAATCCCGAGAACATTCGAAATGTCCCGGAATATGGCGGCGGAGGCGTGATGGACATTGGCTGTTATCCGATCCACATCTCGCGGTGGATGTTCGGCGCGGAACCTGTGAAGGTGATGGCGTCGGTGGAACTCGACCCCGTGATGAACACGGATCGTCTGGCGTCGGCGATTCTCGAATTTCCATCCGGCCAATCGATTTTTACGTGCAGCACGCAACTCTTCCCCTATCAGCGGATGCAGTTCTTTGGGACGAAGGGACGGGTGGAGGTGGAGATCCCGTTCAATTCGCCGCCGGATCGGCCGTGCAAGATCTTCATTGAAGACGCTGATGGGATTGAGACAGAAGAATTCGTGTCGTGCGATCAGTACACGCTTCAGGGCGATGCTTTTTCGCGGGCAATTCAGGAGAACAAGCCGGTTCCGGTTCCGCTCGAAGATGCGTTAGGAAATATGGAAGTGATTGAGAAAGTCCTGCGCGGGTAATTCCGAGGCGGCCAAAGTTTGTGCTACAATGTAGCACATGAAAAAGGCCTCCGTTCGCGACCTCCACATCCGTACGTCCGAACTGGTGCGCGAAGCAGCGGATGGGACCGTGATTATCATCGAGCGGCGTGGCGAACCTGTGGCAGAACTGCGGCCGATTTCTAAAAAGCGTTCTATGCCTCGTTTGCCGGACCTGACTGATTTGTGGCAGCGGTTCCCTTCGGTAGCTACCGATAGTGGACGCTTCCTTGAAGAAGATCGTTGAGGATGTATCTGGATTCTGCGTACATCGCTAAGTACTACGTTAACGAACCGGATGCGGCGGCAGTGCGCAAATTGATCCGCCGGGCTCACAGCGTTTGCACATCGTCCTGGGCGTTCCTCGAAGTGACGTGTGTCTTTCATCGCCACGTGAGGGAGGGAGCGCTCACCGTGACGCAAGGTCGCGAATTGATGGACTTATTCAGAGATCACGTCGAGAGCAATCTCTGGAATCTCATACCCGTCAACGATGCTCTCTTACGCAGGACAGCCACGTTTGTGCGAGGTTTACCGCCGACTGTTCCGTTGCGTGCCGGCGACGCAATTCATTTGGCAACTGCGTTAGAAGCCGGTGAGCCTGAGATCTGGACCAACGATCGCCATTTACTCGCGGCCGCGAATCACTTCGGCATCGTTGGGAGGAGCGTCTGACGGTCCCTCCCGCTACGCAGCCCTACACACGTTTCGTATCATGAAAGTGGATCCTAGCCAATCCATCGCCAGGAATGCCCGCATTTACAATTGCCGGGAGTTCGTTCGCTCTCCCAGATCTTTCTCTTACCAAGAGGTACTCATGCCATCCAATCTTGTGCGCCTGATTTTCGTGCTGTTCGTCTGCTTCGGCATGCTCGCCGTTGCATTCGCAGGCGCGCCTCCGGCGAATTCCGCAGGCCCCGATCTGAAACAGCCCACGCTCTATGTAGTTCCCTACGCCCACCTCGACACGGAATGGCGTTGGGAGTATCCCACCACCATCAGCGACTACATTCTGCACACCATGCGGGACAACTTCGCACTCTTCGAAAAATATCCGCATTACGTTTTTAATTTCAGCGGCGCCAACCGTTATCGCATGATGAAGGAGTACTTCCCGGCCGATTTCAAGAAAGTCCAGCACTATGTGGCCGCCGGGCGATGGTTCCCTTCGGGATCGTCGATGGAAGAGAACGACGTCAACAATCCTTCCGCGGAATCGATCATCCGGCAGATTCTTTACGGCAAAGAGTTTTTCCACCGCGAGTTCGGACACACCAGCGCCGAGTATATGCTGCCCGATTGCTTCGGCTTTCCCGCTTCACTGCCCAGCATTCTCGCCCACACGGGACTGAAGGGCTTCTCGACACAGAAACTCAGTTGGCATTCCGGCGCGCGTACCGGCGGCCCTGGTTCACCCCAGAATACGCCGGTCGGGATCCCGTTCAACGTCGGATTCTGGGAAGGACCGGATGGGCACGGCGTGATCGCCGCTCTCAATGCAACCGACTATAGCGGCGACGTTACGGAAGACCTCACCAATAGCCAGACGTGGATCCAGCGGGTCCACGACACGGGTAAATCGAGCGGTGTTTTCGCCGACTACCGTTATTACGGGACCGGCGACATCGGCGGCGCTCCTAGCGAGTCGTCCGTCAAGCTCATGGAAGCGATCATCGATAAAACCGAGACCGTGATCCCGCCGCAACGCCGGCGCGATTCGCAGCAGGAAAGTCCGGAGACTCCCGGGCAGCCCGTGAAAGTCGGCGAGGGACCGCTCACCGTTCTCCAAACGACGGCCGAGAAGATGTTTCTCGATATCAAACCCGACGAAGCTGCCCGTTTGCCGCGATACAAAGGCGATCTCGAATTAAAGGAGCACTCGGCCGGGTCACTCACGTCGGAGACCATGGTCAAGACCTGGAACCGTAAAAACGAACTGCTCGCCGATGCCGCCGAAAAGGCTTCCGTCGGAGCCGCGCTCATGGGAGGCCGTCCGTATCCGCTCGAACGGCTCACCAATGCGTGGACACTTGTCATGGGCAACCAATTCCACGACATCATTCCCGGCACTGCGACTCCCAGGGCTTTCGAATTTGCCTGGAACGATCAATTGCTGGCGATGAATCAGTTCCACGCCGTGATGGCCGATGCCGTTGAATCCATCGCTTCGGGCATGAATACGCAAACCGAAGGTGTCCCGCTGGTAGTCTATAACCCCTTGAACATCGAACGTGAAGACATCGTGGAGACTGCAGTCGGATTCCCGAATGGCACACCGAAAGCCGTGCGCGTCGTTGGACCGGATGGCGAGGACGTTCCGGCGCAAATGTCGGGTTCCAAGGTCTTGTTCCTGGCCAAGGTTCCGTCGGTCGGATTTGCGATTTATGATGTGCTGCCCGCCGCCAGCCAAGCTCCCTCGTCCGTGCTGAAGGTCACCGAATCGACGCTTGAAAACGCGCGTTACGCGATCATTCTCGACAAAGACGGAGATGTGTCCAGCATCTTCGACAAGGACCTCAAGAAGGAATTGCTCGCCGCACCGATCCGCCTTGCATTAAAGACGGACCAGCCCCACGATTGGCCGGCCTGGAACATGGATTGGGCAGACCAGCAGAAACCGCCTCGCGCCTATGTCGCGGGTCCGGCGAAGATTCGCATCGTCGAAAATGGACCAGCCCGCGTGGCCGTCGAAGTGGCTCGCGAAGCGGAAGGATCAACGTTCGCCCAGACCATACGCCTCTCGGCCGGCGATGCCGGCAACCGCGTCGAATTTGGCAACGTGATCGATTGGAAAACCAGCGCCGCCAATCTGAAGGCTACATTCCCGCTGGTGGCTTCGAATCCGGAGGCGACATACAACTGGGATATCGGCGCGATCCAGCGTGGCAACGATGACGAAAACAAATACGAAGTCGCCTCCCATCAATGGTTCGATCTGACCGACAAGAGCGGTGCGTTCGGCGTGACCATTCTGTCGAATTGTAAGAACGGATCGGACAAGCCGGATGACAGCACCTTGCGCTTAACCCTGCTCCGCACACCCGGCATCGGGGCCGGCAATGGACACGACTATAGCGACCAGACTTCGCAGGACTGGGGACATCACGAATTCGTGTACGGCCTTGCTGGTCACGCCGGCGATTGGGCGCAGGCTCAGACTGACTGGCAGGCGTGGCGCCTGAATCAGCCGCTCATCGCTTTCGAAAGTTCGAAGCATGGCGGAACACTTGGCAAATCCCTTTCGCTCCTATCCACCAGCAGCACCCGCACACGCGTTCTCGCGCTCAAGAAGGCCGAACAGAGCGATGAAGTCATCGTTCGATTGGTTGAGATCAGCGGCAAGCCGGAACCGGACGTTCGCATCAAGTTCGCCGCGCCAGTTTCATCGGCTCGGGAAGTGAACGGAGCGGAAGAGCCCGTCGGCACCGCGACCGTGACGAAGGGCGAACTGATTACATCCTTTTCGGCGTTTCAGCCGCGAACTTTCGCAGTGAGACTTGGCAAGACTCGCGCGAAACTCGAGCCTCCGAAGTCGATTCCGATCGCGCTGCAATACAATGTATCGGTTGCCAGCAACGACGGCCAGAAGGCGTCACCCGGATTCGACGGCAAGGGGGATGCGATGCCAGCCGAAATGCTGCCCACCGAACTCGCTTTCGACGGCGTCCGTTTCAATCTGGCGTCTCCGGGACAAGCGGACGCGCTAGTAGCAAAAGGTCAGAGCATCACGCTGCCGTCTGGCAAGTGCAACGTTGTTTACGTGCTTGCGGCTTCCGCCGGTGGCGATCAGAAGGCGGCCTTCCGCGTCGATGACAAACCGGTAGAGCTGAATATTCAGGACTGGGGCGGTTTCATCGGCCAATGGGACGATCGCACCTGGAACGAAAACAAGCTGGTCGATATCCGTCCGGCATTCTATAAGCCAGCCGATGTCGCATGGTTCGCGTCGCATCATCACACGGCTGATGGCGCGAACGCTCCCTACGCCTACTCCTATCTGTTCGCGTACCCGATCGACGTTCCTCCGGGAGCGAAGACGCTTACGCTCCCGGACAACGACAAGATCCGCATCCTGGCCATCACGGCAGCTATGAAGACGGGCATGATCGCCCGAGATTCACTCGTACCGTAGAGCTCGGATCGGGTCGATCAACGATGCGCGCCTGGCTGGTATGTAGCAGGCGATCATCGTAATCAGCAGCAAGGCTGCTGGAACTACAAAGTAAGTTGCGGGGTTGGGCGCGCCGAGGCCCACCAGGCCGATGGTCAAAAGGCGCGCCACCACGAAACTGAGCATACTTCCGACGACAATTCCGGCGATCACCAGCGTTAATCCCTGGCTCAGGACCATCTTGAGAACATCCACTTTGCCCGCGCCAATGGCCATCCGGATGCCAATCTCCTGAGTTCGGCGGCTCACCGAATACGCGATTAATCCGTAGAGTCCCACCAGCGCGAGGGTCAATCCCAGGAAGCCCATGGTCGCCACAACTTCCGTGATCATCATCGCAACTGAGGTGGCGCGCATCTTGTAGAAGTTTTCCATCGTGCGTACGTTGTAGATCGGCTGGTTCGGGTCGATGCTCCTTACGACTTCGCGCAAGGGCGTGGCGAGCGCGGCCGGATCGCCGTAGGTCTCTACAATCAGATTCATTCTCGTATTCTGTTCCTGCGTGAACGGCACGTAGATAAACGCCATCGGAGGTTCGGCAACAAAATAATACTTGTTTGTCTTCGTGAGACCAACCACCTCTACCCAAGGACTTGTTTTGTTGTGCAGATGCAATCTTTTCCCTATCGGGTCCTGATGCGGCCAATAGGTTTTTGCGAATTCCTCGTTGACAATGGCAACACGGGGTGAGTCCGCTTTATCGTTTGTGGTGAAGGCCCGTCCCTGAACGATAGGCGTCTTCATCGTGGAGAAATAGTTCTCGTCGACTACGGTATCGCCGACTTCAGCCGATTCACGTCCTTTGGGAAATTGATAACCTTCCGGGATCACGGTCAAACCCATCTGGTCTGGCGAGAACGGAATGACGCCTGTCATCGCAACCGATTTGACGCCAGGCATTGCCTGAGCCCGTTCCTTGAGATTGCGATAGAAGTCTCTCGTCTGGTCGTTTGTATAGCGAACCAGCGAGGTGTCGAACTCCATGTTCAGGAGATGATCGGTGCGAAAGCCGGGGTTAAGGGTAAGGGTCTTGCGAACAGCATCGATCAGCATGCCGGTCGCAACCAGTAGTGCCATCGACAGCGCCACCTGCCCCACAACGAGAATATTGCGCCCAATGGTTCGCCGCTTTGCCGTGAAACCCTGGTCGGCAGCCTTCAGCGCCGGAACCAACTCAGTCTTCACGCTCTGCAATGCCGGTACGAGGCCGAAGAACACTGCGCTTGCCATTGCGGCGAGAAAGCTGAACACGAGCACCCGACTGTCCAGTTGCACGCCGATCACGATCGGAAGATCTGTCGGGACCTGAATCCCTTGCAGGAACCGGATTCCGCCATAAGCGAACACCAGCCCCAGCGCGCCGCCGATCAAAGACAGAATCACGCTTTCAGTAAAAAGCTGCCGCAACAATTGCATCCGGCTAGCGCCAACGGCAATACGGATCGCAATCTCGCGCGATCGCGAGCGGGCTCGCGCCAGCAGAAGATTCGCAACGTTTGCGCATGCGATTAACAGCACCAGGCCGACGAGCCCCATAAGGAAAAGCACGAGAATTGCGTCGTATGGATCCTGGTTGTAGCGAGCCTCTATCTCCGTCTTCACCGCAAGATTTCGGCCTCGGTCCGCTTCCGGATACTGCTGCTGAATCCCTTTCCAGATCGTGGCTAATTCGGCCTGCGCGGACGTTTGGGAAGAACCCGGCTTCAGCCGGCCCTTCACAGTCAAGCCGTGGTCCGCCCGATCTTCGAGCGGGTTGACCTTCGCGGCATTCAAACGCTGCTTCATCATCAGGGGAACGAACAATGAGGGCCGTACATACTGGTCCATCCCCGTGAAACTTTCCAGTGCGACCCCAACAACCGTAAAATCGATTCCGTTGATCCGGATCGTCCGCCCAACTACTCCCTTATCGCCGCCGAACTGATTCAACCAGAAATCGTGTCCGAGCACGGCAACGGGATTGCGGCCGGGCACCTGTGTTTCTTCACTGCGAAAGCTGCGGCCCAGCGCCGGTTCCACGCCAAGCACGTGAAAGAAGTTGTCGCTTACTATCGCGCCCATTCGCATTTGAGCGATGTCTTTCGCCGATGTCGCCACGCCCCACGTCGAGTACTCGAAGGCCACCATTCCGTCGAATGACTGTGTCTTCTCACGGAAATCGCGGTAGTCCGGATACGAGACGCCGCTGTATGGATTATCGGGCGTGTTGGTAGTGATCGTCACCACGGCCCCCGGTTGGACAATGGGAAGGGGACGAAGCAGCAGCGCGTCAGCCAGGCTGAAGATGGCGCTATTTGCGCCAATGCCGAGCGCCAGGGAGAGGGCGGCCACGGCCGTAAACCCCGGATTCTTCGCAAGCATCCGGAACGTGTGACGGATCTCTTGGAATGCCATGTCCAACGATACGCACAGCGACCCCAAATTGTTCCTTCAACTCGATATAAACTGGAGCATGCATACCCGCCGAGCTTTCCTGGTGTCCACAGCAGCAACTACCGCGCTTTCCGCGGCTCCGTCCGATTCACCTATTTCGAAACTCAAGAACCGCCGCGCCGAAGCACAACCGATCACGATCGACGAGCGGCATTCTCGTATCCAGCGTGCCCAACAGATCATGGTGGAGCAGAAAATCAACGCCATCTGTCTGACTGGCGGCACGTCGCTCGAATACTTTACCGGAATCCGCTGGGGCAACAGTGAGCGGCTTTTCGCAATGATGATTCCGGCGCGCGGCGAGCCATTCTATGTTTCGCCAGCCTTCGAAGAGGATCGGGTGCGAGAGCAGATCCGTCAGTACAACGGAGGGGAACACGCGCAGGTGTTTACGTGGCAGGAGGACGACAGTCCGTATGCCCTGGTCGCTTCGTCGATGAAGGAGCGCGGTCTGGCGACAGGGCGAGTAGGAATCGAAGAGACCGTTAAATATGTTTTCTTCGAGGGCGTCTCGAAAGCCATGCCAGCGGCAACGCTGACCGCTGCAACGCCGGTAACAGCGGGATGCCGCATGATCAAGAGTCCTGTGGAGCTGGCTAACATGCGGCTGGCGTGCAGCGTCACGCTCGAAGCCTACGAAGCGGCCTGGAAATCGGTGCGGGAAGGCATGAATGAGCGGGAGTTTAGCGCGCTGATCGGGACAGCTTATCAGGCGCTCGGATTTCCGGGGTATGCGAGTGTGAACGTTGGCGTGTACTCGGCCGTACCGCACGGCTCCGTGCAGCCCCAGAAGATCGTGGAAGGGACGATCGTCATGATCGACGACGGCTGCCGCGTGGAGGGTTATAACTCCGATATCACGCGCACTTTCGTGCTCGGCAAACCGACCGACAAAATGAAGAAAGTCTTCGATATCGTCCACAAGGCGCAAAGCGCGGCTCTCGCGGCAGCGCGACCCGGCGTGCCTTGTCAGGAAGTGGACGCGGCGGCACGCAAAGTGATCGTAGATGCGGGCTATGGTCCGGGGTACAAGTACTTTACGCACCGGCTGGGACACGGCATCGGCTTGGACGGGCACGAATGGCCTTACCTGGTCCGCGGCAACACGCTGCCGCTAAGGGCCAATATGACTTTTAGCGATGAACCCGGCATTTATATTCCGGGTGAGTTCGGAGTGCGGCTCGAAGACGATATGCACATCACTGAATCGGGGGCTGAGCTACTCACTCCGCAGAGCCCGTCGCTAGAACAGCCGTTTTCTTAGCCTTGCCCGGCAGGTAGCGCGAACTGCACACCGCGTTCCTGATTCAAACGCGTGCTCAAATCCCGATCGACCGAAGCCAGGGGAACGGTCTTGATCTCGTGCTCCATCGTGACGTACTTCAGGCTGTTCTTCTCGGTCCAATATGCGGCAACCAGCTTGATGTTGTGATCGTTGAAGGCGATTAGAAAAGACGGCGCTTCACCAGTCGCTCTTGCGGTAGCTTGGCGAGGTGGTGGCTGCGGCGCCACTTCGATCACAACAGGAGCAGGCGCGGTTTGCGGCGGCGGGTATCCATAATTCGAGGCCATCGGCCCCCAGTCGCCATTGTCGACATATCCGTAGGGTGCGGCCGCGTATCCATAGTCGCTTGAATTGTCGTAATAAGGCTCGTCCCAGAAGAATGGATCGCCGTAGTAACCGTAGCCGTACAATCCGTAATAAGGCCAGCCGTAATATCCGCGTCCGTAGAAGCGATTGCCGTAGCGACCGTAGCCACCTCGATAACCGTAGCCTCCTCGATAGCCGGAACCGGCTCGGAAACCTCCTGAGACGGCGCCGCGGGAAATTCCGCCGCTCGCATGCGCTACTCCACCACCACCGCCTCGCGCCCCGCCGCCTCCGCCATGGCCGCCGCGTTGCCCGTAGGCGAACGTGGCGACTGAGCATCCTAGAACGAGAAATAAAGCCAGGCGCATAAAACGCTCCCACTTGGAGAGTAGCGCCAGTTCGGTAGCGGAGGCAAGCATGGCGCGTTCGCATTATACTGATATGCACGTGCGAACCATCCTTCTTGGTCTTGTTACTCTCAGTCCTTTCGTACTGGCGCAACCTGCTAGTCCTCTCACCGAACAATCGCGCGGCATCCTAGATGCAGCCTTGAAAGACAAGAACCCCGATACTCGCAAGGAGGCTGTGATCGCCCTCAGCCTCGCCGGTACGGGCGAGCCGTTCGCGTCCTGGCTGGAAGCGGCGCTCGACGACAAAGACGTCGATGTCCGCGTAGCCACTGTCGCCAGCCTGGTGGATCTCAAGAATCCACGCACGATCGCCGCGCTGCATAAGGCTCTAAAGGATGAAGTCCCGGAAGTCAGCTTCGCCGCTGCCAAGGCGCTGTGGACACTCAACGATCCCGAAGGAAAGAAGGCGCTTCTCTCGGTGGTCGGAGGCGAGACCAAAACGGCTTCCGGCTTCTTTACCAAGCAAAAACGCGACGCATTACGGATGATGCACACTCCCAAACCGATGTTCCTGTTCGCCGTCAAGACTGGCGCCGGCTTCGCACCGGTTCCCGGTCTGGGAACAGGTATCTCGTCGATGCAGGGCCTGCTTTCCGATCCGGGCACTTCCGGACGCGCCTCCGCAACCCTCCTTTTAGCAAGGGACAAAGGAACCGATACGCTGGATGCATTGAAAGAAGCTCTCTCGGATAAAGATTGGTCGGTTCGCGCGGCGGCTATCCATTCACTCGCGCTTCGCGACGATCCATCTCTTGAAGAGGATCTGACGCCTTTACTCGACGATAAGAAGGAACCGGTGCGTCTTCGCGCCGCCGCCGCGTGCTCCCGGCTGGAAATGATTAAAGCTAAGCTACCGGCGCGAAAGCGGCGATTGAGGACCCGTAAGACTTAATCCCTAGGAGTTAGTACGGCAAGTACGATTGAATCCGCGCTTCGTACCGAGCAACTCATTGTCCACCTGCCGCGTCACGACTACTTTGGGATCATGAATAACGTATTCGATCGATTCGCGATCACTACTCTGTTGCTCTGCTCAGCTGTTCCCATGCTTTCCGCGCAGCCGCATGCTTCCCAATTCCGCGCGGAAGCAAACATCGTACTGATCAACGCGACAATCCTCGATCCTCATGAACGACCGGTGCGCGGCCTTAGCCGTAATAATTTCCACGTTTTCGAAGGCAAATCCGAGCAGGCCATAACGTACTTTGGCGAAGAAGATGTGCCCCTTTCGCTGGTAGTCCTCATGGACACGAGCGGGAGCATGGACGGAAAGCTCTCGGGTGCGCGCGGCGCCCTCGATGCTGTTCTCCGCGATTCCAACGACGACGATGAGTTTTCTTTGATCACGTTTTCCGAGCATCCGCAAGTGACCGTTCCATGGACCAATTCGCCGGCTCAAATCGAGAATAGCGTCTTGATGGATCGGGCGCACGGCCGCACTTCCTTACTGGACGCCATGGAACTCGGAATCCAGCAGCTCCGCCACGCAAAGAATCCACGCCGCGCTCTCGTCATCCTTTCCGATGGAGGCGACAACTTCAGCCGCTATACCGAACGGCAACTGAACCGCATCATCGACGAGGCCGACGTGCAAATGTACGCTATCGACATGCCCGATCCGGCCGTGCTGCGCGAGAGGTCTCCGGAAGTGTTCAGCGGTCCGGACCTGCTTTCACGGCTATGCGACCGGGCCGGCGGGCGTTATTACCAGGTCGGCGGCGACAAGCAACTGGCAGCAACCGCGGATCAGATCGGCAAAGAACTGCGGTCTCAATATGTTCTTGGATTCGCGCCTTCCACAGGCGGCGATGACGGCAAATTCCACCACGTTCGTTTGCAGGTTTCACGTCCCGAGGGATCGCCCAAGCTGTCCGTGTACTGGCGCCGCGGATATCGCGCACCGTCGGAATAGATCTCGGATTATTTACCGCTTCCGCCGATCAGCGCACCCAGCCAAACGGCCGCGTATCCGAATGCGACGCTGCACACCACGTTGAGCATGCCAATCCATCGCGCACCGCTTCGTACCGCTTGCAGAGTCTCGTATTCGAAACTGGAAAATGTCGTGTACCCGCCCAGGAATCCGACCACCAGCAACAGCCTCCAATAAGGATGCGTCACGCGCTCCGTAAAGATGGTCATGAGCAGTCCAATGGTGAACGATCCGGTCACATTAATGACAAACGTTCCCCAGGGAAACGTAGCGCCATAGCGCTGCGTAATGAACGTCGCGGCGATATACCGCGCCAGCGCTCCCACGCCTCCGCCCACCAGGACCAACAAGTATCTACTCAATAAAATCGCCTCACTTGTTGCATCTCACCAGTATCGTGCAAACTCGATTCGTGAATTTGGATGGATCAAAAGCGGGTGCAGAACGGATCTAATCGACATAGGAGACCATTACGCAGCGATGGAAACTTACGACGCCATTATCGTGGGCGGAGGGCCTGCCGGACTGAGTGCGGCGCTGGTGCTCGGACGCTGCCGCCGCCGGGTGCTGGTATGCGACGCGGGGCATCCCCGAAATGAACCTTCCGGCGGGGTTCACGGTTATTTCACCCGCGATTGCATTCAGCCCGCCGAACTGCTACGGATCGGACGCGAACAGCTAGAACCCTACGGTGTCGTGTTCCGGCGGACCACGGTCACCGAGATTGCTCCCTACAATGGCGGATTCAGGATCTGCCTCGAAGGAGGTGAGGAACTCGAATGCCGCAAGGTTCTCATCGCGACGGGCGTCCGCGACCGGTTGCCGGATATCGAAGGGCTCAAGGAGATGTTCGGGAAATCGGTACACCACTGTCCATATTGCGATGGGTGGGAGTGGCGAGATCAACCGGTGGCCGTATACGCTCCGCGGCAGAGCGGGTTTGGAATGTCGCTGGCTTTGCGCACGACATGGACGGACGATGTCGCGCTATTGACGGACGGCCCGTCGCGACTAAGCCGCGATCAACGGGACGAATTACGTCGTTTCGATATTGCGCTTCGCGAGGAACGGGTGGCGCGGCTCGAAGGCTCGGATGGCGTGCTGGAACGGGTGGTTTTCCGGAAAGGAGAGCCTTTGGAAAGGCGCGCGATTTTCTTAAACACCGGATTCGACCAGCAATGCAATCTAGGACGGGGGCTAGGTTGCTTGTTTACGCCCAAGGGCGTACTTCAGGCGGACAAGCATGAACAAACGAATATTCCAGGCGTTTATGTCGCCGGCGACGCTTCACGAGACGTCCAGATGGTGATTATCGCAGCGGCGGAAGGTGTAAAAGCGGCTAAAGCGATCAATGAAGACCTGCAACGAGAGACCCGGGCGCGGATGAATCAGGCTCCACCGCGTGAACGATGAATCGTTTCGGGGCGTGCCCGATGTAATAGAACGGATAGCAGGTGACCAACGTCAGATCGCGAGTCGATGTGCGGTGGAGCACCTGGCCGTCGGTTGGCAGCACGATCTGAGTGCCCTCGACGATGTAGTCATAGACTCCTTCCGGCGACGTAACGACGACGTGGTCGCCGGGACGAATGAATCGCAAAGGACGGAAACACGTATCGCGATGGGCGGCGATTCCGACGTTTCCATGATGACCGGGAAAAGCCGTGTGGATGACGTGCCCCGCGCCATGAAGCAGAGCGTCCGAATCGGCGCCTTCCACAACGGGAACAGTGAGTCCCAGGCGCGGGACCTGAAGCACACACAGCAGGTCGCCGTGGTGCACGACGTGGGTCAGCGGATGCCGGGACTGGTCAAGAATTCTCGCGTCTAATTTGGGTTGCGGGTTCCGGTTGAACGCGGACCAGGCCCATAGCGCAATCACTGCTACTACCGCGACAATTGCAGTGCGAAACAGCGTTCTGCTGACAACAGAAAACACTCAACCCTCCAATTATTCGACGCGGTTGGAGGCTTGCAGGTATCTACGAGAGTTACTCAGTGTTGCGAACTTGCAGAAGTCGCTCGCGGAGAAGGGCCGGTAGTGCGGCTTCGATCTCGGGCGTGATGAGGTGCGCTTCGTCCAGGTCCTTTAAATGGGTCTGGTCTTTGAGGCGGAAACTTGTGAGTTTCATTCGCACCAGATTTTCGAGGGAGGTCAATCGAATTCCTTTGATTTTCCGGGCCGGGCCGAGTTCCGGTGCGGGAAACAAGTGCACAGCGCGCCTTGGGGAATTCTCTCCGGCTTGCACTAACATATCGACGCCGCCCATGTGCCGATACTCCAGTCCGAAGGGTTTTACAGTGGCTGCAATCGCTTCGAGATCCTGCCGTTTGACGACAATATCGATATCGCGCGTCAAGCGGCCCGCGTCGGGCTCTGCTTCCTCAACGTAAAGATACGTAGCCAAGCCCCCCACCACGCGGTACTCAAGTCCCGCGGTCGAAAAGGCTTTTTCGACGCGCTCGGCGAGATCAAATAGCCGGTTCACTCGTTCCTCGAAGAAAGTGTTCGTGGCCATAACAATATGCCAGCGGTCTTAGACCAAAGGCAGTACGATAATTAATTATGTCGCGCTTCGTCGTATGCGCTTTTTTCGCGGTTTCGGCCTTTGCCGGCACTCCGCTCTATCACGCCTCCTTTGACGGATCCCAAAGCCAGTGGACCGCCGCTCGTGGGGTTGCCACAATCGATTCGTCCGTCCAGCGGGCCGGCCACAAATCGCTGCGCGTGGAAGCCGGGGATTCGAAGGACGCCTTTGTGCTTTCGGCGCCTCTCTCCCTCACCATCGGCAAACGCTATGAGCTGAGCGGTTGGGTGCGCTCCGAGGGCATCGAGGTCAAAGATCTGGATCTCTCTCCCATTGCCACCGGTGCGGCGCTCACAATGGCATCCATGCCGTTCGACGTTCATTCCAGTTCCATTGGGGGGACGCACGACTGGACGCGCCTCGCGTTGAGTTTCATCGCAACACGCGCACAGGACAACATCGTGCTGACGGCGGGCCTCGGCGGAGCGCTCAAAGGAAAGGCGTGGTTTGAAGGGGTCAGCATCGACGAGATTTCGAACCAGGGCGCATGGCCCGCGGCCGAAGCTGTGAGCCGCTACGGACCTGCTTATCGCTACCCGTATGGCGGCTGGATTTATCTGCACATCGAAGGCAAGCCGTACGAACGCGGATACCAGCACGGCCACCTGATGGCGAAGGAAATCCCAGAGTACATGGCGCGCTGCATGGCGGATCTCGGCTTCAAAGATTCGAAGGGATGGGACCAGGCACGCAGCACTGCAAACGCTCTCTTCCTGCGCGGCTTCGACGACGAAATCCTGGAAGAAATGAAGGGTATCGCCGATGGCGCGGCGGACGCGGGCGCGACATTCCTGGGGCGTAAAGTCGATTTGTTGGATGTAGTCGCGGCGAATACCGAAGTCGAAATGGGCGAACTGCAGGAAGCTCTCCCCATGACTCCGACCGGCCTGGAGGGCCTACATCTGACGGTCCCGCACTACGACCGGCAAGCGCCGGCGAACGATCGATGCAGCGCGTTTGCCGCGACCGGCTCCGCGACCAAGGACGGCAAGATGGTGATCGGTCACGTGACGTGGTGGCCTCTGACGTTGGCCGAACAGACCAACGTGATGCTCGACATCAAGCCCGAAAAAGGACACCGCGTGCTGATGCAGAGCTATCCGGGCGGCATCGAAAGCGGAACCGACTGGTATCAAAACGATGTTGGCGTGGTTCTGACGGAGACAACCATTCGGCAGAGTCCATTCAATGCGCAAGGAACTCCAGTAGCATATCGTGCGCGCAAAGCGATTCAGTATGGCGACGACATCGACAAGGTAGTGGAGTATCTTTCGACCCGCAACAACGGCCTCTATACCAACGAATGGCTGATGGGCGATGCGAAGACCAACGAGATCGCGATGTTTGAATTGGGCACGAATCGTACCAAGCTGTGGCGCAGTTCGAAGAATGAATGGTTCGGGGGCACGGAAGGATTTTACTGGGGCGATAATAACGCGAAAGATTTGAATGTGCGGCTCGAGTACGAGCCCGATCCGCACGGAGAGCCCGAATTCGTACCCTACGTTCCCATGGTTCGCGATCTGGCCTGGCAGAAGATGTACGAAGAGCATCGGGGCAAGATCGACGAGCAGTTTGCGTTCCTGGCATTTCGCTCCGCGCCGCTAGTGAGCGCGGCCACTATGGACGCCAAAGTCCTCACCGCCGATATGGCGTCGAAGATGATGGTCTGGGCCGCGTTCGGAAAGCCGAATCAGACGCCGTGGGTTACATCGGAGAGGCATGCTTACGCGAAGAATGACGGGCTTTATCCCTCTGGTTACCGGTTGTTCACAACTGCCCCGCCGGCGTCCACGCAGGTCGCTGAGTCGCACAAACTGGAATCCCCCGCTCACCATCTGATACCGTCCACTCTTTGGACCGGATGGGTGCTGCCGGCGACTAACGCAGATGACTGGTTCGTTGCCGGCTCGGTTGCGTACCATAACGACCTGGAATCCGGCAATATCGAGGACGCGGTGCAGGCTCGATGGGCCGCATACCGCCGACTGCAATTAGAAGAACCGAACGAGCGCACGCGATACGAGATCGAAAAGAACAAGGGCGCAATCTTCCTCGATTCGCTCCGTAGCCGGATGGGCGATGCCAAGTTCGTCAAATTGATGCAGGAGTACTTCGACGCGAACACCACGAAACGGGTCACCGCACAGTCTTTCCTGAAAGCCTCGGGCGTCACATTTGAGATGCCCACGGACAAGGGCGGCGCAATCTATCTGGCGAGCGATCTGACGGCGCGCGCACGTTCCGCCATCATCGTATATGGCACGGGACCGGATGCCGGCGCGAATCGCTACGCCGCCGAAAAGGTGCAGAAGAGGCTGTACGAGAGGTTTCAGAGTACCGCTCCCATTCGCAAAGACTTCGAGGTCACGGAGGCCGAGTTGAAGAGCCACGACGTGGTTTTCGTGGGGCGGCCGGAAAGTAATTCCGCGCTGGCGGCGCTCGCCTCGAAGCTGGGACTGAATTATAGCGAAGCTCTGTTCCGCATAGCGGACAGCGCACACGCCCATGGGCGCGAAGCGCTTCTCTATACGGCTGCGAATCCGTTCGATCGCACGCGAATGGTTCTCGTGATGGCGGGCAATGACGCTCTCGACACGGTTCTGCTCGCATCTCAAACGATGCCGGAAACGCAGTACGCAATCTACGATAGCGGTACGGAAACGAGCAGCGGCTTCCTTCCGTGAAGGACCTGCCGACGCCAGCGAAACAAGAGCTGA
Source organism: Bryobacterales bacterium (assembly GCA_963802915.1). GTDB lineage: Bacteria > Acidobacteriota > Terriglobia > Bryobacterales > Bryobacteraceae > JAICMB01. Next base: position 232,722 of record CAWDKQ010000024.1, read on the forward strand.
ATTGCTCTGCTTGTGAGGATTTCAGCGCAGTCGTAGGGCTAGCTTTTACCCGCAACCGTCAACAAAACGCATCAGCGGAACAGGCAGTTCTGGCCGTCCTTGGGGGAAGTCCGCTACTGCTGGTCTGAGGGCGCCGATTTCATGGTCGGCATTGAACTCGGACGACCTGGCACGCCCGTAATTTGCCTAAAGTTCCGCCACACGAGCCGATAAGCCCCTACGTGGGAACGAAATTCGCTTTCTTCTTTTTCTCGGTGGCATTGTTGGCGCACGGGCAAGGAGCCATCACCGTAAAACCTGCCGCCCTGACTTTCACCTATCAGATCGGCAGCAGTCTGCCGGCGGCGCAGACAGTCGCAATCAAAGCCGGGACGGGCACATCGTCGACGGCTTCGTTCACCGCCGTCATACCACCGGGGACCTCGGGCGTGATTGAATGGGCCACGGTGACGCCGTCTGCCGGCACACTTGCCGGGAGTCTCACTGTCCGCGTGAATCCAACCACTCTCGGCGCCGGGGAATATGACGCGTCCGTGAACGTCACTGTGTCAGGGGTGGTCACGATCGTACCGATCATTCTGGAAGTCACTACGGCTTTACCGACCCTGACCATCAGTCCCGCGACTGTCAATCTCACGACTGCAACTACTCCCGTTCAAGGCACGGTGACGCTGACAACTACCGGGACGCCGATCACGTTTACAGCCACCGTGTCGAGTACGCCATGGCTGACGCTGAACGCGAATTCTACGGCGGGTGTCGTCTTGCCCGGAGGACCCGTGACTATCACTTTCACCGCCGATCCCACGACGCTGAGTCCGCAGTCAAAAGTTTATTCGGGAAAAATCGTCGTCGTGGCTACCGGCGTACCGGCGACGAACAAGACGCAGAACATTGTTGTCAATTTCACCGTAAACAGCTCCTTGCCGACCATCACGCAGCTCTGGCCTAACCCGGTACAGGCGAACTCGGGCGCTGTCACGCTGTGGATCACCGGTACAAACTTCTATACCGGAACAACTGTAAAAGCCGGGAACACCGCACTGTCTGCAACCTTGCTCAGCGCGACGCAAATTCAAGTTGTGGTACCCGCCAGCCTTCTTACGGTGCCTGGAACGAATGTCCCCATCGTGGTTACGAATCCTCTGGGAGGAGGCACCAGCGCTGCGATGCCGTTGAATGTCGCGATCGCACCCACCATCCAGGCTGTCCTGAACGCGGCCAGCTACGCTTCGGCCAATATTAGTCCGGGTGAAATTGTAGCTCTCTTCGGCCAAGGGATCGGGCCGCCCAATCCGATTTACATGAGCGTCACGAACGGCTATGTGGACCAGAACGTCGGCGGTCTGATGGTCATAATCGGCTCCATGACGAACGGCTATGTGTCCGCTCCTCTGCTTTACGCCGATGCCAACCAGGTTACCGTTCAGATCCCTTACGGCGTGCAGCAGGGCGCAGGCCAGATCATTCAGGTTTCGAATGGGACGATATCGGCGAACCTTCCCACGGGGACCACGCTCACGGTAGACCTGGACGCTCCCGGGATCTTTACCTCTGATGGCACCGGGATCGGTCAGGCCGCGGCTGAAGTTTACAGCGGCTTGACAGGGCTGTATACGGGGCTCAATTCCTCGACAAATCCAGCGACAGCTACCGATACCGTCGTGTTATATCTCACTGGCGAAGGGGAATACCTGACGCCCGCCGGAGCCCACACCGGCTACATCGTACCAGCTCCCACACCGCCCGCCACTCTGCCTCCGCAGATGCCCGCGGCGACCGCACCGACAGTTACGATCGGAGGCGTCAACGCGCCCGTAGTCTATGCGGGCGCCGTCGAAGGTTCCATCATTGGGTTGCTGCAAGTCAACGTGACAGTGCCGTCGGGGATTACGCCCGGAAACACGCTAGTGGTCGCGACATTCCCGGCCACCGGTAAAACGACACAGGATAAGGTGACGCTCGCGATGAACTAACACTATACGGGTTACACTACCCGTAAATGTTCTTGCGACTCCGCTCTATCTCCGCCTGCTTCGTAGCAGGCTTGCTGGCGGTCTCGATCCAGGCCGCCCAGCGCCAGACCGCGCTCGACAAATATGTCGCCGCGCCGGACCCGAACTATAAATGGGAGCTCGTCAACACCATCCCCGGCGAAGGATACACGACCTACGTTATCGATTTGACTTCCCAGCAATACCTCACTTCCGCTGAGGTCGATCACCCCATCTGGAAGCATTGGCTAACGGTCGTGAAGCCCGACAGCGTGAAATCGAATATCGGATTTCTCTTTATTACGGGCGGCCACATCGGCGGCAAGGCCCCCTCGAAATCGGATCCGATGCTCGTCTCGCTGGCCACTGCGACCGGCTCCGTAGCGAGCACGCTGGAAGACGTTCCAAACGAACCGGTCACTTTCGCCGGTGAATCCAAGCCTCGAACCGAAGACGCCATCATCGCTTATACCTGGGACAAATACCTCCGCACCGGTGACGAGAAATGGCCTCTGCGGCTGCCGATGACCAAGAGCGCCGTTCGCGCCATGGATACTGTCACGGCGTTCTGTCACAGCGAACAGGGCGGCAAAGTGGATGTCGAGAAGTTTTTCGTGGCGGGGGGGTCGAAGCGCGGCTGGACCACGTGGACCACCGCTGCCGTCGATAAGCGCGTGGTCGCCATTACGCCATTCGTGATCGATCTCCTCAATATCGAAAAGTCTTTCGAGCACCACTATCGCGCTTACGGGTTCTGGGCGCCGGCGATCCAAGACTACGAAGCGATGCACATCATGGACTGGCAAGGCACCCCGCAATACAAGGCGCTGATGCAGATCGAAGAGCCTTATTCGTACCGCGACCGGCTCACGATGCCCAAGTTCATCGTCAACGATACAGGCGATCAGTTCTTCCTGCCGGATTCCTCGCAATTCTACTTCGACGACCTGAAGGGCGAGAAACATCTGCGCTACATCCCGAACACCGATCATTCCCTGAAAGGCTCGGACGCACGCGAAAGCATGCAGGCCTTCTACGAAATGGTGCTCAGCGGAACGCCACGGCCGAAGTACTCCTGGAAATTCGAGAAAGACGGATCGATCCGCGTGCAGACCACCACCAAGCCGACCGAGGTGAAACTCTGGCAGGCGACGAATCCCAACGCTCGCGATTTCCGCCTGGAGAAGATCGGCGCGGCGTGGACCAGCACCGCACTCGAGGAGAAGGACAATGGCCTTTTTGTCGCCAAGCCCGACAAGCCCGCGCGAGGGTTCACTGCGTACTTCATCGAAATGACTTACCCAGGCATCGGAAAATACCCCATGAAGATCACGACTGGCGTTCGCGTGATACCCGACACTCTGCCCTTCAACATGCCTCCAAAGCCGGCCCATCCGCCGAAAGCCGAATGAAGCTTCTTTGCTTCGCCATCCTCTTTGCGGGACAGCTTTGGGCCGCGAGCGATCGTCCTATCGTTGTAGTAATCAGCATCGATGGGTTTCCCGCTTACGCGCTTGACGATCCGCATCTTCCGGCGCCCACCCTCCGACGGCTCATGAAGGAGGGCGCGTCGGCTGGACGGATGTCTATCATCAATCCGACAGTCACATGGCCCAATCACACCACGATGGTCACCGGAGTCGACGCCCGAAAACACGGGGTCCTATTCAACGGACTGCTCGACCGGGACGTCACTCCTCCCAAACTCGAGCCGTGGATTGAAAAAGAAAAACTGGTCCGAGCCCCAACGGTCTACGATGCACTGTACGAGGCCGGATTGACCACGGCGCAGGTCGATTGGCCAGCTATTTACAATGCCAAGACCATCACATGGCAATTCCCTGAAAGGCCGGATCCCGACGGCGTCATCGAGCGCGAAATGCAGGCGCAAGGATTGTTTACCCGCCAGGACGCCAGCGGATTCACTCATGCCACCAATCCCGCATGGCGCGATCAGATGTGGACGGATGCCGCCGCCTACATCATCAAGCAGCACAAACCCAACCTGATGCTGTTCCATTTGCTGAATCTGGACGGCACGCATCACGAATACGGGCCGCTATCCACCGCGTCCTTCGGCGCCATCGCGCTCGCCGACAGCAGAGTGCAGAAAATCCTGGACACAATCCAAGGCGCCGGCTTGAAGGATCGAACCACCGTCATCGTTGTATCCGATCACGGTTTCAAGACCGTCAAGAAAGTTATCCGGATTGCGAATATTGTTCCCGAAGGCGGCACGGCCATGGTATACCGGACCAAAGCAGACCGTGACGCTGGCGCGAAGTTTCAGAAGATCGAAGGAATCGACCGCGTTGTCGAGCCGAAGGATTACGCAGCGTTAGGCCTACCCTCCCCGTCTGAGAACAGGCAATCGCCGGACCTACTGCTCATAGCAAAGGATGGTTATGCTTTCACCACTGGAGACGGCGCCACGGTTGTGACGGATGCCCACCCGGGAATGGGAGCGCATGGATACGTGAGTACCGATCCCGATATGGACGCCATTTTCATTGCCTGGGGCCGAGGCATCCGGCCCGGTGCGCATCTCGACCGGATTCGGAATATCGACGTCGCGCCGACGATCGCGTCGCTGCTCGGTATTCAATTCCCAAGCGCCGATGGCCGCAGTTTGACCGAGTTTCTGGCGCCGAACTAGACGATGCACTCTCTTGACCTCGCCGTGATCGTGGTGTACCTGATCGGCATCACGTGGTTCGGCGCGCGATTTCGAAAACAGCAGAAAACGCTGAAAGATTATTTTCTCGGCGGACACACCGCGCCATGGTGGGCCATCGGTTTATCCATCGTTTCCGCGGAGACCAGCACTTTAACGGTCATCGGAACCCCGGGGCTTTCGTTCGCCGGCAATTTCGAGTTTCTGCAAGTCGTCCTGGGCTACCTCTTCGCCCGCATCGTTATTTCCACTCTGTTTCTGCCGCATTATTTTCGGGGCGAGATGTTCACCGCTTACGAGTTGATGCAGCGGCGCTTTGGCGAGCGCATCCGAAAGCTCACCGCCGGGACTTTTCTCCTCCTGAGGGCGCTCGCGGAGGGCGTTCGAGTCTTCGCGATTTCGATCATTATTGCCATCGTTCTCGGCACCGGCGAAGTGGCATCAATTGTGGTGATCGTCTGCCTGACCCTGTTCTACACGTTCGAAGGCGGGCTGACAGCCGTGATCTGGACCGACGTCATCCAGATGTTTCTCTACGTTGGCGGCGCGATCCTCAGCTTTTTTATCATGCTTCAGCTCATCCCCGGAGGCTGGCATCATGTGGCAACTCTGGCCGGCGCGGCGCATAAATTCCAGATGTTCGATTTCCGCTTTGCCTGGACACCGGAGTTCTTTTCGCGCAGCTATAGTTTCTGGGCCGGAGTCATCGGCGGCTGCTTCCTGACCACGGCCAGCCATGGAACTGAACAACTGATGGTGCAGAGGCTGCTCGCTGCGAAAACCGAGCGCGAAAGCCGCTTGGCGCTGTTTGGGAGCTGGTTCGTGATCTTCTTCCAATTCACGCTTTTTCTGGCAATCGGAGTACTCCTCTGGGTGCACTATTCCGATGCGCACCTGGCTGCCCCGAAGACACGCGATCAGATCTATCCGCAATTCATCTGGAACTATCTGCCTCCGGGAGTCGCCGGATTGGTGATCGCGGCGATTCTGGCCGCGGGAATGTCGAATCTCAGCGCGGCTTTGAACGCGCTGGCGTCGACCAGCATCATGGACTTCTATAAACCGATCACAGCGCGGTTGGGCCGTGTGTACTCGGAACAGCACTACCTCTCTCTTGCCCGTTGGGCCACTATCCTGTGGGGAGTGGTTTTATTCATCGTAGGATTGTTCGCAAGGCATGTTCCGTCGGTGCTGGAAGCCGGCTTGACGATTGCGTCCATTCTCTATGGGTCTTTGCTGGGGGTTTTCCTCCTGGGTTTGTTGACGGATTCGGTGAGAGAAAACGCCGCGATGGTGGGAATGGTGGCCGGGCTGATCACGATGATCTGCGTTTTCACTCTCACGCACATTGCATTCACCTGGTATGTCTTGATCGGAACGGCGGCGACGTTTGGAGTTGGCTGGACCGCCAGCTTCTTAATGGGGGAAAATGGCACAACCACAAAACGAGCGTTACACCCTTAAACGAGACCTCGGCATCTGGAGCGCGTCATCGATTGTCGTCGGGACTGTAATCGGCAGCGGCATTTTTCTGGTTCCGAAGACAATGATCCTAAACGTGGGGACGCCGACGATGGTGTTCGCCGTCTGGATCGCCGGCGGATTGTTGTCTTTGTTCGGCGCACTCAGCTACGCCGAACTGGCCGCGGCGCTTCCGGAAGCCGGCGGAGAATATGTCTACCTGCGGGAGGCTTACGGCCCGTTCTGGGGTTTTATTTACGGGTGGACGCAGATGTGGGTTGCCAAAAGCGGGTCCATCGCAACGCTGGCGACGGGTTTTTTTCTGTATCTCGCGGATTTCCGGCCCGCGTTACTGCACGTTTGGTTCAGCGTTCCTTTGCCGTTCGGCACGATGGAGGTGAGCTACGGTCAACTGCTGGCGATGGTGGTGATTCTGATTCTGGCGGTGGTCAATTATTTTGGAGTGAAAGTCGGCGGCGACGTGCAGGTCGCGGTCACCGTAATAAAAGTTGGCCTAATCGCAGCGATTATAGTAATCGGGCTAACTTCAGGCGAAGGGAATGTCGCAAATTACCACGGCAGTATCGTCGCGCATCCTGGCGGAATTGCCGGATTCTTTGCAGCTTTGGTTGCTGCCCTATGGGCGTACGACGGCTGGAACAACGTCAGTATGGTGTCGTCGGAAGTACGTAATCCGCAACGCAATCTGCCCCTTTCGCTGATCGTCGGGATTTTGGCGGTGATCGGGATTTACCTGCTGGCGAATATCGCGTACTTCTACGTTCTATCGCCGGCCGAGGTCGCGGGGAACGATCGCGTCGCCGCGACAATGATGGGCCGGATATTCACCACTTGGGGATCGAGAGCTGTCAGCGTCGCCGCGATGATCTCGATCTTTGCCGCTCTGAACGGCTCGATTTTATCGGGTGCGCGCGTGCCCTTCGCCGTTGCGCGCGATGGGCTGTTCTTCCGGTCCGCGGCGCATATTCACCCTACGCATCGAACCCCGAGCGTATCTATTCTGGCGCTGAGTGGCTGGGGCGCGCTGCTGGTATTGAGCGGGAAATATGATCAGTTGTATACATATGTCATCTTCGCCAGCGTAATTCTCTATGGGATGGCGACAGCATCGGTGATCGTGCTGCGGTTTAAGCGGCCGGACATGCCGCGACCCTATCGAACGCTGGGTTATCCGTTCGTACCCATTCTTTTCGTCCTGGCGATCGCTTCATTAGTGGTCTCGACCCTATTCAAATCGCCGCGCGAATCGCTAATGGGACTTGGAATCATAGCCCTAGGCGTGCCCTTCTATCTTTACTGGAGCGCAAAGCTGCGTACCGGTACGAAGTAGGGGGTTAAAAAACGTAAAATTTGCTGTTGTAGAGGGTGAGTTGTTCTGTTTTCCGAACGAGACTATTGAAATCGCTTTCAAAATGCAGTACAACTACATTATCAGATCGCCTTACAATTTAGCTGGCTGTTCGCTTTTCCGAACGTGAGGCGTCCGAGAATAAAGGTTTTTGGGGAGAACGAGTGAATATGGACGTTACGAAAATGCTTGCTGAACTCCGTTCGGAGCGCGAGCACATCGAAGAAGCCATCTTGACGCTGGAACGCTTGGCCAGAGGACGTGGCAAGCGCCGGGGCCGGCCACCAGCCTGGATGACGGAAATCAAGCGCCGCGGCCGGCCACCGGGCAGCAAGAACAAACCCAAGACGGAAAAAGCGGAACAGAAAGCCAACAACGCGAAAGCTGCGGCCGTCACAGCCGCTTAGAATGGCGAGGGGTGGTGCGCCACCCCCAAAAATCTATTTGTAAAGAAGGTACTTGGACCGTCGTGTGCCAAATGCCTTCACACTATCCTCCATGGTTTGGACGACCGTGCGAGGATCTACTCCATCTTTGTCCTCCTGAAGCACGGCATTGTTGCCAATCAGGAACCGGTTCACATCCCAATTGATCTTCCCCGGATAGAGCTTTTGGAGCGCGTAGCCGATTTCGAGGCCGAACCGGGTACTATCGAACGAGTTCCTATCGGTAATCACGAACCGCACTCCCTGAATCGTCTGTCCCTTGAAGTAAGAATCGACGGGTTGAAAGCGGGTCGCGTAAACTCGAACGCCGGGAATCATCCTGCTATTGAGCAACTCTGCAAGCTGCGATCCATCGATCCAATCGGCGCCGATTTGTTCGAACGGCGAATCCGTTCCACGCCCGACGGAAAGGTTCTTAGACGCCTCGAGCATTGCGACGCCCGGGTATAGAGTGGCGGCGTTGAGGCTGCGCATGTTTGGCGAGGGATTTACCCACGGGAGGTCTGTCGAATCGAACCAATCTCCGCGCTCCCAATCCTGCATAGGGATCACATGCAAATCGGCGCCCCAATTCCGCTCGCCGTTCGCCATTTGCGCCAATTCTCCGAAAGTCAGCCCGTGTCGGAGAGGCATTTCGAAGCAGCCCACGAAGGACTCGAGGTCGCGGTCGAGCACGGGGCCTTCAACATGAACGCCGGTAATCGGATTGGGACGGTCCAGCACGTAGAAAGGTACATGGCGACGCGCGCTTTCCTCCAGGCTCGACAGCATTGTGCAGGAATAAGTCCAGAACCTGGCGCCGATGTCCTGAATATCGAAGACGAGTACGTCGACACCATCCAACATTTCAGGCGTGAGGCGTCGCGTCGAGCCTCGATACAGACTGAATACGGGAACGCCCGTAATCGTATCGGTGGTATTCGCGACATTCTCCTGGTCCTCTTTTCCGGCGAGACCATGCTCCGGAGAAAAGACTTTCACGAGTTGGACCCCGGCAGCTTTCATTAAGTCGATGTTGCGTTTCCCATCGCGGCTGATGCCGGTCTGATTTGTGATCAACCCGACGCGCTTCCCCTGCAACGGGGCAAAATTCTGTTGCGCGAGAACGTCCAGACCGGTCAGAGTGTGGCCATTTCTTTGGACGAGCCGGTGCAGACCGGGTCCGTTAATCGTCTCGTTATAGCCGGTAACCAGAACTCCCGGCGCATCGATATTGAAGGACGCTGCGGCGATGGTCGCGATACGGCTACGGAGGGAGGATAGCGACTTGCCCCGGTGGGGATGAACACTGTTGGTCAAAAAGATGACATAGCTACGCGAGAGCGGGTCAATCCAGATGGAAGTTCCGGTGAAACCCGTATGGCCATAGGATCCGATGGGAAACAATTCGCCGCGATTGGAAGAATAAGGCGAATCGATGTCCCAGCCGAGACCGCGGAGAATAGGCTGGTCGGCGGGCGTCTGCGGGCTGGTAAAGAAGCGGATCACCTGTGGATCGAAGAGGCGTTTCCCTTTCGACTTCGCCCAGATCGAGCATCATTTGAGCGAACTTCGCGAGGTCGTCGGCGGTAGTGAACAGCCCGGCGTGTCCGGCAACGCCGCCCATGAATCGCGAGGTCTCGTCATGGACGACGCCACGAAACGGCGCACCGGTGTCCGGATCGAGTTCCGTCGGCGCGATTCGAGGAATCTCGCTGGCCGGCGGTTTGAAGCGCGTGTCCTTCATGTCGAGAGGCTCGAAGACGTGATCCCGCGCGAATTCGTCCAGAGTCTGTCCGCTGACCCGATGAACAATCTCTCCGACAAGAATGAAATTGATGTCGCTGTAGACGAAGCGAACTCCCGGAGGCCCAGCCGGCTTGTCCGTGAGGGCCCTTTGAATGCCGGTTCGATAGCCGCTCCAGGCGGGACTCAAATCGAGATCGGGGCGAAAGCCCGAGAAGTGCGTCATGAGGTTGCGCACAGTGATGTCGCTCTTGCCGCCCTGGAATTCGGGGAGATATTTCGTAACGGGATCGTCGATGCGGACTTTACCTTCTTCAACCAGCTTCATCATTGACGAGGTAGTGGCAATGACCTTGGTCAGCGACGCGGCATCGAAGATGGTGTCGACGGTCATGGGCTCGCGCGATGGAATAAGGGCTCGCGAGCCGTAGGCTTTGCGGTACACGACCTGGCCGTTGTGCCCGATCAGCAGCACGCCGCCGGGTATGAGCTGGTCATGAACGGCCTGATCGATTAGGGTATCCTCGGCGGGTCCACCCTGGAAGACTTCTTGGGCATTCAGGCCAGCGGCGCAGAGGAGCAGGACGAGCACTCTCATTGCAGTTTCTTGGCGGTGCTGTCGAGGATCGCTGCGAGCTCGATATCTTTAGTTGTGATGCCCTGTGCGTCGTGAGTGGTGAGAAAGACCGCGACGCGATTGTAGACATTGAACCATTCCGGATGATGTCCCATCTTTTCGATTGCGAGCGCAGAGGTCGACATGAAACCGAAGGCATGGATGAAATCCGGGAATCTGAACTCCCGATGGAGCTTGCCCTTGTCGAGCTTCCATCCGGGGAGTTCGGCGAGCGCCGCTTTTAACTCGGCGTCGGAAAGTTTTTCCATAGTTTAATGATAAGGGCGTTCGTAGTTGTTGGTTCGTAGTTCGTCGTTCAGGACGTTGGCGAACCCGGATAATAGAGATTCGACCGTCGAAGATTGGCTGTCATAACGATGGACGCATTCGAGAGCAGTGTGAAGTTCGCCTGATTTCGAGGGGTCACGCCGGGGTTTCCCGTCTCGTTCAAGCGGCTTTCTTTTGCGGCGGTTTCGAAGTCCATACGTTGACAGGCCGCTCGGAAATTGGGGAATCTTTTGAACCCATCGGGGCCGATTGCCCAAGCCATGCTGAGCAGGGCCAGTTGCGCATCGGCGGGCCAGGATTCGAAGGCCTGGAACCATTCCTCTCGTTTCAGAAGAGTTTCGTTCGACAGGAGGCGCTGGTTTATCAGTGTTTCGATTCCATCGCCGCTCAATTCCAAATGTGTGAGAGCAGCGCAGGCGAGGTGTCCTTTGCCCGCGAGAAGCGGATCGCATTTGAGCAGATTCCATTCAGCCGCGATTTGTTCTTTCGAGGCCTGCAGGCCAGGTTGGTCCTTGAATTGAAACGGGAGTGCAGTGGCCACCTCGACCGGATCGATTAGATTGCCTACGCCGACCGTGACCAGGCCTTTGATGTCGAGATACATGTAAGGAATGGCGCCCTCAAACGGTTCATTGAACTCGCGGAAGTACGACTGAACATTTGGATACATCGCGGAACCTCCTTCGTTCCGCTTGATTGTCCAGGTTCGGGCGAGCGAATCAGGAATGCGCGGCTTGTAGGGTCTTGAACTGTAAGGATATTTTTCTGATCGAATTTTGTGAAAGGCCAAACAAGGCGATCGCCGCAAGCGGGGCGACGGATGTCCAGACGTACAAAATGGCTTGAGAATCGGCGGTCCAACCGTGGTGGGCTTTGTAGTAGGCCGTAAGAACCGCGACCGGGATAGGGTACAGAAGGGCGGCGCATGCAACGATGAGTACGGTCGAAATCCAATTGCGTTGACGCAGTGAGTTGGCCATGAGGAGCGCCACGCCCGGATACTCGAGGATCTGGTAATGCGTCCAGCAGACCGGCGCGGCGGCGAGGGTTATAGACATTAAACCTGCCAAGGCGAAGGGCATCTGACGTTCTTCGAGCTTTCCGCCCGAGACCCAGGCGAGTATCACAATGCCGAGGGCTAGCGTCACGGCAGCGGCCCCGACTGAAGTGAGCCGTTCCTTGAGGGATAAATGCAAATTTGCGGCAACATTGCCGAATTCCCAGTTGCGCGGCAATTGGCTTCCCTGATGCGGAGGATCAAGGGACCGCAGGATGGTGGATGGGATCGACCAGCTTAATAGTGCCGGCGTTCCTATCCAGTAATTCGCGCTGACCGGCGCTTTCGATCCAGGGAATGCGTACAGAAGCACAGTCCAGGGAAGCAATACCAGGAGAATGGCGGTAGTCAGGAATGCGCCGATCGACCTGCGGCTCCGCTGGAGCGCGAAGCCGATCGCCAGGACACCGGGAAGATATTTCAACGCGAATCCTATTCCCGCCGCTACGCCCCGTGCGTCTTCTTTTTGCGTGTAGGCGAGGACGAGAAGAAGGACCAGAACCGGTCCGAATTGGCCCAGGGTAAAGTTTTCCGCGGCCGCGCCGCCGAAAGTCCAGACGAGTGCGATGCAGAAGAAGGCCGCGGCATCGCGCCCGATGCCTCGCCAGAGCAGAAACGCCGCTAGGAGGAAGCAAAATTGAGAGAAGAGGAACCAAATACAGCGAGCCTTATAATAATCAGCGGTCGCAAGGGGCGCGACGAGGAAGGCCACCAGTGGCGGATAGAGAAAATCAGAATCGTCATATGGACTCACGCGGTGCTGGATCGCGCGCCCGGCATCGTAATAATGACTGAAATCGCTCGGCGCGGGTAGTGCGCGCACAGGTTCCACCACGTTGGTCGTGGAATATACGTAGGCGCAGATTGATACCACGATGCCAGCCAGTGCGCTTTGCACGATGCGCATGTCCGGTCATTATAGATGAGCCGCTGTTATTATGAAAACCTATGGCGAAACTAGGCTTTCTGGGTTTAGGACTCATGGGATATCCCATGGCTCGGCGACTGTTGCAGGCCGGCCACGAAGTGGCGCTGTGGTCGCACACGGGAGCGAAAGCGGAGAAGCTGGCGAGCGAAGGAAAGGGAGCGGTTTGCGCTTCTCCGAAAGAGGTTGCGGAACGGTCGGAATGCGTTTTCGCCTGCGTCGGAGATACAGAGATGTCTCGCGAGGTGATGCTCGGACCAAACGGTGTGATTGAAGGAGCGCAGGCCGGAACCATTGTGGCCGAAGCCAGCACCATCTCTCCGGAAGGTAGCCGCAAAATCGGCGAGGAATTTGCCCGGCGCGGCGTTCACTTTCTGGACGCGCCATGTACAGGGTCGACTCCTGGCGCAACCAACGGCACCCTGACTTTCATGATCGGTGGCGACAAGGACGTTTTCGAGCGGGCGAAGCCATGGTTCGAGCCGATGGGTAAGCTCTTTTACTACTGCGGCGGACCCGGGATGGGGCTGAATGCCAAGCTGACGCAGAATCTCATCCTCGCCAATATCATGCAGGCGTTTAGCGAAGGCATCGTCTTGGCGACGAAGGCCGGTGTCGATCCGTCGCTTATGCTACAGATCCTGGATAACAGTGCGGCGAAGTCGGGATTAATCTCCTACAAGGCACCTTTTATACTTCGGAGGGACTTCGGAACGAACTTTTCCACAAAATGGATGCACAAGGATGTCAGTCTGGCACTCGATTCAGGTCGGGAGCTAGACGTACCACTGCCGGTCACCGCCATCACGCAACAAATGTTACGAGCTGCAATTGCAAAGGGTTACGGGGATAAGGACTTCTGTTCGATGATTCGGACGGAAGAGGAATGGGCGGGCGTAGAAGTTAAGATTCCTTAACAATACAAAAAACTGTTGCGTTCCGCAAATTCATATACTAATATTGGAATTAAGCCGGGGAGGCAACTCCCACCAAAGCGAGACTAACCTCATAAAGACCCCTGAAGCAATCCTCCCCGGCGCCCGAAAGGGTCTTGCGCATGCAAGCGCACTGAGGGATGAAAGTCAAACTCCCGTATAAAACGTATCGGTCTGTGACAATGCTTGGGCAAACGCCGTTGGCAGTTTCGGCGGGGACGGGTTGGATCGAAGCTAACACATTCTAGGCTGAATCACAGTTCGGTTGTACAATTAAGTTTTGAAAAATATAACTATCCTTGGGTCTACCGGCTCCATTGGCGTGAGCACTTTGGATGTTGTAGGACGTCACCCCGATGTCTACCGCGTGTTTTCCCTGGTCGCAGGTCAGAACACTGAGCTGTTGGCCAGCCAGATTGCACAGTTCCGTCCCGAGTATGTCGTTGTCGCAACGGAACCGTTACGCGCGAATCTACTAAGCAGGCTTTATGACGCGGGTTTACCTCGGGCGCACTGGCCGGAGGTGGAGTTTGGTCCGGCGGCTCGGGTTAAGGCAGCTGTGGCGTCCGACGTTAACTTTGTGATGTCGGCCATCGTTGGTGTAGCAGGGCTGGAAGCGACTTACGAGGCTGTGTGCCGGGGAAAACGCGTTGGGTTGGCCAATAAGGAAGTCCTGGTAGCCAGCGGTAAGCTAGTGATCGGGGCGGCGCAAAAAGCGGGGACGGAATTGATTCCGGTAGATAGCGAACACAACGGGGCGCACCAATGCTTTCGCGCAGGCAAACGCGGCGAAGTAGCGCGACTACTGCTCACGGCCTCCGGTGGTCCATTTCGCGAGACGCCGCGAGAGAAATTCGCCGAAATCACGCCGCAGCAGGCGCTAAACCACCCCACCTGGAAGATGGGTCAGCGGATTACGATCGACTGCTCCACGATGATGAATAAAGGGTTTGAAGTCATCGAGGCGTGTTGGCTGTTTGATCTGAAGCCTTCGGAAGTGGATGTGGTGGTCCATCCCCAGTCTTCCGTGCACGCGATGGTGGAGTATACCGACGGCAGTTTGATTGCTCAAATATCAGCGACCGACATGCGAATGCCAATTCAATACGCGCTGACATGGCCGGATCGCGAGGACGCGCCGGTTCCCAGGCTGGATTGGACGCAAGCGCGGTCCTGGACGTTTTTCCCTCCGGATTACGAGAAATTCCCGTTGCTGCGGCTGGCGTACGAATCGCAGCAAACCGGGGGCTCCGCAACCTGCACCCTCAACGCAGCGGACGAAGTGGCAGTGGATGCCTTCCTGAATGGCCGGATCTCTTTTCCCGCCATTTCCGTAGTAGTAGAAGAGACCCTGGAACGCGTTCCGGTGCGGCAGCCGGCCTCGGTCGGGGAAGTTTTGGAAATCGACCGGGAGTCGCGGGAGATAGCGCGGCAGGTTGTGGAAAGAGCGGGCACGCTAAACGCTTGTCCGACGGTATAGCCCAATGATTGTTCTTCAGAGTATCTGGTGGTTTCTTTTTCTGATTGGCGTGATGATCCTGATTCATGAACTGGGCCACTACTGGGCGGCGCGGTTTTTTGACGTTCGGGTGGACGCCTTCAGCTTCGGCTTCGGGCCGAGACTGTTCGGATTCAAAAAGGGCGAAACCGACTTTCGATTCTCACTCATCCTTTTCGGCGGCTATGTCAAAATGGCGGGCCAGGAACCGGGCGAGGAGAACGCCAACGATCCTCGGGCGTTCCTAATGAAACCGCGCTGGCAGAGACTGATCATTTCGTTCGCCGGGCCTTTCATGAACATCGTGCTAGCGGTCGGTCTGCTGGCCGGGCTGTACATGGTGCACTTCGAGAAGCTGCCGAACAAACCGGATCCAGTGATCGGCTATGTGCTTCCGGATGGCGCCGCCGCCAAGGCCGGTTTGAAGGAAGGCGACGAAATCGTTCAACTCGATAACACCGTGAATCCGACCTGGGAGGATGTGGCGCTGCGGGAAGTTTCTACCGCGGGCCACACCATCGATGTCTGGGTGTTGCGCGACGGCAAGCGGCTGCATTTCGCCTTTACACCAGTCACGGACAATAAAACGGGCGCGGGAGTTGCTGGTTGGGCCGAATCGAGCGAGATCGAGATCGTGAGCCTGATGCCCGACATGGATGCCGCCAAAGCAGGTTTGCAACGCGACGACATTTTGGTGAGCGTGAACGGGCAGCCGATCCGCTCCACCTATTCGTTGAAGGCAATCATCAACGCGAGCAACGGGAAGCCGGTTCATATCGTTTATAAACGAAATGGCCAGTTGCACGACGCGACCGTGACGCCTACTAAGAAGAACATGGACGGCAATGAGCAGTGGATGATCGGCGTGTCCCTGGAGCCGAAGCTGGTGATTACCAAGCTTTCGTTTCCCGAAGCCATCGCCGAATCCACGCGGCAGAACACCAAGTACGCCGGATTGATTTATTCCATGCTCCGCGGGATTGTGGAACATCGCACTTCCGCGAAATCGCTGGTTGGGCCGATCGGCATCGCGCAGTTGTCGGGCGAGGCCGCCCGCGAAGGTCCGATTCCGTTCTTTGGACTGATGGCCATGGTGAGTTTGAACCTGGCCGTCGTGAATATGCTGCCGATTCCGATTCTTGATGGCGGGGTCATTTTGCTGCTGCTGATCGAGATGTTCATGCGCCGGGATCTGAGTCTGCGCGTGAAGGAGACCGTCTTCAAATTGGGATTTGTGTTTTTGATGGCGGTGGTGGCCTTCGTGATTTACAACGACATCTCGAAGCTAGCGGGCTGAGCGGCAGGCCCCACGCTCCGCTTGCTCACGCGCGCGGTTCCGTAACAGGGTTGCGGAACCCCGACGGTAACGAAGGGGCAAAAAGCGATTTTTCACAGACCCTGCCAGCGTCACCTTATCGGTGAGTATTCGGCCGCTTTCCACAGCGAAATATTCTGAACGCTGCTGATCTGTCCATTCCTATCGATCGATTCCTTACGCACTTTCACCCATTCCGGATCGGCTGAAAATGCCGCCCAGGCTTTCTCCCGGTCGGCGAGCGCGTCGAAGGGAATCAGGTACGTCAGATTGGGCGTGTCGGGTCCGATCAGGGTCGACGAATAGAGGATCGGGTGAATGCCGGAGCGGTGGAATATTTTGATTTCTGGACCGGCAAAGCGTTCATGCAGCGCGGCGAGCTGGCGGTACGTGGGCGAGTGGTAGACGCGAAGCTCGAAGACTCGTGGTTTTTCGGCGGGCGCAAGCTTGATTTCGGTCGCATAAGGCGCCGCCCGCAGCAGCGTCGAATCGAGGGTTTCAAAACTCGCTTCCGGCGCGGCATCTTCACTCATCTTGCCCATGACGGAAGCCATTTCTTCGAGTGAAGCGAATCCGTAGATGGCGAGGATCTGCGGCATGTGCGGCGCGATCAGCGCTTCAAGATAGATTTTCGGCCCGTCCCAGAGCTTGTTCGCTTTCGGAAGGACGGTTTTACTGAAATAATCCTGGAGTGTCGGGAGCTGAGACCCGGCCTTCAATTTATAACTCTCGAGAGTAAAAAACTGCGTGCGCTTTTCCGGCGCGGCGGGGGCTGCGGCGGCAACGCCGAGACCTCCTAAGACTCCAACAAACGATCGGCGATCCATTTTCTTCAGGGTACTCGAAGAATCCTCGCCGATGAGTATGTTGAACAGACCAAGGAGGTCCAACATGTCCGCAGTTTCGTGTACTTCGTGTTCCCATGCCGCCGAAGCCGCTTACAGCAGTGCTCAGAAAACTGCTCCGCCCAAAGCGCAACAATCCGAGAGCAGCAAGGCTGCTCCGGAAGACAAAGTTCAACTCAGCAGCTCCGCAAAAGCGCAGCTCTCGAAAGACTAGACGAAACTACATGTCGGTGACAGCGGCTACTAGCGCCCCGCGGGCGGCTGTATGAAGCGGATCGGAGGCCATGCGGATTTCGGAAACGGCGATCGGGAAATCCTGTTCTTTGAGGATCTGCTCGAAGCGATCCCGGAAGCCTTCCGGCAGCGCGGTGCCGCCGCTTAAGACGAGCGGGATGGGACGAGTGAGCTTGGGCATCTTTCGGGCGCTCTTGAGCGCCTCTTTCATGCCGGTCACCAGGCCGTGGATCATGTCGTCGTAGTAGACGCCGATCGCCTGGTGGATCTTGTCGGCGAAAAAGCCGTTCATGTGGAAGCCCTCTTCCTTGATGATGCGGATGCGGGTGGCGCGTTCGCCAGTCATGGAGGCGGCGCTGGCATCGATAAAATCGCCGGCTTTCGGCATGGAAAAGCTCAGGACAGGAATCGAGAGGTAAGCGAAACAGACATTGCAGAGGCCGCCTCCGCAGCTGATGCCTACACCGGTGTAGTTGGTGCTCTCGAGCTCCGAATAAACCACCGCGAGCCCTTCGTTGATGCTCTTCACTTCATAGCCGAGTTCCGTGAGAATTTGTCGCAGGGTGGCTTCGTGATAGGTCAAGTTGTCTTCCGAACCGAGCGAAGCGGCCGGTACGGTATAGCAGAGTTTTTGTTTGTCTTTGCTGGGCCCAACCAGATTTCCGATGATCTGACGGATCATGTTGAGGCTCTCGGATTCGGTGGAACTCAAGACGCCGCGCGTCATGGTGCGCCGCGTGTCTACATCCATCAGGTCGGCAAATTTCTCGGCCTCATTGCCGTGCACGACGATTTCCGGGCCGTTGACGTTATGCGGAATGCCTTCTTTCTTGAGGACCGATTCCGTGATGCGGGAGTATGGAAGCGTCACGAACGCGTTGAGCTGCGTCCTGTACTGATATTCTTCGCCGCCGCGCTGGGCCAGACAGATACGGCTTGTGCCGACATCCAGACCTAATGCGGAGCCGTTGTTCTTTTCGCTAGATTTCATCACCTTTCTCCTTCCCATCGCTCTTCGATTTGAGCGCTGCGGTAATTTCTCGATATCTTCTTTGTAGCGTCGCCTTATATTTTGACAGCGGCATGGAGAGCGACGAAGCCTGCCGCTTTACTTGATCATCCGCCATCAGGAGGCCCTGCCACACGCGGTTGCCCGTTATTTTTACGTAAGTGTCATCATAATTGAAACCGAACGCGTAAACGCTCGCGGGAGGCGTCGCATAATTGTCCGGCAATCCGATTTCAGCGAACGGAAAAACTCCCGCCCAGTCCGTGTGGTAGCCAATCAGCATGTTCGAGGGGTTCACCGAAACCTGGGCATGCGTGACGCAGTCCGACATTGGAATATCGTACTTCGAGCGGAGCATCTCCGTCAGAACGCGGGCGGAATGGATCTGCGCTGGGGTGGCATTGGGAGTGCTGTCGTCGGTGGCGGATTCGAAGGCAATCCCGAGAAAACTTGCATTTAGATTGACATAGGCGCCTCGCTCGTCGCCCCAGACTGACAAACCGGCGTGGTTGGCGATGTCGCTCTCGTGGACGATTCGGAAGACGCGGCCGAAGCGGTCGATCACGAAATGATACGAGAGGTTCTTCTGGACAAACTCCAGCACCGCGCTTCCGATACGCACCAGGTGCCGGTTTTCGCCTGGCTCAAACGGGGCCAGATGGCTTTCGGTGGTGTGATAAACGATCCCCGAAGGATTGGTTCTCCACTCGAGAATTCCTTCGCCGCTCTTGCCGAACGCGTAGACCGGGTATTTCACGCGCGGCTGGTTTGGCACCGAGTACTTGTCGTCGATGCGCAGGCCGTTGCTGTAATTCTCCAGTCCATTGCGGCTGTCGACCAGCCAGACCTTTCCCGAAGACTGCAAGGCAGTCGATGCAGAGGCGACCGGCGCTGATAGGAAACTCGGCCGCATTGCCACGGGTTTGGGCGCCGCCTTCACAGTGCTATGCGCAGGTCTCAACACCATCAGACTCATTGAAAAAACGGCCAGGCCCAGTAGGGCCCAGCTTCCTCTTTTCTTCCAGAACTCCAGTGTTTTGAGATCTTCGAACACACTTCGAGCCGTGATCTCTGGCCGTCCCATCTCCTGGCGCAGGAATCGCAACCGCTCGACAGGATCTTCAATCTGGGCCGCCCGCCGTTCGATGAGGGAGTGGCGCCACGGTACAAGCACGATCGTGTTCGCTATCTAGAGTACGAAAAACTCTTTAAGATTCTCTTCTCTCTTCCAATGATAGATCGGCTGGACGCCGAAAAACCTTATATCTGATCTAGGGTATTTCAGGAAACAGATCGGGCGAACGCCTTAGAAGCCCGTTCACCTGATGCCGCGGACATAAACCTGGAACGGAGCCCAATAATATGGCTTCGAATAACCGTTCCGACCTTTGAGTAGAGCGAGTTTAGCATAGCGCATGGCGGTGGAGGGTGGCTCGCCCGTCGCGATGCCGGCATAGAACTGATTCATAAGAGGTTCAGTGGACGAATCGCTGACGTCCCACAATCCCGCAACAACCGATCGCGCACCGGCCTGGAGAAAGGCCCATGCGAAGCCGATCAGTCCTTCGCCGGCATAGGCTCGAACGCCGGCGCTGCGGCATGCGGAGATGGTAACGAGGTCGGCCTGAATCGGCTGATCGATGACGTCGCGAGCGTAGAGCTTGTAGGAATCGCCATGACGGGAAAGAACCACGGCGGACTCGAGAGGGTTCTCATGGCTCGCTTCGGCATGGGCAGCGAAGTGGATCAAGGAAAAGCGGGCCGGCTGCGAATTGCGATAGGCATCGGGCGAGGCTTGGCGTCCGGTGTACACGGCCTGTTCCAAGTTGGGGAAATGGGCCTGGATGTCGTGAATCTCGGTGCCGGCGTTGTCCAGGGGACGGAAATCTGTGCCGGTATAATCCGGGGCTCCGATCAACAACAAGGACCCGTTGCTTCGTCGCGGCGGTCCGGGTTTCGACGCCGCGATCGCGAGAGAGGGGGCAATTGCAAGCTCGACATCCTCGATCCAGTAGTGGGGCTGTGGTGATGGCACGGGCAGTGTTTCGAAATTGAGGCGATGGAGCGGGCCGTCGGGAATGATGACGACGCGGCTGTTCTTCGGAACTTTGGGCGCGATTTGGGCGAGAAGAGCGTTCCAGAGTTTGGGTCCGTTGGGGTCGGCGGCGGCAATCGGGTCGCGCAGGGGATGCTCGACGGTGTTGCGATACGCGGTTACGAGGGATTCAACTTCGTCTTCAGGTGGGAGATCGAAACGGCGGACGCCGTCTTTGTCGATGAGCCATGCAAAGGAGCGTTTGGGAGCGACCCAGAAGGAGATTATCGAAGTATTGGTATCTTTGGCGAGTTGCTTGAGCTGGGGAATTTCGATGTCGCGCGGAATCGCAGCGTTTTGGCCAACGAGCCGCTCTGTGAGGACCCGGGCGCGGCTGGATTCAATGATGCGGAGCGCGTTGGCATCGTTATTTCGGCTGACAAGCAGTTCGACGTAGTCTTGATGGAAGCCGATTAAAGAAGACAGAAACGTAATCTGGTGCTGCGATTTGAGCAGGTCGGAGCGCGTCTTATCGATGATGTCGAGTGCGGTTCTGAATTCCTTGTTGGCTTGCCCAAATTTTCGTTGGTCAACATAGATGTGGGCGAGGAGCGAGTGGCAGTCCCACAAGAGGTTCGGATATAACCCCGGCGTCTGGCCGAGTTTCCTGTACATATTTATGGCAGTGCTGTTGTCGCCGCGCCCAGCCGCGATCTGGGCATCGTTCAACTCGACGTAGGGCTCGTCCTTCGGAGTCGCCAGGGTTCTCGCTTCGTCGTTCCATTCCTGTGCTTTGTCCCAGGTCCGCAATGCGATGAATGCCTGCGCGGAATTGACCGCATTGCGGGCGGCGTCGGAACTGCGATTCAGTTCTTGCGCAAGGTTGAAGGCGGTGGAGAATTGAGCAACCGCGTTATCAAGTTGCCCCGTTCCCTGATACAACAAACCGAGCTCGCCGAGCGCAATGAGCAGGTTGCCTCGGTCGCCGATTGAGGGAAGGGTGTCGATTGCCTTTTGCTCGAAGCGTAGAGCACTGTCGTAGTCGCCGAGGACTCCATAGAAGGAGCCGAGGTTCATGAACTGAATCGCTGCGAGGCGGCGATATCCGTTGGCGGCGGCAATGGAGGCGGCCTTAAGGCCGAATTCCACGGCCTCGCTGTATCGGAAGGCCCATTTGCGACACGAGGACATGTTCAGAAGAGCGGAGGTCTGTTGATATTTGTCACCGCTTCGCGCGGCTTCCGTGGACGCCCATTTCAGTGCTTCTTCAGCCTGATCCAGTTTTCCCAGGCGCGCCAAGACTGCACCGCGCAAGACTTCAATGCGCACTTTTAGAGTGGGGTCGGTTGCATGGGGGCGAATGCGGTCGAGAGCTTCCAGCGCCTCGGTCATACGGCCGGACTTAGACAAGGCATCTGCCTGGTCCATGAGGCGTCGAAGCTCAAGCTGATTCGATTCCGCAATGGGAACTTCTATTAGAGCCAAAGCCTCAGGGACCTTTCCCTGCGCGAGCAAAGACTCGGCGTCGAGCAGGCGAAATTCCCAATACCAACGTCGAGATCCTTCAAGTTTTCTCGATTCGTCGGAAGCTGCCGCGGCAGCATCGCGAAGAGCACCGGATGTATAGAGCTTCCAGACTCTTTCGTAAGCCGGCTCGGGCCCGTTTGACGCGCACGAAGATAAGAGGGTGAGGCTAAGGGACAGTTCCGCTATTCGTTTCGCCGCCGCCCGATGATCCTTTACCTCCCGCATTAGAACCCATTTTCAAACGGATCATCGAGATCTTGCGGTCTTTGTCGCTGATGATGAGTTCCCCGAGAAAGATCCGTCCGAAGCCGTCCCACTCGATCGTGTATCCCTCTTTTTCGATCGCCCCGCCGTCCGTACCGCTGAGTTCGATGTTCTTAACCAGCGTACAAAAAAAGCGGCCGTGGTATTCGGCGATCGTTTTCGACTCGGGCTCGGTGTGGAATCGCCAGGAGTTCTCGCGACGCCAGGCATCGCTCTGAGAAGAATAAAAATCTGTTAGCTCCCGCTTGGTGCCGCACGTCGCGAATGCCTCTTCATCCAACTCGACCCTGACCCGCACATCGCCCAGGCGAAGCCCTTCGATCCTACAGCCGCGCGTGCTGATGAAAGATTCGTGCGCATCCTCGTCCCGCGATGACGTCTGGTGCATCTCCACCAGCTCCGCGTGGAGCTTTTCGAGCACTTCCAACTCATTTACGATGGCGCCGATCTCGGTGGTGTACTTGCCGGGCGCTACTTCTTTGCCGATCGCAATTGTCTCGACTTGTTCGACGGAAAGCAGCGTCCTGTTCCTGGGGTAATCGGCCTGGTGTGATTGGGGCCCGACCTTATGATGCGTGCGGCCACCGACGATGGGGATCGCACTCGACCCGATCGTCGGAATCACGTGATCGACGGGGATGTTATCAAAATGGAAAAAATGTGCCGCGGCTCCTACTGCATTCCCGGAAAAGACAAAGCGTTTGTCGATCGGAATCATGTCTGATGTTGGCTCCTATGGGATGACTTCAAAGGGGTCTTCGATTGGCCCTTGTCCGGAGGATCCGCTACCTTCCGCTCGCACTACAACGCTGTAACGGCCGGGTTGCAGCTTTCCCGGAAAATATACCTCCAACGGCTCGTTGGGCGCGGGGGCGGGGACTTCGCCTTTCGATAACGTCTCGGAATCGTGGCGCAATTCGACGAAGGCGGGCACGTCTTTCTCCCAGGGCATCTGGAAATGCAGCGCCTCGCCTTTGTGCAATTTCGGAATCGCCGACCGCGTGGGTCCGTCGAACACAATGGGCGCACCTTCGCCTTGAGGCGCTTTCAAACCGGGAATCTCTACGAAATTCTGGTAGCCGATGATGACCATGCAAAGAACCGCGGCTCCCGCGAAAGCCAACGTGGGACGCAGCGATACGAACCAGCCGGGAGATTTGGAGCGGACGCGGACCGGCTCGGTCCAAGCCGGGCGCTCGCTCAAAATAGTCTTGGCATTTTCCAAAAATGCGGACGTCGCGCGCACGTCGCTGGCACACAATTCGCAGGAAAAGAAGTGCTCTTCGAACGCTTCGCGGTCTTCCGGCTTCATCTCGCCCAGGAAATATTGCTCGACGGCTTGGTTTTTGACTGCCATTTCGTGGTCCATGCGACTCCGCACTAATTTAGTGAACCCGCCGGGGGCTTCGTTACAAGGACAAAACGGTCGAACACGTTGTCAAAAGGACTAGTAGTACTATTCACTGCGCGGTTTTCCGAGACGCTTCCCAGATCGGTCTGTAATCGTAGGTCGCGTAAAACTCGGTTCGAAACGCACCCCATGCACCGTGTTCAATTGCCAGATTTACGTCGCGTAACCTGCTGGCCGGAACTCGAAGGGTTACCACCTGTCCGATGCCCATCATAACGTACCAGGATACGACTTCCGTGCCCTGTGGGGGGAACTTCTGTTGAAAGCCGGCTTTACGCAGTTGCGCATCGATCTCATCGAGCGTTTTCGACTGGTCGTGGCGTAAGAAGATTGTTAACAGAATTGCGTCATCGTGAGCCGGCGGTTCTGCGAGCAGCGTCCAGAGCACGATAGAGATTAGCAGCAGCATTGTGAGTTTCATGTTTCGTCTCGTAGATTGAGCAGGCGCGAAATTTCCGCGCCTCTGTTAGAGTCTCATCTGCTGTATGCAAGACCATCAAAACGACAGAAATGGCGTTCCGCAACGTCGACTCGGTTCCACTGGTGTAAACGTCTCCTGCATTGGAATGGGCGGTTTTCATCTTGGCAAGCCTCCTTTGACTGAGCCAGACAGTATCAAACTGATTCGCTCGGGAATCGACCGAGGCATCACGTTCATGGACAATTCCTGGGATTACAACGACGGCGAGAGCGAAATCCGCATGGGGAAGGCGCTGAAGGACGGATATCGCGAGAAGGTCTTTCTAATGACCAAGATTGACGGGCGTACGAAGCAGGAGGCGGCGAAACAGATCGACCAATCGCTGCGCCGGCTTCAGACTGACCATGCCGATCTGTTGCAGCATCACGAGGTGATCCGTTTCGAAGACCCCGACAGGATTTTCGCGGAAGGCGGCGCGATGGAGGCATTCCTGGACGCGAAGAAGGCGGGTAAGCTGCGTTTCATCGGGTTCACAGGGCACAAAGATCCTCACATTCACCTTTATATGTTGGAAGTCGCGAAAAAACATGAGTTCCATTTCGATACGGCGCAGATGCCAATCAATGTAATGGATGCGCATTTTCGCAGTTTCTCGAAGTTAGTGGTGCCGGAATTGGTGAAAGAAAAGATCGGCGTGCTCGGGATGAAGAGCATGGGCGACACCGTGATTCTGAAAAGCGGCGTCGTGACTCCCGTGGAGTGCCTGCACTTTGCTCTGAGCCAGCCAACTTCGGTTGTAATTACGGGCATCGACAGTCCGAAGATTCTGGATCAGGCTATTGAGGTTGCTCAGGCGAAGCCGATGTCTGAGCAGGAGGCATCGGCGGTGCTGACGAAGACGGTGAAGGCCGCTGCCGATGGCAAATTCGAGCTATTCAAGACTACGACGGCATTCGACAGCACCGCGCACAATCCGAAATGGCTGGGCGAGGATTCGCCTCGGACCAAAGAACTTTTCAAATCCGCGTAGGAGCAAAGAGCGATGGAAAAACTTAGCCGAAGAGAACTTGTCGCGGGTTTGGGAGCGCTGGCGCTTTCGGATCTCGCTTTTGGCGCCGCCCAGGATGTACCGAAGCGTGAGTTGGGCGCTACTGGAGTAAAGGTCTCCTGCATTGGACTCGGCGGTTCGCATATTGGCAAGCCCAAGTTGAGCGAGGAGGATAGCATCAAGCTGATTCGTTCGGCGATCGACCGCGGCATCATCTTCATGGATAATTCCTGGGACTATAACAACGGTCAAAGCGAAATCCGAATGGGGAAGGCGCTGCGGGACGGCTACCGGCGGAAGGTTTTCCTGATGACCAAGATCGACGGGCGGACGAAGCAGGAGGCGGCGAAGCAAATCGACGAATCGCTAAAGCGGCTCCAGACGGATCATGTCGATCTGCTGCAGCATCACGAGGTGATTCGCTTCGAAGATCCGGATCGCATTTTCGCGGAAGGCGGCGCGATGGAGGCCTTCCTGGATGCCAAGAAGGCGGGGAAACTGCGCTTCATCGGATTTACGGGGCACAAGGATCCGCATATTCATTTGTACATGCTGGAGGTGGCGAAAAAGCATAACTTTCATTTCGAAACGGCGCAGATGCCCATTAATGTGATGGATGCGCATTTTCGAAGCTTCTCGAAGCTTGTCGTGCCTGAACTCGTGAAAGAGAAGATCGGCGTGTTGGGAATGAAAAGCATGGGAAGCGGGGTGATCCTGAAGAGCGGCGTCGTGAGTCCAGTGGAGTGCTTGCAGTTTGCGCTGAATGAGCCTACGTCGGTCGTGATTACGGGGATCGACGGTCCCCAGATTCTCGACCAGGCTGTTGAAGTGGCCAGGACGTTCAAGCCGCTGCCGCCGCAGCAAGTGGAAGCGTTGCTGGCAAAGACGGCGAAGGCGGCGTCGGATGGGCAGTATGAGCTGTTCAAGACGACGCAGCATTTCGACAGCACAGCGCAACATCCGGAATATCTGGGTGGGGAATTGTCGCGGACTAAGGAGTTGACGAAGTCCTAAAGAGGGCTTCGTTCATCCTGCGATATTTGCGCAGCAGTTCGTAGATGACGACACCGCCGGCAGTGGCTACGTTAAGCGAGTGCTTCCGGCCGAGCATCGGGATGCGCACGTGGGTATCGCAGCTTTCGAGCAGGCGCGGATTCAAACCATCCACTTCGTGGCCGAAGAGCAGGCAGACGGGAAAGCGCGGCTGCCAGTCGAAAAGGTCGACGGCGTGGGGCGTGGTTTCGATGGCTGCCAGTTCGAAGTCACCGGCGCGGAGATCGAAGGCCAGAGCGGCAGGGTCGGCGTGATACTCCCAGGGGACGGTATCTTCGGAACCCAGCGCAGTTTTGCTGATGGCCCGCTTGGGCGGCCGTGCAGTGATGCCGCAGAGATAGAGTTTTTGGCAGCCCGCGGCATCCATGGTGCGGAAGAACGAGCCTACGTTATACATGCTGCGGACGTTGTCGAGCAGGACGGTCACTGGCAACTCGAGCAGGGTCTCGTAAGGCGCGGAGGATTGAGTGGCGAGATAAGGAAGACGCTCGGACATTTTGCTTCATTGTGGCGCATGCGTGTGATGCGGTAGCGTTGATGGTGAGCATGCCTGATAAGCACGACTACTATTCCGATACCAGTCCGAAGGCTTACGCCATATTCATCGAGTTGTGGCGGCGTCGAACGCCAGCAGAGAAGTTGCAGGCGGTGTTCGATATGACTTCCATGGTTTTGCGGTTGTCGGAGCAAGGCGTGAGGCAACGGTATCCGGCGGCAGGCGAACACGAGGTTCGAATGCGCGCGGCGGCATTGCGATTGGACCGGCAGACAATGATCAAGGTGTATGGTTGGGATCCGGTTGAGCATCCATGAGCGAGGAAGGCGAGGCGCTTGCACAGGTGCTTCGGGCGCTGATCGAACTTGGAATCCGCTACTTCATTGGCGGTTCGGTAGCTAGTGCATTACACGGAATCCCGCGAGCGACGATGGACATCGACATTGTGGCGGAAATAGCGGAAGCGCAGGTTGCAACTCTGGGGAAGCTCCTGCAAGCCTCGTTCTACCTTGATGAGGATGACATTCGGCTCATCCATTTCACGAGCGCGTTTAAGTTCGATATTTTCCCGGCGCAGCGTGACCCGTATCACTCGGAACAGATGCGGCGAGCTCTCGCGTCGCCGGTCCGGCTACCGTTTGGCGTGGAAGCCCCGGCAGCAAAGCCGAGGATATCCTGCTTGAGACACTGCGCTGGTACCGAATGGGAGGCGAGGTCTCGGACCGGCAGTGGAACGACGTTCGGGGTATTCGGGATGTGCAGGGCGATAGCCTCGACCGTGATTACCTCGCGCAATGGGCTGGGGATCTGGGAGTTGAGGATTTGCTTCGCAGACTAATGGCGGAATAAAAAAACGAGGAGCCGATTATTTCCGGCCCCTCGTCTTTTACGATTGGAATGATGTTTATTCGGGCTCTTCGTGTTCGCGGCCTTCCTGCATGGCCTTGAGGCGTTCTTCCCTGCGCTTGGCGCGATCGGCCGCTGCTTTACGAGTTCCGAACCCACCAGCTCCAGCATGGCCTGCTCTGCGCCATCGCCCTTGCGGGGGCCCAGGCGGATGATGCGGGTGTAGCCGCCGTTGCGCTGGCCGAAGCGAGTGCCGAGCTTATCGAAAAGCTTCTGAACCTACCGCCTGGCTTTCGAATGAACAGCCGCAGCCTGACGATGCGCGAGGAACGTGTCCTCT
>CAWDKQ010000025.1:0-64012 GCA_963802915.1 Bryobacterales bacterium
ACCCCGATTTCCCCTACATCCTGGTTCGCAACGAGCAGGCGGCCGTCCACATGGCCTCAGGCTACGCCAAAACCAGCAACCGCCTGCGCACGTTCGCCTGCACTTCGTCGATCGGGCCGGGCGCCACCAACATGATCACGGGAGCCGCGCTGGCCACCATCAATCGCCTGCCCGTGCTGCTGCTGCCCGGCGATATCTTCGCGCGCCGCAACGTCGCGCCGGTGCTGCAACAGCTCGAATCGCCGTCGACCCAGGACATCGGCGTGAACGATTGTTTCAAGCCCGTCTCGCGATACTGGGATCGCATCTATCGTCCGGAGCAGATCATCACGGCGCTGCCGGAAGCTCATGCGCGTGCTGACATCGCCCGCCGACACCGGCGCCGTCACGCTGGCGCTGCCGCAGGACGTGCAGGCCGAGGCGTACGATTTTCCCGAGGAGCTGTTCCGCAGGCGCGTGTGGCTGATTCGCCGGCCGCAGCCGGACCGGGTCTCGTTCGAGCGCGCCGTCGAAGCGATCCGCGCCAGCCGAGAGCCGCTCATCGTCGCCGGCGGAGGCGTGTTGTACAGCGAAGCTCAGCGAGCGCTGGCGCGGTTCGCCGCTCAGACCGGCATCCCGGTGGGCGAGACGCAGGCCGGCAAAGGATCGCTGCGCCTACGATCATCCGCAATGCGTGGGAGCGATCGGCGCGACCGGCACGCTCGCCGCCAACCGCCTGGCGCACGACGCCGACCTTGATGATCGGCATCGGCACGCGCTATTCCGATTTCACAACCGCCTCGATGACGGCCTTCCAGAATCCGCAGCGTGCGCTTCGTCAACATCAACGTGGCCGAGTTCGACGCCTACAAAGTGTCGGCCATTCCCGTGGTCGCGGACGCGCGGGTCAGCGCTCGAACAACTTACTGCGAGCGCTCGCCGATTATCAGGTCCGGCGCGGCATTACGCCGCCCAGGCCGCCGACCTCAAGACAAGCATGGGAAGCGGAAGTCGACCGCCTGTTCCATCTCGGCAACCAGCCGCGGCCGGCGCAAAGCGAAGTCATCGGCGCCATGTGGGAAGCTTCGGGACCGCGCGACATGCTGCTCTCGGCAGCCGGCAGCCATCCCGGCGATCTGCACAAGCTGTGGCGCACCCGCACGCCCAACGGTTATCACATGGAGTACGGCTACTCGTGCATGGGCTACGAAATCCCGGGCGCGATGGGTGCCAAAATGGCCGACCCGACGCCGCGAAGTCTACGTCTTCCTCGGCGACGGCACCTACCTGATGATGCCGAGCGAGATCGTCACGTCCGTCCAGGAAGGCGTGAAGATCATCATCGTGCTGGTGGATAACCATGGTTTCGCGAGCATCGGCGGTTTGAGTCAATCGGTCGGCAGCGGCGGATTCGGCACGCAATACCACCGTCGCAGACGGCAATTGTCGCGCCGTGGATTACGTCGAAAACGCCCGCAGCCTGGGCGCGCACGCGATCGAAGGCCAAGCTTTGCCGAATTGAAGGAAGCGCTCGAAACGGCGAAGACCCTCGACCGCACCACGGTCATCGTCATCGAGACCGAGCGCGAGGTCCGCGTGCCGGGCTACGATTCCTGGTGGGACGTCGCCGTGGCGGAAGTCTCTGAGACCAGCAGCGTGCGCGACGCGCGGGACGCTATGTCGAGGCGCGCAAGAAGGAAAGGTATCACCTGTGATTGCACATATGACCAAACAACGTCTTGAGAATTTCGTGGACGGAGGTTGGCTCGCCTCGAGCGCCACGGAAGCGCTGAAAGTGCTGAACCCGGCATCCGCGGAAGTGCTGGCCGAAGTACCTCTGTCGCCGCGCGCAGGAAGTCGATCGCGCCGCGGAATCCGCCGAAAAAGCCTTCAGCGAATGGCGCCGCAAACCGGCCGGCGATCGCATCCAGCCGCTATTCAAGCTGAAGACGCTCCTCGAAGAGAACACAGACGATCTGGCGCGAACCATCACCGAGGAGTGCGGCAAGACCTACGGCGAGAGCGTCGCCGAAGTGCGGCGCTCCATCGAGAACGTCGAGGTCGCCTGCGGCATTCCGACGCTGATGCAGGGCATCAACAACGAGGACATCGCGCCGGGCATCGACGAAATGATGATCCGCCAGCCTCTCGGCGTGGTCGCGGCCATCGTGCCGTTCAACTTCCCGTGTCATGATTCCGTTCTGGTTCATGCCTTACGCGCTGGCTACGGGAAACTGCTTCCTGCTGAAGCCATCCGAGCGCGTGCCGCTGTCTTCGAACAAGCTGTTCCAGTTGCTCGAAGCCGCCGGGTTCCCGAAGGGCGTCGTGCAACTCGTGAACGGCGGCCGCGACACGGTCAACGCGATTCTCGATCATCCCGCGATTAAAGCGGTCAGTTTCGTCGGCTCCACGCCGACTGCGCGCTATATCTATAGCCGCGCGGCGGCCAACGGCAAGCGCGCGCAGTGCCAGGGCGGCGCGAAGAATCCGGTCGTCGTTCTGCCGGATGCCGACATGGAAATGACCACCCGGATTCTGGCCGACTCCGCATTCGGATGCGCCGGGCAGCGCTGCCTGGCTGCTTCCGTCGCGATCACGGTCGACAAGGCCGGCGAAGCACTGACCGAGCGCATGGTGGCAGCCGCGGGCAAACGCAAGGTCGGCTACGGGCATGAAGGAAGGCGTCGAAATGGGCCCCGTGATCTCTGCCGAAAGCAAGCCGCGCATCGAGGGGCTGATCGCGAAAGGCGAGCAGGAAGGCGCCAAGGTGCTGGTCGACGGCCGCGGCAAAAAGGTAAAGGATTACGAAGACGGCTTCTTCGTATTCCCGACCATCCTGGACAACGTACCGCCCGAAGGCGAAATCGCCCAGACCGAAATCTTCGGTCCGGTGCTGAGCCTGATGCACGCCAACACGCTCGACCAGGCGATCGCAAATGGTGAACGCCCGAAGCTACGGCAACATGGCGTGCCTGTTCACCAGCGACGGCGCCAGCGCGCGCCGCTTCCGCTCGGAAGTGAACGCCGGCAACGTGGGAATCAACGTCGGCGTCGCGGCGCCGATCGCTTATTTCCCGTTCAGCGGCTGGGGCGAAAGCTTCTTTGGCGATCTTCACGCGCAGGCCAACCACGGTGTCGAGTTTTACACGCAGACAAAAGTAGTAGTCGAGCGCTGGCCAAGAGAATGGAGCCGCCAGTTCTGAACCCTGACCGTGAGGGCCTATGAAAAAATCGGCTGTTGCCCCTCCGTTACCGTCAGGGTTCCGCAACGGGTACGTTCCGATGACATGGGTAACAAGACGTTCTGAAGACATGGGTAACAGTAGGGAAGAACTCGGAAGGCGCCGGGGTAAGCCAGCATGGAAGGCATGCCCTGGCAGGAGATCCGAGTGGAAGAACAACGACTCTTGGTGGTGCGAGGCCACCAAGAAGGGATGTCGATCACAGAGTTGGCGGAGATCCATGAGGTCTCGCGCAAGACGATCTACAAGTGGCTGGAGCGTTTTGAAGAGCAGGGGCTGGAGGGGTTGCGGGATCGAAGCCGCCGGCCGCATGAATCGCCGAGCCAAGTGAGCGGGGAGGTGGAAGCGGCCATAGTGGCGGCGCGTCAGCGCTGGAAGTGGGGGCCGGGGAAACTGCGCGTGAAGCTGAGCCAGCAGGACGGGACACAACAGTGGCCAGCGGTGAGTACGATCGCGGCGGTGCTGAAAGCCAAGGGACTAGTGGTAAATCGACGGCAGCGGGCGCACAGTCCAGTGCAACGACCGCCGTATGCAGCGGCCGATGGGCCCAATGCGGTGTGGTGCGCCGACTACAAGGGATGGTTTCGCAGCGGGGATGGAACGCGCATCGATCCATTGACCATCACGGACGCTTGTAGTCGCTATCTGCTGCGCTGCCAAATTGTGGAGCGACCGCGGTACGAAGCAACCCAGGCGGTTTTTGAAGCGGCCTTTCGCGAATACGGCTTGCCGCAAGTGATCCACACCGACAACGGGGTTCCCTTTTCCTCGGTGGCGCCGGGCGGGCTCAGCCGGCTGTCCATGTGGTTTGTGAGATTGGGGATCGTGCCGGAACGCAGCCGGCCAGCCTGCCCGCAAGATAACGGGAGGCACGAACGCATGCATCGCACGCTCAAACAGGCGACGGCGCAGCCGCCGAAAGCGACCGCTCGTCTGCAACAAAAAGCATTTCATGAGTTTCAACTTCAATACAACCAACAAAGACCGCACGAAGCCCTGGACAATCACACACCCCAGGACTGCTACGCAGCCAGTCCACGCTGCTATCCGCGATGCGTGCCAGCGTTGGAGTACGGTGATGACGTGGAGATCCGGCGCGTGTCTCAACACGGGAGTGTGCGATGGCGAGGAGAGCGCACCTTCATCAGTGAAGTGTTCGCTTACGAACCACTGGGTCTGAAACCGCTGGATGAGCGTTGGGCGGAGATTTACTACGGCCCGATTCGATTGGGCTGGATGGACGCTCACAAGCATACCTTCAGCCGCTGCAAGCCCGCGGCTCTCAAACCAGAACGTTCTCAGTTGCGCTTGTTATTCCGCTGATCTAAGGCATTGCCCAAAGATCGGAACCGGAGCGTTCTCTCACATGGGGGCTCTGCCCCCAAACCCCCGAGATTTACCGCTTTCGCGCCAGGATGCATGAGTCGAGAGGCGGAGTTGCGCTCGGCCTCTCGTCCCGGCCCTTGAGCCGGCGCTCGGGTTGCGTCTCCGCAGAGCCCTATCCTCCGCTCAAGTTCATCCACTCTATCAGCAAATGCATCGATTCAAAAACCATTACAATGAAGCCAAGCCGATGGGTTCCAACCTCAATCAACTGTTACCCATGTCCTCGGAATAATCTGTTACCTATGTCCCCGAACGGACATACGCTGCCCTGGATTTCACGATCTTAGGGAACCGCGTGCGTAAGCAAGCGGCGATTGACGAGGATTATTTCATCGCCCGTGAGGGAGGGGCCAAAGGAGAATAGATGGGAAAGCTTCGAGTAGGGAATGCACCATGTTCCTGGGGCACTCTCGAATTTGAAGAAGCGAAGGGCGAGCAGATCGCCTTCGATCGCATGCTCGACGAGTTGGTCGAGACCGGCTACACCGGCACTGAATTAGGCGATTGGGGCTACATGCCCACGGACCCAGCGGCACTGAACGCGGAGCTGAAAAAGCGCAATCTGGTAATTCTAGGGGCCTTCGTGCCGGTCGCGATGAAGCACCGTGCCTGCCACGACGCGGGAGTAGCCACCGCCGTGAAAACAGCCCGCCTCCTAGCCGCGGTTGGGACAGACCCAAAGCCTTATCTCGTGCTGGCCGACAACAACGGCACCGATTCAACCCGCACCAAAAACGCCGGACGCGTCACGCCCGAAATGAGCCTGACCGCCGAAGAATGGAAAACTTTCTCCGAAGGCGCGAACAAGATCGCGCGCGCAGTCCTGAACGATACTGGCCTCAAAACTGTGTTCCATCACCACTGCGCCGGCTACGTCGAGACACCGAACGAAATCGAGACCCTGCTCGACTCCACGGACCCCAACGTCCTCGGCCTGGTCTTCGACACCGGCCACTACACCTACGGCGCAAACGATAACGACGTCGTAAGCGCGCTCAACCGCTTCAAGGACCGGGTCTGGTACATCCATTTCAAGGATTGCGAACCCGCCACCGCGCGACAGGCGCGAGAGGAGCAGTGGGATTATTTCCAAGCCCTACAGCACGGCGTCTTTTGCGAGCTCGGCAAAGGATCCGTCGATTTCCCCGCCGTCCTGCGCTGGCTGCGAGACACCGGTTACAACGGCTACACGCTGGTTGAGCAGGACATTCTGCCCGGCATGGGCGAGCCGCGAGTGAGCGCGAAGAACAATCGCGATTATCTCCGCTCCATCGAATCGAACTACTGATCTAAAGGAATCCTCGTGAAAAAGAAACTGAACGTTGGAATTATCGGAGCGGGGCGCATCGGGAAAGTACACGCCGAGACGATCGCATTTCGTCTGCCGGAAGCGGTCGCGCTTTCGATCACGGATATCAATCGCGATGCCGCGGAGGAAGTCGCTGCGCGCTGCGGTATCCCAACGGTCGCCGCCAGCAGCGACCAAGTTTTCGCCGACTCCAACATCGACGCCGTCCTGATCTGCTCCTCAACCGACACACACTCCGATCTGGTCATCGCCGCCGCCAAAGCAGGCAAGCACATCTTCTGCGAAAAGCCCGTCGACCATACGCTCGAGAAAATCGATCGCGCGTTGGACGCAGTCGAAAAGGCCGGCGTAAAATTCCAAGTCGGCTTCAATCGCCGCTTCGACGCAAATTTCGCGCGCGTCCGCCAGGCCCTCCTGACCGGCGAGATTGGAACACCGCGCCTGATGCACATCGTCAGCCGCGACCCTGCCCCGCCGCCGATCTCCTACATCAAAGTTTCAGGCGGTATGTTCCTCGACATGACCATCCACGATTTCGACATGGCGCGCTTCCTGATCGGTGATGAAGTGGAAGAGATCTACACCACGGCCGCAGTCATGGTGGATCCCGAAATCGGTAAGGCCGGCGACGTCGACACCGCGCTCATCGTTTTGAAGTTCAAAAACGGAGTGATCGGAACCATCGACAACTGCCGCAAAGCCGTCTATGGTTACGATCAGCGCGTGGAGATCCTGGGTAGCGACGGCGCGATTGCAATTAGCAATAATTATCCCAACCAGGCCGTCATCAGCACCGCGTCCGCGATCCGTTATGACAAGCCCCTCAACTTCTTCATGGACCGCTACACCGAAAGCTTTGCCAACGAACTTCGGGAATTCGTGGACGCGGTGCTCGAAGACAAACCGACGCCGGTGACGGGCATCGATGGCCGCATTCCTGTAGTAATGGCGCTAGCGGCCCGCAAATCGTACGACGAAGGCCGTCCTGTAAAGTTGTCCGAAATCGCCCTCATGGAACCCGCTCTGGCCGGACTGTGAAAAATCGTCCGCGGTACAACCGCTGGTGATTCACTGTTTCCACGGGCCGGCTACGGAGTAGAGAAACTTGACGGTGGTGTCGCCGAAGTTGATATTCGTGTGAGTCGACGTGCCATCCGGCCGAATCATGTACGCCATGCCGGGGTGTTGGAGACGTAATTCCGCCCCTTCCCATGCGAGGCTGGTGCCTTCGAGAGCGGTCCAGAGCTCCTCTTGAAGCGGGCCGTGCGGATGTGGCTCGCCGAGGCTTATGGGCTGGAGTTCCACGGTGAGAATGCTGCTCACCGTGGCCAGGCCGTCGCGCTCGGCGAAGAGTTCTCTCACGACATGCGCCCAGTGACCGGAGGCGCCGGGGGTGATATACGGATCCGGGCCCGCGGGAGTCCTGAAATGAGCCGCTCTCTCATCGATCATCAGCATCTCGTGGTGAGGCTTGAATCCGGGGGGAGTGGGTTCACTGATGAGGTACATAACAAGAGGCTGATCTCCGTTGTTCTTGATCACAAATTCGAGATTGGCGGGCATGAATGTGGCGATGTCTTTGTGGAGCTGGCCGGTAGCCCCGCCGGCTGTCATGGTTCCGGTGCCGCCGATGACATAGTAAATGTGCTGTTCGCCAGTCAGACGTGTAGGTGTCGTCGATGCGTGGGCCGGAAGAGTGGCGTGCGCAAGATAGTTTTCGTATTGGAGAATTGCCGCTTTTTGCGGCGGCGCGAAGTTGTCTCCCTTGGTCAACAGGTCACGGAGAACGAGCGATCCGAGTATGCTGCGGGGCATGGACTCACGCCAATCGCCCATAAACATGTCGATTCTGCGGTCCTGTGGCTCCTTGGCAATCATGTATTTGATTGCCGAAGGGCTGGGGTACGAGTTGATGCCACCGCCTTTGCCGTGGTTGTAGCCGGGATCGTTCGAGGTTTGGATCGGCATGGCAGGCGCCTTCTGCGTGGTCTGAGCGATCGCCAGCGCCGAGACCGTGACCATCAGGAAACTTCCTACGAATATTGCAAGAATTGTTCTGGCCATCAGATGTTCTCCTGTTCGCTTTCTCTACGCTACTTCCTTGGCGCTACGCCTTGATAGCGGGCGATGTAGAGGAACTTCGCCTGGTTCTCCTCCGAAAAATTGATGTTGGTGTGGGGAGCCAGGTTGTCCGGAGGGTGCAAATAGGCGACACCGGGAGTTTGCAGACGCAGGAAGGGACCGACTAAAGCGAGAGTGGTTCCGTCTATAGAAGCCCATATCTCCTCGATGTCGTGGTCGACTTTGTGCGGCTGGCCCACCGTTAGCGGGTCCATGATGACGGTCACGACGCTCTGTAATGTGGCCAGGCCGTCGGCGGTGTTGAAGAGCGGCTTCACGATGTGATCCCAGTGGCCGTCAGTAGAACTGATTGGAATGGTGTTCTCGTCCCGGACCAGCATCTTGGCATTGGGCCGGAAGCCGGCCGGGGTTGGTTCTATCGTCAGATACATGGTGAGAGGCTCGCCGCCGGTGTTGTTGATGGTGAACTCCAGGTTCGACGGCATGAGGATCGCGACGTTGGTGTAGAGCTCGACGGTGTCTCCGCCGCCGACAGCATTCCCATGGCCCGAGAGGAAATAGAAGATCTCCTGTTTGCCATCGAGCCGCGTAGATGCGGTGCTGGCGTGCGGCGCCAGCGAGCCATACGAAAAGGAGTCAATGTGACGGAGAACGGCGCCTTTCTTTGTCGGCTTCATTCCGTCGCCCCGCGTCAGAATGTCGCGCTCCTGCAGCGAGCCGAGCGTGGCATGGGGCGCGGACGCGTGCCAGTCGCCGAAATACATATCGATATACGCATTGCTCCCGACTTCCTGTGCGATCGCCAGCGGCGACAACACAACGAATACGGCCAGTGCCGGAGCAATCCATCCGTTGACCATAGCAACTCTCCTTGTTTGGTTCTTTTGTTCCACCTGATCGTCCTTGCTTATTTGTCTCATGCGATCGTTCGTGGGTTAGAACACCGGGGCAGGAACCCGAGCGGGTATCCATGCCGGGAAGCGGCTTGTGTCAACGACGAACGGAGATCAAGGGACATCAGTAACGCCGGTTTAAGAACTTTGATCGGTACTATTATATTACGATTACCGCGACAAGAAACTTCGTAAGAATCGATGGCGCGACATGGCGCGATTCCTGATCGGAGACGAAGTGGAAGAAGATCTACACAGCCGCGGGTCATGGTGGATCGAAGACAAACCGACGCCGGTCACGGGAATCGATGGCCGCATTCCGGTAGTGATGGCCCTTGCCGCCCGCAAATCCTAGGACGAAGGCCTTCCCGTGATGTTGTCCGAAATCGCCGCATTCGATCCCGCTCTAGGCGGCGCCAGGTTTATGAGAATCGGGTGCGTTTCCAAAGCATCCACCCGCTCACCACCAGACACGCCAGCGTAGCCGCCAGCAGAACAGCCATCCATCCAAGGTTCATCGCGATGGCCGGTCGCTCCGCTCCCACTGCGAGCCACACAAAAATAGCCACGGCGCAGGCGAGCACCACCAGCTCCCACCACTGCCGCCGAGGTCTGTCGTCCGCGAGCGGATCGTCACCCCGCAGCGCTGCGGCCACTCGATCAGGCTTCAGACCGTAGCGATCGCACTCGCGATCCATCGCCAGCTTCCACGAATCCTGCTCCGACTCCGGCGCTTCCGCAAAACTAATCGCAGTTGCGCCCAATATCATGATCAGCGATCCGACCACAACCAGAATCTCCGTGGTAGTTCCGCGTCCGCTCAGTTCGCCGAACACAAGGATGCCCCAAGCCAGACCCCACAGCTGGTTCGTATTCGACAGTGGAATACCCCGTCCGATACCGATATACTTCGCCGCATACTGCTGGAAAAGATCGCCGATCACCCAGCAAAATCCGCCGAGAAACAGCCAGAACAGTGACGGGCGCGCCCGCCCGAGATCCGTCATTACGTGATGGAAACCGCCATCGAAAACAATCGCCAGAGCCGACACCGTACCCAATTCTCCAAACGTGAAGATCGTGACGAATGACAGCGGATTCATGCCGCTGATGTACGCTTTGCGGTACGGGATGTACATCGTGCCCCACAGCATCCCTGCGCCGAGCGCGGCCAGAATGCCCAGCGTAGCCGCGCCATGTGTCTCGCTGGAGGAGCTCCGCGATGTCGAATAAGCAATCACACAAGCACCTACAACGATGGCCGCTGCCCCACCCAATACCTT
This sequence comes from Bryobacterales bacterium, assembly GCA_963802915.1. Classification (GTDB taxonomy): domain Bacteria; phylum Acidobacteriota; class Terriglobia; order Bryobacterales; family Bryobacteraceae; genus JAICMB01. The sequence goes on from CAWDKQ010000025.1 coordinate 10,175, forward strand.
CGTCCACGCGTTCGCTCCGGCGTCCCGCAGCTCGCGAAACAGCAGCCAGCCCCAAAACAATCCCACCAGGCTATTCGTGTTCCACAGCGGAAAGGCGATCGAAATTCCGACATTTTTAATCGCAAACACCGTCAGCGTATTCGCCACGGCCCACAACATGCCCGCCAAAATTGCCCACGTAATCAAGTGCGGTTTTTCACGAAGATCGTCGAAAATGTAGCCAGTGCCCTTCAGCATCATCGGCACTGTCCAACGTGCCACGAAAACACCCGCGACCATCCCGAGCGAGATGAGGAATGGCGAGAAGCCCATCGTGACCAGCTTTGTGGGAGCTTCAGCCGCTCCCAGCCAGGCGCCGGCAGCGAGTCCGCAAACTACTCCGATCCGATGCAGAGAATGCGTGGGCGGCTTGGCAATCATCGCACGGCAATCAGAATACTAATACCCAGAATGAGGACGGTGATCGGAACCCAGAAATGCGAGTCAGTCAGGACCGCTCGAACGAGTGATTGTTTCAAACACTTATCTTCGAGCATTCCACCCCAGCACCGCAAGCATTTTCCGAGCCGTGACCGAAGGGGGCGGGCGTCCAAAGCTGTTTGCGACCACAGAACCGCGCGTGAGCAAGCCGGAGAGTGCCGAGGATTGAGCCCGTACAATAGTAATTAACCAACAACTAATGAACCTGGACGCCCAACTCGCATACCTCAAGAAAGGTCTGGCCGAACTCATCCGCGAAGAGGACCTTCGCGAGCGCCTCATAGAATCGCAAAAAGCCGGCCGCCCGCTCCGAGTGAAAGTCGGGTTCGACCCCACTGCGCCCGATCTTCACCTTGGCCACACCCTGGTCATCCGCAAGATGAAGCACTTCCAGGATCTTGGTCACACTGTGTTCTTCGTCATTGGCGACGGCACCGGCATGATCGGCGATCCCACCGGCCGCAACGCCATGCGGCCGCCCATCACGCGCGAAGAAATCAATCGCAACGCCGAGACCTACAAAGCGCAGATCTTCAAGCTCCTCGATCCCGAGAAGACCCAAGTCCGATTCAACAGCGAGTGGCTCGGCAAACTCGATTTCTTCGAAATGATGAAGCTCTGCGCCAAGTACACCGTCGCCCGCATTCTCGAACGCGACGATTTCGCCAAGCGCTACAAAGAGGGCATCCCGATCTCGATTCACGAGTTCATGTATCCGTTGTCCCAAGCCTACGATTCCGTCTTCCTGCATGCCGACGTCGAACTCGGAGGCACGGACCAGAAATTCAATCTGCTGGTGGGACGGGAGATCCAGCGCGACTACGGCCAACCGCCCCAAATCATCGGCACCACTCCATTACTCGAAGGCACCGACGGCGTGGAAAAGATGTCGAAGTCCAAGGGCAACTACATCGGCGTAACTGAGCCGCCCAAAGACATGTATCGCAAAGTGATGGGCATCAGTGACGATTTGATGTGGCGCTACTACGAACTGCTCACCGACAAGAGCCTCACCGATATCGCGGCCATGCGCGCCTCGAACGCGCCCATGGAGCACAAGATGAACCTGGCCCATTTGATCGTGCAGGATTTCCATTCGGCGGAAGAGGCCAACCAGGCCGCCGCCGATTTCGACCGCGAGGTTCGTCACCACGACGTGCCAACAGATATTCAAACGGTGCCATACCCGAGCGGCCCCGTGAATGTACCCAAGATGTTGCAGGCGGCCGGTTTGGCGCCCTCTCGTAGCGAAGCGGAACGGCTCGTAAAATCCGGGGCGTTGTCCCTGGATGGTGAGCGTCACGCCACCCTCACTCTCGATCTCGCACCCGGCGCTGTCCGGACTCTGCGAGTCGGCAAGAAGTGGAAACGCATCCAAGGAACATAGGAACTAAAGCTCTCGTCCTTAAAGTGTGCAGCCATGCTTGCACTTCGCGACAACATCGCTCAGAGTCTCGACGCCCTCCGCGCCCATAAGCTGCGGACTGTCCTGACGCTGATCGGTTTGACTATGGGCGTCGCGACGCTCATCGCCGTCATGACCATCGTGCAGGGCGCGAACCTCTATGTCGAACAAAAAATCGCCACGCTCGGCAGCGATGTGTTTCAAATTTCGCGCACTCCCTTCACGCTCACGGATTTTGATCTCATCATAAAATCGCTCCGCTACAAGAACCTCCACATGGACGATATGCGCGCCGTCCATGACGGTTGCCGCGATTGTCTACTGACCGGCGCGTCTGTTTCCGGCAACGCCCGTCTGCAGTACGGCAACAAGGAATTGAACGATATCAGTTTCATTGGCCACACCGCCAACATGGTCGACATCGACAGCCGGACGATTATTGAGGGCCGCTATTTCACCGAAACGGAGGACGAGCGTGCTGGGTATGTTTGCCTCATCGGCGCTGACGTTGTCGATCAGTTGCTTCCCGGTTCGAATGCCGTCGGCCAGATGATCCGTATCGACAACCAGGATTTCACTGTCCTGGGAGCTTTTGACCGCATCGGCTCGGTTCTTGGTCAGAACCAGGACAATTTTGTGATCGTCCCCATGAACACTTATCTTCGGATGCGCGGGACGCGATCGAGCATCGTCATCAACGTTAAAGCCGCCGCCGGCGCGTTCGATAATGCGGTAGGATGAGGCCACGCTCGCGCTGCGCATCAAACGGCACGTGCGCCCCGGGGTGGACGACGATTTCTTCATCGCCACCAAGGACAGCTTCATCTCGCTGTGGAAGAGCATCAGCTCGGCTTTCTTTGCCGTATTCATCATGGTCAGTTCGATCTCTGCTGTCGTCGGCGGCATAGTAATCATGAACGTGATGCTGGTCAGCGTCACGGAGCGCACCAAGGAGATCGGAGTCCGCCGCGCGGTCGGCGCAAGCCAGCAGCGACATCATCCGCCAGTTTCTCGCGGAAAGCGTGGTCCAGTGCCTTGTCGGCGGCGCTGTTGGAATCATGGGCGGCTTCCTTTGCGCCCTGGCGTTGCGAACCTTCACGTCATTTCCTGCTTCCGTGCAAACCTGGGTCGCATTGCTGGGCGTGGTGCTGAGCTCGATCATCGGATTGTTCTTCGGCATCTATCCCGCGATGCGCGCTTCGAAGCTCGATCCGGTAGTGGCCTTGAGGTCGGAATGACCATCGCCGAGGTCCGCGAGAACATTCTGGTGGCGTCGGACACGATCCGCTCGCACAAAGTGCGATCCGTCCTCACCATTCTCGGCATCGTAATCGGAGTGACTTCGGTAATTTCGGTCGCGTCCATCATCATGGCTTAAACAAGTTCGTTCAAGACAAGGTCGATGCATTGGGCTCCCGGACATTCTTCATCACGCGCTTTCCCGCCGGCCAGGATCCCAGCCGGCTGCCGCATCAAGTACCGCCTTCGAAAATATATCGACTATTCGGATGCCGGCTACCTGCGCGACAACTGTCCCGGATATGGAGGCGGCCACAACCTTCGGCACTCGCGCCTTCTTCTTCGGACAGCAGAACTCCATCAGCTACGGCAGCGCTGCGCGTGGAACGCCTGTTCGTGCGCGGCGCCGAGCCCGAATACGTGAACGCCATCCCGATGTTCGCTGTCGCGGAGGGCCGCTTCATTTCGCAATACGATGAGGTCCACGCCCGTCCCGTTGTCGTGATCGGTCTGGATATCGCCGATACCCTGTTCCCCCGCATCGATCCCATTGGGAAACAGGTGCGTCTCAATGGCGGCCTCTACGAAGTGATCGGCGTCTTCGAGCATGATTCCGGCCTCTTCATCGGCGCCAGCGTGAACCAGTTCGCCATGATTCCTCTGAGCGATTTCCGCAAGAACAATCCCGACATCAAGGAACTCGCCATCGCCTTTACCGTCGCTCGGGGTGCGAACATCGAGAGCGCCAAGGACGAAGTGCACGATGCCATGCGTCGCCGCCGCCACATCCCTCTCAACGCGTCCGACGATTTCGAAATCATTTCGCCCGACTTTCTCAGCTCGCTGTGGAATCAGCTCACCGGAGCCCTCGCCATCCTCACCGGCATCATCAGCTCCATTGGCCTGCTGGTGGGCGGAATCGGAGTCATGAACATCATGCTGATCTCAGTCACCGAGCGCACCGCCGAAATCGGCGTCCGCAAGGCCATCGGCGCGCGCCGCTCCGACATTCGTGTTCAATTTCTGCTCGAAGCCGTCCTGCTCACTTTCACAGGCGGCATCATCGGAATCACGCTCGGCGCGACCATCGCTTTCGCTGTCCGCCATCTACTTCCGTCCGTGCCCGCGGAAGTGTCGTACCTTTGGGTAGGGCTTGGTGTTGCGATGTCGGTTGGCGTCGGAATCTTCTTCGGCTACTATCCCGCCAATCGCGCCGCGAATCTCGACCCCATTGTTTGCCTCCGCTACGAATAACTGAATGCATAGACGACGTCATGAATGGAAGTTGAGAGAGCGAACCATCCTGCTCGGCGAACGCACGCTGATCATGGGGATTCTCAACATCACGCCGGATTCCTTTTCCGACGGAGGCCGCTACGATGACCCGGATCGCGCCTTCGCCCGCGCGGTGGAACTCGAAGACGCCGGCGCCGACATCATCGACATTGGAGCGGAATCCACGAAGCCCGGTTCGGAGCGCATCTCCGAGGCCGAAGAATTACGCCGTCTCATTCCCGTTCTGAAGCGCCTCAATGGCAAACTATCGATCCCGATCTCCGTCGATACTTATAAATCGGGCGTGGCGGAAAAGGCATTGGAATTGGGCGTCGAGATCGTGAACGATCCTTCCGCGCTCACGTTCGATCCACAACTCGCCCGCACGGTGGCCCAGCACGATGCCGGTCTCGTGATCAATCACATGCGCGGCACGCCGGAAAGCTGGGGCAAACTCCCGCCCATGAAAGACGCCATGAACACTATCGCCGCCGATCTCGACGCCGGCGTTCATCGCGCCGTTCGCTCCGGCACCGACCGCGCCCGGATTGTCATTGATCCCGGTCTCGGTTTCGGCAAGCGACGTGAGCAAAACTCCGAGATCCTGGCGCAGTTGCCCGCTCTGTCGCGCTTAGAACTGCCAATCTTAGTTGGTCCCTCGCGCAAGGCTTTCCTCGCCCAGTGGCATAAATCGCCTGAAGAAGCGCCCTTGGAATTGATGACAGCAGCGGCTATCACTGCGGCCATCCTGGGCGGCGCGCATCTCGTACGAGTTCACGATGTCGCAGGTTTGAAATCGGTCGTCCAACTCGCCGACCAGATTCTCGGCTACACCGTCCCTGAAAACGGCCCCTCTGGCGAGCAGGAATTCCGCGGACCTAGGCCCACGCCCCCGCGCCGGACCTTCCCTACAGTCCCCCGGACGCCCCGCCCCCGTACCGACCCCTAATCGCGCTCCGAATCCGTCTCCCAAGCGTTCTCGACTAGGGAACCGCGCGTTGTAAGCAAGCGGAGATTGCCGACGGATGATCTCACAAACGAGCAAGAAGCGGTCCTCAAAAAAAGAGAATCATATCCGCCGCCGCCATCAACTGACTCTTCTTCGTACCGTCGTTATACGCGGGACTGTCGAAAGCATGCCCGTACGAAATCTCCGGTCGAAACACAAGCGTCGATCCGATCCAATGATTCCACGCCACCAGCGACGCGGAATACGGAGTCTTATAACCCGTGCGCTGCCCCTTGAGATCGTCGAAATACTCGGTGCGAAGTATCAATGCATCGTGTTTCGAGAGCTGTCGATTCACATAAACCACACTGGACCACTCATTGGCAAAGCAGGTCAACTCAGTCGCGTTATTGCACACCGCCCCGTTAGAGTTTGTTATCAGTAGAGATGCCGCCGCCGGATTTAATACGTTGGGAGTGTCCTTCATGTACTGGTACCAAGTCTCCCATGCAAAGTGCCATTTGGACCGGCCGAACTTGTGATACCAGGTGAAGTAGTACGCCGCAAGATTGTTGTAGTTGTACTTTGAGTCGTTAATCGAGTTGGCGCAAATGTAAATATTGTCGCCGCCCTCGCTCCACGTATATGCCACACAAGCGTTAGCCGTCGGCTTGGCATCAGGCGCCCATGGAGCTGCCTCACACCCGCCCGAAAACCCAACCTGCGTGCTGAAGTGATCCGTCCACTTGATGGTTGCGTTGATGCCCGTCTGTGTATAGCAATCGTATGTGTAAGTTAGAGAGTGCGTATCAGTATAGTTATTCGGTGCTAACTGCGCTTCGATGTCCGGGAGCGAAATATAGCGCCCGATCCGAACATCCATGCCCATACCTACTTTGGGAAAGTAAAGATCCAGGTAAGCCATCACTGGATCATACCCGTACTTCTGCCCGATCGTCCCATTCGACTTCGGATTGTCAAGAAGCTGTTGGCTGAAGTAACCCATTGCAGTCGTGAACCGGTAATCGAGACCGTACAGGTTCGTGAGCCGGAATCCCCAATCGAAATGATCCGTCTGAATCGTGTCAGGCGTGCGCTCGATGTACAGTGTCGCCTGATCGAGTTGCCATCCATTGGGGACCTCGGCATACGCCGCTGGAAGGTTTCCATACGGGCGATCGTGAGATGTGCTGAGATTCGCTCCCACATCCAGCCATCCATAGACTTGGATATTGTGCTCCTTCCACCAGTCTCCATGAGGACCGGTCTGAAGAGCCGTTGTCAATGGATAGGACGTGGCATTGTTATAGCCAAGCCACACCGTCCCTCCAATTGGCCAGACTGTGAACGGGAACGGAGGGTTATCGACAACTGGCGGATAGCCCCGGTGCGGAGCTTCCGGCGCTTCCGCGCTGACGCTGTGGGAAACCAGTCATCGTGATATGCCTGGATGAATCTCCCGAAGAATCCTTTTGTTGAGATGGTTTGTTGCGTGGCGGCAGCGGTATCGCCGCCGGACGCCGGCGCATTGGTCGAAGTTGCCGTGGCAGCTTCGTCTGTCGCAGGTTTAACATCCACCATTGAGTTATCCGCGTCGCTACCCGTCTGTCCATAAATACAGAAACCTCAAACCAGTAACACTGCCGGACCAAGTCTTGCGAACCGCGATCCGTTCAATTGCTTAAACACAGCACGATTCTCCGCGACTCCCCATAAGGAACGCATGAAGATCGCTCGATCCGGCACGTTACCTTTATGCCGTCCTCACGCGCGGCGATGTAAACGTTTTTATGCTGCAGAATGCAAAAGAATGCGTCTTCGTACTCACGCCGCGCTCCCGGTATAAAACCCGGGAACGAGTTGGATGGGTTTTTTTCCTAAGTGTGTTTGTGCCTCTGCCTGCGATCGTCCTTGCTCTCCGGTTCCTGTTACCCAGTCCGCAAGTCCCAGCAAAAGGAGCACCCCGTGTAGCGCCGAGTTCCCACGTAAATACGCGCCGAATGCTGCCACAATGGAGTTTCGGACAGCTCCATGAGCGCTACCGATACTTCATTACAAGACCGTCTGGAGTTGAGGGAACGCGAAGCCGCGCCTCGCAGGCCTGAACTTAAGCGAAGCTTGCGTTTCGCGCTCACCACGTCGGCTGGCTTGGCCATGGTCGCGCTCCTGACCTACTCCGCGTATCAGCTCCACCTGAATCTCTCCACTTCGGGCTCCCTCTACCTGCTCGTCGTGGTCGTTGTCTCCATGCTGTCCGGATTCTGGGAAGCCAGCATCGTTTCCCTGCTGGCAGTCATCTGCCTTGATTATTTCTTCATTCCGCCCCAGTTCACTTTCTATGTGACCGACTCTCAGAACTGGGTCGCCCTCGGTGCATTCGAAGCCACCGCGCTCATCGTCAGTCGGCTCTCCACGAGAGCTAGAATCCAGGCCAGAACGGAAGCGCGGCACCGCCTCTTGTTGGAAAAGCTGTACGAGTTTAGCCGCCGCATTCTCCTTCTCGACCGCCAGCAGACGCCTGGTCCTCAAATCGTTTTTTTAATCAAAGACATCTTTCAGGTCGAAGTGGCGATGCTTTTTGACGCCTCCGAGGCGCGCCTCGACGCAACCGGCTCCTATTCGAAGAGCATGGAGGAGCTGGCCCGCGCCGTCTACCTGAAAGACAGCATTCAACAGAACGCCGATGCCGGCATATGGCAGCGCGTCCTGCGGCTCGGATCGAAATCGATCGGCGCCATCGTGCTCTCCGGCGGCGAACTCAACCCGGCCGTCCTCGATGCCATCGCCTCGCTCGCCGCGATCGCCCTGGAGCGCGCCCGGTCGCTCGATGCCGAGAGCCGCGCCGAGGCTGCTCGTCAAAGCGAGCAGCTCCGGGCAGCCGTACTCGACGCACTTGGCCACGCCTTTAAAACTCCCCTGACCGCGATTCGGACCGCTAGTTCGGGACTCCTCGAAACCGGCCAACTCACCGCCAACGACGCCGAGATGGTGACCTTGATCGACAAAGAATCGGAGCGCCTGAACCAGCTTGCCTCGCGCCTCCTGCAAACGGCGAAGATTGATGATGTCCACCTCCACCTGCATCGCGAATGGATTTCAATATCCGCGCTACTTGAGGACCTGCTCGCGGAATACCGCGAACAACTTCGCGACCACGAAGTGGAGATCTCCATCCAGCCTCCGGAGCTGATGGCCTACGCCGATCGCCAGACATTGGCAACCGGGATCGGCCAGCTGATTGACAATGCCGCGAAATACTCGAATGAGGGCTCGCCAATCGAGGTCTCCGCGCAGGAAAACCTCGATGAAGTCGTTCTCTCCGTCCACAATGAGGGTGCTGCCATCAAGCTCTCGGAGCGCGAGCGCATCTTCGAACGCTTCTACCGGACCGAAGATTCGAAGCATCGCGCGGCTGGAACAGGACTGGGCTTGTCGATTACCAAGCGGACAGCCGAGGCTCATCGCGGCCGCGTCTGGGTGGTCAGCGAAGACAACAAGGGCACAACATTCTTTTTCGCCCTTCCGCGGGATACGAGGAAAAAGCCATGAATCCATCGCACGGTAAGATTCTAATCGTTGACGATGAGAGCTCCATTCGACGGGCTCTGATGAGCACGCTGCACTCCATGGGATTCGAAGTCATGGACGCGTCAACCGGCGAAGCTGCGCTGCGTCAAGTTCAAGCCACCCGTTTCGATGTCGTGCTGCTCGACATCAACATGCCCGGAATGGGTGGAATTCAAGCCTGCCAAGAGATCCGCCGCCATTCGGCGCGCGTTGCCATTCTAATGCTGACCGTCCGCGATAGCGAGGAGGACAAAATCCAGGCCCTCGACGCGGGAGCCGACGATTACATCACCAAGCCCTTTAACGTTCGCGAACTGGCGGCGCGCATTCGGGCCGCTGTAAGACGCGTACAGTTGCCTCAGGTCGACATCTCTGCTCCAATCCGCATCGGCGCTATCGAACTCGACCCTTCCCGGCGTCAGGCTCGCAAAGCGGGCGAGACCATCCATCTCACTCCGAAAGAATTCGACCTGCTTCATTACCTGATGTCGCACGCCGGCCTTCCGATCACACATTCGCGTCTCCTTCAAGCCGTCTGGGGACCCGAATATGGCGGCGAGTTGGAATATCTCCGCACGTTCGTCCGCCAGCTTCGCAAGAAACTCGACGACAATGCCGCCAAACCGACCTACTTGTTAACCGACAGCCACGTCGGCTACCGCTTCGCGGAAAGCGTTCCGGAACCCGTCGAAGAGCACGGTGGAAGCGCGCGGACTTAGCTCCGCTGGCACTTCGGACAATAATGCGTTCCGCGGGATCCAAGTACAATCCGGCGGATCGGAGTTCCGCACACGGTGCACGGTTCTCCTTCGCGTCCGTAAACCTGGTGATGCAGTTGAAAGCTTCCCTTGCGCCCTTCGGAATCCACGTAGTCCGAAATCGACGATCCTTTCAACACGATCGCCGCCTCTAAAATATCCACCATGGCCTTATGCAAACGCAGCGCTCTCACGCGACTCAGTCGCGACGCGATCGCTTTCGGATGGATCCGCGCCTGAAAGAGGGCCTCGTCGGTATAAATATTCCCCATCCCGCGCAGGAATTCCTGATTCATCAGCAACGGCTTGATCATGGAACGCCTTTTGTCCAAAAGGCGCAAAAACTCATCCGAGGTCACGGTCAGCGCATCGGGTCCCAGTTCCCCCGCCCGCTCAGGCAGCCCTTCGCTCCACAAAATCTTGCCGAAATGCCGGATGTCGTCATAGACCAGCAAGCCCTCGTCGAGTTCGAAAAACGCTCTCGTGTAGGCGCCTGCCTTCGCGTCCAGCAATAGCTTTCCGGTCATGCCGAGGTGGACCGTCAACGTCCCCTTGTCGAGTTGGAATACGATAAACTTCCCGTGCCGGCTCACGGATTGAATGGTCTGGCCGCGCACGCGTTTTCGAAGCTGGGCAAAATTCTGCTTCACAACGTGCTTCGAAAAGAAGCTCGCGTCAACAATGCGACGTCCCGCGAGCCGCGGAGCAAGCGAACGCACTACTGTTTCAACTTCGGGAAGTTCGGGCAGAGTTACGCTACCTCGATCAGAATGTCGTCGCCCTCAACTTTAACGGGCACTTTGTCAACACGCATCAATGGATCGTCGAGATTCTCACCCGTCGAAGGGTCGAACTCATAAGCGTGCCACGGGCACATCAATGCGTTCCCAGTCAGGGTTCCTTGCCCCAAGGGCCCACCAGCATGCGGGCAAGTTCCGTCGAGAGCGTACAATTGCCCCTGAATATTGCAAATCGCGTAAGAATTCTGCCCCACAACCGCCTCCATCACGGAATCCGGAGGCAGCGTCGAAAGGCTCCCAACCTTGACATAGGCCATGAAAACCATTTGTACCATGCGCTCAAAAAACTCAAAGAACAGGATGGCCTGCCGATGAGAAGTACGTGCAGATCGCCCGGACGGCCACCTGGGCGTCAGAATCGCCCACATTTTGAATGCTTATTGACCTTTCGCCCAAATCCGCTTCTCCCGAGACCCCTCCGCACCTGCCAATCGCTTTTCCGCTCATACTTTTGACCCTCTGCGCCGGCATTCTCACGTCCAGGTTCATCTATTTCGAATCGCAGAAAAAGCAACTCGAGCGTCAGTACCGTAACCAGCTCTCCGCGATCGCCGGTCTGAAGGTCCAGCAAATCGTCGAATGGCGAAGAGAACGCGCCGGAAGCGCCACCTTCCTGGCCGCGAATCCTTTATTAACCCGGCCTCGGACCCCCGAAATCGATCGGGAGCTACACGCGTGGCTCGGTAGGTACGCCAAGCTGTACGGCTACAGTGAGATCGCCATCATCGACGAGATCGGTGAGATACGGGTCTCTGCCTCCGGGGCGCGTGGCTTGGTTCGGTCCGGAGTGCTCTCGCTCATCGACCGCGGCCTGCAAAGTGGCGAAACCGGGGCATCGGACGTGAACCAGGTGGAGGGCGGGCCCGCATACATCGATTTCGTCGCGCCCGTACTTGGGAAAGACGGCCTCACTACTGGCGAAGGAATTCTGCTGCGCGTCGAGGCCGCCGCCTTCCTGCATGCTATGGTCCAGTCCTGGCCGGTTCCGAGCCGGACCGCCGAATGCCTCTTGGCTCGCCGCGAAAATCACAGAGTGCAATTCCTCAGCGATCTCCGATTCCAGAAAGATGCCGCCTTCCGCCTTACTTTGCCCTTGGACCGGAATCTCCCTGCGGCCATGGCCGTCCGCGGCATCGAGGGAATCGTCTCCGGTAGCGATTACCGCAGAGTCCCCGTGCTGGCCGCCTTGAAAAAGGTCCCTGAAACCGATTGGGTGCTGGTCACTAAGATCGACACGGCTGAAATGTATTCCACTCTTCACCAACGTTCCATCTTGATCGGACTCGTCGTCGGTATACTCTTAATCGGATGCCTGGGCGCGTTGAACCTGGTTTGGCATTTTCACCAAAGCAGATTCTTCAAACAGCAGCATCGGGCGGACCTCGAACGCCGCGCATTGGCCGGCCGTTATGCTCACCTCAGCCGCTGGGCAAACGATATTCTCCTCCTGGTCGACGAGCACGGCCGCATCGTCGAAGCTAACGATCGCGCCGCGTCGGCTTACGGCTATGCGCCGGAAGAGTTGCTGCACCTTACGATTCGCGATCTCTTGGATCCCTCCGCGCTCCCCACCTTCGACGATCGTTGGGCAAATCTGCGGGACTCCGCCCGCTATGATAGTCTCCACCGGCGCAAAGACAACTCTCTCATGCCGGTCGAGGTCAGCGCCCGTTTCATCGAGACGGAAGGCGCCGCGTTTCGGCAATATATTATTCGCGACATCACCGAACGAAGACAGGCCGAGGACAATGTCCGCCGCGCCACGCGCGCCATGCGAGTGCTTTCGGCAAGCAATCAGGCCGTTGTCCGGTCTGGGGACGAAGCCCGCCTCTACGATGACATCTGCGCCGCCATTACAGATACCGGGGGCTATCCTCTGGCTTGGATCGGCTTCATGGAACAGGACGCGGCCAAGTCCGTGCGTACGGTAGCGGCGGCTGGAAGCGATATCGAATACTCTCAATCGCACGGTGTCTCATGGGGCGACGGACCCTCCGCGCAGGGGCCGGTTGGAAGCTGCGTACGCACCGGTGAGATTTCCATCTGCAACGACCTTGGATCCGCTCCGAATTTCAAGCCTTGGAGGGAAAAAGCCGCCCGTTCTGGCTTCCGCTCCGTACTCGCGCTACCCCTCCGCTGCGAGGGAGAGATTATCGGAGCCCTGGCCATCTATGCCTCGGAACCCGACGCTTTTCATTCCGAAGAGATGCTTTTGCTCAAGGAACTCGCCGGCGATCTATCGTACGGAATCGAAGCTCGGCGCCGGCGCGTGCGCCAGGCTCAGGCTGAAGAGGACGCCCGGCAATCGGCCGCCGAGTTCCAGACCCTGTTCAACACCGCCAGCGACGTCATTCTCATCCGAGACTTCGACGGCCGCATTCGTGAAGTGAACTCGGTTGCTTCCCAAAATCTGGGGTACAGCCGGAACGAGTTGCTAGCAATGGACGTGCTCGAAATCGGCCCTCCCTCCATTGCCGATCGCGTCCGCTTGCTGCTGAACGAAACGGCGGCCCGCGGCTATTCGTTGTTTGAAAGTATCCATCGGCGAAAAGACGGCTCCGAGTACCCGGTCGAGGTAAACTCCCGCGTTTTCGAGTATCGCGGAAAACCCGCTGTCCTCAGCATCGCGCGCGACATCAGCGACCGCAAACGCGCCGACGCCGAGGCGCAAAAGCGCGCCGCCGAACTGGAACGCGCCAAGAGCGAGGCGGAGAACGCCAACCGAGTCAAGAGCCAGTTCCTCGCAAACATGAGTCATGAGATCCGCACGCCCATGCACGGCATCATCGGCATGACCGGACTCCTCCTCGACACTCCACTCACGCCGGACCAGCATGACTGCGCCGAGACCGTCAAGAAATCCGCCGAACTTCTGCTGGCTATCGTGAACGACGTCCTCGATTTTTCCAAAATTGAAGCCGGACATATGAAGCTCAATTCCAGCCGCTTCGATATTGTCCGATGTCTTGACGAGATCGGAGCATCCATGTCGCTGCAAGCGCGCTCCAAAGGCCTGGATTATAGATTCGAAGCTCGCGTCGACCATCCCCTCGTCTGGGGCGATTCAGGCCGTCTCCGCCAGATCGTGCTGAACCTCGTCAATAATGCCATCAAGTTTACCGTCCGCGGGTGGGTCGCTCTAACGGTTTCGAGCGTGGAACCGTCCGATGCAGGCCTTTCCTTTAAGATTTCCGTCGAAGATACCGGTCCGGGCATCGCCTCAACAGACCTGCCCAAATTATTCCAATCCTTCTCCCAACTGGACTCATCCATGGTAAAGAAGCACGATGGCACTGGGCTCGGCCTTGCTATTTCCCGTGAACTCGCGGAGTTGATGGGTGGCAAGCTGACCGTCAGCAGCGAATTAGGCAAGGGAACGACGTTCGTTCTCACCGTCCCCTTCGCTTTGGCTTACGGCTTAGACTCTTCGCTCGATAGACCCTCCGAACAATCAAGACCCGATCTCCCCGGGAGGCACCGGCGCGTGCTTTTGGCTGAAGACAATCCCGTCAATCAGAAAATCGGCACGCGTCTGCTCGAGAAGCTCGGATGCCAGGTGGATCTCGCGGCAAACGGCCATGAAGCCGTCGCGATGGCAACTGCGTCGCACTACGATGTTATCTTCATGGATTGCGGGATGCCGGAGATGGACGGCTGCATGGCAACTCGCGAGATCCGGTCGCTAGAGAAAAACGGCTCTCGCGTTCCCATCGTTGCTCTGACGGCTCACGTCGTAGCCGGAACCTGCGAACATTGCATCGAGGCAGGAATGGACGATTACGTCTCGAAGCCCGTGGCAGTTTCCGTTCTTCGTGACGTCCTCCTAAAATGGACCCGTTAATCTCTGGCTGCTCGTGATACAGTGCCCTTGTGGGCTCGACCGCCTGTCTGGTTGCGCTTGCTGTCTGCCTTCCCGCGTTCGCGGGCCAGGATGAACCGACCCCAACATTCGGAACCACCACCGTTATTCCCGCCGGCCTCTGTGGACACATCTACTTCATTCATCACAACGCGAAAAAACTTCCGGATTTCGACAAGCTGAAGCCCAAAGGCGTCATCTACACCGCCTCTCTCGATGTGCCGCCGCAGCGTTTTCAGGCCGGATTCCCCGGCGTCTCCAAACGATTCGAATGGTTCGCCATCGATTATGCTGGCCGCTTCTGGGTCGATAAACCGGGCCTCTACCACTTCAATCTGCTCTCGGACGACGGCGCGCGCCTCTACATCGACGATCAACTCATAATCGACAACGACGGCCAGCACCCGCCGGAAAGCAGGGAAGGCAGCCTCACACTTACTGGCGGCATTCACAATATTCGCGTCTCGTATTTTCAAGGACCCCGATTCGAAGTCGCGCTCGTGCTCCGGGTAGCGCGCGACAACGAACCGCTACGCGTCTTCAGCACCGACGAGTTTAAGCCTCCGCTGCACCCCGAACACTGGCCATAGCCTCTTCGTATACCATTCCTTTATGCCCCTGTTCGCGCGCTTTGGCGCAATTGCGTTCGTTTTTTCCAGCATCGCTTTCACCCAAAACACCACCTTCGACTCGCTCCGCTGGCGATTCATCGGACCACTCCGCGGCGGACGCGTCATCGCAGTCACCGGCGTTCCCGGCGACGATCGAACCTTCTACTTCGGCTCGGTCGGTGGCGGCGCATTCAAAACCACCGACGCCGGCACCGTCTGGACTCCTATTTTCGACGGCCAGCCCATCGCGTCAATCGGAGCCATTCAAGTCGCGCCGTCCGATCCCAACGTGATCTACATCGGCTCCGGCGAAGCCGACATGCGCTCCGACATCTCCGTCGGCAACGGCATTTACAAATCTACCGACGCCGGCAAAACCTGGAAGAACATCGGGCTCAAAGACTCCTACCAAATCGGCCGCATTGTGATCGACCCCAAAAATGCCGCGATCGTCTTCGTCGCCGCGCTCGGCCACGCCTACGCTCCGAACGCGGAACGCGGCGTTTATCGCTCCACCGATGGAGGCCAAACGTGGACCAAAGTGCTCGACAAAGGACCCGACATCGGCGCCGTCGATCTGGCTCTCGATCCCTCCGACTCGGGGACCATCTACGCAACCATGTGGAATAGCCGCCGTCCGCCATGGAGCCAATATGGCCCGATCGAAGGACCCGGAAGCGGTCTCTTCAAATCCACCGATGGCGGCGATCATTGGACACCAATCACCGGCAACGGCCTGCCTCAAGGCGATTGGAGGCGAGCCGGCGTAGCGGCAGGCCGTGGCGAGCGCGTTTACGCGCTCATCGACGCGAAATCCGGCGGAGGATTGTATCGCTCCGACGATGCCGGCAAAACCTGGACCCGCCCCGGAACCGATACGCGAGTTGTCAGCCGCGGTTGGTATTTCGGCCAACTCGCAGTCGATCCGCAAAACCCGGACATTATTTATGTCCCCAACGTCGCAGTCTATCGATCCAAGGACGGAGGCAAAACCTTCGACGTACTGAAAGGCGAGCCCGGCGGAGACGATTATCACGCGCTTTGGATCGATCCCACCGCGCCCAACCGCATGGTCCTCGGCAGCGACCAGGGCGCCAACGTCAGTCTGGATACCGGCCGCACCTGGACGCCCTGGTACAACCAGCCCACGGCGCAGATCTACCACGTCATCACGGATAATCAATTTCCTTATTGGGTTTACGGATCGCAGCAGGATAGCGGAAGTGTCGCGCTACCCAGCCGCACCAATCACGGACAAATCAACGAGAACGATAGAAGCAATGTAGGCGGCGCGGAAAGCGGCTACATCGCGCCCGATCCCAAAGATCCGAACATTATTTACGTCGGCAATAGCTACGGCAGCCTCGCGCGCTTCGACAAGCGCACGGCGCAAAGTCAGGACATAACGCCCTGGCCGGAGATGGCGTTCGGATCGGAAATTTCGCAGCGCAAATATCGCTTCACTTGGACATCTCCGCTCATCTTCTCGCCGCTCGAACCGAACGCGCTGTACTTCGGCTCGCAGTATCTCCTGAAGACCACCGACGGCGGCCTGAGTTGGAATGAGATCAGCCCCGATCTCACCGGCTCCGAGATGAAAGGAAAATCGGCAACTCCGGACGGACCAACTACGATCGAGAATGCGAAAGCGCGCGGTTATGGCGTCATCTATTCCATCGCTCCCTCGCCGCTCAAAGCAGACTTGATCTGGGCCGGCAGCGACACCGGTCTCATCCACCTCACTATCAACGGCGGTAAGCAATGGACCAACGTCACGCCCAAAGGCCTCTCCGACTGGAGCAAAATCACACAGCTCGACGCCTCGCACTTCGATCCCGCCGTGGTCTACGCCGCGGTGGACCGTCATCGTCTGGACGATTATAGCCCCCACATCTTCCGCACGGGCGATTACGGAAAAACCTGGACCGAGATCGACACCGGCATTTCCGCCCCTGCATTCGTAAACGCCGTCCGCGAAGATCCGGTGCGCAAAGGGCTCCTGTATGCCGCCACGGAGATGGGAGTTTATGTTTCGTTCGATGACGGCGCCCACTGGCAATCGTTGCAGCTCAACATGCCCGTGACATCCGTGCGCGATCTGGTAGTGCACGGGGCCGATCTCGTTGTCGCGACTCACGGCCGCGGATTCTGGATCTTCGATAATATCGAGCCGTTGCGCGAAGAACACTCCACCGGAACCCCTCACCTCTACAAGCCGGTAATTGCGACCCGCATTTTAAACGACGGATTCCAGGGAACGCCATTCCCACCCGAGTGGCCCCACGCCGAAAACCCGCCTAATGGCGCCGTCATCGACTACTTTCTGCCCGCCTCCTCGACCGGCCCCGTAACGCTCGAAATCCTGGATGCGCAAAATCAAGTTGTGCGACGTTATTCCACTACGGATCGAGAGCCTCCGCGCCCCACGCGGCTTGCCATAGCCGACGTCTGGATCGTACCGCCTCCGCGCCTGACCGCGAATGCGGGTGTGAATCGCTTCGTTTGGGATCTCCGCTATACGTCACCCGCTACCATCGGAGGCCGCCGCGGAGGCGAGGAGGAAGGACAAACTGGAGGTCCGCTGGCAATGCCAGGAAAGTATCAGGTCCGCTTGACCGCCATGGGCCAAACGCTGACGCAGCCGTTAAGAGTTGATCTCGACCCGCGCTCCGCCGCCACGCCCGCGGATCTCTCCGCGCAATTCGATCTCGCCCTGAAGGCTTCGCAGCAGATGAAGCGTTCCGTGGAGCTGGCGTCAAAGAACCCAGCCGAGCGCTCTAAGCTGGCCGCGATCAACAGAAATTTCGCCACGGTTCTAAGCGTCGCGAACAGCGCCGATCGCAAACCACCGCAGCAAGCCTACACCCTCTACAACCAGGCTCGGCGAGACCTGGACGCTATCGCCAATTCCGCGCCATGACCACGTGCAAATCGCCCACGCCATGACGAGCTCTACTCCGAGCCGCGACCAGAGGAAGCGGATTTCACGATCTTACGGAACCCCGCGCCTGAAGCAAGGGGCAAACTATCACCCAATGAACAACTTCCCACAATTCATGAAACACCCGGCAAACAAAATCGCAATAGCAAACCAGGCGACGCCGGGAGTCGAAGGCTACATCTTCGACGGCGCCGAAGGCAGCCAGATGGCATTCTGGACATGCCCCGAGTCAGCGAACTCCGCCCCACACGTCCACGATTACGACGAGTACATGATCGTAGTCGAAGGCCGCTACACACTGCTAATCGACGGCCAGCGAATCGTCCTGAACGCCGGCGACGCGTACGTCATACCGCGCGGTGTGCTTCACGGAGGAGAAGTAACAGCCGGCTCCAGAACCATCCACGCATTCGGCGGCCATCGCGCCGGCCGCGTCAAGCGTCCCGATCAGCCCCTTCCGGCGTGAACGCGGGCAGCAGACCGGCCTGTACTCCGCCGCCTGGATGTGAGCCAATATTTTAGGTTTTCGCGACCTCGGGATTAAACATGACCGTGCAGGTTCCTATACGCGAATTGGCCTTGAGTCGGTTCGCGACTGGAACACTCATAGGTTTGGCCGTCTCCAGGTGGTATGACGTGCCGCAGCGCTCCGCGGAGCCGGCGGCGTCCCGCGCGGCAGGATTCGCGGCGGCCAGCCCAGAGGATTGGGCCAAACTTCCAGGAGCCAGGACAGTGGAACGCGCCGACATCGCGCCCGGTTTGGATCCTTCCATCTATGCCTACATTAGGTGGTCCATACATGCGGACCTTTTCCGCATCCCCCTTCACTGAGCACGCCGCGCCTTTGTCATCGTGACGCTGCTGAGATACGTCCATCCTCCGCGGTTCTCATAATTCTCCAATAAATTAGCGACGATAGATACCTGTATAGAAGTTATTTGGTGTCTATTCACGATATGAACCAAGCGCGCCAGCGGGTATGGCTCCGTCGGTTTCTCTTGGGCCGTCGTGTCCGCCAGATTTACGTAGCGTTGCTCTTCGTAGTGACCACGATTATCTCTCCAGCCTCCGCAATCTGCCAACTCGCTTCCCCACCCGACTCCGACGCCGCAATGTTAACGTGAGACTTAGTCCCTGTTAACGCGATGATTCTTCTTCACGACATCCCCGCCCAGTACACAGAACTGCGCACCGAGATCGACGCCGCCGTCGCGCGCGTCCTCGATTCCTCACAGTTCATCCTCGGCCCCGAGGTCGCCGCTCTCGAACAAGAGTTCGCCGATTATTGCCAGGCCGCGCACGGCGTTGGAGTCAACTCCGGCACCAGCGCTCTTCACCTCGCCCTGTTGGCTGCCGGCATCGGTCCGGGCGACGAGGTCATCACTGTTCCGTACACCTTTTTCGCCACAGTCGCGGCCATCGGTTACGTCGGAGCAACTCCGGTCTTGGTCGATCTCGACCCGCGCACATTTAATATGGATGTCTCGCAGATCGAGTCTCGCATCACGCCGAAGACGCGCGCGATTCTTCTCGTCCATCTTTATGGCCAGCCCGCCGACATGGATCCGATCCTGGACATCGCCCGCCGTCGAAATCTCATCGTGATCGAAGACGCCGCCCAGGCGCATGGCGCCGAATATATGGGAAAGCGCGTCGGCTCCATCGGCGACCTCGGCTGTTTCAGCTTCTATCCCACCAAAAATCTCGGAGCGGCCGGCGAAGGTGGAATGGTGGTAACAAACAATCCCGACTACGCGCACAAAGTTCGCATCTTGCGTGATTGGGCACAGGAAGGAAAATACCGCCCCGTCCTAAAAGGCTACAATTATCGCCTCGAAGGAATGCAAGCCGCCATCTTGCGCGTGAAACTTCGAAAACTCGAGAAATGGACCGAAGCGCGCCGAGCCGTAGCGCGCGCTTACGATCGCTTACTTGCATCTTCCGATTTACTCCTACCGGTAGTATTGCCTGGAGTCCGGCATGTATACCACCTCTACGCCGTTCGGAGTAGCGAACGCGACCGCCTGCAATCCGAACTAAAGGCCGCGGGCATCCAAACCGCCATTCACTATCCCGCTCCGATTCATCTTCTTCCCGCCTATGCCGATGAGCGCTATCGAAAAGGGGACCTTCCCGTTTCGGAGGAATGCGCTCGCACGGTGTTATGTATTCCAATGCACCCTTTCCTCAGGCACGATGAAGTGGAGACCGTGGCCGAAGCCCTGATCTCTGTTTCCGCAACTTTCGAACACGCGGGCTAAAGCGCTACGAGCTTAGGTCGATGAGAAGAGTAAGATGTCGAGTTCCACGCTCTCATTTACCGGAATCAGTAATTACTCCAGCGATTTCGAGGCTATTCTCGCCCGCCAGGTCTCGATCGCGCAAATCCCCATCACGGCGCTCCAGAACACGCAGGCCAATAACACTTCGAAAGTGCAATTGATCACCAGCCTGAGCAGCGCTGTCGCTACGCTCGGGACTACGATCGGAAACCTTGGAAGCATCGGCGCCAGCCAAGGTTTAGCCGCGACCAGTTCGGACCCTTCAACCGTAGGGGTCTCGAACACGGGTGCGACCCAAGCCACCAGCTATACCATTTCGAATATCACGTCGCTTGCCAGCGCAGCCTCGGAAACTTCCATGAGCGGTTACGCCGATTCCAGCACGGCTCAGGTTTCCTCCACCGGTTCATTGCAATTGATTGTCGGTTCGCAGGCGTACTCGATAAAGTTGAATTCGAGTACCAACAACCTGCAAGGTCTGGAAAACGCCATCAACGCGAGTGGCGCGCCGGTAACGGCCACCATTCTCACCACCGGCACGGGAACAAATCCGAACTATCTCAGCTTGACGGCGAACAGTCAGGGCGCAACGACACTGCAACTGAACGATCTGCCGGCATCCGGCGCCCCGGTAGCTCTTCTGAATGGCGCCGAGCCGCTCGCCGAGTCGTCTGTTTCAAACTATGCGGACGCGACCACGAGTACGGTATCGGCAAACGGCAATCTGAATCTAGTCGTGAACGGCAACAAGACGCAGATAACGCTCGGCGCGGGCGACAATAATCTCAACGGGCTGGTCGACGCAATCAACAATAGCGGCGCGGGCGTGACAGCTTCCATCTCCGATTCCGGTTCCGGATCCAAGCCTTATTCCATGGTGCTCACCGCCAACAACCTCGGCGCGACTTCCATGGAGCTCAACGACGTGCCCGCCGGCGGCAGCGCTACGAACCTGCTCGGCACAACCAATAACAATGCCAATCAGGGCTCGGCTGCCTCTTTCGAGTTGAACGGCATTCCCGTGGTTTCGCCTACAAATACCGTTACCGATGTAATCCCGGGGCTGACGTTCAGCCTCTTGCAGACCACGACGGGGAGCACTACCAACGACGGCAGCGTCACCCTTTCATTAGCCTCGGACACCACTTCGCTCAGCAGCGCCCTCAGCGATCTCGCAACTAATTACAATGCGGTTCTAACTCAGCTCGCCGCCCAAACCGGTCTGAATTCGGGCTTGCTGGATGGCGACAACTCTATCCTGAGCACCGCCTCCGATCTCCAGCAATTGGCCAACTACCAGGCTCCAGGCGGCAACAATACCAGCCTGGCCACGCTCGGCATCACTTTTAACGACACCGGCCAAATGAGTTTCGACCCCACTGCTCTCTCCGGACTGTCTTCCTCACAGCTCACCAGCGCCTTCGCCTACCTTGGCTCCTCTACTACCGGTTTCGGCGCCATCGCGAACCAGCTCACGCAGCTCACCGATCCGGTCAGCGGGACTTTAACGGCGGAGGAGACCGGGCTGAACAATGAGAACACCGATCTCTCAAACCATATAACGACCTTGAACGACCAGCTAACAACCATGCAGAACGCCTTGACCACCCAGCTCGAGGCGGCCGACGCAGCCTGCGCCGAACTCGAATCGCAACAAAACGAACTGACTTCGAACATCGAATCGGTAGACTTGGTGCTCTACGGTCAGAACTATGGGGCCGCGCTCGCCAGTAGCTAATGCGGTGCATATTTTATGATTCCGAATCAACTTGCCCTCGATCTCGAAAATGCGACCAACGAACTGCTGAAAGCGTCCGAACTCAGCCTCGATGGCGTGCAGGAGCTTCTTGCGCGCCGCGCCGCGGTGCTCGCCCGTATTGCGGCGGTTGACCCCGGATCTTTCACACGAGCGGAACTCGCCACGCTCAAGACTGCGCTTCGTAAGGGAGAATCGACGCTCGAAAATCTGACTCTGTTGCGCCGCTCCAGCGCAATCGAGTGGCAGCGCCTGAACCGGCTGCGCAAAACTCCGCTTTCGAAGGATTCCGCGGTTTCACTTTCCGCCTAGAACAGCTCGCGGCCTACGCGGTGACTGGCTAAGAAATTCCGCGCCTCTAAAGCGGATTGCGGAATACCGAATACGGAATGCGGAATTTCGGTGCCTGTCTCCGCGTTGGCCTCCGCGCTGCTAAAACCAGCCGTTCACAACCGCTTCGATACAGACCACCTCGATACAATAGAGGCGAGAATGGTCAAGGACGGGATCTATTACGCGGTTGGCCTTGCTGCCGGAGGTGCTGTCGTATCGGCGCTCTCTTCGTCTGCGTACGCCACACCCTTATTTCTGCTGGCGGCGTTCTGTCTATATTTCTTCCGCGATCCCGACCGCATACCTCCCTCCGGCGAGGTCGCAGTTTCACCCGCCGATGGTAAAGTGGTCGACATCCGCCGTGATGCGCCCGACACCACGCGAATCAGCATTTTCATGAACGTCTTCGACGTACACGTCAACCGCTCCCCAGTGGCCGGAAAGATCTCTGACGTCCACTATCAGCGGGGCCAGTTTATGGCCGCGAACCGCGAAGGCGCCAGCAGCAAGAACGAACAAAACATCGTCACCATTGATGCCGGCGACACGAAGGTCAAGTTTTCCCAAATCGCGGGGCTCATCGCGCGCCGCATTGTCTTCTACAAACATCCCGGCGACAACGTGGGCAAGGGCGAGCGGATCGGACTCATCAAGTTCGGGTCTCGCGTTGATGTCTTCTTCGGACCCGAATGGGCAATCGAGGTCCAGGAAGGAACACGCGTGTCCGCCGGAACATCCGTGCTGGCCAAAAGAAAGTGAGCGCATGGCAAACCTGACGTTAAAAGAACGTTTTATGGGTCCCAAGGGTCCCGGTCGCCGCCCTCGGCGCGCAGCGTACGCTTTACCAACGTTCTTCACGGCTGGAAACATCTTCCTGGGATTTCTGGCCATTGTCCGGTCATTTCAAGGCGCCATGGCCGTGAGCCACGGCAGCCTCGGATCGAACCGCAACTTCGAAGTTGCCGCCGCTTCCATTGGAGTCGCCGTGGTGGCCGACGGACTCGACGGCCGCATCGCCCGCATGACGAATACGGTCAGCGATTTCGGCCGGGAAATGGATTCGCTCGCGGACGTCATCACATTCGGCATCGCTCCCGCCGTTCTCGCCTTCACTTGGGGAATCCAATTTGTTCCTCCCGATTCAGGGAATTTTTTGCACCGGATCGGCTATTTCATCAGCTTCCTGTTTCTGCTCTGCGGAGCGGCGCGCCTTGCGCGCTTCAACGTGCAGACGAATCCGGTTCCGAAAAACCCGGGCCGTGCTGACCGAAAATATTTCATCGGTCTTCCCATTCCTGCCGCGGCCGCAATTGTGGCAGCCATCGTATTCGCCTGCGATTCCGTTCCCTTGGTCTGGTGGGTGTGGTCCGCTCTATGGCTCGTTCTGCTCGGCATCGTATCGTTTTTGATGGTCAGCACGTGGCGATATCCGAGCTTTAAGGACGTCCATTTGTTGCAGCCGCGTTCGCCGCTAACGATCATTCTGATTGCGGCGCTAATTTATCTCGTCTGGATTTTTCCCCAGCCCGTACTTCTCGGACTCTCCGTCACGTACGTAGCTACAGGCATCGTGATCCGCGCGGGCGGTATCATACGGCGGCGTTTCCGCCAGAATCCCCCGCGCCCGCAACCGGAGCATCAAGTTGGCTGATCAAAAACCCGTTCTTACTGTCGTCGGCGCGGAATCGCTGCTGGGCCGTGAACTCGTCGACGTGCTCAGTACTTCGAAATTTCCCGCCGAGATAAAAATGGTCTCCGGCGTCGAACCCGAGGAAGCCGCTAGCGCAATTCTCACGGAACGTGAGGGCGAACCCGTCTTCCTCACCATGATTCAGGCCGGCGAGTTCGTCGGAGCCCGGGCCATCCTGCTGGCGGGAACGCCCTGGTCCTCTTCTAAAGTCGCGGAGGTGACGAGCAGCCAGCCGAAGCCACCCGTGTTGATCGATCTGACCGGCGCGTTGGAGGAGAATCCGGCCGCGCGTCTGCGGGCGCCCATGGCCGAAGATTCGCGTCCCACATCCTCCGCACCGATCTACGTGATCGCGCACCCGGGGGCTATCGTTCTGGCCGTATTTTTGAAACAGCTCGCCAAAATCGCTCCGATCCGGCGGGTCGTCGCGCAGGTTTTCGAACCAGTCAGCGAGCGCGGCAAGCGCGGTCTCGACGAGTTGCAGCAGCAGACGGTAGGTCTTTTGTCGTTTCAGAAATTGAAGAAAGAAGTATTCGATACGCAAGTGAGCTTCAACATGCTTCCTGCGTTCGGGGATGACGCAGTGCGGTCGCTCGAAGACGTGGAAAGCAACGTGGAACGCCATCTCGCGACGTTGCTCTCTTCGCAACCGACGCTTCCCTTGCCATCTCTGCGCATTGCACACGCGCCCGTTTTCCACGGCTACAGTTTGTCGCTGTGGGTCGAGTTCGAGAACAGACCAACTGTAGAACAGATCTCCACCGGGCTAGTGACCCCGCACATCGAAGTACGAACCAAGGACGAAGAAGCGCCATCGAACGTCGCCGCGGCCGGTCAGAGTGGGATCACCGTCGGATCGATTGCTCCCGACAGAAACGATCCGCGCGCTTCCTGGTTCTGGATCGTTGCCGATAATTTGCGCATCTCAGCCGACAATGCCGTGGAGGTTGCACGTGAAGTTGTCGAGTAGCGCTGTCGCGGCAGTGTGCCTGATGTTTGCGGCCACGGGCTGCGGCTATCACGTTTCCGGTAAAGGTGAAACTCTTCCGAAGACGATGCACACCATCGCGGTTCCGGCGTTCGGAAACATAACCGTCCGCTATAAGCTAACGGATCGCCTCCCGGAGGCGATCGCCCAGGAGTTCATCAGCCGCACGCGCTACCAGGTAGTGAACGACATGCAGCAGGCGGACGCGATTCTCAACGGCACCGTAATCAATTTCGTCGCCTACCCCATCATTTTCGACCAGGCAACCGGGCGCGCCACGGCGCTTCAAGTCAACGTCACGCTGAACATCACACTTACCGAACGCGCCACCGGAAAGGTTCTGTATTCGCGGCCGTATTTCGAGATGAAGCAGCGCTATGAGATCAGTATCGATCCGGAGAAGTATTTCGAAGAAAGCGACACAGCTCTGGATCGTTTGTGCCACGACACGGCCCGCCAGGTGGTTTCCGCGATTCTGGAGGCCTTCTGACGCCGGAACAATTCCTTCAGCGCGTCGCTAAGGGTGGTCCCGCTCCGGTGTACCTTTTCATCGGACCGGAAACCTATCAGCGCACCGCTTGCAGAAAAGCGCTTTTGGAGCGGACGCCGCAAATCGATCATTTCGATCTCGACGACACGAACCTCAGTATCGTTCTTGACGATGCCAGGTCGATGTCGCTATTCGCGTCCGAGCGCGTGATCTGGGTTTCGAGCGCGGAAGGAGCTTTACCTCGCAGCCGCGCGGCCGATGCCGGAGAAGCGGACGCTGCAAATCTCGCCGCGTATCTCCATAGTCCGACTCCGGGCATTGTTCTGGTATTCGATTGCAGCCGCTTCGAATTCGACGGCGAGGATAAAGCGAAAATCGAGCGCGTCCAGAAATTCTATGGCGCGATTGCGGATCAAGTTGAGTTCAGGCCGTTCTCATCCGATGCCGCGCGGCAACTTGCCAAGGACCTCGCGCGAACCGCGGGGCTGAATATTGGCCTGCCGGAAATTGGACTGTTGGTGGAAGCGCTGGCATCGGACGCGAGCCGCATCGCGGTCGAGATTGAGAAGCTCGCGTTATTCGCCGGGCCCGAACATAAGATCACGGCGGAAGATATTACGCTGCTGGTTCCCAACGCTCGCGAGTCGACGGTGTTCGCCCTGGTAGCGGCGCTGGGACGCGGCGATCGCAAGCGCTCTCTCGACAGTTTGGATGCACTGCTGCGGGAAGGCGAGTATCTGCCGCTCGCGCTGACGTTTCTCGCTACTCAATTCCGGCTGGCTCTGGTGGCGCAAGAGGCCAATCTGCGGAACGCCAATCAGGTCCAAAGCTATTTCACGCGGCAGGGAATTCGCATGTGGCGCGACCGCGCGGAGCAAGTCTGTCAGACGGTCGGCGCATTCTCAAAAGACAAGCTGCAAGACTGCATCGAGAAAGTATTTTGGGCGGACAAAGCTCTACGCGATTCCCGCCCCGACGATCGCGTCGTGATGGAAGAACTGGTTCTCAGTCTGACGCGGTAGCACAACACCCCTTACGAGCGATAAAATATCTGGTCTGTCGTTTGTCTGAAAAGGGGGAAAACGTGGTTATTCGGCTTTGTACGTTTCTCTTAACTGCCACTTGTGTTTTCGCGTCGCAGTTCACGCTGGTTGAATTCTCTACTGTCGGCCTTGACGGAAATCCGGGCGGACCGGCTCCGGTTTACGGTCCGGTGCTCGGCACTGCGAGCGGAACATTATCTGGTAGTTCGGCCGCGACGGACGGAAGCTACATGCAAACTTATAGCGGTTCGGGCTCGGCCTCAATCGGCGGATTGCACGCGTCTGTCAGCGAAAGCGTAAATTGTCTTTTATCGAGTTGCGGCGACTACGCGCTCCCCTATTCCAGTTTCGAGGGCAGTTCCGATTATGAGGTAGGCGCGAGCGCTCTGGTCTGGTGGAACGACATAGTCACCGTAACTCCGGGACCTGGGCTGGCGAGTCTGAATTTCGTATTCGACGTAGACGGAACCTTCTCGCAATCGGGATCCGGGAATTTGTCCGATACTTCCGCATTGCTGGTCGGCGAGGACTGCAGCGCGACGGAGACCCTGTGCACCGGAGGTCCTCCGGCCACGCCGAGACATATCGCAACGGCGCAGATCACTCAGGATGGTCAAGTGACGATTAATCTGATCCCTTGGGTATTGAATCAGCCATTCGACTATGAGTTCATTCTCGCTGTGAACGCGGACGCTATCCCAAACACGGTTGGCGCGCAGGGCTATATCAGCGGCAACAGTTCGGCGACCACTGATTTTTCGGATACCGTGCAACTGGTCGCCGTCAACCCGGTGGACAGCGCCGGCAATATCGTCTCCGGGACAATGATTACGTCGGAGTCCGGCTACGATCTGCCGGGGTCGGTTCCTGAGCCGCCCACGTTTGGCGGGGCCATGGCAGGATTGCTTTTGATGCTTGGCATTTACTCGTATCGCAAGGCTTGTATCGGATCGATCTGCGTGGCGCGACGCGCCGGCAAATAGCAGGCGAGCAGCGAGGGATTGCCATCGAGGTAAATAGGCGGACACTTCGGCAGTCTCGATTTCGCGGCGCTCCGGCCCGGCTGAGGATCTGCGAGCCCGGCGTAATGGTTGAGAGCAGCGAGAATGACTTGCTGGTTTTGCGCCACTGGTCGAAGTGCCGGGGATTCACCGGCAGGCGCGGATATAATTGACTGAGCTCGGGGACGATCTCGCTGATCAGGACAAGGCGGCCGGGATCACGATAAGTGAGCGGACGCAGCAGAATGCTGTTGACGAGCGAGAAAATGATGGTGGTGCCGGCGATTCCCAGTGCCAGGGTGGAAATTGCGATGAGGGAGAACGAGCGCTCGTGCGCCAAGCCGCTTTGAGGTTGCGGAGAAAGTCGCCCATATCAGCCAATACGGCCGATTGGGCGCTTTCGGCCGAGAAATTTTTAAGCGGTAGCGCCGGCGAGAACTTTCAGGCGTCCGGTCAGACGGCTCTTGTAGCGGGCTGCGGTGTTCTTTTTGATAATTCCCCAGCGAGCTGCCCGGTCGAGAATAGAAAACGTTTCCGGAACGAGCTTTTGGGCGGCCGTGGCGTCTTTTTGATCGATCGCGCGGCGCATGGTTCGGATCTGGTGACGAAGCCGGGATTTCCGCATGCGATTGACCTCGGTCCTTCGCTTCGTGATTCGCACCCGCTTAATAGCGGAGATAGTGTTAGCCATCGATTAACTGGATTCCTTACAGTGGTATGCAGCTACCAGCATAGCAGCAGGCGAGGTTAGCCCGCAATCCCCAGGTAGCGGAAGCCGCAGCGGCTCAGGCGGACGCGGTCCAGGGCGTTTCTTCCGTCCAGCAGGATCGGCGAGCGCATCTTCGATACCAGCGTGTCCCATTCGAGCTCGCGGTATTGCGGCCACTCGGTGACGAGGACCACGGCGTCGGCGTCGTCCACTACTTCTTCGACCGATTCGCAGCAGATCACGCCCAGTTGCCCATGCTCCTGCTGAAACCGTTCCATGGCGACCGGATCGTGCGCCTTTACCTTGCACCCGCGGTCGATGAGCTTCCGCGCGATTTCGATAGCGGGCGCGTCCCGAAGATCGTCGGTGTTCGGTTTGAACGCCAGACCGAGCAGTCCGATCGTGCGGCCTTTCAGAATCTTTAACTCGCCGAGCAGCTTCTCGACCACACGCTCTTTCTGCCGTCGATTGATCTCGCGTGCCGCCTCCACGATAGGCATCGTCAGAGCGTATTCTGCCGCGGTGGCGACCAACGCGGCGGTATCCTTGCCAAAACAGGATCCGCCCCAGCCTATTCCCGCCTGCAAAAATCGAGTACCGATGCGCGCGTCCAGGCCCATGCCCTTGGCCACCTGAACGATATCGGCGCCGACCTTCTCGGCAAGCTGGCCAATTTCATTGATGTAACTGATTTTAAGAGCCAGAAAAGCATTGGCTGCATACTTGATCAGTTCTGCGGAAGCGAGATCGGTCGAAATCAAGGGAACCGCCCCGACATCTTCCGGCCGCGGCATATATGGCGGAGCCGTAAAGCTCTGGTCCAGGATGGGGCGGTACAACGTGTATAAAGTCTCCAGGGCGTGGGCGTTGTCGGACCCGATAACGACGCGATCCGGATACAGGGTATCGCCGATGGCCGTGCCTTCGCGCAAAAACTCAGGATTCGATGCGACGGAGAATTGCTGGTCCGCCTTGTGCCCGTGCGCTTTTTCGTAGGACTCGCGCACCAGGGATCCCACCCAGTTGCCGCTTCCGATCGGCACGGTGGATTTGTTCACCACCACCGTGAACTCGCCGTCGAAATGCTCCCCGACACCCTGAGCCGCGGCCCGGAGATATTTCAAGTCGGGGCTTCCACCCGGTGATGGCGGCGTGCCCACGGCGATAAAAACAACCTCGGCTTCGGGGACGCCTTTGGCGTAATCGGTATCGAATCGAAGGTTGTTTTGCGACTCAGCGATGAGCTCGGCAAGAAAAGGCTCATAGATCGGTATGCGTCCTGAACAGAGCATTTCGATCTTACGTTTGTCGGCATCGATGCAGGAGACCTGGTGTCCGAGGAAAGCGAGGCAAGCTCCGGTGGTCAGACCTACATATCCAGTTCCGATAATGCAGACTTTCATAGGCAGTATTCACCGTAACAGACGGAACGGGGCGCGTGGGTTCGGGACGGTTCGACGGCATGCCATATTCACAAACGAAACTTCAGCTTGCCCTGTCGGCGGCGCGCATCGCTTTCACCGTGGTGGCGTTGGGATGTCTCACCTCGGACGGCAGTGCCTTCTCCGCTGCTACGCGGACCAGCAACAGACAATCGGCCCGCTATTGCCCCTCCGTTACCGTCGGTGTTCCATATTGCTGTCCTGGGGATGCACGATCTTGCGGAACCGCGCACGGTAAGTAAGCGGAGATTGGCGACGATTATTTCACAGACCGGTGAGCAAGGGAGATTGCGGAGGTGCATATCGCGCGTCCTGAACAGTTTTATTGAAACGGGTCGACCCCTGGCGTCACTATCCCTACGGCTCTCGTTCATGAGGGCAAACAGGAGGATTTAATGACACCAAAGCATCAGTTAGACTACAAGGCTCCGTCGCATACTATGGCGCATGGGGCCGTTGCGGCCATCGTCTCAGCTTCACCGCTCCTCGGAACGTGGAACAACACGGATCACTCCACGAATGACGTCGTCAAGATCATCATCGCGTCCTCAGGCGCTGGAATCTCGGTCGAAGTTTTCGGCGCCTGCGTTCCCACTCCCTGCGTATGGGGTTCTGTCCCCGGCATCGCTTACGCCGTAAACGTGAGTTCCAGCCCGGCAGTCGGCTTCAGCGCTCAATATAAGTTCAGTTTTGCGCAGGTGATCGTGGTCGGCCACCTCCAGGGGAAATTCCTCGAGGTGGAATGCTTCACCGAATTCACCGACGGTAGCGGAAGGTCCAATATCCGCACCACGGATCAAATGGTGAAGTGATCGCCCGTAGCCAACATCCGAAATACACAGGCGGCCGAGACCGCTAGGAATAATTTTAGTTACCCAGCCCCGGCATCTCTTTTGGGAGCTTCGCATCGCTCAGATGCCCGGGCACGAGCTGCGAGATCGTACGCGATTCCATCCAGCATCCAGTTGAGCGCCCGCACAAAAGCTTGATCCGCGGCTTCGGCGTCCATTTCGACGAATCGCGCGACGTTCGGGAATTTGCCTGTGGCCAAAACTGCCTTGGAGAACACTGGTAACTGGCCGCCCGGCCGCTTTTTAGATCCGCGATGTTCAAAGCCCTCCGCCGCAACGAAGCCGTTCACAAAAACGAAAAGCGCACCCAGGATTTGAATAGCAGTTTTCACGTCGAGACCGAACGGCGATAAGCTCGCAAGCAGCGCTTCAAGAACGCGGATACACTCGGGGCCGTACTCGGGGTCGTCTGTGCGTACCGCCGTCACCCACGGATGCCGCTTGATGGACCGGCGGCTCTCCCATGCGAAATGACTCATGGCCTCCCGCCAATCGGCATTCGCCTGCGCCGGAAACTGAAACTCCGTGTAGGTGGAATCCAACATCAGATTCAAAAGATCGCGCTTGCTCGGAATGTAATGATAGAGCGCCATCGCACTCGATCCGAGCTTCGCCGCGACCTTCCGGATCGATACCGCGCCAAGACCCTCGCGGTCCGCAATGGCTACTCCGGTCGCGACGATTCGTTCGAGAGTGAGTCCGCTCGCAGGCTCCTGCCTCGAAACGGCCTCCCATGTCGAGACACTCCCGGCCGACTTCTTCCTCTTACCTTTGGGACTGGCTGTTGACATTTCCGGAATCGCTTAGTACAGTGTAAACCAGAATCGTACAGTGTACAACAATTGAGGAAAGGCGGCGCTTGATGACGCGAATTCTCTTTCTAGCTTTAGGTCTGGCGGCTATGGCATCGGCAGCATCGCCCGGCGGACGCCAGCAATTATCGGCCGATTTCGGCTGGAAGTTCTCCATCGGCGATCCTGCCGGCGCCGAAGCCCTCGCATTCAATGATGCGTACTGGCGCACCGTAAACCTTCCCCACGATTGGAGCATCGAAGGAAAACCGGATCCCAAGAGTCTTAGTGGCTCAGGCGAAGGCTTCTTCCCAGCCGGAATTGGCTGGTATCGCAAGACCTTCACGGCTCCCGCGACCTGGAAAGGCAAGCGTGTCAGCGTCGAATTCGACGGCGTCTACATGGATGCCACGGTATACCTGAACGGCAAGAAAATCGGCGGCCAGCCCTATGGCTACACCGGCTTCGTCGTCGACCTCACTCCGTCCCTCGCGCTCGCCTCGAAGAACGTGCTGGCAGTTCGCGTCGACAACTCCGCGCAACCCAACAGCCGTTGGTACTCCGGATCGGGCATCTACCGGCATGTGCGGTTTTGCATTACCGAGCCAGTGCACATCGCACATTGGGGAGTGTTCGTCACGACGCCCGAGGTCTCGGTCGACAAAGCGAAGATCGCCATACGCACGTCAGTCTCTAACGAAACGACTGCACCGTCCGACGTGACCATTCGGATAGCCGTGGTCGGCCCCGGTGGCGTCTCGTCCGGGCAAAGCGAATCGCGCAGCACTCTCGCAGGCGCAGGTGAAACGGAAGTGACACAGGAGATCGCCGTCGCGAATCCCTCTTTGTGGTCCCCTCAGACACCGCAACTCTATCGAGCAATCGTCAGCGTCCTGAGCAGCGGGAAGGTCATCGACGAAGTCGTGACACCATTCGGAGTCCGCTCCCTTGCATGGTCGACGGAACAAGGATTTCTTCTGAATGGCAAGTCCATCAAATTCGCCGGCGGCAGCGTCCACCACGACAACGGCCCATTAGGCGCGGCAGCTTTCGATCGCGCGGAAGAACGTCGAGTGGAACTGCTCAAGGCCGCCGGGTTCAACGCGGTCCGCACGGCTCACAATCCACCGTCGCCGGCCTTTCTCGACGCTTGCGACCGCCTCGGCATGCTGGTGCTCGACGAACCGTTCGACGTCTGGACGCAGCGCAAGGTCAAGTTCGACTATGCCCGCTTTTTCAACGATTGGTGGCAGCGAGACATTGATGCGATGGTCCTGCGCGACCGCAATCATCCCTCGATAATGATGTGGGGCATCGGCAATGAGATTCCCGAGGCCTGGACCAAGGACGGCGCTCCCATCGCGCGCAAGCTTTCGAGCGAAGTCAGAAAGCTGGATTCCACACGGCCATTGACAGAGGCCTTCCCTGGGGCAACATACGGAGCGAACCCCGACTCGGTTTTCGCGTTGCTCGATATCGGCGGGTACAACTACAATCTCGCCGCCAACTCTCCGGAAGACCATCGCCGCGTACCTTCGCGCCTGATGATGACAACGGAATCGTTTCCCGCCGATGCATTCGAGCAATGGCGGTTTGTCAAAGACAACTCCTATATCATCGGGGAATTTGTCTGGACTGCGATGGACTACCTCGGAGAATCAGGCATTGGAAGTTCGGCGTACATGCCGCCGGAGGACGCCGCCAAAGCCGAACAGGCGCAAAAATTCCTCCAGCAAATGGTCTCCCAAATGGGCGCCAACGGCGAGAATCCGTTCGCCGCTATGGCAAAGGACGACGCTCCCGCGGGCAATATCCCGCCGGTCATGAAAGTCCTGTTTCCAGGCTATCCCTGGCACGCGGCGGCTTGTGGCGATTTGGACCTCACTGGTTTCCGAAAGCCGCAATCCTTCTACCGCGACATTCTGTGGAACGGCGGCGACCGTGTGTTCGCCACGGTTCGTGTGCCCGAGCCTGAGGGCAAGAAGACGGTTGCGATCGGATGGAGCGTCTATCCCACAATTCCGAGCTGGACATGGCCCGGTAACGAGGGCAAGTCGATGCAAGTGGAAGTCTATTCCGGCGTCGAGAAGGTGCGGCTGTATCTCAACGACAAAGTGATTGGAGAACTGCCGGCCGGACGAGAGCAGCAGTTCAAAGCGACATTCACGGTGCCATACGAAGCCGGCGTGCTCAGAGCGGTGGGTATGAACGATGAGCGGATTGTGGCTGAAAGCGTTCTGACCACGGCCGGGGAGCCTGTCCGGTTGCGTCTCACACCCGATCGCGCGGTGGTTCAAGCAGACGGCCAGGACCTGTCCTTCGTGACAGTAGAGGCACTGGACGCCAAAGGGCAACTTCAGCCGAATGCCGACCAGACGGTGGAGTTCGAAATGAGCGGCCCAGGCGTGATCGCGGCGTTAGGGAACGGAGATGGTACCGGCGATACGCCATACCAAGGCAAGCAGGCAAAGCTCTTCCATGGTCGAGCCATAGTGGTCCTGCGAACGTCAAAGACCGCGGGTACGATCAAGCTGACGGCCACGTCGGCAGGGTTGCCCAAGGCAACGCTGACCATTCAAGCGCAAGAGACGGCGCTTCCGCCCGAGTTGTAACAACTAAATGCGGGGTGGTCAGGCATCGGGGGTTTGTGGGTTGCAATCCGCTAACCTCCCTCTTGCCAGAGCGGGCCCCCGTTTGATATCACAACAACCACACAACTTCGGGACGGCGACGACACGTCCAAGTGACCTGCGGAAAGCGAATCCACGGCGCTCAGTCGCTGCCGAGGCCCGCCTTGAAGCACGCGCGAACCGAAGTCCAATCGGATTCAGAAAGCCGCCCAATCAGGCGTACTTCCCGCTGCAACAGCGTGACGGGGAATAACCTGAAGAAAGACGGCTGATGTAGTCCCGCCTGCCGCCAGTCGCGCAATTCGCAATCTGTCGGAACGAGTTCTTTCGGGCGCTGAGTTGTGATCAGACCAACGATCACGTCAGTGCGATAGCGGTGGTAGAGTTCGGTCGAGAGCACCACGGCGGGCCGGATCTTCATCGTGTCTGCGCCTGGAAACGCGCCGATTACGACATCCCCCGGCTTCAACGCCCTTCCCGCTCCTGCTGCTCAAACCTTTCGAGAGATGCGGCCGTAGCGTCCCGAAGATCGTCGTCCGACCAGGAATCCGACCACTCAACACGCTGCCCGCCCCCGAGGTCGGCGAGTTGCTGCGCCCAGACCAGCACTTTCTCGGCCTCGTCCGGCGGCAGCATCCGCACAACTTTGATGAGCGATTCTTCATCGGCGCTTAGGATCATGGCCTCCATCCCTCGTTCCCAGTTTAACGCCATCAGCCCTCCAACGTACTCCACTGCGGGGACATGGAGGCCCCAGTTCATGAAACGTGGCAAACACACCCGCGACCGTAAGTCTTCCCCGAAGCACGTTCTGAATCTGCCCGACCTGGACCAAGCAAAATCGGCAGTCCTCAATAGCCTGCCCTCGAGAATCGCAGCGAGGATACCGGCATGCCATCGAAGAGTTCATCACCTGGTATTGCTCCGAGCCCAGACTGTCGTTCAACAAAGCCGTTGTCACCCGCTATCGAATCCATTTGGAATCGCGTCAACTTGCGCCGGGCACGATCAACGGCAGACTCGCGGCCATCAGGCGCCTCGCGTATGAGGCCGCTGATTCTGGTCTGCTGACCCCGGATCTCGCCGCCGGGATCAAGCGAGTCAAAGGGCCGAAGAACCTCGCACATCTTCAACGCCGTGACGATCACTGGGCTGTTGTCGATTTGGTTGGCAAAGGCCGGCATTTCCGGACGGTGCCCGTCCCGGATTGGGTCAAGAGCGCAATCGATGCCTGGCTTGCGTCCGCTGGAGTGAGGGAAGGCCGCGTGTTCCGGTGCGTCTGCCGGGCGGGTAAGACTTGAGGAAACGGTGTGACCGAGAGAGTAGTCTGGCACGTCGTGAAAGACTGCGCAAGGAAAGCGGCCATCGAGAATCTTGCCCCGCACGACCTTAGACGGACCTGCGCCAGCCTGTGCCGCGATGCCGGAGGGGAACTCGACCAGATCCAGTTCTTGCTAGGCCACGTCTCCGTACAGACGACTGAGAAATACCTGGGCTGTAAGCAGCGCCTTCACAACGCAGTCAACGACCGAATCGGCATCGAACCCAACTGCTGAAGATACGAAGGGCGGCGGCAACACGGCCTTGGGATTTTCTGGAACCGGAGCTTGAGGATGTTAGCTACGCGGCTGCAGGTCCAGCACACCCTGCCCGCCCCTTCGAGTAATGAAGAAGGGGCCACGAACAGCAGAAATCCGGCAATGGTAAGGGCGGCTATTCGCATAGGGCGACGTGCAGAGATGATGCTTCCACTGGTGAAATCAAAGACGTAGCGGTCTCCGTTGAATGTCGTAACCGTCGCAGTCCGGCTCGTGTCGTCAATCGTGATGCTTTTCTCCCAAGCGAAGTGGGACACGGCGTGGGGCAGTGTGAAGGTTGTATCCACAAGGTCGCCCACCTTGTAGGAACGATCTGCTTGCCTTTTGCGAAGAAGGTGACCCCTTCAGTCGAGCCGTTTTCTGCCCATGGCCCTCGTCTGACAGTGGATGCCATCTGAAGGCACCAACACCGAATACGCATACCAATCTACTACCCACAACGGAGTCGTGGAGCCATCGTTCGCATATAAGCCGCTGGTCCAATGTCCTACTCGTAGCCGCTGGGCTTTGCTCCGGTCTTCGTCTCTCAGACCGTTTCCGTCCGACTCCTCGACCACCGGCGCGATCATCACGAAAACATAATTCTTCTGCTCCGAAACAGCGGAAAATGAGAGAGGCCTTGCGACTGTATCGGCTTGAACGGGATCAGTTTCAATCAGCAATGTGAATAGCAATAAAAGGCAATGGCCAATCCTCATTTTCGCCTCCGCGCCGCGCTGTGGCCTCTTCCCTTTCTAGCATGGGGTGGTCGGCATATCAATCAACAAAGAACTGTCATCCTCCGGTTATCTACAACAGTCGCCGGACTGCACCAAAGACACGGCGTTCGAGGGAGCGTCCTGCTCGGCGACACGTTGACGGGAAACGCGCTACCCATCGAAGTGAGCCCAACAAAGGCGCAGTCCTCTTCAAGAATGGTTACGATAGTCCTCCGCGAACTCGATCCCTATGCGCCCGGTAGCATCGAGCAGGCAAAGAGATCCGAGGAGTAACCGCCTCAACAGGCACAAGCGGCTCATACTCCTCAGTGCTGAAGGGCATGAATCCATCCGGCCATCGCATCACAGACTTACAAAGTACTCGAAACTGAATCGGCGCGGGCGGGGGATTCACGCGCTCAACAGTGATCTTCGGCGAGAGATCCCACTGCAAAAGTCGCAAAAAATCCGACCTCAAGTATCGAGGGCAATAGCCAATAAGATACATGTCGCGTTCGAACTTTTCCGCCGTTCGCAACGCGATCGCATCAGGGTCATTCGGATTTTGAAAGTCCCGCATTGCCAATAACGGTTCGCCGCGCTCCAGTTTTGCCGCACGGTCGGCAGACGGACCAGGCATATGACTCAAGCCATGTACGAGGAAGTGAATTTGACACTCGCCTTCATCGTTCTTCTCCGGGCGGGGAAAAACCTCCAGAGTGTCGGTCACACGGCTGCCCCCACTCCTCGCCGGAATGGCAACGGGATCAATGTCACTTTCTGGCACGCACAACCATTGGAGATATTCGCGATATTCCGGCCGGCTCTTCGGAAGCAAGCGGTTTGAGAAGAGCGGGAACAACTCCTCGGATACGTAAACCGTGTGTAATTCCGGAAACGATGGCAGAGCTTCGAACCCGGCCTCGATCCGTGCCTGCTCGGCACCCTTCGTGTAAACGAACGAATAAAGACCGTCCGAATACTCGAGACGTCCTACCGGAAACCAACGCCTGACCAACGGGTCTTGCCAAGCTAAGAACAATGTCCTCATTGCAGTTCCTTTTTCAAAACAAGCAGATTGTTTTTGTTAACGGAGACTAGACGATGTGCGAATTGAGCAGCCGTATCGGAAATACGTCCAGGAGGAACATTACTAATGATTGTAGCGGCTTCCCCGTCAGTGAGTGCCTCCAGAACATCGAGCCATCCGAGAGCGGCAGCTTGATTCCAGTGCGCAGCTTCCAAAACAGCGTAGAGCGGCGCAAGGGGTTTGGTATCAGTTTCAACGCGGTATATGGCCGATACGGCCCGGTTCGCGAATGCCTCTACAGTGCGATTCTGGTCCTTGGTTCGGAGCCGTTCTGCCCTTTCCTCATCGAGTAAGTTTCGGCCGAGAACGGACGCGTGGTCGAATGTTAGCGCCAAATGGACCGGACCTTCCGGCAAACGGATAACGCCCCAGTTTTCGTGGCGCCGGTCAGTGTTGCCGACAAGCGCATCGAGAAGCAGATACCCGATAAACGTGTCCACTGCATTTCGTATGAATCTGAGAGGGTCCCACTCAAGCGGCAAAGCCGGGGTTTCTGTGCCGTAGGTTCAGCATCACGCGCTCAACGGTGTGTGCGGGAACCCGAAATTTGGAAACTGCTTCGACGGCGTAGTCCGGATCGGCCTCCGCCAAGAGTTCGTTTCCCAGAATCAGGGCACCGCCCGCAGGGCAAAAATTCGGGCTACAAACGCCTCGCAAGGTTGCAACTCCCGAGTCCCATTGACCGAGGTCGTATTCGGCATGGGGCAGGCCGAGCCGGCCCGCCAATTCCGCGCTCACTTTCTCCGCCCAATCTTCGCCGGTACCGGGGCGAATTTGCTTGAAGAGAAACTTTCTGTCCGCATACCAAAACTTACCCTTCGATCCAAGAGGCTCCTCCGCCTCAGGTGGATCCGCCGCAACGGTAATGATCGCGTACATTCCGAACAACGATAATAGCTGTTGGCGTATCGCCAAGAAGGGCTGCTCCATGAACAATGGGCGATAATCAAACAGGTCCAATGAAAGTCAAGCTGGAAATCCCGCTGGCCTGTCCCGCTCCGCGCTAGAAGCACGCGTGCTCGAAGGGCGTGCGCTCGGGCCGTTTATAACGGACGACGTCGCCGTGACTCCGAAATCACCCTCGGCTGCAAGTAAAGGGAGTGGGGACTTCAGGTTAAGCGTTCCGCTTCAGCAATCCGATGGTATTGCCATCGAGATCTGAAAACCACGCGAAGGTTCCGGTCGGGATCTTGACAGGCGGGACCACCGTTTTTCCGCCCAATGACTCGGCCTTGTTCAGACAGGCCTGGACGTCGTCGACCTCCACGTAGAAGATCGTGTAATGCCGCGGTTCGTGGCCGAGCGAAACGATGTGTCCGGGAATGCCCGCCCGGCTTGCTGTGTCGATCATCGCGGCGGGGCCGTTCCGTTGAATGTGCCAGCCGAACAGTTCACCGAAGAACTGCTCCGTTCTGGCGGAGTCAGTGCAGCCGATCTCAAAATGCACGACGGGATGTCCCATGTTCTTTTCTCCAGGTTGAGTAGTGTTCCCCGATTGTTGCCACAACGGCAGCGCCGCGCCGGCGAACAGCAGAGCCGTGCGGCGTGTATACACGGATGGAGGTCGAATGTTTTCCATGATCCTGATTCCAGAGAGTGCCGTTTCCGAGCCGCGCCGCGAGAAGCCCTCCCCCAACGGCCACGAATCCCAGGTTTTCCAATATATCAGGACTTGGCTTGGAAGGATCTGGCTTACCGGCCGGCGAGGCGTTCGGCCGTGAGGCGCGCCGAAACCGCCCAATGATCTGAGCCCGGCATGTCCTTGTGGACCTTGGCATCGCTCAAATGCACGGGGCCGCGGGCGAAGATCCAGTCCAGGTCGCCGACGATCACGTGGGTGCGCATATGCTTGTCGCCGAATGCGTTCTGATACCCGGAGTCATGCATCAGCTTGGCCACTTCGGCGATGGAATGCGGATACTTGGTGTTGATGTCGCCGGCAACTACAATCGGGGTATCCGCCGGGTAGCGCGCCGTATCCTTTAATACTTCCTTTAATTGCTCGTATTGGATGCGGCCGGCGCTGCGGCTTTCGAGATGCAGGTCGTAAACCACCAGCGTCCGATGATCGAACTCCAGCTCCGTAATCAGGGCAAGTCGGCCGCCAAGGCGTCTCTGAAAGAGCGCCCAGGACGGTACGTATGAATGGGGCTTCCAAAATCCCGACTGGCTTTCGAAGCGCAGCATGCGGGTGGAACGAATCGGCAATGACGTGAGGATGGCCTGCCCGTGATAGGCCGGCTGGTCGGCCGAGCTTTGCCCCAGTTCCTGGAACTCGGGCGCGAACACGAAATTCATGTTCAATCGTTGGGCCAGGACCTTTGCGACATCTTTGAATTCGCTGCGCCGCGCATGGAAGTCTACTTCCTGGAGAATCGCGAGATCCGGCTGCTGCGAAGCCATACCGGCCGCGATCTGCTCTAGGCGCGATCCCCGATCGATGTTCCAGTCGAGGATGTTCAGCTCGCTCCGGACCACGGGCTGACGGGTATAGTCTCCACGGCGAATTTCGTCCAGAGGGTTGACGGCGGAGGAAACAACAAGAGCGCTCAAAACAAAAAGAAAAACAACACGGAACTGCATGGAACTATTTGCTCTACTTTTAGCACAAACTCAGCTTCGGGAGATGACGCGCGGCATCGGGTAGATTTCGAAGTTGAATCCAGAGCCGGCTTTCATCACCGGGTCGTTCGCCGTGATGGCGTGTACGTCGTCTTCGTTCTCCACCTCGACGAGGCCCAAACCCCAGGCGCCCTTTGGATCGGCAACCGGACCGAATGCTATGGCCGTACGCTTGGCCGTGAGGTCGGACCAGTAGACAACATGCTGTTGCATGAGTGCGAACTCCTCGGGAGTCATATCCTGGCTGAACGTAGGCCGTGGGGCAATGAGTTTACATAAAAAGTATTTCATGTTCCGGATTGACCATAACATAGCACCCTTCGTTAATGAGACTGCGTCTAAAGATTAGAAATACGAAAGACGATTGGCATTCAAGAGCGGGTGCGATACCCTGAATTTCCCGCTCCGATAGCAACCGTAGGTGGCCAAAATGTCTGCACTGGCAATCCAGGAACTACCGCTCCTAACGACGCTCGTCGAGGAGGCCGTTCCTCGTCCCGAATACCCTCAGCCCCAGTTCCAGCGGGAGGAGTGGGTGAACCTCAATGGTACTTGGGAGTTCGAGTTCGATGACGAAAACGTGGGTTTGGATGAACACTGGGCTTTCGGTGCGAAGGATTTCTCCAAATCCATTCTCGTTCCGTTCTGTTTTGAGAGCCCCAAGAGCGGCATTGGCGACCGGGCGTCGCACGCGTATGTGTGGTACCGGCGTGTGTTCCTGCTCCCCGATGAGTGGCAAGGGCGTCATGTGCTGCTGCATTTCGGCGCCGTCGATTACCGCGCAACCGTGTGGGTGAACGGCAAGCTTTGCGGCGAGCACGAGGGCGGGCACACACCCTTCAAATTCGACATCACTACGTTCCTGACCGCCGGCCCCAACCACATCATTGTGCGCGTGGAAGATCCGCCTCGGGACAGGTACATACCTCGCGGTAAACAGCACTGGCAGGATCATTCGGAGAGCATCTTTTACACGCGGACCACGGGCATCTGGCAATCCGTCTGGCTGGAGCCGGCCGGCGAAAACTATCTGGATAAGGTCCGGATCGACACCACGATGGATGGCGCTGTGACCTTCGACGCCAAGATCGCGAGAAGCGCTCCCGATGTCCAACTGCTCGCAACGATCAGCTATCAGGGGAAAGTCATCGCGACGGCTATGTCTCTCGCCGAGGATAACCAAGTCACGGCGGCGGCTTTCGTCCGCGACCCCACCTGGTGGTCGCCCCGTAACCCTGCTCTGTATGACGTCACTTTCGAGCTCATCCGGGATGACCGCGTCATCGATCGCGTTCACTCGTACTTCGGTTTCCGCCAGGTGTCGACCCAGGACGGGAAAGTACTGCTGAACGGGGAACCGGTTTACCTCAAGATGGTCCTCGACCAGGGCTACTGGCCCGAATCGACGCTCACGCCGCCGTCGGATGAAGCCATCCGGTACGACCTGGAGATGGCGAAGTCCATGGGATTCAATGGGGTACGGAAGCACCAGAAGGTGGAAGATCCGCGCTTCCTTTATTGGGCCGACCGGATGGGCATGCTGGTTTCAGCGGAAATGGCGAACGCCTACATGTTCGACGGCGAGTCCGTCGGTCGCCTCACCCGCGAGTGGATCGACGCAGTCAGCCGCGACTACAACCATCCCAGCATCATTATTTGGGTGCCCATCAATGAAAGTTGGGGAGTGCCTAACGTCCGCGACGCGCGCCAGCAGGCACATATGAAAGCGATGTACATGCTGACCAAGTCGCTCGATTCGACCCGGCTGGTGATCGACAA
Source organism: Bryobacterales bacterium (assembly GCA_963802915.1). Taxonomy (GTDB): domain Bacteria; phylum Acidobacteriota; class Terriglobia; order Bryobacterales; family Bryobacteraceae; genus JAICMB01. The sequence goes on from CAWDKQ010000025.1 coordinate 51,852, forward strand.
CGACGGGTGGGAACATACCGACTGCACCGACCTGTTCGCGGTCCACGACTACTCGCGTAACGGCGAGCTCTTCTATGAGCGCTTCAAGACCGTCCAGGAAGGGAAGATCCCGGTTCCGTTCCAGGGCAAGATGTTTCTCGCGCCCGGCTACCAGTACAACGGCTCGCCCATTTTCCTCTCGGAGTTCGGCGGAATCTCCTATGTTCCGGCGGATACCCAGGTCCCAGAGAATTCGTGGGGATATGAGGGTATGGAACATTCCGAATCCGCGACGCTGGACCGCGTGCGGGGGATCTATGAGGCCATCGCGAAGCTACCCCGGATTATCGGGATCTGCTACACGCAACTGACGGATGTCGAGCAGGAGGTTAACGGCCTTCTCACGTACGACCGGCGTCCGAAGTTCGATCCCGCGGCGATCCGGTCCATCAACGGCCTGCTGCGTTAAATGTTGCACTTCGCGGCTGCCAATCGTCTAACGGTTTGCACACCCCGAACGCGACGTATCGTATTCAATTAAATAAAGATTTCGGCTTTTGCGACGCCCTCAGGCTGGTCCCGCATCTGCATTCGATCGGGATCTCGGACCTTTATCTGTCGCCGATCTCCCAGGCGCGGAAGGGCAGCATGCACGGCTACGACGTCACGGATCCGTCGCGGCTGAACGAGGAACTCGGTACGCCGCGGGATTTTGAGGCGCTCGTGCAGGCTTTGCGCTCGCGCGGGATGAGCATCCTGCTGGATATCGTTCCGAATCACATGGCCGCCAGTCCCGCGAATCCCTGGTGGGTAAATGTGCTCGAAAACGGCTCGGCCTCGCCGTATTCCGCGTTCTTTGACGTGGCCTGGGGCGACGATTCGCCGACGGTGCACGAGGGCATTTATCTTCCGATTCTGGGCGAGCCTTATGCCGAAGCGTTGGAACAGCAGAAACTACATCTCTGGATCGACGCGCATGGGCTGCATCTCAGTTATTACGAGACGCCGTTTCCGCTCGATCCCTCGACTTACGCGGATGTCGTCTCTTACCGGCTGAGCGAATTGCTCGGGAAGCTCGATTCTTCAACCCCGCTGCTCCAGGAACTCGGCGAGTTTCTGGAAACCGCCGAGCGTCTGCCGGCGAGAACTTCGTCTGAGTGGGAAACTCTCGAAGTCCGGCGTCGTGAAGCGCCGCGCGTCAAACAGAAGCTCGCGGATCTCTATGCGCGATTCCAGCAGTTTCGCGATTTTATAGACGAGAATATCCGTATTTTCAACGGCAAACAGGGCGATCCGCGCAGCTTCGACCTGCTGGACGCGCTGATCCGCAAACAACCGTACGAGTTGGCGTTCTGGCGCGTGGCACGCGAGAAAATCAACTACCGGCGCTTCTTCGATGTCACGGAGCTCATCGCGATTCGGGCGCAGGATGGTCAGGTTTTCGATGCCATCCACGCCCTGCCTTTGAAGCTGCTCGAGGAGGGGAAGGTCTCCGGTCTTAGGATCGATCATGTCGACGGTCTGTTCGATCCGGCCGGTTATCTTGACCGGCTCCAGAAGCGGGCTACCGAAGCGACCGGCGGGAAGACGGTCTATATCGTCGTCGAGAAAATCCTGAACGATGACGAGCGGCTGCCTGACGGATGGCCAGTCGCGGGGAGCACCGGCTACGATTTTCTCGGCGCCGTGAACAACGTCTTTGTGCGTCCGGAAGGGCTCGAACGGCTGCAGCAGTTTTACGCGGAGTTTACTGGGGAGACGCGAAGCTTTTACGACGTCGCCAACGAGCAGAAACGCAAGATCATGCGGGATCTCTTTGTCGGCGAGATGAACGCGCTGGCGTTTCACCTCCAGTCCATTGCCGAGAACGATCGCTATGGCCGAGATATCAGCCCACAGGGGATTCGCCGCGCGCTGGTGGAGATTACGATCTCCATGCACGTCTATCGGACCTACGCACGTGACGTTCATCTTGGCGGCCATGACTCCGATTTCCTGGGCCGCGCCATCGATGACGCCCGCAGGCGCAATCCCGAGATCAGCGCCGCCTGCTTCGACTTCGTGTCTCGGGCGCTTCTGCTCGATCTGCCGGACAATCTGAAACAAGACGCGTTGCGTTTCCTCATGCGCTGGCAGCAGTTAACCGGACCCATTATGGCGAAAGGGGTCGAGGACACGACGTTGTATGTTTTCAATCGTCTGGTTTCGATGAATGAAGTCGGCGGATCGCCGGAGCCGGTCACGGTTGAACAGTTCCACGCCTTCAATTCCGAACGGAACGCCCATTGGCCGGGCGCCATGAGCGCAACGTCCACCCACGACACCAAACGCAGCGCCGATGTACGAGCGCGGATCAATGTTCTGTCGGAGATGCCGGATGCGTGGGCCAAGAACGTCCGGCGGTGGGGACGCTGGAATCGGCAGTTCAAACGGAAGATCGGCGAAGCCCTGGCTCCCGACAAGAACGACGAGTATCTGATCTATCAGACCCTTATCGGTGCGTGGCCGATCGAGAAGGAACGTTTGGAACAGTATTTGGTGAAAGCGTTGCGCGAGGGCAAAACTCATACGAGCTGGCTCCAACCTAACAAGGACTACGAAGCCGCGGCGGTCGAGTTTGCCGGGAAGATTCTCGATTCGTCGGACAGGTTCTTCGGGCAGTTCGAGGCAGTGCGGAAAAGGATGTCATTCTATGGCGCCGTGAATTCGCTGGCGCAAACGCTTTTGAAGATCGCGAGCCCGGGCATCCCGGATTTTTACCAGGACACGATTCGCTGGAGTTTTCGTCTGGTCGACCCGGACAATCGGGTGCCACCGGATCCCGAGCGCACCGAAGCGCCCCGTCGATTCGATCCCGAGCTTCTCGATAATTGGGAGGACGGGCGCATCAAGGCGTGGGTTACAGCGGCGGCGCTATGTTTCCGGAAGGATAATCCCGATTTGTTCTCGAAGGGTGAATACTTACCGCTGACCGGGACAGGCGACGCGGCGGGTCACTCGATCAGTTTTGCCAAGCGCCATGGATCGCTCTACTTGGTCGCTATCGCGCCGCGTTTCAGCAGCCAGTTTTCCGCTCTTGAAAAATGGCCGATCGGGAGGAGAATCTGGCGCAATAGCTCTATCATTCTTCCGCGGGACGCCCCGACTGTTTGGCGCAATGTGCTAACAAACGAGACGTTTAGCGCCGCGGTTGCAGACGAGCGAAGGGTAATCTACGTCTCGGACGCGCTGAAGTCTTGCCCAGTTGCGCTCTTACAATCTACGTCGTAGGGCGAAAGGTTTTTGGCTTCGCGGCGTCTAACGAAGTGAGGTCTCCATAAATGAGGCAAGGCCGGATTGTGTCCTTATTTGCACTGTTGTTAGGGGCACAACTTCTATTCCCCCAACAACCCAGTTCTTCACCGCCGATTGCGCCGGCGACCGGAGCGCGCTATCCGACCGCGACGCAATCTCCACATCAGTCCTTAGCGGGGCTGCGGCATGTCACCGCAAAAGATCTTACGCGCGAGCAGATGGAGCAATTCCTCCAGACTGCTCAGATCGTTGCGACCAAGCCCATCGAAGTGGGCATCACGCACACGCAGCGCGTCACACTTTCCGACGGGCAGATCTATCACGACGCACACGTTCAGACCATCGATATCTATAAAGCCGAATATCGCTCCAAAGAAGGCGTCGAGAAGAACTTCACCGATTCCTACAAGTACAACATCGCCGCGTACCGGCTCGACAAGATGATGGATATGGGCATGGTTCCGGTCTGCGTGTATCGGGTAGTGGACGGGAAGCCGGCGGCGGTGGATTGGTGGGTGGACGGCGTGCAATTCGATGAGGCCGGACGCCGCGATAAGAGCATCGATCCTCCGGACCTCAACGAATGGGGCCGTCAGATGAACGATATGCGCGATTTCGATCAGCTGATCTACAATGTCGATCGAAATCAGGGAAACGTTTTGATCGATAAGGATTGGAAGGTTTGGGCGATCGATCATTCGCGATCGTTCCGTATCAATCCGACACTGCGCAATCCGGAGAACCTGCGCCGCATTAGCGGAAAGCTGCTGGCAGGAATGAAAACGCTAAATCAACAGAACTCCGAAGCTCATCTCCTTCCGTATATCAGCAAAGACGCAATCCAGACGATGCTGCAGCGTCGCGATCTGCTGGTTAGTTTTTTCGAGAAGCAAATCACTCAGAAAGGCCCGGATGTCGTGCTCACGGATATGCCACGGCACACTGAACACGTAACCATCCCATAATGCAGCGCGCGCTCGTTTTGCTGGCGTTTTTCAGCGCCGGTTTGTGGGCTCAGAAGTTTTACACCTACGTTGACGATCTTGGGCCGGATTACGTGCAGTTAGCGTGGGGAACAACCGATGGAGACAACACCATCGGACGGACGTCGGTATCGCACGGCGAGGCCACGTTGCGTATCAACGGCCGGACCATTACGTCACGGCAGAATAACGCGACGATCTCGGGCCTGGAGCCGGATCACATTTATCCCTACGAAGTTCTGATTGGGGGCAAGAAAATCGGCGAAGGCCAGGTGCGCACGTGGGCTGCGCAGGCGAACAAGCTCTGCTTTTTCGTGATCGGCGATTACGGAACCGGCAGGCCGCTCCAATATCAGATTGCGCGCGCGATGTGGGACGAATTTCAACGGCGCGCCAATAGCGACAACCCGGTTCGATTCGTAATCAGCGTCGGAGACAATATCTATGGGAACATCTCGGGATTCCTGCTCGGCATCGTCCATACGGGCGCTTCCGACACCGACTGGACGAACAAGTTTTTCGAACCGTACGAACCATTGCTGGCGCGCATTCCGTGGTTCCCGACGCTCGGCAATCATGACGGCAATGAAACCGAATCGCGAGGCGACCTACCGGCTTATCTCGACAACATGCCGTTTCCAGGGGGAACGCCCGGCCGATACTACCATTTCAATTACGCTGGCCTCGCTGACTTCTTCGGACTCGATAGCACGTTTAACTCGGAATCGGGACCTCCCCGGCCTGCCTTTTCGGTCGACAGCCCGGAATTTCATTGGATGCAGCAGGAGTTTCCCAAAGCGAAATCGCCGTGGGTGATTCCGTATTATCATCACCCGGTTTTCAATGCCGGTCCGCTGCATGTGCCGAGCATGCGCGAACTGCAGCATTGGATGCCGCTATTCCAGCAGGCCGGCGTGCGCGTGGTGTTCAACGGGCATGAGCACAATTTCCAGGTCAGCGAGGACAATGCGCAGAGCTTCGGAATCCGCTTCATCACTTCGGGCGCAGGCGGCGAGCTGCGGCCGGGCAATATTCAAAAGAAGATGAAGCGCGCCAACATCGCGGCATGGGCGCCGCAGAATCACTTCCTGGTAGTTGAGATCGAAGGCAAAGTCATGAAAGTGACGCCGCTGGGGTTCGAGCCGATTGCGATTGTCGATGGCGACGGCAAGCTAGTGCATCCTCCGTTTATCGTGACGCTTCCGTAGTCAATCGAAGAGGCTGTTTTTCCACAAACGGCGGCCGGCCATCGAAATGGAAAGGCCCCATGCGGCGATCGCGAGAACAGCTAACGGAGCCCAAAGCGAATTTCCGAAGTATATCGCCGATACGTGCGGCGTGGCGGCATTGCCCAGCAGCAGCAAAGCCACTACGTAGCCGACTGTCATCGATAACAGACCCCAGCGCAAGACCACAAACGCTTCGATGCTGTACAGAAGCAAGCTCACGGTCCACACCATCAGATGATTGCCACCGCCGAGTACGTCGAGGCCAGTGAAAAGCAAAACCCAAACACCCGCCGCCAGCCAGCGATTGCGAATCAGTACTCGAAGAAGGAACAGAATGAAGAAGTAGAACAGCACATTACGCGTCTGGCGCGCGACGGCTTCGAGCAGGAGTCCGATGGTAGGGCGTGTCCCGAGGAGGATACCGGTGTCAAAAAGATCCGGCGTCCAGCCGGGGTCGTGGATCGTCAAAACGTTTCGCGCTTGTGAGATAAGTGCCATGACGATACCCAGCGCCACACCGAAAAGGACGTCGCGGCCGACGACCGGGTCGCGCATCCGCCCGGTAAGAATGCTCGTCGCTTGAAATCAGCGTTTGCGGCCAATGCCGACGGACAGAGGGCTCAATGGCAACGAAGACCGTCCACATCAGCACGCCATAAAACACCGCAGTGCATAGTTCCAGGAAGAACATGCCGACCGTGCCCAACGACAGAACGAAGTGCGCCTGGCAAAGCCAGAGGGCCATGAGCACAGAGAACATAAAAACGGACAAATGGATGGCGCCGCGGCGGTTCCCGCGTCCTTGAACGAAATTTCGGCGAGCAATCAAAGCGGCGCCGAAACAGACGATCACGGCGAACAAGGAAACGACGGCATAGAAAACGTCGCTGTTGCCGGCTCCCTCCGGTGGCGGCATGCGATCCGGCTTCGTCCACGGCGAGACCACCGTGAAGGCGACGGGCTTATTTCGTAAAGAAGCAGCTTCAATGCGAACGGGGTGCTCCGTTCCGGGCCACTCGCCTGTCCAAGCTGCACGGGAATCGGAGGCGGCAAGAAAAGTCCATTCCGGATCGGCCGACTTTAGCTGCGCGCGATCCAGACCGGCGGCTGCGAACAGCGGATCCCAATCGACTGCTCCCGCGGACCCTTTCGTAGGCTCCTGATGCTGCGGAGGCATGGATCGGAAGTCCGTCAGAAGTCCTCGAGAATCGAGTTGCACGTTGATCATGCCGGAATAGATGGGCGGAGGCGATTCGTTCTCGACGATGCCGGGGATTAACAAATCGCTGTGAAATTCCTCGCCTATCAACGGGTAGGGGCTTTGGCGATACCAAAAGCGGAGAGGCTGCGGTTTCCAACTCGGTAGCACGCGGCGCCAGTCTGGCGCATGCTTCAAGTTTTGTCCGGCGAAAGAGAAGAAGTCGTTGTCCCAATTAAAGCCTTGCGCATCATCGACGGCGTCCGGAGAATACCCGATCCGCTCGACGAGGTCGCGAGCCTTTTGAGCCAAAACTTCGGGAGCTAACGGCCGGACCATTTCGAGCCCGTTCGTTTGAGTGGTGATCGCCGCGCTGGCGATGACGCCGATTACGATCGCAGCGAAGATCGAGATGGCAACGAGGGGCGACAGCCCTTCCCCTTCACCCGCGGCCATGACCATTTCCGGCGATGGTGTTTCGCCGGCCGCGAGAGCGGCGGCCAGCGGGTCGCCTCCTGGAAGCGCCGCCGACACGGCTAAAGCCGAGGATGGACGCCGCGCCGGATCGGGATCAAGACAGCGGAGGATGACGCGCTCTACCACCGGGTCGAGATCGCGAACCAGTGTGCTGAGGCTCACTGGCGTGGCTTGGGTCTGAAGGCGAGTCAATTCCTCTAGCGTGGCGGCTTCGAAGGGCCGCTTTCCCGTGAAGATTTCGTAGAGAACCAAGCCGAGAGAGTAAAGGTCGCTTCGGACTGTTACTTCTTTGCCAGCGAGCTGCTCGGGCGCCATGTAGGCGGGCGTTCCGCTGCGGATCTCGCTGCCGGTGATTTCCCCAGCCAGCGCGGCGAGCCCAAAATCGGTAAGCAGAACGTGCCCGCGGCCATCGAGCATGATGTTGCCGGGTTTCAGATCGCGATGGAGAACGCCCTTTTCGTGAGCCGCTGCCAAACCGGCGCAAAGACGCCGTGCGATTTCGATTGCCTTATCCGCCGGAAGACGCCCGATGCGCCGAAGAAGCGAAGCGAGGTCTTCGCCGTCCACGTATTCCATGGAAAGAAACAGATGGCCATCGACTTCGCCGACGTCGTAAACACGGCAGACGTTCGGATGCGAAACCTGTCGAGCGACGCGAACCTCGTTGCGGAACCGGTCGACCGAAGCCGAGTTACCGGAGAGCGATGCTGGCAGAAATTTAAGCGCGACCTGTTGGCCCAGGGTAAGGTCGTCGGCGCGATAAACCTCACCCATGCCGCCTTTACCAAGCAAGGCAACGATGCGGTAACGAGAAGCGAGAATTGAGCCCGGAAGGAAACGGCTTTCAGAAGTTGGAGTCGACGGGCCGGAAGGCGCGGCCGAAGCTGCCGCAGTCATGGTGGCAAATGAGGTCACGGCACCGACTGGCCGACCGCAGGATGAACAGAAGCGGCTGGTCTCGCCGATGTCGCCGCCGCAGACCGAGCATTGGTGTATGGACTTCAGGTCCATGATCGCACGGCCCGCGGCGCTTTCAGCAAGGAGCTAGTTAGCCGAGATATTCGACGTGGACGTAGGTGCCCAGCCTGGTATTGTAGGCGAGATACCAACCTGGATCGTCGGGATCTTCGTAAATAACGATGGGATCGCCGGCCCAATTCCAGCCAGTTACGAACCCGATGTCGGCGGGAGCGACGCTGAAATAGAAACCGCCAAACCAGAAGCGCGAGGGGCCTCCACCCGCGAGACGAAAAACATGTCCCCGGCCGAAGCCACCCGTAAAGTGTCCGTGTTCCCAGGGATGGTCCATGTGGTACCGCGCGGCGCCACCGTCGTGTCCGACCCACTCGCCGTTCCTGTGCACATGAGGAGCTTCAGGATGACCTGGAGCATCGCGAAAATTTCCGGCGGCACGATTCGGTTCCTGATGCGCCGCCGGAGCTTCCTGGTGTGCCGCCGGAGCTTCCTGATGAGCGGCAGGAGCCGGTCCATGAGGCGGAATGTATCCGTGTCCGACGGAGCGCGGAGCTTGACGTTCTTCGTGGTGTTCTTGCGCAACCAGAAGCGGAGCAGTCGAGAGCAGCAAGATGGAGGTGAGGAAACCAATAGTTTTTCGCATATTCAGAGGTTTAGAAGCCAGCCATCGGTCATTCTAGCCGATTCTCAAGCGGAGCGGCCGAGCACAAACATGGTAACGTCGTCAGCCCGTTGCTGGCCTCGAAACATTTTCAGGTCGTCACGGCAGGCGGCGATGAGCGATGCCGGCGCGGTGGATCGAGCGCTCCCGATCAACTCGCACAGGCGATCGCATCCATACTCGTTGCCGAGATCGTCGGTGGCTTCCGAGACGCCGTCGGAATAAATCAGCATGTGATGGCCAGGATCGAGGACCAGGTTATCGACGGAGAACTCTTCATTGCAGAACATGCCGACGGGTAGGTTCGACGATTCGAGCGGAGTAACGCTGCCGTTGCGGGCGACGAGCGGGTGCGGGTGACCGGCATTACAAATCTCGACTTGTCCATCGTCGAGAGCGCGGCCGCAAACCAGAGTGGCGTAGTGCGTTGGAAGCGTGCTCTCGGAGAAAACGCGGCTGGCGTGCTCCAGCATGCATTTCAATGACATTCCTACTGAGATGAGCGCGCGGAACATGGCATGGAGATGCGCCATGAGCATGGAAGCGGCGACACCCTTTCCGGAAACATCGCCAACCATGAAATAGAGACCGCGTTCGCCAGCGTCAACCACGTCGCAGTAGTCGCCGCTGACGATGCCCGCAGGCTCGTAATGATACGAGACGCGCCATCCGCGGCATGTCAGATCGTGGCTGGGCAGGAGTCCACGCTGCACTTGAGCGGCAAGCTGGAGATCGCGTTCCAACGCATCGCGCTCGGCCCGGTTGAGGTGATCGAGGCAAAAACGCACAAGGGGATCGGCGATGAGACGGTCGCATTCGATGGTGTCATGGCACGCCTCGCAAATTCCGTATGTTCCCGCGTCGACTCTTGCCAGAGCGGCGTCGACTTCGTCGAGAAGGGAGTGGAGTCGGGCAGAGTGGACAGGCTCCGTGGCAGCTTGTTCCAGGCGCTGCTTGCGAACCAGCAGCTGCTGAACCATGAAGTCGTTTACAACGGCAGACATTTCCGTGAGCTCCTCGCTATTCGATGCAGCGGCATACTCACAGGATACGGAGCAAATCCCTGGCATGATACCCGATTCGTGCGGTGGATGAAACATCGCAGGCGAAATCAACATCCTGATTGACGTGATGTCTCTATGAAGTGCTTCTCCGCGGGCGGAATTGCAGTTTTTGGCCTGGCTTGCTCGGTGGCGCAATGCCAGGAGATCAAAGTCCCGGCCGACGCGTCGATCCACCACTTCGAACAAATCGATAAGGAGGTTTTTGCCGGATCGAAACCTCGAACCGACCAGGATTTCCAGTTCCTGGAATCGCTGCATGTCCACTACATCGTGAATGCGAGGTTTCTGCCGTTCTTTTCCGGTTCGGAGAAGCGGAAAGCCAAGAAATACGGCATGACCTTGCTATGCCTGCCGATGAACGCCTCGCCGATCGCGCCGTCTGAAAAACATGTCGACAAGATTCTGCTCACTATCCGAGATAAACAGTTTCAGCCGGTCTACATTCATTGCGTTCTCGGCCGCGACCGGACGAGTTTAATCGCGGGTCTTTACCGGATTTACTTCCTAGGCGTTTCCAAGAACGAGGCGTGGCGAGAAATGAAAGAAAGCGGATTCCACACCTGGTGGTGCGTTCGCGGTCTGAAAGCTTACTTCAATAAGCATGCCGACCATCCTCCGAAGGTCATGGAAGCGATGCAGTCACGAACATAATGACAGTCGCGATCAGCATGACAGCAGCAGACGCCCATCCTAGCCAACGAAGCAGAGGGCCATTGCGGTGTTCGCCCATGATGTCGGAGCGGCTGGTGAGGAGCACTACGAGAACGAGCAGGGGCGGAGCAAGGACGCCGTTGAGTACCGCGGACCAGAAGAGCATCTTGACGGCATCGAGGCCGGCATAATCCAAGCCGACGCCGAGTCCCATGGCGATCGCGATGACCGCATAGAAACCGTGAGCTAGCGGAGGGTGAACCTCCAACGATCCGACCCAGTCCGCGGCTTCCGCGATCGCGTAGGCACAAGATCCGACCAATACCGGGACCCCGAGCATGCCGGCGCCGATCAATCCCAGGCTGAAGAGCCAGTACGCGCCATCGCCTGCCAGTGGACGTAAAGCTTCGGCTGCATCGCGCGCGGTTGAGATTGAAGTTTTACCGTGCGCGTGCAATGTGGCGGCGGAAGTGAGAATGATGAAGTACATCACCAGGTTCGAGAACAGCATGCCTGTGACAACGTCATTTCGCGAACGGCGTATTTCCCGTTTGGATGCACCCTCGCGCTGCTTGACGGTGCTGCGGCCGATAGCGATTTCCTCCTCCACTTCCTGCGCGGCCTGCCAAAAGAAGAGATAAGGCGAAATAGTCGTTCCCAGGATGCCGACCAGCGTCGCCCAATACGTGCCCGTCCACTCTACACGTGGGATTAAGGTGGACCGCAGAACCTCAGGCCAATTCGGGTGCGCCAGGAACGCGGCAGCGACGTACGCGAATAAGGCGAGGGTCAGCCACTTGAAGATCCGGGCGATGGTTCGATAATTTGTCCAGAACAGCAGAGCGACAAGAAAGATGGCATATGCGGGAGTCCAATAAATGGGCCTGACGCCGGTCAGGAGCCCCGTGACAGCGGCCATGCCGCCGAGATCCGCGGCGATGTTCACGACATTGGCTAAGACGAGCAGCGCGCAGGCGCTCCATAGAATCCAGCGGGGATACCGGATGCGAATCACGCCGGCCAATCCGAGTCCGGTGACCATCCCGAGCCGAGCACACATGATTTGCACGGCGGCCATTAAGGGGAAAGAGAAGAGCGCGGTCCACAGGGGCGTGTAGCCGAAAGCGGCTCCGGTGACCGAATAGGTCGAGATGCCCGAAGGATCGTCATCCGCGGCGCCGGTAATCAAGCCGGGGCCAAGGTTGGAAAAGAATCTGCGGAAACGTCCTCGAAGTACAGACGCGCGGCGCTCGCGGTGCATGAAGCACTGATTTTACAGTAGAGGGCGTGGTGTGAATTCGAACGGCATCGCTGTACCCTGAAAACATGTTGCTGCGAATTCTCATCACCTCGGTTCTTGCTACCACCGCGAGTTTTGCCGAAGTTCATAAACTGACGCTTCAGGAGGCGGTCAGCCTGGCGCTGAAACAGAATCCGGAGGTTGTGATGGCTCGTCTGGACGAGCAGCACGCCCGTGAGGCCGTGCGGGTCGCCAAAGATCCATTTACACCGAAGGTTTATGGCGGTAGCGGAGATGCGTACACGTACGGCTATCCGAATTCGATCGGAGGGTTGGCGCCGGCGATCTTTGAGACCAAGACGAACATGTCCATATTCAATCGGCCGCAGAGTTTCCAACTTGCCGCGGCG